>NZ_AP039380.1:0-3344465 GCF_059728615.1 Glutamicibacter sp. St.4D3
GAATCAGAGTCGATGTCCCGCGATTGCCAAGCGTTTTCGGCCCCCAGGGCGACCGAAATGTGATGAGAATTGCACAAACTGAAGGAAGTGGAGCACCTACGTGAGCACCGACGAGACCAATACCATTGGCAGCTCATGGCGTCAGGTGATCCGCCAGATCGAGGATGACGACCGGGTCAAGGCGCGCTACCGCCCGTTTGTATCACTGGCCAAGGCCCAGGGTCTGATCGGCAGCACTCTCTTGGTAGCAGTGCCCAACGATCTCACACGCGATATTCTCCAGACGCAACTGCGCGAACCTCTTGACGATGCACTGCGCATTGTCTTCCAGGACGAGATTCGCTGTGCAGTCAGTGTTGATCTGACGCTGGCAGATTCTGAGGAAGAAGAGAAGGCCGAGGATGTCGCTGCTGCCGCAGCCATCGAAGAAGACACCGGGCCAGAGCCTACCGGCCCACGTCCCAAGCCGGCGCCGCAGCCGACTCCCCCATCGAATTCTCAAGAGTTCGGTCGTCTGAATCCGAAATACATTTTTGACACGTTTGTGATCGGTTCCTCCAACCGCTTCGCCCACGCCGCAGCGGTGGCGGTCGCCGAAGCGCCGGCCAAGGCCTACAATCCTTTATTCATTTATGGAGATTCCGGACTGGGCAAGACTCACCTCTTGCACGCCATTGGCCACTATGCTCGCCACCTGTATAAGGGCATTCGGGTTCGCTACGTAAATTCCGAAGAGTTCACAAATGATTTCATCAATTCAATTCGGGATGACGAGGGCGCAAGCTTCAAGCAGACCTATCGCAACGTGGACATCCTGCTCATTGACGACATCCAGTTCCTCGCGAATAAGGATGCCACCCAGGAAGAGTTCTTCCATACCTTCAATGCGTTGCACAACCACAACAAGCAGGTAGTGATTACCTCCGATCTGCCTCCGAAACAGCTACAGGGCTTCGAGGACCGGATGCGTTCCCGCTTCGAATGGGGTCTACTCACGGATATTCAGCCTCCGGAGCTGGAAACACGTATCGCCATCCTGCGTAAAAAGGCAGATGCCGAGAACCTGTCCGCACCCAGTGACGTCATGGAGTACATCGCTTCCAGGATCTCTACAAATATCCGCGAACTGGAGGGCGCCCTGATTCGGGTGACGGCGTTCGCTTCCCTGAATAATCAGCAGGTTGACCTGACGCTGGCGGAAACCGTGCTGAAGGATCTCATCAGCGAAGACGGCGCGCAGGAGATCACTCCCTCCACCATCATCAAACAGACCGCCGAGTATTTTGGTTTGACTATTGACGAGCTGAACAGCAAGTCGCGAACGCGTACTTTGGTCACCGCGCGACAGATCGCCATGTACCTGTTGCGGGAATTGACCGACATGTCGCTTCCTAAGATCGGTGCGGAGCTGGGCGGACGTGATCATACGACGGTGATCCACGCCGATCGCAAAATCCGCGAACTCATGGCTGAACGTCGTGCCATCTTCAACCAGGTCACAGAGCTAACTAACCGCATCAAACAGAGCCAGCGCGAACATTAGGACCGAAAACCACAGCTGTGGATAGATTTGTGGATGAACTGGTGACAGCTCCTGAGTTCTCTGCGGATAACTCAGGGGGTCGCTGTGGATCTAAAAAATCGTGAAACTGAGTATCAACACCTTCGTGGAACTGAGTTCCACTTGAAACCACAGACTGTTCACATGCACAATCTGGGTTCGATCTGCCCTTTAATCGGTTATCCACAGGATCCACAAGGGTTATTAACACTCCCCCTTTAAACCCTTAGGCCTTCAAATAACGAGTCCTTGTTCCCCCGACCTATTCCTCTCACCGAACACCAAGATCAGCTGTCGCTGATGTCGGAGACATTCTGGACAACGCAGGAACCTCGTGACATCACATCGAGCCACTTACCGGAGCGATCAGCTTTTCTCGATGAGAGCAATAGCTCTAAACATGGCAAGATTGACCTTGCTCCGTGGTTCGTTGTCTATGCTTAAGAACTCGGTAGAGATTGACCTCAAAGGCTTGCTGGCAAGCTAGTGCGCTCCGAAAGGCGGATTGATTCGTGAAGTTCAGCGTTGAAAAGGATGTGTTGGCTGAAGCCGTGTCCTGGACCGCTCGGTCTTTGTCGCAGCGTCCGCCGTCGCCGGTCCTAGCCGGTATTTTGCTGACCACCAATCAAGGAATGGTTCGGCTTGAGGGATTCGACTACGAGATCTCCTCGCATATCCAAATTCCCGCTGACATTTCCGAAGAAGGCTCGATTCTCGTTTCGGGACGCCTCCTGGCGGACATCACCCGAAGTTTGCCTCAGTCCACCGTGACGATTGAAACCGAAGGGTCAAAGATCACGGTGACCTGCGGTCGCTCACGGTTCCATCTGGCAACGATGCCGGTGGATGAATACCCTGAACTGCCCAAACTCCCGGAAGTCTCGGGAACCGTGGACGGTCAAGCTTTCGCCGAAGCAGTTTCACAGGTGATTGTTGCTGCCTCAAAGGACGACACCCTTCCGGTTCTGACCGGGATCAAGGTTGAAATTGAAAATGACCTGATAACGTTCCTGGCCACCGACCGTTACCGATTGGCCATGCGTGAGCTGCACTGGAAGCCTGCCCAGCCGGAAATCTCAACCTCACTGCTCATCAAGGCCAAAACGCTCAATGAAGTCGCCAAGACCTTGGCCTCAGCGGGAGAATTGAAGATTGCCATTGGCGAGAACGGCGAAATGGTCGGTTTCGAAAGCGCCAACCGGCGCACCACC
Organism: Glutamicibacter sp. St.4D3; assembly: GCF_059728615.1. Classification (NCBI taxonomy): domain Bacteria; kingdom Bacillati; phylum Actinomycetota; class Actinomycetes; order Micrococcales; family Micrococcaceae; genus Glutamicibacter; species Glutamicibacter sp. St.4D3. The sequence goes on from NZ_AP039380.1 coordinate 2,773, forward strand.
TCGCTGCTGATCAACGGCGATTACCCCAAGATCCGCTCGCTCTTCCCCGAAAACACCCCGATTCATGCGACCGTGCGCACCAACGAACTCATTGAGGCGGTTCGCCGCGTCTCGGTGGTGGCCGAACGAAATACTCCAGTGCGCATGGCATTCACCGACGGACAGCTGACGTTGGATGCTGGAACCGGGGAAGACGCCCAGGCCGAAGAGGCAATCGAAACCCAGCTCTCCGGTGAAGACATCACCGTCGCCTTCAACCCCACCTACCTGGGTGAAGGGCTGGGATCCTTCAACACTGACTACGTGCGCTTCTCATTCACCAGTGCACCTAAGCCGGCAATGATGACCGGACAGGCCTCGGCCGAGGATGACGATCAGGACCAGTACCGGTATCTGGTCATGCCTGTGCGCCTTCCGAACGCGAACTAACTACCTTTGCGGTGGGGGGGCAGGCAGCCCTCACCGCTTTCATTTCAGGACTCTTGGTGTACATCTCGCAACTCTCCCTCACCGACTTTCGCTCCTACGCGCAAGCCGATGTGCGGTTGGCTCCGGGGATCAACGTACTGATCGGTCCCAACGGGGTCGGCAAAACAAATATCGTCGAGGCCGTCGGCTACCTCGCCACCTTGTCATCGCACCGGGTGAGCAACGATGCACCTCTGATCCGTTTCGGTGCCGAGCGCGCCATTATCCGCGGAGCCCTGCATCGAGCCGAGCGCGTCACGTCGCTGGAGGTTGAAATCACCAGCGGGAAGGTCAACAGGGCGCGGATCAACCGCGCCAATCCGGTGCGGGCGCGGGAAATCGTGGGGATTGTTCGCACCGTACTGTTCGCCCCCGAGGATTTGGCCTTGATCAAGGGTGACCCGTCCAACCGCCGCAAGTTCCTAGATGACTTGTTGCTTTCCCTGCGCCCAGCGGAAGTGGCCACAAAGAACGACTACGAACGCATCGTCAAGCAGCGCAATGCGCTGCTGAAGTCGGTGCGCGGACGCACCACCCTCAACTCATCGCAGGAAGCAACCCTGCAGGCATGGGACCTGCAACTGGCCGCCATGGGCGCAAGGTTGATGCACGGACGGCTTCGGGTGCTGGAACTGCTCGAGCCCTACATGGCGGCGGCCTACGCCGACTTGGCCGACGGCGCCAAGAGCGCGAGCACCCAATACCTCAGTTCGATCAGTGGAGAGGGTCCGGAGGCGGAACTGGATCATTCGCAGTTGCCCGGCCTCACCCAGCAGCAGCTGCAGGAACAGCTGCTGCACATGGTTGAATCCAACCGGGACCGTGAGCTGGAGCGGGGGATCACATTGTTTGGCCCGCACCGCGACGACGTGGCCTTGTATCTGGGCAGCACCCCGGCCAAGGGCTACGCCTCTCACGGCGAAACCTGGTCCTTCGCACTGGCGCTGCGCCTGGCCGCCTACCGCGTGTTCGGCGATGACGACCCGCGTCCGGGATCCGGGCCGATCCTGATCCTCGACGACGTTTTCGCCGAATTGGATGCCACCCGCCGCGATCGCCTGGCCCATATTGTTGCCGGCGCGGAGCAGGTGCTGGTCACGGCGGCGGTGCCCGAGGATGTACCTCCCACGCTCAAGGGCAGTTTCTTCCAGGTCAGTCCGGGACACGTCGATGACGTCTGAGGAAGAGATTGACCCGGCCAAGGCACTGCTAAACCGGATGCGCCGTCTGGCCGAGGAACGCGGGGAAACCCGCATCGATGCCGCACGCATGGCCCGCGTGCAGCAGCGCCAGGCGGCACGCAAGTCCGGGGACAAGGCTCCCCGCAAGGCCGCCGACGGGGGCCGGGACCCCAGGGTCATTGGCGAAGTGATTTCCCGTTTGTCCAAAACCCGCGGCTGGGGAACCCAGGTGGCCGTGGGCTCGGTGCTCGGACGCTGGGAAGAGATCGTGGGTCACGACGTGGCTGCCCACTGCAAGCCCGAGTCCTTTGCGGATACGGTGGTGGTGGTGCGCTGCGATTCCACCTCGTGGGCCACCCAGCTGCGGCTGCTGACCCACCAACTGCTCAAGCGCTTCGACGCGGAGCTGGGGCCAGGAATTGTCACCGTGATCAAGGTGCTGGGTCCCAACGCCCCCTCCTGGCGCCATGGCAGTCGTTCGGTCGCCGGCCGTGGTCCGCGGGACACCTACGGGTAGAAATTGCTGGCGTGCCATGTGGCGCTCTCACGCCCCCGGTGCATGCATCCCCCCTCAGTTGCGGTCCCCGAACCTCTTAGATGCAGGATTTTGTGCGTTTAGCGGCCTGTTTTGAGACGCCGATCCCAGCATTTTTCCATAAACCGGGTAGAATTGGTGTAAGTGTGCCCGCGCGGGAGTGTTGCGATTCATTCCGGTCAGGGCATAGGAACATGGCCGCGTCTTTCCGGATCAACCGGAAGCATCGGCCAGCGCATCAAAATTCGAGGAGTACGTAGCACCCGTGTCTACCGAAAACGCTTCACCGCAGGAGCCAGCGAACAGCCCCAGCTCCACGGAATCGATGTCTTCCAAAGTTGAACACACCTATGGAGCCCAGGACATCACGGTGCTCGAGGGCCTGGAGGCCGTCCGCAAACGCCCCGGCATGTACATCGGCTCCACCGGACCGCGCGGGCTGCACCACCTGGTCTATGAAGTCGTGGACAACTCTGTGGACGAGGCCCTGGCCGGGTACTGCGACACCATCGAGGTGACCCTGCAGGCCGATGGCGGGGTACGCGTGGAGGACAACGGACGCGGCATCCCGGTGGACGTGCACCCCACCGAGGGCAAACCCACCGTTGAGGTCGTCATGACGATCCTGCACGCCGGCGGCAAGTTCGGCGGTGGCGGCTACGCCGTGTCCGGGGGCCTGCACGGCGTAGGCATTTCCGTGGTCAACGCGCTGTCCCGGCGCGTGGAGACCGAGGTCCGCCGTGAGGGCTATGCCTGGCGGATCTCCTTCGCCAACGGCGGGGTCACCCAGCAGGAGCTGACCCGGGGCGAGGAAACCCAGGAAACCGGCACCATCCAGACCTTCTACCCGGACCCGGACATCTTTGACACCACCGAGTTCGACTTCGAGACGCTGCGGGCCCGCTTCCAGCAGATGGCGTTCCTGAACAAGGGGCTGCGCATCCGGCTGACCGACGAACGGGTGCTGCACACCGAGGACGCGCTGGAGGACGACGAGGCCGGGCAGGACGCCGACCCCAAGCCCCGCGTGGTGGACTACCTGTACGAAAACGGCCTGCTGGACTACGTCAAGCACCTGAACCAGGCCAAGAAGGTCGAGCTGGTGCACGATGAGGTCATCGCCTTCGAGGCCGAGGACACCGAACGCGGAATCAGCATCGAGGTGGCCATGCAGTGGACCACCGCGTACGCCGAATCGGTGCACACCTACGCGAACACCATCAACACCCATGAGGGCGGCACCCACGAAGAGGGCTTCCGCGCCGCGCTGACCAGCCTGATCAACCGCTACGCCCGGGAAAACAAGATCCTGCGCGAAAAGGACGACAACCTCACCGGCGACGATGCCCGCGAGGGGCTGACCGCGGTGGTCTCGGTCAAGCTTGCCGAACCGCAGTTCGAGGGGCAGACCAAGACCAAGCTGGGCAACTCGATTGCCCGCGGCTTCGTGCAGGGCGTGGTCAACGACCAGCTCGGCGACTGGTTCGGGCGCAACCCGGGCTCGGCCAAGGACATCATCCGCAAGGCCCAGCTGGCCTCCCAGGCCCGCGTCGCCGCCCGCAAGGCGCGTGACAACGCCCGGCGCAAGTCCCCCATGGAGTCCTTCGGCATGCCGGGCAAGCTCTCGGACTGCTCCTCGAAGAACCCCGAGGAATGCGAGATCTTCATCGTCGAGGGTGACTCGGCCGGCGGTTCGGCCAAGCGCGGGCGGGACCCGCACACCCAGGCGATCCTGCCGCTGCGCGGCAAGATCCTGAACGTGGAGCGCGCCCGCCTGGACCGCGCACTGGGCAACGCCGAGGTGCAGGCGATGATCACCGCCTTCGGCACCGGCATTGGCGAGGAATTCGACATGGCCAAGCTGCGCTACCACAAGATCGTGCTGATGGCCGACGCGGACGTGGACGGCCAGCACATCACCACGCTGCTGCTGACCCTGATCTTCCGCTTCATGCGCCCGCTGATCGAGCAGGGCTACGTCTACCTGGCCTCCCCGCCGCTGTACCGGATCAAGTGGTCCAACGCGCCGCACGAGTTCGTCTACACCGACAAGGAACGCGACGACGCGCTGCTGGCCGGGCAGGCCGCGAACAGGCGCCTGCCCAAGGACAACGGCATCCAGCGCTACAAGGGCCTGGGCGAGATGGACTACTCGGAGCTGTGGGACACCACCATGGACCCCGAACACCGCACCCTGCGCCAGGTGGCGATGGACGACGCGGCCGCCGCCGACGAGGTGTTCTCCGTACTGATGGGCGAGGACGTCGAATCCCGGCGCAGCTTCATCCAGCAGAACGCCAAGGACGTGCGCTTCCTGGACATCTAGTCCCAGGCGCGCTCCGCGCAGACACTTCGCCGCATGACGGCGTGACTACCTAAAAGCTTGACTTACCCAAAGGGATGAAATGAGCGACGAGCAGACTCCTGGCAGCGAACCGGTCGACGGGGAGATCGTGGCCGACGGCGGCGACGTGCTGGACCGCATCGACCAGGTTGACTTGCAGACCGAAATGCAGCGGTCCTACCTGGACTACGCGATGGCCGTGATCGTCGGGCGTGCGCTGCCCGACGTGCGCGATGGGCTCAAGCCCGTGCACCGGCGCGTGCTGTACGCGATGTACGACGGCGGCTATCGTCCCGAACGCGCCTACAACAAGTGCGCCCGCGTGGTCGGCGAGGTCATGGGCCAGTACCACCCGCACGGCGACAGCGCGATCTACGATGCGCTGGTGCGCCTGATCCAGGATTGGGTGATGCGCTACCCGCTGGCCCTGGGACAGGGCAACTTCGGCTCCCCGGGCAACGACGGGGCCGCCGCCCAGCGTTACACCGAAACCAAGATGGCCCCGCTGGCCATGGAAATGGTCCGGGACATCAACGAGAACACCGTTGACTTCCAGGACAACTACGACGGGAAGAACCAGGAGCCGGTGGTCCTGCCGGCCCGCTTCCCGAACCTTCTGGTCAACGGCTCCTCGGGCATCGCGGTGGGCATGGCCACCAACATTCCGCCGCACAACCTGCGCGAGGTCGCCGAGGGTGTGCAGTGGTACCTGCAGAACCCTGAGGCCTCCCGCGAGGAGCTGCTGGCCGCGCTGATGCAGCGCATCAAGGGCCCGGACTTCCCGTCCGGATCGATGATCCTGGGCACCAAGGGCATCGCCGACGCCTACCGCACCGGCCGCGGTTCGATCACCATGCGCGCGGTGGTCAACGTGGAGGAAATCCAGGGCCGCACCTGCCTGGTGGTCACCGAACTGCCGTACATGGCCAACCCGGACAACCTGGCGATGAAGATCGCCGACCTGGTGCGCGACGGGAAGATCTCTGGCATCGCGGACATGCGCGACGAGACCAGCGGCCGCACCGGCCAGCGCCTGGTGATCATCCTGCGCCGTGACGCGGTGGCCAAGGTGGTGCTGAACAACCTCTACAAGCACACCGAGCTGCAGTCCAACTTCTCCGCGAACATGCTCGCCATCGTCGACGGGGTGCCGCGCACCCTGCCGCTGGACGGATTCATCCGCCACTGGGTCACCCACCAGATCGAAGTGATCGTGCGCCGCACCCAGTACCGGTTGGCCAAGGCCGAGGAGGAAGCCCACATCCTGCGCGGGCTGCTCAAGGCCCTGGACGCGCTGGATGAGGTCATCGCGCTGATCCGCCGCTCCTCCACCACCGAGGCCGCCCGCGACGGGCTGATGGAGCTGCTGGACATCGACGAGGAGCAGGCCCGCGCCATCCTGGACATGCAGCTGCGCCGCCTGGCGGCCCTCGAGCGCCAGAAGATCCAGGACCGCCATGCGGAGCTGGAAACCATGATCACCGAGTTCAAGGCGATCATCGCCGACCCGGCCCGCCAGCGGGAGATCGTCTCGGAGGAACTGGCCGAGATCGTGGACAAGCACGGGGATGAGCGCCGTACCCGGATCCTGATGGGCTACGACGGGGACATGAGCGTCGAGGACCTGATCCCCGAGGAGGAGATGGTCGTGACCATCACCCGCGGCGGCTACGTCAAGCGCACCCGGATCGACAACTACCGCTCCCAGGCCCGCGGCGGCAAGGGCATCCGCGGGGCCAGCCTGCGCGGGGACGACGTGGTGGAGCACTTCTTCGTCACCTCCACCCACAACTGGCTGCTGTTCTTCACCAACCACGGCCGCGTCTACCGCACCAAGTGCTACGAGCTGGCCGAGGCCAGCCGGGACGCCAAGGGCCAGCACGTGGCCAACGTGATGGCCTTCCAGCCTGATGAGCACATCGCCCAGGTGCTGGATCTGCGCACCTACCAGGACGCCGAATACCTGATGCTGGCCACCCGCGACGGGCTGGTGAAGAAGACCCGCCTGGAGGACTACGACACCAACCGCACCGCCGGGGTCATCGCGATCAAGCTGCGGGAGGGCGATGAGCTGGTCTCCGCCCAGCTGCTGACCCCCGAAGATGACGTGATGCTGGTCTCACGCAAGGGACAGTCGGTGCGCTTCACCGCCACGGACACCGCACTGCGCCCGATGGGCCGGGCCACCTCCGGGGTGACCGGCATGAAGTTCCGCGACGGGGACGAGCTGCTGGCCGCCGATGTGGTGCGTGATGAATCCTACGTCTTCACCGTCACCAACGAGGGCTACGCCAAGCGCACCGAAGTCTCCGAATACCGTGTGCAATCCCGTGGTGGCTTGGGCATTAAGGTGGCCAAGCTGAATGAGGAGCGCGGTGAACTGGTCGGCGCGCTGATCGTGGAGGAAAGCGACGAGGTGCTGGTGGTGATGCAGTCGGGCAAGGTGGTGCGTTCGGCCGTTTCCCAGGTCCCATCCAAGGGGCGTGACACCATGGGCGTGATCTTCGCCAAGCCCGGCAAGAAGGACCACATCATCGCGGTGGCCAAGAACTCCGAGGAAGAGCTCGAAGAGAACTTGGAGGAAAGTGCAGTACCGTTGAACCCAGAAAATACGACCACTGAATCATCCGAGGACGATCACACCCCCACCGAGGGCACCGCGGATGAAAGCACTGACGGAGGTAACGCATGAGTACACCATCGACGCCTCGCCCGAGCGGTAATGGTGAATCAGGCAATGCGACACCACGGACCACTCAGGTGAAACGGCCGGCGCAGGGCACCGCCCCGCGCGGCAACCAGCCCCGTCCGGCGGCCCGCCCGGGCACCGGCACCGCGCGTCCGGCCACCGGTTCCCGGCCCGCCGCCGGCCAGGCCCGCCCCGCAGGCGCCGCCCGCCCGGCAGCCGGTCGTCCCGCTCCGGCCAACGCCCGACCGGCCGGCAGCCAGGAGAAGCTGGTGCGTCCGGCTCCGAAGGCCAAGGTGCGCAAGGCCCGGCTGCTGGTGTCGAAGGTGGAGCCGTTCTCGGTGCTCAAGCTCGCCTTCCTGCTTTCGGTCGCCTTCGGCGTGGTCACCGTGGTGGCCGCGGTGGCGTTCTGGGCGGTGCTGGATCTGACCGGCACGTTCGACAGCTTCAACCAGCTGATGCGCGACGCGATCGGCGCCGACAGCGGCTTCGACCTGCGTGACGCGTTCTCGCTGGGCCAGGTCGCCTCCTACGCCACCATTCTCTCGGTGGTCAACGTGGTGGTCATTTCGGTGCTCTCGATGCTGGGCGCGGTCCTGTACAACATCGCTGCCTCGCTGGTCGGCGGCGTCGGAGTCACCCTGACCGACGACTAAACACGCACCGCAACGCGCTTTTCGAGCCCTGGAGGGATCTGTGATGGATGCCACCAGGGCTCGATTTGTGTCCGGGCCAAAACCCCGGTAATGTTTTATTTCGTTCCGAAGGGAATGGCAAGGGCGTATAGCTCAGGCGGTTAGAGCGCTTCGCTGATAACGAAGAGGTCCCAAGTTCAAGTCTTGGTACGCCCACGGAAACCTTGCCACTGGGAAAGAGGGAAAATGAAAAAGATCCTGATTCTCGGCTCGATCGCGGCCGCTGCAGCGGTTCTGATCAAGAAGGCCAAGGGTTCTTCGGAAACCAAGGAGACCTGGCAGCAGGTCACCGACAAGGTATCCTGATCCCTGCGGGGGTATGGCGCAATTGGTAGCGCATCTGCTTTGCAAGCAGAGGGTTAGGGGTTCGAGTCCCCTTACCTCCACCAGCACAGAGAATCCCATCCCACACCGGATGGGATTTTTGCTTTAATCACGCCAGGTTCCCGGCGCCTGCCAGGAGAAAACGCTCAGCGGCCCGTCAATGCGTGCTCTGCGGCGGCAACGTAGTGGCCGAGCAGCTGATCCCCGATGCGGCCCCAGGAGCGCTCCTGGACGCTTTCCAACGCCGCTGCGGAGAACGCCGCGCGCTTGGCGTCATCATAGATCAGATCGGCCACCTGGGAACGCAGCTGCACCAGGTTCCCGGGCTGATACAGCCAGCCGTTGTGCGAGGAAGAGACCAGGTCCACCGGTCCCCCGCGTCCAACCGCCACCACCGGGACCGCACTGGCCATGGCCTCCTGGATGGTCTGGCAGAAGGTCTCCGACTGCCCCGGGTGCACGAACAGATCCAGGGAGGCCAACATCTCGGCCAGCTCGCTGCCGCGCAGGAAGCCGGGGAAAACGGCACCGGGCAGCTGCTGCTGCAGGCTTTTACGCAACGGCCCGTCACCGACGATCACCAGCCGCGTGCCGGGAAGGCCAGCCAGTACCCGCAGGTCGCCGACCTGCTTCTCCGCTGCCAGGCGTCCCACGTAGCCGATGATCCGCTGCCCGCCGGGCGCCAGGCGCTGCCGCAGTTGCTCGTTTCTTCGCACCGGGGTGAATAGGGCGGTGTCCACGCCCCGGCGCCACAGCTTGACGCGTCCCACCCCCAGCTGCTGCAGCTGCGAACGGGAGAACGTGCTGGGGGCCAGGGTCAGGTCCGCCGCCAGGTGAATGGCCCGCACATGTTCCCACAACCGGGCCTCGAGCCAGGGCACGCGGTACGGACGGGCATAGGCCGGCACCTCGGTCTGATAGACCGCCACGGTGGGCAGGCCCAGCTCCCCCGCGGCCCGCAGTGCCCGCCAACCCAGCACGAAGGGACTGGCCAGGTGGACGACATCCGGGGCCGAGGCGTGGAACATGCGGCGCAACACCCCGACCGGGCCAGCGGCCAACCGGACACTGGGATAGCTGGCCAGGGACATGGAGGGCAGGGTGCGTACCGGAAAGCCGCAGTACTGCCCCGGAACTCCCCTCCCGCGACGCTGCCGCGCCTGGGAAGCGGCAGGGGCGATCACCTCGGCCTCGTGGCCGGTGGCCCGCAGATGCTCCAGGGTGCGCAGCACCGAATTGGTGACTCCGTTGGTGTGGGGCAGGAACGATTCGGCGACGATGCTAACCTTCACGCCACCCATCGTGGAAGGCGCATATGGCCGCTTCATGAACCGCTCGGCTCCCCCGGGTGAACTTCGCGTTCGTGCACCGCCGTGCCATGATATTGCACATGCCCACGCACGACCCATACACCGCTGATGCCGCGCAGGAAAACGAAACCCGCAGTGCACGCACCGCGGTACTGCTCTTTCCCGCCTTGATCCTGCTTGGCGGGCTGACCGGCATGCTGATGCCCGCAGCCTTCCAGCCGCTGTCCCCGTTGATTAATCCGCTGCTGATGGTGATCATGTTCGGCATGGGACTGACCCTGACCCTGCCGGACTTCGGGATGGTGCTGCGTCACCCGCTTCCGGTGCTGGGCGGGGTCTGCGCCCAGTTTGTCATCATGCCGCTGGTGGGTTGGGCCATCGCCGCGCTGCTGGGCCTGGATCCCGCGCTGGCCGCCGGCGTCATCCTGGTCGGCTGTGCCCCCGGCGGCACCGCCTCCAATGTCGTTACCTACCTAGCACGCGGGAATGTGGCACTGTCCGTGGCCATGACCAGTATCTCCACCCTGCTGGCACCACTGCTCACTCCCCTGCTCACGCTGTGGCTGGCAGGGCAGTACCTGCCGGTGGCTGCCGGGTCGATGGCCGGCACCGTAGTTCAAATTGTGCTGATTCCGGTCCTGCTGGGCCTGGTCATCCGGTTGATGTTCAACCGGGCAGTGGAAGCCGTCCTCAAGGCCCTGCCCTGGGTTTCCGTACTGGCGATCGCATTCGTGGTCACCATCATCGTTGCCGGCAGTGCCCAGACCATTTTGCAGGCCGGGCTGCTGGTGCTGGTTGCAGTGATCCTGCACAACGCGGCAGGACTGCTGCTGGGTTATGGAGTCGGAGCCGCACTACGGTTGCCCGAGGGGTCCAAGCGCACCGTATCCATCGAAGTGGGAATGCAGAACTCGGGATTGGCCGCCGGATTGGCAACCCAGTACTTCTCCCCTGAAGCCGCTCTTCCAGGCGCGGTGTTCTCCGTCTGGCACAACCTCTCAGGAGCCCTCGTGGCCGCGTTCTGGCAACGCCGGCGCCAGAACGCGGAGGCAGCAGGCGCATCCAAGAACTAGCCGGCCACAGGCGATTACAGCGCCTTGCGGCAACATAGGACTCGCGAGGCGGCCAACAGCGGGGTGGAAATGTAGCCTTGGTTGGTGACCATCCTTCTTGTGATCGTAGGCGTCCTGGGAGTCTCCGCCTCCGGCCCGCTGATTGCGGCGTTTCCCGGTGTTCCCGTCTTGGCGATGGCCTTGTGGCGGAACTTCGGCGCCACCGCGGTGCTGGTGGCGCCGACACTGCACCGGGACCCGACCTCGTTTCGCCGCATGGGTCGACGCGAATGGGCCTTTTGTTCCATCGCCGGAGTCTGCTTGGCTTTGCACTTCGTCTGCTTCATGTACGCAGTGCGCATGACCTCGGTGGCGGCCGCAACGGCCTTGGTCTGCATCCAGGGTGTCTGGATTGTGGTGTTCCAACGGTTGCGGGGAGTTAGCTACACCCGCATGGTGTTCCTGGGAATTGCGCTGTCCATCACCGGCGTCGTGATCATCACCGGTTTTGATCTTGGGCACGGGCGTGAGGCCATTCTCGGTGACCTTCTGGCTATCCTCGGAGGAATGCTTGCAGGAGCATATACCCTAGCGGGATCGGTGGCGCGGCGGACAATGTCAACCGGTGCCTACGCATCGGTCTGCTATGCCGTGACCTCCCTGGTACTGCTGGCGATTTGCCTCCTGGCCGGGGAGCGGATCTGGGGTTTTGACGCCTGGGGATGGTTTGGCATCGTCGCACTCACCGTGTGTTCGCAGCTTCTGGGTCATACGGCCCTAAACCATTTGCTGAGCATCCTCGGTCCACTGACGGTCTCGACTCTCATTTTGCTCGAGATCCCCGGGGCGGCATTCATCGCGGCCCTGATGATCGGCCAGCTCGTGCCCGCCGGAACCATCCTGGGCCTGATCGTGATCCTCGGCGGCCTAGTTCTGGTGGTCCGCGGACAAGCCAAGCCCGAGCCACCCACTGTGCCCCTCGAATCACCGTAAAAGTAGCCAAGCACGTGCATTCCCTTAAAGGAATACACGTGCTTGGCTTGGTCTTTTTTGTTATTCGGATGCCAGCCTGCGAATGTCTTCGGTCTCGGCTTCCGTGGACTTTGCCACCGGAGACTGCGGCTCAGTCGAAGGGGCAGGCATTTGCCAGGGGTCTTCAATCGGCTTCGACGCCTTCCACACCGCTACTAACGCGGCGACGGCCGCGGCGAGCACACCGATCATCATGAACTTGCCGAACCCGAACTTCTTCTTTTCCATGTGAACTCCTTTAGCTAGACCACGCGCCGGCCCAATGGAAGACCTTCGACTCATCCAGCCTATGCACTTTCTCCCTGACGCACCATGCGAGAATCGCCAGACCACGCCTTTACCGCGTTTTTCACTCAACGCGTACAGGTGTCTTTGGCAGTCGCCGGTCTCAACGTGGGAGAATAAGGAGCATGACCGCAATTGCAACGCATAAAGCCACAATCCACACCAATAAGGGCGACATCGTCGTCAACCTCTTTGGCAACCACGCCCCGAAGACCGTGAAGAACTTCGTGGGACTGTCCACCGGTGAGCAGGAATGGGTGCATCCCGAAACTGGCGACAAGAAGACCGATACCCCGCTGTACAACGGCACGATCTTCCACCGCATCATTTCTGACTTCATGATTCAGGGCGGCGATCCGCTGGGCCAGGGCTTTGGCGGCCCCGGCTACCAGTTTGATGACGAGATCAACCCTGAGCTGGACTTCAACGCGCCCTACAAGCTGGCCATGGCGAACGCCGGCATTCGTATGGGTCGTGGAACCAACGGATCCCAGTTCTTCATCACCACCGTTCCCACCACCTGGCTGCAGGGCAAGCACACCATCTTCGGTGAGGTTGTTGACGAGGACTCGCGCAAGATCGTCGACTCGCTGAACGCAGTGGCCACCGACGGGCGTGACAAGCCGCTTGAGGATGTCGTCATCGATTCGATCGATATCGAGACCCTCTAGGATCTTCGCGTCATTGACGCCGCGGGCTCCGGTCGCCATTGAAGTGGCGGTCGGAGCCCATACCTTTAACGTCCCCGCCGCTTCCCCAACACTAAATATCTGAGGAACACCCCCATGTCCTACGGGCAAGTCTCACCGGAATCAACGCAGGTACCGACGTGCTACCGACATCCAGACCAGATCTCCTACGTGTCCTGCCATCGATGTGGGCGACCAGTATGCCCACGGTGCCAGGTCTCTGCCCCGGTGGGGGTGCAATGCATTGAGTGTGTCCGCAACGCCAACAGGGCCATACCCAGTGCGAAGACCGAGTTTGGTGGGACCGCCCGCTCGAGTGCAAAACCGGTGTTGACCTACACCCTGATCGGCGTGAATTTGCTGATGTATGTCCTGCAATGGGTCATCCCCAATTTCACGCAGCAAATTGTGCTCGTCGGCGCACTGGCTTACTGGGAGCCCTGGCGTGTACTGACCAGCGCTTTCGCCCACTCGCAGGGGTCTTTGCTGCATATCGCCATGAATATGTACGGCGTGTATATCTGCGGGGTGCTGCTGGAACCGCGTCTTGGACGCGTGCGCTTTGGCTGGCTCTATTTCCTCTCGGCCTTGGGTGGTTCTCTGGGCGTCTTGCTTCTCAGTGACCCGTACACTGCGACATTGGGTGCATCGGGAGCGCTCTCGGGTTTGTTCCTGGCCTTGTTTGTGGTTTTCCGTACCAACCGGACCGCGTTGCGCCAAATGGGCATTGTCCTACTGCTAAATGTCGTTATGGGCTTCGTGGTGCCCGGGATCTCCTGGCAAGGCCACCTAGGCGGAGCAGTGCTTGGCCTAGCTGCCGCAGCGTCCATCGTACTTATCCCCAAGGGATCCCAGCGGACGACCTTGCAATTTGTTCTGCTCGGTATTCTCAGCGTGGTGGTAACGGGCATGCTCTATCTGGCAGCGGTGGCCGTTCGTTTTCCACTGGCCTAGTTCGAACACTACTCCAGCGCCTTATCCACACTGCTTATCCACACTGTTAATAACTTACACACATGTAATTCCCGAGCCGAACCGGGTTGTTAGATACCGTGGATCCCCTTGTTGCCGGGGCTGGAGGGCCGACGTTCAACTATTTTACACAGGAATCTCCACACCTGTGGATAAATTTTAAACAGGGCCTGTAGATTCACGTTTTCCGAGCATGGGCGCATTCGGGGCGGCTGATTCGAATTTTTAAACGACTCAAGGCTGACATGTACTTATGTGGATTCCTGGTGACTCAAAGTGCTCGTATCCACAGCGGTAATCCACACTGTTAATAACTTACAGGCGTGTAATTCCTCTCCCTCCACCTCCCGGGATCCCTGGGTTTTCGCTTCTTTTGGGGGCGGCGCCGACGGACTTCTCCCCAGCTGTGGATAACTTTGTGAACAAGTTGTCGCGAAAGATTCCCACAGGTGCTGTGGATAGATGTGGAGAGCTGTTGATAACTGCGCAATCAAATCGCCCACCTATTAGCCAAGGATGATGTCGCCGGCGGCTCGGGGCGGGATTTTCCGCCTAGAACAGGGGGAGGACCAGGCGGATCGCAAAGTAGAGCATGAACAGGCAGATGAACCCGTCGAGCAATTGCCAAGCGCGTGGCTTGGCGAAGATGCGCGCCAAATAACGCGAACCGACACCCAGGGCCGTGAACCAGACCAAGCTGGCGACGATGGCACCAGCACCAAACTGCCAACGGGCACCGGCAAATGAGTTGCCGATAGAACCTAAGAGCAGAACAGTATCAACGTAGACGTGAGGGTTGAGCCAGGTGAGGGCGAGGGTGGTCAGAGCCACTCTCCATGCCGAGGATTCGCTGGGGGAGTTCTTGGTAGCCATGCTCGTGGGAGAGAGCGCGCGGCGTAGCGCGAAGAGGGCATAGAGCGCCAGGAAAAGTGCTCCACCTATGCGTGCCGCACTCATGATCCATTCCGCGCGCTCTATCAGGGCACCCAGGCCGGCAATACCCGCAGAGATCAGGACAATGTCCGAGAGCATGCAGATGATGATCGCCACCCAAACGTGCTGACGAGTGATTCCCTGGCGCAGGATGAAGGCATTTTGGGCGCCGATCGCGACGATGAGCGACAGTCCGGTGCCGAAGCCCAACAGGGCAGGTGTAGCAAGCATGTAGCAACAGTAGAAAAACCTCATAACTATTGTCGAACTTAAAAGTCTTAGGACACTTTAGAGTTGCTAATGTGAACTTCGATTTTGAGCAGCTGGAGACTCTCCTGGCGGTCATCGAGGCTGGCAGCTTCGATGGCGCCGCCATTGACCTGGGGATCAGCGCTTCGGCGGTGAGTCAGCGCATGAAGGCACTGGAGAAACGGGCCGGGACCATTCTCGTGTTGCGTAGTAAGCCGGTGCGGCCCACGGAGCCCGGTGTCACGGTGCTGCGCTACGCGCGCCAGATCGTCTCCCTGGGCAGAGAGCTGAACACGCATCTGGGGGAAGGGGAGCATGCGGAAACGCCCCAACGGATCACCATTGGCGTCAATGCCGATTCCCTGGCAACTTGGTTCATCGACGTTCTGCGGGAACTGGGTCGGCGCGAGGACCTCATTTGTGATTTGCGCAGGGGAGATGAGCACCGTAACGCGGAACTGCTGAGGAAGGGCGAGGTCAGTGGGGTGGTGACGACCAGCGCCGATGCGGTGCAAGGATGCGCGGTGCAAAAGTTGGGAACCATGCGCTACTGGGCGGTGGCATCAACGGAATTCATTGCCCGCCGGGACGGGATGGCGCCACGTGACTGGCTGGCGGTGGCCCCGGTGGTGATCTTTGACCGCGACGATCCGCTGCAAGCCCAGCTGCGTGGGCGAGTGACCGGACAGTCAACGTGGGACGGAGTGGCGACGCACTATGTCCCGGACTCGTGGCGTTACGCTACGGCAATTGAGGCAGGTATGGGCTGGGGGATGCTGCCGGAACTGCAGCTGCGGCAGCTGCCTGAGCTGCACCGTCTTGACGATGCATGGAGCATTGAGGTGCCGCTGTACTGGCAACGGTGGTCCATGGGTTCGCGGGCACTGGACAGTTTCGGTCGGATTCTGATGTCCGCGGCACAGGCCGCCGGGCTTTAGGCTGTCTACGCTGCGGACCACAGCGGTGTTGCGGAAACTATTTCCAATTTGTGGTCATGAAGAAGCCGATCATGGCAATGCCAAAACCGATCACGATGTTCCAGCCACCAATGTTGGGGATGGGGAAGAGCGTCTGCGAAATGTAGTACACCATGACCCAGACCAGGCCAAGGAGCATCAGCCCGAACATTACCGGCTTGTACCAAACCGGATTCGGGCTCTCAGCGCTGCGCGCCGCGCGCTCCGCGGCGGCCTGGGGCTTCTTCGTGCGACGCTTCGATTCCGGCAATGTATAGCTCCCTAGCTTCATCAGCTCATTGTATTAAACAGGACTCGCCACGGCGTTCCCGGTAGTCTTAGGAACGAAGTATCACCGACAAGACGATCCATACTTCGCGTAGCTTCCATACTAGCCGTTGCGCCGCTTCCCGCGGGGGCTAACTGGCTATGATGCGAACAACTTTGCTCCAAGTATCCCGTGCTAAGGACCGCCCCTTTGAACCGAACGCTTGCCCGGCCCGGACGCCGAACCGACCGCCGTCCCGTCAGCGTGGGTAATCGTCTGCTCGGGTTTTTCGGGGAACTGCTGATCACCCTCGGAATTGTGTTGATGCTCTTCGTTGTGTGGGAATTATGGTGGACGAATATTGACTCGGCCCACGCGCAGAAGCAGGCCACCGGTGAGCTGGTGCAAAGCCTGGGCGAAGTGAACATCCCCGAGACGGTGGATGAAAAGGACTACGGACCGGCCCCCGTTACGGAGATCGCCGATGCAGAGACCTTCGGAATCATGTATTTTCCGCAGTTTGGCCGAAATGGAACGCATCATCCGGTCACCAATGGAGTGGGCAGCGATGTGATCGACAGCGTGGGCATCGGCCACTATCCCACGACCCAGAAGCCGGGGGAGCAGGGCAACTTCGCGGTCGCGGCCCACCGCCAGACGCACGGACAGGTTTTCTGGGACATCGACAAGCTCGGAGAAGGCGACAAGGTCTACCTGCAGACCAAGCAGGGGTACTACACCTACACCTGGCGCAAAACCGAGATCGTCCCGCCCAGCGCCGGGGAAGTGCTGTTGCCGGTGCCCCACGAGTACGGAGCCGAACCGACCATCTCGATCCTGACCATGACCAGCTGCCATCCGCCGTTCACCACCCGTGAACGCATCATCGCCTACTCCGAACTGACCAGCTGGCGACCGCTGGAGGCCGGGCCTCCCGAGGAGATCCGGGACCTGGTCAAGGACGCCACGAGCTAGGGGTAGGAAATGTATTCATGGATTTTTCGTAATTTGCCCGGACCGCTGTGGTTTCGCGTCATCCAGGCACTGATTCTGATTGCCGCAGTCGTACTATTACTGATGGTGTATGTTTTCCCGTGGCTGAGCCAGTTCAGCCCCTTTACCGAGTCGACGATTGGTTTGAGGATACTGTGAGTGCGACAAAGATCCTGGTGATCGACAACTACGACAGCTTTGTCTACACCCTCGTCGGATACCTGCAGGAGCTGGGGGCGCAGACCACGGTCATCCGCAACGACGACCGGGACCTTTCCGGGGCCATTGCGCTGGCCCAGGAGCATGACGGGGTGCTCATCTCGCCTGGGCCGGGGGATCCGGCCGGGGCCGGGGTCAGCATTGACCTGATCAAATGGTGCGGCGAGCACAACAAGCCGATGCTTGGGGTCTGCCTGGGGCATCAGGCCCTCGCCGAGGCCTACGGTGGCACGGTGACCCACGCCGAACAGCTGATGCACGGCAAGACCTCGCTGGTGCGCCATGCTGAGCATCCGGTCTTCGCGCAGGTGGCCAACCCGTTCACGGCAACCCGCTACCACTCACTGGCCGCGGTGCGCTCCACGATCCCGCAGGAACTGGAAATCATCTGCGAAACCGAGGACGGGGTAGTGATGGGTCTGGCGCACCGCACCGCGCCGCTATGGGGGCTGCAGTACCACCCGGAATCGGTGCTGACCCAGGATGGCTACCTGATGCTGGGCAACTGGCTGCAGTTTGTGGGGCTCGAGGGAGCCGCTGCCAAAGCCGCCGGACTCAGCCCGCTCTTCTCCGCGTAGCCTCCCGCCCGGGGCGGGAGACAGGGAGCTAGTCCTCCTTGGCCGAGGGCGAAGGGCTCTCGCTGGGGGATTCGCTGGACTCATCCGATTCATCCGGCGAAGGGCTGGAAGAGGCGGCCGCCCGGGCGATGGTCAGCTGGATGGTGCTGCCCTGTTCCACATCCTCGTTCGGGCCGGAGGACTGCTCGAGCACGGTGTCGACGGCTTCGCTGCTCTCCTCATAGGTGTACTGCACCTTCAGGCCGAGGTCATCGGCCTCGAGCTTCGCCTTGGCGTCATCCAGGCTGGACCCGGTGACATCCGGGACGGTGACCTTGCCGGTGGACAGGATCAGGTCTACCTGCGAGCCGACCTTGACCTTGGAACCCATTTCCGGGCTGGTCTGCACCACCCAGTCGGTGGGGATGCTTGGATGGTTGATCCTGGTGACTTCGCCAACTTCCAGCCCGGCTTCACGCAGTGCCTCGCGCGCGGCGACCTCGGTCTGGTTTGCCAGCGAATCGGGGATGGTGCGCTGTTCAGAGCCGTCGGAGATGTACAGGCGCACCAGGCTTTCCTTGGGCACCGAGGCACCGCTCTTCGGGTCGGTGCGCACCACCAGGTCCTCGTCGACGGCGTCGCTGTATTCGTGCTCCACCTGCACGTTCAGGTTCAGCGCGGTCAGCTGGGCGGTGGCTTCCTCCTCGGAGAGCTTTTCCACGTTCGGGATGCCCACCGGGGCGTTGCGCTCCTGGTCCAGCTGGACCATCCGGTAGACCATGAAGCCGGCGACGATGACCGCGATCGCGGCAATGATGGAGATCAGCCAGAACATGCCGCGGTTGGACTTGTGCCGCCGGGTGGCGTCGTGCAGCTGCTGGCGGCTGGCGAACACCGGGTGCTCGTCGGTCGGCGGACGGGTGGCGGACGCATCGTATGCGGCGGCCTCGGCGTCCATCGCCTGGGTCGGCTCCTGGTAGAGGGCGACCGTGGGCTGGGTGCTGGTGGCCAGCTGCGGGTCCTGGTAGGGGATGCCGTGCAACGCGTCGTCCAGGGCCCGGGACAGGTCCGCGGCCGAGTCGAAACGGTCGTCGCGTTCCTTGGCCAGCGCCTTGAGCACCACAGCATCGTAGATCTGTGGAACGTCCGGGTTTGCCTCGCTGGGCGGCACCGGGTCCTCGCCGACGTGCTGGTACGCCACCGATACCGGGGAGTCCCCGGTGAAGGGTGGCTCGTGCACCAGCAGTTCATAGAGCAGGCAGCCGGCGGAGTAGATGTCGGTGCGGTGGTCCACGATCTCCCCGCGTGCCTGCTCCGGGGAGAGGTACTGGGCGGTGCCCACCACCGCGGCGGTCTGGGTCATCGTGGCCGAGGAGTCGTTCACGGCCCGGGCGATGCCGAAGTCCATGAGCTTGACGTGCCCGTCGTCGGTGACCATGACGTTGGCCGGCTTGATGTCCCGGTGCACCACGTGGTTCGCGTGCGAGTGCTCCAGCGCCTGGCAGACCCCGTGCATCACGTCCACGGCGAACTCGGGTTCGATCCGCTCTTCCTTCAGCATTTGGCGCAGCGTGCGACCGGTGACGTACTCCATCACGATGTAGGGCAGCTCATCGGGCCGGGTGTCCCCTGCCGGGATGACCCCGGTGTCGTAGACGCCCACGATGTTCGGGTGGCTGAGCCCGGCCACCGCCTTGGCCTCACGCTCAAAGCGCGCCACCACCATCGAATCGCGCGCCATGTCCGGGCGCAGCAGCTTGATGGCGACCTTCCGGGAAAGCACCCGGTCCATGCCCAGGTACACGTCCGCCATCCCGCCGCGCCCGATCAGCGACTGCAGCTCGTAGCGCCCGGCCACCAGGTCGGGCACGCCCGGCGGAAGCACTGACTGTTCGTTCATCAGTTATCTTCCGTGGCCGATGCGGTGGGCGAGGAGGAGGGGGCGGCGGCAGGGGAGGAAGTCTCGGCCGGTGCCGAGGAGGTGGCTTCGGTCGGCTCGGGGCTGGGCTCCGGGCCGGAGGAGATGACCAGGCTGACCTTGCTCCCCGGGGTCTGGCTGCTGCCGGCGGCCGGGCTTTGGCTCAGCACGGTGCCGGCCGGCTCGTCGCTGGCACGCTCGGTCACCGAGCCGACCGACAGGCCGGCCTGTTTCAGCTGCGACCTGGCGGCACTGGAGGACTGGCCGAGCACGCCGGGCACCTCCACGGTTTCCGGGGCAATGGCGTAGGTGACCCGCACGGTCGATCCCGCATTGACGGTGCCCATCGGGGAAATGTCGGTGACGTTGCCCGGATCCTCGTCCTGCATGGGCCGAGCCACCGCGTCCACCTTCAGGCCCAGGTCCCGCAGCTGCGCGGTGACCGCATCAATGTGCTGGCCGAGCAAGGCGTTGCTGACCTGCACCGTCTTCGGCGACTGCGCATCCTCGGAAGGGGAGCTGGCGGCGGTGGTGCTCTGCGTCGGCTCGGTGGTTTCCTCGCTCGGCTCGCTGCTGGTCTCGCTCGCGCTCACCGTGGGGGAGACGCTGGACTCATCATCGTCGCTGGCGCCGGTGAACATCGGCATCAGCCAGGCGCCCAGGGCGATCAGCACCGCCAGGACGATGACCACGATCAGCGGGACCAGCCACGGGGCGCGCTTCCTCTCCTCCTGGTCGTGGGCGTCCTCGTTGTCCGCCAGCCCATCGGAGTCGAAGTCCTGGTAGCTGGAGGAGGCCTGCAGCGACTGGGTGGCCGCCGGGGTGACCGGCAGGGCGCTGGTGGCCGGGGCGGCAGCCTGCACCGTGGTGTCCTGGGTGGGCACCGCCTGGGTCTTCTCATCGTCCAGGTTCATCGCCTGGGTGGCGGTGTCCTCGATCCCGGTGCGCAGCATGCCCGGCACCGCGAGCACCGCGGTGTGCGTGTCCTCGTGGCGCAGGGCCTCGGCGGCGTCGGCCAGGGCGTTGGCGTTCTTCGGGCGGTCGGCCGGGTCCTTGGCCAGCATGGACATGATCAGCTGGCGCACCGGGGCCGGAATGGATTCGGGCAGCGGCGGGGGAGTGTCGTTGACCTGGGCCAGTGCGATGGCGATCTGGGATTCGCCGGTGAAGGGCCGGCGTCCGGCCAGCAACTCGTAGCCGATGACGCCCAGCGCGTAGATGTCCGAGCTGCCGGTGGCGGTCTGCCCGGTGGCCTGTTCCGGGGCCAGGTACTGGGCGGTGCCCATCACCTGGCCGGTGGCGGTCAGCGGGACCTGGTCGGCCAGTCGGGCGATGCCGAAGTCGGTGATCTTCACCTTGCCCGAGGGGGTGACCAGGATGTTGCCCGGCTTCACGTCACGGTGCACCAGCCCGTGCTCGTGCGCTGCGGCCAGGGCCCGGGCGGTTTGGGCGATCAGCGACAGCGTGCGGTCCACATCCAGCTTGCGGTCCCGTTCAATGATGGTTGACAGCGGCGGGCCGGGCACCAGTTCCATGACCAGGTAGGCCGAGCCCTCTTCCTCGCCGTAGTCGAAGACGCCGGCGATGCCCGGGTGGTTCAGCAGTGCGGTGTGCCGGGCCTCCACGCGGAAGCGCGTGAGGAAGCCCTCGTTGCCGGTGTACTCCTCCTTGAGGATCTTGATGGCCACCAGCCGACCCAGCACCTGGTCGCGAGCCTTCCAGACTTCGCCCATGCCACCGATCGCGATGCGGTCGGTCAGCTTGTAGCGACCTCCCAATGTAGTACCGGTAACTGGTCTCACTGGTTGAACACCGCCTCTGTCATTTGCTTCATAAGGGAAACCGCCAACCGGTGGTTCTTGTCGTAGTCAATTCTTTCAAAGGCCACCGTGATGGCCACTTCGGGGTCATCGCCCGGGGCGAAGCCGGTCACCCAGGAGTTCACCGTGCGCCCCGGCTGGTCATCCGGCACATCCGCGGTGCCGGTCTTGACCCGCAGGTCCACGCCGGGCACGTTGGCCCGCATCGCCGTGCCGGACTGCACCGGGCCCTTCATCAGTTCGGCGACCTTGTTGGCCACCTCCTTGGTGGTGGCCGTGGAGAACTCCTTCGGCTTGGTCTCCTCCAGGACCCGCAGGTCCGGGGCGATGACCTTCTTGACCAGGTTCGGCTGCATGATCACCCCGTCGTTGGCGATGCCCATGGCCACCATGTTCATCTGCAGTGGGGTGGCCTGCACGTCACGCTGGCCAATGACCGACTGGGCCAGTTCGCCGGCGCTCATGTTGGGCTTGAACTGGCTTTCGGTTACCTTCAGCGGGATGTTCAGCTGTTGGTTGAAGCCGAAGCGCTCGGCCACGTCCTCGAACGGTGCCGAACCCAGCTTCTCGCTCATCTGCGCGAACGGCGTGTTGCAGCTCTGCGCGGTGATGAAGCGCAGATCCGCCTGCGTCCGGTTGGCGCAGATTCCCTCGGCGAAGTTGCTGATCTTCGCGCCCTGGATGTTCACCTGCTGCGGGTTGGGGACCGGGGTGTCCATGTCGTACTTCCCGGACTCCAGCCCGGTGACCAGATCCAGGATCTTGAAGGTCGACCCGGGGCTGAACCGGTTGCCCAGCGCCGGGTTGACGTACGGGCTCAGACCCTTGACGCCGGTCAGCTTCTTCAGGTTCTCCGAGGCGGCCTTGGTGGAATGCACCGAGAGCTTGTTCGGGTTGTAGCTGGGCTTGGAGGCCATGGCCAACACGTCGCCGGTCTTCACATCGGTGACGATGATGGTGCCGCGCAGTCCGTCGGGCAGCATGTTGAACGCCTTGTGCTGCAGCTCGTCGTCGATGGTCAGCTCCACCGAGGCGCCCTCGGTGGTCTTGCCGGTGAACAGCGCGGAGAGCCGGTCAAAGAGCAGGTCGGAGCTCTTGCCGGTCAGCCAGTCGTTCAGTTCGCTTTCCAGATGAGTGGACATGTTGGCCAACGAGTAGAAGCCGGTCAGGTGCGCGTACACTTCCGGGTCGTTGTAGACGCGCTGGTAGGTGAACTGCCCGTCCTCGGTTGGCACCGACTCCGCGATCGGCTTGCCGTCCACCAGGATCGCCCCACGGGGCATGTCGAATTCACGGTACAGCTCACGCTTGTTCAGGGCGTTGCCCGCCAGCTGGTCGGCGGCGAAGAACTGGATATAGCTCAGCGCCCCGAAACAGACCAGGAACATCACCATCAGGGCAACCCAAACGCGCCGAATGGCCTGATTCACTAGCTTTTCACCGCCTTCGGATCGCTGGCACCGGGGGTGGCCACTTCATCGGTCGGGCCCACATGCCCGGTCATTGGTCTGCGTGAGTTGTGGGAGATCAGCAGCAGCAGCGCCACAATGATCCAGTTCGCCAGCAGTGAGGATCCGCCGGCCGCCATGAACGGGGTGGCCAGACCGGTGAGCGGGATCAGCCGGGTGACCCCGCCAATGATCACGATGCACTGCAGCGCCAGGGTGAAGGACAGGCCGGTGGCCAGCAGCTTGCCGAAGCTGTCTCGCGATCCCAGTGCGGCGCGCAGCCCACGGGAGACCAGCAGCAGGTAGAGCATGATGATGGCGGCCACGCCGATCAGCCCCAGCTCCTCGCCGAAGGAGGCGATGATCATGTCCGAGTTGGCCAGCGGCACCCGGTAGGGCGAACCGTTGCCCAGCCCCGTGCCGATCAGCCCGCCGTCGGCCATGCCGAACAGGCCCTCGACGATCTGCATGCTGCCGCCGGTGGCGTAGTAGATGTCCGGGTTGAACGCGTCCAGCCAGGTGGTCAGGCGTCGGGTCACGTGGCTCATGGTGGTCGCGGCGAACACGCCGCCGACCGCCACCATCAGCAGGCCGATGACCACCCAGGAGATGCGGGCGGTGGCCACGTAGATCATCACGATGAACAGGCCGAAGAACAGGATCGAGGACCCCAGGTCGCGCTGGACCACCAGCACGCCGATGGACAGGATCCAGGCGACCACCATGGGCGCCATGTCCCGCATGCGCGGCAGCTGCATGGGACCGACCTTGCGCCCGGCCATCAGGATCAGGTCGCGGTTGGAGGAGAGATAGCCGGCGAAGAAGATCGACAGGGTGATCTTGGCCAGCTCACCGGGCTGCAGGGAGAACCCGGCCACCCGGACCCAGATCCGCGCGCCGTTGATGGTCACCCCGAGCCCGGGAATCATCGGAAGCAGCAGCAGCACAATGGATGCCAGCAGGGCGATATAGGTAAAGCGGCGCAGGTTGCGGTGATCGCGCACCGCCCACATCACCACCGCGGCGATGAGCATGGCGATGCCCGTCCACAGCAGCTGGCGGAACGATTGCTCCGTGGACTTTGCCAGGTCCAGGCGGTAGATCATGGCCAGACCCAGCGAGTTCAGGGCGATCGTGATCGGAAGTATTACCGGATCAGAATATTTGGCGAAAAGCCGCAATAGGATGTGGACCAGCAGCGCCAGGCCACTGAGGATCCCCATCTCCAACACGAAGCCGCTGCGGTCGGTTTCCTCGGTGGCGGTCCCGATCAGGTAGAAGGCGGCGAAGCCAACTCCCAGGGCGAGCACGAGCAGGAGGAGTTCGAAATTGCGCCGGGGAACCGGTGCTGTCTGCAATTCGCTCATTGCATGATCTCCTCACAGTAGGCGGGCACGGGTTCCTGGTCATTGTTCTGGTCGTCCTTGGCCGGGGCCTGCACCGGACATTTCTGCTTGGCGGTCACCAGCAGTTCGTGCACCATCGCCTGGGCGTGGTTCAGGTCCTGCGCGTAGAGCGAGGACTCGACCCGCTGACGCGAATAGGTGGGCAGGGCCTCGAGCGGGATATTGCTGACCGACTCCACCTCGGAGAGGGAGATCGGCCCCAATTCCTGGGGCACCCCGCGGTAGATGGCCACATTGCCGTCCTTGGGAGCCACGAAATACTGGGTTTGGGTCCACAGGTAGCCCCACGCGCCGACGATCACCACCAGCACGCTCATCAGGGTCAGCAGCGCCGGCAGGAACCAGCGTCGACGCGGGCCGTGGCTCTCGAGCGGGTCGAGCATGTCGCCCGCTTCCGGTGAACGGTGGGTGAGCAGGGCCGCGGCGCGGCGCTCACCGGTGCTCTGGGTTACCACCGGGATCTGCCCGGTCTGGGTGGCCAGGTCGGCGGCGCCCACCAGTACGTGCGGGCGCTGGGAGATCTCATGGCGGATCAGCGAGGCGCTGGCCTCGATGTCACCCTCCACGGCGATCGTCAGCTGTCCGGTGTCCGGTTCCGGCTCCCCGGAGACCGCCTGGACCGGGGGCAGGTCAGGAGTTTCGACAATGTCGAACAGGACGATGGTGACGTTGTCCGGCGCCCCGTTGTGCAGGGTCGTGGCCACCAGGTCGGCCGCGATCTCCTCCAGGTCCGCGGTGGTGCGCATCGCCTGCTCAATGATTTCGTCGGGCACCACATCGGTCAGGCCGTCGGAGCACAGCAGCCAGCGTTCACCGACCGCGGCCGGCAGCTGCTGGATGTCCAGTTCGGGGGAGGCATCCGAATCGCCAAGGACGCGCAGCAGCACGTTCTTGTGCGGGTGCACCGATGCTTCCTCGGGGCGGATTCGGCCTTCCTCGACCAGGCGCTGCACGAACGTGTGGTCCCGGCTGATCTGCTCGAACACCCCGTCCTTCAGGCGGTAGGCGCGCGAGTCGCCGATGTGCGCCAGGTGCAGCGTTTCCTCGGAGAGCAGCAGCGAGGTCACGGTGGTGCCCATGCCCGAAAGCTTCGGGTTCGCGCCCACCAGTTCGTTCAGCACCAGGTTCGCCGCCTGGATCTCATCGGGCAGCGCGTTCTGCGGGTCCGGGGTGTAGCGGCGGTCCAGGTGGATCAAATCCAGCACGGTGGAGGCCGAAGCCACGTCGCCACCGACATGCCCGCCCATGCCGTCGGCCAGCACCGCCAGGTACTCGCCAACGTAGGCCGAATCATCGTTCTTTGAACGCACTCGGCCTACGTCTGACAGGGCGGCAAACTTGAGCTTCAATGCCATAGGCTAGGCCTTCAACTCCAGCACAGTCTTGCCAATGCGGATCCGCTGGCCCAATTCCACGGGCTGCGGACGCGACAGCTGGTTCTCCCCGATAAAGGTGCCGTTGGTGGATCCCAGGTCCTCCAGGAACCAGCGCGAACCCTGCGGGAAGAGCCGGGCGTGGCGACCGGAGGCGTAGTCGTCTTCCAACACGACGGTTGCATCCTGGGCGCGCCCAAAGAGGATCGGCTGGCCGTCAAGCTTGATTTCGCGGCCGGAAAGTGGGCCTTCCACCACCTGCAGGGCGGTGGCCGTCTTGCGGGCGGTCGGTTCGGGTTCAGCCAGTGTCGGGTTCTTCTTGATCGCCCGGGCGCTGGGCTGGCCGGTGCGGGCGCGGGTCCCGATGACCAGGTCACGGCGCATGGCGCCCACGACGCTGAGCACCAGAAGCCACAGCAGAACCAGGAAGCCCAGGCGGAACAGGGCGAGCAGCAGGTCGTTCATGCGCGTCCCTTCTGCCCCTGGGCGATGAGTCGGAAGACAACCTTGGTCTTGCCCAGGGAAATGACCGAGCCATCGCCCACCCGGGTCTCGCCGTTGACCTTGCGGCCGTCGACGAAGGTGCCGTTGGTGGACCCCAGATCGAGCACCACGTAGTCATCTCCTCTTTGTTCGACACGGAAATGTTGCCGGGAAACGCCCGGGTCATCGATCGGGATGTCGGTGGAGGCTGAACGGCCCAGCACAATCGAATGATGGTGCAGGGCATAGCGCTGGCCATCAACCTCCAGCACGGCCTGTTTGGCCACCGGTGCCGGGGCGGCGCGTGCCGGTTCGGGGCGGGCCGCGGCCCGCGGCTGGGCGGTGGTGCGTGGCTGCTCGGCCGCCGGGGTTGCCGGAGCCGGTGCTGCGGCCGGTGTGGGAGCGGGAGCTGGATTCTTTACCGACGCGGAGGCGGCGGCGCCTGCCGCGCCTTCCTTGATGGAGGCGCTGATCTCGACTTCACCGCGGCGGCGGTCCTCTTCGCCCACGAAGTGAATGCGGATGTTGTCCCGCACCGAGTATCCCTGGCTCATCGCGTGCTCGGCGGTAACCTTGGCCATTTCGTTGACAACCGAGGAACCCCAGGCCTTGGCGGTCTGGTAGTCATCGTTGCTCAGGTGTACGACAAAGTCGTTGGGGGCAAGGCTGCGCCCTTCGCTGATGGCCAGGATGCCCCGGTCCATTTCATTGCGCAGGGCAGTAGTCAGTTCCACCGGTTTGATCTCCGCGCTGCTGTTGCCACGAAAGAAGCTGGTGACGACCTTCTCTAGACCACGTTCGACGTTGTCGAGAAAGCTCATTTCGAGCGCTCCTTTCTTAGATTCACGCATGTCGCAGGGCAAGTGCTTGGTTCCTGCGACCCGTGTGGCGCGGAACGTCTCTGTCGATCTTACTGTTTTCGGCTGTGGAAATGCAGGATGCCAACTGCACGCAGTCCGACGATACGGCAACGATTTGGACACCTAAAGAGTTTCAATTGTGTCGCTAACCACATTTGCCCATTTCGATTAGGAGAATCGAATCGAGTGTGTATAAGATTATTTTCGTTGCTGCGAGAGTAGCGAACAAGCGCGAGTGGCGGAATTGGTAGACGCGCTGGCTTCAGGTGCCAGTGCCCGCAAGGGCGTGGGGGTTCAAGTCCCCCCTCGCGCACACACCGGATATCCCGGGACATCACATAGTTGATGTCCCGGGATATTTCTTTAACCCAGGCCCCGCGAGCCAGTCTGGATTCGGCGCTTGTCCCCGGCGTGCCGAGGCCCGAAGATGTAAGGCATGGCCACACGACTTCTTCTGCTCGCCGACACCCACGTCCCCGCCCGGGCAAGGAAACTGCCCTCTGCGGTGCTTCAGGCCGTTGCGGCCGCCGATGCCGTGATTCATGCGGGGGACTGGATCGATCTGCCGACCTATGAACTGCTCTTTAACCGGGCCCGCCAGCTCCATGGGGTCTACGGGAACAATGACGGTCCGGATTTGCGGCAGCGGCTGCCGGAAGTCGCGCACTTCACCGTGGAGGAGCTGAAGTTCTCCCTCATTCACGAGACCGGGCCTGCCCGGCGCCGTGAGGAACGCGCGGACGCGGCGTTTGCCGGCAGCGACGTACTGGTGTTCGGGCACTCGCATATCCCCTGGGATACGGTTTCTCGCGGCGGGATGCGCCTGCTCAATCCCGGTTCCCCCACGGACCGGCGCCGCCAGCCACACTGCACCATGATGAGCGTGGTGGTGACGGGGCGCCGCCTGGAGGTCGAATTGCACCGGGTGGAGCGCGACTAGGCCGGTCCTGGCCGCCGGACACGGCGGCCAGGACCATCAGTGGGAAGTCAGGCCTGGGTCAGGCGCTGGCCCGAGGCGGTGTCGAACAGGTGGATGTGTCCGGGCTCCGGGACGATGTTGATCTTCTCGCCCCGCCGCGGCGGCTTGCGCCCATCCACCCGCATCACCACCGGGTGGTCCTTGCCCTCAAGGTGCACGCTGCCGTAAATGTAGGCGTCCGCGCCGAGTTCCTCCACCACGTCCACGTGCAGTTCGACACCCTCGCCCGGGGCTGCCCGGCGCAGATCCTCGGGACGGATGCCGAAGGTGGTGCCGCCGGAGGCTCCCGGGGCGGGGTAGGCCGTGTTGCCCAAGGCCACCTGGCCCCCAGTCTCGGTGAGCTCCAGCAGGTTCATGGACGGGGAGCCGATGAAACCGGCGACGAAGACGTTGTTGGGCCGGTCGTAGAGTTCACGCGGGGTTCCCACCTGCTGCAAGGTGCCTTCCTTCAGGACCGCCACGCGGTCTCCCATGGTCAGCGCCTCCACCTGGTCGTGGGTGACGTACACGGTGGTGACCCCGAGCCGGCGGGTCAGCGAGGAGATCTGGGTGCGGGTCTGCACGCGCAGCTTCGCGTCCAGGTTCGACAGCGGCTCATCCATGAGGAACACCTGCGGTGAGCGCACAATCGCCCGTCCCATGGCCACGCGCTGGCGCTGGCCGCCGGACAACGCCTTCGGCTTGCGGTCCAGGTACTGTTCCAGATCCAGCAGTTGCGCTGCCTCGCGCACCCGCCGGGCCCGTTCTTCCTTGTCCACCCCGGCGATCTTCAGGGCGAAACCCATGTTCTCCGCCACGCTCATGTGCGGGTACAGCGCATAGTTCTGGAAGACCATGGCAATATCCCGGTCCTTGGGTGGAACGTTCGTGACGTCCCGGTCCCCGATGCGGATGGTCCCGCCGTCCACCTCCTCCAGCCCGGCCAGCATGCGCAGGGTGGTGGACTTGCCGCAGCCCGAGGGGCCGACCAGGACGAGGAATTCCCCGTCGGCGATTTCCAGGTCGATGCCGTCCACCGAGGGGACCAGTGCACCGGGATAGATACGCGTGGCTTTCTCAAAAGTCACAGATGCCATGACGACATTCCTTTCACGGGCAGGTACGTGCCCGACGATCCGTAGTGAAAGTGATATGGGTAACAGCATTCTTGCACACTTCTGCCCCGGGTTCCGGCCTGGTGTTGTTCGCCCCTAGGCTTGGGCGACGGTGGAGCCGCGCACCACCAGCTGTCCGGGCAGCACCAGATGTGAGGCATCCAGCGGTTCGCCCTCGATAAGCCGGCGCAGCTGCCGGGCGGCCCCGCTGCCCAGCCCTTCGGCGTTCAGGTTGATACTGGTCAATGGAGGATTGGTGGTGGAGGAGTAGGGAAGGTCATCGAAGCCGGCCACGGCCAGCTCGTCGGGAAGCTGCAGCCCGGCCACCCGGGCCTCCTGCAGCACCCCGTAGGCGTGGGTGTCGGTGGCGCAGCCGATCGCGGTGATCCCCTGCGCCTGCCACTGCGGCCACGCCGCGGCGAAACCGGCGGCCGCCTCTCCCACGTCGATGGTGGTGGCGATCACCGCCCCCTCGGGCAGCTGCATTCCGTGTTCGTGCACGGCATGGGTGAAGGCCTGCTGGCGCTGGCGCAGGGTGGCGGTCCCGGTGTTCGCGTCCAGGTACGCGACCTTGCGGTGCCCGAGTCCGGCGAAGTGTTCGACCATGTCCCGGGCCCCCTGGGCGACATCCAGGTTGACGGCCGGCACCTGCGGCGGGGCGTCGGGGGCGTCGATGGCCACCACCGGGATGGGCGAACCCAGTTCGCTCAGGAACTGCCGGTTTGGCGCATCGATGAGCAGACCCGCCGGACGCAGGCCCAGCAGCCGGCGCACCTCCGGGACGCTGGGGGACTGGCCGGGATCGGTGACCGAAAGCAGCAGCTGGTAGTCCGAACCCAGGACCTTGCGCACCCCGGCGATCAGCCGGGCGAAGAAGGGGTTGGAGATGTCCGGGGCGACCATGATGACGGTGGAGCTCACGCCCCGGGCCAGGGAGCTGCCGATCCCGTCCACCACGTACCCCAGATCGCTGATGGCCTGGCGCACCTTTTGCACGTTGCGCTCGGAAACCCGTCCGCTGGCCTTGCCGTTGGCCACCAGGGAGACGGTGGCGGTGGAGACCCCGGCCGCGCGGGCCACCATGGCCGCGGTGACGCGGCGAGGCGGCCGTTCGCCGGTGCTGGGGTCCTTGGGATTCATGTCACTATCCTATCCGCTGCGCCCCCTGGGGCAGGTGCGCGCGGGAACCCCAAACCCGAAGCCAAGTTAAGCGTTTGACGTAAAGCGCTTAACGAAGCAGAATCTTCCCAGAACCAAGCTCTGTACCGGCCCAAGCGGCCGGTTCCCCAATGATGTGGAGGACCTGATGGCCGTGACGAACCCCGATGCGCCGCGCAAGATCATCCTGGACTGCGACCCCGGGCATGACGACGCGGTGGCACTGCTGCTGGCCCATGGCAACCCGCGGATCGACCTGTTGGCCGTCACCACCGTGGTGGGCAACCAGACCCTGGAAAAGGTCACCGCCAACGCGCTGGCCGTGGGAACCATCGCCGGAATCACCGGTGTTCCCTTCGCCGCCGGTTGTGCCCGGCCGCTGGTGCGCACCATTGAAAACGCCCCCGACATCCACGGGGATTCGGGGATGGATGGACCGCTGCAGCCGGAACCGGCCATTGAACTGGATCGGCGCCACGCCGTGGACCTGATCATCGAGACGATCATGAGCCACGAACCGGGGGAAATCACCCTGGTGCCCACCGGCGGGCTGACCAATATTGCGCTTGCCGCCCGCAAGGAACCACGCATCGTCGAGCGCGTGCGTGAAGTGGTGCTCATGGGCGGGGGCTGCCATGTCGGCAACTGGTCGGCCGTGGCCGAGTTCAACATCAAGATCGACCCCGAGGCCGCGCACATCGTCTTCAACGAATCCTGGCCGGTGGTGATGGTGGGCCTGGACCTGACGCACCAGGCGCTGGCGACCGACGAGGTCATCGAACGGATCGAAGCGGTGGGCACCGCCCCGGCCCGCTTCGTGCGCGAACTGATGGACTTCTTCAAGGCCGCCTACAAGGACGCCCAGGGCTTTGACGCCCCACCGGTGCACGACCCCTGCGCAGTTGCCTACGTCATCGACCCCACCGTGGTCTCCACCGTCAAGGTGCCGGTGGACATTGAACTGTCCGGCGCACTGACCCTGGGCATGACCGTCGCCGACTTCCGCGCCCCGGCCCCCGCCGACTGCAACACCTCGGTGGCAATGGAGCTGGACCACGAACGCTTCTGGGACCTGGTGATCCAGGCGCTGCACAACATCGGTGAAGTCCAGCTGCCCACCGCACAGAACGCCGGTGCCCGGTGAGCGCCCCAGCGATGCCGGGAACCGACCGGCGCAATGCCGCGGGGTTGATGATCGCCCTGCTCACCGCCTGCGTGGCCTTCCAGCTCAACGCCTCCATGCTGTCCCCGGCCCTGGTCACCATGGGCGAGGAACTCAACGCCGACCAGGCCTCCATCGGGCTGAGCCAGACCTGGTTCTTCACCACGGCGGCACTGTTCTCCCTCTTCCTGCCGCGCTTCAGCGATGTGGTGGGGCGCAAGCGGGTGCTGGTGGGCATGATGCTGGCCACCGCCGTCGGTTCGATGATCGCCGCGCTGGCCCCCAACATCGGGTGGCTGTTCGTCGGGCGCATCATCCAGGGCGTCTCCGGGCCCACCGTGCCGCTGTGCCTGCTGATGCTGCGCAGCGCGGTGAGCGACCCGAAACGCTACGGCACCCTCATGGGATTGATCCTGGCCGTGAACGGCGGGGTGGCCGGGGTGGACTCCTTCCTCGGCGGCTACCTGGCTGAGAACTTCGGGTTCCGCTCGATCTTCTGGTTCATGGTCGTGCTCGCCCTGCTGGCCACCGTCGCGGTGGCGATGCTGTGCGCCGAAAGCAAGCCGCAGGCGGGGACCGGCATGGACTGGCGTGGAGTCATCTACATTGTGATCGCCGTGGGTGCGCTGCTCACGGCCCTGAACGAGGCGGCCACGCTCATTGGCGCCTTCAGCACCGACACGCTGCTGATTTCACTGGCGCTGCTGGCGCTCGCCGGACTGTGCTTTGCCGCGTTCTGGCGCACCGAACAGCGGGTCGCCGAGCCGATGGTGCAGATCCGCCATCTGCGCCTGCGTTCCACCTGGGCGCCGTTGTTGACCACCCTGCTGACGATGACCGGTATTTTCGCCGTCATCAACGGGATCATCCCGGCCTTCGTCCAGGCCGCCGAGCCCGGCTTCGGCATCGGGGCCACCCAGACCGCGCTGCTGATCCTGACCCCGTACGCCCTGCTGGGCTGGGTGTTCGGCCCCATCAGCGGACGGCTGGCCCCGGTCCTTGGCTACACCACGGTGCTGCGCGCCGGAATGATCGGCTCCATCCT
Source organism: Glutamicibacter sp. St.4D3 (assembly GCF_059728615.1). Taxonomy (NCBI): domain Bacteria; kingdom Bacillati; phylum Actinomycetota; class Actinomycetes; order Micrococcales; family Micrococcaceae; genus Glutamicibacter; species Glutamicibacter sp. St.4D3. Next base: position 35,267 of record NZ_AP039380.1, read on the forward strand.
GTCCCTGGTGCTGATCCTGGTCCTGGGCCTGAACTCCCTGCCGTGGATGATCGCCGGCAGCGCGTTGTTGGGCATCTGCTATGCCGGTACGGTGAACATCATGCTCAACGGACTGGGCGTGGTCCTCTCACCCCCGGGCAACCCGGGCTTCCTGCCGGGGATGAACGCCGGGGCGTTTAACCTCGGTGCCGGGGTCAGCTTCCTGCTGCTGCCGGCCGTGCAGGTGGCCGCGGCGCCGCTGGGCGTACACGGGTCCTACCTGGCCGTGCTGGTCACCGGCCTGGTCATTACCGTGCTGGCCCTGGCCACGTCGTTGTTGATTCCCAAGCCCGTCGATGCGGAGGTCGAGGCATGAACGCCACACCAGGACGAGAAATTATCGTAGTCGGATCGCTGAACGCCGATTTGGGGATCTACACCCAACGCCACCCCCAGCCCGGGGAAACCCTGCACGGGCACGGCTTCAACGTCGGGCCGGGCGGCAAGAGCGCCAACCAGGCCGTGGCGGCCGCAAAACTGGGGGGCCGGGTGGCCCTGATCGGAGCCGTGGGCAACGACGCGAACGGTGCGATGCTGCTGGATTCCTGCCGGGCCGCCGGAGTTGACGTCTCCAGCGTCTACCGCCGGGGACAGGTGGAGACCGGGGTCGCGGTGATCACGGTGGATGCCAGCGGGGAGAACACCATTGTCATTTCCGCCGGCGCGAACGGCACCCTGGACCGTGAGGATGTGGAGCAGGAGGAGCAGCGCTTTGCCCAGGCCGGCGTGGTCTGCCTGTGCCTGGAGGTTGCCCCCGATACAGTGCTGGCCGCCGCGCAGGCCGGCCAGCGGCATGGCGCCACCGTGCTGCTGAACCTTTCCCCCTACGCGGAGGTGGACCCGGCGCTGGTCCAGGCCACCGACGTGCTGCTGGTCAACGTGCATGAGGCTTCCCAGTTCCTGGGCGGGCAGCCGCTGCCCGATGCCCAGGCGCCCCTCGCGGCCTGGTCTGCGGTGACCGACCTGCTTAGCACGCGGGGGATCAGGAATGCGGTCATCACCCTGGGCAGTGCAGGCTCGGTGGTGCTCCAGGCCGGGATCGAGGCGGTGCGCATCGCTCCGACCAAGGTCAAGGCGATTGACACCACTGGTGCCGGGGATGCGTTTACCGGGGCGCTGGCCGCGCGGCTGGCCGCCGGGGACCCGCTGCACAGCGCGGCGGCCTACGCTTCGCGCAGCGCCGCGCTGGCCACCACCGCCAAGGGAACCCAGGCCGCCTACCCGGATGCGGGCCGCCTGGAAAGCAGCCTCGGCACCTCTCAGGTCTAAGGCCACTGCGGCGTCATTCTGCAACGCCTCGGAAGTCGCTGACTTGGCTGTATTCCCAGAATGGAATGTGATGTCGGAGCATGGTCATGGGAGAGATCGTCACGTCGCCTTGGTAAACGCTCAATCGGGTGTACTGCTCCTGGGGTTATCCCTAGTGTCGTGAGCAAGGTGAGCCGGAGCCACCGGCGCACCGCGCTTGTGGAAAGGGGAACATCATGACGCACGTAAGCTCGATGCTCGAGACCTACCCGAAGGACCTGGCCGGGGTGGATCGCGAAAAGTTGGACGCCTGCATTGCTGCCTGTTTTGAATGCGCCCAGGTCTGCACGGCCTGCGCCGACGCCTGCCTGGCCGAGGACATGGTGGCAGAGCTACGCACCTGTATCCGCACCGACCTGGATTGTGCCGACATCTGTGCCGCCACCGGCGCGGTGCTGACCCGGCAGACCGGGGCGAACCCGACCCTGCTGCGCTCCATCCTCGAAGCCTGCCAGGCCGCCTGCGAGGTGTGCGCCGAGGAATGCGAACGCCACGCCGAGATGCACGAGCACTGCCGCATCTGCGCCGAGGCCTGCCGCCGCTGCGCCCTGGCCTGCGCCGACCTGATGGCGTCCATGGCCTAGGCAAAGCGCCCCCGGCATCGGCGCTGCCGCCGGCGCCCCGCCCAACGCCGTCGAGTCTCCGCCCCGTGGCGGTGCCCGGCGGCGTTGTCTCATTCCGGGGGCCGAATACGTGCGGAAACCGCTGGATTTTGTGATACCGATTAATGCCAAAGGCTCCGGCGATTACATAGACTGTTATCAAAGTTCAAGTCACCCCGACTAAGGATGTGTCATGGCTGTCAAAACTCCCCATCAGAACGTCACCTTCGACTCGGTCGACGGCGAGGCCCACGGATACCTGGCGGTGCCCGAATCCGGGCGCGGACCCGGGGTGATTGTGATCCAGGAATGGTGGGGCCTGACCGACCACATCCGCGACGTGGCAGACCGACTGGCCGCCGAGGGGTTCGTCGCCCTGGCCCCGGACCTCTTTGGCGGCTGGATCACCCATGACGGGGATGAAGCGGCCAAGATGATGAGCGAGCTGCCCGAGGCCGAAGGCGCCCGGCTGCTGGCCGGAGCCGTGGACTACCTGCTGGGACGCGAGGAGGTCACCTCCACCAAGGTCGGTGCGATCGGCTTCTGCATGGGTGGCGGCTTCGTGCTGAACCTGGCCGCCCAGCAGGGGGAGAAGATTTCCGCCGCCGTCCCGTTCTACGGGGTGGGCCAGGCGGTGCCGGATGACTACACGGGCGTCAAGGCCGCCATCCAGGGCCACTACGCCATCCATGACGGGTTCTACCCCGTCGAGGACGCCCGGGCCCAGGAAGAGCAGATCCGCCGCGAATCCGGGGCGGAGGTCACCTTCTACTACTACGACGCGGACCACGCCTTCCACAATGACCAGAACCCGGCGGGCAACTACAAGCCCGAATACGCCCGGCAGGCCTGGCAGCGCTCGGTCGAATTCCTCAAGAAGCACGCCGGCTAAGGACTTTCACGTGGCACGCATCACATAGAGTGGTGTGCACAAGCGCGTGCTACGCACAGAACTGGAACATCAACCCAAGGAGAAACGCATTATGTCTGAAACCATCATCGTGGGCGTTGACGGCTCGGAAACCGCACTGAAGGCCGCGCGCCGCGCCGCCGACCTGAGCGCCAAGCTCGGTGCCGAACTGGTCGTGGTGACCGCCCACGCCTCGGACAACACCGAGGTCGTCTCCATCGGCTCGGACACCTGGATCCTGGATGACGCCGAGCAGGCCCGCAAGCTGGCCGAGCGTGTGGCCCGCGACGTGCGCGACGCCCAGCCCGAGGCCAACGTCTCCGCCGCCGCCGGACACGGCAAGCCTGCCGAGGTGCTGATCTCCGAGGCCAACTCCCGCAACGCCTCGATGATCGTGGTCGGCAACGTCGGCATGCGCGGCCTGGGCCGCGTGCTGGGTTCGGTCGCCTCCTCGGTCGCCCACTCGGCACCGTGCGATGTGCTGGTTGTGAAGACCGACAAGTAGGACACTGCGCACCGCAGATGCGTGGCCACCGGGATCCGGCGGCCACGCATTAGTCTTTAAGCGTGCAACAGCTACGCATTACCTACGCCGCCGGGGTGGTTCCGGGCAAATGGATTGACCGTTTCGCCCAGCGCTACCCGCAGATCGAGCTCAGCGCCCGGCGCCACGACGCCGGGCCGATCCTGGAGGAACTGTCCGCCGGGCGCGCCGATGTGGTGTTCGTGCGCTACGCCCCCGGGCAGTCGCCGAAGGACGAGACCCGCCACGTGATCCCGCTCTACCAGGAGCTGGAGGTGGTGTGCGCCGCCCGTGAGCACGACGTGGAGTACTACGACGAGAGCATTCCGGCCGCCGAGGTGGAAAAGTTTGCGCTGCTGGACCTGGCGGACTACCCGCCCGAGCGCGGCGGGGTGGAGATGGCGCTGGAGGTGGTGGCCAGTGGCGCGTTCGTGGCCCGCATGCCGATGAGCCTGGCCCGGCTGCACGCCCGCAAGGACGTCATCCACCGCGTGATCGAGGACGGGCAACCCACCCAGATCGGCATTAGCTGGCCGGTGGACGCGGCGAACCTTGAGATCGTGGAGGAGTTCATCGGGGTGGTGCGCGGGCGCAGCGCCACCAGTTCCCGGCAGGCCTCGGTGCGCCAGAAGCAGCAGCACCAGGCCCGCACCGAACGCAAGGCCGGGCGCAAGCCCGCGGCGGGCGGCAAGCCGTCCCCGGGACGCCACCCCAAACCCCGCAAGCGCCGCTAGCCCCGCCCCGGTGCGCCGGCCGCTAAAAGTCTAGTGGGGCAGGGGTTGGGCATGAGAAGGTGGGGTCATGGAGCAATTTGAGACACTGAGCCTACGCACCCAGGGCAGCGCCCTGATCGTCACCATCAACCGCCCCGCGTCGATGAACGCACTGGCCCTGGAGGTCGTGGAGGACCTGGAGAAGCTGGTCACGCACCTGGCGGGCACCGGGTTCGAGCACCGCGGCGTGGTGCTGACCGGGGCCGGGGAGAAGTCCTTCGTGGCCGGGGCGAACATCGTGCAGATGAAGGACATGGACGCCGACGCCGCCGACGCCTATGGCCGGCGCATGCACCGGGTCACCGAGGCGCTGGAGGCCCTGCAGGTTCCGGTCATCGCCGCGGTCAACGGCTTCGCCCTGGGCGGGGGCTGCGAACTGGCGCTGGCCTGCGACTTCATCTACGCCGCGGAGAACGCCAGCTTCGGCCAGCCGGAGGTCAACCTGGGCCTGGTGCCCGGGTTCGGCGGGTCGGTGCGCCTGCCGCGGCGGGTGGGCGTGGCCATGGCCCGCGAACTGATCTTCACCGGCCGGCGCATCAAGGCCGCCGAGGCGCTGCGCATTGGACTGGCCAACCGGGTGGTGCCGGCCGCGGAGCTGATCGACACGGCGGTGGCCACCATCGAGGAGATCGCCGCCGTCTCCCCGATGGCGGTGGCCAACGTGAAGGGGGCGATCAACCAGATCGCCGACACCGACGTGCACGCCGGACTGGACCTGGAGGCCGCCAGCTTCCGCAAGGCCTTCACCACCGAGGATTCGGTGGAGGGCCGGGCGGCGTTCGTGGAGAAGAGGAAAGCGCAATTCCCGGGCAAGTGATCCGCTACGGCACGCACCCGGACCAGTACCTGGAGGCCCACCTGCCCGCGGCGGCCACCGGGTCCGGGGCCGTGCTGATCATCCACGGCGGCTACTGGCGCACCGGCTACGACGCCGGCCTGGGCCGGCCCCTGGCCGCGGACCTGGCCCGGCGCGGGGTGGCGGCCTACAACCTGGAATACCGCCGCGGGCCGGGCAGCGCCCGGCAGATGGTGCAGGACGCGCGCACCGCGCTGGGGCTGATTCCCGCCGACGGGCCGCTGAGCGTCATCGGGCATTCGGCCGGCGCCCAGCTGGGTTGTGTGCTGGCCGCCGCCGAGCCGCGCATCACCCAGGTGATCAGCCAGGCCGGGCTACTGGACCTGCAATTGGCCCAACGGCTGCGGCTCAGTGACGACGCGGTGCCCCTGATGCTGGGCGACACCCCGTTGGCAGAGGTCAACCCGGTGGCGCTGTGGCCGATGAGGGCGCGTGTCATAATCTTTCATGGGAGCCAGGACGAGGATGTTCCGCTGCAGGTGGCCGAGCAGGCCGCCGCACAGGCCCGCGCCCGCGGCCAGGAGCACCGCACCGAAATTTTCGGCGGGGACCACTACACGTGGATTGACCCGGCCAGCGACCAGTGGCGGGCCTGCGTCGCAGAACTGGCACCCTGGCACTTTGGAGGAAGCACATGAACCCGACGGTGATCGGCGAGGCGCTGGTCGATGTCCTGGCCCCCGGGATTTCCCCGCCCCAGGAGTTCGTGGGCGGCAGCCCGCTGAACGTGGCCGTCTCGCTGGCCCGGCTGGGCTACCCCGGCACCCTGGTTTCCCGGTGGGGGCAGGACGAGAAGGGGCGCACCATCGAGCAGCACCTGGCCGAGAACCAGGTGAAGTTCCTGGGCGGCGCCGATGACAAGCCCACCGTGATCGCCCATGGCGTGCTGGACCCGGCCGGGGGAGCGACGTTCGCCTTCAACGCGTTCTGGCAGATGCCCACCCTGGTCACCGAACTGGATCCGGGCAGCCAGCTGGTGCACACCGGCTCGATCGCCACCCTGTTCAGCCCCGCGGAGCTGCTGCCGCTGATCACCCGCGCCCGGCAGCACGCGACCATCAGCTATGACCCGAACCTGCGCCCCTCGCTGGTCTCCAACCACGCCCAAACGGTGGCCGAGGTGGAGCAGTTCGTCGCCGCCGCGGACGTGGTGCGGGTTTCGGGCATCGACCTGCGCTGGCTCTACCCGATGCGCTCGGTCAAGCAGACCGCCCGCGCCTGGCTGGAGCTGGGACCTGCCATGGTGGTCTCCACCGCCGGTTCGGCCGGGTCCTTCGGGGTGGTGCGCGCCGGAACCGTGGAACAGCAGTCCAGGCTGGTGGAGGTCACCGACACCGTGGGCGCCGGGGACTCGTTCACCGCGGCGCTGCTGTGCTGGTTCGCCGACCACGGGCTGATCGGCGCCGGGCAGCGTGAGCGGCTGGCCGCGGTGAGCCTGCAGGAGCTGCAGGCCGCCCTGGACTTCGCCTCGAAGGCCGCGGCCGTCACCGTCACCCGGGCCGGGGCGAACCCGCCCTACCGCCGGGAGCTGGCGTGATCAAGATGATCGCCTCCGACCTGGATGGCACGATCGTCTCGGGAACCGGGCAGATCTCGGCCCGCACCCGGGACGCGTTCCTGGCCGCCCGGGCCGCCGGGATCCACATCGTCTTCGTGACCGGACGGCCCTACCGCTGGCTGACCCCGATCGTGGACGCCTTTGGCGGGCTGGGAACGGTGATCTGCTCCAACGGGGCGGTGCTGTACGACCTGGAAAACGACCAGGTGCTGTGGGCGCAGACCATCGACATCGCCACCGCCCGCCAGGCCCAGCAGATCATCCTGCACCATGAACCCCAGGCCAGCTTCGCCGCCGAAACCACCAAGGGCCTGCACCTGGGCCACGGGTTCGCCCAGGCCGGGCGCACCTGGGCTCCCTGGCGGAACTGGACCTGCACAGCCAGGAGCTGGACACGGAGGGGATCGTGAAGTTCCTGGCGCGCTCGCCGGGGCTGCCGGTCGAGGAGTTCTACCAGGCCGTGTACCCGGATTTGTCCCAGCTGCTGTGGCTGACCCATTCGGCCACCGACGTCTCGCTGCTGGAGATGGCGCACCTGGAGATCCACAAGGCGCACACGCTGGATGAGTACGCCCGCAAACTGGACATCAAGCCCGAGGAGATCATGGCGTTCGGGGACATGCCCAATGACATTGAGATGCTGCAGTTCGTGGGGCACGGGTATGCGATGGCCGATGGCCACCGCGAGACGCTGGCCGCCACACGGCTGACCGCCCCGCCGTTTTCCCAGGACGGGGTGGCCCAGGTGATCGAACGGCTGCTGAAGTGAAGTTCGGTTTCAGCCACCGCGGGTACCGCCGCGGCGCCGAGGAGAACACGCTGGCCGCGTTTCAGCGCGCCTATGCGGCCGGGATCCGCCATTTCGAGACCGACGTGCGCGCCACCAGCGACCAGACCGTCTATGCCTTCCACGACGAAACCCTGGAGCGCATCACCGCCGGGACCGGCCGGTTCAACGACCTGAGCGCCGAGCAGGTCGGCGCGCTGCGGGCCGGCACCGAGCCGCTGGCCACCCTGGAAGAGCTCATCAACGCCTTCCCCGATGTCATGTTCAACATCGATGTGAAGGACGTGGCGGTCATTGCGCCGCTGGCCAAGGTCATTGAGCGCACCTCTAGCCATGACCGGGTGGCGCTGGCCTCCTTCGACACCGCCCGCACCCGGGCCACCGCCCACCTGCTCTCCCGCCCGGTGCGCACCAGCCCGGGCACCCGGGAAATGATCCGCATCTGGCTCTGGGCCCATCTGATCGGGCGGATTCCGGCGAAATACCCCAAGGAGTTCTGGGCCGTCCAGGTTCCCCGGCGCCACGGCATGATCCCGGTGACCACCGGACGCTTCATCCGCGCGGTGCGTCGTTCGGGCATGCAGGTGCATGTCTGGGTGGTCAATGACGAGCCGAGCATGCGGCGGCTGCTGGATCAGGGGGTGGATGCGCTGGTCAGCGATGAGGCGCAGCTGCTCAGCCGGGTGCTGCAGGACTACCCCGGGTAGCGCTGCCGCCAGCTGAATTATCCGGCAAACCGCAGCCTCGCGCGCATGCCTCAGCTTCGATCGCCAAGCTCATCCCCGGCAGCCCCGTGGCTGGGGACTCTGTGCCGGTGAACGCGGCCGGGACCGCTACCCGGAGATCTGCAGGGTCTGCAGGATCTGCGGGGCAAAGTGCTCGATCTCCGCCGGCTCGGCCTCCACCAGCAGCCGCAGCCAGGCCTCATGCTGGGCCAGCGGGGCGATCAGGCAGGCCGGGTCGATCAGCGCGTAGAGCTCGTCCGGGGTCCCGTAGGCGGAGAACTCCTCCAGGTAGGCGAACAGCGCCCGCATGATGCGCTCGTCCTGGATCTCGCAATCCCACTGCTGCTGCATCGCCGCCAGCGGCTGGGCCAGGGAGGAGAACGGGTGGGCCCAGTGCCCGGCCCCCAGGTTCAGGATCCGCCCGTGCAGCCCCACCTCCGGGGGAATGACCACCTGGTCCAGGCCGAAGGCGCCGTGTTCCACGCTCAGGGGAACCGGGGCCTGGGCCAGCACCTGGCAGGCTTCGGCCAGGGCCGGGGTGCCGGCATACAGCTCGTCGGCCTGTTCACCGGTGATCGCCAGCGGGTGCCCGTTTTCCAGGGACACGTGCAGCATCAGGGCCTGGTCGAACTGCTCGGGCAGGAACTGCGGATCCACCACCGGCATCCCGGCGTCAAAGAACGTCTGTTCCTGGCCCATCAGCCCCACCTGCAGCGAGGCCAGCGAACGCAGGGCAAATTCCCAGCTTTCCACGGTTTCGCCCAGGGCCTGCACCGTGTGCCCGAAGTCGGGGCTGAGCAGGTAGCCGGCGGTGCGGTCGATGGCCAGGGGCATGACCACCCGTTCGGGCAGCAGCTGCCCGGCCGCCACGGTGATCGCCGCCTCGGCCGTGAGGCCCGGGGCGGTGGCGGTGAAGATCAAATCGGCGGCGTCGGTGCGCACCAGGGCGCTGATCTGCTGCAGGGTGGCGGGCCAGAAGTCCACGTCCCCCTCACGTTGGATGCCATAGGCCTCGCACGCGGCATCGATCCAGGCGGCGGTGTCCTCACGCCATTCATTGCTGTTCCACACGTCTATCCAGTGAGCCACGTATTCCATCGTAGTATGTCGCCGCAAGCCCCCGATGTTGCTACCGTGGGGCTGACGGCCAGTTTGTCCTCCACCAAAGGATTTTGCCTGTGAACTCTTCGCGTCCGATGTACCGACACCGTGACTTCAAAGCCGTGCTCTTCGACCTGGACGGGGTGCTGACCCCCACCGCCCAGGTGCACCGCGAGGCCTGGCAGGAGCTGTTTGACCGGTTCCTCTCGGCCCGCCACCCCGAGGCGGCCCCCTACACCCTGGATGATTACTTCACGCTGGTTGACGGGCGCCCGCGCTACGACGGGGTGCAGGCGGTGCTGGATTCGCGGGGCATCAGCCTGCCGCACGGCACCGGGCGGGACCTGCCCGGGTTTGAGACCGTGTGCGCGCTGGGGAACCTGAAGAACGACGTGTTCATCGACATCCTGGAACGGGAGGGCATCGCCCCCTACCAGGGGTCCTTGGACTTCTTGAACCAGGTGCTGGATGCCGGGCTGGACGTGGCGGTGGTCTCCTCCTCGCGCAACGCCCGCACCGTGCTGAACGCCGCCGAGCTGGCGGACTTCTTCCCCACCGTCGTCTCGGGCACCGAGGCGACGCTGCGCCAGCTGCCGGGCAAGCCGGCGCCGGACACGTTCCTGGCCGCCGCCCGGGACCTGGGCTGGCGCCCGGAGGAGTGCGTGGTCATCGAGGACGCGGTCTCCGGGGTGCAGGCCGCGGTGGCCGGCGGCTTCCGGGTGATCGGGGTGGCCCGGGAAAACAACGCCGCCTCGCTGGCCGAGGCCGGCGCGGACTTTGTGGTCACCGACCTGTCCGAGGTGATGACCGACGAATCCGGGGATGCGCTGAGCTACGACCCGTGGTCCATCACCCTGGATGAGGCGCGCGACGACGAGGGCGCCCAGGACACCGTGTTCTCCCTGGGCAACGGCTTTTTGGGGGCCAAGGCCCCGATGCTGGGCGTGGGGGACCAGGTGGGGGGCAGCTTCATCAACGGGCTGCACGAGACCTGGCAGATCCGCTACGCGGAGAACGCCTACGGGCTGGCCTCCACCGGGCAGACGATGATCGCGGCCCCGGACTTCCGCACCATGCGCGTGTACATCAACGACGAGGCGCTGGAGGTGGGCCGCACCGAGATGGTGCGCGATGACCTGCGCCTGGACTTCCGGGACGGCACCCTGGTCTCCACCACGCTGTGGCGCACCGCCGAGGGCCACCGGGTGGCGGTCACCAGCCGCGCCATGGTCTCCTTCACCGACCGGCACCTGGCGGTGGTGGACGTGAACGTGCGCCTGCTCGACGCGCCGGGGCACGTGGTGGTGCAGTCCTCGGTGATCGGCATCCCGCCCACCACCCTGGTGCCCACCCCGGCGGACCTGGATGCCGGGGAACCCTCCCCGTTGGATCCGCGCAAGTCCGAATCCACCGGGCAGAACCCGCTGCAGCCGGCCGGGCACTATGAGCGTGACGGTCGGGCCGGGCTGTCCTACATTGTGCGCGGTTCGGGGATGAGCGTGGCCACGGTCGCTGAACACCGGGCCAGCCTCACCGGCGGCTCGCAATCCCGGATCCACACCACCACCGATGTCAGCGCGGAGCGTTCGGACCACGTGGCCAGCGCCTCGCTGCAGCCCGGGGAGGGGCTGCGGCTGAGCAAGTTCGTGGCCTACCACTCCTCGCGGCGGCACACCGCCCGGGAAATGCTGGCCCGCTCGCACCGCGCCCTGGGCCACCTGGTGCCGCGCGGCGCCGACGACCACTTCCGCGGCCAGCGCACCTACATGGGCGAGTTCTGGCAGCGCAGCGACGTGCGGGTGGACAGCGACGACAAGACGCTGCAGCGCAAGATCCGCTGGAACATCTTCCAGCTGGCCCAGGCCTCGGCCCGCGCCGACGGGCTGGGGATCTCGGCCAAGGGCACCAGCGGCAACGGCTACTCCGGGCACTACTTCTGGGACACCGAGATCTATGTGCTGCCGTTCTTGACCTACACGAACCCGCAGTGGGCGCGCAACGCGCTGCGGGCGCGGGTCTCGATGCTGCCGGCCGCGACCCGCCGCGCGCAGATCATGAACGAGGACGGGATCCTGTTCCCCTGGCGCACCATCAACGGTGAGGAGGCCAGCGCCTACTACCCGGCCGGTACCGCCCAGTACCACATCAACGCGGACATCGCCTACGCGCTGAACCGCTACATGAACGCGACCGGGGACGTGGAGTTCCTGCGTTCGGGCGGCGCGGAGATCCTGGTGGGCACCGCCCGGATGTGGTCCTCGCTCGGGTTCTGGCGCACCACCGGAAGCCGGCAGAGCTTCCACATCCACGGGGTGACCGGACCGGATGAGTACACCGCGATCGTGAACGACAACGTCTACACGAACGTGATGGCGCGCTTTAACCTGCGCTGCGCCGCGGACATGCTCGACACCCTGGCCAACCGCTTCCCGCGCTTCCACGCCGAACTCACCGAGCGCCTGCAGATCCGCGAGGGGGAGGCCGAGAACTGGCGCAAGGCCGCGCACTGCTTCCACATCCCGTTCTCCGAACGGGTGGGCATCCACCCGCAGGACGAGCACTTCTTGAACCGGGAGATCTGGGATGTGTCCAACACCGACCCGGCGAAGCTGCCGCTGCTGCTGCACTACCACCCGCTGGTGATCTACCGTTTCCAGGTGATCAAGCAGGCGGACACGGTGCTGGCCCTGTGGCTGCGCTCCAGCGACTTCACCGATGCGGAGAAGCTGGCGGACTTCAACTACTACGACCCGCTGACCACCGGGGACTCCTCGCTCTCCGCGGCCGTGCAGTCCATCGTGGCCGCGGAGGTCGGCTACCGGGACCTGGCCTACGAGTACTTCCAGGCGGCGCTGAACGTGGACCTGGAGAACTCGCACCGCAACACCGCCGACGGGGTGCACGTGGCCTCCACCGGCGGGGTGTGGGCGACGCTGATCTACGGATTCGCCGGCATGCGCGATGACGGGGACGTGCTCAGCTTCGACCCCCGGCTGCCGGCCAGCTGGTCCACGCTCTCCTTCCGGCTGGCGTGGCGCGGCTCGATGATCACGGTGCGGCTGAACAGCGATTCCATGCGGCTGAGCATGGAGGGCGGGGCCACCTTGTACTTCGCGGTGCGCGGGAAGAACTACTCGCTCTCGGCCTCCGAACCGGTGGAGATCGAACTGGACGCCCACGGCCAGGTCCGCGAGGGCAAGCCCAGCATGGAGCACGTGGTGGCGCTGCACAGCGAGGACTCCGCCGACGTCATGCAGCCCCCGCGCGGGTTCTGACCCGCGCGGGCTAGAGCGTCATCTCCTCCAGCTTGCGTCCCTTGGTCTCCTTGACCATGAACAGCACGAACAGGAAGGAGAGCAGCGCGAAGCTGGCGTAGATGCCGTAGGCCAGCTGCAGCCCGGCCTCGGCCAGGGACGGGAACGTGGTGGAGACCAGGAAGTTGGTCAGCCACTGCGCGGCCGCCGCCACGCCCAGGGCCAGGGTGCGGATGGAGTTGGGGAACATCTCCCCCAGCAGCACCCACACCGCCGGGCCCCAGCTGGCGCCGAAGCCGATCACGAACAGGTTCGCGCTGATCAAGGCGATGGTGCCCCAGGCCCCGGGCAGGCTCAGCGCCCCGTCGACGGTCACGGCCTGGGAGAACGCGAGCGTCATGGCCCCCAGGGACAGGGTCATGATCCCGGAGCCGAGCAGCAGCAGCAGCTTGCGCCCCAGCACGTCGATGAGCGAGATCGCGATGATGGTCGCCACGATGTTGGTCACCGAGGTGATCAGCGAGATGGTGAAGGAGTCCGATTCGGCGAAGCCCACCGACTTCCACAGGGTGGTGGAGTAGTAGAAAATCACGTTGATGCCCACCAGCTGCTGGAACATCGAAAGCAGGATGCCGATCCACACCACCGGGTGGAAGCCGAAGCGCCCGATCAGATCGGAGAAGGTCTGGTGGCGCTCCAGGTGCACGGTGGCGCGGATCTCCTCGATCTTCTGCTCGGTCATGGCGCCCGGCTCCATGCCCACATCCCGGGACAGGACCTGGGCGGCCTCCACGTAGCGTCCGCGTTCGACCAGGTAGCGCGGGGACTCGGGCAGCCGGGCGGCCAGCACCCCGTAGACCACCGCGGGCACCAGCAGCGACAGGTACATCCAGCGCCAGGCCTCCAGGCCGAACCAGCCCACCGCGTCGGCCGAACCCATCACGTACACCAGCAGCGCGCTGGCCAGGAAGGCGATGAAGATGCCCACCACGATGCTCATCTGCTGCAGCGAGCCCAGCCGGCCGCGGTGCGCGGCCGGGGAGATCTCGGCGATGTAGGCCGGGGCGATCACCGAGGCGAAGCCCACGCCCAGCCCGCCCACGATCCGCCAGATGATCAGATCCACCGGACCGAAGCAGAATCCGGCGCCCAGGGCGGAGGCGCCCAGCAGGACGGCGGCGATGATCATGGTGCGCACCCGGCCCACCCGCTCGGCCACCACCCCGGCCACCCAGGCGCCGATCGCGGCGCCGATCAGGGCGCAGGAGACGGTGAAGCCGATGGTGACCGCGTTCAGCCCGAACTGTTCCTGCACCGCATCCACGGTGCCGTTGACGATGGAGCTGTCATAGCCAAAGAGCAGCCCGCCCAGGGCCGCGCCCAGCGCGATCCCGATCAGGCGGGCCGATATCTTGCCATCCGTTGTGTGTGAGCTCATGAGCCGATCGTAGCGCGTGGACGGTGCCAACCCTAGGCTTTCGCGTGCGCTGGTTTCCGGCTACCGCTGTTCGCCTGCGGCCGGGGCCGGGGCGTGGGCCGGATCGCTGCCGCGCCAGCGCGCCACCAGGGACATCAGGTGGTAGACCACCAGGGTGGCGATGGTCCCCAGCGCGATCCCGCCCAGCTGGAACTGGCCGAAGCTGATCTCGGAGGTGACCGCGATGGCGATGATCAGGCCCACCCCGGCGGTCATCAGGTTGATCGGGTTGCCGAAGTCCACCCGGTGTTCGATCCACAGCCGGGCCCCGATGATGCCGATCATGCCGTAGAGCACGATCCCGGCCCCGCCGATGACCCCGGCCGGGATGGTGCCGATCAGCGCCCCGAACTTGGGCAGGAACGCCAGCGCCATGGCGGCGATCGCCGCCACCCAGTAGGCGGCGGTGGAGTAGACGCGGGAGGCGGCCATCACCCCGATGTTCTCCGCATAGGTGGTGGTCGCCGAGCCGCCGCCCAGCCCGGCCAGCACCGAGGCGGCACCGTCGGCCATCAGCGCCCGGCCGTTGAAGCGGGACAGGTCCCGCCCGGTCATCAGCCCCACGGTGCGCACGTGGCCGATGTTCTCGGCGATCAGCACGAACACGGCCGGCAGGAACATCAGCGCGGTGTCCAGGTGGAAGCTGGGGGTGTTGAATTCGGGCAGCCCGAACCAGGGGGCGTCGGCCACCGGGGCGAAGTCCACCTGCCCCTGGGCCAGGGCCACCAGGTAGCCGAGCACCAGGCCCACCAGGATCGAGAGCCTGCCCAGCAGCCCCTTGAACACGACGGTGGCCAGCACCACGGCCAGCACCGTGGCGAAGGTGGTCAGCGGAACCCGCTTCATCGGCTCCAGGGTCGCCCCGGCCAGGTTCAGGCCGATCAGCGCCACGATGGTGCCCATCACCACCGGCGGCATCAGCGCGTGGATCCAGCCGGTGCCGGTCTTCTGCACCACCAGCCCGACCACGAACAGCAGCGCGCCGGTCATCACGATCCCGCCCAGGGCCGCGGACATGTCATGGCTGGACATGGTGGCCATCACCGGGGCGATCAGCGCGAAGGAGGAACCCAGGTAGCTGGGCACCTTGTTCGCGGTGATCAGCAGGAACAGGATGGTGGCCACCCCGGTAAACAGCAAGGTGGTGGTGACCGGGAAGCCGGTCAGCGTGGGCACCAGGATGGAGGAGCCGAACATCGCCAGGATGTGCTGGGTGCCGATGGAAATGGTCTGCGGCCAGTGCAGCCGCTCATCCGGGGCGACCACCTCACCGGGGGTGATGGACTTCCCGTCGCCGTGGATCGACCATTTCATGCGTGTTCCTCCTGATTATGGGCCGGGAAGTATCTTACGCTTCGGCCCCCGATTGCGCGAAAAACGCCAGCTCATGGCGGCTGGAGGTCTCAAAGGCCCGCCACATTGCCTGCCGGGTGCGTTCATCGGCCCGCCGGTAGGCGGCACGCACCATGCCGATCGCCGCCGCGGTGGCCGCATCGAACTCGGCGGAGGAGTAGGTGGCCAGCCACTGCCGGTAGGGGTGTTGCCCGTGCCCGGCCGCCGCCAGCCGGGACCCGACGTCCTGGTAGATCCAGTAGCAGGGCAGGATCGCGGCGATCAGCACCGGGTAGTGGTGCCCGGCCGCCGCCAGGTGGTTCACGTAGTTCGCGGTGGTCTCGCTTCCGTGCGCCGCGGTGTCCAGCGCGAATTCGCGGTGCAGCGCCATTTCCTCCTCGAACGTCGCCGAGGCGGCGGCGGCCCAGAAGCGCTGGGCGGCCGCGTCCGGGGCGATGATGCTGGCCTGGGCCAGCACCTGGGCGTAGCCGCGCAGGTACAGGGCGTCCTGGTTGATGTAGTAGTCGAAGTTCGCCCGCGGCAGGGTGCCCGCCCGCAGCTGGCGGATGAAGTCCAGCTCATCGATCCCCTCCCGGATCCCGGCGATGTCCTGCCACCACTGCTGCATCGGGTCCTGCGCCGGCGCCAGCCCCTGCCCGGACCACAGCCCGGCCAGGTGGTGCACCGGCCCGTGCCCGGCCCCCACTGACAGCTGCCCGGAGGCGGCGATCGCCTCGGCCAGGTACTCCTTGGCCGCGCCCAGCGCCGCCGCCCAGTTACCGCCGCGCGCGTACAGGCTGGCCAGGGCGCTGGAGAGCGTGCACCCGGTGCCGTGCGTGTTTTCGGTGTCGATCCGCGCGGCCGGGAAGTCGGCCAGCACCCCGGTGGCGTCCACCAGCGCGTCCGGGCACTGCTCCCCGCCCAGGTGCCCGCCCTTGGCCACCACCAGCACGTCGTGGGCGGCGGCCAGGCGCTGCGCCTGGGCCAGCACGCCATCCCAGGTGGTGGCGCGCGCTTCACCCAGCAGCACCGCCAGTTCGTCCATGTTCGGGGTCAGCACCGTGGCCCGGGCCAGCAGCCGGGACATCGCCTGGTGGGCCGCGTCATCCAGCAGCCGGTCCCCGCTGGTGGCGATCATCACCGGGTCGAGCACCACCGGCAGCCCGGCCGGCTGTTCGCCCAGCCACTGCTGCACCGCGTCGATGATCCCGGCGTTGGCCAGCATCCCGATCTTCACCGCGTCGATGCGCACATCGGCGACGATGCTGCGCAGCTGGGCGGTGACGAACTGCGGCTCAACGGCCTGCACCGCGTCCACGCCCCGGGTGTTCTGCGCGGTCAGGGACGTGATGGCGGCCATCCCGTAGCCCCCGGTCGCGGCGATCGCCTTCAAATCCGCCTGGATTCCGGCGCCCCCGGAGGGGTCGGAACCGGCGATGGACAGGATGTTGTGGATCATTTCGCCTCCTGCCAGGCGCGCAGCAGCCCGCCGGCGGCCGCACCGGGGTCGGTGCTGGAGCAGATGGCGCGCACCACCGCCATGCCCTCGGCCCCGGCCGCGCGCAGCGCCGGGGCGTCCTCGGCCTGCAGCGCACCGATGGCCACGCAGGGCAGCTGGGCGATCTTCCGGGCCCGGGCGAAGCCCTCGATCCCGATCGGGGTGGGGTGGTCCTTCTTGGTGGGGGTGGCCCGGATGGCCCCGACGCCCAGGTAGTCGATCATCGAGGCGTTCGCGTTCGCCGCCGCCAGCTGCTCATCGGTGGAGGCGCTCAACCCCAAGGTGGCGTCCCCGATCAGTTCGCGCACCCGCTGCACCGGCAGGTCCTGCTGCCCGATGTGCACCCCGGTGACCGCGGCCCCGGCGGCCCGTGCCGCCAGGTACACGTCCACCCGGTCGTTGACCAGCAGTTCGGCCCGGCCCGCGGTGAGCTGACCGGCGGCCAGGGCCAGTTCATAGAATTCGCGCGCGTTTTCCTCCTTGGCGCGCAGCTGGATCCACTGCACGCCAGCCTGCACGGCGGCCTGGATGACCTCAAGGGTGCGGTGTGGGGTGCAGCTGGCGGTGTTGGCGACCAAATATACGCCGAGATTTCGCATGATTGTCCTTAAACCGCCCCCTGCGGGGCCGGCGGGTTGACTCGTGGGCGGAATGAAGAATGAGGGATCTAGAGTTCCTCGATGCGCACCGCACCCAGTTCCTGCGGATCGGTCAGGGCCAGGGCGTCGAGGAACTGCGCGGCAAAGCTGCCCGGCCCCAGGGACAGGGCGGCGGCGCGTTCGGCGGCCCGCCCGTAATAGGCGTGGGCGGCCACGGTGGAGGTGAACACGTCCTGCCCGGCGGCGATCGCCGCCGCGGCGAACGCACCCAGGGCGCACCCGCCGCCGGTGACGCGGGTCAGTTCGATCCCGTCGGTGTGCACCATGACCGTGCGCTGGGCACTGACCACGGCGTCGGCCGGCCCGGAAATCGCGACCACCGCGCCGTGGCGTTCGGCCAGTTCCCGCCCGGCGGCGATGGCCGCGGCCACGGGGTCGGCCGAATCCACCCCGCGCCCGGTGGACTGGTGCCCGGCCAGGGCCATGATCTCCGAGGCGTTGCCGCGGATCAAGGCGGGGCGCAGCGAAACGATGCGCTGGGCGTAGCGCGTGCGCACCGGCAGCGCGCCAACGGCCACCGGGTCCAGCACCCAGGGCGTGTTGGCCTGGTTCGCGGCCTCGATCGCCTCATCCATGGCGGCCAGCTGTTCGGTGCTGGGGGTGCCCAGGTTCACCAGCACCGCGCAGGCGGTCTTCGCGAACGGCCCCGCCTCCCCGGGCAGGTTGGTCATGGCCGGGGCGGCGCCGGCGGCCAGCAGCGCGTTGGCGGTGAAGTTGGCGACCACGGTGTTGGTCAGGCAGAACACCAGGGGGCTGGTGTGGCGCAGTGAATGGATCACGGCAGGCAGGGTCATGTGCGACATCCCTCCGCTAGTTTGAACTAGTTCAGGTTCGACGGGTGTCATCTCAGTCGGCGGCGCCGACACCCCGTGTCACTCGTGACCGAGCGTACGCAATCGCCCACCCGTTGACAAACCTGTGACGCGCCGCACCGCGCCGCCCCCGGTCAGGGCCGGCCCGGCGCGCCCGGCGGTGCTGCAGGGCCGGCAGCAGCCGGGCGCCCATGTGCCGCTGCCGGGTGCCGTTCGGGGCCGGGGTGCGGGATGAGCAGCCGCGCCGGGAAGCACAGCACCGCCAGGCTGAGCCCGACCCATCCGTAGTCAAACCCGTAGCCGCAGAACAGCAGGGCGCCCAGGGCGGCGGTCACGGTGCGCAGCGAACGCAATTCGATCACCTGCCGGTACCAGCGCTCCCAGTGCCCATCCACCGCCCAGGCCACCTGCATCCGCCGGCTGGCCAGGCGCACGGCGGCGTGGGCCAGCAACAGCACCGCCACCAGCAGCAGGATGAACGCCGCCGGGGCGGTGACCAGCCCCCACAGGTAGTCCAGTGGCGGGCGCAGCAGGAAGTAGACGCTGGCGGCCATCAGCAGCCCGGCCACCGGGTAGATCCAGCGCGGCAGCGGTCCCCAGTGCCGGGGCCCGGTCCGACCGGCCTTGCCGTGCACGTACCCCATGCTGCTGCCGGTGATCACCAGGTAGAGCAGGGCGGCGCCGGTGATCAGCACCATCAGGTGCATCCCCGGCCGTGCATCGGGCAGGGCCTGCGGCTGCGGTGAGTGCGTGGGCCACAGGACGAGCAGCAGGATCAGTGAGGCGCCCAGCGCCAAGTACTGGGTGGCGAACAGGTGGTCGCGCAGGGCGCGCACCGGATGCCGCGGCACGGCGGTGACGCCCTCGAAGTTCTGTGGCGGGCGCCAGAACAGCATCACCAGGGCGACGCCGAGCACGGCGTAGTTCCCTACCGAATCCCAGCCGTCGCCCAGCGCGCGCAGCCGCTCAAGGTCCCCGTCCGCGGCCTGCTGGTGGAACCACCGGGCCTTGTAGTGCAGGGCGGCCGCGCCGTTGGCGGCCAGGACCACGGCCACGGTGCGGTACAGCCGGTTCAGCCACACCCGGCGCAGCATCCGGTTGTCGTGCCGCGAGATCCCCGGCAGCGGCCTGCGGCGCAGGATCACCAGGCTGGCCAGGAGGGTGGCGGCCACCAGCAGTCCCAGGCAGAGGGCCAGGTACGGCAGCACCTCGCCGGCCGGGCGCAACCCGTCGGCGGCCGGGATGAAGTAGCTCAGTTCCTCCCCGCTGAGCTCGCGCTGCGCGGTGGGAGCCCGGTAGGGCACATCGCCCGCCGCCCACAGCGCGGTGAGCGAGCCGGCCAGGACCAGGACGAGGGCCGCCACCAGCTTGCCCGGCACCAACCCGGTGCGCGGCTGCGGGTCGGCGCTGCGCTGCACGCGCGGCCCGGTGAACTGGGCCAGCACGTAGACGAACCCGACCCACAGCGCCGGGGTGGCGGCCCGCCCCACCGCGCCCGGCCAGCCGCCGGGCACCGCCTGCCCCTCCGCGCTGATCGGGTAGAAGGCATCGAACCAGTCGGTGGAGACGGCGGCGAGGAATCCGATGAGCGCGCACCACCGGGCGTACCGGCGCGCCTGGGACAGCAGGTTCCCGCTCCCGCTCGGGCTGAGGGCCCGCAGGATCAGCGCCACCAGGGCGGCGGCGACGGCGAACGAGCCCAGCGGGGCGCTCAGGTCGGTCATCGGCCCTCCTTTATCCAGCCCAATGTATCAACCCGGTGGCGCAAACGGGGGCCGGGGGATGACGTACGCTCGAGCCATGGGAATCTTCACCTCACAGCAGCCGCCGGAACCGGTCGGGGAAACCGCGCCGCCGGTCGACGAGCACCCGGGCAAGATCGCGGAGATGATCGCGCACCTGCGCCGCTCCGCCGACGCGCGCATCACCCATCCGCGCCGTTTCCGCGCCCAGCAGCTGCGGGCCCTGGAGAAGATGCTGGCCGAACGCGAGGAGGACTTCATCGCCGCGCTCGCCGAGGACCTGGGCAAGAGCGCGACCGAGGCGAAGTTCTCCGAGATCGACTTCCTGCGCACGGAAATCGACGTTGCCCAGCGCCACCTGGCCGAGTGGATGGACTCCACCTCGGTGAAGGTGCCGCTGTCGCTGCAGCCGGCGATGGCCAAGATCGAGCCGCGGCCGCTGGGGGTGGTGCTGATCATCGGCGCCTGGAACTATCCGCTGCAGCTGCTGCTGGCCCCGCTGATCGCCGCGATCGCGGCCGGCAACGCGGCGGTGCTCAAGCCCTCCGAACTGGCCCCGGCCACCTCCGGCACGATCGCCCGGCTGCTGCCGCACTACCTGGACCCGCGGGTGTACGCGGTGTGCGAGGGCGGGGTGGACACCGCCACCGAGCTGCTGGCCGCGCGCTGGGACCACATCTTCTACACCGGCGGGGCGCGGGTGGCGCGGATCGTGGCGCGCGCGGCCGCCGAGCACCTGACCCCCACCACGCTGGAGCTGGGCGGCAAATGCCCGACCGTGGTGGACAACCACCTGCCGGCCACCGCCAAGCGGATCGCGTTCGCTAAGTTCATGAACAGCGGGCAGACCTGCGTGGCCCCGGACTACATCCTGTCCATCGGGGACGCGGACGCGCTGGTTGACCGCCTGGCCAAGGCGATTAGCAGCTTCTACGGCCGGGACCCGATCAGCCACCAGGACTACGGGCGGATCGTCTCACGCCAGCACTTTGAGCGGCTCACCGGGCTGCTGGAGCACGGGCGGGTGGTCATCGGCGGGCAGAGCGACGCCCAGACCCTGCGCCTGGCCCCCACGGTGATGCGCGACGTGGAGCTGGACAGCCCGCTGATGACCGAGGAGATCTTCGGTCCGATCCTGCCGGTGATCGAAGTGGAGTCCTTCGACGCGGCCCTGCAGTTCATCGCCGAACGCCCCGCCCCGCTGGCAGCCTACCTGATGAGCGAGAACCCGCGGCTGCAGTCGATCTTCTCCGACCGGGTGCGGGCCGGGGCGATCGTGCACAACGCGCCGATGACCCACCTGATCGTCCCGACCCTGCCCTTTGGCGGCGTGGGGGACAGCGGCATGGGTTCCTACCATGGCAAGCACGGCTTTGAGCGGCTCTCGCAGATGCGTCCGGAGCTGAACAAGACCACGGTGATCGACACCCTGAACGCCGTCTACCCGCCCTACTCCTGGGCCAAGCGCAAGTTCATCGACAAGCTCATCTAGCCCCGGCGCCGTGGCGGCGGGCTACACCTGGCCGGCCAGCGCGGCGTCCACGATCTGGCGGGCCTCGGCGAGCACCTGCTGCAGGTGCTCCTGGCCCACCGTGGATTCGGCGTAGATCTTGTAGATGTCCTCGGTGCCCGAGGGCCGGGCGGCGAACCAGGCGCGCTGGCTGGAGACCTTCAGCCCGCCGATCGGGTAGCCGCTGGCCTCGGTGGCCTTGGTGGTGATCGCGTCCCCGGCCAGCTGCGTGGCCTGCACCGCCTGCGCATCAAGCCGGCCCAGCACCTCCTTCTGCTGCAGGTCCGCCGGCGCGTCGAAGCGGGCGTAGTAGCTGGTGCCGTGTTCCCGCACCAGCCCGGCGTGCAGCTGGCTGGGGGACTTGCCGGTGACCGCGCGGATCTCGCTGGCCAGCAGCGCCAGCATGATCCCGTCCTTGTCGGTGCTGAACGGGCGCCCGTCCCGGGTCAGGAAGGAGGCCCCGGCCGATTCCTCCCCGCAGAACACCGCCCGGCCGGTGGCCAGCGGCTGCACGAAGTACTTGAAGCCCACCGGCACCTCCAGCAGCTGGCGGCCGTGGGCGGCGACGACCCGGTCGATGAGCACCGAGGAGACCAGGGTCTTGCCCACCTGCGCGTCCCCCGGCCACTGCGGGCGGTGGGTGAGCAGGTAGTCGATGGCCACGGCCAGGAAGTGGTTCGGGTTCATCAGCCCGGCGTCCGGGGTGACGATCCCGTGCCGGTCCGCGTCCGCGTCGTTGCCGGTGGCGATGTCGTAGCTGCGGCGGTTCGCCACCAGGGAGGCCATCGCATCCGGGGAGGAGCAGTCCATGCGGATCTTGCCGTCCTTGTCCAGGGTCATGAACCCGAACCGCGGGTCCACCCGCTCGTTGACCACCTCCAGGTTCAGCCCGTAGCGCCGCCCGATTTCTCCCCAGTAGTGGGCCGAGGCCCCGCCCAGCGGGGTCGGCGCCAATGCTGATCCCGGACTCGGCGATCGCGGCGAAGTCGATCACCTCGGCCAGGTCGGTGACGTACAGTTCCCGGAAGTCGAACGCCTCGGCGTCCGGTTCGGCCCGGCGGATCTGCCCGGATTCAAGCAGCTCGTTCGCGCGCTGGGCGATCGGGCCGGTGATTTCGGATTCGGCCGGCCCGCCGTGCGGCGGGTTGTACTTGATCCCGCCGTCGGCCGGTGGGTTGTGCGACGGGGTGATGATCAGCCCGTCGGCCTGCTGGCCGCCGGCGGCGTTGTGCACCAGGATGGCGTGGCTCAGCGCCGGGGTGGGGGGTCAGCCCGTCCTCGGCCAGCACGCGCACCGAGTTGCCGGCCAGCACCTGCAGCACGGTGCGGTACGCCGGTTCGGACAGGGCGTGGCTGTCCTTGCCCACGTACATGGGACCGGTGATCCCGGCCGAGACGCGGTAGTCCACCACCGCCTGGGTGATCGCGGCGATGTGCGCCTCGTTGAAGGAGCCGTTCAGCGAGCTGCCGCGGTGCCCGGAGGTGCCAAAGGAGACCCGCTGCCCGGCCTGCTGCGGATCGGGAACGCGGCTGAAGTAGGCGTCCAGGACCTCCTGCAGGTCGATCAGGTCTTCTTCGCGTGCCGGCTGTCCCGCGCGTTCGTGTGCCATGCCCATCCTTTGTCTGCCAGGTCAAGAGTCTGCTACTAGGCATCCTATCGGGGTTGGCCGTGCGCGCCGCGCCGGTTTCCCTGGTTCCCGGACGGTTTATAGGATGGAGGCGATGAGCTACCACCCGTACCCCCAGAACACCTATGTGCCCCCGCCGCAGCCCACCGGACTCTCGGTGGCCTCCCTGGTCCTGGGAATCCTGTCCCTGCTTGGATTCCTGGTCATCATCTTCATCCCCCTGGCCGGGGTGATCACCGGCCACCTGGGGGTACCGGCGCGAGCCGGCCGGGCGCGGGATGGCTCTGGCCGGGCTGATCACCTCCTGGGTGGGGCTGGTGCTGGCGCTGCTGTGCTACGCGTTCATCATCTTCGTGTTCTTCTTCTCCGCCTCGTTCTACACCGACCTGAACCAGAGCATGTACTCCGACTACGCCTAAGGGCGCGCAAACACGCCAATGGCCTGGCCCCCGCATGGGGGACCAGGCCATTGTGTGTTTGCGGGGACCCTGCTAGTGCACGGTGCCCATCAGCTTCTTCAGCGCCGGGGTGGCGGCGAACATCGCCAGGCCCCAGCACCACCGCGGTGCCGCCCAGCCACAGGAAGTAGGCGACCTCATTGCCCTCGGTGTAGTACCCGGCCAGCACGCCGGACAGGGTGGGTGCCCAGCGAGACCGAGAGGAAGAACAGGGCGATCATCTGGGTGCCGAACGGCGGCCGGGGCCAGCTTGGGTGGTCACCGCCTGGCCGATCGGGGGGAGAGCAGCAGCTCGGCGATGGTGCACAGCAGCAGGATCCCCCACCAGGGCCAGCAGCGGGGGTCTTGGCCAGCGAGTTCAGCGGGATGAAGCACAAGAAGGCGATGCCCACCACGGACCCAGCGACAGGCCGAAACTTCACGCTGGTGCGCGGCTGGCGGGAACCGAGCTTCGTCCACATGGTGGCGAACACCCCGGCCAGCAGCACGATGAACACCGGGGTTGATGGACTGCACCCAGCTGGCCGGCATTTCCCAGCCGAACAGGCGGCGGTCCAGGCGTTCGGGCCGAGTACGCGGCGATGAAGGTGAACTGCTGCTGGAACAGCGCCCAGAACGCGGCGGAGGCGATGTAGAACGGGATGAACGCGTACACGTGCTTGCGTTCGGTCGCATCCACCCGGGGGGCTGCGCAGGATCAGCACGAAGTAGATGATGCTGGCGGCGATCACCACGTAGGCGATGGTGGAGGCCAGGTTCTCGGGGGGTGGACGATCTTCAGCGTGAAGGCCAGCACGATGACCACCAGCACGGCGGCGAAGATCAGCAGGTAGCGCTTGCGCTCAGCGGTCGGCAGCGCGGGTTGGCGACCTGGCGCACCGACTCGGGCAGGTTCTTGCGTCCGAACCCGTAGATGACCAGGCCCAGGGCCATGCCCACCGCAGCGGCGCCGAAGCCCACGTGGAAGCCGAAGTGCTTGTGCAGCAGCCCGGTCAGCAGCGGGGCCCGACCAGCCCGCCGATGTTTACGCCCATGTAGAAGATCGAGAAGCCGGCGTCGGCCTTCGGGGTCCTCCTTGGAGTACAGCCGAGCCGACCAGGGCGGTGGCGTTGGGCCTTCAGCCCCGCCCGAGCCCACGGCCACCATCACCAGGCCGATGGCCAGGCCCCACCACGCCGGGGCAGCAGCGCCAGGGGCCAGGTGACCGCCCATGATCACGATCGCGGAGATGAACAGCACCCGTTCCGGGCCGAGCAGGCGGTCCGAGACCCAGGCCCCCCAGGATGGTGCTCAGGTAGACCGCGCCACCGTAGGCGCCCACCAGCGACAGCGCCAGGCCCTGCTCCATGCCCAGGCCGCCCCTCGGTGGCCGAGAAGTACATGTAGTAGGCCAGCAGTGCCTGCATGCCGTAGAAGGAGAAGCGTTCCCACATCTCGACGCTGAACAGGTTGGCCAGCGCGCCGGGGGTGACCGAAGAAGGTCTAGCAGTTTTTCCTCGTTGGCGTGGGCTGAAATGAGCTGAATGCTCATTGCCCGTACCGGTGGTGCTCGGTGAAACAGTAGACATGCGTAACATTTTTCGCCCTTCTTGACTTCGATGCCTACTTTTGCGATAGATCTCACACGGTTTGGTGGATCACAGCCTGTTATGCTTCGGCCAGCAGCTGGTGTGCCAAAATGAGCAGTTTTTCCTCGTTGGCGTGGGCTGAAATGAGCTGAATGCTCATTGGCATGCCATCGGCGGCTGTGGCCACCGGGACGGTGATCGCCGAGCACCCGGCGACGTTGACCATCGAGGTGTATGGGGTGTACTGGCACTGCAGCCGGTAGTCGGTGTCCGCGTCATGGCGGGTGTAGTAGCCGATCGGCGGGGGCGTGTGGGCCATCGCCGGGGTGGCGATCACGTCATAGGCCGACCACTGGGCGATGAAGTCCGCGGCGATCTGCTTAATCCGGGTCGCGGCGCCCAGCGAGACCTGCGCGCTGCGCTGGCGGGAGCGGCGCCGGTAGTCCCGGGCCAGGGTGCCCAGCAGCGATTCGTCGCCGATCGCCACGTCCTTCAGTCCGTTGGTCCACACCGTGGCGAACGTTTCGGGGTAGTCCGGGGCGTAGCGCAGGTCGGCGGGCATGACGTGGTGGCGGTGCTCCAGCAGCCGCAGCCCGCGCTCGAACGCGGCCCGCGCGTCACTGCTGAGCCGGATCTGGTAGACCGGCTCGAAGGGGGAGTGGGTGCTGTAGCCGATGCGCAGCCCGCGCAGCGCGTCCACCGGGCCGTCCTGTAGGGCCGGCAGGTAGCGGTCCTGGCCGAGCATCGCATCCAGCAGCAGGGCGGTATCCTTCGCATCGCGCCCCAGCGGACCGCTCACGGTCAGCTTCGGGGCGCCGAAGCCGTCCAGGTAGCCCTCGGCGACATCGGCCGGAACCCGCCCGAGCGCCGGCTTCAGGCCCACCAGCCCGCAGGCCGCGGCCGGGATGCGCACCGACCCGCCCCCGTCGCTGCCCGGGGCCAGCGGCAGCAGCCCGGCGGCCACCGCCGCCGCCTGCCCGCCGGAGGATCCCCCGGAGGACAGCTGGGGGTTCAGCGGGTTGCGGGAGGGGGCGGCGACCAGGTTCTCCGAATAACTGCTCAGTCCGAACTCCGGGACCTGGGTCTTTCCGGTGATGACCACCCCCTCGGCGCGCAGCCGGGCCACCAGCGGGTGGTCGCGTGCCGCCACCAGGTGCGACACCGCCCTGGACCCGTAGGTGGTGGGCATCCCGGCGACCTCATTCAGGTCCTTGAACGCGATCGGCATCCCGTGCAGCCGCCCGATGGGCCCACGCATGAACTGGCGGTCCGCGGCCGCCGCGGCCTGCAGCGCCCGCTGCTCCACGTGCACGAACGCGCCCAGGGAGGCGAAGCGTTCGATGCGCCGCAGGTAGTGTTCGGTCACTTCCCGGCTGGAGACCTCCCCGGCGGCCAGCTGGTTGCGCAACTTCAGGGCGGATGACGTCAACATGTCTGCTTTCGATGCTCGAACTCATTAGTCTTATAAGCAAACACCCTATGCGAGAGGAACGCTAACCATGAGTGACTTCGAGACCGTCTCGGTGACCGAGGTGCCCGACGGGGCGCTGATCCTGGATGTGCGCGAGGACTTCGAATGGGTTGAGGGCCACGCCAAGGGCGCCACCCACATCCCGCTGGGCCAGCTTCCCGAACGCTTCGAGGAACTGGATCCGGATGTGGACACCTATGTCATCTGCCGCACCGGGGGCCGCTCCGCCCAGGCCTCGGCCTGGCTGACCGGGATGGGCTACTCGGTGTACAACATTGCCGGGGGCTCGGACGCGTGGATCGAGGCGCAGCTGCCGATGGAATCCGAAAACGGGCAGGAGCCGGCCGTTCGATGAGATATGCCTACCTGGGCCCGTCGGGAACCTTCACCGAGGCCGCCCTGCTGCAGGTTCCCGGCGCGGACGAGGCCGAGCGGGTCCCGGGCGCCAACGTGAACGAGGCGCTGGCGATGGTGCTGGAGGGCTCGGTGGACGGGGCGATGGTGCCGATCGAGAACTCCGTGGAGGGCGGGGTCTCGGCCACCCTGGACGCGATCGCCCGGGCCGACCACCTGCAGATCGTGCGCGAGGTGCTGGTGCCGATCACGTTCGTGCTGGCGGTGCGCGAGGACATCGACGCGCTGGAGCAGATCACCCAGATTTCCACGCATTCGGTCGCCTGGGCGCAGTGCCGGGGCTGGGTGCAGGCCAATATTCCCGGAGCGGAATTTATCCAGGGCTCCTCCACCGCGGCCGCCGCCGTGGGGCTGCAGGACCCCGAACAGCACCACCAGGCGGCGATCTGCTCGCCGCTGGTGGCCCACGACCGCAACCTGAAGGTGCTGGTCGAGGGCGTGGAGGATAACCTGGGGGCGGTGACCCGCTTCTTCCTGGTCACCCGTCCCGGACCGCTGCCGGCGCCCACCGGGGTGGACAAGACCACCCTGATCGTCCCGCTGCCCGAGGACAAGCCCGGCGCGCTGATGGCGCTGCTGGAGCAGTTCGCCGCGCGCGGGGTGAACCTCTCACGCATCGAGTCCCGGCCCACCGGCACGGGGCTGGGCAGCTACTTCTTCTCCGTGGACATCGACGGGCACCTGGCCGAGGAGCGGGTCGCCGCGGCGCTGACCGGGCTGCACCGATTGTGCCCGGACCTGAAGTTCCTGGGCTCCTACAATGCCGCGGAGGGAATCACCCCGAGCATCGACTCACACAACTCCAACGAGGCCTTCATCCGGGCCCGGGAATGGGTGGGCCAGCTGCTGCACCGCCTCTAGGCGGTGCGGATGCGCAGCGCCGACGGGTTGATCCAGGCCTGCAGGGTATTGACCATGCCGGTCGGGTCCCCGTCGATCTGCGTGTTCATCGGCTCCGTGCAGCGCAGCGAGACCTTCTTGGTCTTGTAGAAGGAAATCACCGGGATCTCGTTCTTCGCCCGGAACGCGGTCTTCAAAAAGATCCACACCCACCCGGCCGCCGAGCGCGGGGAGAGCACCACCGCGTCCAGGATCCCGTCATCGAGCTTCGCCTCGGGCACGAAGTCCAGGCCCTGCAGCTTGCCGCAGTTTGCGAACAGCACCGAACGCACCCGGCGGGTCTGCCAGGGGCCGTCCCCGAGCTGGAAGGAGACGCGCTTGCGCTGCCCGGGCAGCTGGCGCAGCCCGGCCTCCGAGTAGGCCAGCCAGCCGACCCGGCGCTTGAGCTGCTCGTCGGTGTCGTCAAAGAGGTCCGCGTCGGTGCCCACCCCGGCGATCACCAGGAACGCGTGGTCCGCCTCCGTGCCGTTCAGGTGCTGCAGGCGCAAATGCCCCACGTCGATGCGCCGCACCCGGCCGCGCACCGCCAGCAGCGCGGTGGTGTGCACATCGTCGATCGGGATCTCCAGGTTGCGGGCCAGCAGGTTGCCGGTGCCCAGCGGCAGGATGCCCAGGGTCGCCTCCGCGCCCTCGATCACCTCGGCCACCGCGCGCACCGTGCCGTCCCCGCCGGCGGCCAGGATGGTGTCGCACCCGGCCTGCAGCGCCTGGCGCGCGCCGCCCTGCCCGGCGTCGTCCACCGTGGTCTCAAACACCAGCGGCTCGGGCAGCCCGGCCTCGGCACACACCCGACGCACCGCGTGGCAGGCGGCTTCGGCTTGTGACTTGGAGGGATTGACCACGATGGCGACCTGGCCGGCCGCGACCTGCTCCACCTCATCCGGTTCCCGGCTCAGCGGGCTGCTGGGTTCGATGAGCTTGCGCACCGACCGCCAGCTCAGCAGCGCGGCCACGCCGGCGCCGCCGGCCAATGAAGCGATGATCACGCGGTTTCTATGCATAGTGACTTCATCGTACTCATGGTTGCTACGCTTATCTTGTGATCGACCTGAAAATGCTCACCGATAATCCGGACCTGTACCGCGCCTCGCAGCGTGCCCGCGGCGCCGACGAGACGCTCGTTGACCAGCTGCTGGACGCCGATGTGGCCCGCCGTGAAACCATTGCCGCCTTCGAGACGCTGCGCTCGGAGCAGAACGTGTTCTCCAAGAAGGTCGGCAAGGCCAAGGGCGAGGAGCGCGCCGCCCTGCTGGCCGAGGTCAAGGACCTGGCCGCGAAGGTCAAGCAGGCCCAGGCCACCGCCGACGCCGCCGCCGCGAAGGCCAGCGCCCTGCAGCGCTCCATCCCGAACCTGATCGTCGAGGGCATCCCCTCCGGCGGCGAGGACGACTTCACGGTGCTCAAGACCGTGGGCACGGCCCGCGACTTTGCCGCCGAGGGCTTCGAGCCACTGGACCACCTGCAGATCGCCGAGAAGCTGGACGCGATCGACATGGAGCGCGGGGCGAAGGTCTCCGGTTCGCGCTTCTACTTCCTGAAGGGGATCGGCGCGCGCCTGGAGATGGCGATGATGAACATGGCCCTGGACCAGGCGGTCTCCTACGGGTTCATCCCGATGGTCACCCCGACCCTGGTGCGCCCGGAAATCATGCAGGGCACCGGCTTCGACGTCGAACACGATGACGAGATCTACCGCCTGGAACGCGATGACCTGTACCTGGTGGGCACCAGCGAGGTGGCGCTGGCCGGCTACCACGCGAACGAGATCATGGACCTGTCCGACGGGCCGCTGCGCTACGCCGGCTGGTCCTCCTGCTACCGCCGCGAGGCCGGGGCCGCGGGCAAGGACACCCGCGGGATCATCCGCGTGCACCAGTTCAACAAGCTGGAAATGTTCGTCTACACCACGATCGAGCAGGCCGAGGCGGAGCACGCCCGGCTGCTGGCGTGGGAAGAGGAAATGCTGGCGAAGATGGAGCTGCCCTACCGGGTGATCGACACCGCCGCCGGGGACCTGGGCATGAGCGCGGCCCGCAAGTTCGACTGCGAGGCGTGGGTGCCCACCCAGGGGACCTTCCGCGAGCTGACCTCCACCTCGAACTGCACCACCTTCCAGGCCCGCCGCCTGAACATCCGTGAACGCCAGGTGGTGGACGGCAAGGCGGGCAAGACCCGGGCCGTGGCCACCCTGAACGGCACCCTGGCCACCACCCGCTGGATTGTGGCGATCCTGGAGAACCACCAGAACCCGGACGGCACCGTGAACGTGCCCAAGGCGCTGCAGCCCTACCTGGGCGGGCTGGAAGTGCTGTCCTAGCACGCCCGCGAACGCCACGGCCGCCGGTAGGGTACCGGCGGCCGTGGCGTTTTTTCGCCTCATGCCTCGACTTGGACGCCCAGCGCGGCCGGGCGCTGGACCCCGGCGTCCCGGCGGGCCGGGCTGCGGCGCAGCAGGCGCATCGCGTTGCCGATGACCACCAGCACCGAGGCCTCGTGCACCAGCATGCCCAGCGCCATGGTCACCCCGCCGGCGAACACGCCGGCCAGCAGCAGCACCACGGTGGCCACCGCGATGATGATGTTCTGGCGCATCACCCGCACCGTGCGCCGGGCCGCACCGATCGCCTGGGGCAGGCGCAGCAGGTTGTCCCCCATCAGCGCCACATCGGCGGTTTCCACGGCCACCGCCGAACCGGCCGCGCCCATGGCCACCCCGATGTCCGCAGCAGCCAGGGCCGGGGCGTCGTTCACCCCGTCGCCGACCATCGCGACCGTGTGCCCGCCGCGCTGCAGTTCGCGCACCATCTCCAGCTTGTCCTCGGGCAGCAGCGACGCCCTGACCTCGGTGATGCCGGTGCGGGCGGCGATCGCGTGCGCCACCGGGGCGCTGTCCCCGGTGAGCATGACGATGCGCTTGACCCCCACCGCGCGCAGCTCGCGCACCATCTGCGCGGCGTCGGCGCGCACCGTGTCCGCGACCGCGACCACCCCCAGCACCTGACCGTCCAGCGCCACCAGCATCGGGGTCTTGCCGGTGGCGGCCAGTTCCCCGGCCGCCGCGGCCGCCCGCGCCCCGGGCACCAGCCCGTGATCGGCCAGCAGGGCGGGGTTGCCGATCAGGATCCGCTGGCCGGCGGAGCGGGCCAGGATCCCCTTGCCCAGCACCGGTTCGACCTGCTCGGGCAGCGGCACCACCAGGCCCCGCTGCGCGGCGGCCGTAAGGATCGGCTGGGCCAGCGGGTGCCCGGAGCCGGCCTCGCCGCGGGCGGCTACCTCCAGCAGCTGCGCGGCGTCCACGCCCCGGCCGACCGGCACCAGGTCGGTCAGCTGGGGGCGGCCTTCGGTCAGGGTGCCGGTCTTGTCCACGGCCACCGTGTCAATCCGTGCCGCCTGCTCCAGATACTCCCCGCCCTTGATCAGGATCCCGTCCTTCGCGGCCCGGCCAATGCCGGCCACCACCGCCACCGGGATGGAGATCACCAGGGCCCCGGGGCAGCCGATGACCAGCAGGGTCAGGGCCAGCACCACATCGGAGGTGAGCAGCCCGGCCACCAGCGCCAGCAGGATGATCGCCGGGGTGTACCAGGTGGCGAACCGGTCGAAGAAGCTTTGCGTGCGGGCCCGGGCGTCCTGCGCCTCCTCGACCCGGTGGATGATGCGCGCCAGGGTGGTGTCCGCGCCGATGCCCTCGGCCACCACCTGCAGGAAGCCGCTGGTGGCGATGGTGCCGGCGAAGACCTGGTCCCCGGCGGCCTTGTCCACCGGCAGGGACTCCCCGGTGATCGAACTTTCATCCACCCCGGCCCTGCCGTGCTGCACCCGGCCGTCGACCGGGACCTTCGCCCCGTCCTTGACCAGCACCAGCTCGCCGACCAGCACCTGCCCGGCCGGAACGCGGTGCTGCTGCCCCTCCCGCAGCACCACCGCCTCGTCCGGGGCCACGGCCACCAGCGCCGAGAGCGCCGAACGGGTCCGGTCCAGCGTGGCGGCCTCCAGGGCGTGCCCGACGGCGAACAGGAACGTCACCGCGGCCGCCTCCCAGTAGTTGCCGATCACCACGGCACCGGCCGCGGCCACCGTGACCAGCAGGTCGATGCCCACATGCCGGCCCCACAGTGCCCGTCCGGCGGCCAGCGCGATCCGGTACCCGGCCAGCACCGCGGCGGCAACCATGAACACGTCGCCGGCCGGCTGCTGGCCCAAGCCGGCGGAGAGCAGGAGGGAAACCAGGATCAGCGCCCCGGAAACGGCGGGGATGAACCAGCGTCCGGCGGTCAGCCGCCGCAGCGTTTGCCACACCTTTTGCATGATCACCACGACCTCTAGAACGCCGCCGGGACGGCCTTGTAGCCGGCCTTGGCGATGGCGGAGACCAGGTCCTGCACGCTGGCGCGCTGCGGGTCGTGCTGCACCTGGACGCGGGAGGAGGCGAAGTGCACCTTCACCTCGGTGACCCCATCCAGCTTCTTGACCTGCTTTTCAATCTTTCCCACACAGGACGGGCAGGAGAATCCCTCGGCGCGCAGCGTGGTCCAAATGCTGGTCGTGGTGCTCATGATGGCTTTCCTTTCGCAGGTTGCGTCCTTCCCGGTATCCCGGGAAGTACCTTCACCCTACGAACGGGCCCCAACCCCCACCATGATCTGCGTCAGTTAACCGCACATACGCTCTGGCTAGTAGTTTTCGGCGATCTCCGTGAGCCTGGCGCGGTCGGTCAGCGCCGTCCAGCGCCGCCCGGTCTCGATGATGCCGGCCTTGCGCAGAGAGCTCATCGCCCGGGAAACCGATTCGGGGCTCGCCCCGGTGATCCCGGCCAAATCGGCGCGGGAGAGTGGGAACTGGATCAGCTCACCCTGCCGGCTGGGGGTGCCGAACTTGTCCGCCAGGCGCAGCAGGGTCGCGGCGACCCGGCTGGCCACCGGGGCGGCGTGGTGTTCGGCCAGCGTGGAGCGGGTGGTGCGCAGCTGCCCGGCCAGGGCGTTGAGCACCTGCAGCGCCACCGGGGGGAACTGCCCCAGGATGTTTTCGAACGTGGCGTTGTCCATCCGCAGCGCGCAGGTGGTGCTCAGCGCCTGCACGGTTTCCGGGTAGCGGTCATGGCCCAGGGCCGGCACCCCGCCGAACAGGTCGCCGGGGCCCAGCAGGTCCACCACCACCTGCTGGCCCTCGGCGGTGTCGTGAAACGCCTTGGCCCGCCCGGACGCAATTACGTACAGGTCGCTGGCCGGCTGTCCGGCCGCATACAGGTGCTCACCCTCCGCCCAGGCCAGGGACTGCATTTGGCCGTCAATGACCCGCAGCTGCTGCTCGGAGAGGCCGCGGAAATACGGGACCTGGCCCAGCACCCGCAGCCGCACCGGTTCCGGGCAGCTGTGCGGCTGGCCGCACCCCTGGGCCAGTGGCGTGTGGCGCCGGGTGGCCGATGGTTCGCGCATTGTTGCTGCCCTCCTGCAAAATGGGCGCTCTTATGCTCAGGTTTACCACGAAGTCGCCGCACGTTCATCGCACATGTGCGCCGCATCATCGCCAATTGTGGGACAAGATGGTTCACTGGGGTTATGACAGTCATGACCAAGACCGGCAACGAAGACCGGTTGACCAACGATAAGTTAATGGTGTGCCTAGACGTTGACGGCACCATCGTGAACCATCAGGACCAGATGAGCCAGCAGGTGCGCAGCGCCGCGCGCGAAGTGGTGGACGCCGGACATGAAGTGGTGATTTCCACCGGCCGCTCCCTGGGCGCCGCCCTGCCCGTGGTGCAGGAACTGGGCATCGAGCACGGCTATGTGGTGGCCTGCAACGGCGGGGTGCTGGCCAAGGTGACCGGAGAAGAGGTGGAGGTCATCCACCGCGAGATTTTTGACCCCTCCCTGGTGTTGGCCACCCTGTGGCGCACCCTGCCCAACGCGAAGTACGCGTTGGAGAACGAGCGCGGCGAGTTCCTTTCCAGCGAGCAGTTCAGCGACGTCAGCTTCGGCGCCCCGGCCAGGGTCGTCGACTTTGAGGAGCTGGTGAACAGCAAGGCGGTGCGTGTGGTGGTGTTCTCCACCGACTC
Source organism: Glutamicibacter sp. St.4D3 (assembly GCF_059728615.1). NCBI lineage: Bacteria > Bacillati > Actinomycetota > Actinomycetes > Micrococcales > Micrococcaceae > Glutamicibacter > Glutamicibacter sp. St.4D3. Next base: position 69,230 of record NZ_AP039380.1, read on the forward strand.
CAGCGCCGAGGAGTTCGGCCGTGCCGTGCACGGGCTGGGACTGTCGGGGGTCACCTATTCGGTGGGCTGGACCGCCTGGCTGGACATCGCCGCCGAAGGCACCACCAAGGCCAGTGGCCTGGAACGGCTGCGCGGGATCCTGCGCTTTGCCCCGGAGCAGACCATCGCGGTCGGGGACGGGCGCAACGACATTGAGATGCTGCAGTGGGCCGGGCTGGGGGTGGCCATGGGCCAGGCCCCGGATGAGGTCAAGGCGGTCGCCGACTCGGTGACCGATTCGGTGTGGGACGACGGTCTGGTGCCGGTGCTGCGCGGAGTCCTGGCGCGCTAGGCTGCGGCGTCGGTGGCGGCAGGCAGCCAGCAGGCCTGGGCGATCAGCGAGGGTGAAGGATTGCGGTAGACCGTGGTTGGCGGTGGGGCCAGTGATTGGTAGACCGCCCCGTCGGGGGTGGTGATCCGGATGGTGTGCGGGTCCTCCCGCACCACCCTTTCATGCCATCCCGGGGTTTCCTTGGCCTGGTTGCACCAACGGCACCGGTAGTTCGTGTTGTGCATGTTGGTCAGGCCCCCGGCCCGCCACGGGGTGATGTGGTCAAATTCGGCGGCGTCGTTATCACAGTACGGGGTGCGGCAGCGCACGTCCCGGATCTGCAGGAAGTCCTTGAGGTTCTCCGGGACGACGCGGGCCTTGGAATCCATCGCGATCAGCTCCCCGGTGCCGGGGGCCGTGAACAGGCGCTGGAGCTCCGGGAAGGCCCCGATCCGGTCGCTGAGCTCCTCGGTGTCCTCATTCCACTTCGCATCGTAGAGCCGGGTGTCCATCTCCGTGACCAGGCTGCGCGCATACTGGGCCGGCACGAAGCCGTAACCGCACAGGTAGGCCGGCTCCCGATCCCCAAGCAGCAGCGTGCGGTCGGTCATGATCAGCTTGACGTCCACGAACACCGGAAGCTTCGCGGCGTTGCCGGTGATGGACTGGCGGGTGAGCAGATCGGTCATCAACTGGGCCATGCTGCGCTTGTCCCCGGCCGCGCGTTCCCGCCTGGCCCGCCGCTTCAGGCTGGTCTCCAGGCCCACACCCTCCTCCAGGGGCAGCTTGGCGCGCAGCCACACGCAGTCCTTGCCGCGGGTGAAGATCACGTGGCGTTCCTCCGCGGCCTTGCCGATCCGGTCGGCCTTCTCGATGCTCTCATGGCGCATAGTGAAGCGTTCGACCGCGTCGCGGCACCGCTTGGTGCCCAGGTCCTGGAACATGTCCGGTTCGCGGGCAAAAAGCTCATCGAATTCCCGGCGACGGCGGGCGTTCACGTCCGTCAACGGGCCGGTGACCGCCAGGATCTGGCGTTCGGAAAGATGCCCGCGCTCAAAACTGGCGCACAGGTTGGGAAGATCCTCCACCAGCATCCGGCAGGCCTGAAGATAGGAGCGGGCCCCCTGCTGGGACTGGCGCCGGGCCATGGCCACCGAGGCCGCGGCACCGCGCTCAAACTGGTCGATGTTGATGCAGCGGTCCTCCGCATCCAAGATCGTGTCCTTTTCCAGGCGGTAGGCCAGCTTGGCCTGCATGGCGCAGTAGCTGGCCTTGGCGCTTTCCAGCTGACGCAGCGCCTCCGCGCAGTCCCCGCGTTCCCCGGCGCGCAGCAGGATGTCCACGCGGCGGGTGAGCTGCTCGATCAGCTCGGCCACCTCATCGTGCAGGCAGCCCTCAGGCATCTGCTGCCTGATCTTCCGCTCCGCCTTGCGGCGGTGGCTGTGTTCTTGCTGGTCCATACTTCCAGCGTAGGTGTGACCCCCGACACTTTGGGTCCGGTTGCGGGGCAGCGCGCAAGATGGTTCGAAAATCTTTTCGGGCGCCGGCGTGCTAGCCCGCGTCGGCCAGCTGCAGCAGCCGGGCCACCCCGGCCCGGGCGTCGTGCTCGTCGTTGAACCCCGAGCGCACGATCGCCGCGGAGACCGCCTGCGGGGTGATGTCCAGGGCCTGGGCGATCGCCCGCTGCTGCCCGCGGACCCCCGGGGTCATCAGATCCACCACCGCCCATTCGGCCTCGGTGCGGGTGCGGATGGACTGGCCCAGCAACCGCAACAGCCCCTCGATGCCCGTGTCCAGCTCCGCCGCCGGCCCCGAGACGCAGATCGGAACCCGCTCCCCGCGGTGCCCGGCCGCCTGCAGCGCACCCAGCGCCCGGCGCAGCGCCCGCCCGTCGATCTGCTCGGCATCCTCGGGCACCGGAGTGTGCAGCGGGCCGATGCCCAGCCCGATGTTGCAGAAGTTCAGCCGCGCCACCCGCAGCACCGCGTCCACGGCCGCCGCCGCATCCGCCGGCACCCCCAGCAGCAGCTGCCCGGACAGCGCGGTAAACGGTGCGTGGGTGTGCACCTGGCCCAACTGGTGCCACAACGCCTCTCCGGCCGCGGCCACGTCAGTGACCGAACGGGGCCGGGGGCTGAGCGCAACGACAAACATGGCTTAAGTATTGCGTGCCGGGCCCGCTTTGTCCTGATGTTGCGCGAATCCGGCCCGGCGCGCGGGCGGCGGTGACCTAGGCTGGTACCGCAGGGAAACTGAAGGAGAGCGCATGGCAGAGGTCATAGCCGGGCGGTTTGAGCTGATCGAGCACATTGCCCAGGGCGGCTCGGGTTCGGTGTGGCTGGCCCGGGACCTGCAGTGCCGGCGGCGCTGCGCCGCGAAGGTGATGCGCCAAAGCTACAGCGGGGAGCTGCTGCGCTTCGTGCGCGAACAGGGCGTGAAGTTCGACCACCCCCATCTGCTCACCCCCTACGGGTGGGCGGCCGTGGATGACCGGGTGGTCATCGCCTCCCAGCTGATGCGCGGCGGAAACCTGCACACCGCCCTGCAGGACTACGGGGCGATGAGCCCCGAGCTGACGGCCGAGGTGCTGGCCCAGCTGCTGGAGGCGCTGGGCCACGTTCACGCCGCCGGGTGGATCCACCGGGACGTGAAGCCGGCCAATGTGCTGCTGGAGCTGACCGGGACCGGGGTGCCGCGGGTGCGGCTGACCGATTTCGGGATTGCCGCCCACATGGACCAGCCGCGGCTGACCCAGCTGGGGATCACCGTGGGCACCGACGGCTTCCTGGCCCCGGGGCAGCGGGCCGGCGCCGACCCGGAACCCGCCCAGGACCTGTACGCGCTGGGGGTGCTGGGGGTGCAGCTGCTTGACCCGGCCCTGCACGGCCCGGCGCTGCGTGAGCGCTGCGAGGCGCTCTCCGGCCAGCCGCCCGCCGGGCCGCTGGAGCGGGTGCTGGTTGGGCTGCTCAGCCCCCAGCCGGATGACCGGCAGCGGGCGGCCGTCCGGGCCCCGGAACTGCTGGCCGGGCTGCGCAACCGGGAAGGCTACCGGGTGGCCTCCGGGGAGGTGTTCGAGGTGTTCGACCACTTCCCGCCCAACGAGGCGCCGGACCCGGCAGGGCCAGACGCCGCGGTGCCGCCGCAGCCCGAACCGGCGATCGCACGGGAAGCGGAAGCGGCCCAGCGCCGCGGCGCACCGCGCAAGGCGCTGCCCTGGGCGCTGCTGGCGCTCGCGGTGCTGCTCGGGGCGCTCTCGCTGTGGCTCATCGGGGCGGGACAGGACGCGGGGCAGGACGCGGGGCAGGGCAGCACGGACCCGGCACCGCAGCAGCAGACACCCGGCCCCGAGCCCGGCACGGCGTCCGCAGCGCCCAGCACCCCGGCCAGTGCGCCCAGCACTCCGGCCAGCAAGCCGTCGGCCAGCGACCCGGGGGTGGAGATCAGCTCCAATGTGCGGGCCGGGGAGCAGTGCACCGTTCTGGAGGCCGGGCTGAAGGTGCGCGGGCTGGATGATGAGCAGCTGCGCTGCGAAGAAGGGGACACCGGGTACCGATGGCACCCGGTGTCCCCGTCCCCCTAGGGGCGCGCTAGGCGCGTTTGCGGCGCAGCAGCCACAGCCCGGCAAAGCCGGCCAGCGCCACCGCCGCCCCGCCCAGGAATGCGCCGAGCTGGGCGCCGCTGGGCAGCCAGGAGGAGGAACCGGCATCCCCTGCGGCCAGGGCCTGGCCCTGCTCGCCGATGTCCGGCTCCCAGGCGCCGGTGTTCTTCGCCTCCCCGCTGACCTCAACGGCCAGCGAATAGTTCAGCGGATTCAGTCCGCGCGGGTCATTCGCGGTGCCGGCCACCGCGATGTAGTAGTCGCCGGGCACCCGCAGGCCGAACCTTCCCCCGTAGCCGTCCACCAGGTCGCGGGAGACCTCGCTGAGCGTGCTGCGGGTGACCGAGGCGCCCACATCCTCCCGGGAGAGCTTGTCCCAGCTCGTGCCGGCCACGTCCGGAGCCAGCAGCGGGGAATAGGTGCCGGTGGCCAGCCCGGAGGCGCTGGCGTTCTCGGAGGGCTGCACGCTCAACCGGTAGCTCAGCCGCTGACCCTCCGAAATGTGCACCTTGTAGTACTTGACCTCGTAGGGCAGCACCGAATCGGCGGAGATCGTGCCGGCGGAAAGCTCGGTGGCGGTGGCGAAACCGCTGCCGCCGGACACCGGGCTCGGCTCCCCGCTCAGGCTCACCGAGACCGGGGGCTGCTGTTCGGGCATCACCCCGGACAGCGAGGTCGGATCCACCGCCGGTTCGACGCTGACCCGCAGCTCCACCGGCACCTCGTCCTGCGCCTGCCACTGCCCGGTGCGCTGCAGCTTCAGGTACACCGTGTCATCCTCGTTGGAGAAGCAGGTGGAGTAGGTGTCCTTCGCCGTGGTCTGCAGGTGCAGGACCGGCAGCGGGGTGGAATTGCTGCGGGAGATCGAAGCGTTCGAGTTGCCGGCGCAGGCGCGCCCCTGCGAATCAAGCAGCTCGGCGCGCAAGCGCATCGATTCGCGGCTGGTGGGTTCGCCCATCATGTCCACGATCGGCTGGCCGCTGACCGTCAGGCGCTCGCCGTCCTGGATGTCGGGCAGCTTGTAGTAGCGGGCCTGCTCCTCACCGGTGACCGGCAGGCGGTCCTGGTGGGCGCCCGCCTCCAGCCGGGGCGCCGAATCCATGGAATCCGAGCCGGTGATATCGGCGCCCACCGGCTGGTGCGCCAGGATCTTGCTCTCCGGGCTCTGCTCGGCCACCGCGGCGGTGGCGCCCTGGGCCACCAGGGCCAGGCCCAGCGCCGTGCTCAGTACAAGCTTCCTCATGGCCGTCCCTTCGGCTCGTTGTTCTGGATCTGGGTGGTCGCCGGTTCCACGACCGCCGTGGCGCGGTGGCGCTGCAGGAAGCTGCCGGCAGCCAGCACGGCCGCGGTGATCAGCAGCCCGGCGGTGAACCAGGGCCACAGCGGGCCGCTGGAGGGGCCTGCCTGCCCGGTGGCCTGCGGCTGCTGGCTGGGCTCCGGCTGATCCTGCTGCTGTTCGGCGGGGGCCGGTTCGGCTGAAGCCTGCCCGGCATCCTGGTCGGTGTCCGGTTCGCCGGCCGGTTCGCCCTCGAAGATCGGCGCGGCGCCCGGGAAGGGCTGCTCGGTGCCGGTGACCTCCACGGCCAGCTCGTATTCGAAGGGCACCGCATTGGACTTCTGCTGCCAGGTGTCGGAATACACCACCACGTAGTAGTCCCCGCCCAGGTAGGCGTCCTTGCCGATCGAACCGGAACGGTTGGACTGGTCGACCGCGGTGCGCATGTTCAAGGTCGCCGTGGAGTTCGTCTTGGAGCGGTACAGGGAATTTTCCCCCACCATCTGCACCTGCTCGCGCACCGCCGAGTACACCGCCACGCCCACCTTGTTGGTGCCCGCTTCGGTGTTGTTCCCGCTGGTGGCGCGCAGGTTCAGCTTCTGCCCGTTGGCCACGTGCACCTTGTAGTAGCGTCCCTCGCTGGTCAGCGCGGAGTCGGCATAGATCTTCCCGGACTCGATGGGCAGCGCGTCGTTGAAGCTGGAGCCGCCCAGCACCGGGTCCGCCTGCCCGGTCACGGTGACGGAGCTGGGTTCATCGGCCTGGCGCGCCTCGGCGCCTAGCAGCGTGGCGTCCACGGCCGGTTCCAGCACGTAGAGCAGCTCCACGTCCATGGGGGCGTCCTTTTGCAGTTCCCCGTCGCGGGTCACCTTGGCGAACAGTTCGCCGGTGCCGTCGGCGAAGCAGCCGGTGGAGGCGTCCTGGCGGTACTCGGGGCTGTTGACGTAGCCGCTCATCGGGCGGCCGAGCTCACTGGTGTTGGAGTTGGCGCTCTGCGCGGAGGTGCACTCGCGCCCCTGCCCGTTGACCAGCTGCACCCGCACCCGGCCGGAGGCCACGGTGGCGTGGTCGTAGGTCTGGTCCGGGATCATGGTGGCGGAGAAGTGGGCGCGCTCGCCGGGCTTGAGCGGACCGATCTTGTAGTACTTGGTGGTGCCGTCCTTGCTGACCCAGCTCTCGGTTTCCCCGCGCTCCAGGGTGTCCAGGTACTGGCCGGGAACCATGGTGGGGGCCTCATGCATCTGGGTGGCGCCCTGAATGGGGGCGCCGGCCGGGGTGTAGCCGGCGAAGGCGCGCAGGGTGCGCACCGTCAGCTCCTGCTGCAGCGAGTCGGCGTCCTGGGCGGTGACGTAGCTGCCGCCGGTGGTCTTGGCGATGCATTCCAGTTCGGCCCGGGCCTTGGAGTTCACCTTGAAGCCGATGGTGTGCACGGTCAGGTCGATGCCCTGCCCGGCCAGGTCCTTCGCCGCGTCACAGGCCGGGGGCTCGAAGCAGTTCTCCTCGCCGTCGGAGACCAGGATGATCGACTTGGGGCCCTTGACCTGCTGCAGCTCCTTGGCCGCATGCAGCAGCGAGGCCCCGATCGGGGTTTCGCCCACGGCCTTCAGCCCGTCCAGCTTGCCGGCCAGCTCCTTCTTGTCCACCGGACCCGGTTTCTGCACGGTGGTGATGTCATCGCACTTCTTCGGGGTCTTGGAGCCGTAGACGACCAGGCCCATCGACGCGTCCTGGGGTGCGTTGTTGATCAGGTGCTTGGCGGCCTTCTTCGCGGCGTCGATGCGGGTGGTGCCCTTCCCGTCCGCGTCCTTGGCCAGCATGGAGCTGGAGTAGTCCATGACCACCATGACCGGCTGCAGTTCGGCGGCCGGGGGCTCATCGGCCTGCGCGGCGGCCAGGGGTGCCGCGCAGAGCAGCCCGGTGGCCAGCAGCGCCACGAGGCGGGTCAGATAGCGGGGCATCTCTCGATCCTTCCGTTGCGAGTGTTTGCAAAAGCAAATATAGCTCATGCGTTTGCAAATGCAAACGTCCGTGGGAAACTATTTCCATGGACAACACCATCGAACAGCAACGGGCCATCTATGGCACGTCCCTGGCCGAACGTTTCGGCGCGGTGATGAAGGATTACGGGTTGTCCCAGCGTTCCCTGGCCGCCGTGCTGGGCATCAGCGCGCCGATGCTCTCCCAGCTGATCGGCGCCCGGCGCATCAAGATCGGCAACCCGGCGGTCTACGGACGGCTGCTGATGCTCGAGGCGCGGGTGGGCGAGCCGGACCGGCAGGCGGTGCTGCGCGAGGTGCAGGCCGCCGACGCGGTCACCGCCACCCACTCCGAGACCCCGCGCACCGGCGCCGGGCGCGCCGGGGCCCTGGACTACCTGCGCGGCAGCGACCCGCAGCTGCTGCGCCGGCTGGCGCAGGTCGCCGGGCAGGGCGGGGACCAGGCGCTGGCGCAGTTGTTCACCGAAGCGGCCGACCGGCCCGGAACTACGCCCCCGCCGGCTGCGGCGCGGGCAGGCGAATGATCGTGTAGCGGAAGAAGAACTGGGTGGCCGGGCCAATCAGCAGCGCATAGACCACGGTGCCCAGCCCCACCGGGCCGCCCAGCGCCCAGCCCACCCCCAGCACGCCCAGCTCGATCAGCGTGCGGATCAGCCGGATCGACCAGCCGGTGCGCAGGTGCAGCCCGGTCATCAGCCCGTCGCGGGGTCCGGGCCCGAAGTGGCAGCCGATGTACAGCGCACCGCCCAGCCCGTTGATGAGGATTGCGGCCAGCAGCACGCCCAGCTGCCAGCCCAGCCCCTGCACCGGCGGGATCAGCCACAGGAACAGGTCCAGGCCCACCCCGATCAGCACCACATTGGCCAACGTCCCCAGCCCGGGCCACTGGCGCAGCGGAATCCAGGCCAGCAGGACCAGGGCGCCGACGATGATCACGATCGTGCCCAGCGACAGCGGCAGGTGTTCGGCCAGGCCCAGGTGCAGCACATCCCACGGATCCACCCCCAGCCCGGCGCGGATCATCAGCGCCATCGCCAGCGCAAAGAGCAGCAGGCCGGTGATCAGATTGAACAGGCGCACCGGCAGGCGCCCGGCCCGCAGTTGCTGGACGGGGGTGAGGTTGGTCAGGCTCATGATCCATCCAGCCTAGGACCAGGACGCGAACCGGGGCCAAAAGCCGCGGGACGCGGCCGGTCACAATGTGCCCAGCGCCACTTCCAGCGCCCGGGCCAGCTCGTTTAGATCCCGCGGCCCGGCCGCGTGGTTGTTCCCGGTCCCCGCATCGGTCTCCGCCCCCACCGTGGCCGCCTGCCCGGCCGGGCGCAGCGCCGGAACGTGGATGAACAGGGCCGGCAGCGCCATCCGGTAGGCCAGGTAGGCCACGTGGTTGCACACGAAGCGCCCGGCGTCCTGGGAGACGCGGGCGCCGAACCCTGCCGCGTTCAGGGCCGCGGTGAGCGGTTCGGGGTCCAGGGTGCTGGCCACCCGCGGCGGCCCGGCGGTGATCGGGCGGCTGCGGGGCTGGGCGCCGTCATTGTCCGGGATCCTGGCGTCGTCCTCATTCACGCCCCAGCGTTCGGGGGTGATCCGGCTGCGGCCCCCGGCCTCGCCCAGGCAGATCAGCGCCTGCGGGCGGTGCTCGGCGACCAGGTGCTGCAGGGCCGGGCCGGAACGCGCGAAGGAGACCGGCAGCAGCGCCGTTGCCAGGGTGTGCTGCCCGACCCGGGAGGGCAGCAGGGCCAGCACCTGGCCGCTGGCATTGAAGTGATCGGAACCGAAGGGCTCAAAACCGGTGACCAGAAGACGCATGCCTCCCATTATCGCGCCAACTGTCCGGCACGGGTGCTAGAACTGGGAACACGAAGCGCTTCCCAACCCGAAAAGGACGAATCCCATGACCGTGGCCCTCGTGATCCTGGTGGTCATCAACATCCTGTTGAGCGTGCTGCTCGGCCTGCTGGTGGTGCGGCGCACCGGGGCGGCGGGACAGGACCCGGCCGCCATCACCCAGGCGGTGCGCGCCACCCACGGGGAACTGCGCCAGGACCTGGGCAGCCAGCGCGCCGAGCTGCGCCAGGCGCTGGGTGAGGTCCGCCAGGACAACGAGGTGCGCCTGGAACGGGTGCGCGCCACCCTCGACGAGCGGCTGACAACGCTGACCGAGTCGAACTCCGCGCGCCACCTGCAGCTGCAGAGCCTGCTGCGCGAGGAAATGGACAAGCTGCGCGCCGGCAACGAGGCGAAGCTGGAGAAGATGCGCGAGACGGTGGATGAGAAGCTGCAGGGCACCTTGGAAAAGCGCCTGGGCGAATCCTTCGAACTGGTCAGCAAGCGCCTGGAGATGGTGCAGCAGGGCCTGGGGGAGATGCAGTCCCTGGCCTCCGACGTGGGCGGGCTCAAGCGCGTGCTGACCAACGTGAAAAGCCGCGGCTCCTGGGGCGAGGTGCAGCTCTCCCGGCAGCTGGAGGACATCCTGACCGCCGAGCAGTACGAGCAGAACGTGGTGATCCGCCCAGGCAGCCGCGAAAGCGTGGAGTTCGCCGTCGTGCTGCCCGGCCGGGAACAGGGGGTGGTGTACCTGCCGATCGACTCGAAGCTGCCGCAGGAGGACTATGAGCGGCTGCTTGACGCCCAGGAATCGGGAATCAAGCAGGACATCGAGCAGGCCAGCCGGGCCCTGGACCGGGCGATCATTGAGCAGGCGAAGCTGATCTCCGGGAAGTACATCGCCCCGCCGCACAGCACCGATTTCGCCATCATGTACCTGCCCACCGAGGGATTGTTCGCCGAGGTGGTGCGCCGCCCGGGGCTGGCCAGCCGGCTGCAGACCGAGCACCGCGTGCTGATTACCGGACCCACCACGCTGATGAGCCTGCTGAACTCGCTGCAGATGGGCTTCCGCACCCTGGCCATCGAACAGCGCAGCAGCGAGGTCTGGCAGGTGCTGGCCGCCGCGAAGGAGGAATTCCGCAAGTACGGGGACGTGTGGGACAAGCTGGGCAAGCAGCTGGCCACCGCGCAGAACACCGTGCGGGAAGCCGGCACCCGCACCCGGGCGGTGGAGCGCAAGCTGCGGGATGTGGAAAGCATCGAGGTCACCCAGGGCGACGTGCTGGACTCCATCCTCTAGCCGGGCAGCTGGGCGGCGCCTGCGAAACGCTGCGCCGGTCCCGGTGCTTGGCTAGCATGGCCAAAACCCGAGCGAAGGAGTTGACCATGAGCAAATACCTCATCTCATTTCCCAGCGGAGCGATGGACTTCCCGCCCGAGGACCTGCACGAGGTGGCGCGCGCCTCCCACGAGGTGGTCCGGCAGGCCAAGGAGGCCGGGGTGTGGGTGTTCGGCGGCGGCATTGATGAGAGCATCCCGCCGGTGATGGTGCACGCCGACGGGACCGTGAGCAAGCAAACCTACCCGCAGACCAGCCAGCTGGAAGGCGGGTACTCGGTGCTGGAGCTGCCCAGCTACAAGCAGGCGCTGGAATGGGCGGCGAAGTTCGCCGCCGGCTGCCGCTGCGCCCAGGAGGTGCGGGTCTTTCAGGACGACCCGGAAAGCTGAACCTCAGCCGCGCAGCGCCTGGGCCAGCTGCCGGGCGAGCTGCGGCCGGTCCAGCACGAACTGGTAGCGCCGCCCGCCGGCCGAGAAGCTCACGGCCGTGCGCCCGCCCATGTTCAGGCGGATCAGCCCGCCGGTGCGCAGCACCGGCCAGTTCAGCAGCCCCGGGTTCAGCCCGGAATCCGGCTCGACACGGACCTGGCTGATCTGCTCCCGCGGCAGCCTGCGCCGCCACAACGGGGCGGCCAGGGTGAGGGTGTGGGCATCCAGCCGCGCCGAGATCCGGGCCGCGAACGCCCACCAGATCCCGGCCAGGGCGAAGAACCCGGCCCCCAGCAGCGCCGGCAGGCCCGCCGTGGCGGTGCCCGCCGCCAGGCCGGCCGCCACGAGCAGGAGCAGGACGCCCCCGCCCCGGCGCAGCCAGCGCGGGGGACGCTGCCTACACAACAGCACCGTGGGGTGTGCCGATGTCATCTTGTTCCCTCTCCGGGCCGCGGCGGCCCCGATCCGCCCTCGGGTACGGTGAAGGGCGGCAACCCCGCGGTCACCGCCCCCTGCACCGTTTGGCCTAGCCCTTGAAGCGGGCGATGGAGCGCTCCAGCTCCGCCTCGGCGGCCTCGCGGCCCTCCCAGCCCTCGGCCTTGACCCACTTGCCCGGCTCCAGGTCCTTGTAGCGGGTGAAGAAGTGCTCGATCTCCTTGATCAGCCACTGGTCGATGTCCTCAAGCTCCTTGATGTGCTCAAAGCGCTTGTCGGTCGGAACGCACAGCAGCTTCGCGTCGCCGCCGCCGTCATCGGTCATGTTGAACACGCCGATCGGGCGGGCCTCGACCACCACGCCGGGCAGCAGGTCCACACCGGGGATGAAGACCATGGCATCCAGCGGATCACCGTCCTCGCCCAGGGTGTCATCGAAGTAGCCGTAATGGGTCGGGTACTGCATCGAGGTGAACAGCACGCGGTCCAGGCGCAGGCGGTGGGTTTCGTGGTCGATCTCGTACTTGACGCGCGATCCGGTCGGGATCTCGATAGTGACGTCGTGGCCCATTAAAAGCACGCTCCTAAACTAGTCTTAGGGATATCCGATTCCAAGCGTATATGGCAACGACGCAGAGTTGATAAACCGGGGAAGGGAAAAATTCGCGCATGAAGGCGTCCACCCGACGGCTGGTGACCCTGATCGCCGCAGCAGCGGCGGCCCTGGCGATGATCGTGGCGATGTTCAGCGCCCCGCGCCTGTTCACCGGCGCCCCGCAGGCCTTCCACACCCCCGCCAGCGCCACCCTGGAGCCGGCGTCCGCGGCGCAGGTCACCGACCCGGGTGAGCAGGCCCCGATCCCGGATGCCGGGATCCTGACCGCCAAGCTCGACGCGATCCTGGCCGATGCCCCGGACGGCACCGGCTTCAGCGCCCAGGTGCTGGATTTGCCCACCGGCCAGGTGCTCTACGAGAAGAACGGCGCCGGGCCCGGCACCCCGGCCTCCAGCCTGAAGATCGCCACCGCCATCGCCGCCCTGGACACCCTGGGCGCCGGGCACCGGCTGCAGACCAGCACCCTGCTGGACGGGGACACCCTGGTGCTGCGCGGCGGCGGGGACGTGCTGCTGGGGGACGGGGCCTCGGATCCGGCGGCGACGGTGGGGCACGCCGGGATCAAGACTCTGGCCGAGCAGACGGCCAGGGAACTGAAGCTGCGCGGGGTGCAGCAGGTCAAGCTGTGGCTGGACGATTCGCTGTTCGCCGGCGCCCAGGGCAACGCGGCCTGGGACAAGTCGCTGTACACCTCGAACAACATTGCCGACCTCTACCCGCTGGCGCACTATGCCGGGCGGGCCTCCGCCGTGAAGGGCGCGGCCCATGAGCGGGATGCGGCCCAAGCGGTGCGCCGGGTCTTCGCCCGCGAACTGTCCGCGCACCTGCAGGTCACCGACGGCGGGCGCGGCGCCTATCCGGGCGGCGAGGTGCTGGCCAGCGTCGACTCGGCCCCGCTGGGGGCGCAGATCAAGCACATGCTGCTGGTTTCGGACAACTACCTGACCGAGACCATGGGCCGGCTGGTGGCCGTGGAGCTGGGGCTTGAGCCCGGACAGGCGAACCAGGCGGTGCAGCAGGTCGCCGAACGGCTTGGCGCGCAGGGGATGGAGCTGGCCGACGCCAGCGGCCTGGCCGCCAGCAACAAGGTGCCCCCGGCCGCGCTGACCGGCCTGCTGCACGCCGCCAGCCACAGCCCGGACGCGGGGCTGCGCGAGCTGGCGTACTGGCTGCCGGTGGCGGGGTACAGTGGCACCCTGGCCGATCGGCTGGGCACGGCGGACACCCGCGGGCTGATCCGCGCCAAGACCGGATCGCTGTCCGGGGTGGCCACCCTCACCGGGGTGACGCTGACCAGCGATGGCCGCCCGGTGGCCTTCAGCATCTTCGCCCACCACCCCGGCGGCGGACTGGCCCCGCACAAGCCGACCCTGGATGCGGCGGTGCGGGCGCTGCACGCCTGCGGCTGCCGCTAGCAGACCGTCAACCAAAGGAGAAACACCATGAACCAGTGGATTGACTGGGAGGTGGCCCTGTCCACCGCCAAGGCGCTGACCCCCGCCGGGCCGGCCCTGGACGGGGCGCAGGCCGCGCGGATCGTGGCCGAGCTGCGCCAGGCGGCGGAACTGGGTCTGCGCAAGGCCGAGGCGATCTCGGGGCTGGGATCCACCAAGCCGGCCCAGGTGCTGGTGGTGGACCGTGCCGGATGGGCCAAGGCCGTGAGCCAGAACTTCGCCGCGATGATGCCCGAACTGCCCAGCACCCCGCCCAGCGTGCCGGTGATCGCCGGGGCCGAGCTGGGGGCGGTGCTCTCCATCCTCTCCACCCGGGTGCTGGGCCAGTTTGACCCCTACAGCGGTTCGCGGCTGCTGCTCAACGCCCCCACCATCACCCAGATCCGTGGGGAGATGAACCTGAACGCGGCGGACTTCTACCTGTGGATCGCCACCCACGAGCAGACCCACCGGCTGCAGTTCGAGGTGGCGACCTGGGTGCCGGAGGTGATGCGTGAAACGCTGGCCGCGATCTTCACCGGAACCGGGGGCAAGACCCGCTCCATGGCCGAGATCGGCCAGCGGGTGAAGTCGCTGCGCAGCGAGGTGGGGGAGCTGACCACCATCATGTCGGTGCTTGAGGGCCATGCGATGGCCGTGATGAACGACGTGCACGACATCCCCAGCATCAAGACCATCCGCCAGCGCTTCGCCGCCCGCGGCCAGAACCGCGGGGTGATCGCCACCTGGGTGGGCAAGCTTTTGGGCATGGACGCCAAGGCCCGGCAGTACGAGCGCGGGGAGAAGTTCGTGCGCCACATCGTCGGGCAGATCGGCTATGACGGGTTCAACCGGATCTTCGAATCCCGCCAGGCCTTCCCCACGGCCAGCGAGCTGGACCACCCGCAGCAGTGGCTGGCGAGGATGGCGTGAGGCCGGCGCGATGAGCAGCGCCCTGTCCCAGGCCAGGATCGCCATTCAGCGCCAGGTTGGCGGGCAGTTCGTGCTGCTGGGGGTCTCCGGGGGATCGGACTCGCTGGGGATGGCGGTGGCCGCGGCCGAACTGGTGCGCGCCGGCAAGCTGCGCGCCGGGGCGGTGATCGTGGACCACCAGCTGGCCGCGGGCAGCGACGCGGTGGCCCGGCAGGCGGCCGAAACCTGCCGGAGCCTGGGCCTGGACCCGGTGCTGGTGCGCCAGGTGAGCACCGCCGCGGATGAGGCCAGCGCCCGCCACGCCCGCTACCAGCAGTTCGAGCACGCCCTGGGCGCCACCGGTGCCCAGGCCCTGCTGCTCGCCCACACCCAGGATGACCAGGCCGAACAGGTGCTGCTGGGGCTGCTGCGCGGTTCCGGGACGCGCTCGCTGGCCGGAATCCGCGCGGTGCGCGGCCCCTACCGGCGCCCGCTGCTGGGCCTGCGCCGCGAACAGCTGGAGCAGATCTGCCGGCAGGCGTCGGTGAACTGGTGGCAGGACCCGAGCAACACCGATGTGCGCTACCGGCGCAACCAGATCCGCCACCGGGTGCTGCCGGTGCTGGTCCGGGAGCTGGGCGCCCACCTGCCCCAGGCGCTGGCGGGCACCGCCGAACTGGCCGCCCAGGACGCGGACGCGCTGGATGAGTGGGCGGCGCAGAGCTACCGGCAGCTGGCCGACGGGCACCGCCTGCCGCTGCGCGGGCTGCGTGAACTGCCCCCGGCCGTCTCCTCGCGGGTGCTGCGCCTGGCCGTGCGCGCGGCCGGGGGAACGAACCCGAGCCGGGAACGCACCGCGGCGCTCCAGCAGCTGGCCGGACTGGGCACGGCGCCGAGCCGTTCGGCCGGCCCGGTGCAGCTGGAGGGAGAGATCTACGCCTACCGGCGCGGTCCGGTGATCGTTTTCACCAGACCCGGCTAAACACTGGGGGCCGGAGTGTGGCAATCTAGTGGGGTACCACCCCTCTACATTCAGGAGAACCTTCGTGGATTCGAACGAGATCAAGGCCGATCTGGCCCACGTGCTGTACACCAAGGAAGAGATCCAGGCCCGGATCAACGAACTGGCCGCGCAGATCGACAAGGACTACGAAGGCCGCGACATCCTCGTGGTGGGTGTGCTCAAGGGCGCGGTGATGGTCATGGCCGACCTCTCGCGCGCACTGAAGTCGCACGTGACCATGGACTGGATGGCGGTCTCCTCCTACGGTTCGGGCACCCAGTCCTCCGGGGTGGTACGCATCCTCAAGGACCTGGACACCGACCTGATGGGCAAGCACGTGCTGATCGTGGAGGACATCATCGACTCCGGGCTGACCCTGTCGTGGCTGAAGTCCAACCTGGAATCCCGCGGCCCGGCCAGCGTGGAAATCTGCACCCTGCTGCAGAAGCCGGAGGCGGCCAAGGTGAAGATCGATGTGAAGTACGTGGGCATGGACATCCCCAACGAGTTCGTGGTCGGCTACGGGCTGGACTACGCGGAGAAGTACCGCAACCTGGACTGCATCGGCACCCTGGCGCCCCACATCTACCAGTAGGGAACTTTTCGTGCGCCGCGTGCGTTGATCAGTATCGATAGACATGGCGTAGCCCGGACGTCGGATGAAGTGCGTGAGGGGGATGCGGGGGAACGGGAACCTCCGGATCGATGAAAACCAAGAAACTTTTTAACAGCTGGATCATTTGGGTGCTCGTCGGGGTCACCGCCGTGCTGTTGTTCCTGCCGATGCTTTTCGGGCAGAACAGCGCGCGCGTGGACACCTCGGTGGGCCTGAACCAGCTGCGTTCGGGCAACGCCGCCGAGGCGAAGATCTTCGACGGGGACCAGCGGGTGGACCTGCTGCTGAAGGACCCGCTGAACGTGGACGGGGTCGACAAGGGCAAGAACGTCTCCTTCTACTATTCGGTGGCCCGCAGCGAGCAGGTCATCGACGCCATGAACGGCGCGAAGCTGAACAAGTTCACCGACCAGCCGGTGCAGAACAACTGGTTCGTCTCCATGCTGGGCGTGATCATCCCCTTCCTGCTGATCGCCGGCCTGTTCTGGTTCATCCTGGCCCGCTCCCAGGGCGGGGGCTCGAAGGTCATGCAGTTCGGCAAGTCCAAGGCGAAGCTGATCACCAAGGACATGCCGCAGGTGACGTTCAAGGACGTGGCCGGGGCCGATGAGGCCGTGGAGGAGCTGCACGAGATCAAGGAGTTCCTGCGCGAGCCGGGCAAGTTCCAGGCCGTGGGCGCGAAGATCCCCAAGGGCGTGCTGCTCTACGGTCCGCCGGGCACCGGCAAGACCCTGCTGGCCAAGGCCGTCGCCGGTGAGGCGCAGGTCCCGTTCTACTCGATCTCCGGTTCGGACTTCGTGGAAATGTTCGTCGGCGTGGGCGCCTCGCGCGTGCGCGACCTGTTTGAGCAGGCGAAGAACAACTCCCCGGCGATCATCTTCGTCGATGAGATCGACGCGGTGGGCCGCCACCGCGGCGCCGGCATCGGCGGGGGCAACGACGAACGCGAGCAGACCCTGAACCAGCTGCTGGTGGAGATGGACGGCTTCGACGCCACCACCAACGTCATCCTGATCGCCGCGACCAACCGTCCCGACGTGCTGGATCCGGCGCTGCTGCGCCCGGGCCGCTTTGACCGGCAGATCCCGGTCGAGGCCCCGGACTTGAAGGGCCGCGAGCAGATCCTGAAGGTGCACGTGAAGGGCAAGCCCGTGGACGAGTCCGTGGACCTGACCGCGGTGGCCAAGAAGACCCCCGGGTACACCGGCGCGGACTTGGCCAACGTGCTGAACGAGGCGGCGCTGCTGACCGCGCGCTCCAACGCGAACCTGATCGATGACCGCGCCCTGGATGAGGCGATCGACCGGGTGATGGCCGGCCCGCAGAAGCGCACCCGGCTGATGGACGAGCACGAACGCAAGGTCACCGCCTACCATGAGGGCGGGCACGCGCTGGTGGCCGCGGCCATGAACCAGACCGCCCCGGTCACCAAGATCACCATCCTGCCGCGTGGCCGCGCCCTGGGCTACACCATGGTGGTGCCCGAGTCGGACAAGTACTCGGTGACCCGCAACGAACTGCTGGACCAGATGGCCTACGCCATGGGCGGGCGCGTGGCCGAGGAAATCGTCTTCCACGACCCGTCCACCGGGGCCAGCAACGACATCGAGAAGGCCACCGCCACCGCGCGCAAGATGGTCACCGAATACGGGATGAGCGAGAAGGTCGGCGCGGTGCGCCTGTCCTCCTCCTCCGGGGATGCGATGTACGGCCAGGCCGGCAGCCGCGAATACTCCGATGAGATGGCCTCGCTGGTCGACGACGAGGTGCGCAAGCTCATCGAGGCGGCGCACGACGACGCGTACTGGGCGCTGACCCACAACCGTCCGGTGCTCGACCGGCTGGCGCTGGCGCTGCTGGAGCACGAGACGCTGAACCAGAAGGAGATCGAGGAGATCTTCTCCGACCTGGTCAAGATCGACAAGCGCGAGGTGTGGCTGTCCAACGCGCAGCGCCCCGTGCACGAGGCCGGGCCGATTCTCAGCCCCAAGGAGCGGGCCGCGCAGGCCAGCGACTAGGCAGGCACCCCGCGGGCGGCCGGAGGCAAAACGCCCCGGCCGCCCGCGGCGTATCGCCCACCGCCCACGGGTGCCGGCGGTGCCCGTGTTACCTTTCGATGCGCGGGCCGGCACCCCAAACCGGATAGGATCTAGAACGTGAGTAGTTCCAAGACCATAGACAGTTCGAAGAGCCAGGACAGCGTGCCCGGTCCCGAGGGAGCCCAGTCCTCCAACGGCGTGCCGGCCAAAGAAGTGGACCAGCCGCGCATCGCGGCGGCGGTGCGCGAGATCCTGCTGGCCATCGGCGAGGACCCGGACCGTGACGGGCTGGTGGACACCCCCAAGCGGGTCGCCAAGGCGTACGCCGAATTCTTTGCCGGGCTCAGCCAGGACCCGGCCGAACACCTGGACACCACCTTTGACATCGAGCACGATGAACTG
This sequence comes from Glutamicibacter sp. St.4D3, assembly GCF_059728615.1. NCBI lineage: Bacteria > Bacillati > Actinomycetota > Actinomycetes > Micrococcales > Micrococcaceae > Glutamicibacter > Glutamicibacter sp. St.4D3. Next base: position 87,464 of record NZ_AP039380.1, read on the forward strand.
GTGCTGGTCAAGGACATCCCGTTCTACTCCACCTGCGAGCACCACCTGGTCCCGTTCCACGGTTCGGCGCACATCGGCTACATTCCGGGCAAGGCCGGAAAGGTCACCGGGCTGAGCAAGCTGGCCCGGCTGGTGGAGGTCTTCGCCCGCCGCCCCCAGGTCCAGGAGCGGCTGACCACCCAGATCGTCGACGCCCTGGTTGAGCACCTGCACCCGCAGGGCGCGATCGTGGTCGTGGAATGCGAGCACATGTGCATGTCCATGCGCGGGGTGCAGAAGCCCGGCGCGAAGACCGTCACCAGTGCGGTGCGCGGCCAGCTGCGCGAAACCGCGACCCGCGCCGAAGCCATGAGCCTGATCTTAGGAAAGTAGTGATATGTCTCTAGGAGCGATTCCGGGCACCGGCCCGGCCACCAGCCCGCTGACCGTGATCCGCAAGATCAAGCGCAAGACCTTCGCCGATCTGCCCACCGACCGCACCCTGGTCATGGGGATCCTGAACATCACCGAGGACTCCTTCTCCGACGGCGGGAAGTACCTGGACTCCGGGGCCGCCATCGACCAGGGCCTGAAGCTGCTGTACTCCGGCGCGGACATCATTGACGTGGGCGGGGAGTCCACCCGCCCCGGCGCCGCTGAGGTGGATCCGCAGCTGGAACGCGAACGCATCATCCCGGTCATCCAGGCCCTGGTCAAGGGCGGGGCCGTGGTGTCGGTGGACACCATGCACGTGGACACCGCCCGTGCCGCCATCGACGCCGGCGCGCACCTGATCAACGACGTTTCCGGGCTCACCTACGAGCCGGGCATGCCCGAACTGATCGCCGAAACCGGGGTCCCCTACGTGCTGATGCACCGCCGCGGCACCGCGCAGAGCATGGTCACCGAGGCGAACTACCAGGACGTGGTCACCGAGGTGGTGGGCGAACTGCGCCAGCTGCGCGACGAGTTTGTGGCCAAGGGCGTGCGGACCGAACAGATCATCCTGGACCCGGGGCTGGGCTTCGCCAAGGACGCCGAACACAACTGGGCGCTGCTGGCCGCACTGGGCGAGCTGGAGGCGCTGGGGCACAGGGTGCTGATTGGCACCAGCCGCAAACGCTTCCTGGGTGAACTGCTGCGCGAGGGCGGCGAGCCGCGCGACGTGCAGAACCGCGATGCCGCCACCGCCGCAACCACCACGCTGGCCGCCGCCAACGGGGTCTGGGCGGTGCGCGTGCACGACGTGCAGTCCAGCCGCGACGCCATCGAAGTAGTGAAGGCGCATGGATCGCATTAGCGTCACCGGCATCACCGCCACCGGCCACCACGGGGTCTTCGAGCACGAGAAGCGCGAAGGCCAGCCGTTTACGGTGGACGTGGTGCTGCACACCGACACCACCCGCGCGGCGCTGAGCGACAACGTGACCGATACCGTGCACTACGGGGAGGTCAGCGAGCTGGTCGTCGGCCAGATCCAGGCCGGGCCCTGGGACCTGATCGAGAAGCTGGCCGAACAGATCGCCCAGGCGATCCTCACCGGCTACCCCAGCGTGGCGCGGGTTGATGTCACCGTGCACAAGCCCCAGGCCCCGATCCCGGTGCCCTTTGATGATGTCACCGTGGCGATCAGCCGCGTGCAGAGGGAGCACCGCGCGGTGCTGGCACTGGGCTCGAACCTGGGCGAGAGCCGGCAGACGCTTCAGGCGGCCGTGCGCGAACTGCAGGACCACCCGCAGGTGCGGGTCGAAGCCGTGTCCCCGCTGGCGCTGACCAAGCCGGTGGGCGGGCCCGGGGGCCAGCCGGACTACCTGAACCAGGTCATCTCCGTGCGCACCACCCTGGACCCGCACCAGCTGCTGGATCTGTGCCAGCAGGTGGAGCGGGAGCACCACCGCACCCGCACCGTGCGCTGGGAGGCGCGGACCCTGGACGTGGATGTGATCACCTATGACCAGCTGGTGCTGCAGGACGAGCGGCTGACCCTGCCGCACCCGCGCGCGCACCTGCGTGGCTTCGTGCTGGCGCCGTGGAGCTGGATGGACCCCGACGCGGTGCTCGGCGGCCAGCTGGTCTCCCGCCTGGCCGCGCAGGCCGAAGACACCCCCGGCATCATCCGGCTATGAGCACACTGCGTTTCCTGCCCCTGGCCCTGTGCGCCGTCGCTGGCGCGGTGATCGGCTACGTGCTGATGCTGGTGATGAGCGGGCGCGGGATGATGGCCCCGGTGCTGGACTATTCGGCGCTGTTTTCCATGGCCGCGGTCTCGGTGATCACCCTGATCCTGGGGATCCGGGTGAAGCTGTTCACCGCCGGGCGCACCCGGCACCGGGTGGAGCCGATCGCCGCGGCCCGCATCCTGGTGCTCGCCCAGGCCGGGGCGTACGCCGGGGCGGTGATCGCCGGGTGGCACCTGAGCCTGATGGCGGCGCTGCTGGGCGCCAGCGGCCCGAGTCCCACCGCCACCCGGGCGATCGTGCTGGCCGGGGCCGGGGTGCTGATGGTGGTCATCGGGTTCATCGTCCAGCACCTGTGCAAGCTGCCCCCGGAGGACAACGATGAGGATGCCGATGGAGCCCAAGGATATGCCACCGACTGACTTCACCGCGGTGGACCCCGCCTACTTCAAGGTCCGGCTGCTGACCTGGCTGGCGAACACCGCCCTGTACCTGATCATTGCGCTGGTGCCGCTGGGGCTGGCGCTGTTCGGGGTGCAGGTGCCCCGGTGGCTGGTGGTGCTCCCGCCGCTGCTCGTGCTGGGGATCGCGCTGTGGGCGCTGGCGCTGATCCGGCGCCGGGTGCGCGCCCTGGGCTACAGTGAACGCGCCGAGGACCTGGTGGTGCGTTCCGGGGTGCTGTTCCGCAAACGCGTGGTGATCCCCTACGGGCGGCTGCAGTACGTGGAGATGAGCTCCGGGCCGCTGGAGCGGCGCTACGGGCTGTGCCGGCTGACGGTGAACACCGCCGCCGGGGCCGCGACCGCGGTGATCCCCGGGATCCCGGCCCGGGAGGGCCAGCAGCTGCGCGAACGGCTGGTGGCGGCCGGTGAAGAGAAGATGATCGGGCTATGAGCGGGCCGTGGCAGCGGGTGCACCCGGCCAGTCCGTTCGTGCACGGCTGGCTGGCGATCGTCGGGCTGATCTACGTCTACTACACGAACACCGACGAACTGTCCTGGTCCGAACGCTTCGAGGGCCCCCGGCTGGGCTGGACCGCGGCGATCGGTTCCGCGGCGCTGCTGGTGATCCTGGTTTTCTACGCCCTGTCCTGGTATTTCACCCGCTACCGGCTGAGTGAAACGCACGTGTACGTGAACTCCGGGATGCTCTTTCGCAGCCAGAAGCAGGCGCGCATCGAACGGGTGCAGGCCATCGACATCGCCCAGCCGCTGGTGGCCCGGCTGCTGGGCCTGGCCGAACTGCGCTTTGACGTGGCCGACGGCTCCGATTCGGTGATGCGCCTTGCGTTCTTGAAGAAGGCCGACGCGCACCGGCTGCGCGGGGTCATCCTGGACCGCGCCCACGCCGCCCGCCACGGCTCCGCCCCGCCGGCGCCCGGCCCGCAGCCCGGCACGGCCGATCACCCGGCCCCGGCGGCGGACACCGGGCAGCTGATCGTCTCCCGGGTCCCGGCCGGGCGGCTGCTTGGCTCCCTGCTGCTGCGCATCCCCACCATCGTGGGCCTGCTCTTCGCCCTGTTCTTCGCCGTGATGGTGCTGCTGGGCAACGCCGGTGCGTTGGCCGGGGTGATTCCGGCGCTGCTGGGCTTTGGCGGCTGGCTGTACAAGGAGCTGAACAACTCCTGGAACTTCACCGCCTCCAACACCGACACCGGGCTGCGGATCAGCCGCGGGCTGGCCGACACCCGCCAGCAGTCGATCCCCGCCGGGCGGGTGCAGGCGGTCAAGATCAGCGCCCCGGCCCTGTGGCGGCCGCTGGGCTGGTACCGGATCGAGGTCAACGCGCTGGGCCTGGGGGAGGGCGCGGAGAGCGAAACCCTGGTGATGCCGGTGGGCGACTTCGACTCGGTGTGCCAGGTGATGTGGATCCTGCTGCCGGACCTGGGCGTGAACGAACAGCGCGCCGTGCTGCACACGGCGCTGTCCACCGGCGCGCACCACGGCTTCACCACCTCCCCGGCCAGCGCCCGGCTGATCTCCCCCGGGGCGTGGCGGCACCAGGGGTACCTGCACACCGACACGGTGCTGATCACCCGCTACGGCTGGCTGGCCCGGGTGGCCAGCTTCATCCCGCACCGGCGGATCCAGGGGGTCACCTGGCACCAGGGGCCGCTGGAGCGGCGCCGCGGGCTGGCCGGGGTGCGGGTGCACTCGGCCGGGGGCAGCATCATGGGTTATGCCCACCAGATAGACAGCCGCCAGGCGCTCGAACTGTTCGAGGCCCAGGCGCACCGAGCGGCCGAAAGGTAGACAGTGCACGCTCCACGACTAGGAATTGGAATCATCTCCGCCGGCCGGGTCGGCAGCGTGCTCGGCGCGGCGCTGGCCGCGGCCGGGCACCACATCACCGGGGTGCACGCCGTGTCCGAGGCCTCCCGGGAACGGGCCGGCGCCCTGCTGCCCGACGCCCAGGTGCTGCCCCCGGATGAGATCCTGCGGCGCAGCGAACTGGTGCTGTTCGCGGTGCCCGACGACGTACTGGGGGAACTGGTGGCCGGGCTGGCCGCCGCCGGGCACTTCGTGGCCGGGCAGCTGGTGGCCCACACCGCCGGACGCTACGGCACGCGCATCCTGGAACCGGTGTGTGCCGCCGGCGCGTTCCCGCTGGCCATCCACCCGGCCATGACGTTCACCGGGATGAGCCTGGACCTGGAGCGGCTGACCGACTGCGCGTTCGCGGTCACCGCCGACGAGCCGATGTTGCCGGTCGCCCAGGCGCTGGTGGTGGAGATGCGCGGTGAGCCGGTCACCATCGCCGAGGCCGACCGCACCAGCTACCATGCGGCCCTGGCCCACGGGGCCAACCACCTGAACACCATCACCGCCCAGTCCATGGACCTGCTGCGGCGCATCGGGGTGCAGGAGCCGGGCAACACGCTGCGTGCCCTGATGAGCGCCAGCCTGGACAATGCGCTGCGTTCCGGGGCCGGTCTGCTCACCGGCCCGGTGGCGCGCGGGGATGTGGGCACCGTGCAGGCCCACGTTGAATCCCTGGCCGATGATCCGCAGGAAACCGCGGACAGCTACCGCACCCTGTCCCGCGCGACCGCCATCCGCGCCCGCGCCCAGGGCCTGATCTCCGAGGCGACGCTGCGCGAACTGCTGGGCATCCTAGAATAGTGCTGTGAAAAGCCCCGCCGCGAAAAGCCCCCAGGTCCTGACCACCCGCGCCGAACTGCGCGCCGCCATCCGCGCCGCCGCCCCCGCCTCACTGGGTTTCGTGCCGACGATGGGCGCCCTGCACTCGGGACACGAACAGCTGTTCCGGCAGGCGCGGGAGGAAAACCAGCTGGTGGTGATCTCCATCTTCGTCAACGAACTGCAGTTCAACGACCAGCAGGACTACCAGCGCTACCCGCGCGACCTGCAGGCCGATGTGCAGGTGGCCGCCCGGGCCGGGGTGGACCTGGTCTTCGCGCCCGCACCACAGGAGGTCTACCATGCCGGGACCCCGCTGATCCGGCTGGACAGCGGCGCCTTGGGACGCATGTATGAGGGGGCCTCACGCCCCGGGCACTTCGACGGCATGCTGGCGGTGGTCGCCAAGCTGCTGCACTACGCCGATCCCGGGCAGGGGCACTACCGTGCCTACTTCGGGCAGAAGGACGCCCAGCAGCTGGTGCTGGTGCGCCGCATGGTCGCCGACCTGGACTACCCGGTGCAGATCCGCGCGGTGCCGATCGTTCGCACCGCCCAAGGGCTGGCCCTGTCCAGCCGCAACGCGCTGCTCAGCCAGCGGCAGGCCACCGCCGCCCTGGTCATCCATCGGGCCATCGAACTGATCGCCGGGCGGGCCGCCCGCCACGAACCGCTGTATCTGGAGGACGCGGTCGGGCTGTTCCAGATGGAACCGGAAGTTGAGCTGGACTACTTTGTGGTGGTGGACCCGGACACCCTGCAGGAGCTGGCCTTCAACTGCCAGGACACCCCGTTCACCGGGCAGGGGCTGATCCTGGTGGCCGCCACCGTCGGCGGGGTGCGGCTGATCGACAACCAGCCGATCTAGGCAAAGCGCCGTGCCGCGTCCGCCAGCAGCTCGCGGAACCCGCACAACTCCTCCATGATCTGCGCCGCGGGCTGCACCCGGATGCTGAACGCTGCCGCCTGGCCGGCGTAGACCGGGGCGATCTGCGGATCCGCGTCCGCCCGGGCCTGCTTCATCCGCTCCCGCAGGGCGGCATCGGCGCGCTCTTCCAGCCCGGACAGATCCCCGGCCCAGCGCCGGCAGAACTCATTGGCCAGCGCCCGCCCACCGAACTCGGGCGCCCACGGCAGCTGCTGGGCGATGTCAAACGCCCGGGTGTAGACGGTGTCATCCAGGCCCGCGGCATTAACCGCATCCTTGAAGCGGGCATGGCCGCTGGCTTCGGCCGCGGTGATGAAGCGCGTGCCAACCCACACCGCCTGCGCGCCACCGGCCAATGCGGCCGCCACGCCGCGCGCGGTGCCGATCCCGCCCGCGGCCACCACCGGTTTGTCGGTTGCATTAACCGCCAGCTGCAACAGTGCCAAGGTCCCGGCCTCGTTCCGCCCGTGGCCGCCACCCTCGCCACCGCGGCAAATGATGATGTCAATATCGGCGTCCTGGGCCCGCTGCAGGTCCTGCGCGTTGCCGATCTGCATGGCGGTGAGCACCCCGGACTCGCGGGCCAGCGCGGCTGGACGGCCCACCTCGCCGAAGCTGATGCACACCAGGGAAGGGCGCTCATTCAGGAAGGCCTGCAGCGGACCCATGTCCTGCTCCAGGGCCCAGCCCATGAATCCCGCTCCCCATGGTGTGGGCAGTTCCCGGACATGGGAGAGCTGTTCCTCGATCCACTGCGGGCTCGGTGCCGCCGGAACACCGATCATGCCCACACCTCCGGCCGTGGACACCGCTGCGGCCAACTGACCGCCGGCCGCTCCGGCCATTGAGGCGTTGAAAATCGGGTGACGGTAGCCAAGACGTTTCTGCAGATCGCTCATGACTCCCACACTAGGGCAGAGCACCGGCCGGTCCGAAGAGTGGGGCAGGCAGATACGCCAACGAAGACGATGAAACAGCCCGGGCGATCATCATCCGGGTTTCCGCGCCCAGCCCGGACACCAGGCACCGTGAAACGCCCCCATGACGGCCCCGCGGGAGTATGACGCAGAACACCGCTTTTCGATTTGCGTGGGTGGTGGAACCTGCGTATAGTTTTTATCTGTTGCCAGCGGGAAACACACACCGGAAACGGGATGTTTACCTGGCAGCGAGAATCCCTTCCTTTGCAGGTCACCGGATGTTCGGGTCGTTTTGACTCGGGTCGGGGATGTGGTAAGGTTGGAAAGTTGCTCCGGAGCGAAGCGGCCAGCCAGATGATGGTGGTTCGTGGTGTCGGAAGCGCTTGTTGTTTGAGAACTCAATAGTGTGCCAAGTTTGTTGATACCAAATTATTTTTGTTTGGTGAATACGAAACATTTATTTGCTTGATCGCCCGCACCCCCGTGTGTGGTGGTTGAGTGTTTTTTATTCGCCGGGATTGCATCATTGGCCGCCGTGTGGTGGTTGGTGGTGTGCTTTTCTTGTTTTTTATGGAGAGTTTGATCCTGGCTCAGGATGAACGCTGGCGGCGTGCTTAACACATGCAAGTCGAACGATGATGCTGGTGCTTGCACTGGTGGATTAGTGGCGAACGGGTGAGTAACACGTGAGTAACCTGCCCCTGACTTCGGGATAAGCCCGGGAAACTGGGTCTAATACCGGATATGACTTCCTGCTGCATGGCAGGGGGTGGAAAGATTTATCGGTTGGGGATGGACTCGCGGCCTATCAGCTTGTTGGTGAGGTAATGGCTCACCAAGGCGACGACGGGTAGCCGGCCTGAGAGGGTGACCGGCCACACTGGGACTGAGACACGGCCCAGACTCCTACGGGAGGCAGCAGTGGGGAATATTGCACAATGGGCGAAAGCCTGATGCAGCGACGCCGCGTGAGGGATGACGGCCTTCGGGTTGTAAACCTCTTTCAGTAGGGAAGAAGCCCCTTTTGGGGGTGACGGTACTTGCAGAAGAAGCGCCGGCTAACTACGTGCCAGCAGCCGCGGTAATACGTAGGGCGCAAGCGTTATCCGGAATTATTGGGCGTAAAGAGCTCGTAGGCGGTTTGTCGCGTCTGCCGTGAAAGTCCGAGGCTCAACCTCGGATCTGCGGTGGGTACGGGCAGACTAGAGTGATGTAGGGGAGACTGGAATTCCTGGTGTAGCGGTGAAATGCGCAGATATCAGGAGGAACACCGATGGCGAAGGCAGGTCTCTGGGCATTTACTGACGCTGAGGAGCGAAAGCATGGGGAGCGAACAGGATTAGATACCCTGGTAGTCCATGCCGTAAACGTTGGGCACTAGGTGTGGGGGACATTCCACGTTTTCCGCGCCGTAGCTAACGCATTAAGTGCCCCGCCTGGGGAGTACGGCCGCAAGGCTAAAACTCAAAGGAATTGACGGGGGCCCGCACAAGCGGCGGAGCATGCGGATTAATTCGATGCAACGCGAAGAACCTTACCAAGGCTTGACATGTTCCAGACCGGGCCAGAGATGGTCTTTCCCCTTTTGGGGCTGGTTCACAGGTGGTGCATGGTTGTCGTCAGCTCGTGTCGTGAGATGTTGGGTTAAGTCCCGCAACGAGCGCAACCCTCGTTCCATGTTGCCAGCGGGTTATGCCGGGGACTCATGGGAGACTGCCGGGGTCAACTCGGAGGAAGGTGGGGATGACGTCAAATCATCATGCCCCTTATGTCTTGGGCTTCACGCATGCTACAATGGCCGGTACAATGGGTTGCGATACTGTGAGGTGGAGCTAATCCCTAAAAGCCGGTCTCAGTTCGGATTGGGGTCTGCAACTCGACCCCATGAAGTCGGAGTCGCTAGTAATCGCAGATCAGCAACGCTGCGGTGAATACGTTCCCGGGCCTTGTACACACCGCCCGTCAAGTCACGAAAGTTGGTAACACCCGAAGCCGATGGCCTAACCACCTTGTGTGGGGGGAGTCGTCGAAGGTGGGACTGGCGATTGGGACTAAGTCGTAACAAGGTAGCCGTACCGGAAGGTGCGGCTGGATCACCTCCTTTCTAAGGAGCTAACCATTATTGGTTGCCCGTTGCCGCCACGAGTGTTGGTGGGCGGGTTGCTCATGGGTGGAATATCAATGAACTATCGGTCGTGGTCCGTGCACTGTTTGGTGTGGGGGTTGTGGTCGGGTTTGGTGCTGTGGGTGGTGCTGCTGGTGAGTACGCCGTGGGTTTCCTTTGTGGGGGCTTGTGGTTGGAAGGCTGGTGGTGGTGCTTGTGGTGCTGGGTTGTGGCGCACTGTTGGGTTTTGAGGCAACAAGCATGCTGTGCCTGCCGTTGGGTGGGTGTGGTGTTCTTGGTGTTTCGGTTGAAAGACCATGTTTGTTTTCCTGTGTCCTTGGCACGCGTGCCCCTTGTGTGGGTGTGTGGTGTGGGGGTGTGGGGTTGTTGTTTGGGAACTGTATAGTGAACGCGAGCATCTTGAAATGACAGGTGCCTGCCGCATTTTGTGTGTGTGGGTGTTTGTTGTTTTGTGATTTTGTTGATTGTTTTGTTGCTCATGTATTTGAGGTTTTCTGTGCTGTCGTTTGTCTGTGATGGATGGATGATTGTGTTGAAAGTTTTTAAGGGCGCACGGTGGATGCCTTGGCATCAGGAGCCGATGAAGGACGTGGGAATCTGCGATAAGCCTGGTGGAGTCGATAACCGGACGTTGAGGCCAGGATTTCCGAATGGGGAAACCCGGCACCATGTTATGTGGTGTGACCCGTGGCTGAATGTATAGGCCATGTGGGGGGAACGCGGGGAAGTGAAACATCTCAGTACCCGCAGGAAAAGAAAACAATAGTGATTCCGTTAGTAGTGGCGAGCGAACGCGGATGGGGCTAAACCGGTAGGTGTGTGATAGCGGATAGGCGTTGCATCTTCGGGGTTGTGGGGTCCATGTGTGCCAGTTCTATTCGGCTGGCGGGATGAGGTGCAGGCGTATAGGTGAATCGGTTGGAATGCCGGACCAGAGAGGGTGATAGTCCCGTAGTCGTCATGCGTGCTGCCGTCCTAGTGTGGGTGCCCGAGTAGCACGGGGCTCGAGGAATCCCGTGTGAATCTGCCAGGACCACCTGGTAAGCCTGAATACTACCTGATGACCGATAGTGAATCAGTACCGTGAGGGAATGGTGAAAAGTACCCCGGGAGGGGAGTGAAATAGTACCTGAAACCGTGTGCTTACAAACCGTTAGAGCAGGGCTTTGTGTTCTGTGATGGCGTGCCTTTTGAAGAATGAGCCTGCGAGTTAGTGCTGTGTCGCGAGGTTAACCCGTGTGGGGTAGTCGTAGCGAAAGCGAGTCTGAATAGGGCGTTTGAGTGGCACGGTCTAGACCCGAAGCGAAGTGATCTACCCATGGCCAGGTTGAAGCGCGTGTAAGAGCGTGTGGAGGACCGAACCCACTTCAGTTGAAAATGGAGGGGATGAGCTGTGGGTAGGGGTGAAAGGCCAATCAAACTTCGTGATAGCTGGTTCTCCCCGAAATGCATTTAGGTGCAGCGTTGCGTGTTTCTTACTGGAGGTAGAGCTACTGGATAGGCGATGGGCCCTACAAGGTTACTGACCTTAGCCAAACTCCGAATGCCGGTAAGTCAGAGCGCAGCAGTGAGACTGTGGGGGATAAGCTTCATAGTCGAGAGGGAAACAGCCCAGAACGCCAACTAAGGCCCCTAAGCGTGTGCTAAGTGGAAAAGGATGTGGAGTTGCTGTGACAACCAGGAGGTTGGCTTAGAAGCAGCCACCCTTGAAAGAGTGCGTAATAGCTCACTGGTCAAGTGATTCCGCGCCGATAATGTAGCGGGGCTCAAGCACACCGCCGAAGTTGCGTCATTCAAACATGTCATTGGCTTTTGTGGTCCAGTGGTTTGGATGGGTAGGGGAGCGTCGTGTGGCCGGTGAAGTCGCGGTGGAAACCAGCGGTGGAGGCTACGCGAGTGAGAATGCAGGCATGAGTAGCGAATGACGGGTGAGAAACCCGTCCGCCGAATGATCAAGGGTTCCAGGGTCAAGTTAATCTGCCCTGGGTTAGTCGGGACCTAAGGCGAGGCCGACAGGCGTAGTCGATGGACAACGGGTTGATATTCCCGTACCGGCGAAGGACCGCCCATACTGAGCATCTGATGCTAACCACCTGCCGCCATGACGTGCTGCCCCCTTTGGGGGGTGGTTGTTGTGGTTGGTGGCTGGGAACCGAGGGTGTGAGGTCAGCGTGTTAACAGGTGTGACGCAGGAAGGTAGCCGAGCCAGGCAATGGAATTGACCTGGTCCAAGGGTGTAGGGTGTTTCGTTGGCAAATCCGCGGAACGTGTGCCTGAGACCTGATAGGCGCCCACTTTGGTGGGTGATTCGGTGATCCTATGCTGCCTAGAAAAGCATCGGCGTGAGGTCCCAGTCCGCCCGTACCCTAAACCGACACAGGTGATCTGGTAGAGAATACCGAGGCGATCGAGAGAATCATGGTTAAGGAACTCGGCAAAATGCCCCCGTAACTTCGGAAGAAGGGGGGCCTGCCTCGTGAGGGAAACTTGCTTTCCTGAGCGGGTGTGGGCCGCAGAGACCAGGGGGAAGCGACTGTTTACTAAAAACACAGGTCCGTGCGAAGTCGCAAGACGATGTATACGGACTGACTCCTGCCCGGTGCTGGAAGGTTAAGAGGACCTGTTAGACCCTTTTGGGGTCGAAGCGGAGAATTTAAGCCCCAGTAAACGGCGGTGGTAACTATAACCATCCTAAGGTAGCGAAATTCCTTGTCGGGTAAGTTCCGACCTGCACGAATGGAGTAACGACTTCCCCGCTGTCTCAACCATGAACTCGGCGAAATTGCAGTACGAGTAAAGATGCTCGTTACGCGCAGCAGGACGGAAAGACCCCGAGACCTTTACTATAGTTTGGTATTGGTGTTCGGTGCAGCTTGTGTAGGATAGGTGGGAGACTGTGAAGCCTGGACGCTAGTTCGGGTGGAGTCATCGTTGAAATACCACTCTGGCTGTACCGGTCACCTAACTTCGGACCATGATCTGGTTCAGGGACAGTGCCTGATGGGTAGTTTAACTGGGGCGGTTGCCTCCTAAAGAGTAACGGAGGCGCCCAAAGGTTCCCTCAGCCTGGTTGGCAATCAGGTGTTGAGTGTAAGTGCACAAGGGAGCTTGACTGTGAGAGTGACAGCTCGAGCAGGGACGAAAGTCGGGACTAGTGATCCGGCGGCACCGTGTGGAAGGGCCGTCGCTCAACGGATAAAAGGTACCTCGGGGATAACAGGCTGATCTTGCCCAAGAGTCCATATCGACGGCATGGTTTGGCACCTCGATGTCGGCTCGTCGCATCCTGGGGCTGGAGTAGGTCCCAAGGGTTGGGCTGTTCGCCCATTAAAGCGGTACGCGAGCTGGGTTTAGAACGTCGTGAGACAGTTCGGTCCCTATCCGCTGCGCGCGTTGGAAATTTGAGAAGGGCTGTCCTTAGTACGAGAGGACCGGGACGGACGAACCTCTGGTGTGTCAGTTGTACTGCCAAGTGCATCGCTGATTAGCTACGTTTGGAAGGGATAACCGCTGAAAGCATCTAAGCGGGAAGCCTGCTTCGAGATGAGATTTCCATGCACTTTTTGTGTGAGAGGCCCCCAGCTAGACCACTGGGTTGATAGGCAGGATGTGGAAGCAAGGACTAAAGACTTGTGTAGCTGACCTGTACTAATAGGCCGATGACTTATCAACACACAACAAAACCACCCCCCTTTTGTGTGGGGTGTTCGGCAAAGAGTGTTGCTCGCGTTCACTATACGGTTACGAAACAACAACCACACCACCCCGGGCCCCTTTGTTGGTGGGGTGTGGGGGTTGGCAGGTGTTGTTCATGGATGGTTTTGCAGCCGGCACCAGGTGTGTGGTTGTTTCACTGCTGTTACGGCGGTCATAGCGTGGGGGAAACGCCCGGTCCCATACCGAACCCGGAAGCTAAGGCCCACTGCGCCGATGGTACTGCACTCGTGAGGGTGTGGGAGAGTAGGACACCGCCGGACTTAACTTGATGAAGGGTTTGAGGCTCCAACCAGTGATGGTTGGAGCCTCACCTGTTTAAGCCCAAATGTTCTCGTGCTAATCGGTAGCCCTGATCCGGCACTCGGGAAACCGCGCGTCGGCCCAGAGCTGCTGGCTTCTTATCTTCGTACTCTGCTATTGGACTTCAAAGACTTTTTCGACATGGTCTGGTTGTACTCGTCGCGTTCGTGGTTACGGTGAGATACCCCTCTCCAGCGGAATATGGTTCTTTTCTTGCCGTGGAATAGGTGGCAAGCACCCGTGTTTCTGTCCGTTGGGGTCTATGAATAGACGTCCGTGGAAAATCGTGATCAGTTTGCCACTCATCGGTACCGGCTGGGACACGCGGCTTCAAGACAGCCGGTCGTCGGGGTCGCTACCTCCTTGCTCTTGCTGCGCACACCGGAAGACTCTGGGGCTCGAGCATTGCTTCACGGTTGATCTGGAAGATTTGTATGTTGCAGCAACCGGTCGACCGCGGAAGTGGGGGCTATAGGCAATAAAGTGTGTCTGGCCCGGGCGTGTTCCAAGGCCAGACACCTTCAAGACCAGTGACTAGTAGCTGTTTCGAATCCAGCCTCTTCTGATGAACTGTCCATCTTCGGTACTAGCGCCGGTGCCATAAAGCTCCGGGCCGATTGGCTCGTCATCTGACACTTGCTCAGCTGCCTTCTTTGCTTCTGGAGAGAAGTGCTCCGGCCGTAAAAGCTCTCCCAACGCAGGGCGATTCGCCTCATCGGTGTGCGTCCAGCAGAACCACTCGCATGCTCGTCTTCGATGCTCGACCGGCATCCCGCGATGATGAAAGATCATGGCTCGGATCCCGGAGTTCACCGCGCCTTCAATCATGTTCGTCGTCGCGTTGATCCCCAGACCTTTTAGGTCCTTGTTCAAGTACGTGAACAAGTGACCGCGCTGCATTGCTTTCCTCATGGACTCGTAGGCGCTTCGTAGCCGTTCATGGGTGTACCACCACTTCCGGGTGCCATGAACACCTTGCGGTCTGGCACCGGGCCAGTCAGCAGCGTAGGTCTTCTCATTGATCAGGTTCTGGTTCTCTGCATGCCAGGCAGCGAAAGCGGCCATCCATTCTGTCGCGGCTTCCTGCGTCTGGATTTTCGTGAGTTTCAAGCTTAGACGCCGCAGCGATTTACCAGCCTGCAACCGAGGATTCATCGTCAGGTAGGTGCGAACGTTGCGCTGGATATGGACCAAGCAGCGTTGGATCTTCACATTAGGCCAGAGCTTTTTCAACGCTTTCATCAGTCCTGATCCGCCATCAGTCAGCACGACTTTCGGCTCGGGAAAATGCTCCAACAAAGCGATCCATGCCACGGCTTTTTCACGGTCGCACCACTGCCATCCGATAACGCTTCCGTTAGCGATAGCGATCAGCAGGCACCAGCCTGGACGGATATAGATACCGTCGACTTGGACTTCATTGAAAACTTCACCAGTTCGCGGTAAATAGGGTTCGACGTTCCAGCACCAAGCGGTCTGGTAGCGGAAAGTCCGGCCAGTGCCTCCGCCGAATTCGGCTTGAGAAAGCTTGCTCATGAGCCAACCGACGAAGCCAGTGAGTTGGTTGCGAGCTGTGGTGTCAGCTCGCTGGAAAGTGGTGCTCGAATTGCAGTTCTTGCATCGCCAGCGTTGGGTTCCTTTGGATGTCGTGCCGTTCTTTTTCATGGGTGAATGGCAGATAATACAAGTATGGGATTGTCCAGTAAGCTTCACACTTATGGATTGAATACCCATGTGAACCTTGATCCTGTCCCGGCTTTCCGGGGCAGGACCAGGTTTTCAGACACACTTTATTGCCTATAGGCCGGAAGTGGTCAGTGTGCTGGGCATCAACTTGGGCCGCTACCGAGTACAGGTCCGAGGGCACCTGCACCGCTTGTTTCCCATGGGCGGCTGCACCACCTTGTACAACAGCACTCTCGTCTATTGGGATGGCGACATAAGCCAGCTTGCATTTAACGCACCCCTTCCCTTGTACGACCTTGCCGAGTGTCTTGCTGGCCGTGATACCAGGCCGGCGCAAACGCATGCAGATGGCCGTCGGTTCCGGCAACAGGCATCGAAGGAGTAGAGGAGCTTACGTTCCCTCGTTCTGGACTGCCTCCTTCGAGCCGCCGGCGGATAGTGCTTCCCCATGCTGCCAACGCCAGCTTCTTCCATGAGTTGCCTCGAATGACGAGTTTGAGGGCACGATCGAGCCCTGCCATGAAAGTGTCAGCGCTGTGCCATTCGACCGGGATCTGACGAACTCGTGGTTGGCTGTACGATCCCCCTACCGATCCACCGTGGGCTTGGCAGCTCTAGCATGCTCGGCGAATTTGCCTTTGTCCCCAGGCGCGCAACGAGATCACGGCATCGGCGCCGACGCCTTCATCGTCATTGAGTGGTATTACCGACTCGCTCAGGTTGGGTGGCCGACCATCTGCTCCTGGCCGGCACTATGGAACTGCACTTGCGCGTTGGGCACACCTTGAAGCTGACGAGAGCCAATGGTCGGCTTTCCCTGGGGAATGCTGCTCGAGCGTCGCTCAGTTAGCGCTTTGACCTGATGAAGGACGCTTGTGCGAGTGAAGCCAAGAGATGAGCCATCGAAGATGCCACTCTGGTCGTGAACCCATGTTCGGCGAAATGCATTCTCATGGTAGAGGAGGCGTACTTCCCGCAGCAGAACCGGCTTCAGGCCCGGTTCTGAATGCTCACAGCTACATATTGGGTTGCGTGGTCGACAGACGATCGCAACCTGCATGGCGAAATCATGTGGAACCTGAGCATACAAGGCTGGAGAACTGTCTGGCGTGGATGGTTGAGGTGCCATGTACTTCACTATTTGGGGACCAGATAGCAGCATTAGGTGGCGCTGGCGCGAGCAAGACTTCTCGACCCAAGCCTCGGTCAGAGACTACGGACACCGCAGGTCCAAGGAGAGCTCTACCCACACAGCCAACCATTTGGCTCTCAGGGTCGAGTGCCTTGCTAATCCTAACTTGGTGTATCGCGAAGGCACTCCGCTATGCGACGTCCAACGCGAGCTGTTAATTTATCCCGGGCGGTGGCACAGCAGGGCAACGAACGCTCCCGCCTGTGCTGTCTCGCTCTGAGTTGTTTGGGTATTGATCCCACAACAGGGGTATGCCCGGGATCCTCGTTTGCCTGGCGTTCTGCCTGTAGCAAGGACACCCAGTTCTGATGCATGCTCCGAACAGAGGGTGAAGGCACCGAACCGAACACCGTACTCCGCGAGGATGAGTACGCCTACATCATTCCAATCACTACAAAATGGCTGCACAGCCCCAGGCCGGCTGCGATGCCAAAGGGGGCAACGAACGCGTCCGACATCGATGCTGGCAACGGCCGCTTCGTAGTGAGCTGGTTGAACTGCAACGCCGATCGACGAGACAACTCGTCCGGTGAGCAAGCACTGCCGCTCTAAGGTTGTAAAGGACAACGAGCTTCCTCCTGAACGAAGGAGCACCGCTCTCGAGTGGGGCGAAGTCTTCTGGGCGGGTCGTTCGGTCTAGCGGTGGTGGCGAGAGCCTCGCAGGCAGTCTCTGGAAGGAGACGCTCCGGGTTCCGCTCCGAGGCCAGCACAGCTATCAATCTCTAAATGGGACGGGCACCAGTTCCAGCGACACATCAACTCCGACAGGGCATGGGGATGCTGTCTGTTGGAGCCGCTGCCTCCTGCAGAGTCGAAAACTCTGCAGATCATTGAGCTGAGCCTTGTATCTGCAGCTCCGGTCCCGAACAGGTCTTAGGCTATCGCCCAAGGTCAATGGCGATTGCACCTGAGAGCTATGTGCGGCTTGCGGGTACTGAAGCAGCTGTCAAAGGCGATCGCGGCCCTCGCGTGATGACCTGCCGGGAATCAGCATCGGAGTTTGCGGTTGCGCGAAGTTCGGCAGTGAGGAAACCTGCCCTGCTTTAGATCGAACCCGCTTTGTTAGAACCCTCTACATTGGCGGAGACATGCTGAAAGTCCCCCTTTACCTGGTATCTGGGCGCAGTCACGAATGAGGACGCAGGCAAAATTCTGAAGCATTAAATGGGGGGAATCCTTAAATACCGGTTCTATTGATCAACGAGCAGCGAGGATTTTTGATGTGGCCACGCTCACCACACAAAAACAGGTCCTCGATTTGCGGAGGCCTAAAAACCTGTGTATAGTTTTTCCTTGTCGCCGAGAAGCGGACCGGAGAAAACCGGTACCAAATCAAGGCGAGAAGCCCGGAAAATCAACGATTTTCCACAGGTCACTGTGGACAGGCGAAGATTCAACGGGAAAGTGAAAACTGATTCAAATCACAAAGAATGGATTTGACTTTCAGGAATTCGCTGGGATAAAATAATTACAGAGCGCCGGACGAGATCACGGGTCGAAATGATGTCGATGATGAACCGGTAAGCGCTTGTTGTTTGAGAACTCAATAGTGTGCCAAGTTTGTTGATACCAAATTATTTTTGTTTGGTGAATACGAAACATTTATTTGCTTGATCGCCCGCACCCCCGTGTGTGGTGGTTGAGTGTTTTTTATTCGCCGGGATTGCATCATTGACTGCCGTGTGGTGGTTGGTGGTGTGCTTTTCTTGTTTTTTATGGAGAGTTTGATCCTGGCTCAGGATGAACGCTGGCGGCGTGCTTAACACATGCAAGTCGAACGATGATGCTGGTGCTTGCACTGGTGGATTAGTGGCGAACGGGTGAGTAACACGTGAGTAACCTGCCCCTGACTTCGGGATAAGCCCGGGAAACTGGGTCTAATACCGGATATGACTTCCTGCTGCATGGCAGGGGGTGGAAAGATTTATCGGTTGGGGATGGACTCGCGGCCTATCAGCTTGTTGGTGAGGTAATGGCTCACCAAGGCGACGACGGGTAGCCGGCCTGAGAGGGTGACCGGCCACACTGGGACTGAGACACGGCCCAGACTCCTACGGGAGGCAGCAGTGGGGAATATTGCACAATGGGCGAAAGCCTGATGCAGCGACGCCGCGTGAGGGATGACGGCCTTCGGGTTGTAAACCTCTTTCAGTAGGGAAGAAGCCCCTTTTGGGGGTGACGGTACTTGCAGAAGAAGCGCCGGCTAACTACGTGCCAGCAGCCGCGGTAATACGTAGGGCGCAAGCGTTATCCGGAATTATTGGGCGTAAAGAGCTCGTAGGCGGTTTGTCGCGTCTGCCGTGAAAGTCCGAGGCTCAACCTCGGATCTGCGGTGGGTACGGGCAGACTAGAGTGATGTAGGGGAGACTGGAATTCCTGGTGTAGCGGTGAAATGCGCAGATATCAGGAGGAACACCGATGGCGAAGGCAGGTCTCTGGGCATTTACTGACGCTGAGGAGCGAAAGCATGGGGAGCGAACAGGATTAGATACCCTGGTAGTCCATGCCGTAAACGTTGGGCACTAGGTGTGGGGGACATTCCACGTTTTCCGCGCCGTAGCTAACGCATTAAGTGCCCCGCCTGGGGAGTACGGCCGCAAGGCTAAAACTCAAAGGAATTGACGGGGGCCCGCACAAGCGGCGGAGCATGCGGATTAATTCGATGCAACGCGAAGAACCTTACCAAGGCTTGACATGTTCCAGACCGGGCCAGAGATGGTCTTTCCCCTTTTGGGGCTGGTTCACAGGTGGTGCATGGTTGTCGTCAGCTCGTGTCGTGAGATGTTGGGTTAAGTCCCGCAACGAGCGCAACCCTCGTTCCATGTTGCCAGCGGGTTATGCCGGGGACTCATGGGAGACTGCCGGGGTCAACTCGGAGGAAGGTGGGGATGACGTCAAATCATCATGCCCCTTATGTCTTGGGCTTCACGCATGCTACAATGGCCGGTACAATGGGTTGCGATACTGTGAGGTGGAGCTAATCCCTAAAAGCCGGTCTCAGTTCGGATTGGGGTCTGCAACTCGACCCCATGAAGTCGGAGTCGCTAGTAATCGCAGATCAGCAACGCTGCGGTGAATACGTTCCCGGGCCTTGTACACACCGCCCGTCAAGTCACGAAAGTTGGTAACACCCGAAGCCGATGGCCTAACCACCTTGTGTGGGGGGAGTCGTCGAAGGTGGGACTGGCGATTGGGACTAAGTCGTAACAAGGTAGCCGTACCGGAAGGTGCGGCTGGATCACCTCCTTTCTAAGGAGCTAACCATTATTGGTTGCCCGTTGCCGCCACGAGTGTTGGTGGGCGGGTTGCTCATGGGTGGAATATCAATGAACTATCGGTCGTGGTCCGTGCACTTTTTGGGTGTGGGGGTTGTGGTCGGGTTTGGTGCTGTGGGTGGTGCTGCTGGTGAGTACGCCGTGGGTTTCCGTTGTGGGGGCTTGTGGTTGGAAGGCTGGTGGTGGTGCTTGTGGTGCTGGGTTGTGGCGCACTGTTGGGTTTTGAGGCAACAAGCATGCTGTGCCTGCCGTTGTGGTGGGTGTGGTGTTCTTGGTGTTTCGGTTGAAAGACCATGTTTGTTTTCCTGTGTCCTTGGCACGCGTGCCCCTTGTGTGGGTGTGTGGTGTGGGGGTGTGGGGTTGTTGTTTGGGAACTGTATAGTGAACGCGAGCATCTTGAAATGACAGGTGCCTGCCGCTTTTTGTGTGTGTGGGTGTTTGTTGTTTTGTGATTTTGTTGATTGTTTTGTTGCTCATGTATTTGAGGTTTTCTGTGCTGTCGTTTGTCTGTGATGGATGGATGATTGTGTTGAAAGTTTTTAAGGGCGCACGGTGGATGCCTTGGCATCAGGAGCCGATGAAGGACGTGGGAATCTGCGATAAGCCTGGTGGAGTCGATAACCGGACGTTGAGGCCAGGATTTCCGAATGGGGAAACCCGGCACCATGTTATGTGGTGTGACCCGTGGCTGAATGTATAGGCCATGTGGGGGGAACGCGGGGAAGTGAAACATCTCAGTACCCGCAGGAAAAGAAAACAATAGTGATTCCGTTAGTAGTGGCGAGCGAACGCGGATGGGGCTAAACCGGTAGGTGTGTGATAGCGGATAGGCGTTGCATCTTCGGGGTTGTGGGGTCCATATGTGCCAGTTCTATTCGGCTGGCGGGATGAGGTGCAGGCGTATAGGTGAATCGGTTGGAATGCCGGACCAGAGAGGGTGATAGTCCCGTAGTCGTCATGCGTGCTGCCGTCCTAGTGTGGGTGCCCGAGTAGCACGGGGCTCGAGGAATCCCGTGTGAATCTGCCAGGACCACCTGGTAAGCCTGAATACTACCTGATGACCGATAGTGAATCAGTACCGTGAGGGAATGGTGAAAAGTACCCCGGGAGGGGAGTGAAATAGTACCTGAAACCGTGTGCTTACAAACCGTTAGAGCAGGGCTTTGTGTTCTGTGATGGCGTGCCTTTTGAAGAATGAGCCTGCGAGTTAGTGCTGTGTCGCGAGGTTAACCCGTGTGGGGTAGTCGTAGCGAAAGCGAGTCTGAATAGGGCGTTTGAGTGGCACGGTCTAGACCCGAAGCGAAGTGATCTACCCATGGCCAGGTTGAAGCGCGTGTAAGAGCGTGTGGAGGACCGAACCCACTTCAGTTGAAAATGGAGGGGATGAGCTGTGGGTAGGGGTGAAAGGCCAATCAAACTTCGTGATAGCTGGTTCTCCCCGAAATGCATTTAGGTGCAGCGTTGCGTGTTTCTTACTGGAGGTAGAGCTACTGGATAGGCGATGGGCCCTACAAGGTTACTGACCTTAGCCAAACTCCGAATGCCGGTAAGTTAGAGCGCAGCAGTGAGACTGTGGGGGATAAGCTTCATAGTCGAGAGGGAAACAGCCCAGAACGCCAACTAAGGCCCCTAAGCGTGTGCTAAGTGGAAAAGGATGTGGAGTTGCTGTGACAACCAGGAGGTTGGCTTAGAAGCAGCCACCCTTGAAAGAGTGCGTAATAGCTCACTGGTCAAGTGATTCCGCGCCGATAATGTAGCGGGGCTCAAGCACACCGCCGAAGTTGCGTCATTCAAACATGTCATTGGCTTTTGTGGTCCAGTGGTTTGGATGGGTAGGGGAGCGTCGTGTGGCCGGTGAAGTCGCGGTGGAAACCAGCGGTGGAGGCTACGCGAGTGAGAATGCAGGCATGAGTAGCGAATGACGGGTGAGAAACCCGTCCGCCGAATGATCAAGGGTTCCAGGGTCAAGTTAATCTGCCCTGGGTTAGTCGGGACCTAAGGCGAGGCCGACAGGCGTAGTCGATGGACAACGGGTTGATATTCCCGTACCGGCGAAGGACCGCCCATACTGAGCATCTGATGCTAACCACCTGCCGCCATGACGTGCTGCCCCCTTTGGGGGGTGGTTGTTGTGGTTGGTGGCTGGGAACCGAGGGTGTGAGGTCAGCGTGTTAACAGGTGTGACGCAGGAAGGTAGCCGAGCCAGGCAATGGAATTGACCTGGTCCAAGGGTGTAGGGTGTTTCGTTGGCAAATCCGCGGAACGTGTGCCTGAGACCTGATAGGCGCCCACTTTGGTGGGTGATTCGGTGATCCTATGCTGCCTAGAAAAGCATCGGCGTGAGGTCCCAGTCCGCCCGTACCCTAAACCGACACAGGTGATCTGGTAGAGAATACCGAGGCGATCGAGAGAATCATGGTTAAGGAACTCGGCAAAATGCCCCCGTAACTTCGGAAGAAGGGGGGCCTGCCTCGTGAGGGAAACTTGCTTTCCTGAGCGGGTGTGGGCCGCAGAGACCAGGGGGAAGCGACTGTTTACTAAAAACACAGGTCCGTGCGAAGTCGCAAGACGATGTATACGGACTGACTCCTGCCCGGTGCTGGAAGGTTAAGAGGACCTGTTAGACCCTTTTGGGGTCGAAGCGGAGAATTTAAGCCCCAGTAAACGGCGGTGGTAACTATAACCATCCTAAGGTAGCGAAATTCCTTGTCGGGTAAGTTCCGACCTGCACGAATGGAGTAACGACTTCCCCGCTGTCTCAACCATGAACTCGGCGAAATTGCAGTACGAGTAAAGATGCTCGTTACGCGCAGCAGGACGGAAAGACCCCGAGACCTTTACTATAGTTTGGTATTGGTGTTCGGTGCAGCTTGTGTAGGATAGGTGGGAGACTGTGAAGCCTGGACGCTAGTTCGGGTGGAGTCATCGTTGAAATACCACTCTGGCTGTACCGGTCACCTAACTTCGGACCATGATCTGGTTCAGGGACAGTGCCTGATGGGTAGTTTAACTGGGGCGGTTGCCTCCTAAAGAGTAACGGAGGCGCCCAAAGGTTCCCTCAGCCTGGTTGGCAATCAGGTGTTGAGTGTAAGTGCACAAGGGAGCTTGACTGTGAGAGTGACAGCTCGAGCAGGGACGAAAGTCGGGACTAGTGATCCGGCGGCACCGTGTGGAAGGGCCGTCGCTCAACGGATAAAAGGTACCTCGGGGATAACAGGCTGATCTTGCCCAAGAGTCCATATCGACGGCATGGTTTGGCACCTCGATGTCGGCTCGTCGCATCCTGGGGCTGGAGTAGGTCCCAAGGGTTGGGCTGTTCGCCCATTAAAGCGGTACGCGAGCTGGGTTTAGAACGTCGTGAGACAGTTCGGTCCCTATCCGCTGCGCGCGTTGGAAATTTGAGAAGGGCTGTCCTTAGTACGAGAGGACCGGGACGGACGAACCTCTGGTGTGTCAGTTGTACTGCCAAGTGCATCGCTGATTAGCTACGTTTGGAAGGGATAACCGCTGAAAGCATCTAAGCGGGAAGCCTGCTTCGAGATGAGATTTCCATGCACTTTTTGTGTGAGAGGCCCCCAGCTAGACCACTGGGTTGATAGGCAGGATGTGGAAGCAAGGACTAAAGACTTGTGTAGCTGACCTGTACTAATAGGCCGATGACTTATCAACACACAACAAAACCACCCCCTCGCTGGGGTGTTCGGCAAAGAGTGTTGCTCGCGTTCACTATACGGTTACGAAACAACAACCACACCACCCCAGGCCCCCCCTTGTTGGTGGGGTGTGGGGGTTGGCAGGTGTTGTTCATGGATGGTTTTGCAGCCGGCACCAGGTGTGTGGTTGTTTCACTGCTGTTACGGCGGTCATAGCGTGGGGGAAACGCCCGGTCCCATACCGAACCCGGAAGCTAAGGCCCACTGCGCCGATGGTACTGCACTCGTGAGGGTGTGGGAGAGTAGGACACCGCCGGACTTAACTTGATGAAGGGTTTGAGGCTCCAACCAGTGATGGTTGGAGCCTCACCTGTTTAAGCCGTTGGCGCACGGGGCAACATCTTTTGCCCCCAGCGGCGCTCAGCTGACTACAGTACAGAGGTAGAAACAGTCAGGTTTGGACAGGGGAGCATTTAGTTGAGCGCGAAGGCATTGAAATACCGCGACGAATCCATTCGGCCGCAGGACGATCTATACCGCAACGCGAATGGCAAGTGGTTTGCCTCGGCGAGCATCCCCAGCGACCAGGGTCTGTACGGCTCGTTCATGGAACTGCGTGACGAGGCGGAAGCTGCGGTCCATGCGATCATCGAAGATGCCGTCGAAGCCGTGAAATCCGGCACCGAGCAGGCTCCGGATAAAGTACGCATTGCCCACCTGTATGGCAGCTTCATGAATGAGGAAGCCATCGAGGCCAAGGGGATCGAGCCGGTTCGCGGCTATCTGGAGGATATCCAACGGGTTTCCACTGCCGAAGAGCTCATTGAGCTATCCGGAGGCTTCTACCGCAAGGGCATCAGTAGCTTCCTGCAGGCCGGCGCCATGAATGACGCCGGTAATCCCGAGCGCAATCTGCTGACCTTCCTGCAAGGTGGACTGGGCCTACCGGATGAGTCTTACTACCGTGAAGAGCAGTTCGCCTCGACCGTCAGCGACTACCAGGAGCACCTGGCACGCCTGTTGGATCTCGGTGAAGTGGCGGATCCGTCGAAGGCCGCCGAAGACGTCGTGGCGTTGGAGAAAGTCATTGCCTCCCACCATTGGGATCGCGTCAAGGTCCGCGATGCCCAAGCCCGGTACAACCTGATGAGCGATGAAGAACTGCTCCAGATTTTCCCAGGGATGCGCTACTGGCTCCAAGGCGCGGGAATTGAACCGAAGTACTATGCCGAGGTTGTGCTGTGGCAGCCCAGCTTCTTCGAAGCGCTGGGCCAGACGCTGGAGGAAGAACCCCTCGAGCGTTGGAAGGCCTGGCTCACCGTCCAGGTGCTGCGCTCCTTCGCACCCTACCTTTCCAGCCCCTTCGTCAACGAAAACTTCGCGTTCTACGCCGCGAAGCTGGGCGGAGTGGAAACCCTGAAGGAGCGCTGGAAGCGTGGGGTCAGCTTCACTGAAAGCGCCGTCGGTGAGGACCTGGGACAACTCTACGTGGCCAAGCACTTCCCGCCGGAGGCGAAGGACGCCATGGACCACCTGGTGGAGCGGCTGATCGAGGCCTACCGGGACTCGATCACCACCCTGCCGTGGATGGGGGAGGAGACAATCGAGAAGGCGCTCGAAAAGTTGTCCATGTTCCGTCCCAAGATCGGCTACCCCAACGAGTGGATCGACTACTCGAGCATCACCACGGACCCGCAGGACGTGATCGCGAACCTGGCGGCCGCCAACGAGTTCGAGTTCAAGCGTGAACTGCAGAAGATTGATGACGGGGTGGATCGGGAGCTGTGGTTCATGTACCCGCAGACCGTGAATGCCTACTACCATCCGCTGTTGAACGAAATCGCCTTCCCCGCCGCGATCCTTCGCCTGCCTTTCTTTGACGTCGATCGCGACCTCGCCTCGAACTTCGGGGCGATCGGCGCGGTCATTGGCCACGAGATCGGACACGGCTTTGATGATCAGGGTTCGCAGTACGACGGCAGCGGGCAGCTGAAGAACTGGTGGACAGCGGAAGACCGGGAAGCTTTCGAAAAGCTGACCACGAAACTGGTTGACCAATACGATGCCCTCAGTCCAAGCGAAGCCCCGGACCATCAGGTTAACGGCAAGCTCACCCTGGGGGAGAACATCGGCGACCTGGGTGGCTTGGGCATCGCGTACAAGGCCTACAAGCTTGAGCTGGCCGCCCGCGGCATCGAGCAGGACCAGGTGATTGACGGGGTCAGCGGGGACCAGCGGTTCTTCTACGCCTGGGCCGAATGCTGGCGCACGCTGATTCGCCCGGAAACCGCAGTTGTTCGAGTGACCACCGACCCGCATGCGCCGGGCGAATTCCGCTGCAACCAAGTGCCAAAGAACCTGGATGCTTTCCACGAGGCCTTCGGCACCCAGCCCGGTGACGGGATGTGGCTGGATCCGGCCGAACGCGTCGAGATCTGGTAGCCGGAAGAAAGGCGGGCGCGACGTGCGCCCGCCTTTTGGCTGTTGTGGCCAACCTCAGGTGAGAGTCCAGTCATGAAGCGGCCACAACGAGAATTTTCACACGTAGAATGATGTACTGTGACTTCCCAAGATAATTCCCCTGCAGCAGACAGCCAGAACACCAACGACCAGCGGCAGGTGCGCCTGAGCAAGCGCGCCGAACTGCTGTCCCGTGGTGAAGAGGCCTACCCCGTAGGCGTGCCGCGCACCCACAGCCTGGCCGAGGTTCGCGAACAGTTCCCTGATCTCGAGCCGGACCAGGCCACAGGAGTGAACGTGGGGGTCGCCGGTCGCATCGTCTTCATGCGCAACACCGGCAAGCTGTGCTTCGCCACCCTGCAGGAGGGCGGACCGGAGGGCGCCGGAACCCGGCTGCAGGTGATGATCTCGCTGGCGAAGGTCGGCGAGGAGCGTCTGGCCGACTGGAAGGCCCTGGTGGACCTGGGTGACCATGTCTTCGTCAAGGGAGAGGTGATCTCCTCACGCCGCGGCGAACTGTCGATCATGGCCGATGAGTTCCAGATGGCCTCCAAGGCCCTGCGTCCCCTGCCGGTGCTGCACGCCGACCTGAACGAGGAGACGCGCGTCCGTCAGCGCTACGCCGATCTGATCGTGCGCAACGAGGCCCGGGAAATGATCTACAAGCGAGCAGCCATCATCCGTGCCGTGCGCCGCACCCTGGAGGAGCGCGACTACGTCGAGATCGAGACCCCGATGCTCCAGTTGGTGCACGGCGGGGCCTCGGCCCGGCCGTTCCATACCCACCTGAACGCCTTCGACCAGGAAATGACTCTGCGCATCGCCCTGGAACTATACCTGAAGCGCACCGTGGTCGGCGGAGTGGATCGGGTCTTCGAACTCGGCCGCATCTTCCGCAATGAGGGCGTGGACTCCACGCACTCCCCGGAGTTCACCATGCTCGAATGCTATGAGGCCTACGCCGACCAGTTCGTGATGGCCGAGCGGATTAAGGAGATCATCCTCAACGCCGCGGACGCCATCGGCGCCGGACGCGTGCTGGAAACCCCGAAGGGAACCATCAACCTGGACGGCGAATGGGGCTGGCTCGGGGTCTACCCAGGTCTGTCCGAGGCCGTTGGCATGGAGATTACCCCGGAAACCCCGGCCGAGACGCTGCGCGAGATCGCCGACAAGCACGAGGTGAAGATCGACCCGGCCTGGGATGCCCAGAAGCTGGTCATCGAGCTCTTCGGGGAGATCGTCGAACCGAACCTGATGGACCCGACCTTCGTCTACGACTACCCGCCGCTGGCCCAGCCGCTGGCGCGGCCGCACCGTTCCAAGCCCGGTGTCATCGAGGCTTGGGACCTGATCATCGGGGGCATGGAACGCGGTACCGCGTTCTCCGAGCTGATCGACCCGGTCATCCAGCGTGAGCGGCTGACCGAGCAGTCGTTGATGGCCGCCGGTGGAGACCCGGAGGCCATGCAGCTGGACGAGGACTTTTTGCGAGCCCTGGAGTACGGAGCCCCGCCCATGGGGGGCATCGGCCTGGGCATCGATCGCCTGGTCATGCTGTTCACCGACGTGGGAATCCGTGAAACCATACTGTTCCCATTGCTAAAGCCGGAGGCATAATATGCCCTATGTTGAAGCCATTCTTCCAACAATCGTTGTCGCCCTGATTTTCTGGTACGTTATCAAGGCTGTTATGAATGCCGACCGTTCGGAGCGTCAAGCTCAGGCGGAAGTTGATCAGAATAATGATTTTGGAACTACAGGTGTAGATCTGAAATCAGGAGATAATAAAGGTCACCCTGATAATTAGGTGTTAATCGTAGGATTAATGCGTAAATCATCGCCGTTATTGCCTATGATGGATACAGGTTAAGGTCTGAAGATTATTTCAACGACCAAAAATGTACCAACCCGGAGGCTAATAACATGGCACGCCAAGTACAAATTGCATTGATCGACGATATCGATGGGGGAGAAGCCACGGAATCATTTTCCTTCAGCTTCGGCGGGCAGCATTACGAAATTGACCTGAATGATGAAAATGCGGAGAAATTCCGTGCCGCCATGGAGCCTTACATCCAGGCGGGGCGTTCCTCCAAGCAGAACTCCACCAGCGAGGCGCCGGCCATCCGCGCCTGGGCCAAGGAGAACAACATGAAGGTCAACGCCCGCGGACGACTGAATGCGGATGTGGTGGAGGCCTACTACGCGGCGCAGCGCAAGGGTGGACGCAGCCGCTCGCGCTAAGGCTTCGAACACCCCAAGCCACGACGCAAAATGACCGGGATGATTTCATCCCGGTCATTGTCGTTGGCGCACCTTCTCGGGCGCCGGGGCAACCTCACGCGGTTATCCCTGTGGCGAACAAGGCAGATTCCCGGCCTCATGGTGCGTAGCATCGAACTATTGGTAAGCAAGGAGTGTGCCGCAATGTTTGAGAGATTTACCGACCGTGCCCGTCGCGTTGTCGTGCTCGCCCAAGAAGAGGCGCGCATGCTCAACCACAACTACATCGGCACCGAGCACCTGCTGCTCGGGCTCATCCACGAAGGTGACGGAGTTGCAGCCAAAGCGCTCGAGTCCCTGAACATCTCCCTGGGCGCCGTGCGTGAACAGGTGCAGGAGATTATTGGCAAGGGGCAGCAGGCCCCATCTGGACATATCCCGTTCACTCCGCGCGCCAAGAAGGTTTTGGAGCTCTCGCTGCGCGAAGCGCTGCAGCTGGGCCACAACTACATTGGCACCGAGCACATCCTGCTGGGCCTGATTCGTGAAGGCGAGGGCGTGGCCGCACAGGTGCTGGTCAAGCTCGGTGCAGACCTGGGACGCGTGCGTCAGCAGGTCATCCAGCTGCTGTCTGGTTACCAGGGCGGGAAGGACACCGCCGCGGCGGGCGTCAGCTCCGGCGGCCAGAGCGAGGGCGCCCCGGCTGGCTCGGCCGTACTGGACCAGTTCGGCCGCAACCTGACAGCCGCAGCCCGCGAGGGCAAGCTCGACCCGGTGATCGGTCGCGAGCATGAGATGGAACGCGTCATGCAGGTCCTTTCCCGGCGCACCAAGAACAACCCTGTGCTGATCGGTGAGCCGGGCGTCGGCAAGACCGCGGTCGTCGAGGGCCTGGCCCAGGCGATCGTGCGCGGCGACGTGCCCGAGACCATCAAGGACAAGCAGCTGTACACCCTGGACCTGGGATCCCTGGTGGCCGGCTCCCGTTACCGCGGTGACTTCGAAGAGCGCCTGAAGAAGGTGCTGAAGGAAATCCGCACCCGCGGGGACATCATCCTGTTCATCGATGAGATCCACACCCTGGTCGGTGCCGGTGCCGCCGAGGGCGCCATCGACGCCGCCAGCATCCTCAAGCCGATGCTGGCCCGCGGTGAGCTGCAGACCATCGGCGCCACGACCCTGGATGAGTACCGCAAGAACATTGAGAAGGACGCCGCGCTGGAGCGCCGCTTCCAGCCGATCCAGGTCAAGGAACCGACGGTGGAGCTGACCACGCAGATCCTGCGTGGGCTGCGTGACCGCTATGAGGCGCACCACCGCGTCTCGATCACCGACGGCGCCCTGCAGGCCGCCTCCCAGCTGGCCCACCGCTACATCTCGGACCGCTTCCTGCCGGACAAGGCCGTTGACCTGATCGACGAGGCCGGGGCGCGACTGCGCATCCAGCGCATGACCGCTCCTCCGGCGCTGAAGGAAATGGACGAGGAAATCGCCACCGTGCGCCTGGAGAAGGAGGCGGCGATTGACGCCCAGGACTTCGAGGGCGCCGCGTCGCTGCGCGACAAGGAATCCAAGCTCATCGAGGCCCGCAACGAGAAGGAAAAGTCCTGGCGCAATGGCGACATGGACGAAATCTCGGAGGTCACCGAGGAGCTGATCGCCGAGGTGCTGGCCAACTCGACCGGCATCCCGGTCGTGAAGCTGACCGAGGAAGAGTCCACCCGCCTGCTGAACATGGAAGACGAGCTGCACAAGCGGGTCATCGGCCAGGATTCGGCGATCAAGGCGATCTCCCAGGCGATCCGCCGCACCCGTGCCGGACTGAAGGACCCGAACCGCCCCGGCGGCTCGTTCATCTTCGCCGGCCCCACCGGTGTGGGCAAGACCGAGCTGGCCAAGGCGTTGGCGGAGTTCCTCTTCGGCGAGGAAGATGCGCTGATCACCCTGGACATGTCCGAGTACTCGGAGAAGCACACCGTCTCCCGGCTCTTCGGCGCCCCTCCAGGCTACGTGGGCTACGAGGAAGGCGGCCAGCTGACCGAGAAGGTGCGTCGCCGTCCCTTCTCCGTGGTGCTGTTCGACGAAGTGGAAAAGGCCCACGCGGACCTGTTCAACTCACTGCTGCAGATCCTGGAAGACGGTCGCCTGACCGACTCCCAGGGCCGGGTGGTGGACTTCAAGAACACCATTATCATCATGACCACGAACCTGGGCACCCGGGACATCTCCAAGGGCGTGATGACCGGCTTCCAGTCCTCGACCGACACCCGCACCGGCTACGAGCGGATGCAGGCCAAGGTCCAGGAGGAGCTGCGCCAGCACTTCCGTCCCGAGTTCCTGAACCGTGTCGATGACATCGTGGTGTTCCCGCAGCTGAGCCAGGAAGAGATCGAGCAGATCGTGGACCTGTTCGTGCAGCGCCTGGCCAAGCGCCTGGAGGAACGCAACATGACCATCGAGCTGACCCCGGCGGCCCGCACCGTGCTGGCGGCCCGCGGCTACGACCCGGCCATGGGTGCCCGTCCGCTGCGCCGCACGATACAGCGGGAGATCGAGGACCAGCTTTCCGAGCGGATCCTGTTCGGCCAGATCCTGGCCGGCCAGCACATCCACGTGGATGTCGAAGGGGAGCCCGGCGCCGAGAAGTTCACCTTCCGCGCCGAAGGCGGCAACGGCCAGCTGGAAGGCGAGCCGGCCCCGGCGGCCATCGAGGGCTGACCCCCGGGCCAGCACCCCGACCAGAACCGAAGGGCGGTTCGACGGACATACCCGTCGAGCCGCCCTTTGGCGTCGGGCGCCACGGGTCGCGCTGAGTGCTCAGCCGCGCCGGCGGGCCCGCAGCACCAGCAAGACCCCCAACACCGTACAGCAAAGGTAGATCCCGGCCACCATGAGCCAGCCCAGGGTGAAACCCCCGGCCGAGGAGATCACCATCCCCATCACCAGGGGGCCAATGGTGAACCCGCCAAACTGCCCGGCGGAGACGATCCCGCTGGCGCTTCCCATCAGGGAGGCCGGAACCGCGCGCAGCAGGGCCGCCATCAGCACCACCGAAACGCCCAGGGCGGACGCGCCGTGCAAGGCCACGGCCAGCCACAGCAGGGTGGGGCAGTGCCAGGATTCCGCCAGCAGGAATGTGCCGGCGCCGGCCAGCGCCAGCACCGCCAGAAGCAGCAGCAGCCGCGGCGCGGAGATCCCACGCGACATCATCCGGCCCCAGCCCACCCGGGCGGTGACCCCGATGGCCCCGGCGGCCGCCGCCGTCAGCCCACCAAGCACCAGGGAGAAATCCAGTTCCCGGACCGCAAACAACGGCAGGTACACGTTCGTGGCCTGTACACCCATCCCGTTGATGAAGCCGAACACCGTCAACGCCAGGATCATTGAGCGTGTCGAGCCGCCCGCCGTCGTGGGAACCGGTGCCGCTTCGGCGGCCCGGGGCGGGGCGTCCTGCGCCAACAGCGGCACCGCGGCCAGCATCCGCACCGCCGCCAGGCCCAGCACGCCAGCGGCGACCGCGCCAACCAGGCTGGCCCCATGCCAGCCAATCCAGGCGGCCAGCAGCGGGAAGCCGACACTGCCCACCAACTGGCTGACCTGCACCCCGGACTGCTTCACTCCGGTCCAGGCGATCCGCTGGGCACTGGGCACCCGCTGGGCCAGCACCCGGTTGGTGACCCCGTTGGGGAACGACTGCGCCAACCCGGACAGCGCCGCGGCGGCCAGCAGCAGCAGATAACCGCCGGGCAGGGCCGGCAGCCCCATCGATACCGCGGCGGCGCCGAAGATCAGCAGCATCAGGGTGCGGTCCGGCTGCCGGTCGCTGAACTTGCTGAACACGGCATTGCCGACCGCGGCGAAGCCAAAGCAGACGGTGGCCAGCAGTCCGAACTGCGCCTCGGAGATGCCCAGCTCCCGAATGATCAGGTCACTGGTGGCACTGAGCCCGTAGTTCAGCAGTGGGGCGATGCCCACCGCGCTGAGCAGCACCGCCAACAACCCCAGTCCGGGACGTCGCGCGCCGGTGTGCATGTGGCCCCATCCTCCTTTGCGCCCGCCATCGGGTCGAACCCCACCAGTCTGGCACAGCGCTGCCTCGCCCAGCGGCTTGCGGCAGGATTCTTACAACAGGCCGCCTTCCGCCCGGCCGCCGCACCCAGCGGGCAGGAAGGTGGGCAAACAGATCCGAAATACAGGGGTAAACTTCGCCAGCTGCCCATGGTGCGGGGCATAGGATCAATAAGGTGAGTTCTTTTACCGTCCGTCCCGCCCGCACCACCGACGTCCACGCCATCCGCAATCTAGTCCGCCCCCTGGCCGAGCAGCGCATCCTGCTGGACAAGGAGGCGGTGACCTACTACGAATCCATCCAGGAGTTCGTGGTCGCGGAGGACGCGGCAGGGCAGGTCATCGGCTGCGGGGGGCTGCACGTGATCTGGGAGGACATCGCCGAAGTGCGCACCCTGGCCTCCGCCGAATCCTGGCGCGGGCAGGGAGTGGGCACCGGGCTGATCAACGAGTTGCTGCGCCGGGCCCGCGATCTGGGGGTGCACCGGATTTTTTGCCTGACCTTCGAGGTCGAGTTCTTTGAGCGGCATGGCTTCAGCGTCATGGCCGACCAGAGCGCCGTTGACCCGGCGGTGTATGCCGAACTTCTGCACTCGCGCGATGAGGGCGTGGCGGAGTTCCTGGACTTGGCAAGGGTTAAACCCAACACCCTGGGCAACACCCGCATGATTCTGCAGTTTTGATGCCCCCGGACTGTCCGGCCTAGCTGGGCAGCACGATTCCTTCATCGCCGCTGGCCGCCAGGCCGTCGGCCAGCAGTCCGGACAGCGCCCGCTGGCGCTGCTGGAGCGGCGCATCAAGCTTCTGCAGCGGCGTGAACACCGGGTCTTGCTGCATCGCCAGATCGGCCAGGAACACGGCGGGATCCACGGCCTGCTCGCCGGCCCGCAGCACCGCCATGATTGCCCCGCGCACTTGCCGGTCGGTCCCGTGCCAGGCCTGCCCCTTGGGCGTGTAGTGCGGGGCCGGCTGCCCGGCGGCCACCCAGGCACAATGGGCGAACACCGGGCACTGGGAGCATTTGGGGCTGCGCGCGGTGCACACCAGTGCCCCCAGCTCCATGACGGAGATGTTCCAGGTGACGGCTGCTTCATGGTCCTCGGGCTGAACCTGGCGGGCGCGGGCGAACTCGCTGGCCCGCGGGCTGGGTTCGGGCAGCGCCGCGCCGCCGAAGAGCCGGGCCTGCACCCGGCGGATGTTGGTGTCCACCACGACGGTGGGTTTATCGAAGGCGAAACAGGCGATGGCGGCGGCGGTGTAGTCGCCCACTCCCGGCAGGGCGCGCAACTGCTCCTCGGTGCGCGGGACCATCCCGTTGTGCTCGGTGGTGATCTCCACCGCTGCGGCATGCAGGCGCATTGCCCGCCGCGGGTAGCCCAGCCGCCCCCACGCCCGAATCGCTTCGGAGACCGGTTCGGCGGCCAGGTCCTGGGGGCGCGGCCAGCGTTGCATCCACTGCTCCCACACCGGCAGCACCCGCACCACCGGGGTCTGCTGGAGCATGAACTCACTGACCATGATCGCCCACCCGGAGGCCCCGGACTCCCGCCAGGGCAGGGTGCGCGCATTGGCGTGGTACCAGTGGTTGATCAGCTCGTGGATTTCGTGCACCCCACCACTGTATGGCCTGGCACCCCCGGTCAGGGAATCACCGCGAAATCACCGGGAAGCGCACCGCAATGAACTAGCCTTGAGCTATGAGTAAAGCACCGCAGGGCAGGCTGCCGACCAGCGTCTACCGGCGCCGGCGGATCACCGTGTCAGTCATCGCACTGCTGCTGGTGGGTCTGCTTGTCTGGGGTGTGGTTGCGGTGGTCTCGGCCCTGGGCGGCGAGGAGAAGCCGCCGACCGCAAACGAGCAGCCGCAGCAGCCGGAGCCGGGCCAGCAGCCCGAAAGTGAGCCCGAGAGTGAGACTGCCTCCCAGTCGCCGGAGGGCATGTGCGCGGAATCGGATATTGAGCTCAGCGCCGCCACCGACGCCGCGTCCTACACCGCGGACCAGGACCCGGTGCTGATCCTGCAGGTGAAGAACGCCTCGGAATCCGAGTGCAAGATCAATGTGGGCACCAGTCAACAGGAGTTCCGGGTGATGAGCGGCTCGGACCGCATCTTCTCCACGGCCGACTGCGCCCAGAACGGGGAGGACGTCATCTTGGACTTCAAGCCCGGACAACAGGAGAACGCGCGCTTCACCTGGCAGAAGGAACGGTCGGCCCCCGGGTGCAAGGCCGTAAACGTGCAGCCGCGGCCCGGCACCTACCGGTTTACCGCGCTGCTGGGGGAGTTGGAGTCCGAACCGAAGTCCTTTGAACTGAAGTAGCCGCTACAGGTAGCGGTCCAGCAGGGAGGACTCGGCCATCCTGGCCAGCCCTTCGCGGATGGAGCGGGCCCGCTGTTCCCCAATGCCCTCGACTTGAATCAGTTCGGCCGTGGACGCGGCCATCAGCAGCTGCAGGTCACCAAACTTCTCCACCAGGCGCTCGCCGACGGCGCGCGGCAGGCTGCGGATCAGCGAGAGCATCCGGTAGCCGCGCGGGGTCAGCGCGTCATCCAGGCTCAGCGGCGCCTGCGGGATCAGCACCCGCAGCAGTGCATCCAGTTCAATCAGCAGCGCGTCGGGCACCTGCTCCAGGCGGGCCAGCGCCTCGGAGAGGTGCTGCGCCCCGCCGGCCAGGTCCGGGTAGTCCCGCAGCACCATCTGGTTGTCGGTCTTCACCCCCGCCAGCAGCTCGGCATGCTGGGCGGCCAGCAGCCGCCCGTCCGCACCCAGCTCCAGGACCTGGCGGGAGATGTCCTGGCTGGTGCGGCGCACCATCTCGGTGCGCTGCAGCACCGCCAGCACGTCACGCACGGTGGCCGCGTCCTCGATCTCCGCGGCGGTCAGGGCGCTGGTGACCTGGTCCAGGCGGTGCCGGTAGCGCTCCAGGGTGGCGATGGCCTGGTTGCCGCGCACCAGCAGGCGTTCACTAGTTTCCAACACATGGCGTTCGGAACCGGCGTACAGGGTGATGGTCTGCATGGAGGAGGACACCGCCACCACCGGGAAGCCGGTCTGCAGGGCCACGCGTTCGGCGGTGCGGTGCCGGGTGCCGGATTCGGCGGTGGGCAGCGCCGCATCGGGCATCAGCTGCACCCCGGCCTGCAGGATCCGTCCCCCGGACTCGTCGCAGATGATCGCCCCGTCCATTTTCGCCAGCTCGCGCAGCCGGGTGGGGGAGAAGTCAATGTCAATGTGGAAGCCGCCCGAACAGATCGATTCGACCACCTGGTCGTAGCCCAACACGATCAGTGCCCCGGTGCGCCCGCGCTGGATCCGCTCAATCCCCATGGCCAGTTCGGTGCCCGGCGCGATCCGCGCCAGGGTGCCAAGCAGTTCGCCGGAGGGTTCTCGTTGCACCTGGTGATTCCTTTCGGGCGGGACGGATCAATCCTATCCTGCCTGCTTCTGGCGTTG
Organism: Glutamicibacter sp. St.4D3; assembly: GCF_059728615.1. NCBI lineage: Bacteria > Bacillati > Actinomycetota > Actinomycetes > Micrococcales > Micrococcaceae > Glutamicibacter > Glutamicibacter sp. St.4D3. Next base: position 122,765 of record NZ_AP039380.1, read on the forward strand.
GTTGAATGCCAGATCCAGCGCCTCGGCGATCGATTCGACCTGGAACACCCTGATCCCGGCCGGGATGTTCTTCAACGGCTGCGGGGTGGCCGGAACCATGGCGAAGGAGAAGCCCAGCCGCGCCGCCTCGGTCACCCGCCGGGAAATCTCCGGGACCTGGCGCACCTCCCCGGCCAGTCCGACCTCCCCGAACGCCACGAAGTCCTGCGGCAGCGCGAAGTCATGCATCGAGGAGGCCACCGCCAGGGTGCAGGCCAGGTCGGTGGCCGGTTCGGAGAGCTTCACCCCGCCCACGGTGGCGATGTAGGAGTCCATCCCGGACAGGTCCATGCGCGCCCTGGCCTGCAGCACCGCCAACACCATCTGGGCCCGGGCCGCGTCTAGGCCGCTGGTGGCCCGGCGTGGGGCCGGGCCGGCGGAACGCGAGAGCAGCGACTGCACCTCCGCCACCAGGGGCCGGCGCCCCTCCAGAGTGACGGTGATGCAGGTGCCGGGCACCGGGTGCTTGGTGCGGGTGACAAACAGCCGCGAGGGATCCGACAGGGACTCGATCCCGTCCTCGGTCAGGTCAAAGCAGCCGACCTCATCGGTCGGCCCGTAGCGGTTCTTCAGGGCGCGCAGCAGTCGCAGCCGCGAATGCTTCTCCCCGTCAAACTGGCAGACCACATCCACCAGGTGCTCCAGCAGCCGCGGCCCGGCGACCGAGCCGTCCTTGGTCACGTGCCCCACCATGATGGTGGTCATGGCCCGGGTCTTCGCGGCGTTGATGATGCTGGCCGCGACCTCGCGCACCTGGGACACCCCGCCCGAGGCCCCGTCCACATCCGCGCTGGAGAAGGTCTGCACCGAGTCCAGGATCAGCAGCTGCGGGTCAATCTCCGCAATCTGTCCCAACGCCAGGGCCAGGTCGGTTTCCGCGGCCAGGTAGAGCGAATCGGCGACCGCGTCGATGCGTTCGGCCCGGGACTTCACCTGTGGGGCGGATTCCTCCCCGGTCAGGTAGAGCACCCGCAGCCCGCTGCGGGCGGCCTTGGCGGCGACATCCAGCAGCAGCGTGGACTTGCCCACCCCGGGTTCCCCGGCCAGCAGGATCGCCGCGGCAGGCACCAGCCCGCCTCCCAGCACCCGGTCCAGTTCGGTGACCCCGCTGGTGCGGAACGCAGCCTGGGAGGCGTCGATGGCGGCGATCGGCTGGGCGGGGTTGGCCACCCGGGCCGCGGCGGTGGTGCGCGCGGCAACGACCCCGACTTCCTCCACGGTGCCCCAGGCCTGGCATTCGGCGCAGCGCCCCACCCATTTGGCGGTGGTCCAGCCGCATTCGGCGCAGCGGAACTTGGCGGAATTCTTCGTACGCGCGGTCTTGCTCATGGATTCATGCTACCCACGGGACCGGACAGTTCGGGCATGGGTGCCTAGCGGTGCAGCGGAGGCAGGGCGGAGGTGGCCTCCTCGGTGTCCGCGCCGGCGGCCTTGAGCAGGTCCACCACCATCGGGCGCAGCAGCAGCACCAGGCCCTCGCCCTGCAACCCCTCGATGCCCATCTGGTGCGGGTCCAGCTTCGCAGCGCAGTCCTGCAGCTGGTGGCGGGCCAGCCGCTCGTACTTGTGCTGCCCGGCCACGGTGGGTTCCCGCACCGAATGCGCCAGCGTGCCCACCGCCTCGGACAGTTCGCGCAGCAGCGCGGTGATCTGCTCGGCCCCCTCGGCGCTCAGCGCGCTTTGGCTCAGCACGGCGGCCAGGCGGCGCACCACCACCCGCAGGTTGCGGGCGGCCAAATCGAAGTGGTCGCTGCGTTCGGAGAGCTGGCGGATTTCCTGGCGGTGCCGGCGCTGGGTGGGGGCGAAGGTGGCCACCTCCAGCGCGGCGGAGAAGGCGGCCGGCAGCTTGTCCACGTGGCGTTGGGTGCCGCGCGCCTTGACCAGGGCATGGAACGCGGAACGGTGGTCGTCATCGCGCACCGCCCAGGAGCATTCCAGCAGCACCTCGGCCATCTCACGCAGCAGCTCGGACAGCGCCGCGATCGGGGTGCGCCGCGAATCGCTGGGCAGCAGGATCATCAGCAGAATCGCCAGGGTGACCCCCACCACCGCATCCAGGGAGCGGGCAAAGGGCCCATCCACCGAGATCGGCAGCAGCACCACCAGCGCGGACTGCATGCCCAGCTGGGTGGAGAAGATCGGCCCGGAGTTCAGGTAGCGGGCCACCAGCAGGCTCAGCGACATCACCGCGGCGGCCTGCCACAGCCCCTGGCCCCACCAGTGCATCAGGAAGTCGCCCATCGCCACCCCCAGGGTGCATCCCACCGCCACCTCCAGCACCTTGCGCATGGTGGTGGCGGTGCCGAAGCCGGAGGCCACCAGCGCGCTGGTGGCGGCGAAGATCGGCTGGGTGTGCCCCAGCAGGGAATCGGCGATCCAGTATGCGCCGATCGCCGCAATGGTCATCCGGATAATGCGCGGCAGGGAGTTCCAGGCACGGGTGAGCCCCACCCGGTTGCGCTGGCGCACGAAGAGCCGGGCGCGCCTGAGGTTCGGTGCACTGGCCATGACAACCAGTCTTTCACGCCTGCCGCGCCGATGGGGGCATCATGACGCACTGTCGATGGTGGGGCTCGGGACGCCGGGATGTGAGGCGGTTCATAGCGGCGCGCGGCGGTGTTAACCTTCCGTTCACCTTCGCCGGGGGTGCTGGTTACCTGCACTGCCTACGCTCAAGGCAGACCTAAAGCCTGTATGGCGGTCACACCACACCGCAATTCCTGAATATGGGGGAAACACTCGTGAACTTCAAACGCCTCTCCAGTGCGGCCGCTGTGCTGTCCGTGGCCGCCCTGGCCCTGACCGCCTGCGGTTCAGACAACCCGACCGGCGCCGCGCAGAGCAGCCCCTCGGGCGACCAGGACACCGCCGCCAGCGTTTCGGGCACCCTGACCGGCGCCGGCGCCTCCAGCCAGAGCTCGGCCATGGACGCCTGGACCAACGCGTTTGCCGCCGCGAACTCTGGCGCGCAGGTGCAGTACTCCCCGGATGGCTCCGGCGCCGGGCGCAAGGCGTTCTTGGCCGGCGGCGCCCAGTTCGCCGGATCCGACGCCTACATGAGCGAAGAGGAGCTGGCCGACTCGAAGAAGGTCTGCGGCCCCGAGGGCGCCTTCGACGTGCCGGCCTACGTCTCCCCGATTGCGATCGCCTTCAACCTGGAGGGCGTGGAAAGCATCAACCTGGATGCGCCGACCATCGCCAAGATCTTCAAGAAGGAGATCACCAAGTGGAACGATGAGGCCATCGCCAGCCAGAACCCGGACGTGCAGCTGCCGGACACCGCGATCACCGTGGTGCACCGCAACGATGAATCGGGCACCACCGAGAACTTCGTGGAGTACCTGAAGGCCGCGGCCGGGGACGTGTGGGACTACGAGGTCTCCGGCGACTGGCCCAAGGACATCCAGTCGGAGAACGCCAAGGGCACCTCCGGGGTGGTTTCCACCACCTCGAGCACCGACGGGGCGATCACCTACGCCGACTTCTCCGCGGTGGGCAAGCTGTCCACCGTGAACGTGAAGGTCGGCCAGCAGTACACCGAAATCTCCGCCGAGGCCGCGGCCAAGGCCCTGGAGGCGGCCACCCCGGTCGAGGGCCGCGGTGAGCACGACATGGCCCTGGAGTTGGCGCGCGACACCACCGAGGCCGGCACCTACCCGATCGTGCTGGTCTCCTACCACGTGTACTGCTCCAGCTACAAGGATCAGCAGACCGTGGACCTGGTCAAGGCCTTTGGCAACTACGTTGTCTCCGAGGAAGGCCAGAAGGCCGCCCAGGAGTCGGCCGGCAACGCCCCGCTCTCCTCGGCCATCGCCGAGCAGGCCGGTGCGGCCATCGATTCGATCACCGTGGCCGAATAGGCCAGTGCACCATCCGGCGCGGGCCGCAGCCCGGCCCGCGCCACACCCCTCCAACCCTCCTTCGCGCCGGTAAACCCGCCGGCATACGACCCCACTAGAAGGCTTATCCCATGACCACCAATGCCCTGAAGAGCGGCTCGACCGCCGGGCGCGCCGGGGACAGGATTTTCTCCACCGCGGCGCTGTCCGCGGGCGTGCTGATCCTGCTGACCCTGTTCGCGGTCGCGGTCTTCCTCTTCATCCAGGCCCTGCCCACCTTCACCGCCGACCCGGCGGAGATCTCCGGCGGCGAGGGCTTCTTCGCCTACATTTTCCCGATCATCATCGGCACCGTGATCGCCGCGGCGATCGCCCTGCTGATCGCCACCCCGATCGGCATCGCGGTGGCCTTGTTCATCTCCCATTACGCCCCGCGTTCGATCGCCGGCCCGCTGGGCTACGTCATCGACCTGCTGGCCGCGATCCCCTCGGTGATCTACGGCGCCTGGGGCTACCTGGTGCTGGCCCCGGCCCTGGTGCCCGGCTACCAGTGGCTGGCAGAGAACCTGGGCTTCATCCCGATCTTCGGCGGCCCGGCCAGCCAGACCGGCAAGACCATGCTCACCGCCGGGATCGTGCTGGCGGTGATGGTGCTGCCGATCATCACCTCGCTGTGCCGTGAAATCTTCCTGCAGACCCCGAAGCTGCATGAGGAGGCCGCCCTGGCGCTGGGCGCCACCCGTTGGGAAATGATCACCACCGCGGTGCTGCCCTTCGCCCGCCCCGGCATCATCTCCGCGGTGATGCTGGGCCTGGGCCGCGCCCTGGGCGAAACGATGGCGGTGGCCCTGGTGCTGTCCACCGGTGCGCTGATCCCGTCGCTGATCCAGTCCGGCAACCAGACCATCGCCGCGGAAATCGCGCTGAACTTCCCGGAGGCGTTCGGCCTGCGACTGGCTGAGCTGATCGCCGCCGGCCTGGTGCTGTTCGTGATCACCCTGGTGGTCAACATGATTGCCCGGGCCATCATCGCCCGCCACAAGGAATTCTCGGGAGCGAACTGATGAGCCTGACCAAAACCCCACAGCCAAAGTCCACCTCCGGCTCCGCCCAGTCCCGCGCCGAGCTGGCTCCGCGCACCCGCAACGCGCTGGCCAAGGGCAAGCTGCCGCGATGGGCCGTGCCGGCGACCGCGGCCGGCGCCGTCATCCTGGGTGCGGCGCTGTCCACCCTGGGCGGGTTCTCGGTGGCCAGCTTCGCGATCTACGCGGCGCTGCTGTTCGTCATCGGGGCCACCACGGCCACCGGCATTGTCGAGGGGGCCCGGCGCGGGAAGAACGCGCTGGCCCTGTACCTGATCTATGGCGCCTTCATCCTGGCGCTGATCCCGCTGGCCTCGGTGATCTACACCGTGCTGGAAAAGGGCCTGCCGGGGATGAGCCTGCACTTCTTGACCAGTTCAATGAACGGGGTCACCGGTGCGGTGGACAACCAGAGCGTAGCCGAGGGCGGGCCGGTCGTCGGCGGGGCGTACCACGCGCTGATGGGCACCTTGCTGATCACCCTGTGGGCGACCATCATCTCGGTGCCGGTGGGCATGCTCACCGCCATCTATCTGGTCGAATACTCCAAGGGCGGGCTGCTGTCCCGGGCGATCACATTCTTCGTCGACGTGATGACCGGCATCCCCTCGATCGTGGCCGGCCTGTTCGCCGCCGCGTTCTTCGGGGTGATCCTGGGTCCCAACGCCCGCATGGGCATTGTCGCGGCCGTCGCGCTGAGCGTGCTGATGATCCCCACGGTGGTGCGTTCCACCGAGGAAATGCTCAAGATCGTGCCGAACGAGCTGCGTGAGGCCTCCTACGCGTTGGGCGTGCGCCGCTGGCGCACCATCCTGAAGGTGGTCATCCCCACCGCGATCTCCGGCATCGCCTCCGGCGTCACCCTGGCCATCGCCCGGGTGATTGGTGAGACCGCCCCGATCCTGGTCACCGCCGGCATCGCCAGCAACATCAACCTGAACGTGTTCGCCAACTGGATGTCCACGTTGCCCACGTTCATCTACTACCAGATCCTGACCCCGACCAGCCCGACGAACATCGACCCGTCAATCCAGCGTGCCTGGGCCGCTGCCCTGCTGCTGATCCTGATGGTGATGGCCCTGAACCTCGTCGCCCGCCTGGTCGCCTCGATCTTCGCCCCCAAGAAGGGCCGTTGAGCCGCACCGGCTCCGGACCAGTCACCCACAGTTTTTCCAAAGGACCCAACCACCATGTCAAAGCGCATCGACGTCAAAGACCTGAACGTCTACTACTCCAAATTCCTGGCCGTGCAGGATGTAAACATCAACATCGCCGCCAAATCCGTCACCGCCTTCATCGGCCCCTCCGGCTGCGGCAAGTCCACCTTCCTGCGCACCCTGAACCGCATGCACGAAGTGATTCCCGGCGGCCGCGTCGAGGGTGAGGTGCTGCTGGACGGGGACAACCTCTATGAGGCCGGGGTGGACCCGGTGACCGTGCGCAGCCAGATTGGGATGGTCTTCCAGCGCCCGAACCCGTTCCCGACCATGTCCATCCGCGACAACGTACTGGCCGGGGTGAAGCTGAACGGCAAGAAGATCTCCCGCTCGGATGCCGAGGCGCTGGTGGAGAAGTCGCTGCGCGGGGCCAACCTGTGGAACGAGGTCAAGGACCGCCTGGACAAGCCCGGCTCCGGCCTTTCCGGTGGCCAGCAGCAGCGCTTGTGCATTGCCCGCACCATTGCGGTCAAGCCGAACGTGATCCTGATGGATGAGCCCTGTTCGGCCCTGGACCCGATTTCCACGCTGGCGATCGAGGACCTGATCAATGAGCTGAAGAACGACTACACCGTGGTGATCGTGACCCACAATATGCAGCAGGCGGCCCGGGTGAGCGACAAGACCGCTTTCTTCAACATTGCCGGCACCGGCAAGCCGGGCAAGCTCATCGAGTACAACGACACCGCTACCATTTTCTCCAACCCTGCCCAGAAGGCCACCGAGGACTACGTCTCGGGCCGCTTCGGGTAGGCGCGGAAGCACAGAATTCGTCCGCTGCCGTTGGCGGCGGGCGGTCCGGAAGGGGGTCTTCCGGGGGATCCTGGAGGGGATCAGGCCGGTGGCCCACCCGCGTGCGGGTGGGCCACCGGCTGTTTAACCCAGATGTTTCATCACGCCTTACACGGCCACCGAAATCCATTACCGAGTGATTCCCGGTGGCCGTTTCCGGTTGCGCGCACGACCAAGAGCGCCTGAACCACCAGCGCTGGGTGCCAGGCTCCACCAACCTGGACTGAAATGACCTTTCGAAACCAAAGAAATAACAGGACAACCGCCAGTTCAGGCAGCGAGCTCGCCGTGCCGCCACCGCTGGAACAGCAACCTAATATTCTGCTGAAGCTGGAATAGCAGCTGAGCTTCCGGCGCATTTTTGGGGATCAGCAGCCGGCGTTGCCGGCCGCCAGAGACAATTTTGCCGGCCATTGAAAACAGCCGGTACCGCCACCGCTTCAAATCCCAGCAGCCTGCCTCATGGCCACCAGGCAACACCGCCAGCTGCAGCCAGGACACCAGATTCACTGCGAACATTGCCAGATCAGCCCATGCCTGGTTCGCGGTAAAAGACCAATAAGGCAGTTTGCCCAACCCCGTGCTCTTCAGCGTTTTGATCCTGTTCTCGCACCGGCCACGCGCCCGGTGCCGGGCATCGAGGAACGCCACGTTGAACCGCGGGCTATTGGTCAAGAACGCGGTCACCCGGTTCCCGTCCGTATCGAACAAAGTCGCTTTCGCCCCGGGATGCAACGGCTCAGCCCGCAAATAAATCCTTGTTCCTGGTGGGTAGTCATTCAGCTCGATCACCTTGCTCGCGTCGATCACCCACGCATCATCACGCTGCTCCCCGCCAGCGGTCAGGGCCGGTTCCCAGTACTTCTTCTCATCGATCCACCGGATGAACCGCTCCTTGAGCACCGGCAACGAATACGAAGTGGAGAACTGAATCCCCAGCGACTGCAGGTGGTGCAAGAACTCACGGGACGAGCCGGCACTATCGGTGCGGACCAGAATCTTCTCTCCATGCAGGTTTCCGTGCTCGTCATAGAAATCATCAGGCAGCTGCGCCAACGCCTGGTTGAGGACTCCAATATGGGATTTCGCGGAATTTGCGCCCCGGTTTCCCGGACGCAACTGCACGGCCAACACTTCGCCGGTTCCATTCGTCTTGCCGTAGTCGGCCATGGCGATCATGGGTGAGAATCCGTACCCGCCTTTATACGTGCCGGCACTGTTCTCTTTGTCGGAGTGCACGTGTACTAGCGAGGCATCGATGTCGATGATCAGCGGGTTGGCTGACGTGGCCAGCCGGGCAGGATTCCGTGACCCGGCTGCAGCCCAAGCTTTGGAGCGCAGGCTGCGGGTCATGGTGGCGAAGCCATACTCGAAAGCTTCTGGCTGGTCCTTGATGCGGCCCATGAACCTGCTGACTGTGGCATCGGACGCTATCGGGCCGAAGAGCCCTGGAGCGACACGTAGCTGGTCGATATCAGCGGCCTGCTCGCCACCGGCGGCCAACGACAACGCCAATGTTCCGAGGATCTTTCCTGGCCGGTGTGTTGCGGTGGCTGGCACGAACTGGCTGAACCGGTCTTCGCAAAGCTGGCGGAAGCCCAGGGCGTTCAGGAAGCTGGTGAGCACCGACAACCCAGCATGGGAGACGAGGGCTTGGCTGGTGCGTTGGGTCGGGAGGGCAGGGAAAACGTGGGTAGAATGGTTCACTGAAAAGGTGATCCTTTGATCTGGTGATTTAGAGCTTCAACAACTCCTATTTTTCCAGTTCAGGTCACCTTTTCTTCTTTTAAGTCAGTTAATGACTGCCGTTGCCATGGAATACCCGGGTTAATACGCACGCCACCTGTCGAGGAAGCTTGTCCTGGTCATTTGGCTGCCCGATTTTGCCCATTTTAGAAGAACGTGCTGAACATGGTCACACTCTTTATCCAGGCTGGTGGACTATCGCCGGTTTTACCACGCTTTGGACTGACACGACGCCTGGACGGCACGGCAACGAAGCCTGGCGGGCGCTCCCGCAGCATCAGCCGGAAACTCAGTCCTACATGGATTACTGCCGCATCTTCCGCGCAGCGGTCCTTTACCGGCCGCGCCAGTGCGGCATAGGCCGTGCTGGACCGGCTGCACGCCGGGCAGGCTAAGCCCGCAACCGCGGCGGCTTCACCCATCTCCAACAAGATCGAGCCAGCCAAGACCCATCAGAGAACCACGCCGGGTACGGACCGAGGCCCGGAACGATAGAAAAGGGAGCCGATCATGGCCGAGGAAACAGATGGAATTGAGGAAGCCTTCGAAGGCCAATTGAGAGTCCTGGTCACCGCTACCGGGCAGATTGCCGAACGGATGGCCAGAGCCCGCGAGGAAGCTTTACGCCGAGTGCAAGCGGCCAGCGAGCAGGAAGATCGCGAGCTGCAATCCCGGTTCGCTGCAGAACAGCGCGCCGCCCGGGCAGAGATGAGCAACGTTCATCGCGCCGAGTGGTGGGACCGGGCCACCCCGGAACAGATCGGCCACACCTACCAGGTGGTCCGCGCCTGGTCCAAGGAAGAACCCGAAGCGGTGCGAGCTGAACAGAGGATGAGAGATGAGCTGCGCACCCGCTACTCGGTCGACGTCGAGAATGCGGGCGCGGACCCCGAGGCAGTTCGCCAGGCGGTCCAACGCGAGCTGGCCAGGTCCGAGCATGAACGGGCGGCCGCGGCCGCCGAGCAGTCGCGCTCAGAGCAGGAACGAGCCGAAGCGCAACGTTTGATGACGATGGCAGACCAGGACGAGCGCCGGGCCGAGGAATCCCGGGTGGCTGCCGAGCATGAGCCGGACCTCGAGGAACGCGTGCGTGCGACCGCCGAAGCTGAACAGCGCGAGGCACAGGCGGGCCGTGCCCGAGAGGACGGGCGCACCGTCTACGACAGTGCCGAGCGCCGCGCAGGCACCGCTCAGAGTCTCGAAGCCCAGGGAATTGACCATGAGGTGGTGGCCACGCGTATGCGGGCTGATGTTAGCCAGGGCAAGCCCGCCACCGAGGCCGTTAAGGGTGTTGGGAAGGCCAAGGCACCCAAGGCCCGCAAGACCCGCGGCCACGGCGCCCAAGTCCAACGAGCGGGCCTGGATCGGTGGGAACCGAGCCCACGACCCACAACACAAAGAGGGACCGCACCGACCAGGTGTGGTCCCTTCTTTGTGTTGCCTGCTATGTCGTATTCGGAGGTCTTGCCATTTACGCTCACTATGTCTGGCATGATAGGCGAATAGTCAAATCCATCTGAAATATTTCATGACTAGAGGTTTGTTTTTGCAGTAGTTGTATAAGTAATATAATCTCGGCTCAAATAGTCGCAACTTTAAACAACTTGAGTGTGAATTTTGAAACAAGCAACCAAAGTAATCTCCTCGATCGCGGCTGTTTTATGCCTTTCAGTCTCGCTTGCCGCGCCGGCACAAGCGGCAGATGTGCCTGACGAAAAGGCTGATAGTGTCATCTCATCTATCCTCCAAGACGCAAATTGGGAACCTGATGACGCATCTCCTTTTGTGGATTCGTCCAAAGAGTCATTAGAGGTATCTGCCACGAATGCACCTGTAGGGGTGGCCACTATGGCCGAAGCTAAGGCGCAAGTTGGAATGAATCCGTGGCGCTGTGCAGGATACACAGAGCGGGTTCACAAAAGTAGTGGTTTTGGGTCGCTGCATAGCGGAATTAAGGACTGCCGTAAAGCGCCTGACTACCAAGTTACAGGTGCTGAGATCATGAAGAAGGGATGGGTCGGTCTATGGCATCGTGCTTCTTTCCACCAGCGTGAGGTAAAGAAGAAAACGATGTCGAAGATTGATGTCCATTCAAAGTTTGTCTGCTCCTCGAATTCCGCGCAGACTTATCGAGGGAATGGCTATCATCGAGTAACTTTTGGAACGACGAACTTCTCAGGTCGGACTTCAAGTGACATTGAAACCCGTTTCTACTGCAACAATTAAACTTGGCGTACTGATCGGCTGCTCGCTCATATCTTTATCGACGCTTACTGGGTGTAGCTCTAACATGGCTAGCTCAGTGGAAAACGGTGGTGCAGTTGCTGTGAAGCCTGAACAAACTCAGGAACAGGATGTTCTTTCGTTGACTCCGGATGCACTTGAGCTTCCTCCAGTCCTCCAGTTCGAGCAAAAAGAGGTTCGATCATTTGCTGTTGACTGGAAGCATCCTAATGGAGAGGTTAGTCGGCTACAAGAGGATCTTGAAGTCCCTAATGTACGCACCACAGAAGGTTCTCTAGAGCTGCTGATAGACGGAACCGTTCAGCCAGTCTCGCTCGTGTTATCGATTTATCAAACGAATATCAGGGACATTGACCCGACGGGGGACCCAGACTTAGTTGTAGATTGCTTGAAAGCTGATTCACTATGTGATTTTGCCATGAGTGGCGGTAATACCGGCATGCTTCGAATTGATCAGCTTGAAGACGAAGAGATGGTCATGAGCTTGCAAGCTGAGTATTATGCTGATCCTTCCTTAAATGCCGAAAGATTTGTCAATACTATCGGGTGGATTTTTTCTTTGAACTAAAGCTCAAGACTGCTGACCGTATTTCTTGGCGCAGAACAGCGACCGTGCATCCAACTCATGGGGTGGATGTACGGTCGCTGTTTTAGCTTAATGTTGTTCCGAAAGTCGTTGGTCTGTGAACAATCCTGCCGGGGGTGGGACATAGGGCAATGGCTGCCCTTTTTTGGACTTGTTTTCGTCGGCATCCGCTGCCGAGGAAAACGGCCCGTCCGGGTCCATCAATACCGCCATATGGTGGTCCGCGTGATCGCGCCACCACACGCTCATGCCGGTGCTGGGGTCCGTGCGCAGGTGTTCCCAGGAGCGCCATAGCGCTTCCAGACGGATCACTGCCTCATCGTATTCCCACCACCGGGCAGCCCAGACCCGTGCGCGGCCGTTGATCGCCCGGCGATAGACATTGCGCAGGTACTCACGAACAAACTCATCGACGGAACCGTAGTAGAGGGTTTCCTCCGGTTCCTCCTCGCCGTCGTCGTCCTGGCCTTCGTCGGCCGCCTGGTTGGCCTCGACCTGTTCGGTCACGGCGGCCACTGCCGCCTGGCCGGCTCGCTGCCTGAGGGATTCCAACAACTCCTCAGTTTGCTTCGTCGACCGCGGCCGTGGCCACGTCATTGACCTGCTTGCGGACCGAGGCTTTGACCTCCGCATCGACGTATTCACCGGCAAGCCCGCCAATGTCGAGCCCAAACACTCGCCCAGGCGAGCTGGATGTATCCGTGACAGCGGAAGGCTGCCCCTCGTTTTCGGTGTATTCGTCCTCTCCCCAGTCGCTCATGATGCGCCCTCCGTGCTCAATGCGGATTCAATCACCGAGAGTTCCTTCTCGGCTTCGGGGTCATGGGCCAGGATGGATGCCCGCACGGCGTCGGCGTGCGGGTCAGCCATCCATGGCTGCGTGCGGATCAGCGTGGGCCGGTTGCCCGAGGACAACACCACAGCGCGTCCCTTGGGCATGGCCGCCAGGTCGTCCACGTCCAAGATGCGCTCACGGTGAAGCTGCTGCGACACGGTGCGCTGTCCGCGTCCGTATGAGGTGGAGGAAGTCAGACGGTCATAGTCACCGATCATGCGGACAAGGTCTTTGAGGAAGCTGCCGTCATGGGTGGTGCCACCGCCGCCGTAGACGCGGATATTCGATGCGCTCCACAGCTTCTTCATCCCTGATTTACCCCATACCTCGATGCCCTGGGGCCAGCTCTGCAGAGTGGTCATGAGGATGATTCCGCGGGAACCATAGTGGCTGTAGAGGTTCGGCAGATCGCGCCACCGGCAGACGTTGGCGGCCTCGTCGAGCACTCCCACCAGAGGAGTCTTTAGCCGGCTCCCGGCGGAGCGAGCTGCCAGCTCCTCGACGGCTTCCACAACTGCAACCGTCAGGGCACAATCGGTCGAGGGGAACGGTGTTGAGATGGTTAGGGAGGTGGCGAAGTTCCGCTGGGACAGGGCACTGTTTGGAGGCCCGCCGGCGACGCTGATCGCTGTGTCGCTGGCCTGCGCGCTACTGCTGGCGCTGGGCCTGGGAGTGCTTTTCGGGCTGAGCACCGCGGGGATTGGCCAGTGCTCGGCGCGGTATTGGGGTCGCTGATGGTGCTTTACATGACCGTTGCCCTTTGCTGGGCGCTAGGCGTGGAACGCAAGACGCTGGCCGCAGCCATCGAAGATGTCGCGTCCTCGGTCGAAAGCCACTGGTACGGCCGGGCGGCCAGCGCCGTGTTTGCCGACCTGCTGCTGGTGGTGGGAACCGGGCGAGGATCTTCGACTCTCCCCGGGGGCGCGCGCCGCTGAACCTGGTGCTGGTGGCAGTGCTGCTGGTGATACTCGACTTCGCCGCCCACTACCGCTCGCCAAGACGGGCCGAAGGCTGATGCGGAACCGCTTGGCCGAATTCCGCAGGGTCCTGGGGCTGTCCCAGTCGGCGCTCGCCCAGGCGCTGGCGTCTGGCGGAAGACGTTGATTTCATCGCAGAAAGGTCGGTATGACCCGTCCCTTCCGCCGGCCTTCCGGCTGGCGAGCTGTTTCGAATGCGCCATCGAGGAATTGTTCATCCCCGAGCCCCGGGACTGGCTTTGGGACTACAGCTGGGTCAGGGGATAGGCCGCCAGCGCCAGGACGGCGCCGCCTAGGACACACACCACCGGGGTGGCCAGCCAGTGGCCCACGACCCGCATGACGTTGCGCCAGATCACCGACTCAAAGGGCTGGTTGGCGCCGGCACCGACTATTGCGCTGGTCACCGACTGGTTGGTGGACAGCGGCAGGTGCAGCAGCAGGGCGCCGACATACAGCAGCCCCGCGGCCACCCCCTGGGCGACCATGCCGCGCAGCGGGTCGATCTTCACCAGCCGGTGCTCCAGGGTATGAGTGATCCGCCAGCCGCCCAGCAACACCCCGAAGGCCAGGAAGGCGGCCGCGGTCAGTTGCAGGGCCCAGGGGGTGGTTCCCGGCTCCATGGACTGGGCGGTAATGAATACCAGCATCAGCATGGCCCCGGAACGCTGTCCGTCTTGGAGCCCCAGCCCCAGGGCCACCGCGCAGGCGCCCAGGGCTTGGCCGGCTCGTGAACGGGCGCTGACATTGCGCGCCGTTTCGTGGCGGATCAGCCAGGTGGCGGGCAGGACCAGGAAATAGGCCAGTAGGTAGGCGACAATTGGGGTGACCACCAGCGGCAGCAGTACGCCGCTGGCCAGGATGTCCAGGCCGCTGCCGCCGGGCAGGGCCCCCAGCAGCACCGCCGCGCCCGTGGCCCCGGCGATCCCGGAGAGCAGCGCGTGCGTTGAAGAGGTCGGCATGCCCCGCCACCAGCAGAACAGTCCCCAGCCGGAGGCGGCCAGCAGCGCGCAGATCAGCATCATTAGTCCAGCGTTGCCCTCGGGCAGGCTGACATCCAGGCGGTTAACCAGGAAAAAACCGAAGCTGGAGCTGGCCAGGGTGCCCAGGAAGGCGAAGATCGCCGCCACGGTGACCGCGATGCCCGGGGTCAGGGCCCGGGTGCGCACCGCTGCGGCCACCGCCGTGGAGGCGTCACGGAAACCGTTCAGGGTGGTGTAGCCAAGGGTCAACAGCACGGCCATAGCGCACAGGATGGTGGTCATTGCCCTTAGGACTCCTTGACCAGGACGCGGCCCAGGTGATCAGTGAACTGGCGCATGACGGTGCACGCGTCCTGCAGCTGATCGGCCACCAGCTGGTGGCGGTGCATGGTCGAGGCCTTGGAGTAGGAGGCGTTCTCCACGCTCCAGGCCAGATGGGTGCGGGCCATGCGCTTGGAGACGTGCAGCATCTGCAGCCAGTTGTCCTCCAGGTCATCAAGGTGGTGCAGCTGGCGCAGCGAGGCGGTGGCCATTTCCCCCAGCTGCCCCATCAGGTCCAACTGCTCGGAGGCCCGGGCGGAGAGCGGGGTGGAGCCCACCAGCGCGATCAGCTCGCCGGTGCCGCGCAGCTTCTCAATGGTCTCGTGCAGCAGCCGGGCGAAGGTGTACACGTCTTCGCGCGGCAGCGTGGACAGGTAGGAGGTGCGCAAGTGGGTGAGCACCGCGTGGTGCAGGTCGGAGGCCTTGGTTTCGGCCTCGGCCAGGGAGCGCAGGGTCTGCTCCCGGCCCTCGGCGTTGCCGATCATTTCGGCCAGGGTGTCCACCGCGCCGTGAATCAGCGCGGCCAGGTCTCGCAACAATTCAAGTCCGCGGGAGGCGGAGGGAAAGAGCTGGAACTTCACGATTTACGGCGCACCATTCAAGTCGTACTTCATTGGGGGAGGACTGACGTTGAACAGTGTACGTCGGGAAGGTTAACAACCGTGATTGGTGGTGCCGGACCGGGAACGCCTCTCGGCGGAAGGCCGCTCGCAGCGGCTAATGGTTGGAGCCCGGGGTTACCAGCGGCCCGACACCAGAGTCCAGTTTTCTCGCTTGCCCCGGTAGATGTCAACCGATTTCAGCTTCCGTGCTGGATCTCACGCATCCGGACGCGGCGGCTGCGGGGCGAGCCTGCCCCGCCGGGCCTCAGGTGGCGCGGCGGCGCAGTGACTTTTCCAGCCCGCTGGCCGCCAGCAGGGCACAGCAGAACCAGATGGCCCCGGCCGGGCCCAGGCCCACCGCCGCGGTGCCGGCCACCATCGGCACCACCACCTGGCCCAACCGGTTGCCCATGAGCCGCACCGCCAGCGCAGCACCGCGGTCCTGCCCGGGCACGGAGGTGGAGACCATGGTCATGGTCAGCGGCTGGCCCAGGCCCAGCAGGAACCCGCCGGCGAACAGCGCCAGCGAGGCCACGCCCAGGTGCTCCATCAGCAGGGGCACCAGGGCGATGGCCAGCCCGGAGCCGAAGAGGCTTCCCAGCACCATCTTCTGCCGGTCAAAGCGCTTCGAGGCCCACGGCAGGATCAGCCGGGAGAGCACCGAGGCGGCGCCGCGCACCGCCAGCAGCACCCCGACGGTGGTCGGCGCCACCGCGTGATGTTCGGCCACCAGCGGCAGGAACGCGGCCAGGATGTCAATGATCGCCAGCAGCGTCAGCGAGGCGAACATGTGCGAGGCCATCCCCGGGATCCTGATGATGGAAAGAATGGTGGCCTGGGAGCGCGCCGGTGCACCCTGCGCCCGGGCCGGCCCATCCACCGCCTCGGTGCGTCCTGCCCGGCGTGGCTGCAGGTTCGGCAGCAGCAGCGGGATAGCCACCGCGGCAATCACCGCGCCCAGCCACAGGGATAGGGCGATGTCCCCGGAACGCTGTGTGGACTGCAGCTGCGCATCGTTGCCCAGGATCAGCCCGCCCAGCAGCGGTCCAAGGAACTGGCCCACCGAATAGGCGGCCGTGAACCAGCCGAACCCCTTGTCCAACTGGTCATCGGGGAAGAAGCGGGCAATGGAGGACTGCCCGCCAATGGTGAACATCAGGTGGCCCATGCCCAGCACCGCGCTGCCCGCGGCCACCACCAGGACGCCCGGGGCGCTGGCGATGGCCGCCGCGCCGAGCACGAACAGCAGCACCCCGGCCAGCATCAGGTAGCGGATGCGGCGGATGCGGGAACTGGCCCTTCCCAGCCACATGGCGCTGAGCAGCGGCAGCAGGGCGTAGGCTGCGGTGGTCAAACCCACCGCCACCGGCCCGGCGGAGAAGGTCAGCAGCTTGTAGGTGGTCACCGGGCGCACCAGGTTCAGCGTGGTCTGGGTGAGAATTGCGGTGAGAATCAGAACCAGAAGCCATCGGCCGGTGCCCGTAGCTGGCCGTCGTGGTTCTTCGCTCAATCTGCCCGCCCTGGTCGCCTGGAATCTGCCAAGCTACAACTTATCGCGCCCGTGGCTAATCGAGGCAATCATTGCGCCACATGTGGGCGCAGGCCTCCAGGTCCTCGGCGGTGCGCACCAGGGCGGTGGCCCGCTGGGTCAGCACGCTGCCGCGCACCGCATTGGCCAGATCCGCGGCGTCCGCATGCTCCGCCATGCCCAGGGCGATGACCCGGCAATAGGCGGCCGTGCGTTCCAGGGCATGGGCGAAGTCCCCGTCAAAGGCGCCGGAGAGAATCGAGTCGGCCATCCTGCGCAGCTCATCGGCTGTCGGCGGCTCCGCCGCCCCGGCCACGATCCGGTCCACCTCGGCCCGCTCGGCCCCGGCACGGAACCGGGTGGCCATCACCTCCGGGTTGTTCAGCGTCGCGGTGCGGATGGCGTACAGCCGCCACAGGGCACCGGGCAGCGAGCGGGCCGGGGCTTCGCTCCACAGCTCGGCCAGCACCTCGATGCCCTCATCCTCGGCCACGGCCACCAGCCGGGCACTGACCTTCGGATCCTGGTTGGCCAGCCCGCCGTGCACAAAGGCGCGGGCCGAAAGGTGCGCGGCTTCCGAAACGCGCGCGGGATCGGCACCACCCACGTAGGCTTCGAACTCGCGGGGGGTGAATGGCTTGGGCTTGTGGTGGCGGAATCCGGAGTCGTGGGGGACCTTGGAACCTGCGCGTGGGCCTTTCATGGTGTCGAGAATACTCCCTGTTGCTGGGTGGGTGGTCTAAAAGCCGCGGCCAGCCAGTCTACGCCACCGTGGCGCCCGGGGGCAGTTAGCTGGCACACCCCGTGGGCGAGAGCGCTAGCACCGGGCTGACCTGCGGATTAAGAGCGGGTGGCGGTGATCGGGTAACATTGATCTTGGCTAAATGCCGTGCGCCTTTAGCTCAGTTGGTAGAGCACTGGACTTTTAATCCATTGGTCGTGGGTTCGAGCCCCACAGGGCGCACCATCAAGATCGGGTCCGGCGAGGAACACCTCGTGGGGCCCGATCGTTTTTGTTTCGCGCACCCGCGGCGAGGCGGTTATGGCGTGGACCGGTCCGGGGACGCGGCGAGCCGCTCAAGAAACACCCCGACGCGCTGCATCAGCAGCGCAGTGGCCTGCGGATCGTGGCCGGGCAGGGAACTGTCGGTGAACGGGTGGGCCCGTCCCGGGTAGGTGAAAACCTGCGCCAGCCCGGCGCCCGGACCCTGCACGAACTGCTGCGCCGCGTCCAGGTCCCCTTCATGGGCGAAAAACGGGTCATCAGCCATGCCGTGGATCTGCACCGGCACGGTACTCGGCCACGGCCCGAAGGACCAGGGGGCCTGCGGGTCCATAAAGGACTCCAGCAGCAGGGCACCACGCGCCCCGGCCCGCTGCTGGGCGAAGCGCTGGGCCAACATCACGCCCCAGGAGATCCCGGCATAGACCAGATCCTGCGGCAGGGCGCTCACCAGCTCATCGGCCCGCTGGTTCACCGTCTCCTGCCCGAGCCGCTGCACCAGCTCCATCCCGGAGGGAATGTCGGGCGGCAATTCGCCGGAAAAGAAGTCCGGTGTGTGAACGACGTGCCCGGCCTGCTCCAATTCATCGGCCAGTGCGCGCACCCCGTCGGTCAGGCCCTGCACGTGGTGGAACAAGATGACTTCGGCCATGGGGGCTCCTGAGAGTGGGAGAGGCGGGGATGCGCCCGATCCTAGGGCGTGGGCCGCAGCGCGTCAACGTCCCGCCGCCGCTAACGCCCGGCACCTCTTAGCGTTCGTCCACCAGGTTCTCGATGCGCTGGGGCAGGTGCTGAAGCGCCGAATCCCAGCCGGGCATCTCACTGTTGATCTCCACGCTGTACCCCTCGGTGAGGATGAACTCGGCGCAGGTCAGGGTCCGTGATCCGGAGGTGCTTTCATAGATGAAGGCGCGGCGGATGTCATGCCACAACAAGGTGGCGGACTCGTCGATGACCAGCCCGGTGGGTTGAACCTCGACGGTGCGCTGCGGGTAACTCATGGGGGCCTTCCGTGGCTGAAAAACGTGCTTTCGTCCCAGTGTAAGGGCAGGATGCGGCGAATCCGTAGGCCCCGGCCGCAACTCAGGTAATCTTTGGCGGATCCACACGACGCAGCGAGCCCTCGGGCTCCGCGGGTGGCATCTACTGCGTATTCACAGAATCACGAAAGAACCTATTAGGAGCTTCACTTCGCGAATGCGCCTGCGGTGGATGGCTTTAATCCGTGCTTGCTGTTGTCTACGCAGCGATTTCACACGCAGATAGGGAAGCAAAGATGTGTGTCAACGAGTGGGTGTCGTTTTCTGCACTTTTTACGCGCGAGGGACTGGCGGGCCCAGATAGAGCAAGGTGCTGAAGAGCACGACTACGAGTACCAGTAAAAGCAGGATTGCTATTACTGGTCTACGTAATACAAACGCCTGCATCTGTTCAATTAATCCCTTAGGGGCGTCGCGGCCCGGGGCGAGACGCCAGTCTCCGTCCAGAAGGCCATGACGATGTACATAGAGCTCGAAGGGAACTGTTGCGAAAGGGATGATGGCAAGTACCAGTCCCGTCGATCCCACTGACGGACTCCACTTCTGATTAACCCACACGAAAACCGTCGTAACCGCGTAGCTAAGAAATACGAAGCCGTGAACGCCCCCTGTGATGGGAACAATATTGACGGTATCGGTAGCGCGCAAAATAAGGCCGGTAATCAGCCCAGCCCAGGTAACTACCTCTGCAATGGCGAAGAAGCGAAATAGTGCCCGCGGGCTAACGCTTCGTGGGTGTGATCGTGTAATCAAAGCTGAAACGGTCCTTTCGGGCGCGTAAGGATCACGAGATTAGGTGGCCAAGGGGTCACCAGTGCCGTCTGCTCAATCTTCTTTCGCCTTGGTTGCCCGGTGCAGGGCAACGATGCCCCCGGTGAGGTTGCGGAACTCCACGTTCTGCCAGCCGACGGCCAGGAACTTGTGGGCAAGCTGCTGCTGGTTCGGCCAGGCGGCAATCGACTCCGCCAGGTAGGCGTACGCCGAGGGGTTGGAGGAGACCAGGTAGCCCAGCGCCGGAATCACCCGGGGCAGGAACTGCTGGTAGGCAATCCGGATCGGGGCGAAGGTGGGGGTGGAGAACTCCGCCACCACAATCCGTCCGCCGGGTTTGGTGACCCGACGCATCTCGGACAGCGCCTTTTCGGTGTCGGAGATGTTGCGCAGCCCGTAGGAGATGGTCACCGCGTCAAAGGTGTCGTCCTCAAACGGCAGATCGGTGCCGTCCCCGTACACGAATTCCAGTTCCGGGTGGCGTTTGCGGCCCTCGGCAAGCATGCCGTGGGACATGTCGCAGGCGGTGACCTTCGCCCCGGCCTGTGCGAAGGGAACCGATGAGGTGCCGGTGCCGGCGGCCAGGTCCAGGATCCGCTCCCCGGACTTGGGGTTCACGGCCTCGGTGGTGAGCTTGCGCCAGTAGTTGACGATGCCGCCGGTCATCAGGGTGTTGAGCAGATCGTAGCGGGGTGCCACGTTGTCGAACATCTCCTGAACCTGGTTTGCCTGCTTGTCCAGGCCCGCACGCACATTATGGGAAGTCATGGATCCAAGTCTTTCACAATCTTGGTGGGTTGGCGTCCAGCCTATGCCGCACATCGCCCCGCGCCCCGGCGGGTGCCGGGGCGCGGGATGCGCACGGTCAGAGCAGGGAGTCCAGCCGGGCGTAGCTTGCCTCCATCCCGTCGGTCATGCCGGTGCCCAGGATCGAGTCGCGGGTGTGGGCGTCCGGGTAGGTGATCACCAGGGTCAACAGGGTTCCGCCGGGCGCCGGGGTCAGTGTCAGCTCATTGACGGTGACCGGGGAATCGGTGCCGATCATCTGCTCGGTGGTGCGTTCGTAGACCGGGGCCTGGCGGGCCAGGATTCGGCCGCAGAAGCCGAATCCTTCCTGCCCCGACCCGGCCTGCGGTTCCCACCAGGAACGGTGCTCCTGCCCTACCTCGCTGCCGACCACGCATTCGGTCAGCCCCCAGCCGTCCGGGCCGAACATCCAGCGGCGCAGCATTTGGGGGTCGTGGTAGGCGTGCCAGACCTGCTCCCGGTTGCCGCGGATGACCCGGCTGATGCGCACCTTCGTGTCGCTGAGCAGCTGGGCCTCGGTGGGCCGTGCCAGGGCCACATCACCCAGGTCGACCAGCACCTGGTCCAGCTGTCCCATGGCCAGGCGCAGGCCTTCATCCATCCCCATTTCCAGCAGCTGCTCCAGGTCCTCGACGGAATTGAAGTGGGAGGTGACCGTCAATTTCGAGCCTTCTTCCCACGGGCTGAAGGCGAAGCTGACCCGGGTGGTGGGCAGTTGCCGATTTGGTTCCCCTTCGGCCGTGGCGAAGCCGTCGATGACCTCGAAGAGCCTGTGTTCGAGAAGTCCACTCCACTGCCAGTAGCCGTGGAACGTCTCGCCCTCGGGGGAGGTCATGTAGTAGTGGCTGAAGCCGTTGGCGCAGCCGTCGTGGCGGGTGAAGGTGGCCGGGTAGCCCGGAGGCCCCCAGAATTTTTCGATCTGGCGCGGGTCGAGGTAGGCCTGCCAGAGGCGTTCGACCGACACGGGGAATTCGGCGTGCACGGTGAGGGTCAGTGTGTCGGCGTCCTTGAGGACCGAGGTGACGGGCATGGCGTGCTCCTTAGGATGGTGCCTCGTCGGCGAGGAAGCCATCCGGGCGATCGATGCGCTGGCGCCAGATGTCCTCGAAGGCTGAGAGTGTTTGCGTGATGTGCCGGAGTCTTTCCGGCTGGCCCCGAACGAGTCGTTCGCGGCCACGTGCGATCTTGCGGACCAGGCCCGCCGCCTGAAGCGCGGCCACATGCTTTTGCACCGCGGCGAAGGACATGTCGTAGTCCGCCGCCAGGTCCGAGATGCTGACCTCGGCGTAAAGGGTTCGCCGCACGATGTCACGTCGTGTGGCGTCGGCCAAGGCACGGAAGACACGGTTCAGCTGCTCATCGCTCAACTCTTGTACAACCATTTGGTTGTACAATACCGGATGCCGCACGGGCTGGGAAGGGGGCGGGGCAGAAAAATCTCCGCGATTCACTAGGGCGCTAGTCAGATGAGAATTCACCTAATGAAAAGGTGATAAGTCACCGGGAATCAGGGCGACGGCTCCGGCTCTTCCCAAGGCGTCGCCCGGAGCCTAGCATCTAAGTCACCACCGAGGGGGCGGACAGAGCACGCTAGGGGGCGCAATGGGCGAGGCGATCATCCAGATTTCCGCACTGAGGAAGAGTTTCGGACGCGTCGAGGCGCTAAGGGGCCTGGATTTGGAGTTGGCTCCCGGTCAGATCCATGGCTTTCTTGGCCCCAATGGGTCGGGTAAGACCACGACCATCCGGGTGCTGTTGGGGCTGTTGCGGGCCGATGCGGGCCGGGTGCGGCTTTTCGGGGCTGATCCGTGGCGCGGGGCGGTGTCCCTGCATCGGCGGTTGGCCTACGTCCCCGGGGAGGTGAACCTGTGGCCGAAGCTGACCGGTGGGGAGGTGATTGACCTGCTCACCGCGCTGCGCGGCGCCGTGGACAAGGCGCGGCGCGATGAGATGATTGAACGCTTTGAACTGGATCCGCGGCGCAAGACCCGCACCTATTCCAAAGGCAACCGGCAAAAGGTGGCCCTGGTGGCCGCCCTGTCCAGTGACGTGGATCTGCTGATCCTCGATGAGCCGACCAGCGGCCTGGACCCGCTGATGGAACGCGTGTTCCAGCACGCGGTGCAGGAAGCAGCCGAGCGCGGCACCGCCGTGCTGCTCTCCAGCCACCTGCTGGCCGAAGTGGAGAAGCTGTGCAGCCACGTCACCATCATCCGCGATGGGCGCAGCGTGGAATCCGGAACCCTGCAACAGCTGCGCCACCTGACTCGCAGTGATGTGGTGCTTTCCAGTGACATTCCGCTGGAGCGGCTGCGCGGGTTGCAGGGAGTGGAGGCGGTCCACCAGGAGCAGGGGCTGATCCGGTTCAGCATCGAGCAGCAGCGCGTGGCCGGGCTGCTGCGGGTGCTTGGCGGGTACACCGTGCACTCCTTCAGCTGCACTCCGCCGAGCCTGGAGGAGCTGTTCCTGCACCACTATCAGGCCGGGGCGGGACGATGAGCGCCCGGCGCGGGGGGCGGCATGCGCAGGTGGGTGTGCGCCGGCAGGGGTTCGGCGCCGCACTGCTCCTGTGGCGGCGGATGTTGTTCGCCTCCCGGTGGGGCATCCTGGTCTGGTCACTGGTGATGGCGGGCCTGCTGTACTACATGGTCCAGGCGGTGCACACCGTGATGGGCCCGGACGGGTTGCAGGCCCGGGCACAGGTGATTGGGCTGCCGGCCGGAGCCATGTTGTCCGGGCCCGGGTACGGACTGGAGGACTATACGCCGCAGGCCATGACGGCCAACGAGCTGCTCGGGGGCTTCGCGGTGGCCGTGGCGATCATGTCCCTGCGTCTGGCGGTGCGCCACACCCGGGGCGATGAGGAAGCCGGGCGTACCGAGCTGCTGCGGGCGCTGCCGGTGGGCCGGTTCGCGCCGCTGGGTGCCGCCGTGGGTACCGGGCTGACGGCCAACCTCGGTGCGGCTGTGCTGGTGTTTCTGGCGTTGCGGGCCTGCGGCTTCGAGGCCAACGGCAGCCTTGGATTCGCCCTCGGGCTGCTGTTGCTGGGGTCGGTGTTCACCGGCGTCGGGGTGCTGTGTGCGCAGCTGAGCCTGACGGCGCGCACGGCCAGCGCCTGGGCGGGAATGCTGCTGGGTTTGGCCTACCTGCTGCGTGCCGTGGGGGACGCCGGGCAGCGTGGGGGCGGTGTGCTGTCCTGGGCCAGCCCGATTGGGTGGATCCAGCAGCAGCGGCTCTTCGTTCAGCAGCGCGTCTGGCCGCTGTGGCTGGTGCTGGGTTTGGGGGTGCTCCTGATCGCTGCCGCCTTCGCGCTGCAGGCCCGGCGGGAGGTCGGTGCCGCCGTCATTGCCCAGCGTGCCGGCCGGGGGAAGGCTGGGATGCTGGGCCGTACCCTGCTGGGCTTTGGGCTGCGCATGGAGCGCAACCGGATGCTCTGCTGGGCTGCCGCCGTGCTGGTAGCCGCGGTGCTCACCGGCTCCCTGGCCCGGGCGGTGGCCGATGCCTTCGCCCAGTTGCCCCAGCTCCAGGCCCTGTTGGGGGCGCCGGGGGCGGATGCCCAACTGGATCAGCTGGTGATGGCCGCGCTGGCCAAGTTCCTGGCCTTCTTCGCGATGGTGGTGGGCGTCTTCGCCGTGCAGAGCCCGCACCGGCTGCGCCGCGATGAACTGCACCACCGCGGTGAGGTGGTGTTGGCGCTGCAGGTGTCCCGGTGGTGGCTGATGGGACACCAGATGCTGCTGGGTCTGCTGGGCAGTGCACTGCTGCTGGCTATGGCCGGGCTGGGTCTGGGGATCGGGGCCGGTTCCGCGCTGGCCGCTCCGGTGCTCGGGAGCTTTGTTGCCGCGAGCCTGTGGTACCTGCCGGTGGTGGCCTGCTGGCTGGCGCTGTCCATGGTGGCGCTGGGCATCGAGGTGCGCGGCGGGGCAGCGCTAGTCTGGGTGCTGCTGGTTGGCTGCATCCTGATCGGCGCCTACGGGCCACTGCTGAATGTGCCGCAATGGGTCATGGACGCCGAACCATTCACCTCCATCGTGGCACTGGAAATCGTGCGCGAGGGCGCATCCGCCGTCCCGGCGGCGGGGTTCACCGCCGCGGCGCTGCTGCTCGGTGCCCTGGCCCTCGGGCTGTACCGGCGCCGGGATCTGCGTGGCTAGCCGGCAACGCGCCTAGGGGAGCTCCTGGACCTGGATAATCTTGCCCGTCTGGACATCAACCACAATGGTGGCCGGCTGTCCCGACAAAACCGCGGCCCGATCCTGCAGCGACAGCTCGCTGACGGCTTCGGCCAGCGAACCCTGCGGGACAAAGGCCTCCTGCAGCGGGAAGGGCCGGGACTGGGGCGCGACACCCGCAGGCGCGGGCGCCAGCACGGGCACGGCGATGACAGCGGCCGCCAGCATCAGCACAGCGGCGCCGGCAACGCGGCGCAAGGAGGTGAACTTCACGGTGTTGTCCAATCACTGGGGAACGAGATTAACCGTCATTGTCTCCCAAGGTGGGACTGTTGCGGGAAAAGAACCACGCATCGGTGCGCGCCCTGGCGGCGGCGCCCTTCAAAAGCCCGCGGATTTGCCCTAGTCTGATGTTCCACGATCAAAAGTTTTAGGCACGGGTCTACGCTTCGGGGTTTGGAGTGGCATGGGGGGAGCGGTCATCGACTGGACGGCAGAGGCCCGCAAGGCGGCGCGCGCCCACGAAATGCTTGGCAGCCAATCCGGGAACATCGACGCATTGCCGCTGCGCAACGTGGTGCGCGAATCCTGGAAGCGCTCCCTGTCCATTCCCGGGATCCGCCGCGAACCGGCGGTGCTCAGTGATGAGCGGCTGCGGTTGACTCGCGAACGCAGTGAGCTGCAGCGGATTTGGCCGGTGTTCGAAAAACTACTGGTGCCCGCCGCCACCGACGCGAACCTGCTGGTGGCGCTCGCCGACGCCCAGGGCACCTTGCTGTGGGTGGCCGGCAGCGGCTCCTCCGTGGACGGGGCCGAACGGGTGGGGTTCGCCGCGGGCGCGAACTGGGCCGAAAGTTCGGTGGGAACCTCCGCCCCGGGGCTGGCGCTGGCCACCGGTGACGGGGTGCAGGTTTCGGGGGCCGAGCACCTGTACGAGCACGTGCATCACCTGAACTGTTCGGCAGCGCCCATCCACCACCCGAAGACCGGGCGGATCATCGGCGCGGTGGACCTGACCGGCGGGGATGAGGCCATCGCCGTGCACTCCCTGCCGCTGTTGCGTGCCGCGGTGGCGGCCGCCGAAAGCCAGCTGCTGCTGCCGGGGCCCGCCCACCGTCCGGACAGCGGGGACTTCCTGGATCTGGGCGCCGCCGAGGGCCCGGAACTGTCTGGCCAGCCCATCTCGCTGCGCCACGCCGAGATCCTCACCCTGCTGGGCGCCCACCCGCGGGGGCTGAGCAACGCCGAGCTGGTCGAGCGGCTCTTCGAATTCCCGGATGCGGCCGCCGCCGGGACGGTGCGCGCCGAGATCGTTCGGCTGCGCAAGGTGCTGGCCGCCGTCCCGGGCCGCAGCATCGCCGCCCGCCCCTACCGGCTGGGATGGGATCTGCACACCAGTCTGGGCCGGTTGTGGCAGGCACTGGAATCCGGGGACCTGGAACAGGCGCTGGCCCTGCACCCGGCGGACATGCTGGCCCGCTCCCAGGCGCCGGGCATCGTGGAACTGCGGGCCCGGGCGCACGCCGCCCTGCGCGAGGTGGCAATGGACCGGGGCAGTGCCCACCAGCTGCTGCGCCTGGGCCGGCAGCTGGCCGACCCGCAGCTGCTGCAGGCGGCGTTGCGCGAGCTGCCCGCGGACTCCCCGGCCCGCTCCCTGGTGGTGGCCGAGGTGGAGGCCATGATCCGCTGAGCTAGGCGGGTAGCCCCACCAGCCCACGGGGCGTATGCCACAGGGCCCCGGCCAGCCAATCGGCACCCAGCCCCCAGTCGTTCAGCACCTGCAGCTGATGGCTGTAGGGGTAGGGGATCGAGGGGAAATCGCTGCCCAGCACCACCTTGCCCGCCAGCGCATGCAGAATGCGGGCATAGTCGGGCGGGACTGGAAAGAGCTGCTGCATGTAGGAGGTGCCCACCATCGTGGTGTCCAGGTAGACGTTGCGGTGCTTGTGGGCCAGCTCGGCAAACGGCAGATAGTCCGGCAACCCGGCGTGGGCGATGATCAGCACCAGACCCGGGTGGCGTTCAATGAGCCGCCGGATCGGTGCGATGCCGGTGAACGTCCCGGGGTGCGGCCCATGCCCGCAATGGATAACCACGGGGGCGCCGGCCTGCTCCACCAGACTCCAGGCCTCCTCCAGCCACGGATCCAGGACGCAGAACCCGCCGACCTGGACATGGATCTTGAAGATCCGCGCCCCGGCGTCCAGCGCCCGCTGCACCACGGCAGGGGCCTGGGGTTCCGGGAAGAACGTGGCTGAGTGAATCACCTGCGCATGGTCTTGGGCCAGGGCGGTGCTGAAGTCGTTGAGCCACTGGGCCATGCCCGGGCGGTGCGCGTAGTTCAGCGAACTGAAATTGCGCACCCCCAGCCCGGCCAGCGCCTCGATCCTCTGCTGGAGCGGAAGCCGGTAGTGGATTGGCCAGGCTGGCGCGCCGCTGGCGGCCACCCCATCGAAGAATCCCCAGACCTTCTGCTGCACCCGATCCGGCATGAAATGCACATGCAGGTCAGTGATCCCGGCAATGCCCAGTTCAGCCAGCCAGCCGCTGACCTGCGCATCACCACCTGGCCCCGCCCTATGCCGCATAGCGCTGCCCACCTGTTCTTGAATCGTCCGCCGCCCGGTCCCCTCGCGCCTCATCGTACGTTGCCCGGGGCATGCAACCTAGTTGCAACCTTCCAGTGACTATCGTCACATCCAACAGCTGCGGTTCACCGCGAAGGAGTCCGCGGCACCGCGGGCCCGGCGCCGGCGGACGGGCCAAGAACCACCACGGGCAGCATCTGTCCGGCCACGAAGGAGCAAGACAACCATGGGTATTTACGCCAACCCGAACACCGACGGCGCACTGGTCGCGTTCAAGTCGCGCTACGAGAATTACATCGGGGGCCAATGGGTGGCCCCGGTCAAGGGCATGTACTTCGAGAACATCACCCCGGTCACCGGCAAGGCGTTCTGTGAGGTGGCCCGCTCCACCGCCGAAGACATCGAATTGGCGCTGGACGCCGCACATGCCGCCGCCCCTGCGTGGGGCAGGACCAGTGTCGCCGAACGGGCGGTCATCCTGAACAAGATCGCGGACCGCATCGAGCAGAACCTGGAAATGCTGGCGGTCGCCGAAACCTGGGACAACGGCAAGGCGGTCCGTGAAACCCTGAACGCGGACCTGCCCCTGGCGGTGGACCACTTCCGCTACTTCGCCGGGGCCATCCGCGCCCAGGAAGGCACCCTGTCGCAGATCGATGATGACACCACCGCCTATCATTTCCACGAACCGCTGGGCGTGGTCGGGCAGATCATCCCCTGGAACTTCCCGATCCTGATGGCCGTGTGGAAGCTCGCCCCGGCGCTGGCCGCGGGCAACGCGGTGGTGCTGAAGCCGGCCGAGCAGACCCCGGCCAGCATCCTGGTGCTCATCGAGCTGATCGGGGACCTGCTGCCCGAGGGGGTGGTGAACATCGTCAACGGCTTCGGTGCCGAGGCCGGCAAGCCGCTGGCCTCCAACCCGCGCATCCGCAAGATCGCGTTCACCGGTGAAACCACCACCGGTCGGCTGATCATGCAGTACGCCTCGGAGAACCTGATCCCGGTCACCCTGGAACTGGGCGGTAAGAGCCCGAACATCTTCTTCGAGGACATCGCGGCCAGGGACGACGCGTTCTACGACAAGGCGCAGGAGGGCTTTACCCTGTTCGCGCTGAACCAGGGCGAGGTGTGCACCTGCCCCTCAAGGGCACTGGTCCAGGAAAGCATCTATGGCGAGTTCATGGAGAAGGTGCTGGCCCGCACCCGGGCGATCAAGCAGGGCAACCCGCTGGACACCGAAACCATGATGGGGGCCCAGGCCTCCAACGACCAGCTGGAGAAGATCCTGTCCTACATGGACATCGGCACCGCGGAGGGCGCCAAGGTGCTCACCGGCGGCGGTCGGGCCGAGCTGGGTGGGGAGCTTGCCGACGGCTACTACGTGCAGCCCACCATCTTCGAGGGCAGCAACAACATGCGCATCTTCCAGGAGGAGATCTTCGGTCCGGTCGTTGCGGTCACCAAATTCAGTGACTACAACGACGCGATCACGATCGCCAATGACACCCTCTACGGCCTGGGGGCCGGCGTGTGGAGCCGCGAGGGCAACACCGCCTACCGGGCCGGACGACAGATCCAGGCCGGTCGTGTCTGGGTCAACCAGTACCACGCCTACCCGGCGCACTCGGCCTTCGGGGGCTACAAGTCCTCCGGCATCGGCCGGGAAAACCACCTGATGATGCTCTCGCATTATCAGCAGACGAAGAACCTGCTGGTCTCGTACTCGGAGGACAAGCTCGGCTTCTTCTAAGCAACACCGTTCACACCCTCCCCGTCCTTGGGGAAACCACTTCCACATTTTGATCAGACCTCGAGGGCGTGGGGTCACCGGGTGCAGCGCCGCCGATAGCCAGCCTCATCGGCGGCCGCCCCGCTCACGCTGCACGCCTTCGAACGCCAAGCAAAGGACAACACCATGAGCACCATGAAAGCAGCCGTCGTCGAGGACTTCGGCCAGGAATTCCAGGTCAAGGACGCCCCCATCCCGGAGCCGGGCCCCGGCCAGGCGCTGGTGAAGCTCATCGCCTCGGGCGTATGCCACACCGACCTGCACGCGGCCGAGGGGGACTGGCCGGTCAAGCCGACGCTGCCGCTGATCCCCGGGCACGAGGGGGTGGGCACCGTTGAGAAGGTCGGCCCGGGCGTCACCGAGGTGAAGGTCGGCGACCTGGTCGGCAACGCGTGGCTGGCCAGCGCCTGCGGCAGCTGCGAATACTGCCGGACCGGCTGGGAAACCCTGTGCGAGTCCCAGACCAACGGCGGCTACTCGGTGAACGGCAGCTTCGGGCAGTACATGCTGGTGGATGCACGGTTCGCCGCCCTGATCCCACAGGGCTCGGACCCCCACGAAATCGCGCCGGTGCTGTGTGCCGGCGTGACGGTGTACAAGGGCCTGAAGATGACCGGGGTGCGCCCGGGACAGTGGGTGGCCATCTCCGGCATTGGCGGGCTGGGGCACATCGCGGTGCAGTACGCGGTGGCCATGGGCATGCGGGTGGTCGCCATCGACGTCGCCGACGAGAAGCTGGCGCTGGCCACGAAGCACGGGGCCGAACTGACCGTCAACGCGTTCGCGCAGGACCCGGCGGAGGTAATCCAGGAAAAGATCGGCGGTACCCACGGGGTGCTGGTCACCGCCGTGCACCCTGCTGCCTTCGGCCAGGCCATCGGGATGACTCGCCGCGGCGGCACCATTGTCTTCAACGGCTTGCCGGCCGGGGACTTCCCCGCCCCGATCTTCGACATTGTGCTCAAGGGACTGACCATCCGCGGCTCGATCGTCGGCACCCGCCAGGACATGATTGAGGCCCTGGAATTCTATGCGGCCGGGAAGATCAAGCCGACCTTCCACACCCGACCGCTGGAGGACATCAACGCCGTCTTCGACGAGATGCGCCATGCGAAGATCGATGGCCGCGTCGTGATCGACTACACGGCGCAATAGTAGGACACTGGGGACCCGGCCACTGCCCGAAGAACGCAGCGTCAGCGCTCACGCGTGCACTTCGGGCGCAGGCTTCCCCGCCGACGCCAAGCCGCACCAACCAGCAAAGGACACACCATGGCCCAGGTTATCGAATCCCGCCCGGTGATCGATGGTGAGCAGTTCTCCCGGGTCGACTTCACCGCCCAGTGCGTGCAGCTGCTGCGCCGGCTGTGGGATCTGCACGGCCCGCTGATGTTCCACCAGTCCGGCGGCTGCTGTGACGGCTCCTCTCCCATGTGCTACCCGGCCGGGGAATTCAAGACCGGCAACGCCGACATCCTGCTGGGGGTGCTGGCGCTGCCTGCTGAGGACGGGACCGTGCTGGGCGACATCGATTTTTGGATGTCAAGGGAACAGTTCGAATACTGGAAGCACACCAGGCTGACCGTGGACGTGGTCAACGGGCGCGGCTCGGGGTTCTCGCTCGAAGCCCCGGAGGGCAAGCGGTTCCTGATCCGCAGCCAGCTCATCGAACCGCCAGCTCACTAGCGGCGCGGTGCGGGGGCACCGGGCCTAAAGCCCCGTGGAGGGCAGCAGGGGCTGCTGCGGGTGGCGGGGCGCCGCCGTGCGCCGCGCCAACTGGCTGCACACCAGCAGGACCAGCACCAGGGCCGCCAGGCACAAGCCACCGGCCAGCGGCAGGGTGGTCCAGCTGCCGCGCATCAGGAACAGGGCCGGCACCGTGCTGCTGGGAATCCCGGTGAGGACCAGGAACCAGCCGGTAAAACGCTGGATGTCCACCTCGCCGGCCCGTTCCCGGCCCAGGGACAGGCGCCAGAAGAACAGGAACCAGGCCACCGCCCAGCAGAGCCAGATCACCGCAAACACCGGGTCGCTGCCCAGCAGGGACAACGCCTGATACAGCGCAATGGCCGCCACGAACAGGCAGTACCAGCCAAAGCCGTGCTCTTCGGCGCCGGTGACCAGGCTGTAGCCCACCCAGAGATAGGTGATGCCAAACAGGTAGCTGGGCCACGCGCCGGACACCAGCTGCGGGTCACCGCCGGCTTGGGCCAGGATGATGGTGGGCAGCACCACCTGGATGGTCCCCACCAGGAAATTTAGGGGAATAGTGGACCTCGCGCCAATAATCCCGGCCGCGGCCAGGCCGTTGACCAGCAAAATGACACCGACGAATACCAGTCCCACATGTTCCATATTCCACTCCTCGCCATGCATTGCCGGGGCAATTGGGCTCAACCGGGTCGCGGCAGCGAACCGGGAAGATTTTGGCCGCCAGAGCAGCGGTTGAACATATTGTAGCGCCCCCGGGCCTTGAACGTGACCGGCGGCACTGGCCCGGGGCCGTGGTGTGCGCCGCGCTCGATGCGTAGACTGTGGCCATGCGACTATGGTCCCTGCATCCAAGCCTGCTCGACGCCAAGGGACTCGTGGCCTGCTGGCGTGAAACGCTGCTGGCGCAAAAGGTCCTGGCCGGACAAACCAAGGGGTACACCGCGCACCCGCAGCTGGTGCGCTTCCGGGCCGTGGACCAGCCGCTGGCGGTCATCGGCCGTTACCTGCAGGGACTGTGGGATGAGGCCGCGAACCGTGGCTACCACTTCGACCCCTCGCGCATCCGCGAACCACACCCGGCGGCGGGGGAGCCGACCCTGGCACTGCCCAGCGGGCAGGCGGCCTTCGAACGACAGCACCTGCTGGGCAAGCTATTGATCCGCGACCCGCAGCGTGCCGAGCCGCTGCGCCGCCTTGGGGTCCAGCAGCTGCCGTTGCATCCGCTGTTTCACCTGGTTCCCGGATCCGTGGAACCCTGGGAGAAGGACACGGCCATCACGCGTAACGGATGATGCCGCGGCGCCGGGAAGTTGCTGAAATGGGGGAATGAGCCAAACTTCACCAATCCCCACCGGTGGGACCGACATTGAAATCCAGTTGCGTTGGAGCGACGAGGACAAGCTGGGCCACGTGAACAACGCCCGGATCGTGACGTTGATGGAGGAGGCCCGGGTCCGCTGGCTGCGCCGTGATGGAATCGCCGAACGCTTCGGCAACGGGCTGGTGGTTGCCGCGCTGCAGATCAGCTACCTCAAGCCGCTGTACTACCGGCCGTCCATGACGGTTCGCATGGGGGTGGACCGAATCGGCACCAAGTCCTTTGCCCTGCGGCATCTGGGTTACCAGGACGACCAGATCGCCTTTGACGGAACCACGGTGATGGTGGCCCTGGACACCGATGGCGTGTCCTCACGCCTGCCCACCCCTGCCGAACGCCAATGGCTGCAGGACCAGACGCTCAGCGTCGGCAACGCATAGCGTCCACGCCGCCGGTGCCTTCCCCCATGCGGGGCCCGGGGAAGGGTGTCCAACCCGTGGGCGCATCAGTGTGCTGGCCGCCCGCGTGGCAGGTTGTTTGGCCGCACTCCGGGCTGCCCCACGCTGGCCGTGGCCGCCGGGAAAGCGGGAGGAAGGGCTTTCCCAGTTCCTCGCGGGCCTGCGCATCCCGCGCTTCGGCGGCCCTTCCCGGATCAGGCCGGCAACAGCGCAGCCGGTCAAGGCCGGTTCTATGATGGCACCAGGAAACGGTGAACGTCGGCGGCGGAGGGCAGCTGGCGGCGCCTTGCGGCAGAAGGGAAACGGCAATGAGTGAACAGCGCACGGGGCAGGCACGGACAGTTGTCCTGCACGCCTCGGACAAGGTGCAGGACGTGCAGCGGGCGATCGATTCGGCCCGCCGGCTGGGCGAGGCATTTGAGGGGGTTCGGGTGCGCATCATCATCAATGGCCAGGCGCTGGACGCGGCCACCGGACTGCGCCCGGATCGCCTGCCGCCGGAAACGACGGTGGGGGTGTGCGCGGTGGGTTTGGCCAACCGGGGGATCGATGCCGCCCAGCTCCCCGCGGGAATCCAGGTGGTCCCGGCCGCCCCGATCGCGATCGCGCAGGAGCAGTTCGCCGGCGCCGCCTACGTGCGGCTTTAGCTGGCCAGGACCGCCAGGTGTCCGGCCAGCCGGGTGCTGGCATTGGCCAGGTGCGCGGCCAGCACCTCGGCGGCCGCCTGGCTCTCGCCCCGCGAGATCAGCTCGAGCAGCTGCGCATGCTCGCCCGCAATGCGTTCGGTGGACAGCAGCGTCGCGTCCTGGACATGGCTCATGCACAGCCGGATCTCATCGGTGAGCTGGCTGTAGATGGTGCTGGTGCGCGGTGACTCCAGGGCGTCGACCAGTGCGGCATGAAACCGCACGTCGGGGTCGACGATGTCGATGGGCGAGGCGCCGCGCAGGGCGGTGATCTCCGCGTTGGCCTGCAGGGCGGCCTGCGGCACACGGCGTTCGAGGGCCAGCAGGCGCACCGCCTCGGCCTCGATGATTCCCCGGGTTCGGTAAATGTCCCGCGCGTCATCGGCGTTCAGCACCCGCACCCGCGCGGTTTGGTGGGCGTTGCGGCTGAGCAGGCCGCTGGCCACCAGGTTTTCCAGGGCCGCCTTCGCGGTGGGACGGGCCACCTCATAGCGCGCGGCCAGCTCGGTTTCACGCAGCGGTGTTCCCGGAGCCAGTTCCCCGCTGAAGATTCGCTCCCGCAGGTCACGGATGATCGCCTGAACCACGGAGACCACTTGCAAGCGCGCCACCTGCGCTCCTTTCCGCCTTGGTGCCTGGACGGTTCAAGTATCGCACGCAAGGGTCTACCATGGCATGTGTACTTGTTAGACAATTTTTTATGTGGGTAGTCTGGATCCCCAGATGACAGGAGCACACCATGGCCGTGAGCACGCCAGCATTGGGTGAGAGCACCGTTGCGCCGGAAGTATTGAACGTCGTCACCGACGCGTCGCGGGTGCGCACCCGCTCCATTGACCGGGTCGCCTACGCCTCTGATGCCTCGCACTACCTGTTCACCCCGCAGGCGGTGGTCATCGCCGCCGACGCCAAGGAAGTCAGCGGGCTGCTGGCCGCCGCGGCACGCAACCATCAGCCGGTCACCCTGCGTTCGGGCGGCACCTCCCTGGCCGGGCAGGCCAGTGGGGAGGGGCTGCTGGTGGACGTGCGCAAGAACTTCCGCCAGATCACCCTGCTGGACGGGGGCCGGCGGGTGCGGGTGCAGCCCGGGGCCACCATCCGCCAGGTCAATGCGCGCCTGGCCCGCCACGGCTACAAGCTGGGCCCGGATCCGGCCAGCGAGGCGGCCTGCACGGTGGGCGGGGTGATTGCCAACAACTCCTCCGGCATGGCCTGCGGCACCGAGTTCAACACCTACCGCACCCTGGAGTCCATGGTCTTCGTGCTGCCCAGCGGGACCATGATCGACACCGCCGCCCCCGACGCGGATGCCCAGTTTGCCGCCGCCGAACCGCACCTGGTGGCCACCCTGCAGCGCCTGCGTGAACGGGTGCGCGGCAACCGGGCCTCGGTGGCACTGATTGAAAAGCACTTCGGGCTGAAAAACACCATGGGTTACGGCATCAACGCCTTTTTGGACTTCGACTCGCCCGCGCAGCTGATGGCCCACCTGATCATCGGCTCCGAGGGCACCTTGGCGTTCGTGGCCGAGGCCGTGTTCCGCACCATCCCCATCCGCAAGCTTGCCGTGGCCACCCTGGCCGTCTTCGACAACCTTGACCAGGCCACCCGGGCGCTTCCCGAGCTGGTGGAGTCCGGGGCCGCAACCCTGGAGCTGATGGACAGCACCTCACTGCGGGTGGGGCAGGGCCTTCCCGGGGTGCCCGAGGCCATCCTCGGATTCGAGGTCAGCGACCAGGCCGCGCTGCTGGTCGAATACCATGCCGACAGCGAGCAGGAGCTGGCCGCGCACACCGCCGCCGGGCAGCGCCTGCTGGATGCCGCCGCCCTGCGGGCCCCGGCCCGTCTCTCGGCCGACGCCGCCACCCGGCAGGCCGCCTGGAAATTCCGCAAGGGGCTATACGCCTCGGTGGCTGGCGCCCGGGCTTCGGGAACCACCGCGCTGCTGGAGGACGTGGCGGTACCCGTCGCCGAGCTGGCCGACACCTGCCAAAACCTGCAGGAACTGTTCGGCTCCTACGGGTACGCCGACTCGGTGATCTTCGGCCATGCCAAGGACGGAAACATCCACTTCATGCTCACCGACCGCTTTGAAGGCGACGCCGCCCTGAAGCGGTACAACGCTTTCAACGAACAGATGGTGCAGTTGATCCTGGACAAGGGCGGGAACCTGAAGGCCGAACACGGCACCGGGCGGGCCATGGCCCCCTTCGTCCGCCGACAGTACGGGGATGAGCTCTATTCGGTGATGTGCGAGCTGAAGGCTGCCGCCGACCCGCGCAACATGCTCAACCCCGGGGTCATCATCGATGAGGACCACGCGGCGCACATGCGCAACATCAAGCTGAACGAGACCATCGAAGTTGAGGCGGACCGCTGCGTGGAATGCGGCTACTGCGAGCCGGTGTGCCCCTCCAAGGACCTGACCCTCACCCCGCGCCAGCGCATCGTGGTGCGCCGGGCCATCGCCAAGGCGCAGGCCGAGGGAAACCACGAGCTGGCCCGGGAACTGGAGCGCGAGCAGGGCTATGACTCGGTGGACACCTGCGCCGTGGACGGCATGTGCGTCACCGCCTGCCCGGTGCAGATCAACACCGGGCTGCTGGTCAAGCGGCTGCGGCGCGAAACCGCGAACCCGGTGCTGGCCGCCGGCTTCAAGGCCGCCGCCAAGGGCTGGGGTGCCGCCACCCGGGCCGGGTCGGTCGCCCTGAGCGTGGCGGACAAGCTGCCGGCGCCGCTGGTGCGCGGCACCACCGAGGTGGCGCGCAAGGTCCTTGGGGATGATGTCATGCCGCGCTATGACGCGGACCTGCCGGCCGGCGGGGCCGCCCGCAAACCGTTGACCGGACGGCTCGGTGCCCCCGATGCCGAGCCGGTGGCGCTCTACCTGCCCGCCTGCGTCAACTCCATGTTCGGCTCCTGCGGGGATGGGCCGGGGGTGGGAGCCGCGTTCGAACAGCTGCTGCGCCGGGCCGGGGTCGCGGTGCTGGTGCCCGAGGGCATCGAATCCATGTGCTGCGCCACACCCTGGACCTCCAAGGGCTATGCGCAGGGTCATGAGGTGATGGAGGCCCGCGTCCTGAACCGGGTGCGTGCCGCCCAGCCTGCCGGCGGCAGGCTGCCGGTGATCTCCGACGCGAGCAGCTGCACCGAGGGGTTTGAGCACATCCTGGGCCAGGCCGGATTCCAGGTCATCGATGTGCTCGGCTTCACCGCCGAGCACCTGCTGCATCGGTTGCCGGCGGGGCGGAAAATCCAGTCGCTGACCCTGCACCCCACCTGCTCCTCCACCCAGATGGGGCTGAACGACCAGCTGGTGCAGATTGCCCAGGCGGTTGCCCACACCGTGCAGGTGCCCCAGGACTGGGGATGTTGTGGCTTTGCCGGGGACCGGGGCATGCTGCATCCGGAGCTGACCGCCTCGGCCACCGCTGTGCAGGCCGAACAGGTGCGCCAGCTGGACAGCCAGGCCCACGCTTCCTGCAACCGCACCTGCGAATTGGGAATGAGCCGGGCCACCGGCAAGGACTACCAGCACGTGTTGGAGCTGCTGGCCGCGGCTACTGCCTGAAGCCTGAAGAGACGGTGAGGCAAACTCCCTTTGCACTGGGTGAGTTGATCTCACACGCGAAGCGTGGGGGATGCAGGATCCCCCTGAGGTCCGCCCCGTGGGTGCTTGAGCGCGCGAATCCATCGTTGTCCTAGCACTCGCACAGGGCAGCACGGCGGCCACGTGATACTTGGTGCCGGCTCGTGGGGCAGCCGCCAGTCCAAAGTGCTGGCGGTCGTACCCCAAAGCGCTTCCGCCGGTACACTTCGTGCCTGGCAGACCAGCGATCCGGTGGCCCCACATGCCTTATGATGCCCCGCCTTGCGTCCTTATCAGGCGGTAGCTACCGGGAGATCAAAAGGCAGTGGACTTCATGTCTTGCGGGAATCGGGTGTACAACCCGGATTCCCGCAACGCAGCTGCAGTTTCTTGCACAACTGCTTCCAGGCGCCTGTGTTAACCGCTCCCGGCTCTAGCGTCCAAAGAGCCGGCTAAAGAAGCCCTTGCCCGGCTCGTTCTCGTGGCCTTGACAGCGGTCCTTGGCGGGGACGCCGCGCATAACCGAGTCAACGTGCTGGCCGCAGCCGGCCCAGGTGGTCTTGCCACATTTTTTGCAGGAAACCTGTCGGCACATGAGGTGCCTCCTTCTCTGGCTCGTAAGCCGTAAATCTAGGAAAGTGAGAGGAAGAGCTTCTCCAGCTCTTCAACGGTCAAGCCGTCTTCCGCTTCGGCGGTCTTTTCGGGATCGATGAGGCAGTGCTGCATGGCCGTGGCCACGATGGCGAATCCGGCGCGGTCCAGGGCCGTGGACACGGCAGAGAGCTGGGTGACCACGTCGCGGCACTTGCCGTCGTTTTCAACCGAGTTGATCACTGCATCAAGCTGGCCGCGGGCCCGCTTCAGGCGGTTGAGGATGCGTTTGCGTGTGGCTTCATCTGCGTTGCGCATGATGTGCTCCTATTCGAAAAGACCATGGGGTGCACCCCCGGATTACTGTTGGGACTTCCCCGCGGCCGCCATCTGGGCGTGCACGGCTTCCATGTCCAGGTTCTTCAGCGAGGCAATCAGTTCCTCCAGGCCGCGGGAGTCCAGCGCACCGGGCTGGGAATAAACCAGCACGCCGTCCTTGAACGCCATCAGCGTGGGAATGGAAGTGATCTGGGCGGCGGCCGCCAAGTTCTGCTGCGTCTCGGTGTTCACCTTGCCGAAGGTCACCTCCTGGTGCAATCCGGCGGCGGTGTCGAAGACGGGTGCGAAGTTGCGGCACGGGCCGCACCAGGCTGCCCAGAAGTCGACCAGCAGCATGGCAGAGGACTTGACGGTTTCAGCGAAGTTCGTTTCGGTCAATTCTAGCGGTTTCATTGATGCTCCTTTGGTTGTTGGCGGTTACTGCGCCGCCCGGGCATTGCGCCAGGGGCATATGGCGGAGAGAGTCGGGATTTTGGTGCAAAGCACCCAGGCGAGGGTGAGCAGGGCCATGGCAGCGGCAAGGATGGCGCCTGCCGGGTGCGGCAGTTCCTGGGCCAGGACGAAGACGCCCATGGCCAGCACGAAGTATCCGAACCCGCGGCGCAGTCTCTGCTCCGGCACCTTCGAAGCCAGTCGCGCTCCAATCAGGGAGCCAATGATCGCTGCTGCCGTGATGAGCAGGGTCAGCGGCCAGTTGACCGCGGTGGAGTTCAGGTGCCCCAGCATCCCGGATGCCGAGTTCAGGGCGATGACCAGCAGGGAAGTGCCGACCGCATGCTTCATCTGCAAGCCTGCCAGCAGCACCAGGGCCGGGACGATGAGGAAGCCACCGCCGGCACCCACCAGGCCGGTGACCAGGCCGACGACCAGTCCGACGGGAATGTACAGCAGCACAGAACGGCCCTTGGCATCGGCGCCGGCGGCCTTCTTCCGTCCGCGGATCATGTTCCGGGCACTGGCCAGCATGATGATGGCGAAGGCCACCATCAGCACCGTGGCGGGAATGGCCGCGCTGGCCAGGCCGCCGAGGAACGCGCCGCTCATGCTCGCTGCGGCGAAGACCAGGCCGGGGACCCAGCGCACGTGGCGTGCCCGCGCGTGGGGCGGCAGGCTGGCCAACGAGGTCACGCCCACCACGAACAGCGAGGTGGTGATCGCTTCCCTGGCGTCCATGCCCGCCACGTAGGTGAGCAGTGGAACCATCAGGATGGAACCACCGCCACCCAGCAAACCCAGGGTCAGGCCGACGACGATCGACAAGGCCAGGACCAGAATCACCAATGGCTCCACGTCCTTGCCCCTACTTGCCGTTCGGGTTCAGCAGCTGCCCGGCGTTGGGGATCTGGCCCAGGGGGTTGGCCTTGGCGGCCGTGCTGGCCTGGTTCCACGGCATCTTGGACAGCAGGCTGGCCATGGCGCAGGAATTGCTGGCCGCGGAGTAGGTCAGGCCCGCGCCGATCGCCGCCGAGAGGTAGCCCAGCTTCGGGTGGATCAGCTTCGAGGCGACGAAGCCCAGCAGCACCAGCGAGCCTGCGCTCATGCGGACCTGGCGGTCCATGGCCCAGCGCCGGGTGCCGCGCACCACGGGGCCGCCGGACTTCTCATAGGCCGCGATGCCGCCTTCGAGCACGCTGCCGGCTTCGATGTGGATGTCGACCAGCCTCTGCTGCGCCTGGCCGGCGCGGACACCGGACTGGCAAACCAGCACAATCTGCTTGCCCAGCTTGCGGGTCACGTCGTGGGCGTGCTCCGCGACCAGCTCCAGCGGCAGGTTGTAGGAGCCCGGGATGTGCACGGATTCAAACTCCGCGGGGGTGCGCACATCCAGGACTGCTACGCCGGATTCGTCGGACGCCAGCAGCTTTTTCAGGGCCGCTGCGTCCATGACATCAAGGGGGGTGCTCATGTTTGAGGGGGTGTCCTTCTTCTTCGTGGGGTTGGATTAGGCGTTGGTCTTGTTCATGGCGGCAGCCCAGCCGGCGTAGCTGCCGGTCAGTTCGACCACGTCATACCCGGCATCGCGCAGGGCGCTGGCAACGATCGAGTTGCGCAGGCCACTTTGGCAATAGGTGACGATCTTGCCGTCGGTCGGAAGTTCGTCCAGGGCCCACAGGGCGCGGCCGCCGGAGATGTGCTTCGCGTCCGGGATGGCTCCGGCGTTGAACTCGCCCCGGCCGCGGACGTCGAGGAGCAGGGCGTGATCAAAGTCCTCCAGCTCCGTCGGGTCCACGCGTGGCGGGGTAAAAGCCGGCAGGCCCCGAAGGCTGGTGGCGTAGCCGGACACCGCATCGATGCCCACACGCATCAGGTGGTCGCGCATTTCCTCGGCCGACTCCAGGTTCTCGGCGAACAGGATCAGCTGGCGGTCGTCGGCTTGCGGGTCGAAGGCCCAGGCGCCGAAGCTCGCCATCTTGGAAATGGCCGGGATGGCCAGGGCGCCGGCGACGGTGCCCTGGGCTACGGCCACATGTCCGCGGGTGTCCACGAAGACCGCCTCTTTCGCGGAGGTCTTCTCGATGATCTGCTGTGCGGTGAACTCAACCAACTCCGGCAGGGTGCCCAGCACCTTGGCGCCGTCGCGGTTCTGGCGCTTCATCCGGGCGAAGTAGGCGTGGGCGTCGGGCTGTCCGTCGAGCAGCTCGGCGATGAAGCCCTCTTCGTCGTTATTGGCCAGGTAGCGGCCCCACCAGGCGAAGTTGCGCTCGTAGCCCACGGTGGTGGAGGGAACGGCGCCCAGCGCCTTGCCGCAGGCGCTGCCCGAACCGTGGCCCGGGTAGACCTGGATGTGGTCCGGCAACTTCAGAAAGACGTCGCGCAGCGAGGCGAACAGGTCCCTGGCCCCGGCGAAGCGGGTGTCCACGCCGCCGGCCGCCTCGTCCAGCAGGTCCGGGCGGCCCAGGTCGCCGGCGAAGATGAAATCGCCGGAGAGCATGTAGCCGGGCTGGTCGCTGAAGGCGCCGTCGGTGATGAGGAACGAAAGGTGCTCCGGGGTGTGGCCGGGGGTGTGGCGCGCGGTCACGGTGATGTTGCCCAGGGTGATGGTGTCCTTGTCCATTAGGCGCTCGGCCTGGAAACCGTATTGCCAGTCGGCTCCGCCCTCGCCCGAGATGTAGGTGGCGGCCCCGGTGGCGGCAGCCAGCTCGCGGGTGCCGGAGAGGTAGTCGGCGTGGATGTGGGTTTCGGTCACCGCGACGATGCGCATTCCGTGCTTGGCGGCCAGTGCCAGGTACCCGGAGATGTCACGCCGGGCATCGACGACGATTGCCTCGCCCTTGGCCTGGCAGCCAATGAAATAGCTGGCTTGGGCCAGATCTTCGTCATAGAAGCGTTCCAGAAGCATGGTGCATCCTTTCGTGGGGGTATGCATCCAACCTAAGCTATACCCCGGGGGGTATGTCAAGCGGGCCCGTCGGCCCGTGATCGGTGGTAAGGGGCCTGCGAAAACAAGCTGGAACTTTTCGCTGGCCCGCAGCCCGCAAATTTGCGGCATATCCTGCCCTGAGCGCCGCGGCAGGAGACCGCTCGGGCCGCCTGGTTCTCCGCTAGGGTTGGGACATGAGCATTGAACGCGCCGTGCAAGTGTCCCAGCCCATCGATGAGGTGGTGGCCTGGTTCTCCCGGCCTGGCGCGGTGCGCCGCCTGCTGCCGCCCTGGCTGCCGCTGAAGGTGGAACAAGAAGCCCGATCACTGCGTGACGGCACCGCGCTGCTGCGGCTTCCAGCCGGAGTGCAGTGGGTGGCCCGGCATCAGCCGCGGCAGTACATTCCGGGCCGGCGCTTTGTCGACCAACTGGAGCCCCAAGGGTGGCGGTCCCTGCCCACCAGGGTGCTGCACTGGCGCCACGAACACCTTTTTGAACCGGTCGGTACCGGGCACACGCGGGTGGTCGACCGGATTGACTCCAGCATGCCGGCCTCCTCCACCGTGCGCATGCTCGCCTACCGGCACCGCCAGCTGCTCGGGGACTTCGCCGCGCACCAGCAGGCGGCCGACGCCGGACTGGGTTCTGGCACGGTCGCAATCACCGGCTCCAGCGGACTGGTGGGCCGGGCCCTGGCCGCCCTGCTGTCCACCGGCGGGCATCGGGTGATCCGTCTGGTGCGCTCGGCCCCCGCCGGGCCGGGGGAGCGCCTGTGGGATCCGGCCAACCCCGACCCCCGGCTGCTTGCAGGGTGCGATGCGGTGATCCACCTGGCCGGGGCCAGTATTTTTGGCCGTTTCACGAAGGAACACCGGCACGCCGTCGAGTCCAGCCGCATTCAGCCGACCGCCCGGCTTGCCCGGTTGGCCGCCGACAGCGGCGTGCAGACCTTCATCAGCGCCTCGGCGATCGGCTACTACGGTGGTGCCGGCGGGGACCAGGAATGGACCGAAGAGGCTGCGGCCGGCAGCGGCGGGGATGACTTTCTCAGCCAGGTGGTGCGCCGCTGGGAGGCCGCGGCCCAGGAGGGAAGCAGCCAGGGGATGCGCCGTGTGCAGGTCCGCACCGGAATCGTCCTGGATAGCGGCGGAGGGATGCTGGCGGTGCTGCGCCCGCTCTACGCGGCCGGCCTGGGTGGCAAGCTGGGCCATGGGCGGCAGTGGATGTCCTGGATTGGCCTGGATGATCTGCTCGACATCTACCTTCGCGCGCTGTGGGACCGTTCACTGAGCGGCCCGGTGAATGCGGTGAGCCCACATCCGGTGCGCAATGAGCGTTTCTCCGCGGACCTGGCCGCCACGCTGCATCGCCCCGCGGTGATCCCGGTGCCCCAGTTCGCGCCGCGCCTGGTGCTCGGACGCCAGGGCGCGCAGCTGCTGGCCATGGCCGACCAGCGGGTGGTGCCGGAGAAGCTGCTGCAGGCCGGGCACCGCTTCCGTACCGCGCAACTGCCCCAGCTGCTGGCCCACACGCTGGGCCGCGCCGAGTAGGATACGGCGGCCGGCCGGTACACCGGCAAAAGGACCCCGGCTGCCCGTACTATCGGGAAGCCGGGGTCCACAGGATTAGTCCAGCACCGGGGCCTGCAGGCCGAAGCGGGATACCGCCTGGGCCTCTCCATCGGCCAGGTGGTAGGTGACGCCCACAACGGCGGTGCGTCCCTCATCGATGGCGTCGGCGATGATGCGTGAACGGTCCACGAGCCGCTCGGAGGTCTCCCGCACGTGTTCCACCACGGTGGAGTTCACATCGCTCAGCCCTTTGCGCTCGGCCGCGAAGACCGACGGGGTGATGTGCTCGACCAAATCGCGGATGAACCCCTTGGGCAGGGTGCCGCTGCGCTTGGAGTCAATCGCGCTGGTGACCGCGCCGCAGCTGTCATGGCCCAGGATCACGATTAGCGGGATGTTCAGGATGTCCACGGCGAACTCCAGCGAGCCCAGGCTCGCCGAGTCGATGACGTGGCCGGCGGTGCGCACCACGAAGACGTCCCCCAGACCGACGTCGAAGATGATCTCGGCGGCCAGGCGCGAGTCCGAGCAGCCGAAGATCACGGCGAACGGCTCCTGCCCGTCGACCAGGGATTGACGTCGATCCCCGTCCTGGTTCGGGTGTTCGGTGTGGCCCTTGATGAACCGCTGATTTCCTTCGGTGAGCTTCTTCCACGCTTCGGTGGGGGTCATGGCATGCTGTGCGGGATTCGACATACCTCAAAGTTTATCCCCGCCCGATGCCCGCGCCCCGTCGCCGGAGCCCGTACAGTGCGCCACCGGACTGGCACGGTGCCGGTTTCTGCTCAAATTTCCTAGTCAGCCTTCGGTGGCGGGGGTACCGCAGGACACGGCTGGTGCGCCGTCACAAAACTGCACATCGCCAGGCTGGGGGCTAGGCTCCGGCGCCGGCACCGGCCGGGTGTGGTCTTCGGCGCGCGGCATGCCTTATCCTATTGAATGTCAGGAACCGTTTTGCGGTTTCCGGCGCTCTCAAAAGGGGCGATACCCGCTGACGGCTCTCCGGTAGCGAACGGTAGCGGCAGACATATATGGAATTTTCTCAATCAGCATTTCGTGAAAAGAGTCCATGATGTCCAGCGTCTCAGCTGTAATCGCCCGCGCCCTGAAGCCGATCGCCCCGCAGATTTTCGGATTGATGGGCAACGGCAACGCCCACTTCCTGGATGCCGCGGTCCGCCAGGGCTTCGACTACACCGCCGTTCGCCACGAACAGGCCACCGTCACCGCCGCCGACACCCACTTTAGGCTCAGCGGCAAACTCGCCATCGCCTCCACCACCTACGGCGCCGGCTTCACCAACGCCGTGACCGCGCTCGCCGAGGCCGCGGCCGCCAACACCCCGGTGCTCTTTGTAGCCGGGGACGCGCCCACCGGTGGGCTGCGCGGCTGGGACGTGGATCAAACGGCGATTAACACCGCGGTACGCGCCGTGACCTACACGGTGGACGCCCAGAATCCCGGACACACCGCCCTGCAGGCCGCAGCCCACGCACTGCGTGAACGCACCCCGGTGGTGCTGGCGATCCCCTACGACCTGGCGGCTGCCCCGGCAAGCCAGGAAGGGCCCTGGGATCTGGGTCAGTACAGCTTTGACCCGCCGGCTCCGCGGTTGGGCGAGGAACAGCTGCAGCAGATTGCCGCGCTGCTCAACGCCGCACAACGCCCCCACGTGCTCTACGGCCGCGGTGCCCTGGACGCAGCCGGACCCATGGCCCGGCTGGCCGACAAGCTCGGGGCCACCAGCTCCGGCACCCTGCTGGCCCGTGATCTGTTGGCCCGTCCCGCCGATCTTGGCATCACAGGGGGCTTTTCCACCGAAGCC
Organism: Glutamicibacter sp. St.4D3; assembly: GCF_059728615.1. Lineage (NCBI taxonomy): Bacteria > Bacillati > Actinomycetota > Actinomycetes > Micrococcales > Micrococcaceae > Glutamicibacter > Glutamicibacter sp. St.4D3. Next base: position 167,176 of record NZ_AP039380.1, read on the forward strand.
GCGGCGCAGCTCATCGCACAGGCCGACACCGTGCTGGTGCTCGGTGCGTCGTTGAACCAGTTCCAGATGCGCTTCGGGCAGCTGTTCGACCCGGCGGCCCGGGTCATCCAGATCGATGTCGCCCCGACCGCCACCAGCCCGCGCGTGGATGTCTTTGCCAGCGCCGACTCCGGACAGGCCCTGGACCAGCTGCTGCCCCTGCTTCAGGAACGGGCCGGAGGACGGCGCTACTGTGACGGGCTGGACCTAACGGCGGTACGTGCCCGCCCGGCCGGTGACCCGGTGGCCGCGGATGGGCTGCTGGATCCCCGCCGAGTGGCCAGTGAACTGGAGGAAATCCTGCCGGAGAACCGGCTGCTGGTGCAGGACGGCGGGCATTTCATCGGTTGGGGCCCCATGTACTGGTCCACCAGCGGCACCCGGTCGCTGAGCTGCGTGGGCACCGCCTACCAGTCCATCGGCCTGGGCGCGGCTTCCATGGTCGGCGCCGCCCCGGTGGCCGAGGGGCGCACCGTGGTGCTGGCCGCCGGGGACGGCGGGTTCCTGATGTCCCTTTCGGACCTGGAGTCGATCGTGCGGACCGTTAGCAGCGGGGTCATCGTGATCTATAACGATTCCGCTTATGGGGCCGAGATCCACCAGTATGGCTCGATCGGGCTGCACGAGGATCCAATGCTGATTCCGACCGTGGACTTCGCCGCCCTGGCCACCGCCTTTGGAGCCACGGGGATCACCGTGAAGAGCGTATCCGACTTGGAGCAAGTTCGTGCATGGGTTGGGGCAGGCGCCAACGGCGTCTGCCTGGTTGATGCGCGCATTTCCCCGTTGGTGCGCGCCCCCTATATGGAGGAAGTGCTTCAGGCCAACGCAAAAAGCGCCGCTGAGCTGGTATCACAATCTGATTAAGCCGCTGGAAATCCCCAACGCGTTCAGCGTAGGGTTGCCACGTGCAGTTTTTGTCGGTTAGCCTTGCAGCTTTTGGCCTGGGAAGCGCCCTGATCTTTCCCACCACCCCGGCTGCCGAGCAGACCCCAAAACCGGTGGACTACCAGCAGTGCGGGATCTTCGACATTGAAGAGGACCCGGCCTACCCCTTCGGGGCCCAGTTGTTGGAGGACCTCTGGGTCGATTCACCGGATGGCAAACTGCGCGTGGCAACCTTCGACGTGAACCTCAGCGCCAAACAGCAGGGCCAGCTCGGCGCCGACCTGGCCGGGGGCGCCAGCACCGAGGCCGCGCAGGTGGCCAAGGCCATCCAGCAGGCGGACGCCGACGTGGTGCTGCTGACCGGCATTGACGCGGATGAGGCAGCGGCCCGCTCCCTGAACAACCAGTACCTGAAGCACGCCCAGGATGGTGGGCGGGCGGTGAACTACCCCTATGTCTACGCCGGGCCCACCAACAAGGGCACCCCCAGCGGCGCCGACCTGGACAACGACCAGGTGGTCGGCGGCCCAGCCGACGCCTGGGGGTACGGCGAATTCCCCGGGCAGGGTGCCATGGTGCTGCTTTCCAAGCACCCCATCGACACCCAGCACGTGCAGACCGTGACCAAGCAGCGCTGGTTCCAGATGCCGGGGAACACCATGCCCCAATCGGGACTCAACGGCACCATCGCCGAGGCCATGCCGGTCATGGAATCCGGACTCTGGGATGTACCTATCAAGGTGGGTGGCAGCACCGTGCGGGTCATCGCCGTGCAGACCGACCAGGTGCGCGAGGAACTGACGCACTCCGCGCCGCGGCACAGCGACCAGCTGCGCATCGTGGGCGACTGGCTTTCGGCGGCCGACTACCTGCAGGATGACCGCGGCGCCGCCCCCGGCAACCACCAGCCCTACGTCGTGCTGGGCGAGCTGGGACGCAACCACGGCAATAACCAAGCCGTGGATGACATGCTGGAGAACCTCGGGGTCGCCGAGCAGGGCATTCACGACGACACCAACTACATCCTGCCCGCCGACACCCTGGAGATCGCCCGTCACGGGAGCATCCGGGACCAGGAAATGACCCCGTCGAACCCCGGCACCGAGCAGCCCAACCTCAGCGGAACCCCGGAACTACTCTGGAGCGATTTGACCTACTAGCGGGTAACGCGGCGCGGCCGCAGCCGCACCCGGTCGATCCGAACCACGTTTTCCCTGCAAATTTCTAGCCTTGCTCGCTACAGTTGGTACATCATGAGCAAAGACCCCATCACCATGTCACTGATCGGACCCGACGGAAAACCCCGTTCCGGCGTCCAGCAGGCCATCCTCAAGGGCATTGGCGTGCAGCGTCCCATCGTGCTGGCCTACCTCAAGCGCCTGCACCGCAAGCACCCCCAGGCCACGGCGGCGGAACTGGCCAAAATCGTGGAACGGGACTACCTGGCGCTGGCCACGGGATCGGGTGCAGCGGTCGGCGGGACCGCCGCCGTGCCGGTGGTGGGAACCACCGCTGCCCTGGGGCTGTCCCTGGCCGCCACCCTCGGGTTCCTGGAGGCCAGCGCGCTCTACGCCCAGGCCCTGGCCGAACTGCACGGGATCGCCATTGAGGATCCGGAGCGCTCCCGGGTGCTGGTGATGGCGGTGCTGATGGGCGAGGAGGGAAGTTCGATGATTTCGGGCCTGACCGCCCAGGCCGCCGGCCGCGGCGGGGGACCGGTCAAGGGCTGGGCCCGGGCATTCGGGGCAGGACGCCCCACCAGCTTCTACACCTCCATGCAAAGAACCCTGCAAAAGAAGTTCATGCGCAAGATCCTGGGCACCCAGGCCGCCAGCATGCTGGGCAGGGTGGTGCCCTTCGGGATTGGGGCGGTCATTGGCGGAGCCGGAAACCGGTTCCTGGCCAAACGGGTCATTGAGACCGCCGCGGACGCGTTCGCCGGAATCCCCACGCTCAGCGACCAGCAGCTGGCGCTGGATGACCCGAACATCATCGACGCCGAAGTCATTGAGCCGGCTCCGCAGCCGGCCCTGCGCCGCAGCGGCCGCCGACGCCGGGGCTAGAGGTAGCCTGCCGGGCCGCCCGGCTATCCGGCCAGGAGCAGGATTAGCTGCCCTCCGGTATAGATGGCCACCCCGGCCAGGGCCCCGATGACGGTCCCGTTGATTCGGATGAACTGCAGGTCCCGGCCCACCTGCAGCTCCAGCTTCGCGCTGGCCTCGGCCGGATCCCAGCCGCGCACGGTGTCGCTGACCAGAGCCGCCAGGGACTTACCGTGTTCTGCGGTGAACCGCTGCACCACCGTGACCAGACGGGCCTCAAGACTTTGGCGCAGGGCCCGATCACGCAGCAGTCGACGCCCAAAGTCCTGTACGGCTCCGTTCAGGGCCCGGCACAGTGGGGAATCCGGATCGGCCAGGGAGGCATCCAGGCCGGCCTTCAGTGACCCCCACCCGGTGACCGCAAGTTCCCGCAACTGCCGATCCCCGAGCAGCGAGTGCTTGAACTGCTCCACCTTGGCTATGGTGGCCGGGTCGCTTTGCATGTCCCGGGTGAATCCGGCCAGCCAGTCGGTGACCGCCCGGCGCAACGGGTGGTCCCGGTCCCCGGCCACGGCGCTCAACACCCCGCCCAGTTCGCGGTGGATCTTCTGCGCCAGCAGCTCATCCACGACCCGGGGAACCCAGGAGGGCGAACGTCCGGTGACCACCTCACGAAATACCTCCGGGTGCCCGGCCACCCACACCTGGGCACGTTGGGCCAGCAGCTGCACGGCCGCCTCGTGGTGCCCGTCCTGCACCAGCTTGGCCCCCAGGGTGCCCAAGGTGGTGGACCACTGTGGGGCCACCATGTAGTCCCGGGCCAGGGCCTGCAGCACCGGCAGGACCTGTTCGTCATCCACCGTGTCCAGCATCCCCCGGGCCACCGTGCGCAGCTGGGCGCTGACGGCGTCCGCTCCGGGCCGGCTGGCCAAATAGCCGCCGGCGCGGGCCAGCAGCCTGGCTTCGAGTAGCTTGCGGCCCACCACCGCAGGGTTCAGGAAGTTTTCCTGGACAAAACTGCCCAGCGAGGCGCCCAGTTCGTCCTTCTTGCGCTGAATCAGGTTCGTATGCGGAATCGGCAGGCCCAGCGGGTGGCGGAACAACGCGGTCACCGCAAACCAGTCGGCCAGCGCACCGACCATCCCGCCCTCGGCGGCCGCCCGAAGATAGGCGAAGGCGGGCCACAGGCCCTGCAGCAGCAGCCCGGCCACAAAAAGCACGAACATCAGCAGCAGCAGTGACAGGGCCACGCGTTTCATCCGGCGCAGGGCAGCGGCGCGCGGCTCCAAAAGCTGGGACATGCGCACCACTTTAACGCACGGTAGACCCTGGCACGCTGGGCCGCGACCGGTGCGCCGACCATTTTTCGAAGTTCGCCGGCTCTTGGCCAACACACAACCCGAGGACCGTGCACCGGGCGGTGACTGGCCAGTAGCGTAGGGGCATGAGCACTCTCTTCTACGCCCACCGCGGAAGCTCGGCACAATTCGCCGAAAACACCCGTGCCGCCTACCTGCAGGCCATTGCCGAAGGTGCGGACGGAATCGAATGCGACGTGCACCTCAGCGCGGACCAGGTGGTGGTCTGCCACCACGACCCCACCGTGAACCGCACCTCCAACGGCGAAGGGCGAGTGGCCCAGTACACCGTCAAGCAGCTGAAGGAGCTGGACTTCACGGTGCTGCGTTCCACCCCGATTCCGGCCGCCTATGGGGACATCCACGAGCAGCTGCTCACCCTGGATGAACTGCTCACACTGATTGAGCACAGCCATGCCGCGGTGGGGCTGGCCGTGGAAATTAAGCATCCCAGCCCGGCTGGGCGCGGACTGGAAGACGCGGTGCTGCAGGTGCTCGACGCCCACGGGTTCAACCGCGAAACCGGCGCCGCCGGAAGCAGCGGGCAAATTCAAGTGAGCCTGATGAGCTTTGAGCCGGAGTCCAACCGCTACCTGGCGGACCTGGTCAACCGCGAACTGCTGTGCCAGCTGATCACGGAGGTGGACGCCGAATGGGTCGACGAACTGCTCTCCAGCGGGCAGACCGACCGTGCCGCGGTGTACCGGGTGCTGCAGCGTTCGGTCGAAGAAGGCCTGGAGCTGATCAGCCGCGGCACCGTGGGAATGGTCGGGCCGGGCGTGGCCTGGGTGCGCCGGAACGAGGACCTGGTCCGGCGGTGGATCGGTGAAGGCCTGGTGCCCCGGGTCTGGACCGTTGACGAGCCGGCGGACGCGCGCTACCTGCACGGCCTGGGGGTGCGCCAACTGACCAGCAACCATCCGGCTTGGCTGCGCGGGGCCACCGGCCTGGCCTAGACGCCCCGCCCGGTGCACGTGCCTTCGGTTACGGTCGGTGAACCGGCTCAACAAACGTTTGCCGGTGATCTGCGGCTAAGCTAAAAAACGTGAACACGCCAACATCCCCACAGGAACAGGCCTACCTGTTCGACACCTACCTGTTTGAGAACGAGGCGGAGGTCATTGCCGCCGGCACCGATGACGAGGGGCAGTACATCGCCCTGAGCCCGAACATCTTCCATCCGCGCGGCGGCGGCCAGCCAGAGGACACCGGAACCGTCAATGGCCAACCGGTCACCGTATCGCGCATTGAATCCCTGGTGGTGCTCCACGGAACCACCGGGCTGCAGGTCGGGGACCGGGTGGTGGCCACCATCGACGCCGAACGGCGCAAGCTGCATGCCGCACTGCACACCGCGGGGCACCTGTTGGGGTTCGCCGGTGAGGAGCGCGGCTGGCAGCACCGCGGGCATTCGCACTTCCCGGGCCAGGCCCGCCTGGACTTCGATCCACAGAGCCTGGATGTGCCGGTGGAGCAGCCCGAGCAGCGCCAGGCGGCGGAGGCCTGGCTGCAGCGGCGGGTCGATGAGCTGCTTGCCGCCGGCGCAGCGGTCACCAGCTCCATCGCCGCGGATGGGACCCGCACGGTCAGCATCCAGGGCGTGAACAGTGAACCGTGCGGCGGAACGCACGTCCAGCACGTGTCCCAGCTGCGGCAGGTGCAAATTGGTCAGGCCCGCGTCAAGCGCGGGGTGTACAAGGTGCGCTACGATGCCGGACATGCCTAGGGGCAAACTGACGCCGGCGACCCGGATGGGCCTGTCCATAGCGATTGCCACAGGGCTGTACGGCATTTCCTTCGGGGCCCTGGCCATCGCCGCGGGACTGAACCTGTGGCAGACGGTGGCCCTGAGCGCGCTGATGTTCACCGGCGGTTCGCAGTTCGCATTTATCGGGGTGATCGCCGGCGGCGGGACGGCCTCGGCCGCCTTTACCGCCGCCTCGCTGCTTGGGGTGCGCAACGCGGTCTACGGCATGCAGATCAAGCAGGCCCTGCGTCCGCGGGCTGGCCAGGTGCCGCTGATGGCCCACGTGACCATCGACGAATCCGTGGCTACCTCGCTGGCCCAGTCCTCCCCGGCAGAGAAGTCCCGGGGGTTTTGGACCGCGGGCCTTGGAGTGTTCATCCTGTGGAACCTGTTCACCCTGGCCGGGGCACTGCTGGGAGAATCCCTGGGGGACCCGGCCGCCTGGGGGCTTGACGGCGCGGCCGTGGCCGCGTTCCTGGGCCTGCTCTGGCCCCGGCTGAAGGGCGCCGAGCCGATCCTGGTGGCGATCGGTGCGGCGCTGGTCACCGCGCTGGCGGTACCCTTCACTGCGCCGGGCCTGCCGATCCTGATCGCCGCAGCAGGCGCGGTGCTGTACGCCCTGGCCGGGTCCCGGCACGCGCCGCGGGCCACCGAGCACGGCAGACTGCGTGAAGTTGATGGAGGCAAGCCGTGAGTGAATTGAGCTGGTGGATCCTGGGCGCCTGCGTGAGCGCCTTCGCGATCAAGCTGTGCGGCTACTTCGTGCCGCGCCGGGTGCTGGATTCCCCGGTGATGTCCCGCGTCGCCGGCATCCTGACCATTGCCCTGCTGGCCTCGCTGGTGACCATGAACGGGTTCACCTCCGGGCAGGACTTGGTCATTGACGCCCGGGTGGGGGCCTTGGCCGCCGCAGCGATTGCGCTGCTGTTGCGGGCCCCGTTCCTGTTGGTGGTAATTGCCGGGGCAGGGGCCGCGATCCTGCTGCGGGCCACCGGGCTGGCCGCGTAGCGTACGCACGCAAAGGGATGACAATGACGGTGGGACGGTGGCACAGTGGGGATCGACACCACCTGCCCCAAGGAAGGATTTTCCCATGATCGTCGCATTCTCCGTAGCCCCATCCGGAACCGGCAGCAACCCCGACGGCTCCGTCCACGATGCCGTCGCCGCTGCAGTCAAGGTCGTCCGCGACTCGGGCCTGCCCAATAGGACGTCGAGCATGTTCACCGAACTTGAAGGCAGCTGGGACGAGGTCTTCGACGTCGTCAAGCGGGCCACCGAGGCCGTGGCCCCGTTTGGGTCGCGGATCTCCCTGGTCATCAAGGCCGACATCCGCCCGGGTTACGAAGGTGAGATCCACGGCAAACTCGAACGCCTGGAGAGCGCCATCGAGGAATCCGGGCAGTAGCGGCCCGCCAGCCGAAGGGGGAAGCAGCCGTCGATGTGCTCCGCCCCGGTTTGCGGGGGCGGGAGGTTGCCGCAGCGCGTTGGGCCGAGGAGACGAAGAAACCTGGCTAGACGTGGTGCTCGCTATCCACCAGTGGCTCCTGGACAGGGCGCGGCTCACCGATCACCGGATAGCTGCGGGCCAGGTAATAGGTGGCGACCCCGCCCACCACGGCGATGAGCGGGCCCATCCAAAAGGTGACCGGCCCGGAAAGCAGCCCGCAGATGCTCGGAGCCAGCACCAGCGGCACCAGGTAGTACCAGTGCCTGCGGTTCAGCTGCGCGGAGCCGCGTTCAAGCTGGGCGATGACGGTGAAGCAGCCCATCAGCAGGATCGCCCCGGCCACCGCCAGCCACAGCCCGGGCGCCAGGCAGATCACCAGCGAAAAGCCCGTCACCATGGCGGCGGCCACCCACGCGAACTTTTCATTGTTGCTCACGCGTCAGGGCACCTCCAAGGCGGGTCGTGGTGCCGGTGGGCACCGAGTGTTTGTCTAAATGCCAGTCTTTCAAATCCGGGCGGGACGCTCAATCGTACTTAAGTAGGAGAGCATCCGCGCGCCCACCGTGAGATGGCTGAAATTTTCCATCCGCGTGGTTTCTTGGTCACTCTCGCATGGCCTGTCGTACGCTGTAGTGGTGCAACTGAGGAACGACTATCGAATTCGTTTGGCCCGGACCGAGGACATCCGCCCGGCACTGCTGATGAAATTGCAGGCATGGCGCGAGGCGTATGGGCATCTGCGGCCCGAATCCTTCTTTACCGAGCAGGAGGACCAGCTAGAGGCGCAGGTCCAATGGTGGGAGCGCGGGATTGAGGCCGGCGCCCAGTTCTACATCGCCGAACTGGCCGACGGGACCATCATCGGACTGGCTGGCGGTACCCCGGTGATCGATGAGGACAAGGACGCCGGGGTCGAGATCGAGCTGGGCATGCTCTATGTGCTCTCCCCGCTGTATGGAACCGGGGTGGGCGAACACCTGCTGGAGACCGTGCTTTGCCGGCGCGACGCGCTGGTTTGGGTTCTGGAGCAGAACGCCCGCGCCCGGGCCTTCTATGCCAAGCACGGTTTTGAGGCGGACGGTACCGGGGAAGACCTGGCCGGCTGCTGGGAAGGCCTGCGCGAAATCCGGATGGTGCGAAAACGTGGCTAGAACCACCGGTGCCCTGCTGCCCGGGCAGTACCCGATTGACACCGGACTGGCGGAGATTGAGCCGGACCCGTACGGGGCCGAACGCTACATCCTCAAGGTCAACGGGGTGCCCTCCTCGCATATTGACCTGAATGATCCCACGTTCCTGGACTTCGAATACATGCGGTGGATGCAACCGCTGTTCGGCTTCGGCTATCCGGCGGAGCGGTTTGATGGCCGGCAACGCAAGCTGCGCGTCCTGCATCTGGGCGGGGGCGGATGCACCATGGCGCGCTGGGTGGCAGCCACCTACGACAACGCCCGGCAGGTGGTGGTGGAACTTGACGCCAAGCTCGCCGAGCTGGTGCGCACCCAGTTCCAGGTGCCCCGGGCCCCACTGGTGCGCCTGCGGGTGGGGGATGCCGCGCAGGTGCTGCCCCGCCTGAGCGATGCCAGCCGGGACATCATCATCCGGGATGTCTTCGCCGGCAGCACCACCCCGGTGGAACTGACCACGCTGGAATATGCCCGTCAGGTGCAGCGCGTACTGGATGTGGGCGGCACCTACCTGGCCAATTGCGGGGACACCGCGGATCTGGCCGGGGCGCGGGCCGAGGCCGCCACCCTCAGCGAGGTGTTCGCCCATGTGGCCATGGTGGCCGATGCCCCCATGCTCAAGGGGCGGCGCTACGGGAACATCGTGTTCTTGGCCAGTGACGAACCGCTGCCGCTGGATGCCGGATTCGAACGCAACCTGCGCATGGCCCCGTTGCCGGCCCAGGTCATTTCCGGGGCCGGGGTGCGCCGCTTTATTGCCGGCGCCAGCCCGATCAGCGGCTAGCCTGCGCTACGCCGCGCCGGTGCTTCGGTAGGCGCTGCCGTTCGCGCTGCGCTCCAGAAGCAAGCTGTCAACCATGTAGCGGCGCAGCAACGCGACGTCCGGGTGGATGGTGCGCAGCCGGTCGTTGAGCCGCTCTTCACTTAGTTCCTCATCAGCGCCAATCGCCGCATCCCGGATCTGGCGCAGCACCTCGTGCCGTTCAGCGGGCTTCGCCGGCAGCGAGAGCAGGCGCGGCCCGTTGAAAAATCGCTGCACCCCTTCGGGCTTGGGCCGGGCCCGAGCCCGAAGGGCCGAGGTGAGCAGCTGCTCGTTCAGCTCCCAGCCCGGCCCCTGGCGCAACAGGCCAATTTTCTCCCACCGCTCCAGATTCTTCGTGGTGGTTCGATCCTCGGGCAGCTGCTCTCGCTGGCCGCAGAGCACCAGCCCCAGCACGTGGCGCATCCCGGGATTCTTCATGCCGGCAAAAACTTCGATCCATTGGGTGCCCATGCCGCGTAACCTCCTGCAGGTGGGATGTGGTATTCGGCCGCCGCGGAGCGCAGGACCGTTGTCGGTGAGTCTACATTGACCCATCACGGCCGTGGCGCATGCCGGATGGCCCGGTGTACGACAAACGGGTCGAATCCGGAGCGCCATCCGACGCTCCGGATTCGACCCGTGCTGCGCAGGGGCGTTGAACGGCTACACGCCCGTGAGCTGCTCGATCAGGCCAATGCCGAAGAACAACACGAAGGCGGCGGCCACTACCCACATCAGAGGGTGCACTTCGCGGGCCCGGCCCTGGGCTGAGCGGATAAACACGAAGGCGATGAAGCCGGCGCCAATGCCGTTGGCGATCGAGTAGGTGAACGGCATCAGGGTGAAGGTCAGGAACGCCGGCAGCGCCAGGCCCCAGTCGTTCCAGTCGATCTTGGTGACCTGCGAGATCATCATGAAGCCAACCACCACCAGTGCTGGGGCCACGGCCTCGAAGGGCACCAGGTAGATCAGTGGGGTCAGGAACATGGCGGCCAGCAGCAGCAGTCCGGTGATCACCGAGGCAAACCCGGTCCGTGCGCCTTCGCCGATGCCGGCGCCGGACTCGACGAAAATCTGGGACGAGGAGCTCGAGGTGCCGCCACCGACAATGGCGCCGGCGGCATCTACCAGCAGGACCTTCTCAACGTCGGGGATGTTGCCTTCCTCATCAATGTTCCCGGCCTCGGCCGCCAAGCCCACCATGGTGCCCATGGCGTCAAAGAAGATTGACAGAAGGATCACGAACGCCAGCAGCAGCGCTGCGGTCACGCCCAGGGAGGAGAACGCGCCGATCGGGTTCACGTGGCCGATCAGGCTCAGATCCGGCAGGGTCCAGGAGGGAAGGGAGGGGACCACCAGCGACCAGCCGCTGGGGTTCTCGGCGCTGGAGGCGCCGATGTCGAACATGGCCTCCAGGATGTTGGCCAGCACCGCTGCGGCGACAATGCCGATGAGGATGGCCCCCTTGACCTTGCGGACCACCAGGGCCATGGTCAGCAGCAGTCCGACGATGAACACCAGGATGGGCCAGCCCAGCAGCTTGCCGTCAAAGCCCAACCCCACCGGAACCGTGGTGCCCGCGGCGTCCGGGATGCGGCGCACAAAACCCGAGTTCACCAGACCGATCAGGGCAATGAACATGCCGATGCCCACTACGATCGCCGTTTTCAGCGAGGCCGGCACCGCGTTGAACACCGCCGTTCTAAAGCCGGTTAGCACCAAAACGAACATCACCACGCCGGCGATGACCACCAGTCCCATGATGTCCTGCCAGGTAAGGCCCGGATTGGTGGCTACGGTGATGGCCACAAACGCATTTACGCCAAGGCCGGTGGCCATGGCGAAGGGGTGGCGGGCCCAGACGCCCATGATGATGGTCAGGATGCCGGCCACGAACGCGGTCACGGCGGCCACGCGCTGCAGCCCGAGCTCGGTGCCGCTGGCATCGGCCCCGGAGAGCACCAGCGGGTTGAGCACGACGATGTAGCTCATCGCAAAGAAGGTGGCGATGCCACCGCGGATTTCGGTGGAGAAGGTTGATTGGCGTTCGGAGATCTTGAAATAGCGGTCTACGCGCTGGGCGAACGTAAGTGTCGCGGGGGTTTGGGTGCTGGAGGACATGGTAAAAATTCTATGCTTTTCTGCCTCGGCGAAAAACCCCGAACCCCGCAATGAGTAGGCTGTGCGTGAAATCATTAGACCCAACTCACACCAATGGGAAGAATGGAAGTACATTGGGGGTAACGGGAATCACCCCGATGTAAGTGCCGGGCTATGAGGAGTGAATCTGATGAGCGACCAGACACCTGCCGCAACCGAGAAGATCGAGGGGATCGTCGTTGGCGTCGATGGCTCCCAGCAATCGCGTTGCGCCCTGAAGTGGGCGGTGCGTGAGGCGAGCCGCAGGGGAACCGTGCTGAACGTGGTTTCGGCGTACACCATTCCGGTGTTCGCCGCATCGTCAATGGACGCGGGCTATTCCACCCTGGACGACGACTTGATCCGTGGCGGCGCCGAGGACATTGTGCGCCAGGCCCGCGAGGAAATAGGGGACACCGACGTTCAGGTTCGCACCTACATTGAATCCGGGGACCCGGCTGGAGTGCTGTTGGACCTGAGCAATGACGCCGATCTGGTGGTCGTGGGCACCCGCGGCCGCGGCGGCTTCGTCGGGCGCCTGCTCGGCTCGGTGTCCTCCGCCTTGCCGGCCCACTCCAAGTGCCCCACCGTGGTGGTGCCGCTGAGCATGGCCAGGGAGCAGGAGAGCCAGGAGATCGAAAGCCGCGAGGCCATCGTGGTCGGTGTGGACGGTTCGGACCGTGCCCGCGCCGCGGTGCTGGCCGCGGCGGAGGCCGCGCTGGCCCGGGACATCACCCTGCGCGTCGTGTGCGCTGTGGCCCCGGTCAGTGCCGCGCTGGCCTGGATGCCGGCCACCGTGGACCAGGAGGCGGTGCTCGAAGACGTGCGCTATCAGATGGAAGTCGGTGCACGCTGGCTGAAGTCCCATTTCCCGGACTTGAAACTGGAAACCGATGTCATCCCCGGCCCTCCGGTGGAAGTGCTGATCCGTGAATCCGAGCACGCGGTGCTGACCGTGACCGGTTCGCGGGGCCGCGGCGGATTTGCCGGCATGCTGTTGGGCTCGACCAGCCAGGGCGTGCTGCACCACTCGAAGGGCCCGGTGATGGTGGTCCCGGACAGCGAGGACCCGCGCCTGGCAGACCGCAAGGACTTCGAGGAAGAGGAACAGTAGAAAGACCCAGCGCTCCGGCACTCACGTAGCCGGAACCCTGAACGAGCGGCCGCTGGACCGCCGGGAAGCCCCGGTGATCCAGCGGCCGCTGGGCGTCAGGGGTTGCGCGGAGGGTTGGGGAGCCCCTGCATCCGCCGGGTCAGGTGTTCGGGGCATGAAAAGGGACCGTGGGCGGGGCAGTTCGAGAAGAATGCTCCATCCACGGTCCCTGTGACCGGGTGCCGGCTGTCCCTTTCGGGTGTGCCTAGTAGCGTGCCGCCCGCGGCATGATGTTGTTGACGTAGCTCAGCGGGGTCACCGAGATGCCGGCCTGTGGGTTGCGTGCGTGCACGACCTGTCCGTTGCCGATGTAGATGGCCACGTGGTACATGGAAGCCCCACCGTTGGAGGAGGAGAAGACCAGGTCCCCTGGGCGCAACTGGCTCAGCGACACGTACTGCGGGGCAGCCTGGTACTGCTGGGTGGAGGAACGTGGCAAGGAGATGCCCGACTGGGCGAAGGCCCGCTGGGCAAAGCTGGAGCAGTCGAAGGCGTTCGGGCCATTGGCGCCGAAGACGTAGTACTTGCTCGGGTCATTGGCGGTCTTCATGGCCCAGGAGATCGCCGCCGAGTAGTTGCTGCTGCTCTGCGGGGTGATGGTTTCCTTGGGCTTCTCCGTCACCTGCGGCTTAGGCTGCGGCTTAGGCTTCGGCTTGGGAGTAGGCTTCGGAGTGGCCTGCGGCTGCGGCTGCGGCTTCGGCTTGGGCTTGGCGGTTTCCTTCGGCTTCTCAGCCTTGGGCTTTTCCGTCTTTGGCTTCGTTGATTCCTTGGGCTTATCCGCCTTCGGCTTGCTGGTTTCCTCGGGCTTCTCGGTGGCCTTCGGCTTTTCGGCCTTTGGCTGCTCTGGCTCGGGTGCCTTGCTCTGCTCCGGCTTCGGGGCCGGCTTGGCTGCTTCCTGAGGCTTCTCTTCCTCGGCCTGCTCCGTTTCGACTTCCGGAGTTGGCGCCACGTTCGGCTTGTCCTGCTCCTGTGAGTCCTCCGGCTCGCTGGCAGCCAGTTCCTGAGGCTTCTCCACCGTCAGCGGAGTGACCTGCCCGACCGTCGGGGCCTGCTCGTTGTCCTCAACCTTGGGCTCAGTGTCCTGGGCAATGACGGAGTCAAGCTTCTCTTCGTCCGCCTTGGCTTCAGCCTTCTCGACCTGCTTGCGAACCTCGGCTTCTTCCTGCTCTTGCAGGGTGGCCAGGTGACCGATCAGTTCGTCGCGCAGCTTGCGCTGCGGATCCACGGCGGATTCGTAGCGGTTCAACGTGGAGTTGGCGGTCGAAGCAGCCTGATCGTAGTCCTCGGTGGCCTTCTTTGCCGCCTTTTCGGCTGCAGACGAATAATCCTGCCAGGCGTCGACCAGGGCCTGCGCTTCAGCGGCGGAGTTCAGTTTGTGGGATTGGCTTTGGCTCAGCGCATCAATGGTTGCGGCCTTGTAGAACACGTCGTTGGACTCGTCGTCCTGCAGGAGAATGCCCAGGGTGGAGGAGCTTGCGCCGCCGCGGTACAGGTCGGCCGCGATATTTCCAACGGCTTCGCGGCTCTGGTCCAAGTAGGTCTTGGCCAGTTTCACCTGCTCGCGGGCCCGGTCGGCCTCGGCAACGCGGGCGTCGCGCTCTTCGGTGGCCGTGAGTAGAACATCTTGCGCCTGCAGTGCCTCAGCTTCCGCCTGCTCCAGCTGATCCCGGCTGGCGGCCAGTGAGCTCTCCAGTCGGCTGATCATGGCGTCGGTCGCGGCCTTGTCGCCCTTGGCGGCTTCCACCTCTGCGGCAGTGGGCATGCTCGAACCTTCTGGTGCTGCCGGGACCGTGAAGGATGAGGTAACAGATGGCTGGCTGGAGGCCGCGGCCGGAATGGCGCCGGCGAGGCAGGTGGCAGCCAGGGCAAGGGAGCATGCAGCGACGCTGAGCGTGTGGCGTTTAGGCATGTGGTCGTTCCTCACGAGTTTTGAATGATGATGAGTGGTGCCCGCATCCGTTGTTATGAAGCCTTCGAAATCCGTCTCAAAGGTCACGGTTTGGATAAGGTTCCAACTAGCACACTAGGCCAATTCCGTAACCGATGGCAACACTCGTCACACCAGTCACATGAATTACATTGCTGGAAGATTCTTCCGAAACGGTGTGACATGAGGACTTTTGGTATGCATGAAAGAGATTGGGTTTCCTTGAGCTAGTGCTGGGCCTCGCTAAACTCCGCATGAAGGTCGCAGAATTTGGAGGATTGTTGCGATTCGGTATAAGGAAGCGTCCTGCATTCGCTGTCGGAAAGAGCCCGGGCGGTGGCCCTGGATCCAACACGGGCTGGGTCGGATGGCGTCGGGTGCGGCCCCTCTCCGGCAGCTCTCGTCCGTTACCTATAGATAGGCTCTCAAGGGGATTCGCGGTTTGATCCGGTCGCGATCGGCGTGGGGTGCGGCGGTCTCGCCCTGCGGCGGGAACCTGCCTGGTGACGCAGATCTCAAAAAACTTTGCGCCGCCTTCGGAGCTATCCCCAGCCCAATTCATGCAGTCGGGCGTCATCGATGCCGAAGTGATGAGCGAGCTCGTGCATAACGGTAATGCCCACTTCCCGTACCACTTCTTCAGGTGATCGGCAGACCCGCAGCGTTGGGTTTTTGAAGATGATGATCCGGTCCGGCATGGCACCCGCCGCCCAGTCGTGGTCCCGCTCGGTGAGGGCGATGCCCTCATAGATGCCCAGAATCTCGGTGTTTTCCGGTTCTCCGGGCAAGGGTTCGTACTCGTCTTCAATGAAGAAGGCGACGTTATCCATCATGCGCTGGGCAGAGGCGGGAATCGCCTCGATCGCCTGACGGACCAGCTCGTCAAACTCCTCGTCGGGCATCTGCAAATCCATGCCTCCAGACTACGTTGGAAGATGGCGGCGAAGGGTCTTCGGGTGCGCCACGGGAGGGGTGGAGCTCGTTTTGCGAAATCAAAAAATGCCACGTATAGTTATTGAAGTCCGCAGCGGAGACGCAAGAAACCGCAGCAGATCATAGGCCCCCATCGTCTAGCGGCCTAGGACACTGCCCTTTCACGGCAGCGGCACGGGTTCGAATCCCGTTGGGGGTACAAGCAATCGTTATCGATTGCCAGGTGGAGTAATTCACCGGCTTGCAATAGCAAGGCCCTGTAGCGCAGTTGGTTAGCGCGCCGCCCTGTCACGGCGGAGGTCGCGGGTTCAAGTCCCGTCAGGGTCGCTTAGGTTTCCAAGAAATTGGATACCGGGTGTCCGTCAGCAATGGCGATACCAGGCTCTGTAGCTCAGTTGGTAGAGCGTTCGACTGAAAATCGAAAGGTCACCGGATCGACGCCGGTCGGAGCCACGCAAGCCCTCGGGTGACCGAGGGTTTTACTATGTCGTTTGGGTGGCAATCCAAATCACATGGCCCTGTAGCGCAGTTGGTTAGCGCGCCGCCCTGTCACGGCGGAGGTCGCGGGTTCAAGTCCCGTCAGGGTCGCCAAGAAAAGCCTTCCTTCGGGAAGGCTTTTTGCGTTAAGCTTGCCGGTGGCGCGGACCGAAGGCTCACCCGCCTCCCGTGACCGGCCCTAGTTGGCGCGTCCCAGATGTCGCGGCCCCAGCCACCGGTTGCTTAACCTCCGGTATGCGGCAGCCGCCCCGGTGGCGTCGCTCTCTTCCAGCGCCTGCAGGCCATGGTGCAGGTCATTGACCGAATCGTCCGGCCAGACCAATTCGGCCAGGGTGCCGTAATCGAGTTCAAGCACCGACTCCCGGTCAAAGCCCTCCAGCCAGGTGCCCAATTGTCCCAGTTCTTCAAACAGCGGGGCCTGGGCGGCGTGCGCGACCATGACGTTCAGGGCCCAGGACAGTCGCTCCACTGCCTGCGAAAACGTGGTCAGCAGGCGAACCGAGCGCAACTTGTCGCCCTGCTGGTGAACCCGAACCTCATCATCCTCGCGGAAGAGCGCGAACCAGCTCAAGGGGATGCCCCAGCTGGAGGTGCGGGTGTTCAGGTGCGTCAGGTCCTCGGCCAGCCGGTTGGTGTCCAACCGGACAGCGTTGGCTTCCCGCGCTGCGGGGGGAACGAGCAGGTCAAAAACCTCCGGGCGCATAGCTTCCTCCGCCTGCTCCGCGGCGAGCAACGCCCGGGCCGGCAGTTGGCCTGGGCAGTACCGCGTGTGCTCTGTACCGTCATAGCCAGCGACGGTTACCGCGCGGAAGAACTCCGGCTCGTCGTGGGGGAAGGGATCCGAAACCCTGCGCAACGTGCGGGTCCAGAGCAGACGGGTTTCATGTTCCTCGGATTGTTGCCAGTCGCGCTTGGGGGTGGACAAGATGATACTCTGCGCCCAGTCCTCAAAAGCGGCCAGCGGTTCATACACCCGCAGGTGAGCGGTGGCTGCACTCAGCTCCTGAAGTGGGCCAGAGATCTCCGGAGTCATCAGCCGGCGAGCTCCACAACCACCGGGGCATGGTCCGAAGCACCCTTGCCCTTGCGTTCTTCACGGTCAATCCATGCATTGTTCACGCGGGCGGCCAGCGCCGGCGAGGTTAGCGCGAAGTCGATGCGCATGCCCTCACCACGCGGGAAGCGCAGCTGAGTGTAGTCCCAGTAGGTGAAGGCGCCCTCGGTGAAGGGGCGCACCGGGTCGCTGAATCCTGCGGTCTCAAAGGCCCGGAACGCGGCGCGCTCGGGCTCGGAAACGTGGGTCATCCGGTTCTCAACGAAGAAGTCGATGTCCCACACATCTTCGTCCCTTGGGGCAATGTTCCAGTCCCCGGCCAGGGCAATCTGGGCGTCGGGATCCCGTTCCAGCCAGGAGGCCGCATTGTCCTTCAGCACATCGAGCCACTGCAGCTTGTATTCCATGTGCTCGTCATCCAGTGCGCGTCCATTGGGAACGTAGAGGCTCCACACGCGAACGCCGTTGCAGGTGGCGGCCATGGCGCGCGGCTCCTGGATCGGATCCTTCCCACCCTTGCCGAAGGAGGGTTGACCGCCAAAGGTGCGTTCGACGTCGTCCAGCCCTACGCGGGAGGCGATCGCCACCCCGTTCCACTGGTTCACCCCGAAATGGGCCACCTCGTAGTCGTTGTTTTCGAACAGTTCCCAGGGGAAGTTCTCGTCCTTGCACTTGGTTTCCTGGATCGCCAGGACATCGACGTCGGTGCGCCGCAGCCAGTCCTCAACACGGTCGGCGCGGGCCCTGAGGGAGTTCACATTCCAAGTCGCAATCTTCACGTCTTCAACCTATCAATTTTTGGCGCGGGAATCCGGGTCGATGAAATCACGGGCTGGCCGCTGCGGCGAGCGAGTTTGGATGGCACCCTTCAAAATACTTGGATGTCCGAGTATATTCGTCAGTAGCATGTGACCGCCCTCACGAGAAGGCCTGATAGATGAGCGATATCCGCATTGAACAGCGCGGCACCCTGGGGCTAATCACCTTGGACCGTCCCCGTGCGCTGAACGCCCTGACGACCGCGATGTGCCAGCAGATGCTCGACGTTTTGCTGGCTTGGCGTGATGATCCGCAGATCCACCAGGTCGCAGTGACCGGGGCCGGGGAGCGCGGGCTGTGTGCCGGTGGGGACATCGTTGCCATCTATCGCGACATTAACGACCGCGAAGGGTCCACCGAGGAATTCTGGCGCATTGAATACCAGCTCAATGCGCTGATTGACGAATACCCCAAACCCTACATCGCCCTCATGGACGGGATCGTTCTGGGCGGGGGCATAGGCATCTCGGCCCACGGCAGCCACCGTGTGGTCACCGAGGCCAGCAAATGCGGCATGCCAGAGGTCTCCATCGGATTCTTTCCCGACGTGGGCGGCACCCACCTGCTGGCGCGCGCGCCGCGTTCGGCGGGACGCTACGCGGCGCTGACGGGACAGAGCGTCGGGGCGGCCGACGCGATCGAACTGGGCCTGGCCGACGTGCACGTGGAACAGCGCCTGTTGCCGCAGCTGCTGCGGGAGCTGGAAACCCTGTCGGCGGACCAGGTGCTCAACCAGCACCGCAGCCAGCCGGCCCCCGGGATCCTGTCCGAACCGTGGATCACGGCGTTTGAGGCCGCGGAACCGGTGGATATCCTCCAGCAGTTGCAGCGGTACCAGGATCCGGCGGCGCAGCGGGCGGCCGCCGCCCTGCAACGGGCCTGCCCCAGCTCGGTAGACCTGGTGTTGGTGTTGCTGCAGGAGGCGGGCAGCGACCTGCGCGAAGACCTGCGCCGGGAATTCCGGGCCGCAGTGCACCGCCTGGACGACCCGGACTTCGGCGAGGGGATCCGTGCCCAGGTGATCGACAAGGACCGCAGCCCACAGTGGGCGGCGCGGGTGGACGGGCTCAGCGCGCAGCAGCGCGTGGCCCGCCACCTGGCGCCCCTGGCCGGGCGCGAACTGGATTTCGAGTTGATCGAACATGGCACCGTAAGCGTTAAGGAGTGAAATAGGCATGGACAGCAAACCTCGGATCGGATTTCTCGGGCTGGGCCACATGGGCCTGCCCATGGCGGCAAACCTGCGCGCAGCCGGCTATGAACTCAAGGCCTTCGACGTCATGCCCCAGGCACTTCAAGCGGCCACCGGCCTGGGCATCACCACGGTGCAGGAAGGGGCGCAGGCGGCGCAGGGCGTGGACATCGTGGTTACGATGTTCCCCACCGGTCAGCACGTGCTTGATGCCTACCGCGACTACCTGCTGGAGGCGGCCCCGCCAAATACGCTGTTCCTGGAATGCTCCACCATTGATGTGGCCCAGGCCCGCGAAGCCGCCGAGTTGGCGGTGGCCGGTGGGCACCGCAGCGCCGACGCCCCGGTCTCCGGTGGGGTGGTGGGAGCCGAGGCGGGAACGCTGACCTTCATGCTCGGTGCCGAGGAGGCGGACCTGGACCAGATCCGGCCGGTCCTGGAAGTCATGGGCAAGCGGGTGGTGCACTGTGGCGGGCACGGAGCCGGGCAGGCGGCCAAGGTCTGCAACAACATGCTGCTGGGGATCTCTATGATCGGTGCCGCGGAGGCCTTCGTGCTCGGCGAGCGGCTGGGGTTGAGCCACCAGGCTCTCTTTGACGTCATCTCCTCGGCTTCCGGCCAGTGCTGGTCGGTGACGACCAATTGCCCGGTGCCCGGACCTGTGCCTTCATCCCCGGCAAACCGGGACTATGCCCCGGGCTTCGCAGCGGCCCTGATGAGCAAGGACCTGGGCCTGGCCGCCAGCGCCCTGCAACTGACCGACACCGACGCGCACATGGGCGCGCTGGCCACGCAGCTGTACAAGAAGTTCAGCGAGGCCGGGGGAGCGGGCAACGACTTCTCGGCCATCATCACGGCAATTCGCGAAGGCTCGCTGTAGCGCCGTGGCACGCTACAGGAAATCGCCGGCCCGGTGCCGGAAGGCGGCCAGGATTTCGAACAGCTGTGTGGCTTCCGCGTGCTGCAGCCCGCTGTTGGCGAAGAGCTGCTGGTTCAGTTCATCGCGTGCCTGCTCCAGGACCGCGCGTCCCTGTCCGGTCAGTTCCAGGAGCCGGGTTCGCCCATCGGTGGGATGGGCCACCCGCCGGACCAGGCCCGCGGCTTCCAGCCGGTCCACGGAGCTGGTCAGGGAGGTGGCATGAACCTGCAGGCGCTGGCTGGCGTGGCTCATTGGCAGCGATCCGCGCGAGGAGAACCCCAGCAGGGCGAGCACCTCGAAGCGCGCGAAGGTCAACCCATGCGGCTTGAGGATCGCGTCGGCACGCTGCAGGAAGATCGAGGCGGTGCGCATCACGGCGGTAATCGCCGCCATGGCGTCGGCCTCCTGGCCCCACCCATGTGAAACCCACTGGCTGCGCGCCTCGGCGATCGGATCGCGTGGTAGCGGATCAGTCATCTCATACCCCTAGGAAAACGGAACTAGTCCAACAATATACTTGGACGTCCAAGGTTTGGAAGGAGACCCCAGATGGACCTTTTGGGAATCGAAACGCAGCTGTCACCGGCAGAACAGGCCCGGCTGCGCGAAGTGCGTGAACTGGTGCAGCAACAGCTGCGGACACAGTCGGTCGAGTACTGGAACAAGGAGGCGTTCCCCGCCGAGCTGGTGCGCACGCTGGGCGATGCCGGGCTGGGCGGGCTGCAGCTGCAGTCGGGCTCCCAGCTGCTGCGCGGACTGATCCATGCCGAAATCGCCCGGGCCGACATTTCCCTGTCCTCCGTGGTGGGCATCCACAATGAACTGATCGTGGGGATGATCGACTCGCTGGGCTCCCAGGAGCAGAAGGACACCTGGCTGCCCAGGCTCAGCCGGTTCGAGGCCTTTGGCGCCTTTGCCCTGACCGAACCGGAACACGGCTCGGATGTCGCCGGCGGGCTGGGCACCGAGGTGGTGCGCGATGGCCAGGAGTACGTCATCACCGGCTCCAAGCGCTGGATCGGGATGGCGACCCTTGCCGACTTCGCCCTGGTTTGGGCCCGCGACCCAGAAAGCGGCGAGGTCGGGGCGTACCTGGTGGAAAGCAGCCGGCCGGGATACCGGGCCAGCAAGATCGAGAACAAGATCGGGTTGCGGATCATGCAGAACGCGGATATCGAATTGGATCAGGTGCGCATCCCGGTGGCGAACAAGCTGCCCGGAGCCACCAGCTTCGCCGCGGCCAATGAACTGCTGATGCAGTCGCGCGCCTGGGTGGGCTGGCAGGCGGTCGGGGCGATGATGGCCACCTTGGACATCACCCGGCAGTACAGCCTGCAGCGCGAGCAGTTCGGCAAGCCGATCGCCTCCTTCCAGCTAGTGCAGCAGTCGTTGGCCGAGATCGCCGGTCACCTGACCGTTTGCCTGTCGATGATGCGCGATGTGGCCCTGCGGCAGGAGCAGGGGGAGCTGGAGATGGTGCAGGCGGCCCTGGCCAAGTCCACCGCCACCCGCCTGGCCCGCGAATCGGTGTCTCAGGGC
Source organism: Glutamicibacter sp. St.4D3 (assembly GCF_059728615.1). Taxonomy (NCBI): domain Bacteria; kingdom Bacillati; phylum Actinomycetota; class Actinomycetes; order Micrococcales; family Micrococcaceae; genus Glutamicibacter; species Glutamicibacter sp. St.4D3. The sequence continues at coordinate 188,862 of NZ_AP039380.1, forward strand.
CGGGCGCTGCTGGGTGGAAACGGCGTGGTGAGTGACGGGCACATGGCCAAGGTCTTCTGCGATGTCGAAATCCTGCATACCTATGAGGGGACCTATGAAATCAACTCGCTCATCGTGGGGCGGGCCCTGACCGGGGTGAGCGCGTTCGTCTAGCCCGGGGGCCAGCTGTTTGCTGAAAGTACTTTCCAATACGGAAAGTACTTGTTATGGTGGTGGAAACCAACGGCGACGGCAGGGGAGCACGACATGGGCGGCACCGGCAGCACGATCAGGGGCACAACTCATCGGCAGAACACCCGCGGCAGGGCGGCGATGGCGCTGCGCATCACGCTGGTCCTCGCCGCGACGGTGGTGCTCGGCGCCTTCATAGCCTTCGCCCTGACCGGGGCCCCGGTCTACTTTGTGGCCGGGATGTCCGGATTCGCGGCAGTGGGCGCGGCGGCCAGCGCCGCCCACCAGGTCACCGGCCGCAAGGAGGCGGCATGAGTTTTGGCGAACGGGAGGAAGCGGCCCGGCAGTTGGCCGCCGTGCAGGCTGCCCAGCGGGCCCTGGCCTCGCCACGCCGGGCCGGGGCCCGCCAGATCGGCTGGCTGAGCGTGCTGCTCGGTCTGCTCCTGGGGGCGCTGCACGTACTGCTGCATTTCTTTACCCCGCAGCGAAGCCTGACCGGTTTCTGGGTGCTCTGCGCGGCTGCGGCGGTGGCGATCACCGTTCTGGCGCTCGGGTACCGCCGGCTTCACCGGGTGCTGCCAGCGGGCTTCGGGCGCAGGTACCTGGTTGCCCTGGCCGCCAGCCTGGTGCTGTATGCCGGGCTGCTGGCCCTGATCATGACACCGATGCCGTTGGCCGTGGTGTTGCTGCTCGGCGCCGTGGTGGCCCTGCCGCTGGCGATGGCCGGAGGGTGGATGATCCGCCAGTGACGCAGCATCCCCGGGCCCGAATGAATGAGGACTTCACCAACCCGGTGCGGCTTTCGCTGATGGCGGCGCTGCAGCAGGTGGACGAAGTCGATTTCAGGACCCTGCGCGAAACCCTGGGGGTCTCGGACTCGGTGCTCTCCCGGCACCTGGCGGCCCTGGAGGAGAAGGGCCACCTGGTGATCCGCAAGGGTTTTGTCGGCAAGCGGCCGCGCACCTGGGCGCACCTGTCAAAAACCGGGCGGCAGAGCCTGGCCGAACATGTCCAGGCCCTGCGGGAAATCACCGGGACGCTCTAGTCCTGGGCACGCCACCAGGTGTCGGCCGGGGTGGCCGGGGTGGTGCGCTTGTGCCGGGACACCAGGTAGCGCCGTTCCAGCAGCTCGGCCGCGGCGGTGTCGATCTGCTTGCCCTCCAGGTAGTCATCGATCTGCTCGTAACGCAGGCCCAGTTCGTCCTCGTCGGTGCGCTGGGGCTGATCATCGAGCAGATCCGCGGTGGGCACCTTGGCCCACAGGGCCTGCGGGGAATCCAACTCGCGCAACAGCGCCTGGTTCTGCCGCTTGTTCAGGCCCGCCAGGGGAACCAGGTCGGCCCCGCCGTCACCGAACTTCGTGTAGAACCCGGTCACCGCCTCGGCAGCGTGGTCGCTGCCCAGGACCAGGAGATGACGGTCCCCGGCCAGGGCGTACTGCACAATCATGCGCATCCGGGCCTTGACGTTGCCGCGGTTGAAGTCCGAGAGCTGCTGGTACCCGGATTCGGCGATGGCCTTGTCCACCCCCATCACCGCGTCGGCGATGTTCACCGTGTAGTCCTCATCCGGGCCAATGAAGTCGATGGCCGCCTGGGCGTCCGCCGCGTCCATCTGCACCCCGTGCGGCAGCTGCACCGCAACGAAGGCGGCCTCGGTGCCCTCCGCCCGCAGTTCCTGGACCGCCAGCTGTGCCAGCTTGCCCACCAGGGTGGAGTCCACTCCGCCGGAAATGCCGATGGTGAAGCCCTTGGCGCCGGTCACCTTCAGGTAGTCCTTCAGGAAGCCGACGCGGTTCCGGATTTCCTGTGCCGGGTCTATGTGGGGCTTGACGCCCAGTTCCTTGATGATTTCAGCTTGAAGTTCGCGCATGCCTCCATCCTAGGTGCCGGCCTCGGGGGACGTCTGCGGTTCCCAGCCAAGATTGCGGGCCATCTGCTCCAGTGAGGCCACCGTGGTTGCGTACTGTTCCTCGCTCAGGTTTTCTCCGCACTGTTCGCGAATCTGGTCGACCAGTTCGCTGAGCGTGGACAGGGAGGTGCTGCCGCGTTCGGTGATCGAGAAATATTCGCCCTCGTGGGCGATCCACCCGGACTCCACCAGCTCGGCCAGGTGCTCGCTCACGCTGGGCGGTTCATCGGCCGAGGCGAAATAGGGGGCCAGCGCATCGATCAGGGAGCGTTCGGTGGCGGGGTGTTGTTCGAGCATGTTCAGTACCTGCCATTGGCGCCGGGTCACGCCATGTTCATCGAGAGTCGCTGCGAAGTGCTCGTCAATCAGCGAATCAACCAATTTCAACCAGAAACCCAGTGGGCGAGTCGCGTTCATGGCATCAGCCTAAACCGGATGCCGACTAGAATCGAGGGCATGAGCAAAACCAGCGCCCGCGAGCGACTCAAAGAACTTATCCAGGAACTTGCCATCGTCAGGGGCAAGGTGACTCTCTCCTCCGGCAAGGAAGCCGACTACTACATCGATCTGCGCCGCATCACCCTGCATCATGAGGCATCAGGTTTGGTTGGCCAGGTCATGCTGGAGATGCTGGATGTGGCCAAGCTGGAATTCTCCAACGTGGGCGGGCTGACCATGGGTGCGGACCCGGTCGGCACCGCGATCATGCACAGCGCTCGCGCCGCACACCGCAACATCGACGCTTTTGTGGTGCGCAAGGCCCAGAAGTCCTATGGGATGGCCCGCCAGGTTGAAGGCCCGAGCATCGAGGGCAAGAACGTGGTCGTCCTGGAGGACACCTCCACCACCGGCGGCTCGGCATTGACCGCCGTTGAGGGCGTGCGCAAGGCCGGGGGCAACGTGGTCGCCGTCGCCGTGCTGGTTGACCGGGACACCGGGGCCAAGGAGCGCATCGAGGCTGAAGCCGAGGTGCCGTATCTGTTCGTTTACGGCAAGGACGAGCTGGGTCTCTGATCCCCGCCGGTTTCCTCCGCACATCCCGGGCCAATTGCCCATGATGTGCGGAGTCGTCGTTTAAGCGCCGGTGCATCTGCGGCGGGCCGTGCTGCTTCGCGAGCACGGTCTGCGCCGTGGCGCGCCGGAGGCGGAGTGCACCGGCCGGGGGCAGGCCCGCACCCACACCGGGGAGCGGGGACCTCAGGTGGGTGCTCGTTGCCCGGCCCCGCTTCGGGGCAGTGAGGTGCTACTTGGCTTGGGGAAGGTCCTCATCCTGTACGGCGTCCGTCCCGGACACGACGGGCGGGACATCGGCCGCGGCCTCCGGATGTGGTCCTTCCTTCAGCTGCTGCTGCAGCTCGGCCACGGAACCGGCCATTAGATCCGGCCGGAACGGGAAGGAGGCCACATCGGACTTGGAGGTGATTCCGGTGTGGACCAGGATGGTCAGTAGCCCCGCTTCCATACCGGCCACGATATCGGTGTCCATCCGGTCCCCGATCATGGCGGTGGTTTCCGAGTGCGCGTCTATCCGGTTCAGGGCGGAGCGGAACATCATGGGATTGGGCTTGCCCACCACGTACGGGTCGCGGTTGGTGGCCCGGGTGATTAAAGCGGCCACGGCGCCGGTCGCCGGCAGCAGGCCCTCGGGGGAGGGGCCGGTGGCATCCGGGTTGGTGGCAATGAAGCTGGCTCCCGCCTCGATCAGCCGGATGGCCTTGGTGATGGCTTCGAAGGAGTAGGTGCGGGTCTCGCCCAGCACCACGTAGTCCGGTGCCACATCGGTGAGGATGAAACCGGCGTCGTGCAGGGCCGTGGTCAGCCCGGCTTCACCGATCACGAAGGCCCTTCCGCCGGGACGTTGGCGGGAGAGGAATTCCGCCGTGGCCAGAGCCGAGGTCCAGATGTTTTCTTCGGGCACGTCCAGTCCGCTGGACAGCAGACGGGCGCGCAGATCCCGCGGGGTGTAGATCGAGTTGTTGGTCAGGACCAAAAACGGCATGTCATTGGCGCGCCAGTAGTCGATGAGGTCCGAGGCGCCGGGGATCGCCTGGTCCTCATGGACCAGCACCCCGTCCATATCGGTCAGCCAGCTGTTGATGTCGTGGATGGTGCGTTTTGCCCGCTGTAGCTTGGACACGATGCCAAGGTCCTTTCGTTGGATGGAACCGGCGGAACCAGTCGTCGTTGAGCGGCTTCCCTCTTAGGTACAGATTACACAGCCGCGCTCGGAGCCCCGCCGTGCCCTCAGAGGACCGTGCGGAAGATGCTCAAAGCCATTTGTTCTTCTTGAACACCAGATACAGTCCCAGCGCGGCGGCCACCATGAGCCCCAGCGCGTAGGGGTAGCCGAAACTCCATTCCAGCTCCGGCATGATCTCGAAGTTCATGCCGTAGATGGCACCGATCAGGCTGGGGGTGAACAAGATGGCGGCCCACGAAGAAATCCGCTTCATCTGCTCATTCTGGGCCAGACCCGTTTCGGTCGCCCGCTGTGAGGCCAGGGTCGCCGACAGGGACAGGGCGTTGGAGAGCAGGGCGCGGAAGGACTCCACCCGTTCGGCGCAGCGAATTGCGTGGTCGATGACGTCCACCAGGTTGGCGTCCAGGCTCTTGGCCTCATCCCGATCCATGCCCGTGCGCCGCACCAGCCGGCGCAGCTGCTCCAGGACCTCGGGCAGTGGGGCCACGGCGCGCTGGAAGTCGATCACCTCGCGGGACAGCTCGTAAATGCGCCGCGAGACGTCCAGGTTGCCCTGGAAAAGCTGTTCATCGATCTCGTCGATGTCATTTTGCAGCCCGTCGATCACCGGGAAGTACTCGTCGATCACCTGGTCGATGATGGCGTACAACACCGCCGCCGGGCCGCTGGCCAGCAGCTGTGGGGACTGCTGCAGGTGCCGGCGCACGGTGGCCAGCCGCGGGGACTCGGCGTGGCGCACGGTCACCACGAAGTCGTCGCCCGCGTAGATGTGAACCTCCCCGAACTCCACCTCCTCGACGTCATCGAGGTAGCGTGCCGGGCGCAGCACCATAAACAGATGGCCCTCGTAGCGATCGAGCTTCGGGCGCTGGTGGCCCTTCAGGGTGTCTTCCACGGCCAGTGAATGCAGGGAGAATTGCTCGCTGACCACCTGAAGCTCCTGTTCGGTGGGTCGGTACAGGCCGATCCACCCCATGCCGCCGGTGCGTCGCATCACTTCAAAGGTCTGGTCCAGGTCCTGCGGATGGGCCACGGCCTTGCCCGCCACGTAGATGACGTTGTCGATCACTGTCACCGGTTACCACCCGTTCGTTCCATGGACAGAAAGAATCCCATGACCTACTACCCTAGTAAGAGTGAGTCAAGAAGTGCATGATCCCTCCCGCGAGTCGACCGCCCAAGGTGAGGCTGCAGGCCAAGACACGGCGCAGAGCGAGGTCGGTGTCGGTCCCTGGCAGGGCCCCTGGCCGCAGGATGAGCGGCTGGATCCGCAACTGCTGGAGCACGGGGACCGGCGCAACGTGGCCGACAAGTACCGCTACTGGTCCATGGAGGCGATCGTCGCCGACCTGGATGAACGCCGCCATGACTTCCACATCGCCATCGAGAACTGGCAGCATGACATGAACATCGGCACCGTGGTGCGCACCGCGAACGCGTTCCTGGCCAAGGAAGTGCACATTATTGGCCGCCGCCGCTGGAACCGGCGCGGTGCCATGGTCACCGATCGGTACCAGCATGTGCGTCACCATCCCACCGTTGAGGACTTTGTCCAATGGGCCCAGGGCGAGGGCCTGGCGGTCATTGGGGTGGACATCTTCCCGGACTCGGTGCCGCTGGAAACCTATGAGTTGCCGCGCCGCTGCGTGCTGGTCTTTGGCCAGGAAGGGCCCGGACTGAGCGATGAGGTGCATGCCGCAGCCGAGGCCACCTTGTCCATTGAGCAGTTTGGCTCCACCCGCTCCATCAACGCAGCCTCCGCGGCCGGTATTGCCATGCATGCCTGGATCCGCAGACACGTGTTTAACCAGCAGGTCGGCTAGCCGCCACTCCAAAACTCCCCTACTTTTTACTCAAGCGCCTTTATTAGTCGCGCGGGAGTGCCTAGGCTTGGAAGTGTTCGTCCTCGGGGGAAAGCGGGCACTTGTGAAACGGCGTCACCAGGTTAATCGCGAGCTCTTGCTGCCCACGCGCACACGCGGCGCGCGCCGTGCCGTGAAAGTGTCCTTAACCGGACTGGCGGCAGCCGGCCTGAGCGCGGCCCTGGCCTTCCCGCTGGTGGCCCAGGGCACCGAGGACCGTCAGGGCAACATCCCGGTTGCGATCGATGCGATCGGCGACCCGAACTTCTTTGCCGGTGATGTTGTCGTCGACCAGTACGCGCCGCTGGCGGTATTCGGTGGATCGGGCAAAGTGGTGGCCATCGATGGCCGGCCGGTGGAGATGCTGAAGGGCGCCGCCCCGCACACAGCGGCACCGGACCGGGATTCCCCCCGGGCGCCGCTGCTGGCCGGGCAGGTGGGGCAGCTGGGTGTGCTGCCCGGCAGCCTGCAGCTCATGCACCCGGTCACGACACGCAACATTTCCAGCCCCTACGGGTGGCGCAAGAATCCCACGGGTCCCGGCAACCAGATCCACATCGGCCAGGACTATCCCATCGCCTGCGGTTCACCGGTCTATGCCGCCGAAGCCGGCCGCGTGGTCGTCTCCGGTTGGCGCGGCCATTCGGGCAATCGGGTGACCATCGACCACGGGAACAATGTGCACACCGGCTACAGCCACAACTCCCGCCTGCTGGTGGGGATCGGGGACGAGGTCGAACAGGGTCAGCTGATCGCCCGCAGCGGAACCACCGGCAACTCCACCGGATGCCATGTGCACTTTGAGGTCATTGTGGATGGGCGCTGGCACGACCCGCGCAACTACCTGCCGGGCATCCCCGGGCAGCGTCAGGCCATGATCGACTCGCGGCGGCTGACAGTGAAGTCCCCGACCCTGCCCGGCGGCGGCCAGCATCGTGAGGAACCGACCCCGCCAGCCGCGGCGCCGGATCCGGATGTGGTGGTGCCGGAGGATGACACCCCGGTGGTTCCCCAACCCAAGCCCCGCAAGCGGCCCAGCTCAGCACCGCCCACCCGCCCGGCAGCGGAACCTTCCCCGTCCTCAACGCGCCCGGATAAGCCGCACAGCTCACCTATACCGAGCACATCGCGTCCCGCACCCCCGAGCTCGACCTCGCCGAGCCCGGAGGAGAGCAGCACCCCACCGAGCGCCGAAGGCTCCAGCCCGTCCTCGACGGTACCGACAGCGTCGCCAACGCCCACCGATTCCACACCCCCGGAAACCACGCGAAGCCCGCAAAGCGAACCTTCTGAGTCCACCACCGCGCACAGCCGGAGCGCCCCGCACACCGAGTCCCCGGATCGCGAACCCACCCACAGCGCGCCGGCCCAGCAATGTGAAGAAGCAAGCCCCTCGGTCCTTGAATCGCTGGTTCCCTCCGACAGCGCCTCGCCCTTCGACCGGTCGACGCCGCCCACGCATGGGTACCCCGCGCCCAGCGGCCCCACTGCCTGCTAGGTCAACCGGTGGGTCCGGCGCCCGGTGCCCGGCGTAACTGGCGCGTCACTTACCGTGGCCTCCTGATGCCAACCCAGCGAGGAAGCTAGGATGGAAACGAATTGTCGTCGAGGATGACGGGTTATCCCCGCTCAATCACCAGGAGTGAAGCATGCCTATCGCAACCCCGGATAAATACAACGCCATGATCGACGCTGCCAAGGCAGGGGGATACGCCTTCCCCGCCGTCAACGTCACCAGCTCCCAGACCCTGAACGCGGCCATCCGCGGCTTCGCCGAAGCCGAGTCCGACGGCATCATCCAGGTTTCCACCGGTGGCGCCGCCTACTTCTCCGGCGCTTCGGTCAAGGACATGACCGCGGGCTCCCTGGGCTTTGTGGCCTTCGCCCGGGAAGTCGCCAAGAACTACGGGGTCAACATCGCCCTGCACACCGACCACTGCCCGAAGGACAAGCTGGATTCCTTCGTGCTGCCGCTGCTGGCCGCCTCGGAGGCCGAGGTCAAGGCCGGACGTGACCCCTTCTTCAACTCGCACATGTGGGACGGCTCCGCCGAGACCCTGGACGAGAACCTGCGCATCGCGGCCGAACTGCTGCAGCGCACCTCCGCCGCCAAGCAGATCCTGGAAGTTGAGATCGGCGTCGTGGGCGGCGAGGAGGACGGCGTGGAAAACGCCATCAACGACAAGCTGTACTCGACCGTTGAGGATGCCATGGCCACCATCCAGGCCCTGGGCACCGGCGAACAGGGCCGCTACATCACCGCCCTGACCTTCGGCAACGTCCACGGTGTGTACAAGCCCGGCGGCGTGAAGCTGCGCCCGGAAATCCTGAAGGACATCCAGGCCCAGGTTGGCTCGAAGGTCGGCAAGGACAACCCCTTCGACCTCGTCTTCCACGGTGGCTCGGGCTCCTCCGAGCAGGAAATCGCTGATGCGGTGTCCTACGGCGTGATCAAGATGAATATTGACACCGACACCCAGTACGCCTTCACCCGCCCCGTGGCCGGACACATGTTCACCAACTACGATGGCGTGCTGAAGGTTGACGGGGAAGTCGGCAACAAGAAGACCTACGACCCGCGCGTCTGGGGCGCCAAGGCCGAGGAATCCATGGCCGCCCGCGTGGTTGAAGCCGCGCAGCAGCTGGGTTCGGCCGGGAAGGCCCTGAAGTAATGATGATTGGCAAGAACCTGCTGGGCATCCCCGAAACCCTGCTGCCGGAGGAGACCGAGGTTCTTGAGCGGCTGCAGGCCGGCGATGAGCCGGTGGATGTTGCCGCCAAGTACCCCGCCTCCTCGCTGGCTTGGGCACTGCTATCCAACGAGGCCCACGACGAGGGGCGGGCGGTGGAGTCCTACGCATACGCGCGGGTCGGGTACCACCGCGGCCTGGATGCCCTGCGGCGAGCCGGTTGGAAGGGCCAGGGCCCGGTGCCGTGGCGTCACGAACCGAACCGCGGCTTCCTGCGCTCGCTCTATGCCCTGGGGCGTGCCGCCGCCGCCATCGGTGAAAGCGAAGAGGTGCAGCGCATCTCGGACTTCCTGAACGATTCGGACCCCAACGCGAAGGCCGCCATCGAGGCCGGCGAGTAATCCGAGTAGCACCATCCGCGCCGTTGCCCGGTCCGATCCCGCATCGGTCCGGGCATTCGTGCGCTCAAACGCGCCGGACGGCGGGGAGGGGAAAATCATGAGCAACCCAAAATTCCGGGTTCGCCGAATACTGATTCCGGACTGGCATAGGTCAGTTGCGGGGGTTTACGAAGTCGAGGCGACTCCTCGCGGTGCTTCGATCCCAGCCTTTAGGCTCCGTACTCGTTTTCCCGTGGATGTCATGAGCGCCAGTCGACAACCCGGCAGCTTACTTGCCCAGACGAACCAGATTGAACCTCGTTTGGCGTCCAGCATCGTTCAAGAAGCTGACCGCGCGGCGGGAAAGCGAGGTATTCTCTGGGCTAAGTTTGCGAAGACCGAGGAACCCGGACCCTGGTGCGGTTCGGAGAAGGATCATACTGAACCGGAATGGCCAGTATCTTCAGCACAGGAACGAATGGTCCTGATGCAGTGTCAGTGGATGGCCGAGTGGTTCAGTCGCGAAATGGGTAAGCCCGCCCTCCACGAGACATATTCACTGCTCAGTCGCGGAACTCCAGGTCCTGCTCTTGAACAGCTCCTTGCGACGGTTCGGAAAGGGGGAACTCCTGTTCCGCGTCGTTATGCGAACACCTTCGAGCGTCTGGCTCTAGTGTGTGGTCTACCCGACGATGTGGCCACATCGATCTGGTCATTTGTGTCGCCAACAGATGGTGTGAACTTCTGGTCGGAGCTTTTGCCATTACCAAGAATTAGAGTTTGTTGGGTGCCCGAAGTGGAGGATGAGTTGGTGGAAATTGAATTTACGCCGATTGGATCCTCGGAACCAGAATGGGTCGAGACGAAAAAGTTTCCGACCGGGTGGGCGCCGGGGCCCAGCGAAGCGAGAGAGGTCCTTAACGACCTGCTAGATCGAGACTTCGCAAAGAGCCTTACGGATCTCATCGAAGACGAGCAGTATGCTCCAGCGCACCGCTGGCTGTCGCTATTCCGACAAGACGAATTGGAATGACAACAACTGGGAGCGGGGTTGTCGTTCAATAGTCCGACGGATCGTCGGACGCGGAAGGGTTGCCCGAGGTTCTGGGTGTAGGCATTTCTGAAACATGACCGCCAAGAAAGGAACCTAATTTATCTTGGCGGTACGAATCAACCATGCCTCCCGAACCCATGGAACCGAGGAGCGATCATTGATACATGGTAGTTGAACTAGAACACGAATCGTTCGGGCAGGTTGCGGATCAGTTGCGTGAACTAGCCGCCTACGTGGAACACGAGCGTCTCATTGCTGCGGCCCAAACCTTCAGGGCGTTCGCCAGTGAACTTGAGGAGGAAGTCCTGCCCGATCGACTGCGGCAGATCGCCAGCGAACTGCAGGAGGCGCTTCGAGCCGGTCCCATGAGTATCAGCGATCACCCGATAACGAATTCAAGCGGGGAAGTGGATCCCCAAGTCGCGGCACGATTCGATGCGCTCATCGAGCAACTGCGTAAATTCGCGCGACAGACCAGTCGCCGACCCAGCATGTTCGGCTTGCTGGGCAAGCGAAAACGATAGGCAGTTCGTCAAGGTGCCGTTCACATTGAATTGAATGCCAATCGGCGGTCAGGCAAGTGACGGCGCACCGGCACCCACCGATTTGGACGAAAAATCGGGCTGCGCGCGGAGATTATGAGCAGATGGATGCCTAGAAAGATAAGTGTTCCTGAGGATCCATGGCAGCAAGTTGAAGCGGCTGGCGGAACAGGTAGGGCGCCGCTTGACGACGGTCGGTCGTCAGCTTGACGCTACCTCTGGAAGCTACAAACACGGTGGTTTGCATGGAGATTGCAACAGTGAGCATCGAATCGCCGTTCGAGGAAGATGACTGTAATGGAAGTTGGTGGAGACAATGATCGAGAAAGCTGAGCGCAAACCGCGTTATGCCAAGGGGGCCGACGCCGTGTCCTGGGCTGTTGCCATCGCCGCTCCATTCTCGGCAGTTGCGTTGTCTCTGTTCTTCGTGGGGGTGGGTGTGCTTCCACTGCTTTTGCTGGGAGTAGCCGTAGGAGTGCTGTGTGGATCTGCGATGTACTATTTTCTGCGTCCAAATCTGGCTGGTGTGGCGCTTTCACTAGTGGTCTTCGCCAGCGTTGCGCTGCTTGGCCTGACCGAGAGCCGATGGCTGGGTTTGTGGCCAACGGAATTGGTGAGTGCGGTGTCCGGGGCCATTATTGGGGCACACTTCAGGTTCCTGGCGGATCGGCGCTATTCGAGAACCGGCAATGTGTCGCGTCGTGAGGGAAGAGTTTGAAGAACGCTCGGTCCAGGGTCCGCCGAATCAATAATGGCGCCCGCAATTTTCTTCGCGGTGCGTTGTATAACGTCGAGGCAATCCCGCCGGCGCGGTTATGTCAGCTTTCCGTGGAGGGGCAAGTAGCTCCCCAATGACCCATGAACGAAATCTGTAGACATCGGCGCATGGACTCCAATCTTTACTAGTCGACGTAATGTTGTTGGTTCAACAAGCCGATCGAACCCGCTGGAAAGGCGGTGCCGGGCGCCGGGACAAGTGGCAGTCGCTATTCAGGGGGACGTGATCTCGAGCCAATCACGGTCACGTCTTTGAAGGCGGGTTCAGGCCGACGACCCCAAGACATGCCAGACATATCGCGCCGCAAACCGGATTTAAGGGATCATGCTAGTGGCGGGACGTGAACCAAACAGGAAAACCGAATTCTCGGCGACTCGGCGACTCGGCGACAGGGGAGCTCATAGGAAAATGGCCGCTCAATTAGACGGAGCATCAGGCAAGGAGTTAGCAGGCAAGCTTCAACAGCTTGCGAGGTACCTTGAGGGAATGTGGCAACCAGAAATTGCCCAGAAGTACGAAAAGGCTGCACTTGAACTTGAGCGCGGTGTCACGCCACAACGGCTATATCAAATCTGCAAGACGGTTTTGGGAACGGTCACCGGACACCATGATGGTCTGTTGGTAATTTACGTTCAAAAATCTGACGGATCACCGGACTCCAGAGAATCTGAAAAATATAATGTTTTACTCAAAGAAGTTCAAGCTTTCGCGCGCCGAACCGTTATTGTTGCTAGATTCCATTGGGCTGCCCGTGGATTCCGGTGGTAGGCATTAAAAGGTCATCTGACGCACTGTATCTAATGAAATAGGCGACCGTACTCCTCGGGGCGAAGTGCGGAAGGACTACACACTGGGGGCGTGGGTCGAATCTTCCGATGGGTGCATCGGGCAGATCTGGCTCCTGAAAGGGGCACCGCAACCCGGTGAGCTGCCTGGTTCAGCGATCTAGTTGACAAGAAGACGCTGGAGTTGGTCTATCTTCTGATCGCTTCCGGAGGCGCCCGATCCGCCCTTGACCCCTCGTGCGCCGGGGTCCCTTGCTCTCTCGGGTGATTGATGCGGGTTTTTCAGGGCTTCCACTGGTAGCGCCGGACCGTCAGTTGTTGTCATGCATCCCATGACGCACATGAGAGTCTTCTCATCGGCTTCTTTTATTTCCTTCATTTGGCCTTCCTACTCTTGAAACAAGAGATGAACTTCCGGTGAAAGGTAAATGAAATGTTGTCATTCTGGATGGCGCTGGCGGCCAATGTTCTTGGCATGACGGTGCTGGTTTACTTCGTGTACTTCCGTCGGCACTTCCGCCGCGACCTCGTGCTGGCCTACATTGCCCTGAGCATGGGCATCTTCGCGGTCACCCTGCTGCTCTCAGGCAGCGGCGCAGGGATGGGCCTCGGCTTGGGGCTGTTCGGCATCCTGTCGATCATTCGTCTGCGCTCGGACACGCTGACCCAGGAGGAAGTGGCCTACTACTTCATTTCCCTGGCCATCGGTCTGGTCAACGGCCTGCACCCCGATCCGGCCTGGTTCTCCCCGGCGGTGACCGCCGCCCTGGTGTTGGTCATGTTCCTGGCCGATCACCCGGGTTTCGCCCCGCGCACCCAGCGCCAGACCGTCACCCTGGAACGCGCCTACCCGCGCAATGAGGACCTGGTCGCGGCACTGGAGGAACTGCTGGGCGCCAAGGTGCTGCGCACCGTGGTGACCGAGCTGGACATGGTCCGGGATCTGACCATCGTTGACGTCCGCTTCCGGGTGACCCCGGCCACCGGCACCAAGGACTTCCACGGCACCTACGAGCTGGCCAATGTCCCCTCCCAGGTTCCCGGCGGCAAGCAGGAGACGTGGTCCTAATGACTGCGGCACCACAAGACGTCCACGCGGCGGGCACCGGGCATACCGGACGCGCCCGCCAGGCGTTGGAGGAAGCCGTCGCCCACCGGGCCCCGATCCAGCTGGAGGAAGTGATCCGCGAAGCGGCCCTGCAGACCCGGGTGGACCGCAAGTTCCTGTTGACTCCCGAGCAGTTCACCGCCATGGTGCAGAAGCTGGGGAAGGACTTCAGGATCATGCAGATCGAGGGACTGCGCACCTTCCGCTACGAGTCGGTGTACTTCGACACCGCCGATTTTGAGCAGTACCGTGCCCACCGGCAGGGTCGGCGCCGGCGCTACAAGGTTCGCAGCCGCACCTACGTGGACACCGGGTTGTCGATGTTTGAAATCAAGACAAAGGGACTGCGCGGCAACACGGTCAAGCACCGCATCGAGCAGGACCCTGCCGACTGCGGGCGGCTCACCGAACGCAGCATGCGCTTCCTGGACGAGGTGATTGCCCGTGAGTACGGCGAACAGGTGCCGGATTTGCGCCCGGTGCTGGACAGCTCCTATGTGCGGGCCACCTTCGTGAACCCGCTGGATGGGGAGCGGGTCACCTGCGACGTGGAGCTGGCCTATTCCAATGGCCGCGAACAGGTGGACGGCCCGGACCTGGTCGTCGTGGAGACCAAGTCCGCAGACGGGCGGGGGGTCTCGGACCGGGCCCTGGCGGAGCTGGGCATCCGGCCGGAAAGCATGAGCAAGTACTGCATCGGCGTGGCACTGCTGAACCCGCAGCTGCCGGCCAACTGCTGGAGCCGGCTGCTGAAGCAGCGGTTCAGCGCCCCGCGCGGTTCCCGGGGGCCGGGACGCCGGATCCCCAAGACCCGTCCGTAGCCCGTGGCGGCGCCCCGGCGGTCCTGGGACTAGTTCAGGCCCAGGACCGCGGTGGCGATGGAAAAGTAGATCAACAGGCCCGTGGCATCGCAGAAGGTCGAGATGAACGGGTTGGAGAACACCGCCGGGTCGGCGCCGATCTTCTTGGCCAGCAGGGGCATCAACCCTCCAACGCAGGCGGCCATGACACAGATGGAGAGCAGGGTCAGTCCGATCACCGCGCCGATGTCCATGCCGTAGACCAGTGAGGCCACCGCGAACCCCAGGGATCCAAGGGCCGCACCGAGAATGGTGCCCACCCGCAGTTCCCGCCAGATCACCCGCGGCAAATCTCGCAGCCGCACGTCTCCAACGGCCAGCGCCCGGGTGACCGTGGTGGCCGCCTGGTTGCCGGTGTTCCCGCCGGTGCCGGTGAGCAGCGGGATGAACAGGGCCAGCGCCACCACCTGGTCCAGACGGTCCTCGAAGATTTCCAGCACCTGCACCGTGAGCACCGCGGAGAGCGCCAGCACGACCAGCCAGACGATGCGGCTGCGGACAATGCGCAGGACCGAGGTGCTCAGGTAGGAGCGCGAGATCAGCTCCGAGCTGCCCGAACGTGCGGCGCTGCGCGCGGCGGCCTCATCGAGGATCGCCGAGGCGTCATCGTTGGTCAGCATCCCCACCAGGCGTCCGTCGGCATCGGTGATCGGCATCGCCACCAGCTTGTGCTTCATGAACCTTCGGGCGACCTCCCGGCGGTCTTCATCGGCCCGCGCGCTGATCGGCACGTCGCTGATCTGCGCCAGCCGGTCCCCGGGTTCGGCCCCCAAGAGGTAGCGGATCCCGATCACTCCGGTCAGTTTCCGGTCTTGGTCAATCACCGGCAGCAGGTAGACGGTCTCCGGTTCGCGGATCCGCGAGCGCAGGTACTCCAGCGCCTGCCCGGCGGTGAAGTTCTCATCCAGGCCCAGCACGGCCGGGGACATGTAGCGGCCGATCGCGGTGCGGGGGTAGCCAAGCACCAGTGCGGTCATCTGGCGCTGGTCGGCGCTGAGCGAGGTGAGCAGCTCCTCCCGCACGGCGGCGGGCAGCTCATCGAGCAGGGAGGCCCGGTCATCCGGGGCCAACGCCTCCACCAGGGAGTTGATGTCCTGGCCCTGCAGCACCGAGAGCAGCTTGCCCTGGTAGGCCGGGGCCAGGTCCTGGAACACCCGCAGCCGGGTCTCGGCGTCCAGCGCCTGGAACAGTTCGGCGCTTTCGGTGGGGGAGGTGGCCTGGATGAGATAGGACAGCTCGTCCACCGACAGCTGCCGGGCGTGGTCGGCCACGCTGACCAGCGGGCCCTGCCCGCCCGGTCCGTTGCGCAGCGTCCGCTCGATTTGCTTCATGATCTGTGTTGACACGCTGCGCTCCCGTGATCCCGCTCTGCCTGGTATCCGGTTCGGGCGGGCGCCGCGAACCCTCACCAGCACCGTATCCACCGGCCGCGCCGCTTACAATTCACCTTCGGTGGACATCGAGCAAACACCCAGCCTCACTGTTCGGCCCGCCCCCGCCGGCGGGGAACCGCTAGGCTTCCCGGGCGAGCCGGTAGCCCATGCCGCGCACCGTCTCAAAGCGTGCTCCGCCGAGCTTGTTGCGCAGGTAGCGCACGTAGACGTCCACCACGTTGGAGCCCGGGTCGAAGTCATAGCCCCACACCCGGGAGAGCAGCTGTTCCCGGCTGAGCACCTGCCCGGGATTGCGCAGGAACGCCTCGGCCAGCGAGAACTCACGGGCCGAGAGATCCACCTCCGCCCCGTCGACCTCCACCACCCGGCGCAGCAGGTCCATGCGCAGGCTGCCGTGCTCAAGCACCGCGGTGTCCGCGCCGTTGTCCTCGCTGCGCAGCCGCAGCCGCACCCGGGCCAGCAGCTCATCAAAGTGGAAGGGCTTGGCCATGTAGTCATCGGCCCCGTCCCGCAGCCCGGTGACGGTGTCATCCACCGAGTTGCGGGCGGTGAGAATGATGACCGGCGAATCGATATGCGCCGAGCGCATCCGGCGCAGCAGGCTGAACCCGTCCTCGTCGGGCAGTCCGATGTCCAGGATGATCAGTTCGTAGAAGCCGTTCTGGGCGTGCTCGAACCCGTCCGCGGCGGTGTCGCACACGGCGGGGGCGAAACCGGCGGCCTTCAAGCCCTTGGCGATGAACGAACTGATCCGTGCCTCATCTTCGATGATCAGGATCCGGCTCATGGGGTGGGGGCTCCTTCGGCTAGGGGGATGTCGATGTAGAACGTGGAACCGCTTCCGGGGGTTGAATCCACCCAGACCTTACCACCATGGGATTCGGCGATGGCCGCGACGATGTTCAGCCCCAGGCCCGAGCCCATGGCCCGTTCACTGTTCTTCCCGCGCCCGAAACGCTCGAAGATCCGCTGCAGGTCATCGGGGGCGATGCCCACCCCGCCATCGCGCACCCACAGGCGCAGGCACGGGGCTGATCCGTCATTGTGCACCAGGGCCGAACCCAAATCGATGCGGGAGCCGGGGCTGGAGAACTTCACCGCGTTGGCGCTTAACTGCAGCATCGCCTGGGTGATGCGCGAGGCGTCGAGCCGGACGCTGGCCTCGGCACGGTGCCCGATGCGCCAGTCCCGTTCGCCCAGGCCCCGGGCCTTGTCCAGGATGTCATCCAGCAGCGCCCCCACCTCGCAGGGCCGGCTGACCACGAAGTCGGCCTGGTTCGCCCCGGCCAGGGTCACCAGGTCGTTGATCAGCAGCGACATCCGCTTGAGCTCATCCAGCGAAATTTCCCGGGTCTGGGCCACATCCTCGGCGTCATGCACGTCCATCAGCTCCAGGTGCCCGCGGATGATGGTCACCGGGGTGCGCAGTTCATGGCCCACATCATCCAGCAGCTGGCGTTGGGACTGCAGGGCCGCCTCCAGGCGGTCGAGCATCTCATTGACGGTCACCGTCAGCTCGGCGAACTCGTCGTGGCCGGTCACCTCGATGCGGGAGGAGACATCGGATTCGGAGATCTGCCGGGCGGTGTCCCGCAGCCGGCGGATGGGCTCGAGCATCCGCCCCACGATCAGCCAGGCCGCGATGGAGGCCAGCACCACGACCATGGCCCCGGCGGCGATGAACACCATGATCTGGGTGTTGATGTGCCGGACCTCGGAAGTGTAGTCATAGGCCAGCACAAAACGGGCCGGCTTGGGATCCGAGGCCAGCTGGATGGGCACCACCATGGCCCGGTAGGTGCTGTGCTGGGTGGAGACATTCTCGATGCGCACCCGGGCGTCGGTGGAACTGTTCTTGGCCCACTCCAGGAATTCCGGGTCATCCTCCAGGCGCAGTGTCACCGAATGCGGCGCGGTCCACTGCAGCTGATCGGCGCTCAGGCCCAGCATGCCCTGGTAGCGGGCCGGCACGGTGCGCTGCATCGCGGTGTACAGCAGGTCCTCGGCGTGTTGGAAGCCCTGTTTGGTTTGCGGATCCACCCCGGTCTCGGCCAGCACCCGATATTCCTCCACGGTGCGGATCAGCGAGTCATCCAGCCGGTCGTTGAGCTCGTGGCGCTCCAGCACGTACATGGCCGTGCCGGCGGTGGCCAGGGCAATGGCCACCAGCAGGATCATCCCGGTGATCACCTGGGCCCGGATGGGCATGCGCCGCTGGCGCGGCCTAGTCGTCGTCATAGTCGTCATCATCGTCCCATTGATCATCATCCCAATCATCGTCGTCGTCATCGTCATCGGTGACGCGCGGCGTCGAGGGGGAGGTGGGCGGCAGGGGCTTGACCGGCCCGTGGGAGCGCGACGGCGTGGGTTTGGGGGTGGGGCTTGGCTTGGGCGTGGCCTTTCCGCTGGCCGGTGGGTCACCGACCTTCGGGGTGGGCTCTTCGGAACCGGGAGACGGGTCGCTGCCGGTGCCCGGCGGATCGGCGGGCGGCTGGTCCACGACCACCCCCGGCCCCAGGTCTCGTTGTGTCGGCCCGGAAAGCACGTGGGCGATTCCCACGGCGCCCAGGGTGAGCAGCACGATGACTGTCACCACGACCAGGATGCGAAAGATTGCCTGCCTACCCATGTGATCCATTCTCCCCAAGCCAGATGAGACGAGGATGAGAACCGCCGCGCACGCCGGCCCGCCGGCCTGCACCAGCGTTCCCCGGCGCCCGCCGGCGGTTTTCAGCGTAGATGCTCGAAGATGATGCTGGTCTGGGTGGAGGAAAAGGCGGGGTTTGCCCCCAGGTGGCGGGCCACAAAGTCCCGCAGCTCGTCGATGGTGCTGGTGGCCACCCGCACCAGCAGGTCCGGCGTCCCGCCCAGCACGAACACGTCACGCACCTGGGGCAGCGCACCCAGGGCCTGGGCCGAGGACAGCATCCGGTCCCGGGCATGGGCGGCGACCACGATGGAGATCATGGCGTTGACGCTCACCCCCAGCAGCTTCTCGTTGATGCGGGCCTCATAGCCCTGGATGATCCCGCGGGCCTGCAGCGCCCGCACCCGTCCCAGGCAGGTGGAGGGCGCCAGGCCCACCCGGGCGGCGAGCACGTTGTTGGCCACGCGGGCATCCCGGCCCAGTTCAGCCAGGATCGCCAGGTCCGTCGCATCGACGCGAACCGGATTCGACGCACCATCCTCGGGCACCGGAAATTTCGAATCAGCCACGGAACCTCCGGCCCTTCTTGCGCAGAACTTCGGCTGCGCCACCACAATCTTGATTCCAATTCTATGATGGGGTTTCACCTCCGATCACGCGCAGACACCGGCGCACCGTTTGTTGAAAGGTCACGATGAGCACTCAGATCAGTCGCGAAGCCCTGCAGGCCCTGGACCGCCAGGATCCCCTGGCCTGCTTCCGGGACCGTTTTGTGTTGCCCGAGGCGGTGATTTACCTTGACGGCAATTCGCTGGGGCCGCTGCCGGTCGGGGCGGCCGAACGGGCCGCCGAAGTGGTGAACGAACAGTGGGGCCAGGGGTTGATCCGCTCCTGGAACACCGCGGGCTGGTTTGAGCTTCCCACCCGGCTGGGCGACAAGCTCGGAACACTGCTGGGGGCCAACCCCGGGGAAACGGTGGTCACGGACACCACCAGCCTGAACCTGTTCAAGGCGCTGGCCTCGGCGCTGCGCATCCAGCAGGTCGACGGACCCGGGCGCCGGGTAATCATCACCGAGCGGGACAACTTCCCCACCGACATCTACATCGCCCAGGGCCTGGCGGATTTGCTGAACTCGGTCACCACCGAAACCGGCGTGGACTACGAGGTACGGCTGATCGACACCAAGGACGAACTGCTGGCCGCCCTGGGGCCGGACACCGCGCTGATCTCCCTGTCCCACGTGAACTACCGCACCGGGCGGATGTGGGACATGCCCGCCATCACCGCCGCCGCCCATGAGGCCGGGGCGCTGGCGATCTGGGATTTGGCCCACGCCGCGGGCGCGGTGCCGGTGGACCTGAACGGGGCCGACGCGGACTATGCGGTGGGCTGCACGTACAAGTACCTCAACGGCGGGCCGGGCGCCCCGGCGTTCATCTGGGTCAACGCCCGGCACCAGCGGCGTTTCTGGCAACCGCTCTCCGGCTGGTGGTCGCACGCCCAGCCCTTTGCCATGGATGAGGACTACGCCCCGGCCGATGACGCCCGCCGCTTCATGTGCGGCACCCAGCCGATCACTTCGCTGGCGATGCTCGAGGTGGGCCTGGACGTGTCGCTGGAGGCGGACCAGCACCAACTGCGGGCCAAGTCCCTGGAGCTGACCGACCTGTTCATCGAGCTGGTGCGCGAACGCTGCCCCGGACTGGGACTGGAACTGGTCACCCCGCAGCAGCACGCCGAGCGCGGCAGCCACGTCAGCTTCCGCCACCCCCACGGCTACGCCGTGATGGCCGCACTGATTGAGCGCGGGGTCATCGGGGACTACCGGGAACCGGAGGTGCTGCGTTTTGGGGTGACCCCGCTGTACCTTTCGCGCACCGATATCTGGGATGCGGTGGAAATTCTGCGTGAGGTTCTGCACACCGGGGCCTGGCAGCGGGAGGAGTTCACGCGTCGAAACGCGGTGACCTAGTCCAGCTTGGCGTCCCGGGACCAAGACCGGGGCAGGCAGCGGCCCCGGGGGTGGGCGCGGTAGCGTTGTTCACGGCGCCCCAGCGTGGGGCGCGGTGAACTGTGAATCCGAGGACGGTACGTGTCAGAAAGTACGGTGCCCAACGCCACCGGCGGCGGGCTGAAGCGCACCCTGGGCTCCGGGCAGATGTCCATGATCGCGCTGGGCGGCGCGATCGGCACCGGGCTGTTCATGGGCAGCAAGCTGGGCATCGAGATGGCCGGCTCCAGCGTGATCCTCAGCTACGTGCTGGGCGGGCTGATCGCGCTGCTGGTGATGGGCGCGCTCGCCGAAATGACGGTGCAGCACCCGGTGTCCGGCTCCTTCGGCCTCTTCGCCCAAAAATACCTGGGCAACTATGCCGGGTTCATGACCCGCTACCTGTACTGGTCCGCGCTGGTGCTGGCGGTGGGGACCGAGGTCAGTGTGGTCGGGCAGTACATGCAGCTGTGGCTCCCGCAGGTGCAGCCGCTGTTGTGGGTGGTCCTGTTCTCGGTGGCCCTGCTGGGGGTGAACATGAGCAATGTGCGCGCCTTTGGCAGCACCGAGTACTGGTTCTCTGCCATCAAGGTCTTCGCCGTGCTGGCCTTCATCATCGTGGCCGGGTGGCTGGTGCTGGGCAGCGGCAACCCCGACTACGGGCTGGCGAACTACACCGCGCAGGCCCCGTTCTTCGCCGGCGGCCCGCTGGGGGTATGGGGTGCGGTCATCGTGGCGATCTTCTCCTACATGGGGGTGGAGGTCATTGCGATCGCCGCGGCCGAGGCCCGTCAGCCGCGGGTGGCGGTGCGCCGGGCCTTCAAGGTCACGTTCCTGCGCCTGCTGCTGTTCTACATCGCCACCCTGGGCCTGATCCTGTGCATTGCCCCGCGTGATGAGCTGCTTAACGGCGGATCCCCGTTCGTGACGGTGATGCAGGTGGTGGGGATCCCCTACGCCGATTCGGTGCTGAACTTCGTGCTGATCGTGGCCGCGCTGTCGGCCATGAACGCCCAGCTGTACGCCGCCTCCCGCACCCTGAAGTCATTGTCCGAGGTCGGCTACGCGCCGGCGCTCAGCGGCAGGGTTGCTGCCAACGGGGCCCCGGTGCATGCGGTGTGGATGTCCGCCGGGGGGATCGCGGTCGCCGCGGTGGTCTACGCCCTGGTGCCCGAGGGCGGGATGGGCATCATGATTTCCCTGGCGACCTTCGGCGCCATGGCGACCTGGCTGATGATCCTGCTCAGCCACGTGGCCTTCCGCCGCCGGCATCGCCAGCAGGGCACCACCCCGGACTTCCGGCTGCCAGGCTTTCCGGCCGGTTCGCTGCTGGGCGCCCTGCTGCTGGCCGGACTGCTGGTGACCTCCCTGTTCACCGAACAGTTCCGCCTCACCCTGGTCTTTGGCGTGCCGTTCGTGGTGGTGATCAGCATTATTTACCGATTCCTGGGGCGCCGGGCGGACAAACTACACTCGGGAACCGTGGCTTCCGGGCCATCCGGTACGAGCTAAGGGAGCGTCAGTGGCCAAACTGTATTTCCGCTACGGGGCAATGAACTCGGGCAAGTCGACCAGCCTGCTGCAGGCCGCGTTCAACTATGAGGAGCGCGGCCAGCGCATCGCGCTGGCCAAGCCGGGGGTCGACACCAAGGGGGACAGCTCGATTGTGTCCCGGCTGGGACTGGAACGGGAAGTTGACTTCGTGGTTGGTCCCGCGGACAACCTGCGCGAGCAGTTCGCGGCCCTCGCCTCCGGGGAGGACCCCGAGGCGCTGCTGACCCACGTGGATGCCCCGCCGGTGGCGTGCCTGCTCGTGGACGAGGCCCAGTTCCTCAGCCGTGACCAGGTTGATGACCTGCTGCGCATCGCGGTGCTCGATGACGTGCCGGTGCTCGCCTACGGCATCCGCACCGATTTCAGGACCCACGCGTTTCCCGGGTCGGCCCGGCTGATGGAGCTGGCGCACTCCCTTGAGGAGCTCAAGACCATCTGCCGTTGCGGGCGCAAGGCCATGTTCAACACCCGCCGGGTCGGCGATGAGGTGGTCTTCGACGGGGACCAGGTCGCCATCGACGGCGAGGACGTCTGGTATGAGTCGCTGTGTGCCGGCTGCTATCTGCGGCTGTCCGGCGGGGAGCTGAGCTAGTTTCCCTGCCGCCCTGCGGCGGGCGGGACGTTGGGGCTCAGCCCGTGGTCTTCGGCAACAGCCCGGCGACCGCCCGCTGCAGGGCCCAGTCAAACCCGTCCGCCTGCTCGTGGCTGACGTCCAACTGCACCAGGTTCTGCCGGTAGGCCACCGACCCCAGAATGTGGTTCAGCAGCAGCTGGCGGCCGAACGCGGCCTCCTGGGCCGGCAACCCGGCCGACTGCAGCAGCCGATCCAGCTGGGCCAGCGGGGCCAGGCCGGTCACCTGCAGGGCGCTGGCCACCTCAAGCACTTCCGGGCTGTCCTGGATGGGCAGCAGGGTCAGATACAGCTTGCGGCACAACTGCAGCAGCGCATCGCGGGGGTGCGCAAAATCGGTGGGATCCACCGCGAGCTGCGGAGTGTTCAGCAGGGCAGCGGCGACCTGGCCGAGCAGTTCCTGCTTGTTCTTCACGTGCCAGTACAGCGCCCCCACCTGGACGTCCAGTTCCCGGGCCAGGCGGCGCATTGACAGGTCGGCCAACCCAAACCGCTGCAGGATATCCACTGCGGTGCTCACCACCGCCGACTGAGTTAGGGCCATACCCACCAGTCTAGGGGCAGTTGTCCCGCCCTGCGCATTAGCCCCCCTGCCGCTGGGATAGGTGACCTGGGTAGTCTGGACACCAGGATTCAGGGCCGTGCGCCCATGACGGGGAGGGGTGAGCCGCAGTGGGAGCGAAGGTGGACTTCAAGCGGCAGATCGAGGCGTATCGTGCGCCGCGCGGACGCGTCCAGCGGATTGCGGTGCCCGCCCTGCAGTACCTGATGATTGACGGGCACGGTGACCCGAACACCTCCCATCGCTTTGCGCAGGGCATCGGGGCCCTATTTCCGCTGGCCTACAAACTCAAGTTCCACAGCAAGAACGAACTGCGGCGGGACTATGTTGTCATGCCCCTGGAGGGGCTGTGGTGGGCCGAGGACATGGGGGCCTTTACCGTCCGGCGGGACAAGTCCCAATGGCTGTGGACACTGATGACCATGGTCCCGGACTGGATCAATGCGTCCCTGCTGGACCTGGCCCGCCAGCAAATTGGGGCCAGCGGCGCCAGTCCGCTGCTGGATCAGGTGCGTCTGGAACGACTGGAGGAGGGAACGTGTCTGCAGACCCTGCATGTGGGTTCGTTCGATGACGAGGGCGGGGTGATGGGGCAGCTGCATGCCCACGCAGCGGATGCCGGCCTGCGGCTGACCGGGCGGCATCACGAAATCTATTTGAGCGATATCCGGCGCAGTGCGCCGGATAAACTGCGCACCATCCTGCGCCAACCGGTGACCGGCACATGAAGGAGCCCCGGGGCCAGCGCCCCAGAGGTGGTCAGGGGCAGGGGCATGCGTCCGATGAGCAGGTCGCGGCCCAGCACAGGTTCCTGCGGGAGGTCGTGGCCGCGTTGCCCGCGCTGAGTTCGATCCTGGCCAGCCAGTTTGCCGCCTGCCTTGTCGAAGCCGCCCCGCACTGCGGCCAGTGCCTGGTCCTGACCAGAAGGGGCGCTGCGGCCCCATTGCCGGCGGGAGTGGAAAACCCGTTACCTCTCGATGCGCAGATCGATGAGGTCCCCGGCGCGGCGCAGGTGCTGCTGTGGCATGAGGCAGGGTTCGTGGAGCAGGTGGAGATCTGCTGGTTCGGTCAGGAGCATCCGTTGCTGGGGGATTTGCGCCTGATTGCGGACGCGTCGCCGCGGGCCGTCATAGTTCCTGGGCCACCACAGGTTCTAGACTAGTCTGTCTAGTGGAGGTGGATGATGTCCCCACGGATCAGTGCCAGGGAGAGGCTGCTGCAGGAAGCGGCGCAGCGTTTCTACGCGAACGGGATCGCCGCCACCGGCATCGACGGGATCATCCAGGGTGCCGGGGTGGCGAAAATGAGCCTGTACAACAACTTTGGGTCCAAGGCCGAGCTGGTCGCCGCCTACCTTGAGCGGCGCCACCAGCAGTGGCTGGAGCTCTACCGTGAACGCTTGGGCCGCCAGCGCGGGGCGCAGGCCGGGGTGCTGGCGGTGGTGGACGCGTACCTGGACCACGCGCACATGGCCTACGCGCACGGTTTTCGCGGGTGCGGCCTGCTCAACGCGGCGGCCGAATTGCCCGTCGGCCACCCTGGTCGTGCCGCCGTGGCCCGGCACAAGGCCGAAGTTGAAATCCTCCTGCGCGGGCACCTGGGCACGCAGGACCCGGGGCGGGCCGCTGCGCTGGCCGAACAGATCTCCTACCTGCTGGAGGGTGCCATGGCCCGGGCCGGCCTGGAAGGCAGCGACCAGCGCCTGGTGGCGGCGCGCCGGATCATCGCCGGATGGGTGGAGTCCCGGTGAGCCGCGCCGCGGCCCCCGGCATCCTGGCCCTGGTGGTCACCTCGATCCTGTGGGGAACCACCGGGACCGCGGCGAGCTTCGCCCAGGGCGTCTCCCCGCTGGCCATTGGGGCGGCGTCCCTGGGCATTGGCGGACTGCTGCAGGGGATGATTGCCCTGCCCCAGCTGCGCCGGCAACGCTCGGAGCTGCGTCGGCGCGGTGGGCTTCTCGCCGCCGGCGCGCTGGCGGTCTTCGTGTATCCGCTCGCTTTCTATTCCTCCATGCATCTGGGCGGGGTGGCCCTGGGAACGGTGATCTCCCTGGGCTCCGCGCCGGTGCTCTCCGGAGTGCTGGAACGGATTTTTGACGGACACCCCCTGCGGGCACGGTGGTGGCTGGCCGTGGCCGTGGGGGTAGCCGGCAGCGTCCTGCTGTGCCTGGCCCGCAGCGCCGGTGACCAGGCCGGGCAGCAGCAGGTCGTGGCCAGCGTGTTGCTGGGTCTGCTGGCCGGGGCCAGCTACGCGCTGTACTCCTGGGTGGTGGGCCGGCTGATGGGCAGCGGCGTCGAGCGCCGCGCGGCGGTGGGGTCGGTGTTCAGTGCCGGCGGGCTGCTGCTGATGCCGGTGCTGCTGCTGACCGGCGCGCCGCTGTTGGCTTCGGCGGTGAACACCTGGGTGGGCCTGTATTTGAGCCTGGTCCCGATGTTCCTGGGGTATGTGCTCTTCGGGGTGGGACTTTCGCGGGTCAACGCCAGCACCGCCACCACCATCACCCTGCTGGAACCGGCGGTGGCCGCCGTGCTGGCCGTGCTGATTGTGGGCGAACACCTGGGCGTCGTTGGATGGCTGGGGGTGGCGCTGATTGGGCTGGCGCTGGGTGTGCTGGTGTACTCTCCGCGGCGGATCACGGCCCAAGGCCGGCCGCGCGGCCCCGCGCGGTCCAGCGGGGGGCAGCATTGCCCAACCTCCAGGACGATGCAGTAACATCGCCTTCTTATGCACCACGCTGGCCGATGAACCGGACACCGCGGGGGTGCGCGGTGTCGATCTTTGGAGGAAGAATGCGCAGCAGTACCGTGGGTGGAGCCCTGGAGGTGCTGCTGTTCGCCGGCGCGGGCCTGGTGGTCCTGCTGAGCCATTCGGTGCTGTTCCAACTGCCCGGGCTGCTGCTGCTTGGCGGAATCGTGCTGGCGTACCGGATGACGGTGCGGGGGCATATTCTGGGCTGCGCCCCGCAGGTGGCCCGGGTCTACCGCAGGAACACGCTCATCCTTGGAAGCGTGGGGTTCCTGGGCCTCTTTGATCCGCTGGGCTGGCCAGCCGCGCTGCTGCTGTTTGTCCTGGCCGTGGTGATCGGCAAACGTGCCCGTGACTACGGGCACCCGGCCACGGAGCGAGGGGATGTCCCGCGTTTGATGCAGCTTTTCTAGTTCCGGATCCGGGTCCGGGCCTGCTGGCGGAGCCGGCGCAGGCAGAACACATGACGGCACACGGCAACGAGCTCGAGAATAACCTACCGGTTCGCTAAACTTTGGTTGTAAGAGCCCCCTGAACTCTTATGGTGGACCCATGGTCCTGTAAGTGCGTCAAGGGGTATATTTTTGCCCGGCACCGTGCCGGGGCGGCGCGAAGCACGCCGGTACCACTGCTTTACGCAAGGGGGAGGATCCCATGCCAGCAATCGTGATCGTCGGCGCCCAGTGGGGCGACGAAGGCAAGGGGAAGGCCACCGATCTGCTCGGTGGCAAGGTCGACTACGTGGTCAAGCCCAACGGCGGCAACAACGCCGGGCATACCGTGGTTGTTGGCGGTGAGAAGTATGAGCTCAAGCTCCTTCCCGCCGGCATCCTGTCCCCGAACGCCACCCCGATCATCGGCAACGGCTGCGTGGTGAACCTCGAGGCCCTGTTCGAGGAAATTGACGGGCTGGAAGCCCGCGGGGCGGACACCTCACGCCTGCGGGTCTCGGCCAACGCCCACCTGGTGGCCCCCTATCACCAGACCATGGACAAGGTCACCGAGCGTTTCCTGGGCAAGCGGGCCATCGGCACCACCGGCCGCGGCATCGGGCCCACCTACATGGACAAGATCGGCCGCCTGGGCATCCGGGTGCAGGACGTGTTCGATGAATCAATCCTGCGCCAGAAGGTTGAAGGCGCGCTGCGTCAAAAGAACGAACTGCTGGTCAAGGTCTACAACCGCCGTGCGGTGACCGTCGAGGAAATCGTCGAGTACTTCCTGTCCTTCGCCGAGCGCCTGCGTCCACTGGTCATCGATTCCACCTATGAACTGAACAAGGCCCTGGATGAGGACAAGGTGGTGCTCATGGAAGGCGGCCAGGCCACGTTCCTGGATGTTGACCACGGCACCTACCCGTTCGTGACCTCCTCCAACCCGACCGCCGGCGGTGCGTCC
Organism: Glutamicibacter sp. St.4D3; assembly: GCF_059728615.1. Lineage (NCBI taxonomy): Bacteria > Bacillati > Actinomycetota > Actinomycetes > Micrococcales > Micrococcaceae > Glutamicibacter > Glutamicibacter sp. St.4D3. Next base: position 216,127 of record NZ_AP039380.1, read on the forward strand.
GTGGGCTCGGGCATTGGCCCCACCCGGATCAACCGCTCCATCGGCATCATCAAGGCCTACACGACCCGTGTGGGTGCCGGGCCGTTCCCCACCGAACTGTTTGACGAGATGGGCGAATACCTGCAGAAGACCGGCGGCGAGTTCGGCGTGAATACCGGTCGTCCGCGCCGCTGCGGCTGGTACGACGCGGTCATGGCCCGCCACGCCTCGCGCGTGAACGGCTTCACCGACTACTTCGTGACCAAGCTGGATGTGCTGACCAGCATCGAGAAGATTCCGGTTTGCGTGGCCTATGACGTGGATGGGGTGCGCCACGACGAAATGCCGATGACGCAGACCGAATTCCACCACGCCAAGCCGATTTTCGAGTACTTCGACGGCTGGACCGAGGACATCAGCGGGGCCCGCAGCCTGGAGGACCTGCCGGAAAACGCGCGCAACTACGTGTTGGCGCTCGAGGCCATGAGCGGCACCCGGATCTCGGCCATCGGCGTTGGCCCGGACCGCGACCAGACGATCGTGCGCTACGACCTGCTCAACGACTAGTCTCCGTCGGCTGCCGGACCCGCCCGGTTGCCGCGCAGGATGGCCGGCACCCCAGGGGTGCCGGCCATTGCCCTGCCCAGGGCGGCCGCCGTCAACGGGGCGCCTGCGACGGTGTCCGCTAATCCTGCGGGGGCGCGGGGTAGGGGTTCTGCCGCAGCAGCCGAGCCAGGTGCGCGGTGTTGCGCACCGCGATGGAGGTGGCGTTCGCGGTCACCTCCGGGGTCTGTTCCAGATCCTGGTAGTCCACGGTGTGCATGGCCTCGCCCACCCAATAGGTGGAGCCCTGCGCCGGAAGGCTGAAGCCCACCTCGGCCAGCCCCTGGGAAAGCTCCGCCACCACATGGTGGGCACCGTCCTCGTTGCCCACCACCGCAACCAGGGCGACGCGGTCAAAGAGAATTGGACGCCCCTTCTCATCGGTTTCCGACAACTCGGCGTCCAGCCGTTCCAGGACGCGCTGCGCCGGGCTGGCCGGGTGGCCCACCCAGATGGGGGCGGCCATCACCAGGATGTCTGATTCCAGCATGGTCTTGCGGATCTGCGGCCAGGCGTCACCTGGGCCCATGTCGGTGAGCACCCCGGGTTTGACGTCGTGGTCGACCACCCGCAGCAGCTGGCTTTCGACGTGGTGCTTTTTCAATTCCTCGGCGACCTGCCGGGCCAGCAGGTCACTGCTGGAGGGCTTCGGGGAGGGGGTGAGCGTGCAGACCAGGATGAGGGCCTTGAGCGGTGTAGGTGTCATGCCCCCAGTCTGCGTGAGGCGCTCCACCCTGGCCACGGTCGCCAGCAGATCGCCAGCTACCGCCAAGTTTTGGCTCTTGCCAGCCGGTTGGGCAGCGCCTCCGGTCGTGCCCGGGCCCTCGGTGCACACCCCAAGTCCCTGCCTGGCACGACCTGACCTGGAAAAACCGGGTTCGTTCCGGCATGCTCGCCGGGTCGCGCCACGGCAAATTCCCTGCCCGCCATCGTGGCCGGGGGTGGAGATAGATCACGGAGAATCGGCATGACAGCTCCGGCTGTGCGTCATAAGATGAATTGCTACGAACCACCACAGCGACCCCGAGGCGGAGAACAATGGCACAGATGAGCGAGGAGCTCATTGAGCAGTGGGCTGATGCCACTGCTGAGATCTACAACGAATCCCTGACCGGCATCAACCTGACCCGGCTGGAATCCGCGGTGGAGCGCTATATCGACCTGTTCGCCCAGACCGAGGACCTGACCTTCAACCCGGAGGTCACGCCCCTGGACTTCTTCGAACGCCACCCGTTCCATGCAGTGAGCACCATCCTGAACCTGCCCGAGGCCCAGGAAGTGCTGGACTCCGACCAGCTGGACGAGTTGGACGCGATTGCCGACTTCACCGAAGCGTGGCACACCTTTGACGCGGAACAGGAACCGGAGCTGGGGATTTCCGAGGCGGACGACGAAGAGGGCTGGTAGCCGGGCCCCACCGGCTCCCGCCCCCGGCTCGTGGAGCTATTCACATTCCGGGCCACCCATGGCACGATGCGCGTATGAGTCAGTTCACTGTGTTCGAAAGCGTGGAAACCATCCACCTGCCGGTGCACCGCGTCTGGGAGCTGCTGACCGACTGGGGGTCGGCGAACCTGTGGATGCCGCAGGTGAGCTACATGGACGCCAGCCAGGACCCTCCGCGGGTGGGCACCCTGCTGGATTACCAGGTGGCGGGCCGTTCACGGCAGTTCGTCATCCACGACCTGGTGGAGCCCAACACCCTGGTCCTGTACTCCTCGGAGGATACCGACGCGCTGTCCTACCGTTTTGACCTCACCGCGCTGGGCGCCGACACCCGGGTGATCCTGCAGGTGATGATCATCGACCCGGACCTGACGGTCCAGGAATGCGAGCGCTTTGCCGAACACGTGCAGGCCAGCGACGAAACGATGCTGGCGCGCCTGAAGCAGTACGCGCAGCAGGCCCCCTGACCGGCGATTACTGGGAATCGGCCGGGGCGCTGGGGGAGGGCCCGGCGCTGGCCGGGGTCTTCAGCTTCGTGTAGACGGCTCCGGGCTCGAACTCCGCGTGGGCGAACAGATCCTGCACGGTCACCAGGGTATACCCGGCCTCGCGCAGCTGCTGCACCAGCTCGGGCACCGCGTCCACCGAGGTCTCGTGGATATCGTGCATCAGGATTACCGACCCCGGGCTGACCTCCTGCATGGCGATCTTCACGGTTTTCTTCGGGTCGTGGTGCTTCCAGTCCAGCGTGTCCACGTCCCACAACAGCAAGGGGGTGGGAATCAGCCGGTTGTAGACCACCCCGTTGGCGCCGTACGGCGGACGGAACACCTCGGGCGTCACCCCGGCGGCCTGCTGGACGGCCTCATCGGTCCACTGCACCTCATGCTCGATTCCCTCACGGGTCAGCTTGGTGATGTCCTTGTGGTCATAGCTGTGCGAACCGACCTGGTGGCCCTCCGCCACCAGGCGCTGCAGCGCCTGCGGGTAGTGCCCCACATTCTTTCCCAGCACGAAGAACGTGGCCGGGGCCTGGGCTTCGCCCAGTTCATCAAGCAGCCGGTCGGTGTACTCTCCCGGACCGTCATCGAAGGTCAACGCGACGCAGGCCACCTGCTGGCAGTCCACCTGCTGCGGCGCCTGCTCCTGCGGGGCCGGCTCCTGATCGGATCCGGGGTTTGCGCACCCGGCCAGCAGCGGCAGCAGCAGGGCGGCGGCCACCATCCGGTGCCGCCGACGGTTGAACAAACGCATCCTTCCACTGTGCTCCGGACCCGGGACAAAGTGAAATCGCCACGCGCACCGCGTGGCGATTTCACAGGGTGATCTGTGCCGTACCGCTGGGGCCGGCGGCGCGGGCCCCTACTGGGCGTCGTGGTCGGTTTCCAGTACTGCGGCCAGTGTCTCCAGCGCCTGTTCGGCACCTTCGCCTTCGGCCCGCAGCACCACCCGGGTTCCGTGTTCGGCGCCCAGGCCCATCAGGGACAGGATGCTGGAGGCGTCCAGCGCCTCCTCGATGGGTTCGCCCTCCAGGGCGATGGTGACCTCGACGGGCTGCTCGGCGGCGGCCTCGGCGAAGATCGCGGCCGGGCGGGCGTGCAGGCCCACACGGCTGGCAATGGTGGCGATACGTTCTGCCATGATGACTCCTTCGGTGAAATGGTAATCGGTGGTGTTTTCGGTAGGGCTTGGGCGTGCTGCTTGGTCCTGGTTTCCGCTGGCCGGCGCGGTGCCGGGCGCTAGAGGCCGAAGCGCTGCAGGTCCGGCAGCTCGGCGCGCACCAGCTGTCGCGCCTCGGCGGCGGACGCGGCATGCAGCGCCAGCTGTGCCAGGCGGCGCGCGGTGTGCGAGTCCACGCCGCGCAGCACCTGGGCGACCGCCGGCAGGGCGCGCTGGTTCATGGACAGGGAGGCGACTCCCAGCCCGACCAGCACCACGGCCAGGGCCGGGTCGGCGGCCGCCTCACCGCACACGCCCACGGGTTTGCCTCCGCTGCTGCGTGCGCCCTGCGCCGTGGCCTGCACCAGGTGCAGCACCGCCGGCTGCCAGGGGTCGTTCAGGGCGGCCAGCGCGCCCAGCTGCCGGTCGGCGGCCATCGTGTACTGGGTCAGGTCGTTGGTGCCGATCGACACGAAGTCGCAGCGCTGCAGGATCGGGGCGGCGAGCAGCGCCGCGGAGGGCACTTCCACCATCACCCCGCTGGTGTCCAGGCCCGCCTGCGCCGCCAGGGCAGCGAAGTCGGCCGCTTCCTGGGCGGTGGAGACCATCGGGGCCATGACCCACACCTGGGCCGTGCTGGACCGGGATGCCTCGGCGATGGCCGCCAGCTGCCGGGCGAGCACCCCGGGAACGGAGGAGTCGGTGCGGTAGCCGCGCACCCCCAGGGCAGGGTTCGGTTCGGCGGTGTCGGTCAGGAACGGCAGCGGCTTGTCCGCCCCGGCGTCCAGGGTTCGCACCACCACCTTGCGTCCCTCAAAGGCCTGGAACACCGCCTGGTAGGCGGCGACCTGCTCGGCGTGCTCAGGTTCGCTGTCGCGCCCCAGGAAGCAGAATTCGGTGCGCAGCAGCCCGACCCCCTCGGCCCCGGCGGCGGCCGCGCTGCGGGCATCGGAGCCGCTGCCCACGTTGGCCAGCAGCGCCACCGCGGTGCCGTCGCCCAGGCGACCTGCGCCGTCGAAGGCCGGCAGCGGCTCGCGCCGGGCGTAGGCCTCGGACAGCTGCCGCTGGGCCTGCCCCGGGTCGGGGATCACCTGTCCGCTGACCCCGTCCACGAATACCTCCTGCCCCTCTGCGAGCCGCTGGCTGTCCCGGGCGGCCACGACGGCCGGCAGCCCCAGCGACCTGGCGATGATCGCGGTGTGGGACTGCGGTCCGCCTTCGGCCGTCACCAGGGCCAGCACCCGTGAGGGGTCCAGGGTGGCGGTGTCGGCCGGGGCCAGGTCCTCGGCCAGCAGCACGAAGGGCTGCCGTTCGTCCGGGATGCCCGGCGCCGGTTCCCCGCGCAGCTCGGCGACGATGCGGGCGCGCACATCCAACACGTCCGTGGCCCGCTCGGCCATGTACCCGCCCAGCGCGCTGAGCTGGGTGGCGACCGCGTCGGCGGCCTCCCAGATCGCCGATTCCGCGCGGGTTCCGGAGGCGACCAGGGCACTGGCCGACTTGAGCAGGGTCTTGTCCGCCGCCATCAGCGCGGTCGCCTTGAGCACCGCGCGGGCGTCGCCGGTGGCCAGCGCGGCGCGCTCCTTCAGCCGTTGGGCCACCCGCCCGGTGGCCTCGGCCAGCCGCGCGGTTTCCTCCTCGACGCTGCTGCCCTCGGGCAGCGGGGCGCCCTCGGGTGGGGCCGCCAGGGGTGCGGGCATCCGGCGCACCGGACCGATCACGCGGCCCGCGCTGACCCCTACACCGTGCACTATCTGGGATTGTTGCCGGCTCATGCCGCCACCTCCGTCTTGACCGGTGCGCCCTTGCGCACATACTTCTTCAGTCCCACCACCAGCAGGCCGGAGACGATCGTGCCGAGCACTGTGGAGACCAGGAACATGGGCCAGCTGCCCTGCATCGCGAAGAAGACGAAGATCCCGCCGTGCGGGGCCTGGCTGACCACGTCGAAGGCCATGACCATCGACCCGGTGATCCCGGCGCCGACCATGGACGCGGGGATCACGCGCAGCGGGTCCGCGGCGGCGAAGGGAATCGCTCCCTCGGAGATGAAGGCCGCGCCCAGCAGCCAGGCCGCCTTGCCGTTCTCCCGCTCGGCCGGACTGAACAGCTTCGGGGCGATGAGCGTGGCCAGGGCCATGGCCAGCGGCGGCACCATGCCCGCGGCCATCACCGCGGCCATGATCATCCAGGGGGCCGGGTTCTCCAGCGAGCCGGTGCCCAGCCCCGCCACGGCGAAGGCGTAGGCCACCTTGTTCACCGGCCCGCCCAGGTCAAAGGCCATCATCAGGCCCAGGATCAGCCCCAGCAGCGCGGCCCCGGTGCCGCTCATTGAGGAGAGGAACAGGTTCAACGCGTCGGTCAGCCGGGCGATGGGGCCACCCAGGAACAGGAACATCAGCCCGGAGGCGATGATGGAGCCAAGCAGCGGCACGATGACCACCGGCATCAGCCCGCGGGCCCACTTGGGCACGTTCCAGGAGCTGATCCAGCGGGAGGCCAGACCGGCGATCACCCCGCCAACGATGCCACCCAGGAACCCGGCGCCCATGAACCCGGCGACGGCGCCGGCCGTGAAGCCCGGGGCGATGCCCGGCCGATCGGCGTAGGCGTAGGCAATGTACCCGGCCAGCGCGGGGACCAGAAAGCCCATGGACAGCGAACCGATCTTGAACGCCACCGCCCCCAGGTAGGCGCTCAGCCCTCCCGCGGGCAGGTTGAACAGCGTGTTCGTTCCCAGGATGTCATCGGCCACGTCGGTGATGTCGTAGCCGCCAAGCAGGAAGCCCAGGGCGATCAGCAGCCCGCCGCCGGCGACGAAGGGGATCATGTAGGACACCCCGGTCAGCAGGGCCCGCTTCAGCCCGGCACCGAATGATTCTCGCTGGCCACCGCGCGGGTCCTGATGCCCGGATCCTTCCGGCGTGCCGGCCGGAACCCGCCGCGCCGCGGGGTCGGTGGCGGTCGCGATGGCCTGGCGCAGCAACGCTTCCGGCTCGTCGATGCCGCGCTTGACCGGCACCTGGATGACCGGTTTGCCCGCGAAGCGGGAGCGGTCGCGCACATCGACGTCCACGGCGAAGATCACCGCGTCGGCGCGGTCAATGACCTGCTGGTCCAGGGCCGTGGAGCCGGAGGATCCCTGGGTTTCCACCGCGAAGTCCACCCCCATCTCCTCGGCGGCCTGTGCGAGCGAATCGGCGGCCATATAGGTGTGGGCGATGCCCGTGGGGCAGGCGGTGACCGCCACGATGCGTGCGCCGGACTCCTGCTGGGCGCCAGCGGCTTCCGGTGCGGTGCTGGGGGTTTGTGGGGCCGGCGCGGCGGGCGCTGCCGGGGCCGGGGTCCCGGAAAGCACCCCGTCGATCAGCTCCACGACCTGTCCTGGCTCGCGGGCCTCACGCAGCGCCGTGGTGAAGGACTTTTTCACCAGGGCCCGGGCCAGGGTGGACAGCAGCTTCAGGTGGTCCTTGTCCGCCCCTTCCGGGGCGGCGATGAAGAACACCAGGTCCGCCGGTCCGTCCTTGGCCCCGAAGTCCACTGCCGGGGCCAGGCGGGCCATCGCCAGCGTTGGCGCAGTCACGGCGGCCGAGCGGCAATGCGGGATGGCGATGCCGCCGGGAACCCCGGTGGCCGTCTTCGCTTCCCGGGCCTTGGCGTCAGCGGCCAGGGCCACGGCGTCGCTGGCCCGGCCCTGCCTGGCCACCAGCGCGGCCAGCTCGTCAATGACCTGGTCGGTGCTGGAACCCAGGTAGGTGTCCAGGCTCACCAGGTGCTGGTTGATCAGTTCGGTCATGGCTGCATCCTTGACTTAGAACGGTCCGTCGACGCTGACCGCGTCGGCGGTGAGATGGGTGGGGGAGGGGATGGTGGAACCCGGCAGGGCGACGGCCGCCGAGCCGTAGGCCACCGCGTGGGCCAGGCTTCCGGCCGGGTCCGAACCGGTGGATTCTGCGATCAAGTACCCCGCCAGGGCCGAGTCCCCGGCCCCGACCGTACTGCGCGGGATCACCGGCGCGTGCCGGGCCAGCCAGCAGCCCTCGGTGGTGGCCAGCACGGCACCCTGCGCGCCGAGGGTGGCCAGCACGGTGCCCACCCCGCGCTGCACCAGGTAGCCGGCGGCGCGGGCCGCCTCCGTCGGGGACTGCTCGAACCCCAGGGCCGAATCCTGGGCGATCAGTTCGGTCAACTCCTCGGCGTTGGGCTTGATCAGATCCGGCAGGTGGTTGGCATCAAAGGCAAACAGGCTGGCCAGCGGGGCGCCGGAGGTATCCACCGCGATGCGTGGGGTGCGGTCGGCGAGCCTGCTGCGCAGGGTGGCGCACAGCCGGGCGTAGAAATCCGGGGCGACTCCCGGCGGCAGGGACCCGGCCAGCACCACCCAGCGGGCCGAGGCGCCCAGCTCGCACAGCACCTCGGTGACCTGTTCCAGAGCTGGTGCGTCCAGTGCGGGGCCCGGCTCGTTGATCTTGGTGGTGGTCCCGTCCGGGTCGGTGATTGTGATGTTGGTGCGCAATGGCTGGTCGATGGGGATGATCCGGTGCGGCAGCCCGTCGGCTTCCAGCGCCCGCACCAGCGGGTCGTGGGCCGCCCCGGGCAGTACGGCCAGCACCGGCTGGCCGGCCTGGGCAATGGCACGGGCAACGTTCACGCCCTTGCCGGCGGCCTGCACCCTGCTGGCTGCGGCGCGCTGCACCTGTCCCGGGGCCAGCGCGGAGCTTAGCTCCACCGTCTGGTCCAGGGCCGGGTTCATGGTCAGGGTGAGGATCATGCCAGCACCACGTCCACGTCGGCCGCCTCCAGGGCGGCCGCCAGTGCGCCGGCTGGCGCGCGGTCGGTGACCAGGGTGTCGACCTGGTCCAGGGTGGCGAACTGGACCAGGGTCAGTTCGTCGTGTTTCGTCGCGTCGGCCAGCACGACCACGCGCTGGGCGCTGGCCACCATGGCGGCCTTGACGCTGGCCTCCAGCGGGTCGGGGGTGCTGAGGCCGAAATCGGCGTGTAGGGCGTTGGTGCCCACGAAGGCCAAATCCGCCCGCAGCCGCGCATAGGCTGTTACGGTTCCGGCCCCGGTGGCCGCACTGGTCAGTCCCCGAACCCGTCCGCCAATGAATTCCAGTGCCAGCTGCGGGTTCGCGCTGATGCGGGCGGCGATTGGCAGGGCGTGGGTGATCACCAAGGTGTCCTCGCCACCCTGCTGGGCGATCAGGCCGGCCAGCTCGGCGGTGGTGGTGCCGGCATCCAGCATGATCGAACCGCCCGCGGAGGGCAGCAGCTGTTGTGCGGCCTGGGCGATGGCCTGCTTCGCCTCGGCGTGCAGGGTGCTGCGGTCGCTGTGGCTTTGCTCCCGGGTGCTGGCCGCGGCCAGTCCGACCGCCCCGCCGTGCACCCGGCGCAGCAGGCCGTCGGTTTCCAGCAGCGCCAAATCCCGCCGGACGGTTTCGCGGGTGATGGCAAAACGTTCGGAGAGTTCCGCGACGGAGACCTTCCCGTGTGTTTCCACCGCTTCGGTGATGAGCCGGTGTCTCTCTTCGGCGAACATTCCTGCCTCCCATGTGCGTGAGCTGACCCACAGCGATCTGTGTTTGTATGACTTTATGCCTGTTTGTGTGGCATCGTCAAGACATTTGGGGGACAAAAGTTGGCGTTATGTTTGCTTATCTGTGCTTTGGGGCTCTTATTCGCCCTGCGGGGCCACTGGCTCCGGGGCGCCCTCGTCCAGCGGGTGGGCGATTTCGTCCCGCCAGAAGCGGCCGCACCACCAGGCGATGACGGCAAAGACCGGGGAGGCCAGGCCCGCGAAGATGAAGATCTCCCGCGGCGCAACAAGCTGGCTCAGCGGTCCGGTGACGGCCATAGAGACCGGCATCAGGGCCAGGGAGACGAAGAAGTCCAGGCTGGAAATCCTGCCGAGCAGGTGCGCCGGCACCCGCCGCTGCAGCAGCGTGCCCCAGGTGACCTGCCCAATCCCGTCGGTCAGCCCCACGATGAACAGCAGGATCACCAGGCACCACAGGGCCGGGACGAAGCCCACGGCAACCAGCGGCAGGGAGCCAAAACCCCAGCAGGCCATCATGATGCTCAGGTAGCGCCGGGGCATGCGCAGCGTGGCGGTGGCCATTGACCCCAGGGCGCAGCCCACGCCGTAGGCGGCCAGTGCGGAGGCGAAGTCCGTCGCGTCCCCGCCCAGCCGGTCGCTGACCTCGAAGGGCAGCAGTACTTCGAAGGGCCCAATGAACGTGAAGACCGCAACCACCGCGAACAGCAGCGTCCAGCGCAGCCACGGGGTGCCCACCGTGTAGCCCACGCCCTCCCGCAGCTGGTGGATGATGCCGCCCCCGGCCTGCTGCCCGCTGCCGCCGGCGGGCCGGTCATAGGCCGAGGCATGGGAAATGCGGCGCAGGGTCAGCAGGGCCGCCACGTGGGTTACCGAAATCCCGGCAATCGCGTGGGCGGGGGAAACCGAGGCCACCAGCACCCCGGCCGCCAACGGACCCAACGCGGTCTGCACCACCGGGCGCACCGTGCCCTCGATGCCGTTGGCCGCCAGCAGCTCGGCGGCCGGCAGCATTCGCGGCAACAGTGCCGAATAGGCCGGATAGAAGAACGCGGCCCCGGCCCCGGAGAGGAATCCGGCCAGCACCAGGTGCCACAGCTGCAGGCTGTGGGTCAGGGCCAGCGCCGCCGTGGCGCTCATCACCAGCAGTGAGGCGGTTTCCACCAGCAGCAGGATCTTGCGGCAGGAGTACCTGTCGGCAGCGATCCCGCCCAGCAGCACCAGGCCAATCAGGCCGAGCGAGGTGGCCGTGGCGACGCTGGAGAGCTGCACCGGACCGCCGCCGAGCTGGCGCACCTGGTAGACCATGGCCACCGCCCACATGCCGTGGGCCAGGGTGGAGAGCACCAGGGCGCACGCCAACACGGTGTAGTCGCGGCGCGCGAAGGGCCGCAGCAGGCGGATCGCGGCGAATGGCTTGGCGCCCATGGCGCACTCCTCGGGTCGGTGATTTGTCTATCGTCACCGATCCGATTGATATTTGTCAATCACTATTTGCCGGGCCCGCCGCCCCGCCTGGCCGCAGCCTGCCGTGGCGGGGGCAGCGGGCAAGCGCTAGGCCAGCAGCTGGCGTTTGGAGGAGATCACCCCGGTGTTGAACCCGGCCAGGCGCAGCCCGCCGTGGAAGCGGGCGTGTTCGATCTTCACGCAGCGGTCCATGACCACATTCAGCCCTGCGGCCTCGGCGCGCTCAGCCACCTCCTCGTGCCAGGAACCCAGCTGCAGCCACAGGGTCTTGGCCCCCACGGCCAGGGCCTCGTCCAGCACCCCGGGCAGGTCATCATGCTTGCGGAAGACCTCGACCAGGTCGGGGGTCTCGGGCAGGTCCGCCAGCGACTTGTAGACCGGTTGGCCCAGGATCTCGTCCACCACCGGGTTGATGAAGTACACCCGGTAGTTTGAGGAGGACAGCAGGTAGGTGGCCACGAAGTAGCTGGCCCGAGAGGGCTTGTTCGAGGCCCCCACGATCGCGATCGAGGTGGTCTCGCGCAGGATCTGGAGGCGCTGCGCGGCGCTGGGGCCCTGCCAGGTGCGTAGTGCGGTGCTCATTAGTTCGCTCCCTTCCCGGCCGGCACGGCGCAGGCCGCCGCGTCATAGGACGGCATCTCGAATTGGTGCTCCGGCTCCGGCTGCTGGGCGGCGCTCAGTGCCTGGTCCAGGTCCCAGATGATGTCCTCGACATCCTCCAGGCCCACCGACAGGCGGATCAGGTCCTGCGGCACCCCGGCCGCCTGCAGCTGCTCCTCGCTCAGCTGCTGGTGGGTGGTGGACCCCGGGTGCAGCACCAGGGTGCGTGCATCACCGATGTTTGCCAGGTGGCTGGCCAGCTGCAGGGCCTGGATGAACTTGGCCCCGGCCTGCCGGCCGCCCTTGATTCCGAAGCTGAAGACCGAACCCACACCCAGCGGCAGCAGCTTGCGCGCCTGCTCGTGCTGGGGATGGGAGGCCAGGCCCGCATAGTTCACATAGCTGACCCGGTCATCGGCCTCCAGCCACTGGGCGACCTGCTGGGCGTTGGCCAGGTGTGCGTCCATCCGCTGGGCCAGGGTCTCCACGCCCTGCAGCAGCTGGAACGCGGACTGCGCCGGCAGGGAGGGGCCGAAATCGCGCAGCTGCTCACTGCGCAGCTTGGTCAAAAACCCGTACTCCCCGAAGTTGCCCCACCAGGAGACGTTCCCATAGCTGGGTACCGGCTCGGTCATGGTGGGGAACTTCCCGTTGCCCCAGTTGAAGGTGCCCGATTCGATGACCACCCCGCCCAGGGTGGTGCCGTGGCCGCCAATGAACTTGGTCGCCGAATGGATCACGATGTCCGCGCCGTGCTCGATCGGACGCAACAGGTAGGGCGGGGTCAGCGTCGAATCGACCACCAGCGGAATGTCGTGGCGGTGCGCCACCGCCGCCAGCCCGGCCAGGTCGGCAATGTCCCCGGAGGGGTTGGCAACCACCTCGGTGTACACCGCCTTGGTGTTCGACCCGATCGCGGCCTCGAAATCGGCCGGGTCGTTGGAGTCGATGAAGGTGGTCTGAATGCCAAAGCGGCGCAGTGAGACATCCAGCTGGGTGATGGTCCCGCCGTAGAGCTTCGCAGAGGCGACAATGTGGTCTCCGGCCTGGGCCAGCGCGGCAAAGGTGATGAACTCCGCCGCCATGCCCGAACCGGTGGCCACCGCGCCGATCCCGCCCTCCAGGGAGGCCATGCGCTCCTCGAAGGCGGCCACTGTCGGGTTGCCGATGCGGGAGTAGATGTTCCCGTACTTCTGCAGCGCAAACAGGTTCGCCGCATCATCGGTGTCCTTGAATACGAAGGACGTGCTTTGGTAGATCGGCACCGCGCGGGCGCCGTGTTCGGCATCGGGGGTTCCGCCGGCGTGCAGGGCACGGGTGCGGAATCCAAACTTGTGGTCGGCCATGGTGGCGTGACTCCTTATCGGCTCGTCTTCCGGCCCACCGCGGCATTGGCCGGGAGGGCCATCAAGGCAATATCCCGGAATCAATGTCTGTCTTCACTGCACTGGCCCTACGGCCGAAGACAGCTCCATCGTTTCTGGCGGTAGCACCGTATCCACCGGCTGTGGCAGGTTGCTGCGGCGTCATCGAACCAGATCTCTCGGCCGCTCGGGATGGTTACCCCCAGTGTCTCAACATGTGTGAATGTGACCCAAGTTGTGCGTCGAAAGATTGCGCGGCGCGTCACAGGCCCCATCCGGCCATCCGCACCCCGGGGGATTCAGCGCCACCGGCAGTACTGGCTAGACTCAAGAAGTATGAATGGTGCACTGGCTTTGGTTCGACACGGACAAACCGACTGGAACCTGGCAGGCAGGCTGCAGGGGCAGACGGACATCCCGCTCAACGCGACCGGGCGGGAACAGGCGCGCGCGGTCGGCGCCCGGCTGGCCGATGAGGGCTGGGATGTGGTCCTGGCCTCCCCGCTGGGCCGCGCCCAGGAAAGCGCGCAGATCATTGCCAAGACCCTTGGGGCCCGCACCGGCCCGCCGGTGCCGGAACTGGTGGAGCGCGGATTCGGGCCACTGGAGGGGCAGTGCCGCTCGGAGCTGGATGAGGACCTGGTGCAGGAGCTGATGGAGCAGGCCGAACCTCGTTCGGCCGTGCTGCGCCGGGCAGTGCCGGCCCTGCTCCAGCTGGCCGCCACCCACCCCCAGCAGCGCATCCTGTGTGTCAGCCACGGGGCGACCATGCGCATCATCCGCGACACCCTGCTCGGACGCCGCCTGCCCCAGGGCGTGGAGAACGGGGAAGTGGTGCCCCTGGACCTGGGCGAACTGCGCGAACTGGAACTGGCCCTGCGCGACGGTGACCCGGTCGTGGTCTAGGAACAGGGCCAGCCGCCACCGCCCGGTGGGTGGTCGCAGGAAATCCGGTCAAAGACCTCACGAAAAGCTGTCCCGCCACGTTTACATGGTGAGAGCCAATCACCAGGAGCACCATGAAGCAGCCATTCGAACAGATCGTGCAGGCCCACGGACTGAGCGTGTTGCGCGTGTGCCGCTCCCTGCTGGATGAACACCGCGCCAAGGACGCCTGGTCGGAAACCTTCCTGGCCGCCCTGCGGGCCTACCCGCAACTGGATCCGGAGGCCAACGTCCAGGCTTGGCTGGTGCGCATCGCCCACCGCAAGGCCATCGATGAGCTGCGCCGCCACCGCGGCGAGGATCTGGAGACCGACCCCGTCGCACACGCCCACTCGACGGAGGCCGGGCCAGAAGGCCGGGCCGAAAACCTGGAGCTGTGGCAGCTGGTCAAGCAGTTGCCGGAAAAACAACGCTTGGTCGTTGCGTACCGCTATTTGGGTGGATTGGACTACCGGCAGATCTCCCAGATTCTTTCCGGAACCCCGGAAGCAGCGCGGCGCGCCGCCGCCGACGGGATCAGCAATCTGCGACGCCGAATGGACGCCGGATCAGCAACTGGAGGAAAACCATGAGTCAGCTTGATGGCACCGCCCCGCTGAACACCCCGCCGACCGCCGCTGAGCAGCGCCTCCTGGCCAGCCTGCACGACCGGCTGGAGCAGGCCGCCCACCGGGAGCACCTTACCGATGCGGTGTACCGGATCGTGCAGTCGCCCCTGGGTCCACTGTTGGTGGCCGCCACGGAGGCCGGGCTGGTGCGGGTGGCCTTCGCCTCGGAGGAGCACGAGCGCGTGCTGGAACAGCTCAGCGAAAGCCTGGGTGCCCGGATCCTGCGCTCGCCGGGCGCATTGGACACCGCGGCCCGGCAGCTGGAGGAGTACTTCAGCGGCCACCGCACCAGCTTCACCCTGCCGCTGGATCTGCGGCTCTCCACCGAATTCCGGCGCCGGGTCCAGCTGGAACTGGGCCACATCGGTTACGGACACACCCTGAGCTACCGGCAAATGGCCGAACGCATCGGAAAGCCTGCGGCCGTACGGGCCGTGGGGTCGGCCTGCGCCACCAACCCGCTGCCCATTGTGCTGCCCTGCCACCGGGTGCTGCGTACCGATGGTTCGCTGGGCGGCTACCTGGGCGGGCTGCAGGCCAAGCGGATCCTGCTGCAGCTGGAAAACCCGAACGGCGCGCGGCAACCCTCCACCCTGTTCTAGCTCCCCATGCGACGCCCGGGGTGCCGGCGCTTGCGTGGGAGGGCGACCGCCGATTCCACGTGAAACAACCTTGAGAGGCTGATAGCGTCACCGACGTGGTGTGATAGAGGTTTGGCGCCACTACGAGAGAATGTTCGACAAACGATTTCGTTTGCCATCCGACCCTGTTGTCCTCCCGCGAGGATCGGGGGTACGGACCGGATCAGGCATCGATGACCAGGTCCGTGCTCGCGGTGGAGCAACAGGGCAGGAATTTTCCGGCTTCGATTTCCCGGGCCCGGATCCCGCCCTGGTGGTTCATGTCCACCTCACCGGAGAGCTTGATGACCTTGCAGGAGCCGCACATGCCCTCCTGGCAGTTGGCCCCGATGCGCACCCCGGCCTGTTTGGCGACCGGCAAAATCCGCTGGTCGGGGTCGATGCGCACCTTCAGGCCGGACTTGAGGAAGGACATGGTCAAACTGCCTTCCCCGACGGTGGCAAACTCCTGGGGGTCCGTGGGCGGTGTGCCGCCAAGGTCCGGTGGCGGCCCGGGCGCCGCATCCGATGCGGAACCACGCCCGCCCTCCTCCGTGGGCAGGGCGCCGGGCGGGTTTCCCGGCGGCGTGGCTGGCGCCGGGTCGTACAGGCTTAGGTTCTGCTGTTCGAATTGGGATTCGGGCGCCTCGGCCATTTCCCCGGCCAGGTCCTCGGCATATGCCAACTCCTGCTGGTATTCCAGGCGGGTCTGCCGGCCCCCCGAGAAGAACTCCATGTGGATGGAGGTGTCGTCAACCCCCACCTCCAGCAGCAATTGGGCCGCGTTGTTCAGGTACCCCTCTGGGCCGCACGCATAGACGTGGCGGCCGTTCGCGTCCGGGGCCACCTGCTCAATCATGTGGCAGGTCAGCCGTCCCAGCATCCATTCCCAGTCCCCGGGCACGGAGCGGTCCCCCAGGGAGTAGTACACCGTGATGCGTTCATCGACCGCCGCAATGTACTCCAGTTCCTTGGCGAATCCGAACCCGCCGGGTTCGGCTCCGTGGTACAGCACCACGACGTCGGCCTGGCCGGGCAGGGCGTGGATGGTGCGCACCATGGAGATGATCGGGGTGATGCCCGCCCCGGCGGCCAGGAAGAGAAAGCGCGCGCGGCGCTCGGCGTCGGGCAGGTGGAAGGCGCCAATCGGGCCGAGCATCTCTAGCACGGTGCCCGGGCGCACGTGCCGGTGCACCCACGGGGAGACCAGACCCTGTTCCTCGCGCTTGACGGTGATGTTAAAGGTCCATGGTTCGGTGGGCGCACTGCAAATCGAATAGTTCCGGTCGACCGGTTCCTGGCCTTCCCCGTGAACGGGAAAGGCGATGTTCAGGTACTGGCCGGAGCGGAACGCCAGCGGGGCCCCGTCGGTGCGGCGGAAGACGAAGGTCATCATGCCCCCGGCCTCGGGGATCGTTTCCACGCATTCGGCGCTGAATTCCTGCGGGTGCCATGGGCTCAGGGCGCGGGCGGCACCGGCGGCCTGGTTCGTGGCCCGCAGCATCCGGTTCCAGGGCATCTCCAGGCCGCGGATGCGCTGGATGCCGGAGGCGCGGATGCTCGTGGTGGTGACCGTCATGCCAGATGCTCCCGCATCCGCTGCACGTACCAGTTGATGAACGCCTCCACCTGGTACTCGCTTTTCATGTAGGGCCCGGGCTCGTAGGCGGGACTGGCGGCACCGGCCTGGCACAACTCCACGAAGGCCTTGTCCTGCAGGTTGGTCTGCTTCCAGGTGTGCGTCAGGGACTCCACCTCGTAATCCACCCCGGCCTGCGCGTCGTCGGCCACCAGCCAGGTGGTGCGCACCAGGGTCTGGTGTTCGTTGATGGGGAAGACCGCAAAGGTGATGACGTGGTCAGCAAGCAGGTGGAACCAGCTGTTGGGCTGAATGTGCAGCGAGCAGCGGCCGAGGCGGAAATCTGGGAGGTCGCCGAGCAGTTTCTTGGACAGCCGGCGCCCGGTGGGCGAGAAGGATTCGCCCTGTCCGTCCAACGGTTCGCGCGAGACGCGGAACCCGGCCACCCGGGTATCCAACTCCTCGATGACCGCATAGGGCAGCCCATAGCGTCGGCAGCGTTCCTCCAGTGCGCCCTGCGCCTGTTGGTTCCGGTCCCAGACCTCGACCAGGTGCGGCGGCACCGTGCTCTCATTCAGGCCCCAGGTGGGGAAGAGCGCGCAGGCCAGCTCCGGGTGGCCATCGCAGTGGTAGCACTCGCGGTTGTTCTCCATCACCAGTTTCCAGTTGCCCTGCTCAACAATGTTCTGCTGGTAGGCCACCTTGGTGCGGGACAGGTCATGGGGCGCGAGGTAGGGCTCGAAGACGGCCGCGGCCCGGTCAAAGTCCTCGGGCGGCTCGGGGGACAGGCAGACGAAGATCAGTCCGGCATAAACCCTGCTGTGTGCCCGTTTCAGCGCGAAACAGCCCTTGTCGAAATCCACTTCCCCGGGGGCCGAGGCGTGAATCAGTTCCCCGTCCTGGGAGTAGGTCCAGGAATGGTAGCCGCACACCAGGTTGCCGGTCGAGCCGGAGGCCTCGGTCAGCACCCGCGCGCCGCGGTGTCGGCACACGTTGTGCAGGACGTTGATTTGCCCGTCGTCCTTGCGCAGGATGATCAGCGAGCTGGGGCCGAAGTCCACGGTGATGTAGTCCCCGGGCTCCGGGATTTCCGCGACACTGGCGGCGTAGAGCCACTGGGTGCCGAAGATCCCCTCCATGTCCAGGGCGAAGAGGGCCGGGTCGGTGTAGAACGGCGCATTGAGCGAATACCCCGAGCGGCGCCGGGCGAAGAGCTGGCGTATTTCCTCCAGCTGCCCGGCCGGCAGGGCGGTGGCAAGGCTGCCGCGGGCCGTGCGCGGCGCATTCATCGAAACAGACATGGGCGGTTCCTTGGAAGGGGGGCGGAAGGGGAGCCTGTCAGCGGCCGCGGTGTCGCGGGGACCGCAACGTGAACGGATGTTGTACCGATCACATTAGATGCTGTGAAAGTGCAATAAAAGCGCAAAAAACTGCCGATCATCGTGCACAATATCCGCATGATCGATGCCCGTCTCCACACGCTGCGCGTGTTCGCCACCTGCGGCACCGTGGCGGCCACGGCCGAGCTCACCGGCTACTCCCCGTCGGCGGTCTCCGCGCAGCTGCGTGAGCTGCAGCGCTCGCTGGGCATTGAGCTGCTGGTCCGTGACGGGCGGGGCGTGCGGCTCACCGCGGCCGGTCGGCACCTGGTGGCGGGTTCGGATGACCTGGTCGCGCAGTGGGAGGGGCTGCGCGCCGCGGCCCTGCGCGCCGATGAGCAGGTGCCGGCGCAGTTTGGCTTGGGCGGGTTCTCCAGTGCCGCCGCGCAGCTGCTGGCCCCGCTGGCCGCCGCGCTGCGCGAAACCCGGCCCGCCCTGGCGGTGCGCCTGATCGAGGCCAGCCCGGCACGCTGCTACGAGCTGCTGGTGGCCGAACGCATTGACCTGGCGGTCGTGGTGGCCATGCAGGCAGACACCGTGGGGGAGGAGGACCCCCGCTTTGAGCAGACGTTCCTGCTCAACGATCCGCTGGACGTGTTGGTCCCGGCCGGGCATCGGCTGGCCGAGCGGGTCTCGGTGCGCCTGGAGGAGCTGGCCTCCGAGCCCTGGATTACCGACACCGTCGGATCCACCTACCGGGCGCTGTTTACGGCGGCCTTCACCGCGGTGGGCGCCACCCCGCGCATTGCCCACGAGTCCCTGGAGTGGGAGACCATGATCGCCTTCGTCGGTGCCGGGCTCGGGGTGGGCCTGTTGCCGCGGCTGGCACCCATCGGTGGGCATGAAAATGTGCGCAGGCTGCGACTGACCGGGCCAGGACGCCCCACCCGACGCATCGTCGCCGCCGCGCGGCGCGGCAGCATGGACTCCCCGCTGATTGGTCAATGCCTGCAGATCCTGCAGGGGAGGGCGCGCAGCATCCTGGATGAGCGGCTGGACGAGGAGACGTAGGTCGACCAGTCCGCGGAGCTCACCCTTGACACCCCCTGTGACGCAGAGCACACTGTTGCTAGGTTGGACTCATTTATCCAACTTATATTTAACAAAGCGGAGGTTCTCAGGTGGGAAACAAGGCAGTGAGCTACGCAGGACCGGGCAAGGTCGAGGTCATCGACACCCCCTATCCGGAATTCGTCCTGCGCGACGGGCCCGGGGTGCACCCAGACAACGTCGGACGCAAGGTGGAGCACGGGGTGATCCTGCGAACCATCGCCACCAACATCTGCGGTTCGGACCAACACATGGTGCGCGGACGCACCACCGCCCCCTCGGGCCTGGTGCTCGGGCATGAAATCACCGGTGAAGTCATCGAGGTGGGGCGGGACGTCGAGTTCGTCAAGGTCGGGGACGTCGTCTCGGTGCCGTTCAACATCTCCTGCGGACGGTGCCGCAACTGCAAGGAAGGCAAGACCGGCATCTGCCTGAACGTGAACCCGGACCGTCCCGGCTCCGCCTACGGGTACGTGGACATGGGCGGCTGGGTGGGTGGCCAGGCCGAATACGTGCTCGTTCCCTACGCGGACTGGAACGTGCTGAAGTTCCCCGACCGCGACCAGGCGATGGAGAAGATCCTGGACCTGGCGATGCTCTCGGACATTTTCCCCACCGGGTACCACGGGGCCGTGGGCGCCGGGGTGGGTGTGGGATCAACCGTGTACGTGGCCGGCGCGGGCCCGGTGGGACTGGCCGCCGCCACCTCCGCCCAGCTGCTGGGCGCCGCGGTGGTCATCGTCGGGGACCTGAACGCCGACCGGTTGGCCCAGGCCCGCAGCTTCGGCTGCGAAACCGTGGACGTCTCCCAGGGCGACCCCGGTGAGCAGATAGAACAGATCCTGGGCGTGCCGGAGGTGGAGTGCGGGATCGACGCGGTCGGGTTCGAGGCCCGCGGCCACGGCCACGAGGCGGCCACCGAGCAGCCGGCCACGGTGCTGAACTCGCTGATGGAGATCACCCGCGCCGGTGGCCACCTGGGGATCCCGGGGCTGTACGTCACCGGGGATCCGGGTGCCGCCGATGAGGCGGCGAAGGTCGGTTCGCTGTCGATGCGCTTCGGCCTGGGCTTCGCCAAATCCCACACCTTCGTCACCGGACAGTGCCCGGTGATGAAGTACCACCGCGGGCTGATGCACGCGATCCTGGCCGACAAGGTGTCCATTGCCAGGAACGTGAACGCAACGACCATTTCCCTGGATGAGGCCCCGGCCGGGTACGCGGCCTTCGACGAGGGGGCGGCACAAAAATTCGTGCTTGACCCGCACGGCCTGATTCGCGGCTAAACGCCGAAGGCGGGCGCAATGCGGGGGCGCGGGGGCGGGGAGGCGAGGAATTTCACATCCCCGCCCCTGGCACTGCATGGCACAAGGGCAAAAAGCGTTCTGGTGGGAACGGGATCGGGGGCAAAAAAGACCGTGGGGCTTGACCTGACTTGCCTGCATCCAACAGTATTGAACGCAGACCCTAGGGCCGCGGTGGGCCGTGTTGGCCGTTGTCGCATGCATCTGAACGGCGGGCTCGCCGATCTTCGAAGCGCCGCCGTTTCCGGCCCCTGCCGTCTGCCGGCCCGCCCGACTGGGGCCATGCAACCGTTCCGCTGCCACCGCCTGGCAGCCTGCCGCCCGGAGCGCGCTGCCGCCGAGTCGATGATTTCCCCGTCGGCAGCGCCATCCTGCCAGTGAAGGAAGAACGTAATGAAGCCAAGTGATCAATCGATCCAGGAGCTCGTGGGTGAGCTGCACACAGCTCGCAAACGCCGCCCCCGGAAATACACCGCCTCCGGCACCGACTACTGGGTGTTCGGCATTGCCGGCTGCCTGGCCCTGGCGTTCATCGTCTGGGGGTTTGTTTCCCCCGAGGGCCTGGGCGCAGTGGCCGGCAAGGCACTGGATTGGGTGATCACCAACACCGGCTGGCTGTTCGTCATCGCCGCCTCGGTGTTCGCGGTCTTCGTGATCGTGCTCGCTTCGAAGAACTTCGGGCGCATCCCGCTGGGCAAGGACGGGGAAAAGCCCGAATTCAGCACGGTCTCCTGGATCTCGATGATGTTTGCCACCGGCATGGGCATTGGCCTGGTGTTCTACGGGGTGGGCGAACCGCTGTTCTTCTACATGTCCCCGCCGCCGGGAACCGTGGAGGGGCAGACCGATGCGGCGCTGAGCACCGCCATGGGCACCACCTTGTTCCACTGGACGCTCTACCCGTGGGCGATGTACGCCATTGTGGGCCTGGGCATGGCCTACGGCAGCTTCCGCCTGGGCCGCCCGCAGCTGTTCTCCTCCATGTTCTCCTCGATCTTCGGCGAGCGCGCCATCCACGGTTGGGGCGGACGCACCATCAACATCCTGGCCATCCTGGCCACGCTCTTCGGCTCGGCCTGTTCGCTGGGCCTGGGCGCCCTGCAGATCGGCGGCGGCATCCAGGCCACCGGCGTGATGGAGAACGTCGGCTCGGGCATCCTGGTGATCATCATTGCCATCCTCACCGCCCTGTTCGTGGCCTCCGCGGTCTCCGGCATTGAGCGCGGCATCCAGTGGCTGTCCAACACCAACATGGTGCTGGCCCTGGTTCTGGCGCTGATTGTCTTCATCGGCGGCCCGACCCTGTTCATCCTGAACGTCATCCCGAACGCGATTGGCGCGTTCATCCGCGACCTGCCGGAAATGGCCTCGCGCACCGCGGCCTCCACCGACGGGACCATGGCCGACTGGCTTTCGTCCTGGACCGTGTTCTACTGGGCATGGTGGGTGTCATGGACCCCGTTCGTGGGTCTGTTCATTGCCCGCATCTCCCGCGGACGCAGCATCCGCCAGTTCGTCACCGGCGTGCTGCTGGTGCCCTCGACCGTGACCCTGCTGTGGTTCGCGATCTTTGGCGGCGGCGCAATCGGCCTGCAGGAACGTGCGCAGCGTTCGGGGGATTCGAGCCAGGCGCTGGCCAGCATCGTTGACGGCGCCCCGGACATCAACTTCGACCTGGTGCTCTTCGACCTGCTGGAGAAGCTGCCGGTGCCCGGCTGGGTGGCGGTGGTGCTGATGGTGGTCACGGTGCTGCTGATCGCGATCTTCTTCGTCACCGGCGCCGACTCGGCCTCCATCGTGATGGGGGCGCTCAGTGAGCGCGGGGCTGAACACCCGACCCGCAAGTCCGTGATCTTCTGGGGCATCGCGGTGGGCGCCGTGGCGGCGGTGATGCTGCTGGCCGGCGGGGACCACCCGGCGGCGGCCCTGAACGGGCTGAAGAACATCACGATTGTCTCGGCCCTGCCCTTCGTGCTGGTGATGCTGCTGCTGTGCGTGGCCATCTGGAAGGATCTGAGCCGCGACCCGCTGGTCATCCAGAACAAGGTGGCCCGTGAGGTGCTGGAGCAGTCGGTGGCCGAGGGCGTGGAACGCCATGAGGGCGGGCACTTCAGCCTGATGACGACCGAAATCGACATCATCACCATCGAACGGGCCCCGGCCCCGCACGACACGATCGTCTACGAGGAGGGGCAGCAGCCGCCGGCCAAGCCGGTGACCGATGAGGACCGTCCCGACCCGGAAGGGGAGAACCCGCGGACCGGGGACGATGACCCGCAGTCCGATGGCACTGATCCACGGAAATAGCCGGCCCACCGGCTAGGCACCGGCCGGGCGTACGCCCCGGCAGGCACCACAACGGCCTTGCCCCGCCCCGCGCAGCTCACTGCGTGGGGCGGGGCAAGGCCGTTGTTCTCCAAGAGGCTCAGGCCAGCGGGCCCGGCGCCTAGCGGTGGCGGCAGATTTCCTCCAGCTTCGCGATGCATGGCTCGTTTTGCAGGCTGGTGGTGTCACCCAGTTCGGTGCCCTGGAACAGCTGGGTCAGCAGCCGGCGCATGATCTTTCCGGAGCGGGTCTTGGGCACGTCCGGGACCAGCACCACGTCCCGCGGCTTGGCGATCGGGCCGATCTGCCGGCGCACGGTCTCCCGCAGCTCTGCCACGAACGCCGCGCGCCTCGCCGCGGTGGCCGCATCCGGTGCGGCCGCGACCAGCGACTGGTCCAGCGGCACCACGAACGCGGTGGCCGCGTGCCCGGTGGTGGCATCCGGGGTGGGGCACACCCCGGCCTCCACGACGCCCGGATGGGTGACCAGCGCCGATTCGATTTCAATGGTGGACAGCCGGTGCCCGGAGATGTTGATGACGTCATCGGTGCGTCCCAGGATCCAGATGTCCCCATCCGCATCGAACCGGGCCCCGTCCCCGGCCAGGAACCAGCCCTGCTCGGCGTACTGCTTCCAGTAGCTGGTGTAGTAGCGCCGCGCATCACCCCACACGGTGCGGGCCATTGCCGGACCGGTGCGGGTGATGACGATGTTGCCCTGTTCGCCGGGGGCCACACGTGTTCCCTGGGCGTCCACGATGTCCACCGCGACCCCCGGGGTGGCTCGCGCGGCACAGCCGGGCTTGAAGCCGGTGTCGGTGGGCCGCGGGGAGAGGATCGTCGCCCCGGACTCGGACTGCCACCAGGTGTCCACCATGGGGATGCCTTCGGCGGTGTTGCGTCCCACTTCGGTGCGCAGCCACCGCCAGGCTTCCGGGTTCACCGCCTCGCCCACGGTGCCGCCCACCCGGATGGAGGACAGGTCATAGTGTGCCGGGATGCCGTCGGGGAACCAGCCCATGAGCGAACGCACCAGGGTGGGGGCCGTGTAGTAGCTGGTGACCTTGTAGCGTTCGATGATCTCAAAATGCCGTCCCGGGTGCGGGGCGTTGGGCACCCCCTCGTAGATCACCTGGGTGACCCCGTTGGCCAGCGGACCATAGATTTCGTAGGTGTGGGCGGTGACCCAGGCCAGGTCCGCCGTGCACCAGTGCACGTCCAGCTCGCGCAGCGCCGGGTCCGGGTTGGCGAACAACAGGTTGTGGCTGTAGGCGGCCTGGGTCAGGTAGCCGCCGGTGGTGTGCACCAGCCCCTTGGGCTTGCCGGTGGTCCCGGAGGTGTACATGATGAACAGCGGGGTTTCGGCGTCAAACGCCTGGGCCTGGTGCTCGGTGGGCTGGCTGTCCACCAGCTCGTGCCACCACACGTCCCGTCCCTCGGTCCAGGCGATGTCGCACCCGGTGCGCCGGATCACCAGCACGTTCTCAATGTTGTTCTCCCTGGCCACCGCCGCGTCCGCGTTGTCCTTGACCGGGACGGCGGCGCCGCGGCGAAACTGGCCGTCCGTGGTGACCAGCAGCTTCGCTGCGGTGTCCTCGACCCGGAACTTCAGGGCCGCGGCGGAGAACCCGCCGAAAACCAGGGAGTGGATCGCGCCAATGCGGGCGCAGGCCAGGGTGATGACCACCGTCTCCACCAGCACCGGCAGGTAGATGACCACCCGGTCACCCTTCCCGATCCCCAGTTCGGTCAGCGCGTTCGCGGCCTGGCATACCCGTTCGGCCAGTTCCCGGTAGGTGACGGTCTCCCGGTCCCCGGGTTCCCCCTCGAAGTACAGGGCCACCTTCTCACCGCGGCCGGCCGCCACATGACGGTCCGCGCAGTTCACGGCGGCGTTCAGCGTGCCGCCCAGGTACCAGGAAATCTGCGGGCCGCGTTCGGCGGCGGGGTCGGCGGCAACGATCCGGGAGGTGGTGTGCCATCGGGTGTCCCAGTCCAGCAGGTTCGCCGCTTCATCCCAGAAGCGCTGGCGGGTGGCTTCGTCGGTGCTTTCCTCGGAGGTCAGGTCGATGGTTGTCATCGAAGAAAATCCTTTACACGTGGTCGCGGGCCCTAGGCCCAGCGGGCAATGGCCTTGCGTTCGGCGATGGACAGCAGGGCATCGGTGAGTTTGCCAAAGATCGCCAGCAAGATGATGGTCAGGATCAGGCGGTCAATGCGCCCATTGTTTTGGGAATCGGTGAGCAGGAACCCCAGGCCCATGGAGGCGCCGAGCAGTTCGGCCGCCACCAGGAACAGCCATGCCTGGGCCAGGGCCAGGCGCAGCCCGGAGAAGATGGCGGGAACCACGGCCGGCAGCTGAACGGTGCGCAGCAGGCGCAGGCCCCGGTAGCCAAAGGAGCGGGCCGCCTCCACCAGCTGGGGATCCACGTGGCGCAGCGCCAGGGAGACGGTGGTGAAGACCGGGAAGAAGGCGCCGATGATGATCAGGGTGACCTTGGAGTCCTCACCCATCTTCATCCACAGCACCAGCAGCGGAACCCAGGCCAGTGACGGGACCGCGCGCAGCGCCCCGATGCTCAGGCTCAGCAGGGCATCGGCCAGCTTCGATAGTCCCACCAGGGCACCGAAGACCAGGCCCAGCAGCGAACCGGCGGCAAAGCCCAACAGGACCCGCTGGGCGGAGATGCCTATGTGGGTCCACAGCTCACCGCGCTCCAGCAGGTCAACGGCGGCGGTGATGACGGAGGCCGGGGTGGGCAGCGCATAGGAGGGCACCAGTCCGCTTGTCGTGGCCAACTGCCACGCCACCAGGACCAGGGCGGGGACAACCAGGCCCACTAGCCAGTGCGGGAGCCCCAGCAGTGCGGCGAGCAGTCCGGCGCGCGGGGCATCGGCTTGTGTGGTGGCCGGCTGCTGGTCAACAGGAGCGGTCATCGCCTATTCACCCGCAATCTGTGAGGCATCGGCCTGCCGGGCAAACTGGTCGTCAACCAGGGTGTCCAGTGCGGCGTCCACCTCGGCTTGGCTCTTCACATCGCCGCTGTCGACAAACACCGGCCCAATGTTGCCCAGCACCTGAACGAACTTCTCGTCCGGGACCGCCGCCACGTCGAGGTTGGATCGCTCGGAGATGACCGTGTCGGCGACCTGAGCGTCCAGTCCGGCGACATCGGCCAGGATCTGCGCGGTTTCCTCCGGGTGGCTGCCGGCCCACTGGCGCGCCTTCTCATAGGCGTCAACCACGGTCTGCGCCACTTCCGGGCTGTCCTTGAGGAAGTCCTCGCGGGCGTTGAGCGCCCCATAGGTGTTGAAGTCCAGGTTGCGGTACAGCAGGCGTGCACCGTCCTGTTCGGCGGACGCCATGATCGGGTCCAGTCCGCTCCAGGCATCCACCGAGCCGTTGGCCAAAGCGGTGCGCCCGTCGGCGTGCTGCACGTTCTGCAACGTGATGTCCTTTTCCCCCAATCCCGCCTCCTGCAGGGCCTGCAGCAGGAAGAAGTAGGGGTCGGTGCCCTTGGTGGCCGCGACCTGCTTGCCCTTCAGGTCGGCGACCGAGGAAACCGGTGAATCCTTGCCCACGACCAGTGCTGACCATTCGGGCTGCGAGTACAACGCGATCGTCTTGATCGGGGAACCGTTGGAGCGGGCCAGCAGGGCGGCGGAGCCGGCGGTGGAACCCACGTCGATGGCGTCCGCACGCAGTGCCTCGTTGGCCTTGTTTGACCCGGCCGACTGGATCCATTCGACGCTGATGCCGTCGTCGGCCAGCGCATCCTCCAGCCATCCCTTTTCCTTCAGCACCAGGCTCAGGGGGTTGTAGGTCGCATAGTCGAGGGTCAGGGTCTCACCGGCAGCGGCGTTCTCCCCGGCGCAGCCGCTGAGGCTGCTCGCGGCCAATGCGACGGCGGCGAAGGTGAATGCGCAACGGCGGGACAGGGTGAATTTTGACATGGGAATCCTTAGCGGGTGGGTTCGGCGGCGCACGGGAGTAGGCCCGGACGCAAGGGTGAGGGGTGGACAGGAAGGCGACGCGGCGCGGGGGTTAATGGCCCGACGGGTCGACACCGAGCAGCTGCAGCAGATGCGCGCGCTGGGTGGTGAATCCGGAACCCGTCCGGTTGCGGGGCCTGGGGGAGTTCAGGATCAGGTCCTCGATGACCCCGGCCCCGTTCTGCTTCTGCTCCGCGTTCGGCCGCCGGTGCCCCAGGACAATGACGCGGTCGGCCAGGCTCAGGGCCTCGTCCACGTCATGGGTGACCATCAGCACCGTGGTCGGGAACGAACGGTGGATGTCCAGCAGCAGATCCTGCATTTTCAGGCGGGTCAGGGCATCCAGCGCGCCGAACGGTTCGTCCAGCAGCAGGACCCCGGGGCGCCGTGCCAGGGCGCGGGCCAGTGAAACGCGCTGGGCCATGCCCCCGGAAATCTCGCGTGGACGAAGTTCCGCCGCGTGGGTGAGTTCGGTCAGTTCCAGCAGCTCGGCGATCAGCTCGCGGCCGGCCTGGGCTGTCAGCTGCGGAGACAGGCCCAGGGCGATGTTTTGGCGCACCGTCCGCCACGGCAGCAACCGGGGTTCCTGGAACGCCACCGCACAGCGGTCATCGATTCCCTCCACGGCGTGGCCGCCAATGCGGACCTGGCCGACACTGGGGTGATCCAGGCCGCTGACGGTGCGCAGCAGTGTGGACTTGCCGCAGCCGCTGGCGCCGAGGATGGCCACCACCTGACCGGCGGTGATCTGCAGGTCGATGCCTGACAGGACCGTGCGGGTCTGCCGGCCTGCGGTGAACGAACGCCCCAGGTTGTGGAACTGAACCGATCGGGCAGTGGATGGCGCCACGGGTGTGGGCGACACAAGGACAGTACTCATTGTCATCTCCATCGCTTCTGGCGTTAGCACCGTCCATGCAGGAAGAGGCCTTCTCCCCGTCATGGTGGTTGCTGCGGCGTCAACGAGCCAGATCTCTCGGCCGCTCGGGATGGTTACGCCACCATGTAATCGTCCCGAACGGATGGAAGGCAAATCGTTCGTAATGTGACGAATCTTCGAAGCGTACGTTTCCGGGGCCGGTAATTCTGGTATTTCTTTGATCCCTTGTGGATTCTGCATCATTCTGCCGCTTGACGGGGTCAGGCTGTAACGTCTTGCCCATTCGCGCGATCCGGGCGTTCGACGTCATCTGCGCTTCATGCCCCGAAATATGACGGCCGGCCTTGAGCCGGCTTCGTCACCGCCGGTACAAATGAGATGAACCATCCAGAGCGGCCGAGAGATCTGGCTCCACGACGCCGCAGCAACCACCCCATGCGGGCCGGTGCTACCGCCAGGACCGATGGAAGAATTGAGGCTCTTGCATGTCATTCGGCGAACCCCAACCGGACTTCAACACGCTGTCCGACCCTGCCCAGGCCCCTGCCGGCAACGCCGTGGATCTGGACCAGCATCCCGAGCAGCTGCCCGAGCGGCAGCTGCTGAAGATCACCCCGGGGCCTGGGGCCGACGAACAATATGAACGCCTGGCCGCCACCTTCCGACCGGTCTTCGCGCAAATCGCCGAGGGCGCAGCCCACCGGGACCGGGAGCGCATCCTGCCCTTTGAGCAAGTGGGGCTGCTGAACCGGGAACGCTTCGGGGCCCTGCGCGTCCCGGTGGACCGCGGCGGGTACGGTGCCCGCATGTCCGATGTCTTCCGCCTGCTGATTGAACTGGCCGAAGCCGACTCCCACATCGCCCAGCTCTGGCGTGCCCACCTGGCCTTCGTCGAAGACGTGCTGGCCTTCGAGGACCAGTCGCTGCAGGCCAAATGGCTGGAGCGGATCTCCGCCGGGCACATTGTGGGCAACGCCTACACCGAACGCGGCGGCAACCGGCTGGGCAGTCTGAACACCACGGCCACCGAGCACGAGGGCCGCTGGTTCGTCACCGGGGAGAAGTACTACTGCACCGGGACCATCTTTGCCGACTGGACCATGGTGGCCGTGGCCCACCCGCAGCTGCCCGGTCGGCAGATCGCCGTCGTGGCCACCCAGCATTCCGGGGTGCGGATCCTGGATGACTGGGACGGGTTCGGCCAGCAGCTGACGGGCACCGGCACCACCACGTTCGAGCGGGTCCCGGTGGACAGCTTCATCCCGCAGCATGAGAACGACACCGAATCGGC
The DNA here is from genome assembly GCF_059728615.1 of Glutamicibacter sp. St.4D3. NCBI lineage: Bacteria > Bacillati > Actinomycetota > Actinomycetes > Micrococcales > Micrococcaceae > Glutamicibacter > Glutamicibacter sp. St.4D3. The sequence goes on from NZ_AP039380.1 coordinate 244,775, forward strand.
GATCTTCCAGCTGGTGCTGCTGGCCGTGCAGGCCGGCGTGGCCCGCGCGGCGCTGAATGACCTGCGCTCCTCGGTCCAGCTGCGCACCCGCAGCTTCAGCACCGGCACCGGGGTCCCGGTCCGCCACGAACCGCAGGTCCTGCAGGTCGTGGGGGAGGTCTCGGCCGAGGTATTCGCCATCGAGTCGGTGGTGATGGGCGCGGTGCTGGAGGTCGAGGCCGCCCTGGCCGACGCCAACCTGAGCCCCGCCGAACGCTATGCGGTGTGCGAGTTGGCCGCCAACCGCGCCCAATCGGTCACCCAGCCGCTGACCATCGGGGTGACCAGCAAGCTCTTTGACCCGCTGGGCGCCTCGGCCACCAAGGCCAGCTGCAACATGGACCGGCACTGGCGCAACGCCCGCACCATCGCCACCCACAACCCCGCCATCTACAAATCCCGCATCGTGGGCGACTACGAGATCAACGCGGTGCCCCCGGTGCGGCTGAACGCCACCGGGGACGTCCCCGCCCCGGGTCAGGTCAGCTTCCGCTAGTCCCGCCCGCCACCATCGAATCAAACCCCTGAAAGAAGGACCGCCATGAGCCGCACACCCCGCGAAATCCTGTTCAACGCCTTTGACATGAACTGTGTCGCCCACCAGTCGCCCGGACTCTGGCGCCACCCGCAGGACCAAGCCGCAAGCTACAACACCCTGGGCTACTGGACCCACCTGGCCAAGGTGCTGGAAAAGGGCAAGTTCGACGGGCTGTTCATCGCCGATGTGCTGGGCACCTATGACGTCTACAACGGCACCAACGAATCCCCGCTGCGCACCGGTGCCCAGGCCCCGGTCAACGACCCGATCCTGCTGGTCTCCGCCATGGCCGCGGTCACCGAGAACCTCGGCTTCGGCATCACCGCGGGCACCGCCTACGAGCACCCGTACCCGTTCGCCCGCCGCCTGGCCACCCTGGACCACCTCACCGGGGGCCGGGTCGGCTGGAACGTGGTCACCGGCTACCTGCCCTCCGCCGCGCGCAACATGGGCCAGGAAGACCAGATGGAGCACGACGAACGCTACGACCACGCCGATGAGTACCTGGAAGTGGTGTACAAGCTGCTGGAGGGCTCCTGGGAAGATGACGCGGTCAAGGCCGACAAGGTCAGCGGCATCTACACCAACCCGGAGCAGGTGCACCCGATCAACCATGAGGGCAAGTACTTCAAGGTTCCGGGCATCGCCATCACCGAACCGAGCACCCAGCGCACCCCGGTGATCTACCAGGCCGGGGCCTCCAGCCGCGGGGTGAAGTTCGCGGCCGAGAACGCCGAGGCCGTCTTCGTCACCTCGCCGACCCGGGAAATGCTCAAGGCCACCGTCACCAAGATCCGTGACGCCGCCGAGGCCGCCGGCCGGGACCGCTACGACATCAAGATCTTCGCCATGCAGACCATCATCACCGGCCAGGACTCGGCCACCGCGCAGGCGAAGTACGAGGACTACAAGTCCTACGCTGACGTCGAGGGGGCACTGGTGCTGATCTCCGGGTGGATGGGGGTGGACCTCTCGGCCTACGACCCGGACGACGTGATCGGCTCGAACGTGAAGTCCAACGCGATCCAGTCTTCCGTGGAGACCTTCCAGAAGGCCAGCGGCGACGAGGGCTCACCGTGGACCATCCGGCAGCTGGCCGAGTGGGTCGGCGTGGGCGGTTTCGGCCCGATCACCGTCGGTTCGGGCGCCGAGGTGGCCGAGAAGCTGATCGACTGGGTGGACTACACCGACGTGGACGGGTTCAACCTCGCCTACGCGATCACCCCGGGAACCTTTGAGGACATCGTCGAGTATGTGGTTCCCGAACTGCAGGCCCGCGGCGCCTACAAGACCGAGTATGCCGAAGGCTCGCTGCGCAACAAGCTCTTCGGTGCCGGCGACCGGGTCAAGGACACCCACCGCGCCGCCCAGTACAAGATCGCCAACCGCCTGGCTGCCGCCCGCTAGCGGCCAGCGGTGAACAGGGCGGCGCGGCCGCGGAAAAACCCGTCACTGGTCTTTCCGCGGCCGCGCCGCCTTCGGTGTGGATGCGCGGGAGCTACTTGTGCTTCTTGTGTCCCTTCAGCTGCTTCACCACCATCGCCGAGCCGCCCCCGCGCCGGGTCGGTTCGGCCGCGGCGGTCAGCTTGCCCCGCGGGCCGATCTCCACGGCCGCCACCGCACCGATCTCCGCCTGCGGGGTAAAGGAATCCCCGGACGGCACGAACTGGTGGCCGAAGGGCTCCAGCATCCGGGCATCATCGGCAATGAACTCCGGTTCGGCGGTGACCGCGGTAGTGTTGCGCTGTGAGGCGCGCGGCGCGGCAATCGCCTCGGGAAGCTCCATGCCCAGATCCACGCGGTTGACCAGGGTCTGCAGCACCGTGGTGATGATCGTCGAGCCGCCCGGGGAGCCAACCGCCAGCACCGGCTTGCGGTCCTTGAGCACAATGGTCGGCGCCATGGAGGAGCGCGGCCGCTTGCCCGGCTCGATGCGGTTCGGGTCGGCCGGATCGTAGACGGTGGAGAAGTCGGTCAACTCGTTGTTGAGCAGGAACCCGCGGCCCGGCACCACGATGCCCGAACCGCCGGTCTGTTCAATGGTCAGCGTGTAGGACACGACGTTGCCCCACCGGTCGGCCACCGACAGGTGCGTGGTCGAGATGTTCTCCGTGTCCTTCTCCTGCGCCACCACACCGGCTTCGGTGGGGCACCGCCCGTCATAATTGGCGGCATCGCCCGGCGCTACCGGTTTCACGGAGGCGCGCTGCGGATCCAGGGCGCAGGCCCGCTCGGCCCCGAAGAGTCGGTCGGTCAGCTGGCGGGTGGGCACATCGACGAATGCCGGATCCCCGACGTATTTGCCGCGGTCGGCAAACGCCAGGGCGCTGGCCTCCAGGTAGTGGTGCAGCGCGTCGGGTCGCGGCATCGTTGAAAGCTGGAACCGATTCAGGATGTTCAGGGCCTCGCCGACCGTGGTGCCCCCACTGCTGGAGGGGGCCATCCCGTAGACGTCCAGGCCGCGATAGTTCACCCTGGTCGGCTTCTGCTTCACGACCTTGTAGCGTGCCAGGTCCGCGGCGGTCATGTGGCCGGCAGGCACGGGCAGCTCGGTTCCCGGCACCACCGGCGGGGCCTGCACGGTCGCGGCGATCTGCTCGGCGAGCTCACCGCGGTAGAACGAGTTGATGCCACGGCGCGCAATCATGCGATAGGTCTTGGCCAAATCGGGGTTCTTGAACACGGTGCCCACCTTGGGGGCATCCCCTCGGGGAAGGTACAGCTTCCTGGTGGACTCGAAGGCCTCGAACCGCTCCTTGTTATCCAGGGTTTGCTCGCGGAACGTCTCATCCACGACGAAGCCGCGCGTGGCCGTCTTGATGGCCGGCTGCAGGGCCTTTCCCAGGCTCATCGTTCCCCAGCGGTCAAGTGCCTCATCCCAGGTGGCCAGCGTGCCGGGCACGCCCACGGACACCCCGCTGGTCACCAGCTCCGGGGTGAAGGGGTAGGGGCTGCCGGTCTGCGGATCAATGAAGGCGTCGTGGGGCATGGCGGCCGGGGCGGTTTCCCGACCGTCCAGCGTGCTGATCTTCCGGGTGTCGGCGTCGTAGTACATGAAGTAGCCTCCGCCGCCAATGCCAGCGCTGTAGGGTTCGGCGACTCCCAGTGTCGCGGCGGCGGCCACCGCCGCGTCCACGGCGTTGCCGCCGCGGCGCAACACGGAAATCGCCGCGGAAGAGGCCTCCGGGTCGACGGTGGCCACGGCGCCACCGTAACCGGTGGCGGTGGCTTGCTTCTCGGTTTGGCGTGGTTCCGCCTGGGCCGGCGCCAGACTGAGCGCGGTCAAGCCCAACGCCAGGCTGATCGCGCAGGCTGGGGCGCGAAGTGATCGTGGGTGCACAGCTACCCGCTCCTTGGGGGTTGATGGGTTCTGACCCCCTCAAGCTAGGCGAAGTGCACCACATCCAATGGAAGTGAGACGCATCACATTCCAAAAGTTGTGGTTGCCCTGAGGAACCGGCTTTCGGCGCAGTGCCTCCGGGGCGGGGCAGTCCTTCGGAGAGGAGCCAGCGGTTTCTGCGCACGAAGCACCATATGCCTTTCCCGCCGATTTTTGCGCGCAACCTTGGTTCCGGGCAGAGGCAATGAAAGGCCCCTGTGCAGCGCCGGCCCATGGCGGAAAGCACTAGGCTTGGGGCCATGGATTCCTCGGCCTCCCGGCTCCCGCCGGTCGACCTCGCGCGGGCAAGACAATTGTGGGGCGACTATGTGCTTTGGGCAGGGGGCGGGGTCCTGCGACCCGAGGTGTTGCCTGTCGTTGACTACTTCGGGGACAGTCCCGCATTGGCCGATGCGTTGCTGCGCGCAGTTTCCGACGGGGATAAGCGCGCAACCTCGAGCCTGGAGAACGAGTACACGGCAAGCGGTGAACCGTTGCCGGAGGCAGGCGCCTATTGGCTAGCCTGCGATTCCACCGGTACGGCGCGTCTCATCCTGCAGACCACCGAGGTCACCTTGGCGGCCTTTGACCACGTGGACGCCGATTTCGCCTTTGCCGAAGGGGAGGATGACCGCTCGTTGGCCAGCTGGCGCCGCGAGCATGAGAAGTACTGGCGTCGCACCCAGCGGGCTGCTGGACACCAATGGGATCCGACCCTGACGTCGCAGCCGGGTTTCCGGGTCGTGCTTGAGCGTTTCGTTGTCGCCTGGCCTATGGGCCCCGGCAGGGCGTAGCCCCCAGCGGTTTTTCCGCGCCGGTGGATCTGCCGGCTCGTGGATGAGGAATCTGCACAGGGTTTCACAGGGCTCCAACTGCGGGACAAGGCCAAGCCGGCCCGGCCCTGCGGCTGCTGCACGGTACTGCCCCCGGTCCGCGGAGGCGTGTAAAACCCGCGCCACCCACTACAGCGGGCGCGGTGGCACCGGCGCCACCCTGCCGGAGGAATTGTCAAGGATCTGCGGTTTTCGCCTTCACACAATGACTTACCGGCGCGTGTGACCCCATTGTTACGGTGCTGCCGAGCCTTTGTCGCCTCCTCGGTGGCGATGTGACGTCGATGTTTCGTCATGGTTGGTCACATGAATGTCCCCGCCGCACACTGAAATCACCCGGAACACCCACCGGAACAACACCATCCAGAGCGACTGAGAGACCTGGCTCGTTGACGTCGCAGCAACCACCCCGACGGGGAGCGGTGCTAAGGCCAGGACCGATGGAGATTGCTAGATTTCGCAACGGTCCCCGCACACGGGCGGATGTCTGCCTGTTTTGCCTCCCTTCGCGGGAGGGACCTGAATTCAGCGTGCTCCTCGGGCTAAACCGAGAGGAACACGGATTATGCGGCCACCACGTTTGGCGCTGAAAGCCACCGCACTGCTTGCGGCCCTGGGGCTGTCGTTGACCGCATGCGGCGGCAGCGGCGCGGCAAGCCCGAACACCGAGTCGGCACAGCCAGCCGGCGACCCGGTGCAGGGTGGAACCCTGACCTACGCCGAGGTCACCCCCATCGACAACTGGCAGACCCAGGCGGCCCGGTTCTACGAGAAGGCCAACGTGCTGAACTCGGTGCTGGACCGGCTGACCTATTTTGACGCCGAGCAGGGCAAGCTGGTGGGGTGGATCGCCAGTGACTTCACCTCCAACGAGACCAAGACCCAGTACACGTTCACCATTCGTGACGGGGTGACGTTTTCCAACGGCACCGCACTGGATGCCAAGGCCGTCAAGGCGAACCTGGACGCGCTGGGACTGGGCATCAAGGATGCGCAGATCCAGCCGAACGTGGATTTCTCGGCGTACAAGTCCTCCAAGGTGCTGGACGGGAACAAGGTCCAGGTCACCCTGAAGCGTCCGGACGCCAACTTCCTGCGCGCCACCTCCTCGGTGACCGCCGGGCTGGTGGCCCCCGAAACGCTGAAGCTGGACAACGCCGGGCAGTCGGCGATCTCCAAGATCGTGGGTTCCGGACCGTTCGTCTTCGCCTCGGAAAAGCCCGATGAGGAAGTGGTGTTCAGCGCCCGCGACGACTACGCCTGGGCTCCGCAGGGTGCCCAGAACCCGGGGGCTCCCTACCTGGATGAGCTGGTCATCAAGTACCTGCCGGAGGTTGCACACCGTGCCGGAGCCGCCCAGTCCGGGCAGGTGGACCTGGTTCGGGGATTGCAGCCGGTGGATGAGCAGGTGCTGAAATCCGGCGGCGGCCAGGTGTTCGCCGCGCAGGGCGTGGATTTGACCACCAACAACGCCTCGGTGCGCATTGGCTCCGGGCAGCTGGCCGACGCCAAGGTCCGCCAGGCGCTGCAGGTGGGCATCGACCGCCAGGCGCTGAAGGACACCGTGCTTTCGGACAGCTATGTGATTTCCGCATCGATTCTGAACCACAAGGCCCCGGGCTTCGTGGACTTCTCCGCGGAATTGGCCTACGACCCGGCGCGGTCCAAGGAGCTGCTGGATGAGGCCGGCTGGGTTCCGGGACCGGACGGGATCCGGCAGAAGGACGGGAAGAAGCTGGAGGTCACCGTCGCCTCCTCGAACAACTCGGTGGTCATCAAGCCGGCCTTCGAACTTATTGAGCAGCAGTGGCGCGAGATCGGGGTCAAACTGGTGAACCGGGCAGCGGACAACACGTTCCTGACCAGTGCCCTGGTCGATGACAAGGTCGAATTCTTCGGCACCCGGCAGTTCGCCTACGGCGGGCTGGGGCCGGTCTTCGGGCCGGCGAACAACACCCAGACGCTGAACGCGGACGAAGAGTTGAACGAACTGTTCACCCGGGAACAGGCGGCCACCACCGAGCAGGAGCACCTGAAGCTGATCGGTGAGGAACAGCGTGCCCTGGTGCTGGACAAGGCCCTGACCCTGGTGCTGTGGGATGAGGTCCAGGTCTACGGCGCGCATTCGGGCACCCACGTCGACTTCACCTCCGGCACCGCCCCGATCTTCCAGGGCGCCTGGAAGAGCGGCAAGTAGGGGAGGGAAGCATGGGCGGATACATTGCCAAGCGCGTTGGCCAGGCCCTGCTGGTCATCTGGCTGGCCTACACCGCGGTTTTCCTGGCGGTGCAGGCCCTGCCGAATGACCCGGTGACCATCTTCCTGTCCACCGACGCCGCCGCGGACCCGGCCACCATCGCACAGCTGAAGGCCCACTACGGCTATGACCAACCGCTGATCACCCAATACCTGGGGCAGCTGGGCGCGCTGCTGCGCGGGGACCTGGGCTACTCGCTGTCCTCCGGGGCGCCGGTGGCCGCCCGGATCGGGGAGGTCATCGGATCCACCCTGGTCCTGGCCGGCAGCGCCTTCGTGCTGGCCGTCCTGCTGGCGGTGGCCCTGGTGGCCGCGGCCACCCTGGCCCGTGGTGAGCGGCTGCGCCGGGCGCTGTTGAACCTGCCGCCGCTGTTCATTTCAATCCCGGTGTTCTGGCTGGGCCTGGTGCTGCTGCAGCTGCTGGCAGTGCAGCTGGGGGTGATGTCCCTGTTCCCGGACGGTTCGGCGCTGTCGCTGCTGGTGCCGATCCTGGTGCTGGCCCTGCACCTGAGCGCACCGATCGCCCAGGTGCTGCTCAAGAGCGTTCAGCAGGTCTCGGCCCAGCCGTTCGTGGACGTGCTGCGCGCCAAGGGGGCCGGGGAGTCCTGGATCTTCTACCGCCACACGCTGAAGAACGCCGCCCCGGCCGCGCTGTCGATTGCCGGGATCACCATCGGCACCCTGCTGGCCGGCTCGGTGATCACCGAGACCGTGTTCGCCCGCGCCGGACTGGGGCAGCTGGTGCTGCAGGCGGTCACCGTCCAGGACATTCCCCTGGTGCAGGCTCTGGTGCTGCTCACCGCCGCCACCTTCACCGTGGTGAACCTGCTGGTGGACCTCATCCACCCGCAGCTGGACCCACGAATCATTACCGCCCACGCCGGCTCGGCACGGGCCCTGGCTGCCTGAAGGGACAAGGGATCATGAGCGTACTGACCGAACAGAACACCACCCCGGCCGGGCTGCCGGTTCCGGAGCCGGCACCAACCACCGCGGCGCCAGCACCGGGCCGCCCGGTGCGCCGCTGGCTGGGACGCTGGTGGATGCTGCTGCCGCTGGGCCTGCTGCTGGCCTGGGCGCTGGTGCCCGGCGCGTTCAGCGCAGCGGACCCGATCACCGGGATCCCGGCGCAGAAGCTGAGCGCCCCCAGCCCCGCCCACCCCTTTGGCACCGACCACCTGGGCCGCGACGTATACTCCCGGGTGGTGCACGGCACCGGGCAAACCCTGATGACCGCGGGACTGGCCTGCCTGATCGGTTCGGTGCTCGGCAGCGTGCTGGGCCTGCTGGCCGGCACCACCGGAAGGGCGGCGGACGCCGTGGCCATGCGCCTGGTGGACGTGCTGCTGGCGGTGCCCGCGTTCCTGATCGCGCTGATCCTGGTCACCGCCACCGAGCCCGGGCCGCTGTCCCTGGGCCTGGGGGTGGGGATCGCCTCGATCGCCGCGTTCGCCCGGCTGGTGCGCACCGAGGTGCTGCGGGTGCGCTCCCACGACTTCGTGCAGGCGGCACTGATGAGCGGCGGCGGCTACTTCACGGTGCTGCGCCGGCACATCCTGCCGCACGTGATCGGACCGGTGCTGGCCCTGCTCGCCGTGGATTTGGGGGCGGCGATCCTGGCCATCTCGGGACTGGGCTTCCTGGGCTTCGGCGCCCCGCCGCCCACCCCCGAATGGGGGCTGCTGATTTCCGAGGGACGCCAGTACCTGTCGGTGGCCTGGTGGCTGACCACCCTGCCGGGCCTGGTGATCGTCACGGCCGTCATGCTCACCGCCGCCCTGGGGCGCAGCATCAACCGCGCCTTCCGCTTCTAGGACAAGGACAGTGGACATGGAAATGAACGCCAAGAACACCCCCGCCGCACCGGTGGTGCGCATCGAGGACCTCACGGTACGCTACCCCGGCGGGACGGTGGCCGCCAACGGGCTGGACCTGCACATCCCCTCGGGGCAGATCCTCGCCGTTGTCGGGGAATCCGGGTCCGGCAAGTCGACCCTGACCAAGGCGCTGATCGGGCTGCTGCCGGCCGGCACCCGCGTCGAGGGGTCCATCCGCTTTGGCGGCACCGAGGTGACGAACCTGGATGTGCGCCGCTGGCGGGCCATCCGCGGGGCCGGTATCGGGCTGGTGCCCCAGGATCCGGGCTCCAGCCTGGACCCGGTGAAGACCATCGGCTCCCAGCTGATCGAGGTGTTCCGGCTGCACCCGCAGCGTTCGGTGCCCAAGGCCCAATGGCGGTCCCGGGCCGTCGAACTGCTGGCAAGCGTGGGCGTTGACCGCCCGGAATACCGGCTGGGCCAGTACCCGCACGAGCTGTCCGGCGGACTGAAGCAGCGGGTGCTGATCGCGATCGCCTTCGCGCTGGACCCGCAGCTGCTGATCGCCGATGAGCCGACCAGCGCCCTGGACGTCACGGTGCAGCGCACCGTGCTGGAGGTCTTCGTCTCCCTGGCCCGGCAAAAGGGCACCACGGTCCTGTTCGTGACCCACGACCTGGCGGTCGCCACGGACATCGCCGACCGGGTGCTGGTGATGAATTCGGGGCGGATCCTGGAGGACCGCAGCGTGCGCTCGCTGATCACCGAAAGCACCGAACCCTACACCCGGGCGCTGCTGGCCCAGGCCACCGGCAGCCGGCAGCGGCCCCAACCGGTCGCGCACGCAGACATCGCGATCGACGTGCAGGAGGTGTCCAGGACCTTCGGCCGCGGCGCCACCGCCCACCGCGCGGTGCACCAGGTCAGCTTCCAGGTCCCGCGCGGCACCACGTTCTCCCTGGTCGGGGAATCGGGTTCGGGCAAGTCCACGACCGCCAAGCTGATCATGGGCCTGCTGGATCCGCAGTCCGGGCAGATTCGGGTCAACGGACAGCGGGTGGGTGCGGCCCACGGCCGGCGCCGGCACCAGCTGTGGCGCCAGGCCCAGCTGGTCTACCAGAACCCGGACTCGGCGTTGGACCCGCGCCAGCGCATCGCATCGATCATTGCCGAGCCATTGCTGAACTACCGGCTGGGGGACCCGCGCTGGCGTTCCGGACGGGTGGCCGAGCTCATGGAGCAGGTCAGCCTGGCCCCTTCCCTGGCCGCGGCCCGCCCGCCCCAGCTCTCCGGCGGACAGCGCCAGCGGGTGGCGATCGCCCGGGCGCTGGCGTCCGGGGCCGAGATCCTGGTGCTGGACGAGGCGCTGAGCGCACTGGATGTGCTCACCCAGGAGCAGATCCTGGCCTTGCTCCAGTCCCTGCAGCGCGAGCACGGGCTGACCTACCTGTTCATTTCCCACGACCTGCATGTGGTGGAACGCATCAGCCACCATGTGGGGGTCATGCGGCGCGGGGAGCTGGTGGAGAGCGGCAGCGTGCACCAGGTGTTCACCGAACCGGCCCACCGCTACACCCGCACCCTGCTGGCGGCGAACCCCGGGCAGGTTCTGCGTGAACTGTGCCCTGCCGCCGGCTGAACCCGAGCCCGGCCGGGAAGCGCCCGGCCACCGTCGAACGACGAACTTCCCCCGTCACGAAAAGAGGAGCATGAGCACCCACGCCATCCAGGCCACCAGCGACGAAGCGGTCTACCAACGCCTGCTGGAACGCTTTCGCCCGGTCTTCACCCGCATCGCCCAGGGCGCCCGGGAGCGCGAACAACACCGTGAACTGCCCTACCAGCAGGTGGCGTGGCTCAAGGACGCCGGCTTCACGGCGCTGCGGGTCCCGGCCAGCCACGGCGGAACGCCGGTGAGCCACACCGACCTGTTCCGGCTGCTGATCGAATTGGCGGCCGCCGACTCCAACGTCGCCCACCTGCTGCGCAGCCACTTCTCTTTCGTGGAGACCATCGCGCTGCAGCCCGCCGAGTTCCAGGACCGCTGGTTCCCGCGGGTGCTGGCCGGCGAAATCTTCGGCAACGCCGCCACCGAACGCGGCGGCAACGCCCTGGGCGCCACGAACACTAAGCTGATCAACACCGGGGCCGGGTGGGTGCTGCGCGGGGAAAAGTACTACACCACCGGCTCCATCTTCGCCGACTGGGTGGTGGTGATGGCCTCCACGGACGGCGTGGAGGGGCGGCAGTACGCGGTCGTGGAACGCACCGCGCCGGGCGTGCGGATCCTGGATGACTGGGACGGCTTCGGCCAGCCGCTGACCGGCACCGGCACCGCCATCTTTGAGGATGTCCCGGTGCAGGAGCAGAACATCATCCAGCGCAAGGTCGCCTCCACCCTGGAACCGGCGTTCTTCCAGCTGTGCCTGCTGGCCGTGCTGGTGGGCATCGGCAAGGCGGCCCGTGGCGAGGCGGCCGGGCTGGTGGCCGCGCGCACCCGCACCTTCAACACCGGTTCCGGGGCGCTGTTCCGCGATGACGCACAGATCCAGGAACTGGTGGGGCGCCTGGCCGCCAATGTGTTTGCCGCCGAGTCGATTGTCATCACCGCCGCCCGGGAACTGGATGCCGCCCACGATGCGGCACTGGGGCTGGACGAGCAGCAGGCCTACCTGCGTGCCGAACTGGCGGTGCAGCAGGCCCACGTGGCCACCCCGAAGCTGGTGCTGGATGCCACCAGCGAGCTGTTCGACGTCACCGGCGCCTCCGCGGTGTCCACCAGCAAGTCGCTGGACCGCTACTGGCGCAACGCGCGCACCGTGGCCACCCACAACCCGGTCGCGTTCAAGGCCCGCTCCGTGGGGGACTACTTCATCAACGGCACCATCCCCACCGGGTTGAACTCCATTGGCGAAGCGAAGGGAAAGAAGTAAATGGGAACCTTTGACCAGCGACCGCGCCTGCTGCTGTCCGCCTTCTTGATGACCACCTCCAGCCACATCCTGGGCGGCATGTGGCGCCACCCGCAGGCCCAGCAGCACCGATTCCACGAACTGGCGCCCTGGGTGGACCTGGCCCGCAAACTGGAGGACGCGAAGTTCGACGCCATGTTCTTCGCCGACGTGGTGGGCCTCTATGGGGACCACGAGGGCGGCTGGGCCTCCCACGTGCGCAAGGGGCTGCAGGTGCCCAGTCACGATCCACTGGTGCTGCTCTCCGCGCTGGCCGCCGGCACCGGGCAGATCGGGCTGGCCATGACCAGCTCGGTCATCCAGGCCCACCCCTTCCAGTTCGCCCGCCAGCTCTCCACCCTGGACCACCTCTCCAACGGCCGGGTCGCCTGGAACATTGTCACCAGCGTCCTGGAAAACGCGCACCGCAACTTCGGGGGAGCCTCCCTGGTCGCCCACGATGACCGCTACAGCTGGGCGGAGGAATACGTGGAGGCCGCCTACAAGCTGTGGGAAGGCTCCTGGGCGGACGACGCGGTGCTGGCGGACAAGGCCAACGGGATTTACGCGGATCCGGACAAGGTCAGCAAGATCAACCACCGCGGCCAGATCTATTCCATCGACGGGCCGCACCTGGCCGTGCCCAGCACCCAGCGCACCCCCTTCCTCTTCCAGGCCGGTTCCTCCCCGCGCGGCACCCAGTTCGCCGCGACCCACGCCGAGGCGACCTTCCTGTTCGCTCCGCACCCGCAGTACGTGGCCAAGAAGGTCGCCCAGCTGGAGACGAACCTGCAGGCGGCCAGGCGCCGCCGCCAGGACCTGAAGGTGTTCGCCGGGCTTTCCTTCGTGGTGGGCTCCACCGAGGCGGAGGCCAAGGCGCTGGAAGCCGAATACGACCAGTACCTGGACCCGCACGCGATCATCGCGCACATCGGCGGCGGGCTGGGAATCGACCTGGGCGGACTGGATCTGGACACCCCGCTGGGCCAGGTGCAGACCGAAGGCGCCCAGGGGGTGCTCGAAGCGGTGCTGGCCTCCACCCCCGGCGGCAACCCGACGCTGCGGGATCTGGCCCACTACCGGGCCAAGGCCCAGCAGCTGGTGGGAACCCCGGAACAGATCGCCGACCAGCTGGAGCAGTGGCAGGACGCGGGCATCGACGGGCTGAACATCATGAACCACGTGCTGCCCGGCTCCTACGACAACTTCATTGACGGGCTGCTGCCCGAACTGCGTCGCCGCGGACTGGCGCAAACCCAGTACACCCCGGGAAGCCTGCGCCACAAGGTGTTCGGGCGCGGGGACCGGCTGCCGTCAAACCACCCGGCCGCCGCGTACCGCGGGGCATTCACGCACTCCAGCGCCGTCAGCGGCCAACCGGAGCAGAACCTGGTCCCGTAGCCGGACACAAGACCCGGGTAGCGGCCCCTTGGATGGCTGGGGGAGGCCGGGCCGCTACCCGCACCTGAACCACCGCTGCAAGTTCGCAGCGGTGGTTTTCCCCTGCCCGCACCCGGGGTAGGGTGACGGCATGAACGCCAAACATGTCAATGATCCAGAGGTTATCCGCCGGCTGCTGACCACCCCCGCCCGCTGGGCCGTGGTGGGATTGACGAACAACCCGCGGCGGGTGGCCCCCTCCATTGCCCGCTACCTGAAGGAACAGCTGGGAATGCAGATCCTGCCGGTATCCCTGAGCGGGGAAACCGTCATGGGGGAAACCGGCTATGAGCGTCTGGATCAGATCCCCGGGCACATCGACGTCGTGGACTGCTTCGTGAACTCGGCGAAGGTCGGGGACATCGTGGACCAGGCCATCGAGGTCGGCGCCAGCGCCGTCTGGCTACAGCTGGGCGTTGTCGACGAAGCCGCCGCGCAGCGCGCCAAGGACGCCGGGCTCGAGGTGGTCATGGACACTTGCCCGAAGATCGAATATCCGCTTCTCTAGCGCCAGTGCTGCGAAGGAGCCCACCCCAGTCCCTGCCCCGGACGGCGACTGCTACCGTGGGAACCGGACGCGGCGGAGATCCGGGACGGTGGAAATGAGCGCGCTGGAGGAACACCACGAAGTGTGGCGGACCCTGTGCCTGTCCATGCCCGGAGCCTACGAAGACTTCCCCTTTGGGGAACACAGCACCGTGTTCAAGGTTGCCGGACGGGACCGCGCCAAGGGCAAGATGTTTGCCCTGCTGATGGTGCATCAGGGCGAACTGCTGCTGAACCTGAAGTGTGAACCGGCCATCGCCGAACGGCTGCGAGACGAGCACGAACAGATCACCGGCGCCTACCACATGAACAAAAGACACTGGAACTCAGTGCGCGTGGGACTGGACCCGCAGGTGATGCGCGAACTGGTCGAGGATTCCTATGACCTGGTGATCGAGGCAATGCCGGCACGTGACCGGAGCGCCATCCAAATCAAGAGACACACCGGCGGCGGCTAACTAGACTGGTGGCATGTACTTCATCGTTGTTAAGTTTCAGGTAAAGCCCGAATTCACCGACAGCTTCATGGACCGCGTCGCCGAGTTCACCCGCACCACCCGCGCCGAGGAGGGCAACTTGTTCTTCGACTGGTCCACCAGCGTCGAAGACCCGAACGAGTTTGTGCTGGTTGAGGGGTTCCGTGACGACGAAGCGGCCGCCACCCACGTCAATGGCCCGCACTTCGCCGCAGGTCTGGAAGCCATGCGTCCGGCCCTGGTGTCCACCCCGAAGATCATTTCCCGCAAGGTCGATGGTCAGGGCTGGGAAGAAATGGGCGAGCTGAAGATCGACTAGTTTCTGCCGCTGAGCGACCCCGCTTCCCCGGCCGGGGTCAGGGCGTCGACACGTCAAAAGCACCGCCGCTGGCGGTGCTTTTGACGTTAATCTTCACCTTGTCTCCCTGGGCTCTCGGCCTCTAGTGGGTGTTGCCCCGGCGACGCAGCAGCACCATGAGCAGCCCAACGACCAGGATGACCGCGGCAACGATGCCGATGCTCGAGTACGCGAAGCCCGTGTCGGCCAGATCCTGATGATCGGGTGCCGGTGACTGGGAAGCGTCCGGGCGTGGCGGCGCGGGGCTTTGGGTTGACTGGGTCGGCGACGGCGACGCCGACGGGGACGCCGTGGGCGAGGCGCTCGGCTGCGGGCTGGGTTCCGTGCTCGGCGTGGTGGGTGCCTCGACAGCTACCGTGAGCGGCACGGAAATGTCCTCCCGGCCCACCTGCGAGATCACCAACTGGTACTGGCCTTCCTTCAGCTTTTGAGGCGCGGTCAGCTGGAAGGAGGTGGAGCCGGCGCCATCGGCCGCGGCGATGTCCTGAACTTCAACCTCCCCGTCGAAGGCGCTGGCCGAGATCTTCGCCCCGGGCTCCAAATCGGAAACCGCCACCTCCAGGGTGGCGCCAGGAGCGAGGGTGGCCGAGGAGAGGCTCACGGTGGCCCATTCGGCGCCCGCCTGCACGGCGCGGCCCAGCGGCGCTGGATCCACGACGTCGTGGGACTTGAAGTAGTTCACCGTGGCGTCCAGGTCCACCTGGCCGCTGTCGGCATGGTCCTTGGCTTCGGCGAAGGCCGTGAAGTTATCCCCGCCGGAGGCCAGGAACGCGTTGGCCGCGACCCGAAACGTGTCAGAGTCGGCGACGGGCTTTCCGTTGAAACTCACCGACGTGATGTGCTCACCGCGGGCCGCGTCCTCCACGTAGGTGTAGCTCAGTCCTTCGGAGATCCCCAGGTGCAGCTTTTCACGGGAAGCTCCTTCCGGCTGCCATTGCTGTTCGAGCACTTCATACAGCTGGGCGCCGGTCATGTCCATGGTGATCAGGGTGTTGGCGAAGGGCTGTACGTCCGCGGCTGCCTTGTAGGTGACGATGCCGTTTTGGCCGTACAGCAGATCAGCGCGCAGACCACCGGGGTTCATGAAGGCGATTTGTGCCGGGGCCCCGCCGAAGTCCTCGTTGGAGGTCGCCCACAAGTGGACATCGGCGATGGTGTTACCCAGGGTGGATTCCACGCCGCGGTCATCACCTGCCGGTTCGCCGCCGCGCAGGATGTCGGCGCTGATGGCGCCGATTTCCTGCTGGCCTACTTCTTCGGATTCGGCAACGGCCTTGTCAACAATCTCTGTGACGGCAGCGTTTGGCTTGAAAGCCGAGCCGCCTTCGGCAGCCAAGGGGACAAGCTTGGAGTCCGACTGCGTGACCGTGCCGTCGCTGGCATCAATGCTCAGGGAGATTTCGCCCAGGGTGGTGCCGTACTGATGCGCCTGGATCACCGGCCGGGTTTGGTCAGTGCCCGCGATTGGCACTGAGCAGTGGTAGGGCTTATGGGTGTGTCCGGAAATGATGGCGTCGATGTGCTCATCGGCATTGCGGATCAGCTGCCCATAATCCGTTGATTCCTTGGCAATCGTGTCACAGGCCGTGCTTTCGGATCCGTCGTGGGTCAGCAGCACCAGCACGTCGGCTTCACCGTTCTTCTTGTCGCCGTCGCTCAGCTTCTCTGCCACCCGGTTGGCGGCCTCGAGCTGGTCGCCGAAGGTGAGGTCGCTGATCCCGCTGGGGCTAACCAGCGTGGCCGTGTCCGCGGTGACCGTGCCGATGAACCCGACCGATACACCGTCGACTTCGCGGATTGTGTACTCCCTGAGGACCGGCTTGCTGGTGCCCTTCTCGTATACGTTCGCGCCGAGGGCATAGTCCGCCCCCTCGGCTCCTTCGGCTTTGGACTTGGTGCCGTAGCGGGGGATTACACGCTCCTCCAGGTCCTGGAAACCACGATCGAATTCGTGGTTGCCCACCACCGACAGGTCCAACCCGGCGGCGCCGAGCGCGTCAATCGTGGGCGCATCCTGCTGTGAAGCGGAGGCGAACGTGGAGGCACCGATGTTGTCGCCGGCCGAGACAAAGAGGGTATTCGCATTCTCCTGCCGATATTTTGCGACCGCTCCGGCCAGTACTGCAGCTCCGGCAGATTCGCCCTCGGCCTGGATGCGTCCGTGGAAGTCATTGATGCTCAGCAGGTTGAGCTCTACTTCCTTGGCCCGACTTGGGTCGGTGGGCGCTGCCTGCGCGCCAACGGCGCCGGAGGCAATGAGCGAAAAGGACGCCAGGGCAGTGAAACCGACCCTGGGCAGACGTCTGGAGGTAGACATGGAAAATCCCCTAGAGGTAAACAAGTGATCGTCACATGTTTATCCCACGGGAGTGAACCTGTCGATACTTTTTGATGAAGTGTGGGGTTGATGTCGGGGGCCGTTCACGTGGCCTCGCTTCACACGGCGTTCCCGCAGCGGGTCGGCCTGGTCGGCTTTCATCGCGAAATCCGCGCCACAGTTTGACTATCAAGCAGATCTTTCACGTTCACCGTGTGATCGTGGCCGGCTTCGGTGCAGAGCCGCAACGGGGGCGTGCGGATCATTCGCCGCTGGGTGGCCCCACCCGCGAGGCTCCCACGATTCGTCCGACCAGCGCGCATACGGCCAGCACGAAGAGCAGGTATGCCCCGGTAAGCAGACCGTAGGCCAACTCACGATGCTGGACGTTGAGGGCAAAGATGAAGACCGCGGCACCGCACACCAAAAGCGCAACCCCCAGAAGCCGCATCTTCATCTCTGCATCACGCATCCCTTGTTCCGTAGACCACGCTGTCCCGTGAAAAACCAATGACTGTAATTACAATAATTGCACAAATAGTTGTCCGAAGGAATCCTCCGAAAGGACTAGATGTGCCTGCTCACCTACCGCAGTGGGATGAAGCGGCGCCTCGGGGAGCAGGGTAAACCTAGGAAAAACCGGTTCACCGCCGTGAGCCGGGGGTGTGCGCGGTTAGAGGCAGCTGCGCAGGATCTTCTCAATGGCCGCCTGTTCGGCCTTTGTCATCCACGCGTCATATTTCGCCTTCACCTGCGTCTGACGGGAAACGTAGCTGCACCGGAAGGAGCGGTTGGGCGGCAGCCACGTTGCCGCGTCCTTGTCGCCCTTGGATGCATTGGTCGGGCCATCCACAGCCATCAGGTTCAGCGGGTCGTTGGCAAAGTTCAGGCGGGTTTCGGCGTCCCACTGCTGGGCGCCCTTCTGCCAGGCATCCGAAAGCGCCACCACATGGTCGATCTGCACCGCGCTGCTGGTTCCCTGCCCGCGCACAAAGGAGATGCTCTTGCCGGTGTAGGGGTCATCAAGTACGCCGCTGAGCACCACGCATTCAATGCGTCCCTCCCGGTATTCCACGTCCTTCAGGTCCCGGGCGAGAATGTCATTGCGCGCGTCGCACCCGTTGCGGTCGGGGTCCTTCCAGCCCTTGCTGAATTCCTCGCGCGAGTACCCGGTCTTCGGGGCGCGGCCCTTGACGTCGATTTCCTCAAGCAACGCCAGCGATTCTGCGAACTCAAGGCTTTGCTCTTCGGTGATGGGGCCGCCGGTGGAGGGGGCTTGTGACTGCGTTTGCCCTGGAGCGGCGTCGGGGTTGAAATCGCTGAGCGTCCCGGCCGAGCATGAGGTCAGTGACAGTGAGCCAAGCAAGAGGGCCAGGGTGATGAAGCGACGCGGGCTGCGCATGCGGTAGAAGGTTCCCTTCGATGCAGTGGGCGCACCAAAAATAAGGTGCTGCCTGTGGTGTACAGCCAGCACCTTATCGCTTCGGGGCGACACTATCGCCCGAACCGCCGGGGCACCTTCATGTGGTGTCCGTGACGCAGACCGCGCTAGTTGGTCGCGGTTCCCGGATCCTCGTCCTGGCCCGGACGGGTGTGCGATGCCCCGCCCTCATCACGCCACTTCTTCAGCTGCTCGGGTGACACTTCGCCGGTGTCGATGTTTTCTGGTGCGTAGGGGTCCTTGCCCTTGTCATTTACCGTGTCCATATCCTCACCGTAGGCCGGTTCCGGCAAAGCGACAAGGAGTCCGGTCCCGTCCGTTTTCGTAACGGCAACGGCGCGGCCTCGGCATTGTCCGGGCCAAAAAGTCTCCAAGTCGGTGCCTGGTCGCTGGATGTGGTAGGAATGGGGTTAGTGACACGGGGTGCCGCCGCAGCGGCTGAGAAAACACCCGTCGAACCTGCACCAGTTAGTACTGGCGAAGGGAATGTCCTGGATTCCACGATGCCCCGCACCTTTGAGTGGCTGCGGCGTATCCACCGGGTTCCGTTCGCCTTGACCCACATTCAAGGAGTTCGAACACCATGAACACACAAACCACCACCGTCGAAACCAGCAACAGTGCTCTGCCCCTGGCAGAGCAGCAGGTGTTGGTCACTGGCGCCGCGCGCGGGCTGGGCGCGGCCATCAGCACCGCCTTCCTGGACGCCGGAGCGAACGTGGTCCTCAACTACCACTCCTCGGGGCAGGCCGCCAACGATCTGGCTGTCCGCTACCCCGAACAGGCCCTGGCCGTACAGGCTGATGTGCGTGAAGCCGGGCAGCTGAAGGACCTGGTCCGCCAGGCCGAAGAGCACTTCGGCAAGCCGCTGACCACGCTGGTCAACAACGCGCTGGTCGACTTCTCCTTCAACGGGGACGCCCGGCCCAAGGCTGGCGAACTCAGCGCGGCCGATTTGAGCAAGCAGTTCACCGGGTCGGTGCTGGCCCCGGTCGCCGCAATCCAGGCCGTGCTGCCGAACATGCGCAAAGCCGGTTTTGGACGGATCATCAATATCGGCACGAACCTCTTCCAGCATCCGGTGGTCCCGTACCACGACTACACGGCCACCAAGGCGGCACTGCTGTCGCTGACCCGCACCTTCGCCGATGACCTGGGACCCGAGGGGATCACCGTGAACATGGTCTCGGGCGGACTGCTGCGCACGACCGACGCCTCCGCGGCCACCCCGGAAGAGGTCTTTGACTTCATCGCCTCCGGCACACCGCTGCGCAAGGTCACCAGCCCGGCCGAACTGGCGGACGCCGTCCTGTTCTTCGCCTCCCCCTGGGCCCGCGGCGTGACCGGACAGAACCTGATCGTGGATGGGGGACTGGTCAAGGGATGAGCCCCAAGCAATTGAAACTCAACCTGTTCATCTACGGTGCAGGCCACCACCAGGCTGCCTGGCGGGACCCGGACTCCGCTGCCGAACGCCTGGGCGACACCGGGTACTACACGCAGCTGGCGCAGACCGCAGAGCGCGGGCTGCTGGACGCGGTGTTCCTGGCCGACGGCCAATCCATCTCCCCGCAGGCCGCAAAGGCCGGACCCACCTGGTTCTACGAGCCGCTGACCCTGCTCTCGGCGTTGAGCCAGCACACCGAACACATAGGCTTGGTGTGTACTGTCTCCTCCAGCTTCTACTCCCCATTCCATGCCGCCAGAATGCTGGCCAGCCTGGACCACCTCTCCGGCGGACGGGCCGGGGTCAACGTGGTCACCAGCATGTGGGATGCCGAGGCGCAGAACCATTCGATGCCCGGGCTGGGGGACCATGACACCCGATATGCGCGAGCCGATGAATTCATTCAGGTGGTGCGCCGACTGTGGGATTCCTTCCCGGCCCAGGCCATACAGGCCAGCCGGGACGGGGACTTCGCCAGCCCGGAACTTCTGCAGCCCATCGAACACGTGGGGGAGCACTTCACGGTGCGTGGCCCCCTGAACGTTCCCGGCGGCCCGCAGCGGGCCCCGGTGTTGTTCCAGGCCGGCTCCTCCCCGCAGGGTCGGGAGCTGGCCGCGAAGTATGCCGAGGCCGTGTACGCGGTGGCCGCCGATCGGCAGATGGCCCTGGACTACGGTACCGATCTGCGCTCCCGGATCGCCGCGGCCGGACGCGACCCGGAAGCGGTGGCGATCATGCCGGGTCTGGTGACCTATGTGGGGCGCACGCATGAGGAAGCCCGGGCCAAGCAGCGCCGACTGAACGAGCTGCTGCCCACCGGTGACGCGCTCAAGCAGCTGGGCGTCTTCGTGCAGCAGGACACCTCCGGATGGGACCTGGATGCCCCGGTGCCCGAACTGCCGCCACTGCACAGCTTCACCGGACCGAAGGGACGCTATGCCACGATCCAGCGGCTGATCGCCGTGCACCAGCCCACGGTGCGCGAACTGCTGGGGCTGCTGGCCGCCGGAGGCGGACACGCCACCATGATCGGTACCCCGCAGTCCATTGTCGATGAGATGGAGCAGTGGCTGGACTGCGGGGCGGCGGACGGCTTCAACCTGATGCCGCCCACTCTGCCCGGCGGCATCGAGGATTTCGTGGACCTGGTGATCCCCGAACTGCAGCGCCGGGGACTTTTCCGCACCGCGTACTCCTCCTCGACCCTGCGCGGGCATCTGGGACTGGGCCTGCCCGCATCGTCCCGGCCCCGCGAAGAAGCCAGCCAGCCCGGATAGCGGCCGGGGCCGGTTCAGCGCGATCGGGTGCGTAGCGTCCAGTAGGAGGAGACGTGCACCCGCTTCTTGTCCAGGCCCCAGCCAGCGACGATGCGGGAGATCGCCTTGGCGGCAGAGCGCTCGCCGTGGGCGATCACCGTGCTCTGTGGCGGGGGAGTGGGCAGCTCCAGGAAAGCTTCGGCCAGCAGGTCGGTGGTGCCCGGAGGCTGTCCATTGCGGTGCAGCCAGCGCAGCTCCACTCCCGCAGGGTGGGGGATCTGCAGTTCGCCCTGCGGCCCGGCCACCTCCAGCAGGGCCACGCCCAGCGCCGTCTCGGGCAGGGCGGCAAGGGCGCGGGACGCCGCCGGGATCGCCGTTTCATCGGCGCCGAGGACGAAGTACTGCGAGTCCGGGTCCGGGCTGAACTTGCCGCGGGCCGCCGAGATCACCAGCCGGTCCCCGGGGCGCGCGGCCTGCGCCCACTCCCCGGCGGAACCGGGTTGATCATGCAGCACGAAGTCGATGGCCAGTTCCTGCGCGGCGCGGTCCACCCACCGGATGGTGTAGGAGCGGGAGCGGGGCACCTGGTGGCGGGGCAGGTGCTGCCGCAGCGCCTTAATGTCATAGGGCGGTTCAAGGCCCAGCTGGGGGTCGGCGAAGTAGACCTTCACATATTGGTCGGCCTTCGTGTTGGGCTGGAAACCGTCCAGCTGTGGTGCTCCGGCGATGATCCGCAGCATTTGTGGGCTCAACTGCTCGCTCCGGCGGATCTCCAGCACGTGCTGGCCCTTGCCCTGCGCCGGCGCCACACGGGGCTGGTCGGATTCGGGGGCGGCGGAGACCGGTGCCTCGGCGGGTTCCCCTTCACGGTGCGGTGCGTGGAGCGCGGAACCGTGCAGCATGTCGCGGGCTTCGAGCAGGGCCGCGGCGGCCCCGGCACGTTCGGCGGCCGCCCGAAGCTGCTCCTGCTGCTCTGGGCTCAACTCGAAGCCAGGGGTGTGGGCGTACTTCAGCGCCTTCCTCACCGCTTTGATCCCGGCCTTCGCCCCGGCCTGCTCGGCGCGTTCAAGCACCTGCAGGACGAACAGATCAGCGCCACTCGGAGCCCCCTCGCCTCGTCCGGGGCGCGGGTACTTCTGCCTCTGGTGCTTCGACATCTGCCGGCCCCCTTCGAATCATGCGCGGGTATCGGGTGGCGGTGCCGCACTGGCCCGGCCCACCGCGCTTGGGCCGGCACCTCGAGTCTGCGCGCTGCCGAGCTGGGATACAAGATGGGGCGGCTCACCTCCGCTACCGACATGACTCCCCATAGCGCCGCCCTACCTTGCACTATTACACGGCTACCGTGAACCTCAAGGCGGAAGAATCGAAAATTTTATTTGCCATCGTTAGTTGCGAGACAGCTTTGACGTACTAAAGTTCAGGCTGCGCAGATACGTCCGCGCATCTACCAAAGCCCAGAATACAGATCTGCAGATTTAGGTTCTTCTCGCGGCAGAGGTGTCCGGGGATAACGTCTATGTGGACCATGGCATTTCCATTGCACCCGCCAAGCGACCAATACCGGGGAAAGCACTCGGCGCATTGCGCCCAAAGGGACTCTGGTCATCACCGCCATGTACAAGATGGGAAGGCTCACCCCTGCGGAGAGGGGGAAACGCAACGACCCGTCTCCCCGCGAGGGGGAAACGGGCCGTTGCGTTAAATCGGAGAGTGGCGATTAACCGAAGTACTTCTCCATGGTGCCCTCGTGGGCCTCACGCAGTTCCTCCACCGAGGCGGTGAAGTGCCCCTGGACCTCCAGCGCGTTGGACTCGGCGTCCACCACACCGATCCGGGCCACGGTGATCCCGCGGGCGCTGGTCATGTCGTTGAAGCGCACTTCCTCGCTGCGCGGCACCGCGACCAGGGCGCGGGCCTGTGTTTCGGAGAACAGCGCAGTGAACGCGTCGATGCCATCACGGGTCATGACCTCATCCAGCGCCACCCGGGCACCCACGCCGTAGCGCAGCACCATCTCGGACAGCGCCGCGGCCAGGCCGCCTTCGGACAGGTCGTGCGCGGCGTCGATCATGCCGTCGCGGCTGGCGTTGATCAGCACCTGGCCCAGCGCCTTCTCCGCGGCCAGGTCCACCTTCGGCGGCAGCCCGCCCAGGTGCCCGCGCAGGTTCGCGTACTCGGAGCCGTCCAGCTCATCCAGGGTCTTGCCGATCAGGTAGATCGCCTGCCCGTCGGCCTCGGCGCGCCACCCGGAGGGGGTGCGGCGGGCCACGTCATCCAGCTTGCCCAGGGTGGCGACCACCGGGGTCGGGTGGATGGCCTTCTCCCCGGTCTGGTTGTACAGCGACACGTTGCCGCCGGTGACCGGCACGCCCAGCTCCATGCAGGCGTCGGACAGTCCGCGGATGCCCTCGGCCAGCTGCCACATTACGTCCGGGTCCTCGGGGGAACCGTAGTTCAGGCAGTCGGAGACCGCCGCCGGGATGGCCCCGGAGGTGGCCACGTTGCGGTAGGACTCGGCCAGCGCCAGTTGCGCTCCTGCGTAAGGATCCAGGTAGGTGTAGCGGCCGTTGGCGTCGGTGGCGATCGCCACCCCCAGCCCGCTCGCTTCGTCCACGCGCACCACGCCGGCGTCATCCGGGGAGGCCAGCGCGGTGTTGCCACCCACGTAACGGTCGTACTGGCGGGTGATCCAGGACTTGTCGCACAGGTTCGGGCTGGCAATCAACTCCAGCACCGCCGCCTTGAGCTGCTCACCGGTGCCCGGCAGGTCCTGCCCGGCCGCGGAGGAGCGGAAGGTGTCGGCCTGCAGCGCATCCTGCCAGTCGGGGCGGGCGTATGGGCGGTCGTAGACCGGGCCGTCGTGGGCGACGGTCTTGGGATCCACGTCCACGATCACTTCGCCGTTCCAGGTGATGACCAGGCGGTTGGTGTCGGTGACCTCGCCCAGCCAGGAGTACTCCACGCCCCACTTGGCCATGACGGCCTCGAACGCCTCAACGTTTTCGGGGGAGACCACCGCCATCATGCGTTCCTGGGACTCGGACATCAGGATTTCGCCCGGGGTCAGGGTCGAGTCGCGCAGCAGCACGTTGGTCAGCTCCACGTGCATGCCGCCCTCGCCGTTGGAGGCCAGCTCGCTGGTGGCGCAGGAGATGCCCGCGGCACCCAGGTCCTGGATGCCCTCGACCAGGGAGGCCTTGAACAGTTCCAGGCAGCACTCGATGAGCACCTTCTCGGCGAACGGGTCACCGACCTGCACGGCCGGGCGCTTGGAGGGCTTGGAGTCGTCGAAGGACTCGGAGGCCAGCACGGAGGCGCCGCCGATCCCGTCCCCGCCGGTGCGTGCCCCGAAGAGCACCACCTTGTTGCCCACGCCAGAGGCGTTGGCCAGGCGCAGGTCCTCGTGGCGCAGTACGCCCACGGCCAGCGCGTTGACCAGCGGGTTGCCCTGGTAGATCGGGTCGAACACGGTTTCCCCGCCGATGTTCGGCAGGCCCAGCGAATTGCCGTAGCCGCCGATGCCGGAGACCACCCCGTGCACCACACGCTGGGAATCCGGATGGTCGATGGCGCCGAAACGCAGCGGATCCATGACCGCCACCGGGCGGGCGCCCATGGAGATGATGTCACGCACGATGCCGCCGATGCCGGTGGCCGCACCCTGGTAGGGCTCCACGTAGGAGGGGGAGTTGTGCGATTCGATCTTGAAGGTCACGGCCCAGCCGTCGCCCAGGTCGGTCACGCCGGCGTTTTCGCCGATGCCGACCATCAGGTCCTTCTTCATCTCCTCGGTGACCTTCGCGCCGAACTGGCGCAGGTGGTTCTTCGTGGACTTGTAGGAGCAGTGCTCGGACCACATCACCGAATACATCGCCAGCTCGGCGGCGGTGGGGCGCCGGCCCAGGATCTTGACGATCTCGTCGAACTCGTTTTCCTTCAGGCCCAGTTCGGCCCAGGGCAGCTGAACCTGAGGGGTGGCCGAGGCATTCTCCACGGTGTCGATATTGAATTCCTGAGCGACGTCCTTGCTCATTTCTTGCCTCCAACAAGGTGGGTCAGAACACTGGTGAAGAACCGCAGGCCGTCGGTGCCGCGGTGGTCCGGCCCGAAGCCGGGCTCGATGGCGTGCTCCGGGTGCGGCATCAGGCCCACGACGTTGCCGGCCTGGTTGCTCACCCCGGCAATCGCGCGGCGGGAGCCGTTCGGGTTCCAGCCCACGTAGGAGAACGCGATGCGGTTCTCCGCCTCCAGCGCGTCCAGGGTCTTCTCATCGGCCACGTACTGGCCGTCCTGGTTCTTCAGCACGATGGTGATTTCCTCACCCTGCTCGTACTCACCGGTCCAGGCGGTCTGGTTGTTCTCCACGCGCAGCACCTGGTCGCGGCAGATGAACTTCAGATGGTCGTTCTTGATCATCGAACCGGGCAGCAGGTGCGCCTCGGTCAGGATCTGGAAGCCGTTGCAGATTCCCAGCACGGGCAGCTTCGCCTCGGAGTTCGCCGCGTCCACGATCTTGTCCATCATCGGGGCGAAGCGGGAGATCGCCCCGGCACGCAGGTAGTCGCCGTAGGAGAAGCCACCGGGGATGATCACCGCGTCCACCTCTCCCAGCGAGGTGTCGGCGTGCCACAGCGCCACGGCCTGGGCGCCGGCGGCGCGAACCGCACGGGCGGCGTCGCGGTCATCCAGTGTTCCGGGGAAGGTCACCACGCCGATGCGGGCGCCGGACAGTTCAGCACTGGGCGTCGAATAGTCGCCAATCAGGGGCAGTTCGGTGCTCATTAGTCCGCGACGACCTCGACGTTGACGACGTCCTCGATCACCGGGTTGGACAGCAAGGTGGCGGCCGCCTCACGGGCCTGGGTGAGGATCTGCTCGGTCACCTCGCCCTCCACGGTCAGCTCGAAGCGCTTGCCCTGGCGGACAGCTTCGAAGGAGGAGAAGCCAAGGCGGGGCAGTGCTCCCGCAATCGCCTTGCCCTGGGGGTCAAGGATTTCTGGCTTGAGCATGACATCAACAACGATCCGGGGCATCCGGCATATCTCCTGTGCGCGAGGGGGTTAAATGCCACACGGAGTTGCCGTCTCACACCAGGGGGATTGGCGCTCCGCGAGCTTGCCCATCCAGTCTACCGGCAATGTGACCGGTGCTGGGCCGAGTGTGAGCCAGCTATCCCCGGGACCGGAACCCGCCCGCCGCACGGGTGCCGGGCGCAGCCAGGCAGTACGCTGGAGGCGTGGCTACTTCACTGAGCACTTCACTCGCGGCGACCTGCCCTTGCCGGGTCGCCGAGGAGCACGCGCGCAGCTATGGGCGCTGTTGCGCCCCTTGGCACGCGGGACGGGCCGATGCCAGCGCGCTGCCGCAGAGCGCCGAACAGCTGATGCGTTCACGCTACAGCGCGTTTGTGCTGCAGCTGGCCGACTACCTGCTGGCGACCTGGCATGAGAGCACCCGTCCGCGCAGCATCGACTTCGACCCGGGTGTGCACTGGCTGGGGCTGCGGATCCTTTCCACCCGGGCCGGCCAGGAATCAGCCTCGCGCGGGGTGGTGGAGTTCGAGGCCAGCTACCGTGCGGCCGACGGGGTGGGCACGCAGCACGAAAAAAGCACGTTCGTCAAGGAAGACGGGGCCTGGTTCTACCTGGACGCCCTGTAGCCGCCGGGCGCGGCCGCACCCTAGCGCGAGGCGCTGCGGATGGCCTGCACCATCTGCGACAGCCCGCGTTCGCTGGCCAGCTCCAGCGCGTCGCTGCCGGTGCGGTCCTTGATCGTCGCATCGGCCCCGCCCAGCAGCAGCAGCCGGGCGACGTTGACGAAGTTCGAGGAGCCCTGGCCCAGCACGACGGCCTCATGCAGCGCCGTCCAGCCCAGGTCGTTGACGTGGTCGACCTCCACGTCGTGCTGCAGCAGCAGCCGCACGGATTCGACCTCACCGTTTTCGCTGGCCATCATCAGCGCGGTGCTGCCCATGTGGTTGGTGGCCTCCAGGTCCGCACCGTGCTCGATCGCGGCGGAGAGCACCGGCACCATTCCCTCGGCGCTGGAGCGCAGGTAGGCGGATTCGTGGAAGTCATCGGTGGCGTTCGGGTCAGAGCCCAGCTTCAAGAGCTTCAGGGCCATCGCCTCGTCCTTGTTCACCACCGCCTTCAGCAGCGCGGTGCGCCCGTAGCTGTCGCGGGCCTCCAGGTCCGCGCCGTCGGCAACGGCCTTCTCCGCCTGGGCGACCTTCTTGTTCTTTACCGCATCCAGGAGCTGGGTGGTCGCCTTGTCGTAGCTGGCACTGGTGCTAGGCAGCAGGGACACCGCCGGGGCCTTCGCGCCGGTGCCGGCGCTGGAAAGGGGGGCCACCTCATCGGCGGTCTTGCTCGCAGCGGTGGAGGGGGCCGGTTCGGTGGTGGCCGGCGCCTTGCCGGTGCTGCTGGCCTTGGGGTCACTGCTGGGCTGTGGGGCGGCCGCGACCTGGCCGGAACCCTGTGCGGCGGCCTCGGGGGCCGAAGACGAGGTGGGAGCGACGGGCTGGGCCGGTTGGGACGGGGCCGAGCAGCCGCTGACACCCAGCGCAGCGGCCAAGGGCAGGGCCGTGAAGGCCAGGGGACGACGAAGCGAGCGGCGTCGAATCTGCTGAACCATTGTCCCTTTCCGGGGTTGCGAGTGCGGTCATCATGCTACGCCCCAGCGAAGCAACTGGGTTTGAGCCTATCGCCGGAACCTGAAAAATCCCGGGCAATCAGCGTCGAGCTCACTTAGTTGGCAGCGGGGCGGATTCGATAACATGGCCAGCATCATGCAATGCCTCTACTTCTCGGCCGGCCGGTGCCGTTCCTGCAGCCAAATTACCCGCCCCTACCAGCAGCAGCTGCAGGGCAAGGCCGAGCACTGCGCCCAGCTGCTGGCCGGGCATGAGCAGCTGCGCTTCCTGCCCCCGCAGCCCAGCGTCGAATCAGGGTTCCGCAACAAGGCGAAAATGGTGATTTCCGGCACCAGCGAGAACCCCACCATCGGGATCCTGGACGCGGACGGGCACGGGGTGGACCTGCGCCACTGCGGGGTCTGCGACCCGGCGTTGCGCGCCGCGTTTCCCGTCATCGAACACTTCATCCGCCAGCTGGGGCTGATCCCCTATGACGTGCCGCGGCGCAAGGGTGAGCTCAAGCACGTGATCATCACCCTGGCCCCCTCCGGGCAGCTGATGGTGCGCTGGGTGCTGCGCACCAAGAAGCACTTCGTGGCGCTGCGCGATTCGCTGCCGCTGTTTTCCAAGGCGCTGCCCGCGGCGAAGGTGGTCTCGGTGAACTTCCTGCCCGAGCACAAGGCCGTGCTCGAAGGCAGTGAGGAGATCGTGCTCAGCGCCGCCCAGACCCTGCCGATGGAGTTGAACGGCATTGGGATGCACCTGCGCCCGCAGGGCTTCTTCCAGACCAACACGCCGATCGCCGCCGCCCTGTACCGCCAGGCCGCCAGCTGGGTGCGGCAGCTGCAGCCGGCCAGCGTCTGGGACCTGTACTGCGGGGTCGGCGGGTTCGCACTGCACGCCGCCGCACCGGGGCGCAGCGTGACCGGGGTGGAAACCAGTGCCGAGGCGGTGCGCGCGGCCGAACGCAGCGCTGCGGACCTGGGGCTGGCCGATACCCGGTTCATCGCCGGGGACGCCACGCAGTTTGCCCTGGCCCAGGACCAGGCCCCGCAGCTGGTCGTCGTCAACCCGCCGCGGCGCGGCATCGGGCCCACCCTGGCCGACTGGCTGAACGCCTCTGAGGTGCAGCACGTGATTTACTCCAGCTGCAACGCCGTGAGCCTGGCCAAGGACCTGCGGCGCATGGACCGGTTCACCGCCGTCCAGGCACGGGTGATGGACATGTTCCCGCAGACCAACCACTATGAGGTGATTGTGCGCCTGCAGCGCCGCCCCCGGACGGCGGACAACGGCTAGCGGTCCAGGATCATGGTGCGCTGGTCGAGGCGGTGAATGATCTCATCGACCATGTGCGGGTCCACCCCCGGTTCGTTGCGCGCCCGCAGCAGCTCATTGCGGGCC
Source organism: Glutamicibacter sp. St.4D3 (assembly GCF_059728615.1). Classification (NCBI taxonomy): domain Bacteria; kingdom Bacillati; phylum Actinomycetota; class Actinomycetes; order Micrococcales; family Micrococcaceae; genus Glutamicibacter; species Glutamicibacter sp. St.4D3. Next base: position 273,910 of record NZ_AP039380.1, read on the forward strand.
GCGTCCAGCGCCTGGCTCTGCAGGGAATCGGAGATGTGGATCAGCTTGCGGTACTTGGCCATTTTCTGCCCGTGCAGGGTGTCGCTTTCCACCTGCGACTCCTCGCTGAGCAGCAGGGTGTGCAGCGTCTGCAGCCGGCGGGTCACCAGCTCCCGGTAGTCATCGGGCAGCCTGTCCAGGTCCGGGGAGGCCTTCAGGGTCTCCATCGCGGTGTGCTGTGCCCGGTTGGCCAGCTTGCGCCGCTTGCGCCCCAGCAGCTCCACATTGTCCTGGATCTTCAGCACCCGCATCAGCGCCGGCAGGGTCAGCCCCGGGATCACCAGCGTGGTCAGCAGCACCGCGCAGGCGGTGACCACCGCAAAGTTCCGGCCTTCGATCGCCTGCCCGGCCGCGTCGCTGACCGGCAGCGCGAGCGCCAGGGCCAGGGTGGCCAGCCCGCGCATCCCGCACCAGGTGAGCACCAGCGAGTCCTTGGCGGCGGACAGGCCCTGCGCCCGCACGTGCGGCAGGTAGTAGGTGGCGAAGATCCAGGCCAGGCGCACCAGGATCACCACCGCGCAGATCAGGGCCACCTGCGGGATGAAGGTCAGCAGGTGCGCGCCCTCCTCGATGACCACCCGGTTCATCTCAATGCCCATGAACCCGAACGCCAGGCCCGTGGCCAGCATCTCCAGCACTTCCCAGAAGGCGGTGCGGGTCAGCCGTTCACGGGAGTCCTGTGGGCGGGCCCGGCGGCCCAGCTCCAGCGCCGTGACCACCACCGCGATCACCCCGGAGGCGTGCACCTCCTCGGCCAGCAGGTACACCGCATAGGGGGCCACGAGCGTGGCCGCGCAGCGGGCCACCAGGTTCGGCACGAAGCGGTTCATCGCCCCAACGAGCCAGGCCATTGCAATGCCCAGGATGGTGGCGGCCGCGGCGCCGAGCACGAACTGCGGGATGATTTCCAGTCCCACGTCGGTGCGGTTGATGGTGGCGTTCACCGCCAGCTGGAAGATCACGATCGCCATCGCGTCGTTGAACAGGCCCTCGGTCTCCAGCAGCGAGGTCAGCCGGCGCGGCATCTTCACCTTCGTGGCAATCGCGTCCACGGACACCGGGTCCGGCGGGGCGACGATGGCGCCCAGCGCGATGGCCAGGGGCAGGGACAGCAGCGGCACGAAGGCCCAGACGGTGGCGGCCACGGCGCCGGCGGTGACCACGATCAGCAGCACCGCCATGCGGATCAGCGTGCGCCAGCGCAGCCGGAAGACCGACCAGGAGCTGCGTTGGGCGGTGGCGAACAGCAGCGGCGGCAGGAACAGCGGCAGGATCAGTTCGGGGTCGATGTGCAGGGTCGGCATGAACGGCAGGAAGCCGGCCACCAGCGCGGTCAGCAGCATCAGGATCGGATAGGGCAGTCCGATGCGTTCGGAAACTCCCACCACCAGCACGGTGACAAAGAGCAGGGCGACGGTGAGGAGGAAGAATTCCATGACACCTCAAATCCTAGTTGTCACACGATCAAATGTAGTTGATTTTCATCAACTTTTTTCCGTGTCGGTCCGCGGGTGGCAGGTCGCCTAGAGTCCGCCGTGGCCCAGCAGTGGAGCCAGCGCATCCCATTCGGCGATCGCGCAGCCGTTGCTGCGCGTAAAGGAGGTTTCCACCGCGTCGCCCCGGTGGGTGCCGGTGACCACGGCCCGGTCCGGCCCGCCGTACTGCTCGGTGCACGGCTGGGAGGCCGGGCGCTGCGGGGCGAGGACCGCCGGGTTCTCCTCGATCAGCGCGCAGGCCGCCGCCGCATCCGGGACGGTGCTCGAATCCACCGGCTCGGCGCCCCGGCAGCTCAGCGTGTACTGGCTGTTCAGGTTCGTGCCGTCGGCGTACAGCTCCACCGTCAGCGCGGTGTCCACGGCCGGATCCGTGGGGCTGGGGGAGGAGGCGGAACTGCTGCTGACCGTGGTCGTTGGCTGCTGCCCGTCGGGCTCGACCTGCGCGCAGCCGCTGGCCGCCATCAGGGCCAGCAGGCAGGTCAGCGAAAGTCCGGCGCGGCGCGCCAAGCGTAGAACGTCCATAGTCCATTGTGGCTTGAAGCACAGCCCGGCCGCCAGCGTCCCGGCGCTAGCTGGTGCTCAAGGTGTTGCCGGAGGCCGGCAGCGCCACGGATTCGGCGACTGCCAGCAGCCGCGAACGCAGCACGTCGGCGCGTTCGGCGAAGCGCTTCTGCTCCCGCACGTAGCGGGCCTTGCCCTCGGCGGTTTCGATCCGGATCGGCGAGTAGCCCCACTCGGCCAGGTCGTAGGGGGAGGCCTGCATGTCCATGGTGCGGATGTCCCAGGCCAGCTCGAAGCAGTCCATCATCAGCTCACTGGAGACCAGCGGCACCAGCTTGTACGCCCACTTGTACAGGTCCATGTTGGCGTGCAGGCACCCGGGCTGTTCCAGGTCCCGCTGGGTTTCCCGGGTGGGCTGCAGCTCATTGAGCGGCGCGGCCTGCGGGGTGTAGAAGCGGAAGGCGTCAAAGTGGGTGCAGCGGATCCGATGCCTCTCCACCACCCGGTCGGTGCCGGCCGCGCCCAGCCGCAGCGGCAGGTATTCGTGCCGGATCCCGTTCTCCTCGGACTTGTAGGCCATCGCCCACTCGTGCAGTCCAAAGCAGGAGAAGCTGGCGGGGCGGCTCGCGGTGCCGCGCAGGATCACCCGGGCGAACTCCACCATCCGGGCCCGTGCGGCGGCGAACGCGGCGAGATCGACCTGCGCGACCGGCGTGCCGTCCACCTCGGAAACCCGGTAGAACTTCCAGTGGGCCCGCTGCCGGGCCGGTTCCCCGGCCAGCTGCACCCCGGCCCCTGGATGCCAGCGGTACAACTGGCCGGGCTTCTGCGTGTAGTAGGTGAACAGGAAGTCCTCAACCGGGTGCTTCTTCCCGCTCATCCGCCGCGTGGTGAAGGCCTCGCCGAAGCTGCGTGCGCGCCGCTCATGCTCCAGGGCGCGCTCGCCCCATGCGGCGGCGGGCAGCAGGACGGTTTCAGGCGTGGGCATGGCACCCATTATCCCGCCCCTGAGGCGGTGGCGGCCAGCGGGCGTCGCGCATCTCACTCCCACCGCCCGCTTAACGCCGCTGGCGGCTCTTCCCGGCAATGTCGGGAAGAGCCGCCAGCGGCGTGGGAAGTGGGTCTAGCCCATGTGGATCACGCCGAAGAGCACGCCGGAGGCGAGCATCACCAGAGAGACCACCAGGGCCCGCCACAGCACCTTCTTGTGGTGATCGCCCAGGTCAACCTTGGCCATGGAGACCAGCAGCAGGATCGCGGGCACCAGCGGAGACTGCATGTGCACCGGCTGGCCGGTGATCGAGGCGCGGGCCATGTCCACCGCGTCGATGCCGAAGTGGGCTCCGGCCTCGGTCAGCACCGGCAGGACACCGAAGTAGAACGCGTCATTGCTCATGAAGAACGTCGCCGGGACGGAGATCAGGCCGGTGAGCACGGCCAGGTAGGGGCCCATGGAATCCGGGATGATGTCCACGAGCCAGGCGCTCATCGCATCGACCATGCCGGTGCCCGAGAGCACGCCGGTCAGCACCGCGGCGGCCAGCACCATGGAGACCACGGCGATGATTTCGCTGGAGTGCGCGGTGATCATCTTCATCTGGTCGCTGACCTTCGGGAAGTTCACCACCAGGGCGATGCCGGTGCCGACCATGAACAGGTAGGACAGCGGAACAACGTCGATGATCAGCAGCACCATGATCGCCACGGTGAGCACCAGGTTGAAGATGAACAGCTTCGGGCGCAGCGTCTCGCGGTTCGGGTCCAGCGCGGTTCCGTCCATGGTGGGCCGTTCGCTGCCATCGCCCTTGGTGGCCACCGCTTGCAGCACGGCCACCGGGGAGGAGCCCGGGCCGCCGGCCGGGGCCTTCGGGCGGTTCAGCGCGCCGCCGCCCAGCTCGGTGCCCCACACCTCGGGCATTTCGCGGTGCAGCCGGCGGCGCTCGGACAGGCCTAGCTGCCAGGCGAAGATGCCGACCACGACCAGCGCGACACCCAGGGAGGGGAGCATCGGCACGAAGATGTCGGTGGCCTCCACGCCCAGGGCGGCCGCGGCGCGGGCGGTGGGCCCGCCCCAGGGCACGACGTTCAGGGTGCCGTTGGTCAGGCCGGCCACGCAGGTGAGCACCACCGGGCTCATGCCCAAGCGCTGGTACACCGGCAGCAGGGCGGCGGTGACCACGATGAACGTGGTGGAGCCGTCGCCGTCCAGCGAGATCACGGCGGTGAGCAGCGCGGTGCCGATGACGACCTTGGCCGGGTCGTTGCCGACCAGCTTCAGGATCGCGGCCACCAGCTTGTCGAACAGGCCCACGTCGATCATGATGCCGAAGTACATGATGGCGAACATGAGCAGGGCCGCAGTGCCGGACATCGACTTCACGGCGTCCATCACCATGTCGCCCAGGCCCAGCCCGGCCCCGGCGAACAGCCCGAACACGGTGGGCACAATGATCAGTGCCAGCATCGGGGTCATGCGTTTGGTCATGATCAGCACCATGAAGGTGGCGACCATGAGGAATCCGAGGGCAACTAACATTGCACCGACCTCCTTGGCGGAAAAACGTTGATGATTGCACCCGTGGGGCGGGTACGCCATTGACGCTACGTGGGCTGCGTCACGACCGCGGCTTGTGCCGGGTTCTGATCGCTTTTAGTTTTTGACCGCTTTTTGCTCATTAAAATCTCCCCGGCCCGTATGCTGGGTAAATGCGCTCCACCACCGCCACCAGCCGCCGCCTGAGCGGCAAGCACTTCGCCTCGCGCATCATGCGCCTGCAGTTCGCGGTGCTTGGGCTGCTGATCCTGGTGGTGACCGCCGCGACCATCGCGGTGCGCTACGACCAGGTCTTTGAACGTGCCGAAGCCACGGCCCTGGGTATCGCCCGCACCGTGGCCGCCGATCCGCAGGTGCGCCAGGTGGCCGCCGAGCAGGCCGAACGTGAGCGGCTCGACGCCGGTTCGCTGCGCCGTGGGCCGCTGCAGGCGCAGGCCGAGGCGGTCCGGCGGGACACCGGGGCCGCGTTCGTGGTGATCACCGAGGACCGCGGGCTGCGCCTGACCCACCCGAATCCGCGGCAGATCGGCCAGCGGGTCTCCACCGATCCGGTTGCGCTAAGCGGGGTGGAGGATGTCTCGCGGGAGCACGGCACCCTGGGCGATTCGGTGCGCGCCAAGGTGCCGGTCCGGGCCCCGGGCACTGACGCCGTGGTCGGGGAGGTCTCGGTCGGGCTGGCCACCGAGTCGCTGACCCGCACCCTGCTGGTCTCCATTTCCTGGATCATCCTCTTCGCGCTGCTGGCCGCGGTGCTGGCCACCCTGGTTGGCCGGGCGACGGTGCGCCGGCTCAAGCGTGAGACCCTGGGGCTGGAACCGGCGGAAATCGCCCAACTGGTCCGCGACCAGCAGGCCGTGCTCTACGGGGTGACCGACGGGGTGATGGGCCTGGGCAGCGACGGGGTGATCACGGTGCGCAACAAGGCCGCCCGGCAGATGCTCGGGCTGCCGCACCGCACCGAGCTGGCCGACGTGGTGGGCCGCCACTACGCGGCCGCCGGACTGAACGAGCGGCTGGTCACCGCCATCCGGCAGCGCGAACGCACCCCGGTGCGCCTGGAGGTTGGCCAGACCTCGCTGATCGCGCGCATCAATGACGTGGTGCGCGACGGGGTGGACCTGGGCCAGGTGATCCTGCTGCGCGACGTGACGGTGGTTGAGGCGTTGGGCACCAAGCTGGATGCGGTGCAGGACATGGCCGACGCGCTGCGCGCGCAGCGCCACGAATTCGCCAACCGGATGCACGCGGTGCTGGGACTGCTGCACCAGGGCAGGATCGACCAGGCCCGCGACTACCTGCGTGAGGTCACCGACTCGGGGCCGGCCATTGTCCCGGTCCAGGGGCTGGAAACCATCAGCGACCCCTATCTGGCCGCGTTCATTGCGGCCAAGGGGATCAGCGCCCACGAAATGGGAATCGAGCTGCGCATCTCCCCGGACTCAATGCTCTACGCGCCGGTCGCCAGCGCCCACGACGCCCAGGACGTCACTGCGGTCCTTGGAAATATGCTTGATAATGCATTTACTGCTTCACTAGGGGCTGAAGGGCCGCGGTGGGTGGAAGTCGACCTGTTGTCCGAGGGGAGCACCCTGCACCTGGCGGTAGCCGATTCGGGGGCGGGCATCACCACCGCACAAGACATCTTCAATCCCGCGGTCACCACCGGCAGCCAGCTCGGTGCCGGGCACGGACACGGGGTGGGACTGCCCCTGATCCGCCGGCTGGCCCGGGCCCGCGGCGGGGACGTGTGGGTGGCCGACCGGGGCGGGGAGCACGGCGGGGCGGTCATTGCCGCCCGGCTGCCGTCGGTACTAAGCGAGGAAAGGAAGGGCTGAACCATGCCAACCCCTGGGGACTACCGGGTGCTGATCGTCGACGACGACTTCAGGGTCGGTGAACTGCACGCCTCCATGGTCAATGAGATACCGGGTTTCACGGCGCTGGAACCCGTGCAGGATTCGCGCACGGTGCCCAAGGTGGTGGCCGCGCAGCAGCCGGACCTGGTGCTGCTGGATTTGTACCTGCCGCACGTGAGCGGCCTGGAGCTGGCCAAGGTGCTGGACGTGGATGTCATCATGGTCTCGGCCGCCAGCGAACCGCAGAACATCGCCGCGGCCCTGCGCGCCGGGGTGCTGGCCTTTGTCATCAAGCCCTTCGAACCGCGCACCCTGGCCGCCAAGCTCAAGGGCTGGGCCCGCTACCGCCGGCAGCTGGCGGCGAGCACGAACCTGGACCAGGGTGCCGTGGACCGGCTGTACAAGGCGTTGTGGGCGGGGGAGGAGACCGCCGCGCCGTCCGGAGGCGCCGCCCCCACCGAGCAGGCGGTGCTGGCCTGCGTGCAGGATGCCAGCGAACCCTTGAGCGTCGCCCAGGTCGCCGAGGCCGTGGGAATCGCCCGGGCCACCGCGCAGCGGTATCTGGCCGCGCTGGTCGCCAGCGAGGCCCTGCAGCTGCAGCTGAGCTACGGAAACCGGGGCCGACCTGAACACCGATACCTGACTTCACCTCGGTAGGAACGCTACGATAAGTGCAATCACCACTTCGTGTCGAAGGAAAAACACATATGTCTACGATCGGCAAGAAACCGTCACGCACCGGGAAGGCCACACCACCCCCGTGGCTGCGCCCGGTTCTCACGGTGGCAGCGGCATTGATCGTCGCCGCCCTCGTGGTGCTGCTGGCGCGCTGGCTGCGCACCCTGGAACCGGTGCAGGATTTCCTGACCCGCTACCCGGGGCATTCCACGCTGCCGCAGAACGCGCCGGTCGGCTTCCCGGCCTGGATGGGCTGGCAGCACTTCCTGAACATGTTCCTGATCGTGCTGATCATCCGCTCCGGCTGGCAGGTGCGCAGCACCGGGCGCCCGCGCACCTTCTGGACGCGGAACAACAAGGGGCTGGTCAAGACGAAGGGCACACCGAAGAAGATCAGCCTGGAACTGTGGTTCCACCTGAGCCTGGACGCCCTGTGGGTGCTCAACGGGCTGGTGTTCTACATCCTGCTGTTCGTCACCGGCCAATGGGTGCGCATCGTGCCGACCCACTGGGACGTGTTCCCCAACGCCCTGTCCTCCGCCCTGCAGTACGCCTCCTTCGACTGGCCCCTGGAGAACAGCTGGACGAACTACAACGCCCTGCAGATGATCACCTACTTCCTGGTGGTGTTCGTCGCTGCGCCGCTGGCCATCATCACCGGGCTGCGGATGTCCAACGCGTGGCCGAAGCAGGCCAGGATCAACAAGGCGTACCCGATCGAGCTGGCCCGGGCGATCCACCTGCCCACCATGCTGTTCTTCGTCATGTTCATCATCGTTCACGTGGTGCTGGTCTTCTCCACCGGGGCGCTGCGCAACCTGAACCACATGTACGCGGCACGTGATGACACCGGCTGGCTGGGCCTGTGGGTCTTCATCGGCTCGGTGGTCGTGGTCGTCGCCGGCTGGCTGCTGGCCCGCCCGATCTTCCTGCGCCCGATCGCCGGGCTCACCGGCAAGCTCAGCCGCTAACGCGCCGGCACCCTGACGCCAAAGGGCCCGGGTTTCCTCCCGCTGTGGGAAGGAACCCCGGGCCCTTTTTGTGCTGTTGCTGGCCGGCCGCGCGCTGCGGGCCTAGCGCCCGGTGCCGCCGTAGACGGTGGCCTCGACCTCGGCGTCCAGATTGAACGCGGTGTGGATCGCGCGCACCGCGTCGTTGAGCTTGTCCGCGTCGGTGACCACGGAGATGCGGATCTCCGAGGTGGAGATCATGTCCACGTTGATCCCGGCCTGGTGCAGCGCCTCGAAGAAGGTGAAGGACACCCCGGGGTTCGAACGCATCCCGGCGCCGACCAGGGAGAGCTTGCCGACCTCCTCGTTGTACTCCAGCTCCTCAAAGCCGATCTCGCCCTTGGCGGTGTTCAGCGCATCGAGCACCCGCTTGCCCTCGGTCATCGGCAGGGTGAAGGAGATGTCGGTCTTGCCCGAGCCCTGGGTGGAGATGTTCTGCACGATCATGTCGATGTTGGCCTGCGCGGCGGCGATGACCCCGAAGATCTGCGCGGCCTTGCCCGGGATGTCGGGCACGCCGATAACGGTGACCTTCGCCTCGGAGTGGTCGTGGGCGACACCGGAGATGATTGGCTGTTCCATGGGTTCTCCCTCTTGGATGGTGATCTTGTCGTCCGGGTCGGGGATGACCCAGGTACCCTCATGGGTGCTGAATGAGGAGCGCACGTGCAGCGGCACGCCGAAGCGGCGGGCGTACTCCACGCAGCGCAGGTGCAGGATCTTCGAGCCGCTGGCGGCCATCTCCAGCATTTCCTCGCTGGAGATCTTCTCGATCTTCTGCGCCGAGGAGACCACCCGCGGGTCGGCGGTGTAGATGCCGTCCACGTCCGTGTAGATCTCGCAGACATCGGCGTCCAATGCCGCGGCCAACGCCACCGCGGTGGTGTCCGAGCCGCCGCGGCCCATGGTGGTGATGTTCTTCGTTTCCTTGCTCATCCCCTGGAAGCCGGCCACGATCGCGATGTACCCGCGCTCGATCGCCCGGTGCACCCGCTGCGGGGAGACCTCCATGATGCGGGCCATGCCGTGGGAGGCATCGGTGATCAGCCCGGCCTGCGAGCCGGTGAAGGAGGCGGCCTGTTCGCCCAGCTCGTCGATGGCCATGGCCAGCAGCGCCATGGAGATGCGTTCCCCGGCCGAGAGCAGCATGTCCATTTCCCGGGCCGGGGCGTTGGTGGTGAGCTGGGCTGCCAGATCCAGCAGGTCGTCCGTGGTGTCACCCATGGCGGAGACGACAACGACCACGTCGTTGCCGGCGGCCTTGGTGTCAATAATCCGGCGCGCAACACGCTTGATGCCTTCGGCATCCGAGACGGACGAACCACCGAATTTCTGGACGATCAGGCTCATGGGCAAGCACACTCCAACACTGAGAGTTGTTGAACCACACCCGTGGCAACAACCATGATGTACGCGCGGCAGCCAGCCGATTTTGGCCGGCGCGGCCGCGGTATTTCTATCAGTGTCCTATTGTGACAGCAGGTGCCCCACTTGACCTAGTTGCGGTTCTTAACATTAGTCATATTGCCCAACATCTTCGCAACATGCTGTTGAAATCGTTTCCCGCAAGCCCGATCGACCGGTCAAAGGGCGGGATCCGCGGGGCCGGACCGTCTCAGGAGGGCAGCTGGGCGAGCAGCGAGCGCCAGTAGGACTTCCAGTTCTCCACCAGATCCGGGTCCATGATCCCGCTGTGGTTCACCACCACCGCGGACTTGGCACCCTTGGCGCTGATGTTCACCGCGATCCGCGCCCCGTCCTGCAGCCCGATGCGCCAGTATCGCCATTTCGGGGTGCTGCTGGCGCGCCCGGGCTCCTGGATCGGCACCCCGTTGAAGTCGCCGCGTTCCTGGGCCAGCTCCTGCCAGCGCTGCAGGGCCTGGTCCATGTCGGCGTCGATGGTGCGTGAGACGGAGAACTGGAAACTGCCGTCGTTGGCCTGGCCCGGCAGCCGCCGTCCGATGTGCTGCTCATAGGCCACCGCCACGCTCTGGGCCCACCAGCCGGAGTTCTGCACCCGGTGCGGCATGCGCTGCTCGGCCAGCTCGGCGATGCGCGCGTGGGCCAGCGTCTGGGCCTGGGCCGCGCCCAGGTGCTCAACCCATTGTTCCCACCCAATCCCGGTGGCGCGCTCGATGGCTGGGATGTTGCTGGACTTACTGGTCATGGCACGACCTTACCGAAGCCGCGCCTCGGTGTCAGGGGTGGAGAAACAGCAGGACGCCGGGGGACTTTCGCAGTCCCCCGGCGTCCTATCCGGTGATACACCTTGTTCTCCGCCTCGGAGCACGAGGTGAGTCCGGCTGTTTAGTTCTCCCGCAGATCGATGTTCAGCCGGTCCAGGAGTCCGATCAGCCGGTCCACATCGTCACGGGGCCACTCGCTTACCTTGGACCGCCAGCGCGACCGGTGCTCTCCCATCAGAGCGCGCCAGCGTGTGCGCGCTTCGTCGGTGGCACTAAGCCGGCTGACCCGGCGGTCATCCGGATCCAGGCTGCGCGCCAGCAGCCCGACCTCTTCCATCCGGGTCACCAGCCGGGAGAGGCTGGCCTTGTCGATCATCAGCTGCGAGCACAGCTCCGACTGCGCGATATGGTCGTTCTTCAGCACCAGCGCCAGTACCGGCAGCGCGGCCGGCGGCAGCTGATCCCCGAATCGGGCCGCGAGGTTCCGTTTGGCGTGGGTGTTGTTCACCATCAGCTGCACCAGCTGGTGCTCCAGCGCCTCAAAGCGGTGGCTGAAGTCATCCCCGGTGGCCGCCGGCCCCAGGTCTTCCCGGGCCGGTTCGGCCGCGGCCGCTAGATCCGTGTTCATCGTGGATTACTTTCCCGCCGGGTTCCCCGGGCGTTGCTGCGCGGTGGAGCCCGAGCCCAGTGTCTTGCCCTGCTCCGGGGCCTGCGGTGCATCGGCGGCATCCCCAGTGGGCTGTGCGGCCTCGGTGGTCACCGCGGCGGCGGCCAGGCCGTGCTCCGGGTCAACCTCAACCAGGCCCTGCTCATCGCGCATGCGCTCGGTGCGGGTCTGGGTGCTCAGCGACTGGTTCGGCAGCAGCAGCACCGCGATCACGGTGATGATGCTGATCGGTGCGGCGACCGCGAACAGCTGGGCCACGGCATCGCCATAGGTGGATTCCAGGATCACGCGCACCGGTTCGGGCAGCGAGGAGATTTCCGGCAGCGAGCCCGAATTCAGGGCGGCGCCCACCTCAGCGGCCTTGTCGCCCAGCGAGGCCAGAGCCTGCATCAGCTCGTTCTTGCGGTCCTCGAGCATGTTCGGGATGCTGACCGCCAACAGTGCGCCCAGCCCGGCGGTGCCGGCGGTGCCGCCCAGGGTGCGGAAGAAGTTCACGGCCGAGGAGGCCACGCCCAGCTCACGCTGTGCCACCGAGTTCTGCACGACCAGCACCATGTTCTGCATCACCAGGCCCACGCCGGCGCCCAGGATGAACATGTACGTGGCCACCAGCACGAACGGGGTGTCGTAGTGGATGCTGCCTAGCAGGAACAGCCCGATCACCTGCAGGATGGACCCGCTGACCACCAGCGCCTTCCACTTGCCGTAGCGCGAGATCAGCCAGCCGGCGCCGGTGGAGATCACCAGCAGGCCCGCCATCATCGGGAAGGTCATCAGCCCGGCCTGCATGGCGCTGGCGCCGCGGGCCATGATCATGTACTGGCTGAGGAACACCGAGGTGCCGAACATCGACACGCCCACCGCCAGCGAGGCGATCACGGCGAAGGTGAAGGTGCGGTTGCGGAACAGGGTCAGGTTCAGCAGCGGCTCCTCGGCGCGCAGCTCGACCAGGACGAACGCGGCCAGCAGCAGCACCGAGCCGGCGACCATCAGGTAGCTGGTCAGGGAGGCCCACTCGAATTCACTGCCGCCCAGCGACATCCAGATCAGCAGTAAGGACACGCCGGCGGAGAGCAGGATCATGCCCCAGTAGTCGATCTTGAACGACCGCTTGGTCACGGCGGGCAAATGCAGGGTCCGCTGGATCATGATGACCGCGACGATCGCCACCGGCAGGGCGACGAAGAAGTTCCAGCGCCAGTTGATGGTGTCGGTGATGAACCCGCCGATCAGCGGTCCACCGACCGTACCCACGGCCATGACCGCGCCGAACAGGCCCATGTACTTTCCGCGTTCGCGCGGGGAGAGGATGTCGGCCATCACGATCTGGCTCAGGGCGCCCATGCCGCCGCCGGCCAGGCCCTGGATGATGCGCATCGCGATCAGGAAGTTCGTGTCCTGCGCAAAGCCGGCGGCCGCGGAGGCCAGCACGAACATCATCAGCGCGATCTGCAGCAGCAGCTTGCGGTTGCCCAGGTCGGCGAACTTGCCCCAGATCGGGGTGGAGACGGTGGTGGCCAGCAGCGTGGCGGTCACCACCCAGGTGTAGGCGGTCTGGCTGCCGTGCAGGTCGGCAACGATCACCGGCAGCGAGCTGGCAACAACGGTGCCGGCCAGGATCGAGACGAACATGCCCATCAGCAGCCCGGTGAGAGATTGCAAAACCTCCCGGTGCGACATACGCGGGTTCTGATCCGCGGGTGTAGTGGTCATAGTGCTCCAAAGTCTGTTAGTTGAACTACGTCAACTATAGACCGATGGTTGAGTTCGATCAACCAAAGTGGGCGATTCCACATTCATTGACTTTTGACAACTAAAAACCGGGCGCGTGTGCCCGTCCACGGGAGGCGAACCGTGGCGTGCCGGGGAGGGCGATGGCCGTGGGGGCAGCCCTAGGAGTCCTGGGAAGCGGAGGGCGTGGCGGGGGCCGCGGGCGCGGTGTCGCGCCGCCCCTCGAACGCACGGGCCAGGGTGACCTCATCGGCGTACTCCAGGTCCCCGCCCACCGGAAGGCCCGAGGCCAGCCGGGTGATGCTGATGCCCAGCGGCCGCAGCGCACGAATCAGGTAGGTGGCCGTGGCCTCGCCCTCCAGGTTCGGGTCGGTGGCCACGATCAGCTCGGTGATCGACTCATCGCCCAACCGGGCGAGCAGCTCGCGGATGTGCAGCTGCTCCGGGCCGATGCCCTGGATCGGGTTGATGGAGCCACCCAGCACGTGGTACTTGCCGTTGAAGGCGCGCGTGCGCTCAATGGCCAACACGTCCTTGGACTCCTCGACGATGCAGATCTTGCTGCCATCGCGGCGTTCATCCCGGCAGATCGCGCAGATCTCCTGCTCGGTGATGTTGAAGCAGATCTGGCAGAACTTCACCTTCTCCTTCACCGTCTGGATGGCGGCCGCCAGCCGGGTCATATCACCCGGATCGGCATCGAGGATATGGAAAGCGATGCGCTGTGCGGACTTCGGACCGATGCCCGGAAGCCGACCGAGCTCGTCGATCAGTTCCTGAACTGCTCCCTCGTACACTGCTGCTCTCTTTCCTTGCTGGGCGAACCCGTGCTGGCTGGCCGGGGTTCGCGTACTAGATTAGCGTCTCACACCGACACTTACCCGTGGCGGGCGGCGCAGCTAGAGGCTGCGGCGAAGTTCCACCGGATTGCCGTTGGTGTCGCGCTGTTCGATCACCACGCCGCCCAGCAGCCGTTCGATGGCCGGCACCCCGATCAGGTTCGAATCCTCCACCGCGATGTCATCATCGCTGGGCACGAACTCATCCGGCTCCGGTTCCGGCTGCGGTGTGGGGCGCTGCGGTGCCGAACGCTGCGGCTGGCCCCAGGAACCGGCGGCCGAATCCATCGGGGACGAGGAGCTGCGCGCCTGGTTCATCAGCTGCTGGTAGCGGCTCAGCCGCTGGCCGCCCTGGGCTGCAGGAGCAGCGGGGGCCGCGGGTGCGGGGGCTGCGGGTGCGCCCGACTGTGCGCGCGGCGCTGCGGGCTGCCCCCACGCATTGTCCGCCGCCGAGGCATGCCCGGCGCCAGGAGCCGGGGCGACGGGGGCCGATTCCTGGTCCATGGGTGGGCGCTGCTGGTGCGGCTGCGATGGCTGTGACGGTTGGGCCTGCGGCAGGCCGGCCGGCTCCGGCCTGGCCGGGATCGGGGCTTCGCGGTGGGCCTGGGGTGGTTCCGGTTGCCGACGCTGTGGCTCGTTGCCCGGGGCCGGCGGTGCCGGCTCGGAAGGCACGTCCACCGGACCGGTAGGTGCCGGGAAGGAATCGGTGGTGCTGCCCGGGCGCAGCGGAACGTCGCTGACCGGCCGGGAGTAGCCGCCGGCCGCCGCGGCAGGTGTGGCCGACCCGCCCTGCTCGGCCTGCCGGGCACTCATGCCGGCGGTCATCCGCGGCTTGGGCGCCACCGGTGGCCCGTCAAAGGTACGCGGGGCCCCGGGGGCCGACGGCGCGTTGGTCGTGGCGGGTGCGGGGGCAACCGTCTGCCCGGAGGGGGCCACGGGACCGGACGGGTCCTGCCGGTCAGGCGTAGCTGGTACGCCGGCAGCGGCCGGGCGCGCGGCTGGCTGGGGGCGCGACGGCTCGGGGGAGTAGTAGCTGTCCTCTGGGGGGTAGGAGTCCTCGTACGGATCGTACGGCGGTTCCTCATCGTAGGGCGGTTCGTCGTAGGACGGGGCGGAGATCCCCGCCGGTGCGGAGCCCGCACCGGCGCGCTGCCCGGCAGGTTCCTGCCGGGAGGGCTGGGCGACCGATGCTGCCTGCGGTGCGTGGGGAGTGGGCGCCGGGGCGTCCGCCGCTGCGTTCGACTGACGTTCAGCTACTGGTGCGGACGCCGGCTGGGGCCGGCGGTCACCTTTTGGGGAACCACCACCGGTGGGACCCGAGCCTCCCTCGGTGAGGACCACCTCGACCTGTTGCCGCATGACCTGGCTGACCGTATTGGTCAGCAGCCCCATCATGTCCGGCCGGTTGCGCAAGTTCACCAGCGGCCCGGAGTTTGAGAAGGCCAGCGTCAGGGTGCGACCGTCGAAACCTCCGATGTTCGCATAGTTCGCAACCATCGAGTGCAGAACCCGCGAGTGGGACTGCAGCTGCTCCAGGATCGTGGGCCAGGCCTGCTGGAACGCCTGGACTGCACCGCCGGACCCGCCTGAGGCGGCAGCCGCTTGAGACTGCTGCTGTGGCTGTTGGCGCTGCGGGGAAGGCTGACCATGTGGTGCCTGCTGCTGCGGCCGCTGCTGCTCCTGCTGCATCTGGCGCTGCTGTTCGGCGCGCTGGGCCTGCTCGCGCTGGGCTTGTTCGCGTTGGGCCTGTTCGCGGCGTGCGTTTTCTTCGGCCTGGCGCTGCGCTTCGGCGCGTTGGGCTTGTTCGCGTCGGGCCTGTTCTCGGCGTGCGTTTTCTTCGGCTTGACGCTGCGCTTCGGCGCGTTGGGCTTGTTCGCGTTCGGCCTGCTCGCGCTGGGCTTGTTCGCGCTGGGCCTGTTCGCGGCGCGCGTTTTCCTCAGCCTGGCGCTGCACTTCGGCGCGCTGCTGTTCCGCGTGCTGATCCTGCTCGTCGGTTCCCCGGTGCTGTTCGAACTGGGCTGGATGGGCAGGGGAATCCTGTGCGGGTTGTGGCGAGGCGGGCTGCTGCTGAGCAGTTTGCTGTCGTGCGGCTGGGCCCTGCGGCTGGGACTGTTCGCGCTGCGCCGCCGCGCGCTTGGCGAATTCGGCCATGGCCGCGTTCTGCTTCACGTCGTCGATAGGCACGCCGGTGCCAAAGGAGAGGTCCTCGCCGCTGGCCGGATCCGGAACCAGGCTGAACGGGGAGACGCCTTCCGGACGCTGGGCCGGGACACTCGGGGAAGGATCCACCGGGGTGGTTACCGGATTGCTCGGCGCATCACTGATCGGACCCCAGGTGCCGCCCCAGTCGGCGTCGGCCCCGGTGTTGAGTGAGCCGCCCGGATCCAAGGGTCCGTCTTCGGCATCCGGGATCTGCTGCGCGCTCGGCTCCTGCGGCTGCGGGTGATCGGAAGCCGGAATCTGTGAGTGAGCGGTCTGAGCGTCGGCTGGAACCTGTTCGGGCTGCTGAGCGGCGGGGGTTCCAGGCTCCTGGGATTGCGGGGAGGCAGTCTCGGCGGGGGCTGTTCCCTGCTTGCGGGCGCGGGCAGCCGCCAGTGCCTCACGTACTGCGGCGGCGCCCTGGCGGGTGCTTTCCGGAGATGCCATGGGAGCGCTGGACATCGGTGCATCGCTGGAGCCATCCTGCGCCAGCTCGGGCAGCGCGCCGCCGGTCATGGCATGGCGTTCGAGCCGATCCAGGCGGGCGGCAACGGCGCTGGCCCCGGCATCGGCCGAAGGCAGCAGCAAGCGCGCGGCCAGCAGCTCCAGGTGCAGGCGCGGTGAGGTGGCCCCGGTCATGTCGGTCAGGGCCTGGTTGGTTACATCGGCCCAACGGCTCAGCTCGGCCTGTCCGAACAGGGTGGATTGATCGGCCAGGCTCTGCAACTGGTCGCCGGGCATGCCGCGCAGGATCTTTTCCAGCCCCTCAGGCACCGCCTTGGCGATGATCAGGTCACGGAAACGCTCCAACAGGTCCTCGACGAAGCGGCGCGGATCCAGGCCGGTCTGCACGATCCGGTCGATCGCGTTGAACAGGCTGGCCCCGTCGGCCTCATGCAGCGCCAGGGACACCTCATCCAGCAACGTGGCGTGCGTGTAGCCCAGCAGGGCGACCGCGGTTTCGTAGTCGACCCCGGCCTCCGAGGCCCCGGCCATCAGCTGGTCCAGTACGGAGAGGGTGTCACGCACCGATCCTCCGCCGGCGCGGATCACCAGCGGCAGCACGCCCTCGGCCACCTGGACGTTCTCACGTTCGCAGAGGGTCTGCAGGTACTGCAGCAGGGCCTCGGGAGGAACCAGGCGGAACGGGTAGTGGTGGGTACGCGAGCGAATCGTGCCGATGACCTTGTCCGGTTCGGTGGTCGCGAAGATGAACTTGATGTGGGCCGGCGGCTCTTCAACGATTTTCAGCAGGGCGTTGAATCCTGCCGGGGTAACCATATGGGCCTCATCGATGATGAAGACCTTGTACCGGTCGCGGGTCGGGGCAAAAGTTGCACGCTCGCGAAGGTCGCGGGCGTCTTCGACGCCGCCGTGGCTGGCCGCGTCGATCTCGATGACGTCAAGGGAGCCCGGGCCGCCGCTGGCCAGTTCAATGCAGCTGTCGCATTTGCCGCACGGGGTCGGCGTCGGGCCTTCGGCACAGTTCAGGCAGCGTGCCAGGATGCGGGCGCTGGTGGTCTTGCCGCAGCCGCGGGGCCCGGAAAAGAGGTAGGCGTGATTGACCCGGTTCTTCGACAGGGCAGTCATCAGGGGGGTGGTCACGTGCTCTTGCCCGATAACGTCGGCGAAGGTGTCGGGACGATATCTACGGTAAAGCGCTGTACTCACACCGATACCCTATCTGTTCTTCGATGCATCAGGCATCAGCTGGTGAACAATTTCATCTGGCCGTACCACCCAAGGCTCCCGGGGCAGCCGGGCCGGGTCAAAGGCCCGCAACGCGGCGTCGAGCGAGCTGGTAGGCAGGCCCAATGACTCTAGCAAGATCCCGCGCACTTGGTCGGCATCAATGCCTTTCTCGAAAAGGTCTTCGAGGGTCACTGACCCGTCGCGTTTGGCCAGCCGTTGCCCCTTGTCGTTGACCGCCAACGGCACATGGGCATATTCGGGGACGGGCAGTGACAGCAGCGACGCCAAATAGGCCTGCCGGGGCGCCGAAGAGAGCAGGTCGTCCCCGCGCACGACGTAGTCGATGCCGAAG
This sequence comes from Glutamicibacter sp. St.4D3, assembly GCF_059728615.1. Lineage (NCBI taxonomy): Bacteria > Bacillati > Actinomycetota > Actinomycetes > Micrococcales > Micrococcaceae > Glutamicibacter > Glutamicibacter sp. St.4D3. The sequence continues at coordinate 291,710 of NZ_AP039380.1, forward strand.
TGCCCGTCATCAACCACCACGGCGAGATTGTACGACGGTGCGCCGTCGTTGCGTAACAGCACAAAGTCGTCGACCAGTCCGCGGTATTCGCCAGCCAATTCGTCATGGACGGTGAAGGAGGCGGTTTCGGCGCGGAGCCGCAAAGCGGCAGGCCGAACTTTGGCTCGCTCGGCCCGCTGCACGTCCGTCAGATTTCGACAGGTGCCCGGGTAGGCGCCGGGTGCGGCGTGCGGCGCGGACGCCGCTTCGGCGATGTCCTTGCGTGAGCAGAAGCATTCGTAAACCATTCCGCGTTCAGCCAGAGACGCGATGATCTGCTGATAAGTGTCCAGCCGCTCGTGCTGGCGGACCAGGGGACCATCAAAATCCAAGCCCAGCGCCGCCAATTCCTTGAGTTGCATTTCTTCGGCGCCGGAACGCACACGGTCCAGGTCTTCAATGCGCAAGAGGAACTGCCGCGAGGTTGAGCGGGCAAATAGCCAGGCCAGAATCGCAGTGCGTAAATTGCCAAGGTGAAGCGGCCCCGAAGGACTTGGGGCGTAACGACCAGCGCCCACCTAGACTCCATTCACGCATCGTGGAAAAGTAAAGACCCCTCATGCACCTGCCAGAGCCCATCTACCCTTGCTACCTTCCGGTCCTGGGGGAGTTCAACAGGATGACACCACACGAGGGGTCACCGAAAATACTACCGGAGACGTGCCCGTGGATGAAATCGAGGAGACGTGCCCTTGCTCTCAACGAGGGTGTCAAGATCCTTGCCGCTTACCCGGCATTCTGTTGGGGAGGGTCACGCCAGCCCAGAACCCGGAGCACTTCATCGTTCACCTCGACTGTGGGCAACATGGGATTTGTCGCCATCTCGGGTTCGAACGATTGGGCGCTGCGGATGCTGCCCGGCAGGTGAGTTTGAATCATCCCGTTGGGGGTGCGCCATTCAACCGAGCCATCCGGGCGGTATGTGGATTGCCACCCGAGCGCATGCTTGAACATCTGGTGCCGCTTGCACAGCAGTCTCGTGTTCCGCCGTGTCGTTCCGCCGCCCTTCGCCCAGTCATCGATGTGGTCGATTTCGCTGGCATCGGGCAACCGACGACATCCGGGGAAGCAACAGTGCTCGTCCCGCCAGCGAAGGAATTCCCTTAGCACGTTGGGTGGCCGGTAGCGGGCTCGACCAATGTCGATTACCGCTCCGGTCCAGGGGTCGGTTAGCACCGGAATCAACGAAGGCGCGTTCTTGGCCAGCTGCAGCGCCACTCCCAGTGGGACCGGCCCGTAGCCTTCTAGTTCCGCTACCGTCCGTTGTGGGTTTGCAAGCATCTCCAGGGCCGGGATGGTGATTGCAATACGAGCCTTGACGTCGGCTCCCTTGCGCTCCGGCCAGCCATCCAACAACACATCCCGGAAGATGTCCGCGCGAATCTGCGCGTCGCCGCGATCGTCGTCCGGGTCGCGGTGTCCCGCGATGTGCCAGTTCAGCGTATTCATGATCGCGAGTGCGTCCTGGGCTTCCAGGGTGATCAGAATCTTGGCCATCCCGCCATCTTCGTTCCAGCAAATGACGCCGCGTTCGGCCTGCTTCACCTTGTGGCGTTCCTCCGGGCTTTGTGGATGAAGGCGTCCGCGCATCTTCTGCGCCTGTTTCTTGACGGTGTGGTCGGGGCTGGTGCGGGCAATGGGCAGCAGCACCTCTTCCAGATGGTGGGCTTCCTCCGGTTCAAGATCCTGCGAGTTTTTCACGATTTCCACCGCGCTCTTGGTGGTGATGCTTCCTTGGCTGAGCTCGCTGAGCGTCCTTGGGCACAAATGGCGCAGGCCTTCTGCGGTGATCAGTTTGCCTCGCACTACCCGCTCGGGTTCGCGCATGGCGATGGAAACTTCACTGACCAGCGAAGAGCGGATGATGTCCGGGTTTCGAGGGTCGACTCCGTAGTACTCAGCGCTGCGTTCCTGGAGTGCGTCCTGGAAGAGGACCTGTTGCTCGGCGTTCTGTTCCGCCTCCCGATTGGCCAGTTCCAAGGCATCAGCCAGCAGGAGCGCTTCCGCGCTATCCAGTTGTGAGCGAATTCTGGCGATTTGCTCAAGCTGGGTCAGGGCCTGCTTTGCAGTGGTGGCAACACCGAGCGCCGACAGTGTGGTGACGTTATCTGCCAACGAGCTGAAGACAACTTCCCGTTCCACCTGCGCGGACCAGTCTCCATCTGATCCACAAAACTCACGATGAGCAGATGGGAGGATGTGCAAACGGTGAGGATCACCGTCGTTATGAAATACATCTCTTTTTCCCATGTATTCATTGTCTCGTGGCACCCCGACACTTTGATCTCGCGGTCTGCGCGATGGGGATAAGCGTCCGGAATCCCCGAACTTCCGGGGATCTTGAGCGACTGGGATACTTTTGAGGCTGGCCCGGAACCCGATTCGTGAATCAGGAAAAATTTCGATATGCTGGAGCCTGCTCTACAGAGCGCTATGGAGGATTCGCCTAGCGGCCTATGGCGCACGCCTGGAACGCGTGTTGGGTTCACGCCCTCGGGGGTTCAAATCCCCCATCCTCCGCCAGATGGATGTCCCGGTGGACCGTAACTTCGGTTCACCGGGACATTATCATTTAAGCCCTGGGATCCTGCGGACTTGAGGGCTATAGGCAATAAAGTGTGTCTGGCCCGGGCGTGTTCCAAGGCCAGACACCTTCAAGACCAGTGACTAGTAGCTGTTTCGAATCCAGCCTCTTCTGATGAACTGTCCATCTTCGGTACTAGCGCCGGTGCCATAAAGCTCCGGGCCGATTGGCTCGTCATCTGACACTTGCTCAGCTGCCTTCTTTGCTTCTGGAGAGAAGTGCTCCGGCCGTAAAAGCTCTCCCAACGCAGGGCGATTCGCCTCATCGGTGTGCGTCCAGCAGAACCACTCGCATGCTCGTCTTCGATGCTCGACCGGCATCCCGCGATGATGAAAGATCATGGCTCGGATCCCGGAGTTCACCGCGCCTTCAATCATGTTCGTCGTCGCGTTGATCCCCAGACCTTTTAGGTCCTTGTTCAAGTACGTGAACAAGTGACCGCGCTGCATTGCTTTCCTCATGGACTCGTAGGCGCTTCGTAGCCGTTCATGGGTGTACCACCACTTCCGGGTGCCATGAACACCTTGCGGTCTGGCACCGGGCCAGTCAGCAGCGTAGGTCTTCTCATTGATCAGGTTCTGGTTCTCTGCATGCCAGGCAGCGAAAGCGGCCATCCATTCTGTCGCGGCTTCCTGCGTCTGGATTTTCGTGAGTTTCAAGCTTAGACGCCGCAGCGATTTACCAGCCTGCAACCGAGGATTCATCGTCAGGTAGGTGCGAACGTTGCGCTGGATATGGACCAAGCAGCGTTGGATCTTCACATTAGGCCAGAGCTTTTTCAACGCTTTCATCAGTCCTGATCCGCCATCAGTCAGCACGACTTTCGGCTCGGGAAAATGCTCCAACAAAGCGATCCATGCCACGGCTTTTTCACGGTCGCACCACTGCCATCCGATAACGCTTCCGTTAGCGATAGCGATCAGCAGGCACCAGCCTGGACGGATATAGATACCGTCGACTTGGACTTCATTGAAAACTTCACCAGTTCGCGGTAAATAGGGTTCGACGTTCCAGCACCAAGCGGTCTGGTAGCGGAAAGTCCGGCCAGTGCCTCCGCCGAATTCGGCTTGAGAAAGCTTGCTCATGAGCCAACCGACGAAGCCAGTGAGTTGGTTGCGAGCTGTGGTGTCAGCTCGCTGGAAAGTGGTGCTCGAATTGCAGTTCTTGCATCGCCAGCGTTGGGTTCCTTTGGATGTCGTGCCGTTCTTTTTCATGGGTGAATGGCAGATAATACAAGTATGGGATTGTCCAGTAAGCTTCACACTTATGGATTGAATACCCATGTGAACCTTGATCCTGTCCCGGCTTTCCGGGGCAGGACCAGGTTTTCAGACACACTTTATTGCCTATAGGCCGGACTTGATCCCTGAGGGGAGCCGAGAATGACTAGTTGGATCACCGAGATCGGAATCGACTGTCATCAACCCGAAGCCTTGGGGGATTTCTGGTGTGCCGCACTGGGCTTTGCCGTTATCGAACGCACCGCCGAATTCGTGTCCATAGGTTCGCCCGCACTACGTGGTGAAGGTGGGCTTATGAGGAGTGCGGGTGAGGGGTCCGGGACCCCGATCCTGACCTTTGCTCGAGTTCCCGAGGGCAAGGGCGTCAAGAACCGGCTGCACCTGGACCTCACCCCGCATGGTGTTTCCCAGGAGGAGGAAGTGCGGCGTCTAATTATCCTTGGGGCCCGTCCCATCGACATTGGTCAGGGCATTCAAGAATGGGTGGTCATGGCCGACCCCGAGGGCAATGAATTCTGCGTCCTATCTGATCGATAGGCCCGCCGCGTCGACGGTTATGGGTGTGGCGTCGTTGTTCCTGGATTGCATTGGATTTGCGGCTTCCCAGGTAATCTGCGCTCTTTACCCGTCATCTCTTTCCCCGTCAGCCGCATGTTCTGCTGTAGTATCTGCTGTACTTGGGAAAAATTGGATCGTTCATCGATGTTTGGGGCATAGATATGGTGAATGAGAAGCGCAGAGTTGTGCTTATTTGTGGAGACGCGGCGGCGGGACCAGATTTTGATTTGGTGCTGCATAACGCCGGGTTCTCTGTTGACCGTGCGGACTCGGGCCGCTTAGGGGTGCAGCAGGTTGAGAGGGCCGAAACGGACATTGTCCTGGTCTTCCCCGGGCTGCCGGATATCGACATGAATGAAACCATTCAGCGAATCCGCCCGATAACCAAAGCGCACATCATTGCGATGTTGCCCAGCGACGACGAGATAGAAGTCGTGCTGGCGCTGGAGGCTGGGGCCGATCAATACATGGCCGGAACCGGACGCATGCGGGAGCTTCGCGCCCGGATCAACGCGATCATGCGGCAACGCGAGCGAATGCGGCAGCTGCTGAACGGAATCGATCCAGACGGCGGCGAGGAATTGCGCCACCGGGATCTGATTCTGAACACCAGCACGTGGGATGTGACGATTGACGGAACCTCCATTCCGGTCACCGCCACGGAGTTCTCGCTGCTGCACATGTTGCTGATGAATCCGGGGCGTGTGCGCAGCAAGCAGGAGATGGTGCGCCATCTCAATGGCTACGAGAACGGCGGAGACAGCTACATTTCCTCCGCCGATCAACGCAGCATCGAGGTGCATATCGCAAACCTGCGCCGCAAGCTGGGTGACTCGGCGCGCGAACCAAAATGGATTGAGACCGTTCGCGGCGTTGGCTACCGAATGATTACGGAACAGAAACTAGCGGTCTGACAGGCGTATTCAGATGAATTGATGAAATCTTTAGATGAACCTATCAGTAGTTTGAGTCACACGGGTAAGAATGGGGGCACGGTGTATACCGGGAGTGCTTCTCAGATGACGGCCTGACTGGTAATTGGGGGACCAGTTGACGTCATGAACACTCGCACTGTTAACAGCAGACGGTTGGCAAGAGCTTCAGGTTCCTGCCAACCGTCTGCTGTTTACAGCACCGTAAGGGCTCCCGCGCTCGCGGCGTCCGTTGCGCCCGGCCTTGCGAACTTAAGCGCTGGCCTTGCTCTGCACCAGTTCTGGGTAATGGATTGCCGCGGTCTGTGGGTGGGCGCGCAGCCAACCCTTGAGCACATTGGCGCCGTAGGAGGCCAGCATCGGGTTCTGCGGATCATCGGAGACACCCCGGGCTTCGGCCGCCAGTTCGGCTGGCAGCTGGACCTTGTCGATCACCGCGTCCAGACGCGGGGAGTAGAAGAAGGGCACCGAGTAGCGGTCCACGCCCGCCGGCGGGGCGATCACCCGGTGAATGGTGGCCATCAGGTAGCCGTCCGTTGCCACCTCGAGCATCTCCCCCAGGTTCACCACCAGCGCGCCGGGAGTGGGTGGCACTTCAATCCACTCTTCCTGCCCGTACGGCTGCACCTGCAGCCCGCCCACGCTGTCCTGCAGCAGCAGGGTGATGAAGCCGTAGTCGGCGTGCAGCCCCACGCCCTGGTTGCCGGCGTCCGGGACCACGTCACCGGAGACGTAGTGCACCAGCTTGCCCATCCAGGCCGGGGTGTTGGCAAACGGCTCATCGAAGTGGTCCTCATCCAGCCCCAGGCCCACGGCCAGCGCCGAAAGCAGCTCATGTCCGGTCTGGTGCATCAGCTCGGCCCACGCCATCGCGCGTTCCTCCAGCTGTGGGAAATCCTGGGGGAACTGGTTCGGGCCCTGCAGATTCAGGTAGGGGGCGTCCGCGGGAACGGCGTCGAGGGCAGGGCGCTGTGGGCCGTAGTCGATCTGTTCGCGCGCATCGGCCCGTCCCCGGGTGATCTCGGTGCCCATCCGGGTGTAGCCGCGGAACTGGGCGCTGTTGCGGTTATCCAGCTTCAGCTTCTGCTCCACCGGCTTGGCGAAGAACTCGGCGATGGTTTCCAGCAGCTGCTGGTCCTGGTTCTCGGTCTTGGCGTAGCCGACGATCTGGAAGAAGCCGACGCGGTGCGCCGCGTCGCGCAGCTTCTGGACGAACTGCTGGCTGAAGGAGCCGTCGGCGTTGCGGGCGGTGGAGATATCGAGCACTGGGATCTCGGTGACTGCGTTGTTCATGCCCACAATGTTGCACCCGCCGCGGCGATTGTTACCAGCGTAGGTTACGCACGGTTCCGGCAGGTTAATGAATGCGTCGAAATCCTTGTTTTCTGCGTGATTACTGGGGCATACTGCCCGGCGACGGCACGCGGGGGCGCTGTGTAGAGGACAACGAGCCGCTCCGCCGGGGACATGGTAACCCACGCGGGGGCGGCTGGCCGCATCCGTTGCGTTGCGGGTCTGGGCCGACAGTGGTTTTCTATGCTGGAGGGGTGATTTTTAAAGCAGTAGGAGAGCAGCGCCCCTATCCAGAGCATCAGATGCGCAGCACCCGGGACTGGAGCGCGATTCCCCCGCAGCAGGTGCGCCTGGAGGAGCTGACCACCACAAAGCGGACCCTGGACCTGGAAGCCCTGTTGGCCGAGGACTCGACGTTCTTCGGGGATCTGTTCCCGCACGTGGTGCGCTGGCAGGGCAACCTGTATCTGGAGGACGGGCTGCACCGCGCCGTGCGCACCGCCTTGCACCACCGTTCGATAATGCACGCCAGGGTGTTGAACCTGGACGAGTAGCCGGTAAGCTACAGGTCACACAGGGCATCGACGCCGCCCCGGCCAGGCCGGCCACTACGGAGCGCGGCGCGCGGGCCCGGAAAGGTGGGCCATGAGCGGCGAGCAGGAACCCCAGGACGCGAACACCTGGCATGGGCAGCGGATCGTGGGGGAGGATGAGCTGTCCTTCCAGTCCGACGCCCAGGCCAAACGGCGCCGCCGCCGGCGGCAGAACGTCGTATTCGGCGCGCTCAGCGCACTGGTGGCCGTCGTGCTGGTCGTGGCGCTGCTGGTGTTCACGCAGAAGATCCAGCTACCCGGGCAGCGGCAGACCCCGGCCGCCGCCGACCAGCAACAGCCGATTGCCGACCCCGATTGCCCGCAGCGTGACTTCACCTACCTGGATCCGAACGAGGTCGAGGTGCGGGTGCTGAACGCGGGCGGGCAGAACGGCCTGGGCGGCAGCACCGCACAGAAGCTGTCCCAGCGCGGTTTTCAGATTGCGCTGACCACCAGCGCGGTCAGCGACTACGCGGACACGGTGGGCGCGGTGGTTTCCGGCCCGCAGGGCTATGCGCAGGCGCTGACCCTGCAGCGGCACTTGGATGGGGCCGTGTACGTGTTCGACAAGGACAAGCGCGGGGCGCAGGTGGACTTTGAAATCGGTGCGAAGTTCGCCGAAATGACCAAGACCCGGCGCCTGGACAAGACGCCGGGTCCCCTGCAGTGTGCCGCGTCGGCGGCGAAGAAGTAGGAGAAGCCGGACGGCAGGGCTGCCGGCGGTCTCCTGCCGCTAGCCCTGCTCGGCGCGCACCTGACGCAGCGCCTGGACAAAGTTCTCGGCCGGCTGCGCGCCGGAGATCCCGTACTTGCCCTCCAGCACGAAGAACGGCACCCCGCTGATGCCCAGCTGGCGGGCCTGGTCGATGTCGGCTCGCACCTCATCGGCGTGGGCATCGGTTTCCAGCACGTCCAGCGCCTGCGAACGATCCAGGCCCACTGCGGCGGCCAGGTCGGCCAGGGTTTCCCGGTCGCCGGTGTCCAGGCCGCGCTCGAAGTGCGCCGAGAGCAGCGCCTCCTTCATCGCCGAGCCCTGCCCCTGCTGCTTGGCGAACTGAAGCAGCCGCAGCGCGTTGAACGAATTGGCCGGACGCAGTTTCTCAAAGTCGTAGGACAGCCCCTCACCGGCGGCCTGGTCGGTGACGTGCTCCAGCATGCCCTGCACCTGCTCGGCCGGCATTCCCTTGACCTCGCTGAGGTACTGAAGTTCAGTGCCCGCATAATGCTCGGGCAGGCTCGGGTCCAGCTGGAAGGCGTGCCAGTGCACGTCGACCTGGTCGGCAAAGTCCAGCTGCTGCAGCGCGGACTCGAAGCGGCGCTTGCCGATGAAGCACCACGGGCAGGCGATGTCGGACCAGATGTCCACGCGAAGACGTTGTTCACTCATGTCGGTGCCAACCCGGGGCCGGGCGGGCTTATTCCCGGCCGCTGCCCGAGGGGGCGTCCACCGCCTGCGCGGCCGGGGCCTTGACCAGCAGCTTGTAGCTGATGCCCAACAGCACCAGCCAGCCGGCGCCCACGTAGAGTGCGACCCGGGTTTCGGCGCTCAACGCCAGCAGCACCACCACAAAGCCCATGAATGCCAGCGCCGCCCAGGCGCTCAGGCTGCCGCCGGGCACCTCGAACGCGTTGCGCTTGCCGCCGGTGCGTCCCATTTCACGGCGCATCGACAGGTAGGAGGCCAGGATCATCACCCACACCCAGACGGTGGCGAAGGTGGCCAGCGAGGCGATCATCAGGAACAGCTGCTCGGGCAGCAACACGTTGAGCACCACCCCGATCACCAGCACCAGCACCATCACCAGCACGGTCATCCACGGCACCCCGTTGGCCGAGACCCGGGTGAAGGAGCGCGGGGCCAGGCCCTTCAGGGACAGGGCGTAGAGCATCCGCCCGGCGCCGAAGGTGTCCGCGTTGATCGCGGAGATCGCCGCGGTGATCACCACGAAGTTCAGTACGTGGGCGGCGGCCGGGATGCCCAGCGCGTCGAAGATCTGCACGAACGGGGAGGTGGTCCCGTCGATCTGGCGCCAGTCGAAGAGCATCATGATCACGGCCAGCGAACCGACGTAGAACAGCAGGATCCGCCACGGCACCGTGTTGATCGCGGCGGGCACCGCCCGGGCCGGGTCATCGGCCTCCCCGGCGGTGATGCCGATGGTCTCGATGCCGCCAAAGGCGAACATCACCACGGCGAAGGAGAGCAGCAGGCCGGTAAAGCCGTTGGGGAACAGGGTGCCGGCGGCCAGCAGCGTGTCCAGGCCCGGGGCGGTGTCCTGCCCGGGGGCGTGGAACCCGAAGACGATCAGCGCGGCGCCGGCCACAATCATCGCCACGATCGCGCTGACCTTGATCACCGCCAGCCAGAATTCGGTTTCCCCGAACACCTTGACCTTCATCAGGTTGATCACCAGGATCAGCAGCACCACCGCCGCCACCCAGATCCAGCGCGGGACCTGCGGAAACCAGAAGCCCATGTAGATGCCGAACGCGGTGACGTCGGCGATCGCCACGATCGCCATCTCAAAGGTGAATGTCCAGCCGGTGACGAATCCGGAAAAACGCCCCAGGTAGCGCGCGGCGTAGTGCGCGAAGGAGCCGGAGACCGGGTGCTTGACCGCCATCTCGCCCATGGCGCGCATCACCACGAACACCGCGGCGCCACCGATCATGTACGCGAAGAGCACCGCCGGTCCGGCGGCCTGGATGGCGGCCGAGGAGCCGTAGAACAGCCCGGTGCCGATGGCCGATCCCAGGGCCATGAAGCGGATGTGTCGGGCATTCAGGCCCCGGGCGAGGGCCTGCTGGGTTTCACTCACGGTGCGAACTCGGTTCCTGGTTGGCTAGATTGGAGTCGGTGACGCGCCTACCGCGCACCGCTCTGCCGGCCTTGCGCCGGCACCTGCGCGGCGGTGGACGTCGAACCGTGAAAATCATACGCGCTGCCGCGCCCTTTTGGGTACTGATGTGGCGCAAGTCAATATGAGGTTGACCGCAGGCACGCGCCGGGGCCTGGGTAAAGGGGGAAGTGGTGGCCAGAAACCTGTCGTGGCGGGGAGTGTTCTTCGCCGGCGCGATCACGGCGATCGCCGGATTCGTGGACGGGGTAGGGTTCATCCACTACTCCGGGTACTTCCTGTCGTTCATGTCCGGCAACTCCACCCGCTCCTCGGCGGCGCTGGCCGGCGGGGATGTGACCGGGTGGTGGCTGGCGATGGCGTTTGTCTCCTGCTTCGTGCTCGGGGTCATCCTGGCCACGCTGGTCGGCGCCCGGGCCCGGGTGCACCGCCGGCCGATCGTGATGTACATTTCCGGGGCCCTGCTGGTGGTAGCGGCGCTGCTCGGCGAGCGCGGGCAGGTGCTCACCGCCTGCGTGCTGGCCAGTGCGATGGGGGCGGTGAACGTGAGCTACACCCGCTCCGGGGAGGTGTCGATGGGGCTGACCTACATGACCGGCACGCTGGTCAAGCTCGGCCAGCAGCTGGCGGCGGCGCTCAGCGGCGGGAACCGGGGGATGTGGGCGCCCTACGCGGTGCTGTGGGCGATGATCACCCTGGGCTCGCTTCTGGGGGCGATCAGCTACCTGGCGTTCGGGCTGGCGGTGCTGTGGATCGCGGCCGCGGCGATGCTGCTGTGGGCCACCCTGGGGCTGAACCATGAGCGGCGGCAGCGAGCCCTGCGCACCTAGCCGCAGCCGAGCGCTACCTTGCGACCGGCTGCTGCCCGGCCCCATCCGCTGGCGTGGCCGCGGCGCTGCGCCGGGCGGCGGTGTCCTCGGTGACCCTGCGGGCCAGCGCCTGCAGCCGGGACCCGGCCATCCGGTGGCGCTGGGCATCCAGCCAGGAGCCAACGGCCAGGTAGGCGCGCTGGCGCACCTGGGGCACGGAGAGGAAGATGTCGTGCAGCGCCCCGTCCAGGCGCAGCAGGGACAGGTTGGCGCCCAGGTCCACGCTGCGCCGGGCCACCACCTGAACGTTCAGGGCCACATCCGCGCGGGTGGCGTCCGGGGTCCAGCGCGGCAGCAGGTAGTCGCGGGCGGAGAGCAGCACCAGCACCGGCTGCTGCAGCTCCAGGCCCTTGGCCACGGTGGCCTGGGCGCGGAACACGGCGTTGACGAACCCGGTGGTGATCCGAAAGCCCTGCGGGGGACGCCACTGCAGGTTGTAGTCCCATTCCCCGTCGTAGGCGCTGGAGACGCTGCGGGTATAGAACCCGGGGTCCACCCGCGGCAGTTCCCGCAGCGGGTTCAGCCGCGAGCCGGCGGCGAACAGCGCGGAGATTGCGGTGCGCCCGAACTCGGTGGCCTGGAATTCCAGCCAGGGGCTGTTGAGCACCAGCGCATCCACCTTTTGCGGGTTCTGCGCCGCGTACAGGGACGCGGTCAGCCCGCCGGTGGAATGCCCCAGCAGCACCACCCGGTTCTGCGGGTGCTCGGCGCTCATGATCCGGTGGGCGGCATCCAGTTCGGCGAAATACTCCTGCAGGTCCGTGATGTACCCCGGTGTGCTTTGCGCGGTGAGGTTGCGCCCGTAGTTGCGCAGGTCCACCGCGTAGAAGTCCGCCCCGGCGGCGCTGAAGAACTCGGCCAGCTCGCGCTGGAAGAAGTAGTCGGACCAGCCGTGCAGGTAGAGCACCGAGTGCCCGCGCAGCACCCCGCCCACGGCGCGGCGCCAGCGGGCCGGACGGTGCCGGATGAGGGTGGCCTGCTCAGCGTCGGGCAACGGCAGCACCCGGCACTCAAAGTCCTCGCCGAGCACGTCAGCGGTCCATCCCTGCCCTTGCCGGTCCCATTCTGCTGCCATGCCTCCAGCATAGGCGCTGGCCGCCACCGGTCCCTCCGCCCCCGGTCCCGGCGCACAGCTGCAGCGCCCGGGCACAGCACAGCGGCACCCGCCGCGGATTCCTGGGGCCCCGGCCCGCCTCGCCCCCGGTTCGGGCAACAGTGCCGGAACCGGGAACTTGGGGGCCGAAACCTGGTGGAACGCTGGCGGGTGCCGCAGGTCCTTGCGGGATTAGCTGGCCATCGCGTACTGGCGGGCCGGCTTGTCCAGGTAGCGCAGGTAGGCGTTGGAGGTCAGGAACGTCGGGAAGTCATCGCGCAGCGAGCAGGCCTCGAAGATCTCCATGGCCTCCTCAAAGCGGTCACCTTCGAAACGCTCAATCTTCTCCATGGTTTCCTCGGCCAGTTCGCTCACCCAATGCCGGGTGACCACTTCGCCCTCGTCGGTGATCGCCGACTGGTGGATCCATTGCCACAGCTGGGAACGGGAGATCTCCGCGGTGGAGGCGTCCTCCACCAGGTTGCGGATGGTCACCGCGCCGTTGCCGCGCAGCCAGGACTCGATGTAGCGGATGCCGATCTCCACATTGTCCCGGATCCCGGTTTCGGTGATGCGCCCACCCAGCCCGGAAACGTTCAGCAGCTCGGAGGCCGAGGGCTGCACATCCTCACGCAGCCTGGAGACCTGGTTCGGATTCTCGCCCAGCACGTTGTCGTAGGCCTTCATCGCCACCGGCACCAGGTCCGGGTGCGCCACCCAGGAGCCGTCAAAGCCCTCGGCCGCCTCACGGGACTTGTCCGCGTTGACCTCGGCGAAGCCCTGCTCGTTGATGCGCGGATCCTTGCGGTTGGGCACGAACGCGCTCATCCCGCCAATCGCCAGCGCCCCGCGGCGGTGGCAGGCGCGCACCAGCTGTTCGGTGTAGGCCCGCATGAACGGGCTGGTCATGGTCACCGAGTCGCGGTCGGGCATCACGAACCGGGCGCCGCGGGAACGGAAGTTCTTGATGATCGAGAAGATGTAGTCCCAGCGTCCGGCCACCAGGCCGGCCGAGTGGTCGCGCAGCTCGTAGAGGATCTCCTCCATCTCAAACGCGGCGGTGATCGTCTCGATCAGCACGGTGGCGCGGATGGTGCCCTGCTCGATGCCCAGCAGGTCCTGGGCCAGGATGAACACGTCGTTCCACAGCCGCGCCTCGGCGTGGTTCTCCAGCTTCGGCAGGGAGAAGTACGGGCCGCGCCCGGCGGCGATCAGGCGCTGGGCGTTGTGGAAGAAGTGCAGTCCGAAGTCCACGAACGCGCCAGCGATCGGCTTGCCGTCGATGAGCATGTTCTTCTCCGGCAGGTGCAGCCCACGGGGGCGAACCACGATGGTGGGCAGCTCGCGCAGCTCGGTGCTGTGCGGGGTGAGCACGGTGCCCTCCACGGTGGTGTAGTCAATGGTCCCGTCCAGCACCCGGCGCAGGTTCACCTGGTTCTTGATGACGTTCGCCCAGGTGGGGGAGCACTGGTCCTCCATGTCGGCCATCCACACCTTGGCACCGGAGTTCAGTGCCCTGATGGTGGACTTGCGGTCGATGGGGCCGGCGATCTCCACGCGGCGGTCCTCCAGGCCCGGCGCGGCCGGGGCGACTTGCCAGCTGTTGTCTTCGCGGATATGGCGGGTGGAATCCAGGAACTTCGGGTCGTGGCCGTTGGCGATGCGGGCCCGGTTCAGCTGGCGGCGCTGCATCAGTTCCACCCGGCGGGATTCGAATGCCTGGTGCAGCTTGGCGATGAAATCCAGTGCGTCGGCGGTCAGGATCTGTTCCTGGTAGCGCACCGGGGAAGCGGTGATGGACACGGTGTTCAAAGTGATTGGGGAGTTCATGGCTGCATATCCTTAAAGACTTAATGGCTGGTGGGGCCCGTGGGCCCCGGCAACCGCTGACGACTGGTGTTGAGTTTGTCGGCTGCCGGGGCGTTTCAGACCCCACCAAGGCTCGAAAAGTGAGCCGGTTTAGTGGAATTGGCCTTCTTCGGTGGATCCCACCAGGGCCAGGGTCGAAGCGTTCGGGTTCAGGGTGGTCGAGATGTCATCGAAGTAGCCGGTGCCGACCTCACGCTGGTGCCGGGTGGCGGTGTAACCGCGGTCCTCGGCGGCGAACTCGCGCTCCTGCAGGTCGACGTAGGACTTCATGCCGTCCCGGGCGTAGCCGTGGGCCAGGTCGAACATCGAGTAGTTCAGGGCGTGGAAGCCGGCCAGGGTGATGAACTGGAAGCTGAAGCCCATGGCGCCCAGCTCGCGCTGGAACTTGGCGATGGTCGCGTCGTCCAGGTGCTTCTTCCAGTTGAACGACGGTGAGCAGTTGTAGGCCAGCATCTGATCCGGGAACTCGGACTTGACAGCTTCGGCGAACCGACGGGCCACTTCCAGGTCGGGGGTGCCGGTTTCCATCCAGATCAGGTCCGAGTAGGGCGCGTAGGCCTTGGCCCGGGCGATGCACGGCTCGATGCCATTCTGCACCTTGTAGAAGCCTTCCGCGGTGCGTTCGCCGGTAATGAACTGCTGATCGCGTTCATCCACGTCCGAGGTGATCAGGGTGGCGGCCTCTGCATCGGTACGGGCGATGACCACGCTCGGGGTGCCGGCGACGTCCGCTGCCAGGCGGGCGGCGTTCAGGGTGCGGATGTGCTGCTGGGTGGGGATCAGGACCTTGCCGCCCAGGTGGCCGCACTTCTTCTCGCTGGCCAGCTGGTCTTCCCAGTGCACGCCTGAGGCGCCAGCCGTAATCATCGACTTCATCAGTTCGTAGGCGTTCAGCGGCCCTCCGAAGCCGGCTTCGGCGTCGGCGACGATCGGAACCAGCCAGTCCTCGACGGTCTTGATGTCTTCGGAAAATTCGATCTGGTCGGCGCGCAACAGGGCATTGTTGATGCGACGCACAACCTGCGGCACCGAGTTGGCTGGGTACAGCGATTGGTCCGGGTAGGTGTGGCCCGAAAGGTTGGCATCCGCGGCGACCTGCCAGCCGGAAAGGTAGATGGCACGCAGGCCGGCCTTGACCTGCTGGACCGCCTGGTTGCCGGTCAGGGCGCCCAGTGCGTTCGTGTAGCCGCCGGTCGGGGTTTCTTCAGTCAGCTGCTTCCACAGCTTTTCCGAACCGCGTTTGGCCAGTGTATGCTCCTCTTGGACTCGGCCCTGGAGCTTGACGACCTCGGCTGCCGAGTAATCACGGGTGGTCCCCGCCCAGCGCGGGTTGTTTGCCCAGTCATTCTCAAGGGTTGCAATCCGGTTCTCGGTGGTGTTCTGATCGGTCATGTCCTGCTCCTTCGTCAGCTGTCGTCCTCTACCGGTGATGCTCCGGTCTTGCCGGATCTTGCCGGTGGACTTCCTCGTGACAACTACTTTTCCCCAGGGGCAAGAGTGTTGCTAGAGGTTATCCAAGGAAAGATCTCCGATTATTGATGGCGTGAGAAGAACTAGTTTTTTTCGCTTATCTATGAGGTGGATCATGAAGAACGTGCGATTTTTGAGGATTCAACCCAGAAGAATCGTCAAATTATAGATTTCAGGGTTTTTTGCAAGCGCAACGTGGTGCGATTCGTGGATAAGAGGGAACCGCTTGCAGTGGTGGTACAGAACTGCGCGCAAGAAGCCGCCCGGAAGTTTGCAATGTGTCGGAACTCCAAAAAGCCTCCCGGCTATACAACCGAGGTATAGCGAATGCATGGCCATGCAGTGGGATGGGTGGGCAATTCCGAGCATAGACGGCCCTTATTCCCAGGCGCGGGCTTAACTCTGAGTGCGGGTTCGCAGGGGTAGCGAGGTGCTGTTTACCCGTTTCGGTCCAGAGAAACGACGGCGAGCGTCCCCCGCCCGTGTAATCTAACGCCTTCTGACTCGCTACCGATGACCGTGTCACGCAACATCATGCGGGACTCGTTATCGGCGGTATTCACGATGGCCTGTCCTTGGATGAGGACGCCGAGTTGCCCGTCAAATAGATATTGCTCGCGGTTTTTGGACAGTTCGACCAGGCGGACGACACCGCTTACCTTGGATGTGTCATGCGCCAGATGAAGAATCAGCAGTTGTTCCATGGGGCGGGCGGCTTCGATTGATGACCTATCGGCAAGAGTAAGAGGTCGAAATAATTCGAGGCCTTGACTCTTTCCCTCAACCTTTAGCTGGAGGAACTCGCCTTCGATAATAGTCACAGTCTGTCGGAGCATTGACGTCTCAAAAATACCAGCGCGTTCTACGGACCGAACCGAAAGAAACCATGATGTCTCGTCATTCGATGATGGCACTAGTAGTCCCTTCTGGGAGACTGTTCCAGTGGCTATTTGTCGCATGTCCCCCAACTCCCACGACCGCTTCGTGCTGGTGGCAAGTGGAATGATTGAACCGGGCGTGTATGACGAGACGTTTTCGCTCATGGTACGAGTCTAAGGGTCGTAGTTTGAGTCGGGGTACCGGCGGTGAACGACAAAGAAGCGCACACGCAGAGATCTCCGGCACCTTAGGTTTCCGGCCTACTCGATGCGGACTCGGTCCTAAAGGACTCACGAGGCGAAGACTATAAGCGTGTTCCGGTTTTCCAGGACCTGGAGCTCCTGCCATGAGTCATCTTGTAATTTCAGGGATTCTTTGACGGCGTACGCACCACAGGTATTCAAGGACGGCAACGAAATTACCAAAGGCTGGAAAGTATCTCAGTTCTTTCCTAGACTGTGCGTGTGACGACTACCACATGGAGCGGGCAGGTTCCCGGTGAATCAGACGATTCCGAACGCGCAGAGCTAGATTCCATCGCGCTTGGACGAAGGATTCGGCACCTTCGGAAGCAAAAGGGCTTCACCCTCGATGATGTTTCCGGACTCGTGGATACAGCACCCAGCCAGCTGTCGCTCATTGAAAACGGCAAACGGGAACCGAAGCTTTCACTTCTCAGAACTTTGGCCCGAGCCCTAGAAGTCGGTATCGATGACCTTCTTGGTACTGAGCCGCCCTCCAGAAGGGCAGCACTCGAAATCGAACTGGAGCGGGCTCAGCGAGGGCCCTTATATCAATCGTTGGGCCTGCCGACGGTCCGCGTTAGCAGCACGCTATCCATGGATGTGCTGGAATCCTTGGTGGGGCTGCAACGAGAACTGGAACGACGACTTAATGAACAAGCAGCGACACCGGAGGAGGCGCGGCGGGCGAACACCAAACTTCGTGAAGAGATGCGGCAACGAAACAACTACTTCCCGTCCTTAGAGGAAGAAGCCAGCTCGTTGCTGAAAGCAATCGGCCAAACCGAGGGACCGCTGTCAACACATCAGATTACCGATATCGCGAGTCACCTGGGCTTTACACTCCACAATGTGTCTGACCTCCCTCACTCGACACGATCCGTAACCGACCTGAAAAACAAGCGCATTTACTTGACACAGTCGTCTCGATCGGAGTTCAGCACACGTTCGGTCCTTCTGCAGGCTTTCGGACATCAGGTACTTGGGCATCAAACGCCGAAGGACTACGCCGAATTTCTGAGACAACGAGTTTCTACCAATTACTTTGCTGCAGCGCTGATGATGCCCGAAAAAGCTACTGTCGATTTTCTGCAACGCGCAAAGGAAGCCCGCGAAATCGCAGTGGAAGATATCCGGGACGCTTTTGCTGTTTCCTACGAGACGGCAGCTCACCGTTTCACCAATCTTGCGACAGAACATCTGGGAATTCCGGTGCATTTCCAGAAGGTGCACGAGTCAGGCATCATTCACAAGGCGTATGAGAATGACGGCGTGAATTTTCCGCAGGATCACATTGGCGCGATCGAAGGGCAGTCGGTGTGCCGGTACTGGACCAGCCGAGAAGTCTTTAACGTTCCAGACCAGTTCAGTGCATTTAACCAATACACGGATACGATTGCAGGAACGTTCTGGTGCACGGCGCGTACCGAGCGTTCGACCAGCGGCCGATTCTCGCTGAGTATCGGGGTTCCATATGTCCATGTCAAATGGTTTCGCGGCCGCGATACAACTGAGCGATCAACTTCAACCTGCCCAGACCCTTCCTGTTGTCGTAGGCCCCCTCACGATCTGCAACAAGAGTGGGCAGGGCAGGCATGGCCAAGCGCCCGAGCTCAGACTCATCTTTTGGCAGCGATGCCGCAGGGCGCATTCCCCGGTGTTGACGAAACAGAGGTTTACGCCTTCCTCCATCATCATGCGCAAATCAAGTGACCTAGCACCGTCAGATATCTCGTTAGAAGGAAGTGAAGCTTGAAGTATGTAATCGGTTGTACCGATGATGAACGGGGACGAGCCGCGATTTCGCTGGCTTTGACCTTGGCCCGTTCCCTGGCTGAGCTTGATCAGGTGGAGCTGGAACTTGTGCACATCATTCACGGTGTCTCCCCGGAAGATGCGTCTACCCAGAGCGAGAAGGTGTTTCAGCAGTACCAGCTTGAAACTGCGCAAACATGGATGAAGAGGTCCTTGGACCTGGTACCTTCGTCGATAAACGCTCAGGCCCGGGTCCGTTTCGCAGACTCGATGGCTCAAGGGCTGTTGGAGAGTGTTTCCAGTTTTAACGCTGACCTGGTCGTTATTGGCGCAGCGAGTCATGGCCCACTGCGGCGTTTTACTGTCGGAAGTGTTGCCAATGCCCTTCTGCATTCATCACCGGTTCCGGTGGCTTTGGCACCAACAGGGTATCTTCCGCCGCGTCACCTCACACGTTTTACCTGCGGTGTGGGACTGCGTTCCGGATCTGATGCCGTCTTAGACGTAGCCGTTGAAGCCGCAGCATTACGCCATGTTCCGTTGCGTCTCGTGTCGTTGGTTGCCTTGGATCTCAGCGCCGCGCGTAAAGTTGGCAATTTGCAACAACGAGCGCAGGCGCATGCCACACGAATGCTCAATCAGGCCGTGGCGGCCGTAGCCCATCGAACTCTCGTAACTGCCGAAGTGGCTCAGGGAAAGACGATTGAGGCGGCTATTGAGCAGTTGGAATGGGACGAATCCGAAATTGTTCTCATCGGTTCCAGCCGTCTGGCCGAGCGGAGCACGATTTTCATGGGAACAACCGCCAACAAAATGCTCCGGGCTCTTCCTGTGCCCATGGTGGTAGTTCCCCGGTACCACCTGAGCAGAAATTCCACGCACTCAATCCAGCTCTGAGTGACGCTGACATGACGAATAACTCTCAGAAACCTGCTCCTGAAGTGTATGAGCAGATTCTTGCCCCAATCTCGATCAGTTCCGAGGTCGGAGAGCCGCTTTACCGGCAGTTGCGTCGAGCTCTAGAGCATCAGATCCGCGTGGGCGGCTTTGCTCCAGACGCTCCTCTGCCTTCTTCCAGGGAGCTTTCACGCGAGCTCGGGTTGTCACGAAACACAGTAAATGCGGCCTTCCAGGAGTTGCTGGCCTCTGGAATCATAGAATCCCACGCTCGACGCGGCTATTTCATCAATGCTCAGATCTTAGACGCCTCTGCGCCTTTGCCCCACAACGCGGTTGTTGGCCCCACGGCCATCGACTGGAGTCAGCATATTCGTCCGCGCGTAGGCGCAGACAGGCCCGAAATCACCAAGGTAAGCAATTGGCGAGAACACCGCTATCCGTTTGTCGCCGGGCAGGTTGACGAACGCGATTTCCCGCGTTTGGCGTGGGCTCGGGCATTGCGGGAAGCGCTGGATCCACCACACTTGCATTACTCCTTACGCGACTCTGTCGATGAGGATGACCCTTACCTGATTGATGTTCTGTGCCGCAGAGTGCTACCGTCCCGCGGGATTGTTGCCGAGCCCAAGAACGTACTTATAACCGCGGGTTCGCAACAAGGACTAGATCTTCTGGCCCAGACGATCATGGATAGCCGCTCAACAGTTGCCGTGGAGGATCCTGGCTACGTGGACGCTCGTCATACTTTCGCGCGTACTGGAGCTGAACTGCGCCCTCTGGCCGTAGATGAACATGGGCTGATCCCGCCAGAGTCATTTGCTGGTTTGGACGCACTCTACTTGACCCCAAGCCACCACAGTCCAACGAATGTGACACTCAGCGTTAGTCGCCGCAGAACTATTTTGGATGCGACACTTGCAAGCGGAACCTTGGTAATCGAGGACGACTACGACAGCGAGTTTCGGTATCGGGGAAAACCCACTCCGGCGTTGAAAGCTCTACCTAATTCGGCGCACGTCGTTTATCTGGGATCCTTCACCAAGTTTCTCGCTCCGGGGCTTCGCATGGGGTACATAGTTGGTGACCCCGTGATCATTGCTGAGTTGAGAAGCCAACGGCGATACCGCATCCGCCATATCGCCGGGCATCCCCAGCGCGCCATGGCGATGCTGATTGACTCTGGGCAGTACCATCGAACAATTTCGCGGCGGCGCACGCAACTCCAGCGGAAATGGCGCTTGCTTGTCGAAGCACTTGAAAAGTACCTCCCCTGGGACGTGTCGGCTCCACCCGGAGGAGTCAGCGTGTGGATTAGGGGGCCGCAGGAATTGGATTGCATCGAACTTCAAGCGGCGTGCCTGAGGGAAGGAGTCGTCATCGAACGCGGTGACGTGTTCTTTGACGATCCGTCTACTCACCGGAATTTTTTCAGACTCGGGTTTGCCGCAATCGACGCAGCGGCCATAGAACCGGGGATAAGACGACTGGCGAAAATCGTTCACGGCCTCGGCCTATAGACCTTCTTACCGCTGGTTCTTGGAAAACCAGTGCGATCTGGGTCTAGGGCCGCGAGTCTGCTTCGGCGACAGTAGTTGGGAAGGTACCCGAGTGTGTAAAGGAGCACGCTATGACCGCCCAACAAGAAGCCGCGTTTGCGGCTAAACCCGAGGCCCAATATGGGCGTGGACAGCGAAATGCCGATATCGATTTGGCTGCCATCAGCAAAAACGTTTCTCTTCTGAGCCAGTTTGCCGCGCAATCCAAGGTGATGGCCGTGCTAAAAGCCGATGCCTATGGTCATGGGTTGATTCCCTCGGCCGAGGCTGCGTTGCGGGGTGGCGCGGATTTCCTGGGGACTGCCGTTCTGGAGGAGGCGTTCGCCCTGCGAGACGCGGGTATCGAGGCGCCGGTTTTCGCATGGCTGGCGGCACCAGGCGCAGATTTTGTCACCGCACTCTCCAAGCAGATCGATGTAGCGGCTTACAACATCGAACAGCTAGCAGAAATCATCAAAGCCTCCCGAGAAGCCGGAGCCACTGCCCGTATTCACCTGAAAATCGACACCGGCATGTGGCGGGGTGGCGCCGACGCAGCGACATGGCCTCAATTATGCGCAGCCGCCCGCCGTGCAGAAGCTAACGGTGTTGTCCGCATCGTCGGGGTATGGTCCCATCTGGCTTGTGCCGATGAACCCGGGCATCCTTCCATCGACGCTCAGCTTTCCAACTTTCGTCGAGCAATAGCCGTCGCACGAGATCTGGGGCTCAGACCAGAGCTTTGCCATATTGCAAATTCTGCCGCAACCCTCTCCCGCCCCGATGCCCATTTCGACATGGTGCGCACCGGCCTAGCCGTCTATGGCATCAACCCATTGCCCCGTGAAGCCCGAACTTCACGGATGCAACTACAGCCCGCCATGAGATTGAGCGCGAAGATCGTGAACGTGAAGCCAGCGCCTGCTGGAGCACCTGTCAGCTACGGGGCGACCGAGAAAACCGC
The DNA here is from genome assembly GCF_059728615.1 of Glutamicibacter sp. St.4D3. Lineage (NCBI taxonomy): Bacteria > Bacillati > Actinomycetota > Actinomycetes > Micrococcales > Micrococcaceae > Glutamicibacter > Glutamicibacter sp. St.4D3. The sequence continues at coordinate 313,384 of NZ_AP039380.1, forward strand.
TCGAGCCACGCGGCTGGCTGTCGTGCCTCTTGGGTACGCAGATGGTGTGGTTCGGAGTGCCAGTTCAAGGGGACCTGTGCGCATCGGGGACGAGCACTTCCGCGTTATAGGGCGCATTTGCATGGACCAGTTCGTGGTCGACGTGGGCGACTACGCGATCCAGGCGGGAGACGAAGCCGTTCTCTTCGGTTCTGCACAAGATGGCGAACCAACAGTTGAGCATTGGGCGGAAGCCGCAGGAACCATACCCTATGAGATCCTCACGGGCATTGGCGCAAGAGTCCCACGAAACTATCGAGATTCAACATCTGGTACCTAAAAACTGGCTCCATTGTGGCTCTGGGAAAGGACCCAGCGACAAGGCAGAGTGATATTCACCACATCAAATCTTGGTAGTTGTTAGTGAATCTAACGCTGGCAGGATCAGATCTTCATCAAGGAGGAAAGCAATGACCGCTTCAGACATCCGCAATCGTGCCCAGCAGCACCTCTACCCGCACTTCACTGCCGGCCAGGTGTGGAATGACAAGAATCTGCCGATTATCGTCAAGGGCGAAGGAAGCTACTTATTCGACGAGTCCGGGGAACGCTACCTCGATGGCTTGGCAGGGCTTTTCTGCGCGAACATCGGTCATGGTCGACAGGATATTCCGAAGGCCGCCTATGAGCAGATGTCCGAACTGGCCTACTGGACGAACTGGGGTTCAGCTCACCCTGCAGCGGTGGAGGCAGCGACTCGTATTGCCAACTTGGCTCCGGGTGACCTGGATGTAACGTTCTTCGTCAACTCCGGCTCTGAGGCCGTGGAATCGGCGATCAAGTTCGCGCGCCAGTACCACCGCAGCCAGGGGCAGCCCGAGCGAACCAAGATCATTGCTCGCAACATGGCCTACCACGGCACCACCCTCGGTGCGCTGGCAGTAACGGGAATCCCGGCCTACAAGGAACCTTTCGGCAACTTGATGCCCGGTGTGTTCCATGTTCCAAATACTCTGGGAGAAACGATTCCAGAAGGCGGAAGCGCCGCAGACCTGCCCTCGGTTCAAGCGATTCGGCAGGTCATTGAGGAGCAGGGCGGTCACACGATCGCGGCCTTGTTCGCCGAACCAGTTCAGAACTCGCGCGGCGCCTTGGTGCCCCCGGCCGGCTACTGGCAGGAACTGCGAAAGATCTGTGATGAGCATGGAATCCTGCTGGTCGCGGACGAAGTCATTACGGGCTTCGGTCGACTGGGCGAGTGGTTCGGCAGCATCAAGTTTGATGTGGTCCCTGACATGATTACCTTTGCAAAGGGGTCCACAAGTGGCTATGCGCCACTCGGGGGAGTGATCATTCGCAAGCCGCTGGCCGATGGCATGCTCGCCAGTCCGCAGGCGGGGATCTTCACACATGGCGCCACCTGGGGCGGCCACCCCGTGTCGACTGCCGTGGCCGTGGCCAACCTGGATGCTCTGAAGGAAGAGAACATTACAGGCAACGTTCGTAGCCTCGAGCCTTACTTCCAGAATGGACTGAACCAGCTGGTCGATGTCCATTCGAGCATCCGAGAATACCGAGGTGCGGGATTCTTCTATGCAATCGAACTGATGGGTGACCGGAACACTGGACGAGAACTGACTGAGGAAGAATCCAAGCACTTGCTGACCCAGGTGATGCCGAAGGCGATGCGGGAAGTCAATCTCATTACTCGCCCGGACAACCGGGGCGCCACCATGCTGGTGCTCTCCCCGCCGCTGGTCGCCGACCAGGACGTTCTGGATGACTTGCTGGGCAAGGTGGATCATGTGATGAGCGCAGCCGATCAGTACTTGCGCACTAGCGTGCAATCGCTGGCAGGCGTCTAAGCGCGGGACCGCAGGAAGGACCATTCCATGGCCAGCACCATTGTGGATCTCGCCGGCATTGACCAGATGCTTCTACAGCGTTTCGAACAAGCTCTTGCCTACCGGAACATGCATCGCATCATCTTGCCGGAAGGACAAGATGAACGGATACAGCGCGCTGCGGATATCTTGAGCGGACTGGGTGCCCAACCAGTCTTGCTTCAGGCGCCCGCCGCAGCGGTCGGGAACTGTTCGATACGCGAACTGCGCACCTCATCGGTTGAGGAGCACCTGCGTTCCTCGCTGGAACCACGCGGTGCAGAAGCGGTGGACCAGGCCTTGCAAGACCCGGTGGCGCTGGCCATGGCGAAAGTCGCATGTGGAGAAGGAGAAGCTGTTGTGGCGGGGGCAACCCTGCCCACGGCAGACATCATGCGTTCCGCATTTCGTGTCGTCGGACCGGCAGAAAAAGGGGCGACCGTATCGTCCTGCTTTCTGATGCGCTTGACGTCTGGACAGTATCTTGCCTACGGCGATTGCGCGGTGGTACCCGACCCCGAGGTCGAACAACTGGCTCGGATCGCCATCGATACTGCCGGTACGTTTCAAGCAATAACAGGCACAACACCTCGGGTTGCAATGCTTTCTTTCTCCACAGCCGGAAGCGCCGAGCATCCGAGTATTAGGACGGTACGTGAAGCCACGAAATTGGTACGCCAATGGCGCCCCAGCCTATGCGTAGATGGTGAACTTCAGTTTGATGCGGCAGCGGATTCCGCTGTCGCAGCCGCTAAAGCACCGCAATCTGAAGTAGCCGGAAGAGCCAACGTGTTTATATTCCCGAACCTGGCGGCCGGGAACATCGGATATAAAATCACTCAGCGGTTAGCCGAAGCGCAGGCCTATGGGCCGATCCTTCAGGGCCTGGCCGCGCCGGTCAATGACTTGTCCCGTGGGGCGAGCGTCTCAGACATCGTAAATGTCTCCCTTATCAGCTTGGTGCAGTCTCTGCCTTCACCGCCCGCCGAGGCGTGAAGGAGTAAGAGTCAGTCCAAAGAAGTGCAGCACCACTTGAGATCGAGGTAAAAATGAAGGCGACTACTACAAGCAACACCAGCCAACCGGCGAGACCTTCCGGAATCGCTATGGAATCCGCGTCAGGGGGAGAACAGCCCGAACGCCTAGCCAAAACACTTAAGGCCCGGTGGGTCTGGGCAATTGCTCTGGGATCTGCCGTCGGATGGGGCGCGTTTATTTTGCCCACTGACTGGCTCGTGATCGGCGGACCCGTCGGAGCTTTGAGCGGCTTCATGATCGGTGGAGCGCTGATGATTCTTATCGCCGTCAGCTATGGCTTCCTGATCAAGTCCTTCCCGGTTTCCGGTGGTGAGCTAGCATTCGCGCTTGTCGGTTTCGGACGTACACACGCGTTCTTCTGCGGCTGGTACCTGACCCTGGGGTATACCTGTATTGTGGCCCTGAACGCTTCAGCCATGGCCTTGCTTTTCCGCAAGCTCATGCCGGACGTAGTGCAGCAGGGATACCTCTACACCGTGGCCGGATGGGATGTGTACATCGTCGAGGTAGCCATCTCGTTGACTGTGCTGATCGTCTTCGCCCTGCTCAACATTCGAGGCACAGCGCTGTCGGGCAGAATTCAATTCATCGCCTGCGTCATCATGCTGATAGCGGTGGCGTGCATCCTGGTCGGCGTCCTGGCCAGTCCACAGGCAGTACTGAGCAACGCTACCCCCGCGTTTCCCGCTGAAGTGAATCCAGTTGCCGCTATTGCCGCGATCGTCGCCATCGCGCCTTGGGCATTTATCGGATTTGATAATGTGCCTCAGGCGGCCGAAGAGTTCGATTTTCCTCCGGCCAAAGCCATGCGACTGATCGTGCTGGCTCTGTTGGCTGCTGCATTGCTGTACTGTGCAATGATTGCGGCAGTTGCTTTCAGTGCACCTTGGGAGGCCTTGGCAAATGGGACTTCGGCCTGGGGTAGCGCCGATGCTTTGACCGCGGTCATGGGCGGTGTAGGAATGCTGTTGCTGACCATCGGCATCACCATGGGCGTCAGCACGGGGCTGAACGGTTTCTACGTATCGGCCAGTCGCATCCTGCTGGGCATGGGGCGCGCGCAGATGATTCCGGCAGTGTTTGCCCGGCTTCACCCCAAGTACAAGACCCCCCACTACGGAGTTCTCTTTGTGGCAGCAGTTTGCTTGATCAGCCCGTGGTTTGGCCGCGCTGCGCTTACCTGGGTAGTAGACATGTCGGCTGTCGGTGTAACGGTCGCTTACCTGTACACGTGTTTGTGCGCTTTCAAGCTTTTCCGCACGACAAATTCCAAACAGGGAATCAGCTCTCTAGGAGACGTCAACTCGACTTCAAAGAAGGTTCTCAGCCTGCTTGGGGCGATCACCTCGCTGACGTTTATGGCGTTGCTATTGATTCCTGGGTCGCCTGGAGTGCTCGGAAAGGAATCGATGATCGCGCTGGCTGTGTGGACGCTGCTCGGAGTTCTGTTCTTCCTCATGCGTCGTAAGCACAATAAGACACTGAGCGATGAGCAAGTCGACATGCTAGTGCTCGGAGCACCGCGGCCAGCAGGCACGGAGCTAGCGGTCAAAGTGAAAAGGTAGGCAATCGAATAAAGGCTGACAAGGCCCGGGAAGCAACCTCGTCTTCGCGGGCCTTGTCTTGTATTCAAGGGACTAAGGTGTCGGGACGCCCATCACCGGATGAGGTAAGCCTGGTGTGCTCTGTCGGTTAGCCAGTTATCTTTCCCACCTCCGCATTGTCCTGCGCAGAGATCCCTCTCATGGAAATGGTTTGACGTGCTTCCAGTCTGCGGGCTTGTCGTGAGTGAGATTCAGGCAACGGAAGCCTTTTCTCTGGCGTGGTCACGCGAGCCTACGAATGTGCCATTGGGTTCGGCCCTCACCAAGTTGCCGAAGAACTATTTGGCCAGCCTCCGTTTTTGAATCTGGACGCCGTTCCTTTGACCGCATAAATTAACCTGGGAAACAGCGTGCCGAGGGTAAGCATTCTTCTCGGGCGGGCTCAATGGGCCGGGAGCGGCTGGCGTTTCAGACAACGCAATTTCGCCCGCCTGAAAGGCAGCATCTAGCGGACAGCCTGAATTGCGATAACTTACGTTTTTTGGAAGACCCATTCTCCTATAGATGACGAGAGCGCAACAGTGTCTACTGGGTCTCCAACGGGTACGAATGACAGCAGGAAGTTGAATTTAGCGGAGGGTGGGAAGCCTTGCCAAGAGCGACAAGAAGGCACGGATCCCGCGGTCGCTGGAAAGCTCACAGTCTTCAATTACTACTGCCTGATCACCGAAATACGGGCTCATGTCTAATCCCAAACCTATTCCTGCGACACTTGTTCGGCTAGTATTTGCGTGCCTGATCACCTCAACCAGATCCTGGTGGAGGTAGGATGCACCGTTCGTTTGTGTCGTGGCGGTATCCGATGGACTTCCATCTGAAATGACGATAAGAACTCGACGTTCTGCGGCATTTTCGGATAGACGGTGTAGGGCCCATCTCACAGCTTCACCGTCTACGCCCTCCTTGTAGAGAGGCTGGTGCAACAATGCGCCGATGCTGTTCCGGCTCGTCCGCCAGCTTGAAGTGAAGTCTTTAAAGATAAGATGGTTTATCTCGTTCAGCCGTCCCGGCTGTTGGGGTGAGCCGGCACGACGCCATTCGCTTAGCGGGCGGCCGCCATTCCAAGCTCGCGTTGTGTAGCCGAGGACCTCTACGGGAACCTCACACTGATCCAGCGCTCTTATCGTCAGGTTCAGAAACGAAGCAATCGATTTCGCATGGTGCCGCATCGATCCCGAGCAATCGATGAGAAAGCTGATCGCTGCGAATGGATGCGATGCTTCGTGTGTTTCTCGAAATACTCTATGGTCAGTGGGAGAGGCAATCAACGTAGCCAACCTGCCGCCGTCAATCAAGCCGCGTTCGGCACCCCCATACCAGCCATCCGGTGTGGGATAGCAGAAGATCGCTCGCAGGGCCCGTGCGAGGAATCTGTGGTTTATTCCAGATTGAGACGCTAAATGCGCGATCTCCGCACGGTAGCGTTCGAGTAGCCCAGCACGAATATGCTGGGTTGCCGGAACAACCTGATCATACTGTCGGGTAAAGGCACGGTAGCGGGAATCCTCGCGCCCGCTCTTGGATCCAGGGTCCAATGCTGCACGTGCGACGGCAGCAGCTTCACCAGCGACATCCAGATGTAGAGTGAATCGTGAATCATCCGCTCGACGTCGTGGTGCCGGCCGACTGCCGCGATTGGAGTGGTGCGCGGCGATACTGTCGTCTACCAGTCTGGCAATACGCAGTGAGATCTGCGCGAATCGGAGCTGGTCAAAACGTGCCGGACGGAGACGGGCCGCTAACGCCCCGATGCCGGATGGGAAAGCTATGCGCGCAGCTTCGATGGAATCTTCCATCTCTGGAGCTAGCCCGGTGCCATTGATTTTGGACCGGCAGACTTGGGCCAGTGCGAATAGCATCTGCCCTAGCTCCGTCTCTGCCAAAGCTGACGCCTGAAACTGTGTGGTCCAACTGTGAAATCCATTGTCGAGATTTGAGCGAACGCCAGGCAACCTGTTTAGCGACTCGCACCGGAATTGCTCGAGAAGCTCGAAGATGAAACGGCCGCCCGAAGATTTCGGAAGTAGCTCTTGATGCTGTCTCATATCTGAATGACGCACCCGAAGGGCCATTCCGTCGCTAGCGCCTCGATAGGCGTGCAAATCGGAATAGCCAATTTGAGGGTAGAGATGGGCTGCGTTGATGGGAAGCATCCTGCCGGAGCTCCAGGCAGTGTTGCCACGTAACTCTAATCCGGCATCAGCACTCAGTGCCCGGAGGCAAGCGCTCTGGAGGCGTCTGATCTCCTGAGCGTGTTGTGATATGCGGGGCGGCTCCGTAGGCTGTTCAGTCATCGCTGAAGCCTTCTAAAAATCAATGGCCATAGACTCTGGCAGTTCTGTGTCAAAACAACGTTGGAAGTATTCCGCGATGAGAGAGTGTTCTGATTCATCGCACTTATTGAGGAAGGTGAGGCGAAATGCCAAAGCAGGATCGCGGAATATTTCGATGTTTTGGGCCCAGGTGATCACGGTGCGTGGCGACATGAGTGTAGAAACATCGCCGGCCGCAAACCCGTCACGCGTCAATGCAGCAACGGACACCATGGCACGAATTAGCTCCATGCCTTCCGGAGTGCGAGCCAGTTCCGGAACACGCCCCGCTACGATAGAGATCTCGTCCTCAGCCGGCAGGAAGTTGAGGCTGGCGACAACGTTCCAGCGGTCAATCTGCGCGTGATTTAAGCGCTGCACACCATGATAGAGACCGTTCAAGTTTCCCAATCCGACAGTATTAGACGTTGCGAACAACCGAAAATGCGGATGGGGCTGAATGACGCGATTCTGGTCGGGCAGCACGAGTGCCCCGTTCTGCTCTAGCAGGCGTTGGATTACAAACATGACATCTGGACGACCTGCATCGTACTCATCAAGAATGAGGGCCATTGGTTGGCTCATCGCCCAAGGAATGACACCTTCTTGGAACGATGTAGTCGGCTGCCCATCACGTATCACGACGCTATCCTTGCCGACCAAATCCATACGCCCTAACTGCCCGTCAAGGTTGACTCGCATCACCGGCCAACGAAGACGCGCCGCGACCTGCTCAATATGGCTCGACTTGCCCGTGCCATGCATCCCCTGCACCAAGACTCGCGAATCGTGCATGAAACCCGCGAGTATGGCCAACGTGGTGGGCTTATTGAACCGATAGTTCGTGTCGATTGTTGGTACATGAGGCGAGTCACCAAGAAATCGAGTCACCGTTAGGTCAGTATCAATATCGAAGAGTCTGCGCGCGCTCACGCTTTCGAATTCGTCAGTCGGTGCCGGGGCGAAGGTCGTCATCTTTACCATCCTGCAGCTAGTGGGCTGTCGTCTTCTTCCAAATCCTCAATTCGCGCAATATCTGCGGCTGCTTGCTGTACCAACGGCAGTAGCTGTTCCAGATCCGATGCAGATTTGCGCATTACCGGTGCTTGAATAGCAACGCACATATTCGAGCGTCCTGCCGCGTTCGGAACTAAGACCGCGAGACACACTAGGCCGTTCAAGAATTCTTGACGGTCGAGTGCATAGCCCTGCTGGCGAACGAGTGCCAGCTCGGATTCCAGTGCCTCAAAATCGGTCAGCGTTTGCTCCGTGTACCGAGGTAGGCGACCCGTGCCGAGTAGACGACGGCGCTGCGCAGGGCCAAATTGAGCGATGATGAGCTTTCCACTCGCTGAACAGTGCGCCGGAACGCGAGAGCCCGGGCCGAGGTGTACGCGAATTGGTTCAGAAGTTTCGACGCGATCTAGATAGATCACCTCGTTGCCAGAGAGGGCGGTGATATTGCAGCTTTCGCCGATGCGGGACACTAGGTCCTGCAAGATCGCGTTACGCGCACCTTTGCGTGTGTCGTTAAGTAAAACGTCCTCGGCAAGACGCCGCATTCTTGCTCCCGTGGCGTAATGGCGTCCATCGCTGTGCCGAGTTAGCAGATCCGCGCTTTCCAGCTGCTGCAACATCCGGTGCAATGTCGGCTTAGGCAGACCGGTCTGATCGACAAGTGATTGCAGCGTAAATAGCTGATCTCGGCTCGTGATGAGTTCCAGTAAGGCGAACAAGCGTAGTGCCGGCGTCTCGCCCTGAACTGACCCCTGCGCCCCGAGCGAAGGCTCGGTGAGATTGTCCATGGTAGGACTCCTCCCGATTCGAAGTTTCATTAAATACTAACATTCGAAACAAAAAGCTGAACAGGTCTTGACGAATGTGACTCAGCTCGCATAGCTTTGGTGTCAATCCCATTTTCTATGGGAAAACGCACCATTTTCTGAGATGCAGAAAGTATGTTCCACTGAAGGGGGCAACATGTCCGAACAGATCATTGAATCCCAGCGGGTTGAGACGGACGACGCGAGCGCGCAGGCAGCGCCGGTCGCCAAGCGCGAAGCGGTCAAGGGAGTGCAAAAGATGACGCCGTCTGAGGCGTTCGTCGAAACTTTGGTAGCCAATGATGTCACCGATATCTTTGGAATCATGGGCTCAGCCTTCATGGACGCCATGGATATCTTTGCGCCCGCAGGGATTCGCCTGGTACCGGTGGTTCACGAGCAAGGCGCTGCACACATGGCTGACGGCTACGCCCGTGCGTCCGGGCGGCACGGTGTAGTCATCGGGCAGAACGGCCCTGGCATCTCAAACTGTGTCACCGGTATCGCCGCTGCATTCTGGGCCCATAGCCCGGTTGTTATTGTGACTCCAGAAGCGGGCACCAACACCATGGGACTGGGTGGTTTTCAGGAAGCCAACCAGTTGCCTATGTTCCAGGAGTTCACCAAGTACCAGGGACATGTCACCCATCCCAACCGCATGGCAGAATACACGGCACGTTGCTTCGATCGGGCCATGAGCGAAATCGGCCCGACACAGCTCAACATCCCTCGCGATTACTTTTATGGCGAGTCCACGACGGAGATCCCTGAGCCACGTCGTGTCGACCGTGGAGCGGGTGGAACGAAATCGCTCGACGAGGCGGTGGAACTGCTGGCCCAGGCCAAGTTCCCCGTGATTATTTCCGGTGGGGGCGTCGTTATGGCTGACGGCGTCGAAGAGTGTAAAGCCCTCGCCGAACGGCTAGGCGCTCCGGTCGTGAACAGCTACCAGCACAATGACTCGTTCCCTGCCAGTCATCCTCTTTGGGCCGGTCCTCTGGGATACCAGGGCTCGAAGGCGGGGATGAAGCTGATTTCCCAAGCTGACGTCGTCCTCGCACTGGGCACGCGACTTGGACCATTTGGCACCTTGCCGCAGTACGGCCAGGCTTACTGGCCAAACGATGCAAAAATCATTCAAGTCGACGCTGATCACAAGATGCTGGGCCTGGTTAAGAAGATCTCCGTCGGTATCTGCGGGGACGCCAAGGCTGTCGCGACGGAACTGGTCGCGCGTCTGAAGAGCCGTGCGCTTGATTCGGATGCCACGAAGGCGGAACGTGCTTCAGCTATCCGGGCTGAGAAAGAAGCGTGGGAAGAAGAGCTCTCGGCTTGGACTCACGAAAAGGATGACTATTCGCTGGATGTGATTGAAGAAGCCAAGGACGAAGACGGCAATTGGCTGCATCCTCGTCAGGTCCTGCGCGAGCTGGAGAAGGCCATGCCGGAAGACGTTATGGTTTCAACCGACATCGGCAATATCAACTCTGTGGCCCACAGCTACCTTCGTTTTGAGAAGCCACGCAGCTTCTTTGCGCCGATGTCCTTTGGCAACTGCGGCTACGCGCTGCCGACGATCATTGGAGCTAAGGCAGCCGCGCCTGAACGACCGGCGATTGCTTACGCAGGGGACGGCGCGTGGGCCATGAGCATGGGAGAAGTTCTGACGGCGGTCCGCCACGATATCCCTGTCACTGCGGTTGTATTCCGGAATCGGCAGTGGGGTGCAGAGAAGAAGAACCAGGTGGAGTTCTACGGGCGCCGCTTTGTTGCTGGCGAACTCGACAACGGCGAGAGCTTTGCAGAGATGGCTCGCAGCATGGGCGCTGAAGGAGTCGTAGTCGACAAACTTGAGGATGTCGGACCCGCACTCCAAGCTGCCGTGGATGCACAAATGAACGACGGCAAGACCACTGTCATCGAAGTGATGTGCACCCGAGAATTGGGTGACCCGTTCCGCCGTGATGCGCTGTCGACTCCAGTGCGCCACCTCGAGAAGTACAAGGACTACGTATAAAAGGAGACCGAATATAAGCAGCGAATAATCTGCAATAAACGGCCCGACTAGAGGGCTCTGTACACCGGGTAATGGGTGTCCTGTCACTCTCCCACTAGGGGAGGGCCAGGACACCCATTGCCTTTACCCTCGGGCCCAAAAAATAGTTACAGCAGAAACTGGTCGATGAAGTTGGAGGCAAGCGGAGCGAGCAGGGCTCCATCTTGCTCGACCGAGCGCCCGGAGTATGCAGTTTTGAAGGAATGATCCCCGCCTTCGATCCAATGCAGCGTTGCCCTTGCGCCAAGTTTTCCGACCACATCCTCGAGCAGCTGCGGTGTTGCAAAAGGGTCCTTGGTTCCCTGCAAGAACAACATTGGGGTGTCCAGACCGTACAGATGCTCATCGCGCAGTTTTTCGGTCTTCTTTGGTGCGTGCAGCGGATAACCAAGGAAGATGAGGCCTGGAGTCTGCATCCCTTCGGCCACCGCTGCCGACGCCATGCGCCCACCGAAGGATTTGCCAGCGGCGAATACGGGAAGACCTGCGGCAAGATTTTCAGCAGCCCATTCCCTTACCTGTTTCCACACTTCTACTGCTCGGGGAGCGCGGTCCGGAAACTTCTTGCCCGCATCCATGTATGGAAAATTAAAGCGCAGCGTGCTGATCCCAAGTCCGGGCAACGCAGTGGCAAACCCGGACATAAACGGGTGGTCCTTGCCCGCGCCTGAGCCGTGAGCGACGATGAGAAGCGCCTTTGGATCCGCGGCTGGATCCCAGAGCGCGCTCACGGTCTCGCCGTCGAATGGAATTCGTAGTTCTTCGCTCATGTGGTTAACCCTATGTGGAGGCATTGACGTCGTAAGGTCGTGGAGTAGAGCATTACTGGCTCCATTGCTCGCGCGTTCCCGTGCTGGATTCCTTCCCGTTTTCAGTTTTTACAGTCAACTTCTCCACGGCCTCACTACTATGAGCTTTCTTGTTGATCTTCAGAATCATGTTGCCGGAGACAAAATCAACACCGGGGATTCTTGCAGTGTCGTAGGTATTGTTTTGCCATTTTCCGTCCGCCAAGGTCACCAGGAGCTCTCCGCGTGCAGGCGCCTCAACGGATGCAATGTACGCGTGAGGATCGGTGGGAATGCAGGACCGATAATCCTCCAATTTCTTGATGCTCTTTCCGCAGAAGGACTCGTACGTATCATTCATGCTGTCGAGCTACTGCACGTATTTTTCTTCGGCCCAACTCTCCAGGTCGGCCGGATCCGCTCCGGTGCGCGCACGAGAGTAGGTGCCGCTTTTTGAGCCGTCTTCTGTCGTGAAAGTGACGGCTTCCAGCTCTGGAGAGGATTCTCCGATGCTCTCGAACATAACTAGTCCCATGACGCGCAGCTCATCCTCAGCGGTTTGGTAGCTCTGGAACATGCCGTCCGAATTGAACCGATAGGAATTCTCTAGGTAGACAGTGATATTGCCCGGTTCGTTAACTTTCCATGAGTTGATGAGGTTGTAGGGCGGAAGAAACCCCTTAACGGACTTGATCCCCGAATTCTCTACCCACATGGCCATCTTTTCGTCCGCCCACTGCTGGGCGGTAGCCGTCGTGGCAGGGGATGCGCCCGGACGTGACGATGCAGGATCCTCACTCTGAACGGAGGATACGTCTGGATTCGCTGTAGCGGCAGCAGTGGACGGTGCCGCCGACGAAGGCTGGGTGACCGCTTCAGCGCTCTTCTGCGGAACCGCTGCCGTGGAACAGCCGGTGAGCAGCAGCCCGGCAACAACAAGAGACAAGGGGATAGCTGCGCGCATGAGGCCTTCCAGGTCGGGTGATTCCCGATCAGTGTAGACCGGGACCTGATAAGGAACGAAACCTGTTTGGCCACCTTCTCGCCTCGTCTCGCCCCGCGGCTCTGTCCGCTGTTCCCGGCACAGCAAAACTGCCCCGCAGCCTTCGCACACAAGGTGAAAAGGACTGCGGGGCAGTTGCAGCTAGCAGCTGGCTACCGCGTTCGGGTTAGACCCCGAAGTATTCGGCGGTGGTGGCGGCCGCCACCGGCTGGTCCTTGCCGACCGACAGTTTCCCGTCGACGACATCGACCAGAACGGTGTCGCCCTCGCCCAGTTCGTCGGCGACCAGCAGATCCGCGATCGCGTCGTGAACCCTGCGCTGCACCAGGCGGCGCAGTGGGCGGGCGCCGAACTCCGGATCGTAGCCCTCGGTTGCCAACCAGCTGGTGGCCGCATCGGTCACCTTCAGCTGCAGCTTCTGGTCGGACAGGTAGCTGCGGGTTTCCCCCAGCACCAGGGTCACGATCTGGGCAATCTCCTCCTCGCTGAGCTTGCTGAACAGCAGTACCTCATCCAGGCGGTTCAGGAACTCGGGGCGAACGAATTCGCGCACCTTGCCCATGACCTTTGCCCGGATGTCCGAGCGTTCGCTCTGCGCATTGGCGGAGGCGAAGCCCAGTGAACCGGTGCGGCTGGCCAGGTACTGGCTGCCCAGGTTGCTGGTCATCAGGATCAGCGTGTTCGAGAAGTCCACGGTCCGGCCCTGGGCGTCGGTCAGCCGTCCGTCATCGAGCACCTGCAACAGAACGTTGAAGATGTCCGGGTGGGCCTTCTCGATCTCGTCGAGCAGGATCACCGAGTATGGGTTGCGCCGCACCTTTTCGGTCAGCTGGCCCGGCTCGTCGTGACCGATGTACCCCGGAGGGGCACCGATCAGCCGTGCCACGGTGTGCTTCTCACCGTATTCGCTCATGTCGATACGGATCAGCGCATCGGACTTGCCGAACAGGTTCGTCGCAAGCGCCTTGGCCAGCTCGGTCTTACCCACGCCGGTCGGGCCCAGGAACATGAACGAGGCAATCGGACGGTTGGCGTTGGCCATGCCGGTGCGTGAACGACGCACCGCACGAGCCACCGCGGAGACCGCATCGTGCTGGCCGATGACCGAGGAATGCAATTCCTCTTCCAGTTTGGCCAGGCGCGACTTGTCATCCGAGGTGATCCGGGCGGCCGGGATGCCGGTCGAGCGGGCAATGACCTCGGCGATCTGCTCCTCATCGACCACGCGGGTCACGCTCTTGCCACCGGTGGACTCCACCTGGCGGATCCGTTCGGTCAGCTCGGTGATGTGGTCGCGCCACGCACCGGCGTCCTCGAACCGTTCCTCCGCGATGGCCCGGGCCTTGTCCCGTTCGGAGTCAACCAGCTCGGAACGCAGCGCCTGGACATCCACGGTGCCGTCGGCGGCAATCGAGCGCCGGGCACCGGCAATGTCCAGCAGGTCGATGGCCTTGTCCGGCAGCTGACGGTCGGTCAGGTAGCGGGCCGAGAGGCTCACCGCGGCCTGCAGGGCCGCGTCCGTGTACTGGACTTGGTGGTGATCCTCGTAGGACTCCTTCAGACCCTGCAGGATCTGCAGTGCATGCTCCTCGCTGGGCTCATTGACGGTGACCTTGCCGAAGCGGCGGGTCAGCGCGGCATCCTTCTCCACCTTGCGGAACTCGGAGAGGGTGGTGGCGCCGATCAGCCGCAACTCACCGCGGGCCAGCCGCGGCTTGAGGATGTTGGCCGCATCCATGCTGCCCGATTCCCCGGCCCCCGCGCCGACCAACAGGTGCATCTCATCGATGAACACGATGGTCTGGCCCTCGGCGCTGGCGATTTCCTCCAGCAGGGAGGTCAGGCGCTGCTCGAAGTCACCGCGGTAGCGGGTACCGGCGAGCATGCCCGGCAGGTCAATGGAGATCAGCCGGGTGCCCGAGATCTGCTCCGGCACCTCGTCGGCGACGATGGAACGGGCCAGGCCCTCGGCGATGGCGGTCTTGCCGACGCCGGCTTCACCGATCAGCACCGGGTTGTTCTTGGTGCGCCGGGCCAGGATCTCAATGACCTGCTCCAGTTCCTGGTCGCGACCGATCACCGGGTCGATCTGCCCATCGGCAGCCAGTGCGGTCAAGTCGGTGCCGAAGCGCTCCAGCATCGACTCGTCGGATTCCTGTTGCTGTTCCTGCTGCCCCTGGCCGGCGGCACGCTGTGCCTGTTCGGCAGCGGCCTGCTGCAGGGACTGGGCGGTCACACCGTGCTCGGCCAGCAAGATTCCCACCGGGGACTCCGGGGAGAAGACAAAGGCCAGGAACAGGTGCTCCGGATCAATGTAGGTGGAGCCGTAGTTGCGAGCCACCTGGTAGGCGTCAAACAGGGAACGCTGGGCAGCGGCCGAGAGCCGGTTGGTCTTCTCGTTGCTTTCCGAGCGCTTGGGAAGACGCTGGTTGGCTGCGGCGGCCAGGGCCTCGAGGTCCACTCCCATGAACTTCAAGTGCGAGGCAACCGGTTCGGTATGCAGCAATGCCAAAAGCAAGTGCAAGGCATCGATTTCGTCGTGGCCGTCCTCGCTGGCAATAGTGGCAGCCCGTGAAACCACTTCATGAGTGCGTTGCGAGAGCAGACGGGTGATGTCGATCGGACGGGCTGATTGGGCTCGCGAAGAGAGGAACCGCGAAAGGAATTCCTCAAACGAGCCATCGGCGGATGAACCGAAGAACGCTGGCAAGTGAGCCTCCTGAAACTTGAGTGTTACGTACTCATGTTCAACGCTACAGATCGCCAACTATTCCCGAACACCGAAAATTGGTTCGAAAGTTATGCGCTTCACACGCTGGGGCGGCTTTAACGGTGCGGGGGGTCGATTTCTCGCGCGTTGAGATTCACCAGTTGGAGCTGGGTGGCCACGATCAGTGCCTGGACGCGGTCACGCACGCCAAGCTTGTGGAAGATTTTGGCCATATGCGATTTAACCGTCGTCTCGGCGACATCGAGGTATTTGCAGATTTCGGTGTTGTTCAGGCCTTGGGACAAGAGGGTGAGGATCTGCATCTCGCGGGCGGTGAGGCCCAGCTCGTCAGCGACACCTTCGGAGGAGGCGGGCGGGCTGTAGGCACGCTGCACGGCTGCGATCAGGTCCGTGGATACCGAGGGGGAGATGGCGGCGGTGCCCGAATGCACCGACAATACTGCCTGAACGATTTCCGCCGGCTCGGTATCCTTCACGAGGTATCCCGAGGCGCCGGCCAGTAGGACGGGCACCAGGTAATCATCGGAGGAGAACGCGGTAATCGCCAGGATTGCCGTTTGTGGACTGTGGTGTTTGATCTGTCGGGTGGCCTCGACGCCGTCCATGATCGGCATCTGCAAATCCATGAGAACAACATCCACCTCGTGAGAGGAGCAGTAGTTTACTGCTTCCTGTCCATTTTGTACGGAATTTAATAACAAAATGGCATCGTCTGTTGCTAGGATTGTGCCCAAGGCACGCCGGATGAGCGGTTCGTCGTCCGCAATCAGAACTCTGACTTGCTCCATGGGTAATTCAACTTCCTTTGCGGGAACCGAAAAAGTGGCTGCTTAGTGTCGAAGTATATAAGTTCTAGCGTTGGGGATGGATTATGAAACTCGTATATGCAGCAGCTGCACTGGCCTTGGCTATCTCGCCAATTGCCGCCGTTCAGTCCGCCGCACCCGCCCAGGCCGCACCGGCCGTGGCGCAGGCAGGACCTCCGGTGGCTTCGCCGGCCGGTTGGGCAACCGACTTCTCGAAGTGGGTCTGCAAGCGCTACGGAGTGTCTTGCTAATCAGCCTTTCGATGGCTTACCGCTTAGGCCCGGTTTAGAGTGCGCATGAGTTTACGAACAAAATTGCACCTAAGCCGGGTCTTCGGCGGTAGGAACCTGATTATTTGGCTCGGAATACTCGCTCTCGCAGCTGTAACGCTTACTGAGATTGTAACGCTGCTACAGAACGGCATCGGAAACAGTGATGGGCGAGTGATCCGAGCTGCTGGCTTTGCGGTCCTACTTATAATCATTCTTGCTCTGGCTTACAGGTTTGTGTGGGCTTCCCTTGGCGCCTACATTGCGATGTTGTTTTTTGCCTTTGGCAATGGGGAACAATTACTTCTTCTTGTTGCTTCACTCGGTATTTTTACCGCCTTGGTCGCAAGCGTTGATTCTGCGCTCGTCCGAAACATCTACCTGTCATTGTTAGTGGTTTGGATGTTGCAGTTTGCCATCCGTGCTCAAGATGACGCAATCACGCTAGTCGTACAAATTCCCGTAGTTATTCTTGCTTTTATGACCTCACGCAGCATCTTTGTGCTGCTCGAGAAGAACCAGCAGAGCGTGAAACAGATGGAGAGACTGCGGGAACGTACAGAGAACGCTATTCGTGATGAGCGAAAGAACATCGCGCGGGATTTGCATGACATTGTCGCCCACGACATCACTATCGTGGCGATGCAGTCCAAGGCCGCGAAGTTCGCAAACAATGACAATACTTCGCGTGAAGCGATCGACGTGATCTCTAAGCTCAGTTCGGAAACGCTGCACGATCTACGCTTAATGCTTAATGTTCTCCGTAGCGATGGAACCATGAGTGATATTGGGGCAGATCTCGACGGGAAGCCATCGGCAACTACTATCCAAGCCCTCCAGGGAGTAGCGGTTTTCTCCCAGCGTCTCAGAGACGCTGGGTTCGGCGTGCAGACTGACGTAGACGAAGAAGAAATTTCTGAATTGCCACGCTCGGCACATACTGCTCTCTATCGAGTGATGCAGGAAGCAACTACTAACATCATCAAGCACGCGGAGCCTGGCAGCCAGTGTTCCATTTCGCTCAAGCGCCGCGGAGACACTGCGGTGCTGCGCATGGTGAATCAAGTGATGACTAGCAAGAAGATCGCCACCAACGACGCATTGTGGGGTGGCAGTGGTCTCATTGGCATGGAAGACCGCATGCGGGCTTTCGGAGGCCAATTTGAGGCCGGAAAGCATGCTCACCAGTGGATTTTGGTCGCTGAGATCCCCTTCTGACCCACCCCCTCCTACTTAAGTACTATTTCGCTTCACAGAATGACGGGTTAAGTTAGATATGTATCGGTGAAGACCGATCACCGCGGAAGACGAATGACGGGGTTTTGCGAGTGGCTCCTGATTTTATCCGCAGTGATTAAAAGGTACGTTGCGTGTACTACGGAGTGTAACTTTCTCGGTGATGTGCCCCCATCGCATGCCGTGTCCGAGAGTACATGCAACGTACCTTTTATAACGTCCAAACGCATTCTGTATGTGCTTCCACTCACAATCGGTTGCACGGATCCCCAATGATGGCGAACTGTTGAGTTGTAAACGAATTCGCCCCTGAAGGAGACCCCGTGACCCAGCAGGCATATGCCACGGCCCACGACGCATACACCATCGATCCCGCAGCGATGGATCAGCTGTTTTTCGAAGCCCGCAGCGCTAATTCCTTCAGTGGCGAACCGGTATCCGACGAGACCCTCGAAGCCATTTACGATGCCATGAAGATGGGTCCGACGCTGATGAACAATCAGCCGCTGCGCATCAGTTGGATCAAGAGCGATGAAGCGCGCAACGCCATCGCCGCTACCATGTCCGGCTCAAATGCTGCCAAGGCGCTGGCGGCCCCGGCCCTGGCGGTGTTGTCCTTCGATCCGGAATGGCATGAACAGTTCCCCAAGTTCTTCCCGCACGCCCCGGAACGCAAGGCAATGTTCGAGGACGCCGAGTCCCGCGCCGCCGTGGGCAGCAGCAATGCCTGGCTGCAGGCGGGCTACTTCCTGATGGCCGTGCGCGCAGTAGGCCTGGCCGCCGGACCGATGGGTGGATTTGACCATGCAGCTGTGGACGCGGCCATTAACGAAGAAACGGGCCACAAGTCCTTCATGATCGTCAACGTCGGCAAGCCGGGCGCCAATGCCTGGATGGAGCGCCTGCCGCGCCATGAGGCGAAGTTCGCGGTGCGCAGCCTCTAGCAAGAAGTACAGGTGGGGCGCGGTCCATACTTGGACCGCGCCCCACCTGTATCAGACGTCCTGTTCGTGGGACTGTTTGCTAGCCCTGTTCTGGGGCCTCGGATTCGCCGCTGAGCAGCCGTTCGGATACCTTCTCCAGCGCGCGTTCCAGCGGGCCGCGAACGACTTCTGGCACCTCGATGAACTCGTCGATGACCACCAGGCCCTCGCGCTCGAAGCAGCGCAGCACGCGCTCAACTTCGGGGATGGTCGATTCCAGCTTGGGAATCAGGTGATGTTGTTCCTCGGGCAAGTCATCCTTGCCCGGTACTTGCAACGCGAACTCGGCACGCGGCTGGTTGGACGAAGCGGCATTGCTCAAGACGCCGGCCACCATCTCGGCCACCTCGCCTTGGCCGGGAACCGCCAGAGCATTGGTGAGCACGTTGGAGAAGATGACTTCGGCGACGAGCTCCTTGATCAGCCGGGCGCCTGGGCCGGTGGCGGCGTTCAGGGCGTCCCGCAGGCTCTCGGTGGGCACTGCGTTGGGCGCATCGTAACGCAGCATGGCCGTTCCAATCAGGGCATCCCAGTAGGCCGAAAGCCGTGGAATCTGGCCGAGGGAGGAAACTGCCGTTCCATCGGCCGGTTCCCAATCCTTTACCGGGTCCGTGGCGGCCTCATCAATCCGCACGTCCATGCCCAAGGCCGCGGCGGCCTGCTGCAGCTGATCGCCATGCAGCACGCCACTGGGGTCTGTCGGCTGACCCGCGCCAACCCACGCCACCAGCTCCCGCGCGGCGAAGACCAGCGGCAACTGCTCCAGTGCGGCGTTGGCCTCGTCGTCCTCCATGAAGGGCACGACGATGGGGGAGTCTCCGGCCATGCGGGAAAGGAACTCGAAGCTGGCCTTGAAGTCCTCGACGCTGCCGCCGAAGTGGGCGCTTTGACCCAGGAAGACCAGGTACTGCTTCAGCAGCCCGGCGCTGGCCTTGAGCACTTCCTCACCCAACGAGCGCAGGTGTCCGAGTTGCTCACCCAGGGCTGTGGAATCCAGGGTTGTCACATCGACTTCCTTGCGCAGCTGCGCATGCACGGTCAGCAGGGTGGTCAGCCCCTCCAGCGCGGCGCGGGTTTCGGCGGCAGACTCGTGTTGGAAGTGGCGGTACAGGGCCTGCTTGAAGGGCTGCAGGGCCTGGCGGACCTCGGTTTCGAAGGGTACCGAGCTCGCGCCGGGGCGGCGCGCGGGGTGGCCCTGGGCGGTCTTCTTCTTGTGCGGTTTGCGTGATGCCATGACGGGCGCGCGGTCCTTTGCGTAGGTTGGCAGTAAGAATCTGATTCCAGTCTACGCAGGCGGTTCTTAGCCCCGATGGGCTCCATCGGCGGGCTGGAATTCCAAAACGTGGAAAACATCAGCAAAACACCGGTATTCCGAGCAGAGGCAGCGAAAGCCCGTTGAGCGCCGCAAATATTGCGGTAGTTCCCAAGTTTTACTCCAAAAAATTCAGCGTAGTACAAAATGTGGTCTGGATCACCGTTGAATCTCCAGTTCGCGTTGCAATCGGGCGGCAAAACCGAGACAGTGAGTGCAAAGTTATTCCCTTGTGTCTGCAGGGGAAGCAAAAGATTTTCGTTGGTTTCCAAGGAGTGTGGATCATGGCCAAGGGTGCTGCCCCGGATCATGTAGTTATCGTCGGCGCGGGCTTCGTCGGCCTGTCGACCGCCTGGTACCTCCAGGAGCAGGGTGTGAAGGTCACGGTCGTAGACCGCGGCGGTGTCGCCTCCGGTGCATCCTGGGGCAATGCCGGCTGGCTGACCCCGGCCCTGACCCTGCCGATTGCAGAGCCCTCGGTCTTCACCAACGGGCTGAAGATGATGTTTGACCCGGCCTCGCCGCTGTACATCCCGCTGAAGGCCGACGCCAAGCTGATCCGCTTCCTGCTCGGCTTCGCCTGGCACAGCACCCCGAAGAAGTGGGAGCAGGCCATGCGGACCTTCTCCGAGATCGGCACCAGCGGCCTGGACGCCTTCGACGAGATTTCCGAATCCACCTCGGCCGGCCCGGGCGTGCAGGAAACCACCACTCCGGCCAACCCGTTCCTCACCGGCTTCCGCACCATGGCGGACCGCGACGGGCTGCTGCACGAATTCGAGATGATCCACAAGACCGGTGGCAACGTGGAGTACGACCTGCTGACGGGCGATGAGCTGCGCGGCATCGAGCCGACCCTGTCGGAGAACGTCGTGGCCGGCATTGCCATCAAGAACCAGCGCTTCCTGAACCCGCCGAAGTACATGGCTTCGCTGGCGGAGTCCGTTCAGGCCCGCGGCGGTGACATCATCGGCTCGTTCAACGTCACCGATGTGCGGGACAACGGCGGCTCGGTGACCGTTATCGGTTCCGAGGGCCGCGCAATCACCGCGGATCACGTGGTCATGGCCACCGGCGCCTGGATGAACGACCTGACCAAGAAGTTCGGCGTGAACGTCGTCGTGCAGGCAGGCCGCGGCTACTCCTTCACGGTCAAGCCGGAGCACATGCCGACCCACCCGATTTACTTCCCGGCACAGCGCGTGGCCTGCACCCCGCTGGGGGACCGCTTCCGCATCGCCGGCACCATGGAGTTCCGCGACGCCAACCACAAGCTCGAGCCCAAGCGCATCGAGGCAATTGTGGCGGCCGCGAAGCCGGTCTACACCGGCATCAACTGGGAGAACCGCCAGGAGGAATGGGTTGGCGGGCGTCCCTGCACCGCCGATGGCCTCCCGCTGATCGGGCAGACCAACTCCTCGCGCGTTTCGGTCGGTGGCGGACACGGCATGTGGGGCGTGGCCCTGGGGCCGCTGACCGGCAAGATCCTGGCCTCGCAGATCACCGGCCAGTCGGTGCCCGCAGTGGCCCGTCACTTCAACCCGTTGCGCAAGGGCTTCTAAGACCAGTAATCGGTCGAAGACCAACACGCATTCTGCCTCGCGGCCGGAGCCTCACCTTGGGGGATCCGGCCGCGAGGCCGTTTAAGAGCCCGGCCCCGAGGTTCGGGCCGCCCCGGAACGCCGGGGCCGGGAACCTTCAAGGTGTTGCGCGGTCAGTGGTGCCGGCGACCGGAGCCGCGCAGGATGGCCCGGTACCCTTCCCGGTAATTCGGGAAGGTCGGCTCCCAGCCGGTGGCGCGCAAGCGTGCGTTGCTCAGCCGGCGGTCGGCCCCACTGCCGGGGGCCTCCTCGCTGGCGGGTGGCGGCGTGGTGCCCAATAGGCCGGCCAGGTGCTCGTAGACCTCGGCCAGCTGCGCCGGCTCGTTGTCGGTGGCCAGGTAGAGCTCGTCGATATCGGAGCCAAAGTGCGCCAGGTGCACCACTGCCTTGGCCAGATCGTCGCGGTGGACCCGGTTGGTCCACTGCGAGCTTCGCGGCAGGCGGGCCTTGCCCTCGCGCAGGGAGTCAATCAGCCGGGTGCGCCCCGGTCCGTAGATGCCCGAGGCGCGCAGGATCGTGACCGGCAGGGCTGAATCCAGCAGGTAGTCCTCGGTGCAGGCCAGGACCTTGGCCGTTTCCCGCCGCGGCTCCTTGGGGTGTTGCTCGGTGACCCACTGCCCGTCGTTGCCGGCGTTCACCGCCGTGGAGGAAATGTAGAACAGCCTGCGCAGCGCGGGGGCCTGTTGCTGCAGGGCGGTGACCAGGTGCCGGGCCGCCTGCAGATAGCTGTGCTCGTAGCCTGCGGCGTCGCGGCTGGCCGGGACCGGGGTGAACAGCGCGACCTCGGTGTCCGGGTCGATTGGCGGCAGCTGCCCGCTGGCCACATCCACCTGCTGCCCGTGAAAGGTTGGCGGCAGCTTCTGCGGATTGCGCCGCCAGGCGGTGACATGGGCTCCGCGGGCCTGGAAGCGGAAACCGGCCTCCGTGCCCACGTCCCCGCAGCTGATCAGTAGTACCTTCACGAATGCGGCTCTCTTCCCCCGGGTGCAATCTTGGCAGGTGCGCCGGCCGACGGCCGTGGTGCGCAAATCCTGCCTGCTTACAGCATAGACACTGCGGCGTGTTTCCTTGCTAGAATCACAGTGTTCGAATATGTGTACGAAAAGTGGTGGGCGATGGCTGCGAAGGATCCGCTGGTCCCCGAGGCCAGCAGCAGCGGGCCGGTCGGCGCGGTGCAGGCCATGGGGTTCCCCTCACCGGCGCGCGATTACTTCGACGGCGGGCTGGACCTGAACCGGCTGCTGATTACCGACCGCGTCTCCACATTCATCATGCGGGTCGCCGGAGGGGCGATGGTCTCCGCAGGGATCCATGACGGGGATGAAATCATCGTGGACCGCTCCCGCTCGGTCCAGCACGGCAGCGTGGTGGTGCTGAGCCTCAATGAGCAGATGCTGGTGCGCCGCTGGCAGGTGGAGCGGGGCCGGGTCGGGCTGCTCAGCGACGAGTCGGCCCAGCCGCAGTGGCTGGGTGAGCATGACGAGGTCGAGGTATTCGGCGTCGTGACCAGGTGCCTGCATTATGTCCGCTGACCCATCCGCACAGGCCGGCGAGCACATCGCCCTGGTGGACGTGAACAACTTCTACGTTTCCTGCGAACGGGTTTTTGATCCCACCCTGCGCAACCGGCCGGTGGTGGTGCTGTCCAACAACGACGGGTGCGTGGTGGCCCGCTCCGCCGAGGCCAAGGCCCTGGGCATCACCACCGGCCAACCCTACTTCCAGGTCCGCGACCTGCAGCGCAGCCACGGGCTGGCGGTGCGCTCGAGCAACTACGAACTGTACGGGGACCTCTCGGCCCGGGTCATGGAGGTGCTGGCCCGCTTCGGAACCTGGCAGGAGGTGTATTCCATCGACGAGTCCTTCCTGGGGCTGACCGGGTCCCTGCAGCAGGTGCAGCGCACGGCCGCGCAGATTAGGGCGGCCCTGCAGCGTTCGGTGGGGGTGCCGGTCTGCGTGGGGGTGGCCGCCACCAAGACGCTGGCCAAGTTCGCCAACCATGTGGCGAAGAAGAACCCCGGACTGCAGGGGGTCTGCGTGGAGCAGTTGATGGACCCGGAGGTGGTGGCGCGGATCAAGTCCCTGGTGCCGGTCACCGAGGTGTGGGGTGTGGGACGCAAAACCGGCAGGAAACTGGCCGGGATGGGCATCGTGAGCATCGCCGACCTGGCGGGCGCGGACCCGCAGCTGATCCGCAAGAGGTTCTCCGTCGTGCTGCAGCGCACCGTTTTTGAACTGGGCGGCACCCGCTGCATCGGCCCGGTGGAGGAGCGTGCCGACAAGGGGCAGGTGATGTTCACCCGTTCCTTCGCCCACCCGGTGACCAGCCGGGAGCAGATGCGCGAGGTGATGAGCTTCTACGCCCAAAAGGCCGCGGCGCGCCTGGCGCGGGAGGGGCGCTACGCCGCACTGCTGACGGTGATGGCCGGAACCAGCCGCTTTGCCGCAGGCCCGGCCTCCTTCCCCTCCACCCAGGTGCGCCTGCCGCAGGCGACACGGGACCCGATCCTGATTACCCGGCTGGCGGTGCAGGCGATGGAGGGGCTGATGGAGCCCGGCACGGAGTATGTGCGTGGCGGGGTGATCCTCTCCGGGCTGAGCGACCAGCCCGAGGCCACCCAGCTGGACCTGCAGTGGCAGGACGCGGCACCGGCACCGCAGGGCGCCGGGGACAGCGGGGAAACACTGAGCCAGATGGTGCAACAGGTGACCGAGCGTTTTGGCAGCAAGGCGATCGGGCTGGGACGCAGCGGACTGGCCGGGGACCCGGACTGGGCGATGCGCCGCGAGCACATGTCCCCGCGCTTCACCACGAACTGGGATGAGCTGCCCACGGTCCGGGCCTGAATCCGGTTGCCGCGCGGCGGGGGCCCGGCGGGGTGCCACAATGAGAGCATGAGGTTTCCCCGGCGTGCACCACAGTCCCTGGCCCTGTCCTGCGTCCTGGCGTTGGCGCTGAGCGGATGTTCCGGCGGGGCCCCGCAGCCCGACCCCGCCCCGACCCCGGCCCCCGGCTCTTCCAGCCCCGCCCCCAGCGGCAGTGCCTCCGCACCGGCGTCCCCCACGGCGTCGCAGAGCCCCACCGCCTCCCCGACGCCCACCGCCTCCCCGCAGGATCCGGAGGCGCAGCGGGCCAGTGAACTGGTGCGGGACCTGGAGGTGCAGCAGCAGGCCGGACTGCTGGTGATGGCCGGGGTGCCGGCCACCGGTGCCACGCAGCAGGAACTGGACCAGCTGGCGGACGCGGGGATTGCCAGCGTGTTCCTGCGCGGGCGCTCGCAGTTGTCGCTGCAGCAGACCGCCGGCCAGGTGAAGCAGATCCGCAAGGCCGTGGCACCGAACGTGCCCGGCCAGCTGGAGCCGTGGATCGCCACCGACCAGGAGGGCGGTTCGGTGCGGGTGCTGCAGGGCTCGGGCTTCACCAACCTGCCCAGCGCGCTGACCCAGGGCGGCTGGTCGGCCAAGCGTCTGGCCCAGTCCACCGGGCAGCTGGGCCGGCAGCTCAGTGAGGCCGGGGTGAACGTGAACCTGGCGCCGGTGGCCGACACGGTTCCCAAATCGCTGGGGGCCGGCAACGCCCCCATCGGGCAGTGGCAGCGGAATTTCGGTTACGACCCGGACACCGTGTGGGATGCGGTGGGCGAAGTGAACCAGGCGCTGGATGATGCCGGGGTGCAGCCGGTGATCAAGCACTTCCCGGGCCTGGGAAGGGTGAAGGGCAACACCGACACCACCGAACGCGTGGTGGACACCGTCACCGACGCCCAGGACCCATACCTGCAGCCCTTCGTGCGCGGCATTGAACAGGACCTGGCCTGGGTGATGATCTCCAACGCCAGCTACTCCAAGCTCGACGCCAAGAACCCGGCCCCGTTCTCCCGGGCGATCATCGATGAGCTGCTGCGCGACCAGCTGGGCTATGAGGGCCTGGTGATCTCCGATGACCTGTGCGACGCAGCGGCCGTGTCCGAGACCGCGCTGGGGCAGCGGGCGGTGAAGTTCATTGCCGCCGGCGGCACCTTGGCCCTGTGCGTGCAGGCCGATGAGGCGGTGCAGATGGTGCAGGCGATTGCTGCCCGCGCTGCCAAGGACGGGGCCTTCGCCGACACCGTGCGCCAGGCGGCCACCCTGGTGGTCACCGAGCACCTGCGGGCGCAGGAGTAAGTGCAAGAGCCCCGGTCGTGCCCCCAGCATCTGCTGGGAGCACGACCGGGGCTCGGTACCTCAGGACGGAACAAGTCCTGCCGGATCGTGCCGGCTAGTTCTTGTGGTGTCCCGACTTGTGTCCGTCGACCACGGTGAGCACCTCGGCGCGATCACCATCGTTCTGCGGCTTGTGCTTGTTCTTCTTCTCACCGAGCTTTCCGGTGCCGTTGTGCAGGTGCAGCAGCAGCGCCTTGGACTCCTTCTTCACGTTCTCGACGCTGACCGGGATGTGGTTGCCCTTCAGGTCGGTGAACAGGGTGCCGGTGGCGCCGAAGTCCAGCTGCGGGCTGGCGACGTTGAAGTCGATCCACTTCGTGGTGTCCACCGGAACCAGGGCGCCCTGGTCATCCGTGTGGTACCAGGAGTAGGACTGCACGCGGTAGGAGATCTTGCTGCTGGACTCATCCAGGCCCAGCGAGCTGAGGGCCACCGGCAGGATCGCCACGTTCGTGTCGAAGGTGTTGGTGTCCACGTCTCCCAGCACGCCGTTCAGCGGCTGCAGGTCAACCTGGGCCCCGGTCTTCGAATCGAAGGTCGCCACCAGGTCCAGGTCGATGTCATCGAGCTGGGTGGTGAACGAGACGTAGTCGGCCTTGCCGTCCCCGTTGGTGTCGAATTCGACGTCCAGTTCGGTGGCGCCGGCCAGGTTCGCCCAGTTGTCCCAGGTGGAGATGCCGATGTTCAGCAGCCCATCGGCCACCCCGGTGCGCGGTGCAGTGGTGGAGGCGCCCACGTACTGCAGGTCCATGGCGCTGGCCACGGGGATCGACTCCAGGCGCTTGCCCTCACGCTTGCTGGTGGCGCCCAGTTCGAACGCGCCCAGCAGGCTGGTCACCTGGCCCTCACCCTTGCCCAGGGCCAGATCCTGGCCCTTGAGCTTGATGCTGGTCTGGTTCTGCCCCTTCTTCAGCTTCTTGACCTGCCCGCTCATCTCGGCAGTGGGCTTCGGCGCGGCCTGGACCGGCACCCGCAGGGTGGGGGCCTTGGAGCTGCTCAGTTCCACGCGCCCGGTCACGTCGCTGACCCAGGCCCGGGCCAGGCCGGACTGGGTGCGCTCCATGGTCGGGTCCATGGTCTTGGAGAACTTGCGTGGGTCGATGCGCAGGGTCACGTTGACCTTGGCGCTCTTGCCCGGCGCCACCCGTACCAAGGAACGGTCCAGGCTGTAGCTGGCACCCGGGATCTCGGTCGAGGGCACGTACTTCAGCTTGTAGTCCACGCTCTTCTTGCTGGTGTTCTTCACCGTGATCGAACGGGTGGCGGAGAACTTCTTCTTCGCGTCCAGTTCAATGACCCCGAATACCACGGAGGTCAGGTCCGGGTTCTTGGTGTCGAAGGCGTAGGCCGGGGAGGAGATTGCAGCATCGGCCATCACCCGTCCGGCGCCCACGCGGTTCGGCCCGTAGGCCTTGCCGTTGGCGGCCAGCACGTCGGCGGCGGCGGTGTTCATGATCAGGCTCTTGGCCTGCTCCGGGCTGTAGTTTTTGCCTTCCAGCACCAGGGCGGCCACACCGGCGACCATTGGGGTGGCCATCGAGGTGCCGGACTTGACGGACGGACGGTTTCCTGTGCCTACGGCCACGGAGCCGATCTGCGTTCCGGGGGCCGCCACGTCCGGCTTCACCACGCCGTTGGAGCCGTGCACCCCGCGCGAGGAGGAGGAGTTCAAGGTGTCCTTCGCCCCGGAATCCCCGGAGGTGGCCCCGATCAGATCGGGGGACAGGGTGACCTTCAGGGTTCCGGCCTCGGCCGCCGGGCGCAGCTTCTTGGAGTTGTCCAGGGTCAGCTGGGCGCCGGGGATGGTGGCGTTGCCGGCGATCCCGGCATCAAACAGGTTCGTTTCCGAATCCAGCAGCACCCCGGTGGCGCCCCCGGCTTCGGCGTTGTTGAAGCGGGCGGCGGAGCCACAGGGGAACTGCCCGTCTTCGCTCCACTGCAGCCACACCCACTTGCCCTTGAGCGAATCGGCCGCAAAGGGCTCACAGCCAAAGGCGTTGGAGGACGGGGCCATGACCACTTCACCGCTGAGCTTGGCAGGATCGGCGGAGGTGTAGTTGAAGTTCGAGGAGTACTGTCCGGCGACGGTGCCGGCCACATCGGCCGGGGCATCGACCTGGATGCCGTCCAGGGAAACCTGCGAGCCCACGGTGTTGGCCACCGTCAGGGAGCTGCGTGAGTTGCCCGGCGAACCGCCGATGTCGGTAACGTCCCCGGCGTTGCCGCTGGCGACGACCGAGAGGATCCCGGCCTTGCTCAGCGCGTCAACGATGTCGTTTTCCGGGTCCTGCGTGGGGGAGCGGTCCGAACCCAGGGACATGTTCACCACGTCGGCGCGGTCGGAGAAGTCCCCGTCGCCGTTCGGGTCCAGCACGTAGTCCAGGGCCTGGCCCACCACGGCGGAGGAACCGGAGCAGCCAAAGACGCGGATGCCGATCAGCTGGGATTCCGGCGCCGTGCCCGGACCGACGCGCATCGTGGAGACCTCCTTGGCGGTGAGCTTGGAGTAGTCCCCGCTGAAGGTGGTGCCATCGGCGTTCACGCCGTAGCCCGAGGAGCTGCCGGCCACGTGGGAACCGTGCCCTGCGCTCTGGCAGTCCAGCGGGTTCGGGTCGGGGCGCGGCACCGGCTGGTAGTCCGCAGCCTTCGGGTCGGCATTGTAGTCATCGCCCACCAGGTCCCAGCCGCCAATGAACTTCTCGGGATCCAGCAGGCCGGAGTCGGCCGAAGGCAGTTCGTGGGAGGCCTGGGCCTGCTTGTATCCCTCCAAGGTCCCCGGACCGCCGAATCCGGCGTGGGTGTAGTCCACGCCGGTGTCCAGCACGGCGATCTTCACGCCCTCGCCGGTCTTGCCCAGCGCCTTCCAGCTTTCCAGCGCGCCGGTGTCAATGACGGCGCCGCGGTTGGTTGGATGCTTGGGAACGATGGCGCTGATCTTGGCAACGTCCGGGCTTTCAGCCAGTTCGCGCAGCTGTTCGGCATCGCCCTTCAGTGCCACGCCGCGCAACGTGTTTGCCGTGGTGTACAGGACTTCGGACTTTGATTCCTTGGCCAGCGCCTTGCCGCGCTTTTCGACCTCGGAACGGATCTGCTTGACCCGCTTGGTGTTCTTCTTGCGGGTCTTGACCTCCACTTCCTCGAAGGCGCCGGCGCCTTCGAGCTGAACGTATACCGATACTTCACCGCTGGCCTTGGCCAGCGGCCCGGAGACCTTCAGGTCCTCCAGGGTTGAATTGTGCTTGCCGCCAAGCGACTGTGCTGCCTCACCGTCGGCAGGTCGCGGCACCGGGGCCGCCATGGTGGGTGAGGATATGGTGACTGCCAACGCCAAGGCGGTGGCCGACGCCATGACCGTACGGGCAAGGCCCGATGGGCGCCGAGTGATCATGATTCTCCTAGCTGGGCTGGAAAGCGGAATCATCCTGCGCGAGTATCGGCTCCCGGCAGAAGCACCCCATTGCCCCAAGATCAGTCGCCGCTAGGCTTTCTTGACGTCCGCTCGTGCGTCAAGATCCCACCGTTATCTTATGTGACCATGACCACATTTCAAGCGTTTATTGAATAGTAATCTTCGGAGCTTCGCATTTTCACTACCCAGCGGGCGATAGCGGGAGGAAAAATGCCGCGAGATTCCCGGCCCGGAGGCGGTTCGCAGCTCGCGCGGCGTTCGTGGGAAGTATGACGCCATCTGACGTCCGCCCCCGGCCGGGGGCGGAGATCAGCTGGCGTTGTTGGTGCTGTGGGGTGCGGGCGCCGGGCTACACCCGGTTGATCAGTGCCTGCAGCCGTTCGCCCATTTCAATGATGCGTTCGGCCACGACCGCCGCGGGGTCCGGGTTGATTGCGTTCTTCGGCGGCAGTACACGGATGTTCTGCGGGCATTGGAAGTCCGAGCAAATCAGCGTGCCCAGGCTGTTGCCGTTGCGTCCGCTGGCGCCCGAACGCCGGGCGTTCCACATGGTGACAGGGTTGGGGGCGTTGACGTCACGGCAAATCTCGCACATGATCGCGCGCTTGACCTTCGGGGTGGTGTCCGGCGCGCGCAGCAGCAGTGCGCGGGTCGTGCCGTCCGGGCCCGTGGCGACCAGGTAGGCGCGCTGCGGCATTTTAGGATCGCGCCAGCCCAGGAAATCATGTTGCTCCCACTGCAGGGTGGGGAAGCTTTCCGGAAGGGTGAGTTTGCGGGCTTCGGAGCGGGAGGCGTTGATGAAGCTGGAGCGGATGGTGGATTCGGTAATGGGCTGCATGAGGATGTCCTGGCGTAGGTGGGTGCGGACAAGGCGCACCGGCGGGTAGGGAAGCTAGGCCCTGCAACGAACATCGGGAACGCGAAACGGCGGCAGCGCGCACGGCGCACTGCCCGAGGTGGCGTTAACCCCGTCCGCCGGCAGGGGCGAACGGGCGGGGAATCCTCAAGCCCATGTGGGCCACACCCCTTTCCCGTGCCAGGCACGTATCGCAGTCAGCAGACAAGTCATCGGCGGCTCCGGCAAGGGCGGAACCAGAATGAGCCCTGCGGCGCCAACAGCGGCACACGACTCACTTTTTAGGGTAACAGCCAACGAACGCCGAGGATCTCACATTCCCGGGGGGAGATGCGCCACAAGGGGGCAGTATCGCAATATTGCCCCCTTGTGGAATCCTGCGTGGCTGGAGCCTAGCGACGTCCGCCCTGCCAGAGGGCATCGAACGGGGTGGCGCCCGAGACGCGGTGGCGGATGCCCTCGGTCACGAACTCCTTGGCGGTGCGGGCCGCCTCCAGTGGGGAGGCGCCCTTGGCCAGCTCAGCGGTCACGGCGGCAGCCAGGGAGCAGCCGGCGCCGGAGACGGCAACATCACCAATCTTCTTGGCGCGCAGCACCTCCAGGGTGGTGCCGTCGTAGAAAACGTCGATCGCGTCCTCACCGGCAATGCGGACCCCGCCCTTGGCCAGCACCGCGGCGCCGGAGGCCTCGTGGATCTTCTTGGCGGCGGCGATCAGGTCTTCCTCCGAGGAGATCGAGATCCCCGACAGCTGCTCGGCCTCGAAGTGGTTCGGGGTGACGAAGGTGGCCAGCGGCAGGAGGTTCGCCTTCAGGGCCTGGTCGGTGTCCAAGGCGTGGCCCGGCTCCTGGCCCTTGCAGATCAGCACCGGGTCGAGCACGACGTTCTTCCACGCCTGCTTCTTCAGGGCGTTGGCCACGGTGTCGATCGTGGTCGGCGAACCCATCATGCCCAGCTTGACGGTGTCCAGGCTCTCGGCGTAGCAGGCCTGCACGGCCTCGAGCTGGTCGGCGATCACCTGGGCATCGACCGGCACGAAGCGGTGGTTCCAGTTGTCCTTCGGGTCAAAGGAGACGATGCAGGTCAGTGCGATGATGCCGTAGGTGTTCAGTTCCTGAAAGGTCTTCAGGTCGGCCTGCGCCCCGGCGCCGCCGGTCGCTTCGGAACCGGCGATGGTCAGGGTGATGGCAGGGCGTTCAGCAGTGCTCGTAGAAGTCATAGTTCAAGTGTAGGGAATCGGCGGGGGTGCTCAGTTCGATTCACGGGACATGACACTGATCTGTGTGGCCTTGGACCAGCCGGGCGCCAGCGGGTTGGCGTGCTGCTCCTCGGCGACCAGCAGCATCCAGCTCATCCCGTGCTGAAATGCCGAGCCGGCGAAGTTGGCCAGTACGGCCCTTCGGGCCAGGTCCGGTTGGGAGGGCGAGTACAGGTCCGGGTCGGAGAGCAGCGCGAAGTTCGAACCCAGGTGCATCCGCCCGCGGGCGACGGGGCGGTCAAAGTCGGTGACCTCCACGACGTCGTAGTTATCCATCGGTGCTTCAAAAATGGTGGAGGTATCGGGCAGCTTGACGACCTGCTCGACATCTTCGGGCTTCCCGGCCAGCAGGACGAGCGTGGCGGTGTGCTGCCAACCCTGCTGCGAAAGTTCGGTCGCGGCCTGGTCATTGCGGGCGCCGAGCAGCATCAGCCGGGTCGCGTCGGAAGGGGCCTTCCAGGAGCCCTGGGGCCAGTAGCGCAGCAGCTCCACATCATTGCCGTCCTCGGAGACCGAGCGGACTTCCTCCGGGGAGGGCACCGAGGGAATGCGGTCCCGCAGCAGGGCATAGCTGTTCGTCCATTCCGGAAGCTGTCGGGCTGCGGCGTTCATGCGGGACTCCTCTGGTGGTCAGGGCCTGGGATTCGTACTTTCGACTTTACGCCCATTTGCCGCCCCGTCCAGATCAGTGTGACCAAACCCGGGCCGGGAACCCGGTGCGTCAGGAGGCCAGGTTTCCGGCGGCAGGACGCCCGGGGTGGGTGCCCTGGGGTTCCTCGGCATCCCGGGCTGCGGAATCATCCAGCAGCCCCAGCAGGTCATCGAACAGGGAGCGCACCACCGGCAGCCGGGAGAGAACCGCGAACTTCGCGGCAAGG
Organism: Glutamicibacter sp. St.4D3; assembly: GCF_059728615.1. Lineage (NCBI taxonomy): Bacteria > Bacillati > Actinomycetota > Actinomycetes > Micrococcales > Micrococcaceae > Glutamicibacter > Glutamicibacter sp. St.4D3. The sequence continues at coordinate 345,410 of NZ_AP039380.1, forward strand.
GGCGCCGCATTGCGCATTAACCGGCGGGAGCGGCGTTGGTTTGCAGTGCTGTCATAGGCCCAGAGGAAGAACAGCATCCGGGAGAGCAGCAGCAAGAAACGCGGCAGGTCCCGGCGGATTCCCAGGGGCGGCAGGGGTCGGGCCTGCTCGACCACCTGCTGCCACATCTTCAGCTCGGTCTCCCGGCCCGGCGCGCCGGTGGGCTCCGCCTCGCCGAGCAGCACCTTTAGAAAAGTGGGGCCAAAGCCGTGGTACGGCTGCAGTACGCCGACCGAGATATCCAGTGCGCTGCGGATATTGCTTTCCAACGTGTTGCCCTCTGTCAGGACCTGCTGGCAACGCTCGAACTGTTCCTGGCGCAGGCGCAGCAGCAGCTGCCCGACAATCTGTTCCTTGGACTCGAAGTAGTAGTACGCGTGCGACAGCGACACACCGGCCCGCTGGGCGATGACGCGCATGCTCGCCTCCCGGTAGCCGAGCTCGGCAAAGGCCTCCAGGGCGGTCTGCAACAGTTCGGCCCTGGTGTTGCGGCCCTTGCGGGTGGCTGGCTGCACGGCGGCGATTCTCCTTCAAGGCCCGGCGATCAGGGTCCCGGGCTCTATTCTACGGACTTTTGAACGCGTTCAAAAATAACGGTTCGGAAACGACGGATCCAGGCCTGAATCAACTGAAGCCCCCTGTTCCTACCGGATGTTGATCGAAGAACACCAGATGGAAATGGGTTTGGGAGCCTACCCGTATCCACTGTGACGCAGCTGACTTTTGACCCGACAGGCTGCAGGCGGCCCAAAGTGCTGTGGTTCTTCGAATGGGGCTGGCTGATCGGCGGGAACCCGAAGGGGCAACAAGCGCCGGGCAGGCCGCTGGGCCCAGCGCCATCCAAGGGGCCGAAGCGTGGGATAATGGTGGGGCAAGTGCTAATACAGCGGGGTCCGGTCGGCCCCACTTCCGGGGCGGATCGCCCCACCCCTCCAGACGGAAACCGCAGCCGGTTTCCCGCGGGCGGCGAAGTGGGAAGGCAGGCAGGACCCTGGCGAACCACTTCTAATGAGGAAAATTTCATGGGCGCATCAAACGCCAACTCCCTGACCGAACATCGCTCCAAGGCCATTTTCGCGGCCACCGGCAGCCCCTATTTCTCCACCGTCCTGGCCCTGATGGCCACCGTGGTCATCCTTTCGAACATCGGCGCCTCCAAGGGCGTGGCGTTCGGGCCGATCATCACCGACGGCGGGTTCTTCCTGTTCCCCATCGCCTACATCCTGGGCGATGTGATCTCGGAGGTGTACGGGTTCAAGGCCGCACGCCGCTCCATCCTGGTCACCTTCGCCCTGGCCATCTTCGCGGTGGTGTGCTTCTGGATCATGATTGCCCTGCCGTCGGCCGACTTCTATGACGGACAGCAGGCCCTGGAGCGCACCCTGGGCCCGGTGTGGCAGATCGTGCTCGCCTCCGTGCTGGGCTTCCTGACGGGGCAGATGGCCAATGCCTGGGTGCTGGTCAAGCTGAAGGAACGCTTTGGCGAACGTGGACTGATCGGCCGCCTGATTGGATCCAGCGGGGTTGGTGAATTCCTGGACACCCTGATCTTCTGCTCCATCGCCGCCTCGGTGATCGGCATCGCCGATGCCGCCAGCTTCATCAACTACGTGGTGGTCGGCTTCGTGTACAAGACCGGGGTGGAGATCATCTTCGTTCCCCTCACTTCCCTGGTGATCCGCTGGTTCAAGCGACGCGAGCCCGGGTACCGGGACGCTGGCCTGCAGGGCCAGGGCTAGGACGAAATCCTCCACGCGGAGGATGCCTCTGCCACCGCGGGGCCGATAGCCTCGAAAGATGAGCGAAGCGGCCCCCACCATCGGCATTCAGGGCCTGGTCGCCGGTTACGGCGCCCAGGCCCTGTGCGCACCCCTGGACCTGCAGCTGCACCCCGGGCAGGGGGTTGGCATCATCGGGGTCAACGGCAGCGGGAAGTCCACGGTGCTGCGCGCCATCTTTGACCTGCAGGCGCCGCTGGAGGGCAGCGTGCGTTTCGGGGACGAACCGATGAACGCGGCCGCGCTGGACTACCGGCGCAAACTGGCCCTGCTGGTGGAGGACGCCGCCTTCCTTGACGAGCTGAGCGTGGCCGAACACCTGGACCTGGTCGCGCGCGGACACCAGGTCCGGGACCCGGAACAGGCCGTGGCCCGGGAGCTGGACTTCTTCGGCCTGCAGCCGGTGGCCGCGCATCTGCCCCACGAGCTCTCCTCCGGTCAGCGGCGCAAGCTGATGCTCGCCGCCGCCCTGATCCGGCCGGCGGACTACCTGGTGCTTGATGAACCCGAACAGCGCCTGGATCCCCAGTCCAAGGCCCGGCTGGCCGAGCGGCTCAGAGACCGCCGCGAGCAGGGGGCCGGGCTGGTGCTGGTCAGCCACGATGCCGGCTTCATCGGGCAGTGCACCGCTCGCGTGCTGCTGCTGGACCAGGGGCAGTGGAGGGAACTGACAAGCGCGCAGGCGGTGAACTGGCTTGCCCGCTAGCATGCGCTATCCGCAACCGGCCGCCAACGCACCGGGCCTGGATCCGCGCGCGGTACTGCGCCAGGCGCGGCGGGCGCGCAGCCGGGCAGAGAAGTTCGACGCCTTTTCCGACACCTACATGTGGATCCTGCTGGTGGGTTTCGGGTTGGCCTATGCCTTTGGTTTCCTGCGGGCCTGGCTGGGGGCGCTGCTGGGCGAGTTCGCCGCGCCGGTGCCGTTGCCGAGCGCGGTGCTGCCCCTGGGACCGGTGCTGCTGGTCGCGGTCCTGGTGATCCCGGCCCTGGTGGCGCGCCTGCTGCTGCATCTGGGGCCGGCCGCGGTCAGTGCCGCCCAGGCGGTGTGGTGGCTTTCGCTGCCCATTGACCTTCGGGGGCTGCACGCCGCGGCGTTGCGCCGCGCCCGTTGGATTGGGGCGCTGGGCAGTGTGGCCGCCGGGGTGCTGTGGTTCGCCCTGTGCTGTGCGGTGATGCCGGCCCCCACCCTGGTGCTGGCCGCTGCCGCGCTGGGAGCTGCGGTCCTGGCCGGGGTGCTGGTGGCGAACCTGGCGGTCATCGCCCAGGCCCGCGGCGCCACCAACCGGCTGCGCCGGGCCGGCACGATGCTGTTGTGGTCGGTGATGCTGGCGTCACTGGCCGGGTGGGGGCTGGCGGTGGCCGGGATCCTGCCCGATGTGGAGGGCTGGATGCGGGACTGGGCCTGGCAGGGGAGGAGCTTCCTCGTGCTCGTCCTGGTTCTGCTGGTGCTGGTGCTGCTCACCCACGGCCCGGCCGGGCGTGCGGTGCGCGGCATTCCGCCACGGGTGCTGCGCGCTGCCGGGCAGCGGCAGCAGGTGGTGTCCGCGGCGCTGGGCGTGATGAACCCGGGAGCCGCGTTCGTGCAGGCCCCGGCCATTCGCGGGCCGCGTCCGCGGCGCCAGAAACGGGGCGCGCGGCTGCCGGTGCTGCAGCAGGTGCTGCTGACCCGGGTGTGGCGCCGACGCCTGGCCGTGCCGCCACTGGGGATGGGTCTGGCGCTGGCGGCGGTGCTGCTGCTGGTGCGTTCGGCGGCGAACCCGATGACGCTGGCGGTTGGGTTGCTGCCGCTGCTGGTGCTGCTGATGCTGGCCGCGGCCAGCGCGGTGGAACCGCTCCTGGCCTCGGCGGCGCTGCGCCGGATGCTGGCGGCGGACCGCACCCAGGTGGTGCGCGCGGCGGCGTGGCTGATCCTGCCCGCGGCCCTGCTGGCGACCTGCCTGGCGGTGGGCGTTGCCGCCTGGTTGTTCGTGCTGCCCTCCTGGACGGCGGCACTGGCCGGGGTGCTGCTGGCCAGCGGCGGGGTGTTCGCCGGAGCGGTGCAGCGGGCCGGGCGCGGGCACCAGAACTTCTCAGGCCAACTGCTGGCGGCCGGCACCAGTACCGAGGGGTTCGCAGCGGTGGGGTATTCCCTGTCCGGGGTGCTTCCGGTGTTGGCCGGGGCCGCACCGCTGCTGGCGGTGCTGCTGGGCACCACCGATGTGCCCTGGGTGCTGTGGGCCGTGGGCGCACTGGCCTGCGGGGGCGCCCTGGCGGCGCTGCGCGAGAAGGCAGCCTGAGCTTCCTCCGGCCGTTAGGCCGTTAGGCCGGCTGGCCCTGCGGGTCGGGTTTGCCGGCGTAGTACTTGGCCATGACCTCGTCCTTGAACTCGAAGAACGTGCCCTGTTCGATCGCTTGGCGGGCGGATTCAACCAGGTTCACGGTGAAGTGCTCATTGTGGATCGAGATCAGCGTGTGGCTGAGCAGCTCCTTGGCCTTGTACAGGTGGTGGATGTAGGCCCGGGTGAAGTGCTGGCAGGCGTAGCAGGTGCAGCCGTCGACCAGCGGGGTGAAGTCGCGCTTGTAGCGGGCGCCGGAGAGGTTGAAGCGGCCGTGCGGCGTGTAGAACGCCGAGTTGCGCGCCACCCGGGTGGGGGAAACGCAGTCGAAGGTGTCGGCCCCGTTTTCGATGGCGGTGAAGATGTCATCCGGTTCGGAGATCCCCAGCAGGTGCCGCGGCTTGTCCTCGGGCAGTTCCTGCGCGCACCATCCCACGATGGTGCCCAGGTTTTCCTTCTCCAGGGCCCCGCCGATGCCGAACCCGTCAAAGGCCATTGCCCCCAGGTCCCGGCAGGCCTTGCGGCGCAGGTCTTCGTACTGGGCGCCCTGGATGACCCCGAACAGGGCCTGGTAGGGCTTGGTGCTGCGCTCGTCGGTGAGCCGGAAATGTTCGGCGATGCAGCGTTCGGCCCAGCGCCGGGTGCGCTCCAGAGACTCGACCTGGTAGCCGCGCGAGTTCTGCAAGGTGGTCAGCTCGTCAAAGGCGAACATGATGTCCGCCCCGATCTGGTGCTGCACGCCCATGGAGATTTCCGGGGAGAAGCGGTGCATGGTCCCGTCCAGGTGGGATTTGAACCAGACCCCGTCCTCGTCCACGTTGGCCATGCGCTCCTTGCCGGGGGCCACCGCATCATCCGGGCCGGACTGGTCCACCGACTTCATGTCGATGACCTTCTTGAACCCCGACCCCAGGCTCATCACCTGGAAGCCCCCGGAGTCGGTGAAGGTCGGGCCCTGCCAGCCCATGAACGAGCCCAGTCCGCCGGCGGCGTCCAGGATGTCCGCCCCGGGCTGCAGGTACAGGTGGTAGGCGTTGGCCAGCACCGCCTGGGCGCCCAGCTCCTGGACCTGCACCGGGGTTAGTGCCTTGACCGTGGCCTTGGTGCCCACCGCGATGAACGCGGGAGTCTTGATCTGCCCGTGCGGGGTGGTGATGGTTCCGGTGCGCCCGGGCAGGGTGTTGCCCTCGCCGTCCGTCAGCCGGGTGCCGACCTGGAAGGAGAACTCGGCTTGCTGGGGGTGGGCGGCGGCGGGATCAAAAGTTGTTTCTGGCACCTATCTAGTGTGCCGCATGCGCGCACCCGTGAGGAAAACGACAGGTGGCGGCGTGGAACAAACTAGGCAATGCGCGGTGCAGCGGACAAGAATGGACAGCGGAAGGCCGCGGGCCGCCGGAAAGCGGTGGGGCCGTGGGCGCAGGTGGTGTCGTTGGGCAAGGGAGGCAGCGTGGGTTTGGAGCAGCCGGGACTGCGTGGAGCATTGAAGTCGCTGGTGACGCTGGGCCCTGCCCGCAATGACCACTGGATCGGGTTGCGCACCGCGCTGGGAATCTTCCTGCCGCTGCTGGTGCTGATGCTCGTGGACCGGCTGGATCTGATGGTGTTCGTGGTCTTCGGCGCGTTCACCGGCGTCTACGGCCGAGTGGACGGGTACTGGAACCGGCTGCGCATGCAGGTGCGCTCGGGGCTGCTGTTCTTCGCGGTCATCACCCTGGCGCTGGCGGCGTCCACCTGGTGGGTGGCCCACGATGACCCGGAACTGAAGTCCTGGCAGATCGTGGGGGCGACCACGCTGGTGGCCGGGATCTGCTCGGTGCTCGCTGGGCTGCTGCGGTTGCGTCCGGCCGGTTCCCTGTTCCACATTTTCGCGTTTGCCGCGATTGCCTCCATCCCGCAGCCGGTGCCGTTTGCCGATGCGTTGATCGCCACCGGGGCCACCATGGCCCTGGCCGTGGGGATCGGGGCGGCCGGGGCGGTGGGCCAGTGGGCGAACGTCTGGCAGCGCACGAAGTTGCCGCCGTTGTCGGACAACGTGAAGAAGGCGATCTGGTGGGAGGGACTCTTCCACATCCTGACCGCCGGTGCGGCCGGGGCGCTGGCCAACATCGTGGGCAGCCAGCTGGCGGCCGGGCACAACTACTGGGCGATGGTCGCCGCGGTGGTGCCGTTGGCCGGGCACACCACCCGGCTGCGGGTGCGCCGCGGCATCCACCGTGTGCTGGGCACCTTGGTGGGCATGATCCTGATGGCCGCGCTGATTCTGATCAACCCGCCGCTGTGGGTGCTGGTCGGCTGCATTGGTCTGTTCCAGTTCATGACCGAGGTGCTGGTGATGCGCAACTACTTCTTCGCGCAGATCTTCGTCACCCCGCTGGCCCTGGTGGGGGTCACGCTGGTGACCGGGTTGTCCACGGCCGTGATGTATGACCGGATTGTGGAGACCGTGATCGGCTCGCTGGTGGGCATCATTGGCGTGCTCGCCGGCAGCGCCTTCGGGCGGATGCTGCTGCGTCGCCGCGCTGAGCAGGCATAGCCGCCGGCGCTTCGGTGCCGGCACCGCCGCAGGACGGGGGTCCGGTGCGGCGGCGCGGGCGGTGGATTGGCGGTCGGGTTAGACGTTGATGCCCACGTGGGCCATGGCCTGGCGCAGGATGTTTTCCCGTCCGCCCACGAACTCGGACTGGATCTGGCTGCTCAGCGCCTCGGCGGGTGACAGCCAGCTCAGTTCCAGGGCGTCCTTGCGCGGGGTTGACTCCCCGCGCACCGGCACGATGTAGCACATGGCCACCGCGTGCTGGCGGTCATCGGTCAACCCGGTCTCGCTGGGGGCCGGGAAGTATTCGGCGACCGTGAACGGCACCGGGCTGGCCGGCAGCTGCGGCAGCACCAGGGTGCCCAGGTCCTTCTCAATGTGGCGGATCAGCGCGGCCCGGATGGTCTCGCGGTACATGACCCGCCCGGAGACGAAGGTGCGGCGCATGCGCCCGTCCCCGTCCCCGGTGAGCATCAGGCCCACCTCGTTGACGTAGCCCAGCGGGTCCAGCCGGACGGGGATCGCCTCCACGTACAGCATGGGCAGGCGTTGGCGGGCCTCGTAAAGATCCTCTTCACTCAGCCATCCCGGATAGGGGTCAGGTGTGCGCACGTTCATACTTCCCATCTTCTCCCACAGCCGGGCGAATGGAACAGAAGCTGACCCGGTGTTGCGCAACTCACTGGCGAAGGTACCCTCCGGGGGTAGTCAGCAGCCGCGCAGGGCGGTAAACTTGTTGGGATTCTTCAATCACTTGCGGCGCGATGTCGGGCCCGCCCTTTCAACCACGCGACCATCCACTCGAGCGGGGACCAAGATGACCAATGCCACCGAGCGCCTGAGCGCCAAAAACTTCACCACCATTGCGGTGCTGATCGTCTCGACTTTCGTGGTCATCCTCAACGAGACGATCATGAACGTTGCCCTTCCCGTGCTGATGGGTGAATTCCAGGTCACCGCCGACACGATCCAATGGCTGACCACCATCTTCATGCTCACCATGGCGGTGGTCATCCCCACCACCGGGTTCCTGCTGCAAAAGCTGAGCACCCGGCAGGCCTTCGTGCTGGCCATGGGCCTGTTCACCCTGGGCACCGCGCTGGCGGCGCTGGCCCCGGGCTTCTCGGTGCTGCTGGGGGCCCGCATCATCCAGGCCTCCGGCACCGCGATCATGATGCCGCTGCTGATGACCACCATCCTGGACCTGGTGCCCCCGGAGCGCCGCGGCGTGCTGATGGGCAACGTGTCCATCGTGATCTCGGTGGCCCCGGCGGTCGGGCCGACCCTGTCCGGGCTGATCCTGCAGTACCTGTCCTGGCGGTTCATGTTCATCGTCATCATCCCGGTGGCGGTGCTGGCCCTGCTGATCGGCACCCCACGGCTGGATGCCACCGCCCAGAGCTCCAAGACCCCGCTGTCGGTGCCCTCCCTGCTGTTGGCCTTGCCGGGCTTCGGCGGCCTGGTGTACGGGCTGAGCCGGCTCTCGGCCGCGGGGCTGAACGCCGTGAACGCCACCGTGCTGGTAGTGGCGGTGCTCTGCCTGGTGACCTTCACCCTGCTGCAGGCCCGCCTGCAGCAACGCGATGCTGCGCTGCTGGATCTGCGTTCGTTCACCTACCGGCCCTTCACGCTTTCGCTGCTGCTGATGGTCTTTGCCATGGTGGCCCTGTTCGGGGTCATCATCCTGCTGCCGATGTTCTTCACCTCGGTGCTGGGCCTGGACACGCTGGCCACCGGCCTGATCATGCTGCCCGGCGGGCTGTTGATGGGTCTGCTGGCCCCGTTCGTGGGCCGGCTGTTCGACAAGGTCGGTGCCCGGCCGCTGCTGGTGCCCGGCGGGGTGATCCTGACCGCGGTGCTGCTGGGCTACGCGCTGGTGCTCGATGCCCAGACCCCGGTCTGGCTGCTGGTGGTGATGCACCTGGTGATGAGCCTGGGCATGGCGCTGATCTTCACCCCGGCGTTCACCACCGCGCTGAACCCGCTGCCGCACCACCTGCATTCGCATGGTTCGGCGGTGCTCTCCACGCTGCAGCAGCTGGGCGGGGCCATGGGCACCGCCCTGGTGGTGGGCGTGGTCGCCGCCACCACCGGTGCGCGCGCCGCCGCCGGCGTGGATGAGCTGGATGCGACCATCCAGGGCTTCTCCGCCGGTTTCAGCGTCGGGGTGGTCTGCGGCATCGGCGTCATCGTCATCGGGTTCCTGCTGGGCGGCAGGCAGCAGGCGCCGGTTGCCGAGGAGGGCGCCCTGTCCACCCACTAGCCAAGCGCGTGGATCCTACTGAGCAGGCCGCATCCGGGATTTGCCCGGATGCGGCCTCTTCAATTTCCGCCGGTCCCGAACTAGGCTGAAGTCGAAACCACATCAGTAAGTGAGCATTAACCGAATGTCGGTGGTCGCCACGACGGCGGAGGGGTAGCGGATGCAAATCAAGAATGCGGTGGCACTGGTCAGCGGCGGCCTGTCGGGATTGGGGCGGGCCACCGCCCAGACCCTGGCCGAGGCCGGGGCCAAGGTCGTGGTGCTGGACTTGCCGCGGGAGGACGGGGATGAGCTTGCCGCGCAGATCGGGGCGGAGGTCAGCTACTGCGCGGCCGACGTGACCAGCGCCGAGCAGGTGCAGGCGGCCGTACAGGCCGCCGCCGCGCGTGGGCCGCTGCGCATCGTGGTCAACTGCGCCGGGGTGGCCACCCCGGGCAAGGTGCTGGGCCGTGAGGGGGTGCTGCCGCTGGAAAAGTTCGCCAAGGTCCTGGAAATCAACACCATCGGCACCTTCAACGTCATCCGGCTGGCGGCCGAGGCCATCAGCCAAACCGATGCGCTGCAGGACGAGCAGGGCACCAGCGAACGCGGGGTCATCGTCAACACCGCCTCGGTGGCCGCATTCGACGGGCAGATCGGCCAGCCGGCCTACGCGGCGTCCAAGGGGGCGGTGGCGGCCATGACCCTGCCGCTGGCCCGTGAACTGGCCCGCCACCAGATTCGGGTGATGACCATTGCCCCGGGGATTTTCGAAACCCCGATGATGTCCGGGCTGCCGCAGGCCGCCCAGGATTCGCTCGGCGCCCAGGTGCCGCACCCTTCCCGGCTGGGCAAGCCGCAGGAATATGCCGCGCTGGTGAGCCACATCGTGGCCAACCCGATGCTGAACGGGGAAATCATCCGGTTGGACGGCGCGATTCGGATGGCGCCGAAGTAGGGGGCGGTTCTACCCCGAGGAATCTTCCGGCAAGGTGCTCCCGGGGTCGGCGGGGTGGGAAGCGTGGTGCCGGGCGGCCCGGTGCTCGGCGTGCGTGACCTGGTGACGTCGGGTCTCGGCGGCGATCAGCACGATCACGGCGCCCAGGGCGGTGCTGACGGGCAACCACCATGAAAGCCCGGGGTCCCGCCACTGGCCAAGGGCCACCGGCAGCATCCCGGCAAGGAAGCCCATGGCCACCGAATGCCGCCCCCGTTCACCGTGGGCGGCGGCCGCGCCCAGCACGGCCAGCACCAGGACCGCCACCAGCCCCGCCCACGCCTGCTCGTTCCATTGCGTGGCGGAGAAGAACAGCTCGGTGGTGAAGACCAGCCCGTAACCGGTCAGCAGCCCCAACGGCACATCGGTGCCCAGCCGCTCGGTGAGGTTGCCGGCGGTGTGCCGATTCAGCTCCCGCAATCCCAGGGCCGCGGCCCCCGTGGTCGCCACTGCCGCGACCACCGCCGTCCACGGCAGGAACGCGGCCGCCAACACCTGGCTGCAGCCGAACAGCGCTGCCGTGCAGGCCAGCAGCGGGCCGGCCGCCCGCTGCCGACGGGCGCTGCGCTGGGTGGGCAGCAGCGCAAAGAGCCCGGCCCCGAACACCGCGAACGCCAGGACCGGCCAAACCGCCACCTGGCTGGCACCGGTGCTCCACAGGGCGGTCGCGGTGCGTGCCACGCCGGCGGCGCCCAGCGTCAGGACGCTGAGCGCAAACAACACGGTGGCCAGCAGCTGCACCCCCAACCGGTAGTGATCCAGCGCCTCCACCGGCGGGTCGGTGCGCAGGGCCGGGGCCGCGTAGGGCAACGGAACCGCGCTGCCGCCGGCGGGACCGGCTGCGTCGCTGCTCATGACGGACCTCGCTTCCCGGGCGGGCGGAGCCGCCCGCGGCTGTGCCACCCAGCCTAGGAGGAATGCCCGGCCCTGACCAGCGCCCGGCGGGAAGCGCCCGGCGGCTCACGCTGCCGGTGGGGCCTCCAGCAGCTGCTGTTGGGAGGTGAAACTGCGCGCCTGGCCGCTGAGCGGGTCGGTGAACGCAATGGACTTGGCCAGCAGCTGCAGCGGACGGTCGTAGTCATCCGGGGCCAGGTCCCACAGCCTGGGGTAGAACGCGTCATTGATGATGCCCAGGCCCAGCGAGGCCAGGTGGACCCGCAGCTGATGGGTCTTGCCGGTCAGTGGATCCAGGTCCAGCAGCGCCACCGGAAGGCCGCTGAAGTGCCCGGCACTGCGCCCCAGGGCGGCCAGGCTGATTCGGGTGCGGGCATTGGGCTCGCCGTCCTGCACGATGGAGCGCAGCTGGCCCTTGACCTTGGTCATCCGGTTGGCGAAGTCCAGGGGCAGGCTCTCGATGAGTTCGCGCAGCTGGGCGGGGCTGCGTTCGGCGATGATGTCCCCGGCCTGCAGCACCTTCCCGGTTTCCAGTCCGGGCCCGGGGGCCAGCGGAACCACCGCCTGGTAGCCCTTGCGGATTTCGCGGCGTTCAAACAGGCTCTGGTAGGCGCCGCGGGTCTGCGGGTTGACCGCAAAGAGGATCACCCCCGCGGTGGCCCGGTCCAGCCGGTGCATCGGCACCAGCTCATCGATCCCCGTCTGGTTGCGCAGGCGCACCAGCGCGGACTGCTGGATGAACCGTCCGCCCGGGGTGGTGGGCAGGAAATGCGGCTTGTCCACCGCGATCAGGTGCTCGTCCTGGTGCAGGATCCGCGCCTGGAACGGGATCGGCTCCTCTTCCGGCAGGGAGCGGTAATACCAGATGAAGTCGTGACGCCCCAACGGTGTGCCGGCATCCAGCGGCTGCCCGCCCAGCCCCACGATCTCCCCGTCCTGGAAACGGCGCAAGATACCCGCCGGGTCAACATGCCCGAAGCGTTCGAGCAGGTAATCGGCCACGGTGGGCCACGGGCCGGAGCCGGGCAGGCGCAGCCGGGTGGCGTTCACGCCGTTGCGCACCGGTAGCGGGGAGAGCATTGCCATGGGTTCTATTGTTCCAGCTGTTGGCAGTGCGGGCAGTAATAGCAGTCTCGTTCGTGCTGCCCGGATTCCTCGGCCAGCTTCAGCAACCGGATCCCGGTGCCGCAGCGCAGGCACGGTTTGCCGGCCCGCCCGTAGACCCAGAACGGGTCCCGGGTGCGGGCGGTGCCGGTGGTGACCCGCCGCCCGCGGTCCTTGTTCGCCTGAATCAGCCGGTGGGACATGGCCACCACCTGATCCAGCTGCGCCACCTGCCCGCACGGGGTCAACGGGTGCAGCCGGGTCAAAAACAGCACCTCACAGCGGTAGATGTTGCCCAGGCCGGCCAGCAGGCGCTGGTCCAGCAGCGCGGTGCCGATGGTGCGCCGCGGGTCGCAGCGCAGGTTCTCCGCCGCCAGCCCGGGGTCCCAGTCCGGGCCCAGCAGATCAGGTCCCAGGTGGCCCACCAACTCGGATTCCCGGTCGGTGGGCACCAGGCGCAGCTGCTGGATGTCGTAGCCGACCACGTCCGCCGACTCGGTGCGAAGGATCACCCGGGCGGTATGGGCCGGGCGCTTGAAGCGCTCGCCGGGAACGTAGAAGTCCCAGCGCCCCTCCATCATCAGGTGTGAATGCAGGCTCAGCGTCGGCTGCTCACTGTCCGGGTTGTGCAGGCGCAGCAGCAGGTGCTTGCCGCGCGGAACCACCTCGGTCACCCGGTACCCGGCCAGGTTGGTGGTGGCCAGCTGCGGCACCCGGAATTCGGTGGAGCGCAGCACCTGCCCCTCAAGGGCCGTGCGCATGCGCCGCGCCAGGCGGTAGACCGAATCTCCTTCGGGCATTGTTGCTCTTCCTCCTGCATCGGGAAGCGCCGGCCGGGTCGCGTCGGGTCCCGGCCGGCGCCGTGGTCGGGTTAGCGCCGGAAACGGATTCCCTGCGGGGTGCTGTAGAAACCGGCCTGCAGCAGCGCCTGGGCCAGCGGGTCCTCAAGCACGGGGAGCCCGTTGACGGTGGCGATGGCAATCTTTTCCACCGCCGCGGTGCGCAAGGTGGCCACCAGCCTGGCGCCCAGGGCCGCCAGGTGCTCGGCCGGCCAGGAGCCGAAGCTGAGCACGGTGCGTCCACCGCGTTCCAGGTAGAAGGCCAGCTCCCCGTCGATCAGCCCCACCAGCGCCCCGGCCTTGCGCCCGGGCCGGTGCCCGGTCTCGGTGGCCGGCCAGGGCAGGGCGGCCCCGTACGGGTTGGCCGGGTCGGTGGCCGCCAGCACCAGGATGCGCGGTTGGCGCCGCGGGGTCTGGGTTTCCAGTTGGAAGGAACGCAGCCGGTCGATGGTGTTGGCGGAGGCGAACTGGGCGGCGCCGAGCTTCTCGATGAAGTAGCCGCGCCGCGTATGCCCGGCCTCCTCCAGCTTGCCCAGCACCCGGTACAGGGTGCCGAAGCCGCCGGGCACCTGTTCGGCGGCGACCGAGCCGCGGGTCACCACCCCGTAGCGTTCCAGCAGCACCTCCGCGGCGGCATGGGAGCGGATGGTCGGATCGGCCACCGGCTCGGGCAGCCGGCTCCAGCGGGCCCCGCCCGAACGCGCCGGGGCGTGCGGCGCGGCCGGGCTGCCGGCCAGCCGGGTGAGTCCGGAGAGCCGGTTCAGCCGTGCCGCGCGGGCCCGCGGCGGGGGCTTGGCGATCTTGTGCGCGGTGCTGCCCCCGGCCAGATAGCCGCGCACCGGGGACAGGGTGTCCGGGCTGATGAAGCCGGCCCAGAACAGCTGCCAGCACGCGTCACCGACCTGGGACAGGGACGGGGGCGCGTTGTCCTCCTCGGTCATCCAGGCGGCCAGCTCCTCCACAAAGTAGGCGCCGGTGCTCTCGAACCGCTCCAGCAGGCGCAGCGCGAACGCGTCCAGTTCGCTGCGGTCCCCCGGCGGCAGGGTCAAGCTGGCGTGCTCGGCCGTGTGCAGCGCCAGCCAGCCGTCCTTGCCGCCGGCGGCCCCCGCCCCGGCAATCAGCACATCACCGGAACTGGTCAGCTCATCCAGCGCGGCGCCGGTGTAGTTTTTCACCCGTGCCGGCAGCACCAGGGATTCCAGGGCGCTGGCCGGCACCTGGGCGCCGGTGAGCTGGCCGATGGCCTCATAGAGCCCGTCGGCGCCCTCCAGCTGGGAGCCCACCTGCTGCCAGACCGGCAGGAACCGGGCGAAGGTGGGCTGGTCCACCGGCTCAACCTCGGCGCGCAGCGCAGCCAGCGAACGGGTCCGGATGGTGCGCAGCACCTGGATGTCGCAGTACTCATCGCCGCTGACCCCCTCGGGCACAATCTCCAGGGGGCGGAACGCCCCGGTGGCCAGGCGCCCGGCGGCCACCAGCGCGTCGAGCACCGCCCGCACCACCGCCACGCCCAGGCCCAGTGCGCTGCCCGCCTCGGCCGGGGTGAACGGCCCGTGGGTGCGGGCGTAGCGGGAGACCAGGTCCTCCACCGGGTTGCTGGCCGGCTCCAGGAACGCCTGCGGGATCCCCGGCGGCAGCGGGGTGCCCAGCGCGTCGCGCAGCTTGCCGGCGTCCTCGATGGCCGCATACGCGTTCTGCCCGCCGCGGCGCAGCGGGAACACGCGGCGGGCGGCGAGCAGCGACTCGGCGTGCATCCCGGCGGCCGCCGCCTGCAGCGGCTCCCGCTCATCACGGGGGTCCGCCAGGCGCCGGGCCAGCTGCTCGGCGGTGAGCGGGCCGAGCAGGCGCAGCAGGTCCGCGGCCCCCTCCATGCCGCGCAGCCGCCGCTGCGGGGCCAGGTGCTGCAGCTGCGCCTCGTACTGGCGGATCACCTCGGCGTCCAGCACCTCGCGCACGTCGTTGCGGCCCAGCAGTTCACCGAGCAGCACCGGGTCCAGGCTCAGCGCCGCGGCGCGCCGTTCGGCCAGCGGGGCGTCGGACTCGTAGAGGAACTGGGCCACGTAGCCGAACAGCAGCGACTGGGCGAACGGGGAGGGGGTGGGGGTCTGCACCTCCACCATCCGGATGCCGCGGCTGCCCAGATCCTTGAGCACCTGCACCAGCGCCGGCAGGTTGTACACGTCATTGAGGCACTCGCGCACGGTTTCCAGGATGATCGGGAAATCCGGGTACTTGCGCGCCACATCCAGCAGCTGGCTGGCCCGCTGGCGCTGCTGCCACAGCGGGGTGCGCTTGGCCGGGTTGATCCGCGGCAGCAGCAGGGCCCGGGCCGCGCACTCCCGGAAGCGGGCGGCAAACAGCGCCGAGTTGGCCACCTGGGAGGTGACCGCGTCCACGATCTCATCCTCGGCGAAGGTGAACAGCTCGGCGCCCGGTGGCTCGTCATCCATGGCCGGGATGCGCAGCACGATCCCGTCATCGGCGGCCATCGCCGAGGCGTCCAGGCCCCAGCGTTCGCGGATCCGCGCCCCGATCGCCAGCGCCCAGGGGGCGTGCACGCTCAGCCCCAGCGGGGAATGCAGCATCACCCGCCAGTCCCCGAGCTCGTCGACAAAACGCTCAACGACAAAGGTGGTGTGGCTCGGCACGGTGCCGGTGGCCTGCTTCTGCTCCTGCAGGTAGCTGAGCAGGTTGTTCGCCGCGTACTCGTCCAGGCCCTGCCCGCGCAGCCGGGCCAGGGCCGCGGGCTCCTCGGCGGCCAGCAGCCCGGTGGTGAAGCGCCCCAGCTCCCGGCCCAGCTCGATGGGCCGGCCCTGCCCGTCCCCGTGCCAGAAGGGCAGCTTGCCCGGCTGGCCGAACGCCGGGGAGACCAGCACCCGGTCGTGGGTGATGTCCTCGATCCGCCAGCTGGTGGCGCCCAGCGCGAACACGTCGCCCACCCGGGACTCGTAGACCATCTCCTCATCCAGTTCACCCACCCGCTTCGGGGCCTTGGAGTCCTCGGCCCCGGCCAGGAACACCCCGAACAGCCCGCGGTCCGGGATGGTGCCCCCGGAGATGACCGCCAGGCGCTGGGCCCCGGGGCGGGCGGAGAGGGTCCCGGCATCCCGGTCCCAGATGATCCGGGGCTTGAGGGTGGCGAACTCATCGGAGGGGTACTTGCCCGAGAGCATGTCCAGGGTGGCCAGGTAGGCGCTGCGCGGCAGCTGGGCATAGGGGGCGGAGCGGCGCACCGTGTCAAACCAGGATTCCACGCCCAAGTCCGCTAGGGCGACCGCGGCCAGGGTCTGCTGGGCCAGCACGTCCAGCGGGTTGGCCAGCACCGTCATCTTCTCGATCTGCCCGGTGCGCATCCGGGTGACCACCAGCGCGGTGGACAGCAGGTCCGCCCGGTGCTTGGGGTAGAACACGCCGCGGGAGACGGAGCCGACCTGGTGCCCGGCACGGCCCACCCGCTGCAGCCCGGAGGAGACCGAGTTCGGCGACTCCACCTGGATCACCAGGTCCACCAGCCCCATGTCGATGCCCAGCTCCAGGGAGCTGGTGGCCACCACGGCGCGCAGCCGCCCCAGCTTCAGGTCCTCCTCGATCACCGCGCGGGTGTCCTTGGACACCGAACCGTGGTGGGCGCGGGCCAGGATGGGGGCCGCCGGGTCGCTGCCGGCACTGGAGCCGGCCTGGGCCATCAGCACCGCCGGGGTGCCGGCCGGTTGCGCCGGGTCCGGGGTGAAGCCCTCGCGTTCGGCGTAGAGCTCGTTGAGCCGGCCGGTCAGCCGTTCGGCCAGGCGGCGCGAGTTGGCGAAAATGATCGTGGATTGGTTGGCCAGCACCAAATCCACCAGCTGGTTCTCCACGTGCGGCCAGATGCTGGCCCCGGCGGTGGGGGAGGAGCCGGGCCCCAGGTCGTGGGCGGCGGCCGCGGCCGGCAGGTCGGTCATGTCCTGCACCGGCACCCGCACCGACAGCTCCCACTGCTTGGCCGCCGGCGGGCGCACAATGTTCACCGGCCGGGTGCCGCCCAGGAAGCGGGCCACCTCCTCGGGTGGTTCCACGGTCGCCGACAGCCCGATGCGCTGGGCCGGGGCGCCCAGCAGCGCATCCAGCCGCTCCAGGGACAGGGCCAGGTGGGTGCCGCGCTTGGTCGCGGCCAGGGCATGGACCTCGTCAATGATCACCGTCTGCACGGTGGCCAGCGTGCTGCGGGCCTGGCTGGTGAGCATCAGGTACAGCGATTCGGGGGTGGTGATCAGGATGTCCGGCGGGTTCTTCACCAGCTGGCGGCGTTCGGCGGCCGGGGTGTCCCCGGAACGGATGCCCACGCTCACCGCCGGCTGGCTGATGCCCAGATCGTGCGCGGTGGCCCTGATCCCGGCCAACGGGGAACGCAGGTTGCGTTCCACATCCACGCCCAGGGCCTTCAGCGGGGAAATGTAGAGCACGCGGGTGCCGCCGCCGCTGGGCGGCTGCGGCAGCCCGGGCAGCGCCGGGGCGCCGGTGGCGGTGTTCAGCAGCGAGTCCAGGGCCCACAGGAACGCGGCCAGCGTCTTGCCCGAGCCGGTCGGGGCGATCACCAGCGTGTGGTTGCCGCGGGAGATCGAGTCCCAGGCGCCGTTTTGGGCCGCGGTGGGTTCCCGGAAGACATCGGTGAACCATTTGCGGGTCGGGGCGCCAAAACGCGAAAGGATTTCGCTCATGGTTCGATCTTAGGACCTGGGACCGACGGGTTAGGCGGGAGCCGGAGCCGGGGCCCGGTCACCGGGTGGTCCCGGTGATTTCGCGCAGCGCCGCCAGGTGCCCCACATAGGCGGCGCGTCCGGCGGCGCTGAGGCTCAGGCGCGTGTGGCTGCGCCCGGCGCGGCTGAAACGCTCGGCCCGGAGGTAGCCGGCGGCGTCCAGCTGCCGCAGGTGCTTGCTCAATACCGAATCGGTGATGCCCAGCAGGTCGCGCAGCTGGGCGAATTCGGCCCACTGGACCGGGGCCAGGCTCGCGCAGATGCGCAGCCGTATCGGGGCGTGGATCAGCGCATCGAATCCTTGTGGTTCAGTGGGCGTGCTCATGCGCGTCCTTCTGCCGGGCCAGCGCCAGCGCCCGGCGCATGCGCTGCTGGCAGAACCAGAACACGGCGAAGACGCTGAGCCACTTCGCCGTGATCGCGATGGGGCCCAGGGCTTCCCAGAACTGCAACACAGCCAGCGCCAGCAGGCCGAACAGGAAATAGCCGGCGTAGGCGCCGTCATTCTCCACCAGCCGGCGGGGCCGCGGGCGGCGGCGGTAGTGGAGCAGGCACCACAGGGCCAGGGGCAGCAGCAGGCTGGCCAGGACGATCAGCAGCCCCGGCGGGGCAACGTGCCGCAGGCTGAGCAGAGTTGCCACCCAGGCCCCCAGCAGCGCCACCAGGCCCCGGGGGGCAGCGCTGGTGCGCACCATGTTCGCCGCGGCGTCATCGGCCAGTGCCAACAGCTCGGCCGCAGACTGCGCCGGTGCTCGGCCGGAGCCCGTGGATCCATGCATGAGCCACTCTCTTTCCGTTGTGGAAAGTCTTGTCTTTCCGGTATGGAAAGTCAACCGGGTGCCATCGCCAGGGGCACTGATGGGGGGCCGGAAGTCTAGACGTGGTGGTACTTGCCGCCGGCCAGGATGTCCTGGGCCCGGTAGAGCTGTTCGGTGAGGATCAGCCGGACCAGCTGGTGGGGAAAGACCAGCTTGGACAGCGACCAGGTGAAATCCGCGCGGTCGTGGACCGTGGAGTCCACCCCGTAGGCCCCGCCGATGATCACCACCACATTGCGGCCGGCGTCGATCGGGGAGCGCAGCGTGTTGGCCAGGGCCGGCGAATCGACGTTGCGCCCACGCTCATCAAGCAGCACCACGAAGTCGCCGGGCGCCACCTTGGCCAGGATGCGCGTCGATTCCTCGGCCCGCGCCGCCTCGTTGTCGCGGGCGGAATGGCTCAGCAGCTGCCAGGACAGGTTGAAGGGCTTCTTCAGCCGCTTCTCATAGCGCCCGATGCCCTCGGTGACCCAGGACTCATGCTTTTTCCCAACTGCCAGCACCTTGATTGTCATGACGCCATTCTCCCGCATCCCCGACGGTGACCCGGTGACTTCCGCCGCAGGGCACGCACCGGGGCGGGGGGCGAAGACTACGATGGAAGCCATGCGATCCTCGTGGTATTTCCGGCCCGGCCAGCGCACCGGCGCAGCCCGGGCGCTGTGGGTGGTGCTGGGCCTGATCGTCGCCATGTTCTACTTCACCCGTCGTGTGGTGGTTTCCCTTGGCGCGGGTGGCTGGGTGCAGGATTTTGACGCCCCGGTGCAGCAATGGGTGCTGGAGCACCAGGACCCGGTGCTGGCGACCCTGGCCCATGGGTTGTATTGGTGGGGGTCCACCCCGGGGATGACCGCCACCATGGTGTTGGTGACCGCGCTGTTGTGCTGGTTTACGCGCAGCTTCTGGCCGCTGGCCACCGTGGGCTTCACCGCGCTGGTTTCCGTCCTGCTCACCACGATTCTCAAGGGACGGCACGAGGTGATCAGGCCCGACGGGATCCCCGGGGGTCCGGAACCTCCCGGTTCCTTTTCCTTTCCCAGCGGCCACACGCTGAACGCCGCCGCGCTGATCGGCATCGCCGCCTACCTGGCCATCGTCTACGGGCTGCGCCGCTACGCCTACCTGATTGCCTCGCTGGCCGTGCTCTTCGTGCTGGCGATGGGCTTCTCCCGGATCTACCTGGGCCACCACTGGCTCTCCGATGTCGTGGTCGGCTTCGTGATCGGGGCGGGCTGGGCTGCGGTGGTGGCCATCCTGCACTACTACTTTGTTCCCTCGAAGCGCATTCGCCGATAATTCCGGTGCGCCAACGATCATTTCGAGTTGTGAGAAATATATCAAAGAACCGACGGTCTGTTGAGACTCACGGCACACTAAAGCGACGGGCGAGATCGTCGGATTTTCCGGCGCGGATGTTGCCGCGGCCACGCGATGGGGCCTGCTCCGTCACATAAAAACGTTGGATTCGCGCCGATCAGGGACCCTTGGGCCGCGCTGCGGCCCGCGCGTGCGGTGTCCTTTGGGAACACGGTTAACCCAGCTCACTCTTTTCCAGCTCCCGGGAATTTTCCCTGCGGCATTCTCATGCGGTGAGAATTTCGACTTGCCCCACCGCCGCGGTGGAAAGAACAATGGGTGACTGCGCCTGATTCCACCTGCCTTGAATCGGGTGGTGAACAGATCGTGGCCCGCAGCCCAGGGCCCCCGGCAAAGGTGCTATGTACGTAAGAAAAGTGTCCGATTCGCAGACCGCCCGGGTCCTGTGGATCCTCGCGGCGTTGGCCAAGGTCCCCCAGGCGACCGTTAAGGAGCTGTCCGAGGCGTCCCAGATTCCGGTCAGCTCGGTCTACCGGCTGCTGGATGACCTGGTGACCTCCGGCTTCGTGCACAAGACCTCCTCGCGGCACTACGGGGCCGGCCCGGTGGCCGTGCAGCTGGCCGAACGCTACCGCGACACCACCATGATGACCGGGACAATCACCCCCTACCTGCGCCAGCTCAGCCAGGACACCGGGGAGCTGGCCGCGTTCATGGTCGCCCACGGCGCCGAGGCGGTCTGCGTGGAATCGGTGGAGGCGGCCCGGGCGCTGCGCTGCAGCTACACGGTGGGCGCCTCCCAGCCGCTGACCTTCGGCGCCAGCGCCACCGCACTGCTGGCCCAGCTTCCGCCCGCATCCCGGGCGGAGATCTTTGACTTCCATGCCCTGGCCGAGACCGACCGCGAGCGCATTGACGCCGCCTGCGCGGCCGCCCAGGCCGCCGGCTACGCCCAAAGCGCCGGGGAACTGGACGAAGGCATCTGGGGAGTCAGCGCCCCGGTGCTTGACGGCGCCGGGGAACTGCAGGGTGTGGTCACCCTGATGGCTCCCATCCAGCGCAGCCAGCAGCGCCGCGCCCACCTGATCGAGCAAACCCGCCGCACTGCGATGAACCTGAGTGGAGGAATTAAATGACTTGGAAACAGCCCCAGGGCTGGTCCGGACGCGATGATGGGCCCGGACCCCAGAACGCCCGATGGCACAACACCATCACCCCGTGGCAACCCGGTGCCGACGTGGGCACCGCGTTGCTCGGCTTTGCCAGCGACGAGGGCGTGCGGCGCAACAAGGGCCGCACCGGGGCCCGCACGGGTGCCGCCTCGCTGCGCACCGCCCTGTCCTCGCTGGCCCTGCACGAACCGCTAAGGCTCTACGACGCCGGAGACATTGAAGTCCAGGGCCAGGAGCTGGAGGCCGGTCAGGAGGCCTTCGCCGCCGCGTTGGCCACCCTGCTCAGCGAGGGACACTTCACCGTGGGCCTGGGCGGTGGACATGAAATCACGTTCGCCAGCTACCGCGGGCTGGCCCGGGCCCTGGGCGATGAGGCGCCGTGGAGCCTGGGCATCGTGAACATCGACGCCCACTTTGACCTGCGCGAAGAGCCGCTGGCCAGTTCCGGCACCGGGTTCGCCCAGATCGCCCGGGCACAGCAGGACGCCGGCCGGGACTTCCGCTACGCCGCGGTGGGCATCAGCGAGGCCTCCAACACCCGCAAGCTCTTCGACTACGCCCGCAGCCTGGGCGTTGAGGTGCTGCTGGACACCGAATGCCATCTGGGGAACCTGGATGGGGTGCGCGGCTTTGTCACCGACTTCGCCGACTCGGTGGACCACCTGTACCTGACCATCGACCTGGACGCGCTGCCGGCCAGCGTCGCCCCGGGAGTCAGCGCCCCGGCCGGATTCGGCATCGGGCTGGAGGTGGTGCGCGAGGTGGTGCTCGCCGCGGCCGGCAGCAACAAGCTCATGCACGCGGACATTGCGGAGCTGAACCCGCTCTTTGACATTGACCAGCGCACCGCCCGCACGGGCGCTCGGCTGCTCAACGACCTGATCCTGAACCGAGGGTAGACATCTATGGAATTGCAATTATCACTGGTCCAGACCTCGGCGCTGGCCATGGTCCTGCTGGCCTTCGGCGAGTTCGCCCGGCGCCGGGTGGGATTCTTGGAGAAGTTCTGCATTCCCGCCCCGGTGGTGGGCGGCTTCCTCTTCGCACTGCTGGTGCTGGTGCTGCGCCAGACCGGCGCGGCCGAAATCAGCCTGGACACCTCGCTGCAGACCCCGGCCATGATCGCGTTCTTCTCCACCATCGGCCTGGCCGGTTCGCTGGCCACCATTAAAAAGGGCGGCAAGCTGCTGCTGGTGTACCTGGTGGCCTGTTGGTCCCTGGCGATCGCGCAGAACCTGATCGGCATGGGCATGGCCAAGGTGCTGGGGGTGGATCCGATGCTGGGAATCATGGCCGGCGCGGTCAGCCTGGAAGGCGGGCACGGCGGCGCGGCCGCGTTCGGCCCGACCGCCGAGGAAATGGGCGTGCAGGGCGCAACCACCGTGGCGATCGCCTCGGCGACCTTCGGCCTGGTGGCCGGCAGCCTGCTGGGCGGCATGCTGGCCAGCTTCCTGATGCACTGGCACAAGCTCAAGGCCCCGCAGAAGGCCGGGGTGCGTGAGGCAAAGCAGCCGGTGGGCGCGGGCATGCGCAAGCTGGCCGGTGGCGGCGGCTCGGCCGGCGGCCCGGCGGTGGGTGAGGACCTGGACGAGGCGATCAAGCAGCCCGGGGATGAAATCAGCAACTACTCCTCGCTGTTGTCCACGGCCACGGTCATCGGCATCATCATGGTGGTCGGCATGCTGCTGGGCGACTGGATCGCCGAGATCACCGGCTTCTCCCTGCCGGCCTACGTCGGTGCGATGATCATCGCGGTGATCTTCCGCAACCTGAACGACAAGCTGAAGCTGATCAAGATCAACGACGACTCGGTCAACCTGATCTCCCAGATGACCCTCGGCTTCTTCCTGACCCTGGCGATGATGAGCCTGAAGATCTGGGAGCTGGCGAACCTGGCCGGCCCGCTGTCGGTCATCCTGCTGGTGCAGCTGGTGTTCATCGTCCTGTTCTCCGCGTTCGTGGTGTTCCGGATGATGGGCAAGGACTACGACGCGGCGACCATGGTCGCCGGCTTCCTGGGCCACGGCCTGGGCGCCACCCCGAATGCGCTGGCGAACATGGACGCGTTCAACGCCAAGTTCGGGATCCGCTCCGAGAAGGCGTTCCTGATTGTGCCGCTGGCCGGTGCGGTGCTGATCGACCTGGTGGCGCTGCCCTGGATTGTGTGGTGCATGAACCTGGTCGCCTAGCCGCGCCACGGTCTTCACCCCGCGGTGCCCCATCCCCTGCTGTTGCCGGGGGTGGGGCACCGTTGGTTTCCCCGGTCCGCTGACCGTCGCGCTAGGCTGGGGCGAAACCCCGGGGAGGAACAATGGGCGCCGAGATGGACATGCAGGCCGCGCTGCTGGCCGGACGCCGTGGACGGCGGCTGCTGTACGAGCTGGTTGCGGCCAGCCAGCTGGAGCAGGACACCGAGGGTGGCGGGCCGGCACCGGTGCTCGGTGCGTTCCACGACGCCGCCTACCTGGTGGCCAAGGAGCGCGGGGATGCGGTGGCCCGGTTCGTGGCTGTCCCCGAAGGCGCGCCGGTGACCACCGCGGACCTGGAACCGGTGATGCCCA
Source organism: Glutamicibacter sp. St.4D3 (assembly GCF_059728615.1). Lineage (NCBI taxonomy): Bacteria > Bacillati > Actinomycetota > Actinomycetes > Micrococcales > Micrococcaceae > Glutamicibacter > Glutamicibacter sp. St.4D3. The sequence goes on from NZ_AP039380.1 coordinate 368,752, forward strand.
CCGACGCCGAACTGGCGGCGCTGCTTGGCCAGGTGGCGCTGCCGGAACCGAGCCTGCCCACGGTGCGCCGGGCCCTGGCCGCCTCGGTGGACGCCGCAATGTACTGGCAGCCACCCGATGGCGAGGACACGCTGCTGGGCCGGGCGGACATCATCCCGGCCCTGCGCCGGCTGGCGGGTGCGCTCGGCCCCTCACGCCCGGTCACCGGGTGGACGGATGCGTGCGCCCGGGCGGATCAATGGAGCATCATCTGGGATGATGCGCAGGGCCTTGGCGAGCCCGGGCCGGAGGAACCGGTGCCTTCGGCGGCCGAATGCCTGGCCCGCTGGAAGGAACAGGTTCTGCGGGAGAACGGGCGGCGGCGCCGGGAGCTGCGCCGGCCGCTGCGCAAGCTGGGCAGCGGGCCGTGGTGGTCCACCCCGCCCTTTGGCACGGTCCGCTCCACCGGGCGTTTTGCCGACGGCACCCCGGTGGGGCTGTGGTGCGCCGAAGACGGGATGGGTTGGCGCGGGGCGCAGCTGCGCCGGCTGAGCGTGCCGGCCGATGCCCCCGTCTATGAGATCACCGGGCCCAACAGCTGGGCCCGGCTGTGCCGCCAGTACCCGCTGGAGGTCACCGCGCTGCGCCGCCGCGACTGGTTTGATACCACCGCGCGCGACGGGCGCTGGGTGATCCCGGACTTCTCGGCGGTGGCCCGGGACTACGCGGGCGTGCACCTGAGCATTGCCGGGTACCTGGCCACCGCCGGGGAAGTGGTCCCGGTGGATGAGCACACCGCCTCGCTCATCGCCGGCTGGGACCCCGATGCCACCTACTGGCTGCGGGACGAAACGGCGCTGGTCGGGCAGGCGCAGCGCTGGGTGCTGGACGATGCCGGTCCGGGCCCGGATGACTGGGTCCGGGTCCGGTCCTCGGCCTGAGGACCGCTGGGCTACTGCTGGTACTCGGCCAGGACCTTCTTGCCGATCTTGAAGGCCACGTTCGCCGCCGGGACCGAGCAGTAGATGGCGCTTTGCAGGAACACTTCCTTGATCTGCTCGGGCGTCATCCCGTTGCGCAGGGCCGCGTGCACGTGCATCTCCAGCTCCTCCCAGTAGCCGCCGGCAATCATGGCCGTCAGGGTGATGGCGCTGCGGGTGGTGCGCGGCAGGCCCTCGCGGGTCCAGATCGTGCCCCAGGCGTAGCGGGTGATCATTTCCTGGAATTCATCGGTGAACTCGTTCGAGGTGCTGCTGGCCCGGTCCACGTGCTCGTGGCCGAGCACCTCACGGCGGACCGCCATCCCGGCATCATAGGTGTCCCCGGGCAGGCGCTGTGAATCTGTCATGGTCAAACCTTTGCTAGTTGGCGGTGAAGAAGGCGCTCAGCTGGCGCGCGGTGGCCTGCGGGTCCTCGGCCGGGGCCAGGTGGGCGACGCTCTCAATGATGGCGCAGCGGCCCCGCGGGGCGTGCTCGGCAATGAACTGGGCATCGGAGGGCGGACAGACCTGGTCATGGGCGCCGTTCAGGGCCAGCAGCGGGTCGGTGAGCCCGGCCAGCTCTTCGCGCAGGTCGAACCCGGCCAGCGCCCGGCAGACGTGGGCGTAGGAGAAGCGGTCGGCGTCCTGCAGGTTGTGCAGCAGGTTGGTGGAGGTGACCGGGTCCTTCTCGATGAACCCCGGGGCAAACCAGCGCTGGGCGGAGCCGACCACCATGGTCGGGGTTCCGGCGGCGGCGACCAGGTCGGCCCGTTCGTTCCAGGCCTGCTCGGTCCCGATCTTCGCCGCCGAGCACACCACCGAGAGCGCCTGGAACGCGCCGGGATGGTCGTGGGCCAGCTGCAGGGCGATGGCCCCGCCCACGGACACCCCGGCATAGTAGGGCACGGCCCCCTGGTCGATGACCCCGTCCACGCGCAGCGCCTGGATCATGTCCATGACCGCCTGGGCCAGCTCGGTCATGGTGAACGGCTGCGTGGCCGGCTGGCTCGCACCGTGGCCGGGAAGGTCCCAGCCGATGAGCTGGAAGTCGTCCTTCAGGTGGGGGACGGCCGGGCCCCACAGGTGCAGCGCGCCGGTACCCAACGACGGGCCCAGGATCAGCGTCGGCAGCGAGGCGTCGAGGTGGAGCAGCGAGGGGGTTAGTTGTGGGACAGCCATGATTCCTTCCACAGGGCGTAATCGGCAAGAACGGTGTCGGTGAAGCGTGCGGCGCTGCCCAGGTAGCCGGCCGGGTCCAGCAGCTCATCAAGCTGCGCGTCGGACAGGTCCGTGTGGGAGACCTCCAGGCGCAGCAGCTCGCGCAGGCTCACCTGGTCGGTGAGCGAACGGCGCACCAGATCCTGGACGGCGGGCTTGCCGCCCGCAATGACCGGGGCCAGCACGGTGGCCAGGCGTTCGGAGAGCACCGCGTCCCCGCCCAGGGCCAGGTTGCGGGCCAGCGCCGATTCGTTGACGCGCAGCCCGTTGGCCAGCACGTCGGCGTGCTCGGCGCTGCCCACCGCCAGGCGCAGCAGTTCGCGCAGTGCCGGCCATTCGGCGTGCCAGGCGCCATCCGGGCGTTCGTCGGCCGCGGTGCCGGCGGCGGTGAACAGCGTTCCCACCAGGGCCGGGGCGCTGAGCGCCGCGGTGCGCAGCAGCAGCGAATGCACCGGGTTCTGCTTCTGCGGCATGGCCGAGGACCCGCCCTTGCCGGCCTCGCGTGGCTCGGAGAGCTCCCCAATTTCCGGGCGGGAGGCGGTGAGCACATCGGTGCCGAAGGTGCCCAGCGCCGCGATCACCGTCCCCAGCGCGGAGCCGGCCTGCAGCAGCGGCACGCGGTTGGTGTGCCACGGGACCTGCCGGTCCACCAGCTGCAGTTCGGCCGCCAGACGGCGGACCAGTTCGGCGCTGTCTGGGTGGGTCCCGGGCTGGTCGGCAAGGAACTGGTCCAGGGAGGCCAGCGTGCCCACCGCGCCGCCCCACTGCAGCGCCAGCGTGTTGGACAGCTCCTGCAGCGCCCGGCTGGCCGAACCCAGCGCGGAAAGCCACGCGGCGGCCCTGTAGCCGAAGGTGGTGGGCAGCGCATGCTGGGTCAGCGACCTGGCAATGCACGGGGTCCGGGCGTAGGCGCGCGCCAGTGCGGCCAGGCCGTCACCCGCCGAATGCAGGTGGGCGGACACCACCTTGATGCCGCGGGCCAGCAGCAGCATCAGCGCGGAATCGATGATGTCCTGGCTGGTGGCCCCGCGGTGCAGCACCGTGCCGGTGCCCTCAGGTGCGCCGTCCTGGGCCAGCAACTCGCGCATCATGCCCAGTAGCGGGATCAGCGCGTTCGCTCCGTCCGGGGTCCGCCGCGCCACTTCGGCCAGGTCGTAGCGTTCGGCGCGGGCCACGGCGTCCACCGCCGCGGCCTGCTGCGCGGTGCACAGTCCGGCCCCGGCCTGCACCCGCACCCAGGCGGCCTCAACATCAAGCATCGCCTGGACGAAGGCGGTGTCATCGGCCAGCGGGGCCGCGGCGCCGCCGGCCCACGCGGGGTTGAGCACCCCGTAATCGGCATTAGTCATCGGTCAACCTCACTTCGGCACTACGTTCAACGCCCCGCCGGGGCGGAAGGCCGCGGTGCTTGGGCACCTGCAGCTTCCACCCTAGCGGGGCAGCTTCTCCTGCTTCCTAGCTTTCGCGCGGGTAGGTCAGGAACACGGTCTCGTCCTCACCCTGCAGCCGAATGTCAAAGCGCAGCGATCCGTCCTGTTCCCGGGTGGCGATCAGGGTCTTGCGCCGCTCCTCGGGCAGCGCCGACAGCAGCGGGTCATTGGCCAGCGCCTCGGTGTCCTCCGGCAGGTAGATGCGGGTGAACAGGCGGTTGAGCAGCCCGCGGGCGAACACGGTGAGCATGATGAACGGGGCCTTGCCCGCCTCGGTCGCGCCCGGGTTCACGGTGGTGAAGGTGTAGTGGCCCACGTTGTCCACCGCCACCCGGCCCCAGCCGGTGAACGTGTAGCCGTCGCGCAGCAGCGAACCGTCCTGGGTGGGCACCCGTCCCTGATGGTCCGCCTGCCAGATCTCCAGCATCGAATCCGGGATGGGGGTGCCCTGCCCATCGGTGATCACCCCGTGCAGGCGCACCGCGTTCGGGTTGGACGGGTGGATCAGCTCGTGGCCCTTGTCGTAGGGCAGTGCGTAGCCGTAGAACGGGCCGATGGTCTGTCCCGGGGTCGGGACGAGCTTCAGCTCTGGTGCCGGTGCCATTTAGTGGTCCCCCTCTTCGTCTTCCATCCAGGTGCGGTTGCTGCCGGTGAGCACAATGTCCCAGTTGTAGCCGGTGGCCCACTCATGCGAGGTGATCGAGTGGTCGTAGGTGGCGACCAGCCGGTCGCGGGCCTTCTGGTCGGTGATCGACTGGTAGATCGGGTCCAGGGAGAACAGCGGGTCACCGGGGAAGTACATCTGGGTGATCATCCGCTGGGTGAAGTCCGTGCCAAACAGCGAGAAGTGGATGTGCGCCGGACGCCAGGCGTTGTGGTGGTTCTTCCACGGGTACGGTGCCGGCTTGATGGTGGTGAACGTGTACTCGCCATTCGGCCCGGTGATCGCCCGGCCCACCCCGGTGAAGTTCGGGTCAATCGGGGCCGGGTGCTGGTCGCGCTTGTGGATGTAGCGCCCGGCCGCGTTGGCCTGCCAGATCTCAATCAGCTGCCCGGCCACTGGACGGCCGTCCCCGTCCAGTACCCGGCCGGAGACCACGATGCGCTCGCCGATGGGGTCCCCGTTGTGCTGGATGGTCAGGTCCGATTCCAGGATGTGCACGTCCCGGTCCCCGAAGGCGGGGGAGTGCAGCTCAATGGTTTCCGGATCAGTGTGGTGCAGGTCCTTGGTGGGGTGGCGCAGCAGGGAGGAACGGTAGGGGGCGAAGTCGATCCGCGGCTGGGTTTCCTCCTTCTTCCCGGCCAGCACCTCCTGCCGGTAGGCCTCATGGATGTCCTGGATTTCGCTGGTGATGGTTTCCTGCGAGTCGGCGGTGGCGGCAGGATCCAGGACGCGCGGGTTCTCGAACGTCTCATCGGTGGTGTGGTTCGTATCGGTGCTCACTGCGTGCTCCTTTCAGTGGTCAATGGGCGGGAAGGTGGTGGTTGGGCGGGTTAGGCGTGCGGCCAGCCGGTGTAGGACTCGGCCAGGTATTGCTGGCCGAAGCGCGAAGAGGTCACGGTTTCCAGCTCTCCCAGGGCGCGGCGGGTCATGAACGGGTCGGCGCCCACGGGGGTGTGGAGCATGGAGGTCATCCAGTACGAAAAGTTCTGGGCCTTCCAGACCCGCTTCAGCGCCAGGTCCGAGTAGCCGGCCAGGAGCCGGTCACTGCCGGTCGTGTAAAACGAGTCGATGGCCTCGAACAAGACCTTCACATCCGCGAAGGCCAGGTTCAGGCCCTTCGCCCCGGTGGGCGGGACCGTGTGCCCGGCATCTCCGGCCAGGAACAGCCGGCCGTGGGAGAGCGGTTCGCGCACAAAGGAGCGGAACCCCAGCACGGTTTTGTCGAAGATTGGCCCGGTCGCCAGCTGGAAGCCATCCGGTCCATCCACCCGCCGCTGCAGCTCGCTCCAGATCCGGTCCTCGCTCCAGTCATCAACGTTTTCGTTCGGGTCGCACTGGAAGTACATGCGCTGCACCGTCTCGGAGCGCTGGGAGATGAGCGCGAATCCGTGGGGGGAGTTCGCATAGATCAGTTCCGGAGAGGACTTTGGGGCCTGGGTGAGGATGCCGAACCAGGCGAAGGGGTATTCGACCTTGAAGTCATTGCGCTGGGCTGCCGGCATCTGGCGGCGGGTAAAGGAACGTGACCCGTCGGCGCCCACGATCACGTCAGCGTGCACCTCGAACAGGGTGCCCGCTGCGTCGGTGAAGCGGAACTTCGGGGTGTCGGTTTCGATGCCCAGGATCTCGGTGACTTCGGCCTCGTAGCGCACGTCCCCACCATCGCGCTTGCGTGCCGCGGCCAGGTCGATGAAGACCTCGTTTTGGGCGTACAGGGTAACCGTGGCGTCCACCAGGTCGCGGAAGTCCAGCGGATGGGACTCGCCGTTGAAGCGCAGGTCGATGCCGGCGTGCTCGTCGCCCTCGGTCAATACCCGGCCGTTGACTCCGCTGTCGGTCAGCATGGCCACGGCCTGGGCCTCAAGGATGCCAGCGCGGTGGGTATTGCGGATCGTTTCGTGATCCCGTTTTTCCACCACGATGTTCTCGATGCCTGCCTGGGCCAGCAGATGCGAGAGCATGAGCCCGGCCGGACCGCCGCCGATGATGCCCACCTGGGTGCGGATGATCCGGGGAGTCTGCGTCATTGAAGCCTGCCTCAGCGTTCGGGGCCGTGTCTGCCGCTACGCCGATTCTCGGCGGGCAGGGCGACATGGGTGGGGACAAGAGATTGACTTCAAGAATGCAGTGACGTGGGGAACAAACACATCATGCTTCTCATTGAATGAGAATATTTATTTGGAGTGCGTTGGGAAGCATGAAATGCGGCGCCCGCCCCGGGGCGGTCACCCGGGTGGCCGCCGCATTTTCAGCATCGGGAAGGTGCGGGGCGAATGCTTCTGTCCTAGATGCCCGTGCGCCGGCTGCGCATCAACAGCAGGAGGGTGACGCCCAGCAGCAGCAACATGAAGGCGCCAAAGCCGAGCACCGATGGCGCCAGCGCAATGAACTGCATCAGTGCGCCAAGCAGCAGGACCGGCACTGACATTCCCAGGTAGCCGGCCAGGAAAATGCCGGCGAGGGCTTCGCCGCGCTGGGCCGGGGAGGCAATGGAAATGGCGGTGCCGATTCCTGCCTTGAACGACATCCCCGAGCCTGCACCGGCCACCAGTCCGCCAATGACCAGCAGCGCCAGGGACGCCACCAGGATGCTGGCGGTCACCAGGAGCAGGCCGATACCCAGGCAGGCCAGACCCGCCGTGGTCTGCCGGTGCAGGCTCCAGCGCGAGGAAACCACCTGCATCGCGGCAGCCGCGGCAAAGACCACGGAGGCCACGGCGCCGGAGACCACATGGGAGGTGATGGCCAGCTCGCCGGCAATCAAAGCCGGGGCCAGGGAGGTGAACAGCCCAAACATGGCAAATCCGACAAATGCCATCATCGCCGCGGCCGCAAAGCGCGAATGGGCCTCCGGGGGCACCGAAACCCTTTGTGGCCGATATTTCCAGTTGCGATCCACCTGCACGGTTTCCGGGACACGGACCAGTGACAGCAGGCCGAGCAGCAGCAGCGCGGCAAAGACAATGTAGGTGGTGTAGAGCGGAGCCGGGGCAAACTCCGCCAGCATTCCAGAGACCAAAGGCCCCAGACCCAGCCCGCCGATGTTGGCGGCGGTGGCGATGACCTCGGCCCGGCGCAAGCCCGTCCCCGGGCGGGAAGTGGCGTGCAGTTCGGTCATGCAGGCGGTCGCGGTCGCGGTCAACATGCCCACCCCAAGGCCCGAGACGAAACGCGCGGTGAGCAGCCCGGGCAGGTCCTGCCAAAAGATGAAGACGAGTGTGGAGATGAAAACCAGGGCCACGGCGGGCACCAGGATGCGGCGTCGGCCGACACGGTCGGAGATATGTCCGGCCAGAAACAGGCTCACCACTACGCCCAGGGCGTAGGCGGCAAAGATCAGGGTGACGGTGAAGGAGCTGAACCCTGACCGCTGTTGATATAGGACGTAGAGCGGGGCCGGGGCGGAGGCAAAGGCCATCGAGGTCAGGAACGCGAAGGCGACAATCCAAAAGCCGCGGCCGTGCTGCACGGCGGGTGCGGAGCGGGTTGCCGCGGGGGAAGATGAAACGGGCATGAATCCATCATCCGTGGCGGTGTTGATCGCGTCCAACGATAAATGTTGATTGCTTGCATCTTGCTTGGTGATACTGAAGCATGCAGTTATCCCAGATCCAGTACTTTCTGGCCGTCGCCGAACAGCTGAGCTTCACCCGTGGAGCACAGGAGTTGAACGTGGTCCAGTCGGCCGTCTCGGCGGGAATCAAGCAGCTTGAACGCGAACTGGGAGCCCAGCTTTTCGTCCGTCAGGGGCGCAGCGTTCGCCTGGCTCCCGCGGGGGAGGCGCTGCTGCCCCGGGCGCGGGCCATCCTGGCGGAAGTGGATGGCGCGCGGGACGCAGTCGATGCCGTGGGAGGAACGGTGCGCGGCACGGTGTCGCTGGGCACCCTGTCCTATCTGGGGACCTTGGACATGGGGAAGGTGCTGCTGGAGATTCATCGACGGTATCCGGAAGTCGTGGTCAAGCTGCGGCTGACCGTGGAGGGGACGCGCACCAGTCTGGCCGCTGTGCAGGAGGGAACGCTGAACCTGGCACTGCTCTCGGTCAGTGATCCCCAGGTCGCGGGGATAGCGCTGCATGAGATCCATGCCGAGCCAATGGTCCTGGTCATCCCGGCGGGGCATCGGTTCGCCGGGCGTCAGCACGTCGACCTTTCGGAAATCGCCGGGGAACAGTACGTGGACTTCCCCGAAGGCTGGGGAAACCGAACGACCATTGACTCCGCCTTCTCCGCGCAGGGACTGCACCGCAGCGTGCGCACGGAGGTCGTCTCACTGGATTTCGCACTGGAGCTTGTCCGACAGGAGCTGGGTGTCGCCTTTTTGCCGCAGTCCACCGTCGAGCGCTCGGGGACCCAGGGAATCTGGGCGGTGCCGGTGCCCCTGAAGTGGCGAATTCAGCTGGCCCGCGCCACGAATCGGCAGCCGACCGCCGCCGAGGACGTGGTCATGCGGGCCATCCTTGCCGAAGCACGCAACGCCATATAGACCGACCAGCCCAGGCAGCATCAAGCCCGTCCGCGCTGTGGGGGAGCCGGCGGCCCGGGTTAACCGTCGGCGGCGTAGCCCAGGGCCCGTGAGATGCCTCGTGCCGCAGTGCGCAGAGCCATGGCCGCGGCGGGCAGCGTTGCAGAGCCCCGGGGAACCACCACAGCCAACACGGCCGCCGCGTACCCGTGACCGTCAAGAATCGGGGCCGCCGCCCCGGTCGTCTCGGGATCGATAAAGCCATCGAAGGTGGCGTAGCCGCGGCGTCGGATCTCAGCCAGCTCATGACGCAGCCGGGGATGGTAGTCGAGGACGGCTTCCTCGTGTCGGCTCAGGTAGTCCTCCAGCACCGGGACCGGGGAGTAGGCCAGCAGCGCCATGCCCATGGAGGTGCGGTGGATCGGCATGCGCCCGGCAACGCTGGCCTGATTGACCACCGACCCGGGACGGGAGAGACGCTCAATGACCAGGACGTCATCCTGATGCAGCATTGCCAGCTGGGTGTTCTGGCCCAGAAGCTGATTGATGTCCTCCATGAAGGGCAGTGCTGCGGTGCGCAGGTCCTGGGTAGCGGCACTGCGGTTGGCCAGCTCCCACAGCCGCAGCCCCAGTGAAATTTGTCCTTCGTGATCACGCGCCAGCAAACCGTGGCCGACCAGATCCTCAATCAAGCGGTACATGGTGGCGCGGGGAATCTGGGCGCGTCGAGCCAGGGCGGCGACCGAAAGCTTCGGGGTCTTGGGGTCAAAGGAATCCAGGATCCGCACAATGCGGTCCAGCATGGAATCCCCACTGGGCGAGTTGGCCATGAATCAACTTTAGTCTGTTGACGGCAGCGGGAATATTGGCGAACGAGTGGGAGGGGCTGGGAGATGCGCTGGGCATGGTGGGGGAACCCGGCAGGTCTTCTAGGGGACGGAATGAGTAAGAGTGTGCCGGTGCCATCCTGTGGCACCGGCACACTCTTACTCAATTGTTGGCCCCGGGATTCGTCCGTTTGCCGCTAGGAGGACTTCGGCTTGGGGATCTGCGCGATGACCAGCACCGCGATCAGTGCAGCACCCCCGTAGAGGAAGAACGCCCCAGGATATGCGGTCCCCGCGGCCACCATGAGACCGGTGACGTAGGGGCCGATAATCGCGCCGAAACGCCCGATCCCCGAAGCCAAACCGATGCCGGTGGCCACCATGTCACGAGGATAGACGTGCCCGGCATAGACGTACATCAGGCATTGGGCGCTGAAAACAAAGACGCCGGTGATGAAGAGGACCACCGTGAGCAATGCCTGGCTTCCGAAGGGCAGGGCCAGAAGAACCAGGAAGACAGCCGAGGCGGCGAACCAGAGCAGGGAAACCAGTTTGATTCCCTTCGCGTCGGCGGCATAGGCGCTGATGATGAGGCCGGCGATCGCCCCGAGGTTCAGGACAAAGAGCATTGTCAGGGAGTCGGCCACCGGGTAGCCGGCGGCGCCCATGATCTTGGGCAACCAGGCGTTTAATCCATAGACCAGGACCAGACCCATAAACGCCGCAATCCACAAGCCGATCGAGCTGCGCAAGTACTTGGGCTTGAGCACATCTGCCAGCGAGCTGCGCTCTCCCGCGGGGCGCACTTCGCTTTCGGGGAGCTTGAACCAAAGCAGGCCGAGCAGCACCAGGCCTAGTCCGCCGCCCAGATAGTAAAGCAACGACCAGTGCATGCCCGCGGCCCGGCCAGCCAGGGAGGCCAGTACGGCACCCAGGTGATATCCGACCATGGGCAGGTTGTTGGCCAGGGCCCGGCGTCCAACCGGCGCGTTCTCCTGCATCAACGCCAGGGCCACCGGCATGCATCCACCGAGTCCCAGACCTGCGATAAAACGCACCAACCCCATCAGTGCCGCATTGGGCATCAGCGGAAAGACCAGCGTGAAGGCCGAAAACACCAGAACCGCCAGGAGCAGGGGGCGTCGACGGCCAAAGTGGTCGGCCAAACGCCCCATGAGCGCGGCTCCCACTCCGACGCCGATCAGGGAAAACGTGTTTACCCAGTTCATGGCGGCGACACTGAAGCCTCCGATGTCCGGGTCGGTCAATACGGGAATGGTGGCTCCCAACGCCACGATGTCGTAGCCCTCGAAGACCACGATGAAGAAGCAGAGGGCGGCAATCCAGCCGCCAAGTTTTTGCGGCCTGGTGCCGCTAAGCGACGTAGTCAAGGTGGCTCCCTTCGAGTCCCGCCGACGAAGTGGCGGTGATGTGCGTCATAGCAAAGCGATGTTAGCACCAAATTCACTTCACGCACACTAGTTCGCATAGCGAACTTCTTTGCTAGTATTGAGCGCGAGGGCTGTGGCTGATATTGTTCGTTTTACGAACGAAAGTTCACAGTATGAACATCGAACGGTAATGGAGCAGTGACTTAATGCAGCAGGCCTATCTCTATGACGCGATCCGTACGCCTTTTGGCAAGCTGGGCGGGAGCCTGTCAGGGCACCGGCCGGATGATCTTGCCGCGCACGTGATCCGCGAACTGGTGGCCCGCGCGCCGCAGCTGGATGCCTCCGCCCTCGATGAGGTTATTTTCGGCAACGCCAACGGGGCCGGCGAGGAGAACCGGAATGTCGCGCGCATGGCCACGCTGCTGGCCGGGCTGCCCACCTCCATCCCCGGCACCACCATGAACCGGTTGTGCGGTTCCTCCCTGGACGCGGCCATAGCCGCCTCCCGCGAGGTCGCCACGGGGGATGCGGACCTGGTGCTTGTCGGGGGAGTGGAGTCCATGAGCCGTGCGCCATGGGTGCTGCCCAAGACCGAGCGCCCCTTCCCCATGAACAACCTGGAACTGGCCAACACAACCCTGGGGTGGCGCCTGGTCAATCCGTCCATGCCTGGGGAATGGACCGTTTCGCTTGGTGAAGCGACCGAGCAGCTGCGTGAAAAGTACCAGATCAGCCGCGAAGACCAGGACCAGTTCGCGGCGACCTCCCACCAGCAGGCTGCCGCCGCCTGGCAGGCCGGCAAGTACGACAACCTTGTCGTGCCGGTGCCCCCGGCGTCCAAGAAGGGCACCGAAGTCACCCGCGACGAGACCGTCCGCCCGGACTCGACGGCGGAAACCCTCTCCGGACTGCGCACCGTGTTCCGCCCGGCCGAAACCGGAACCGTGACCGCAGGGAATGCCTCACCCATGAATGACGGGGCCTCGGCAGCCTTCATTGGCTCGGAAGCCGGAGGTCAGGCGCTCGGGTTGGACCCGCTGGCCCGCATCATCTCCAACGCGGCCCACGCCCTGGACCCGCAGTACTTCGGCTTCGCCCCCGTCGAAGCCGCCAACAAGGCGCTGTCCAAGGCTGGACTGTCGTGGAACGACATCGCCGCGGTGGAACTGAACGAGGCGTTTGCGGCGCAGTCGCTGGCCTGCCTGCGCGCCTGGGACATTGACCCGGGCATCGTCAACGCCTGGGGCGGGGCCATCGCCATCGGCCACCCGTTGGGCGCCTCGGGCCTGCGCATCCTGGGGACCTTGGCCCGCCGGCTGCAGGAGTCGGGGCAGCGCTACGGCCTGGCGGCCATTTGCATTGGCGTTGGCCAGGGCTTGGCCGTGGTCATCGAGAACGTCAACGCCGCCAACTAGCCACACCGGGGGTTCGCCCCTCCCCAAGGATTTTTGCTCAGAGAGGTAGACACTGATGGCACCACGTATCGCCACCTCGCCCGCCGAGGCCGTGGCCCAAGTGAAGGACGGCTCCACCGTCCTGATCGGCGGCTTCGGCAACGCCGGGCAACCCATGGAACTGATCGACGCCCTGCTTGATGGCGGGGCCACGAACCTGACCGTGGTGAACAACAACGCCGGACAGGCCGACGCGGGCCTGGCCCTGCTGATCAAGGAACGCCGCGTAAAGAAGATCATCTGCTCCTTCCCCCGCCAATCCGATTCCTGGCACTTCGATGAGGCCTACCGGGCCGGGGACATCGAGCTGGAACTGGTTCCGCAGGGAAACCTGGCCGAACGCATTCGTGCGGCGGGCGCCGGGATCGGCGGATTCTTCACCCCCACCGGCTACGGCACGCTGCTGGCCGAGGGCAAGGAAACGCGCATGATTGACGGGCGCGGTTATGTCCTGGAGACCCCGATCCGCGCCGATGTCGCACTGATCAAGGCGCTGCGGGCCGACACCCACGGCAACCTGGTCTACCGCAAGACCGCGCGCAACTTCGGACCAATCATGGCCACAGCCGCCAAGCAGGCCATTGTCCAGGTTGATGAGATCGTGCCGGTGGGCGGCATCGACCCGGAGGTCGTGGTGACCCCGGGCATTTACGTGGACACCATGGTGGCACTGGGAGGGAAGAACTGATGAGCACGCTGCTGCACACCGACGAAAAACTGACCCGCGATGCGATGGCCCAGATGGTGGCCGCGGACATCCCCGCCGGTGCCTTCGTCAACCTTGGCATTGGCCAGCCCACCAACGTTTCCAACTTCCTCACCGCCGAACAGGGCGTCACCCTGCATACCGAGAACGGAATGCTGGGCATGGGACCGGTAGCCACCGGGGAGCAGGTGGACGAGGACCTGATCAACGCCGGCAAGATTCCGGTCACCGAGCTGCCCGGAGCCAGCTTCTTCCACCACGCCGACTCCTTCGCCATGATGCGCGGCGGGCACCTGGATGTCTGTGTGCTCGGGGCCTTCCAGGTCTCGGCCGCCGGGGACCTGGCCAACTGGCACACCGGAGCCGAAGGGGCGATCCCGGCCGTGGGCGGCGCCATGGACCTGGCCATCGGCGCCAAGCAGACCTGGGTCATGATGAGCCTGTTTACGAAGAACGGGGACTCCAAGCTGGTGGACCAGCTCAGCTATCCGGTCACCGGGCTCGGCTGCGTCTCGCGAATCTACACGGAGGTCGCGGTCTTTGAGCTGCGCCAGGGGCAGGTGTTCGTGCGCTCCACCCACGGGATCAGCTTCGAGGAGCTTCAGGCCAAGCTGCCGGTCGAACTCGCCCGCGGCTAAACGCGCCAGGCCTCCGCGGGCATCCGCGAAGGCGGTGCTCGCCAACAACCAGTAAATTAGGAGGGGCACGCGCCATCCAAGGCCACGTGCCCCTTCACCATCCCCGCAGCACGGCACCCCGTGGGCGGAGCACATCAACCAGGAGAGCCTTGAGCAGCGAGAACAGCGAGAACAGCACGTCGGCGAAGACCTCGGTGCAGTCCCTGGCCCGCGGACTGCAGGTCATCCGCAGCTTCGACGCCGAACACACGTCCATGACGCTGTCCGAGGTCGCCGCACGCACCGGACTGTCCCGGGCCACCGCGCGCCGATTCCTGCACACCCTGGCCGAGCTGGGCTACGTGCGCACGGACGGGAAACAGTTCGCGCTCACCGCGCTGGTGCTGCAGCTGGGGTATGCCTACCTGTCCAGCGCCACCCTGCCGCAACTCATTGAACCGGTGCTGGAGGAGCTCTCCGCCAGTGTCGGGGAATCGGCCTCCGCCTCCGTGCTGCAGGGCAGTGAAATCATGTACATCGCCCGCGTGCACACCCGCTCCATCATGCAGGTGGGGATCTCTGTGGGGACCCGCTTCCCGGCGCTGAGCACCTCCATGGGCCGGGTGCTGCTGGCCCATCAGCCGGCGCAAACCGTGCAGCAGGTCCTCCAGGACACTCCGGCCGCACTGACCCCGCGCACCATCACCAACGCCGAGGCCCTGGAAGCGGAACTGGAGAAGGTCCGGGAACGGGGGTATGCCCTGGTGGACCAGGAGCTGTCCGTGGGACTGCGCTCGGTGGCTGTTCCAGTGTTCAGCAAGGACGGCAGCATCGCCGCGGCCATGAACGTATCCATGAGCGTGGGACCCGACAGCCCGGCCGATGCGCAGGAAGCGGCCCAGCGGGTGCTCCCGCAGCTGCTGCGGGCGGCCGGCCAGGTCGAGGAGGCGCTCGCCGCGCGGCGCTAGTTATCAAGAGATGTACTGACCCGGAATATCTTCGGTTCAGGCTCAGTTCACGTCCATTTCGCGGAGCTGTTGCCCGCGCGCGAAACAGTAGGCGGTGTTGTATTCGAAACACAGGAGAACCGCTGACGTGAACATTCGATCGCTTTGCCTTGGGGCGCTTTCAGCCCTCATGCTCGCCGGGCTGGGGCTGCCGGCCGCTGCCGCTCCGGCACCCCACTCACAAGACGAACCCCTACTCATCGGCCACCGGGGAGCTGCCGGAGTGGCTCCGGAAAACACGCTTCCCGCCATCAAGGCCGGCAGCCAGTCCGGTGCCGAATTCATCGAAATCGACGTGCAGCTCAGCCGCGACGGCGTCCCGTTCGTCTTCCATGACGACACCCCGGCACGCACCACGAATGTCGAGCAGGTGTTCCCAGGCCGCGAGCATCAGCCGATCACGTCATTTACCTGGGATGAGCTGCAGCAGCTGGATGCAGGATCCTATTTCTCCGCGGCCTACGTTGGGGAACGCATCCCGCACTTTGACCAGGTGCCGCAGGCCGTTACCGGCACTACCGGGGTTTTCATTGAGATCAAGTCGCCCAAGAATTCGCCGGGCGTCGAAGAAGTGGTGGCCAAGGCGCTGGAGCAGGAGCGCAGCTGGTCCCGGCTGCTCGATGCCGGGCGCATTGAAGTACTCGGCTTTGACGCCGTATCCAACCAGCGGTTCGCGCAGCTGGCCCCCGAGGTGCCGCTGCAGCAGCTGGCCGGTACCGTGCCAGATGCCGCTACCTTGGAAGGCTACTCCCGATTCGCAGACGCCTTCGGCACCAGCTATCGGACCCTGGATGCGGCCGGTGCCGAACGGGTCAAGCGGGCCGGGCTTAGCCTGGGCGTCTACACCGTGAACTCCACCGAGACTGCCGATGCCGCCAGGCAGCTGGGCGTTGAACGCATTACCGGTGATTTCCCGGCCCAGCTCTCCCGGCACTTCTCCGGTCGTGACCCGTTTCCGGGCAAGCCCGGCTTGGTGATCCACTCATCGGTCAACGACGTGCCGGGCAATGACCTGCAGCCCGAGACCGGTGAACACGTGGTGCTGAGCAACCCCGGGCACCGTCCGGTCGATGCCTCGGGCTATCTGCTGCGCGATGCCGCCAATAACCTGCTGCAGATTCCTGCCGGCTACACCATCCCCGCCGGAGGTCAGCTGCGCGTCTACCCTGGCCCCGGCACCAACAGCATGGATGCCTTCTACGCCGATATGGGCAGCGCAATCCTGAACAACGGTGGTGACTCGCTGGGGTTGTGGAACGGGCAGGGCAAACTCGTGGACACCTTCGCCAACTAACCGGCCCGGATCCGCCAACGTCACAATCCCATCCACCGCTTCTGCCCCTGCCGGCTTGGGGGACCCACAGATTCCCAAGCCAGCAGGGGCAGGGGCGTGCCGGGGGCGAAAAACTGATGAAAGCTCCCACCACGCGACACGCGCGCCCTGCGACACGGTTTGCCCCGCCCCGGGAAAACCGGGTTCACTAAAGGTGGGGAAATTGGGGTCCGAACCTTGTGCCACTGCACTGGAACGGCAAAGTCGCAGGGGGAGCATTGGGCGTAAACGAACTGAAATGCAAGCTTCGAACCGTTACCGGCAACTGGTGGAGCGCCGCGACCGGGCGTGGCCCGCGAACGCTGTTGGGACGAAGCTTTCCCTGGCATCTGTGCCTGGTGGCCACCACCTTCTGGGTTGGGGAAATCCATGATCCGAACGCCTACGACGGCTCGCAGATGATCAGTGCCTACGACGGATGGTGGTACGAGCGCTACGGCGGATGTGACGGTGTGGTCGAAGACGGCGTCTGCAACACGGAGGTTCGTGAGGCGGCCAACAACTATTTCCCGAAGCACATGACACCCCAGCAGAACCCCTTCTACCTGGACCTGCCGTTCAATGACGTGACCAACGAGAAGGCGTTCTCGCAGCGCCACCTGATTCCGTGGGCCAACGACTTCGGGTATGCCGGAAATCTGGAGAACAAGAATTTCTCCTACATGAAGAACCGCTGGGTTGAATTGAGCTTTCGGGGCAAGACCTGTTTCGCCCAGATCGCCGATGCGGGCCCTGTCGTCTACGACGACTTTGAGTATGTTTTCGGGGAGAACAACGAACGCCCGAAGAACACCGAGTTCAACGGGGCCGGAATGGATGTTTCCCCGGCAGTCGTTGGATGCCTGGGCTTTGATGCGCTGAACGGAACCCAGGCCGGGGTCTCGTGGCGGTTCGTCGATGAAGTCGATGTCCCCGACGGACCGTGGAAGATTGTGGTGACCGAAAGCGGCTACGACTGGAGCAGCGGCGGTCCGCAGGCCAACCAGTAAGTGCGCCAGCATGGCCAACCTCAGCAGGTAGGGAGCCAGGAGCTGGAATACACGGGAGAAGTCTGTTTGATCATGGTCCGGCGTGGTGGCGGCAACCGGCCAGCGATAGGTTACTCACAGCAGTTGGGCGCTGCCATGACTTCTCGTGGGTAAAACGGCGGATGTACCAGTCTGTAGTGGGGTTTTAGTTTCTCCGCTTGGCTTTCCCGGTGATCTAATGGGAAATACCTGCCCTTGAAGCAAGGCTCACGCGCTGTAGGCCTACAGCCCGAATAACGGAGTCACCACGTGGAAACAGTAAAGGTCTTACTCGAACTAGCGGTTGTCATCCTGGCGATCCTGATGGGCACCCGCTCCAGCGGCGTCGGCCTGGGGCTGTGGGGAGGAACCGGCGTTGCAGTGCTGGTCTTTGGCTTCGGTCTGCAGCCCGGGGCGATTCCCACCTCGGCCATCATCATTGTGCTGGCCGTGGTGCTCTCCGCGGCGGTGATGCAGCAATCCGGCGGCATTGACTGGATGGTGGCTGTTGCGGCGAAGGCCATCGCCAAGAACCCGAAGATGATTACCTTTGTCGCCCCGCTGATTTCCTTCCTCTTTTCTGTCGGAGCCGGTACTTCGAACATCCTTTATCCGCTGCTGCCAGTCATCAAGGATGTCGCCTACCAAAACGGGATCCGCCCATCGCGGCCGCTATCGCTCTCGGTGGTGGCCACCGGTGTGGCCTTGGCGGCCAGCCCGGTTTCTGCGGCCATGGCAGCAATGATTGGGTTCACCAGCGAACTTGGCTTCGAAATGATCAACATCATCATGATCACCCTGCCCGCAGCCCTCATCGGGATCGTGGTGTCGGCCTTCATCGTGAACAAGCTGGGCAAGGACATTGAGGACGACCCCCAGATCCAGGCGAAAATCGCGGCGGGGGAAATTCCGCCGCCGGCCGGAGCTGCCGCGGTCAAGGCCGCCGCGGATGCACACCGTTCCGGCACAAGCGCGCCAAGGACCCAGCTGTCCACCGCTCCGGCGAAGGCCGCTATTCCGGAGCCGACGGCCGCCGGCCGCAACGCTGCTCTGATCTTCTTTACCGGAGTGCTGGCGATCGTGGTGTTCGGACTGTTCCCATCGCTGCGCCCGCCCTTCGGCGCCGAAACGCGCATGGAAATGAGCCAGCTGATCCCAGTGATCATGTTCGTGGCCGGAACCGTGATCATCATGGTGGCCCGCCCGAAGGTGGGGGACATCCCCTCCTCTACGGTGTTCAAAGCAGGCATGGTCTCGGCCATTGCACTGTTCGGTCTGGCCTGGCTGACCAGCACCTTCCTCGAAGCCCACAGCGACCTGGTCAGCAACGGCGTAGGGGCACTGATCGGACAGGCGCCGTGGATCTTCGCCCTGGGCGTGTTCCTGATCTGCGTGCTGACCACCAGCCAGTCCACGGCGACCAACACCGCGGTGCCGATCGCGCTGAGCGCCGGTATGCCACTGGGACTGCTCTCAGGCATGTGGGCCGGCGCATTTGCCGGAATCTACCTGCTGCCGACCAACGGCTCACAGATCGCTGCCGCGAACTTTGATGACAGCGGCAGCACCAAGCTCGGCACCAAGCTGGTGGATCACTCCTTCTTCCTTCCCAGCATTATTCTGGCCGTTACCACCATCATCGCCGGATCGGTCATTGGCCTGGCCGTGGACGCGTTCTAGCCGCGGTAGCGGTCCCAGGCAGCTTTGCAGGCGCGGGCCAGGAACTCCACTCGCTGCGGGTCTTCCTGAGGCCAAGAGGTTCCCGGCTCGTGCAGTTGCGCGGTGAATGCCTGACCAAGCAGGTATTCGCGACGGAACTCCGCCTGCACCGCGTCGGTGAGCAGGGCCGAGTCCGGGTGCCGGTGGTGGAAGTCTGAGAAGCGTTCGCGTGCGGCAATGATTTCCTGGCTGCCCAGGTATGGGGTGTTCAGCTGAACCTCATCCGCACTGGCGACCTCGAACGCCGCCCGGTGCGCCTCCGCCAAGCGGCGCAGACGTTGCGGATTCATGCTGGGCGGGTCCTCTTCGGTGCGGGCTTCACCGCGCTGATCCCCGCGGTTGGACAACGCCACCACGTTGGGCAACCGGTCTTCGGGCTTGCGCTGCACATTAACCGCGCCTTGCGCAGTGGTGGTTGTGTTCATGGTGTCGTGGAAGGAAAGGAAGCTCAGCGACGTCTCGGCACCCGGGCTGGCGATCGCATGCCTGATCTGCAGCAGCCGCTCCAGCAACTCGTCACGGGTCCGCTCGTAGACACCCAATCCCTGCTCGGCGGTGTCGGCGAAGTCCTGGCACAGTTTCTGCAGCGCCTCATGGTCTTCGGGGATTTGCAGGATGGGGAAGAAGGAAAATGTCACCGGGCGGATCGCATCTACTCCGCTAAGGTCTACCGGATTCCATTTCCCGGCTTGTCCCACCCGCTCAATGGCCTTACTCAGGGTCTGCACCACGTCCTGGGGTTTAGCCCGGTTGGGGTCACGAACCATACGTGGATGCGGGTTGATCACGGCAACGATCCGCGGATCAATGTCTGCCCAGCGACGGACCACGGAGGCGGTGGCCACATCGGAGAAATCGTACTGCAGTCGCTGGGTCAGTTCTGGGGCAAGATAACCGGCCAGCTCCTCGGGGATCGCGGCACCTGAGTGGGGTGTGCTGACCAGCAGATCGGCCTCGGTCAGGGCCTGCTCCAGGGTGCGGGAGTCCGTAGGCTGGCCGGTGGTGTCCGTGCCGCGCGGATTCTTGCCCTGCCAGTGGGTAATGTCCTCGGAACGGAATTGGGTGCCTGCCGGAATCAAGGTTGGTGCAGTGTCCATGACTTGACTCTACTGCTGCATCACCGGTTGGCGCAGGCGCGGCACCGGGTCGGGCCGCCCCCTAGGGTCGCGGGCCGTGCCCACCGCCGGTGATGCGCTGTTCGAGCAGGTGTTCCAGCAGCGGGTCCAGGACCGCCAAGCCGTCACGCACCCCTCCGGTGGAGCCGGGCAGGTTCACGATCAGGCAGGAGCCGGCGAAACCGGCGACCCCGCGGGTGAGGACGGACAGTGGGGTCACCGCTTCACCGCGACGGCGAATGGCCTCAATGACTCCGGGCAGCTGCACCTGCAGCAGCGGCGTCGTCTGCTCGGGGGTGAGGTCGGTGGGGGAGACCCCGGTGCCGCCGGTGGTCAGGATGAGCCGGGGCTCATCCGCCAGCAGCTGGCGCAGTCCGACACCGACCTCCGGCCCGTCGGCGGTGATACGAAGATCCACGGCGAAGCCGCGCTGTTGCAGCCACTGGCTGATCATCGGCCCGGTGCGGTCCGGGTTCGTCCCGGCGGCTGCGCTGGTGGAGGCGACCAGCACCCCGGCGCGGCGCACGGCGGCGGCTGCATCAGTCACGGGCCCAGTCCCCGGATTTTCCGCCGGATTTGGCCAGTACCCGGATGCCGGTGACCTCGGCGTGCTTGTCCACGGCCTTGACCATGTCATAGAGGGTCAACGCGGCGACGCTGGCGGCGGTCAACGCCTCCATCTCCACCCCGGTGACCCCCTTGGTGGTCACCTGCGCGCTCACCCTCACCGCCGACTCCTCGGCAGTGAAGTCCACCGACACCTTTGAAATCGGCAGCGGGTGGCACAACGGCACCAGCTCCCAGGTGCGTTTAGCCGCCATGATCCCGGCGATGCGGGCCGTGCCCAGCGCCTCACCCTTGGGCAGGTTGCCGCTCATCAGCATCTGCACCACGTCCGGGCGGGTGACGAACACGGCTTCCGCGGTGGCCACCCGCTTGGTGACCTGCTTGTCGCTGACATCAACCATGGCCGCGCTGCCATCGGCGCGCAGGTGGGTCAGCTGCTGCTCGCCGGACGGGTTCGGATGAGCTGCGTGTGGGGTGTTTGAGTCAGTCATGGAATCTCCAAGTGTCTACCTTGGTGCCGGCCGGAAGGTGGGCGACACCGACGGGAAGGTGCACGAGCACATCGGCCCGTGCCAGGTCGTGAATCAGGTGGGAGCCGGGATCCAACACGGTGACGTGCCCGTCGTTGAGCAGTCCGCGGCGGACCTGGTGCTTGTCGCCCGGGGAATGCACCTCGTTGGCCAGGGCGTACTGTTCGGGGACGGGCTCGGCCACTGCGGCCAGGCGGCGCAGGGTGGGGGCCAGGAACAGTTCCAGCGAGAGCAGCGCGCTGACCGGGTTGCCCGGGAAGCAGAGCACCGGGGTGCCCTCCAGCAGCGCGAAACCCTGCGGACCACCGGGTTGCAGGGCCACATGGTGGAAACTGCCGCCGGAGGGGGCCAGCGCCTCGCGCACCACCTCGTAGGCCCCGGCGCTGATGCCGCCCACCGTGAGGATGAGATCCACCTCCCGCGCCTGCTTGGCCAGTTCGCGGGCCAGCGCCGGCGCGTCATCGGGCAGCCGCAGAACTTCCACCTGGGCGCCGTAGCCGCGCAGCACCGCCGCGAGCATCGGTGAATTTGAATCGGGGATCCGCCCGGACTCGGCGGTGCCGCCCATCAGCTCATTGCCGGTGGTGCACACCAGCACCCGCAGCCGTGCGCGCACCGGAACCCCGCGCACGCCACTGGCCGCCAGTGCGCCGATCAGGGTGGGCGTCAGCCGGGCGCCGGCCTCCGCGACCACGGCACCGGCCTGCAGGTCCTGGCCGAGCGGCCGGATGAAGCGCCCGGGCTTCGAGGGCTGCGTGAAGGTCGCCACCCCGCTCGGCTCGCCCTCGCCCCGGCGCACCAGCGGACCGAAAGCGCCCTGCACGGTGGCCTCCACCGGGATGACGGTGTCCGCCCCGGAGGGGATCACGGCCCCGGTCATCACCGGGGACACGGTGCCGGGCAGCAGTTCGATTTGCCGGTCCCCGGCCGCGGCGGTCACGCCCAGCGGCAGCTGCACCGGGTGCTCGGCGCTCGCGCCGGCCAGCTCCGCGCTGCGGGCGGCGAACCCGTCCATCTGTGAATTGGTGAAGGCGGGAATGGGCAGGGGCGCGGTGATGCGGGCCGCGGTGACGCGACCGGGCAGATCGGCGGCGTCGACGCCCAGCGTCTGGGTGCCCAACGCCGCGATCACCGGGTCCAGCAGCGCCGCGATTTCCGCGCGGTGGGTTTCCAGGGTGCAGCTCATGGGCTATCCGCCGGCGAAGGGAGGCAGCACGTCCACGGTCAGGTCGGCGTCATCGCCCAGCTCACCGTCATCGCGCCGGACCACCCCGTTGATCAGGAAGCTGCCCGCCCGCAGGACCTGGGCCATGGCATCGCCATAAGCGCCGGCCAGCTCGGTGCGCAGCTGGGACAGTGAATCGGGGCGCGCCCAGCGCTCCTGCTCGGTGCCCGCCGCGGCCGCCGCCGCGGCGAAGTAGCGTATCGTAATCTGCGACATGACTTCATGCTATCGCCTATCCTCCGGCGCGGCCGGGCGCGTAGGATCCGACTATGAGTGATCGTGCGTTTAAGCCCCTGGTCGACCCGGCCCCTGCGCTGAGCGACGAGCAGCTGGCCCGGGCCCAGCGCCAGCTGTCCCTGCCCGGATTCGGGGAGGCGTCCCAGCGCCGCCTGGCCGCCGCCCGCGTGCTGGTGATCGGGGCCGGGGGACTGGGCAGCGCCTGCATCCCGTACCTGGTCGGCGCCGGGGTGGGCACCGTGGGCATCGTGGATGACGACGTGGTGGAGCTGTCCAACCTGCACCGCCAGATCACCCACACCACCGCCAACATCGGGCTGCCCAAAACCGCCTCGCTGGCCGCCGCCGCGCGCGCCCTGGACCCCGGGGTGCGGATCATCGAACACCACCTGCGGTTGACCTCCGCGAACGCGTTGGAAATCTTCTCCGGCTACGACCTGGTGATCGACGGCAGCGACAACTTCCCGACCCGCTACCTGAGCAACGACACCGCCCAGCTGACCGGCATCCCGCTGGTGTGGGGCTCGATCCTGCAGCACCACGGTCAGGTGTCCGTGGCCTGGCACGAACACGGACCGGGCTACCGCGACCTGTTCCCGCTCCCGCCGGCCCCGGGCACCGTGGCCGACTGCGCCACCGGGGGTGTGCTGCCCGGACTGTGCGGAACCATCGGCTCGCTGCTGGCCACCGAGGCGCTGAAGCTGATCACCGGGATCGGCGATCCGCTGGTGGGCCGGGTACTGATCTACGATGCGTTGGGCGCAAGCACGCGCACCCTGGAGTACGCGCCGGATCCCACCGCGCCACCGGTGACCGAGCTGATCGACTATGAGCTGTTCTGTGCCGGCAACCTGCCGCAGCCCAAGCAGCTGGCCCCCGAGGCGCTGGTGGCTGCGCTGGCTTCGCAAGAACCCCCGTTCCTGCTGGATGTGCGCAACCCGCAGGAACGCGCCGCGCTGAACCTGCGCGGCTCCCATCACCTGCCGCTGCCGCAGCTGGAGGCGGCCATCGACGCGGGCTCGGAGCTGCCGGCGCTGCCCGAAACCCTGGTGGTCTACTGCGCCAGGGGTCCGCGGGCCCTGCGCGCCGCGCAGCTGCTGGCCGGGCGCGGCATCACCGCCTCCTATGTGCCCGGCGGCGCCCCAGCGGTCGCGCAGCTGGCCCCCGACCTGACCGAATCCGCGCTGCACCAGCAGTCATAAGAGTTCTAAGCAGAGGAGCTACGTGAGCTACGCACTGATCACCGACCAGCCCATCGATGAGGACGCCGTCAGGCAGGGCGTGCAATCGGACACCGCCGGAGCCGTGGTGCTGTTCCACGGGATCATCCGCAACCACGACGGCGGCCAGGCGGTGAACTCGCTGGACTACTCGCATCACCCGCAGGCGCAGGAATTCCTGGAGAAGATCCTGGCCGAGGAGGAGGCCCGCACCGGGCTGCGGTTGGCAGCCGTGCACCGGGTCGGGGCCCTGACCATCGGGGATGCCGCGCTGGTTGCGGCATCCGCAGCCGCGCACCGGCGCGAGGCCTTCGAAGCCATCGAGAATCTGGTGGAGCGCATCAAGGCGGAGGTGCCCATCTGGAAGCGTCAGCACTTCACTTCGGGATCCTCCGAATGGGTGGGGCTCTAGTCTCAATGCTCGGCTCGTGCAGGGCTTGCTGATGGGCGATGCCCGGACCCTGAAACACCGGGACGTGCAAGAGTTGGGATGAATCCCTCGACCACGCGGGCGGTAATTTTGTTGTCCGTGATCGCTGGCTGCGCGGCATGGCAAGCATCCCCAGCTGGTGCGTCAGGGCGTGGGTCCAGCGGGAAGCACCACCGGGCCAGACAAACGCGGGCCCGGTTGCCGCGGTTGATCTTTTGATCTGGGGGTCGTTGGCCGCAGCCCCGTGCCTCCACGACGCCGCGTTCACCCCAGCCATCGCTATCTTCGGTTCACTGCCGGTAGATCGGGTTCCCGAGGTTGCTCAGATCGGCCGGCCTCGCTCTACGAGTCGGGCCGCGATGTCAGGTTGGCGGACCACGTCGCAAGCAGCTCACGCAGCTTCGGCGGCTGCACCTCGCTGACCGGGGCCTCGCACAACGCCAGTCCAAAGGCGGCCCAGCGCAGGTCTGCGTTCTGGGTGCGCAACATGCTGCTGTGCTCATCCAACGGCTCAATCTCAAACCACCGCCCCACACGCGGGGCCAGCTGCCCGGCGCTTGCCTGCACCCGTGCGCTGACCTGTGGGTGCCCGGACCCGCTTAGTCCGGCCCGCACGAACTGCGCCGCGTCGCCACCTGGAATCCGCCGCGGCGCGAAGCGCAGCGCCCGGGGTTGGGCGTTTTCGGCCCGGTCCACCCGGAAACTGCGCCAATCCGCACGGTCCACATCGTAGGCCACCAGATAGTAGCGGTTTCCCACATTGACCAGATTGACCGGCTCCACCCGGCGCGAAGTGGCGATGCCCTGGGCATCGCGGTAGTCGAAAGCCACACGTTCACGGTCGCGGCATCCCTGGGCGAAGACCACCAGCACCTGCGGGTCTACCGGCTCCGGCGCGGAATACTGGGTAGTTAGCGCAACGGTGCTCGAAGCCAGTGCCTGGGCCCGTTGCCGCAGGCGCGTCGGAAGCACCGGAACCACCTTGGACAGGGCACGCAGTCCCGCCTCAGCCAGCGTGTTCTCCCCGCCGTGGATGGTGGACTGTAGGCCGATGACCAGCGCTACGGCTTCCTCGTCGTCGAGCACCAGCGGCGGCAGCGCGGCTCCGGCGGCGAGCTGGTAGCCCCCGCCCACACCGCGTTCGGCCTGTACCGGGTAGCCCAGTTCACGCAGCTGATCCACGTCGCGGCGCAGGGTGCGCAACGAGACCTGCAGACGCTGTGCCAGTTCCTGTCCAGACCAGTAGCGCCGACTCTGCAGCAGCGAGAGCAGGCGCAGCGAACGTTGGCTTGTACTCATGCCCACATTCTGCCTCGATTTAGGACAGAAATAGACACCTATGGCTCCTAGGGTGGTTTTATCCGGCACACCGAGAATGAGGAGCAATGCCATGAGCACCACCATGAAAGCCGTCAGCACCACGCTGAGCGGCGAGCGGGCCGACCTGCACCGGGCGCTGGCCAACGCCCGCCACTTCCTGCGCTTCACCGCTCAGAACCTGAGTGACGAACAGGCCGCAACCCGCGCCACCGTCAGCGAACTATGTGTCGGGGGACTGATCAAGCACGTAAGCGCCGTGGAACTGCAGTGGCAGCAGTTCATGATCAGGGGCAAGGCCGCCATGGACTGGGACGGAGTGGACTTCTACAACATGCCGCCCGAGGCGCTGCAGGCTTTGAAAGCCGAGTTCAGCATCCAGCCCGGCGAGACGCTGGCCGGGCTGCTGGAGAAGTACGCCCACATCGGCGAAGAAACCGACGCGCTGCTGGCGGAAATCGACCTGGACACGGTCCACGAACTGCCCCGGGCGCCGTGGTTTGTGGACACCCATTGGTCGGTGCGCCGCACGCTGCTGCACATCATCGGCGAAACCACCCAGCACGCCGGGCATGCGGACATCATCCGCGAGGCGCTGGATGGCCAGAAGACCATGGGCTAGCTAACCGCCGATGTAGGACATCTCGATGCGTCGGCGGTTGCCGGGGGTCAGCGCAGCGCGCAGCTCCGAGTAGTTGTCATTGCGCACCCGCCACAGTCCGCTCAGGGCCACAGCCAGCTGCTCATCGTCGGCCCCGCCGCGCAGCAGGGCCCGCAGGTCGGTGCCGCCGGTGGCGAACAGGCAGGTGTACATCTGGCCCTCGGCCGAGATCCGGGCGCGGGTGCAGTTGCCGCAGAACGCATTGGTGACACTGGAAATCACGCCAATTTCCCCCTGCCCGTCGGTGAAGCGCCAGCGGTTGGCGGTCTCCCCGGGGTCGGTGCGGGCCAGCGGCTCCAGCGGGTATTTCTCATGAATCCGGGAAATCACCTCGCTGGAGGGGACCACGTCATCCAGCCGCCAGCCGTTGGTGCTGCCCACATCCATGTACTCGATGAAGCGCAGTATGTGCCCGGTGCCGCGGAAGTGTTCGACCAGGTCCAGGATTTCGTCGTCGTTGACCCCGCGCTTGAGCACCGTGTTGATCTTCACCGGTCCCAGCCCGGCCTCGGCCGCGGCGTCAATGGCCTGCAGCACCCGGGAGACCGGGAACTTCACATCGTTGATCGCCTGGAAGCGCTCTTCAATCAGTGAGTCCAGGGAAATCGTCACCCGGTTCAGCCCGGCCGCCTTCAGTGCGGCGGCCTTGACCGGCAAGGCGGAGCCGTTGGTGGTCAAGGCCAGGTCCACCGGTTCACCGTCCGGGGTGCGCAATGCGGCGAGCATTTGGATCAGCTCCTCGATGCCCCGGCGCAGCAGCGGCTCGCCGCCGGTCAGGCGCAGCTTGTGCACGCCCAAACCCACCGACACCCGGGCCAGGCGCTCGATCTCCTCAAAGCTGAGCAGTTCGGAACGCTCCCGGAACTGGAAGTCGCGCCCAAAGATTTCCTTGGGCATGCAGTACACGCAGCGGAAGTTGCAGCGGTCGGTCACCGAAATCCGCAAATCCCGCAGGGGCCGGCCCCGGGCATCACCCAACGGTACGAATGCGGGCTTGTCTGCCACGCCAACCTCCTGACTAGTCGGTGCCGCCACGATAGCAGATCGCGGCGCCGCCACCTTCAGCTTACGACAGCCAGTCTGCGCGCTGTAGGGCTCACGGGGCAAGCACCGGGCAGAATCCGCAGCCGCCGGTCAGCTCGCCCCGCCCTGCCCGCGGCCCGAGCCGCGCTTCTCAGGTCACACTTTGGCGCACCGGGCGCAGGCGATAGCATGGCGGCAACCGTTCACGATCAAGGAGTGGGTATGCGCATCCGCGGAACACTGGCACTGCTGGCACTGACGGGGCTGGGCCTGACCGGATGCTCCACCGCGGATCAGCCCGCCGATTCGCCGGCTGCGCAGGATGAAGGCCACACCCAGATCACCATCTCCGCGGCCGCCTCCCTGCAACGCTCCTTCGATGAGATCGCCAAGGACTTCCAGGAAGAACACCCGCAGATCAAGGTGAAGCACATTTCCTATGACGGCTCCTCCACCCTGGCCACCCAGATCGTGGAGGGAGCCCCGGTGGACGTCTTCGCCTCCGCCGATGAACGCAACATGGACACCGTGAGCGATGCGGGCCTGGCCAAGGACCCGGTCATCTTCGCCACCAACACCCTGGTGATCGCGGTCCCGGCCGGAAACCCGGCCCATGTACAGTCCCTGGCGGATCTGTCCCGGGTGACCACGGTGCTGTGCGCACCCCAGGTCCCGTGCGGCGGGGCCTCGCAGAAGCTGCTGGATGGTGCCGGGGTGCAGGTGGAACCGGCCAGCATGGAACAGAACGTGAGCGCGGTCCTGCAGAAGGTCTCGGCCGGGGAAGCCGATGCGGGGCTGGTGTACCGCACCGATGTGGTGGGCGATGACAGCGTGGACAGCATTGTGCCCGACGGGGCGCAGGAGGTCGTGAACTCCTACCCGATTTCCGTGCTCAGCACCTCCCAGTCCCAGCAGCAGGCCGAGGCCGCCCAGCAGTTCGTGGACTACGTACTTGGCGCCGAGGGCCAGGAAGTGCTGGTTGAGCACGGGTTCGGCAACGCCGGCGCCGGAGCCGAAGGCTAGGGCATGGGCCAGGCCGATGTGGGGGTGCGCGCACCCGTTGCCGCGGTGCTGCCGGCCATCCTGGGGGTGGGGCTGCTGGTGCTGCCGCTGCTGGCCCTGGTGGGCCGGGCCTCCTGGGGAACCCTGTGGGCGGATGTGACCAGCCCCAGTGCGCTGCAGGCGCTGGGGCTGTCGCTGCGCACCGGGGTGGCGGCCACCGCGCTGTGCGTGGTGCTGGGGATCCCCCTGGCCCTGGTGATTGCCCGCAGTTCACCGCGCACCGCCCAGCTGCTGCGCGCCGTGGTGGCGGTGCCGCTGGTGCTGCCGCCGATGGTCGGGGGCGTGGCGCTGCTCTTCCTCTTTGGCCGCACCAGCCCGGTGGGCCAGTTCATTGAGTCGTTGTGGGGGTTCACGCTCCCGTTTTCCACCCCGGCGGTGGTGATCGCCCAGGCGTTTGTGGCGCTGCCGTTCCTGGTGCTCTCCGTGGAGGGGGCGCTGCGTTCGGCCGGGGCCGGGTACGAGCAGGCCGCCGCCACCCTGGGGGCCGGGCGCTGGATGGTGCTGACCCGGGTGACCCTGCCCTTGGCGGCCCCGGGCCTGGTGGCCGGGGTGATCCTGTGCTTTGCCCGGGCGATTGGCGAGTTCGGGGCCACGGCCCTGTTCGCCGGCAACGCGCCGGGGGTGACCCAGACGATGCCGCTGGCCATCTACACGGCGTTCAACGGTGCCGGGACCGGGCGGGAATCCGCGGTGGCGCTGTCCCTGCTGCTGCTGGCCACCGCCGTGCTGGTGCTGGTCTGTGTGCGGGCCTGGCGTCCCGGGGCCCTGAAATGAGCCCGATGCTCACGGCCCGGTTCGCGGTGCCGCGCTCCGGGTTTGAGGTTTCCATCGACCTGGAGCTGGACCGGGGCCAGGCGCTGGCCCTGATGGGCCCCAGCGGGGCGGGCAAGTCCACGATCGTGCACGCGCTGGCCGGGATCGAGCAGATCAGTGGCGGGCAGATCACCCTGGACGGGCAGCGTCTGGCCGCCCCGGGGGTGCACCTGCCCCCGCACCGGCGCGGTATTGGGCTGCTGGGCCAGGACCCGCGGCTGTTTCCGCACCTGGATGCGGCCAGCAACATCGCCTTCGGGGCGCGGGCCGGCGGCAAGGACAAGCGCCAGGCCCGGCAGGTCGCCCAAGGGTGGCTGGAACGGCTGGGCTTCCAGGCCCTGGCAGGGCAGCGTCCGGCGGCCCTGTCCGGCGGTCAGCGCCAGCGCATCGCCCTGGCCCGCGCCCTGGCGGCCGGGCCGAAGATGCTGCTGGTCGATGAGCCGTTCGCGTCACTGGATGTGGAGGCCGCCGCGGACATGCGCGAGCTGCTGCGCACGGAACTGCAGCGCACCGGGATGACCTCGATCGTGATTTCCCATTCGGCGGCGGACGCGATTGCCCTGGCCGGGCAGCTGGCGGTCATCGAGCACGGGGTGGTGGTCCAGCGCGGCCCGGTGGCCGAGGTGCTCAGCGCCCCGGCGACCCGTTTCGTGCGCGCCGTGGCCGCGACCGTGCCGGCCAAGGGCGTCTGCGGGACCGCCGGCGAACCCGGCTAGGGTCCCGGGCTCCCCGGCCTCAGGACGGCAAAAAGCCTCCGGACCGAGAAGGGAACAGGAAGTCCCTTTTCGGTCCGGAGGCGGTGCCGGGCCGGCCTAGGGCCGGTTGGCGGTGATGCCGCGGCGGTTGCGCCGCCGCTCCGGGGGAGCGGTGACCGGGTCCCAGCCGCGGCGCACCGGGCGCATGCCGCTGGGGGCCTCATCGCGCGAACGGTACACGATGTAGGGGCGGAACAGGTACGGGATCGGTGCGGAGAACACGTGCACCAGCCGGGTGAACGGCCACAGGGCGAACAGCAGGTTCGCGGTGATCACGTGCAGCGCGAAGGACAGCGGGATCTGCTGCATCAGCGCCGGGTCGGGCTGGAAGATCAGCAGGCTGCGCACCCAGGGTGAAATGGTTTCACGGTACGGGTAGCCGGGCCCGAACACCTGGTGGACCATGGTGGCCACGGTGCCGAAGAACAGGCTCGCCCCCAGCAGCACGTACATCAGCTTGTCCATCCGGGTGGTGGCCAGGAACACCGGTCCCACGGTGCGCCGCCGGTAGATCAGGATCACCAGCCCGGCCAGCGTCAGCACGGCCGCCGCGGTGCCCATCCAGGTGGCGCCCAGGTGGTAGAGGTGTTCGGTGACGCCGATGGCGTAGAGCCATTCGCGCGGGATCAGCAGCCCCACCACGTGGCCCACCAGCACCAGCAGGATGCCGAAGTGGAACATCGGTGAGCCCCAGCGCAGCAGCCGGTTCTCATAGCTTTGGCTTGACCGGGTGGTCCAGCCGAACTTGTCGTAGCGGTACCGCCAGATGTGGCCCACGATGAACACGGCGGCGCACGCGTAGGGCATCGCCACCCACAGCAGGAATTGCATGGTGCTCATACTCCCGTCCCCTCCCTCGGACTAAATGGTGGTAGGTTGCCCAGGAAGCTGAGCCCCACGGTCTCGGTTGGCGGGCCCTCGCTGACCAGGGACAGGATCCGTTCCTGGGTGGCCCTATCCACCGGTGGCAGGGATAGGGTGATGGTGCGCACCACGTTCGCCCAGGGGCTGTGCATCCCCTCCAGGGCGGCGCGCAGCACCTCAATGCCCTCCACGTGCGCGGCCAGCAGCGCCCCGGCGATCTCATCGTCGCTGCGGGCGGAGAACTCCAGCACCGCCGGCAGGTAGTCCGGCAGGTCCTGGGCGTCGAACTCGAAGCCGGCCGCCCGGTAGGCCTCCAGGAAGGTGACCAGCGCGGTGCCCCGCTTGCGGGTGTCCCCGGTGGCGAAATAGCTCAGGTACAGGCTGCACTTGCGCTTCTGGTCGAAGGTGTCCACATAGCTGCGCTGCCACTGGGCCGAACCGGCCGCCCGGGAGGCGGCCACGAACTCGGTCAGCGGCCCGGCGAGCGGCGCCGGCAGCGCGGCGATGTGCGGTTCGAGCACCTCCAGCTGGGCGAACCAGTCCTCGTCGGGGTAGTCCAGCAGCAGTGAGGCGAGCATGTGCACGGCCCGGCGCTGCGGGTTCTTCAGCGGCACCGGATCCAGGGTGCCGGGCAGCCGGCGGCGCGGGGTGGCCCGGTTGAGCAGCTTGGGAATCATTGCTCATTCTCCTTGGAACGCTGGTGCTGCGGCGGGAAGAGCCCCTCGGGCCGGCCATTGCCGTCCCAGTTCAGCAGGTTCACCCGTCCCGGGGTGGAGGGCCGGTCCGCGGTCTGCCGGCTCTGCAGCGAATGGAAGTTCTCCACCGCCACCGGCACCTGCTCGCCGCTGGAGGAGCCGAACGGCCCGGCCCCGCCCATGCCCGGTCCGCCCTCGAACTCCAGCGAACAGCCCATTTCCTCCAGGTCGTGGGCCTGCTCGGCGTGGGCCGGGGGAATCACATAGCGTTCCTCGTACTTCGCGATCGCCAGCAGCCGGTACATTTCCTCGATCTGCGGCCCGCTCATGCCCACCGCGTTCGCGATCGACTCATCACGCACGTCATCGATGGACACCCCGCGCATGTAGGAGCGCATGGCCGCCAGCTTGCGCAGCGCCAGGTCCACCGGGGCGGTGTCCCCGGCGGTGAACAGCTCGGCCAGGTAGCCGATCGGGATGCGCAGCTTGTCAATCGCCGCGAACAGGTTGTTCGCGTCCTCCCCGTCGTTGCCGGTGCCGGTGACCACGTCCACCACCGGAGACAGCGGCGGGATGTACCAGACCATCGGCATGGTGCGGTACTCCGGGTGCAGCGGCAGCGCCACCTGGTAGTCGCGGATCAGCTTCCAGATCGGGCTCTGCTGGGCGGCGGTGATCCAGTCCTCGTCCATCCCCTCGGCCCGGGCCGCGGCGATGACCTCGGGGTCACGCGGATCCAGCAGCACCTGGCGCTGGGCCTCGAGCAGTTCATGCTCGTCCTCCACGCTGGCCGCATCGGCCACCGCGTCCGCGTCGTAGAGCACCAGGCCCAGGTAGCGCAGGCGCCCCACACAGGTTTCGGCGCACACGGTGGGCAGGCCCACCTCGATGCGCGGGTAGCAGAACGTACATTTTTCGGCCTTGCCGGTGCGGTGGTTGAAGTACACCTTCTTGTACGGGCAGCCCGAGACGCACATCCGCCAGCCGCGGCAGGCGTCCTGGTCCACCAGCACGATCCCGTCCTCGGCCCGCTTGTACATCGCCCCGGAGGGGCAGGAGGCCACGCAGGAGGGGTTCAGGCAGTGCTCGCAGATGCGCGGCAGGTAGAACATGAAGGCCTTCTCGTACTCGGCCTTCACCTCCTCGCTCATCTTGGCCAGGATCGGGTCATCGGCCATGGTCTCCAGCGAGCCGCCCAGGTTGTCATCCCAGTTCGCCGACCAGCCGATCTTCATGTCCTTGCCGGTGAGCAGGCTCTTGGGCCTGGCCACCGGAGTGTGCTCCCCGGAAGGGGAGTTCAGCAACATGTCGTAGTCGTAGGTCCACGGCTCGTAGTAGTCCTGGATTTCGGGCAGCTTCGGGTTGGAGAAGATGCGCGAGAGCTTGTGCAGCCGCCCGCCGTCCTTCAGCTTCAGCCGGCCGCGCTTGGTGCGCTCCCAGCCGCCGCGCCACTTCTCCTGGTCCTCATAGGTGCGCGGGTAACCCACCCCGGGGCGGGTCTCCACGTTGTTGAACCACACGTACTCCACCCCGGAACGGTTCGTCCAGGCCTGCTTGCAGGTCACCGAGCAGGTGTGGCAGCCAATGCACTTGTCCAGGTTCATCACCATCGACATCTGGGCCATGACCTTCATCGGTATTGCACCTCCTGGTTGCGGCGACGGATCGTGGTGACCTCATCGCGCTGGTTTCCGGTTGGACCAAGGTAGTTGAACGCCCAGGCCAGCTGGCCGTAGCCGCCGATCAGGTGGCTGGGCTTCATCAGGATCCGGGTCAGTGAGTTGTGGATGCCGCCGCGCAGCCCGCTGGTTTCGGCGATCGGCACGTCCACGGTGCGGTCCTTGGCGTGGTACATGTACACCGTGCCCTCGGGCATGCGGTGCGAGACGATCGCGCGGGCCACGACCACGCCGTTGCGGTTGTAGGACTCAATCCACTCGTTGTCCCGCACCCCGATCTTCGCCGCGTCCAGCGGGCTCATCCAGATGGTCGGTCCGCCGCGGGAGAGGGAGAGCATGAACAGGTTGTCCTGGTATTCGGAGTGGATCGACCACTTCGAGTGCGGGGTCAGGTAGCGCACCGCCACCTCGGCGTTGCCCGACTCGTGTTCGCTGGTGCGCCCCAGCTGCGCGTCCCCGTACAACCGGTGCATGTCCAGCGGTGGACGGTAGATCGGCAGGGCCTCGCCCAGCTCGTCCATCCAGTCGTGGTCCAGGTAGAAGTGCTGGCGCCCGGTGAGCGTGTGCCAGGGCTTGAGGTGCTCCACGTTGATCGCGAACGCCGTGTAGCGCCGGCCCCCGTGTTCGGAGCCGGACCATTCCGGGGAGGTGATCACGCTGCGCGGCTGGACCTGCACGTCATGGAAGGAGATGTGCGTGCCCTCGTGCTCCTCGGAGAGGAAGGCCATCTTCTGCCCGGTGTGCTCCTCCAGCGCCCGGAAGCCCTGCGTGGCCAGCCGCCCGTTGGAGGTGCCGGAGAACGCCAGGATCATCTCGCACGCGCGCCGGTCGGTGTCCAGGCGCACATGCCCGGCGTACGGGCCGGAGGGCACGGTGCCGTTCAGCCCCTCCAGGGTGCTGATCTCCGGTTCCGGGTGGTAGTTGATGCCCTTGGTGGTCATCCCCAGCTTGGCGGTCAGCGGGCCCAGGCTGCGCCACTGGTCGAACAGGTTCGGGTAGTCGCGTTCGACCACCTTCAGCTTGGGCATGCTCACCCCGGGCACCAGCGGCACCTCGCGCTGCACCCGCCCCTTGGGGGTGGCCATCGCATCCGGGGTGTCGTGCTGCAGCGGGGTGGCGACCAGGTCCCTGCGCACCCCCAGGTGCTTGGCGGAGTACTGGCTGAAGCGCTGTGCCATCAGCCCGAACAGCTCGAAGTCGGTCTTCGTCTGCCAGGGCGGGGCGATCGCCGGGTTGAAGGAGTGGATGAACGGGTGCATGTCCGTGGAGGACAGGTCGTATTTCTCGTACCAGGTGGCGGCCGGGAAGACCAGGTCGGAGAACAGCGTGGTGCTGGTCATCCGGAAGTCCGCGGTGGCCAGCAAATCCAGCTTGCCCTCCGGGGCCTGCTCATGCCAGGCCATCTGCTGCGGCCGGGAGCCTTCGGCGGCCTCGGGGGCGCGCACCGCCGCGTTGGTGCCCAGCAGGTGCTTGAGGAAGTACTCGTTGCCCTTGCCGGAGGAGCCGAGCACATTGGCCCGCCACATCAGGATCACCCGCGGGAAGTTCGCCGCATCATCCGGGTCCTCGCAGGCGTAGGCCAACGAGCCGTCGTTCAGCGAATCCACCACGTGCTGCGCCGGGTCCTTGCCGGCGGCTTCGGCCTCATCCACCAGATCCAGCGGGTTGCGGTTGTAGGTGGGGTAGGAGGGCATCCAGCCGCGCTTGGCCGATTCGACCAGGCAGTCCGCGGTGGTCAGCCCGTCGAAGTGGCCGCGGGCCAGCGGGGAGGCCAGCTGGTTGGCCGGCAGCCCGTCGTAGCGCCACTGGTCGGTGGACAGGTACCAGAACGCGGTGCCGATGGTGTAGCGCGGGGGCCGCACCCAGTCCGAGGCGCCGGCGTACTGCTGGTAGCCGGTGAGCGGGCGGACCTTTTCCTGACCCACGTAGTGCGCCCAGCCCCCGCCGTTGACGCCCTGGCAGCCGGTCATCATGGTCAGCGCCAGGAAGGTGCGGTAGATGGTGTCCGAATGGAACCAGTGGTTGGTGCCCGCGCCCATCAGGATCATCGAGCGTCCCCCGGACTTCTCCGCGTTGTCCGCGAATTCCCGGGCGATGCGGATCGCCTGCTCGGCCGGCACGTTGGTGTGCTCCTGCTGCCAGGCCGGGGTGCCCGGGGCGGTGGCGTCATCGTAGCCGGTGGGCCACACCCCCGGCATGCCCGCGCGCTGCACCGCGTAGCGGGCGAGCATCAGATCGAACACGGTGGTGACCAGCTTGCCGGCCACCCGCATCACCGGCACGCCGCGGGTGAGGATCCCCGAACCGCCGGCGTGTTCCTGCCCGGCCTCCGGTTCCAGGTCGAAGCGCGGCAGGTTGACCTCGCTGGCCGCGCCGTCCCAGCCATCCAGGTCCGCGACCGAGAGCATCGGGGTGATGTCCCCCAGGTCCAGGTTCCATTCGCCCTTGTCTTCCGCGGCGAAGCGGTGGCCCAGGGTGCCGTTGGGGACCCGGGCGGTGCCGCTGGCGTCCAGCAGCACCGGCTTGAACTCGGCGTTGGCGGCACCGGCGGCCTGCCCGCCCAGATCCGCGGCGGTGAGGAACTTGCCCGGCACCGGCAGCCCGTTGGCTTCATCGATTTCCACCAGGAACGGGGAGTCGGTGTAGCGGCGCATGTAGTCCTGGAAGGGGGCGGTGCGCTTGGCCACGTAGTGCTCGTTGAGGATCACGTGGCCCATCGCCATGCCCAGCGCGGCGTCCGTGCCCGGGTGCAGGGCCACCCATTCGTCGGCGAACTTGGTGTTGTCGGTGTAGTCGGGGGAGACGGTGACGACCTTCTGGCCGCGGTAGCGCGCCTCGGCCATGAAGTGCGCGTCCGGGGTGCGGGTCACCGGCACGTTCGAGCCCCACATGATCAGGTAGCCGGCATTCCACCAGTCCGCGGACTCGGGAACGTCGGTCTGGTCCCCGAACACCTGGGGGCTGGCCACCGGCAGGTCGGCGTACCAGTCGTAGAAGGAGAGCATGGTCCCGCCCACCAGGTTCAGGTAGCGTGATCCCGCCCCGTGGGAGACCATCGACATCGCCGGGATCGGGGAGAACCCGGCGATCCGGTCCGGGCCGTACTTCTTCACCGAGTACACCTGGGCGGCCGCGGCGATCTCCATCGACTCGTCCCAGGTGGTGCGGATCAGCCCGCCCTTGCCGCGGGCCTGCTTGTAGCGCTTGGCCTTGACCGGGTCCTCCACGATGGAGGCCCAGGCGTCCACCGGGTCGGGGTGTTCGGCCTTCGCCGCCCGGTACAGCTCGGCCAGCACGTCGCGGATGTATGGGTAGCGCACCCGGGTGGGCGAGTAGGTGTACCAGCTGAAGGCGGCGCCGCGCGGACAGCCGCGCGGTTCATATTCGGGGGAGTCCGGGCCCACCGACGGGTAGTCGGTCTGCTGCGTTTCCCAGGTGATGATCCCGTCCTTGACGTAGACCTTCCAGGAGCATGATCCGGTGCAGTTCACTCCGTGAGTGGAGCGCACCACCTTGTCGTGCGACCATCGGTCGCGGTAGAAGACATCGCCCTGGCGTCCTCCGGAGAGGAACATCGCCCGCAGATCCTGGCTGGTTTCCCCGCGGCGCAGGTACTTGCCCATGGTCAGCAGCGAATCGGCCAGTGGTCCGTCGGTGGCCGGTGTTGTGTGGTTTGGCCTTTCGGTCATGACAGTGACTCCCAACTGTGACGCTTGACTCAAGCTTCGTCCTTTGTCTCGATAGATGCAAGGGTTCTTCCCCGGGCGTCACTGGAAGTGAGATTTCACATTCCCTAGATAAAAATGTTTGTTTCACTAGCGCGTTGGCGTTTGAGCGGTTAGTGTGCACAACAAGTGGTAGTGCAGCACCTGACGGTTACGGTGGAGGAAAACCATGAGCCAGAAGTCCCCAGCACAAGCCGCGCAGACGTCCCCGGAGCTGCGTGGGCAATTCCCGCAGCTGCTGCTGGCCACGCTCGCCAGCGCCGTGGGTTTCTGGGCCTGGATGCTGATTTCCCCGATTCAAACCCACTACGCGGAGCTGATGAAGCTGGGCGAGGGGCAGATTTCCCTGATGCTGGCCACCCCGGTGCTGGTCGGTGCGCTGGGGCGCATCGTGATCGGTTCACTGACCGACCGCTTCGGGGCCAGGAAGATGTTCACCGTGGTGCTGCTGGCCTCCGTGCCGGCCGTGCTGCTGGTGGCGCTGGCCGGAACGCTGGGCAGCTTCGCGCTGCTGATCGCCTCGGGCACCTACCTGGGCATCGCCGGCACCATCTTCGCGGTCGGGGTGCCCTTCGCCAGCGCCTGGTACGAACCGCGCCGACGCGGTTTTGCCAACGGCGTGTTCGGCATGGGCATGATCGGCACCGCGGTGTCCGCATTCTTCACCCCCCGGCTGCTGCGCCAGCTCGGCTACTTCGAAACCCACCTGTTCATTGCCGGCCTGCTGGTGCTCAGCGCCGCGGCCGTGTGGTTCTTCATGCGCGAATCCCCGGCCTGGACCCCGAACCGCCAGCCGCTGCTGCCGAAGCTGATCGACACGCTGAAGCTGCCGATCACCTGGGAGATGTCCTTCCTGTACGGCATCGTGTTCGGCGGGTTCGTCGCGTTTTCCACCTTCCTGCCCAAATACCTGGTCACCATCTACCCTGATGACGTGGACCCGGTGGGGGCCGGCGCCCGCACCGCCCTGTTTGCGGTGGCCGCGGTGATTGCCCGGCCGATCGGCGGCGTGCTGGCGGACAAGTTCGGTCCGAAGCTGATTGCCCTGATCTCCCTGGCCGGGATCGTCTCGCTGGCCTACATCGTGGGCATGCAGCCCCCGGAGGGCATCCTGACCGGCATCACCTTCCTGCTGATGGCCTCGGCCATGGGCCTGGGCATGGGCGCCGTGTTTGCCTGGATCGGGCCCTCCACCCCGCCGGAGAAGGTGGGCGCGGTCTCCGGCGTGGTCGCCGCCGCCGGTGGCCTGGGCGGCTACTTCCCGCCGTTGGCGATGGGCGCGACCTACCACGCCGAAACCAACTCCTACGCGCTGGGGCTGTGGCTGCTGGTGCTGGTGGGCACGTTCGCGCTGATTGTGGCCGGCATGCTGCGCGGCACCAAGGGCCGCGGCGGCATGTAACACCGACCAGGCGCATGCCACATGGGCCTTTGCGGCTGACTTTGGGGTGCCAATGGGGGCATACTGGCGGTAGGCAACCGAAAGGACGCAGATGGCCCTGACCCCCGAAGCGCACCTGGAGTGGATCCTGGATCAGCTGAGCCCCCTACCGGCCCGGCAACGCAGCCTGGCCAACGGCTTCCACCACCTGTACGGCACCGTGCTGGCCGAGGACTTCGCCGCCCGCCACCCGCTGCCGCTGTGGGACAACTCGGCCATGGATGGGTACGCGGTGCGTGCCGCCGATACCCGCGGAGCCAGTGACAGCACGCCGGTCACCCTGCGCGTGCTGGGCGAAATCCCGGCCGGCAGCACCCAGGACCCGGCCCTGGAACCCGGGCAGGCGGTGCGGATCATGACCGGGGCGCCGCTGCCCACCGACGCGGACGCCGTGCTGCGGGTGGAGGACACCCTGGGCGAGGACGGGCAGCGCTGGGGCACCGGGCAGGTCACGATCCTGCGCGAGGTCCAACCGGGCAAGGACATCCGGCACCGCGGTGAGGACCGGGCCGCCGGGGACCTGGTTGCCGCCGCCGGACAACAGGTGGACGCGGCACTGCTCTCCGCACTGGCCGCCGCCGGGGCCGAACGGCTCTTGGTGCGCCCGCTGCCCACCGCCGCGGTCCTGGTGACCGGCGCGGAACTGCAGGAGGTGGGCGCGGTGCTGCAGCGCGGGCAGATTCCCGAATCGAACTCCTGGCTGATGCAGGGGCTGCTCACCGAAGCCGGCATCACCCCGATCACCGTGCAGCGCTGTACCGATGACACCGACCTGGTGCGTGAACAACTCGTCCGGTTGGGGGCCAGCCACGATGTGGTGATCTCCACCGGCGGGGTGGGCCCGGGCACCCACGACGTGATGCGCCAGGTGCTGCAGGACGAGCCGGGGGTGCGGGCGGTGCGGGTGGCCCTGCGCCCCGGAGCCCCGCAGTGCGCCGGACGCCTGGAATCCGGGGCGATGATGTTCGCCCTGCCCGGCAACCCGGTCAGCGCCGCGGTCGGATTCGAGCTCTTTGTGCGTCCGGCCCTGCGCGCCCTGCAGGGCAACGCGCAACTGCACCGGCCCCGGCTGCGCGCCACCGCGGCCGTGGGATGGAAATCCCCGGTGGGGCGTCTGCAGGTGCTGCCGGTCGTCTTTGACCCGGTGAACCCGCAATTGTGCGCCCCGGCCGTGCAGGCCCAGGCGATCTCCCATTCGGTGGGCGGCTTCGGGGCGGCCGAGGGGTACGCCCTGGTCGGGCCCGAACAGGGAGACGTGCAGGCCGGAGATCAGGTCGAAGTGTTGCGGGTGAAACCATGACGGAGGCACCTGCGCCAGGGAACCACCGGCCAGCGGACACGCCGGAGGCGGGCGTCGGATTTGACGCCCTGGTATTGGCCGGCGGGCGCGGCACCCGCCTGGGCGGGGCGGACAAGGCGGCCCTGACCCTGCACGGACAACGGCTGGTGGACCGGGTCGTCACCGCGGCACGAAGCGCCGGAGCAAACCAGGTGGTCGTCATCGGCCCGCCGCACGCCGGCACCGAAGCGGACCGGGTCGTGCGCGAGGAACCAGCATATGGTGGACCGCTGGCGGCACTGGCCGCCGGGATCCGCGCCGTGGACAGCGAATGGGTCATGGTGCTGGCCTGCGACCTGCAGCACCCGCTGGCGGTGGCCACCGCGCTGCGCACCGCCAGCGGCATGGAGCTGGGGGATGGGGCACTGCTGGAGGACGAGGAAGGCCACCTGCAGTGGCTGGCCGGCTACTATCGCACCGCCGCGATCACCGCCGCCTGTAGACGGCTCGGGGATGAGGTGGCCAACGCGCCGCTGCGCCGGGTCCTGGGTGAGCTGGAGCTGCACCGGATCCCGGTGGGTGAAAGACTCAGCGACGACATCGACACCCCGCAGGCCCTGGCCACCGCGCGGCAAAGCACGAAACCGGTGGAGCCAAAAGACGCGCGCGGCCCCGGGCAACCTGGGGCCGGCCGTTAAGCGTCGGCCCCACCCAGACCAAA
Source organism: Glutamicibacter sp. St.4D3 (assembly GCF_059728615.1). Taxonomy (NCBI): domain Bacteria; kingdom Bacillati; phylum Actinomycetota; class Actinomycetes; order Micrococcales; family Micrococcaceae; genus Glutamicibacter; species Glutamicibacter sp. St.4D3. The sequence goes on from NZ_AP039380.1 coordinate 408,910, forward strand.
CTGAGTGAGAACATGACCAGCGCCACGCAAAGGGTGGCCGTGAAAGGAATTCGAAAATGGCACAGCATCTCCCACCGGAGGCCCTGGATGAATGGCTGAGCGCGGCTGCCGCCGAACTGGGCCTGGATGAAAACGAGGTGGACATTGCCACCATCCTGGACGTCGCCAAGCACGTCGCCCACGACGTCGCGCGCCCCGCGGCCCCCTTGAGCACCTTCCTGCTGGGCCTCGCCCTGGGACGCGCGGGCGAACAGGGCTCGCTGGCGGCGCTCGCCGGGCAGCTGACCGAGCGGGCCCACCGGTGGGAGCAGGAAAACCCCCAGTAGGAAGATCTGGTGAGGTACTTCCCGGCCAGCAGGGCCTTCTAGAGGTTCAGGATCTGCCGGTTGTGGGGCAGCTGGCCGTGGAACGTAATCGGTACCGGGGCAGCCCGGCCGGGCTGCGGGTCATCCATTGCCTGCAGGTGCAGGTGCGGTTCGGTGCTGTTGCCGGTATTGCCGCAGCGTCCCACGGGCTGCCCGGGGGCGAGGTGTTGCCCCACCTCCACGTTCACGCTGTCCTGCATGAGGTGGCAAAGCGCCACGATGATTCCGTCGTGCTCGATCACCACGTGGTTGCCGGCCAGTCCCGGCCAGCCGGCGCGGACCCGGGCGCGCTGGCCCAGCGCGTAGCCAACCGAGGCCAGGGCGCGGTGGGCTTGATGATCCGGGATGGCGCGCTCAACGGCGATCACCCGACCGCCGCACGGGGCCAGTACCCTGCGGCCAAAGCCAGGGAACGCGGCAGCCGGTTCGCGCCCACGCCAGGTGTTCCACGTCAGTGGGGCACGGCGCCCGCTGTCACCCACGGGCACAAAATCGATGGCATGGGAACTGGCGAACAACGTCGTTCCATGGCTCGGCACACGGTTGGCCGGACTGTTTTGCACCAGCCACGTGCCGGTGAATGGGTAGTCCAGGTCGATCTGCACTGTCATGGCAACCCCGCGGCTCGGTGATTTGGGTGTTGCCCGAATTCTTGCATCCCCGTCTGGAATTTGCCGATGAGCAGGTGTTGGTCGAGCCGGACTACGGTGCTGTGGGGCTGATTTTCGGTTGTTTCGCCTAGGCTTCGTGCGGGGCCAGGAAAGCCTTCGGAATCGATTCGGCGCCGGAGACATTCTCCAGGAACTCCGGTTCAATGGGCACCCCGGTGCGCAGAACGCTGATCTGCCCGGTGGGTTCGAGGATGACGCAGGCGATTTCCGAGCGGTTGCGGACCCCGCTCAAGCGCAGCCGGGAGAGCAGCTCGCTTTCCGAGACGTGAGTGCGCTTCAGATTCGCGGTGATGAATTCGTCCCCGGCCATCAGCAGGTACGCCTTGTTGTTGACTGCGGCCCGGCCCCGTGGAAATCGGCGCAGCTGACCGGTGAGGGCCTGCAGAACCAACAGGGTCACCAAGCCCAGCGCCCCGGCTGCCAGTGTTGGCGTGTAGCCGAGGATCGCACGGCCGATGACGGCGCCGAAAGCCACCACCGCAGCCAGGTCAAAGCTGGACAGGTTAGCCATCGTGCGCTGACCGAGCACTCGAATCGCCACGAGCACCAGAACGTATAGGGCGATCGCGGAAAGCACCACGCGCCCGGCGTCGGCCCAAGTTAGTCCGAAATCATGCCACACAGAGAATCCCCTCTAACATTGTCGCTGGAGTGCTTTCGCCCCAACCCATCCTCTCAATAGGGCAGGCACCCGACCGAATTGAACCCAGGACAAAGCGCAACCGAATCGATCGCAATCGGGGAGCACACCACCAGTGCATGAAACAGAACGGGGGACTCGAAACCTCTAATGTCATGGGTTGCGAACATGAGAGTGTTTGGGCCTACGGGGACCCGCGCGTCGCGAATCTTTTGGCGATTTGGCCTAGTTAAACCGGGGCCTTACAACGGGCTCACCCATTATTCAGATCCTTCTTGATGCCCACTGCTGCGAATCCGAGCGCGATGGCGAAGCAAATCCAGAGTGCGCCGAACGCAACCGGGTATGCGCGGCCGCCTATCAAGGTCATGGCGCCCATGAGCAGTCCGGTCAGGACCATGGTGATGGTGAAGCGGTGCGTGATGATCTTCTTCATGGTGTTGAGAATTGCCAGCTGTGTTTGCCGGGCGACCGGGGCAGTTGCCACATTTCGCGTTCTGGCTTCTGGAACTGCTCACTTCCCGCTCGCGGCCACGCGTGATCATGCTGGCTCACTGCGGTAAGGGCGCCGTGGCAAGCAAACGACGGAGACTAGCTCGTTCCCTTACACTTCCTTCCTCTGATAATCGTTTCCCGTGCAGGAGAGTGGCCGCTTTTTCTGGTGCGTTTCCGGATCGGGGCCATGAGGTTGATTATGCACGTCGAAGCCGACATTTTGACGCAGCCAACAGCTCGGTTCCATGCCCACACTTTGAATTCAGGCAGAGAAAAACCCCGTAGATTCATAACCTACGGGGTTCATCGTGGCGGGCATGCTGAGGGAACGTTGGAATGAAGATGCGTGGAGCCGCGTAGCGAAACTTATCGATAAGAGGTGATCTCGCCGGAGTATAGAAGTGAGTTCATCAAAGTGACAACGGGTATTTATGCCGCTACTGGAACCAGACCCTTTACGAATTCCGAAACTTCTTGCCTGTCACTAAGATCTAGCTCTGCTCCAACCGTTCGAAGCCCGATCTTATTCTCACCAAAGAGCACCTTGCGTAGAAGCAGTGAGGTTTCAGGAATCATTCCATCAGGCTCACTGCGACGATAACCTTGCTCTGCCAGTTCTATGCAGGTTGAGCGATATTGCCAGTCGGAGAGCAGATTAAGCTCTTTAAGTCTGTAAGTCATCGCCATTGCCGAGGTCTTCCAGTACTTTTTAGCCGCGAGAATTCTATCGATACTGGCCTTGTTCATGCTTTGAGCAAGCACCCCAGTTTGAGGCATTAGTAATGCCGAAGCGAACCTATGAGCTTGGGCCTCTCGGTCTTTTGAATCAGCTGAAACCATTTCTATGTCCCGGTGCAAAACCAGATGTCCGAGTTCATGGGCGAGGTCGAAGCGCTGGCGTTCGCCAGTCTTAGAGGTGTTGAGGAAAATGTAGAAGTTTCTATCTCTTGCGAAGCAGAAGGCATCAATATCGTCGAATTTATGAGATAGCGAAAGTATCCGGATTCCCTTTGACTCCAAAAGCCGGAACAGGTTTGGAATCGGTTTGTCCCCTAACTTCCAAAGATTCCGAATCAGATCAGCCGCCATCTCTGGTGAGTGCTTGCCCAAGTTGGGTATATCTGGGCTAGGCAAAGCGAAGTGCTTCTCTAGTACTTCAAAGAACTCGATTCCTAGATTCGCGGAAGCAAGCGCGGCATCGCGCATAAGTGCGCTGGTTTTGCTTAATTTGCGAAAGCTGACCGCCTGATACACCACAGGATCAACAATGTCTTTAAAGAAAAACTCCTTTTGGACTCCGAGCGCTTTGGCGAGTCGTTCAATAATTTCAGCAGTGGGCTCGTGCTTTGGAGCTTTCTCGTAAGTTGTCAGAGTACGAAGAGAAACCCCGCTTTCCTCGGAGAGGCGTTTAAGGGTCCAGCCGAGGCGCTGACGAGCTAACTTTAGACGTGAAGGCGTAAACATTGCAGAGTTTAGGTTATACGTAATCCGGGTTTGCGCTTGCATTAAACGCGGGGGACTTCGAAATCGATGTCACCGTCGCCATTTTCATTACGAAACAGGTCTAGGTCTTGATTGGCACTGAGCGGCTTGATGCGAATCTCGTTGCTAAAACCAATAATGTAGCCTGGCTTGTCTGCCGCAGCCGGGCGTGCGAGGGAAAGATAGAAAAAGTCTTCGCGCTCTTCGTGTAAAAGGAACCACAAGGGAGCATCCTTGAGCTTCTCATCGGCGGCATCTTGAAGCCTAAATTCTTCTAGATCAAAGGGGTGTTGTCCGGGTATCACTGACGAATCGAGGTCTTCAAGAGTACTTGGACCCTTTTTGGATCGAGTTCTGGGTTGCTTTTTCGGGTCATCACTGGCGACATTTGTTGCTGATGAAACTGCGATTCCGATTAGACCATGGGGATGGACGATTCGTTGCTGTCCATTTACAACGTCTTTTCTCCATCCTTGTGCCGATAGCACGATTGCTAACTGCTCGGTCATCTCTTGGTAGAGGTCGGTGCCGTGTGCGCTTGGGCTAGCAAGAGCCGTCCGCCTACGTGCCTTGTCCCAGGCATATTGTGCACAGCTCTGAAGAATGTCTTCAGTTAGATCGAACTGACCCAAACTGTTCTTACTGTGGTCATCTCGGAAATGCGACGCAAAAACACTCACGTGGTTCCTCTCTCGATCCGCTCGTTGCCGGTAACACTACCACGAATGTGGTTTAAAAACACGCAAAGCATACTCTCTTGACAAGCATTTTCTTGAACGGGGTGGGGCTGGCTGCGATGGCGCATGTGGTTAGGTGTTGAGTGTCGAAACCCTACCTCCTAGCGAATGTGGATTTGCCGACTAATCGATTCCACCCGCGGGGTGCGGCTACTTTTTTCCGAAGCGATCTTTTTGGTGCGCTTTGAGTATGGAGTGAGGTTGCGAATGGTTATAGGGGTGTCGGGGCGCATCTCATTTCCTGATTTTTACTTCTTCGGCGCCGCTATTACATGATCCAAATAGAGGGAGCAATGATGCATAAGGTTGAAGAGATGATAGCTTTGCGAAATGGATGACGATCAGGATATTTACCGGCTCTTCGAGTTTTAGCGTGGTGACCCCGAAAAAGAAGTAAGGCTGTGAGTATTGAGGTAGCTGGTCTGGGACTAGCTGGCAGGAGAGCCTGTCAGAGGGATTGTGTAAGACCTCTAGTCAGTTGATAGAAACGACTAGGAAGAACACACGATGACCGTTGAGAAAGACCAGGATCAGACCCCGATGAAGAATGCCTCCGACGTTGCCGAGAAACTCGCCGCCTTGGGTTCCATGGATGCGGTCAAAGAGTCCGGGGCGTTCGATGAGCTCATGGGGTTTATCGACCGAGGAGAGATCCAGCTCGATGGCAAGGACGGGTTTATTCAGCAGATCATCCGCGCCGGGCTGGAGCGCGGGCTAAAGTCCGAACTGACTGAGCACTTGGGATACGAAAAGGGCGACGGGCAAGGACGGTTCGCCCCGAATTCCCGCAACGGTTCCTACCCCAAGACCGTATCTACGGTGGCCGGGGACGTGGACCTGCAGATTCCGCGGGACCGGGCCGGAACGTTTACCCCCACCCTGGTGCCCAAGGGGTCGCGGCGTACCGGTGGCCTGGATGAGATGATCGTGTCCCTGTACGCCGGGGGCATGACCGTGCGGAATATCGCCTACCACCTGGAAACCACCATCGGCACCGAGCTGTCCCACGACACCATCAGCAAGATCACCGACGAGGTGCTGGATGAAGTCGCTGTATGGCAGGAACGGCCCTTGGAGGAGTTCTACCCGATCCTGTACCTGGATGCGATTGTCATCAAGGTCCGCGACGGGCACCAGGTACGTAATAAGGCCGCGCACATGGCCGTCGGGGTGAGCGTGGAGGGCATCAAACACGTGCTGGGCATCTGGGTGACCGAGAATGAGGGTGCGAAGTTCTGGGCTCAGGTGTGCGCCCAGTTGGCCAATCGAGGCGTGAAGGACGTGCTGATCGCCTGCTGCGACGGGCTGACCGGTTTCCCCGAGGCGATCGAGGCGACCTGGTCCAAGGCCACGGTGCAGACCTGCGTGGTGCACCTGATCAGGGCGGCGAACCGGTTCGTGTCCTACACCGACCGCAGGGCGGTCAGTGCCCAGTTGAAGAGTATTTACACTGCTCCGAGCATCGAGGCCGCGCAGGCGGCGTTGGAGGACTTCGAGGCCAGCGAGTTGGGGCGCAAGTACCCTTCGGCGGTGGCGACCTGGCGCAACGCGTGGGAAAGGTTCACCCCGTTCTTGGAGTTCGCCCTTGAATTGCGGAAGGTCATTTATACGACGAACGCGATTGAGTCGATGAACTACCAGCTGCGCAAGGTCACTAAATCCCGAGGGCATTTCCCGTCCGATACGGCGGCGGTAAAGATGCTGTGGCTGGCGATCTGCAATATCGAGGATAAGCGGGCCCGTGAACGGTTCAAGGACGCTGCCTGGAAAGGCCGCACCCCGCGCGCTGGTGCAGGTTCGCACCTGGTGGAAGGCGCTGGGACGAACGGGTGGAAACAGGCATTGCAGCAGCTGGCGATGGCTTACCCGGAACGTGTCGAGCCGTACGTGAACTGAGTATTACAAGTCCTGAAAATCAGAGGTGACTAGGGGCTTACACAATCCATCTGACAAGCTCGGGTGGGCCGGGTAGGCGCCGGCCGCCCAGCAACGTAGACAGACAATTCTCGCAAACGACACCTAACGGGTCAGCCTTACTTCGAGTCATGCCCACGTCGGAGGGAAGCCTGGCATCTACTCTGCCAGCTGATCCCAGACCAGCCACTACAAGACTCACAGCCTTACTTCTTTTTCGGGGTCACCACGCTAAAACTCGAAGAGCCGGTTAAGTCAAAAGGAACGTTAAACCGTTGCAGACTGAGTACTTTAATTCGACCCGAAGGATGTACGAGTAAGCGAGGCCTGTTGACGAGTTCGAAACTTGAGGGATGCCAAAGATTTTCCTTCGCGCAAAGCCTTCGTCAACCACCTGGAAAAGGGCGATATCCGAGGAGCGAAAACGGCTCTTCAAGTTTTAGCGTGATGACCCGAAAATGAAGTAAGCTCCTCGCAGCTCCTCTGCGAAGATGGATGTTCTCTGTCCCGGGGGTTTCATAGTTTGAGGCTTCATTAACCGTCTTTAAAGCGGAAAAGATGACCTAAACTGGGGAAATAGAGGTGTTGAAGCTTCATCCACCCGGTTCAAAAGGATCACTTTTCGATGCACAAGTCTACCCCGATTTTCCAACATGGTCCGACCCAAGTCACCAGCCAAGCACTGGTATCCCAAGCAGGGCTCGGGATACTGACCAGCTTCATGAACACGTTGGACTTCAGTAGGCTGTGTGAGGACCGATTCTCCCAATTCGTTCCGATCACGGCCATTCATCGTCCGGGCAAAGGTGATCGCTGACCTTGCCATCACGCTCGCCGCTGGAGCGGCCAGCTCAGCTCCTCACCGAGCCTATTCGGGCCGGTGGCCTTTCGAAGCCACGATCAGCCGGCTCATGAGCCGGGTCAAGGACCAACCCGCCGCGTTTGAATACGCGTTCTCTACCATGCACCGCATCCTACTGGGGCCGGGCTGGCTGGAACGCAAGCAAACTCTCAAGCCGTCGGCGTATCGCCCGCTAGAAATTGCTTGGCGCGTGCATGTTGAACCAGTTTGGGGCAAATACCCAATTACGAAAATCGTGTTTACCGACGTGCAAGCGTGGGTTACCATTCTTTCGATTGGCGACGCTAAAGCTGTGCCCGTAGTGAAGCCCAAATCAGCTACTACAGTCATTCGCGCCTATGGTGTGCTGGCTGCAATTCTTGATGACGCGGTGAAAGATCGGCGGTTTCAGGCTAACCCGGCGCGAGGCGTAGATCTTCCGCGCAAGTCGAAGAAAGAGCATGTGTTCTTGAGCCATGAGCAAGTGCGAGACTTGGCCGATAGCTCAAAGTATCCGGCACTAATCCGCGTGCTTGCACACTGCGGTTTGCGCTGGGGCGAAGTTACCGGGCTGCGGGTGCAAGATGTAGATATGATTCGGCGACGGCTGAACGTCAATCAGAACGCCGTTGACGTCGGCGGGAAAATCAGGGTGGGCACGCCGAAAAGTCATGAGCGCCGGTCAGTTCCGTTTCCTGAGTTCCTTGCTCCGGCAATCGGTGAAGCGTGCAAAGACAAGCATCGTGAGGATTTGGTTTTCCCGAATGAAGACGGCTCTTACCTGCGGGCCATCAGCGGTGGCAGTGGTCGCGGTAGCTGGTTCCTGAAAGCGGTTCAGCGTGCCGGGATTCCTAGAGTTACACCTCACGACTTGCGCCACACGGCTGCAAGCTTCGCGGTCAGCGCCGGGGCGAACGTGAAGGCGGTTCAATGAATGCTTGGGCATAGCTCGGCCTCGATGACCTTGGACGTCTACGCCGAACTGTTCGATGACGATTTAGACGGCGTAGCGGTCGCTCTGAATCATGCCGTGTCACAAATGGATGTGCCCAAAACGTGCCCAAATCAGGCGTGAGAAAACAAAAAAGACCTTGAAACTCCTGTTTGACTAGGAGTTTCAAGGTCTTTTCCGTGGCGGTGACGGTGGGATTTGAACCCACGGTACGGGGTTACCGTACACAACATTTCGAGTGTTGCACCTTCGGCCGCTCGGACACGTCACCAGACCTGATAACTCTACAACGAAGGAAAGCTGAAAACCAAAACAACGAGGGCCGGTTGGATGGGGAAGTGTCCAGAACCACATGGTGGCTTTCCGTGCGAGTCAGCCGTAACTGTTTGTGCCGGCAAGGTTCTAGCGGCGCTTGGCGCGGAAGAAATCCAGCAGCAGTTGAGCGCATTCAGCTTCCAAAACCCTGGGGTACACCTCGACCCAGTGGTTCAGTCGGGGTTCGCGCACAATATCGAATACCGAACCACAGGCTCCGGCCTTCTCATCCCATGCCCCGAACACCAGCTTTGGGATGCGGGAAAGGACAATGGCGCCGGCGCACATCGCGCAGGGCTCCAGGGTGACAACCAAGGTGCAGTCCTCCAGCCGCCAGCCATCATCCGTGCCGCGGGCCTGCAGGGCGCGAACGGCATTGCGGATGGCCACCACCTCGGCATGTGCGGTCGGATCTCCGCCGGCCTCGCGCTCATTGCGCCCGGAGGCCAGCACCTGCCGGTCGGGGGAGAGAATGACAGCACCGATGGGCACATCATCGGTAGCCAGCGCGGCCCGGGCCTCATCCAGTGCCAGCCGCATCCACTTCTCGTGTTCTTGCACCATAGTGTCACCCACTTTACGTGGCGCAGTGTCACCAGCGTGCGCAAGCTGGGGTGACAACGGTGCCCGGCGCCTCCCGAAACCTCCCGGGCCTGTTCGGTTGGGCACATTGGCCGGATTCAGTGCCCGAATCTCGGGTAAGGGGCTCGTCGGGGCAGGTGGACGGCTGGTAGATTTTTGCCTATGCGCGTACAGGTAGTTGACCACCCGCTGGTGGCACACAAGGTTTCGGTCCTGCGAGACAAGAACACGGCTTCGCCGACCTTCCGGCAGCTGACCGAGGAACTGGTCACCCTGCTGGCCTACGAGGCGACACGTGAGGTGAAGACCGAAGAGGTCGAGGTCGTGACCCCGGTGGCCACGACCACCGGAATCGCCTTCGCCAAGCCCACCCCGCTGGTGGTGCCGATCCTGCGCGCCGGGCTGGGCATGCTGGAGGGGATGACCCGCCTGGTGCCCACGGCCGAGGTCGGGTTCCTGGGCATGGCCCGCAATGACGAGACCCTGGACATCATCACCTACGCCGACCGGGTCCCGAACGACCTGCAGGGACGCCAGGTCTTCGTGCTGGATCCGATGCTGGCCACCGGCGGAACCCTTGCCGAAGCCATCAAGTTCATTTTCGAACGCGGGGCCGCCTCGGTCACCTGCATCTGCCTGATCGCCGCCCCGGAGGGGATCGAGCGCCTGCGCGAGATCCACGGCGAGGACGAGCGGCTCCACCTGGTGCTGGCCGCCCTGGACGAGCGCCTGGATGAGAAGGCCTACATCATTCCCGGGCTGGGGGATGCCGGGGACCGCCTGTACGGCGTGACCCCGCCCATGCACTAGGCCTTCTGGCCCCTACGCCGCCTCGGTTTTTGCCGCAGGCGGCGTTTGCGTATCGGCCAGCGGCAGCCGCACCTCGAAAACGGTGTCCCCGGGCTGGGAAGTGACCGTGATGGTGCCGCGGTGCGCCTGCACGATGCTCTTGGCGATGGGCAGGCCCAGGCCGGTGGTGCCGTCGGAGCCCGAACGGGCAGCGTTGGCCCGGGTGAAGCGTTCAAAGACATGCGGCAGGAACTCGGGGTCAATGCCCTCGCCGGTGTCCTGCACCCGCAGCACCGCCTGTCCCACGTCCGCATCGGCCAGCACGCTGACCGTTACGGAGTTGCCCACGCTGGTGTGCTTGCGTGCATTGCCCAGCAGGTTGGTGATGACCCGGCGCAGCGCCGAGGAGTCGCAATTGATCGCCACCTCGTCCTGGGTGGCGATGAACGTCCACCGGTGATCCGGGGCGGTGACCGTGAAGTCGTCGGTGATTTCCCGGGCCAGGTCCACCAGGTTCGCCCGGGAGAGCTTGTAGGAGGTTTCCTCCTCCAGCCGGGCCAGCAGCAGCAACTGCTCCACCAGGGCGCTCATGCGTGAACTTTGCTCCAGCACGCGATCCACGGCGCGCCGCCCGTCATCGGAGAAGTGCTCGGTAGCGGCCAGCAGCTCGGTGTAGCCGCGGATCGCCGACAGCGGGGTACGCAGCTCATGGGAGGCGTCGGCCACGAATTGGCGCATCTGCCCCTGGGAACGCTCACGCACCTTCAGCGCGCTGTCCACATTGTCGATCAGCGCGTTCAGCGCCTGGCCCACGTTGCCCACTTCGGTGCCCGGGATCGCATCGTGCGGGGAGACCCGCTGGGTCAGCTCCACCTTGCCCGATTCCAGGTCCGTGTGCGCCACGGAGGAAGCCACCGCGGCCACGCGCTTGAGCGGGTTGAAGGACCGGCCAATGGCCCAGGTGCCGGCCAGGCCGGTGCTGATCACGGTCAGCACGCTGATCACCAGGGTCAACCAGGCCATCTCCCGCAACGCGTATTCGGTGGGCTCGGTGGGCAGCCCGGTGATCAGGATGCCACCGGAGCCCTGGTCCGGGCGGGCGACCAGCACATAGTCCCCGATCGAGAGCTTGCGGATCACCGGGCGGGAGTTGACCTCCAGGGACAGCAGCGGGTCGATGTCCGCGTCAGTGATCGTGATGCGTTCACCGGTGCGTTCATCCAGCCACGCCCCGAAGGTCAGCTTGCCGTCCACGAAGCGCACGTTCAAGGTGCCCGAGGCCTGCCCGGGCGCGAACAGGTCATCGGGGGAGTTCTTCGGGGTGGAGTAGGCGGCGGCACGGTTCGCCGCCTGGGAGAGCTGCTCATTCAGCTGCGCCATCAGGGTCTGGCGCATGCCGGCGTTGTAGAGCAGGCCAATGAGCACACACACCATCGTCAGGGCGCCGAGCAGGATCACCAGCAGGCGGCGCTGCAGGTTGTAGGGGGTGTGCTTGGTGGCGGGGGAGAACAGGCTCATGCCGCCGGCTTCAGGACATATCCCACGCCGCGCACCGTATGGATCATCGGTTCGGCGTCCACGTCAATCTTCTTGCGCAGGTAGGAGATGTACAGTTCGACGATGTTCGCCTGGCCGTCAAAGTCGTAGTGCCAGACGTTGTCCAGGATCTGCGACTTGGACACCACCCGGCGGGCGTTGTTCATCAGGTAGGAGAGCAGGTCGAATTCGGTGGCGGTCAGCGAGATGGCCCGCCCGGCACGGGATACGTCGTGCGAATCCAGGTTCAACACCAGATCGCCCACCACCAGTTCGGAGGCGTCCGCGCTGGTGGCTCCGGAGCGTTCGACCAGCCGGTGCAGCCGGATGAGCACCTCCTCGAGGCTGAAGGGCTTGGCCACGTAGTCATCGGCCCCGGCCCCCAGCCCCTCGATGCGGTCCTCCACCGCGTCCTTGGCGGTCAGGAACAGCACCGGGACCTCCGGGAAGTAGGTGCGCACCTTGCGCAGCACCTCGGGCCCGTCGAAGCCGGGCAGCATCCAGTCCAGGACCAAGACATCCGGGGCGAAGTTGCGGGCGGTGGCCACCGCTTCGGGCCCGTCGTGCGCGATCGCCGATTCCCAGCCGAGCATCCGGGTGCCCATGGACACCAACTCGGCCAGCGACGGTTCGTCGTCGACCACCAGGACCTTGATGGCGGTGCCGTCCGGGTGGGTGAGCCGTGGGAGCTGTGAAGGAGAGAAACGCGAATCGTTCATGGTCTTACCTTCCCCCATGCCATTGGGCTGACTTTGTGTTTTACCTGTGTGCTTGCTGTGCCCCCAAGCCCGATTTTATGCGGTGCGAAGCCTTGCAGATAGCCGAATATTTGGTCAAGAGCAGCTCTGGGCGAATGTTTGCATCGTGAACAGCATCCAGCGCTGAATGCTTATTCATGGCAATGTATAGGGTAGTCAGATTGATCGATTCTCGTCGTATCATTGTGCAATGCGTGGCTAGTTAAACGTTTAACGGAAACATTTGTTCAAAGTGGCAAAGGTCACAAATGGATGGTTTTGTCTCGCATCGTGGACATGGAGGTTGATTGTTACTTGCAAGTTCCAATTGTTACGGGGAAACTGGAGGGGTGAGTCAGGCGCAGAACAGCAAAACAGGCAGGTCACGGTTCCCGTGGTCGGGTCCCCAGTGCTGTTCTCGAATGCTTTGCGTCAGCGGTCAGCTCGCAGCGGAAACCTAGTTTTCGTCGCGATCCAGCCGCTGGCGGGAAACCAACTGTCGTGGGTGTAGAGAAGGACGCCCGCGGCGCAAGCAACAAGCAAACAAGAAGCATCAGCGCCAAATCACTTGGCCTTCGCATAGTTAGAGGAAAAACATGACGGCTGGATCCGGATACGTACACGTTTCAATTCGCAACGCGCAGAACCGTGCTGCTGCAGCACAGCGTTCGACAGCTGGCGGCTATGCCCCGGCAGGCTACCGCCCACTGCGCGCCGTATCCACCAACCATGAGCCGCGCGATATTTCACGCCATCAGACCGCAGCCCCGGTCCAGGCCACCGGCGCCGGCTCGGGCAGCGCGGACACCACAGCCCGCGGGTTCGTCCTGTACGTGGGACTCGATGAGGCCACCGCGCAGGCCAACGGCACCTCGCTGGGCAAGCTGGCCACCCAGGTGCGCGCGTTCCTGGCCACCCTGTCCCCACAGGCGCAGACCCACGCCGCGGTCGCCCTGGCACCGGCCACCGCGCAGGGCGAAGCCATTGACGTGGTCCGCCAGGCACTGGGGGACCCGACGGTCAACCGCCGCGCCCGCACCGAGAACCGTCCCAGCACCCCACGGCCCTCCGGCGTGCTGATCGACCTGTCCCGCCGCGAGGTGTACCTGGACGGGGAGACCCTGAACCTGACCTTCAAGGAGTTCGAATTGCTGAACTTCCTGGTCGAAAACGGCACCCGCACCGTTGGCCGTGAGGAACTGCTGGAAAACCTGTGGCGCAACGCCGAAGAGGTGCCAAACGAGCGCACCATCGACGTGCACATCCGCCGCCTGCGCTCGAAGCTGGGCCGCCTGGCCAACACCGTGCGCACCGTGCGCGGGCAGGGCTACCGCTTCTACGAACACCCCGAGGTCGTCGTCTGGGCCGCCCCGGAATACTCGATCTAGCATCAGCTGGTCGCAGAACGGCCACACCGTCCAACGGGCGGGCGTGCTCCTGGCATGGAGGTACGCCCGCCCGTTCGGCGTTTAAGCGGGCCCGGGACGGTGACCCCGTAAGCTGGTGGCATGAATGCTGGAGGCAAGAACACTGCACAGGCCCGGCGGCTGATCCTGCTGCGGCACGGCAAGGCGGACTTTCCGCTCGGGGTGGCGGACCACGACCGTCCGCTAGGTGCCCGCGGTGACCGGGAGGCGCCGGCGGCGGGCCGCTGGTTGGTGGAGAATAACCTCATCCCGGACTACATCCTGTGCTCCGATGCGCTGCGCACCCGCTCCACCTGCGCCTGGGTGCTCTCCGAACTGGGGGAGAAGGCGCCCACCCCCTACATTGACTCCCGCATCTACTCCGCGGGCACCTCCGGGCTGTGCTCGATCATCAACGAAACCCCCGATACGGTCTCCACGCTGCTGGTCATTGGCCACCAGCCGGTGCTGCAGGAACTGGCGCTGCGCCTGGCCTCCAAGGACTCGGACCAGGAGGCCGTCTACGAGCTGGCCATGAACTACCCCACCCTGGGGATGACGGTCATGGAAACCGCCGAACCGTATTCGCACCTGGATGCGCGGGACGCAGCCGTGACGCACTTCGTGGTGCCCCGGCCCTAGCAAAAAGATCCCGTGACACCGCAGGCGGTGTCACGGGATCGGGGTTAGTTGGTTCGGTCGGTGGGGAGAGCCTGGGCCAGGTTATCCGGCGGCAGCGCGCTCCAGCCCGTGCACGGTGGCCAGCACCGCCTGCACGTAGACCTCCAGCCGAGGCATCGGGGTGGTTACCGCGCGTTCCCGGGCGGTGAGCAGCGTCGCGCCAAACATCGCGCTGGCCGCCACCTGCAGCAGGGGCTCGGGAACCTGCACGGTACGGCGCAGCACCTGGCGGATCAGCGCGGTGATCTGTTCCCTGAAGTCGCTGAGCTGTTCACCCCATAGGCTTTCGGAGCGCTGCTGCTCACTGATCCACAGCTGGGCGTAGGACGGGTAGCGCTCCACGAAGCGGAACGCGCTGACCACCATGGCCTCCAGGGCCTGCAGCCCGTCGGACTGTTCGGCGTACTGTTCCAGCTCCTCCAGGAGGATGTCGGCGCCAAAGGCCAGCAGGGCGCCGATCATCGAGTCCTTGGAGCCAAAATTGTAGTACACCGTGCCCTTGGAAACCCCTGCGGCCCGGGCGATCTCATCCACCGAGACCGCGTTGATGCCGCGGTGCCCCAGCAGGGTCATGGAGGCCGCGAACAGCCGTTCCTTGGAACCGGTGGCCCGCACCCGGGGGCGCCCGACCGCCTCGCCGGTCATACGACCAGCTCCGGCTGCAGGGTCTTCAACGTCCAGGTCTTGTGCTTGCGCACCGCCAGGGTGCTCAGCGCCAGACCCAGCAGCGTGTAGCCGATCAGGCCCAGCACCACTTCGGAGAGCAGCGCCAGATCCGCGCCGTAGACCAGGTGGCGCAGGCCGGCAACCACATGGCCCATCGGCAGGATGCGGTGCAGCACGTGCAGCGGCTCAGGCAGCGTCTCCCACGGGAAGGTGCCGCCGGCGGTGACCAGCTGCAGCACCATCAGCACCAGCACCACGAACTTGCCGGCCGCGCCCAGCAGGGCGGTGATGCCCTGGATGATCGCGGTGAAGGCCATGGAGGCCAGCGCCAGCAGGCCCCAGGTCATCCACGGGTGGGCGGTGTCCAGGCCCAGCCAGAAGAGCACCACCGCGTACAGCAGGCTGGACTGGATCACCGAGAGCAGGAAGAACGGCATCCAGCCGCCCAGCGCGATCTTCCAGTCCCGACCGTTGGAGGCCAGGGCACGCTTGGTGATCGGGCGCATCACCTGGGTCAGGATGAACGCGCCAATCCACGTGGCCAGGGTGATGAAGAACGGCGCCAGGCCCTCGCCGTACGCGCCGGCCTTGGCCTGGTCGGTGCGGTCCACGGCCACCGGGTCACCGATGACCTCGGAGAGGTGCTCGCGGGTCGGGTCATCCGGATTCGGGATTTCCTTGGTGCCGTCGGACAGGCCGGTGGCCAGTTCCCCGGAACCGTCGGCCAGGTCGTTGGAGCCCTTGCCCAGGTCGCCCACGCCGCTTTGCAGGTCCTTCAGGCCGGTGTACAGCTGGGCGCTGCCGGTTTGCAGTTCGGCGGCACCGGCGTTCAGTTCCTTGGCCCCCGAATCCAGCTGCTTCGCCCCGGCCAGCGCGTCACGCTGCCCGGCATACAGCGTCTTGGCGCCGTCGTTGAGCTGCGCCGCACCGGCGGCCAGGTCGTTGCCGCCGGTGGCGGCGGTGGAAATGCCCTTGACCAGGGTGGGCACCGCGGCGTTTAGCTGTGCGGTGCCGTCCGCCAGGGTGTCCAGCCCCGCCGAGAGCTGCTTGTTGCCCTGGGCGACCTGCTCGGAGCCGTCGGCCAGCTGCTGGATCTGCTGCTGGGCGGTCTTCAGCTGCGCCTTGATTTCCTTGGCGCGCTGGATCACCTGCGAGTTGGCCGCGGCCTCGTCCACTGAGCTGGAGACAGTTTTGATTAGCTCATCGGCCTGCTCCTGGGTGAGCGGGTTGTTTTTGTCATCCACCATTGCCTGGATGCGTTCTAAGCTCTTCTTCTCCACGGTTTGCAGGCGCTTGTCTGCATCGGCTTCCAGCGCGGTGATGACCTCGGCGGCCTCGCTGACCTTGTCGTTGAGCTGGGCGTTGCCGTCGGCGACCTGGCGGGAGCCGGCGGCCAGCTGCTTGGCGGCCTTCGCGGCCTGCTGGGCGCCGTCGTTCAGCTGCTTGGCGGAGCTGGGCAGCGGGGCGGTCTGCTTCTTCATTTCATTGAGCCCGGCAGCCAGCTGGTCTGCACCCTTCTTCAGGTCCCCGGTGCCGGCGGACAGTTCCTTGGCGCCGTCGCGCAGCTGGGTCTGGCCCTTGACCAGGTCCCCGGTGCCCTGCTTCAGCGTCTTGGTGCCATCGTGCAGTTCCACCGTGCCGCCGGCCAGCTGCTTGCCGCCGTCGACCAGCTGCTTGGTGCCGTCCGAAAGCGTGGCGACCCCGTCCTTCAGCTGCAGGGTGCCGTCGTAGACCTGGCCTGCGCCATCAGCGGCGTCGGCCATGGAGGAGTGGATGTCCACGAATCCGGCGATCATCGAGTCGGCGGTTTGGGTGCCCACTTCCTTGGCCACCGAATTGTGCACCTCATTGGCCAGGGTGTCGGCGAACGTGCCCACCATGAAGTTGTTGGCGTCATTGGTGGTGATCTTCAGCTGGGCCTGCTTGGCCTTGTCGAAGTCGGCCGGGGAGGCCAGGTTGGCGGAGAAGTCCTTGGGGATGGTCATGGCGAACGAGTAGTCGCCGTTGGCCACGCCCTCATAGGCTTCCTGCTCGGAACCCACCAGCTCCCAGCCGAAGGTGCCGTCCTCCAGCAGGGATTCGGTGACATCCTCACCGACCTTCAGGTCCTTGCCGGACTTCTCGGCTCCCTCATCGAGGTTGACCAGGGCGGCGCGCACGCCGGAGAGGTGGGACTGCGGATCCCAGTTGGCATAGAGGTACATGGCCCCGTACAGCAGCGGTACACAGCTCAGGGCGATAATCGCCAGCTTGGGCAGGGTGCCGCGGGTCATGCGCTGCAGCTCGGAAAGAGCCAGTCGCAGAATCGTCATTTGGTGTCCTCCGCGCGGGAAGTGGTCTCAGGTTTTGGGTTGAGCGCCGGGTCGTGGGGCTGGGCATGCTCGCCCGGCTCGGTGTCCCTGGCCGGCTCGGGCTCGGTGGCTTCGGGTTCGGCTGGGGCCGGGGGTGCCTCGTCCGCCGGCGGGGCCAGATGCTGCGGTTCGCGATCCGGCTCGATGTCGCCGGCTGCTTGTTCCACCGGTTCGGGACCCGGGTCCTCGGATTTGTGTTTCGGACCGTCCGGTTCATCGCCGTCGGCGGCAGCGTCCACCTCGATGTGCTCGGTGTCCTCGTGCTCGCCCAGCAGGGCATCAATGGCCACCGTCTGCTCCGCATCCTGGTTCTGCCCGGCCTGTTCGTGCACGGCATGCTCGCCGACGTCGGCGTCGTCCTGCGCATGTGCCGAATCGTGCGGAAGGTGCATCTGCGGTTCGACATCCTGCTCACCCATGAAGAACACCGGGCCATGCCAGTCATCGGGGACCCGGGAGACCACGGCCACGACCGCTGGCTTGCGGCGGGACTGGGCCATGGCCTCCAGCAGGTCCAGCCAGCTGGAGTCCTCCAGACGGTGGCGGTCGGGAGAGTCGAAGACCGACAAGCGCACCTGGTGGTACTCCTCGCTCAGCCGCGCCATGATGTCCAGGCGGGTCAGCGGATCGAGGGCATCCACCCATTCGCTGGCCACCTCGGAAAAGCCGTGCTGGTTCAGCCAGGAGTCAATTCCGCGCTTGCGCCAGATCGGCACCGGCACCAGGGAGAGGTCCTCGGCCACCAGGTCGCGCACCTTCAGGTGGGGTTCCGGGGCGTTGATTTCCGGTGAGTCCACCAGCGCGCTGTGCTTGCGCAACAGCTTCAGGCTGTCCTGGCCTTCCCAGCTAGCCGTGCCGGAGCTGGGCTTCATGCGTCCGGAGAGCACCAGGCTCAGTGCGGTGCGTGAGAGCGCCGGTTCGGCGACTACCAAGACCACCTCTCCGCGCTCTACTCGCACGGTGGTTGGAGGGCAGATGACGCCGTGGCGACCGTCCACGGAAACAGAGTCAGCAAAAAGCATGAAACAAGACTAATTGAACTGACCGGTCAGTTCAATTAGCAAGGCTGTTTTCTCACTCACACGCAGGAGTTTCACAGGTCATGCCGGTGATGCGGTCAGCTTCCGCGGCTGCGGCACTACGTCCGAACGCGGGCCCTTAGCTATCGGACAGCAGCTCTTGGCTCCGAGTGTACTGGTAGCCAAACTCGGTGGCTACCGATTCCAGGGTCAGCTTTCCGGCGTGGGTGTTCAGGCCGTTGGCCAGGCCCTCGTCTTCCCGCATGGCCTGCGCCCAACCCTTGTTCGCGATGCGCAGGGCGTAGGGCAGGGTTGCGTTGGTCAGGGCCGCCGTCGACGTCTGCGGCACGGCGCCGGGCATGTTGCCCACGCAGTAATACAGTGCATCGTGGACCTTGAAGGTCGGATCGTCATGCGTGGTGGGCCGCGAGCCTTCGAAGCAGCCGCCCTGATCAATCGCGATATCCACCAGCACCGAGCCCGGACGCATCCGCTGAACCATGTCCAGGGTCACCAGCTTCGGTGCTGCGGCTCCGGGGATCAGCACCGAGCCAATCACCAGGTCCGCATCGGCGACCTGCTCGGCGATGGCCAGCTTGGTGGACGCGAGGGTCTTGACGCGTCCGGCGTGGGCGGTGTCGATTTCCTTGAGTCGGGCCAGGTTCACGTCAATGACGGTGACGTCGGCGCCAAGTCCGGCACTGGCCACCGCGGCGTTCTCGCCGGCCACGCCACCACCGATGACCACGACCTTGGCCGGGCGGGTGCCGGGCACCCCGCCCATGAGGATCCCGGAGCCACCCGATGGATGCAATAGGGTGACGGAACCGATCTGCGCCGCCAGCCGCCCGGCGACTTCGCTCATCGGCGCCAACAACGGCAGCGTCCGACCCCGGGTGACCGTTTCATAGGCGACCGCGGTGGTTCCCGCGGTGAGCAAGGCGTCGGTGCATTCCCGGGAGGCGGCCAAGTGCAGGTAGGTGAAAAGGACCTGGTTCTCGCGCAGCAGCGGGTATTCGCTGGGCGTTGGCTCCTTGACCTTGAGCACCAGTTCTCCGGCTTCGAAGGCCGCAGCCGCATCTGGAACCAGGCGGGCGCCGGCCTGGCTGTACTGCTCGTCGCTGATGCCCGAGCCGATGCCCGCCTGGGTTTCGATGACCACTTCGTGGCCGTGGGCAACGAATTCGGCAACACCGGCCGGGGTGATCGCCACCCGGTGCTCGTTGTTCTTTGATTCCTTGGGCACGGCAATGATCATGGAACGTTCCTCCTTGGCGGCGAGCAGTCAAGCCCTGAAGTGTTAATCCTCCACGATACGTTCGGGCTCTGAAGTGTGCTCGAAGATGACGCAACAAAGAAGAGAACAGCTTCAGATGGCTCTGGGGCATGACCGCCCCTTGGTTCCGCGAATGCGGAGGCGGTACCAAGTGCCAATGCCTGAATGGAATAAGGGGATCAAAGCCAGCCGGACAAGCGCTCCCGGGTCGGAGCGGCAGCGGGGAGCAGGGGAGTTAGGTTAAAAGCAAGAATCCCGGGAGCTTGAAAGCTTCCCGGGATTCTTGAACCTGTGCGCCCAAAGGGATTCGAACCCCTGACCTTCTGTTCCGTAGACAGACGCTCTATCCAGCTGAGCTATGGGCGCTTATTGAGTTGTTGTCGTCGTGACGACTTGAATAACTATACACGGGCGAAGGCGGGCTAGCGAACCGGAACGGTTCAAAGTGCCGCGATTCACATCCACGTCCGCCAGTCCAGTGCGTGAGCCCGGGTTCCTCGCTTGGCGCGAGAAAGATGTGACAGGATCCGACGGGGCTGAGCGAGGGCGCCCGGGTGGCTGGGCCGGGGTGGGCCTCCTTGGAAGCTGAGAACGGGAACAAAAAATCCCGGAACTCGCCGTTGCGACGTTCCGGGATTTGCTGGTGCGCCCAAAGGGATTCGAACCCCTGACCTTCTGTTCCGTAGACAGACGCTCTATCCAGCTGAGCTATGGGCGCGTATTCTTTTATTTGGCCCGCAGGTGCGAACCTCGAATAACTATACAGGCCAACCGCCCGGCCTCCAAATTGGCTCGGCGGGGCGCCGGTATCTCGGTTTTTTACTTATATTGAGGACCGAAAAAGGGTACCGGTCTACGTGACCTTCGTCACAGTAAAAGCTGGTTGGTGCACCAATCTTCCCCGAATTCACGGTGTTTTTATTCTAAAGATGTTGACCATCCCCGGATTCTGCGGCTTGGGTCACAAGCGGCCGAAAACGTTGACCCCCTAGCCTTGAACTATTGCAAGTTCAGCCCAATGGAGGGAATGGATAATGAGCACCAGCTCCGATCAGAACGTACTCGATGCAGCACCGACCACCCACGCGAAGTTGGCGGCTTGGGTTGAGGAGGTTGCGGCACTGACGAAGCCTGATCGTATCTATTGGGTTGATGGCTCCCAGGAAGAGAACGACCGCCTGTGCGGCGAGCTGGTTGAAGCCGGCACCCTGGTCAAGCTCACCGACCCGAACTTCCCGAACTCCTACGCGGCCTTCTCCGACCCGGCCGACGTGGCCCGCGTCGAGGAGCGCACCTTCATCTGCTCCGAAAAGGAGGAGGACTCGGGCTTCACCAACAACTGGGAAGACCCGAAGGTCATGAAGGAGCGCCTGACCGGACTGTTCGATGGCGCCATGCGTGGACGCACCATGTACGTCATCCCGTTCGTCATGGGACCGCTGAATGCCGAGCAGCCTGCTTACGGTGTGGAAATCACCGACTCGGCCTACGTGGTCGCCTCAATGCGCATCATGGCCAAGATCGGCGATGAGGTCCTGCGCAAGATGGAAGCCGAGGACGCCTTCTTCGTTCCGGCCATGCACACCGTCGGTGCCCCGCTGGAGCCGGGACAGAAGGACGTGGCCTGGCCGTGCAACGAGGAGAAGTGGATCGTGCACTTCCCCGAGGAGCGCTCCATCTGGTCCTACGGTTCGGGCTACGGCGGCAACGCGCTGTTGGGCAAGAAGTGCTACTCGCTGCGCATCGCCTCGGCGATGGCCCGCGACGAAGGCTGGCTGGCCGAGCACATGCTGATCCTGAAGCTGACCAGCCCGCAGGGCAAGTCCTACAACATCGCTGCCGCGTTCCCCTCGGCCTGCGGCAAGACCAACCTTGCGCTGCTGGATCCGACCATCGACGGCTGGAAGGCCGAAACCCTGGGCGATGACATCAACTGGATGCGTCCGGGCAAGAACGGTGAACTGCGCGGCGTGAATCCGGAGTACGGCCTGTTCGGCGTCGCCCCGGGCACCGGCTGGTCCACCAACCCGAACGCCATGCGCGCCATCACCAAGGGCAACTCGATCTTCACCAACGTCGCGCTGACCGATGAGGGCGGCGTGTGGTGGGAAGGCATGACCGACGAGGCCCCAGCCCACCTGATCGACTGGAAGGGCAATGACTGGACCCCGGATTCCGGGCGCAAGGCCGCCCACCCGAACTCCCGCTTCTGCACCCCGATCGACCAGGTCGATATGCTCGCCGAGGAATACTACTCCCCGGACGGCGTGAAGATCGATGCGATCCTCTTCGGCGGCCGCCGCAAGACCACCATCCCGCTGGTGACCGAGGCCCGCACCTGGACCAACGGCATCTTCATGGGCTCGACCCTCTCCTCGGAGACCACCGCCGCCGCCTCCGGGGCCACCGGCGTGGTGCGCCGCGATCCCATGGCGATGCTGCCGTTCATCGGCTACAACGCCGGTGACTACCTGAACCACTGGGACCGCATCTCGCAGAAGCTGAACCCGGAACAGATGCCCAAGATCTTCCTGGTCAACTGGTTCCGCCGCACCGCCGAGGGTGGCTTCGCGTGGCCCGGCTTCGGGGACAACTCCCGCGTGCTGAAGTGGGTCATCGAGCGCATCGAGGGCACCGCCGAGGCCAAGGAAACCGCCGTGGGCTACGTGCCGACCGGTGATTCCCTGGACCTGACCGGCCTGGAAGGCTTCACCTCGGATGACGTGGAGGTCGCCGTGAAGGTTGACACCCAGGAATGGCTCGAGGAAGTCGAGAGCATCGAGGAATGGTACGCCAAGTTCGGTGAGGCACTGCCGGACTCACTGCGCGCCGAACTTGACGGCCTGAAGGAGCGCCTGAGCGCCTAATCCGGCTCCCGGACAAAACACCTACCCCGCGGAAGAATCATTGATTCCGCGGGGTAGGTGTTTTAAGCGCTCATCCACCGGCAAGTTCCCGGGGAGCACAAGCCCGGGCCGGAAAGAGGGCAGGGAGCTAGCCCCGGCGGGGGCGATGCCGCGCGTCGGCGGTGGACCAGTAGGCGCCCAGCGCCAGGAGCAGCCCAACCAGTGCGGTCACCGAGAACGCGACCGGGGAATCTTCCCCGCCCAGCCCCACCAGCGGGCTGACCAGTGCGCCGGCCAGGAACTGTGCGCAACCCAGCGCAGCCGAACCGCTGCCCGAGGTGCGTCGCACCTCCTCCAGGGCCAGGCCGGTGGTGTTGCCCATGACCAGGCCAACGGGAGCCACCATAAAGAAGATCACCACCGCCAGGATGGGGGAGCGCACCCCGGAAAACACCAGGGTGAGCATCACCAGGCTGGAAACCAGCAGGATCACCAGGGCCACCCCCACGGTGCGGCGCAAGGGGACCCGCAGCGCCAACCGGGCGGAGATCAGGCCGGAAAGAATCAGGCCCAGGGAATTGACGCCAAAGCACAGGGCGTAACCGGTGGGGCTGAATCCCATGACGTTCTGGTAGAGGAACGGGGAAGCCGAAATGTAGGCCATCATCGCTCCGAAAGTCGCCGCGAACTGGACCATGTAGCCCACGAACCGGCGCTGGGTCAGCACCGTCCCCAATGGGCCGAACAGTGCCCCGGTGGAACGGGCCGCGGCCGGGTGGGTTTCACGTACCACCGCAAACGAGCCCAGGGCCATCAGCCCCGCCGCCCCGGCCAGCACCCACAGCACCGCGCGCCAGCCCCCGGCATGGGCTACCGCGGCACCCAGGATCGGGGCGACCGCCGGAGCGACCCCGCCGATGGTCATCAGGATCGAAAAGATGCGTGCGGTGCGCGGCCCGGAGGTGACGTCGGAAACGATGGCCTTTGAAATCACCAGGCCCGCCGCAGCACCCACGCCCTGGATGCCGCGTGCGGCAATGAGCGTGGGCAGGCTCGGGGCCAGCGCGGCACCGATCGAGGCCAGCACGAACAACAGCGTTCCGTAGCGCAGCGGAATGGTCCGTCCCCAGCGGTCGGAGAACGCGCCCCACAGCAGCTGCCCCAGCGCCATCCCGATCAGGAAGGTGGTCAGCGTCAGCTGCACCCCCGAGGCGGTGGTGGAGAACTCGTCCTGCATTGCCGGGAAAGAGGGCAGGTACATGTCCGTGGCCAGCGGCCCGGTTGTGCCCAACAGCACGATCACCATAAACAGGGCAGCGGTCAGCCGGGAGGCGGAGGGGGAAGATGACATATCTGCCATTCTAAATGTGGCCCTGGTCGGGGACCGCGGCCGGCCTGGCAGGTTACGAAGCGCCCGTTCGGGCACCCACGGGGTCACCGGAAGCCGGGGGATTGGAGGCCGTGGCGTTGGGGCCCTCCAACCAGGCCACGCACGCCCCGGCCAGCGCAACCAGCCCAATGCCCGCCAGCGCCACCGGCGACAGGGCCTGATCCAGCAGCAGCCACCCGATCAGCGTGCCCATGGCCGGGTCAATGGCGAACAGGGTGCCAATCACGCGGGCCGAGGAAATCCGGGCCGCCAGGGTGTCCACCGTGTAGGGGATGGCCACCCCGATCAGCGCGCTGAGCGCCAGCATCATCCACTGTCCCCCGGAGACCTCCGCCACCCGTGGAACCCCGAAGGGCAGGCTGACCAGCGCCGCAACCGCGACTGACAGGGCCAGGGAGGAAATCGACTCCGAATCCTGTTTGCCGACCTTCTCCGCCAGCAGCGTATACAGGGCAAAGCACAGTCCGGCACCCAGACCGAAGGCGAAGCCCAGCAGATCGAAATAGCCGCCGGGCCCGGCAATCAGGATCACGCCGGCCAGGGCCAGCAATGCCCACAAGGCCTCGCGCACGCGCCGACTGAGCACCAACGCCACAATGGCCGGACCCAGGAAATCAAGGGTCACCGCGATCCCCAGCGGCAGATGCTCAATGGCCTTGTACAGCAGCAGGTTCATCGCTGCCATCGCGATCCCGTAGCCGGCAATGGCTGCCCACTGCCGGGCACTGCGCCCGGTGAGCCGGGGACGGAAGAAGGCCAGCAGCATCAGCGCTGCCAGCACCAGGCGCAGCGAGCTGACCGCCGGGGAGCCCAGCGAATCAAACATGCTCGCGGACACGGCGGAGGAGAGCTGGATCCCCAACGAGCCGATCAGCACATACAGTGCCGCCCGTGCGCCGGGGTGCGCCGGGGCCAACGCCGACGCATTTTTGTTCGTGGACAACAGCTCACTCCTTTGGGACGGGGCGGGACGTCACATCCCGGGGAGCCGGAGGACGGATGGAGGATGCGCTCCGACTTGAGCCTGAGTAAAGAATTCATTGCGCTCACGGCGCACCGGTGGGTGCAAACTCCCCTACCTGTGAAAGTATAGTCACATGGTTTTGGCGCGATTGATCCTCGGGTTGTTGTGCTTGTCGCCGATGACCGGCTACGAGCTGAAGAAGCACTTTGACTCCTCCATCAACCACTTCTGGAACGCCGACAAGGCGCAGATCTACCGCACGCTGGCCCAGCTGGTGGACAAGGGCTACGCCACGGTGCGCACCGTGCCGCAAAGCAACTACCCGGATCGCCAGGAACACCACATCACCCCCGAGGGCCGCCAGGCGCTGCGCCAGTGGCTGGGGGACGGGGTGGCCCGCGGCACCGAACGCGACCCGTTCATGGGCCAGGTGTTCTTCGCCGCGGAACTCGAACGCGAGGAAATCCAGGATCTGCTGGCCACCCGGCGGGATCAGACCCAGTCCACCCTGGATGACTACCTCTCCCAGCGGGAGGGCATCGACATGCGTGCGGCCGCCGACCGGCGCAGCTTCCTGATGGCCGCCACCTTGGACCACGCCATCCGCCAGCAGGTGGCCGAAATTGAATGGCTCGACGCGGTAATGGAGTACCTGCCATGACTGATAAGAAGAACCCCGAGGGCCTGGGCCCGAACCAGAAGAAACCGACCGGCCAGCCCGCCGGCGAGCAGCCAACGGCGGCCGGGCAACAGACCGGCAATAGGCAGCCAGCCGAGGGTAAACCTCAGCAGGCAGCGCCGCAGACCAAGGACGCCACCGCCGCAGGCAACCAGGCCAAGGGCAGTCGGCCCCAAGACGCGGCAGACAAGACAGCTGCCGCCAAGGCGAGTGCGGCAAAGCCGGACGCAGCAAAGGAGCCGGTGAAGGAAAAACCGGCCGCCAACGTCCCCACCGCGAAGGACTCGGGTCAGCAGGCCGCCGATGGGCCGAAGCCGGCACCCCAGAAGTCGTCGCCGACCAAGCCAGCGAAGAGCAATCCGGCGAAGAGCAAGGCGGCACAGGAGGGCTCGAAGCAGCCGGCCGCCGAGCCGCGGCCCAAGCCCACCGACCCGGTGAACAGCTCCGCCCCAGCGCAGGCGGCCAAGGACGGCAAGCTCAGGGCCGGTGAACCGATCGGTGAACAACCCAAGCCGGGCACCGGGCAGCGTCCGGGCGTGGTCAAGTACCCGAGCGGCCCCAGCCGTGAGGGATCCGCGCTGAGCCACCTGGCTGACAAGGTCAAAAACGGCCGGCTGCTTGCCGGACAGGGGTTCGGGCGCAGGCCGCAGGCCGGCCCACTGGCGGACAAGTCCGGCACCGGCGCGACGGCGAAGCCGGCTGCCGCCGCCAGGCCCGCCACCCCCACCCGGGTCGACGGCAAGGGGCCGGGCGACTACCCGGAGGTGCATCCGGTGCGGCGCCACAGCGGCAACCAGACCCCGCAAACCATTGTGTTCCTGCATGGCGGCAACGTCGGCAACTGGTCCTGGGACCCGCAGGTGCTGGCGCTGGGGGACTTCCACATCCTCACCCTGCACCTTCCGGCGTTCGGGGCCCGCAGCGAGGAGCCCTGGCAGGGACTGGAGTCCGCGGCCGATGACGTGGCGGCGCTGATCGCCGATGAGGTCGCCGAGGGCGGGGTGCACCTGGTGGGGATGTCCCTGGGCGGGGTGATCGCCCTGCACGTGGCCGCCCGCCACCCGGAACTGGTGGAATCCCTGATGATCACCGGCACCCCGGTGGCCGGGGTGCCCGCCCCGGCCCGGGCGTTGAGCCGGATGCAGCTCAAACTGCTGGGCAACGAATGGTACTGGCGTTTCCAGGCCGGCGCGCACGGCATGGTCGATGACGAACGCGACCTGTTCGCCTCCCACGGCCTGGCGTTGAAACCGGCCAACCTGCGCGCCATCATGGACGAGCTGGACCCGGGAGGGCTGCCGGCGAACCTGGCGGCCTTCACCGGCCCGGTGCTGATCCTGGCCGGGGCGAAGGAGCCGAAGGTGGTTCAGCGCTCCTTCGCGCCGCTGCAGACCCTGCTGCCCCAGGCGGTCACCCGCCTGGTTCCGAACCTGCACCACCAGTGGAACATCGAGGATCCGGTGTTCTTCAACTCCGTGGTCCGCCGCTGGGTCACCGAGGGCAAGGTCCACACCCGGCTCGTGGACCCCGCCGCAGCCAAGCCGGCCCAGGGCAAGTAGGGATCCGGGCCCCGGCCCGGTGGCCTGGGCCGGGGGACAAGGGAAAAGGCGCGCCCGCTGTCGCGGACGCGCCTGGTACCCGTGCGGCTCAGCGGACCCCCATGATCCGTTGGACTGCCAGAGTGCGGTGTTGTGGCTAGACGGCCAGCCACACATCCGGTCCGAAGACCTCATAGTGGATGCGCTCGGCCGGAATGCCTGCAGCCAGTG
This sequence comes from Glutamicibacter sp. St.4D3, assembly GCF_059728615.1. Taxonomy (NCBI): domain Bacteria; kingdom Bacillati; phylum Actinomycetota; class Actinomycetes; order Micrococcales; family Micrococcaceae; genus Glutamicibacter; species Glutamicibacter sp. St.4D3. The sequence goes on from NZ_AP039380.1 coordinate 436,013, forward strand.
CCTGTCCACGCACTGCGTGCATGAACGGCAGTGGACCGCACAGGTAGACGTGGGAATTCGGGTCGAACTCGGCATTGTTCAGGTTCATCAGGCCGGCGGTGCTCTTCACATCGGTGGGCAGCTCGCCGCGCTCGAACCAGGTGGTCAGGGTCGCGTTGGGCAGCTTCTCCACGGATTCGACCATCTGGGCGCGCAGGGCCCAGGTGTCGGCTTCCTGGTCGGCGTGCAGCACCGTGATCGAACGCTGTGAGTTGCTCTCGGCCAGGGTGGCCAGGGCGGCGGCGCTCGGGGTGCAGCCAATGCCGGCGGTGGCGATCACCAGCGGCTCACCGGAGTGGTCGATGACCAGGTCGCCGTAGGGGTTGGAAATCTCAATGGTGTCCCCAACCTTCAGCTGGGTGTGCAGGATCGGGGTGAACTCACCGTTCGGATCCAGCTTCACGGTCACGGTGCGCCGGGAGGTGTCGGCGACATTGCCGGAGAGGGTGTACTGGCGGACCTGGCGGACGCCGTCGGCCATCGGCATGCGAAGCGAGATGAACTGGCCCGGCTCGGCGGGGGTGACCGGGGTGTCATCGGCCGGCTCAAAGGTGAAGGTCACCGAGCCCGGCGCGGTTTCCTCCCGCCCGGTCAGGGTCCACAGGCTGTAGTAGTGGTCGTTGACCTGCTTGGCGTACAAGCCCTTCTCGATCTTGATCAGCGCGTGGGCCATCAACCAGTAGACCTCGGACCAGGCGTCGGCGATCTCCGGGGTCAGGGCATCCCCGAGGTTCTCGGCGATGGCGGCGAACAGGTGTTCGTAAACGATCGGGTACTGTTCCTCGACGATGCTCAGCGAGGCGTGCTTGTGGGCGATGCGCGCCAGCATGGTCTCGGGCAGGGTGTCGGGGTTGTTCAGCAGGTGCGAGGCGAAGACCGCGATGGAACCGGCCAGCGCCTGCTGCTGCTTGCCGTTCTTCTGGTTCGAGCGGGAGAAGTATCCATCCAGCAGGTCCGGACGCGCGGCAAACATGCGGTTGTAGAAGTTCGGGGTGATGCTGGAAATCCGCTCGGCGATGATCGGCAGGGTGGCTTCGATGACCGGGCGGGATTGAGTGGAAAGCATCGGGTCTCCTTGTGGCGGTTTATCTTGCATCCCATATGCAAGATTTACATCTTAAGTTCTACGCGACGTAGAACTGATTGGCAAGTCCGTGACGCCCGGCAGCTGGCTAACGGGTGCCGCTGGGACGGATTTGGGGGAAGGGAAGGCGCGTAAGCGCCGGGGAAGCGGAGACCACATCGGCCACCGTCAGGTTGTCCAAAGAAGCGTAGAAAGCGTCTCTGGCTTGGCGCAACGCGCCGCGCAGCCGGCATCCGCCGACCATCGGGCAGTCATGGGCGGCGTCGTGGGTTGTGCAGTCCACCACATCTTCACGCCAGTCCAGGGTGCGCAGCAAGGAGCCCAGATTCATCTGCAGGCCCTGTTCGGTGATGCTGGCCCCGCCGTGCCGGCCTCGGGTCACCTCCAGGGCCCCGAGGCTGCCCAGCTCGGCCACGGCCTTGGTGACGTGGTTGTACGGCACGTGGATCAGTTCGGCGATCTGCCGGGTGGTCAGCTGGCCGACACCGTGCGCGCCAAGCACCATCAAGGTGCGCAGGCACACGTCGGTATAGGCGCTGAGTCTCATGGCTGATCCATCACTAGGTCCGGGTTGCTGGGCGGGGGCCGGTGGCTACTGGGCGTCCGGGGCGAACAGCGACATGTCCGCCGGTTCGGCCACCGGGTCCTCGAAGTGCCAGGTGCCGCCGGGCTCATCGGGCATGGTGTAGGGCTGGACAATTGCCAGGGCGGCGCCGGCCTTGTGCTCGGCCACCACATGGATCGCGTCGCGGTTGTCCTCGGCCAGCAGCACATCGGAGGTGATGGCCACGGCCGCGAAGTTCGCGCCCTCCTGGTTCAGCACCTGGACCAGGTCCGCGGCCATGGCCTCGGTGTCGATATCGGCTTCCGGGTCATCGGGGTTCTCGGTCGGCGGCACCGCCAGCAGACGCAGCTCCGGCTCCTCTGCCCCGCTCTGCGGTTCCAGGCCGATCGCGAAGGGCAGGAAGACGCCCTGCTCCTCCAGTTGCTCGCGAGCAACACCCAACGCCGTACCCAGCACCTTGTTCAGGGCTTCCTTGACCGAGTCATCGAGTTCGTCAAAATTCATGGTCTCGTCCTCTATTTCCTCGTCCGCTTGCTTCGTTTCGGTCGCTTACTTCGTTTTGGCGTTTTCCCGCACAATGCCCAGCACGGTGTCCCGGATGGGGGTGATCACCGAGGCCTGCGACCCCTCGCCGTTGAACCGCAGGTACGGTTCGGTGTTTGAGGGACGCAGGTTGATCCACCAGCTACCATCCTGCGCGCTGATGGTGGTTCCATCAAGGCGCTGCACCACCACCGGCTGGCCGGCGAAATGCTCCAGCACCCGGTCCACGGCCCCCTGCTTGTCCTCCACCTCGGAGTTGATCTCCCCGGTGGCGGTGTAGGGCTCGTATTCCGCGCCGAATTCTGACAATGGTAGCGGCTGGGAACCCAGGGCCGCCAATACGTGCATGGCCGCCAGCATCCCGGTGTCGGCGTTGAAGAAGTCCCGGAAGTAGTAGTGCGCCGAGTGCTCGCCACCGAAGACCGCGCCCTGGCGGGCCATCTCGGCCTTGATGAAGGAGTGGCCCACCCGGGTCATCACCGGCTTGCCCCCGGCCCGGGTTACGAACTCCGGGACCGCCTTGGAGGTGATCAGGTTGTGGATGATGGTCGGGGTCGGTTCCCCGTCCTTTTGGACGCGGGCGATTTCACGCACCGCCACCAGCGCGGTGATGGCCGAGGGGGAGAGCGGTTCGCCCTTTTCGTCAATGACGAAGCAGCGGTCCGCATCCCCATCGAAGGCCAAGCCCATGTCCGCACCGTGCTGGAGCACCGCGGCCTGCAGGTCCCTCAGGTTCTCCGGCTCCAGCGGGTTGGCCGGATGGTTCGGGAAGGTGCCATCCAGCTCAAAGTACAGGTCAATGATCTCCAGCGGCAGGCCGGGCAGCACCGCATCTCCCAGCACGGCCGGGGTGGTCATCCCGGCCATCCCGTTGCCGGCATCCACCACGATCTTCAGCGGGCGGATCTGGGACAGGTCCACCAGCTCACGCAGGTAGGCGGCGTAGTCGCCCAGCACGTCCAGTTCGCTGATCGTGCCCTGGGGAGCGTCCCCGGAGACCGGCAGGCCCTCATCGAGGTACCCCTGGGCCACGTCACGGATGTCATACAGCCCGGTCTCGGAGGAGATCGGCACGGCCCCGGCCTTGGACATCTTGATGCCGTTGTACTGGGCCGGGTTGTGGCTGGCGGTGAAGACCACCCCGGCCGCGTTGTGCTTGCCGGCGGCGAAGTACAGCTCGTCGGTGGAGATCAAGCCGAGCATCTTCACGTTGGCCCCGCGGTAGGTTGCCCCGCGGGCGAAGGCCTGGCAAAAGTCTGCGCTGGAAGGACGCATGTCCCCGCCCACCAGGACCTCGCGTCCGCCTAGTCCCAAAACATCGACGAACGCTGCGCCAATGGCTTCGACGGCTTCCTCGTTGATGGTCTGTCCCACCACGCCGCGCACGTCGTACGCCTTGAAGCACTGCTTAAGATCAATCTCTGCACTCACGCACCTCACACTACCGGGATGCCGGGCCCAATGCCCTGTCCTGGGGCGGTACGGGCATAGGAGTTCGCTAACAGTTTCGCCGTGGGCAGGATCGTGCGCACGCCGGTGCCCGGGCAGAAGCGCAAAAGGTCGGAGGCTGCTGGAATACTGGGGGCATGGCGCAGCTACAGCAGACCGAATTAAAGGAACTGGCACTGGAGAAGCTGCGGGCGCTGGTCCAGCACCCGCAGGCCGAGTTCCATCCTGGACAGTTCGAGGCGATCTCCGCCCTGGTTGCCCAGCAGCGCCGCGCCCTGGTGGTGCAGCGCACCGGCTGGGGCAAGTCGGCGGTCTACTTCGTTTCCTCCCTGCTGCTGCGGGCCATGGGCCGCGGGCCGACCCTGATCGTCTCCCCGCTGCTGGCGCTGATGCGCGACCAGGTCGCCGCCGCGGAGCGGGCCGGGGTGCGTGCCGCGGCGATCAACTCGGCCAACGTCCTGGAATGGCGTGAAATCCTGGACCAGCTGCAGCGTGACGAGCTGGACGTGCTGCTGGTCTCCCCGGAGCGGCTGAACAACCCCTCCTTCCGTGAACACCAGTTGCCGGTGCTGATCCAGCGCATGGGCCTGTTGGTGATCGACGAGGCGCACTGCATCTCCGACTGGGGGCATGACTTCCGCCCGGACTACCGTCGCATCCGAGACCTGATTTCCCGTCTGCCGCAGGGGCTGCCGGTGTTGGCCACCACCGCCACCGCCAACTCGCGCGTGGTGCAGGACGTGGCCGAGCAGCTGGCGGTGGGCGGTCAGGAAGTGTTTACGCTGCGCGGCACCCTGGCCCGCGACTCGCTGCGCCTTGGAGTGCTCAAGCTCGCCTCCCCGCGCATGCGCCTGGCCTGGCTGCTGAGCCACATTGAGGACTTCCAGGGCTCCGGGATCATCTACACTCTCACCGTCTCGGCGGCCGAGGACATTGCCCGGATGCTGCGCGAGGCGGGGCACGAGGTCGCGGCCTACACCGGGCGCACGGACCTGGAGCAGCGCGAGCGGCTGGAGGCGGCGCTGAAGGCCAATCAGGTCAAGGCGCTGGTGGCCACCAGCGCGCTGGGCATGGGCTTTGACAAGCCGGACCTGGGCTTCGTGATCCACGTGGGCGCGCCCAGTTCCCCGGTGGCCTACTACCAGCAGGTGGGCCGCGCCGGACGCGGCAGCATCAACGCGGACGTGCTGCTGCTGCCCGGGGTGGAGGACGCCGAGATCTGGGAGTACTTCGCCACCAGCTCGATGCCCGACGAACAGCGGGCCGGGCAGGTGCTCTCCACGCTGGCCGCGACCGATGGCCCCATGAGTGTGCCGGCCCTGGAAAGCGCCGTAAATCTGCGACGCACCCCGCTGGAGCTGCTGCTGAAGGTACTGGCCGTGGACGGGGCGGTGGAAAGGGTGGCTGGCGGCTGGATGCGCACCGACATGCCCTGGTCCTATGACGCCGAACGCTACCGCCGGGTCGCCCAGAGCCGGGTGCATGAACAGAACCTGATGAAGGACTATGAGAACACCACCGGCTGCCGAATGGAGTTCTTGACCCGCACCCTGGATGACCCGCAGTCCGAACCGTGCGGACGGTGCGACCGCTGCGCCGGGCCCTGGTATGACGATCACATCCCGGACAACGCGAAGGATTCCGCGCAGGCGGCCCTGGGCCGCGTAGGGGTGCCGATCGAACCCCGTAAGGCCTACCCGTCCGGGATGGACCGGCTGGGGCATTCGCTCAAGGGCAAGATCCCGGTTGACGAACAGGTCCAGGAGGGCCGGGCCCTGGCCAGGCTAACCGACCTGGGCTGGGGCAACCGGCTGCGCCAACTGTTCGCCGATCCCACTGACGCACCAATCAATGACGCCCTGCTGCAGGCCTGCGTGAAGGTGCTGGCCGAATGGGACTGGCAGACCCGGCCCGTCGGCGTGGTGGCGATGCCCTCACGGGCCCGTCCGCAGCTGGTCGGCTCCCTGGCCTACCGCCTGGCCGAACTGGGCCAGCTGCGCTACCTGGGCCAGCTGCAGTACCGCACCGCCCCGGCCGAGGGGGGAACCGGAGGCAACTCGGCGTTCCGGGTGGCCGAGGTGGCCGATGCCTTTGACATTCCCGCGGACATGGAGGCCCTGCTCTCCTCGGCGCCGGGACCGGTGCTGTTGGTCGATGACCTGTGCGATTCGCGCTGGTCACTGGCGATGGCGGGCCGTGCCTTGCGGATTGCGGGAGCTCCCGGTGTATTGCCTTTCACTTTGGGCATAGCCGGGTGAACGGGCAGGGAAAGGAAGTACGCTGGAAGCATGGAAATCCTCATCTGGCTCGTCGTGGTCATCTTTGTCCTGGTAGCGGGGTTCTTCTGGCTGCAGTCCGTGCGCAAGCGCAATATGGAGCAGATCTCCCAGTCGGTTAGCCGTGAAGCTGCCCAGGCTGCCGCGGCCAAGCTGGATGAGGAATCACGCAAGTCGATCTACCGGGACCTGGCCAAGGGGGATGTCATGGCCGCGGTGCAGAAGTACCGTGCCAAGACCGGAGCCAGCGTAAAGGAATGCGTGATCGCCGTGCGCAGCCTTGACGCCTACCCGCAGGCCGGTGGCCCCGCATCGATTCCGGAGCTGGATGCCGAACCGCACCAGGACAGTTTGGATCTGCCCCCGGCGGCGCGCGACGTGGCCGTGGCTGAAGCCCCCAAGGATGGAAGCGACCCGGACGCAAACGCCGAAGACTTGCCGGATTCGAAGGAGCCCGTCGCTGATCTGCCGGTTGATGACACCGGGGCGGGCATCGAGGTACCGCGCACTGCGGATACCGGGGACATCCAGTCGCTGCCCGATGATGAAACTTGGGTGGTGCCTACCGAATGGAACGAAAAATTTGGGTCGGATCGCACCCCCAGTTCCACTCATTTCAAGCTGGCCTACGAGGTGGATGGCGAACAGCATGAATTCTCCAGCGAGAAGCTGCCGCCGAACGAGTACGACCAGCTCTTCTCGATGTTGCGCGACGGTGATACGGCCGGGGCCGCCCAGATCCTGCACGAGCACACCATGCTTCCGGTGGAGGATTTGGAGCGCATGATCGCCACTTCACCGATGGCCGGGGGAGAGGGCACCGGGAACGTGGCCGACTTCCGTTTTGAGGGGCAGGGCCCGGACGGCCCGGTCTACTTTGACGCCGCGGACCTGCCGGAATCAGAACGCGAGGAGCTCTTTGACGCGATCGCGCGCACCGACCTGGAAAAGATGAGTTCCATCATCGTCAAGCACACCTCACTGCCTGCGGACATAGTCCAGAATATGCTCCGTTCCTTCGTCAAGCGTGAGGAATAGCCGCGCATTCACGGTGGCAGATAACTTCTGGAACATCTTCTTGGAGTTTCATGTGAGTCACCGATTTCCGGTTGCAGGCCCATAGCGCCCTCACTAGCGTCGTACATATCAACGCACCGCACGGTGTGTGAGATCGCTACGGAAAGGGGAAGTACATGGGACTCGGAGATAAGATCAAGAACCAGGCCCAGGACCTCTCGGGCAAGGCCAAGGAAAAGCTCGGCGATGCGACTGATAACCAGGACATGCAGGCCGAGGGTCTGAAGGACCAGGCCGGCGCCAAGGCCAAGAAGGCCGGCGAAGAGGTCAAGGACGCGGCACACGACGTGAAGCGTGACCTGAAGTAAACCAGTATTAACTTTTGAACCGGTGGGGCCGGAATCGACCAAGGGGTCGGCTCCGGCCCCACCGCTGTTTACCGGCAGAAATCGTCATAGGTCTGCAGCGCCTTCAACGGACGGGTAAAGCTGAACGAGAGTGAATGCCTGCTGCAGCCCAGCGTGCACCGAGAAGTGTGTGTGCCGGTAGAGGTTGCGGAACCAAGTGCCAGGGTCTGACTAGGGCGCAAGCTGATTATGCTGTGAAGAACCTCGACTAGGGTCTTTCGCCTCTTTGCCCCCTGCTAAAAAGCAGGGGGCATTTTTGTACTGACAAGCTCGTGTGGCTAGTGGCCTTTAGTCTTGCAAAGCAAACTGTCCTGTTGGTGGACCACACGTCTTTTGGGGTCCTCTTTAGGTGCGAGCGGCACAGAGGGTGCGCAAAGTATCGCGGCTCTCCGGTTGGAATCAGTTCTTACGGAATTGGAGCGCGTGTTTGGTTTTCAAGCGCACACGCTTCCCATTTGTCTTTGTCGGGCCAGTTGACGCGATAAGCGAAGATCTTCTTTGCAGCGCCTTTTGGGCCCAATGTATGACCTGTACGCGGCTCTATTCGCTTTTGAGAGGTCGCCGCCAATGACTGAAGCCCGGAAACTTCATTGAGTTTCCGGGCTTCTTTCGGCGGACACGGGGGGGGTTTGAACCCCATCACCAAAATCGGCTCGGAATCCGATTCTAGCCCGGAATCACGCGGAAGTTCAAACTTTGAGCCGCATTTTAGGACAGCACTAAACCACACTGTAAAGCACTTCAAAACACTGCCTATCCCCCCAACGGGGGAGACTTTAGGGCGACGAGATAGCCAACCGTCCGTTCCGCGTCGTAGGCTTAATGCAACCTCTCATTCGAACACCAGTACTAGTAATAAGGGGAAGTAGTGCAAGGTAGCACCGACGAAAAGAAAAGCGCCTCACCGGTGGGTGAGACGCTTTCCAGGATGACCGCAACCGACCTGGTTGTGATCGGACTAGCAAGTAGTGTTGCACCATCAGAGGTCCTTCGCGCCCTCGTTCAAAACAGTTCCGGGATCTAGTTCTAGAGCCTGGCATATCTGCATGAACGCGGACACCGGGATATCTCGATGTCCGTTCAGGTATCTAGACAGTGTGTTCACTGCGAGGCCTGACTGTTCCGCCAGATCCTTTTTCAAGATTCCCTTTACCGCTACCGTCGCCCGAAGCTGGGCGGCGATGGACTGACTTGCTTTCGCTTCGTTATCCATACTGGTTAGTTTGCCACCATATCGGGCATGTTCGCACCCACTAGGTTTATTTAACTTCTCACCCGAACAGAGTTGTACGTACCCAAGTGGGCGCATAGAGTTATGACCATAATCAACAACGAAGCAGCGCAGAAAGTTGCCGAGACGATCGAGAAGTCAAAGATTCCCGTCGCCCGAGTAGCCAGGGACTCCGGTATTCCCCGAGCAGCCCTCGTCTGCAGGATGAACGGTGGCGGCGAGTTCGGAATCTACGAACTCCTCCGACTCGCAAATGCAATCGGAATCCCGCCCGTCACCCTCTTGCCTGAGCAGTACCACGCCAAGGAAGCGGCATGACACGTCGTACCGATTCCTACGCCACCACGGAAGACCTCGCCGCTGAGTACGGAATCAGCGTAGTCACCGTCCAGCGCAGGGCGTCTGACGGTAGCTGGCCGGCAGGGAAGGTGGGAAACCGCTACAGGTTCTCACCCGAACAGCAAGACGAAATCCGTCAGATCGTCCTGGGCAACCATGACAGCCGGTTCGATAAGACCCGCATCGCGGACGCACTTCGCCGCATCGCCTAGTTCTAGGCACCCTCTCTAGCCCCTTGTCCGGGCAACCTTCCCCTAAGTCAGCCGATTGGCTGCAAGTTCACCAGCTTTAGAAAGGTCTAATTGTCATGCCCGAAAATAATGCTCTTCCATTCGTGAAGCTGAAAAACATGTTCAAAGAGTGCGCCACGGCAGCAGGAGAGAAGCTTCCCGACCGCAAGGCGCACCGCATGGCGCAGGGTTTCCTCCTGTCGTACGCCGCCGAGGAATCGCAACTGCAGTACAGCGACGAAACCGGAGAGACTGCGGTAAAGAACGCGCTCATTTCGTACGTGCGGAAGAACGGCACCTTACGCGCCACGGCGGTGGCAGCATGAGTTCAGTCGAAGTCGCCCAGGTAGCTCATAGGGTATCGCTCATCGTGCACTCTCGCGTTTCCGGCCTGAGTCTTCCAATCGATCCGTTCGTGGATGCTGTGGAACTGGTACTCGAACGTTGTCGGTTCGGGGATGTACATCCTGCTCCTGAGGGAGTTAGCTTGATGATTCCGTATCTTCGCCCGATGAGCACGTACCTCCTGGAGGTAGGTGGCTCGGGCTTGCGGACATTCGATCTTGATGCTGCTGCCGCCGGGGATCGTTTTATGGTCGGCGCGGATCTTTTCCTCATCGACGGTAAGGATGATTCGGACGTCGAGCGCTTCGTCATCTCCCCGGTTGGTTATCAGGTAGATGCCTGGCTCTTCCCAGTCGCATTCCCAGTGGATGTTGCTCGAGTCGCTTTGGCGCAGTTCGGACCGTTGAGCGACCGCCAGCGCTTCTTCGCCTATTTTGCGGGAGTCTACTGCGATGCTCTTACTGTCCTCCGCGATGACGTTCGCCTCCGTACTGAGCTGATTCGCAGCCTCGGCCTTATCAATGGCATTTTGAGCACTCTTGTTCGATCCCCGAGTGGCGTGAACTGCCCAAACGACCGAGGCGAACGAGACAAGTAGCGATAACGCTGCAATTAACAGGGCAATTAGATCCATCCAATAACGATATCTGCAAAATCCCCAACCCGGCCCCGTGCCGGGTTTTCTTTTACCAGAAAGGAAATCAAAAACATGGCTAGCTTACATCGCCTAGAACCGACGGTGGAAACCATTGGGCAGGGCACCTACCAGCAGATTCAGGTGCGCGCCAAGGTGAACCGGCACGAACCGGACATTGTGCTGTACCTGATCGACGCGGGCATGAAGTTCTTCATCTCGGAAACCCGAACCGGCATCGGGGGCACCCTCATTTCAGGGCACCGCCGCCGGGCGGACGCTGAGAAGAAGGCGTTGCGGATCGTTGGTAAGCGGTTCCGTGATGCCGAGAAGGCCGCGCAGAAGTGGATAACGCTTTATGGGTAGGGCGAAAACGAAGGGCTTGCCAGTGGCAATGGTCTTCGAATCCAAGGACGAGTTCTTTGAAGCGTTCGACGGCGCGGTTGTCGAGCTTGTCAACGAGGGCCGGTCATTCACGAATGACGATATTCGCGACCGCTTGCCAACGTACCCGCCGGAGTCGAATTGGTTCGGCGCAGCAATGAACCGAGCGATCACCGAGTTCTCTTTGGTCGAAGTCGGTTACGAGAAATCACGAACGAAGTCACGCAACGGCGGGCGCTTGATCCGCTGGGCAGTCAAGGGAGGTTCGCGTGAACGACGTTGAAATGACATGGGATGCCTAGCTATGGGTCGGGATTATCGTCGCCAGCCTTCTGGCTGGCGGCGTTCTTTTATTGCGCGGCCTGGCACTAGCCGCTTACTGGATTGGAGCGCCACTGTGAGCAACCGCGCATTCATGGACGGCAACTACGGGCCGTTGACGGCAGAAGCCCAACACCTCTACGGGCAGACAGAGGAATATCGGGAAGGCTACCGTCTCGGCAAGCGCACCGGGAACGAAGGAACCCTGAACGAGAACGCCGTCCACGCAGCACTTCGGGGCGAACGATTCCTCTCAGGATTCATCACAGGCAAGACCGTCCGCGCATTCGGCCCACACATCCTGCTAGGCCGCTACACAGGGTCATACCCCGACCCCGACATATCACCCCGCTGGCTCTCAGAAGCCGAATGGAAAGCCAACCAACACGGCCTAGAAGCATGGATCTACCGACGCGACTACCCAAAAATCATCAAGCGCCTGATCCAAGAAGTGCGGAAGCTACGGGGGTGGGCATGAAATTCACCCGCCGCACCTACCGAAAAGCCATCCGCCGATCAGTAAACCGCCAAGCCACCCTATTCGCAGGACACCCCAAACCGCTCTGGGCACTAGCGGGATGGCTCAAACAAATACGACACACCGACGCACTACGCGCTCGCCGTGTTCGAGAAACGGGGAAGTAATGACCGACAACCTAGACCAGCTGCGGCAGGTAGCCGAGGGTGCGACCCGCGGCCCCTGGCAGAGAGATGACTTCCACCAGGTGGTGCGCCGCCCTGCTCAAGGCATCATCTACGACGCGTCGTGCGATGGAGTGCTTGAGTGGATGGCGGACACGGACGCCTGATTTATCACCACGTTCGACCCGACAACCGTGCTGGCCCTGATCGACCGGGCCGAGCGTGCTGAACAGGCGGTGCAACGCGTGCGGGAATTGGCGGACGTTCTAGCAGATTACCAAGATTTCCAGAACGCATGGGAGGACTTCAATGACTGATGGTTTCACCAAGGAAGGCGGTGGGGGATGCGCCCGTTAGGCATCGGCGGCTATCAAAACAGTTGCGGCCCCGGTTGCGGTTGCGACAACAACTCACAAGACCCTGAGCACTCGGGGTCTTTTTTCATGCCCGAAAGTGAGGACGAAGAATGAGCCTAACAATCCTTGAGAACGTTGAGCAGGGAACCGATGAATGGTACGAACAACGGCGCGGCCTAGTCACCGCTTCCGTAGTCGGCCGACTGGTCACCACAAAGACGATGAAGGCCGCGAACAACGAAACGTCACGCGGACTGACCCGCCACCTTGCCGCTGAAAGGATCACGGGCTACGTCGAACCGTCGTTCACTTCACGAGACATGGAGCGCGGAAAGCTGGACGAACCCTACGCCCGGGCGCTCTACAGCGAAACCTATTCCGAAGCCCGCCAAGTTTGTTTCATGACCCGCGAGATTGGGGGCTCTTCACAATCCAGGGTGTAAAACGGGTCTGAACCCGCCGGATTCCAAAAGTGAACGAGCAATATAATTCGCTAGGCTCCGGAACCCCAGAGCACTACCGCGCAGGTGTTCCAACCTGCCGTTGATCGCTTCGGTGGGCCCGTTCGAGGTGCCTGCCCGGTCAAAGTAAGCCAGGATATCCCCGGCCCGGCGTTTCAGGGTGCGGCCCAGGGACGCCAGTTCGGGCAGCCCGGTAGGAATTTTTGCTTTGATCAGCTCTATGACCTGCTCCATCGACCACTTGCCGATACTCTTCTCCTTTTGCCGGTACGCGTCCACGATGCGCTGATAGATGTTCCAGGTGAATTGCACTGGCTCATGCTGCTGATCATCAAATAAGGCATCAAGCCGTTCAATCTGCTTCTCAGTAAGCAAACCATCCCCGGTCAATAGCGTGCGACGCGCCGCATAGAGCGGATCACCCTTGCGGCCGCGGTGACCACGGGTGTCTTGCTGCACCCGTTGACGGCACTTATCCAACGCTTCGGCAGCAAGGCGCACCACATGGAAGGGATCCATCACTTCTACCGCGTCCGGGAGTTCCTCGGCAGCTGCGGTTTTGAAGCCACTGAACCCGTCCATGGCCACCACTTCAATCCCGTCCCGCCATTCTTGGGGCCGGTTCGCGAGCCAGGACTTGAACACGGCCTTGGAGCGGCCTTGCACCATATCCAACAGCCGGGCCGGGCCAGCACCTTCGGTGACCGGAGTCAGGTCAATAATCACGGTGACGTACTTGCCTCCAGCACGGGTGTGGCGCCATACGTGCTCATCCACCCCAATGACTTTCACCCCGTTGAACCGTTCAGGCTTGTTGATCAGCACCCGTTGCCCCTGACCCAACACCGCGTCATTAGCGGTATTCCAGGACACGCCCAACCCCTCAGCAACCCGGGCCATGGACAAGTGCTGACACACGATCCCGGCCAGCGCCCAACCCAACCCGCCACGAGAAATCTTCGCCCGGGGCTCGGCAGCCTGGCTAGTGTCCTGACGCCACACAGTACCGCAGTCAGCACACCGGTACCGGCGCACCCGGATCACCAGCGTGGTCGGCCGCCAGCCGACTGGCTCATGCGCCAGCCGGCGCACCACGGTGCCACGAGACGTTCCCGGCTGCCCGCAGTTACGGCACCACGGATCCGCCTCGGTGACCTTGCACAGGATCTCGGCACGTTCAGGCAACAACCGCTGACCGCAGGCTGTCAGGCCCAGCTCGTCCAGGCGGCAGAACGTGGTCAGATCCGGGGCGGTAAAGGTAGTATGGGACAACGTCGAGGTCTTTCAAGAAGGTTGTGTAGGAACTTCCATTCTTGTGAAGACCTCGACTTTTTACTGCCCTGCGACACGCCCAGAAATCAGATCAACGGCAATGCTGCCCTACACCCTCGATTGCGAAGAGCCAGATTGGGGCTTCACCATCGGATATTCACCCGATGGGCTGGTGGGGGATGACGGCTTGATCGAGATCAAGTCACGCGCCCAGAAGAAGCAGCTCGAAGCGTTCCTAACTGACGAAGTGCCCGCTGAGAACATGGCGCAAATCCAGTGTCTCAAAGTGGATTTGATAGCGCCTCCGGTTATTTTGGCTAGCAGGGCGGCACCTTCACTTTTTCATTTCCCTGGACTTGCTGGCTGTTTTCAACCTTGCAAGCCCTCACGGAAGATCCACGGTTCTGCTAGGAGTGCTCCAATTGTTTTCCCCCTGCACCTCACTCTTTGATATATATGAGCAGCCGCTAGCAATCCAGCTGGTAGCCCTGGTTGACATCCAGCCCGAGGGGTGATTATCGTTATCGACTTGATATCAATCCGTTCGAGTTTCCTAAGATTCCGTTGCTATGGTTGAGTTTCATCAAACCGGCACACGAAATGTGTTGGAAAACGAATCGGAGGATAAGTGAGAACCAATCTCAAGCGAGTTCTTGCTCTTGCTGTCGCGTCAATTCTCGCGACAGCTACATTCACTTCACCGGCTTTGGCCTCTACGTCTCTGGCTGATGAAAGCGGCAAAATTTCCATAGAGGATCTTCGTACGAACTTACCTAAGGGAGAGCGCGTAAAGTTTGACAAACTCTCGTTAAGTCAGCAGGAAGCCGTACTATCTGCGGCGCTTGATCCGGAATCAATGTTTAATGCCGGGCGAGGCAAATGGAAATCAGTCAAAGAAGAGACTGTTGGCGGGGCCGAAGAATCCGTCAGCGAGCCTTCAGTTTCGATCGCACAGCCAGCGGCGACGGTTAGGCGGAAAACTGACACTCATAAGAAAACCTGGTCGATGCTTGGTATCAAGTATGCTTCACTTGAGGCACGTATGACGTACCGGTATAACGGGTCAAAGGTAACGTCAATCGACAGTTGCGGAGGGTTTTATACAAATATCGTACCGCTGAGATCTGTTCAGTCTATACCAACATCTTACCGGGAGAGCAAGAATACGAAGGCTGTCTGCGAGATCACATGGCACATCTCTAAAAGTGGTGGAATTCAGAACGGAAAGTCTGTCCAGGGGTTGAGGGTGAGTGGAAAGGGTAAGCGTATTGCGTACTGGGATTACGATGCTTGAGCTTGATGTTTTTGAAATGACGTTCATTGCTGCCTGGCTTTTAGCCGTCACTCTAAGCGTCTGGGTGGTGCTCGGAAATCGGTCATTAAAGAATGTTGTAGTCTTGGTGGTTGCCATTGTGGTTCCAGTCATTGGCACTGCTATTGGGCTTGTGGCCTTTGCGTGCGAAGTCGCACGCCGGTCAAGGAGCCGTCGGATCTCTCCCTAGTTTTCCGCGTGTTCAACCTAGGCTTGTGCTATTGACGATGGCAGAGAATTTTCAGCAAGACTCAAAAGAGCCTGTCAGAGGGATTGTGTAAGACCTCTAGTCAATTGATAGAAACGACTAGGAAGAACACACGATGACCGTTGAGAAAGACCAGGATCAGACCCCGATGAAAAATGCCTCCGACGTTGCCGAGAAACTCGCCGCCCTGGGTTCCATGGACGCGGTCAAAGAGTCCGGGGCGTTCGATGAGCTCATGGGGTTTATCGACCGAGGAGAGATCCAGCTCGATGGCAAGGACGGGTTTATTCAGCAGATCATCCGCGCCGGACTGGAGCGCGGGCTAAAGTCCGAACTGACTGAGCACTTGGGATACGAAAAGGGCGACGGGCAAGGACGGTTCGCCCCGAATTCCCGCAACGGTTCCTACCCCAAGACCGTATCCACGGTGGCCGGGGACGTGGACCTGCAGATCCCGCGGGACCGGGCCGGAACGTTCACCCCCACCCTGGTGCCCAAGGGGTCGCGGCGTACCGGTGGCCTGGATGAGATGATCGTGTCCCTGTACGCCGGGGGCATGACCGTGCGGGATATCGCCTACCACCTGGAAACCACCATCGGCACCGAACTGTCCCACGACACCATCAGCAAGATCACCGACGAGGTGCTGGATGAAGTCGCTGCATGGCAGGAACGGCCCTTGGAGGAGTTCTACCCGATCCTGTACCTGGATGCGATTGTCATCAAGGTCCGCGACGGGCACCAAGTACGCAATAAGGCCGCACACATGGCCGTCGGGGTGAGCGTGGAGGGCATCAAACACGTGCTGGGCATCTGGGTGACCGAGAATGAGGGTGCGAAGTTCTGGGCTCAGGTGTGCGCCCAATTGGCCAATCGAGGCGTGAAGGACGTGCTGATCGCCTGCTGCGACGGGCTGACCGGTTTCCCCGAGGCGATCGAGGCGACCTGGTCCAAGGCCACGGTGCAGACCTGCGTGGTGCACCTGATCAGGACGGCGAACCGGTTCGTGTCCTACACCGACCGCAGGGCGGTCAGTGCCCAGTTGAAGAGCATTTACACTGCTCCGAGCATCGAGGCGGCGCAGGCGGCGTTGGAGGACTTCGAGGCCAGCGAGTTGGGGCGCAAGTACCCCTCGGCGGTGGCGACCTGGCGCAACGCGTGGGAAAGGTTCACCCCGTTCTTGGAGTTCGCCCCTGAATTGCGGAAGGTCATTTATACGACGAACGCGATTGAGTCGATGAACTACCAGCTGCGCAAGGTCACTAAATCCCGAGGGCATTTCCCGTCCGATACGGCGGCGGTAAAGATGCTGTGGCTGGCGATCTGCAATATCGAGGATAAGCGGGCCCGTGAACGGTTCAAGGACGCTGCCAAGAAAGGCCGCACCCCGCGCGCTGGTGCAGGTACGCACCTGGTGGAAGGCGCTGGGACGAACGGGTGGAAACAGGCATTGCAGCAGCTGGCGATGGCTTACCCGGAACGTGTCGAGCCGTACGTGAACTGAGTATTACAAGCCCTGAAAAACAGAGGTGACTAGGGGCTTACACAATCCATCTGACAAGCTCACTCAAAAGTCTCTTAAGGAATTCAATAGCGCTGTGGTCCTGTGCTATTGGGTCATTGCTGAGGGCTGGCCGCAGGAGACCGCGGCGACGAATCCGCTGCAGGATGCCGTCACGAACCTCGGCCAGCCCGACTAAACAAGAACCGCCCCGATCACCACCCCGCTCGCAGGGTGGTGAACGGGGCGATCTTTTTTGCCTCGACTACTAGCCAACCGGACAGTGGCCGTTGAATAATGAACACTCTCGATAGCACTGTGCAGCCAATGTTGTTTCGAGGACGCCTATTTGGGGGCTCCAGGGACGCGTAGATCTTGGGGGACTCTACGCGCCCCTAGCTACCTCGACGGGCAATGACCCTTGGGAGTCTGCCATTGACCGCCACCAGCGAACTGGCCTCCGAATACTCTAGGATGCACCGCTTCACCGGGCAAGGGGTAAGCGGGTTTTTGTTCTTCTATTACACACTAGTCAGCCGTCGGTGGACGCTCCCTAAGTATCGTTGACGGGCGCAACCGGGTAGCAGTATGGTTGGGTCACTCCGGTACTTCCGGAATATGCAACCTCCATTGCAAGGTGGTGCCGCGAAAGTGCGAGCAAGACCTCGCGGCACCACCGGAGGACTGATTGTTGGTCGAACGAAAGGAACGCCTATGGGCCTGGGAGACAAGATCAAGAACAAGGCACAAGAAGTATCCGGCAAGGTCAAGGAGAGCGTTGGCGACGCCACCGACAACGAGAAGCTGCAGGCCGAAGGCGTGAAGGATCAGGCTGCCGCATCGGCGAAGCAGGCTGGCGAGAGCGTCAAGGACGCAGCTAAGGACGTCAAGAACGACTTGACCAACTAGAACAGAACCGCCCCACCCTCTACGTGAGGGTGGGGCGGTTTCCTGCGTTTGCGAGATAATCAAACCAAGTTCAGAGCGAGCCATGCGATGTAAGCCTCTAGGCTTATCTCTCGATTGATCAAGGATAGAAGAGTTCTGCCTGCTTCCTCGTTTGGCACCTGGCGAATCTCGAACCCTTTTGCAGACATGTAGGACATGCCAGCAATCCAGCTAGTTCGCTTGTTTCCTTCAGCAAAACCGTGAGCAGTTGCCAATCCGTGGATCAGTGCCCCAGTTTGCTCAGGAACCGTCGGGTAGAGAACGTTGCCCGCAAATGTGTGCAACGGTCGACCTAGGGCTCCCAGGATCTTGCCCTTGTCAATTACGGCATGTGGCTCGTAATCGCGAAGAACGATCTTATTAATCTTGACCACCGTCTCAAAAGAAAGACAGTGAGAGCTCAACGGGTTACAAGCCAATCCAGCGTATCGGCCCACTTGCTGATCTGGCTGTTGATAATGGTCTCCGGGACATCAACACACGGGGCAATGCCCGTGGCAGGAGCAACGGGCACGTCAGAGCCCCGTAGTGACTGCAGGACGTAGGTGGACTTCATAGTTTCCTCACGTAATGAGTTCTTGCTCGGTGCGGTCTCCGGAAGGTTTCCCCTCGCTTCAAGCCATGGGCGTTCAGCATGGGTACGTTCTATCAATTGTTCTTTAGTCATTGACCCATAGAAGCTCAAAACTGAATCGACTACGGCCTTCTGCCTGGGCGACAACGCTTCTACATTCGCGTCCGGGATACGGGTTGAGAAAGGATGTTTTTCATATTTGTTAACCCGGTGTAGTTCAGAGCAAGCCGGCCCATCTTTCCAAGCCTGGAATCCCTCATCAAAGATCGGGTCACCATCCCAAGCTAATGACCACGCCTTAGCGTAGTAGGTCAACTTCTGGAGTACCCAAGCATCAACCCATTGATTTTTCCGGTCGTAAATGTACTGGGCCACATCAATAATTTTTGCCACGGTTACCCCCTTCGGTTGTCAGTACGTGCGCTTACCCACAAGTCCTGTGGATAACATATTGACAATTCAATCTTATATGTGCACAGAACCGAATAACAGAGCCTAGCCCTATCCGTTACGTCACTGTTAGCTGGGAATGCACACCCGTATGACAAGTCACCATGTACCATTAGGCCGCCTGCTCGGCATACTCGCGCACCCCCCAAACGTCCAATTGTGGATTCTCGATCAGATCCCAAGTGACCATTTCCGAACGCGGGTTATTTCCGAGCCGCACCTGCACCCGCCATACGGCGTAGTCGATTCTGGATCCGCTGTTCTTGCGCGCACTATACTCCGGGTCTTTCCACCACTGGATACGTTCGAACCACCGTTGGGGCTGGACTGCTACCTGCCAGACTCGGCCTTGACGACGGATCTTCCAAGGTTCGCCGGCGGAAGTGAAGAGGATTTCGACTGACTCCATGCCTGCCAAGCTATCGATGCAGGCCGACAGAATGGTTACCCAAACGCGCTGTCAGCGATGGACGCTCCCCGAGCGTGAGCATCCTCAAGCAGATGGCTATAGCGGTCCACCGTGGTTTTCACTGACTCGTGGCCCATGCGCCGCGAAAGTTCGTACATGTCCATGCCGGCGGCCAGCATCATGGATGCGTGAGTGTGGCGGAGGTCGTGGGGCCGCGGTCGCGCAGCAGGCGCGACACCCATGGCGCCCCAGGCGGTGCCCCACACCTTGTGGTAGGCCGAGGAGCGGATCTGACGACCGTACACCGTCTTGAATACCATCTCGTCCGGTGCCCGGTTCGCTAGGATCGGACGGAGCATCGCGTCCGCTTGGGCGGGTAGGGACACGGTGCGGCGCGCCTTTAGGGTCTTGGGCGGGCCAAGGTAAAACCGGTGGTTCCCGTCCTCCTTCCACGCCCGGCGCACACGTACCGTGGAGGTGGCGCCGACGAGTTGAAAGTCTTCCCTCTGCAGGGCGGTGACTTCACCGAACCGTAGGCCCGTGTACAGCATCATCCGGGTCACGGGCCGGTAGTGTTCGTGCATGGCCTCGATCAGCTGGTCGAACTGCGGCATGGTGAGGATCCGCATCGGCTCCTCAGGGCGCGTCTCTTTCGGCAGCCGCACCCCGGCGACCGGGTTGTCCTTCATATAACCGAGCCGGATCCCGGTATCGAAGGCCGCCGAGAGCAGGCCCCGCTGATTGGCGATGGACTTCACCGACAATCCTTTGGCTTGCATCTGCCGGGTCCAGGCCACGATGTGCTCAGAGTTGACGCGCCGCACCTTCAGCTCTCCGAGGTCACCGCCGAAGTGCAGTGGTACCGCGGACCGGTAGCGTTTCAGTTGGTAGGGTCCGACGTTGATCAGGTTGTCGATGTGCCGGGTCAGCAGTTCGGTGACGGTGGGGCCGGTTTCGATTTGGTTTTCGATTGCGTCTACGGCTTTGCCGGTGTCGCCGCCGGCGGCTTCGATGACGTGTTTCCATCGGAGGGCGTCTTTTTCGGTGTCGAACGATTGCGATTCTCGGTCGCCGTTGGATACCCATCGGACGCGGTATCGTTCTGCTCCGGCTGGGATTTGGTATTTGTCGAGGCTTGCCATGCGTTCAGTATGTACCAGCGCCATGACCATTTGGCTCTTCCCCATGACCACGCAAAGAAAAACCCCCTAGCTGACTAGGGGGTTTTTGGCGGACACGGGGGGATTTGAACCCCCGGTCGAGTTTAACCCCGACCCTTCATTAGCAGTGAAGTCCATTCGGCCGCTCTGGCACGTGTCCATCCGCTGTTTCCAGCAAAATAAAGCTTATCGAAATTGCTGGCTGGAAACAAAACGGCCGCACGCTACTGTATTGCACGCCATAGGAACTCGTAGCTGGTGGCCAACATGCGGGCGGTAGACGCATTGTCGGTGGAACCGGCATGACCTCCGTCTTCCGGCTCGTGGTAACGCGTGGAGGAGATCCCCTTCTCCAGCATGCGAGCTGCCATCTTGCGTGCCTGTACGGGGCCAACCCGGTCATCGGTCGTCGTCGTCCAGATCAGGGACTTCGGATAGTCTTGCGCCGGATGCGGCTGATCATCCAGCCGGTGCAGCGGTGAGAAGGTACGCACGTATTCCCATTGTTCCGGAATCTCCGGGTCTCCGTACTCGGCTATCCAGGAGTGGCCGGCCGAAAGCCGGGTGTAGCGCTTCATGTCCAGCAGGGGAACACCGCAGGAGATGGCGCCGAAGAGCTGGGGGTACCCGGTGATCATATTGCCCATGAGCAATCCGCCATTGGAACGCCCGGTTGCGGCAAGGTGCGAACGGCTGGTGACCTTTCGTGCCACCAAGTCCTCGGCAATGGCCGCAAAGTCTTCATACGCGCGGTGACGGTTCTGCTGCAAGGCCGCACGGTGCCACTTCGGGCCGTACTCGCCCCCGCCACGGATGTTGGTCAACACGTACACGGCGCGGCGTCCCTGCGCAGTGCGGCGATTCAACCATGCGGTGCCCAGGGACGGGCTGTAGCCCGGGGTGAGACTGACCTGGAACCCTCCATAGCCGTCCATCAGTACCGGGTTCTTTCCGTCCAGCACCAACTGCTCATCAGCGACCTGGAAATACGGCACCCGGGTGCCGTCCGCGGATACCGCGAAATGCTGGGTCACGCTCAATCCGGCGGAATCAAAGCGCTCCGGTGAGCGCTTGATGACCTCGGCCTGCTCGCCAACTCGTCCGCGCAGCAAGGTGGTGGGCTGGGTGAAACCGGTGACGGTCATCCAGTAGTCCTCACCGGCCTGCTCATCCTCGTCATCCACGGCGCTGACCGACACGGAGAGGAAGTCACCCTGAACCGGCAGGGTACTGCTCGCAAACCCGGAATCCAGGTCGACAACCTGTACTTCGCTGGCCACATCCCGCAGGAGCGTGATCAGCAGGTGGCCTGCCGTGAAGGAGAAGGACTCAAGCGAGGTGTGCTCATCCGGGGTGAAGACCAGGGTGCCCGGATCGCCGGAATCAAGGAAGCTGGACAGTTCGGTGATGGCCAATGCTCCGGCCGGTACGACCGTGCCCTGCTGGTTCCAGTCGGTCTGTGGCGCGAAAAGCACCCATTGGCGGTGCAACAGGACCCGAACATCGGTGGGAACCTTGATGATCTGGTGGGTGTCATCCCAAATCACCCCGGTCACCGAGTTGTAGAAGTCGATGGCGTCGGTGGTGACAATGCGTTCAAAACCCGGTGTCGAATCGAAATGTGCCCAGCCGCCCACGTGTTCCACGTCGACTTCGAAAATGGTCTCGGCCGCCGCCAGCTGCTGTCCGCGCTTCAACCGGCGTGTGCAGCGGGCGTAGGTGGAACGGGTCGTATCCTGTTCGTTGGTCGCGCTGGCCACCAAGATGGTGTCCTCATCCACCCAGGAGACCGAGGTCTTGGCCACCGGCAGCTCAAATCCGTCCGGCACGAACTCCAAGGATGCCAGGTCGAATTCCCGGATCATCACCTGGTCCCCGCCATCGGGGCTCATCCGGATCAGGGCGCGTCGGTACGGCTCGCCCGCCCCGGGGCGCAGCAGCTGTGCGCCGGCGAAATGCCAGTCCTGTTCCTGATTCCGCGCGTAGTCGTCAAAGTCGATCAGCACCTGCCATCGAGGGTTGGAGCTGCGGTAGGACTGCCAGTCGGTGCGCCGCCATACGCCCAAGCGGTGATCGGCGTCCCGCCAGAAGTTGTAGTAGTACTCGCCCCGCTTGGTGACCATGGGGATCTTGTCGGTGGCGTCCAGTACCTGCTGGATCCGTTGCGCGGTGGCCTCGAAGTTGGCGTCATAGAGCTCGCCTTCGGTGACGGCGTTCTGTTTCCGGACCCATTCAAGGGCCTTCTCGTCATGGATTCCCTCAAGCCAGTCAAGGGATTCGGTGTGATCAACGGGCGGTTGCTGGGTTGCGCTTCGGTCCATGTGCCCCAGTCTAGGCCGGAAACAGAATAATCTTGGAGGGTGAGTACCCAACGAGATGACACCAAAGCAACGTTCGCAGTAGCCATTATTGGCGCCGGCCCCCGCGGCACCAGCACGGTCGAGCGCCTTGCCAGCATGGTGGCCAACACCGGCCGGCTGGCTGTGCAACTGCGTGTCATTGTGCTTGATGCCTACCGGCCAGGCTCTGGACATGTGTGGGACTCAAGCCAGTCACCCAATTTCTGGATGAATACGCCCGCTTCCTTTCCCACTGTCGCCCCTGACCGGCAGGACAGCGAACCGGGACTCAGCTTTGCCCAGTTCGTGCAGCGCCACGGGGACGGTGCCAACCTGAGCCAGGGGCAGCAAGCCGAACTGCAGAACACCTCATCGGGGACCTACCCCACCCGCGCCCTGTACGGCCGGTATCTTGAGCATGTCTACGACCGGTGCGCGGCGGTACTCACCGGGCACCCGGATGTTGACTACGAATTCATCCGCGGTGAAGTGGTGGCGGTGGATCCCCGCGAGGCCACCTACCGGGTGAGCTATGAAACCCCCGGGAGCGACCAGCGGCACGAGTTGCGGGCCGATGCGGTGGTGCTGGCCCTGGGGCACCAGGCAGCGGACCTGAACCCGCAGCAGAAGGTGCTGGCAGAGCAGGCCCAACAGGCCGGGGCCACCTATATTGGCCCGAGCATCCCGCTGGATGTGGACTACTCGAAGTTCTCCGCCGGCAAGCCCGCACTGCTGCGTGGGATGGGCCTGAACTTCTTCGACGCCATGGCCGAACTGACGATCGGCCGCGGAGGGCAGTTCCGTGAGGTTTCCCAGGTACCCGGCGAGCGCTTTGACTACCTGCCCTCCGGGAAGGAGCCGGTACTGGTTGCCGCTTCCCGGCGCGGCACCCCCTACTGGGGCAAACCCTTGACGGATCGGTTCATCCCCGAGGACATCACGCTGCATTACCTGCAGGCCGAGGAGCTGATGCAGCAGGTGGCCGAAGCCCGGGGAAACAACCCCGAGGCCACTTTGGTGTTCAGCCGGGACATCTGGCCGCTGCTGCATCGGGACATCCTCTGGGCCTATTACAGCCAGTGTGCACGGGAGCACGAGGCGCAGCTGCCCATCCCGGCCGAGCAGTTCCTCTCCCATGTGGCCGAAATCCTGGACGCCGAACACCACGAGGGCACCCAGGTGTGGTTGGCTGCGCTGCGTGACTTCATCACCGGCTTCCCCATGATCCAGTGGCTGGATGTGCCGGGGCTGGCCCACCCCTTTGAGGAGATCGGCTTCCCCTCGCACGAGCACTACCAGCAGGCGGTGCGCCAGTACCTGCGGCATAACGCGCACTGCAGTGCGCGCGGCATGCAGGACCCGCTCTCCTGGGCGGTGCTGACCATGAACGCCGGACGGATGGTCGTCAAGGACCTGATCGCCCAGGGCCTGATAGACCAGCAGTCGAAGATCGAGGAAATCCAGGGACGCTTCGAACCGCTGGTGGAGGGAATGGCCTCCGGTCCTCCGTTGGAACGCATAGAACAGCTGTTGGCGCTTTCCCGTGCCGGACTCGTGTCCTTCGCTGGACCAGAACCGCGGTTTGAATTCGATGCGCTCGCCGGGGAATTCACCGTCTCATCCCCCTGGGTGGATAGCGAGGGGTACACCGCCCGGCTGTTGTGCGAATCGATGATGCCAGCCAACCGCGTGTTGCAGAACAACACCCGGCTGATGCGACAGCTGTTGGGGGACCGGGTGGCCCGGGCCTTCCACTGGCAGAACGCGGATGGGGAACTGATCCCCGGGTCGGGCTTCGATGTGGTCGGTGAGCCCTACCGGCTGGTGGCCGGTGACGGCACCGTGCACCGCGGCATCTTCGTGCTGGGGCTGCAGCTGTCCTCCGTGCAGTGGGGGACCGCGATTGCCGCGCAGTCCGGGGATGTGGAAGACCCGGCGGCGCGCACGCTGGGAGATGCGCACCTGGTGGTCAACGAGCTGGCACGCCTGAGCGGGCTGGGGATCTCCCACCTGTCACTGCGGCGCTCGCAGCAGGGCGCCGAAGTCGGCGTGGGTGCCGGCCCGGACTACGACTAGCACCCAATCCCGGTCTTGTGCCGCCGGCGGCGCTGCCCACGCCCGGCCCGGGCGTGGGAACACAAAAACCCCTTGCCATTCCATGTAAGAAGGAAGGCAAGGGGTTTTTCCCTGTGCGGATGGTAAGAGATTCGAACTCTTGGTACGGGGTTACCGCACACTGGTTTTCAAGACCAGCTCCTTCGGCCGCTCGGACAACCATCCAACCGGAACGAGTATACGCTATCGGCAAGACCTGAAAGGAATCGTTGACTATGTCCCACACCATGCAGGCCTACATTTACTCACAGCCCGGGGGACCGGAAGTTCTGGAGAAAGTCGAACGCGGCAAACCGGTGCCGGGGGCCGGGGAAGTGCTGATCAAGGTCGCCGCCTTTGGCCTGAATCGTGCCGACGTGCAGCAGCGGATCGGGGTCTACCCGCCGCCCCCAGGCGCCAGCGACATCCCGGGCCTGGAGGTGGCCGGCACCATCGAGGCACTGGGCCCCGACGTGGAACGCTGGGCCACCGGAGACCGGGTCGCCGCGCTGCTGGCCTCCGGAGGCTACGCCGAATACGTCACCGCACCGGCCGAGGTGCTTTTCCCGGTTCCCCAGGACATGGACCTGAGCCAGGCCGCCGGGCTGCCGGAGGTCGCCTCGACCGTGGTCTCGAACATCTTCGACCAGGGCGAACTGCGCTCCGGGCAGACCATCCTGATCCACGGCGGCGCCGGCGGCATCGGCTCCATGGCGATCCAGCTGGCCAAGGCGGCGGGGGCACGGGTGCTGGTCACCGCCTCCAGCGCCCAAAAACTGGCCTACTGCACCGAACTGGGTGCGGATGCGGGAATCAACTACGCCACCGAGGATGTGCTCACCCGGGTCAAGGAACTGACCGAGGACACCGGGGTGGATCTCATCCTGGACGTAGTGGGCGCGAAGTACCTGGCCATGAACCTCAAGGCGCTCGCCGTGGGCGGACGGCTGGTGATCATTGGGTTGCAGGGTGGGCGCAAGGCCGAAGCCGACCTGGGACTGATGCTCTCCAAGCGGCTGCGCATCATTGCCACCACGCTGCGTTCCCGGCCGCTGGAGGAGAAGGCCGGGATCGTGCACCGCACCGTCCAGCGGCTCACCCCGCTGCTGCAGGACCGGTCACTGGAACTGAATGTGGAGCGCAGCTTTGGTTTTGACGAGCTGGCCGCCGCCCACGAGTACTTCGACTCCGGAGAGCACAAGGGAAAGATTGTCGTAACGCTGCACTAGGCCAGCGGTCCCGTGGGAGTAGTGTGGATTTGTTTACATCTGGGTGACCCGCTTCATAGCATGGGGTCACCCAGATCACGGGGCACATCATCACCGCACCCTCTCGAAAGGTAAGTTGCCATGAGTCGCAGTCATACATTGCCGCCGGCAGCGGTCGATCCGCAAGTGGCCGAGCGCGAGGAGAACCGCTGGACCCCGACGCGGATCATTATCTGGGTGGCGATCGCGCTGCTGGGGGCCGTGGCCTGGTCCGTCCTGGCCTTCTCCCGCGGCGAGACCATCAACGCCATCTGGTTCGTGTTCGCCGCGGTGGCCACCTACCTGATTGCCTACCGCTTCTACGCCAAGTTCATCGAACGCAAGATCGCCAAACCCGATGACCACCGCGCCACCCCGGCCGAATACCTGAACAACGGCCGGGACTTCGTGCCCACCGACCGCCGGGTGCTCTTTGGTCACCACTTTGCCGCGATCGCCGGGGCCGGTCCGCTGGTCGGCCCGGTGCTCGCCGCGCAGATGGGCTACCTGCCCGGAACCATCTGGATCATCGTCGGCGTGGTGCTGGCCGGAGCGGTGCAGGACTACCTGGTGCTGTTCTTCTCCATGCGCCGCGGCGGCCGCTCACTGGGCCAGATGGCCCGCGAGGAACTCGGCGTCATCGGCGGCACCGCCGCCCTGATCGCCACCCTGGCCATCATGATCATCATCGTCGCCATCCTGGCGCTGGTCGTGGTCAACGCGCTGGGTGAATCGGCCTGGGGCGTCTACTCGGTGGGCCTGACCATTCCGATCGCCCTGTTCATGGGCATCTACCTGCGCTTCATCCGCCCGGGCAAGGTGCTGGAAGTGTCCATCATCGGTTTCGTGCTGCTGATGTTCGCCATCATCTCCGGACGCTGGATCGCCGAAACCCCGTGGGGCGCCGAGTTCTTCCACATGGAACGCACCACCATCGCCTGGGCCATCATCATCTACGGCTTCATCGCCGCGATCCTTCCGGTCTGGCTGCTGCTGGCCCCGCGCGACTACCTGTCCACCTTCATGAAGATCGGTGTGATCGCCCTGCTGGCGATCGCGATCATTGTGGTGCGCCCGGAAATCAACGTCCCGGCGGTGTCCGAATTCGCCTCCCGCTCCGATGGGCCGGTGGTGGCCGGCAGCCTGTTCCCGTTCCTGTTCGTCACCATTGCCTGTGGCGCGCTCTCCGGGTTCCACGCCCTGATCTCCTCGGGCACCACCCCGAAGCTGGTGGAGAAGGAAAAGCAGACCCGCTTCCTGGGCTACGGCGGCATGCTGATGGAATCCTTCGTGGCCATCATGGCCCTGGTCGCCGCGATCTCCATCGACCGCGGCATCTACTTCGCCATGAACGCCTCCTCCGCCGCCACCGGCGGCACCGTGGAAACCGCGGTGGCGTTCGTGAACTCGCTGGGGCTTTCCGGGGTGCATCTGGAGCCCGGGACGCTGACCGACCTGGCCAACCACGTCGGGGAGGAGTCGGTGGTTTCACGCACCGGCGGCGCCCCGACCCTGGCGGTGGGCATTGCCACGATCATGCACCAGTGGTTCGGCGGGACCGCGATGATGGGCTTCTGGTACCACTTCGCGATCATGTTCGAGGCCCTGTTCATCCTCACCGCGGTGGACGCCGGAACCCGTGTGGCCCGCTTCATGCTGCAGGACACCATCGGCAACTTCGTCCCGAAGTTCAAGGACACCTCGTGGCGTCCCGGGGCGTGGCTTTGTACCGCGATCATGGTCGCCGGCTGGGGGTACATCCTGATCCTCGGGGTCACCGACCCGCTGGGCGGGATCAACACGTTCTTCCCGCTGTTTGGCATCTCCAACCAGCTGCTGGCGGCGATCGCCCTGGCGATCGTGATGACCATCGTGGCCAAGCGCGGAAACTTCAAGCACCTCTGGGTGGTCGTGCTGCCGCTGGCGTTCACCGTCGTGATCACGTTCGTTGCCAGCTGGCAGAAGATCTTCTCCACCGACGTGAAGGTCGGCTACTTCGCCAACCACAACGCCTACAAGGAAGCGCTGGCCAACGGGGAAACCAGCCTGGGCAGCACCAAGAGCGTGGAGGCCATGGAGGCGGTCGTGCGCAACACCGGCGTGCAGGGCTGGCTCTCGGTGGCGTTCCTGCTGCTTTCGGTCATCGTGATCGTAGCCGCGATCATCGCCACCGTGCGTGCCCGGAACCTCAACGCGGCCGATGACACCGAAGACCCGTACGTGGAATCCAAGATCTATGCACCGCAGGGCATTGTCTCCCTGCCGGCGGAGAAGGAACTGGAGGCTAAGTGGAAGGACTACCACGAGGCCACCGGCACCACCCCCGCCGCGGGGCACTAGGGGAGGGGAACATGGGATTCGTCCAGGGCCTGTCCAAGGCCAAGAAGTTCGTCGACGGGGTGCTGGGCGCCGACAAGTACCAGCACTACCTGGAACACCACCGGCGCCAGCATCCGGGCGAGGAACCGATGAACGAACGGGAGTTCTGGAAGGACTACACCGACTGGCAGGAGCGCAACCCGCAGGGACGCTGCTGCTAGGAACCCGGTCCGGGCACCCTAATCGCAGCGGGCAGTGGCCGTCGCATCTATCAAGGATGCGGCGGCCACTGCCGGTGGTGGGCTGGTCTGCGAATCCCGGTACTCTTAAACCGGTACCAGAGCACAGGAAGGCAACCACTAGCTCATGGCTTTCTTTTCCCGGCTGCGCCAAACCCGCGCCGCCAACCGCGACCTCGGGCAGGGGGTGTGGCGTCGCGCCCACGACCGGTTCAACCGTTCGCTGGACCGGGTGTTCCAGGTGGTGGAGGGAATCGGCAACGACGAGCTGCACAACCAGCTGATGGCCTGCGCCAATGAACTGGCCGACCTGCAGCCGCGGGTGCGCGTGGTGTGCACCCGGGCCCAGAAGCTGACTCCCAGTGAAGAGGAATTCGTGCCCGAACGCACCTTTGACGTGCACCGGGCCCTGACCAAGGCCGCCAATGACCTGGCCACCAGTGCCCAGGTGCTGGCGATGACCCGGCTGCAGGCCGAAGCCGGCAGCGATATCAGCAACTTCGCGGTGCGCACCCGCGTGCAAATCGTTGTCGAAGGAGTCCAGGCCGCTGAGGCGGCCTTGGAAAAAGTGCGCGACTGACCCGTTTTCCGGTTTCCCCGCACCCGGTGCGCACACTAGATTGGGAACATGAGTAGACAAGTTCCACAAGTCACGTTCCTGGACGGAAATTCCATTGACCAGCTGGGCTTCGGTGTCTGGCAGATTCCCGATGAGCAGGTTGCGCCGGTGCTCGCCGCGGCACTGAAGGCCGGTTACCGGCACATCGACACCGCTGCGATCTACGGCAACGAGGCAGGAGTGGGCCGCGCGATCGCAGAGAGCGGGCTGGAACGCCCGGAGCTGTTCATCACCACCAAGGTCTGGAACTCCGAGCAGGGCTACGACAAGACCCTGACCGCCTTTGATGCCTCGCTGCAGAAGCTGGGCACCGACTACGTGGACCTGTACCTGATCCACTGGCTGCAGCCCAAGCGCCAACTGTACGTGGATACCTGGAAGGCCCTGGTCCAGCTGAAGGAATCGGGCCGGGCCCGCTCCATCGGCGTCGCCAACTTCACCATCGAGGCGCTCGAGGAGCTGCATGAAGCCACCGGTGTCCGCCCGGTGATCAAC
The DNA here is from genome assembly GCF_059728615.1 of Glutamicibacter sp. St.4D3. Classification (NCBI taxonomy): domain Bacteria; kingdom Bacillati; phylum Actinomycetota; class Actinomycetes; order Micrococcales; family Micrococcaceae; genus Glutamicibacter; species Glutamicibacter sp. St.4D3. Next base: position 465,522 of record NZ_AP039380.1, read on the forward strand.
CAGGTCGAAACCCACCCGTACTTCCCGCAGCATGAACTGCGCGCCTACGAGAAGGAACACGGGATCATCCACGAATCCTGGTCGCCGCTGGGACAGGGCGGCGAGCTGCTCAAGGACCCGGTGCTCGTTGAGATTGCCGAGAAGCACGGGGCCAGTACCGCCCAGGTCGTCATCGCCTGGCACCTGGCCTTGGGCAACGTGGTGATCCCCAAGTCGGTCACCGAATCGCGGATCGTTGAGAACTTCGCGGCGCTGGATGTGAACCTGGACGCCGAGGACCTAGAAAAGATCGCCGGCCTGGACCGCGGGGCCGAAGGGCGGATCGCCTCGGATCCGGCAACCGCCGACTTCGCCTAGAACCCGCGGGGCACGGCGGCTGGCCCTGCCTCTGGTGGGGCCGGCCGCTGCGCTCTAGACTGGCGTTGTCCTTTCGCCGACCCAGATGGAGCGAACATGAGCGCAGAGCAGTTTCCCGAGCCCGTCATCGAGGATCACCCGCTGGTGCACCTGGCGCTGATCCGCAAGACCCTGGGGTTTGACGAGATTAGGGCGTTCTATGACGCCAGTTTTCCCCAATTGTTTGCCGCGCTGCAGGACAGCGGCCGCCGGCTGGTGGGCGCCCCGCTGGGTATTACCTACGGCACCCCCGGCCGCCTGATCGACTTGGCCGTGGCGTTGCCGCTGGACGCCCCGCTGGGTTCCGTGCAACCCATGGCGGGCGCAATCCTGCCGGCCGCCCGTACGGCCACCCTGGTGGTGCAGGGCGACTACGAACAGTTGGCAGCAGCGCACGCCCATCTGCGCCAATGGGTGCTGGAGCAGGGGCTGAACCCCGCCGAGGTGGCCTGGGAACAGTACCTGACGCAGCCGGAACCGGACGCCGATCCAGCGCAGAACCTCACAAAGATCGGCCTGGTCTTGGCTGATTGATCCGAACCCGGCATCATCCGGCGTTATCCGTCGCTCCCTGAAACGGCCACCGGCGGCGTCGGCGTAGCCTTGCGGGTACGAAAAACGCCCTTGTCACAATCGCTGGCGATTCTGACAAGGGCGTTTGGCCGAGCCCCCTGCCGGATTTGAACCGGCGACCTGCTCTTTACGAGGGAGCTGCTCTACCCCTGAGCTAAGGAGGCCAAGTGCCACTAGGGCACCAAGTCACTTTATCCGAGTCGCTCTTGGCTCGTCAAAACGCGAGGGCGGCTGGCAGCGGTCTAGCATTTGGTTCCGTCTTCGGGAACCTGTCCATCAATCAGGTACCCGTCCACGGCTTGGGTCACACAGTCATTCGAGCGGCCGTAGGCGGTGTGGCCGTGGCCCTCATAGGTCAGCAGCACCCCACCCTGCAGCTGCTTGGCCAGTGATTCCGACCAGTGGTACGGGGTGGCCGGGTCGCCGGTGGTTCCGATCACCAGGATGTCCCCGGCGCCGTCGGCGTGCAGCTCGCCGGGAACCCGGGTCGGCTCGAACGGCCAATCCTCACACCCCAGGGCACCGTAGGAGAGGTACTTGCCCATGATGGGAGCCTGGCGCTGCAGTTCGCTGGCCTCGGCCTCCATCCGCGCCTCGGCCGCGTCCATCGGGTAGTCCAGACAGGTCACCGCGCCGAAGGCCTCGGTGGTGTTGCCCGTGTAGTTCCCCTCCTCGTCGCGGCCGGCGGACAGGTCGGCGAAGTACTGGATCTGATCGACGTCGCCCTCCAACGCGTCGGCCATCGCCGAGCTGAGCATCGGCCAGGAGGTTGACTCGTAGAGCGGGATGATGAAGCCGTTGATGAAGTCGATGACCGGTACCTTGCGCCCGTCGCTGGCCACCATGGGCTTGGCCTCAAGCTTCTTGAAGAAGTCCTGCAGCTGCTTGTAGGCGTCCTCCGCGGTGCCGGTGAACGGGCAGTCCCCGCTTTCCACGCAGTCTTCCAGCCAGGCCTTGATTTCCTTTTCGAAGCCGACCGCCTGGGCCAGGTCCACCTGGCTGGAGGTGCTCTTTGGATCCATGGCCCCGTCCAGCACCATCCGCCCGGCGTGGCCCGGGAACAGGTCGGCGTAGGTGGCGCCGAGGAAGGTGCCGTACGAGAAGCCCAGGTAGTCCAGCTGCTCATCACCCAGGGCCTCGCGGATGATGTCCATGTCCTTCGCGGCGCTGGCGGTATCCACGTGGCCAAGCAGCTCACCGGTCTTTTCCAGGCAGGAGTCGGCGTACTTCTTGGACTCGGCGCGGATTTCCTCGCGTTCGGCGGGGACCCAGCTGCGCTGGTTCTGCTGGCGCAGTTCGTCCTGTTCGGCGTCGTCCAGGCAGGTGACCGGGGTGCTCTTGCCCACCCCTCGCGGGTCGAAGCCGATGACGTTGTATTCGCGCTGCAGTTCCTTGCTGAACATCAACGGCACCGAGGACTTGACCAGGTCCAGCCCCGAGCCGCCCGGGCCGCCGGGGTTCACCAGCAGGTTCTTTTCGCTGCCCTGGGCGACGCGGCGGTTCAGCGCCAGGTCGATGGAGCCATCCTGCGGGTTCTCATAGTCCAGCGGCACCTTCAGGGTGGCGCATTCGATGACGCTGCCGCACTTTTCCCACTGCAGCTGCTGCTCGTAGTAGCTCTGCAGCCCCTGGGCCACCGGCTCCGGTTCGGCGCGTTGTTCCGTGGGGGCCGAGCAGCCGCTGACCAGCAGTGCGAGCACCGCGCTGAAGGCCGCGGCGGGGAGCCACCGGCGGTGGCGTGGACGTACGGACACGTGTCACTCCTTGGGTTGGTGAGCGCCGCAGCGCTGGAAAACTATCGTCGGACCGGTTGCAGCAGGGTGGACATCAGCGCCTCCAGGGCCAGCAGCGGGGTGACGTTGGCGGCCAGGCGGCGGCGGGTTCCGTTGATCGCGTCGATCTGGGAGAGGGTTTTCTCGCTGGGCTGGGCGGCGGCGTAGGCGCTGATCTCTTTGCGCCGGTGCTCATTGATCAGCTCCACCCGGGTGCCCAGCTGCAGGGTGAGCACGTCACGGAAAAAAGTGGTCAGGTCGATCAGGGTGCGGTCCAAAGAATCGAAGGTGGCGCGGCGGGAGAAGCGCTTGGCGTCCTCCTCCAGCTGCTTGAAGGCCCCCCGCAGGCCCGGCGGGATGGTTTCCTCCTCGCCCAGCCCGTTCGCGTGGCGCAGCGCCGCGGTGCGTTCGGCCAGTGAGGCGCCGGTGGTCGCCTCGGCGTGGTCGGTCGCCAGGGACACCACCTGGGCGGCGGCCGCCATCGCCTGGGGCAGGGTGCGCAGGCGCAGCGGCAGGCTGATGACCTCCTCGCGCCGGGAGCGGGCCTGTTCGTCCCGGGCCAGCATCCGGGCCACCCCAATGTGGGATTGGGAGACGCGGGCGGCGAAGTGGGCCTGCTCCTGGCTCAGCCCGTCGCGGCGCACCAGCAGATCAGCGACCTCATCCACGGAAGGGATGGACAGATTCACCGCGCGGCAGCGGGAGCGGATGGTGACCAGCACATCGGCGGGGGAGGGGGCGCACAGGAACCACAGGGTGCGTGCCGGCGGCTCCTCGATGGCCTTGAGCAGCACATTGGTGGTGCGCTCGGTCATCCGGTCCGCGTCCTCAATGATGATGATCCGCCAGCGCCCGGTGCGCGCGCTTTCCTGGGCGCGGGTGATCAGCTGGCGCACGTCCTCGATCTGGTAGGCGACCTTGTGGGTGGAGATGAAGTCCACATCCGGGTGGGTGCCCTCCAGGACCTGCACGCAGGCGGTGCACTGCCCGCAACCGGCCGGTTGGCGCTCGCATTGCAGGGCTGCGGCGAAGGCCCGGGCCGCAGTGGTGCGCCCGGAACCGGGCGGGCCGGTGAACAGCCAGGCGTGGGTGGGCGCGCCCAGTTCAATCTGGCGCTCGAGCACCTGAATGATGCGCTGCTGTCCGGCCAGCTCGGCAAAGACCGGGCGCATCAGAGCATCGCCTGCACTCGGTTCAGGATCTGGCGGTGCAGCTGTTCGGCGCCGGTGGTGGCGTCAAGGACCAGGTAGCGTTCGGGGGCCGCGCCGGCCAGGGCCAGGAAGCCCTGGCGGATGCGTTCGTGGAAGTCATCGGGTTCGGCTTCCAGCCGGTCGGCGTCCTCCACCCCGCCCCCGGCGGTGACCCGCCGGGCCCGGCCGTCGGCCGCGGAGATGTCCAGCAGGATCGTCAGGTCCGGGACCAGCCCGTCGGTGGCGAACCGGTTCACGGCCGCCACCTGCTCGATCCCCAGACCGCGCCCAATGCCCTGGTAGGCCAGGGAGGAATCCACGAAGCGGTCGGTGACCACGTGGGTGCCCGAACGCAGGTGCGGCAGGATGAACTGGTTGACGTGGGCGGCGCGGGCCGCGGCGTACATCAGCGCCTCGGTGCGTTCATCGATCTGCCCGTGCCCGTGCTCGAGCACCAGGGAGCGCAGCTTCTCCCCGATGTCGGTGCCGCCCGGTTCCCGGGTGATGACCACCGGGGCGCCGCCGCGGGCCAGGGCCTGGTGCAGCAGGCGCAGCTGGGTGGACTTGCCGGCGCCGTCACCGCCTTCAAAGGCAAGGAACAGGCCACGCGCGGAACTGGGGGATGCGGTACTCACCCGTCTAGCCTAACGAAGATCGGGGCCCGGATTGCCCGGGCTGGCCGCAGAAGTCGTCACGCTCACTGTGCCCGGCGGTGAAACATGCTGCAATGCTGCTGCTTCGCTTCCCGGCCCGGGCGTAATCTTGGCGCTATGAGCCCAACCAAGACCCCGCACACCGACCCCGAACAGTGGAGCGCCCACACCCTGGCGGTGGCCGGCGCCCGGCCCGAGGCCGTGAACAACGCCCCGGTGAACCATCCGGTGACCTTCACCTCCACCTTCCATTCACAGGCGGTGGCCGGCGGCGGCGACCGGGTCTACGCCCGCTTCGCGAACCCCAGCTGGGACGGGTTTGAGCAGCTGCTGGGCCAGCTGGAGCTTGCCACGCTCCCGGCGCTGGTCTACTCCTCCGGGATGGCGGCGATCGCTGCGGCCCTGTCACTGGTTCCGCGCGGGGGCACCCTGGTGCTGCCGCGGCACTCCTACAACGGTTCGCTCTCGCTGCTGGCCCAGATGGAGGCGGCCGGGGACGTGGTGGTACGCCCGATCGACATCACCGACACCGCCGCCGGCATCGCGGCGCTGCAGGGCGCCGATGCGTTGTGGCTCGAGTCCCCGACTAACCCGATGCTGGAGGTGGCCGAGCTGCCCGTGCTGCTGGCCGCCGCGGCCGAGCACGGTGTGCTCAGCCTGGTGGACAACACGTTCGCCACCCCGCTGCTGCAGCGCCCGCTGGGCCTGGGCGCGGACGTGGTGGTGCATTCGGTGACCAAGTCGCTCTCCGGACATTCCGATGTGGTCCTTGGTGCGGCGGTGACCTCCAACCCGCAGCTGCGGGAGAAGCTGCACGCTTACCGCACCCTGCATGGGGCGATCGCCTCACCCATGGACGTGTTCCTGGCGCTGCGCGGGATGCGCACGCTCTCGGTGCGCCTGGAACGGGCCCAGTCCAACGCCCAGTTCCTGGCCGAACAGCTAGAGGCCCACCCGGCGGTCGGCGCCGTGCGCTACCCCGGCCTGCCCGGGGATCCGGGCCATGGACGGGCCCGGGAGCAAATGGACGGGTTCGGGTCGATCATTGCCCTGGAGGTCGGTGCCGATGCCCCGGCCGCCGACCGGGTGATCGCGGCGCTGCGCCTGATTACCCCGGCCACCTCGCTGGGCGGGGTGGAAACCCTGGCCGAGCGCCGGGCCCGGCACGCCTCCGAACCGGCCAGCGTGCCGCCGAACCTGATCCGGCTCTCGGTGGGCATCGAGGATCCGCAGGATCTGTGGCGGGACCTGAGCCAGGCGCTGGGGAGCCTGGAAGGCTGAGCCCGCCGCCGTCGGCTGGCTGGTCGGGGTGCCGGTGCGCCAAATGTGTCGCTGCCAATGTGTCCCGGCGCGGGGCCGCGCGGGTAGGCTGGAACCATGCAACTAGCACGCACCATCGAATTCTTTCTGATGTATGCCCTGTCCCTGGTGATCGCGGTCCTGGCGCTGTGGGCGCTGATTGACGCAGTGCGCCACCCCGGGGACCGCTTTGTGGCCGAGGGCAAGCGCACCAAGGGGTTCTGGATGGCGTTGACCGGCGGCAGTGCCTTCATCGCCGTGCTTTCCGTGCTGCCCAACGCGGCCGCGCTCGGCGGCGGATTCCTGCAGCTGATTGCCGCCTGCATCTGCTGCGTCTACCTGGCCGACGTGCGCCCGGCGCTCTCCGGTCGCGGAGGCAACTGGTACAACTACTGACCCCCCGGTCCCTGCGCCCGTTCCGAGGGATGGGCCGGGAGCACCGAGGGGTGACCAACGCCCAGGGTGGGTGCAATGAACCACCGGGGCACGAACCTGCAACGCTAAGATGGGAATCATGAGCCATACTTTGATTTTGCTGCGCCACGGGCAGAGTGAATGGAACGAGAAGAACCTGTTCACCGGGTGGTATGACGTCTCGCTGACCGAGAAGGGCCGCGCCGAGGCCGTGCGCGGCGGCCAGCTGATGGACGAGGCCGGCTACAAGCCGCAGGTCCTACACACCTCCCTGCTGACCCGTGCCATCGTCACCGCCAACCTGGCGCTGGAGGCCTCCGGGCGTTCCTGGATTCCGGTGCACCGCAGCTGGCGCCTGAACGAACGCCACTATGGGGCGCTGCAGGGCAAGGACAAGGCGCAGACCCTGGCCGAATTCGGCGAGGAGCAGTTCATGCAGTGGCGCCGCAGCTACGACACCCCGCCGCCGGCGCTGGCCGACGACTCGCAGTTCAGCCAGGTCGGCGACGAGCGCTACGCCTCGCTGGGCGATGACGCCCCGCGCACCGAATGCCTCAAGGACGTGCTTGAGCGCATGCTGCCGTACTGGGAGGACTCCATCAAGCCGGATCTGACCGCGGGCAAGACCGTGCTGGTCGCCGCGCACGGCAACTCGCTGCGCGCCCTGGTCAAGCACCTGGACGGCATCAGCGACGAGGACATCGCCGGGCTGAACATTCCCACCGGCATCCCGCTGGTCTACGAACTGGACGAGAACTTCACCCCGGTCACCGCCGGGGGCACCTACCTGGATCCCGAAGCCGCCGCCGAGGCCATCAAGGCAGTGGCCAACCAGGGCCGCAAGTAGGTTCCACGCACTGTAAGACGTGCCACGACCGAAGCGTGAAAGCGCTTCCGACGTGGCACGTCTTTTGCCTTTCCGCTACCGGCGGGGCCATGGTTGACAGGCTGTGAGCGAAACCTCCCTCCACGATTGTGTTTTTGTCTCATCTATGCTGTAATCTCCTATCTCGAACAGCACAATGGCTCACGTTAGGAATGCAATTCGTGGCAACTGATTACGATGAGGTCCGCCCGGATGTAGCCGAGGCACGTAAGGCTTCACTGGATGCGGTCAAGTCCGCAAACGCCCCCGACGCCAAGAGCGTCGTGCGCGAACTCGACGAAACCGACCACACCGACGGTTTGGAACTGCCCGGTGCTGACTTGTCGAACGAGGAACTGACCGTCACGGTCGTTCCCGCCAAGGACGACGAGTTCATCTGTGGCTCGTGCTTCCTGGTCCGTCACCGCTCGCAGCTGGTGCGCGAGGAAGGCAACATCGGATTCTGCGTCGAGTGCGAAGGCTAATCGCCGCACTTTTACCAGCTTTCTTCAATCGGCATGTTTCGAAGACCACTTCGAGACATGCCGACGGTGTTTAACGGCCCGGCCGTGCGGATTCGCGCTCAGCGGGGCAGCCCACCGCGGTCCAGCTGTTCCAGCAGGCGCGGCCGGTTCGCATGGCGGATGCGCACCTGGGCAATGAACTTCCGTGCCCGCGCCGTCTCACCGGTTTTTGCCGCCAGTTCCAGCAACTGGCGCAGCTGGTCGGCGACCTGCGGGTACATGCGCCGGTCGGCATGCAGCAGCTTGGCTTCCACGCTTGATTCCAGCAGGGGCACGGCCCTTTCGGGGGCGAATGGGACAACGGCGCTGATCACCTGATCCAGCAGCGCGTGGCCCGGTTCCTCCAGGCGTCCCAGCTCATCGCAGGCCCGTGCCGGATCCTGCAGCACCTGCAGGCCAAAACGCACCGCGTCCCGCGGGGAATCGGCGCGCAGGCGCTCAAAGACCATCTGCTCATGTTCCGGCCACTGACCGGTGCCGAGCCGGTAGATTTGTTCGGCCAGCTCATAGCCGCCGTAGCGGTGGAAAAGCTGCAGCCGGGCAGCCATGGAGCGTTCGGGGTCCAGCCGGTCCAGCAGCCGCAGCCACAAGCGCAGGGCCCCGGCGCGCGGCCGGGATCCGTCGGGCAGATCAACGTGCACGGCGCGGTGGGCGTAGTTCAGTGCGGCACCGGCCAGGCCGGCCTCGTGCAGGGCCTGCGCAATGAGCAGCGGATCTCGGCTTGGCCCGCCATGGCTTTGGACTATCGCCGAGGCGTCGGCTTCCAGGACTGCCAGGTGTTGGCGGTTGTACTGCGCCACCCGCTGCACCTGCAGCAGGCGGTCAGCCGCGGCCGCCGGTTGCCGGGAAGCCTGGGCCTGCAGGGACTGCAGGGCACGCTGCAGCCGCTGCTTGTATTGGTTGAGCGCCGGGCCGGGCAGCAGCGCGCGGTAGGCGAACACATCCGGCTGCCAGTTCGCCGGGGGCCGACGCAGCTGCTGCTGGAGCAGCCATGGCACCAAGTCGGCAGCCGGGACTCCTGCCTGCACGGCGGCCCGGGCGTGCAGCGGGGCCAATTCCTGCAGGGCCACCTGGATCAGCCCGTAGTCATCCCCGGAGCGGGCCAGCTCTGCGGTGAGCAGGTCGATGGCTTGGGCGCAGGTTTGGTACACCGGCAGCGCGGGCCCCTCCTGCAGCATTGCGGCCAGCTGCTCGGCGGCATCCAGCAGATCCAGTTCCAGGTCCTGCAGCCACTGACGTGCCGCCGGCCCGCGGGGCGCTGCCGCGGCGCGGCGCAGGTCGAAGCAGTCACGCAGCTGGGCAAGGTCCTGGTCCAGGGCGCTGACCGGGGTGCGGGCCACGGAGTGTGTCCGGGCCATGCTCAGGCCGAGAGTTCGGTGTGCAGCTCGAGCAGTTCGTTGGTGATTTGGGCGAAGACGGACGCGGGGGCCTCGGGTAGCTGGGAGGCCTCGTTGATTTGGCTCAGGGCCTGTTCGGTCAGGTCCCGGGCGTTCTCGCGGTGTCCGCGGTCGGCCAGCGCGCGCAGCAGGGTGATGCCTTCACGGGCTTCGGCTGCGATGCCCTCCGGTTCCCGCAGGGCCGGGCTGATCCCGTCAAAGGTGAAATGCAGCAGGATCCGGGAGAACAGTTCCATCTCTGATTCGTTGCTCATCAATACTCCTTGGCGCAGGCTAGGTTCGTCTCCAGTATGTCATTGACCCGGCGGGCGGCGGCGATGCGCAAATGCCACGGTCCGGCATCCCGTTGGGGAGATGCCGGACCGTGGCATGGTGCTGTCTTGCGTGCCGGGTGGAACCTAGCCCTGGGGCTCCCACTCGCCGGTGACCAGGTAGGTGACCTTGCGTGCCACCGAGACACCGTGATCACCAAAGCGTTCCAGGTAGCGGCTGGTCAGCGACACGTCCACGGTGGTGGGGGCGTCCTCCTGCCAGCTTTCCTCGGCAATGATCTGGAAGACCGACGAGTGCAGCTTGTCCAGCTCGCGGTTCAGCTCAATGATCTGGCTGGCGATGGCCAGGTCGCGGGTGTCCAGCAGCCGGCCCAGCTCCCGGGCAATGCGGATGTCCAGCTGGGCCATCTTGCTGAAGGTCTCGGAAATTGCCGAGGGCACCGCCCGCTTGGGGAAGCGCAGGCGCGCCAGCTGGGCCAGGTGCCGGGCCAGGTCGCCCATTCGTTCCAGCGAGGCGCTCATGCGCAGCGAACCGACAATCATGCGCAGGTCGCTGGCTACCGGCCCCTGCAGGGCCAGGGTGTCAATGGCCCGCTCATCGAGCTGGGTCTGCAGGAAGTCAATCTTCGCGTCTTCGGCAATGACCTCCTGGGCCAGGTCCACATCCGCGTTGGCCAGCGAGTCCCATGCGCGTTCCATCGCCTCGGCCACCCGCTGTGACATCTCAATGAGGTCTTCGCCGATCTGCTGCAGATCAGCCTGAAATACTTTGCGCACTCGCGTACGTCCTTTCGGGTCCTAGGCGTTCCAGCCCGTTTTCGGGCATGGCGGAGGGATCGTGAACAAGCCTGACAGCACCAGCTTAACTGTGCAGGAGCCAAAGGTGAACGTTTGGTGAACACCACACCCGAAGCGGGAAATCCGGCGACATCCGGCGCTTCACCACCGGTTAATGCCGATACCCTGAAGGGGTGAACGAAGTCTTTCCAACCCTGATCGCCGGCCTGATCGGCCTGGCCCTCGGTGTTGTCGGCGTCCTGGCATACTTTTTCGCCCAACGCCGTTCGGCCCAGCTGCCGGCCGTGGATGAACCGACGCTGCCCGAGGGGGCTGCCGCGGTGCTCTCGGTGATCGGCCGCGCCTTCGTGGTGCTTGATGACGTTGACGGGGTGGTGCGCGCCAACCCGGCCGCCTACGCCTATGGGCTGGTGCGCGGACACACCCTGGTTCACGAACAGTTGGCCAACATGGTGCGCCGGGTCCGTGATGACGGGGTGATCACCGAAAGCCAGTTTGAGCTGCAGCGCGGGGCATTGGGTCCAGGGGCACTGGTGGTGCACACCCGGGTGGCACCGCTGGGGGAGGAGTACATCCTGCTGCTGGCCGATGACCGCACCGAGATCACCCGCACCGAGGCGATGCGCAACGACTTCGTGGCCAACGTGTCCCACGAACTGAAGACCCCGGTCGGGGCGATTTCCCTGCTCGCCGAGGCGATCGAGGACGGAGCCGACGACCCGGTGGCGGTGCGCCGCTTCACCGGTCGGCTGCATAAGGAATCCTCCCGGCTCTCAGCGCTGGTGCAGGACATCATCGAACTCTCCCGGCTGCAAAGCAGCGACGCAATCGTGCACGGGGAGCAGGTGCAGGTGGCCGCCGTGGTGGCCGAGGCGGTGGACCGCAACAAGCTGCTGGCCGAGGAACGCAACATCACGATCTCGGTGGGCGGCCAGGTTCAGGCCCCGGTGCACGGGGATGCGGACCTGCTGATGACCGCGCTGCGCAATCTGATCGACAACGCCATCCGCTACTCCCCGGAGCACAGCGCCGTCGGGGTGGGGCTGCGCGAGCGGGACGGGTTCGCCCTGATCTCCGTGACCGACCAGGGTCCGGGCATCTCCGCGGAGGAGCAGGAACGGGTGTTCGAACGCTTCTACCGGGTGGATTCGGCCCGTTCCCGCCAGACCGGGGGCACCGGGCTGGGGCTGAGCATCGTCAAGCACGTGCTGGCCAACCACGGCGGGGAGGTCTCGCTGTGGTCCCAGGAGGGACAGGGATCAACGTTCACCCTGCGCATCCCGACCTTGGATGAGCAGGATCTTGATTTGGAGGGGCCGGCTGTGCGCTCCGCCAGTGGAACTAGCGCGGCCGCCGAGGGCGGGCGTGAAGGAGGAAACCGATGACCCGGATTTTGATCGTCGAGGATGAGGAGTCGCTGTCCGACCCGCTCTCCTACCTGCTGGAGCGTGAGGGCTTCGAGGTACGCATCGCCGATGACGGAATCACCGCGGTTACCGAATTTGAGCGTCACGGGGCGGACCTGGTCCTGCTGGACCTGATGCTCCCGGGGCAGCCGGGCACCGAGGTGATCCGCCAGATCCGGGCCACCAGCCAGGTGCCGGTGATCATGCTGACCGCCAAGGACTCGGAGATCGACAAGGTGGTGGGCCTGGAACTGGGGGCCGATGACTATGTCACCAAACCCTATTCCTCGCGCGAGCTGCTGGCCCGGATCCGGGCCGTGCTGCGCCGCCAGGGCGAAAGCGAGGAGCTGCTGACCAACGTGGTCACCGCCGGGCCGGTGCGCATGGACGTGGAACGCCACGTGGTGTCCGTGAACAACGAGGAAATCGCGATGCCGCTCAAGGAATTCGAACTGCTGGAAATGCTGCTGCGCAACGCCGGACGGGTGCTCACCCGCGGCCAGCTGATCGACCGGGTGTGGGGCAGCGACTACGTGGGCGACACCAAGACCCTTGACGTGCACGTCAAGCGGTTGCGTTCGAAGATCGAAACGGACCCGGCCGCCCCGGCGCACCTGGTGACGGTGCGTGGACTGGGCTACAAGTTCACGGTGTAAACCCGACCGCTGGGTGGATCCGCAGCATTGGGCCGTCGGCACAAGGTGCCGGCGGCCCAATGCCGTGCGAGGGCTCTGGTGCGCTCGGGCAGCGCACCGTCCCTGCCCACCGGGGGCCCGAACCCGTGAACTACGCGCCGCTGGGTGCCGCACGCATTAAAGCGAAGAACCGGCGCACCTGCCCCTTGCTGGGGTGGTGCGCCGGTCCTTCGCGGTTGGTCGCCCGGGCCTGCCGCCTAGTGGCTGCCGCCGTGCTCCGGCTGCTCGCTCGGGGTCAGGTGGTCGGTGGTCGACTGCTCGAAGCCGCCGGGAACGAATTCGCGGTACTCCTTCAGGGTGCCGTCCACAACCGGAATGCTGGTCTCCACGCTTTCACCCTCGGTGCTCAGGGTCGCTTCGGCGTGCTCACCGGGGGCCACGTTCAGCCCGTCCACGACGAATTCCTTGGATTCAAGCTTCACGGTGCCCGAGGCGTCGACCGGAATCTTCACGGCGCTGGCGTTGCCAGCCTTGACGCTCAGGGTCAGGGAGCTGTCCGAGTTGTTGACAACGCTGCCAATCAGGCGGGCTTCCTGATGCTCGGCGTTGGTCACCAGCAGCAGGTTGCGGACCTTGGCGTCGGCGACATCGGCAATGATGCCATCGCTCGGGGCGTAGTTGGTGGTGGTTTCCTGCTGGTTAATGGCGCCACAGCCAGTGACACCCAGTGCCAACCCGGCCAGGGCGAGGGACGCGGCGATACGGCGTCCAGCGGTCATGCGTGCGGTGATCACGACACAAACTCCTCGATGAGAATAGTGAGTTGCATGGTTTCGTGGTGCACTTTCGGGGTTCTGCAATTTTCGAAACAGGCCACACGAAGTCCACGACTATTACCTAGCCTAACGGTTTAAGCGTGAAAAGCGTGATTTGGCGAGCTGTAACACTGGACAACCCCAACGGCGGGAAAGGGGCTTGGGTTGTCCGTTGGACTCTGAACTACTTTCTTCATACCACGTTTCTCCCCCGTTTGGAAGAGTGAAAACCGCATGAATTCGCGGTTATTGGGGCATAGGTAACAGCGGCCAAAAAACCGGTCGTGGTAGACTAGTACGTGGGAAAGGGGTTTATCCACATGGTTTTTGAGGTTGGCGAGACTGTAGTCTACCCGCACCACGGCGCGGCAATGATCGAAGAGATCAAGATGCGCAAGATCAAGGGCGAAGAGAAAATGTATCTCAAGCTCAAGGTGGCGCAGGGTGACCTGACCATCGAGGTCCCGGCCGAGAACGTTGACTTGGTTGGAGTCCGTGACGTGGTCGGTCAGGAAGGCTTGGACCATGTGTTCGAGGTCCTTCGTGCTGAATTTACCGAGGAGCCGACCAACTGGTCGCGCCGCTACAAGGCAAACTTGGAAAAGCTTGCCTCCGGTGATGTCATCAAGGTGGCAGAGGTCGTGCGTGACCTGTGGCGCCGTGAGAACGACCGCGGCCTGTCCGCGGGCGAGAAGCGCATGCTGTCCAAGGCGCGCCAGGTGCTGATCAGCGAATTGGCGCTGGCCAAGGACCTGGACGAAACCAAGGCCGAAGGGCTCTTGGATGAGGTTTTGGCTTCCCACTAGATCAGTGGGCACACCGGGGCGCAAACCCCGGCTGAGAATCATCGACCGTGGTCGGTTGCTACAGGTAACCAACCACGGTTCTCTCGTTTAACCAGCAGCGCGCGGCCTCGTGGCGCCGGGGCACAGTAGGCTGGAAGACGTGAATGAACACCCCAACGTTGATGCCGCGCTGATCCTGGTCGCGGCCGGCAGCGGCACCCGCCTGGGTGCCGGAATCCCCAAGGCGCTGGTGACCATCGAGGGCCGCAGCCTGCTGCAGCACTGCCTGGACCGGGCCACGCAGGTAGCCGAGCTGGCGCAGATCGTGGTCGTGGTGCCCCCCTCCGATGAGCTGCTGGCCGAACAGGCCCGGCCCTACGGCCCCCGGGTCAGCTGCGTGCCTGGCGGCGCGACGCGAGCCGAATCTGTGGGCGCCGGCCTTGAAGCGGTCGACCAGCGCCTGACCCGGATCCTGGTCCATGATGTGGCCCGCGCGCTGACACCGCCGGACACCTTCGAGCGCGTCCTGCAGACTCTGGAGGATCCACAGCGTCCGGCCGTCATCCCCGCCCTGCCGGTCACCGACACCATTTCCGTGGTCGAGCAGACCAGCGGGTCCGACACGGTGCGCGACACCCCGGCCCGAGCCAGCTTGCGTGCCGTGCAGACCCCACAGGGGTTCCACGCGCCCGTCCTGCGGGCCGCGCATGCCGCGCTGCGCGAAGCCAGCGACGCCCGGCGTGAGGCGGTCACCGATGACGCCTCCCTGGTCCGGGCCCAGGGACATTCGGTGACAGTCATCGCCGGGGACCAGCGGGCGTTGAAAATCACCCATCCGCAGGACATTCACGCCGCACGGACAATTCTGCGGGACGACACGGAGGAAGACGCCATGGACCAGCCGCTGATCCCACGCATCGGCAACGCCATCGATGTGCACGCGGTGAGCAAGGATCCGCAGCGTCCAATGTGGCTGGCCGGACTGCTGTTTGCCGATGACGTGGGACTCGACGGGCACTCCGATGGCGACGCGGTGGCGCACGCCGCCTGCGACGCCCTGTTTTCCGCCGCCGGAATCGGGGACCTGGGCACACACTTCGGGGTGGACCGGCCGGAGATGGCGGGAGCCAGCGGCACCACGCTGCTGGCCGAGGCCGCCCGGATCGTACGCGCTGCAGGCTATCAGATCGGCAACGTCTCCGTACAGTTCGTTGGACGCCGTCCCCGCTTCGCCGCTCGCCGTGAAGAAGCCAACCAGGTGCTTAGCGACGCGGCGCAAGCCTCGGTCACCGTTACCGCCACCACCAGCGATGGCCTGGGGTACGAAGGGGAGGGCGCCGGAATCACCGCCTACGCCACCGCCCTGGTCTATCGCCGCGACTAGCGCCCCGGCAGCCGGGATCGCCAGCCGGCGGGCGACACCGAGGGGATTTGCGCCACCTGCCGCCCCTGAACCGCGGGCTTTCGGATAACCTTAATGCTGTGAGCCTGCGATTCTACGACACCAAATCAGCGTCCGTGCGAGACTTCCAGCCCATCACCGAGGGCGAGGTCAAGCTGTACTACTGTGGCGCCACCGTGCAGGGGATGCCGCACGTGGGGCACGTTCGCAGCGCAATTGTCTTTGACATCCTCACCCGCTGGTTGGAATACCGCGGCTTCGCGGTGACCACCGTACGCAACGTCACCGACATCGACGACAAGATCCTGGACAAGTCCGCCGCGTCCTTCGCGCCGGACTTCGCCGCCGATCAGTACTACCGTCCCCGTGAACAGTGGTTCGCCCTGGCCTACCGTTTCGAGCAGGAGTTCGCCCGGGCCTACGAGACCCTGGGGGTACGCCGTCCCACCTACGAGCCGCGGGCGACCGGGCACGTGCCGGAAATGCATGAGCTGATCGAACTGCTGATCGAGCGGGGACACGCCTACCCGGCCAGCGACGGGTCCGGCGACGTGTACTTCGACGTGCGTTCCTTCCCCGAGTACGGGGCACTGACCCGCCAGAAGGTCGATGACATGCAGGAAGCGGCCGACGCCGACCCGCGCGGCAAGCGCGACCCGCGCGACTTTGCGTTGTGGAAGGGGCACAAGGACAGCGACCCGCTGACCGCCTCCTGGCCCAGCCCCTGGGGCCGCGGGCGTCCGGGCTGGCACCTGGAGTGCTCCGCCATGGCCGGCAAGTACCTGGGCGAACACTTCGACATCCACGGCGGCGGGCTGGACCTGCGCTTCCCACACCACGAAAACGAGCTGGCCCAGTCCGCGGCGGCCGGCCACGGATTCGCGAACTTCTGGATGCACAACGGCATGGTCACCTACCAGGGCGAGAAGATGTCCAAATCCGTGGGCAACACCATCTCCCCGCACCAGATGCTGGAGCAGGCAACCCCGCGGGTGGTGCGCTACTTCCTGGGACAGGCGCAGTACCGCTCGCAGCTGGACTACCGTCCGGATTCGCTGACCGAGGCCGCAGCGGCGGTCGAGCGCATTGACACCTTCATCGCCAACGCCCGCTACCGGCTGGAGGCTGCGGCCGGGACCGCCAACGCCGTTCTGGACTCCCAGTCCGGAACGGTGCCCGAGGCCTTCGCGGCGGCGATGGATGATGACCTGAACGTCCCCCAGGCCCTGGCGGCACTGCACGAGACCGTGCGTGAGGGCAACGCGGCGCTGGACAACCACGATGAGGCCACGGTGGCCCGGGCACTTAGCCAGGTACTGGCCATGGTCCGGGTGCTGGGTCTGGATGACGCCACCGAACCGGAGACCACCGGCACCAGCGCCGAATACCAGGTGCTCGACCAGATGATCCAGGCGCAGCTGGCCGAACGCGCCGAGGCCCGCGCGGCCAAGGACTGGGCCCGTTCGGACCAGATCCGTGACGCCCTGGCCTCGCTGGGCATCAGCGTCGTCGACTCCGCCGACGGGGTGCGCTGGACCCTGGAGAAATAACAGGCAAGGCCCCGCACCACCGGCGCCCCGGCGCCCGGCAACTAACCACAGATTTTTGAACTAAAGGAAACCGCGAGTATGAGCACACCAAAGGATCGGCCAGGAGCCGTTCGCAAGAACAAGAAGGGCCCGACCAAGGGCAGCGGCGGCAAGGGCCGCAAGTCCCTGGAAGGCCGCGGGCCGACCCCCAAGGCCGAGGACCGGCCGTACCACAAGGCCTACCGCAGCAAGCAGCTGGCCGAACGCTCCCAGGCCAAGCGTCCCACCACCCGCCGTCCGCGGGTGAACGCTGAGATGGTGACCGGACGCAACTCGGTGGTGGAGGCGTTGCGCGCCGGCATCCCGGCCAAGGCCCTGCACATTGCGGTGCGCATTGACGTTGATGACCGGGTGCGTGAATCCCTGAAGCTCGCCGCCGAACAGGGTATCCCGGTCATGGAAGCCAGCCGAGTGGAGCTGGATCGGATGACCGATGACGCCATCCACCAGGGCCTGGCCCTGCAGGTTCCGCCTTATGAGTACCAGGACGCGGTGGAACTGACCAGCAAGGTCGCCCGGGACTACGAGAAGGGCTACGAGCGCAACCTGCCGTTGTTCCTGGCCCTGGACGGAATCACCGACCCCCGCAACCTGGGTGCCATCATCCGTTCGGCCTCGGCCTTCAGCGCCCAGGCTGTCATTGTTCCCGAACGCCGCAGCGTGGGCGTCACCGCTTCGGCCTGGAAGACCAGCGCCGGCGCCGCCGTACGCGTGCCCGTCGCCAAGGCCAGCAACCTGACCAGTGCCCTGAAGGAGATGAAGGCCGCGGGTATCTTCGTCATCGGCCTGGACGCCGGGGGAGATGTCGAGCTTCCGAACCTGGAACTGGCCACCGAACCGCTGTGCATCGTCATTGGTTCCGAAGGCAAGGGACTGTCGCGACTGGTTCGTGAAACCTGCGACGCTATCGTCTCGATTCCGATCTCTTCGGCCATGGAGTCCCTGAACGCCTCGATGGCGGCGGGTATCGCACTCTACGAAGTAGCGCGGCGACGTCAGGATGCCGGCCAGTAGAACGGGTCTCTGATCGGCCAAACGTCGGCGCAGTCCAACGCAACGGCAGAACCCGACAAAGAGCGGGCCGGAGACTTCCGGCCCGCTCTTTGCGCTCTCCCCGCATGCGAGACGTGGTTCACAACAACCGATTCGACGCTCTTTACGAGGGCCGGAGGCGAAAGCGGGGTGAAGATCCCCGAGAATCCGGGCGAGAAACGGGTGCAGGAAACCGCAGCAGAACGTTTTGCGTTCATCGAAATTTCGTGTAGAGTTAGTACCCGCGCCGCTCGAACAGAACGGTTTGAACCGAAGAAGTTTAGGCGCGAGATCAAATCACCGAGTTGACAAAGATCAGCCAAGTGGTAAGATTGAAAAGTTGCTCCGGAGCGAAGCGGCCAGCCAGATGATGGTGGTTCGTGGTGTCGGAAGCGCTTGTTGTTTGAGAACTCAATAGTGTGCCAAGTTTGTTGATACCAAATTATTTTTGTTTGGTGAATACGAAACATTTATTTGCTTGATCGCCCGCACCCCCGTGTGTGGTGGTTGAGTGTTTTTTATTCGCCGGGATTGCATCATTGACTGCCGTGTGGTGGTTGGTGGTGTGCTTTTCTTGTTTTTTATGGAGAGTTTGATCCTGGCTCAGGATGAACGCTGGCGGCGTGCTTAACACATGCAAGTCGAACGATGATGCTGGTGCTTGCACTGGTGGATTAGTGGCGAACGGGTGAGTAACACGTGAGTAACCTGCCCCTGACTTCGGGATAAGCCCGGGAAACTGGGTCTAATACCGGATATGACTTCCTGCTGCATGGCAGGGGGTGGAAAGATTTATCGGTTGGGGATGGACTCGCGGCCTATCAGCTTGTTGGTGAGGTAATGGCTCACCAAGGCGACGACGGGTAGCCGGCCTGAGAGGGTGACCGGCCACACTGGGACTGAGACACGGCCCAGACTCCTACGGGAGGCAGCAGTGGGGAATATTGCACAATGGGCGAAAGCCTGATGCAGCGACGCCGCGTGAGGGATGACGGCCTTCGGGTTGTAAACCTCTTTCAGTAGGGAAGAAGCCCCTTTTGGGGGTGACGGTACTTGCAGAAGAAGCGCCGGCTAACTACGTGCCAGCAGCCGCGGTAATACGTAGGGCGCAAGCGTTATCCGGAATTATTGGGCGTAAAGAGCTCGTAGGCGGTTTGTCGCGTCTGCCGTGAAAGTCCGAGGCTCAACCTCGGATCTGCGGTGGGTACGGGCAGACTAGAGTGATGTAGGGGAGACTGGAATTCCTGGTGTAGCGGTGAAATGCGCAGATATCAGGAGGAACACCGATGGCGAAGGCAGGTCTCTGGGCATTTACTGACGCTGAGGAGCGAAAGCATGGGGAGCGAACAGGATTAGATACCCTGGTAGTCCATGCCGTAAACGTTGGGCACTAGGTGTGGGGGACATTCCACGTTTTCCGCGCCGTAGCTAACGCATTAAGTGCCCCGCCTGGGGAGTACGGCCGCAAGGCTAAAACTCAAAGGAATTGACGGGGGCCCGCACAAGCGGCGGAGCATGCGGATTAATTCGATGCAACGCGAAGAACCTTACCAAGGCTTGACATGTTCCAGACCGGGCCAGAGATGGTCTTTCCCCTTTTGGGGCTGGTTCACAGGTGGTGCATGGTTGTCGTCAGCTCGTGTCGTGAGATGTTGGGTTAAGTCCCGCAACGAGCGCAACCCTCGTTCCATGTTGCCAGCGGGTTATGCCGGGGACTCATGGGAGACTGCCGGGGTCAACTCGGAGGAAGGTGGGGATGACGTCAAATCATCATGCCCCTTATGTCTTGGGCTTCACGCATGCTACAATGGCCGGTACAATGGGTTGCGATACTGTGAGGTGGAGCTAATCCCTAAAAGCCGGTCTCAGTTCGGATTGGGGTCTGCAACTCGACCCCATGAAGTCGGAGTCGCTAGTAATCGCAGATCAGCAACGCTGCGGTGAATACGTTCCCGGGCCTTGTACACACCGCCCGTCAAGTCACGAAAGTTGGTAACACCCGAAGCCGATGGCCTAATCACCTTGTGTGGGGGGAGTCGTCGAAGGTGGGACTGGCGATTGGGACTAAGTCGTAACAAGGTAGCCGTACCGGAAGGTGCGGCTGGATCACCTCCTTTCTAAGGAGCTAACCATTATTGGTTGCCCGTTGCCGCCACGAGTGTTGGTGGGCGGGTTGCTCATGGGTGGAATATCAATGAACTATCGGTCGTGGTCCGTGCACTTTTTGGGTGTGGGGGTTGTGGTCGGGTTTGGTGCTGTGGGTGGTGCTGCTGGTGAGTACGCCGTGGGTTTCCGTTGTGGGGGCTTGTGGTTGGAAGGCTGGTGGTGGTGCTTGTGGTGCTGGGTTGTGGCGCACTGTTGGGTTTTGAGGCAACAAGCATGCTGTGCCTGCCGTTGTGGTGGGTGTGGTGTTCTTGGTGTTTCGGTTGAAAGACCATGTTTGTTTTCCTGTGTCCTTGGCACGCGTGCCCCTTGTGTGGGTGTGTGGTGTGGGGGTGTGGGGTTGTTGTTTGGGAACTGTATAGTGAACGCGAGCATCTTGAAATGACAGGTGCCTGCCGCTTTTTGTGTGTGTGGGTGTTTGTTGTTTTGTGATTTTGTTGATTGTTTTGTTGCTCATGTATTTGAGGTTTTCTGTGCTGTCGTTTGTCTGTGATGGATGGATGATTGTGTTGAAAGTTTTTAAGGGCGCACGGTGGATGCCTTGGCATCAGGAGCCGATGAAGGACGTGGGAATCTGCGATAAGCCTGGTGGAGTCGATAACCGGACGTTGAGGCCAGGATTTCCGAATGGGGAAACCCGGCACCATGTTATGTGGTGTGACCCGTGGCTGAATGTATAGGCCATGTGGGGGGAACGCGGGGAAGTGAAACATCTCAGTACCCGCAGGAAAAGAAAACAATAGTGATTCCGTTAGTAGTGGCGAGCGAACGCGGATGGGGCTAAACCGGTAGGTGTGTGATAGCGGATAGGCGTTGCATCTTCGGGGTTGTGGGGTCCATATGTGCCAGTTCTATTCGGCTGGCGGGATGAGGTGCAGGCGTATAGGTGAATCGGTTGGAATGCCGGACCAGAGAGGGTGATAGTCCCGTAGTCGTCATGCGTGCTGCCGTCCTAGTGTGGGTGCCCGAGTAGCACGGGGCTCGAGGAATCCCGTGTGAATCTGCCAGGACCACCTGGTAAGCCTGAATACTACCTGATGACCGATAGTGAATCAGTACCGTGAGGGAATGGTGAAAAGTACCCCGGGAGGGGAGTGAAATAGTACCTGAAACCGTGTGCTTACAAACCGTTAGAGCAGGGCTTTGTGTTCTGTGATGGCGTGCCTTTTGAAGAATGAGCCTGCGAGTTAGTGCTGTGTCGCGAGGTTAACCCGTGTGGGGTAGTCGTAGCGAAAGCGAGTCTGAATAGGGCGTTTGAGTGGCACGGTCTAGACCCGAAGCGAAGTGATCTACCCATGGCCAGGTTGAAGCGCGTGTAAGAGCGTGTGGAGGACCGAACCCACTTCAGTTGAAAATGGAGGGGATGAGCTGTGGGTAGGGGTGAAAGGCCAATCAAACTTCGTGATAGCTGGTTCTCCCCGAAATGCATTTAGGTGCAGCGTTGCGTGTTTCTTACTGGAGGTAGAGCTACTGGATAGGCGATGGGCCCTACAAGGTTACTGACCTTAGCCAAACTCCGAATGCCGGTAAGTTAGAGCGCAGCAGTGAGACTGTGGGGGATAAGCTTCATAGTCGAGAGGGAAACAGCCCAGAACGCCAACTAAGGCCCCTAAGCGTGTGCTAAGTGGAAAAGGATGTGGAGTTGCTGTGACAACCAGGAGGTTGGCTTAGAAGCAGCCACCCTTGAAAGAGTGCGTAATAGCTCACTGGTCAAGTGATTCCGCGCCGATAATGTAGCGGGGCTCAAGCACACCGCCGAAGTTGCGTCATTCAAACATGTCATTGGCTTTTGTGGTCCAGTGGTTTGGATGGGTAGGGGAGCGTCGTGTGGCCGGTGAAGTCGCGGTGGAAACCAGCGGTGGAGGCTACGCGAGTGAGAATGCAGGCATGAGTAGCGAATGACGGGTGAGAAACCCGTCCGCCGAATGATCAAGGGTTCCAGGGTCAAGTTAATCTGCCCTGGGTTAGTCGGGACCTAAGGCGAGGCCGACAGGCGTAGTCGATGGACAACGGGTTGATATTCCCGTACCGGCGAAGGACCGCCCATACTGAGCATCTGATGCTAACCACCTGCCGCCATGACGTGCTGCCTCCTTTGGGGGGTGGTTGTTGTGGTTGGTGGCTGGGAACCGAGGGTGTGAGGTCAGCGTGTTAACAGGTGTGACGCAGGAAGGTAGCCGAGCCAGGCAATGGAATTGACCTGGTCCAAGGGTGTAGGGTGTTTCGTTGGCAAATCCGCGGAACGTGTGCCTGAGACCTGATAGGCGCCCACTTTGGTGGGTGATTCGGTGATCCTATGCTGCCTAGAAAAGCATCGGCGTGAGGTCCCAGTCCGCCCGTACCCTAAACCGACACAGGTGATCTGGTAGAGAATACCGAGGCGATCGAGAGAATCATGGTTAAGGAACTCGGCAAAATGCCCCCGTAACTTCGGAAGAAGGGGGGCCTGCCTCGTGAGGGAAACTTGCTTTCCTGAGCGGGTGTGGGCCGCAGAGACCAGGGGGAAGCGACTGTTTACTAAAAACACAGGTCCGTGCGAAGTCGCAAGACGATGTATACGGACTGACTCCTGCCCGGTGCTGGAAGGTTAAGAGGACCTGTTAGACCCCTTTGGGGTCGAAGCGGAGAATTTAAGCCCCAGTAAACGGCGGTGGTAACTATAACCATCCTAAGGTAGCGAAATTCCTTGTCGGGTAAGTTCCGACCTGCACGAATGGAGTAACGACTTCCCCGCTGTCTCAACCATGAACTCGGCGAAATTGCAGTACGAGTAAAGATGCTCGTTACGCGCAGCAGGACGGAAAGACCCCGAGACCTTTACTATAGTTTGGTATTGGTGTTCGGTGCAGCTTGTGTAGGATAGGTGGGAGACTGTGAAGCCTGGACGCTAGTTCGGGTGGAGTCATCGTTGAAATACCACTCTGGCTGTACCGGTCACCTAACTTCGGACCATGATCTGGTTCAGGGACAGTGCCTGATGGGTAGTTTAACTGGGGCGGTTGCCTCCTAAAGAGTAACGGAGGCGCCCAAAGGTTCCCTCAGCCTGGTTGGCAATCAGGTGTTGAGTGTAAGTGCACAAGGGAGCTTGACTGTGAGAGTGACAGCTCGAGCAGGGACGAAAGTCGGGACTAGTGATCCGGCGGCACCGTGTGGAAGGGCCGTCGCTCAACGGATAAAAGGTACCTCGGGGATAACAGGCTGATCTTGCCCAAGAGTCCATATCGACGGCATGGTTTGGCACCTCGATGTCGGCTCGTCGCATCCTGGGGCTGGAGTAGGTCCCAAGGGTTGGGCTGTTCGCCCATTAAAGCGGTACGCGAGCTGGGTTTAGAACGTCGTGAGACAGTTCGGTCCCTATCCGCTGCGCGCGTTGGAAATTTGAGAAGGGCTGTCCTTAGTACGAGAGGACCGGGACGGACGAACCTCTGGTGTGTCAGTTGTACTGCCAAGTGCATCGCTGATTAGCTACGTTTGGAAGGGATAACCGCTGAAAGCATCTAAGCGGGAAGCCTGCTTCGAGATGAGATTTCCATGCACTTTTTGTGTGAGAGGCCCCCAGCTAGACCACTGGGTTGATAGGCAGGATGTGGAAGCAAGGACTAAAGACTTGTGTAGCTGACCTGTACTAATAGGCCGATGACTTATCAACACACAACAAAACCACCCCCCCTTGTGTGGGGTGTTCGGCAAAGAGTGTTGCTCGCGTTCACTATACGGTTACGAAACAACAACCACACCACCCCAGGCCCCCCCTTGTTGGTGGGGTGTGGGGGTTGGCAGGTGTTGTTCATGGATGGTTTTGCAGCCGGCACCAGGTGTGTGGTTGTTTCACTGCTGTTACGGCGGTCATAGCGTGGGGGAAACGCCCGGTCCCATACCGAACCCGGAAGCTAAGGCCCACTGCGCCGATGGTACTGCACTCGTGAGGGTGTGGGAGAGTAGGACACCGCCGGACTTAACTTGATGAAGGGTTTGAGGCTCCAGCCAGTGATGGTTGGAGCCTCACCCGTTTAAGCCCCTAACCAGCAATCCGGTTCCGGCATCTATTCTTTTCGCTGCATTGCCGCCAAGCCACGCTTCCGTTCGAATCGGTGGCGGTTCGAGTCAAAGGCTGCTGTTCACCCCCAAGCATGGATCTACGTAACCATTTCTACCCCTCGAGGTAAATGTGGTGACCTGGAGTACGCTTCGTAGAGATCAACGTAACCAGTAGGAGGGGCGGTAGTGGCACAGGACAAGGACTATTCCGTTTTTGTTCACGAACTGACGGAGATTCTCAGTGCTGATGGTGTCAGTACCTCTCCGGAGGATCTGCTGGAGAATTCCCGCGATTACGGCCAACTGGCCACTGACCCGATCCTGCCGCTCGCAATTGCATACCCGAATCGGGTAGAAGCCGTTCAGGAGATCGTGCGATTGTGTTCCCGGCATGGAGTCCCGATCATCAGCCGCGGCGCTGGTACGGGAGTCTCCGGCGGTGTTCACGTGATGTGCCCGTCGCTGGTACTGAATCTGTCTCGTATGAACCGCATCTTGGAGATCCGGCCACAAGACGAGGTGGCAGTAGTCGAACCCGGGGTCATCAATAACGAGTTAAATGATGCGGTTGCGGAGCACGGCCTCATGTATGCTCCTGACCCGGCAAGCTATCGGATGTCGACCCTGGGCGGCAATATTGCCACCAACGCAGGCGGGCTTCGTTGTGCAAAGTATGGGGTGACCCGAGAATCAGTGCTGGCACTGGACGTCGTGCTCGCGGATGGCCAGCTGATCACAATTGGTGCCAACACATTTAAGGGAGTGGCCGGTTACGATCTGCGTTCGCTCTTCGTCGGCTCGGAAGGCACCTTGGGGATCGTTGTACGCGCCGTATTGCGGCTGCGTTACCTGCCTGTTGACCAAAGGGACATGAGTCTGGTCTTTGAAACACTCGAAGATGCCGTCGAAGGCGTCCAGATGATTGCCAGGGCCAGAGTTCAGCCCGCGATCTTAGAGCTCATCGATAGGCCGACGATGTCGGTGTTGGATCAGACCTACGGCACCGATATCGCTGAGCATGGCGAGGCGATGCTTCTAGTTCGATTGGATGGGTATGGCGCCAGGATTGAAGAGGATGTTGTTCGCACTGCGTTTGCGGAAGCGAAAGTCATCATCAGTGCTCCAGGCGATGAGTTTGCTTCGCGCCTCATCGAGATGCGTCGCACCAGCAGGGGGGATACCAAGGATGACGCCTACCGCATGGGCGAAGACGTGGCTATACCCAAGAGCTGCATGGTCGACTACGTGCGCAAAGTACGTGGAGTTGCCGCCAAATACGACGTTGACGTAAGGATCATTGCCCATGCTGGTGACGGCAATCTGCATCCTACGTTTTCCGTTGAACCCGACGCCGGCGAAGATCCACTTGGCCGGCTCACCCTCGCCCTGGAGGAGAGCATCCGATTGGCGCTGGAAGTGGGTGGAACCATCACCGGGGAGCATGGCGTTGGTCTAATCAAGCGTGAATGGCTCGCCTGGGAACAATCCTCCGCAGTGCTGGAGATCCAGCGGCAGCTGAAGAACTTCCTGGACCCGCAGGGCCTGCTGAATCCCGGCAAGGCCATCCCATAAGTGCAGCAGGTCACTCGATTTGGTTCCGTCCAATCTTGCGTGTACAGTATTATTTCGTTGCGAAAACAACGGGATGTGGCGCAGTTTGGTAGCGCGCGTCGTTCGGGACGACGAGGTCGCAGGTTCAAATCCTGTCATCCCGACCAAATAGCAGGAGGGGGAATCCGTAAGGATTCCCTCTCCTGCTGTTTCACTTTATCGTTCGGTTCCGTCCATGGGCCTTCCGTCACGACCGGGAGTTGTGGAATCTTCGAATGGTCCACAAGCGCAGCCTGGATATTACCCGATACCGGTGTACTGCCTACCGGGAGTAGCTAGAAGGTGACCGTAGGATAAACACATGGGGAATCCAAACGAGGAAGTAGCTGCGCCCACGCCGGACTTCGGCACGCGGCAGAAGATGCGCCAAAGGCTGCGTATTGTCTACTTCCTGGGAGTGGGAGGTGTGTGCTTCATCCTTACCCTGGTGGTCAACTATGGGCTGAAGCTAACCATATTGACTGCGCATCCAACTACGGCGTTCTTGATCGCTAATGCTGTCTCGACGGTTGCCTCGTACTTCCTGTCCCGCCGGTTTACCTTCGGGGACATCGCCCATGGTCTGAAGCGTGTCCAGTTCATCAAGTTCGTCGTCATGTCGGTACTGGCGGTCGGGATCACCTCGGCGCCTGTATATATCTCGCGTTGGGTCTTTGGGCTAACGCAACCGCACGTCACTCTGCTGGTGCAGGAGGTCGCCGACTTTGTCGCAGGACCGATCATCGGCACGCTGTTAGGAATGGTGTTCCGCTGGTGGGCGATGAAGAAGTTCGTATTTCTGGATCGTGAGCACCAACGCACGCAGATCACCGCCAACTGAGAAAGGCTGCGCAGACCCTAAGCTGCGGTTGTCGTCTAAGACGTTTAGGCTCATGACGACACTAAGCTTCGTCACGGATTCCTGCGCGCTTATGCGGCAGAGCAGCAGGAGGACCGCATTGGCGCGATAGTATTTTCCCCGGCGCCCAGAAGTAGTGCATGAAGCGTACCGACTCGGCTAGGCACCGTGTTACGACGATCACCTCAAAAGAGCTGCTTCCGAGTTTGCGCACGCTCTGGAATCCATGTATAGTTTTTATCTGTTGCCGCAACGAAGGACGGGGTCGAAACCGTCGGAAACACCGGCAACAAACTCCAACAAAAACCTGAGTAGTTACAGTCAACTGTAAAAACAATAGGAATTGTTGAAGCGAAGAAAAGAAATTCAGGTCACAAAGAATGGATTTGACTTTCAGGAATTCGCTGGGATAAAATAATTACAGAGCGCCGGACGAGATCACGGGTCGAAATGATGTCGATGATGAACCGGTAAGCGCTTGTTGTTTGAGAACTCAATAGTGTGCCAAGTTTGTTGATACCAAATTATTTTTGTTTGGTGAATACGAAACATTTATTTGCTTGATCGCCCGCACCCCCGTGTGTGGTGGTTGAGTGTTTTTTATTCGCCGGGATTGCATCATTGACTGCCGTGTGGTGGTTGGTGGTGTGCTTTTCTTGTTTTTTATGGAGAGTTTGATCCTGGCTCAGGATGAACGCTGGCGGCGTGCTTAACACATGCAAGTCGAACGATGATGCTGGTGCTTGCACTGGTGGATTAGTGGCGAACGGGTGAGTAACACGTGAGTAACCTGCCCCTGACTTCGGGATAAGCCCGGGAAACTGGGTCTAATACCGGATATGACTTCCTGCTGCATGGCAGGGGGTGGAAAGATTTATCGGTTGGGGATGGACTCGCGGCCTATCAGCTTGTTGGTGAGGTAATGGCTCACCAAGGCGACGACGGGTAGCCGGCCTGAGAGGGTGACCGGCCACACTGGGACTGAGACACGGCCCAGACTCCTACGGGAGGCAGCAGTGGGGAATATTGCACAATGGGCGAAAGCCTGATGCAGCGACGCCGCGTGAGGGATGACGGCCTTCGGGTTGTAAACCTCTTTCAGTAGGGAAGAAGCCCCTTTTGGGGGTGACGGTACTTGCAGAAGAAGCGCCGGCTAACTACGTGCCAGCAGCCGCGGTAATACGTAGGGCGCAAGCGTTATCCGGAATTATTGGGCGTAAAGAGCTCGTAGGCGGTTTGTCGCGTCTGCCGTGAAAGTCCGAGGCTCAACCTCGGATCTGCGGTGGGTACGGGCAGACTAGAGTGATGTAGGGGAGACTGGAATTCCTGGTGTAGCGGTGAAATGCGCAGATATCAGGAGGAACACCGATGGCGAAGGCAGGTCTCTGGGCATTTACTGACGCTGAGGAGCGAAAGCATGGGGAGCGAACAGGATTAGATACCCTGGTAGTCCATGCCGTAAACGTTGGGCACTAGGTGTGGGGGACATTCCACGTTTTCCGCGCCGTAGCTAACGCATTAAGTGCCCCGCCTGGGGAGTACGGCCGCAAGGCTAAAACTCAAAGGAATTGACGGGGGCCCGCACAAGCGGCGGAGCATGCGGATTAATTCGATGCAACGCGAAGAACCTTACCAAGGCTTGACATGTTCCAGACCGGGCCAGAGATGGTCTTTCCCCTTTTGGGGCTGGTTCACAGGTGGTGCATGGTTGTCGTCAGCTCGTGTCGTGAGATGTTGGGTTAAGTCCCGCAACGAGCGCAACCCTCGTTCCATGTTGCCAGCGGGTTATGCCGGGGACTCATGGGAGACTGCCGGGGTCAACTCGGAGGAAGGTGGGGATGACGTCAAATCATCATGCCCCTTATGTCTTGGGCTTCACGCATGCTACAATGGCCGGTACAATGGGTTGCGATACTGTGAGGTGGAGCTAATCCCTAAAAGCCGGTCTCAGTTCGGATTGGGGTCTGCAACTCGACCCCATGAAGTCGGAGTCGCTAGTAATCGCAGATCAGCAACGCTGCGGTGAATACGTTCCCGGGCCTTGTACACACCGCCCGTCAAGTCACGAAAGTTGGTAACACCCGAAGCCGATGGCCTAACCACCTTGTGTGGGGGGAGTCGTCGAAGGTGGGACTGGCGATTGGGACTAAGTCGTAACAAGGTAGCCGTACCGGAAGGTGCGGCTGGATCACCTCCTTTCTAAGGAGCTAACCATTATTGGTTGCCCGTTGCCGCCACGAGTGTTGGTGGGCGGGTTGCTCATGGGTGGAATATCAATGAACTATCGGTCGTGGTCCGTGCACTTTTTGGGTGTGGGGGTTGTGGTCGGGTTTGGTGCTGTGGGTGGTGCTGCTGGTGAGTACGCCGTGGGTTTCCGTTGTGGGGGCTTGTGGTTGGAAGGCTGGTGGTGGTGCTTGTGGTGCTGGGTTGTGGCGCACTGTTGGGTTTTGAGGCAACAAGCATGCTGTGCCTGCCGTTGTGGTGGGTGTGGTGTTCTTGGTGTTTCGGTTGAAAGACCATGTTTGTTTTCCTGTGTCCTTGGCACGCGTGCCCCTTGTGTGGGTGTGTGGTGTGGGGGTGTGGGGTTGTTGTTTGGGAACTGTATAGTGAACGCGAGCATCTTGAAATGACAGGTGCCTGCCGCTTTTTGTGTGTGTGGGTGTTTGTTGTTTTGTGATTTTGTTGATTGTTTTGTTGCTCATGTATTTGAGGTTTTCTGTGCTGTCGTTTGTCTGTGATGGATGGATGATTGTGTTGAAAGTTTTTAAGGGCGCACGGTGGATGCCTTGGCATCAGGAGCCGATGAAGGACGTGGGAATCTGCGATAAGCCTGGTGGAGTCGATAACCGGACGTTGAGGCCAGGATTTCCGAATGGGGAAACCCGGCACCATGTTATGTGGTGTGACCCGTGGCTGAATGTATAGGCCATGTGGGGGGAACGCGGGGAAGTGAAACATCTCAGTACCCGCAGGAAAAGAAAACAATAGTGATTCCGTTAGTAGTGGCGAGCGAACGCGGATGGGGCTAAACCGGTAGGTGTGTGATAGCGGATAGGCGTTGCATCTTCGGGGTTGTGGGGTCCATGTGTGCCAGTTCTATTCGGCTGGCGGGATGAGGTGCAGGCGTATAGGTGAATCGGTTGGAATGCCGGACCAGAGAGGGTGATAGTCCCGTAGTCGTCATGCGTGCTGCCGTCCTAGTGTGGGTGCCCGAGTAGCACGGGGCTCGAGGAATCCCGTGTGAATCTGCCAGGACCACCTGGTAAGCCTGAATACTACCTGATGACCGATAGTGAATCAGTACCGTGAGGGAATGGTGAAAAGTACCCCGGGAGGGGAGTGAAATAGTACCTGAAACCGTGTGCTTACAAACCGTTAGAGCAGGGCTTTGTGTTCTGTGATGGCGTGCCTTTTGAAGAATGAGCCTGCGAGTTAGTGCTGTGTCGCGAGGTTAACCCGTGTGGGGTAGTCGTAGCGAAAGCGAGTCTGAATAGGGCGTTTGAGTGGCACGGTCTAGACCCGAAGCGAAGTGATCTACCCATGGCCAGGTTGAAGCGCGTGTAAGAGCGTGTGGAGGACCGAACCCACTTCAGTTGAAAATGGAGGGGATGAGCTGTGGGTAGGGGTGAAAGGCCAATCAAACTTCGTGATAGCTGGTTCTCCCCGAAATGCATTTAGGTGCAGCGTTGCGTGTTTCTTACTGGAGGTAGAGCTACTGGATAGGCGATGGGCCCTACAAGGTTACTGACCTTAGCCAAACTCCGAATGCCGGTAAGTCAGAGCGCAGCAGTGAGACTGTGGGGGATAAGCTTCATAGTCGAGAGGGAAACAGCCCAGAACGCCAACTAAGGCCCCTAAGCGTGTGCTAAGTGGAAAAGGATGTGGAGTTGCTGTGACAACCAGGAGGTTGGCTTAGAAGCAGCCACCCTTGAAAGAGTGCGTAATAGCTCACTGGTCAAGTGATTCCGCGCCGATAATGTAGCGGGGCTCAAGCACACCGCCGAAGTTGCGTCATTCAAACATGTCATTGGCTTTTGTGGTCCAGTGGTTTGGATGGGTAGGGGAGCGTCGTGTGGCCGGTGAAGTCGCGGTGGAAACCAGCGGTGGAGGCTACGCGAGTGAGAATGCAGGCATGAGTAGCGAATGACGGGTGAGAAACCCGTCCGCCGAATGATCAAGGGTTCCAGGGTCAAGTTAATCTGCCCTGGGTTAGTCGGGACCTAAGGCGAGGCCGACAGGCGTAGTCGATGGACAACGGGTTGATATTCCCGTACCGGCGAAGGACCGCCCATACTGAGCATCTGATGCTAACCACCTGCCGCCATGACGTGCTGCCTCCTTTGGGGGGTGGTTGTTGTGGTTGGTGGCTGGGAACCGAGGGTGTGAGGTCAGCGTGTTAACAGGTGTGACGCAGGAAGGTAGCCGAGCTAGGCAATGGAATTGACCTGGTCCAAGGGTGTAGGGTGTTTCGTTGGCAAATCCGCGGAACGTGTGCCTGAGACCTGATAGGCGCCCACTTTGGTGGGTGATTCGGTGATCCTATGCTGCCTAGAAAAGCATCGGCGTGAGGTCCCAGTCCGCCCGTACCCTAAACCGACACAGGTGATCTGGTAGAGAATACCGAGGCGATCGAGAGAATCATGGTTAAGGAACTCGGCAAAATGCCCCCGTAACTTCGGAAGAAGGGGGGCCTGCCTCGTGAGGGAAACTTGCTTTCCTGAGCGGGTGTGGGCCGCAGAGACCAGGGGGAAGCGACTGTTTACTAAAAACACAGGTCCGTGCGAAGTCGCAAGACGATGTATACGGACTGACTCCTGCCCGGTGCTGGAAGGTTAAGAGGACCTGTTAGACCCCTTTGGGGTCGAAGCGGAGAATTTAAGCCCCAGTAAACGGCGGTGGTAACTATAACCATCCTAAGGTAGCGAAATTCCTTGTCGGGTAAGTTCCGACCTGCACGAATGGAGTAACGACTTCCCCGCTGTCTCAACCATGAACTCGGCGAAATTGCAGTACGAGTAAAGATGCTCGTTACGCGCAGCAGGACGGAAAGACCCCGAGACCTTTACTATAGTTTGGTATTGGTGTTCGGTGCAGCTTGTGTAGGATAGGTGGGAGACTGTGAAGCCTGGACGCTAGTTCGGGTGGAGTCATCGTTGAAATACCACTCTGGCTGTACCGGTCACCTAACTTCGGACCATGATCTGGTTCAGGGACAGTGCCTGATGGGTAGTTTAACTGGGGCGGTTGCCTCCTAAAGAGTAACGGAGGCGCCCAAAGGTTCCCTCAGCCTGGTTGGCAATCAGGTGTTGAGTGTAAGTGCACAAGGGAGCTTGACTGTGAGAGTGACAGCTCGAGCAGGGACGAAAGTCGGGACTAGTGATCCGGCGGCACCGTGTGGAAGGGCCGTCGCTCAACGGATAAAAGGTACCTCGGGGATAACAGGCTGATCTTGCCCAAGAGTCCATATCGACGGCATGGTTTGGCACCTCGATGTCGGCTCGTCGCATCCTGGGGCTGGAGTAGGTCCCAAGGGTTGGGCTGTTCGCCCATTAAAGCGGTACGCGAGCTGGGTTTAGAACGTCGTGAGACAGTTCGGTCCCTATCCGCTGCGCGCGTTGGAAATTTGAGAAGGGCTGTCCTTAGTACGAGAGGACCGGGACGGACGAACCTCTGGTGTGTCAGTTGTACTGCCAAGTGCATCGCTGATTAGCTACGTTTGGAAGGGATAACCGCTGAAAGCATCTAAGCGGGAAGCCTGCTTCGAGATGAGATTTCCATGCACTTTTTGTGTGAGAGGCCCCCAGCTAGACCACTGGGTTGATAGGCAGGATGTGGAAGCAAGGACTAAAGACTTGTGTAGCTGACCTGTACTAATAGGCCGATGACTTATCAACACACAACAAAACCACCCCCCTTTTGTGTGGGGTGTTCGGCAAAGAGTGTTGCTCGCGTTCACTATACGGTTACGAAACAACAACCACACCACCCCGGGCCCCTTTGTTGGTGGGGTGTGGGGGTTGGCAGGTGTTGTTCATGGATGGTTTTGCAGCCGGCACCAGGTGTGTGGTTGTTTCACTGCTGTTACGGCGGTCATAGCGTGGGGGAAACGCCCGGTCCCATACCGAACCCGGAAGCTAAGGCCCACTGCGCCGATGGTACTGCACTCGTGAGGGTGTGGGAGAGTAGGACACCGCCGGACTTAACTTGATGAAGGGTTTGAGGCTCCAACCAGTGATGGTTGGAGCCTCACCCGTTTAAGCCGTTGGCCTTCAGCCGGCCGCCACGCCTACGACTACACGACTTTCCGGAAGCTGGACATCAGCGCAAAGCTCCTTGCCGCATTTTTGTGATCTCGGTTATGGTGGACGCATGTCAGGGTTTAGCTTCTTGAATTGGCCGGTCGTACGGCAATTCCGATCGAGCGATCCGCTCGGTCGCGGCGAAGCCGTCATGTCCCAGCGGACCAAAGAGATCACTCCACGCACTTCCACTGCAGATCGAGTAGTACAAAGCGTCTGCCCGTATTGCGCCGTTGGGTGCGGCCAGAAGGTCTTCGTCAAGGACGAGAAAGTCGTGCAGATTGAAGGCGACCCCGACTCCCCAATTTCCCGCGGTCGGCTCTGTCCCAAGGGTTCGGCCAGCGAACAGCTGGTCAACGCCCCCGGGCGGCAGACCAAGGTCCTCTACCGGCCTGCCTACGCGAGCGACTGGCAGGAACTAGAATTAGACACCGCCATTGACATGGTGGCCGAACGCTTCCTCGAAGCCCGACGCAACCACTGGCAGGAGACCGACGAGCAGGGCCGGGCCTTGCGCCGCACCATGGGCATCGCCGGCCTGGGTGGTGCCACCCTCGACAATGAGGAAAACTACCTCATCAAGAAACTATTTACCGCTGCCGGCGCAGTGCAGCTGGAGAACCAGGCCCGTATTTGACACTCCGCCACCGTTCCCAGTTTGGGAACCTCATTTGGGCGGGGAGGCGCCACTCAAACACTCCAGGACATGGCCAATGCGGACTGCATTGTCATTCAGGGCTCGAACATGGCCGAATGCCACCCGGTGGGCTACCAGTGGGTTGCTGAAGCCAAGGCCCGGGGCGCGAAGGTCATCCACGTTGACCCGCGTTTCACCCGGACCAGTGCCGTGGCCGACAAGCACATCGCAATACGTGCCGGATCCGACATCGTGCTGCTGGGCGCACTGATCAACTATGTGATCAGCAACGACCTGTGGTTCAAGGAGTATGTCCAGGCGTACACCAACGCCGCCACCTTGGTCACCGAGGAGTTCCAGGACACCGAAGACCTGAACGGCCTGTTCTCGGGTTTCGACCCGGACACCGGACAGTACGACATGTCCTCCTGGGCCTACCAGCGCAAGGGATCCGATGACGGGGACGGCCAGGATGGCTCCAACGACCATGAGCATGGGGCCGACACCTCCCAGCGCGCCGTGGGGCACAGCCACGGTAGTGGGGGACCGACGCTGGAACGCCCCGAATTTGAGCAGGATCCGACGCTGCAGCACCCGCGCAGTGTGTTCCAGATCCTCAAGCGGCACTATGCGCGCTACACCCCGCAGATGGTGGAGGAAACCTGCGGCATCAGTGCCGAGGACTTCGAATACCTGGCCCGCTCGGTCACCGAGAATTCCGGCCGGGACCGCACCACCTGCTTTGCCTATGCCGTGGGATGGACCCAGCACTCCTCGGGAGCCCAGTTCATCCGCACCTCCTCGATCCTGCAGCTGCTGCTGGGGAACATGGGCCGGCCCGGCGGCGGGATCATGGCGCTGCGCGGTCACGCCAGCATCCAGGGTTCCACGGACATCCCGACCCTGTTCAACCTGTTGCCCGGGTACCTGCCGATGCCCAGCGCCGAACTGCAGAACCTGGACGAATACCTGGACAGCATCTCCTCTCCGGACCAGAAGGGGTACTGGGCCAACGCCGACGCCTACACGGTCAGCCTGCTCAAGGCCTGGTGGGGCGAGGCCGCCACCGAGGAGAACGACTGGGGCTACGGCTACCTGCCGCGCATCAACGGACCCCACGGCACCTACCAGACCGTGATGAGCATGCTCGATGACGAGGTGGACGGGTACTTCATCTTCGGGCAGAACCCGGCCGTCGGCTCCGCCCACGGACGGATGCAGCGGATGGGGATGTCCCACCTGAAGTGGCTGGTGGTGCGCGACTTGAGCCTGATCGAATCCGCAACCTGGTGGAAGGACGGGCCGGAGATCGCCTCGGGCGAGCTGAAGACCGAGGAGATCGGAACCGAGGTGTTCTTCCTGCCCGCGGCCACCCACGTGGAAAAGGCCGGCAGCTTCACCCAGACGCAGCGGCTGCTGCAGTGGCGGCACCAGGCGATCGCCCCGCCCGGCCAGGCGCAAAGCGAACTGGACTTCTTCTACCAGCTCGGCACACGCATCCGCGAGAAGTTGGCCGGGTCCACCGACGAACGTGACCGGCCGC
Organism: Glutamicibacter sp. St.4D3; assembly: GCF_059728615.1. NCBI lineage: Bacteria > Bacillati > Actinomycetota > Actinomycetes > Micrococcales > Micrococcaceae > Glutamicibacter > Glutamicibacter sp. St.4D3. The sequence goes on from NZ_AP039380.1 coordinate 500,468, forward strand.
TGCTGGATCTGACCTGGGACTACCCGGGGCAAAACGAGGAGCCGGATCCGGAGGCGGTGCTTGCCGAGATCAACGGTCGGCACCTGAGCGGGCCGCAGGCGGGTGAACCGCTTCAGACCTACACCCAGATGCGCGCCGATGGCACGACCTCGGGAGGTTGCTGGATCTACACCGGGGTCTACGCCGACGGGGTCAACCATGCCGCGGACCGCACCCCGGGCGACCAGCAGAACGAGCTGGCCCCGGAGTGGGGCTGGGCCTGGCCGGCGAACCGGCGCATCCTGTACAACCGGGCCTCGGCCGACCCCGAAGGCAAGCCATGGAGTGAACGCAAGAAGATCATCTGGTGGGATGAGCAGCAGCAGCGCTGGACCGGGCAGGACGTCCCGGACTTCCCGGTGGACCGCGCCCCGGGCAGCCGCCCGGACCCGACGATCGGCGGGCCCGCCGCGCTGGCCGGTGACGACCCGTTCATCATGCAGTCCGACGGCAAGGGCTGGCTGTTTGCGCCCAAGGGCATGGTCGACGGTCCGCTGCCTACCCACTACGAGCCGCAGGAATCCCCGGTCGCCAACCCGCTGTACCGCCAGCAGCAGAACCCGGCCCGGCTGGTCTACCCGCGCGATGACAACCTCAGCGCACCCAGCGCCGGCGCCCCGGGGTCCGAGGTGTACCCCTTCGTGTTCACCACCTACCGGCTGACCGAGCACCATACGGCCGGCGGGATGAGCCGTTGGCTGCCCTACCTCTCCGAGCTGCAGCCGGAGATGTTCTGCGAAATTTCCCCGCAGCTGGCCGCCGAACGCGGACTGGAGCCGTACGGCTGGGCCACGATCATTTCCCCGCGTTCGGCCATCGAAGCCCGGGTGCTGGTCACCGAGCGGGTCAAGCCGCTGAACGTGTCCGGTCAGGTCATCCACCAGATCGGACTGCCCTACCACTGGGGTGTGGGCAGTGATTCAGTGGTCAGCGGGGACGCGGCCAACGACCTGCTGGGAGTCACCCTGGACCCGAACGTGCAGATCCAGGAATCCAAGGCCGGCTCCTGCGACATCATCCCGGGACGCCGTCCGCGCGGACCGGCCTTGCTGGCGCTGATCGCCGAATACCAGCAGCGCGCCGGGGCAACGGCACAGACCGGCAGCGAGAAGGTCACCGGTGCGCCGCCCGAGCAGGCGCCAGAGACCGGGGCCGAGCACGGCAACGACACGACGAGGGAAGGCTAATGTGAACCACCTGACCGAATCACCGCAGCACACCCGGCACAGCGGTTACCCGCGCAAGGGGTTCTTCACCGACACCTCGATCTGCATCGGCTGCAAGGCCTGCGAGGTGGCGTGCAAGGAGTGGAACCGCAATCCGGCCGATTCGCAGTACGAGCTGCTGGAATCCTCCTATGACAACACCGGGGAACTGGGCGCGGACACCTGGCGGCACGTGGCGTTCGTCGAGCAGAACCGCGAACACATTGAAGCTGCCCGCGAGTCCGGGCGGGCGTTGGTCAGCCTGGGCATGCCGGGAATCGGCCCGCCCGGCGGCAACGGGCAGAACCTGCAGGGGGTGGACACCACCCCACCGGACACCCCGGACTTCCGCTGGCTGATGTCCTCGGACGTGTGCAAGCACTGCACGAACGCCGGATGCCTGGACGTGTGCCCCACCGGGGCGCTGTTCCGCACCGAACACGGCACCGTGGTGGTGCAGGATGACATCTGCAACGGGTGCGGCACCTGTGTGGCCGGCTGCCCGTTCGGGGTGATCGAGCGGCGCAGCGACGGGGTGGTGGGCACCAAGAGCGAACGGGACTTCACCCCCGGGGAACAGGCCGGCACCCACAACGTGGGCGTGGCCCAAAAGTGCACGCTGTGCTATGACCGGATCATTGACGGGCAGACCCCGGCCTGCGCCCAGGCCTGCCCGACCACCTCCATCAAGTACGGCACCCGTGAGGACATGGTGGACACCGCCCGCACCCGGGTCGCCGAACTGCACGCCCAGGGGCTGACCGAGGCCCGGCTGTACGGGGCGAACAGCCAGGACGGGGTGGGCGGCACCGGTTCGGTGTTCCTGCTGCTGGATGAGCCCGAGGTCTACGGGCTGCCGCCGGACCCACGGGTTCCCACCGCCGACCTGCCGCAGATGTTCAAGCGGGCCGGGCTGGCCGCGGCCGGGATGCTGGCCGGGGCGGCCGCCGCGTTTGTGCTGGGAGGACGCCGATGACGGTCTCGGATTTCGACAGCTACCGGCCCCCGGAGCCCGAACGCCGCAAACGCCGCGGAGGCAAGCGGCGACGCGCCGGAGCCGGTGGGCGCGGGGAGGTGCCGGTGGTGCCCGAGGCCACGTTCGCCTCCTACTACGGCCAGCCGGTGATCAAACCGCCGCCGTGGGGCAGCCCGATTGCCATCTACCTGTTTTTGGGTGGGGTGGCCGGAGGTTCGGCGCTGCTGGGGGTTGGGGCCCAGCTCAGTGGCCGGCGCGAGCTGTGCCGCAACAGCCGGCTTGGCGCGTTCGGCGCGATTGGGGCCGGTAGCGTGGCGCTGATCGCGGATTTGGGGCGGCCCGAACGCTTCCTGCACATGCTGCGCACCATCAAGCCCAGCTCCCCGATGAGCCTGGGCTCCTGGATCCTGACCGCATTCAGCGCCGCAGCCGGGGTGGCGGCCGCCGCCGAGGTGGACCGGATGAGCGCGGCCCGGCTGCCGCTGGGGCCGCTGCGCCGCGTGTTGCAGGCCCTGGAGGCACCGGCCGGGGTGGGCGCCGGGGTGCTGGCCACCCCGTTGGCCGCCTACACCGCGGTGCTGCTCTCGGACACCGCGAACCCCACCTGGAACGCGGCCCGGCAGGACCTGCCGTTCGTGTTCGTCAGCTCCGCCAGCCTGGCCGCCGGGGGACTGGGCATGCTCACCACCGCGCCGGAGCACGCCGGCCCGGCACGCGCGCTGGCCGCCATGGGGGCGGCCGGGGAACTGGTTGCCTCCCGGGTGATGAAACGCAACATGGACCCGGTGGCCGCCGAGCCGCTGGAGCTGGACGGGCCGGGCCGGCTGCTCAAATGGAGCGAACGGCTGACCATTGCCGGTGGGGTGGGCGCCGCGGTGGCCGGGCGCAGCCGCTGGCTGGCCGCGGGCTCCGGAGCCGCACTGCTGGCGGCTTCGGCGTTGACCCGCTTCGGGGTGCTGCGTGCCGGGCTGGCCGCGGCCCAGGACCCGCGCTACACGATCGAACCGCAAAAGCGCCGGCTCGCCGCCCGCCGTAGGGCCGGCATCGTGCACGATTCGATCACCACCGCCGGCTAGCGGATCTCAATTCCGCTGCCGGGCACGGTATGCCCAATCACCGGGTAGCCGGGCAGCTGCCCGACCACCAGCAGGCCGCCGGAGGTTTGCGCATCGGCCAACAGCAGCAGGTCCTGCTCGCTCACCCCGGCCCCGGCGCGCAGGTGCGGGCGCACCCAGTCCAGGTTGCGACGGGTTCCGCCGGAAATGTAGCCGTCGCGCAGCGCCTCCGCGGCACCCTCCACCAGCGGCACCGCGGCGCGGTCAATGACGGCGCCCACCCCGGAGGCCCGGCACATCTTGAACAGGTGTCCCAGCAGCCCAAAGCCGGTGATGTCGGTGGCGGCGCGGGCCCCGCTAAGCACCGCGGCCTGGGAGGCGTCCCGGTTCAACTGCACCATGGTGGCGATGGCCTGCTCGAAGACCTCCCCGGTCTGCTTGTGGCGGTTGTTCAGCAGCCCGAGCCCGATGGGTTTGGTCAGGGTCAGCGGCAGCCCGGCCACCGCGGCGTCGTTGCGCAGCAGCTTCTCGGGTTCGGCGATGCCGGTGACCGCCATCCCATACTTCGGCTCTGAGTCATCCACCGAATGCCCGCCGGTGACCGGACATCCGGCCTCCCCGGCCACGTCCAGCCCGCCGCGCAGCACCTCGGTGAGCAGCTCCATGGGCAGTACGTCGCGCGGCCAGCCCACCAGGTTGATCGCGCTGACCGGTCGGCCGCCCATCGCGTAGATGTCCGAGATCGCGTTCGCGGCGGCGATGCGCCCCCAGTCGTAGGGGTCGTCAACGACCGGGGTGAAGAAATCCGCGGTGGAGAGCACCGCCAGATCCGGGCGCACCAGTACCGCCGAGGCGTCATCCCCGCCGTCCAGGCCCACCAGCACATCCGGGTGCCCCTGTCCGACCAGGCCGGACAGCGCGTCCTCCAGCTCGCCGGGCGGGATCTTGCAGGCGCAGCCGCCGCCGTGGGCGTAGCCGGTCAGCCGCACCTGATCCGCGTGCGGGGCGCCGTTGTGCAGGGTGGTGTTCTTCTCCATGACGTGTTCCGGGATTGGTCCGGCGGCAGCCGGCCGCCGCAACCCCGTGTTCCCCTTCCCATCCAGGTGTTGGTTCGTGCGCCCATTGCCCCGCGGCCGGTGCGCCCTGCGGTGGCACATCGATGCGGGAGGTCATGAGCTCCATCACATCGTGGCACATATCCCGGACTCCCGCGCGAAATGATGGCCGGATGTGAAGCCGGCTGCCAGGGTGGCCGGGGCGGGAATGAACAGCAGGCTGAGTGCTGGCGCCGCCGGGCCCGGGGCGGTGTTAGCATGATCACGGAGGCGTCCGGGTCCTGGTGGGCCCCCCGGTCTTCAAAACCGGTGAGACCGAGCATCTCGGTCTGGCGGGTTCGATTCCCGTCCGCTTCCGCCAACAGCCAACGCTCCACAGACTTTTGGAAGGGGGCCCGTGGGCACCACCGACCCGCGCCGACTCATCCCGCGCACCGACCGGTTGCTGGCCCACGAGCCGATCCGCCGCGCCGAGCAGCGCCTGGGTCCGAATCTGGTGCGCGGCATCATCCGCCAGGTGCAGGACCAGGCCCGGGCCGGGGACCTGGCCCCCGAAGAGGTGGAAGACCAGGTGGTCGCGGCGCTGGCCCGGCACCGGCCCACCAGCCTGCGCCCGGTGCTCAACGCCACCGGCATCATCGTGCACACCAACCTGGGCCGCGCGCCGCTCTCCGCCTCCGCCCGTGAGGCGCTGGTGACGGCGGCGGGCTATGTGGACGTGGAAATGGACCTGGCCTCCGGACGGCGCTCAAAGCGCGGCACCGGCACCGTGCAGGCCCTGTTGCGCGCCTGCCCGGCCGCGCAGGACGCGCTGGTCGTGAACAACGGGGCCGCGGCGCTGCTGCTGGCCACCACCGTGCTGGCCGGTGCCGGTGAGGTGATCATCAGCCGTGGTGAGCTGGTGGAGATCGGGGCCGGGTTCCGGCTGCCGGAGCTGATCCAGTCCACCGGGACCACGCTGCGCGAGGTGGGGGCCACCAACCGCACCCACCTGCAGGACTACGCCGCCGCCGCGGCCGCCGGGCCGGGCGGGTGCCTGTTGAAGGTGCATCCCAGCAACTTCTGGATCGGCGGGTTCACCAGCGGGGTGTCGGTGGCCGAACTGCGTCCGCTGGCCGATGAACACCACCTGCCGCTGGTGGTGGACCTGGGCAGTGGACTGCTGGCGCCCGATGCGGCGCTGCCGGAGGAACCGGACATCGCCGGGGCGCTGCGGGCAGGGGCCGACGTGGTGATCGCCAGCGGGGACAAGCTGCTTGGCGGCCCCCAGGCCGGGGTGCTGCTGGGCCGCGCCGAGGTGATCTCCCGCCTGGCCCGCCACCCGTTGGCCCGGGCGCTGCGGGCGGACAAGCTGCTGCTCGCGGCCCTGGAAGCCAGCCTAGACGCCGAACCGACCCCGGTGCACGCGGCCCTGCACGCCGACCCTGACCGGCTGCGCGAACGCACCGAGGCCCTGGCCGGGGCCGTGGGCGGGGACGTGGTGGAACACGACGGCCGGGTCGGCGGCGGGGGAGCGCCCGGGGTGCCGCTGCCCGGCTGGGCGCTGCGTTTGCCCGAACAGCTGGCCGCCGCACTGCGCACCGGTGACCCGGCGGTGCTGCCCCGGGTGCACCAGGGCGCGTGCCTGTTGGATCTGCGCTGCATCCCGCAGTCCGAGGACCAGCACCTGGCCGCGGCGGTGCGTGCCGCCCTGGCCGCCCACACGGCCGCGAACGGCCTGGGAGGCTAGCGATGTTCGTGGTCGCTACCGCCGGGCACGTGGATCACGGCAAAAGCACGCTGGTGCGGGCGCTGACCGGCATGGAACCGGACCGCTGGGCGGAGGAGCGCCGCCGCGGGCTCACCATTGACCTGGGCTTCGCCTGGACGCAGCTGCCCTCCGGGAGGGAGGTCGCGTTCGTGGACGTGCCCGGGCACGAACGCTTCCTGGGCAACATGGTGGCCGGGCTCGGCCCGGTGCCCGCCGTGTGCTTCGTGGTCGCCGCCGACGAGGGCTGGCGGGAGCAGTCCGCGGACCACCGGGACGTGCTGCAGGCCCTGGGCATCGAGCACGGGCTGGTGGTGCTTACCCGCACCGACCGTGCCGGCGCGCCGCTTCAGACGGTGATCGACCAGGTGCGTGCCGAATTGCGCGGCACCGGGCTGGCGGAGGCAAAGATCCTCCCGGTCTGCGCACCTACCGGGGCCGGGCTGCCCCAGCTGCGCACCGCGCTGGACGGGCTGCTGGATTCCCTGCCCCACCCGCAGCCCGAGGCCCGGGTGCGGTTGTGGATCGACCGCTCGTTCAGCATCAGCGGCGCCGGGACCGTGGTCACCGGCACGCTGCAGGCCGGGCAGCTGGCCAGCGGCGACAAACTCGTGCTGGCGGGGGAAAATGGCGAACACCAGCTCAGCGTGCGCGCGGTGCACAGCCGCAACCGGGAGGTGGACGCGGTGGGCGCCACGAACCGGGTGGCGCTGAACCTGCGCTCCGGCCTCCGCGCCGAGCAGGTGCACCGCGGGGATGTGCTGCTCACCCCGGGCGCCTGGGATTTGGTGGACACCGTGGATGTGCGGCGCACCATGGGCGCGGACCTCACCACCGCGCCCGAAGAGGTGCAGCTGCACCTGGGCACGGTGAGCCTGGGCTGCCGGCTGCGGCCGCTGGATGCCGGGCACGCCCGGATGATCCTGGCCCGGGCGCTGCCGCTGCAGCTGGGGGACCGGCTGGTGCTGCGCACCACCGGCAGCCGCTCCGTGTTCGCCGGCGCCCAGGTGCTGGACGTGGACCCTCCGGCCCTGCAGCGGCGGGGCGCCGCCGCGCGGCGCGCAGCGCAGCTGGCCGGGATGGAGCCGGACGGGGACGCGGCGCTGGAAGTGGCCCGGCGCGGTGCCGTGCGCCGCACCGCCCTGCAACGCATGGGGGTGCGCGCAGTGCAAGCCGTACCCGACGGGGTGCTGCAGCAAGGCCAATGGTGGGTGCACGCCCCGGTGTTCGACGCCTGGCAGCGCCGCCTGCGCGCCGCCGTACAGCAGCTGCTCCAGGATGACCCGCTGGCGCCCGGGCTCTCGCGTGGGGCGGCGGAAAACCTGCTGGGGGAGGCCGGAGCGGAGCTGCTGCAGCAGGTGATCGACGCCGCCGGGCTGCAGCACCGGGCCGGGTTCATCACCCTGCCCGGGCATCCAGCGGACCTGGGGCCGGCCGAACCCGGGATCCAGGCGGTGGAGCGCGCCCTGGCGGCAACCCCCTTCGCCGCACCGGAGGCCCGCGAACTTCAGGCCCTGGGCCTGGGTCCCCGCGAACTGGCGGCCGCGGAACGCACCGGCCGGCTGCTGCGGCTTGGCGAGGGCATCGTACTGCTGCCGCTGGCCCCGGCCCAGGCCATGCGCACGCTCGCGACCCTGCCCCAGCCCTTCACCACCAGCCAGGCCAGGCAGGCTTTGGACACCACCCGGCGGGTGGCCATCCCGCTGCTGGAATACCTGGATGGACGTGGGTGGACGCGCCGGCTGGATTCCGGGCACCGTACCCTCGCCTAGCCAGGGACCGGATGCGAGACCCGCTGCGGGTGTAGCGCAGTTCACGTGCCCCGGGCAGGCCGTGAAATGGACAGGGCCAGACCCTCTTTGATATGTTTATCTGGTTGTCGCGATCGCGATGAACACCGAAACTTCCCGCGGGAAACCGCGAGGGCTAGAGTTACGGCGGTCATAGCGTGGGGGAAACGCCCGGTCCCATACCGAACCCGGAAGCTAAGACCCACTGCGCCGATGGTACTGCACTCGGGAGGGTGTGGGAGAGTAGGACACCGCCGGACAATGTTTGAACGGCTAGAGGCCCCACCAGCTGGTGGGGCCTCGCCTGTTTAACCTCCCGGCAGTCTGCAGCGCAAGAGCGCCTTTAAAAGCCCGGGCTATAGGCAATAAAGTGTGTTTGGCCCGGGCGTGTTCCAAGGCCAGACACCTTCAAAACCAGTGACTAGTAGCTGTTTCGAATCCAGCCTCTTCTGATGATCTGTCCATCTTCGGTACTAGCGTCGGTGCCTTAAAGCTCCGGGCCGATTGGCTCGTCATCTGACACTTGCTCAGCTGCCTTCTTTGCTTCTGGAGAGAAGTGCTCCGGCCGTAAAAGCTCTCCCAACGCAGGGCGATTCGCCTCATCGGTGTGCATCCAGCAGAACCACTCGCATGCTCGTCTTCGATGCTCGACCGGCATCCCGCGATGATGAAAGATCATGGCGCGGATCCCGGAGTTCACCGCGCCTTCAGTCATGTTCGTCGTCGCGTTGATCCCCAGACCTTTTAGGTCCTCGTTCAAGTACGTGAACAAGTGACCGCGCTGCATTGCTTTCCTCATGGACTCGTAGGCGCTTCGTAGCCGTTCATGGGTGTACCATCCCTTCCGGGTGCCATGAACACCTTGCGGTCTGGCACCGGGCCAGTCAGCAGCGTAGGTCTTCTCATTGATCAGGTCCTGGTTCTCTGCATGCCAGGCGGCGAAAGCGGCCATCCATTCTGTCGCGGCTTCCTGCGTTTGGATTTTCGTGAGTTTCAAGCTTAGACGCCGCAGCGATTTACCAGCCTGCAACCGAGGATTCATCGTCAGGTAGGTGCGAACGTTGCGCTGGATATGGACCAAGCAGCGTTGGATCTTCACATTAGGCCAGAGCTTTTTCAACGCTTTCATCAGTCCTGAACCGCCATCCGTCAGCACGACTTTCGGCTCGGGAAAATGCTGCAGCAAAGCGATCCATGCCACGGCTTTTTCACGGTCGCACCACTGCCATCTGATAACGCTTCCGTTAGCGATAGCGATCAGCAGGCACCAGCCTGGACGGATATAGATACCGTCGACTTGGACTTCATTGAAGACTTCACCAGTTCGCGGTAAATAGGGTTCGACGTTCCAGCACCAAGCGGTCTGGTAGCGGAAAGTCCGGCCAGTGCCTCCGCCGAATTCGGCTTGAGAAAGCCTGCTCATGAGCCAACCGACGAAGCCAGTGAGTTGGTTGCGAGCTGTGGTGTCAGCTCGCTGGAAAGTGGTGCTGGAATTGCAGTTCTTGCATCGCCAGCGTTGGGTTCCTTTGGATGTCGTGCCGTTCTTTTTCATGGGTGAATGGCAGATAATACAAGTATGGGATTGTCCAGTAAGCTTCACACTTATGGATTGAATACCCCTGTGAACCTTGATCCTGTCCCGGCTTTCCGGGGGCAGGATCAGGTTTTCAGACACACTTTATTGCCTATAGGCCAAAAGCCCAGGGTGGGGGTGCACCCGGTGCACCACCACCCGTGGGAGCTGGATCTTCGCGCCGGCTAGCTGCGCAGCTCGACCAGGTATTCCAGCAGTTCGGGAAGATCCGCCGGAGCGTCGATCCGGAAATGCGCCGCCGTTTGACCGGCCCCGACCTTGATTCCCAGGTCCCCCTCACCCAGGGCGTTGAAGCCGTCTTCGTCGGTGACGTCGTCGCCCACGAAGATCAGCGACTGGGCGCCGGTGACGGTGCGCAGCCACTGCAGGGCCTGGCCCTTGGTCGTCTTCAGCACGCTGGCCTCCAGCACCGCCTTGCCGGCCAACAACCGCAGCCCGGAAACGGCCTGCAGCTGGCGGTGCGCCTCATCCAGAGCGGCCTGCCCAGTGACCGGGTCGGCCTGGCGGATGTGCAGCACCGTGGAGGCCGGCTTGTACTCCAGCGAAGTGCCGTCGAAGGCATCGGAGATCTCGCCCAGGATCTGGGTGGTGTCCTGCAGCAGCTGCTCCTGCTGGGCATCCAGGTCAATGTGCTGGGCATCGGTGTTCAGGAATTCAGGCAGAACCCGCTCGGCACCGTGCGAGCCGATGAGCACCTGGGGCCGCGGCGCCGGGTAGACGGCCTCCAGGGAGCGCAGGTCACGGCCGGAAATCAGGGCGGTGATCACCCCGGGCAGCCCGGCCAGCAGCTGGGCCGCAGCGGCGGAGGCCGGCAGCGGTCGCGCATCCTCCGGGCGGTCCACCAGCGGGGACATGGTGCCGTCAAAATCCAGGGCAATCACCAGGGGTGAAGTGCCCGACAGGCCGGTGAGGGCCCGACGCAGCTCGGGGCTAAGGGCTGAGACCAATGATCCATCCATGCTTCTGTCCATGTGTCTGTTCTATCGCGGGCCGCGACACCGGTTAGGCCTTGACGCGCGACTTGATGGCCGCGAGTTCCTCCAGGAACTTGTTCGACCACCGCATTACGTCGTGCTCCTCCAGGTGGCGGAACATCCGGCGCATACGCCGTGACTGCTCCTGCGGCGACATGTTCGCGGCATCCACAATACGCTGTTTCATCCCGTCAATGTCGTGCGGGTTGACCAGCACCGCCTGGGTCAGCTGGTCGGCCGCGCCGGTGAACTCGGAGAGCACCAGCACGCCCTTGCCGTCCTGGTGGGCGGCCACGTACTCCTTGGCGACCAGGTTCATACCGTCGCGCAGCGAGGTCACCAGCAGCACGTCGGCCGCCAGGTACATGGCAATCATCTCGCGCATCGGGTAGGAATGGTGCAGGTAGCGCACCGTGGTGTGGCTGAGCGTGTCGTGCTGGCCGGTAATCTGGCCGACCATCAGCTCGACCTGGTTGCGCAGCTGGATGTAGCGGTCCACGTTCTCGCGGCTGGGGCTGGCGACCTGAATGAGGCAGACCTCGCCGGCCTTGAGCTGCTTGTCGGCCAGGATCTCCCCGTAGGCCTTCAAGCGGTGGCGGATCCCCTTGGTGTAGTCCAGGCGGTCCACACCCAGCATCACGGTCTTCGGGTTGCCCAGGCCCTCACGGATCTGGCGGGCGCGTTCCTGGATCTGCGGATCCTTGGACAGCTCGGCCACATCAGCGGTGTCGATGGAGATCGGGTGGGCGGCGGCGCGGCACACGTTCTGAACGCTGTGCGAGGCATCCGGGGTCGCCTCATGGCCCTTGACCGAGTAGTTGGTGTAGCGGCGCAGCCCGCGCACGAAGTTTGCCGCGTCGGTTTCGCGCTGGAAGCCCACCAGGTCGGCTCCGGCCAGGCCCTCCAGGATCTGGCGGCGCCAGGGCAGCTGGGAGAACAAGCTGGCCGGCGGGAACGGGATGTGGTTGAAGAACCCGATGCGCAGATCCGGGCGGGCCTCACGCAGCATCTTGGGCACCAGCTGCAGCTGGTAGTCGTGCACCCACACAGTCGCGCCGCGGGCCGCCACCCGCAGCACCGCGTCGGCAAAGCGGCGATTGACCTTGCGGTAGTTCTCCCACCAGGTGCGGTGGTATTCCGGGGGCACAATCACATCGTGGTACAGCGGCCACAGGGTCGAGTTGGAGAAGCCTTCGTAGTACAGCTGCAGGTCCTCTTCGGAGAGCGGAACCGGCACCATGTGGATTTCGTCCTTGTCGAAATCCTCCAGCACCTCGTCGGTGGCGCCATGCCACCCGACCCAGGCGCCGGTGGAGGCCGCCATGATGGGAGCCAATGCCGTCACCAGCCCACCGGGGGAGCGGCGCCATCCTGGCGAACCGTCCTCATTGGTGATGCGGTCAACCGGCAGACGGTTGGCGACCACCACGAAATCATAGTCCGTATCCGGGATCTGGATCTCAGCGTCCTGGCTCACGATTGACCTCCTGAATGTCGTGATTCGCGCATTCGGTGATTCATCTGCGCACGATGGTTCCACGACGAATTCTACTAACGTCGGGGACCCCATTACCTCATGAGCCTAGTGAATCAATGTGACGAAGGAAACTTGGATGGATATTTGTGTCTCCAGTTGGCGACGGATCCGCGCTGCCGGCTGAGCGGCATATTTGGGAAGCATAAGTGAGTGCTGTGAAGCGCTCTCAAGGGCGCCATTGGCGCGACTTTGCGCCAATGGATTGGCTAGGATTGTCTCGAATTCAGTCTGTCGCAGAGCAAGGACTCAGAGAATATGTCTTCAACAAACCCCCGGCCGTCCAAGTCTGAACGGCAGGCCGGCGCGCGCGAAAAGGCCGCGCAGATCCGAGCTGCCCAGGAAGCGGCGGAGAAGCGCAAGTCGCTGTTCGTCAAGCTGGGCGTCGTCGCCGCAGTGGTCGTGGTGATCGCGCTGGTGGTCGTACTGATCCTGCAGAACCAAAGCGGCAAGGTCGCCGATTCGGGGACGGCTCCGAAGGGCGGCAACGCCGCCGGCGGCATCACCCTGGTTTCGGACACCGAGTTCGCCTCAACTTCCGAAGTCAACGTGGATGTCAACAACGCTGGCGAAGCACAGCAGGGTGCGGAACCCAAGCCACGCGACCTGAAGGTGGGGGCCAAGGGCGAACCGGTGAACATCACCATTTACGCCGATGCGAACTGTATTCACTGCGCGGACTTTGAAAAGACCTACGGCCAGCAGCTGCACCAGTGGCTGGCTGATGGCAAGGTCACCGTGGAATACCGCATGGTCGGTTACCTGGATCGTGGTTCGGCCACGAACTACTCCTCACGTGCGGCCAACGCCATGGCCTGCGTTGCCGATGCCGACCCTTCGGCCTACCTCGGTTTTGTCGAGGGCGTCTTTGACCACTACGAGCAGGGCGAGATGAAGAATGCCCAGCTGGCAGAGTTGGCCAAGTCCAAGGGCGTGGACGTCTCCAAGTGCATCGATGACGGCAACTTCCGCCCGTTCGTGCAGTACACCACCGCAGCCGCCCAGGCTGACGGCATCGCCGGTACCCCGACGATCTTTGTCCAGGACAAGGAATTCGTGCTGGGCCAGGATGACTTCGTGGCCCAGGTCGAAGCGGCCATGAAGGCCAACGCCTAACCTCTTGGGGGTTCGCGGGAGGATCGGGTAGGATCCCGTATTGATCTCGCACCCAAGAAGCCGTGGGGAGTCCGCTATGACGCGGGCTCCCTTCGGCCGTTAAGAGAGCAGCTTTCGGCTGGCGCTGTGAGGGGCGAATTCGCCCGCCGGTGGCAGTTCCGATATTCTTATTCGGTACGCCTCCTTAGCTCAGCTGGCCAGAGCGTCTGTCTTGTAAACTGAAGGTCACCGGTTCGAATCCGGTAGGGGGCTCTCTTCGCCCCGGCGAGCATGCGCGTTCGAGCATGTTCCCGGGGGTTTTGCTTTTCCCTTTCCCAACGCTCAACCTTCCCGCCATTAGGGCTGACTTGAGCGTGCAGGGCTGGCCCTCTGTCGTCCGGTAACCATCGCGTTCGCCGCCCGAGGGACATCGGTACCCTGAGAGAATCCTCAAAAATCTGGAAGATCTGAATCTACGCGGCTATCTTCTCCCTACACCTGCCGTTGTTGTGGCAACCGTTCTTGCGTTGCTGCTCGTAGTCGGTTCCACTCACACGCAGCGTGACTGATGGGGACATTCTGGAAGTTGCGAGTTGTGGAGGTTAGGACAAATGCCAGATCGAGTCGCCCGGTCACGTACCGCACAGCTGGTCTCGGAACTGATCGGAACCCGCCATGGTCGCCAATACCTGCAGCAACACGGTTGGATGCCGGGCATGCCGGTCATTATGACCGGGCCCCGGGAACCACTGGATGATGTGATGGGGTTGGTCTCCGTCCACGAAGGACCGAGCCTGGTCGCAATGATTGACCCAATCAGCGACCAGTTGCGGTTTCTGCATGTTTCATTGCCTACCCCAGTCCTGCAGGTAGTAGGACTGGAAGCCCCTGGAACCATAATCAGTTCCTTCTTTGACCGGGCCAGGCGAAGCGGTTCGGTTACATTTCGGGTGAAGTACTGGCCTTACAGTGCGGTCGCCCACGCCCTGCCGCCCAGGTTCGCCCAGCCACTGGTCGCACCAACCGCCGCAACCACTGGGGCACAGATGGTGGAACCACAACCGTTCGGCGCGAGCTTGTCGGCCCGTTCCTAAGCGTTCGGGAGCCGATGTGAGGAGCTGAGAAACCGACTTTCTGCGGAACCCGGTGCCCCACTTCGACCAAAGACAGCGCTCGTGTACGTCCGGGGCGCTCGCCGGAAGCTGGTTCGAAGACAAAAGTGTGCTGAGAACAACCCGCATGCGGTGGTGCCGCAGGCTCAGCGGGGGAGTTGACTCGGTATTCTGGAAGCCGGCGTAAGCCCGAAACCTTCTTCGAGCAAAGGACGAACGATGGCCGGTGGACTGGTAGCACTCCTCGACGACATCGCGGCTCTGGTCAAGCTGGCCTCCACCTCATTGGACGATGTGGCCTTGGGCGCCGGAAAGGCCAGCAGCAAGGCGCTGGGTGTCGTGGTGGATGATGCCGCGGTCACCCCGCAATATGTGGCCGGAATTTCGCCCAAGCGCGAGCTGCCAATCGTGTGGAAGATTGCGCTGGGCTCAATCCGCAACAAGCTGCTGATCATCCTGCCGCTGGCGCTGCTGCTCTCACAGTTTGCCCCCTGGGCGCTAACCCCCTTGCTGATGCTGGGCGGCACCTACCTTGTCTTCGAAGGGGCGGAGAAGGTGCTGGAATTGTTGCACATCATCCGCCACCACGACCCGGTGTCCGGCGAACAGGTGCGCGATGAAAAGTCGATCATCGGTGCCGCGGTGCGCACGGACTTGATCCTGTCTGCGGAGATCATGGTGATCTCCCTGAACGAGGTCGCCGCCGAGGGCTTTTGGATGCGCACCATGATCCTGATCGCGGTGGCCCTGGGCATGACCATTGTGGTGTACGGGGTGGTCGGGCTGATCGTGAAGATGGATGATGTCGGTCTGCACCTGGCCCAGCGCACCTCCCACTTCCTGCAGTTGATCGGCCGGGCCCTGGTCAAGGCGATGCCGGTGATCATGTCCGTGCTGGGCAAGGTCGGTGTGGTGGCCATGCTCTGGGTTGGCGGACACATCATACTGGTCGGTCTGGACGAGCTGGGCTGGCATGCCCCCTACGCGCTGGTGCACCACCTGGAACTGGCGGCCGCCGGAGCCACCGGCTCCGCTGGTCCGGTTATCGGGTGGCTGGTGAACACCGGGCTCTCCTGCGTCGCCGGCTTGCTGGTGGGCAGTGTCGTGACTGGCATCGTGCTGGGGATCCGCCGGATCCGCCAGGGCCGCAGCGCCCAGCAAGCCTGATCCCGGGCCCCGTGCGGTGACATCCGCAGGGGCGCGGTGAACCTGGTTGTGGATAGGATTGGTCGGATACGGCCGTTGCCGCACTCGCCTTGCGGTCGGGAACGGAACCGGGCCGCCGGATGGGGCAGAACCGGGCTAAAGTGTCGGCGAGCCATGGAAAGATCAAAGCGTGTTGAGCAGTGAACAAGTAAAGGCAGCAGCCGCGGCCCGGCATGGGCGCGGCGCCTACTTCACCCCGGAACCCATAGCACGCTTCATGACCGGCTGGGCACTGGACCAGGGCGCTCGCCGGGTCCTGGAACCTTCCTGCGGAGAAGCACAGTTCCTGACCGTCGCGCATGAACTGCTTGATGACGGGCGCGGGGCCGCCAGCCTGCACGGCATTGAACTGCATGAGCCGTCGGTGCTCGCCGCCGAACGGATCCTGGCCGAGCACGGGGCCAGCGCGCAAATCCGCTGCGCTAACTTCTTTGAGGTCACCGGCCGCCAGGACATGGACGCGGTGATCGGCAACCCGCCCTACGTGCGCTACCAGCTGCACCGCGGGGCCGACCGTGAGCTCTCCCGCCGCGCGGCCCGGGCGGCCGGAGTGGAGCTGAACGAACTGGCCTCGGTGTGGGCCGCATTCGTGGCCCACGCAACCACTTTCCTGCGGCCAGGCGGACGCCTGGCGCTGGTGCTGCCCGCCGAGCTGATGTTTGTGAACTATGCGGCCCCGGTGCGCGCCATGCTGCTCGAACGCTTCAGCACCGTCAGCCTGGTGCTGTTCCAGGAGCGGGTGTTCGCCGACGCCCAGGAGGAAGTGGTGCTGCTGCTGGCCGACGGGTACGGGCAGCCGGGCAGCGGGGCGTTCCGGCTGCACCAGGTGCACAACGCCCTGGGCCTGCAAAGCCTGGAGCCCGGGGTGCTGCATCCGGTGAGTGACCCGGCCGAACGCTGGACCAGTTCGCTGGCCTCCCTGGAAGCGCGCGGCATCTACGACACCGCACTGGCCAACGCCGAATTCGTTCCGCTGCAGACCTGGGGTGAAACCTCCCTGGGGGCCGTGACCGGGAACAACAAGTGGTTTACGCTCAGCGAACCGGACGTGGCCGAGCTGGGGCTGGCCGAGCAGGACCTGATCCGCATTTCCCCACCGGGTTCCCGCCACCTTCGCGGACTGGAACTGGGGCAGGAGGACTGGGAGCGGTTGCGTGAGCACGGTGCAGCCACCTACTTGTTCCGCCCGCAGGGCTCTGCCTCCCCAGCGGGTCAGGAGCTGATTTCCGCCGGGCAGCAGCTGGGCGTCGACTCGGCGTACAAGTGCCGGGTGCGCTCCCCCTGGTGGCGGGTTCCGATCCTGGCGGTGCCGGATTTGTTCATGACCTACATGAACGCCGATACCCCCAGACTGACCACGAACCATGCCCAGGTGCATCACATCAACTCCATCCACGGGGTCTACCTGGGGGCGGATGTGCGTGAGGTGGGCCGGGAACTTTTGCCGCTGGCGTCCCTGAACACGCTGACCATGCTGGGCGCCGAGATTGTGGGCCGCTCCTATGGCGGAGGGATCCTGAAGCTGGAACCCTCGGAGGCCGACCGGCTGCCGGTGCCCAGCCCACACCTGGTCCAGGAACACGCCCCGGCGCTGCGTGCCATTCGGCCGGAGGTTGCCAGGCTGCTGCGGGCCGGACAGAAGCTGCAGGCCAGCGCGCTGGTGGACGAGATCGTGCTGGGCCGGATGCTCGGCCTGGACGCGGCGGCCCGCTGCTGCCTGGAGGACTCCCGCACCCATCTGCTGCAGCGGCGCAAGCTGCGCGGCAAGGCGGTGCGGAAGGCGCAGGCCAACATCGGGCACGCGGTGCAGGCAGGGAAGAGTGCCGAGACCGGAATGAACAACTCCAACGGCAGGGAAACGGGGAACTAGGAACCAGATGGGGCACGAGAAGACGCTGGCCTTTGCCGAATTCGATACGGTGCTCTCCAGCGCCGCCAAAGACTCTCCCTGGTTGCTGAAAGGGGCAGCGCAACAGCAGTTCCAGCCGTCCTACTCGCTGCTTGAACAGTTGCTGAGCATCCCGGTGCGATCCAAGGCCGTCACCCGTTCCGGCCGCTTTGCCCAGGCAGTGGATGCGTGGCTGGCCCACGAGCTGCGGCGTGCCGGGTTCGATCAGGATCTGGTGTGGCCGCGCACCGAGGCGCCGCGGGTGCTTTCCTCCGACATCCTGGACCTGCTGCGCCGGCTGCCCGAACGACTGGCCGAGGAAGTTCACGAGGCGATCCTTGCCGGCAAGGCCGGCAGCACCGATGCCCGGATCCTGGGCCGGGCCTACATGAAGCAGACCGATGTGGTGATGACCCACTGGTCGCGGGGCCCGGAACTGCTGCTGAGCACCAAGGCAATGACTTCATCGTTCGGGAAGAACCTGGCCAACCGCTACGAGGAAGCGTATGGGGACGCCGCCAACCTGCGCGCCCGCTACCCGTTGGCTGCCGTGGGCTTCTACTTCGTGCAGCGCGCCACGATCCTGCGCACCGAACCGGCCGCGTTCCGCCGCACCGTGGATATGATCCGCAAGCTGCGTGATTTCGGGGACGGCTACGGCTATACGGCCACCGGTCTGCTGCTGGTGGACTGGGATGAAGCCGACCCGAACCCTACCGTGCAGGTGGAGCACGACACGGTGCCCGAAGACGTGGCCACCGAACAGTTCATGGCCACCATGATCGACACCGTGCTGCAGGTGACTCCCATCGACCTGCACGAGGTGGCACGGGCCCGGCGGGACGGGATCCCGGAGCCCGTGTCCAGCAAGGACCCGGCTGCGGACCTGCAGGACCCGCTCTTCTAGCCCCGCTGCTAGTAACCAGCCGGGTGCAGGTCGTGGTCGGTCTGTTGGCTACCGCAACGACACGGCGCGCATCCCAGCGCGTGCGGCACGGTAATGGTCGGCAGGACCGGGTGGACCCTGTCTTGTGCCTGGACCGGCACCGGATCCAGTGAAGGTTGACCGGTTCCAAGGGGCAGGGGGAGGGTGTTCGCCCAGTCGCGGGCTGCGGCGGTGGCCTGGTAGATGAACATGCCCTGCCCGTCGAACTCGTACTCGCGCTCCAAGGCCCACAGCTCGGAGCGCTCGTAGAAGGCCCACGACGCCGGATTAGCGGCGTGAATGACGGTGATCGCAGTGCGTCCTGCGTCCAGGGCATGGGCCAGCCGCATCTCGGCGACCCGCTGTCGAATGCCCATCCGCCGGTAGCGCGGATCAACCACCATGCAGCCCAGCTCCACCGCATCCATCAGTTCGGTGGGAGCCACCACGCTGTCGTGGACAATCCCCGCCGCAACCAGTGCGCCTGCATCGCGCACTGTGACCACCAACAGGGCGCGGTCCATTTTCTGATGCCAGCGGGCGTCAACACGTGGGTAGAGGCGGGCCAGCTCCTCGCGCTCGGCGGCGGTTGGAGGCATGGCAGACAGGGCATAGTCCAAGAAGGGGAGCACTGGGATCGGTCCTAAGAAGTCAAGAACGAACGAAAGGAAAAGATTTCCGTCACCCCTGGTGACGGAGGGTTTCGTTGGCCTTTAGGGGACCGTTGCCGGCGGCTTCCGGCAGCTTCCTTGTAGGGCCCAGTTTGGCGGCTCAATGAGCCACAGAAAAATTATGCGGTTCCCAAGCGTCGGGAACAAGCGGGAAAGGGGTCCGGAATGTTAAATCTGTGTTAACCGCTGGCAAGGCGGGCTATCGGCCCTCGAACGCCGCGCCGTGAAGCACGGAAAGGCGCCGAAAGGGACGCCTGTCGGCAGGAGGATCGACCCCGATTTGGTGGCGGCGGAAAATGCCAGTAATATCGTTTAGGTGCCGCGGTGAGAAACTGCGGAAAGCACTTCTGGATCTTTAGCTCAGTTGGTTAGAGCGTTCGCCTCACACGCGAAAGGTCGCTGGTTCGAGTCCAGTAAGATCCACCAAAAACCCCCACAAGAATCTTGTGGGGGTTTTCTCGTATCCAAGCGGGTAAGCGGTTCCTGGCGGCCAGGTCCGCCAAGCAAGCTCCTGCTCGGCAGGCCCGGCCGGGAACGGTTCGCCGCGCTACTGGGCCAGCAGTTCGTGAACCCGCGGCTTGACCACGGTGCCCAACAGCTCAATGCTGTGCATCATCACTTCGTGGGGCAGCGTGCCGTTGGAATACTTCATATCCACCCGGCTCAGACCCAGCATCTGGGCAAAGCGCGCGATTTTTTGGGCCACGGTGTCGGGGCTGCCGGCGAGCATTGCCCCGTCCGGCCCCATGGCTGCCTGCAGACGCATCTTCGAAACCGGCGGCCAACCGCGCTCGGCTCCCAGCCGGTTCATCGCCCGCTGGTAGTGCGGCCACAGCAGTTCCAGGGCTTCCTCGTCGCTGTCGGCCACCAGACCATGGAAGTGCGCGGCGACCGGCTGGTCCGGTTTGCCGAAGGAGTCCAGGGCCTTGTGGTAGAGGCTCACCAAAGGCTCGAAGGCCGCGGGCTGCCCGCCAATGATCGCCAGGAACAGCGGAAGACCGTGTCGGGCGGCGCGGATCACCGATTCGGGGCTGCCTCCGACCCCGACCCAGGTGCGCAGTTCGCTGGACTCCAGCAGCGGATAGACCTGCTGTTCCTCCAACGCGGTACGGGTCTGTCCGCTCCAACTGACCGGTTCGCCGTGGCGCAACCGGGCCAGCAGCTCCAGCTTTTCCTCGAACAGGGTCTCGTAGTCGGTGAGGTTGTAGCCGAACAGCGGGAACGACTCGACGAAGGACCCGCGACCGGCGATGATCTCCGCCCGGCCGCCAGAGAGCCCGTCCAGAGTGGCGAAGCGTTCGTAGACGCGCACCGGGTCATCGCTGGAGAGCACGGTCACCGCACTGCCCAGCCGGATCCGTTCAGTCACCTGCGACAGGGCGCCGAGCACCACTTCCGGGGCGCTGATAGCAAAGTCGTCCCGGTGGTGTTCGCCCACCCCGAAGAAGTCCAGGCCCGAGGCCTCGGCCAGGCGTCCCTCGGCGACTACGTTGCGCAGCACCTGGCCGTGTGGCAGCAATTTGTCCTTCGCATCCACGGTGATGTCACCGAAGGTTTCCACGCCGATTTCCAGCTTCGTTGACCCGGTTGACTGGGTGCTCACCGTAACCACCTTTCCTCGAGACTTTCATGCAAAGACATGCATTCTGGTAACCCTTCGGGGTGGCTGATTCATTCCCCCGAGCCGGTGTTTTGGAAATCACAGATCCCGGGCGGTTTCCTCAGCATGGATCCAGCCTAAGCCCATGCCGCGGTTGTATCGTGAAGTCGTAGCAGGCAACTTCGTTTAAGGGGGTAGATCGGTGGCGCAGCAGGAGCGGGAGAACGAGCCCCGGGAGCAGGTGAATCCGGGGGCGGACCCGGATCCGAAGGTCTCGAGTCTGCCACGCATCAGCGCCAACGAAATCAGGCTTGGATCCCCTCTGGAAGCCAGCGAACCAAGCCAGCCCTACACCTCTTCGTGGCCGCTGCATGATGCCCCACCGGTCCGCGAAGACCCCACCGCCACCATCGCCGCCGCGGAGATCGGCGACCTGGAGGCCCGGACCGGCCAGGTGACCACCGAAGACGGGGTGACCGTGGTGCCCACCCGCGCGAACCCGGTCGCCCGGCGCCTATTGGCCAAGATGTGGGTTTCCGACGCCCCGCCCACCCAGGCGCTGAACATCGTCGAACGGCTCAAGGGCACCCCTTACGCCAACCCGCAGATCAAGGACACCGAGGCTTCGGCCCGCCCGGTCCTGGAATTCGCGCTGGATCTGGCCGAAACGCTTTTCCGCTACGGGGCCGGTGCCCTGGAGGTGGAGACCAGCGTCATCGCGGTCACGGCGGCGCTGGGGCTGAAGCACGTGGATGTGGATGTCACCAACCAGTCGATCCACCTGAACTACAACCCGACCGACGCGGACGGGTTCTCGGTGCTGCGCGTAGTGCGCTCCTCGACCGCGAACTTCGCCGGGCTGTGCCTGGTGCACGAGCTGGTCTCCGACGTGATTTCCGGGGGCATTGAAATCACCCAGGCCGCGACGCGGCTGCAGGTGATCATGCGCAAGCCGCGCCCCTTCCCACGCTGGTTCGTGGCCACCGCGCGCGGCGTGTTCGCCGCCGCGTTCGTGCTGTTCATCGGGGGTTCGGCCCTGGGCGCGCTGATCGCCTTCGGTTCCTCCTCTCTGGTTTCGCAGATCATGAAGTTCGGCAACCGCTGGCGGGTGCCCGAATTCTTCACGGTGGCGGCATCCACCTGTGCGGTGACCGCGGTGGCGCTGATCGGCTTCGCGGTCCACGCACCCATTGACCCGGCACTGGTGGTCGCCGGCGGCATCCTGCTGTTGCTGCCCTCGGTGCGCTTTGTCTCGGCCCTGCAGGACGCGATCAACGGCTTCCCGGTGACCGCGGTGGGCCGACTGTTTTCCGCCGGGCTGATCTATACGGCGATCCTCACCGGCATCTCGGTGGCCCTGGTGATCAGTTTTATGCTCGGCGGCACCGAAGTGGACGTGCACCAGATCCAGCAGATCTCCTATCCGCAGTGGTTCATGATCCTGCTGGTGGCGGTGGCCATCGCCGCCGGCGCGATCTCCGAACAGACCGCCAAGAAGCTCGTGCTGCCCACCGTGGTGATCGCGGTCATCGGCTACCTGGTGCTGCTGGTGTGCAATGCGCTGGGGCTGGGGGAGCGGGCCACCCCGGCCGTGGTGGCCACCGTGATCGGCTTTGCCGCCCGGTTCACCTCGGAGAAGCTGCGCACCCCGCAGCTGGTGATTGCCTCGCCCGGGGTGTACTTCCTGCTGCCGGGCCTGATGATCTTCCGTTCCATGTACGGGATCGTGCTGGAAACCGACGCCATGGACCAGGCGCTGGTGGAGATGTTCAACGCCTTTGCCATCATGCTCTCGATCGCCGGCGGCGTCGTGTTCGGCGACACGCTCTGCCGTCCGCTGATCGCCGGGGCCGGACGGGAACGCAAGCGCATTCGGCGCCGGTAACGCCTTGGCTGACCATGCCGCCGGGCCGACTAGGCCGGCGGCAGCTGCCAATCCACCGGCGGCAGGCCCAGCTGCTGCAGTTCACGGTTCACCGCGCTGAAGGGCCGGGAGCCGAAGAAGCCGCGGGAGGCCGATAGAGGCGAGGGGTGGGCGCTGCGCAACTGAACCATTGCCGGCATCGCCGGAGCCAGTTTTTGGGCGTGCGCACCCCACAGGATCGCGACCACCGCCGGGGTACGGCGGTTCAGCGTGGTAATCACCGCGTTGGTCACCGCATCCCACCCGAGTTTCTGGTGCGATCCGGCCTGCCCGGCACCCACCGACAGCGTCTGGTTCAGCAGCATCACCCCCTGCTCCTGCCAGGCGCTCAGGTCCCCGTGGACCGCCGGCGCCACGCCCAGGTCATCTTCCAGTTCCCGGTAAATGTTCTTCAGGCTGCGCGGCAGCGGGCGAACCTGCCGGTCGGTGGAAAAGCTCAGCCCCACCGGATGGGACGGTGTCGGGTAGGGATCCTGGCCCAGGATCAGCACCTTCACCCGCTGAACGGGTAGCTGCAGGGCACGCAACATTAGCCGGGGTGCGGGCAGAATCTGTTCACCGGTCAGCGAACGCTCCGAGAGCCGGCGGGCCAGGGTGCGCAGCGTGTGGTCCAGCGGCAGCAGCGTTGGCACCCAGCTCGGATCGATGACCCCGGTCTCGGCCATCGCCGCCGCGCCGTGGAAGAACGGGAAATCCTCGGGCGTGAAGCTCGCCGCGGCGGGCTCGGCGGATGCGGCGAACAGGGCCGGTTGGTCGAAGCTCATGGCACCATTCTTCCCTGCCGCGGCCCGTCGTGCGAAGCGTCACCGGGAACCGGCGGAGGAAAACGGCTAGAATTGTCTATGGCGTAGCGCCGGGAATACCCAGATGGAAGAGTGTTCCCAAGTGGTTTCCAACGGTTTGGATCGAGGTGGATGAGCATGGCGGATGAAGGCATCTTGGTGGATTTCGTGATGAATCCAGATAGCGAGCTCGATGAGCGCTCGCAGCAGATCCTGAGCATGGAGCGGCTGTGGTGGAAGTATGCCGGGGCCAAGGAACAGGCCATCACCAAGCAGTTCTCCATCTCGCCGGCGAACTACTACCAGCTGCTGAATCAGCTTATTGAAACGGATGCGGCGCTGGCCTACGATCCGATGCTGGTCAAGCGGTTGCGTAGACTACGAACTACCAAGCGTCGTGTCCGCACCGGCAACGCCAAGTACTGACCAGTTACTGAGCCAGGCGTGCCCGGAGACCGGCAAGACATCGAACAAGGACGAGAATGACCAACTACCCACGTGACGAATTCGATCGCGTACCGGAGTTCAACACCCGCGTTGGGTCGCACCATGCCAATGGCTGGGCACAGGCTGCCGCCTCCAAGGACAAGGGTGGAAAGTTCCGTTGGGTGGCCATTGCCGCTGTGCTGGTGCTGCTGGTCGGCGCCGTCTCCTACTTCTTCTTCGGCCCCAATGGGCAAAACCAGCTGATGGGGTCCACCCCCACGCCCAGCCCCACCGCCTCGGCCAGCGCCGAGCCGAGCTCCGAGAGCCCCAGCCCGAGTGAGTCGCCCACGGCCTCCAGCTCCATTGACGAGGATCTGGTGCTGTACCAGGTACGGGTGGGGATCTACAACGGCGCGGGGGTCGCCGGAATTGCCGGTCAGGCCCAGCAGCTGCTGCTCGATGAGGGCTTCACCGGATCCTTCACGGACAACTGGGTGCGCGATGAAACCGAGTCCGCGGTCTACTACACGACCGAGCAGTACCGGATGACCGCCGAAAAGGCGGCCGAGGTGTTGCAGATCGAGGCCGTCTACCAGACGCAGAACATCCCCAACCCGGTCACCGTGGTGCTGGGGGCGGATGACCCGCTGCCCAGCGAGTAAGACGCACCTACGCTCACAGCCGACTAGCTTGCACTCGAGGGGCTGGAGTGCCAATATTTGTATTAGCACTCTAGTGCTTCGACTGCTAACGCAGGCGGGTGGAGCTGACCTTCACCCTTCGCGGCGGCGGATTCGAGGCGCCGGAGCAAGAAACACCTCAGATAGCGAGAGCCAGTACGCGTCGCGGTCCGATGCCGCCCGCGGAACCCTCGTCCGTCGCGGGCGCTGTCTGGCGGTTGCATTTTCGCAAGCTAGTCCCGAAAGGACCACCAGCCACTATGGCCAAGATGATTGCATTTGACGAGGAAGCACGCCGCGGCCTCGAGCGCGGCCTGAACACTCTGGCCGATGCCGTGAAGGTCACCCTGGGCCCGCGCGGTCGCAACGTTGTTCTGGAAAAGAAGTGGGGCGCTCCCACCATCACCAACGACGGTGTCTCGATTGCCAAGGAAATTGAGCTTGAGGACCCGTACGAGAAGATCGGCGCCGAGCTGGTCAAGGAAGTCGCCAAGAAGACTGACGACGTCGCCGGTGACGGCACCACCACCGCCACCGTGCTCGCCCAGGCCCTGGTGAAGGAAGGCCTGCGCAACGTCGCCGCCGGCGCCGATCCGATCGCGCTGCGCCGCGGCATCGACAAGGCTGTTGAGGCCGTCACCTCCGAGCTGTTCACCGCAGCGAAGAAGGTCGAGTCCAAGGAGCAGATCGCGGCCACCGCTTCGATCTCCGCTGGCGACAACGAAATCGGCGGTCTGATCGCCGAGGCGCTGGACAAGGTCGGCGAGCAGGGTGTCATCACCGTCGAGGAATCGAACACCTTCGGCCTGGAGCTTGAACTGGCAGAGGGCATGCGCTTTGACAAGGGCTACATCTCGGCCTACTTCGTCACCGACGCAGAGCGCCAGGAAACCGTCCTGGAAGACCCCTACATCCTGATCGTCAACTCCAAGATCTCCAACGTCAAGGAAATGGTTGGTCTGCTGGAGAAGGTCATGCAGTCCAACAAGTCGCTGCTGATCATCGCCGAAGACGTCGAGGGCGAAGCCCTGGCCACCCTGATCCTGAACAAGATCCGTGGCCTGTTCAAGTCCGTCGCCGTCAAGGCCCCGGGCTTCGGTGACCGCCGCAAGGCCATGCTCACCGACATCGCCATCCTCACCGGCGGCCAGGTCGTTTCCGAGGAAGTTGGCCTGTCCCTGGACAACGTCGGCCTGGAGGTGCTGGGTACCGCCCGCAAGGTCGTCATCACCAAGGACGAGACCACCATCGTTGAAGGCGGCGGCGAAGCCGACGCCATCGAGGGTCGCAAGAACCAGATCGCTGCCGAGATCAAGAACACCGACTCGGACTACGACCGCGAGAAGCTGCAGGAGCGCCACGCCAAGCTCTCCGGCGGTGTCGCCGTGCTGAAGGCCGGCGCCGCCACCGAGGTGGAGCTCAAGGAGCGCAAGCACCGCATCGAGGACGCAGTGCGCAACGCCAAGGCTGCCGTGGAAGAGGGCATCGTCGCCGGCGGTGGCGTGGCCCTGATCCAGGCCGGTGCCGCTGCCTTCGAGAAGCTGACCCTGGAAGGTGACGAGGCCACCGGTGCGAACATCGTGCGCGTTGCCATCGAGGCCCCGCTGAAGCAGATCGCCGCCAACGCCGGCATGGAGCCGGGCGTTGTGGCCGACAAGGTCAAGGGCCTGTCCGCAGGCCACGGCCTGAACGCCGCCACCGGCGAGTACACCGACCTGCTGGAGGCCGGCGTGAACGATCCGGTGAAGGTGACCCGTTCGGCCCTGCAGAACGCTGCATCGATCGCCGGCCTGTTCCTGACCACCGAGGCCGTCGTGGCAGACAAGCCGGCTCCGGCCGGTGCCGCTGCCCCGGGTGCCGACGAGATGGCAGGCATGGGCGGCATGGGCGGCTTCTAGCCTCCCGCGTTCAACCCAACACTGCGCGAAACCCGCTCCACCGCAACCGGTGGGGCGGGTTTCGCCGTTAACCGCCGCCGCAGCTGGCACGCTGCGGTGCCTTGCCGCGGCTGGGGCCGGCGGGCAGTGTTTCAGCTCCAGCGCGAGAGCTGTTCGATTTCCTGGCTGAGGTTCGCCCGGGCGGACGCTTCCCAGCGCTGCAGGCCCAAGGGGGTGGCGAAGATCTGTTCCTTGTCCAACAACGCCTGCAGGATCTGGGAGCGTCCGGCGGCAAAGTCCTTCTGCGGCAGGTGCGAATATTCCTCGGCGATCGCCGCAGTGTAGCGCTGGTAGGCGGCCGGTGGCCTGGCCAGCACCTCAAGGTCGGCATCGGAAAACATCTGCCCCAGATAGTCCGCGGCCTGCGGGCGGTGTGTGGTGGTCAGCAGCACCAGGCGGCGCACCTCGCCCACCGCGCCCGGGGAGATGAGCCCGTAGAGCCGGGCTTCGGCCAGGCGGGCGGAGTCCTGCTCGTCCTGGGCGGTGCCCCGGTAGACGGCATCGTGGAACCAGGCGGTCAGTTCCAGGATCTGTCGTTCGTCCTGCTCCAGGTCTTCGGGCATCAGCTCATCCAGGGCCTCAAGGACCGACAAGAGGTGAACCCGGTCGTGGTATTTGCGGTGCCCCTGGCTCCAGGCTGCCAACAGCTCCCTGCCCAGTCCTGGCACCTCCAGGGTCCGCACCCAGCGGCGCAGCAGAATTTTGTCGAGCTTCTCGGGACGGTGCCGCCCGGGCACCCGAATCCCGGACGCCACCAGCCGGCGCACCAGTTCCCCACCCGAAACCGGCTGGGCCCCACTGTCCACCAGCTGCCGGTACCGGCGTTCCGGCACGTCATAGTGGTCACGGTCGAAGGCCCGCTGCGGCAGGCCGGTACGCCGGGCGAACTCATGCAGTTCCTGCAGCGAATGATCGGAGACCACATGGGAGAACAAGGTCCCATGGGCGGGCCAGAGCGGTGGGTCAATCAGGATGCTCATTGCCCCAGCCTACCGACCCGCTGTCCACGGGGTCAGGCACACGGCTCAGAAGCGAAACATGGACGCGTTGATGTTCTCCACTTCCTCGTATTGGGTGGAGGCGTGGTGCAGGGCCGTGGCGATGGAGGAGAGCGACTCCTCGATGCGCACATGGGTGGCCCGCCATTCGGCGACAATTGCCTGGAACGACGCGGCGGCGGCGCCCTGCCACGTGCCCTGCAACTGGTCAAGGTTCATCTGCATGGCCGCCACTTCACTGCGCAACCGGTCGATGGTTCCCATGACGGCCTGGGACTTGATTTGCATGTCACCGGTGTCGGTGGAAAACGTGCTCACGATGGTCCTGCCTTTCCAAGGGGTTGTGATGCCCCCACGTTAAGGCTGGGCTGGTCCTGAACCGCGGGTGGTGGACTGATTGTGGATCAGACGGTGCATGAAACGGAACTGGTCCGGGCCGGGGCGTGATGCACCGGCCCGGTCTCTAGTCCTCGTCATCGTCGTCGTAGTGCTCCTCCACCGGAATGTAGGGCAAGTGTACTGCGAGGGTGGCCCCGCCGCCTGGGGTGTCCTCCACCTGCACGTGGCCGCCGTGCTGTGCCACGATGGCCGCTACGATCGCCAGTCCCAACCCCGAGCCGCCGGTTTCACGTTGCCGGGAACTGTCGGCGCGGTAGAAGCGTTCAAAGATCTTCTTCGCGTCTTCTTCCGGAATGCCCGGACCGTGATCGCGGATCTGGATCACCGCATCAATCTGGTCACCAACCTGGGACTTCACGCCGACCGCGATCTCCAGGGGCGAATCTTGCGGAGTGTAGCGCAACGCGTTGGTCAGCAGATTTGCCACGACCTGGCGGATGCGGGCCTCATCCCCGCGCGTGCTGGCCGGGGCCGGTACCGAGGAATGCAGACCCACCAGTTTGACCTCGCGCTCCGGGGCCCGCACCCGGGTGTCTTCCACCGCGTCCTGCCCCAGCACCAGCAGGTCCACGGGTGCCATCTCCAGCGCGCGCTGTTCATCGAGCCGGGCCAACATCAACAGGTCTTCGACCAGTTGGGCCATCCGCTTTGATTCGGCCTCGATCCTGCCCATCGCCGAGTCCAGGGCCTCGGAATCCGCCAATCCGCCGTGACGGTAGAACTCGGAGTAGCCCTGGATGGTCACCAGCGGGGTACGCAGCTCATGCGAGGCATCCTGGATGAAGCGACGCATCTTGCGTTCGGAATGCTCCCTGTCCTTGAATGCCCGCTCAATCTGGGCGAGCATCGCGTTCAGGGAGCGCGATAGGCGCCCGACCTCGGTTTCCGGCGGGTAATCGCGCACACGCTGGGTCAAGTCACCATCGGCAATCATCGCCGCGGTGCGTTCAACGCGCACCAACGGCAGGAAAGCGCGTGTGGTGACCCCGTAGGCGATCATGGACATGATCAGGGTAGCCAACAACCCGGTGGACAGCACCAGAACCGTGCTCTTGGAAACCGTGTCCTGCACCGTGTCCAACGGCAATGCAATAAAGAGGTTCGCATCGGAACTGGGCATCGGAACCACCATGGCCCGCCAGCCGATGCTGGCCGGATAGATCCCCGGGACGGTGACCGGATGCCATGGGGTTTCGGCCAGTTTCGCGGTCTGCTCGGGCGCCAGCAACGGCGAATCCATGCCCGTGGGCGTAACCCGGCTGCGCGGCATGATGTACACGATCTTGCCCGAATCATCCCGGATGTCGGCGTACGCGCGGTTCAGCCCCAGCAAGGTGGTGTCCACCCCGGTTTGCTGTTGCGGGTTGCGGTCCCCGTCCAGGGCATAGCGGTAGGCCTGGTTCAGTCCGTAGGAAAGCGTGGGCCCGGCCGCCAGCAACTGGTCATCTATCTGCTTGGTCAGAGAGATGCGCAGCGACTGGGCCGAGCCCACGGCGGTGGCGATGACCCCGAGGATCATCAGGCCGCACATCAGCATGACCAGTTTGGTGCGCAACGAGGTACGGCGCCACGAGAGTCTCAGAGCCTGCATGTAATGACCTTACAAGTCCGCCGTTGCGAACTGGGTCATTAGCGGCGGTCCGGGGTGCGCATCAGGTAACCGACACCGCGCTTGGTCTGGATCAGTGCCGGCCACTCGGGACGGTCGACCTTGCGGCGCAGGTAGGAGATGTAGGACTCCACAATGGAGGCGTCCCCGTTGAAGTCGTACTCCCACACATGATCCAGGATCTGCGACTTGGACAGCACCCGGTTCGGGTTCATCATCAGGTAACGCAGCAGCTTGAACTCGGTGGGGGACAGATCGATGATTTCCCCGGCGCGGCGCACCTCGTGGGCGTCGTCATCCAGTTCCAGATCGGCGACGGCGATGGTCGCGTTTTCTTCCTCGCCGGTGTGGGTGCGACGCAGGACCGCACGGATGCGGGCCACGACCTCGTCCAGGCTGAAGGGCTTGGTGACATAGTCATCGCCGCCCACGGTCAGTCCGGTGACCTTGTCGGTGGTGTCATCCCGAGCGGTGAGGAACAGAACCGGGAAATGGCGTCCGGCGGCACGCAGCTTGCGGGTGATGGTGAAACCGTCCATATCCGGCAGCATGACGTCCAGGACCGCCAGATCCGGCTCGCCGGCTTCCACGGCGGCCAGCGCTTCGCGGCCGTTGGCGGCGGCGATGACCTCAAACCCGGCAAAACGCAGGGAGGTCGAAAGCAGCTCGCGGATGTTCGGTTCGTCGTCGACGACCAGCAGTTTGGCTTCAGGTGTCTTTGCACTCATGGGTTCCAGTCTGCAATCAGTTTCTGGGAGTTAGCTGGACGAGCTCTGGAAGGGCAAGGGTGCTGCGCCTGTTAACTCCTGCGTCGTTGCCGAATGGAATACGCAATAACCACGGCGCCGAGGATGAAGGCCACCGGAAGCCCGTACAATCCGACGCCCATGACCAGTGGAGGGATGGCGATGTGCTGGAAATACAGGACCAGCACCGCGACGAGCGCAAGTGTCGAAACCGCCGCCAGCGCAATGGTGAAACGGGTTATCCAGGTCATGGCAACAGAAGGGGTACTCACATAGACCAACGATACCGCTTTGTCTCGGCTGGGTTCAGGCGTCAAAAGATGAACCGGTGGGGCAGACAATGACATAATCTATTTAATTCGACTTGAATCGCGCCCGTCGATCGAGCACCCGGTAGAACAATAGGCAGTCCGGTTAGATGCTCCGCGCGGCACGAGGGGAAAACACGGCTCCAGGCCCGGATGGCTGGAGACCCGGTGGCTGAGTAAAAAGAACGAGGTAAATGATCGTGCCCAGTGGCAAGGTTAAGTGGTATGAGAAGTCCAAGGGCTTTGGCTTCATCACGGCCGATGACGGCAAGGAGATCTACGTTAACGCGTCGGCGCTGCCCGAAGGCGTGATGGACCTGCGCCCTGGCACCCGGTTGGAATTTGGTATCGCCGACGGGCGGCGGGGGCCGCAGGCGCTGAGCCTGCGGATCCTGGATGAGGCCCCGTCGGTCGCCCGCGCCAAGCGCAAGAAGCCGGAACAGCAGGCGGTGCTGATCGAGGACCTGATCAAGCTGCTCGACCAGGTTTCCAATACCCTGCGCAAGGGCCGCTATCCTGAACACGCATACGGCAAGAAGGTTGCCACCGTGCTGCGCGCGGTGGCCGACGATCTGGACGCATAACTCATGGCTCGTAAACCCAAACTCGACACGGTGCTCGCCGACGCGGTTGATACCGCCCGCGCTGCCCTGACCGAAATCGCCCCCGCCTCGGAAGTGGGGGACTACCAGGGCGTCGCGGTGGAAGGTGAGCGACTTGTCACCCACAGATTTGTCGCCCATCGAGATGGCTATCGCGGGTGGAACTGGTTCGTGACCCTGGCCAGGGTCCCGCGGGCCAAGGCCAAGGACGCGACCGTGTGCGAAATCGGGATTATTCCCGGTGAGGAAGCCCTGCTTGCCCCGGCATGGGTGCCCTGGGCCGATCGCCTGGCCCAGGAGGAAGTGGAGGCCGCCGAGGCTGCGGCGCGCGAAGAAGCCGAAGGCGCTCACGCTGCTGACGGTGAAGCTGCCCCGGAGCCCGAACACGAGGAACGTGCAAAGAACGACACGGGGCAGGACCGGGCCGAGGCCGAGGAAGTCTCCGGCGCTGAAGAGGCATCCGCCGATGACGAGCCCGCAACTGAGGAACCGGAAGCCGCACAGGAACGGGGCAGGCGCCCAGTCCGCCGGCGACGTACCGCACAGCGGACCGCGGCACGTCGCCGCGCTGCCCAGCGCAATCGGTCGCGCCGTTCGTCCTAATCCGGCGTAGGGCCCCAACCGCCGCAGACACGTGGCTGGGTGAGGTGCGGGAGACAAAAAGATGGAGGAGAAGCACACTGTGCTTCTCCTCCATCTTTTTCTCTTATGAAAAGAGCGGAACCCTAGAGCTGGTCAATCACGTAATCAATGCAGTCCAGCAGCGCCTGCACGTCGGAAGGTTCGATGGCAACAAAGGTCGCGATGCGCAGCTGGTTGCGACCCAGCTTGCGGTACGGTTCAACATCCACGACGCCATTGGAACGCAAGGTCTTGGCGATTGCCGCAGCATCAATGGAATCGTCGAAGTCGATCGTGGCGATGACATTCGAACGGTGCCCCGGGTCTTGGACGTACGGGCTGGTCTCTTTGCGGGCCTCGGCCCATGCGTAGACCTTGCCAGCGCTTTCGGCGGTGCGAGCCGCAGCCCACTGCAGTCCACCGTTGCTGTTCAGCCACTTGATCTGCTCGTCGAACATGACCAGAGTCGCCAACGCCGGGGTGTTGTAGGTCTGGTTCTTCAGCGAGTTATCCAGCGCCGTCTTCAAGTTCAGGAAGTCCGGGATCCAACGGTCCGAGGCAGCAATCTCCTCGATTCGGGCAATGGCTGCGGGGGAGACCATGGCCACCCACAGCCCGCCGTCCGAGGCGAAGTTCTTCTGCGGCGCAAAGTAGTAGACATCTACCTCGTTCAGATCCACATCCAAACCGCCGGCTGCGCTGGTCGCGTCGACCACGACCAGGGCATCGTCATTCGCGCCGGGAACGCGCTTGACGGGTGCGGCCACGCCGGTCGAGGTTTCGTTATGCGCCCAGGCATAGACATCAACATCGGCCTCCGCCGAAGGCTGCGGCAGCGAACCAGGCTCGGCGCTAATGATGGACGAGGCGGAAAGGAACGGGGCCTTGTCGGTCGCCTTGGCGAACTTGGAGCTGAACTCGCCGAAGGACAGATGCTGTGCCTTGTCGCGCACCAGCCCAAACGCGGCCGCATCCCAGAAGGCGGTGGAACCGCCCACGCCCAGCAGGACTTCATAGCCTTCCGGGGCCTTGAACAGTTCCTTTAGTCCTGACTGAACCGAGGCCACCAGGTTCTTGACCGGAGCTTGGCGGTGGGAAGTTCCCAGCAGCCGTGGGCCGGCATCCACCAGGGCCTGAACCTGTTCGGGGCGAACCTTGGACGGGCCGGCGCCAAAGCGGCCGTCGACGGGAAGAAGGGACTGGGGAATGGTGATGCCGGTGCTCATCGCGCTCCTCTTATAGCGATTGATTCGAAAGCGCGTTTTAGGACGTCCAAGCCCGGATGGGGGGAATTTAAGGCTCGCCAAACGCGTTCCACTAATATCTTCGCAAACCGGTCTGCGAAGAGGGAAAATTCGCGTCGTCGGTTACGTAGGCCGCGTAGGGGTCAGTGCACTAGTTGTCTGTTGCACACAGTAGAGTGGGTAACTGACGTCTCGTTTTACCGGCAAAACTTATTTGTTACTTTCAGGAGTGGCTACCGTGTCTGACCTAATCGATACAACTGAGATGTACCTGCGTACCATTCTTGAGCTTCAAGAAGAAGAGATTGTCGCTCTGCGTGCGCGGATTGCCGAACGTCTGGGCCACTCGGGTCCGACCGTCTCACAGACCGTCGCCCGCATGGAGCGCGATGGGCTGGTCGTGGTTTCCGCGGACCGTCACCTGGCTCTGACAGAAAAGGGTCACGAACTGGCCACCAGCGTGATGCGCAAGCACCGTCTGGCCGAACGGCTGCTCTCGGACATGATTGGCCTGGACTGGGAGTACGTCCACGAAGAGGCCTGCCGCTGGGAACACGTCATGAGCGACCGTGTGGAGCAGCGACTGTACGACCTGCTGGGTAAGCCGACCATTTCTCCCTACGGCAATCCGATCCCGGGTTTGGAAGTGCTGGGAGGGCCGAAGGTGTCGGAGATCTCCTATGAGGTAGAAAACCTTGACCAGGCGCTGGAAAACGGCAACGCCGGTCCACTGCCGATCGAACGACTGGCCGAGCCGATCCAGACTGACCCCATCCTGCTGGGCCAGCTGAATGAGGGCGGAATCAAGCCCGGAGCAGTAGTAACGCTGGAACGGGCCGAGGATTACGTGGTGGTTCGCGTCGAGGGAATCGAGGGCGCGCTGGAGCTTCCGGTGGAAGTCAGCAGCCACGTTTTTGTCCGCACGGCCCAAAGATAACGAAATTGTAACTTTAGCGTTTGACCTGTAGTGTGTACTGCTGGTGTCACCTACTTTCTGACACCCGCAGGCACCGCAGTGAACACCGAGTATTGCCCTCACCGGAGCTATGCGAGAAACAAATCCAGGGCAGTAGCGGGGGACCCAGACTTTGGCGTTGTCAACGCCTTGGGGTGAAGTCGTGCCTTCCACGGGTGAACGACCGGATATTTCTCAGGATCCGAACCCGACAGCTAACTTCGCAGGTGTGTCAACGTGAGAGGGAAAGTATTGGCAGAATCCAAGCCAAGCGGTCGCCGTCGGGCCGAGGGTGTTGAGCTTGATCCAACATTCGAAATCTTGAACGACGTTGCGAGCCGTCCGGCTGGTCGTCGGGCCCGCAGATCTGCTGCGTCTGACGTAGCACCGGCAGAACAGCGTGACTATGCAGGTCGCCGCTTTGAAAGCATTCAGCGCTACGGTGTTTCACCGCAGCAGGCCGACCTGGCCAGCAAATTCGCCGAGAACATTGTTCCCCTCTCCGCTGCCAAAACAGCCGAGGCGCCTGTTCCGGCCAGTGATGACCTTATTGAAGAGCTGCGCTCGGTCAAGCGTCCGAAGAGCCGGCTCGGCTTCACTCACAAGGTTGCAGCTGTTGCTGCCGTCTCGGGCCTGACCCTGGCCGCAGTGACCCCCTACCTCGACGGCGCCGATCCGCAGAAGGCCGAAGCCTCGGCCCAGCGTACGGCTACCAGCGCCGTGGTGGACGTCCAGGCTCCGGGCAACAGCGGGCTTGAAGTCGAACGCGCAGCATTGACCTCCGACCGTTCGGAAGAGGTCAAGAAGGAAGAGAAGTTCTCCGAGGTCCTGACCGCCGCAGGCGGGGACATCTCCCGGATCGCGACCCCGGGACTGCTGGATCGCCCGGTGGATTCCAATCGAATCACCTCTCCCTTTGGGCATCGCAAGAACCCCACTGGTCCGGGCTTCATGAGCCACAGTGGCCTAGATTACGGTGTGGCATGTGGCACCCCGGTCAAGGCGACAGCCTCGGGCACCGTTACCGTTTCGGGATGGGCGGGGCATTCGGGTAAGCGCGTGACCCTCTCCCATGGAAATGGTCTGGAGACCGGCTACAGCCACAACTCTTCCCTAAAGGTTGAGGTCGGACAGAAGGTTGAGCGCGGACAGGTGATCGCGCTCAGCGGCACCACCGGTAACTCAACTGGGTGCCATGTCCACTATGAAGTGATCGTTGACGGCAAGTTCCAGAACCCTGCTGGCTGGCTATAACGATCTCCGTCACCATTTCGTGACCAAAATGTGACAATCGAAAAAACATCCTGTAGGCTCGACAGCGTGCCTCGGGACAACCCGGGCAAAATTGCGTGAGAACCGAACACTGCCAACACGCAATAACACGTTATGAACAACTCGTACGGCAGTGGCGGGGGACCCAAACACCGGGTGGTTGGCTTAGGCCAAAAACCCTAGGGGTGAAGTGTGAAGAGAAGGAAACTTCGACTCCACCGAGGTAACTCCACTTCGAACCCGACAGCTTACCTCGTAGGTATCAAGGAGAGGCTTTAATTGTGACTAAGCGTCAATCGCAGGGGCGCCACCGCGCCGTGCCGGCACGCACCAACCCGTTGGAAGCTATTTCGCAGGCAGTGTCCTCGAACGCCGGTTCGGTCGGCCGCCAGGCCGCCGTCGTGGCCGCAGCTTCCGGTCTGATCGTTACCCTGGGTGTACCGGGCCAGGCCACCGCACCACGCGACGTTTCGGCAGCACCGGTTGACATCGTCAACCCGGAGCGCGTCGCCGTCAAGGCTGTTTCGGTTCCCGCCAAGAAGGCTGACAAGTTCGAAATCGAGCGCGCCAGCTTCACCGCAGAGCCGAAGCCGGAGCCGGTTGTCGTCGCCGTGGCCAATGAGGTCGCCCCGGTGAGCAACGACAACGCGCCGACCACTCGCGAGAATGCTCCGACCACTCGGAACAGCGTCTCGACCACTCGCAGCAGCGCGTCGACCAATAGCGATAACGCTCCGATGACCCGCGAGAGCCGTTCGCAGACTCAGCGTTCTGCCGCCTCGGCTCCGGAATCGAGCAAGTCCAAGGCTCCTAAGAAGGAGTCGACCAAGAGCGTTCCTGGTCTGTCCGGCATCGCCGCGACGGCCAGCAAGTACGTGGGCGCCCCGTACGTCTGGGGCGGCAACACCCCGTCCGGTTGGGATTGCTCCGGCTTCGTGAAGTACGTCTACGCACAGCACGGCATCAACATTGCCCGTGGCACCTCGGCCATCCTTGGCTCCGGTCAGTTCAAGCGCACCAGCAGCCCGAAGCCGGGCGACCTGGTGTTCCAGCGCGGCGGCAGCCACGTCGGCATCTACCTGGGTGGCGGCAAGATGATCGGTGCTCAGAACCCCACCACCGACACCAACATTCACCCAGTGACCCAGAACCCGCTTTACGGGTACTACACCCTGGCTCGCTAGGAACTTAGCAAACGGTTAGGCCGCGGTGACGCTGTTGCGTCACCGCGGCCTAACCGTTTAATGCGTCTATCTCTACCCGCGACTTGATCCCCGCCAAGCGGCTTCGCATTGTCGCTCACCGCAGGCAACTGTTCGTTTTGGAAAAGCCCAGAAAGGCTTAGGGGCAGCGGTGAACAGTGTGCGTTCATTGGATTAAGAATGTGCTTGGCCGGCAAAATAGTTGCAATTCATGGTGATCTATCGCATAGGCTAGCGCTTGTGAGGACTGTCCAACAGCGCTTCGTGAGGCATGTGGTAGATGCAGCACGCGGCGCTCCGGGGGAAAGTACATAGATGCGCACGCTGGTATTGAATGCAGGTTATGAGCCGCTGGCCGTGGTTTCATTTCGCAGAGCACTGCTGTTGGTGCTCGCCGACAAGGCTACGATTCTTTCAGCCGACGACAGCCGGCCGGTAATCAGTGCCCACACAAGCCTTCCGCGGCCGTCGGTCATTGTCCTGAACCGCTATATCCGTCGTCCGCACCGAGTAATGAATCATGTCACCCGTCGCGGGGTATTGCGTCGCGATTCCTACAAGTGCGCCTATTGCGGACGTCCCGCCACCACTGTGGACCATGTACTTCCGCGGTGCAAAGGCGGCAAGGACACCTGGGAGAATCTGGTCGCCGCGTGCTTCCCCTGCAATAGCCGCAAGGCCGATATGACGCTCTCGCAGCTCGGCTGGAGGCTGAAGGACACCCCGAAATGCCCGCGCTCAAACGTGTTGTTCATCCGTGGTCTGGAACGGGTTGAGCAGGACTGGGGGCAGTACCTGCAGGCCGTTTGAGCAGGAAGCTTCGTCTCTGCGTCACCGGTTTGCTCTCACCCCGTCAGCCGGGGGAAGCACGCTCAGCGGATTCTAGCTCGCCTGGGTAAGTCGCTCGATAGCCTGGGGGAGTACGTGCTCGCGCAATAGGGGAGCGAGGTCCTTGCGCTGCAGGGCTTCGTGGGGATCAACCCAGATGATCTCCTCCAGCTCAGCCTGCGGCCTGGGGGTATGTTCGAGCCGCCCGGCAAATAGATGTGCGCGCAGCCCGGTGTCAGGCTCATTGGCCGCCAAGCCCTCCCAGATGCCAAGCGGTTCCAGATCTGACAAAGCGTAGCTAATTCCCAATTCTTCTTCAATTTCGCGCACCACTGCCTCATGGGCGCTCTCGCCGGGTTCGAGTTTCCCGCCTGGTTGCATGAACTTACTTGTGCCCCGCTTTCTCACCAGGAGCACTTTATTCTCGCTATTCATCAGACAAGCCGCTGCGACGGTCAAAAAGTTCTTCACTAAACGAGGATATCGCGTGTGAAAACGATCTACAGATGGTAACGTGCATTTATGGATCTTCAACTGTTTTATTTGAACTAACCGCATCGTCCTGAACTCGCACTTTATAGACGTGAACGGCATGTTTGAATTGCGGTTTGAATCGGAAGGATCGATCCATCAACTTTATAGATCAATGGAGCGCAGATGCGACGGGGCACCAACTTAGGCCGTTTGGGAGACTTCAACCAAGCAGTCATTCTTGAATCAATCCGCCGGGCACCAGATGGGATCAGCCGGGTGGAACTGGCCGGGTCAACGGGGCTCTCCCCACAGACTATTTCCAACGTGGTGCGGCGACTACTGGACGACGGGATTGTGCGTGAGGATCGCACCATCGTATCCGGTCCCGGTAAACCGCGCACTGTCCTGGAGCTGGAAGGCAACCGTATGGTTGCCATCGGAATCCACCTGGACCCTAGCGTCCTGACCTTCGTGATGATGAACCTGCGCGGAGAGGTCATCCGGGAACGTCGCATCGATGTGCCCAACCTGGAAGTGGCCAGCGAGACCATCGAACTGATGGCGACTACGGTCAAGGAACTGATCGCCGAGGTGCGCATCCCGAAGAAGCACATCGTCGGTGTTGGCATCGCCGTTCCGGGTCCGGTGAACGTCGAGGATGGGGTCGTGCTCAACCCGCCGTTGCTGGACGGGTGGGCCGATGTGGACATCGTCGCACCATTGCGCAAGATGCTGCGCCTGCAGGTCATCATCGAGAAGGACACCATCGCCTCGGCGGTGGGTGAGCTGTGGCAGTCCAAGGAAGAGAAGACCGAGGACTTCGTCTTCGTGTACTGCGGTCACGGTTTCGGCGCTGGCATTGTCTTCGATTCAGATGTCTACCGAGGCTCCAGCAACAACGCCGGAGAAATCGGGCATTACTCCACCGGACACAAGTCGATGTTCTGCGACGAATGCGGCGCCGATGACTGCCTGGCAGCGGGCACCTCATATGAGTATGTGGCCAAGAAGGCCAAGGAACGCGGGTTGGATCTTCCCTACAGCGACGATATGGGCCCGGAACAGCGTTCCGAGGGCTTGAATC
The DNA here is from genome assembly GCF_059728615.1 of Glutamicibacter sp. St.4D3. Taxonomy (NCBI): domain Bacteria; kingdom Bacillati; phylum Actinomycetota; class Actinomycetes; order Micrococcales; family Micrococcaceae; genus Glutamicibacter; species Glutamicibacter sp. St.4D3. The sequence goes on from NZ_AP039380.1 coordinate 539,025, forward strand.
ACCTGGTTGAGCTCGCCCAGCAGGGCAATGAGATCGCCAAGGACCTGATCAAGGAATCCATGATTCTGGTTGGCGAAGTGGTTGGACAGCTGGCCAACTCGCTGGATATCCGCCAAATCGTTTGCGGCGGACCGCAGTGGGAGCAGGTCAAGGACTTTGCCGAGGAAGGCATGAGCGAGGCCATCCGCCGCCGCTTTGCGCTGCGCCAGGTGCATGACATTGAAACCCGCACCTCGGTACTGGGCTCGAAGATCGGTGCCATCGGTGGAGCCTGCGCGGTGATGGATGCTTCGCTATCGCCGAAGGCCACCGCCCTGCTGCTGCGCTAAGTCCGACGTTCCGCCCCGCGCCGGCCCTCGCCCTGCACGGTACTGGGGCGCAGTGACCAAAAAGAAATCGCATTCGACCACGGTCGAATGCGATTTCTTTCTTAAGGTGTGCCCCTGGCCGGAATCGAACCGACGGCCTACCCTTTAGGAGAGGGTCGCTCTATCCTACTGAGCTACAGAGGCAGGTGTTTAACACGCACGCACAACACTATCTTAACCGGTTACCCGCTCAGAATTCCCCTGTTCGGACCCGGACGCAGGCTGATGATTGCCTAGCGTTGTGTCGCCTCCGCGTACTTTTGGCGGAAGGTGCGAATGAAGCGTCGAAGTCCCACCACCACGATGGTCAGCGCGCTGATAATGAGCAGAGCCCATCGCAGGATGGTTAGTACTGAAGCAAGCTGGACGGCCGCGCCGTCAAGATCTGAGACAAACAGTGCGTCAATTGCCTGATTGCTCCACAAATCGACCACCACGAACAGCATCGGTGCCGCCCACGCCAGCCAGCGTCGAGAACGCGTGCGCACCCACTGGCCCAGGGTCAGCAGGCTAAAGAAGCCAAAGAGCAATGGGAAGAACAGGCCCACGCTGCGGTGCACATAATTCAACTGGGCCACAGCATCCTCGTTCATCACCGAACGCAGGGTCTGAATCTGCTCTTCGGAAAAACCGAAAACGTACTGATCCGGCATGGGCTGACCACCGGACAGGTCGGCGAGCTGCCCCAAGGCCCACACGTGGTAGTAGAAGAACAACAGTACCGAGGTGACCAAGCCTGCCGAAATCAGGATCATCGCATTGGACTGCGCCTTGGCCTCACTGCGCGGAGCGGCTGGATTCATCGGCGCTACGGGCTGCTGCGCGAACTGTGAGGGTTTGCGGTATTCCTTGGATTTCCTGACCTTTTTTGCCATACCCCCATTATGCCGGGTGCATCACGGCAAGTGTCCCGGGTGCGACGTAGACTGGCATCACCATGGATTTTCTCTTTGACGACTTCACTCCCGAACCGGCAGTAAAGCCCCTGCCGAATGCCGATGAACTGTTGGTTGGAATGAATCCGCAGCAGGCCGAGGCGGTGAAGTATCACGGCGGGCCGCTGCTGATTGTCGCCGGTGCCGGCTCTGGCAAGACCCGTGTGCTGACCCACCGAATTGCCTACCTGTTGGCCACCGGCCGGGCCCGCGCTCACGAGATCCTCGCCATTACCTTCACCAACAAGGCCGCCGCAGAAATGCGCGAGCGTGCCTCCGACCTGATCGGTGAAGAACAGTCAAAGAAAATGTGGATCTCAACCTTCCACTCCTCGTGCGTGCGCATTCTTCGCCGCGAGGCTGCCACCATTGGACTGAAGTCGAGTTTCTCCATCTACGACTCTGCCGACAGCCTGCGACTGATCACCATGATCGCCAAGGGCTTGGAGCTGGATCCCAAACGATTCACCCCCAAGGCCATCGCGCACAAGATCTCCTCGCTGAAGAACGAGTTGATCGACGAGGAGGACTACGCTTCGTCAATCAACACCAATGATCCGTTCTCCCGTGCCGTGGCTGAAGTGTACCGCGGTTACGCTCAACGACTGCGCTCCGCAAACGCGCTGGATTTTGATGACTTGATCGCCCAGGTTGTCTACATGTTCCGTGCCTTCCCGGCGGTGGCGGACAACTACCGGCGCCGGTTCCGCCACGTGCTGATCGACGAATACCAGGACACCAACCATGCCCAGTACGCGCTGGTGCGCGAACTGACTGGCCCCCAGGGGCAGACCCCACCGGGGGAACTGACCGTTGTGGGCGACTCGGATCAGTCGATCTATGCTTTCCGCGGCGCTGACATCCGCAACATCGTGGAGTTTGAAAAGGACTACCCCCAGGCAGCCACGATCAAGCTGGAACAGAACTACCGTTCCACCCAGAACATCCTGTCGGCGGCCAACGAGGTGATTAAGCGCAATCCGGAACGCAACGCCAAACGGCTGTGGACCGCCAGCGGGGACGGTGAACAGATTGTTGGGTATGTAGGCGAGTCCGAGTCCGACGAGGCCCGGTGGATAGCGGAGGAAATCCTGCGGCTGAACGACGAGCAGCAGGTGCGTCCCGGAGACGTGGCCATCTTCTACCGCACCAACGCCCAGTCCCGTGCGCTGGAAGAGCAGCTGATGCGCGTCGACCTGAAATACCGGGTGGTTGGCGGCACGCGCTTCTACGACCGCAAGGAAATCAAGGACGCATTGGCCTACCTGCGGATCCTGGTCAACCCGGACGATGACGTAAACGTGCGGCGGATCCTGAACGAACCCAAACGTGGCATCGGCGATCGGGCCGAAGGCGCGGTGGCGGCCCTGGCCGAGCGGGAGCGAATCACTTTCATGCAGGCGTTGCGCCAGGCCGAGCAGGCACCGGGCCTCGGAACGCGCGGGCAGAAGATGATTGCCGCATTCGTCTCCATGATTGACGACCTGCAGACCGTGGCCGAGGGATCCGGGCCCGCAGAGGCGCTGGAAGCGGTACTGGAACAGACCGGATACCTGGAAACGCTGCGCGCCTCCAACGACCCGCAGGATGAATCACGCGTCGAAAACCTGGCCGAACTGGTTGCCGTGGTGCGCGATTACGTCAATGAAGAGCCGGAGGGCGGGTTGGAAGGCTTCCTGGAACGCGTGGCCCTGGTCGCCGACGCCGACCAGATTCCTGAGGCCCCCAGCGACGCGGAGGGTGCAGCCATGGCCGCGCAGGAAGGCATGGTCACCTTGATGACCCTGCACACGGCTAAGGGGCTGGAGTTCCCGGTCGTGTTCCTCACCGGCATGGAACACGGCGTATTCCCGCACCAGCGCTCAATGACGGATGAAAAGGAACTGGCCGAGGAACGCCGACTGGCCTATGTGGGGCTAACCCGAGCCCGGGAACGGCTTTACCTGACGCGCTCGGAACAGCGCAGCCTCTGGGGACAGTCGCAGTACAACCCGGCCAGCCAGTTCCTGGAGGAGATCCCAGCCTCCCTCATCGACTGGAAGCGCGAGGGATCGGTGGGCGGATTTGGGGGCAGCTGGGGCAGCGGCTCCGGGTCACTGAACTTCGCCACCAGCCGGTACGAGCGCGGCAGCCACTGGGGCGCGGGCACCTCGGCGCCCGCTGCCAATCGGGTGGCGGCACCGGTGTCCAAGCAACGTGTCCAACAGAACAAAGACATCGTGATTCCCAAGGTGGGCCAGCAGGTCAAGCATGCCAGCTTTGGGCAGGGAACGGTGTTGGCGCTGGAAGGGGCCGGGGATAAGACCGTGGCCAAGGTGCAATTCCAAGACTCCGAAAAACGTCTGTTGCTGCGGTATGCGCCCCTGGAACTGGTCGATGGCTAGGGCGCATTCACGCCCGTTGGCCACCGGCTGGGACCGAAAACACGCGACTCCGTTTTCTCTACGGCCGGTAAAACTGTGAACTATCGGAAAGTCGCGCTAGTCTGAGAGATGCGCACGGGCCAAGGCGCCGGAAATCACGCCGACGTGTTGCTCTGCGCTCTCCATTGGGTGCGGTGCATTGCATCGTGCCGTGAGTCAGCTTGAACTTCGAACGAAGGACACATACCCGTGGACCTGTATGAATACCAGGCGCGCGATCTTTTCGAGGCACACGGCGTTCCCGTGCTTGCCGGCATCGTCGCCTACACTCCCGAGGAAGCCAAGGCCGCCGCAGAGAAGATTGGCGGCGTCGTTGTTGTCAAGGCTCAGGTCAAGGTCGGCGGCCGTGGCAAGGCCGGTGGCGTAAAGGTCGCCAAGACCGCCGATGAGGCCTTCGAGCACGCACAGAACATCCTCGGTATGGACATCAAGGGCCACACCGTGAACAAGGTCATGATCGCCCAGGGTGCCGACATCGCCGAAGAGTACTACTTCTCGGTGCTGCTGGACCGTGCCAACCGCAACTACCTGGCCATGTGCTCGGTGGAAGGCGGCATGGAGATCGAGCAGCTGGCCGAAGAGCGCCCGGAAGCCCTGGCCCGCATCGCCGTTGACCCGCTGGTTGGTATTGACGCAGCCAAGGCCGCCGAGATCGTCGAGGCTGCCGGCTTCGCCGAGGAACTGCGCGGCAAGGTCGCCGAGACCTTGCAGAAGCTGTGGGTTGTCTTCAAGGAAGAGGATGCCACCCTGGTCGAGGTCAACCCGCTGGTGAAGACCGGCGCCGGGGACATCGTTGCCCTGGACGGCAAGGTTTCGCTGGATGACAACGCCTCCGAGGTCCGTCACCCGCAGCACGAAGAGCTGGAGGACAAGGCCGTAGCCGATCCGCTGGAGGCCAAGGCCAAGGCCAACGGCCTGAACTACGTCAAGCTGGACGGCGAAGTGGGCATCATCGGCAACGGTGCAGGCCTGGTCATGTCCACCCTGGACGTCGTCGCCTACGCGGGCGAGAACCACGGCAACGTGAAGCCGGCCAACTTCCTGGACATTGGTGGTGGCGCCTCGGCAGAGGTCATGGCCAACGGCCTGGACGTCATCCTGAACGACCCGCAGGTCAAGAGCGTCTTCGTGAACGTCTTCGGTGGCATCACCGCCTGTGACGCAGTGGCCAACGGCATCGTGGGCGCACTGAACACCCTGGGCGACTCGGCCAACAAGCCGCTGGTGGTTCGCCTGGACGGCAACAAGGTGGAGGAAGGCCGCGCCATTCTGGCCGAAGCCAACCACCCACTGGTGACCCTGGCAGCAACCATGGACGAGGGCGCCGACAAGGCCGCCGAGCTGGCCAACAAGTAAGAGGGATTAGCGAACAATGAGCATTTACCTGAACAAGGACTCCAAGGTCATCGTCCAGGGCATCACCGGCGGCGAAGGCACCAAGCACACCGCCCTGATGCTTAAGGCCGGCACCAACATCGTCGGCGGCGTGAACGCCCGCAAGGCCGGAACCACCGTGACCCACGGCGAGAAGGACATCAAGGTCTACGGAACCGTGGCCGAGGCCAAGGCCGAGACCGGCGCTGACGTGTCAATCGTCTTCGTGCCGCCGAAGTTCACCAAGGATGCGGTCGTCGAGGCCATTGAGGCCGAGGTTGGCCTGGTCGTGGTCATCACCGAAGGCGTGCCGGTACAGGACTCGGCCGAGTTCTGGGCGCTGGCCCAGTCCAAGGTCGACGAGAACGGCAAGCAGATCACCCGCATCATCGGCCCCAACTGCCCGGGCATCATCACCCCGGGTGAGGCCCTGGTGGGCATCACCCCGAACAACATCACCGGCTCGGGTCCGATCGGCTTGGTCTCCAAGTCCGGCACCCTGACCTACCAGATGATGTACGAACTGCGTGACCTGGGATTCTCCACCGCCATCGGCATCGGCGGCGACCCGGTCATCGGCACCACCCACATCGACGCCCTGGAGGCCTTCGAAGCTGACCCGGAGACCAAGGCCATCGTGATGATCGGCGAAATCGGCGGCGATGCCGAGGAACGTGCTGCCGAGTTCATCAAGGCCAACGTCACCAAGCCGGTTGTTGGCTACGTGGCTGGCTTCACCGCTCCGGAAGGCAAGACCATGGGCCACGCTGGCGCCATCGTCTCCGGCTCGGCCGGCACCGCCCAGGCCAAGAAGGAGGCCCTGGAGGCCGCTGGTGTGAAGGTCGGCAAGACCCCGAGCGAGACCGCTCGTCTGCTGCGCGAGGTGTACGAGGCGCTGTAAGCTGCCTGGCACCCGCACCGCGGGCCTGAAAACCCCACTGCCTTGAAACCAATTGGTTTCAAGGCAGTGGGGTTTTTGTTGTCTTCAACAGGCGCGGTGTGATGGGCGCCCGCTGCAGGACGCGACAATCCCTCCAAGAAGCGGATGCGGGCAGGCCCCGGCGCTGCCCCTGCGGCCCCCTCTGCGGCCGTACCAGGACGGTCACCGTCCCCGGTGGGAGGCGCCTAGTCGCGCAGCCCGCCAGCCGCGTCGGTGTCCACCCGGAGGAAGGAGGAGCCGACCACCACGAAGGCCCCAGGAATCAGCAGCATCCGGTGCTTCGGGTTGTAAAAGATTTCGGTGAGCGAAGCGGCGACGACCCGGCGCAGCTTCTCCAGCAGGTGAACGTTTTCCAGGACGAGCTGTTCCTGCTCAGTTTCAATGACCACACTGTTGTGCTCGGTGCTGACCCTGGCAGCTAACCAGTCGTCGCTCGGGGCACCTAGCGTCTCCGATTTAATCAGGGACACGGATATGACCGCCTTCGGTTCTTCGTTGTTTTGCCGAACGTCATTGTTGGCAAATGGGCGCGTGGACTGGTGCTCGCCTGTGTGGGGGACGTTTGGCACCGTGCACGCATATCGAATATAGCGGTTCGGACTGACAATAAGCTGATTTGATGACAATGTTTATCACACTGTTATGCCAAACGGTGGACCGAGCGGGCAGGCTGCTATTCCAGCAGGTCGCGGATGTCCTGCGCGGTGAGCGACTTGGCGAACCCGTCGGCCCCGTCCATGACCGTGGAGATCAGCTGCCGCTTGTTTTCCTGCAGCGCCACCACCTTCTCCTCGATGGTGCCCTGGGAAATCAGCCGGTAGACCATCACCCGGTTCTGCTGCCCAATGCGGTGGATCCGGTCAATCGCCTGGGCCTCAACGGCCGGGTTCCACCAGGGATCCAGTAGGAAGCAGTAGTCGGCCTCGGTCAGATTCAACCCGAACCCGCCGGCCTTGAGGGAGATTAGGAACAGCGGGGCGGTGCCGGCCTTGAAATCCTCAATGACCTGCGAGCGGTGTCGGGTGGAGCCGTCCAGGTACTCAAAGGCGATGCCCCGTTCGGTCAGCCGCTGGGCAAAGACCTTCAAAAACGAGGTGAACTGGGAGAACACCAACGCACGGTGTCCCTCGCTGATTACGTCCTCCAGGTTCTCGAACAGGGCATCGAGCTTGGAGGAGGAGATGTCTGCCAGCTGCGGGTCGACCAGTGCCGGATCCAGGGCGAGCATCCGCAGATGGGTTAGCGACTGGAAGATCGTGAACCGGTTGCGGTCCATATCCTGCACCAGATTCAGAATCTTCTGCCGTTCCCGGTTCAGGTGCGTCTCATACACATGCTGGTGCTCGTCGTTCAGCCGCACCAGCACCTGCTGCTCCTGCTTGGCCGGCAGGTCAAGCACCACCGACTCCTTGGTGCGCCGCAGCATGAACGGTTTGATCCTCCGGTGCAGCAGTGCCAGACGGTCCTTGTCGCCCAGCGTCTCAATGGGCCGGGCGAATTGCCGGTTGAACGTACTGGTGCTGCGGAAGAGCGAGGGAGCCACCAGCGCCAGCAGGGCGCCGAGTTCCCCCAGGTTGTTCTCCATCGGTGTGCCGGTCACGGCCAGCTTGAATGGGGCGCGGATTTCGGCCGCAGCGCGGTGCGCCTTGGTGTTGCGGTTCTTCACGAACTGCGCCTCATCCAGGATCAGGCCCGCAAACCGGGGAGCGGCGTACGCTTCGTCGTTCAGGCGCAGCAACGTGTAGGTGGTCAGCAGCACGTCATTCTCCGCGACCAGTTCGGCCAGCCGCCGCTCGGAGGGCAGCTTGCCCTCGATGCTGGTGACCCGCAGCGAAGGCGCGAAGCGGCGGATTTCCATCTCCCAGTTGGAGACCACCGAGCTGGGGGCCACGACCAGGAAGGGAGCCGGGGTGCGCTGGGCTGCTGGCAGCTGCTGGCGTGAGTGCGGGTGCTCCCACAGCTGCCGGGCATGGAGCATCAGTGCGATCGCCTGCAGGGTTTTGCCCAGGCCCATGTCATCGGCCAGAATCCCGCCGAAGCCGCCGCGGTAGAGCCGTGAGAGCCAGCCGAACCCCTCCAGCTGGTAGGGGCGCAGCTCGGCCTGCAGGCCCTCGGGCAATGCTGGAGGCTCCTGCCCGGCAATGTCCAGCAGCGAACGCATCCGGGCGACGAACACATCGGCGCCGTCGATCCCGTCGGCCAGGTCGTTCAGCTCCTCGAACAGGGAAACCTGGAAGACCGAAACCTTCAGATCCGCGTCCTTGGGCTTGTCGTTGAGCATCTGGGCCTCGTCGACCAGGGCCTTGAGCTTGGCGAAGATCGGGTGGTCCAGGGAGAACCAGCTGTTGTCCGGCAACTTGACCTTCATCGCCCCGTTGCTCAGGGCCTCCACGATCGTGGAGAACGGGACCTCATGGGAGCCGACCGTGATCAACAGCCCCAGGTCCAGCCAGTCGTTCTTCTCAGAGTCCACGGCATTGATCTTCAGTTCGGGCAGCTCCGACAGCTTGCGGTAGACCGGGCGGACGCCGGTTTCGTTCAGCCGCACCCGCTGTTCCGCGCGCAACGCCGGAACCGTGTAGGAGACGAAGTCAATCAGCCCGTCGCCCTGGTAGATGCGCGGATCCAGGGCATCGTTCTCCCGCCCGGTGCTTTCAAGCAGCACCCGGTTTAGCAGCGCGCGCAGCAGCTCCTCCTGCGCCTGGTCGGGGACGACCTGGTCATCGGGGATTCCCGGGTAGCGGATGGCGAAGTTGACCTCGGCCAGGTCCTCGGCGGGCCGCGCCGGGGCACCCTGCCCGCTCTTGTCCTGTTCCGGCCGGGTCTTGGTGTAGTGGATGTCCACCGCCAGGTAGGGCGGCTCGAGTTCGGGCAGCACCAGGTCGGGGGAGGCGCTGCGCAGCGGGAAGCGGCGGGCCAGGCGCGGGTAGGCCCGGGTGAAGAACTGCTCCTGCTCCGCGGCCGGGATCCGCAACGGGGTGCGGTTCATGAACCAGCGCCGGTGTTGGGCGGCGATGGGCTGGGCGCTGGGTGCCAGCCAAATCCTCCGGCTGTCCTGCGGCTGCAGGTAAAAGCCGTGGTCCCCGATGGTTCCGGCGGGACTGTCCGGGTCCAACTCATGCTCCTGCCCGTCCAGGGTCAGGGTGCCGCTAAGCAGCAGGGCGTCGTCCTCACGGGCGGCCTGCAGCTCGAATTCCGCGCGTGCGCCGACCTGCACCTCGGTGTCGTTGCGGGTGCCCATCAGTTCGATGCCCAGGTGCTGCGCCTCGTTGAGCATCGGCCAGAGCAGGGGTGAGGAATAGTTGTCCAAGAACAGCCAGTCCTCGTCCTGCTTGAACTGCAGCTGCGTGTTGCTGCGGGCCAGGGCGGCGAAGCGGGTAAACCAGTGGTGCTGTGAGTACAGCAGGTTCCAGCCGAAGGTCTTGTACACGATGGTGGTCCAGCGCAGCTGACCGCGCACCCAGCGGCCGTCCGCGCCGCGCACCATGGGCCGCACCCCGAGGCGGAAACGCTGGTTGCGGTTCAGGAATTGGGTGGTGCCCGAGGGCAGCCACTGCTGTTGGGCCTGGTTCTTGACGTCCAACACCAGGAACTGCAGGCCCATCGGGTTGACCGGGTCCGCGGCCGAGCGGGTCACCCCGATGGGGTTGAGCGGGTCGGCCTGTTCAAACCAGTCATCGATGCTGCGTTGCCAGCCGCGCTCCGGCTGCTCCTGCACCTGCTCCTGCGCCTGCCGCGCGGTGGCCAGTTTGTTCGCCGCCAGCACCAGGGCCGCCTCGTGGCGGCAGGGCCCCTCCACCTCACAGGTGCACTGCGCCTGGCGGATCTGCCATCCCGTGGTGGCCCGTTCCAGCTGCACCCGTGGCTGGAACGTGTCGTTCTCGTCCTTGACCTCACCACGCAGTTCCGCATTATCCGCAGCAAAATGCACGCCACTGACGGCGCCCGGGGTGCCAGCCAGCTGCTGGCCCAGGAAGTATGGCAAGTTTCCCAGGTAGGCAAGCAAAGTCCTGCCATCTACCTGCGGCGGTACGGCGTTGGTCATCCTCTCATCGTTTCACGTTCGGAGCTGGCAGGGAAAGTTGGGGTCATCGAATGTGCACAACACCTCCGCGCCGCCGGATCCCCGCCCGCGTGCGCACCGGCCGGCGGGCGCAACCCGGCCGAATGGGCTAGGCGACGGGGGCGCCGAACAGCAGACCCAGGCAGTAGGTCACCGCGGCGGCGCCCCAGCCGATGGCCAGCTGGCGCAACCCGCGCTTCAGGGGCGAGGCCCCGGAAAGCAGACCCACCACGCCGCCGGTAAACATCAGGGCCGCTCCCACCAGGACGGCGGCCAGGATGATGGAGGGCAGCCCGGACATCCCGAAGATGAACGGGAGGATCGGCACGACCGCGCCGGAGGCGAAGAACAGGAACGAGGAAGCCGCCGCCCCCGGGGCCGAACCCAGTTCCTCGTGCTCGCGGGCCAGCTCCTCACCGCGCAGCTCCGGCTGCAGTGAGAATGAGGGGTTGCAGTCGCAGGTGAACAGCCCCATGCGTTCGGCGGCCCGGTGCTCGGCGTCCTCATCGCTCATGCCGCGCGCCTTGTAGATCAGCACCAGTTCGTTCGCGTCCAGGTCCAGGTCCTGCGCCGCGGAGAGCGTCACCTGGGTGGGCCGGGAAGCGGTGAGCAGTTCACGCTGGGAACGCACCGAGACATATTCGCCCGCCGCCATGGACAGCGCGCCGGCCAGCAGGCCGGCGATGCCGGCGAAGAGGACGAAGGAGGAAGCCACCCCGGTGGCACCGATGCCCAGCACCAACGCGAAGTTGGAGACCAGCCCGTCATTGGCGCCGAACACCGCTGCCCGGAAGTTGCCGGCCAGCCGGGTGCGCCCGGCGGTGGCCAGGGCGCGCACCACTTCCTCGTGCACCAGTTCGTCGGCGGCCATGTGGGCCGGGGCGTCCGCGTCCTTGGCGTAGGGGGAATCTCCCTCCGCGCGCTGGGCCAGGGCCAGCACGAACACCGACCCGAAGTGCCGGGCCAGGAAACGCAGCACGGTGCGGCGCAGCGAGGGGCGGCTGGGTCGGGCCTGGTCGCCGAGCAGTTCGCGCCAGTGCGCCTCATGGCGGGCCTCGGCTTCGGCCAGTCCGAGCAGCACCTGGCGTTCCTGCCCGGTGCGCCGCGAAGCCAGTTCGCGGTAGATCGCACCCTCGGCGATCTCATCGGCCAGGTATTTGCGCCAGCGCCGAACCTGCGCCGGGGTGGGGGAAGAAGGGGGATTGACGGTCATCACGGCAGTGAATCTCCTCAGTCAGGCCTCCTGCCTACAGCAGCTGTGGCAGGGGACGGACCCCGCGGTGCTCCGCGGCGCGTCCGTCATCGGCATCCAGTGTAGTGACCGAGGGGTGGGCGGGGAATTTGGCAAGGCTAAAAGCCACCGGACGCCCGCCGCTGGTGCCGCGCCGGGGCAGGAACACCAGCAGCCGCCGGTGGGCCGGATCGAACCGGGCCGGGCCGGCCGCGCGGGTGAGCAGCCGCAGCAGCCGTTGCGGCTCACTGGTGTGCAGCACCTGCCAGGCGCCATGGAGGGTAAATTGCACTTCTCCGCTGTGCAGGTCGATCAGCGGCAGGACGGGAACGGCGGGCATCGCAGGCACCGGCCTTTCAGGCTAGCTCTTGCCCGGGCACAAGCTGGTGCCGCGGACCGCTTCCTCATCCGAACCACCCATGAACCTGGGGTTGGTGTGCGGCCAGTCGGAGCTTGGCGCCGCATCTCGTGAAGCTACGCTTCGATGCTACACGGAGTCGGCGATCTTCTTCAGCCGTGCGTAATGTTCCTTCCACTGCTCGTCACTGAACTCCGGCAGGTTCCCGTTCTGCGCGGACAGGCCCGTCTGCCCGTCAATCAGTTCGCGCACCAGATCCAGGTGCCCGGCGTGGCGGGAGGTTTCCCCCACCATGTGCAGCATCAGGTGCTCCAGGGTGGTTTCACTGTCCTCACCCCACCAGGGCACCGAGGCCGGGGCGTCCAGCTCCAGTTCCTCGAAGGCGGTGTTGGCCGCGTCGATCGCCTGGCGGTAGAACTGCAGCACGTCGGCGGCGCCGGTGTCCGCCTCCACCACGAAGTCCGCCATCGGGTCTTCGGAGGTGAAGGCCTGCACGGCCCGGGGACTGTCCACCGGGCGTTTGAGACAATAGCTGAAGTAGCCGAATTCCATGACCGCCAGGTGGTTGATGACCCCCAGGACGTTGGTGCCGCTGGGCACCATGGGCCGACGCAGCTGGGCTTCGTCCAGATTCTCGGCCTTCCACAGCGCCGCCTGCCGGGCATGATCCAGGTAGCGGCGCAAACGCTGCTTGCGCGCGGTGACTTCGCTGTCCATGGGCTGCAGTCTAGTGCAGCAGCCGCCGCGGCAACAGGGGGTGTTTACGGGGCAGCGCTCGCCGCAGGCCGGGTCGGCGGCCGGGCGCCGGGGCGCTCACCGGCGCCCGGCTCCTGCCCGGTACCCGGTGTGGTGCGGGTATCGACCGGGACCTCCAGGCTCACCCGGTAGCCCTCGGTGTTGCTGCCGGTGACGGCGGCCAGCTGGCTGGCGCCGGCGTCGTCGCCGAAGACGTTGTCGCTGCGCAGGCTCACCGCGGCCAGGTTCTTGACCGAGGGCTCATAGCCCACGGTGGCGTACACCTGCTCGCACGCCTCTTGGGGCAGGGCCACCTGGGAGGTGGCGATCGCGTTGGCCGCATCGGTGACCGAATGCTCGTCCGGGTAGATTTCAAAGTGGATGTGCGGCCAGCGCCCGGCATAGCAGGCCGGGAAGATGCTGGTGAAGCGCACCATCCCGTCCTGGTCGCTGAGCTGCACGCCACGCAGGTAGTTTTCCTCCTGCACCCCGGTGGAGTACATCGAGTAGCGGCCCTGGCGGTCGCACTGCCAGACGTAGACGGCCACCCCGATCATCGGGGCGTTGTCCTTCGCGCTGTCCAGGATGCGCAGCTGCAGCTGCATCTCGATGCCCTGAGCGGTGCCCGTGGCGCCGTCGAAGCTGGAACGGATATCGCTGCGCACGATCCCGGAACGCTCCAGCACGTCCGGACCGTTGGACCCGTCCGCGGGGTAGGGGCCGGCCGTCTCCTCGGGGATTTCAGCCGCGCCCCGTGAACCGGTTCCGGCGGTGGGGGCGCAGGCGGACAGGGTGAAGGCCAGGGTGCCCAGCCCCATGGCGGTGAGCATCTGGCGCCGGTCGAGCAGGGTCTGCACGTCAAACCCCAGCCCCTGATCCTCCAAGTCTTCGCCCGGGCGGGGCAGGGGGCGGTTGTTGAACCAGCGTCCTGGCGGGGTGGATGTCATGACGGCTCCTTTGTGCATCCGGGGCAGCTTTAAAACCAAGGGCACCACCGGGCCTGTTGCCCGATGGTGCCTTTGAGGATATGCGCCGGTATTGGGTTCCGGCACAGTTGCGGCTATGTGGCCGCTATGACCTTGTGCTTAGCGCACCGCGGAGTCCTGCACGCCCTCCACGCTGCTCTCACCGGCCACCCGCCGGTCCCAGCTGGCCAGCACCTGCGCGTCGGTGCGCCCGGTGGCCAGCGAGACCACGATGTAGGTCAACGCCGAGGCAAGCAGGCCGAAGTAGATCGGTTCGTTCGCGTACACCCCGTCGAACGTGTTCTTCGCCCGGATCTCCAGGTAGATCATCGTGCCCAGGGTGACCGCCGTGCCCGCGGCCATCGACCAGGCCGCGCCCACCCCGTTGCCGCGGCGCCAAATCAGCCCGCCGAGGATGGAGATCAGCAGCCCGCCGACCAGGATGTCATAGGAAATGGTCAGCGCGGCGACCACGTCGTCCACCACGATCGCCAGGATCATGATGACCACGCCCAGCCCGAACACCCACCAGCGGTTGTTGCTGACCTCGTGTTCCGGGTCCTTCTGCTCATCGCGCTGCAGGTCGCGGCCGAACCAGCTGGCCACAAACGGGGCGACGTCGGTGCGCGCCACGGTGGCGGCGGCGATCAGTGCGCCGGAGGCGGTGGACATCATCGCGGCCACCGCGGCGGCCAGCACGATCCCGCCCACGGCCAGCGGCAGCACCTGCAGGGCCACCTCGGCGTAGACCGCGTCCGGGTTCTGCTCGGCCTCGGCCGCGATCCCCGGCAGCGCCACGCGCGCGGCCATGCCGATGATCGCGCCGGCCGCGCCGTAGATGATGCAGTAGATGCCGGCCGACAGCCCGCCCCAGCGGGCCACGTTGTCGCTGCGGGCGGTGAAGACCCGCTGCCAGATGTCCTGGCCGATCAGCAGGCCCAGCCCGTAGACAACGAAGTAGGTGATGATGGTCTGCAGTCCGATGCCGTCCCACTGGAAGAAGGTGGCATCCAGGCGCTGCTGCATGGCCGACCAGCCGCCGCCGGCACCCAGCACGAAGGGCAGCATCAGGAAGAAGACGCCCACGGTCTTGATGAAGAACTGCACCTGGTCGGCCAGGGTGATGGACCACATCCCGCCGATGGAGGAGTAGATCAGCACAATGCCGCCGCCGACCAGGATGGCCAGCCAGCGTTCCCAGCCGTAGAGCACCATGAAGATCGTGGCGTAGGCGCCGGTGGAGGTGGCGCACAGCATCAGCGTGTAGGCCAGCATGACGATGCCCGAGGTGTTGGTTGCGGCCCGGGAGCCGTACCGCAGGGTGAGCATCTGGGAGACGGTGAAGATCTTCAGCCGCTGAATCTTCGGGGCGAAGAACAGTGAGAGGGCCGAGACCCCGATGCCGATGGCCACCACCAGCCACATCCCGGAGATGCCGTGGCGGTAGCCCAGGCCCACGCCGCCCACGGTCGAGGCCCCGCCAAGCACGACGGCGGCCATGGTTCCGGTGTACAGCACCGGTCCCAGCCGTCGGCCGGCCACCAGGTAATCGCTCGTGGAATGGGTGCGGGACTTGCCCCACCAGCCGAAGGCCAGCATGCCCACGAGGTATAAGGCGACAATGCCGCCGTTGATGTAATCCATTGAACTTCCCTGTGATGAAAATGACGCTCCACAAAGAATGACAGCAAAAACAAAAGATGTCTATCGGTAAACGCGAGGTGAGTCACAGAACGTCGCGGATCCGCCGTCGCCGCGTGCGGGAAATATGAGGTCGCCCACTACAGTGGAGGCAGGAACCCAGATGCGCGGAGGAAAAATGAAGGCGTTGCCCGTCGAGCCCACCGGCTCATCGATCAAGATCGGCAGCCGACTGCGCGTGGCCCGGCAGGGCCAGCGCCTGACCATTGACCAGGTCGCGGAAATGGCGGGGCTGACCAAGGGCTTCCTCTCCCGCGTGGAGCGTGATCTGACCAGCCCCTCGGTCGCCACCTTGCTGACCCTGTGCGAGGTGCTGTCCATCGAAGTGGGGGAGCTGTTCACGGTCCCCGAAACGAAGCTGGTCAAATTGGAGGCCGCCCCGCGCATCTCCCTGGGCGGGGAGGGGATCATTGAACAGCTGCTCACCCCGCGCACCGAACGCCGGGTGCAGGTGATCCGCGCCGAGATCGCGCCGCACGGTGCCGGGGAAGCCGAGCTGTATTCCATGGACTGCCAGGTTGAGGTGCTGCACGTGCACTCCGGGCACTTCACGCTGATCCTGAGCGAGGAGCGCATGGAGCTGCAGGCCGGGGACACCGTGACCTTTCCCGGGAGGGAGCCGCACAGCTGGATCAATCCCAGCCCCGAGCCGGCGGTGGTGACCTGGACCCTGGTGCTGTAGTCGCTGCCGGGGAAGAGCGCCGCGCCGGGCTATCCTAGACAAGGCGGGAAAACCGCCGGGCCAGGCAGGAAGACGGACGGGAGTGCGGTGAACGCAACGCAGCCAACGGCAGCCGAGGGCTCCGCACCGGTCATCCCCTGGTGGTTCTCCGCGGTCCTGGGCATCATCATGGGCGTCACCCTGACCCTGATCCGCACCCAGCGCTACTTCTTCATCGTCGGTGCCGGGGTGCTGGCGCTGATGATCTTCGTGGTGGGGATCCTGACCATCCGCCGCCGCCGGCGCCACGCCGAGCTGATGCAAAGCCGCACCAGCCTGGGCTACCTGCTGTGGATGCTGGTGATCATCATCCTGGCCGGTCCGGTGCACACCATCTACCTGGCCGATGAGCCCGCTGAGCTGTGGCTGAAGTCGGTGCTGCTTTCGCTGGGCTTCACGGTGGCCATCCGGCAGGTCGACCGCCACCTGGTCGCCCATTCACGGCAGCGGGGCTAACCCGCCGTTCCCCGCCCCCGATAGTGGAATTGGCGCGACTGCGTCCAGCGCACCGTCAAGTACCGGAGCCTTCTGGCGTGGCCGCATTGGATTCTCGCGGCCCGGCGGGGAGGGTTGCGGCGCCCAGGAACGCCGCGTGCTGCGGCGGCCCGACCTGGGCACTATGACCCACGCCCTGGATGAACTATCCCTAGCCTGTGTCCCGTCGGTTCCCTAATGTGATCTGCATCATTGAATGCGGGAGGGAATCGCTATGACGACATCGGGTGGGGCACCGGCGCAATCCGGGGCCGGACTGAAAAAGGTCCTGGGCAAATGGGACATCCTGGCCATCGGCGTGGGCGCCATGATCGGTTTCGGCTGGGTGGTGCTCACCGGTGACTGGATCACCAGTGCCGGTCCGCTCGGCGCGGCCCTGGCCATGGCGGTTGGCGGTGGCATCATGGCCATCGTCGGGCTGACCTACGCCGAACTGGTGGCCGCCATGCCCAAGGCCGGCGGGGAACACAACTACCTGCTGCGCGCCCTGGGCGCGCGCTGGTCCTTCGCCGGTTCCTGGGGGATTGTGGGCGGCTACATCACCATCGTCGCCTTCGAGGCAGTGGCCCTGCCCAAATCCGTGGCCTACATCTTCCCGCAGATCAACCAGGTCAAACTCTGGGACATTGCCGGTTCGGAGGTGTTCCTGTTCTGGGCGCTGGTGGGGGTGGCCGGGGCGGTGGTGATCACCTGGATCAACATCCGCGGCATCAAGACGGCGGGGATCGTGCAGACCTTCGTGGTGCTTTTCCTCTTCCTCATTGGAGCCATGCTGCTCACCGGGGCCTTCACCGGCGGCCAGGCATCCAACATGGAGCCCTTCTTCCTCAACGGCACCGCCGGGTTCTTCGGGGTGATGATCATTGTCCCGTTCATGTTCGTCGGCTTCGACGTCATCCCGCAGTCCGCGGAGGAATGCAATATCGCCCCGCGCAAGATTGGGCGCTATGTGATCATCTCCGTCATGATCGCCACCGCCTGGTACGTCATGGTCATCATGGCCACCTCCTCGGGAATGAACGCCTCCGCGCTGGCCGGCTCCGACCTGGCCACCGCCGACGCCATGGGTGCCCTGTTCAATTCCGACACCATGGCCAAGGTGTTGATCGCCGGCGGCATCGCCGGCATCCTCACCTCCTGGAACTCCCTGCTGATGGGGGCCTCGCGCCTGCTGTTCGCCATGGCGCACTCGGGCATGCTGCCGCGCTGGTTCGCCTACCTGCACCCGAAGTACCGCACCCCGTCCCATGCGCTGCTGTTCATTGGCGGGCTGTCCGTGCTGGCCCCGTTCTTCGGCTCGGCGATGCTCGGCTGGCTGGTGGACTCCGGCTCCCCGTCCATCGTGGTGGCCTACCTGCTGGTGGGGGTGGCCTTTGTGATCCTGCGCCGGCGCGAACCGCAGATGAACCGTCCGCTGCGGGTGGGTGGACGCGGAAACTTTGGGCAGCTGATCGGCGTGCTATCGGTGCTGTTGTGCGCCTGGCTGATCAGCCTGTACCTGCCGGGCATGCCGGCGGCGATCGGCTGGCAGCCCTGGGTGCTCTTTGGCAGCTGGTGGCTGCTGGGCATGATCTTCATCCTGCGCATCCCGCGCGGCATCACCCCCGGCGAGAACGCCGAAATGGAGCTAATGCAGCTGATGAGCATCCGCCAGCAGGCCAAGCTGGGGGCCAGCGGCCCGGATGCGGTGGCCGCCCGGGCCGCCCGCCCCAACCGCCAGCGCGCCGCCCAGCGCGACGGGCGCTAGCCCGCCGAACCAGGCAGCATGGACCGGCTGCGGCGCAACCCCAGGGGTTGGCCGCAGCCGGTCCATGCGCCGTTAAGCCCCGGGCAGGCCGATGCCAACCGGGGCTTGGGGCTAGGGTTCTTCGCGTCGAATGGCCAGCCACAGGCGGGCGGCGACATCCGGGTCATCCAGGTTCTGCTGCAGCAGCTTGCCGGCCGTGGCGATCCGCAGGCGCAGCGAATTGCGGTGGATCCCCAGCTGCCGGGCCGCCTCCTCCCAAGTGCCGCGGCTGGCCAGGTACGCGCGCACCGCGGGCAGCAGGTCGCTGCGCTGATATTCGCGCAGCGTGCGCACCCAGCCGGCCGCGGTCGCCTCGGTTTCCCCGCCGGCCCCGGTGATCATCCCGGGCGGGGCCTGAGACAGGGCCAGGCGCACCCCGGGCAGGATGCCGGGGATCTCGGCCAGTTCCACCGGTTCGCTGAGCACCGCGCACGCGTGCCGCGGCGGTGCCGGTTCGCCAGGTGTGGGCGCCAGACGGACCGCCGGCTCCCCGGCGCTCGGCACGGACAGCACCAGGTACCAGGTGCCGGCCTCACGCAACGCCAGCCGGTGGGTGGACAGGGCGGGCAGCCGCCAGGCCAGCCGGGGGTCGGGGGCCAGCTGGTCCAGCTGGCGCAACGCATCGTGGGCCTCGGTCTGGGGCAGGGTGGCGGCCAGCAGGCGCACCGGCGCCTGCAGCTGCCGGTCCAGGCCGAGCTGGTCACCGACCAGCACCGCGGCGTGGTGCTCGCCGTGCAACAGCAGCCGGGTGACCGCGGCCCCCAGTTCCCGGCGTGCCTCCTGTTCGGTGGCGCGCTGACGGGCCCGCATGCTCAGCAGCATGGCCACCGTCATCATGACCTGGCGTTCGGCCCGGGTGACGGGCCGGTCGGCGCACACCGCCAGGTAGCCGGTCAGCCGGGGACCGCTGAGGATCGGGTAGACCACCACCGCTTCGCCGGCGATCTCAAAGGTTGCCGCCGAGGGCATGTCCACGCGGGCAAAGCGCCGACACTCCTGGCGCAGCTGCGCCAGATGGACGGCGGCCGAGGCCGGCCAGTGGGCTTCGGGGCCGTCATCCACCCGCAGGTAGGCGGCCCACCCGCCCAGTGCCCGGGCCAGTTCGCGGATGACCGAGCTGTCCGCATCGGCCCGGTTCGCCGCCCGGGCCAGGGCCGTCTGGGTGCCCAGGCTCTCCATCAGGTTGCTGGCGTCGCTGCGCGCGCTCAGCCGCCAGTAGGCGCGGGAAACCTGCTGGAAGGGGACCTCATCGGGCACCACCCCCAGCTGGATGCCCAGCCGCTGGCAGCCGGCCGCCACCCAGGAGGGAACCTCGTCCAGCCACGGCCCCAGCCCCAGGCCCAGGCTGGTGATTCCATGCGCGGCCAGCCGCCCCAGGTACTCGGTGCTGGCCTCGGCGGTGTCGGCGAAGGACATGCCCGTGGTCAGCAGCAGCTCCCCGCCCTCCAGATAGGGGGTGGGGTCGGCCAGCTCGGAAATGTGCACCCCGGTGACCGGGTTGGCCCGAAACGTGGTGCCGCTGGCCGGGTAGAAGCTGCGCCCCAATTCGGTGCCCAATTGCAAAAGCGTGATCACGGTGCAAATTATCCTTTACGAACCGTCGAATTGGATGGAACGGCCAGTGACGCGTGTCACCGCCGGGTCATAGCGTGGTTCCCATGACTGAAACCCTGCCTTCCGCCATGCTGTCCGCGCTCGCTTCGAACCCTGCCGCCGACAGCGCCCACCGCCTGCCCCAAAGCCGCCACCTGGCCACCCAGATTCCCGGCCCGCGTTCCCGGGAACTGCATGCCCAGCGGCTGGCCGAGGTCAGTGACGGCTTTGGGATTACCCTGCCGGTGTTCGTGCAGCGCGCCGACGGCGGGATCATCGAGGACGTGGACGGCAACCGGCTGATCGACTTTGCCTCCGGGATCGCGGTGACCTCCCTGGGCGCGGCCAACCAGCGCGTTGCCCAGCGGGTGGCGCAGCAGCTGGAGAAGTTCACCCACACCTGCTTCATGGTCAGCGAGTACGAGTCCTTCACCCGCGTCTGCGCTTGGCTGAACCGCAACACCCCGGGCGACTTCGCCAAGCGCACCGCATTGTTCTCCACCGGCGCGGAGGCCGTGGAGAACGCGGTGAAGATCGCCCGCGCGGCCACCGGACGGCCGAACATCCTGGTCTTCGACGAGGCCTACCACGGACGCTCACTGCTGACCATGGGGATGACGTCGAAGGTCAACCCCTACAAGCTGAACTTCGGGCCCCTGCCCGAGCACATCGTGCGCGCCGCCTCCGCGAACCCGCTGCGTTCGCAGGGCCGCGACGTCCACGAGCTGCTGGCCCTGGTGGAGCAGCAAATTGTGGAGCACGGGGCACGGAGCTTTGCGGCCATGGTGATTGAGCCGATCCAGGGCGAGGGCGGGTTCATCGTCCCGATGCCCGGTTTCCTGCCCGGGCTGCGGGCCCTGGCGGACAAATACGGGATCGTGCTGGTGCTAGACGAGATTCAGGCCGGGATCGGACGCACCGGCAAGCTGTTCGCCGCCGAACACGAGGACGTGGTCGGGGACCTGGTGCTCACCGCCAAGGCGCTGGCCAACGGCGTGCCGCTCTCCGCGGTGACCGGGCGGGCGGAGCTGATGAACGCGCCGCACGCCGGAGGCCTGGGAGGCACCTACGCCGGGAACCCGCTGGCCTGTGAGGCGGCGCTGGCGGTCTTCGAGCAGTTCGAGGACGGCAGCGTGCTGCGCAACGCCCGGCGGATCGAGGAACTCACCCGCCAGATGCTGGAGCCGCTGGTGGACTCCACCGACAGCGTGGCCCAGGTGCGGGGGCGCGGGGCGATGCTGGCCGTTGAATTCGCGGACCGCGACACCCTGGCCCCGCGCCCGGAACTGGCAGCGGCGGTGTCCCAGGCCTGCCACGCGGCCGGGGTGCTGACGCTGACCTGCGGCACCTACGGCAATGTGCTGCGGCTGCTGCCGCCGCTGGTGATCGGCCAGGAGCTGTTGCGCGATGGGCTGCAGGTGCTGCGCCAGGCGGTCCTGGACCTCGCCTAGGCGCCATCCACGCCATTTTCCGGGGCCGGCCGAAGACCGGGAACGCGGCAGACCGCGTCGGTCTTCCGCCGGCCCGCGGCGTCCGCAGCGGGCCCTCACCCTTGACGGGACGGGCAGGGGAAAATAGCATATTCGACAACGAGAGTTTCCTATTGGAAAACAGAGGTTTTCCCCTTCAGCGTCGAAAGGACCAGCCGTGGAAGAAATCCGTATCGAGGAAAACGGCAAGCTCGGACCCATCAATGCCGCACTGATCCCGCGCTACGCCGGTGCCGGAACCTACGCCCGGCTGCCGCGCCTGGACCAGGTTGAAAAGGCGGACATCAAGATCGTGGGTGTCCCGTTCGACACCGGGGTCTCCTATCGTCCCGGTGCCCGCTTCGGCTCCACCCATGTACGCGAGTCCTCCCGCCTGATCCGCCCCTACAACCCGGCCGTGGACATCTCCCCGTTCGCGCTGAGCCAGGTCGCCGACGCCGGGGATATGGCGGTGAACCCGTTCAACATCAACGAGGCCATCGAAGCCATTGAACACAACGCCCTGGAACTGACCGAGGACGGGGCCTCGCTGGTCACCATCGGTGGGGACCACACCATCGCCCTGCCGCTGCTGCGCGCCGCCTCCCAGCGTGCCGGCGGACCGGTGGCGCTGCTGCACTTCGATGCGCACCTGGACACCTGGGACACCTACTTTGGTGCCGAATACACCCACGGCACCCCGTTCCGCCGTGCGGTGGAAGAGGGCATCCTGGACACCGAGGCCATCAGCCACGTCGGCACCCGCGGCCCGCTGTACGGCAAGAAGGACCTGGAGGATGACAAGCGCTTCGGCTTCGGCATCGTCACCAGCTCGGACGTGTACTACCAGGGGGTGCGTGAAATCGTGGACAAGCTGCGCGACCGCATCGGCAACCGCCCGCTGTACATCTCGGTGGACATCGACGTGCTGGACCCGGCCTACGCCCCGGGCACCGGAACCCCGGAAGCCGGCGGGATCACCAGCCGCGAGCTGCTTGAAATCCTGCGCGGGCTGCGCGGGATGAACATCGTCGGCGCGGACATCGTGGAAGTGGCCCCGGCCTACGACCATGCCGAGATCACCGGCGTGGCCGCCTCCCACGTCACCTACGACCTGATCAGCCTGATCAGCGACCTGCGCCACGGCAAGGGAATGAACTAGCATGTCCAACACCGCGCAACGCAACGGCGGGGACCTGGTCATTGAGACGCTCAGCGCGCTCGGTGCCAGGACCGTGTTCGGAATTCCCGGGCAGCACGCGCTGGGGCTCTTTGACGCGCTCTCCCGCTCGGACCTGCATTTCGTCTCCTCCCGGGTGGAGAACAACTCGGCCTTCGCCGCCGACGGCTACTCCCGGGCCACCGGGGAAGTGGGCGTGCTGTTCCTCTCCACCGGCCCCGGGGCGCTAACCTCCCTGGCCGGGCTGCAGGAAGCCTACGCCACCGGCGTGCCGATGGTGGTGGTGGCAAGCCAGATTCCGGTGGATGGACTGGGCGCCCGGCGCAAGGGCATGCTGCACCAGCTTGATGACCAGAAGGCCTCGGCCGCGAACGTCACCAAGTTCCAGCGCACCGTGCACCACGCCTCCTCGATCCCCTCGGCCATCCAGGACGCCTGGGCCGAGGCGATCACCGTGCCCATGGGCCCGGTCTGGGTGGAGGTGCCGCAGGACGTGCTGCTGGCCCCGGTCATGGTCCCGCCGGTGCGTGATGCGCTGGCCGAGGCCTATGACCACCCGCCACGCATCGAGCTGATCGAGGAGTCGTCCCGCTGGCTGGCCGAAGCCCGGCGCCCGGTGATCGTGGCCGGGGGCGGCGTGCGCCGCTCCGGCGCGCAGCAGGCGCTGGCGCAGGTCGCCGAAACGCTGCAGGCCCCGGTGCTGAGCACCCCCGGCGGCAACGGCGCGTTCGGGTGGGACCACGAACTCTCCCTGCAGTCCTGGGTGGAGGACCGCTACGTCACCGAGGTCCTGGAGGACGCGGACGTGCTGATCGTGGTCGGCTCCTCGCTGGGCGAGGTGACCAGCAACTACTTCACCCTCACCCCGCGCGGGCGGATGATCCAGATTGACGCCGAACCGCGGGTGCTGGAATCCAACACCCCGGCCCTGGGGCTGCGCGCCGATGCGAAGGCCGCGCTGGAGTTCCTGGCCGAGGAACTGCGGCGCACCGGGCACCAGGCCCGCGTGGACTGGCACGGCCAGAGCCCGCAGCAGCTGGTGGCCCAGACCCTGGAAAAGGTGCAGCGGCGCCTGGATTCGCAGGACCTGGACAAGGAACGCCGGTTCATGGCCGACATCCGCCAGGCCGTGCCGGAGCGGATGCAGACCTACTGGGACATGACCATCGCCGCCTACTGGGGCTGGAGCTGCTGGGACGCCCGCCAGGGCCAGTTCCATTCGGCGCAGGGGGCCGGGGGACTGGGCTTTGGCTACCCCGCGGCCATCGGCGGTGCCGTCGGGCTGGAAACCCAGGGGCTGGGCCACGCCGAGGCGCGGGTGCTGGCCGTCTCCGGTGACGGATCGGCCATGTACTCGATCGCCGAACTGGCCACCGCCAAGCAGCACAACGTCCCGGTCACCTGGCTGATCGTGGATGACGGCGGCTACGGCATCCTGCGCGAATACATGGAAGGGGCCTTCGGCAAGGCCACCGCCACCGAGCTGGCGCGCCCCGACTTCGTGGCCCTGGCCGAGTCCTTCGGGATTCCGGCCCGCCAGGTTCCGGTGGAGGAGGTCGGGCAGGCGCTGCGCGAGTCCTTCGCCGCCGAGGGGCCAAACGTCGTGGTGGTGCAGACTCTGCTGAAGATGTTTGCTCCCACGCACCTGGAAGCGTAAGTCATTCCGGCGTGCCGCACAGCACCGGGCACCAGCAATGAACACCAAGGGGGGCCTGCCGTGGGCAGGCCCCCCTTCGTGTTTGGCGGCAGCAGGGCAGTGGGGCCACCGTGCCGAAGCGCCGGCTGATCCTGGCCCCGCACGGCCGGGAACAGCTGCTAGGCTCGGGTCCATGATCCGTTCCTGAGCTACCCGCAGATCCATGGAAGACCCACGAACGGAACAGCCGTGCCCTCAGACCTTCTCAAGATCGATCCCACCCAGGCGGGTCTTGAACTGCCCGCCACCGAAGATGCGCGGATCCAGCCGATCCATCCCCGTCACGCCGCGGACTTGGCGGCCGCCTACCTGGCCGCGTACCCGCCCGAGGTGGCCGCAACAACGCTGCACGACGCCACACGGGAAATGGAACAGACCTTCGCCAACCACTACGGGCGGTTGCTGCCCGAATGCTCCAGCGCTGCCGTACTCGGTGCACGGGCGGTCGGTGCCGTCTTTGTGGTCCAGCGATCCATCTGGGATCCCGGACTTCCCGGTCCATTTATCATCGACCTCTTCGTGGCCCCCGCTGAGCGGGGACGGGGGCTGGGCCGCGCCCTGGTGCTGGGGGCACTGGCGGGCTGCGCCCGCAGCGGGCACCGCACGCTGAGTCTGCGGGTGGGGGAGGGCACCTCGGCTGCGGCCTGGAACCTCTACCGGCAACTGGGGTTCTGCCCGATCCCCTGCACCGGGTAGGTGGGGTCGGGCAAGGGTGCTAGCGGCCGTGGCGTGCGGCGGCGGACCGGTGCTCGGCAATGCGCTGGGCGGCGGTGCGCAGGCTGGGGTAGTCGGCGCCTGGCCCCTGGGCGATGAACCCCGGGGCCAGGTGGTCCGGGCCCGGCTCGCCGCCGTGATGCAGGCCCCGGTAGCTGCCCCCGCTCATGCGCACCAGGTGGGCCCCGGCAGCCACGTCCCAGGCCTTGGTGTCAAAGCCAATGGTGGCGTCGGCCCAACCGGCCGCCACGTGTGCCAGGGCCATCGCCGCGGAAACCTTGCGCCGCACGGTCGCGAAGTCCAGGACCCACTGGCCAAAGAGGTCCAGGGCAATCCTCCCGTCGGCCGCGATCGCCTCGGCCGATGGGTAGTCGGTCATCAGGTTGGCGTGCTGCTGGCCGGGGCGCGGCCGCGGCCGCAGCGGCTGCCCGTTCAGGAACGCGCCCTGGAGGTTGGCGCTGAACTCATCGCCGGTGGCCGGGTCGATCACCACCGCCGCCACCAGCTCATCGTCGATGGCCGCGGCAATGGAGACGCAGAAGAATGCGATGCCGTGCACGAAATTGCTGGTTCCATCCAGCGGGTCCACGATCCACTGGATGGACCCCGAGGGATCGCCGGTGGGCAGATCCTCCACCGTTTCCTCGCCCAGCACCCAGGAGTCGGGGCAGCGGGAGAGCAGCTCACGGGTGAGCAGCAGTTGGCTGCGCCGGTCCAGTTCGGTGACCAGGTCGTGGGTGTTCGTCTTGTGCTCGGCCCCGATTCCGGTGCGGAAGTTCTCCCGCAGCAGCCCGGCGGCCTGGCGCCCGGCTTCCAGGGCATCACCGCGCAGCCGTTCGGCCAGCTGCTGCCGTTGCGTGCATGCCGGGGCCGTCGGCGGCTGTCGGGGGTCGGTTGCCTGGATGGTCGCGGGACGCGGAGCGCGGTGCCTTGATGCCTGGGATTCCACGCCTCCAGCCTAGCGCCCCGATGCGCTGCACCTTGTTGCGCGGGCCGGGGAGCCGGGCACGCGGGATGGAACCGGCCGATGCGCCGACCCGGCTCGGGCGAAGCAAGATAAGCTTCTGGCCATGAGTAGCATGCAACCGATCGTGCCCAAGGTGTCGTTGACCGAACAGGTGACCACCATGATCCGTGCCGCCATCGTCTCCGGAGAGATGAAGCCGGAGGAGCACTACTCGGCGATCGCCATCGCCGAGAAGCTCGGCGTTTCGCGCACCCCGGTTCGCGAGGCCCTGCAGCTGCTGGAGAAGGAAGGCATCGTCACCGTGGCCAAGAACCGCGGGGTACGGGTCAACCAGATCTCCCTGGACGATATCGTCGAGGTCTTCCAGGTGCGCCTGGCCGTGGAACCGCAGGCCGCGGCGCGCGGGGTGCTTAACGCCAGCGACGCCGATATCCGCACCCTCACCGAGCTGCACCAGCGGATGCTGCAGATCGGCGAAACGGGGGACGGGCGGGCCACCCTGGAAGCCGACAAGCAGTTCCACCTCTACCTGTTGGGATTGGCCGGAAACGCCAAGCTGGATGCGATCATCAGCGAGCTGCGCAATCTGGTGCTGGCCCACGGGCAAACCACCATCCCCCAGGCCCGCACCAGC
This sequence comes from Glutamicibacter sp. St.4D3, assembly GCF_059728615.1. NCBI lineage: Bacteria > Bacillati > Actinomycetota > Actinomycetes > Micrococcales > Micrococcaceae > Glutamicibacter > Glutamicibacter sp. St.4D3. The sequence goes on from NZ_AP039380.1 coordinate 565,373, forward strand.
CAGGAACTGGCGGAGGACCGGGATGAACTCATCGAGGCCATCACCCAGCGTGACCCGGCGGCGGCGGCCACCGCGATGCGCAACCACGTCATGCGCACCGCCCAGCTGCTGATCCGCTCGGTCTGTGCCCGCACCCCCGGCCTGGATGCCCAGAAGTTCATTGAACGCCTGGACCAGCTGATGCTCCTGCCGGAGAACTGCCCCAAACCGCAGTAACTTTGGCTCCACCCCTTGTCGCCGACGACCACCTGATCTAGAGTTGCATGCAACATGTAACAACGATGTTGGATGATGAAAAGGTGATCTAGCCGATGACCCAACCACTGCAGGGAATCAAGGTCGTTGACCTCTCCCGGATCCTGGCCGGGCCCTTGTGCACCATGACGCTGGCCGACTTCGGTGCCGAGGTGATCAAGGTCGAAAGCCCGGCAGGCGACGAAACCCGCAGCTGGAAACCGCCGGTCACCGACGCCGGGGTCAGCACCTACTATTCGGCGGTCAACCGCAATAAGCAGGCAGTAGTCGCCGACTTTGCGGATCCGGCCCAACTGCAGGCCCTGCTGGAGCTGATCCGCGACGCGGATGTGCTGGTGGAAAACTTCCGGCCCGGGGTCCTGGCCAAATTCGGCCTGGACTACCACAGCCTCGCCGAACTCAACCCCCGTCTCGTGTACTGCTCCATCTCCGGATTCGGCGACAAGCAGGGGGCTGCGCTCCCCGGCTTCGACCTGCTGGTGCAGGCCGTGGGCGGGCTGATGAGCATCACCGGTGAGCCGCAGGGCACCCCCTCGAAGGTCGGGGTCGCGCTGGTGGACGTGCTGGCCGCCCAGAACGCCACCACCGGAATCCTGCTGGCACTGCGCGAGCGGGACGCCAGCGGGCAGGGTCAGCAGGTGAACATCACCCTGATGGGTTCCCTGCTGTCCGGGCTGACCAACCAATCCAGCAGCACGCTGGCCACCGGGCGGTCCCCGGCCCGGATGGGTAACGCCCACCCCAGCATCGCACCCTACGAAACCTTCCGCACCGCCGACGGGGTGGTGGCCATCGCCGTGGGCAATGACCGCCAGTTCGCGGCCTTGCTGCGCGAACTGGGACTCGAGGCACTGGGGCAGGACCCGCGCTTTGCCGAGAACAGCTCCCGGGTGGCGCACCGCGAAGAGCTCAAGGAATTAATCGAGAATGCCACCGTCACCCGTCCGGCGGCGTACTGGGCCGAAGCGTTGATGGGGGCCGGGGTTCCGGCGGGCAAGGTGAACTCGATCGCCGAGGCCATAGACTTCGCCCGCGACCTCGGGCTGGAACCCACCGCCCTGATCCGCGACCGGCACACCGCGCAGGAAACCCGGCAGATCGCCAGTCCCATCGGGCTCTCCCGCACCGGCGCCCAGTATCACAGCGTGCCCCCGGCCCACGGCCAGCACCAGCAGCTGCTGCTGAACCCCACCGGCAGCTAGCACCACCAACCCAGGCCGGGCGCCCTCACCGGCCGGGCCACTACCCACCCAACCCCTCTTCCGTTTCAAGGAGCACACCATGACCACGACCACCACCGGCACCGCCCTGGACCCTTCGGACCTGATCAACTTCGATGCGCTGCTCAGCTCCGAGGAGCTCGCGCTGCGCCAGCAGGTGCGCCAGTTCGTCGCCGAGAACATCAAGCCGAACATCGCCACCTGGTACGAGAAGGCCGTCTTCCCGCTGGAAATCGTGCCGGAAATGGCCAAGCTCGGCCTGCTGGGCATGCACCTGGAAGGCTACGGCTGCGCCGGGCGCAGCGCCGTGGAATACGGGCTGGCCGGTGCCGAACTGGAGGCCGGGGACTCGGGGCTGCGCACCTTCGTCTCCGTGCAGGGCTCCCTGGCCATGAGCGCCATCTACAAGCACGGCTCCGAGGAGCAGAAGCAGCAGTGGCTGCCGCAGATGGCCGCCGGCGAGGCCATCGGTTGCTTCGGGCTGACCGAGCCCACCGCAGGCTCGGATCCCTCCAGCATGACCACCTTCGCCCGCCGTGACGGGCAGGACTGGGTGCTGAACGGAACCAAGCGCTGGATCGGGCTGGCCAACGTGGCCAAGGTCGCCGTCATCTGGGCGCAGACCGATGAGGGGATCCGCGGTTTCGTGGTTCCCACCGACACGCCCGGGTACTCGGCCACCCCGATCGAGCCGAAGCTGTCGATGCGCGCCTCGATCCAGTGCGAAATCGAGCTGAGCGACGTGCGCCTGCCTGCCGATGCGGTGCTGCCGCACGTCACCGGGCTCAAGGGGCCGTTCTCCTGCCTGAACGAGGCCCGCTACGGCATCATCTGGGGCTCCATGGGCGCCGCCCGGGACGCGTTCGAGGATGCCCTGGCCTACTCGCAGACCCGCATGCAGTTCGACAAGCCGCTGGCCGGCTACCAGATGACCCAGCAGAAGCTGGTGGACATGGCCCTGGAAATCAACAAGGGTTTCCTGCTGGCCCTGCACATTGGCCGGATGAAGGACGCCGGAACCCTGGACCTGCACCAGATCTCGGTGGGCAAGCTGAACAACTGCCGCGAGGCCATTGAAATCTGCCGGGAGGCGCGCACCATCCTGGGCGGCAACGGCATCACCATGGACTACTCGCCGCTGCGCCACGCCAACAACCTGGAATCGGTGCGCACCTACGAGGGCACCGATGAGGTGCACACCCTGATCCTGGGCAACAAGCTCACCGGGGTGCCGGCCTTCCGCTAGGACCGGCATTGCGTCGGGGACGGCAAGCAGCCGCCCCGGCGCGGCGTCCCAAACACGAACCGTCACCAGCACCGCCTCCTCCAGCGGGCAGCATCTAGAAAGTCAGGCATATGAAGGAACAGAACACCGTGGTCGAGCTGCGTCAATTCCTCAATGGCCAGTGGGTTCCCGGCCAGGGGCAGCAGGTCAGCTCCAGTGCTGCGGCCACCCCCGAACGAACCCTCGCCCAGGGGGCGGCGGCCACCGCCGCACAGGTCGGGCAGGCCCTGGACGCGGCGCACGCGGCGTCCGCCGACTGGGCGGCAACCCCCATGGCCACCCGGGCCGGCTACCTGCAGCGGGCCGCAGCCTGGCTGCGTGAGCGCGCCGAACAGCTGGGCGCCGAGCTGTCCAGGGAGGAAGGCAAGACGCTGGCGGAGGGGATTGGTGAAGTCCGCCGGGCCGCGCAGATCCTTGACTACTATGCCGGGCAGGCCGAACGCGATGCCGGCACGGTGTTCCAGTCGCCACGGGCCGGGGAACAAATCCTGGTGACCCACAAGCCGCTGGGTGTGGTGGGGGTCATCACCCCGTTCAACTTCCCGATCGCTATTCCGGCCTGGAAGATCGCCCCGGCGCTGATCTTCGGCAACACCGTGGTGTTCAAGCCCGCCAGCCTGGTGCCGCTGCTGGCAATGCGGCTGGTCGAGGCCCTTCAGGCCGCCGGCCTGCCCGCCGGGGTGCTGAACCTGGTCATCGGCCCGGGCCCACTGGGCGATGCCATCATGGACCACCCGCGGTTGGCCGGACTGTCCTTCACCGGCTCCACCGGGGTCGGACGCCAGCTGTGCGCCGCCGGCGCGGCGCGCGGGGTCCCGGTGCAGGCCGAGATGGGCGGCAAGAACGCCTCGGTGGTGCTGGCCGACGCGGACCTGGAACTGGCCGTGGAGCAGGTGCTGTTTGGCGCGTTTCGCTCCACTGGCCAAAAATGCACCGCCACCTCACGGCTGATCCTGGACGCGGACATCGCCGAGGACTTCTTGGGCCGGCTTACCGCCCGGCTCGATGACTGGGTAACCGGGGACCCTCTGGACGCGGCGGTGCACATGGGTCCACTGGTGGATGCCCGGGCCCGCGATGCGGCCCAGCAGGGGCTGGAACGTGCCCTGGAGCAGGGCGCCAGCATCCGCTATCGGGGCGCCGCCCCGCAGGAGGCCGGGTTCATGCCGCCCATCATCCTGCAGCTGCCCGAGGGGCCGCGGGGGCGTGAGAACGCGGGATGGCGTGAGGAATTCTTTGCCCCCATCCTCTCGGTCATCCAGGTCGCCGGCGCCGAGCAGGCCTTCGCCGCCGCCCAGGACAGTGAGTTCGGGCTGAGCCTGGCGCTGTTCACCACCAACCTGGCCACGGCGATTCGCGCGCAACAGCAGCTTGATGTGGGTATTCTGCATGTGAATTCCGAATCGGCCGGGGCCGACCCGCACGTACCCTTCGGTGGGGCCAAGGCCTCCGGATACGGGCCGAAGGAACAAGGGGCTGCGGCCCGCGAATTCTATACGCACACCACCACCACCTACCTGCGCGGCTAGCACGGGCACGGGAATCGGAAGGACAACGATGCAGATACAGCGGATCCTGGTCATCGGGGCGGGCACCATGGGGCGCCAGATCGCCATGAGCGCGGCCCTGGCCGGCTACAACACCACCCTGAACGACATCTCCGGCGAGGCGCTAAAGGCCGCGGGGCGGGAACTGGATAAGTGGGCCGCGGGCCGGGTGGCCAAGGGCAAGCTGACCCAGGCCGATGCCGACGCGGCCCTCGCCCGGCTGGAACGCAGCACCGACCTGGACGCGGCGGCCGGCAACGCGGATCTGGTGATCGAGGCGGCCGTGGAGAAGCTGGAGGTCAAGAAGGCGCTCTTTGAGCAGCTGGGCCGCAGCACCCCGGCACACGCGATCCTGGCCACCAACTCCTCCACCTTGGCCTCCTCGCATGTGGCGCAGGCTTCCGGGCGCCCGGACTTGGTGTGCAACATGCACTTCTTCAACCCGGCCCTGGTCATGAAGTGCGTCGAGGTGGTGCGCAACGAACACACCAGTGACGCCACCGTGGAGGCCGTGATGCAGGTGGCGCGCGCCATGGGCAAGGACCCGGTGCTGGTGCAGAAGGAGGTCCCCGGGTTTGTCGCCAACCGCATGATGGGCGCGCTGCAGCGCGAGGCGCTGGAACTGGCCGCCAACGGGGTCGCCAGTTTCCTGGACATCGACACCACGGCCAAGACCGCGCTGGGACATCCGATGGGTCCCTTTGAACTGATGGACCTGGTGGGCATCGACGTCATCGACTTCATCGCCCAGGCCACCTACGCCGAGACCGGCGACGCCGCCGACAAGCCGCACCCGCTGATAGCCGAGAAGGTCGCCGAAGGCCGTCTGGGACGCAAGAGCGGCGCCGGGTTCTACGACTACTCCTAGCGTCGGGCACCGCCGATGGGAAACGTCAGGGGACCGCGAGAATTCCCGGTCCCCTGGCGTGGTGGCGCCCGGCGCGGGGCAGGGCGGGTGAAGCGGGAATCAGGCCTCGTCGGTAACCTCGGGTTGGGCGCCGAGGATGAAGTGGCGTCCGGAGATCCGCTCGACCTTGACCCGGACCCAGGCGTCCTTCAGGGTGGGGATCCACGGGGTGACGCCCGACTCGCGGGCCTCGCGGATCTCCTCCTCGCTTTCCAGCACGGCCGCGGTGCCGTGCACCACGACGCTCCAGGCTTCGTCGGAGAGCACCCCGTCGGCCTCGAAGGCGATGGAGGAGTTCACGGTCATTGCCGCGAGCTTGTTGCCCGGAGCGGTGCGGATGAAAATATAGCCCTTGTGCACGGCAAAATTCACGGGAACGATGTCGATGATGCCCGCCGCGGCGGTGGCAACACGTCCGTGGGCGCTATGGGCCAGCAATTCCCAGCACTGTTCCTCGGTCAGTTTAAGGACCGGATCGTCATTGTCGTGTTCAAATCTCATACCCTCAGTTTTCTACGTCCTGTAGAAAAAGTCCAGTGCATTCGGGCACAAATTTCTGGCGACACCCCCAGTCGGGGCCAGTCGTGAAAGACTGGTTGCATGACTCATGCTGCAACTGACGGCACCGCGCGCCATATTGCCGCACGCATGGAAGACGGCTTTCACCGCTGGCGCGCCCGTCGGGCTCAGGGCCGGGGGCTGCGTCCCATCATTATGCCGTATCTGGGTTATGGATACAGCAGCGGCGACGGGGGCTGGGTGCGCGTCTTCGCCCGGGTCGCCCTGGCGCGTCCGGGATTCTTCGAAAACGGGCGACACAAGGCCCAGATGATCGAGGACGGGATTCGCGGCTTTCGAAACTTCATTTCCCCGATCCTGCCTTACGCCGAGGTCATGGTCCACGTGGCCGGCCAGGACTTCAAGGTCCACGCCGACCGCGGCGGGGTGATTGATGCCAAGCTCAGCGTCGACCTGACCCCCGGGTGGCACCGGGTGGATGTCAGTGTGGCCCAGGGGGAAGGAGCCAGCACCGAGGTGCTGGTCATTGACGAAAACCAGCGCACCGGGGTGATCTGCGATGTGGACGACACCGTGGTGGTCACCGCGCTGCCCCGGCCGTTGCTGGCGGCCTGGAACTCCTTTGTGCTCTCCGAACATGCCCGGGTGCCCACCCCCGGGATGGCGGTCATGATGGAGCGGCTGGTCACATCGCGCCCCAACACCCCGACCATCTATCTTTCCACCGGCGCCTGGAATGTCGCGCAGACCCTGAACCGGTTCCTGAGCCGCAACCTCTATCCCCGGGGGCCCATGCTGCTCACCGACTGGGGACCCACTCCCAGTGCCTGGTTCCGCAGCGGAGTCCAGCACAAGGTGGACCAGCTGCGCCGCCTGGCCCACGAGTTCCCCAACATCCGCTGGGTGTTGATCGGTGACGACGGGCAGCATGACCCGAGCACCTACGCCGAGTTCGCTCGGCGCTATCCGCAGCACGTGCGTGCCATTGTCATCCGCCAGCTCACCCCATCCGAGGCGGTGCTGGCCGGCGGTCGCTCCCACGAGCTGCAAATGTCCACCCCGGACACCGACTGGGTCTACGAGGCCGACGGATCGCGCATCGCGCTGCGGCTGCAGCAACTGGGCCTGCTGGAAGGTGAAAAGCGTGGCGCCGCAGCCGCGCCGGAGTCCGGGAGCCAGGCCGATGACGGAAAGGGATAAAACGATGGAAGCCGGAACCGTATTGCGCGTCGAGGTCCCCATGCGCTGGGGCGACATGGATGCGTACGGGCACGTGAACAACGTGAACCTGATCAGGCTCATGGAGGAGGCGCGCATCGCCGGCTTTGGCGTGCCCGGGGGCACCGGCGCGCCGGGGATGCGTCCGAAGGTGGATATCTTCTCCGCCGTCCCGGCCGGGGTCCAGATCCTGGTGGTCGAACACCGCGTGCGGTACTCCAGACCGCTGGAATACCGCAACGTCCCGGTCAACGTGGACCTGTGGATCGCAAGCGTGAAGCCGGCCAGCTTCGATATCTGCTATGAATTCCGGGATCCCGTGGAGGACACCCTGTGTGTGCGGGCCACCACCACGCTGGCCTTCTTTGACACCGCCAGCTCGCGGGTACAGCGCCTGAGTGAGGCCGAACGCGCCGGGCTGGCACCCTTCCAGGGGCGGCCGGTCTTTGGGCGCTAGGTGCCGTTGGGCCCAAAAATGAATTAGGCTAGCTATATCTAACCTATTAGTTCAAGGGGTGTTTTTGTGGCCAAGAGTGATGGTCGTCGTCCGGTGCGTCCGCAGGTAGTGCTCGAAGTGGTGGCTCGCCAGCAGATCTCCGCGCACCTGGTGCGCCTGACCTTCGGCGGTCCAGGGTTTTCCGACTACCAGGACAAGGAGGTCACCGACCGCTACGTGAAGATCCTCTTCGCCAAGCCCGAGCTGGGGCTGCAGCCGCCCTACAACCTTGATGAGCTGCGGGCCATTCTCCCGGCCCAGGATCTGCCGGTACGCCGCACCTACACTGTGCGCAACGTGGACACCGAGGCCCGGACACTGGACATCGACTTTGTGGTCCACGGGGACGAGGGGCTGGCCGGGCCGTGGGCACGCGACGCGCAGGTCGGTGACAAGATCTGCTTCAGCGGTCCCGGCGGACGCTATGCGCCCAGCGCGGAGTACGACTTCCAGTTCCTGGTCGGGGACGAAACCGCGATCCCTGCCATCGCCTGCGCGCTGGAGGCCATGGATGAGGACATGGTTGGGCGGGTGATCATCGAGGTCAACGATGCCAAGGACGAAGTACAGTTCCAGGCGCCGAAGGGCATCGAGATCACCTGGCTGCACCGCAATGCGCCGTTCTCTCCGCAGACAACCATCCTTGAACAGGCGGTTCGCCAGGTGCCGTGGCCCGAGGGCAAGGTGCAGATCTTCTGCCACGGCGAGCGTGAGGTCATGAAAAAACTGCGCATGTACTTCCATGGGGAGCGCGAAGTGCAGCGCCAGGCGATGTCCCTGTCCGCGTACTGGGCCTACGGCCGGGTGGAGGATGAATTCCAGGCCGAAAAGCGCAGCGCCATCGGCCAGATCTTTGACGAGGAGCCGGCGCCGGCAAAATAGCGTCAGCGGCGGAAGATTCTAGGGGCCTGGCCCCGCAGTGGCTCGGAGCGACACCCGCTCCGGGCCGCTTTTTCTTAGATTAGACACACCTAAGAAAAGCTTTGAAAAATTAAGCCAGATGCACTTGACGTTATTGTGGTGGGGTGTCGTATGCTTAGTGCGGAGCCTTCCCCGTGTGTGGTCGGGGGAGGCGCTGACTTTGGTCGATGCGAGTCGACCAAGAGCCGTCACGGGACTTGCTCAATCCCCGGCGGTGGTCGGCCTAGCCGGCTTGAAGTAAAAGGGAAAGGGAACGGCTGACCTGCTCAGTCAGCCGATTCGCAGAATGAAGCGCATCAAGCATGCACGCCTTGATGCGCTTCTTCTGTTTTAAGTCCGGGTTTTGGCTGCGTGAGATTTGCCTGGGTGAGCCAGGGCCGTCCTCACATCGGTAGCGCGCCTGCGCCTGGCGGAGCGCCAAGTTCGCCCGCGACCTTCCAGAGCAGCACGGTCGCCAGCGCGTTGTCCTTTTCCCAATCCAGCAGGGACGCCTTCTGCTCCCAGCCCAGCAGTTGCAGGGCGCGGCGCACCACCAGGTCCGAAGCCAAGAAGACGCGCGGGTCGCGCAGCCCGCGCAACGCCACATAATCCACCGTCCACGGGCCGACTCCCTTCAGGGCCAGTAGACTCTGGCGCAGCTGCGGGGCCGGGGCCTTCATCGACGGGCCGAAATCCAGGTACCACTGGGCCACCCGTTGCAAGGTTGCCGCCCGGGAGGCGGGGCACCTGATGATGGACACCAAATCGGGAACCGATGTTCCGGCGACCCTCGCGGCCTCTGGAAAGGCGTGGAACCCGCTCGCGTGCTCGACCCCCAGTGCCGTGACAAGCCGCAGCGCCAGCGTGCGGGCGGCACGGGTGGAAATCTGTTGACCCAGCACCGTAGTCACCAGGGCCTCAAAGAAATCCGGGTAGCTGATCAGGCGCAGGTGCGGATGCCTTCGGGCGCAGGCGCTGAGCAATGGATCCCTGGACAGGCGGCGCAATCCCGCAGTGCCGTCCTGCGCCAACCCCAGCCAATGGGTCACGGCGTCCCGCAGCCCTGCTTCGGCGCTCGCCGGCGCCTCGGTGGTCACCCCGACGCCGCCGGCATCTACCCGCAGCTCGGTCAGCTGCCAGCCGGTGGCCGTGCGCAACAGCCGGGTGATCGTGCCCTGCGCCGGATCCAGGGTTTCCTGAATGGGCAGTGAATGCACCTGCAGCACCTGGAACAGATGCGCCACATCCAGCGCCCCGGTGGAGGTGAGGCGGAACCGGTGCGTCACTGTCGCCAGATTCCGGAACTGCCGCGGCGGTGCGAACCCAGCAGGTGGGTGTCCACCATGCCGATGGCCTCCATCAGCGCGAACATGGTGGTGGGTCCCACGAACCTGAAGCCGGCCCGTTTCAGCGCCTTGGACAGCGCCACCGATTCGGGGCTCTGCGTGGGAATCTCGGCCAGGGTGGCCGGCTGTGGGGTGTGCTGCGGGCGGTGTGACCAAATTAGCTCCGATAATCCGCCGGCGGCGCGCAGGGCGACGGTTGCCCGCGCGTTGCTGATGGTGGCCTCAATCTTGCGCCGGTTGCGCACGATCCCCGGGTCCTGCAGCAGCTGGTCAATCTGCGATTGGCCGAAGGCCGCGACCGCGTCGGGGTCAAAGCCGGCGAATGCCCGGCGGAAGTCCTCCCGCTTCTTCAGGATGATCGCCCACGACAGGCCGGACTGGAAGGCCTCCAGGCTCAGGCGCTCAAACAGGCCGCGCTCATCGGTGATGGGCATGCCCCATTCGGTGTCGTAGTACTCACGCAGCAGCTCGCTGCTGGCTGCCCACGGGGGCCGCGCCAGCCCGTCGACCCCGATGATTAAATCTCCCATGCCACCATCCTGCCACTGCCGCCTGGCCCCGCTTGCCCTCGCGTCCGTTCCTGCTATCATCGTTATATGGCGATAATAGAGTCAGTGACCGATGAAGATGCGGGTGCGGTGACCCGCCGACGCACCGCGGCCCTCTTCCACTGCCTGGCCGACCCGATGCGGCTGATGATCCTGGAACACCTGAAGACCGGGGAGCACAAGGTCAAGGAACTGACCGAGCACCTGGGCCTGGCCCAAAGCACCGTGAGCGCCCATTTGGCGTGCCTGCGCGAAGGCAACCTGGTCAAGGCCCGTTCGGTGGGGCGTTCCAGCCTCTACTCGCTGAACGACGAGGCGGGGCTGCAGACCCTGCTGAAACACGCAGGACCGTTGGTGCGCGCCGAGCGGGGCGAGCACCACTGGCTCGACGAACACGAAGGCCCGAATTCCAACCAGGAGGCGCTGCACAGTGTCCCATGACCACTCCCATGACCACGGCCTGGCCGAGATGAACCGCAAACGCCTGGCCTGGGCGTTTGGCATCACCGCCACGATCCTGATCGCCGAGGTCGTCGGGGCGCTGCTGACCAACTCGCTGGCGCTGCTGGTGGACGCCGCCCACATGCTCACCGACACGCTGGGGCTGCTGATGGCGCTGACCGCCGCCAACCTGGTGATGCGCAAATCCACCGACCAGCGCACCTGGGGTTTCCGACGTGCCGAGGTGCTCTCCGCGACGCTGCAGGCGGCGCTGCTGCTGGCGGTGGGCATCTATGCGGCCATTGACGCGGTGCGCCGCATCTTTGAACCGGCCGAGATCCAGTCCACCGGCCTGCTGGTCTTTGGCGTAATTGGGTTGCTGGGCAACCTGGTTTCCATGTGGATCATCTTCGCCGGGCGGCAGGACAACCTGAACATGCGCGCCGCGTTCCTGGAGGTGCTGAACGACGCGCTGGGTTCGGTGGCGGTCATTGTGGCCGCAGTGGTCATCTGGCTGACCGGCTGGGCCACCGCCGACTCGCTGGCCGCACTGTTCATTGCCGCGCTGATTGTGCCCCGCGCACTGAAGCTGCTGGGGGAGACCACCCACATCCTGCTCGAATCCACCCCCCGGGGCCTGGACCTGCATGACGTGCGCCAGCACCTGGAGAAGCTGCCCGGGGTGTTGGCGGTGCATGACCTGCACGCCAGCCAGATCGCCTCGAACCTTCCGGTGCTCACCGCCCACGTGGTGGTGGCCGATGAAATGTTCTCCTCGGACTCCACCGGCGAGCTGCTGCGCCTGCTGCAGCAATGCGTCGCCGAGCACTTCGAGGTGAGCATCAGCCACTCGACCTTCCAGATCGAACCGGCCTCACATCGCCGGAGCGAATACCACGTGGACTGCTGATCGTGTGGGGCGCGTGCCTTGCGGCACTGCGACGGCCGGTGGGCGCAGCTCTCCACCCCTGGTATGACACTGTGGCGCCAAACACCGTTCATTTGGCCGATCCCTTGGTGGCATGCGGGTTTGTAGTCTTGGACTATGAATCAAGAAACCGTTGTGGAAACAGATTTCGCCGTGCAGGCCCGGGGCCTGACCAAGACCTACGGGCACGGCTCGACCCGTGTCGAGGCGTTGAGGAGCGTTGACGTTTCCTTCGTGCGTTCGCGCTTTACCGCCATCATGGGCCCCTCCGGCTCCGGCAAGTCCACCCTGATGCATTGCCTGGCCGGGCTGGACACCGCCGATGACGGGCAGATCCTGATCGGCGGCAAGAACCTGATGCAGCTCAGCGACGACCAGTTGACCGAGATGCGCCGCGAACAGATCGGCTTCGTCTTCCAGTCCTTCAACCTGGTGCCCACCATCACCGCGCGGGACAACATCCTGCTGCCGCTGGCGCTGGCCGGCAAGAAGCACGACCCGGCCTGGTTCGAGCAGGTGGTGGGGATCCTGGGGCTGAACGACCGCCTGGATCACAAGCCGCACGAGCTCTCCGGCGGCCAGCAGCAGCGTGTGGCCGTGGCCCGCGCCCTGCTCACCCGCCCCGAGGTGGTCTTTGGCGATGAACCCACCGGCAACCTCGATTCGCGCACCGGCGCCGAAGTGCTGTCCCTGCTGCGCGCCTCCACCCGCGAAATGGGCCAGACCATCATCATGGTCACCCACGACCCGGTGGCCGCCTCCTACGCCGACGAAGTGCTGTTGATGAAGGACGGGCAGCTGGTGGGCAAGCTGGCCGAGCCGACCGTTGCCTCGGTGACCGACGCGCTGGCCAACCTGGCGGAGTAGGACTGATCATGCTTCACGTCGCATTAGCGAATATCAAGACCTATGCGCGGCGCTACATCGCCGCGGTGTTGGCGGTGGCCATCGGCACCGCATTCCTCGGGGCCAGCCTGGCGGTGGACACCTCCACCCGGGCCACATTGAAGAACTCCGTGGGCGAGGTCTACCGCAACGCCGACCTGGTGGCCTTCCAGGACTGGAAGAACGAGGACTACGGCACCGAGTCGGACAAGCCCATGACCCTGGACGTGCTGAACTCGGTGCGCAAGCTGCCCGAGGTGTCCACCGCCTACGGTTCGGTGCGGGCCGGCACCAGCCTGCGCACCGACAAGAACGCGTTCGGCGCCTGGCTGGTTCCGGTCTCCGCCGAGAACCGCTTCTCCGGGCTGAACCTGATCGAGGGCCGGGCCCCGACGAAGGAAACCGAGATCACCGTCGATGAGAAGGGCGCCCAGGAGGAAGGCCTTTCGCTGGGGGACGTCGTCGCCCTGGACGGGGTCAGCGGCGAGGACGGACTGCAGGAAGTGCGCATCGTGGGGCTCAGCGCCCCCAGCGCCGACCCGTTCATGGGCGGGATGATGCAGGTGGGCGTGTCCGAAGACGCCTTTGAATTTTTGATGGGCGAGCAGGCGCAACTGGATGAGCTGATCGTCAACGCCTCCGGTGACGTTTCCGCCGCCGCGCAGGCGCTGCGCGAAGAACTGGCCGAGCAGTCGGTGAAGAGCGCCTCGGTGCTTACCGCCGATGAAAAGATCATCGAGGACGTCGCCCAGCTCACCGGCGGCACCGACCAGCTGACCGTGGTGCTGCTGATCTTCGCCCTGGTGGCCCTGGTGGTCACCGGCCTGGTGGTGATGAACACCTTCTCCGTGGTGATCGCCCAGCGCACCCGCGAACTGGCCCTGCTGCGCACCCTGGGGGCCAAGCGGGGGCAGATCCGCTCCTCGGTGCTCATTGAGGCGCTGCTGATCGGCGTGGTCTCCTCGCTGCTCGGCGTGGCCGCCGCGGTGGGCCTGATGGCCGGGCTGATCAAGCTGCTGCAGGTGACGGTGCCGGACATGGCCTACGCCACCCTGGCGCTGGATCTGAAGGTGCTGCTGGTGCCGTTGGCCATCGGCATCGTGATGACCGTGCTCTCCGCCTGGGTCCCGGCCCGCCGGGCCATGAAGCTGGCCCCGCTGGCGGCGCTGCGCCCCTTTGACGCGGCCAGCGTGAAGAACCGCGCCGGCAAGCTGCGGATCGTCTTTGGCGCCATCCTGGCCCTGGCCGGGATCGCCGGGCTGGTGGCCGGGGCGATGCTCAAGTCGCTGCCGATCGCCTTCCTGGGCGGATTGTTCTCCTTCCCCGGCATCCTGATGCTCGCCTCGCTGTTCGTGCCCTCCGCGGTGTACGGCATCGGGCGCCTGGTCTCCGGGGGCAAGGTGGCCGGCAAGCTGGCGGCACTGAACTCGGTGCGCAACCCCGGGCGCACCACGGCCACCGCGACGGCACTGCTGATTGGCGTGACCCTGGTGTCCATGATCATGGTGGGCGGGCAAAGCGCGAAGGTGTCCCTGAACCAGGGGCTGACCGAGGAATACCCGGTGGACCTGATGGTCCAGTCCGGGGACCTGAACCCGGCGCAGGAAACCCAGCTGCGCCAGATTGAGGGGATCTCGGCGGTGAGCCGGTACGAATCCGGGGCACCGAAGATCGAGCTGGACAACGGCACCAGCGACGAGTCCTACCTGTTCATCGTGGACACCACGACCCTGCAGGATGTGCTGCAGCAAAACGCCCCGCTGCCGCAGGACGGCGAGCTGGTGTACGCCACCGGGGCCAGCGGGGACGCCAAGGCCACCACGGCCACCATCAAGGGGCATGAGCTGAAGCTGGTCACCTCCTCGGCCAGCTACCTGCCGAACATGATCACCCAGGACACCGCGCAGCGGATCGGGCTGCAGCATGAAGAGGTGATGGGCGGTGCCCTGGTTCGCCTGGACGACTCGGTCAGCGACAGCCAGGTCAAGCAGATCGTGGAGCAGATCTCCAAGACCCTGAACGTTGACCAGGCGCTGGTCAGCGGCGGGGTGACCGAGAAGGCGATGTTCTCCCAGATCATCGACGTGCTGCTGATGATCGTCTCCGGCCTGCTGGCAGTGGCGGTGCTGATCGCGCTGATCGGTGTGGCCAACACGCTCAGCCTCTCGGTGCTTGAACGCACCCGGGAGAACTCGCTGCTGCGGGCCCTGGGCCTGAAGAAGAAGCAGCTGCGCTCCATGCTGGCGGTGGAGGCGGTGCTGATCGGCGGGGTGGCCGCCCTGCTGGGCCTGATCCTGGGCGTCATCTACGGCATGTTCGGGGCATACAGCACCCTGGCGGCCGTGGGCACGGTGTACTTCGACATCCCGTGGCTGCAGCTGGCTCTGGTGCTGGGTGTCAGCCTGGTCGCCGCGCTGCTGGCCTCGCTGACCCCCTCCCGCCGGGCCGCGAAGCTCTCCCCGGTGGAGGGCCTGGCCACCGAGTAGCCCTCCGGGGCTGGGCACAGTGAAGGGCTGGTTCCACCTGATGGTGGGACCAGCCCTTCACCTGGTTAACCACAAGGTTGGGGCCGCGGCAACCAACGCCGCCGCCCGCCGCCCCTTCTAGTCGCGCAGCGCGATGGTGGTGGCCATCGCCGGGGAGCGCCCGGTGGTGACAAACCCGGAGATGTTCGAGCCCGGGTGCTTGATGATGTCGGTGATGGAGCCCAGGTGGCTGCTCAAGTCGATCTTGTCCTCCGGGGCGGCCAGCACCAGGTGGAAGCCGAACTCCTGCAGGGCCCGGATGCCGGCGGCGGCATATTCCGAGTTCGCCTGGATGAAGGCCTCGTCGATCATCACGGTGCCGTAGGAGGTGAACCCGGCGGTGGCGAAGCCCAGCTGGTAGGCCAGGGCGGCGCCCATCACGAACGAGGTGAAGCGCTGGCCCTCACCGCCGGAGAGGGTTCCGGGCTCCAGCCCGGTTTCCACCTCGCCATTGGGCTTGTGCTCATCGCAGCGGATCACCACGTGGTGGCGCACATCCAGCACGGTGGCCCGCCAGGAGCTGCGGCCCGGGTCGGCCAGCGCCTCCACGATTGCCTCCAACGCGGCGTAGGAGCGCTTCAGGGTGCTTTCCTCCCGGGTGCTGTAGGCCTCGTTCAGGGCCTGCTTCAGCTCGCGGCGGAACGTTCCGGCCTCGGCCGGGATGGCCGGCTCCACCTCGAAGCGCAGGATCGATCCGTGCTCGAAGGGCACGTCGGCCAGGATCTGGTTCAGCGGCTTGATGCGTTCGGCGATCATCCTGCGTTCCTCGTCAAGCAGCTGCAGCAGGTCGCTGAAGCGCTCGTAGGAGCGGTTGGCGAAGTACTCGCGGAACTGGGCCTCATGGTGCGGCAGGCCCTCGGCGACGATCTGGTCGTGCAGCCGTTCATAGTGTTCGCCGGCCTGCGCCCCGGTGCCGTGGGTCTGGGCGTGGGAGGTGCCGAATTCGCGGGCGAAGCGCTTGAAGGTGTCGCTGAGCTCGTTGGCCACCGCCACCCGTTCGGCGTTCAGGGTGCCCAGTTCACCGGTCAGCTGCACCCGGGCCTCGGCGAAGACGGTGGTGAGCTGCGCCGGGTCGGCGTGCTCGGCCTGCTGCAGCGCACCGATCACCGTCTTGACCGGTTCCAGCTGGGTGACGCCCTCGGGCAGGCGTCCCAGCAGCTGCCGGGCGTCGGCCTGCTCCTCGCCCAGGGCCTGCACCACCCGGCGCGCCTTGGCGATCTCGGCCTCCAGCTCCTGGATCCGGGAGCGGATCAGCGCCAGCTGGCCGATCACCTCATCGGATTCGGTCTGGGCCTGCTTCAGCTGCTGACGCAGCCCGGAGGAGTCCCCGGACCGGCTCAGCGCGTCCCCGAGCTTCTGTTCGCTGCGGCGCAGCGCCTCCAGCGCCGCGGAGGTGTCCAGCTGGGCGAAGCTGCGATCATCCTCGGTCAGGGCCTGGAGCACCCGCGCCTTGGCCAGCACCTGCTCCTTGGCGGCGCTGCGCTGGTCGGCGGCGGCCTGCGCGTCGGCGATCTGCTCCTGCAGCCGGGCCTGCTTGGCCTGCAGCTCGGTGATCTTCGCTTCGTTGGTGAACCCCAGCAGGTGCTCGGAGACCGGCAGGCTGCGGGTGTCGCGTTCGAAGCTGCCGGTGCCGGACTTCAGGGTGCCGGCCGGGGTGATCGCCTTGGCGTGCCGGTGCATCTGGGCATCGTTTTCCACGCACACCAGCGGATAGTCGGCGGTGATCTTGGCCTGCAGCCAGTGCCCGGCGGCGGTGGACATGAATTCGAGCTTGCTCACCAGGTCTGAGGCCCCGGCAACCGCCGGCTTGGGGGTTTGGGACATGTCCACCCAGCGGATCCGGCCCAGCCCGTCCAGCTGGTCGATGGCGTGGGTGACCGCAGCCAAATGCTCCCCGGGGACCAGGATCGAGCGGGCCAGGGTGCGCAGCGCCTTTTCCGCGGCCGTGCGCCAGCCCGCCTCGCTGGCCGCCACGTCCATCAGCTCCCCGGCAAAGGGCAGCTGGTCCTCGGGCACGCCGCTGGCCGAGGCGATCGCCCGCCGGGCGGCCACCGAACGGTCATCGATGTTGCTGGTGCGCCGCTGGTAGGAGTCGATCTGCTTTTGCAGGTTGGCCGCCCGCTGGCGCAGGTTCATCAGCGAGGCCATGGCCTCGTACTCCACGGTCTGCGCGTCCTTGGTGATCGAGTCCAGCTGCTGCACGGTGCGCGCCGCATTGGCGCGCAGCTCATCCAGGCCGGTGGCGCTGAAGTCAAAGCTCAGCCCGGCCTGGGTGACCTGTTCGTGCAGGGCACGCAGCACGCTCTCCTTTTCGGACAGCGCCTTGCGCGCCGCATCGGCCTCCCGCTCCAGCAGCATCAGCGCCTGGGCGCCGGTGTCGTCCTGCAGCTGGCGCAGCTGGCCAAGCTGGCCGGCCAGCTCCTCCTTGCGGGCCTGCAGCTGCCCCTCCTGCTCGCGCAGCGTGGAGAGCTGCGTGGTGTGCACCTGCAGGTCCCGGCGCAGCACCTGGGCGCGCACGGCCTGCTCCAGTTCGGCCAGCTGGGTGTTCACCAGCTGCTCAATCCCGGCGATCTGCTCGGCCAGGGCCGCGTACTGCCGGTTCTGTGCCGGCACCTGGGCCAGCACGTCGCGCTGGCGCCGGGCGGTGTCCAGCTGGCGGTAGATGCCGCGCAGGTGGGCGAAGTCCTCCACGGCCGCGGCCGCGGCCTTCAAGGTGGCCGGTTCCTCCAGCACCTCGTGGCGGAAGAACTGGTTCACGCCCTTGGCCAGGCCCTTCCCATTCTGCAGGGTGCGCAGCAGGGCGAAGGCCTTGTCGTTCTCCACCCCGAGCCGGCGGCGCAGCCGTTCCACGAACGCCTTGTGGGTGTCGAACGCCTCGGCCGGGTCCAGCAGCTTCTGCAGCGAGGAGACGGTGAAGCGCCGCGCCCCATGGTGTTCCAGCTCGGCCACCTCCAGCGGCCCCTCGCACAGCAGGTAGTGCTTGGAGACCTGGTTCTCCAGGCCCGCCTCGGGCAGGTCGAAGACGGCCGCGGCGGTGACCGTGTTGCCCATCCCGTCCTCGTAGCCCAGACTGACCGCGCTCCAGGTGGCCCCGGGCCGCTGGTAGACGGTGCCCGAGCCGGTCTTGAACTTGCGTCCGCGCATGTAGGAGAACGTGGTGCGCCGATCCTCGCGGGTGGCCGCGTCGTTGGCGGACTCGTTCAGCCTCGGGGTGGCGAAGAACAGGTGGCCCATCGCGTCAAAAAGCGTGGACTTGCCCACCCCCGGGTGCCCGGTGATCAGTGTCCCGGCCCGGTCCACCTGCAGGGTGTGCAGGCCGTGGAAGGTGCCCCAGTTCACGATCTGGATCCGGGAAAGCCGGTGCTGGCCCGGGTTGAGGGTGTCGCCCAGCGGCAAGGTCATTTCTATGCTCATCGGTGCTACTCCTGAACCATCTGGGATTCGTCGCTGATCCGGGCGTCGCCCCCGCCGGGCAGCGGCGGCTCATCAGGATCCTCCGCCAGCTGCCCCTGGTGGGCTTCGCCGGGCTGATCGGGCAGCGCCGGCTGCGCCTCGGTGTTGTCGATCGCAGCGATGTAGCCGGGGATGTCCTGGATGCTGGCGATCGGCAGGGCCATCGCCAGGGCCGGGGAGATGCGGTACTCGTCGACCAGCTCGGTGCCGGTGATCAGCCGCAGCGTGTTCAGCCGGCCGATCGCCGCGTCGCAGGACTCGGCGAAGCGCTTGTCGTCGCGGTCGCTGGCGGTGCGGTGCTCGGCCAGGATCTCGTGCATGGCGGTGCGCGAAATGACCGCGTCGGTGCCGCTGCCCGAATGCTGTTCCAGCAGCAGGCGCAGGCGCAGCGCCAGCAGCGTCTCGTCCCGCTTCAGGCCACGACGCGGGGCGATCGGGGCCGAATGCGGCAAATCCACGTCCACCGGGCTGAGCATCGCGATCTTGCGTTCGGGATCGATGCTCAACCCCAGGAAGATTTCCGAGACGTACCCGGTGATCGCGGCGCGCTGATCCAGCAGCAGCTGCCAGCCGGCCGGGTCCACCGCGCCGTCCAGGTAGGGGCCGCGCAGCAGCTTGACCAGCAGCTGGCGCAGCTGCACCGGGAAGGAACCGGTGTCGCCGTCGAACAGGGGCTCGGTGATCGTTTCGGGGTTCACGGTGCTGGTGCTCATAGCGGCTCCTTGGTAAAGCTCAGTGCGGGCAGCAGGGCGGTACGGGTGCTGCCATCGACCTGGAAGTATTCGACCGGGTGCAGTTCGGCGGGGCTCAGCGCCTCACCGTTGGTCCGTCCGATCTCGATCAGCGCCCTGATCGTGTTCAGGTGCCGGTGTTCGGCCGGCAGCCGCGTGTACAGCTGGTGCAGCGCCACCGGGGCATGGCCGGCGTCCTCCAGCCCGGTGCGCACCGCCTCGCGCAGGAAGGGCATGTCGGCCTTCGCGGTGCTGGGGGTGCGCACGATGTCCGCGGCGTCGAACTGCGGCGCCTCGGCCAGGGGCGGGGGAGCCACATGCTCGGAAGGGTCAAAGATGCCCAGCCCGTGCAGGGTCACGAACTGCGGGGCGTACAAGTCCAACGGGGCCAGCGCGCTGCGCGGCTTCAGGTTCGTGGAACGGCTGATCGCCAGCTCCGCTTCACGCACCGCCAGGCGCAGCAGCTGCGCCTGCTGGTAGTCCTCGGACTGCACGAACGCGTGCAGCGATTCGGAGAGCCGGCCGTAGGATTCGTGGACCTCAGCGGCCTGGCGGCGCAGTTCGCGCAACAGGTTGGTCAGGATCTGGCGTTCGGGGGCCTGCAGGTCATCGACGAAGTCGCGCTCCAGCACCTCGTTGACCGCGGCCCGGAAACGCTGCTGCGCCTCGGGAGAGCCGAGGAATTCGGTGAAGCCGGAGAAGGTTTCCCCCTCCGCGGTGGAGCGCAGCTGCCGGTCGGCCTCCAGCACCTGGCCCACGGCCACGCCCTTGGCGGTGGAGGCATCCAGGATCCCCTCACGCAGGCTGTGCAGCATCTGGCGCACCCCGTCACGCATCCGCCGGAAGTCGGCGGGCAGGCTGGAGGCCAAATCCAGTACCGAGCGGGTGGCCGACAAGGCCGAGGCCGGGGAAAGCACCGCCGGGTCGTGCCCGGCCCGCAGCGCATCGATCTTCGCCTGGCGCTGGGCAATCTCCGCCTCCAGCGCCCGGATGCGGGCCTGCGGATCCGGGTCGGTCTCATGGGCCAGGGATTCCAGGGAGGTCAGCAGCGTGTTCAGCCGGGAGGAGTTCAGCCGCGAGTCGTCGGTGGACAGCTCGTCCAAAAAGCGCAGCACCCGCAGGGTCGCCGCGGACGGCTCGTAGCTGAAGCGTCCGTCAATCAGCGGCCGGGCCAGGATGCCCTGGCGCACCCAGCCTTCGGCGAAGTCCTCGGCCGTGGAACTGGCCGGAACCTGCTCTTCGCTGTCCCGGGCCTGGCGCAGGAAGGAATCCAGGGAGGCGTGGAACAGTTCCAGGGACACCCGGGGACGGTCGGCGGTGAATTCGGCCCGAATAAACGCCAGCGCCCACGGCGGGGCGGTGATCAGCCGGTAGGCGGCGGACCGGCGGAACTGCTGGGACTGGTGCCACAAGCGATTCGCGCGGTGCGAGGGCTGCATAAACTTCCTTCGTCCTTGTCTCCTGCCTAACCTGTTTATCCTAGTTCATCTGCTGCAACACGCGGTGGGCGCCACAGCCGAAGCAACCCGGGCACCCGGGGCTGAGTAGGGGGGGGATGTTCACCTCGGGCAACACGCTTGTCCAAAGTTACACCGGCGGTTCTGAACCGGCCCCGGCCTGTGTAGGGTCGAAGCAAGGAAAGCGTAAACCTGCCGACCTTTGGAGGCTGTCAACCCGTGAACCGAACCAAGCTGCTCTCATCCGTGGCAATTCTCTCCCTGCTGCTGGCCGGCTGCAGCCAGGCAGACGACGCTGCGGGCGGCCCGGAGGCCGCCGGATCGCAGCAGGATGAACAACAGAGTCAGGAGCAGGCCAAGGCCCAAGAAGCCGAACGGGTCAAGCAGGTCAAGGCCGAGGTCAACCGGCTGGCCGACGGGTACGACTATGACGCGGCGATGAAGCTGGTCAAGGACGAGCCCAATGAGGAACTCAGCTCGCTGGCCAGCGGCCTGCAGGAGGAAAAGGACGCGACGGTGGCCTGGGCTAAGCCGAACCAGATCCCGCACCTGTTCTTCCACTCCCTGGTGATCG
Organism: Glutamicibacter sp. St.4D3; assembly: GCF_059728615.1. Classification (NCBI taxonomy): domain Bacteria; kingdom Bacillati; phylum Actinomycetota; class Actinomycetes; order Micrococcales; family Micrococcaceae; genus Glutamicibacter; species Glutamicibacter sp. St.4D3. The sequence goes on from NZ_AP039380.1 coordinate 586,608, forward strand.
ACACCGACCGCGCCTTCGACGGGGACGGGGAAGCCCAGGGCTACAAGGACTACATGGTCACCCAGGACGAATTCTCCAAGATCCTGGACCAGCTCTACGAGCGCGACTACGTGCTGGTCAACCCGACCGACTTCGCCAAGCCCGACAAGAACGGGAAGATGAAGTACGGCAAGATCATGCTGCCCAAGGGCAAGAAGCCGCTGGTGCTGTCCATCGACGACGTGAGCTACTACGAGTACATGGACGGGGACGGGTTCGCCGACAAGCTCATCGTCACCGACGAGGGCAAGGTGCGCAACGTCTACACCGACGCCGAGGGCAAGGAACACACCGGCGCCTACGACGTGAGCACCATGGTCGATGACTTCGTGGAGGAACACCCCGACTTCTCCTACCGCGGGGCGCGCGGGCTGCTGGCGATGACCGGCTACAACGGCCTGTTCGGCTACCGCACCTCCGACAGCCAGTATCCGGAGAACAAGAACATGGACAAGGACAAGGCCGCCGCCAAGGAAGTGGCCGAGGCGATGAAGGACAACGGCTGGGTCTTCGCCTCGCACTCCTGGGGCCACATCGCCACCGGAAAGGTCTCCCTGGACCGGCTCAAGCGCGACACCAAGCTGTGGAAGGACGAAGTGGAGCCGCTGGTGGGCAAGACCGACCAGCTGATCTACCCGTTCGGTTCGGACATCGCCCAGGTGGGCCAGTACTCCGGGTCCCGCTACAAGGTCTTCAAGGACGCCGGCTTCCGCTACTTCTACGGGGTGGACGGCACCACCACCGCCTGGATGCAACAGACCGACGAATACCAGCGGCAGATGCGGGTCAACGTTGACGGCCTGCAGTTCGCCAAGGAAAAGCGGGGGGACCGTCCGGTGCTCTCCCACTTCTTCGACGTGGACGAGGTCATCGACAAGGCCCGGTAGCGGCCGGTAGCCAACCTCATCCCCGTGTGCGTCCTGCTGTCACCAAGACGGCAGGACGCACCGCGTTGCGGCATGAACGCAGATTGATGCCGCAGGAGTCCCTGCGTTGATGCGCCAAACTTGGGCCAAACCTGGGGCACCGGGGAGCGGGGATGGGCTGGCAACGCAGGATCAGCGGCTGACGTCCAGGGCTCTGCCCCGGAGCACAAGAAGCCCGTCCTGCCGGTGAACCTGCACCTGCTCCAGGTTTTGCACCACGAAATCAGCATCGGAGAGCTCTTGGGCAGCGTGGGAGGTCGCGACGGCCAGTACCGTGGCTCCGGCCGCCCTTCCGGCGTGAATGCCGGCCGGGGCATCTTCGATCACCAGCGCTTGTGAGGGAGCTACCCCTAGCCGCTGTGCCGCCAACAGGTACCCCTGCGGATCCGGTTTGCCCTGCGACACGTCTTCGGCGCTGATGAAAACTTGCGGGGACGGCAACCCTGATGCCGTCAAACGGGCACGCATGAGCTGCGCGCCACCCGAGGTGACCACGCCCCAACGCTGCGCAACGAGACCTTGAAGCATGCTTGAAACTCCCGGCAGCGCCACAACACCGTCCAGGTCAGCAAGCTCCATCTCCAGCAGTACGGCACACGCCTCGTCGACCTGATCCGCCGGCAGCAGCATGGAGACCACATCCTCGGTACGCCGACCGTGGCTCTGGGTGAGGATACGGGCCGCATCAAGCCCATAGCGCTCTGCCCACGTCCGCCAGGTCCGTTCGACCGCGGGAGTCGAATCCACCAACGTTCCGTCAATATCGAACAGTAAGGCCTTTGCGCGCAGTTCCATTCCTCCAGCCTACTGACCCCGCACTGCCCCCTGAGCGGTGCCCAGCTGCAGAATAGATTCAGCCGCCATGCTGCTACGGTCTTTTGCCCACCATGGACGGTCAGAACGCCGCTTGCCCGCTGGTTCCGTTGGTGCCGGTGGTTCACCGCGACCCGTCTTTCCCGTTGCGTCAGTCAGTGCGCGTCTGTCGAGGCGGGCCGCTGAAGTCTTGCCCGATGAGCCCACAACCTCTTTCCTCCCCATGAAGGAAGCCGGATGCTGAGGATCTATGGTGCTAGAGGCTCAAGAACGCACCGAGCTGGGAGAGGTTGGGAATCGAGGTTGGCAGGTAGTCGGTCAGCCGCGGGGAACGCACAATCACCGCCCGCCATTGGCCGCGGGAGATCGCGACGTTGATCCGGTTGCGGTTGAGCAGAAAGTCGATGCCGCGGGCCGCGTCCTCGGCGCTGGAACAGGCCATGGAGACCAGCACCACCGGGGCCTCCTGGCCCTGGAACTTGTCTACGGTGCCCACCCGGACATCGGCGTAGCCGTTGTCCTGCAGCAACTGCTGCAACAGGTTCACCTGCGCGTTGTAGGCGGCCACCACCAGGATGTCGTGCTGTTCCAGGGGCCGCGGCGCCGATTGCGGGCCGTCGGCCCATTCCAGCCCCAGATGCTCATCCACCAGCCGCAGGATCTCGTGGGCCTCCTCCACGCTGCTGGTGGTGTTGCCGCGGTGCTCAACGAAACGGGTTTCCACCCCGGCCCCGGGCCCGGCCAGGTGCCGTTGCCCGGCGGCCGGGGCCGCCTGCAGCTGTCCGTCGTAGCTGAGCCGGGACACCTTCTCACACAGCTGTGGGTGCATGCGCCACGAGGTGTCCAGGAAGTAGCCCAGCTCGGCGGGCAGGATCGGCTGCCCGTCCGAAAGCCAGCCCAGCGCCGAAATGTCCACCGGCTGCGGGTGGGAGCCCTGCGTGACCTGCGGCAGCTGCTGCGGATCCCCGAGCAGCAGCAGGTTGCGGGCCGCCACGGAGACCGCCAGCGTGTTCGCCAGCGAATACTGTCCGGCTTCGTCGATCACCAGCAGGTCCAGGGCCCCGGGCGCCACCTGCTTGCCGGTCATGGTCCAGGCGGTCCCGCCGACCAGGCAGCCGCCCTCCTGCTCAAGCAGTTCGGCGACGGCGTTGGCCCCGGTATGCTGCCAGGGAACCTCCTTGCCGTGGTTGGGTTTCTTGCCCACCTGGTCCGCCGGAACCCCTGCCTGCACCGCCTTGTTCAGCACGTTTTCGATGACAGCGTGGGACTGGGCAACGACCCCGATCTTCCAGCCGTGCTCCACCAGCTCGCGGATCACGTGGGAGGCCACGAAGGTCTTGCCGGTCCCCGGAGGGCCCTGCACCGCCAGGTAGGAGTTGTCCAGGTCCAATAGCGCGGCCACCACAGCCGGATAGACCTGGGCCGAACCGTCAACGACCTCCGGCGGCGGGGGAGCGGTGTAGCTCTTCAGCCGCGGAGGGCGGCGGCGCAGGATGTCCAGCCCGGCGGTGTCCGGCAGCGCTGGGACCATGGCGCCGACCTGGTTCGCGACCTGCGCCAGGGCCTGTTCAATGCTGGCGGTGCGCAGCGGCTGGTCCGGGGTCAACGCGACCGGCACCGCCCCATATTCGGGGACCCGGGTGGTGGACTTTTCCTGGATCACCAGGTGGTCCTCGCCGACCTCCAGCACAGTGGCGTTGAACGCACCGCCGCGCACGGACTCATCAACCTCCATGCCCTCGGGCAGTGGATCGCCGAACATGGCGAAGAAGCCGGTGCCTTCGGAAACCAGGGACCCCTCGGCCAAGGTCCCGTAGACCTTGGAGTGCCGCGCCAGGGTGCGTGAACGCGGGGTTGGCTTGTGCCAGTCCTGCAGCACCTGTACCGAATCGACGGTGAATACGCCCCGCGTATCGGACCAGTCCTCCATGGGCGCGGCGAGCCGGTCGAAGTGCTCCCACCAGAACTGCTTGCGTTCCCGGCGGTGGTAACCGGTGGCTGCGGCCACCATGGCAATTGCCCGGTCATCTGCGCTCAACGCCTGCCCAGCCGGCAGCCCGGCGATGTAGCGCTGCAGCCGTGCCTCCTCTGCGGTGGGTTCCGCCGTCGAGTCCGGCAGCTGCTCCTGGACCAGTGGCGCGGGGGCCTGGACCGGGCTGGCGGGAACCAGCCCGAGCAGCCAGTCGCGCAGCCGCAGGGTGGACAGGCAGTCATACTCGTTGTAGTCGGCGATGGACTCAAGCACCTCACGGGCCTCGGCCTCGCGCCCGGCATCCCGGGCCTGCATAAAGTGTGCATAGGCGACCACCGAGGCCCCGGCATCCACCACGTCCCCGGAGCGCAGGTGCTCGCCCATGTAGAGCGGTTCAAGCTTCTTGATGGAGTAGGAACGCGTGGAGAGCACCAGTGAGTTGCGTACCGTTTCATACAGGTCCACCAGCAGGCCCTCGCGCAGCCACTGGTCGATGGCTTCCTCCCCGGTCACGTGCCCCTGGGACAGGTTGCGCAGTGCCGACTTCTCATACGGGGCGTAATGGTAAATGCGCATGTGGGGGAAGCGTTCACGCCGGGCGGTGACGTAGTCGATGAACTGCAGGAACGCGGTGCGCTCCTCGCCGCGGTTGTGCGCCCAGAAGGGGCGGAACACCGGGGTGCCGGTGTCGTTTTCCACTACCCCGAACAGGTACTCCAGTCCCCAGCTGCCGTCGGCGGGCTCCTGGTACATGGGATCGCCCTCGAAGTCGAAGAAGATGTCTCCGGGATCAGGCGCCGGCAGCCGGTTGATGGTCTGTGTTTCCTTGACCCGGTAGGACACCGCGCCAACCTGCCCGTCGGGTTCGGCCAACCCCAGCTGCATGCGGGCCTGGTCGACGTAGCGGCCCAGCGCGGTGCCGGGGGCCGCCTCCACCTCGGCCAGCTGATGGATGCTGTGAATTCCGCGACGGCGCAGCTTGGCCCGCTGGGTCATGGACATGTTCGCCACCTGCAGTACATCCCCGGTGGCGCTGACCTGCTCGGCACAGAAATCGCAGCGCCCACACACATTGATGGCATCCGAATCCCAGAGCACCGGGTCCCCGGACTGGCGGTGACGTTCGGTCAAGGCCAGGAATTTGCGCCGTTGGGCCCGGAACACCGGCAGGATTTCGGTGATCCGGTGCACCGAATGGGTGCCGTCGCCCAGCACCAGGGTTGCCTGCGGGCTGAGCGGGATGCCCTCGGTCTGCAGCTGGTCGGCGTAGGCTCCGAGCTGCAGCAACGCGCTGACCCGGGCGTGCCGGGCCAGTTTGGTGTCCCACACCGCCCAGGACCCGTCGGGTTGGCGGACCAGGAAATCGGCGAACCCCACAAAGGAGCCGTCATAGAAGGTGGCCTGGTAGACCACGTCCGCGCCGTTGCGCAACACTTCGAGGGTCTGTTCGTGGGCGGCCAACAATCCCTCATGGGTCATCACCGGACGATCCGGGAAGGACTTCACGCCCCGGTGGGCCGCCGCATCGTAGGGCCCGTACTTCTCCTCCAGCTCGGTCAGGATCCGCCGTTCGTGCACGTCGCCGAGCTCCGCGCTGCGTTCGAGCATCTCATCGGGGGCAAAGTGCGGCTTCGGACGCAGCCCCAGCTTGATTTCCAGCAGGTACAGCGACTGGTACTCGCACCCTACGGCGATGGCCAGGTCGCTGGCCGAGTAGATGAAACGGTCCTGGAGGAAGAACACGGGGACAGGTGCCTTTCGTTGACCTGGAAGTTACCCTGTCAACCTAGCACCGGTCCCCGACGTTTGTGGTGTGCCGGATCCTGCGTTCGGGCACTGGCCCGCTGCTACTTGGCCCGGCGCCCGCCGAAGATCAGCGAGGCGGCGGCCACTGCCGCACTGACGGTGTTGACCGCGGTCCACGGGCCCATGTTCTTGGCCAGCGGATGCGAACCGCCGAACGCCCCCAGGTAGGCGGCGGTCAGGGTCACGGCCCGTGCGGTGCCGGCATCCTTCTTCCAGATCAGGAACGCGCCGGTGCCGGCGGCCGCCAGCACGGCTCCGCCCAGGGCGCGGTTGCGGGTGCTGCGAGCGGTGGCGAACCCTCCGGTCAGGCCGCCGACGGCCAAAGCGGTTGAGACGATACGCGACATGGGTGCTCCTTGCGTCGGGGTGGTTGGTACTGATGCCATCCTATGCCGAGCCCCTCCGGTTCCCGGGCGCTCGCCGCACGGTCCGGTAACGCGAGCCCCGGCACGGGAGGACGGAAATCCGGGCGACGGGCCCGGTGTTGCGTAAGCTCGACTGCAGGCGCGCCGCCCGACGCGCCAATCAAAAGCTGAAAGGTGCGGTGTGGGAGAAACGCTCAACGCGATGTGGCAGCGGCTAAGCCTGCAGCATGAACTGCAGCTCAGCCCTTGGCAATGGGTGTTGCTGGGCGCACTGGTGGCGCTGCTGGTGTTGCCGCGACCCGCCTGGCGGCTGACCGGGATGTACTCCACGCTGGTTCACGAGCTCGGGCACGTGGTGCTAGCGCTATTCACCGGCCGCTTTGTCACCGGGCTGCGCCTGGGCTGGGACCACTCCGGGGAGGTGGTCAGCCGGGGGCGCGGCAAGGCCTCGGTGATCATCTCGGGCGTTGCCGGCTACCCGGCTCCGCTGTGGTGTTCGGCGGGACTGCTGGCCGCAACGGCGGCCGGCTACCCCGGACTGGCCCTGGGGGCCTACGCGATCCTCTTCTGCCTGGCCCTGGTTTTCGTGCGCAACCTCGCGGCCCTGCTGGTGTGCGTAGCCAGCGCGGCGCTGGCGTTGGGCATCGTGTTCTTCGCGCCGGTGGACATGTTCGTCTATGTGGCCGTGCTTTTGGCAGGGTTCCTGCTGGTCGCCGGGGCCCGGGACTGTCTGAAGCTGTTGGCCGTGCACACCTGGCGCCGGCAGGATGTGCGCCAATCCGACGCCTATCTGATCGGGACGTCCACCGGAACGTTCTCGGGGATTTGGCTGCTGGTGATCCTGACGCTTGCCGGGAGCGGACTGTGGCTAGCGGTGCGCAGTCTCATCCTGCTGATCTGAGGCGGCGGCCGGATCGGCGGAGGCCTCGTGCTTCCTGATGAGATGCCGCATTCCCAGCCAGGCGGCGGTGGCGGCCCCGGCCGCGAAAATCAGCCGATGGTGCGACTTGTGCTGCGGAAGCATGGAACCGTCCACGCTCTCCAAGGGGTCCCCGCCGTGCTGGATCCGAATCTGCTGGGCGTGGACCAGGTCGCGGAAGTTGCTCAGTTCCCGGCGGGCAAAGAGCGTGTCATCGCGCACCGGGTACTGCAGTTCTTCATCGGCGGCCACCCCCTTGCGCAACTGCGACAGGCGGGAGAACTCGACGTCCACGACCGCGCCCATCAGCAGGGCAATGTTGATGATCCAGCAGGCCACCACCAGGATGATTACACCGCCAATGGCGCCGTAGGTGGCCGAATAGGAAGCAAAGTTGGCGATATAGAAGGAAAAGCCGCCCACCGACAACCCCAGCACCACCAGGGCGCTGATGGTGCCGGTGGAGAACCATTTAAAGGGGCGCTTCACGTTCGGGGTGAAGTAGTACAGCAGTGCCAGGACCAACAGCGCCATGACAAACATGGTCGGTGGTTTGAGCCAGTTCAGTACGGTGGCGAATTGGTCTCCCAGCCCCACCACGTTGCCTATGCCGCGGGCGACTGGCCCGGAGGTGACCAACAGTGCGAAGGAGACCACCATGACAATCATGATCAGGATGGTGATGCCCAGCATCTGGGGGCGGCGTTTCCACTGGGGACGGCCTTCTTGCACCTTGTACAGGCGGTTCATGGCGCGGCTGAAGGCGTTGACGTAGCCGGAGGTACTCCACAGGGCGCCGGCGATGCCCAGGAAAATGGTGAGGCTGGTGCCCGAGGTTTCGGCCGCCAGACCGGTCAGCAGCTGCTCGGCCATGTCCATGACCTGTTGGGCGTCTTCGCCCAGGTGCTCATGGCCCTGCGGGTTCAGCGCCTGGTGCAGGATCTCCAGGATCGCCTCGGTCGCTCCCTGGCTGGCACCCACCAGTGCGAGCAGAGAAACCAGGGCCAGGACCCCGGGAAAGAGCGCCAGCACCATGAAGTATGAAAGGGATGCCGCCGAGTCCAACCCGTTGTTGCGGAAGAACTCCCGCACCGCCCGGGAAAATGCCTGCAGGACTTCCGGTGCCTTGCGTGGGCTGGCACTACTGGTCATGGATGTCCTCTCGGCTCGTTTGGCTCACCAAGGGCAACGGGCACCCTGATCAGTCCCACCCTACCCAAACTGGTCGGAAGCGCCCTGCTCAGAGCGGTCATGGCTACCGGATGACGAATGCGATTTGAGAAGCTGATCGCGTAGGTCATCTAGTGGGTTCTGGATGGTTCAAAGGCTCTGTCGGATCGCCCTCCGTTGCCTCATTGAGCTGACCGGGAGCGTGCGGCAGCTTCCCAGCAAGGGAACAGCTAATACCACATTTTGTAGCACGCATCACCCCAAATTCGCTTCCATCCAAATAACGTTTTGGTTCCAAAATTCGGCGCTCCGGGGTGTCTCGAAGAACTTTTTTTGAAAATTTTTTAATGGGGTTGACTGCAACAAACGCCGATTCTGGAAGGAACCTGAGTTGCCAAGGGGGTCAGGGTGTGGGCTATCGTCATGGATAACGTTTCGATAACACTCGCAGTGTTATGGGAAAAAGCAAAACGCCGCCGGAACTTCCGTGTGCCCATTCGGTAGGCGTTTCAGTAATGTCGAAATGCGACGCTGGGCGCAGCGCCAGGATGGCTTGGACAGCCTACGCGTGGGAAGAGCACTGGAGAACCATGATCCAGCAGAAGAGCAAGAAGACCATCCGTCGCGGCACCGCCGCTCTGGCAGCAGTCGCCGTTGCAGGTGGCGCCATGGCCGTAGCAGCAGTTCCGGCCTCCGCAGCCAGCACCTGGGACGCCCTGGCTCAGTGCGAATCGAGCGGTAACTGGTCGACCAACACCGGTAACGGCTACTACGGTGGCCTGCAGTTCTCGGATTCCACCTGGAAGGCCTACGGCGGCAAGGGCTCGGCAGCCAACGCTTCGAAGGCTGAGCAGATCCGCGTTGCCACCAAGGTCCAGCAGGGCCAGGGCTGGGGCGCATGGCCCGCATGCTCGGCCAAGCTGGGTCTGAGCGGGAAGCCGACCGGCACCCCGAAGGCTCAGACCAAGAAGGCTGCTCCGCAGCAGAGCACCCAGAAGACCACTGCCAAGAAGTACACCACTCAGAAGGCTGCCCCGAAGAAGCAGACCACCCTGAAGTCGGTGGAGCGCACCGCAGTGAAGACTCAGTCCGGCAAGCACGTCGCACCGGTTGCCAAGGCTCCGGTATACAACGTGAAGGCCACCGACTCGGGCAAGAACTACACCGTCAAGGCTGGCGACACCCTGTTCAAGATCGCCCAGGACCTGGGTCTGGACGACTGGCGTTCGCTGTTCTCGGTGAACAGCGACAAGCTGTCCAACCCGGACCTGATCTTCGTGGGTCAGACCCTGAACGTGCCGACCAAGTAATCACCTACCTGGTCTTCAGCCCCGGACACTGCCGCATGCGGCAATGTCCGGGGCTGAACACGTTAAAGAGGTACGCACCTTAACGGTAGGCAGAGCGGAGAATTCCTTCGAGCGTGAACTGACTGACTGCCCAACCACTGCATGGCGCACGCCACGCCGTCGATCTTCCCCACAGGCAACACAGCACTCATCCCCGCGCTGCCCACTGAAGACACGAGCAGAGGCAAGAGTCACCTTTTGAAGCAAGTCGGCTAGACACTATCGAAGCCACGCGTTGCCGGAGCTTTCCCTATGGCGCAACGTAATACCCGTGCTGGTGGTTCACGGTAAGTCCACGCGAACACTGTGCACCTGCTGTCCGACCTGGGCATGATGGTTCCATGTCGCGCAGCACTCAATTGGTCTCCGGTTCCGCTAGTGCGGCGTTGCCGCCTTTGAATGCACCGTTTCTTGCGCATGGTTTGCTGCCTTCTGACGTGCACAGCGCGCCGCCGCTCCCGCGCCGTTGGTGGGCCGGGCCCCTGGATGTGGAGGGGCTGGCCCTGGCTGCGGTCCAATTATGCGTGCAGGCCCTTGAGTGCTGTGGCGCTGGCGCGCACCGGCTGACGACGCCAGCGCACCGGGTGGCGCAGGCCTTCAACTCCTTCGGGCTGCTTCGTGTCGATTCCCAGCCCATCCCGGGTTTTGCGCCTCATTCCGGGTTCTTTCGCTGCGCCGAGGGATGGATCAGGACGCATGCCAACTACCCGCACCACGAGCAGGCCCTGCTGCGCGGGTTGGGGCTGGGGGCGGATGGCAATGTGGAGCAGTCTCTGCGGGAACTGACGGCGCTAGAGGCCGAGCAAAAAATTGTGAATGCCGGGGGAGTGGCCGCCACCGTAAGAACACGCAACGAGTGGAATGCCATGATCGAGCGCGGCAGTTCGAGCACGCCGGACTGGGTCGAGTTCGATATGGCGTCTGGGGGCCCAACGCGATCATGGCAGCCCGGGCCCACCGGCGACGCCCCTCTGCGCGGCCTTCGCGTACTGGATTTCACCCGGGTGCTAGCTGGCCCTACGGCTGCCCGCACGCTAGCCGTGTTTGGGGCCAGTGTCTTGCGGATTGACCCGCCTCAGCTGCCTGAAATCATCGGACAGCACATCGAGACCGGCTTCGGGAAGCGAAGCGCCACGGTGGATGCCGGCAGGCGCGCGGGACGAAGGCAGCTGGAGGACCTTCTATCCAAGGCGGACGCTGTTCTGCTCGGCTACCGCCCAGGGGCCCTGGAGCGCCATGGGCTATCCGTTCAGGGCCTACGGGAACGTTTCCCGCACTTGGTACTCGTGACCCTCGATGCCTGGGGAGATGCGAACCCCTGGTTCGGGCGACGCGGTTTTGACAGCATCGTTCAGGCCGCCACCGGGATTGCAGAACTTTATCGAGCGCCCGGTGGTGCGCCCGGCGCCCTGCCCGTGCAGGCTCTGGACTACGCCACCGGGTACGGCATGGCGGCAGCGGCCATCGCCCTGCTTACAGAACGCACTCGCAGCGGACAGTGCGGGGTGGCCCATTTCGCGCTGGCACGCACCGCCAGGGAACTCATTGACGCCCCGGTGCCGCAGGTTAAGGCTGAGCGGCTGCCGGACGCGCCACTGCGGTCGATGCCGAGCCCGTATGGAACCCTGACCTACGTGCCACCTCCTTTTAATAGGAGGCACCGCACCGTTGACTATCCCGGGCCTCCACCGGCCTACGGCGCGGACGAACCGGTGTGGGACACCCGGGAACCTTCGTAGGTCTAAATGATGAGCCCCCTGGCATAGTCGTCGGCGCTGTGGGCAAAGCGCCGCGATAACTTGAGGAATCGCTCCCGGCTGGTGCTGCCCGGCCAGGTCCCCGGCAACATGTAGGCCGGCAGCCCGGGATCCAGGTAGGGAATGGCACGCCAGGCATCGATGAGCCGGACATAGTGGCGGTAGGCCAGGGCATCGGTGAGCTCACGGTCCTGGTCCATGGTCGAGACGGTCTGCAGGAAGTCCTCGTGTCGCCGTGACAGCCGCTCCAGGTCCCACCACTGCTCGGCGGCAGTGCGCGCTGAGCCGGGAAAGTCGGGCGTGTGGGCGCGGAACACCGTGACGTGGTTCCTGGCTTGCAGGGCCTGAACCACGGCCGAGACCTCATCGTGCAGGTATTCGGGAAAGATCCATACCCCGGCCGTTACCTGTCCGCCGCCGAGCTGGCCGAAGTGCTTGCGCAGTTGGTGACGCAGGGGGCGCAGGGATTCGGGCACGGAGTAGGTCAAGAGGGTCCACCCATCATGGGCGCTCATCTGCCGGGGGGTGAAGATGCGCCGGTTGCCGCGGGCAAACATGGCTTGGGCCGGTGAGGTGACGTGGATGGCCCCGTCACCGCTGGTGCCCAGCAGCCCCCGGTCCACCAGTCGAGACAGGGCGGTTTGGGCCGCCGGTTGGCTTACGCCGGCGGCAACTGCCAGCTCCAGCACGGTGGCGCGAGCTATCGGGGCATCGTGATGGCGCAGGTACAGGCCGGCGATGGTGCGGATGATGGAGGTCGCGCTGCCGCTGCGGGATTCAAAGTCGTCCAGCGTGAACGCGGCCAGTGCGTTAGCTGGCGCCAATTTCGGTGCGCACCGCGAAGAGCTCGGGGAAGAAGGTCAGGTCCAGGGCCCGCTTCAGGAAGCCAACCCCGGATGATCCACCGGTTCCGGTCTTGAAGCCGATGGTGCGCTGTACGACCCGCATATGGCGGAAGCGCCAAGCCTGGAAGTTGTCCTCCACGTCCACCAGGTCCTCGCAGGCCTGATAGAGGCTCCACAAGGTGTCCTCGGATTCATAAATGTCCTTGAAGACCGGGATCAACCCTTGCTGGAATTCCCAGGCCTTGGTCACGTCGCGGTGCAGGACTTCTGCCGGAATGGCGTACCCCTTGCGCGAGAGCGCGGCCAGGAACACATCGTAGAGCGTGGGCTCATGCAGCAGCTGCTCCAGCAACTGGTGCGCCTTGGGGTCGGCCTCATGCACCGTGAGCATTCCCGCGTGCTTATTGCCCAGGATGAACTCCACCGCACGGTACTGGAAGGACTGGAAGCCGGAGGAGGAGCCAAGGAACCCGCGGAACTGGGCGTATTCACGCGGAGTCAGGGTAGCGAGTACCGACCACTGCTCGGTGAGGGTCTTTTGGATGTGCTTCACGCGGGCCAGGCACTTCAGCGCCTTGCCGATCTCGTCCTGGGTCAGCAGGCGCCGGGCCTCCATCAGCTCGTGCAGCATCAGCTTCAGCCACAGCTCGCTGGTTTGATGCTGGATGATGAACAGCATCTCGTCATGATGCTGGGGCTGGCTCACCGGATGCTGGGCGGAGAGGATCCGTTCCAGATCCAAGTAGCTGCCGTAGGACATTGTGTTGTGGAAGTCGGTGTGCACTCCCGGTTCAATGTCGCGCTGGTTGGTGCCCTGCTGCTCAGTAGTCATACCCAAACTGTATCAATATCATGGCGACCGTCACAATGATGAAACCGTGAACGGGCGGCGACTGCATGAGGGGCATCTCCTTGAGTCCACGGGAATGTTTTTGCAGACGAGGGTGTTTTGTATGCAAACGCATGAACTACGGAGGGTATGAGATGAGCGAATCGATTGTTGTGATTTCCGGGGGACTGGGCACCCCCTCCAGCTCCGGACTGCTGGGCCACCAGCTGGCGGACGCCGTTGCCCGCGAACTGGCCGTTACCGGCGTGCAGGGTGATATCAACGTCATCGAGTTGCGCGACTTCGCCACGGACATCACCAACACCCTGCTCGCCGGCTTCGCCCCGCCCCGACTGCAGCAGGCCATCGATTCGGTGGTGGGCGCCGACGTGCTGATCGCCGTCTCCCCGGTTTTCACCGCCTCGGTCTCGGGCCTGTTCAAGTCCTTCATTGATGTGCTGGACCCCAAGTCGCTGGAAGGCAAGCCGGTCGTGCTGGCCGCGACCGCCGGCAGCGCCCGCCACCAGCTGGCCATCGACTACGCGATGCGCCCGATCTTCTCCTATCTGCGCACCCATATCCTGCCCACCACCGTCTTCGCCTCCTCGGAGGACTGGGGTGCGGACCAGGGGTCGGGAACGCTGGCCGAACGCGAACAGCGCGTGGCCCGCGAAGTGGTGGCCACCCTGGCCGGCAGCAAGGGGCTGAGCGCGGACCTGGATCTGGGAGATACCCGCTCGATTGCGCCCCGGGTCAGCGAGAACGCCTCGTCCCGTGACGAGATGACGTCGCTGCCCTTCGAACAGCTGCTGGAACAGGTTCGTTCGGGCATCAACTCCTAAGGGAACATCGGCTTTCCCGGCCCACCCTGGCGGGCCGGGAATCTAAGTACGATGTGCCAAAGCGTCGGCATCCTCGATAGCATTCCCCTTACGAGCCGTGAAGTGATCCGGCTCGCAGGGCAACGAATCGAATGTGAAAGGTTGATCCGTCGATGCTATCTGAGGAAACGATCACGGCAATCGCCGATGAGCTGGTCCAGGCCGGTGCCACGCGCACCCCGGTGCCGCGGCTCACGGCCCGCTACCCGGAAATGACCGTGGAGGATTCCTACCGGGTCCAGAACCTGTGGCGCCAGCGCTCGGAAGCCAACGGACGGGTGCTGGCCGGACGCAAGATCGGGTTGACCTCCCGTGCCATGCAGATGGCCACCGGCATCACCGAGCCGGATTACGGGATCATCTTCGATGACATGGTGCTGGACTCTGGCTGCACGGTGCAGTGGGAGGACTACACCCACCCGCGCATTGAAATGGAACTGGCCTTCAAGCTGAACAAGGACATCGAAGGCCCGAATGCGAACATTTTTGACGTGCTGCAGGCCACCGAATACGTGATCCCGGCACTGGAAATCCTCGACTCGCGCATTGAGATGGAAGGCCGCACCATTGTGGACACCATCAGCGACAACGCCGCGATGGGTGCCATGGTGATCGGCGGGAACCCGGTCAAGGTGGACACCCTGGACCTGCGGTGGGTTTCGGGCATCCTGTTCAAGAACCAGAGCGTGGAGGAGACCGGCGTCGCGGCCGGCGTACTGAACCACCCGGCCGCCGGCGTGTACTGGCTGGCCAACAAGATCGCCCCGCACGGCGACAAGCTGCAGGCCGGGGAGATCATCCTCGCCGGCTCCTTCACCCGCCCGATGTGGGTGTACCAGGGCGACACCGTCTTCGCCGACTATGGACCGTTGGGAACCGTGACATGCCATTTCGAGTAGAACCCGACCCCTCCTTCAAGGACGCGCTGCACGGCGCGGACCGGGCGTTGCTGGGCATCTGGGTGTGCTCCGGGTCGGCGCTGAACGCCGAGATCTGCGCCGGGGCCGGCTTTGACTGGCTGTTCATTGACGCGGAGCATTCACCCAACGACCTGTCCAGCATCCTGGCCCAGTTGCAGGCGGTGCGCAGCTACCCGGTGGTGCCGGTGGTCCGCCCGCCATTCAACGACACCGTCTTGATCAAGCAGTACCTGGACCTGGGCGTCCAGTCACTGATCATCCCCATGGTGCACACCGCCGAGGACGCGCGCAACGCGGTGGCCGCCTGCCATTACCCTCCGCACGGGGTGCGCGGGGTGGGTTCGGCGCTGGCCCGTTCGGCCCGCTGGAACCGCATCGACGGCTATCTGCAGCGTGCTTCGGAAACCCTGACGCTGATGGTCCAGATCGAATCCGCCGAAGCGGTCGAGAACGTGGAACAGATCGTGGGCACCGAAGGTGTTGACGGGATCTTCATCGGACCCTCGGACCTGGCCGCCTCCATGGGAGTCATCGGCCAGCAGGGCCACCCGGACGTAGTCCAGGCCGTCACCACGTCGATCAACGCGGGACTTGCTGCCGGCAAGTTCGTGGGCGTCAACGCGTTCGACAAGTCCACCGCCCAGCGCTACATCGACGCCGGGGCCCATTACGTGGGGGTCGGGGCCGACGTGGCGCTGTTGGCCCGCGCCAGCGAGGCGCTGGCCGCGTCCTTTGGCGAGGAACGACCGACGGACGCCCCGGCCAGCTACTGAGCAGGTCAACCTCAGCACTACCCCAGCAGTTGCCATCATTGCGCGTCGCAGAGCAAAGCACGACGCCAATGGTGGCAACATTGTTTTTTAATGAGCCGCGAAAAGAAACCCATGAAGGCAGTAATGCTGCGCCTGCGCAATGGCTGGCCGATGCCATTGATGCTGCAGGGAGTATTTGAGATCCTGCAATCGGTGGTGTTCGTCGCTGCCATCCTGCTGGTGCCGCTGATCGCGGTCTACTTCAGCGGGGGCTTCAGCGAGGAATCCTTCGAAGCGATCATGCAGTTCGGCGGACTGATCTGGCTGGCCGTGCACGGGGTGCCGATCCAAATCCACAACCTCGGCCCGGAAACCGACCCGAGTTCGGTCTCCGGGTGGTTCACCCTGATTCCGCTGGGTTTGAGCCTGATCCCGCTGTTCTTCGCCATGCGCGCCGGGCGGCGCATCGCCCGCGCCTCCTACACAGACCAGCTCTGGCAGGGCCTGCTGGGCGCCTTCACCGCCTATGGGCTGGTGGGCCTGGCCACCGGGTTCCTGGTCAGCAACGACTACGCGTCGGTCAACGTGGTGGCCGCGGCGCTGCTGCCGCTGGTGATCGTGTTCTTCGGACTGCTTATCGGTGCCCGGCGTGAAGCCGGGTCCTGGGGGAGGCTGATCGGAATCGATACGGCCAAGTACCTGACCAGCATCTCCCCGCACCGGCGCTGGGCCGGCTCCTACGTCTGGCACGTGATCGTGGCCGGGTTCGTGGGGTATGTCGCGGCCGTGGGCATCAGCGGGGTGGTGCTTTCCGTGGCGGTGGGCACGCACTGGGTGGACGTGGCCAATGTGTACCAGGAACTGCGGCCCGGGGCGGTGGGTTCCTTTGCGCTGACCCTGCTGCAGCTGGGGTTCATCCCCAATGCCGTGTTCTGGGTGCTGTCCTGGATCAGCGGCGGCGGGTTCGCCATCGGCACCGGCAGCACGCTGTCCACCCTGGAGACAACCGTGGGACCGCTGCCCTCGATTCCGCTGCTGGCTGCGCTGCCCTCCGGCGACCATGGAAACTTCTGGCTGTTCATGCTGCTGCCGGTGCTGGCCGGGGTGGCGGCCGGCTGGTACTTCCTGCGGGTGGGGGAGAACCACCTGGAGGACTGGTTCGCCCGCCGCATCCCCTACCACTGGCTTTCACTGGCCACCTCCACCGCGGCGCTGTCGGTGTTCACCGGCATTGTTGCCGGGGTGTTGAGCCTGGCCGGGGCGTGGCTGTCCTCCGGCTCACTGGCGGTGGGCCGGCTGACCGAGGTGGGCCCGCACCTGTGGGCCTCGGCCGGATGGCTGGCCCTGCAGGTCGGGTTGGGCACGGCAATCGGCTATCTGATTGCGCCCTTGTTTGAAACGGACCCGGTGCTCGAAGGGTAGCCAGGCCCTTCCGCCGGGCCGGGCATGGCGGCCGCTACGCCTTGATGTCCCATAAGTGGTGCAGCACATCGTGCCACGCGTATTGTGCGAGGCTGGCCACCGTGAAGGCGGCGCCGTTTGAGCGCAGTCCCTTGCGGGAGTACTCATGCGGTGAAATCCCATCCAGCCGGGTCATGAACATCGCCGAGGCGGCACGCAGCCGGCTGGCCGCCTCCTCCGGATCCAGCTCGTTGTACCGGGCCTGCTCGGCCGCCTCATCCTGGTCCCAGTTCGGGAACGTGGGTTCGTCTTCGGCCAGCATCAGATTAAAGCGCAGCACCATCACCCGCAGCATGTCCGCCACATGCACCACGTATTCCTGGACACTCCAGCGGGAGGGATCGGTGCGCTCGCGGGCGTGCTCACGGTGCAGGGCCAACAGGTAGCGGTCCACCTTGTCCGGCAGCTCATCGACGATTTCCTCCGGTGTCGTCGAGCGCACGTCATGGGCGCATTCGGTGCAGATTTCATCCAGCACCACGGTCCAGTCCTTGTCGTCGGGGACGATGCCTTCCATTGCTCCTCCTGGGAATCGAAGAATGGTGGCTCCAGTCTAGGGCCGTGGCCGACGCATTCCGAGGGATGCCCAGTGTCTTCCGGCTGACTCTTGAGCTGCCACCCAAGCAACCCCCTGGGTCAAGAGCGCCAGTGCGCCGCCTGCCGGCCGGTAGCCCAGGCGGTGGGCTGGGCCCATGGCCAGCACCACGCGGTGCCGGGCCACCAATTGGCTCCCCGCAGCCCGCTGATCTACCCTGAAGGCAGGCACATTGCCGTTTTTCCGGTCGGGACGACCCGTCCGCTCGCTCGACATGGGGACGACCCCATGGAATAGGTTCTGAACCCTTGCGTTCCACTTCCTTGTTGCGATCAATCGTCACCCCGGTGGCCATCCTCCGGCTTATCCTTGGCTGGGGCACCTTCTTCCTGCTGCTCGGGCTGGGGCGGTTCCTCGCCCCACCGGTGTCCGGCGGGCTGCTGGTGCTGGCCCTGTCAGTGATCGTCGCGGTCATCCTGCTGTGCTCCTTCGGGGTGGTGCACGAAGCCGAGCAGCTCGCGCGCCGGCTGGGAGACCCCTACGGTTCGCTGGTGCTGACCCTGTCCATCGTGCTGATCGAAGTCATCCTGATTTCCGCGGTCATGCTGGGCCCGGGCGATCATTCGACGATCGCCCGCGACTCGGTCATGGCGGTGTCGATGATCATCATGAACCTGGTGATCGGCCTGTCCCTGCTGGTGGGAGGCACCCGGCACGGGGCCATGGCCCCCAACCGCACCGGTGCCTCGGCCTACCTGGCGATGCTGGTGGTGCTCACCTCCCTGGCGTTCGCCCTGCCGGCGCTGATCGGCACCGGGGGCAGCTACACCACCGCGCAGGAGATCCCACTGGTTCTGCTCACCGTCGTGCTGTACGCCTACTTCCTGTACCGCCAAATGGGGGCGCAGTCCGGGGACTTCATTGAGGTGGACCCCAAGGTGATCCAGCGCCTGGGGATTGGCGGAACCGAGGGCCAGGCCGGTGCGCAACGGACCCCGATCGGTCAGCTGCTGGCCACCCACCGCACCGAAGTGCTGCTGCGGCTGGGACTGCTGGTCATCACGGTGCTGCCGATCGTGCTGCTCTCCCATGACATGGCCAGCCTGCTGGACGTCGGCCTGGGCCGGCTGGGGGCACCGGTGGCCCTGTCCGGGATCCTGATTGCCATGATCGTGTTCCTGCCCGAATCCATCACCTCGGTGCGCGCCGCCCTGAACGGGGAAATCCAGCGGGTGAGCAACCTGTGCCACGGCGCGCTGGTCTCCACGGTGGGCGTCACGATTCCCGCCGTGCTGGTCATCGGCATGCTCACCGGGCAGAGCGTCGTGCTCGGTGAATCCCCGGCAAACCTGCTGCTGCTTGGGCTGACCCTGCTGATGACCGTGGCCGGGTTCGGGGCGAAGCGGGTCACCGCCGTGCACGGGGCCGCCCACCTGGCGTTGTTCGTGGTCTACGGGCTGGTGGTGTTCGCCTAGCGGGCCGCTGCTGCGCCCGCCCACCTTGCCGGTGCCAGGCGGCGGGCGCAGCCACCGTAGAATTGAAGCCATGCGTATTGTGGTTTTGGTTTCCGGCACCGGTTCGAATCTCCAGGCAGTCATCGACGCGATCGCCAGCGGCGAGCTGCCCAATGTGGAAATTGCGGCGGTCGGCGCGGACAAGCACGGCACCCTGGGGGTGCAGCGCTGCGCGGATGCCGGGATTGAAACCTTCGTGGTGAACTTCAAGGACTATTCCGAGCGGGCGCAATGGAACCATGCGCTGACCGAAAAGTGCCTGTCCTACGCCCCGGACTACGTCATCTCCTCGGGCTTCATGCGCATTGTGAACGAGGAGTTCATCAATGCCTTCGAGGGCACCTACATCAACACCCACCCGGCACTGCTGCCGTCCTTCCCCGGCGCCCACGGGGTGCGTGACGCCCTGGCGTACGGGGTGAAGGTGACCGGCTGCACCGTGCACATCGCCGACACCGGGGTGGACACCGGCCCGATCCTGCGCCAGGAGGCGGTCGAGGTGCTGCCCGGGGACACCGAGGAATCCCTGCACGAGCGCATCAAGGTGGTTGAACGCCGGCTGCTGATCGCCACCCTGGCGGATTTGGCCGCCGGCAAGGCGTAGCCCGGACGCACTATTCCGGCGCGTCCCACAACGCGCGGTAGGCGGCAATGCGCTCCCAATCCGGCGCCACCCCGTAGGCGCTGAAGAAGAGCTCCTCGTAGCCGGGGCCGAAGTTGATGTCCCAGCCGATGCTGTAGCTGGCAATCGCCAGGTCCGACCAGCGGTCCGCCACCCCCAGCAGCCCCAGGTCCACGTGGGCGGCAAAATCGCCGGACGAATCCAGCAACGTGTTCGGCACGCACGGGTCCCCGTGGCAGACCACCAACTGCTGCGGTGCCAGAAGCCGTGCCGCGTGGGGCTGCGCCCAGCTGCCGGTGAACGGGCAGTCCTCGACCGGCAGGGTCTCATGCAGCCTTCGCAGGCCCCGGGCGATCGCGACGACGGCGGTGCGCGGCTCGGCGCGCCACCGCTCATCCACGGCGCTGGTGCCGACAACCCCCTGGGTCAGCAGCCAGGATCCGTCGGATGTGGCTCCCTGCCCGAGCACCAGGGGAACCGGGTGATACATCCGGGCCCAGCGCAGCCGCCGGGCCTCGGCCGCCAAATCCACCGCCCGCGCATCTTGCCGGTCAACCGGCGGGCGCGGCTGCCACTTCAGGTACAGGCACCGGCCTGCGGGGGCCAGCCGAAAGGTCGTCCCACCCAGCTCGTTGCGCCACACCGGTTCGGCCCCGCCGTCCGCGGCCAGCCGCAGCAGGTGCTGCGGCAGGTGGGCGGGAAGTTCAGTCAAGCTCGCGGCCCTTGGTTTCCGGGGCCACCCGCGCCATGACCAGCAGGGCCAGCACCACCAGCACGGTCGCCCCGGCGAACAGGGCGCTTAGGCCCACCACCGGCCACAGTGCGGCGAACAGCAGCGGACCGAACCCGGCCGCCAGCCGGGACATGGTCGAGGCCCACCCGAACCCCGAGGCGCGCAGCTCGGTGGGGTACAGCTCCGAGACATAGGCGTAGAGCACCGGGATCGCCACCTGCACCACCATCCCGAACACCAGCACCCAGCCGATGGCGGCGGCCGGCACGTGAAGCACCTGGGCCACCAGCACCAGCACCAGACCGGAGAGTGGCGCGGAAACGCCCAGCAGCCACTTGCGGCCCACCCGCTCAACGAGCAGGGCGGCGATCACCACCCCGAGCAGACCCATCAACGCCATCACCGCGGTGGTGAACAGGGCCGCGGACTGGGCCATCCCGGCCTCGGCCAGGATGGTGGGCAGCCAGGTCAGTGCCAGGTAGTAGACCAGCAGGATGGTGATGAACAGCAGCCAGCTGGTCGCGGTCAGCGACGGGGAGTACCGCCACAGCGCCACCACCTGCTGCCACCACGGTGTGGGCTTGGCGTCCGGCACCTCGATCCGGTACTCGCGCACCTTGGCCCCGGTGCGGGTCACCAGGTCGTCAATCACCGCCCGCGCCTCGGACTCCCGGCCCCGCGAGGCCAGGTACAGCGGGGACTCGGGCACCTGGCGGCGCACAAAGTAGACCAGCAGCGCCGGCAGGATCATCACCACCAGGATCAGCCGCCAGTTCTCGGTCGTGGCAATCACGGCCCCGGAAATGAAGAAGGACAGCGCCGCACCCACCGGCCACCACCCGTCCATGGCGGTGAGCACCTTGCCGCGCAGCCGGGCCGGGGTGAACTCGCCCACCAGCGCATAATCCACCGGGATGCAGCCGCCCAAGCCCACACCGGCCAGGAAGCGGAACGCCACAAAGAACCCGAAGTTCGGGGACAGCGCGCCCAGCACCGTGAAGACCGAGAACATCAGCAGGGTCGCCGAGAACGCCTTCTTGCGCCCATAGCGGTCCGCCAGCCCGCCCCAGATGAACGCGCCGATCGCCATCCCCACCAGGTTCGAGGTGCCCAGCAGCGCCGCGGTGGTGCGCTCCAGCCCCCACTCGGCGGCGACCAGCGGGATCAGTGCGCCGTTCAGCGTCACGTCCCAGGCGTCGAACATGAACCCCAGGCCGCCGATGATGAAGATCGAGCCCTGCACGGACCACTTGAAGGGCAGCTCCTGCACAATGCGGGCGCCGGAGGGGCGGGTAATGGTAGACACGGTCAAAGTCCTTCGGTGGAGGATGCGGCTGCGGAGGCAACAGGCAGTAGCCTACCGACACTGCCGTGGCTTCGGGCACATCGCTACGCCCGATTGCCCGGTGCGTCAAGGCCTACCGGTGGCCCGCCGAACGGGGTAATCTCTGGACATGGGAGTAGATTGGACCGCTCTCGAAGAGGCGCTACGGGTGTCCGCCCTTCGACACGCGGCGGAGATTTTGGAACAACACCCGACCCAGGACTTCTACGCGATTGCCCTGCACGGGGTCAGCAGCGAGGAGTCCGAGTCCATTGACATGCCCCTGCTGGCGTTGAACTCCATCCAGGCGCTGGAACGCGACCGGCTGACCGAAACCCGCGAACTGCTGGTGGCGCGCGGCGAGGACCTGGACGAGGACGAGGAATACGAGGACCGGGCGGACGCCGATGACTACTCCGGCGTCGAACCCGGGGACCGTGAAACGGAGGATGACTCCACGGACGGGCACGGGGCCGAGGACGAGGACCACGACGGCCAGGACCTGGACGATGTGCTGCAGGCGCTGGAAGCGGACCTGGAAGCCGACGACGATGACGGATTCTATTCGGATAAGTGGGAACCCACCGAATGGCACTGGTCCTCCATCGGGCTGGTGGAGGAGGTGGCCGCCGAAATCTGGAGCGACGCGCTGGCCACCCAGGCCCAGCGTGAGGGGTGGAGCGAAACCATCCGCGCCTACTACCGCACCATGGTCAGGGTGGCCATCGGGTTGCGTGATGCCCTGAACGAACGCACCAAGCTGGACCTGGTCACCTACGTGGCCGACGACGACCACGCCGAGACACTGCTGAAGCTGTGCCTCACCCCGGAACAGCTCAGCGAACATTTCCCCGACATCGTCCAGGACCAGACCCTGTCCGAAACATCCTGAAGGTTGACCGCACCCCGGGGCTAGAATGGTTGCGGCGGCCGCCGTGCCGCCGCAACCACAATGTCGCACTGCCCGGGAGACCATTTACGTGAGCAAGACCGCCCTAGACCGTGTAGCGATCCGTCGCGCCCTGATTTCCGTTTACGACAAGACCGGTCTGGAGGAGCTGGCCGCCGGACTGCATGAGGCAGGGGTGCAGCTGGTCTCCACCGGTTCAACGGCCCAGCGCATCGCCGCGGCCGGCATCCCCGTCACCGAGGTGGAACAGGTTACCGGTTCCCCGGAAATGCTGGACGGGCGCGTGAAGACGCTGCACCCGCGGATCCACGGCGGCATCCTGGCCGACCGCCGCGTGGGCAAGCACATGGACACCCTGGCCTCCATGGACATTGACCCGATCGACCTGGTGGTCGTCAACCTGTACCCGTTCGTGCAGACCGTCGCCTCCGGCGCCGCGCAGGACGACGTGGTCGAGCAGATCGACATCGGCGGTCCGGCCATGGTGCGTTCGGCCGCGAAGAACCACGCTGCGGTCTCCATCGTGGTGGACCCCTCCTTCTACGGGCAGGTCATCGAGGCCGCCAAGGCCGGGGGCTTCGACCTGAAGACCCGCCAGCGCCTGGCCGCCAAGGCCTACGCCCACACCGCCGCCTACGACACGGCCGTGGCCTCCTGGACCGCCAGCCAGTTCCTGGACGAGGACGAACAGGGCCAGGTCCAGTGGCCGGCCTACGCCGGGGTGGCCCTGGAACGCGAAGCGGTGCTGCGCTACGGGGAAAACCCGCACCAGCAGGCCGCCCTGTACACCGATGCCGCCGCGCCGGCCGGGATCGCCCAGGCCAAGCAGTTGCACGGCAAGCCGATGAGCTACAACAACTACGTGGACGCAGACGCCGCCCTGCGCGCCGCCTTCGACTTCAGCGAACCAGCCGTGGCCGTCATCAAGCACGCCAACCCGTGCGGTGTTGCGGTGGCCACCCCGGGCGCCGCGGACCCGATCGCCGACGCCCACGCCAAGGCCCACGCCACCGACCCGGTCTCCGCCTTCGGCGGGGTGATCGCCGCGAACCGCACCGTCACCAAGGCGATGGCCGACACGGTCAAGGGCATCTTCACCGAGGTGGTCATCGCCCCAGACTTCGAAGATGAGGCCGTGCAGATCCTTTCGGCCAAGAAGAACATCCGCCTGCTGACCCTGCCGGAGGGGTACCGCCGCGCCGCCAACGAGTTCCGCCAGATTTCCGGCGGCATGCTCATCCAGGCGTCGGACACCATCGCAGCCGACGGTGATGACACGGCCAACTGGACGCTGGCCGCCGGCTCGGCCGCCGACGAGCAGACCCTGGCCGACCTGGCCTTCGCCTGGCGTGCGGTGCGCGCCGCCAAGTCCAACGCCATTCTGGTGGCCAAGGACGGTGCCGCGGTGGGCATCGGCATGGGACAGGTCAACCGCGTGGACTCCTGCAAGCTGGCCGTGGAACGCGCCAACACCTTGGGCGTGAGCGTTGAATCCGGGGCCGACGCCGCCGGCGGGGCCGAGAACGTGGACGGCGCCGAGTCCAAGAACCGCACCCGGGGCGCCGTGGCGGCCTCGGACGCGTTCTTCCCGTTCGCCGATGGCCTGCAGATCCTGATTGACGCCGGAGTCAAGGCGGTAGTCCAGCCCGGCGGCTCGGTACGCGATGAGGAAGTGATCGCTGCGGCGAACGAAGCCGGCATCACCATGTACTTCACCGGCGCCCGCCACTTCTTCCACTAGATCCTGGCGCATGGCGGGCCCCCGCACGACCTGAATGACTCAGGCGGGCGGGGGCCCGCCGCGTCTTGCCGGTGCCTCCCGGGGATTTTGTGTCGGCAAGCCGCCGGTGGCGGCAGCGGAAACGCGCTTTAACCGCGTCGAGGGGCAGCGCCCGGCGCCGTGGCGGATAACCGTGAGAGCAGCTCGCTTTCGGTCGCTTCCAGGTAGCTGCGCAGTTCATCGGCTGCCGCGACCCGCTGCCCGCGATCGAGCAGTCCCACGACGTTCACATTGCCCTGCAAGTAGGTGCGATGAAAATCCGTGGTGCCCTGCGCCGACTGGAACGCCAACCGCATCCGGGCCAGCACGCGGTGCATCAGCTCCTGCAGGTGCCTGCTGCCTGACCCGGCAACAATCTGCTCGTGAAACCGCTGGTTCGCATCCGCGACCCCGACCGTGTCGCTGGCCGCCATCGCCTCCAGGCCAGAAACCACGGTGCGGTGCAGTTGGGCAACATTTAGGTCCGCGCCCCAGGCCACCGCCGCCGGTTCGATCATCCGGCGCACCGCGTAGATTTCACGTACATCCTCCGGCCCGGGACAAGCCACGAACACCCCGCGGTTGGGGACCCGCGTGATGATCAGTTCGTTGTTCAACATCCGGAACGCCTCGCGCAACGTGTTGCGGGAGATCCCAAAGGTTTCGGAGAGCGCCTTTTCCCCAAGCTTTTGGCCGGGAACCATCTTGCCCGCGGCGATGAGCGCACGCAGCCGTTCGGCCACCCACGCGCCGGTGTGCGCGTGAGCGGCCACCCCGCGTTCCAACAGGCCGTGGCAGGGGGCAGCATCCGTGGCGGCGGCTGCTTGATGGGGCTCGTTCATCTGCGCCCACCTCCCGTCCGCGGCATCGATGAGCCGGGTTCCAGCAGCACAAAGCGGATGGGGGTGCCGGGGGCGAGCTGAGCGGCCTTTGAGACGTCCTCATCGACCAAGGTCGCGATGACCGGATAGCCGCCGGTCACCGGGTGATCTGCCAGGAACAGCACGGGCAATCCGGAAGGGGGAACCTGAAGCGAACCGCGGACCATGCCTTCGCTTTTAAGCTCACCGTCGCGCAGCCGGACCAGCGGCCTGCCGCCCGCGGCATTGCTCAGGCGCAGTCCCACCCGGTTGGACTGGGCACTGACTTCCCACGTTTGGGAAACAAGCCGTTCCAGGCCCTCCGGTCCGAACCAATCATCGCGTGGACCGGCCACGAGGCGCAGCCTAAAACATCCGTCCGGCTCGGGCTGGGGCAGCGTGGAGGGTTCGGCGCCGCCCACCGGATGGGTGCCGCGGATCCTCGCCGTGGGCAGGCGCTCGCCGGGTTGCAGGGGTGCTGGTCCGAGGCCGGAGAGGGAATCGGTGGACAGGGAGCCCAGAACCCGGTGGCCATCAAAGCCGCCTCGGACCGCCAGGTAGCTGCGAAGCCCGGCCGTGGCCGCGGAACAGCTCAAGGTTTCCTTGTCCCTGAGGATGAACGGCACGTTCATCTCTGCGGTGCGCATGCTGGTGTGATCCTGGGCCTCGCCGTGGATCTCGAGCCGCACCTCGGCCCCGCTGACCGCCAGCACCTGGTGGCCAATGGCCCGCACCCGCAGCGAACCGGCAAGGGTCTCGATGACGGGCGCACCGGGCAGGTTCCCGACCAGCCTGTTCGCCTGGTGCGCCGAAATCACATCCGCAGCGCCGGAGGGGGAAACGCCAAGGTTGCCGGCGCCGCGGCGTCCTGCATCCTGGATCGTTGATTGCGGGCCGGGGCTGATGACTTCCACCCCCGACGTCACCTGTGGTGCCGGTGGCTGGTGGTTCGCGGCAGGAGCGCTCAGTCGCAGTGCCGCGCGTTGCGGCACGAATTTCACCTTGTCGCCCGGTTGCACCAGGACCGGGGGCGTGCGGTTCACGTCCCACATGCGGGTGTCGGTATGCCCGAGCAGCTGCCAGCCGCCGGGGGACGCCGCGGGGTAGATGGCCGAGTACTTCCCGCCCAGGGCAACCGCGCCGGCGGGCACCGTGGTTCGAGGCGTGCTGCGACGTGGAACCTCCAAGGGCGTGCCCTCGGACTGCAGGTAGGCGAATCCCGGGGCAAAGCCGGTAAATGCGGCAGCCCACCGTCGTGAACTGTGCAGTTCGATCAGCGCTTCGGTGCTCAGGCCGAGCAGCTCGGCCACCGCGTGCAGGTCCGGCCCGTCGTAACTGACGTTCACCGTGATGAGCTCGCCTTCGTGCCGGCGGTCCAGGTCAAGATGCAGCGTGGGAATGACCCGGTACGCGTAGCCGGCATTGGGCAGGCAGTCGGTCCTGAGCAACACCGTGCGCGCACCGGTTTGCACATCCTGCTGTCCTGGCAGGGGATGGGATTCCAGCCAGGCGGTCAGCGCCATCGCGGACGCGGCATCGGACAGCTCCACGAGCACCGCTCGGGTGCCGGCAAAGTGGACGGCATCGATCGTCATGCGAAGCTCTTGATGTCTATCCCCGAGGATTCCAGCCCGCCACGCACCGCGGCGGCCACCGCCACGGCTCCGGCCGTATCCCCGTGAACGCAGATGCTCTCAGCGGAAGTGCGGATGATGGTGCCATCGATGGCCCGGATGGTGCCTTCGCTGGCCAGGCGAATCATGTTCTGGGTGATGCGTTGGGGATCATGCAGGACGGCAGCGGGATCCGTACGCGAAACCAAGGTTCCGTCCGGGTTGTAGCTGCGATCGGCAAAGGCCTCGCTGACCGCCCGCAACCCGGAACGTTCGGCCTTGTCCAGGGCGATCGACCCGGGAAGCAGGAGCACGGGAAGGTCGCGTCCGAAGGCCCGTATCGCGTCAATCACCGCCTGGGCGTGCTCTTCATGGTGCACGATGGCGTTGTACAAGGCGCCATGCGGTTTGACGTACTTGACTTCGCTGCCGGCAGCCCGGGCCATGGCGTCCATCGCCCCCAGCTGGTAGAGCAAGTCATCTGCCAGTTCGCTGCCCGGAACCTCAATGAAGCGGCGACCGAACCCGGCCAGGTCGTGGTACCCGACATGAGCCCCGATGGTGATGCCCGCCTTCGCCGCCTCGCGGCAGGTGTGGGCGATGGTGCGCGGGTCACCGGCATGGAATCCGCAGGCCACGTTGGCCGAGGAGACGGATTGGAAGATCGCGGTGTCATCTCCCATGCTCCAGCTTCCATACGATTCGCCCACATCGGAATTCAGGTCGATGTATTGCACTGTGATCCCCGTCTCTACTTGCCTCCGACCTTAACCATGCAGCAAATGACTGGATTGTTCAACAATCTGGTTGCGTGCTCGTTGCCGGGTTCTTCCGGCGGGAGTCCCGGAGGCGTCTGGGTTGCTGTTATGCCCCTCCCATGGCGGGGTTTGCGAAAAAGCGGTTTGAGTTACGAGACCTTAACTTAAAGCGGGGATGCCGATCTGGGGCCGCCAAGCCCGACATTTCAGCGCAAAATCAGGGCAGTTCGCAGGGATAACTAGGCCACAAAACGTGTCGTGGAGCCCGAAATCAGGTAAGTTGGGAACGTTGAGTTTAGGGCGGTTAACCCCGCTTCCGCACGACGATCAGGGAGACGCCACACCTATGGCCAAGATTATCTACACCCACACCGATGAAGCGCCGATGCTGGCGACCCACTCGTTCCTGCCGATCGTCGAGGCCTACGCTTCGACCGCCGGGGTGGAGCTGGAAACCCGCGACATCTCGCTGGCCGGCCGCATCATCGCCAGCTTCCCGGACTACCTGACCGAGGAACAGCGCATCGCCGATGCCCTGGCCGAGCTGGGTGACCTGGCCAAGACCCCCGAGGCCAACATCATCAAGCTGCCGAACATCTCCGCATCGATCCCGCAGCTGAAAGCCGCGATCGCCGAACTGCAGGCCGCCGGCTACGCCCTGCCCGATTACCCGGACAACCCGAGCTCGGATGAGGAAACCGACATCCGCGCCCGCTACGACAAGATCAAGGGTTCGGCCGTGAACCCGGTGCTGCGTGAAGGCAACTCGGACCGCCGCGCGCCACTGAGCGTGAAGAACTACGCCCGCAAGAACCCGCACTCGATGGGTGCCTGGTCCTCCGACTCGAAGACCAATGTCGCCACCATGGGTGCCGATGACTTCGCCTCGAACGAGAAGTCCGTGGTCATCGACAAGGACAAGAGCATCTCGATCCGCTTTGTCGCCGAAGACGGTGAAGTCAAGATCCTGAAGAAGCCGTTCAAGGTGCTGGCCGGCGAGGTCATCGACGGCACCGTCATGCACGTGGCGGCCCTGGACGAGTTCCTCAAGGACGCCGTGGCCCGCGCCAAGCGCGATGACGTGCTGTTCTCCGCCCACCTGAAGGCCACCATGATGAAGGTCTCCGACCCGATCATCTTCGGCCATGTCGTCAAGGCCTACTTCTCTGAGCTGTTCGACACCTACGGCGAGCAGCTGGAAGCCGCCGGGCTGAACCCGAACAACGGCCTGGCCGCCATCCTCGGCGGGCTGGACGAGCTGACCGACGAGGTCCGCGAGGGCGTGGAGAAGCTGATCGCCAAGGGCCTGGAAGAGGGCCCGAAGCTGGCCATGGTGGATTCGGACAAGGGGATCACGAACCTGCACGTGCCCTCCGATGTGATCGTCGACGCCTCGATGCCGGCCATGATCCGCCTGGGCGGAAAGATGTGGGGCCCGGACGGCGAGGAAGCCGAAACCCTGGCCGTGCTGCCTGACTCCTCCTACTCCGGCGTCTACCAGGCCGTGATCGAGGACTGCCGCGCCAACGGCGCCTACGACCCGACCACCATGGGCACCGTGCCGAACGTGGGCCTGATGGCCCAGAAGGCCGAGGAATACGGCTCGCACGACAAGACCTTCGAGATGACCGGCAACGGCCACGTCCAGGTGCTGGACGAGTTCGGCACCGTACTGATCGAGCACCAGGTCTTCACCGGCGATATCTGGCGCGCCTGCCAGACCAAGGACGTTGCCATCCGCGACTGGGTGAAGCTGGCCGTCAACCGCGCCCGCGCCTCCCGGACCCCGGCGGTGTTCTGGCTGGATGAGAACCGCGCCCACGACGCGGTGCTGATCAAGAAGGTCAACGAATACCTCAAGGAGCACGACACCGAGGGCCTGACCATCAAGATCCTCTCGCCGATCGAGGCCACCAAGTACTCGATTGAGCGCATCCGCAAGGGCGAGGACACCATCTCGGTGACCGGCAACGTGCTGCGCGACTACCTCACCGACCTGTTCCCGATCCTGGAGCTGGGCACCAGCGCAAAGATGCTCTCGATCGTTCCGCTGCTGGCCGGCGGCGGCCTGTTCGAGACCGGTGCCGGTGGCTCGGCCCCGAAGCACGTACAGCAGCTGGTGAACGAGAACCACCTGCGGTGGGACTCGCTGGGTGAGTTCCTGGCCCTGGCCGCTTCCTTCGAGCACCTGGCCAGCAACTACGACAACGCCCGCGCCCAGGTGCTGGCCGACACGCTGGACGCCGCGACCGGTACCTTCCTGCTGGAAAACAAGTCGCCCAAGCGCAAGGTGGGCGAGCTGGACAACCGCGGCAGCCACTTCTACCTGGCCAAGTTCTGGGCCGAGGAGCTGGCCAAGCAGGACAAGGACGCCGAATTGGCGGCCGCCTTCGCCGACGTGGCCAAGGCACTGTCCGACGATGAGGAAACCATCCTCAGCGAGCTGGCCGAGGTCCAGGGCCACAGTGTTGAACTGGGCGGCTACTACCGTCCGGACGAGGCCAAGACCACCGCGGTCATGCGTCCGAGCAAGACCCTGAACGCTGCTTTGGAACTGCTGACCAAGTAGTCCCGGCGCGCTGAACCACTGGAGGCACCAGCCATGGGCTGGTGCCTCCACTCGTTAAGGCGGATGCGCAACCATTCAGTGGCCCCGACATCCTGCACCAGCTGCCGGGTTCCGGGTCGGCCTGACCCGTCCGGGCTCCCAGCGAAACCAGCCATGGCTGGTGCAAAACATCCTGCGCCCCCGGGAAACTGGGACTTTTTTAACTCGGCGGCATCGGTAACGACCCCTAGCCTTGAAGTAGTACTGACGAGGAAGTGGACATCACCATGCGACTGGCAATGCTGCAAGACACCGCGACCGTGCTGGATGGGGACGCGAACATTTCCCTGATCGCCCATGCGGCCGAGCAGGCCGCCAAGGCCGAAGCCGACCTGCTGCTGACGCCTGAGCTGTTCATTAGCGGGTACGCGCCCGAGCAGATCCTCCAGCGGCTTGTCCCCGAGCAGGCCGCGGCGTGGGGCCAGCGGATGCCCGAGGTGGCGCGCGCCGCCGGGATCGCGATTGCCTATTGCCTACCGGAATACGTTGACGGCCAGTGGATGATTGTCGGCTATGTGGTGGACCGGAACGGGGCCCAGCTGGCCCGCTATGTGAAGGTGCACCTCTACGGGCCCGAGGAGCAGCGGGTGTTCAAGCCCGGCACCGGCGCCCCGGCCCTGTTCGAGCTTGAGGGCCTGCGCATCGGGCTGATGATCTGCTTTGACGTTGAATTCCCCGAAACCGTACGCGCCGCGGCCGTTCGTGGTGCCGAGCTGGTCATCGTGCCGACCGCGTTGAGCGTGGGCAACGATCCGGTCACCGATTCGCTGATTCCGGCCCGCGCCATGGAAAACGGGGTCTACGTGGCGTACGCGAACCACAGCGGCATGGAGGCCGGACTGGAGCTCTCGGGGCACTCGGTGGTGGCGGCGCCCTCCGGCACCGTGCTGGCCGCCGCCGGGGCCGAGGCCGAACTGCTGATCACCGACCTTGCGGCCCGCCAGGTGAGCGAAGCCCAGCGGATCACCCCCTACCTGGCCGAACTGCGCAACGACCTCTACCAGCGCTGGGGTGCCGAAACCTGGGCGGACTAGCCGCTGGGCTGGACTATGTTCCGGTATTGGAAATGAAACGCAGCGCCAGATAAAGCTCCTGACGCACCGCCGCCTCGGACAGGTCCACGCCCAACAGCTCGGCAATGGCGCTTACGTGCCGGCGCATGGAGTTGCGGTGCAGCTGCGCAGCGGCTGCCGAGGCATCCCACTGCCCGTTGGCCTCCAGCCAGGAACGCAGCACCCTCAAGTACAGCTCGCGGCGGGCCGCGGGCAGTTCCAGCAGCGGGGCGAGCAGGTCATGGGCCAGTTGTCGAGCCGCATTCAGCGGCAGCAAGTCGGCGAAGGTGCTGCCCAGATCCGCGGCCCTGAGGCTGCGCTGCTCATCGAGCACCCGCCGCAGCAGCCCCGCGGCCTGCAGATAGGCCTCGTGCAGTTCCGCGCCGCGTTGCCGCCACCCGGCGGCGGACGGATCCAGGGCGCGGGAGACCGCCACCAGCATTCCCGCTTCCCGGGCGCGCAGCATCAACGGGTCGTCGACCGGTTGGCGGGTGACCACGGCCAGCTGCCCATCCAGCCGGGCCACCAGCCGGGTGTCGAACAGGCTGCGGCAAAGCACCACCTGGTGATCGGGATCGGTGTCCCCGTCTTCCTGGCCGGCGGCGAGCACCACGTGGAGCGGCTGCCTGGGGTTTCCGCCCACCGCAGCATCAAGCAGCTCATCGGTGCGCCCCGATTCGGGGTCCTGCCCGGTGATTCCCAGCGCCAGCAGCGTGGCCAGCTGGGTCGCGGCGAAGGAGCCAACCAGGCGCTGATGCAAGATGACCTCCAGCAGGCTCAACGCCGTGCCGGCGATGCTGCGCACCGCGACCGACGGGGGTTCGGCCAGGGAGAGCACCAGGGTGCCGGTTCCCGGGTCCGGACGCTGGCTGGCGGCATCCTTCTGGCCGGGGGAGGCCGTGGGCTGGCGGGCCCGCAACGGGTAGACCAGGTGCGTGGCCGCCCCGTCGCTGAGCACCTCCAGGCGTGCCGAACGGTGGGAGGCGAGCTTGTGGCGCACCGCGTGCAGGGCATCCTCATCGGGCAGGTCCACGCTGCTGCCGCGGGCCACATGGCGCAGGCGGCCATTGGGGTCCAACAGCTGCACGGCCGCGCCGATGCGTGGGGCCAGCTCCTCGATCAGCCTCGTCTCGGGCCGGTCGCGGTCCAGGGCGCGCAGCAGCGCCCGGTTCGCCTCGGCCACATCCTTCATCATCCGCGCGGTGTCACTGCGCAGCAGTTTGGCGAACGTGATGCCCAGGTGCGCGAACGGCACGGAAACATCGATCTGCCACAGGCTCAGTCCGTGGCGGCGGCAGGCGGCGCTCAGGGCCGCAGGCACGTTTTGGAAATAGGGTTCGGTGCCAAAGCCCAGGGCGCTGGCCCGGGCACCAACCAGTGCGGCCACGTAGTCATCGATCCGCCGATCGCGCTGCGGCCCGGCCGGCACGTCCAGCCATTGGGCGCCGGTGGTCAGCACCAGTTCGTGGGGGATCAGGTAGGCGGTGGGGTCGGCCAAGTCGCTGGGCTCCACCCAGTGCAGCGGGGCGTCCCCGCCCTCCACCACGACCCGCACCCCGCCGCGGATTTCGCGCAGGAAGCGGGCCACCGTCAGTCCTTCCCAGGGCACCTCGGCGTCTTCAGCCACAGGTGCGCGATCCAACCAGTCCGGTGCATTTTGTCCCATGTGCTCAAAGTTTAGTTCAAATCGGCTAGGGTTGAGATGCCGCTCACAGACCTAGTCTGGAAAGCGATGGATGAACAGCTACGCAAGGAACATCATGAGTACACCGAGCGGCTTGACCAGGTCCCCACGCCCCACGCTGACGGCGCAGCTTCGACGCCGTAAGTCGATTTCCCACATGGTGGAGTCAGCCCACGCCGACAACGGCGGCGGGCAGCTGAAGCGCACCCTGGGCGTTTTCCAGCTCACCATGATTTCCGTGGGTGCCACCCTGGGCACCGGCATTTTGGTGATCCTTGGCCAGGCGGTGCCGATCGCCGGACCGGCGGTCTTCATCTCCTTCTTGCTCGCCGGTGTCACCGCCCTGCTCTCGGCGGTCAGCTACGCGGAAATGGCCGGCATGGTGCCGGTCTCCGGGTCCAGCTACTCCTACTCCTACGCCACCCTGGGCGAGGGCATCGCCTGGGTGTGCGGCTGGTGCCTGGTGCTGGAGTACGCGGTCTCGGTGGCGGCCGTGGCGGTGGGCGCCGCCGAATACGTCAACGAAACCCTCAGCGTCTTCGGCCTGGAGCTGCCTGCCGCCCTGGCGGCAGGACCCAGCGAGCCAGGCGGAATGGTGAACCTTTCGGCCCTGATCGTGGTCGGGCTGGCCACGATCCTGCTGATCCGCGGTGCCCGTGAATCGGCCCTGGTGAACACCGTGGTGGTCATCATCAAGACCGGCATCCTGGTGTTCTTCTCCATCGTTGCCTTCACCGCCTTCAACGCCGGAAACTTTGAACCGCTGCTGCCCATGGGCGCGGCGGGGGTCACCGGCGCAGCCTCCATCGTGTTCTTCTCCTACATCGGCTTCGACGCCGCCTCCACCGCCGGTGAGGAGGCCCGCAACCCGAAGCGGGACCTGCCCCGGGCAATCCTGTGGTCAATGGTCATCGTGACCACCGCGTACGTGCTGGTGGCCGTCACCGCCGTCGGTGCGCGGCAGTGGCAGTGGTTCGAAGGCTCCCAGGCCGCCCTGGTGCAGATCATCCACGAACTGACCGGCCAGCAGTGGATCGTGCTGCTCTTTGCCGCCAGCTCGGTGCTGGCCATCGCCTCGGTGGTGCTCACCGTGCTCTACGGGCAGACCCGCATCCTGCTGTCCATGTCCCGCGACGGACTGGTGCCCAGCATCTTCTCCCGGGTCAACGCCCGCACCGGCACCCCGATCGCCGGCACCGTGATCACCGGGAGCGTGGTGGCGCTGACGGCCGCCTTCATCCCGCTGGGACAGCTGGCCGAGGCCACCAGCATCGGCACCCTGTTCGCCTTCGCGCTGGTCAGCGTCTCGGTGATCTACCTGCGCCGCAAGCAGCCGCTGGCCACCCGCACCTTCAAGGTGCCCTTCTACCCGCTCACCCCGATCCTGGGCGCCGCGGCCTGCCTGTTCCTGATGAGCCAGCTGGCTCCGGTGACCTGGCTGGTCTTCGGGCTGTGGATGTGCGTGGGCATCGTGATCTACTTCGGCTACGGCCGGCGCCACTCCCGGCTGGGGCAGCTGAGCAAGCAGCAGTACATCGACGCCCACCTGAACCGGCCGGCCGACTAGATGAGTAAGTCCTAAATCCGTATAGGTACGAAAAGGCCTCCTGAACAGAAAGAATCTGTTCAGGAGGCCTTTTAATGCTTAGCGGAGAGTGTTAAGAGTTATGGTGTGAACAAAAACCTAAACACTCTCCTGACAACACTCTACGTGTTCATCACTGACCATGTCATCCCGAACCTGCCCACCGGACCACGGCGGGGACGACCCCAGCTACTCAGCGACGCGGAGCTGCTCTGCCTGGCCGTGGCCCAGCACCTGCTTCATGCAGACTCCTCAGAGACCCGGTGGATCCGGTACGCCCGCACCCACCTGAAGTCGATGTTCCCAAATATCCCGCAGCAATCCGGATACAACAAGCGCATCCGCGCCGCTGCCCCGCTGATCGCCCACACCCTGACAACGCTGGCTCAAGACGTTCCCACCTGGCATGATGTTCTGCGACTTTTGGACTCCACCCCGGTACCGTGTGGTCAGTCCCGCGAAACAGTCAAACGCTCAGACCTGGCCGGGCAGGCCGGGTACGGGTACTGCGCTTCGCACTCCAGGTACTTCTGGGGCTTACGGCTCTACCTACTCTGCACGCCCGAGGGAATGCCAGTGGTCTGGGGCCTGGCCAACCCGAAAATCGGCGAACGCGAAGCCATCGCAGCGATGTTGGAAGCCAGCAGTGACCTGGTCGCCGATGGGCAGGTAATCCTGGCGGACAAGGGCTTCGCCGGCAAGGAGTTTGAAACATTCATCACCGCAGATCTCAAAGCTCACCTGCTACGCCCGGACCGGAAGGACGAGACACCCCGATTCGGGGACTTCGGAGGGATTCGTCAGTGGGTTGAGTCCGTCTTTGACACCCTCAAAGGCCAACTCGGCCTGGAACGTCATGGGGCGCGTACTCTGGGCGGTGTCATGGCCCGTGTTGCGTCCAAGCTACTAGCCATGGCGGCCGGGATCTGGCACAACTGGAAAATAGACGCACCCCGCAAACGCTCATTGACCGCGTATGACCACTGAACACACGGGACAACCATTAGGAATTAATCATCTAGGTTTTGGCGGGCCGGGCCGCCCACGACTTTTCAATCCCAACGTTTCACGCACGACCAAGGAGCAACACCGAATGAGCCTGAGCATGCTCAACCCCGACTTCCCCTTCAGCTACGACCACTACCTGGCCGGCGCCGAGGGGCTGGGCCAGATTCCCCGGGAACATCACGGCACCGAGGTAGCCGTGATCGGTGCGGGGCTATCCGGGCTGGTCACCGCGTATGAGCTGATGAAGCTGGGGCTCAAGCCGGTGATTTTCGAGGCCGACCAGATCGGCGGGCGGCTGCGCACCGCCTCCTTCGCCGCCGCCCCGGAGGTCACCTGCGACCTGGGAGGGATGCGTTTCCCGAGCACCGGCAAGGCGTTCTACCACTACATCGACAAGCTGGGCATCGACACCTTCGAATTCCCCAACCCGATGGCCGGGCCCACCCCCTCCACGGTGATCGAGCTGAAGGGGGAGAAGGTCTACGCCGAACGCCCCGACCAGCTGCCCGCATTCTTCCTCGAGGTCGCCGACGCCTGGCGCCGGGCGTTGGCCGAGGACGCCGACTTTGAACGGATGCAGCAGGCCCTGATCTCCCGCGACACCGCGAAGATCAAGGAGCTGTGGGACCGGATGGTGCGCGACCTGGACGAGGAGACCTTCTACGGCTTCATCGCCAACTCGGCGGCCTTCAAGGAAGCCGGCTTCGAGCACCGTGAGGCGTTCGGCCAGGTCGGATTCGGCACCGGCGGCTGGGACACCGATTTCCCGAACTCGATCCTGGAAATCCTGCGGGTCGTGTACACCGACGCGGATGACAACCACCGCGGCATCACCGGTGGGGCGGCGAAGCTGCCGCACGCCCTGTGGAACCACGCGCCCCAGGACCTGGTGCACTGGCCGGCCGGCACCAGCCTGTCCTCGCTGCACCACGGGGCACCGCGCGGTGCGGTCTCCCGGATCGTGCGCGGGCAGGGCCACGGCCCGCACGGGCAGCGCATCGCGGTCACCGAGAAGCACGGGCGGACCCAGGAATTCGATGCGGTGGTCTCCACCACCCAGTCCTGGCTGCTGTCCACCGGCATCCACGTGGAGGAGTCCCTCTTCGAACCGAAGATGTGGACCGCCATCGAACGCAGCCACTACATGCAGTCCTCCAAGACCTTCGTGATGGTGGACCGGGCGTTCTGGAAGGACAAGGACCCCAAGACCGGCCAGGACCTGATGTCCATGACCCTCACCGACCGGCTGAACCGGGCCACCTACCTGCTGGACAACGGCCCGGGCAAGCCGGCGGTGATTCTGCTGTCCTACACCTGGAACGATGACGCGCTGAAGTGGCTGTCCCTGGATGCCGAGCGCCGTACCGAGCTGATGCTGCACTCCCTGGAGCAGATCTACCCGGGCCTGGACATCCGCAGCCACATCGTGGGCACCCCGATCACCGTCTCCTGGGAGGCGGACCCGAACTTCATGGGCGCGTTCAAGGCCAACCTACCGGGCCACTACCGCTACCAGCAGCGGCTGTACACCCACTTCGACCAGCGGGAGCTGCCTGAATCGCAGCGCGGCATCTTCCTGGCCGGCGATGACATCTCCTGGACCGCGGGCTGGGCCGAGGGTGCGGTGACCACCGGGCTGAATGCCGTGCACGGGGTGATGCGCCACTTCGGCGGGGACAGCTTTGCGGCGAACCCGGGCCCGATCCACTTCCTGGAGGAATACGGGCCGATCGCGCTGGACTAGCGGACCCGGCCCTGGGGGATGGCGGCTGCGGCGCGGATCATGTTTCGTGCTTCGGTCCCGGCCGCCAGCGCCTGGACCTGGGTGAGCGCCAGGTCGTAGACCAGCTCCATCACCCGGTGGGTGTTCCCGCCCACGTGCGCGGTGATCAGGCAGCCCGGGGCCTGCCACAACCGGTGGCCGGCCGGCAAGGGCTCGGGGTCGGTGACATCCAGGGCCGCTCGCAACCGCCCGGCCTCCAGCTCGGCCAACAGGGCGGGGGTGTCCACCACGGCGCCGCGGCCGATGTTCACCAACAGCGCCCCGTCACGCATCCGGGCCAGGAACCCCTGGCTGACCAGCCGCTGGGTGTCATCGGTGTGCGGCAGCGCCACGATCACCACTTCGGCGTGCGGCAACAGCGAATCCAGCTCATCGACGCCGTGGACAATCGTGCCATCGGGCAGGGTGCGCGCCGTGCGGGCCACCGGCAGCAGTTGTGCTGGTTTGAAGGGCAGCAGCCGTCGCTCGATTTCCTGGCCCACCCCGCCGTAGCCCAGCAACAGCACCCGGGCCCCGTGCAGGCTGGCGCCCCAGGTGGGTTCCCAGCGCTGTTCACGCTGGCGGTGCACGGCGGTGCCCACCCCACGCAGCGCGGCCAGGACCAGGGCCAGACAGTGCTCGGCGGTCGCGTCCTCGATGGCCCCGCGCGAGTTGCTCAGCCCCACCCCGGCGGGCAGGTGCTCCAGCACCCACTCGTAGCCGATCGACATCAGGTGCACATGCTCCAGTCCCGGAATGCGCGAGACCCTGGCACGGTGCTGCGGGTTGCGGGGCCGCTCGGTCACCAGCACCTGCGCGGGCGGGGCATCCGCGGCAGTGTCGTTCAAATGCCACACGATCGGCTCGACCCCGGGCAGATCCAGGCGGCGGGCCAGCTCGTTGGAGGGAACAAGAACACGCAACACCAAGGTTCATCCCGTCGTAGAAGTCAGGGGCCTGGCTTGGACCCAACCCCAGACCATTCTTGGCACAAGCCCTGCCGCCGCGCCAATCCCCGCAGGCAATGTGACCGACAGGGGCTGCCTGAAGGTTGGGCGCGTTCGGCAGCGACCGGGCCGGGTGCTAGAGCCCGCGGCCCACTTCCCAGATCCCTTCCGAGGTTCCGGTCAGCAGAGCGTTGACCGACACCGCCTGCGCGTCGGTGAAGGATGCGATGTAGTCCACGATCGCCCGGGCCTGGCCCAGGCGCTGGACCTCTCCGTCCCCGGCCGGCCCAAAGCGCTGCGGCTCCATGGCCCGCAGCTGGCAGTACTCCTCGGTGGCGGCCTCCACCGAATCCAGCAGCCGGCGCGGGGCGCGGGAGGCGTCGTCCGGGTCATTCAGCCAGGCCTTGAACCCCTCGGCCAGCGAGGAGATGATCCGGGTCTGCCCGCGCTGGTAGACCGCCAAATCCGAGCGGTCCAGCACGAAGCGCGAGTGCACGAACTTGAGCACCACCACATCATGCCAGGCAGCGTCCGCGAGCCGGACGTGGCCGCTGCGGACCACCGGGGTGCGTTCCACCGCGATCGAGGCCTGCAGCCGGTCAATCCAGCGCCGGGTGAAGCCGGTGACCGCCCGGTCCGCCTCCAGCCCGCCGTTGTACGGCACCGCCAACAGCCCCTCCACCAGGTCGTGTTCCACCCGTTCCACCGAGTCGCGGAACGCCTCCGGGCAGGCGACCCACGGGTCCTTGGCCAGCAGCCGGCGCCAGGTGCGCTCCAGCGCGTGACCCGGGCGGCGCAGGTCCAGTTCCCCTTCGGGGATCTCGGCCAGGGAGCGCGAATGGTTCAGCCAGGCCCGCAGCTCGGCGGAGACCGTGGTGTACTGCAGCACCCCGGCCCGGTAGAAGTCATCCAGGTCGTGCACGGCATAGGCGATGTCGTCGGCGATGTCCATGACCGAGCATTCCAGGGTCTGCTGGTGGGCGGCGATGCGCGGGAACACGGAGAGCACATCGTGCATCTCGGCGATCTCGATGTCATAGCAGGAGAACTTCGCCGCCCCGGCCCCCGAATGGTTCCCGGCCCCGCGCGGCAGGTCCTGCGGGGAGCGCAGCGGCTGGTTCAGCCATTCGTTGCGCGACCACGGGTACTTCAGCACCCCGGCGCGCACCGCCCGGGTCAGGTTCAGCCCGCGGGCGGTGGCGTCGCAGCTGTCCAGGGCGGTGAGGATGCGAAAGGTCTGGGCGTTGCCCTCAAACCCGTCGGGCAGCCCCAGGCTCTGCCGCGCCACCCGGTCCAGCTCCTGCTCACCCAGGTGCCCAAACGGCGGGTGGCCCAGGTCGTGGGCGGCGGCCGCGGCCTGCACCACCACCGGGTCGCAGCCGCCCAGCTCCTCCACCAGCTGTTGGGTGCGCGGATCCGAGTTGCGCAGCCCGATCGCGATCGAGCGGGCCACGGCCGACACCTTCAGCGAATGGGTCAGCCGGTTGTGCACCACGGTGCCGGCCCCGGCCTGCGGGATCACCTGGGTGACCGCGGAGAGCCGGGAAAAGTAGGGGGAGAAGCGGATCCGCTCAATGTCCACACGGAACTCGTCCTCATCGGGGCGTGCAGCTTCGTTGATGGCGCGCTCGCGCCCGCCGCTTAGGTGGGTCTTCTGCCTGGCATTCATCGTAGTCACCAGCCTAGATGATGCACCGGCCGCGGTCCGGGAAGCGTGCGGGTTCATGCCCCGGCCCGCCGATCCAGCGGGCGGGCCGGGCGGCGCAGCAGCAGTGCACCGAGGGTGAACCCGATGTACACCAGCGCGGCCAGGAAGGACTGGGTTCCGAAAAACCAGCTCAGCTGCCCGTACCAGCTCAAGAGCACACAGCCGGTGGCGGTGAGCACCACCAGCCCGGCGGCCGGCCAGCGCCGGGGCAACTCCTCCAGCACCCGGCCCTGCACTGCCAGCAGCAGCCCGTAGACCAGCAGGCAGGCCCCGGTCAGCACCAGCAGGCCGCTGACCGTGCCGCCGTACTGCACCTGCTGGCGCAGCGGCTGCAGGAGGCGCGAATACAGCATCGGCAACACCAGCGAGGCGACCAGGCACAGCACCACGGTCAAGGACAGGCGGATTGCGGTGTACATTGCGGCTCCTTGGCACCGGTCCGGCCCCTGCGTCCGCGGCCCCGGGCGCCGCGGTGCTGCGCGGCGCCCGGGGCCGCGGTGCTGCGCGGCGCCTGCCGGCGCACCCAGTGGCCGAAGGCTTTCATCCTTTCCCGCAGTGTATGTGATCGGCCGGGCTTTGGCACGGGCCGCACGGGGCGTCATCACCGCGTCACACAAAGCCGCCCGGTGCAACACTTCAGCGGCCCTGCCCCCGGTGCGCCCCCGGCAACCCGGGGAAAACCGGTCACCGCCCACGCGTCACACTGAGGGCGTAAGAATCGCGTCATCTTAACGTTCACGCGTCACATGACGGGGTGGGACGGCGGATGACGCGGTGCGGCCCGGCGTGCTTGCGCCGCCGCCGGGCCCTGGCGAACGATGGAATCACCAACAACCCATCAAGAGCGGCTAAGAGATCTGGCTCGACGACGCCGCAGCAACCACCGGGAAACCGAAAGGTGCTAATGCCAGAAACGATGGAGCAGTACCGTCCGATCCGCCCCGGCCGCCGCGCCGGGCCCGGCCGCTGCCGGGCGCACCCCCCAGGGTGCGGGTCACGGTGCACTGCCTCGTCGCTGACACGAGGAGGAACACATGCCCGGTTCGGTGGCCCCACCGTCCCTGTCCTACGAGCTCTACCCGCCGGTGAACCGCGAGGTGGCCGAGTCGGTCTACCACAGCATCGAGCAGCTGGCCGACACCAGCCCGGACTACGTCTCGGTCACCTATTCGGGCACCCCGGCCCGCCGCGCCCAGTCCCTGGCGCTGATCGAACACCTCGTCACCCAGACCAAGCTGCGCCCGCTGGCGCACCTGACCTGTGTGGGGGAGTCGGCGCAGTCGCTGCGCGTGCTGATCCGCCACTTCATCGCCCTGGGGGTGCGCGGGGTGCTGGCGCTACGCGGTGACCTGCCGCAGGACCCGCAGGGCTGGCGCGGTGAATTCCCGTTCGCCCGCTACCTGATCGAGCTGATCCGCCAGGTGGAGGACGAACACGCCGCCTCCCTGGCCGGGGGCCGGCTGGGGGTGGGGGTGGCCGCCTACCCGCACCGCCACCCCGAGTCCCCGAGCTTCGAGCACGACATCGAGGTGCTGCTGGGCAAGCAGCGCTCCGGGGCGGACTATGCGATCACCCAGGTCTACTTCCAGCCCGAGGACTATCGGGGGCTGCTCGCCGCGGCCCGCCGCGCCGGGGTGTGCATCCCGATCATCCCCGGCATCATCCCGCTCAATTCGCTGCGCCGGCTGAACCGGCTGGCGGCGCTGACCGGGGTGCAGCCGGACCCGATCCTGGCCCACGCGCTGCAAAGCGCGACCAGCGACGCCGAACGCCACCGCATCGGGGTGCGCTGGGCGGTGGACCTGGCCCGGGCGGCGTTCGATGACGGGGCCCCGGGGCTGCACCTGTACACGTTCAACGACCACCGCGGCAGCCTGGACGTGATCGAGCAGCTGCAGCTGCCCGGCGCCCGCAGCACCCTGGCCCAATCCTGGGCCGCCCACAGCGGGACCTAGGCGCCCGTTTCCACCGACGAACCACCGAATTAACCATCGACCCGGCCGGGCACCCCGGTCCGGCAGAAAACTAGGAGAACACCATGAGCAAGCAGCACTTCCCGCAGGCCAGCATCCTCGGCTACCCGCGCATCGGCCGGCGCCGCGAACTGAAAAAGGCGCTGGAGGCGCACTGGGCCGGCACCCTGACCGAGCAGCAGCTGCACGAGCGGGCCTTTGCCGTGCAGCAGCAGAACCTGGAACGCCTGGTGCAGCTGGGGCTTGACCCGGCGAACGGCTCCCTGCCCGGGGACCACGCCTACTACGACCAGGTGCTGGACACGCTGGTGGCGCTCGGGGCGGTGCCCTCCCGCTTCGCCGAGGTGCTCAGCGCCCCGCTGAGCACCGCCGACGCCTTCACCCTGGCCCGCGGTGACGCGCAGCGCGCCCCACTGGAAATGACCAAGTGGTTCGACACCAACTACCACTACCTGGTCCCGGAGCTCGGCGAGCGCACCACCCTGCGCGCCAACCCCGCCGGGCTGCTGGAGAACTTCACCGCCCACGCCCGGGCCGGGCACACCATCCGCCCCACCCTGGTCGGCCCGATCAGCTTCCTGCTGCTGGCCAAGGCCGAGGAGGGCGCCGCCCGCTCCGGGTTCACGCCGCTGCACCGGATCGATGAGCTCGTCGAGGTCTACGCCCAGCTGCTGGCCGAGCTGGCCGCCGCCGGGGTGGGCTGGGTGCAGCTGGATGAGCCGGCCCTGGTCACCGAGGCCGGTGCCCGGCACGCGGTGCCCGGCGGCCTGGCCGAACGCGTGTACCGCCAGCTGTCCTCCGGCCCGCGCCCGGCGCTGCTGGTCACCACCGGGTACGGCACCGCCGGGCAGCTCACCCGCCCCGGTGAGGGCCTGGGGGTACTGGCCCGGGCCGGGGTGGACGCGGTGCAGGTGGACCTGGTGCGCGGGGTGGCCCCGCAGCCCGAATTCCTTGGCCAGCTGCAGGGCACCACCGTGGTGGCCGGGATCGTGGATGCCCGCAATGTGTGGCGCAACCACCTGGGCGCCTCGCTGATCGCGCTGCGCGCCCTGCGCCAGGCGGTCACCGCCGCCGGCGGACACCTGGCGGTGGGCACCGCCACCTCGCTGCTGCACGTGCCGCACGATGTGGCACTGGAGGGGAACCTGCCCGAGGGGCTGGCCGACTGGCTGGCGTTCGCGGATCAGAAGGTCAGCGAGGTGCTCACCCTGGCCACCGGCCTGGAGCACGGGGAGGATGCGATCGCCCGCGAACTGGTGGCCACCGAACGGGCGCTGGCCGCCCGCGCCGCCTACCCGGGCACCACGGTTCCGGCGGTGCGTGAACGCCTGGCCGGGCTGGGTGAGCAGGACCTGCAGCGCCCGGATGAGCAGCAGCGCGCCGCGGCGCAGCGCGCGGGCCTGCAGCTGCCGCTGCTGCCCACCACCACCATCGGCTCCTTCCCGCAGACCGCTGAGGTGCGCGCCGCCCGGGCCGCCCACGCCGCCGGCACCCTGGACGACCGGGGCTACCACCGGTTCGTGGAGCAGGAGATCGCCCGGGTCATCGCGCTGCAGGAGGAGCTGGGGCTGGATGTGCTGGTGCACGGGGAAGCCGAACGCAACGACATGGTGCAGTACTTCGCGGAGAACCTCGACGGGTTCGCGGTCACCGAGCACGGCTGGGTGCAGTCCTACGGTTCACGCGCCACCCGACCCTCGATCCTCTTCGGCGACGTCACCCGCCCGGCGGCGTTCACCGTGCCCTGGATTTCCCACGCCGCCTCGCTGACCGACAAGCCGGTCAAGGGCATGCTCACCGGGCCGGTGACGATCCTGGCCTGGAGCTTCGTGCGCGATGACGTGCCGCTGCAAACCAGTGCCCGG
Source organism: Glutamicibacter sp. St.4D3 (assembly GCF_059728615.1). Taxonomy (NCBI): domain Bacteria; kingdom Bacillati; phylum Actinomycetota; class Actinomycetes; order Micrococcales; family Micrococcaceae; genus Glutamicibacter; species Glutamicibacter sp. St.4D3. Next base: position 630,232 of record NZ_AP039380.1, read on the forward strand.
CAGGTGGCGCTGGCGCTGCGCGATGAGATCCAGGACCTGCAGCAGGCCGGGATCCGCATCATCCAGGTCGACGAGCCGGCGCTGCGTGAACTGCTGCCGCTGCGTGCCGCCGCCCAGCCGGAGTACCTGCGCTGGAGCGTGGACGCCTTCCGCCTGGCCACCGGCGGGGCGGCGGCCGGCACCCAGATCCACACCCACCTGTGCTATTCGGAGTTCGGTGAGGTGATCGGCGCGATCGACGCGCTGGGCGCGGACGTGACCTCCATCGAGGCGGCCCGCTCGGCGATGGAGGTGACCGCGGACCTGAAGTCCTTCGGCTACCGCCGCGGCATCGGCCCGGGCGTGTACGACATCCACTCCCCGCGGGTGCCCTCCCAGCAGGAGATCGCCGAGCTGATCGGCACCGCCCTGGATTCGGTGGACCGCCAGGCGCTGTGGGTGAACCCGGACTGCGGGCTGAAGACCCGCGGCTATGCCGAAACCACCGCCTCCCTGGCCAACCTGGTCGCCGCCGCCCGGCAGGTGCGCGCCGACCAGCTGGCCGCGATCTAACCCCGCGCACCACCACCGGTACGCACCAGCACGAGCAAAGGAGCCAGCCATGGCGCAGCAGTCCACCACAGCGATCCACGCCGGATACAGTCCCGGCGGCGAGCACCGTCCCCTCACGGTGCCGCTGTACCCCTCCGCGGCCTACGAATTCACCTCGCACGCCGATGCGGTGGAGAAGTTCGCGCTGCGCCAGGCCGGCTTCACCTATTCCCGCACCGGCAACCCGACGGTGGCGGTGTTCGAACAGCGCGCCGCCGCCCTGGAGGGCGGGGCGCACGCGGTGGCCACCGCCACCGGGCAGGCGGCCGTGGCCCTGTCCCTGCTGGCCCTCACCCAGGGCCCGCGGCACCTGGTGGTCTCCAACCAGCTCTATGGGGGCACCGTGGACCTGCTGACCGACACGTTCCACGACTTCGGGATCCGGGTCAGCTTCGTGGACCCGGACAACCCGGACGCCTGGCAGGCGGCGATCGAGCCGGACACCCGGGCGTTCTTCCTCGAATCGGTGACCAACCCGCTGTCCACGGTGCCCGACCTGCCCCGGCTGGCCGCGATCGCGCACCGGCACCAGATCCCGGTGGTGGTGGACAACACCCTGGCCACCCCCGCGAACTTCCGGCCGCTGCAGCACGGGGCGGACATCGTGGTGCATTCGGCCACCAAGGCGCTGGCCGGGCACGGGCAGGTGCTGGGCGGGGTGGTCATCGACGGGGGCGGCTTCGACTTCTCCGACGCCGAGCGCTGGCCCCAGCTGGCCCGGGGCCGCGAACGCTACGCCGGCTCCAGCCTGCTTGAACGCCACGGGGCCGGGGCGTACGCGATGCTGGTGCGCTCAAAGTTCCTGCACGACCTGGGCCCCACCCTCTCCGCGGCCAGCGCCCACAGCATCCTGACCGGCATGGAAACCCTGGCGGTGCGCGCCGCCGCGGTGCAGCACAACGTGCAGCTGCTGGCCCGCTTCCTGGCCGCCCACCCGGCCGTGGCCCGGGTGCACCACCCCAGCCGTCCCGAGCACCGCCACCACCGGCGCGCCGCGGCCCTCTTTCCGCGCGGCACCGGCAGCGTGCTGGCCGTTCAGCTGCACGACGCGGCGCTGGTGCCTGCGGTCATCGACCGGCTGCAGGTGATCGCGCTGGCTGCGAACATCGGGGACACGCGCACCATGGTCGCCCACCCGGCGACGATGACCCACTGCCGGCTCTCCGCCGCCCAGCTGGCCGAGGCCGGGCTGGACCTGGCGGTGCTGCGCCTGTCGGTTGGGCTGGAGGACCCGGCGGATCTGATCCGCGACCTGGACCATGCGCTGAACGCGGCGCTGGCCGAACGCCCCGGACCCGGCGCCCCTGCCCTGGCCCCCGCACCGAAAGTGAGCATCGCATGAGCGGCTTCAACACGCTGGCGGTCCACGCCGGCCAGGCCAAGGACCCGGCCACCGGCGCGGTCATCCCGCCGATCTACCAGACCAGCACGTTCATCCAGGACGGCATTAACGTGCTGCGGGCCGGGCACGAATACTCCCGCGGCTCCAACCCCACCCGCAACGGATTTGAAACCCAGCTCAACGCCCTGGAGGGCGGGGCCGCCGGGTTCGGCTTCGCCTCGGGCATCGCCGCGGAGGACGCGCTGCTGCGCGCGGTGCTGGCCCCGGGCGACCACATCGTGCTCGGCGCCGACGGCTACGGCGGCACCCACCGGCTGATCACCGGGCTGCACCGCAAATGGGGGATCACCGCCAGCGCCGTGCCGATCACCGACCTGGATGCGGTGCGCGCGGCCCTGCGCCCGAACACGGCGCTGCTGTGGCTTGAAACCCCCTCCAACCCGCTGCTGGGCATCGCCGACCTGGCCGGCTGGGCGCAGCTGGCCAGGGACGCCGGCGCCCTGCTGGTGGTGGACAACACCTTCGCCACCCCCTACCTGCAGCGCCCGCTGGATTTCGGCGCCCACGCGGTGGTGCACTCCACCACCAAGTACATCGGCGGACACTCCGACGTGCTGGGCGGAGCGGTCATCGTCACCGAGCACCTGCACCGCGGCACCCCGCTGGCCGAGGCGGTCGGCTACCAGCAGTTCGCCGGCGGGGCGGTGTGCGGGCCGCAGGATTCCTACCTGGCCGCCCGCGGGCTGAAAACCCTGGGGCTGCGCATGGAACGGCATTGCGCCACCGCCGCAGGCCTCGCCCGCTGGCTGCAGACCCGCAACGAGGTCACCGGCGTCTACTACCCGGGACTTGAGGAACACCCGGGGCACCAGCTGGCCGCCCGGCAGCAGCGCGGCTTTGGCGGGATCCTCTCCCTGACGCTGGCCGATGAGCCCGCCGCGCGCGCCTTCGCCGAATCCATGCACTACTTCCAGCTCTCGGTCTCCCTGGGCGGGGTGGAATCCCTGGTCTGCTACCCGCGGGAGATGACCCACGCCTCGCTGATCGGCACCCCGCTGGAAGTCCCGGCGAACCTGGTGCGCCTCTCGGTGGGCATCGAGGAGCCCGAGGACCTGCTGGCCGACCTGGAGCGGGGGCTCGGCGCGGCGCGCACCGCCGGTGCCGGCACCGCACGGCGCCCGGCCGGGAAGCTGGTGCCAACCCCGCGCTAGCTGTGCTGCCCAGGCAGGCTGGTCAAGCGGCCCCAGCGGCCAGCGGCCTTGTTATCCACAGCAGGCCGGGGCGCCGGTGTGCAGGCTGGTTGCCAGGGGCATTATGGGGCCATGAACACCTCCGGCACCGAAGCGGCGCTGGATCAGCTGGCCCAGGCGGTCAACCTGATCGACAGCGCGACGGCGGCCTTTGCAGCGGATGAACCGGCTGCCGGGCACGCCGCCTACTTCGCCTGGCTTGTGGAACAGGTCGGCGAACGCCTCACCCGCGCCCAGGTGCACGCCGCCCACGGGCTGCGGGCCAGCGGCGCCCACCTGCTGGAGCCCGATTCCTACCAGGCGATCCGGCAGGCCGGGTTGCAGCCCAGCGTCGAGGACCTGGCGCGCACCCGTGGCAGGAAAACCACCGGGCGCAGCTACTTCAAGAACACCGTGGACCTGTACAAGGGGTGGCTGAACCTCGGCGTCGGCGTCGCCCAGGACCGGATCGACATGGCCGACGCGCTGGTCGCCGGGATCACCGAGGCCGGGCAGCGCACCGCGCCACGCTTCGGGCGGCTGGGCGATGAACTGGCCAACCCCGGCACGAACCCGGCCCTGGTGCTCACCGCCGCGCGGCAGCTGCGCAAGGCCGAGCCGGACCTGGGTGCCGGACCGCAGGCCGGCGAGGCGTGTGAACGGCTGCAGGAAGATGCGATCACGCTGATCCGGCACGAACCGGGCACCGCACGCCGGCACCTGCCGCGGTTGATCGAGCAATCCCTGGGGGAGAACCGTCCGCTGGCGGCCCTGCTGGGCGAGGCCGGGCTGTTCCGCCGCGGCATGCGGCGCGGACTGATGCACTACCTGCTCAAGGTCATGCCCCAGGACGCGGAGCTGATCGAATCCCTGTGCGTGCAGATCGACAACCCCAAAACCATCGCCGGCAACCGGGACGAGCTCAAGGCCCTGGTCAACGAACAATACGCCCGGCCCACCCCGGAGCCGGACGCCGCCGAGCAGCCTGCGGGCGCCCAGGCCCCCGCAACCGGCTCTGCCAGCCTCCCGCCGCAGTGGGGCGAGCAGGACACCATGCCCGACTGGGCCCGCCCTCACGACCCGTCCGCCACCACCAACGCCGCCGAGCAGGCTCCGCCCACTGCAACACCGCCCACGGCAACACCGCCCACCCCGGATGCCTGCCCCGCGCAAGCCCCCGGGGCGGGGGAAGGCGCCGGCAGCTTTGGCCAGTTGGGCGGAACGGACCGGTTCCCCGAGGAGCTGCTCAAGCCCTTCGAGGACCTGCGCCCCGAATTCCGCCACCTGATCGCGCTGCTTTCACTGCTGCGCGCCGATCACAGCGGCACCGGCAAGCAGGTGGGGGTGGTGCAGCCCGAAATCACGGTCATCATGGATTACGACAAGATGATCGCCGACGGCAAGGACTTCGCCGTCACGGAAAACGGCATCCCCATCTCCGCGGCCGCGATGCGGGCCATGCTCTGCAACGGGATCCTGCGCCCAGCGGTCTTTGGCACCAAGAGCGAGATCCTGGACATCGGCCGCACCAACCGGCTCTTCCCGAACTACATGCGCAAGGGCCTGCGGGCCAAATACCGCGGGTGTGCCTACCCCGGGTGCACCATGCCCGCCTCCAGATGCGAGGCCGACCACATCACACCCTGGGACGAAGGCGGGCAGACCAGCATCGATAACGGGTGCCTGTTCTGCCCGATGCACCACCACGCCCGGCACTGCGGCCTGTTTACGGTGATCCGCAACGAAGACGGCCCACCCATGGTGTTGTTGCCCAAGGACCTGGACCCCCATCAACGCCCGCGGATCAACACCTACTGGCTCAGCCCCTCCGAGGCGCTTACGGCCGCCCGGGCCGAGCAGGCCGCCGCCGACCGGCTGGCCGTCTGAAACACATAGGACTGCCCCCGACCGGTCACGGTCGAGGGCAGCACACCACCACTGCCGCCACGCGGCGTCCAATCCAGGCCGGTTTCCGCCGGCTCGGCGCTCGCGTCCCTAGGAATTGGCGGCCAGGTGCTTGGCGGCAAGCTCCAGGTAGGTGTCCGCGTTCTTTGACAATCCCGCGACCTCTTCCTCGGTCAGCTCACGGCGCACCTTGGCCGGAACCCCGGCCACCAGGCTGCGCGGGGGAACCTGGGTTCCCTCCAGCACCAGCGCCCCGGCCGCCACCAGGCACTGCTCGCCGATCACCGCGCCGTTCATGATCGTGGCGCTCATGCCCACCAGGCACCCATCGCCCACGCTGGCCCCATGCACCACCGCCGAATGCCCCACGGACACGGACTGGCCCACCGTGCACGGGAAACCGGCATCGGCGTGCAGCACCACGTTGTCCTGCAGGTTCGTTCCGGCGCCGACCCGGATCGGGGCCGAATCCCCGCGCACCGAAACGCCGTAGAAGGCGCTCGCGCGCTCGCCGAGTTCCACATCCCCGCTCAAGGTCGCGGTGGGGGCAACGAACACGTTCTGCGCCACCTTGGGGGTGGCGCCGTCAATGGTAATAATGTGAGCCATGGCACCCACTGTAGTTCAGGGGACGAACCGGCAGCGATTCCGGCCCGCGCAGATGACACCACCGCGCCGCTCGCACAAGCGGCCCGGAAAAGCGGCTCGGAAAAGCGGCTCGCAGGAAGCCGCTAGGAGAAGACGATGGTGCGCTGCCCGTCGAGCATCACCCGATGCTCGGCATGCCACTGCACGGCCCGGGTCAGGGTGCGCCCCTCGACGCTGCGCCCCAGCTCCACCAGCTGGGCGGCGGTACGTGAATGGTTGACCGGGGTGACTTCCTGGTCGATGATCGGCCCTTCGTCCAGGTCGGCGGTGACGTAGTGGGCGGTGGCGCCGATGAGCTTCACGCCGCGGGCGTGGGCCTGGTGGTAGGGCTTGGCGCCCTTGAAGGAGGGCAGGAAGGAATGGTGGATGTTGATCACCCGCCCGGCCATGCGCTCGCACAGCGAGTCGGAGAGGATCTGCATGTAGCGGGCCAGCACCACCAGTTCGATCCCGTGCTCCTGCACGAGCTTGAGCAGCTCGGCCTCGGCCTGGCCCTTGTTCTGGGCGGTCACCGGCAGGTGCACGAAGTCCACCCCGTAGAACTCGGCCATCGGTTGCAGGTCACGATGGTTGGAGACGATCACCGGGACCTCGATCGGCAAGGTGCCGGCGCGCTGGGCGAACAGCAGGTCGTTCAGCGCGTGCCCGGCCTTGGAGCACATGATCATGGTGCGGGTGCGGCGGGACGATTCGAACACCTTCAGGTCCATGCCGAATTCGTCGCGGATGGGCGCCAGCTGGGCCATGACCTGGTCCAGGGTGTGCTCGGTGGCCACCTCGATGCGCATGAAGAAGGTGTTGGAATCCGGGCTCTCATACTGCTGCGACTCGGTGATGTTGCAACCGGCACCCAACAGGCCCCCGGAGACGGCATGGACGATGCCCGGACGGTCGACGCAGGAGAGGGTGACGATGAAGTGGTTGCTCATGCATTCCAAAATACGTGGGCTGGCGCCCCGGCACCGAATTGATGAGCAAAGATCACACCCGCAGCGATTGCGGTGACTTCTCCTCCGGGTGCACAGTCGTGTAGCCGCTCGCCTCCGTGCCCGCCATGCCGGAGGCATGCTGCTTCAGGTGCTTGATCGCGGCGATGGCGGCCCGTCGTCCGGCACGGGTGGCCCCAATGGTGGAGGCCGACGCCCCGTAGCCGACCAGGTACAGTCCGGGCTGGTCGGCGGCGCTGACCGCATCGGCGGACATCCGGATCCCGCCCTGGGCGGTGCGCAGCTTCAGCGGCGCCAGGTGCTTCAGCGCGTGACGGAAGCCAGTGGCCCACAGGATCGCGTCGATGCGTTCGCGGCTGCCGTCGCTGAACACCACCGCATCGGCCTCCAGGCGGGAGATCGGACCCCGGGAAATCATCAGCCCGGAGGCGATCGCCGCACGCATCTGCCCGGTCAGCGGCAGGCCGGTGTTGGCCACCACCGGCCGCGGCGGACGCCCGGCCCGGGTGTCCTCGGTGACCCGGCGTTCGACCTCCAGCCCCCAGTCCCTGGTGCTGGCGAAGTCCTTCCAGCGCGGTGGGGTGCGGGTGGACCACAGCGTGTCGATGCCGGCCGCGTCCAGCTGCACGATGAACTGGGTGGCGCTGGCCCCGCCGCCGACCACCAGGGTGCGCCGGTTCGCGAACTGCTGGACCCCGGTGAAGTTCCGGGTATGCACCTGCAGGCCGGTGAACGTGGACATGCCGCGGTAGCTGGGCCAGAACGGGTTGCTCCAGGTGCCGGTGGCGTTGATGACGGTGGCGGCCTGCAGCCCGGTGCCATCAGCCAGTTCCACTTCGAAACCCGCCGCGGAACCGGTTCCCTTGCGACTGACCGAAACCACCGGGCCCGAGCGGTAGACGGGCAGGCCCATGTGCTGTTCATACTCCCCGTAGTAGCGGCTGACCACGGCCGAGGCCGGCTCGGTGGGGTCCGGGGTGGCCAGTTCGAAGTCCGGCAGGGGGTGCAGGTGGTGGGCCTTGCCGAACGTCAGTGAGTCCCAGCGGTCCCGCCAGGCCCCGCCGGGTCCGTCGTTGGCGTCGAGCATGACGAAGTCCACCCAGGGCCGCATCCCCCTGCGCAGCAGGTGGTATCCGGCCGACAGGCCGGCCTGCCCGGCGCCGATGACCACCGTACGGTACCTGGTGCGCAACTTGCCGCGATCCACCGTTGAGCTCACTCCTTGACTCGTGCCATCCGGTCCGGGGCCACCCGCCAAATCATATTGACGTGTCAACCTCCTACTCGTTGCAACGCTCACATGACGTGCAACATTCCCGCCGCATTCGATAAACTCGGTGACGGACTGAACTTCAACTCGTAACTGGCGTTGGGTGGATCACCACCGGGGAGCGAAAACCGACATTCCACCGCAGACCGCGCGCCTGGGTTTGCGGAACCTGACCATCGACGATGCCCCGCCCGGCCGGGGCTCGCGAACGAAAGGACACCCCATGACCGCCCAGATTCTCGACGGCAAGGCGACCGCAAAACAGATTAAGCAGGAACTGACCCAGCGGGTCGCGGCCCTGCAGGAGCGCGGGATCACCCCGGGGCTGGGCACCATCCTGGTCGGCGATGACCCGGCATCGGCCTGGTACGTGCGCGGCAAGCACCGCGACTGCGCGGAGGTGGGACTGGAGTCCATTCGCGTGGACCTGCCCGAGCAGACCACCCAGGAGGAACTGCTGGCCAAGGTGCGCGAGCTGAACGAGGACCCGGCCTGCACCGGCTACATCGTGCAGCTGCCGCTGCCCAAGCACATCGACCAGGACGTGATCCTGGAGGCGATGGACCCGGCCAAGGATGCCGATGGCCTGCACCCGATGAACCTGGGCCGACTGGTCGCCAACGTCAACAAGCCGCTGACCAGCCCCGCCCCCTGCACCCCGGCCGGCTGCGTGGAGCTGCTCTCGCGCCATGGGCTGGATTTGAAGGGCAAGCACGTGCTGGTGATCGGCCGCGGGGTGACCATCGGACGGCCGGTGGGCCTGCTGCTGACCCGCCGCGACGTGAACGCCACCGTCACCCTGGCCCACACCGGCACCACCAATCTGCCCGAGCTGCTGGCCCAGGCCGACGTGGTGATCGCCGCCGCGGGACAGGCGCACATGGTCAAGGCCGACGCGATCAAGCCCGGCGCGATCCTGCTGGATGTTGGCGTCTCGCGCGTTGATGGCAAGGTCACCGGGGATATTGATCCGGACGCCGCGCAGCACGCCTCCTGGATCTCCCCGAACCCCGGCGGCGTGGGGCCGATGACCCGGGCGATGCTGCTGGCCAATGTGGTGGAAACCGCCGAACGCCAGGCCTCCTAGCCACCCGGGCGCCTCCTTGCCGACGCGCGGCGCCGGCGGCGGGAGGAACGTAAGCGACAAAGGCTTGGGCCCTGCGGAAGAACCGCAGGGCCCAAGCCTTTGTCACAGCTCCGGTGCCGGCCGCTGGCCGGGGCGTCGAGCCGGAACTACTTCACCGGTTCATTCTCGATCGCGGACCCGCGGCCCACCACCAGTGCCCCGACTTCCTGTTCCGCCTGGTTCGTGTAGGACAGGTCGATGCCCTGGCGGTCACGGATCAGGCTGACCACCAGCAGGGAAACAATGCAGAAGGCCAGCAGGTACAGCGCCACGGCGTTCGTTCCGCCGGTGGCCTGCACCAGGGCGGTGGCGATGGTCGGCGCGAACGCGCCGCCGATGATCGCGCCGATCGCGTAGGAGATCGACACCCCGGAGAAGCGCACCGAGGCCGGGAACATCTCCGAGTACAGGGCCGCCTGCGGCCCATAGGTCAACCCCAGGCCGATGGAGAAAACCCCGAAGGCCAGGTACAGCATCACCAGCGAACCGGAGTTGACCATCGCGAAGACCGGGAAGAGGGAGAGCGCCAGCACGATGAAACCGATCTGGTAGGTGCGCACCCGCCCGATCCTGTCGGCCATGATCCCGGAAATCAGGGTCATCACCAGCCAGATCGCGGCACCAAAGGCCACGGCCAGCAGCACGTCGGTGCGCTCCAGGCCGATGGGGCCTTCGGGGTCGGTGGTGTAGTTCTGGAAGAATCCGCCGGTGGTCATGTACCCGGCGGCATTGTTGCCGGCGAAGACGAGGGCGGCAATCAGCACCAGCGGCCAGTGCTTGCGGAACAGCTCCACGACCGGGACCTTGGTCTGGGCCTTCTTCTCGGCGATCTCCTCGAACACCGGGGACTCATCGACCGCGCGGCGTACGAAGTACCCGATGATGATCAGCACGAAGCTGACCAGGAACGGCACGCGCCAGCCCCAGTTCAGGAATGCGTCGCCGGGGGAGATGACCCCGGTCATCAGCGCCATCATGCCCGAGGCGAGCAGCATGCCCAGCGGCACACCCACCTGTGGGTAGGCTCCGGCCCGGCCGCGGCGGTCCTTCGGTGCGTGCTCGACGGCCATCAGGACCGCGCCGCCCCATTCCCCGCCGGCGGAAACGCCCTGCAGGATGCGCAGCAAGAGCAGCAGCACCGGGGCCAGCAGCCCGGCGGTGTCGTAGGTTGGCAGCACGCCGATCAGGGTGGTGGCCGCACCCATCAGCGACAGGGTGAGCACCAGCATGGCCCGCCGGCCGATCTTGTCCCCGTAGTGCCCGGCCAGGAAGGCCCCCAGTGGGCGGAACAGGAAGGAGATGCCGACCGAGGCGAAGGAGATCAGCAGTCCGATCTTGCTGCCGGCCGGTTCGAAGAACAGCTGGGGGAAGACCAGCCCGGCGGCGGTGGCGTAGATGAAGAAGTCATACCATTCCACGGTGGTGCCGATGACCGTGGCGAAGGCGACGCGCCGTTGGTTGGACTTTTCAATGCGGGTGTTGGGCGAAGCGGCGATGCTCATGTTGCTCCTCGGTTGACGGTGTGTCGTGCGTGACCACCGCCTGAGTCTTGTGTCACCTCAGTGTTGCACCGCACACACGTAAGGTAAACTTCAAATATCTGCAATAGTTTTGAAGGAAGTCTTAAGACGTGTCTGGATTCTCGCTGCGACATCTGCAAATCATGGCGGAGCTGCCCGAACATGACACCCTGGGGTCCGCTGCCTCCGAGCTTCACATTTCCGAATCCGCGCTGTCCCAGGCGCTGAACACCATCGAACGCCTGGCGGGGGAGCAGCTGTGCCTGCGACGCAAGGCCCACGGGATCACGATGACCGCCTCGGGACGCTACTTCTCCTCCCTGGCCCGCAAGATCGTGGCCGAGGTCGAGGATTTGAACGCGACCTTCCCGCACCGCGAGGGCGTGCTGCGCGGACCGGTGCGCTTTGGCTGTTTTGCCTCGCTCTCCCCACACCTGATTCCGGCCATCATGGAGGGCTTCCCGCCATTGCACCCGCAGGTGCAGGTCTCCGTGCAGGTGGGCACGCATGACGATTTGATCCCGGCGTTGAATTCCGGGGAGCTGGACGTGGCCTTCGTCTACGATCTGATGCTGCCCCCGGATTTGCGCAAGCAGGTGGTCTACGAGACCGAGATGCAGGTGCTGCTGCACCCGCAGCACCCATTGGCGGCCCTGGAGCGGCCCCTGGAACTGCGGGACCTGGTAGACGAACCGATGATCATGTACGAATCCACTCCCAGCACCGACTATGTCCTGCAGCTGTTCGCCGCGCAGGGTCTGGACCCGCACATCATTGCCTCACTGCCGCAGATGATCCTGGTCAGCGCCATGGTCGGTCGTGGGCTGGGGTACGGGATGCTGATGGAAAGGCCGAACAACGCCCAGCTGTCCCTGGAGGGCAGGGCCCTGGCCTTCCGCCGGCTCAGTCCACCGAACTACCCCAATTCGGTGGTCGCGATCAGTCCCCGGCATACCACCCTGTCCCCGCGGGTTCAGGCGCTGGTGGATTACGCCACCGACCTGATGGGCCAGGCGATGGCCGAGCAGCGCGCCCTGGCCGAGCTGCCTGCAGGCCGATCGCGGTAGCCGATCCGGTGGCCGGAGCCTGTTGTGCGAGCGCCTGCACGAGGCATAATGGCAAGCACCACAGGCACGGCACCAACATTTGGCGGGAGTGATGGACCGATGATCGGCACATGGCAGGCACTGGTAATTGATTGCGATGATCCCGATGAACTGGCCGGCTTCTATGAGCGGCTGCTGGGCATGGTCAGGATCGACAATGACCCGGACTGGGTGAGCATCGGCGATGCGCCGGATCGTCCCGCCATCGCGTTTCAGGCCGTCACCCCATATGTTCCGCCGCAGTGGCCGGGACATGTGCACCCGCAGCAGGCGCACATCGACGTGCGGGTCAAGGACCTGGACCTGGCCGAAACCGAGGTGCTGGCGCTGGGTGCCACCGCCACCGGAGAGGGCTCCAAGACGTTCCGCGTCTACCTGGACCCGCAGCAGCATCCCTTCTGCCTGGTCAGCTGGTAGCAAGTCCGCGGTTCCCGTGCCTGGACCGGCCCGGGGCGGGCATCTACCCCCATTGGGCGAAGGCCACCCGCGCCGCCTGCAGCCGGGTCTGCACCCCCAGCTTGTCCATGACCCGCGAGGCATGGGTTTTCACCGTCGATTCGCCGATGCCCAGTTGCGCGGCGATCTGCGGGTTGCTCAGGCCCTGGCCGAGCCCCCGCAGCACCTGGATTTCACGCTCGGTCAGGCTTTCGGGCAGCGGCTCGCGCGGCGGAGCGGCCGGTGCCGGCTGCACGGCCCGCCTGATGACCCGGGCGGTGAGCTCCGGGCTGAGCACGGCCCGGCCGGCGGCGACCGCGAGCACCGCGTCGATGATCTGCTCCGGTTCGGCGCTCTTGAGCAGGAAGCCGTGTGCACCGGCCTGCAGCGCCCCAAACAGGTACTCATCGTCGTCGAAGGTGGTCAGCACCAGCACCTTCGCCGTGCCGTGCTCGCGCAGGGCAGCGGTGGCCGCGATCCCGTCCATGACCGGCATGCGCAGGTCCATCAGCACCACCTCCGGGCCCAGCGCCCGCGCCATCGCCAACGCCTGGCGGCCGTCGGCGGCTTCGCCGACCACCTCGATCCGCGAACTGGCCTCCAGCACCATCCGGATGCCCAGGCGCACCGCTGAATGATCGTCAACGATCAGGACCTTCATGAAACCTCCTGGTTGTCGGTGCCGCCGCCCGGGCCGGGCTGCAGCGGCAGGGTGACGTGCACCGTGAACTGTCCCTGGTCGATCTGCCAGTGGCTCTGACCGCCCAGCGCCTGGGCGCGCGCGGCGATGTTCCGCAGCCCGGATCCCGCGCCCGGTCCACTGCCGCCGTGCGGGACGAGCGGGGGAGTGAAGGCGGCGTCCGCGGCGGGGTCCGGCGTGTTGTCCGGGCCGGGCAGCGGATTGGCGGCGGTGATCCGCAGCTGGCCGCCGTGGGCGCGCACGACGAGGCGCAGCGCGGTGTGCGGGGCGTGGCGGGAGTGGTTGACCAGCAGTTCGCTGATGGTGCGGTAGGCGGCGGTCTGCGCGGCGGCACCCACCTGGGACGGGTCCACCTCACCGGTGTAGTCGATGGTGCGTCCGCCGGCCCGGTGCGCCTCGATCAGGGCGTTGGCGCTGTCCAGGGTGGCGCGCAGGGCCTGGGGTGCCCCGGCGTGCAGCATCCGCACCATCCGGGTCATTTCCTCCAGCCCGGCCAGCGCCTCCCGGCGGATTTCGCCGACCGGTCGGCGGATCGCCTGCCAGACGGGGTCCTGACTGGATGCCGGGACCCGGTTCAGCGCCGCCGCGGAGAGCAACGCCATGGAGGAGAATCGGGCGGAGAGCACATCATGCATTTCCCGGGCCAGGCTCGTGCGTTCGGCCTCCACCGCCGCCGCATGTTCGGTGCGCAGCAGTTGTTCGCGCTGCCGGGCCGCGGCGGTGGCCTGCCGCGCCCGTTCGGCCTGGCTGGCGGCCAGCTCCTTGGCGGTGCGCACGTTCTGGGCCCAGAGCATCGGGGTGAACAGCACGAACCCGATCGTGAACACGGTGAGCACCACGGCGCTGGCCCCGGCGTCGCTGGCCCATTGCGCGGCGGCGGCCAGCACCGTGAACGTGGCCAGTAGTGTTCCGGTGACATTGCGGGTGCGCGGCGGGCAGAGCAGGAAGATCGTGAACACGGTTTCGAAGATCAGGAAGTAGCCGCCGATGCTGCCCATCGCCAGCAGTACCGAGCCGGCCGCGGCCATGCCCAACGCGCAGGGCAGCGGGGCGCGGCGGCGCAGCAGGATGCATCCGACGCCGGCCAGCAGCACCAGCGGCCACCAGGCGGCCAGCGTTGCGGGCAACACCGGGGTGTTCACCAGCCCGGCGGCATGCAGCACCACGGCCAGCACCAGGTAGGTGATGGCCACCTCCGGCTCCTGCTCGCCGCTGATGAACCGCCGCCGGGTATGCGAAAAATCGATCTTCACCCCTCCATCATGGTCCACCGGCCCGTCCGCTGCCGTCCCCCAAAGGTAGGACACCGGCGTGGACCGATGCCCGATGTGCCCGTTCCCGCCCACTGGCAGGCTCGATGGCATGGACTTCATGCAACAGGCACCGGCCGCTGCACTGGCCGTACTTGCCCTCATCGACGCCACCAGCATCGGCACCCTGGTGATCCCGATCTGGCTGCTGCTGCGCCGCGACTACCGCCGCGCCATTCCCAAGGTACTGGCCTACCTGGGCATCATCGCCGTCTTCTACTGGCTGCTGGGCTTGGGGTTGCGGGCCGGCTGGCTGGCCGGCACCCAGCTGCTGCCGGACGGGTTCTTCGACGCCCCGCTGCTGCGGATGCTCGCGCTGCTGGTGGGCGGGGCCATGCTCACCTGGGCGCTGCTGAGCAAACCGGCGGGCAAGGATGCCGCCGGGACCCCGCAAGGCCCCACGCCGCCCGCCCCGGCTGAGCACGCCGCCGGCCGCGCACCGGGCACGGAGCCGGCACCTGCGGCGAAGCCCGGGACGACGGCGGTGGCCCACGACCAGGCGGTGCCGGCCCGGCTGCGCCGGCACCTGGGCGCCGCACTGGATTCCTGGGCGGGGGTGATCGTGCTGGCCCTGCTGGCCGGTTTGCTGGAGATGCCGACCATGCTGCCCTACCTGGGGGCCCTGGGGCTGATGGGAACGCTGGGTTGGAGCGGCCTCGTGCAGGGCGCCGTGCTGGGCGTCTACTGCCTGGTGATGATCCTGCCGGCCCTGGGCCTGGTCGCGGTGCGGCGCCTGGCCGGATCGCGGATGGACCGGTGGCTGCAGCGGGTCGGGGCGAAGCTGGGACGCTACGCGGCGGAGACCGGGGCCTGGGTGGTGGGCATCGTCGGCTTCCTGCTGGTGCGTTTTGCCTTCTCACCCCGGCCCGACGGGCAGGGGCTGTGGGGCGGGCTGCGCCGGCTGCTGGAGGGGATCCTGCCGTTCTGAGCCCGCCTGGGCACCGGTGCCGGCGGCGGGCCTGACGCTGTGGGCGAAGCGACGGGCCGAAAGTTGGTGGCCGCCGCGAACCGATGGGAGAATGGGTGGCATGGAATCTCTAGGCAGCAACGCATCACGCGGGAAGAAGTTGACGCTGAACGCGTCCACGGTCTCCATGGGCGTGATGCTCATCATCCTCCTGGTCGCGGTCATCTTCGCCGCCAACTCGAACCAAATCGTCGGGTGGTTCGTGGTCGTCATTTCCGGAGGCTGGCTGCTGCTCTCGGCGTTCCTGGTGTTCGGGCTCAAGCGTGGGGCGGACCGGATCAACACCTCGCTGCGTGAGGCCACCGTGGCCGTCGCCGACCGGGCCAAGGGTGGTTCCACCGTCGTGATCGATGAGGCCACCAGCCAGCGCGACATGAAGCTGGACCACTCCTTCAAGATCGTGCAGGTGCAGGCCGGGGTGATCCAGCAGGAGCTGGAGAAGGCCGGTCCCGAGTCGCGCGCCATGATCGACCGGGCCCTGGACACCATCAACATGACCGCTGCCAACGCCCGGGACATGATGAAACCCCATGAGCAGCCGATCGACGGCGAGATCATCGACTAGTTTTTGTTACCGCACAGCGCAGCGTCCTGCCCGGGCGTTGCGCTGTCTTTTTGTAAGGTGGAACCGTGATACCTACCAGCTCGGAAATCCTGAACAAGAATGCCGGCGCCGTGCGCGTGGCCTCGGTGAACGTCAACGGCATCCGTGCCGCCTACCGCCGCAACATGGCGGACTGGATTGCGGCGCGCGACGTGGACATCCTGTGCCTGCAGGAAGTGCGCGCACCGGACAAGATCGTGCGCGAGCTGGTGGGCGAGGGCTGGCACATCCTGCATGCCGAGGCCAAGGACAAGGGCCGGGCCGGGGTGGCGATCCTCTCCCGCGCCGAACCGGTGGCGGTTCGCGAGCACATTGGCGATGAGTACTTCGCCGAGTCCGGACGCTGGGTGGAGGCGGACTTCACCATGGCCGACGGCTCGACGCTGTGCGTGGTCTCCGCCTACGTGCACTCCGGGGAGCTGAACACCCCCAAGCAGGAGGACAAGTACCGCTTCCTGCAGCGGATGACCGAGCACCTGCCGGTGCTGAAGGCCACCAAGGACCATGTGCTGGTCGTGGGCGACCTGAACGTGGTGCACACCGAACGCGACATCAAGAACTGGAAGCCGAACCACAACAAGCGTGCCGGGGTGCTGGACGAGGAGATCGCCTACTTCAACGGCTTCTTCGGCGAGCAGATCGGCTACATGGACGTGGCCCGGACCCTGGCCGGTGACGAGCAGGGCCCCTACACCTGGTGGTCCTGGCGCGGCCAGGCGTTCGTGAACAACGCCGGCTGGCGCATCGACTACCACATGGCCACCCCGGAGCTGACCGCCAAGGCGATCAAGGCCCACGTGGACCGTGCCAGCGAATACGCCCTGCGTTTCTCCGACCACGCACCGCTGGTCGTCGACTACCAGTTCTAAGGATCGAAATCTCATGAGCACCACCCGTCCCCGCGTCCTGTCGGGCATGCAGCCCTCCGGCGACTCCCTGCACCTGGGCAACTACCTCGGAGCGCTGGTCAACTGGGTCAAGACCCAGGATCAGTACGACGCGTTCTTCTTCATCCCGGACATGCACGCGATCACCGTCGCGCAGGACCCGGCGGACCTGCAGGCCCGCACCCGCAAGACCGCCGCCCAGTTCATCGCCGGGGGCATCGACGTGGAGAAGTCCACCCTCTTCGTCCAGTCCCAGGTTCCCGAGCACGCCCAGCTGGCCTGGGTTTTCAACTGCATCACCGGGTTCGGTGAGGCCAGCCGAATGACCCAGTTCAAGGACAAGACCGCCAAGGGCGGCACCGAGAACGCCAGCGTCGGGCTGTTCACCTACCCGGTGCTGATGGCCGCGGACATCCTGCTCTACCAGCCCGAAGGGGTGCCGGTGGGCGATGACCAGCGCCAGCACGTGGAGCTGACCCGCACCCTGGCCCAGCGCTTCAACCACCGCTTCGGGCAGACGTTCGTGGTGCCCAAGGCGCAGATCCCGGCCGAGGGGGCGCGGATCTACGATCTGCAGAACCCCACCGCGAAGATGTCCAAGTCCGCGGAGTCGCCCAACGGGCTGATCAACGTGCTCGATGAGCCGAAGCTGATCGCCAAGCGGATCAAGTCCGCGGTCACCGACACCGGCACGGTCATCGCCTACGACAAGGAAAACCAGCCCGGGGTCTCGAACCTGCTGGACATCCTGGCCGCGGTCACCGAACGACCGGTGCCGCAGCTGGTCGCCGAGTTCGAGGGCAAGATGTACGGGCACCTGAAGGTCGCCGTGGCCGATGCGGTGGTCGAACGGCTCACCCCGATCCGCGAACGCACCCTGGAGCTGCTCGATGACCCGGCCGAGCTGGACCGGCTGCTGCTGACCGGGGCGAACAAGGCCCGTGAGGTGGCCAGCCGCACCGTGGCCGACGTGTACGAGAAAGTCGGTTTCCTGCCGCCGTTGGGAAGCCTGCGGTAGCGGTGCAGCCGCACCCGGTCCCGCCTGAGGACCCCCAGTACACGCTGGGGGTCGTCATCCCGGTGCCCGAACCGCCGCGCACCCAGCTGCGCGACTGGCGGGCCAGCTACGGGGGCCAGGCCAGCCTGCTCATCGAACCGCACATCACCCTGGTCACCGGGTCGCTGAACGGCGGCGCCAGCTGGCAGGACGCGGCGCAGCACCTGCAGCGGGTCTGCGCCGCACAGCCCCCGTTCACCGTGCAGCTGGGAGCGGCGATCTCCTTCCGGCCGCTGAGCCCGGTGGTGTACCTGCCGCTGCGCCAGGGGCTGGACGCCTGCCGGCAGCTGCACCAGGCGCTGCTGCACGGCCCGCTGCGCCACGACTCGCCCTTCGAGTACCACCCGCACCTGACGATCGCCCAGAACGTCACCGACGCCGAACTGGACGCGGCCCTGCACGCATTGTCCGGGGTGGAGCTGCGCTTCACCGTGGACCAGGTGCAGCTCTTTGCGATGCACGCCGGCACCTGGCAGCTGCGCGAACAGCTGGCGCTGCTGGGCTAGGCACGACCCGCCGATCCCGGCCGACCCTGGCCGATACCACACGGAAGGCACCGCTGCCGCCCATTGCCCTGCGGTGGCGCGAAAGGCAAAAAACCTCCGCGGTGCAACAGCACCACGGAGGTTTTTTCACGCCCTAGCGCACGCGGCGCCCGGGACCGGTCCCTGGACCGTTGCCCGCAGGCAGGGTCCTAGACGGTCGCCTTCGCGCGAACGTTGGACTCGATCTGCGAGCCGACGTTCTCGTCGATGTTCTTCCAGTACTGGATGGCGTTGGACAGGACCGGCTCGATGACGCCCTCCAGGGCGCCGGTGACGGTCTGCACCAGACGGGCACGCTGCTCGTCGTCCATGACCTCGCGCACCAGGATGCCCGGCTGCACGAAGTCGCCATCGTCCTCACGCAGGGTGTAGGACGAGCGCACCAGGTCTCCATCGGATTCGAAGGAGTTGTCGACCGGGCCGGTCTCATCGCTCCAGGAATCACCGAAGGAGTTCGGGACGTAGTAGCTGCGGGCACCGGAGTGCTCGTACCACATGTTGCCCTCGAAGTTGTAGCTGTGCACCGGAACCTTCGGGCGGTTGACCGGCAGCTGCTGGAAGTTGGTGCCGATGCGGTAGCGCTGGGCATCCGCGTAGGCGAAGTTGCGGCCCAGCAGCATCTTGTCCGGGCTCATGCCCATGCCGGGAACCATGTTCGCCGGCGAGAAGGCGGCCTGCTCGATCTCGGCGAAGAAGTTCTCCGGGTTGCGGTTCAGGGTCAGGGTGCCGACCTTGATGCGCGGGTAGTCCTTCTTCGACCAGGTCTTGGTCAGGTCGAACGGGTTGTAGCGGTAGGTCTTGGCCTCTTCATACGGCATGACCTGGATGTACAGGTCCCACTGCGGGAAGTTGCCTTCCTTGATGGCGTTGAACAGGTCGCGGCGGTGGAACTCGGCGTCCGCACCTGCCAGGCGCTCGGCCTCGGCACCGTCGATGGTCTCGAACTTGTCCGACTGCTTGTTGATGAAGTGGTACTTCACCCAGAACTTCTCGCCGGCTTCGTTGACCCACATGTAGGTGTGCGAGCCGTAGCCGTTCATTTCACGCCAGGTCTTCGGCAGGCCGCGGTCACCCATGATGTAGGTGACCTGGTGGGCCGACTCGGGGTTCTGGGTCCAGAAGTCCCACTGCATGGTGCCGTCGCGCAGGCCCGAATCCGGCAGGCGCTTCTGCGAGCGGATGAAGTGCGGGAACTTCATCGGATCACGCAGGAAGAACACCGGGGTGTTGTTGCCCACCAGGTCGAAGTTGCCTTCGGTGGTGTAGAACTTCAGGGCGAAGCCGCGCACGTCGCGCCAGGTGTCCGGGGAGCCGAGCTCACCGGCCACGGTGGAGAAACGCAGCAGGGTCTCGGTCTTGACACCCTTCTGGAACAGTGCAGCCTTGGTGTACTGCGAGACGTCCTCGGTGGTCTCGAATTCGCCGAAGGCGCCAGCGCCCTTGGCGTGCGGACGACGCTCCGGAACGTTCATGCGGTTGAAGTGCTGCAGGGTCTCGACCAGGTGGTGGTCGTGCAGCACGATGGGGCCATCGGCACCCACGGTCAGCGAGTTGCGGTCGCTGACGGCTGGGATGCCAGCCTGAGTGGTCGAACCGGTGTGGTGACCGTTGTTTTCGGCAGCCATGTGCTCTCCTTTGTTTGGATCCGGCTAGGTGGTCAGGGAAGGTTCAGTCCAGCGGACGCCGCACACTTGGCGCAGGTCCCGTGATAGAGGACTTCAGCCACGGAGATTTTCATCCCGCGGACGATGTTGGGGTCCAGGCAGGCCGGCGCCGTGGTGGGCAGCGCGACATCCTCGACGAGTCCGCACTGCGTGCAGACGGCATGGTGGTGGTCGGTGATGCGGGTTTCGTAGCGTGCCCCCGCATGCGGCACATCCAGCCGACGCAGCAGCCCGGAGCTGGCCAGGTCGTTCACCACGGTGTGCACGGTGCCCAGGGCGATCCCGGGGATCTCCTGCTGGGCGTGGCGGTGCAGCTCATCGGCGGTGGAATGCGGGTGGCGGGTGGCACAGTCCAGGACGGCCACACGCTGCTTGGTCACACGCCGGCCCGCGGCGCGCAGGGGCTCGGCCCAGCGTGCATGCGAACCGTCGGTCTGATCGTGTGCCATATCTCTATCATGCCACAAACTTGAATAGTTCAAAATAAGCATGGGGTGGATTTTCGCTGGGAGACTAATCTCCTCCTGCCGGATCCGCCCTGCGGTAGCGGCACCTTTGGGGAGCCGGCGCCGGCCGGGGGAGGGGATGGCAAAGGGGCCCCGAACCGCAGTGGTTCGGGGCCCCTAGGGTGCCGTCGGGCAGCTGATTAGATGGTGCGCGACAAGATGGCCTGCTTGACCTCGGCGATCGCCTTGGTCACCTGGATGCCACGCGGGCACGCCTCGGTGCAGTTGAAGACGGTGCGGCAGCGCCACACGCCTTCCTTGTCGTTCAGGATCTCCAGGCGCATGTCCCCGGCCTCGTCACGCGAGTCGAAGATGAATCGGTGGGCGTTGACGATCGCGGCCGGGCCGAAGTACTGGCCATCGGTCCAGAACACCGGGCAGGAGCTGGTGCAGGCGGCACACAGGATGCACTTGGTGGTGTCGTCGAAGCGCTCACGGTCCTCGACGGACTGGAAACGCTCGCGGGTCGGCTCGTGGCTGTTGTTGATCAGGAACGGCATGATCTCGCGGTAGGACTGGAAGAACGGCTCCATGTCCACGATCAGGTCCTTCTCCAGCGGCAGGCCCTTGATCGCCTCAACGGTGATCGGCTTGGAGGTGTCCAGGTCCTTGAGCAGGGTCTTGCAGGCCAGGCGGTTGCGGCCGTTGATGCGCATGGCATCGGAGCCGCAAATGCCGTGGGCGCAGGAGCGGCGGAACGACAGCGAGCCGTCGTGCTCCCACTTGACCTTGTGCAGGGCGTCCAGCACGCGGTCGGTGCCGTACATGGTCAGCTTGAAGTCTTCCCAGTAGGCCTCGGACTTGCTCTCGGGCAGGTAACGGCGAACACGCAGGGTGATGTTGAAGGTAGGGATTTCTCCGCCGCCGCCAACACCGGGCTTCAGCTCGATCTTTGATGCTGGTTCTGGCTGTTCGGTGCTCATTAGTACTTACGCTCCATCGGCTGGTAACGGGTGAAGACCACCGGCTTGGTCTCCATGCGGATGCCCTTGATGTCCTCGGTGACGGCATCGGCGTCGCGGTAGGACATCGAGTGCTTCATGAAGTTCTCGTCATCGCGGTCCGGGAAGTCCTCGCGGTAGTGGCCGCCGCGCGATTCCTTGCGGTGCAGGGCTGCCACGGTCATGACCTCGGCAAGGTCCAGCAGGAAGCCGAGCTCGATGGCTTCGAGCAGATCCAGGTTGAAGCGCTTGCCCTTGTCCTGGATGCCGATGTTCTTGTAGCGCATGCGCAGGTCCTCGATCACGTCGCGGGCCTCCTTCAGCGAACGCTCGTCGCGGAACACCTGGACGTTGCTGTCCATGGTCTCCTGCAGGATCGAACGCAGCTCGGCGACCTTCTCGGTGCCGTTGGAGTCCATCAGCGCGCCGATCTGGCTGGTGACGAACTGCTCGCTGTCCTCCGGCAGGTCGACGAAGTCGGCGTCCTTGGCGTATTCGGCCGCGGCCACACCGGCGCGCTTGCCGAAGACGTTGATGTCCAGCAGCGAGTTGGTGCCCAGGCGGTTCGAGCCGTGCACGGACACGCAGGCGACCTCACCGGCGGCGAACAGGCCCGGGACGACGGTGTCGTTGTCCTGCAGCACCTGGGTCTTGATGTTGGTCGGCACACCGCCCATGGCGTAGTGCGCGGTCGGGTACACCGGGACCGGATCGGTGAACGGCTCCACACCCAGGTAGGTGCGGGCGAACTCGGTGATGTCCGGCAGCTTGGATTCGATGTGCTCCGGCTCCAGGTGGGTCAGGTCCAGCAGCACGTAGTCCTTGTTTGGACCGCAGCCGCGGCCCTCGCGCACCTCGTTGGCCATGGCGCGGGCGACGATGTCGCGCGGGGCCAGGTCCTTAATGGTCGGTGCGTAGCGCTCCATGAAGCGCTCACCGTCGGAGTTGCGCAGGATCGCGCCTTCACCGCGGGCACCCTCGGTCAGCAGGATGCCCAGCCCGGCCAGGCCGGTCGGGTGGAACTGGAAGAACTCCATGTCCTCCAGCGGCAGGCCGCGGCGGAAGGCGATGCCCATGCCGTCGCCGGTCAGGGTGTGGGCGTTGGAGGTGGTCTTGAAGACCTTGCCGGCGCCGCCCGATGCGAAGATCACGCTCTTGGCCTGGAACACGTGCAGTTCGCCGGTGGCCAGGTCGTAGGAGACCACGCCGGCCACGCGCTTCTGCTTGTAGGCGGTGCCGTCCTCGCGGTAGGCGTCCTCCTCAACCAGCAGCAGGTCCAGCACGTAGTACTCGTTGTAGAACTCGACGTTGTGCTTCACGCAGTTTTGGTACAGGGTCTGCAGGATCATGTGACCGGTGCGGTCCGCGGCGTAGCAGGCGCGGCGCACGGCAGCCTTGCCGTGGTCACGGGTGTGCCCGCCGAAGCGGCGCTGGTCGATCTTGCCGTCCGGGGTGCGGTTGAAGGGAAGACCCATCTTTTCCAGGTCCAGCACCGCGTCGATGGCTTCCTTGGCCATGATCTCGGCTGCGTCCTGGTCCACCAGGTAGTCGCCACCCTTGATGGTGTCGAAGGTGTGCCATTCCCAGTTGTCTTCTTCAACGTTGGCCAGTGCCGCGCACATGCCACCCTGGGCCGCACCGGTGTGGGAGCGGGTCGGGTAAAGCTTGGTCAGCACTGCGGTACGGGCGCGCTGGCCGGATTCGATCGCGGCACGCATCCCCGCGCCGCCGGCACCGACGATGACGACGTCGTACTTATGTACCTGCATTCTTGAGGCTCTCTTTTCTAGAAATCTATTGCGGTGTGGCGCGCAATTAGGCGCACTGCGGCAGCGGGCTGTTGGCCACGCACGGATCGAAGGTGAAGATCACCAGCGAGCCGAGGACCAGGATGAAGATGGTGGCCACGTACAGCAGCCCCTTCAGCCAGGTGCGGGTCGCGTGCTTCTCGGCGTAGTCGTTGATGATGGTGCGCACACCGTTGGTGCCGTGCAGCATGGAGAGCCACAGCAGGGCCAGGTCCCAGAACTGCCAGACCGGGGAGGCCCACTTGCCGGCCACGAAGCCGAAGGACAGGGCGTTGATGCCGTCGCCAACAATAAGGTTGGCGATCAGGTGACCGAAAATCAGCACGACCAGGACCACGCCGGACAGGCGCATGAACAGCCAGCCGAGCATTTCGAAGTTGCCGCGCGACTTCGGACCGCGAATGTACTTCGGGTCCATGCGCTGGCTGCTGCGCGGAGCTTGAATATCGACACTCATGGCTTAGTGACCTCCGAAGGCGAGCGACAGGTGGCGGATGGCGAATCCGGCGAAGACGACGACCCACAGGCCAAGCACGCCCCACAGCAGCTGGCGCTGGTACTTGGTGCCCTGCTTCCAGAAGTCCACCAGGATCACGCGCAGGCCATTAAAGGCGTGGAAGAGGATGGCGGCAACCAGGGCGGTCTCGCCCAGGGCCATCAACGGGTTCTTGTAGGTGCCGATAACGGCGTCGTATGCGCTGGCATCGACGCGGACGAGTGCAGTATCAAGCACGTGCACCAAGAGAAAAAGGAAAATAACGACACCGGTGACTCGGTGTCCCACCCATGACCACATGCCCTCACGGCCGCGGTAGAGGGTGCCTGACGAAGTCTTCGACACTGAACTAAACCTCCAAGACTCGCAACGGCGCATGTGTATCTTGCACACAATGAAATGTGACGCACTTGTGCGAGCGTTCCTTGCCCGAGTCTAAACCACTCGTGCCGGTGTGTTCTATGTTCTGATTATTTTGTGTGAGCAGGTTCACCGATAGGGGTGAATATTGCGCCGAATGGCCACAAATGCCCGTGGATTAGGGCATTTTTCAATGTTCTAATTATCGCAAATGTGCGCTAAATCCAACGCGCATTGACGCGTTCAAGCCGGGCGCGGATGGGCCAATGAACTAGTCTTGCTGTTGTGAATGAAGACCTGCTAGCGCGTTTCCATGGCGTCATTCCGGCCGGTGGAGTCGGAACCAGGCTGTGGCCACTGTCCCGGGCGTCGGCCCCGAAGTTCCTGCACGATCTGACCGGCTCGGGCTCCACGCTGATCCGGGCCACCTACGACCGCCTGGTGCCGCTGGCCAGTGTGCGGATCATGGTGGTGACCGGCCGGGCGCACCGTGGCGCCGTGCTGAGCCAGCTAAACGAGATCTGCGACGAGAACCTGGTGCTGGAGCCGGAGCCACGTGACTCCGCCGCCGCGATCGGGCTGGCCGCGGCCATCCTGTACCGCCGCAACCCGAACATCATCATGGGCTCCTTCGCCGCCGACCAGGTCATCGGTCCGGTGGAGGTCTTCCAGGAGGCGGTGCGCGAGGCCATCCACACTGCGGCCACCGGCAAGATCGTGACCATCGGCATCCACCCCACCCACCCGTCGACCGGGTTCGGGTACATCCAGACCGGCCTGCCGCTGGAGATCGAGCACGCTCCCACCGCCCGCGCGGTCGCCCAGTTCGTGGAGAAGCCCGACGCGGACACCGCCCGGCAGTACCTGGCCAGCGGCTTTTTGTGGAACGCGGGCATGTTCGTCGCCCCGGTCTCGCTGATGCTCCAGCACCTTCAGGCCAACGAACCGGACCTGCATGCCGGGCTGATGCGCATCGCCGCCGCCTGGGACACCGACCAGCGAGACGCGGTCATGGAGGAAGTCTGGCCCGGGCTGCCGAAGATCGCGATCGACTACGCGGTCGCCGAGCCGGCGGCCGCCGCCGGGGACGTCGCGGTCATTCCCGGCGTCTTCAACTGGGACGACGTGGGCGACTTCGCCGCGATCGGCCGGTTGAACAAGGCCAGCGAGGAAACCGGGGTGACGATCCTGGGTGACAAGGTCCGGGTCTACTCGGACAACGCCTCCGGGGTCGTGTACGGGGACAACCCGCGGGTGGTGGCGCTGATCGGCATCGATGACGTGATCGTGGTGGACACGGCCGATGCGCTGCTGGTGACCACGAAGGAACATGCGCAGCAGGTCAAGCAGACCGTGGAGCAGCTGAAGAAGGACGGCGCCACGGACGTGCTGTAGCCGCAGCCAGCGCCCCGTCCCGGTGGTCGATGCGGGGCTGCGGCGCAAACCAGGCACGCTGCCGATGAAGATGCGAATCGCGGCCCCGGGGATCATCCCCGGGGCCGCGATTTGTCATTGCCGGCGGCTGCCTGCGGCAGCGCCCTAGCGCGGCAGCTCGGTGAGGAACTCGCGCACCAGCGGCCCGGCGGTTTGCGCGCCGCCCTCGCCCTCCTCGACGAAGGCCGCGATCGCCACGTCGCCCTGCCCGGCAATGGCCCAGGCGTGGGCGTTGCGTTCGGCGTCGTACTCCGCGGTGCCGCTCTTGCCGATCACCGTGCCGCCGGGCACCGAATTGAGCTGCTTCAAGGTGCCGTGGTCCACGACCTCGCCCATCATGGAGCGCAGCTGCTTGGCTTCATCCGCGCTCAGCTCGGTGGCCTGCGTCGAGGGGCTGGGCTGCTGGGACTGCCCGGCGTCCTGCTGATCCTGCGCGTCGGTGAGCACCAGCTGCGGGTGCACGGTCTCACCGGCCACCACCGAGGCCATCACCGTGGCCATGCCCAGCGGGGAAGCCTGCACCACCCCCTGCCCGATCATGTTGGCCGCCAGCTCCGTGCCCTTGGAATCATCGGGCACCGTGCCGAGGAAGGCGTTGGCGCCGGTGGAATCCTGCGCGTTCAAACCCAGCGAGCCAGCCGCCTGGGCGACCTTGGAGGAGCCCAGGTCCGCCCCGGCCTCAACGAAGACCGTATTGCAGGACTGGGCCAGGGCCTCGGACAGCGGCAGCTGGCCCAGCGCGCTGGAGGGGTAGCCGTCATAGTTCTTGAAGGCCTTGCCATCCACGGTGGTGGTGGCGGGGCAGTCGACCTTGGTGCCCGGGGTGGCCCCGTCGCGCAGCATCGCCAGCGCGGAAATGACCTTGAAGGAGGACCCCGGGGCGTACTTGCCCAGCAGCGCGGTGTTGTAGGCGTTGTCTTCCGGCCCGGAGGCGGCGGCCAGCACGGCTCCGTCGGAGGGGCGCACGGCGACCAGCGCGGCGGGGGAGTCGGTGTCGGCGACCACCGAGTCGGCCAGCTGCTGCAGCTTCGGATCCAGGCTCAGCTCCAGGTCCTTGCCGTTGACCGGCTCGCTGCTGAACAGTTCGTCCTGCTGCTCGTGCTCGGAGTTGTAGCTGGCCACCGTGGTGCCGGCGCTGCCGGCCAGCAGCTGGTTGTACTGGGCCTGCAGCCCGGAGCGTCCCACCTGGTCCCCGGCCTTGACCTTGCCCTCGGACTTCTCGATGATTTCCGCGGTCGCCTGGCCCACGGTGCCCAGCAGCTGGCGGGCGAAGCTGCGGGTGGGGGCCAACGGCAGCTCATCGGGGGTGGCGACCGCCCCGGGGATGGCGTTGATCTTTTCATCGGTCGCCTCGCGCTCGGCGTCATCGCGCAACACGATCGCCTCGACCCAGGCCCGTTCCCCGGCCGCGGCGACCCGCTTGGCGTAGTCATCGGGATCCAGGTCCACCAGCTTGGCCAGGGCCCGGGCCGAGTCCTCCCATTCGGAGGCCTCGGCGCGGGTCTTGTCGATGCCCACGCGCACGACCGGACGGTCGGTGACCAGTTTGGCGCCCTTCGCCCCGAGGATGTCACCACGCTGCGCCGCGGTGTTCCGGGCGGCCAGGTAGCCGCCCTCCTCCAGGCCGGGGGCCAGGACGGCCGGGTCGAAGCGCAGCTTCCAGTCCTGGGCGTCCTGGTCGTATTCAAAGACCGCGTTGGTTTGGTAGCTCAGGTCGTTCTCACCAGGGTCGACGTCCCATACGGTGTTGATCACCGCGGTCGCGGTCTTCTGCTCACCCTGGGGTTCCTCGTCCACCTCGGCCGACTGCACGGTGTGCGTGTGCCCGATCCCGTCCATGCGCCGGAAGGTTTCCTTGACGATCTGGCTGACCTGCTCGGTATCGGCACCGGCGGCCAAGGGCACCTGCGAAAAGTCGTCGGATTCCAATGCCGCGCTCAGCGCCTCGGCGGCCGGCTTGACCTCCGGGGTGGATTCGCTGCAGGAGGTGAGGGTGGCCGCGAGCAGGGCGGCGGTGGTCAGGGCGCCCAAGGGGCGGAGAACGGGTCGCATGGCGCCATCGTATTCACCCCAGGGTGTTGCAGGCAATTGGTTAAGGGAACCCAAAGCGCATCCGGACATGGCCGGAGTTAATGGCGGTGGCGATCCACTGGCGGAAAACCGGCGGCGCTGCATATAGCTGGCCGTGATGGGCGGTCAGGATTCGGGCTGCGTTAACCCCTTGCGCGGAGGCTCGGACCGGCCGGGGCAGCAACGGGTTCTTGACGCCATTTCCGGCAGTATTAAAAGCCCAGGGATCCGGTATCGTGGAACGGCTTAAAAAGGCCGTTCGGAACGTCACTGGCTCGCCCCAATTTAACGTCACTGTCTCGCCCCAATTTAAGGGTTGAAAGGACACGCCTTGCGGTGCCGCGCAAGAGGCTGCGCACGGTGATTTTCGCCCCAGTCCCGGCCGAACGTGCATCAACTCTCAAATCTGAATCGCAAATCCCTGTGACTAGGCCCGAAGAATAGTTGAAACATGAAGCTTCAAGCGGAATTGTGGTGCATTTCTCGCCCTATTTATTACTCGTTGGTAGGCTCAATGGCCATGACTGCCCCTACGACAACCCCTGAACCACCCAAGACCAGCGGGGAAACTCCGCCTGCGGGCCAGGCGCCCCCACCAAAAACCCGGGTCAACCGGGTGGTGTTCTACGGTTCGGCGCTGCTGGTGCTGGCCATTGCCCTGTGGGCGATCATCGACCGGGAATCGGCCGACGCGGTCATTACCGCGTGCGTCACCTGGATCGGACACACCTTCGGCTGGTACTACACGCTGATCGTCGTGGCGGTGCTGGTCTTCGTCATCGGGATCGCGATCTCCAAGGTGGGCAAGACCCGGCTGGGCCCGGACCACTCCCGGCCCACCTTCAACCTGTTCACCTGGGCGGCGATGCTGTTCGCCGCGGGCATCGGCATCGACCTGATGTTCTTCTCGGTCTCCGAACCGGTCACCCAGTACCTGGCACCGCCGCGCGGGGAGGGTTCCACCGTGGAGGCCGCACGCCAGGCGGTGGTGTGGACGCTGTTCCACTACGGACTCCTGGGTTGGGGGCTCTATGCGCTGATCGGCCTGGCCCTGGGCTACTTCTCCTACCGGCACAACCTGCCGCTGTCGATCCGCTCCGCGCTCTACCCGCTGCTGGGGGACCGGATCCACGGCTGGATCGGGCATGCGGTGGACATCGCCGCGATGCTCGGCACGATCTTCGGCATCGCCACCTCGCTGGGCATCGGCGTCGCCCAGCTGAACTTCGGGCTGAACTTCATGTTCGACATTCCGGAGAACACCATGTGGCAGATCATCCTGATCGTCATCGCGGTGCTGATGGCCACGATCTCGGTGCTCACCGGAGTGGAGAAGGGCATCCGGCGGCTCTCCGAGCTGAACGTGCTGCTGTGCATCGCGCTGATGGTGTTCGTGCTGGTGGCCGGCAGCACTTCGTTCCTCTTCGACGGGATTATCACCAACATCGGCGACACGCTCTCGCGCTTCCCGTCGATGGCGCTGGACACCTTCGCCTTCGACCGCCCCGATGACTGGCTGAACAGCTGGACCCTGTTCTTCTGGGCCTGGTGGATCGCCTGGGCCCCGTTCGTGGGCCTGTTCCTGGCGCGCATCTCCCGCGGCCGGACCATCCGCCAGTTCGTCACCGGCGTGCTGGTCGTGCCGTTCGCGTTCATCCTGCTGTGGATCTCGATCTTCGGCAACAGTGCGCTGGCCCTGGTGCGCGGGGGCAATGAGGCGTTTGGCGAGGTGGCGATGAACACCCCGGAACAGGCGTTCTACTCGCTGCTGGAGCAATACCCGGGCGCGCCGATCACCGCGGCGATCGCCACCTTCACCGGGCTGCTGTTCTACGTCACCAGCGCCGACTCCGGTGCCCTGGTGATGGCGAACTTCACCTCCCACCTGGCCGACCCGCAGTCCGACGGGTCCAAGCCGGTGCGCCTGTTCTGGTCGCTGGCCACCGGCCTGCTGACCCTGGGCATGCTGCTGGTGGGCGGGGTGCCGACCCTGCAGGGCGCCACCGTGATCATGGGGCTGCCGTTCTCCTTCGTGCTGGTGTT
The DNA here is from genome assembly GCF_059728615.1 of Glutamicibacter sp. St.4D3. Lineage (NCBI taxonomy): Bacteria > Bacillati > Actinomycetota > Actinomycetes > Micrococcales > Micrococcaceae > Glutamicibacter > Glutamicibacter sp. St.4D3. Next base: position 659,743 of record NZ_AP039380.1, read on the forward strand.
CATCATGCTCGGCGTGTTCAAGTCGCTGCGGGTGGAATCCGCGCTTGCCAACAGCTACAAGCACACCATGCACAAGCTGCTCTCCAGCCGCATCGGCGCCCCCAACGACCGGCGCAGCTGGAAGCAGCGCCTGGCCCGGACCATGAACTACCCCGGGCACCGGGCCACCAAACGCTACCTGGACGAGGTGGCCCTGCCGGCCCTGGAGGAGGTCAGCCAGGAGTTCTCCGCCCGCGGTGCGGAAGTGGCACTGGATATCGAACGGGTGGAGCACCTGGAGCTGGATTCGCTGGACCTGGTGGTCAGCAACGGGGACGAACGGCCCTTCAAGTACCAGATCTACCCGGTGGCCATGCCGGTGCCCAGCTACGCCAGGGTTTCGGCCGGCAACGACATCTACTACCGCATCGAGGTCTTCTCCCAGGAAGGCAGCCACGGCTACGACCTGATGGGCCTGAACAAGGATCAGCTGATCTGCGACGTGCTGGACCAGTACGAGGCGCACATGACGTTCTTGACCACCCAGGTCGAGGCCGAGGGGCCCAGCCTGATCAACAGCAACGGGGTCTCGAAGACCGACTGGGAATCGGACTTCGACACCACCTCCCTACCGATTTCAACCACTAAGGAGCAAGCATGAGCCTGCCACAGGACACCGACTTTCCCCGCAACGAAAACCCGTTGCTGCATTCGGGCGCGACCCTGTTCATCGACGGGAAGTTCCAAAAGGCGGCCTCCGGGCGCACCCGCACCATCCAGTGCCCCGCCAATGGGGTAGCGGTGGCCACGGTCTCCGAGGCCGGCCAGCAGGACTCCGAGGCCGCGATTGCCGCCGCCCGCCGCTCCTTCGACTCCGGGGTGTGGTCCTCGGTGCCGGCCGGAGAGCGCGGGGACTTCCTGCTGAAGGTCGCCGACCGGATCAGCGAGCGCAAGGAGGAGTTTGCGCTGGCCGAAACCCTGGACACCGGCAAGCGGATCGTCGAAGGCCGCCTGGACATGGACGACATCATCGCCAGCTTCCGCTACTTCGGCAAGCTGGCCGGCAACCAGGCCGGACGGATCGTGGACGCCGGGGACGCGAACGTGGTCAGCCGGATCGTGCATGAGCCGATCGGCGTGGCCGCGATGATCACCCCCTGGAACTACCCGCTGCTGCAGGCGGCCTGGAAGATCGCCCCGGCGCTGGCCGCCGGCTGCTCGTTCGTGCTCAAGCCCGCGGAGCTGACCCCCTCCACCGCGATCCTGACCATGCAGGTGCTCGATGAGCTCGGCCTGCCGGCCGGGGTGGCGAACCTGGTCACCGGCACCGGGGTCGAAGCCGGAGCGATCCTCTCCGAGCACCGCGACGTGGACCTGGTCTCCTTCACCGGCGGGCTGGTCACCGGGCGCAAGGTGGCCGCCGCGGCCGCCGGCACCGTGAAGAAGGTGGCGCTGGAGCTGGGCGGGAAGAACCCGAACGTGATCTTCGCCGACGCCGACTTCGACGCCGCGGTGGACAACGCGCTGAACGGCGCGTTCGTGCACTCCGGGCAGGTGTGCTCGGCCGGTGCTCGGATCGTGGTGGAGGAATCCATCGCCGAGAAGTTCACCGCCGAACTGGTGCGCCGCGCCCAGCAGATCCGCCTGGGCGGCCCGTTCGACGAGCGGACCGAGACCGGCGCGCTGATCTCCGCCGAGCACCTGGCCAAGGTTGACGCCTACGTGCAGGCCGGTATCGCCGAGGGCGCCCGCGTGCTGTGCGGCGGACGGGCCGCAACCGACGAGGACGGCGCGGGCCTGGGCTCCGGGCACTTCTACCTGCCCACCGTGATCGACCAGGTCCGCTCCGGGATGAGCGTGGTCGTCGACGAGGCGTTCGGCCCGGTGGTCACCGTGGAGACCTTCCGCACCGAGGATGAGGCCGTGGCCATCGCCAATGACACCGACTACGGCCTGGCCGGAGCGGTGTGGAGCCAGGACGCCTCGCGCACCCAGCGGGTGGCCGCCCGCCTGCGCCACGGCACCGTGTGGATCAACGACTTCCACCCCTACCTGCCGCAGGCCGAATGGGGCGGTTACGGCCAGTCGGGCGTGGGCCGTGAACTGGGCCCGACCGGACTGGGCGAGTACCAGGAAGCCAAGCACATCTACCACAACCTGGATCCCCAGGTCACCGGCTGGTTCCCCGCCAAGTAGGCGAGCCGCACGCGGCCCGTTCCGGCGCTGCGCCAGCCTCCTGCGGGGGAGTTGGCGCAGCGCCGGACCCCTGCCCATCGGGGCGTGCCGGACCGGCGCGGCACGGCTTCGCTGACCGGCGTCGGACGGGACCGCCAACACAGACACAGACACTGAGCAGGACAATGCCAACGCAAGGTAACGCAGAAGTGTAGCAACGCAATCGTGCAGTAACGACGAGGAGAATGACTGATGCATCAGGACAGTGCAAAAACCGACTTCGACTACATCATCATCGGCGGCGGATCGGCCGGCGCCGTGGTGGCGGCCCGACTCAGTGAGGACCCCGAGGTCAGCGTGGCGCTGGTGGAGGCCGGCCCCGATGACCGCGGCATCGATGAGGTGCTGCAGCTGAACCGCTGGATGGAGCTGCTGGAGTCCGGGTACGACTGGGACTACCCGATCGAACCGCAGGAGAACGGCAACTCGTTCATGCGCCACTCGCGCGCGAAGGTGATGGGCGGATGCTCCAGCCACAACTCCTGCATCGCCTTCTGGGCCCCGCGCGAGGACCTGGATGAGTGGGAGAGCAAGTTCGGCGCCACCGGGTGGAACTCGCAGATGGCCTACCGGCTGTACAAGAAGCTGGAAACCAATGAGGACGCCGGGCCCGAGGCCCCGCACCATGGCGATTCCGGCCCGGTGAAGCTGATGAACGTTCCGGCCGAGGACCCCTGCGGCGTGGCCATCCTGGACGCCTGCGAGCAGATCGGCCTGCCCCGGACGAAGTTCAACAACGATGAAACCGTGATCAACGGCGCGAACTTCTTCCAGATCAACCGCCGCGAAGACGGCACCCGCTCCTCCTCGTCGGTCTCCTACATCCACCCGATCCGGAACCGGAAGAACTTCACCCTGCTCACCGGCCTGCAGGCGCGCCAGCTGAACTTCGACGCCGAGCGCAACTGCACCGGCGTGGACGTGGTGGAGGGCGCGTTCGGGCGCACCACCACCCTGAACGCCCGGCGCGAGGTGATCGTCTCGGCCGGCGCGATCGACTCGCCCAAGCTGCTGATGCTCTCGGGCATCGGCCCGGCCGAGCACCTGTCCCAGGTGGGTGTGCAGGTCGTGGTCGACGCTCCGGGCGTCGGCGAGCACCTGCAGGACCACCCGGAGGGCGTGATCCAGTGGGAAGCCAAGAAGCCCATGGTGGAAACCTCCACCCAGTGGTGGGAGATCGGCATCTTCGCCGCCACCGAAGAGGGGCTGGACCGCCCGGACCTGATGATGCACTACGGGTCGGTGCCCTTCGACATGCACACCCTGCGCCAGGGCTACCCGAGCACCGAGAACGGCTTCTGCCTGACCCCGAACGTCACCCACGCCAAGTCGCGCGGCACCGTGCGCCTGCGCAGCCGGGACTTCCGCGACAAGCCGATGGTGGACCCGCGCTACTTCACCGACCCGGAGGGCCATGACCGCAAGGTGATGACCTACGGGATCCGCAAGGCCCGTGAGATCGTCGCCCAGTCGCCGATGGCCGAATGGGCGGGCCAGGAGCTCTACCCGGGACAGGACGTGCAGAGCGACGAGGAGATCTTCGACTACCTGCGCCGCACCCACAACACCGTGTACCACCCGGCCGGCACGGTGCGCATGGGCGCCGATGACGATGTGCTCTCCCCGCTGGATGCGCAGCTGCGCGTCAAGGGCGTCAAGGGTCTGCGCGTGGCCGACGCCTCGGTGATGCCCGAACTGGTGACCGTGAACCCGAACATCACCGTGATGATGATTGGTGAGCGCTGCGCCGAGATGATCCGCGAGGACCAGGCCTCCTAACCGGAGCCGGCTGCCGGACGGCAACGCCTCGGCCCCCGCGTCGCCCCCGTTTTTGGGGTGCGGTGCGGGGGCCGAGGTGTGTGGCAAGCCCTTGGCGGGGCCCTGGCATGGGCAGCAGTGTTTCACGGTTCGCTGCAAGATTACGCAGAAACTATCCCAGCGGACCTACCGACGCGTATCTTCGAAGGATGCGGACAGTGAAGTATCGGAATGCCACCATCCCCTCGGTCAAGCCCTGGGTTGAGCAGCTGCTGCCCGAATTGATCGACTTCCGGCGCGACGTGCACCGCAATCCGGAGCTGTCCTTCGCCGAATACCGCACCACCGAGATGATCCTGGCCCAGCTGCGGGCCGCCGGACTGGAACCGGTGCCGATGAACAACACCGGCGCCTGGGTCGATGTGGGCCGCGGGGAGCTTGCCATCGGGCTGCGTGCGGACATCGACGCGCTGCCGGTGCTGGAGGAAACCGGCCTGCCCTACGCCTCGGTCAACGAGGGGGTGGCCCACGCGTGTGGCCACGACATCCACACCACGGTCATGCTCGGGGCCGCGCTGACCCTGAAGAAGCTGGATGACGAGGGGCTGCTCAATGCCCGCGTGCGGGTGATCTTCCAGCCGGCGGAGGAGAAGATCCCCGGTGGCGCGCTGTCGGTGATCGAACAGGGCGTGCTGGATGAGGTGCCGCGCATCTTGGCGCTGCACTGCGACCCGCGCATCGACGTGGGGCAGATCGGCACCCGCATCGGGGCAATCACCTCGGCCAGCGACACCATCCGCATTGAGGTCAACGGCCGCGGCGGGCATACCTCGCGCCCCCACCTGACCGAGGACGTCGTGTTTGCGATGAGTCAGATTGCCACCCAGGTCCCGGCGGTGCTGGGCCGCAAGGTCGACGTGCGCTCGGCCGTGTCGGTGGTGTGGGGTCAGATTCACGCTGGCAGCGCCCCGAACGCGATTCCGGCCACCGGCTACCTGGCCGGAACCATGCGCTGCCTGGATGGGGAGGCCTGGTTCGCCGCCGGGCAGCTGCTGGATGAGACGGTCCGCCAGGTCTCGGCCCCCTACGGCGTGGAGATCAAGCTGCAGCACACCCGCGGGGTGCCGCCGGTGGTGAACACGGCCGAGGAGACCGGGCTGATTGAAAGCGCCGCCCGCTTTGAAATCGGCTCGCAGAACATCGGCCTGACCCCGCAGTCGATGGGCGGGGAGGACTTCGCCTGGATGACCCAGAAGGTTCCCGGGGCGATGTTGCGCCTGGGCACCCGCACCCCGGGCGGGGAGACGTTTGATCTGCACCGTGGGGACTATATTCCCGATGAGCGATGCATCGGGGTGGGGACCTCGGTGATGGTCGGTGCGTGCTTGCGCGCGATTGCCGACCTTGACTAGTGCTTCTGCGCCCAGCCCGGGCGAAAATTTTTAGCGGATCTTTGACAATGACGTAAAACGCTCTGACGTGGCCTTTGACGTTAAGCGCTTGCCGTGAATGTGTTGCAAGTTACCGCTTTGTAATCTCCAGCCGGTGTACCTGTGCCTGATCTCATATAGGCTATGGAAACGATGGGATCGTTAGCACTGGCGCAGCGAACGGCAAAGTAGTTTTCCGCTGGGTTACAGGTGCCTGGCCTCCCGGATATCTCGCAACGCTCTATGGAGGATTACATGCGCTTCGCATCGCGTAAGGCCAGTGTGGCCGCTGCCATGCTCGGTATTTCTGCACTGGCCCTTTCCGCTTGTGGCCAGGCCCCGGAAGAAGGCGGCGCCAACGCCGACAACTCGGACTACACCGGCTGCATCGTCTCGGACTCCGGCGGCTTCGATGACCAGTCCTTCAACGAGTCCTCCTACCGCGGCCTGAAGAAGGCCGAAGAGGACCTGGGCATCCAGGCCAAGGAAGCCGAATCCAAGTCCAACGCCGACTTCGCCACAAACCTGCAGGGCATGATGAACGCCGGCTGCAACATGACCGTGACCATCGGCTTCCTGCTGGGTGACGCCACCGAGAAGGCCGCCGCGGAGAACCCGGACAAGCACTTCGCGATCGTTGACTTCCAGTACGAAAACGAAATCGAGAACGTCAAGCCGATCATCTACGACACAGCCCAGGCCGCGTTCCTGGCCGGCTATGTCGCCGCTGCCACTTCGAAGACCGGCACCGTGGCCACTTATGGCGGCATCAAGCTGCCGACCGTGACCATCTTCATGGACGGCTTTGCCGACGGCGTGGAGAAGTTCAACAAGGACAAGGGCGAGAACGTCAAGCTGCTGGGCTGGAACAAGGACAAGCAGGACGGCACCTTCACCGGCGACTTCGAGAAGCAGGACAAGGGCAAGCAGGTCACCAAGACCTTCATCAGCCAGGGTGCTGACGTGATCATGCCGGTCGCCGGGCCGGTCGGCAAGGGCTCCGGCGCCGCGGTGAAGGAAGAAAATGCGGCCGGCAAGGACGTCAAGCTCGTCTGGGTTGACTCCGACGGCTTTGAAACCGCTCCGGACTACAAGGACGTCATGCTCACCTCGGTCATCAAGACCATGGACCAGGCCGTCGAGGACGTCATCAAGGAAGACACCGAGGGCAACTTCGATGCCACCCCGTACGTGGGCACCCTGGAGAACGGCGGCGTGGACATCGCCCCGTTCCACAACTTCGAAGATGAGGTCAGCGACGAGACCAAGTCCGAGGTGGAGGCGCTGAAGCAGCAGATCATCTCCGGCGAGCTGAAGGTCGAATCCCAGGCCAGCCCCAAGTAAGGGCCACAACACCCCTAACCGTCATGGAGCGTGCCACCGCTCACCGCCCGAGCGGTGCGCGGCTGGTGCGCTCCATGACTGTGTCCAACCTGAACCCAAACAACCAAAGATGGTGGGATCGTGAAACTCGAACTGCGGGGAATCTCCAAGGCCTTCGGTTCCTTCTATGCCAACAAGGGCATAGACCTGGTGGTCGATGACGGGCAAATCCACTGCCTGCTCGGCGAGAATGGCGCCGGCAAATCCACACTGATGAACGTGCTCTACGGGCTCTACGAGCCCACCGAGGGGCAGATCCTGGTCGACGACCAGCCGGTGGAGTTCAGCGGCCCGGGCGACGCGATGGCCGCGGGCATCGGCATGGTGCACCAGCACTTCATGCTGATCCCGGTCTTCACCGTGGCCGAGAACGTGGCGCTGGGTTCGGAGGCCACCAAGGCCGCCGGCGTGCTGGACCTGGATGTCACCCGGGCCAAGATCCGGGAGATTTCCGAACGCTATGGCTTCCACGTGGATCCGGACGCGCTGGTGGAGGACCTGCCGGTGGGTGTGCAGCAGCGCGTGGAAATCATCAAGGCGCTGGTGCGCGAGGCCAAGGTGCTGATCCTGGATGAGCCCACCGCGGTGCTCACCCCGCAGGAAACCGACGAGCTGCTGGAGATCATGCGCCAGCTCAAGGCCAACGGCACCTCGATCGTGTTCATTTCCCACAAGCTGCGCGAGGTCAAGGCGGTCTCCGATGTGATCACCGTGATCCGCCGCGGCGAGGTCGTGGGCAGTGTTGAACCGGACACCGACACCACCGAACTGGCCAACCTGATGGTGGGGCGCTCGGTGCAGCTGACCCTGCAGAAGGAGCCGGCGGTGCCCGGGGAGGCGACCTTCCAGGTGCGCGACCTGTCGGTCGTCGACGACGCCGGCACCACCACCCTGGACCAGGTGTCCTTCGACATCCGCCAGGGCGAGATCCTGGCCGTGGCCGGCGTGCAGGGCAACGGCCAGACCGAATTGACCGAGGCGATCCTGGGCACCCAGGCGGTCACCGGCGGCTCGGTGAAGCTGCAGGGCAAGGAGCTGATCGGCCAGAGCGTGAAGCAGGTGCTGCGCTCGGGGGTCGGCTTCGTGCCCGAGGACCGTTCCGTGCACGGGCTGGTCGCCGAGTTCTCGATCGAGGAGAACCTGGTGCTGGACCTGTACGACCGTGCCCCTTTCGCCAAGGGGGTGTCGATGAACCTGGACGAGCTGCGGCGCAATGCCGCCAAGCAGATCCAGGACTTCGACGTGCGCACCGACAACCAGCTGAACCCGGCCTCCAGCCTCTCGGGAGGCAACCAGCAGAAGGTGGTGATGGCGCGCGAGCTTTCCCGCCCGCTGAAGCTGTTCATCGCCTCGCAGCCCACCCGCGGCGTGGATGTGGGTTCGATCGAATTCCTCCACCGGCGGATCGTGGCCGAACGCGACGCCGGCACCCCGGTGATGATCGTGTCCACCGAGCTGGATGAGGTGATGGAGCTGGCCGATCGGATCGCGGTGCTCTACAAGGGCCGGGTCAACGGGATCGTGCCGGCCGGAACCCCACGCGAGGTGCTGGGACTGATGATGGCCGGGGTATCGGCCGAGGAAGCCATGGCGCAACACCAGGCGGAAGGAGAAGGCCAGTGAGCCAGACCAAGACCGTGCAGCCGCCCAACGGCGGCGCCGCGCAGCAGGGCAACGACCTGTTCCGCAAGATCACCCAGGGCCCGGGCATGGTCTCGGTGCTGGGGGTGATCGTGGCCCTGGTGATCGGCGGGCTGCTGATTGCCGTGACCGACGAGAAGGTCATCAAGAGCGCCGGGTACTTCTTCGCCCGGCCCACCGACTTCCTCTCCGCGCTGTGGCACGCGGGCACCGAATCCTATGTGGCGCTGTTCAACGGCTCGATCTACAACTCGGCGCGCGGCTTCGCCCCGTTCCTGGAGACGTTGACCGTCTCCACGCCGCTGATCTGTGCCGGGCTGGGCGTGGCGCTGGCCTTCCGGGCCGGGCTGTTCAACATCGGCGCGCAGGGGCAGATCATCATCGGCGCGACGATGGCCGCCTACGCCGGGTTCGCCTGGCACCTGCCGATCGTGCTGCACCTGCTGGTCGTGATCATCTTCGGTCTGCTCGGCGGCGCGATCTGGGGCGGGCTGGTGGGCGTGCTCAAGGCCCGCACCGGCGCGCACGAGGTGATCTTGACGATCATGTTCAACTATGTGGCGCTGTACCTGCTGGACTACCTGATGAACACCGCGGCGTTCCGCCGCCCCGGAGGCACCAACCCGATCTCCCCGGTGCTTGATTCCACCGCCGTCTTCCCGGCGCTGCCCGGTTCCAGGCTGCACCTGGGGTTCCTGATGGCAATCGCGCTGACCATTTTCGTGGCCTGGCTGCTCAAGCGCTCCACGCTGGGCTTTGAGCTGCGCGCGGTGGGGCACAACCCGGCCGCCGCGCAGACCGCCGGGGTGAACGTGGCCCGCGCGACCATGCTGGCGATGGCGTTGGCCGGGGCGCTGGCCGGGGCCGCGGGCGTGGCGCAGGTGGCGGGCACCGAGAAGGTGCTCACCGCCGGGATCGCCGGGTCGCTGGGTTTTGACGCGATCACCGTGGCGCTGCTGGGCCGCTCCACCCCGTGGGGCACGTTCTTTGCCGGGCTGCTCTTTGGCGCCTTCCGCGCCGGCGCGGTGAACATGCAGATCTCCACCGGCACCCCGATCGACATCGTGCTGGTGGTCCAGTCCCTGATCGTGCTGTTCATTGCGGCCCCGCCGCTGGTGAAGGCGATCTTCGGCCTGAACAAGAAGAAGCGCGCGCGTGCCGCGTCCTCCAAGCGTCCCGTTTCGACTAAGGCTGGTGCCTGATGACCGCACAGACTTTGCCTACCTCCGTGCTGCCCACCCGTTCGGCGGTGCCGATCAAGACCCCGGTGTTCCTGTCGGTGATTGCCGTGCTGGTGCTGGTGGGTTTTGGCCTGCTGGGCAGCAGCGAGGCCGCGCACTTCCGCCTCTCCAGCGCCGGGGACGCGTTCGAACTGCCCACCCTGGTCTTCCCGGGCCAGGCCACCAACCTGGTGATCGGCGTGCTGCTGGCGGCCGGCGCGGTCTATTCCTGGATGCGGCGCAGGCAGGGGCTGGCCACCGAACGCTGGATCGTGATCGTCTTCGCGGTCCTGTTCGTGCTCTCGTTCCTGATCTGGGTGGTCTCCGGGGCGAACGTGACCACCATTTCGCTGGCCTCCCTGCTGGCCGGGGCCGTGGTGCTGGCCGTGCCGCTGGTGTTCGGTTCGCTGTCCGGGGTGCTGTGCGAGCGGTCGGGCGTGGTGAACATCGCCATTGAGGGCCAGCTGCTGGCCGGCGCCTTCACCGCCGCGATCGTTGCCTCCACCACCGGCAACGTGTTCGCCGGGCTGGTTGCCGCCGGTGTGGCCGGGGCCCTGGTCTCACTGATCCTGGCGCTGTTCTCCATCAAATACCTGGTCAACCAGATCATCGTCGGCGTGGTGCTGAACGTGCTGGTCTCCGGGGTGACCGGGTTCCTGTTCACCACGGTGATGCAGCGCGACCCGGAACTGTTCAACTCGCCCGGGCGCCTGCCGATCATCGAGATTCCCGGGCTGAGCGCCATCCCGGTCATCGGTCCGATTCTGTTCAAGCAGTCCGTGGTCGGCTACCTGATGTACATCGCGGTGTTCCTGGTCTGGTTCGGGCTGTACAAGACCCGCTGGGGCCTGCGTGTGCGGGCGGTGGGCGAGCATCCCAAGGCCGCGGACACCCTGGGCATCAAGGTCAACGTGATGCGCTTTTGGAACGTCACCCTGGGCGGGATCGTGGCCGGCATCGGCGGCTCCTTCTTCACCCTGGTGGCCATCGACTCCTTCACCAAGGAGATCTCCGGCGGGCGCGGCTTCATCGCCCTGGCCGCGGTGATCTTCGGGCGCTGGAACCCGATCGGCGCGTTCATGGCGGCCCTGCTGTTCGGCTTCGCCGACAACCTGCAGGTGACCCTGACGATCATCGGCACCCCGGTGCCCAGCCAGTTCATGGCGATGATGCCCTATCTGGTGACCATCTTCGCCGTGGCAGGACTGGTGGGCCGCTCCCGCGGTCCGGCCGCGGTGGGCGAACCGTACACGAAGGAGTAGCCGTGCCGTCACAGCCCCGCCCGCAGGGCGATCCTGCGCAGATCCCGGTGCCCGAGGGCGGGCAGGAAGAGCGGATCTGGTCGCGGCTGCACGCCGCGGCCACCGCGGCCCTGGACAACGCCTACGTGCCGTACTCGAATTTCCAGGTCGGGGCCGCGGCCCTGAGCAGCGACGGGCGCCTGGTCTCCGGGTGCAATATCGAAAACGCGGCCTACGGGGTGACCCTGTGCGCCGAATGCTCGATGCTCGGCCAGCTGTTCGCCACCGGCGGCGGAACCCTGGCCCACTTCCTGTGCCTGGGCCGCCCCGTCGGCGGGCAGGCGGAGCTGATCACCCCGTGCGGGCGCTGCCGGCAGCTGCTCTACGAGCACCGCGGCAACCCGCTGCGGATCAAAACCGCCCGCGGGGTGCGCAGCATCGACGAACTGCTGCCCGACGCGTTCGGGCCACAGAACCTGGAACGCACCGGACACCGCGAACCCGCCGGGCCGGGCCCGGCACGAGCCGGGGCGCGGACACTACCTGAGACGCCAGCGCGGCAGAGCGCGCAGCAGGAGGAGGAGCAAGATGGCAATGGAGGCCTTTGACGCGGTTGAGGTGATCCGCACCAAACGCGACGGCGGGCGGCTGAGCCCGCAGATGATCGACTGGACCATCGACGCCTACACCCGCGGGGTGATCGCCGAGGAGCAGATGGCGGCGCTGAACATGGCGATCTTCCTGAACGGGATGGACCGGGTGGAAATCGCGCGCTGGACCACCGCGATGATCAACTCCGGACAGCGCATGGACTTCTCCACGCTCACCGACGCCTCCGGGCGGCGCCTGGCGACCACCGACAAGCACTCCACCGGCGGGGTGGGGGACAAGACCACCCTGCCGCTGGCGCCCCTGGTGGCGGTGTTCGGGGTGGCGGTCCCGCAGCTGTCCGGGCGCGGGCTGGGGCACACCGGAGGCACCCTGGACAAGCTCGAGTCCATTCCCGGATGGCGGGCCAACCTGAGCAATGAGCAGATGTTCGCCCAGCTATCCGAGGTCGGCGCCGTGATCTGCGCGGCCGGGGCGGGGCTGGCGCCGGCGGACAAGAAGCTCTATGCACTGCGCGATGTCACCGGCACCGTGGAGGCCATCCCGCTGATCGCCTCCTCCATCATGAGCAAGAAGATCGCCGAGGGCACCGGCACCCTGGTGCTGGATGTGAAGGTCGGCTCCGGGGCGTTCATGAAGGACGAGGCCAGCGCGCGCGAACTGGCCACCACCATGGTCAACCTGGGCGCGGACGCGTCGGTGAATACCGTGGCGCTGCTGACCAACATGGACACCCCGCTGGGGCTGAGCGCCGGCAACGCGATCGAGGTCGCCGAATCGGTGCAGGTCCTGGCCGGCGGCGGCCCGCAGGACGTGGTTGAGCTGACCGTGGCCCTGGCCGAGGAAATGCTGGCCGGGGCCGGGGTGCGCGATGTGGACGTGCGCGCGGCGCTGAACGACGGGCGGGCGATGGACAAGTGGCGGGCCATGATTTCCGCCCAGGGCGGGGACCCGGACGCGCCGCTGCCGCAGGCGAAGGAATCGCACACGATCTACGCCCCGGCCGAGGGCAGCGTGCTGCGCCTGGACGCGATGGACATCGGCCTGGCCGCCTGGACGCTGGGCGCCGGGCGGGCCCGCAAGGAGGATGCGGTGCAGGCCGGGGCCGGGGTGCAGCTGCACGTCAAGCCCGGGGCGCTGGTGCGCCGCGGACAGCCGATCGCCACCCTGCTGACTGACACCCCCCAAAAGATCGAGCGCGCCGCCGCGCTGGTGGAACGCTCCCTGGTGCTCGGGGCCGAATCCGACCGGGCCGACCCCCGGCTGATCATCGAGCGCATCACCGCCAGCTAGCGGGGTGAAACCCAGCCGCTGCACGGACACGGGCCGCCTGCCTCCACCACCGGTGGGAGCCGGCGGCCCGTGGCCTATGCCGCGCCGGATCGGTCCACGGCCTTGCCCTGGTGCAGGTGCGCAGTGCCGGTCAATCCGCTGGTGCGGCGGAACTTCTGCCCGGCGCGGTTCGTTGTGCCAAAGAGGGATTCTCCTGGCGCAACGGCCTCAACCCACGGGTGGAGACCGGACCGGCGCAGATCATCACTTTCGGGGGTGTGCGTGCCCGGCCCGGTGGGAGACAATGGAAGGCAGAAGCCCGGGGGACGGCTCCGGGCAGCGAGGAAGCGACGTACGCACCCATGGAAATGGTCAATGAGGCAATCATGCAGGCCGCCAGCGCCTGGTGGGTTTTGCCGTTGCTGTTTGCCTTCTGCCTGATCGACGGCGTGTTCCCGGTCGTTCCCTCGGAAACCTTCCTGGTGTCGCTGGCCGCGGTCGGCTTCGGCAGCGGCAGCCCCAACCTGCTGCTGATTTTTTTGATCGGGGTGGCCGGCGCCATCATCGGCGACCAGATCACCTTCCGGATTGGACGCAGCATCGGCTACCGGCAGTTCGCGTGGATGCGCTCGGGCCGGGCCAAGAAGGTGCTGGACTTCGCGGCCCGCAAACTGGAAACCTCCGGTGCGCTGCTGATCTTCACCGCCCGCTACATCCCGCTGGGGCGCGTGGCGGTGAACCTGACCGCCGGGGCGACCGGCTACTCCTACCAGCGTTTCACGTTCTTCGACGTCATCGGGTGCATCACCTGGGGCGGCTACTCGGTGGGGATCGGCGCGGTCGCCGGAAACTGGCTGTCTGACAACAAGCTGCTGGGCGTGGTGCTCTCGGTGGCGATCGCCCTGGTGCTGGGGTTCATCATCGACCGGATCGTGAACAAGATCCTGGAGGCGGTGCACCGCAAGCGACTGCGGCGGCTGCAGGCCGAGCGCGGCGGCGCGGAGGGAAAAGCCCGTGAAACCGTCCCGCCCGGTGAGCTGGACGCGAATTAACCCGCAGCACCAATAACCGCCCCCAAGATGTGTCCTTTTCTTCAGCCGTGGTGGCTATCTGTCCGGCCCAAATGCGGCTAGGCTCGACACTGTGACTGAAGAACTGATTCATCTTGCCTATGATCCCGAATTCGACTTCCGCGATCTGCCCAAAATCTCCCTGCACGACCACCTGGACGGTGGGCTGCGCCCGCAGACCATCATCGAACTGGCAGCCGAGGTGGGCCACACCCTGCCCGCGGACGGCGCCGAATCACTGGGCGAATGGTTCCGTGAGTCCGCCGACTCCGGGTCGCTGCCGCGCTACCTGGAAACCTTTGAGCACACCATCGCGGTGATGCAGACCAAGGGCGCCCTCAAGCGGGTGGCCAGCGAGTTCGTGGAGGACCTGGTCGCCGACGGGGTCATCTACGGTGAGGTGCGCTGGGCGCCGGAACAGCACCTGGCCAAGGGGCTGAGCCTGGACGAGGCCGTGGGGGCGGTGCAGGCGGGACTGGACGAGGCCGTGGAGCGGCTGACCGAGGAAGGCCACCTGATCCAGGTGGGCCAGCTGGTCACCGCGATGCGCCACGCCGATCGCGGCAAGGAGATCGCCGAGCTGGCGCTGCGCCACCGCGGCGACGGGGTGGTCGGCTTCGACATCGCCGGCGCCGAGGAGGGCTTCCCGCCCTCGCGCATGGCCGAGGCGTTCGACCTGCTGGCCGAGAACTTCTTCCCCACCACCGTGCACGCCGGTGAGGCGGCCGGGATCGACTCCATCAAGGAGGCCATCCTGATCGGCCGCGCCCAGCGCCTGGGCCACGGGGTGCGCATCGCCGAGGACATCACCATCGAATTCGGTGGGGTGGACGATGAAGGCGAGCAGGTGGGGGAGGACACCGGCCTGGTTTCGCTGGGCCAGGTCGCCAACTGGGTGCGTGAACGCGGCATTCCGCTGGAAATCTGCCCGTCCTCGAACCTGCAGACCGGGGCGAGCGCCGGATTTGGCCAGGGCATCGAGAATCACCCGATCGACCTGCTGGTGCAGACCGGGTTCAACGTGACCATCTCCCCGGACAACCGGCTGATGAGCGGCACCACGCTCTCGGACGAGTACGAGCTGCTGGTGGAGGCGTTCGACTACGACCTGGAAGACCTGCTGGATCTGACCCTGAACGCCGCCGAGGCCGCCTTCGTGCCGCTGGAGGTGCGCGAGATGATGGTCGAGTACATCAACGACGCCTACGCGGACCTGCTGGACGACGAGGATGATGACTTCGACGATGAGTACGACGAAGACGACTTCGACGAGGACGATGAGGACTAAGCATCCACCTCAGCCATCCACCGCGGGTGGCTGAAACACGCACCGCGGGCCGGTGCCGGGTAATCCACGCGATTGCCCGGCGCCGGCCCGCCGTGCTTGGCAGCGGGGAGCGGTGAAAGGCATGGGGGAGCAATACGCGGCCCGGCTCGTCGACCTCTACGACGCGGACAATCCCGACGGGCCGGATCATGACTACTACCGGGAGCTGGCTGCACGTCATGCGGCCAACAGCATCCTGGATCTGGGGTGCGGCACCGGAATCCTGACCGTCACCTTCGCCGGGCCGGGCCGCCAGGTCACCGGAGTGGACCCCTCCGCCGCGATGCTCGACTACGCCCGCCGCCGTCCCGGCGCCCAGGCGGTGCGCTGGGTCCACGGCGACAGCCCACTGCTGCCGGATGGGCCCTACGACCTCATGGTGATGACGGGCAACGTTGCCCAGCACATTGCCGATCCACAGTGGCAGCGGACCCTGTCGGACCTGCGCGCCCGGGCGGCTGCCGGGGCGGTGCTGGCCTTCGAATCCCGGAACCCCGCGGCGCGGGCCTGGGAAACCTGGGGACAGGAGGAACCCGAAATCAGGCACACCCCGCACGGACCGCTGGCGGAACGGTGCACGGTCACCGAACAAGGCCATGGGCGGGTCCTGCTGCGATTCGACAACCACTTTCTGGCCACCGGGGAGAGGATCGGGCAGGAAACGCTGCTGACCTTCCGCGATCGGTCCACCCTGGCACGGCAGCTGCACGCGGCGGGGTTCAAGGTCAGCGCGGTATGGGGCACCTGGCGGCGCACGCCCTTCCGGGGACACGAGCCGATCATGGTGTTCGAGGCGCGGGCGTGGAACTAGGCAACAACGCACTGACGGCGGCACCTTAGCTGAAGGTGCCGCCCCGGAGTGCTGGTGTTTGCTGGAACGCTAGAACGGGTACTTCTTGGCGGTGCCCTGCACGCCGATCCAGTGGTCGGTGGTGAACTCCTCGATTGCCCACTCGCCGTTGAAGCGCCCCAGCCCGGAGTTCTTCTCCCCGCCGAACATCACGTGCGGTTCATCGTTGGCGGTGATGTCGTTGATGTGCGTCATCCCGGCCTTGATGCCGCGGGCAAAACGCACCCCGCGCTCGATGTCGCTGGTGAACACGGCCGAGGAGAGCCCGAACTCGGTGTCGTTGGCCAGGCGCAGCGCCTCGGCCTCATCCGCCGCCCGGGTAATGCCGACCACCGGCCCGAAGATCTCCTCGCGGAACAGCTCCATTTCCGAGGTCACCTCCGCGAAGACGTGTGGGGCGATGACCCGCCCGGTGATCGGGCCGGCCACCACCGGCCGGGCGCCCTGCTCGCGGGCGGTGTCGATCTTGCCGCGCAGGCCGGCCAGCTGCGAGTCGTTGATGATCGGCCCGACCAGGGTGGCCGGGTCGGCCGCGTTCCCGTACTTCAGTTCCTTGACCTGGGCGGCGAAGCGTTCGACGAACTCATCGTAGACGGCGTCCTCGACAATGATCCGGTTGATCGCCATGCAGATCTGGCCCTGGTGCAGGAACTTGCCCAGCGCCGCGGCCTTCACCGCCTGGTCCAGGTCCGCGTCGGAGAGCACCACGAACGGGGCGTTGCCGCCCAGTTCCAGCGAGACCCGCTTCATGCGCTCGCCGGCGATCGCCAGCTTGCCCACGTTCTGGCCCACCGGGGTGGAGCCGGTGAAGGAGACCAGGGAGGGGGTGGGGTGGGTGACCACATGATCCCCGATCTCCGAGCCGGAACCGATTACGGTGTTCAGCGCCCCGGGCGCCAGCCCGGCGGTCTCAAACGCCTTGGCCAACACCAGGGCACCGGTCAACGGGGTGTCCGAGGCCGGCTTGAGCACCACCGTGTTGCCCAGCGCCAGGGCCGGGGCCACCGAGCGCGCCGAAAGCAGCAGCGGGAAATTCCAGGGGCTGATTACCGCCACCACCCCGACCGGTTCGCGGTAGACGCGGTTTTCCTTGCCCGGGGCGTTGGAGGGCAGGATCTTGCCGTGCACGCGGGTTGGGAAGGTGGCCGCCTCCCGGATCGCGGCGATCGTGCCGGACAGTTCGATGTTCGCCTTCAGGTGGCTGGAGCCGGATTCGGCGACCAGCAGCTGCAGCACCTGCTCGAAGTGCTCCTGCAGGTAGTCCGCAGCCTTGCCCAGCACGGCGCTGCGCTTGGCCGGAGGCAGGCTGGCCCAGCCCGGCTGGGCGTCGGCGGCCGCCTGGTAGGCCGCATCCACATCGGCCGTGGAGGCCTGCCGGATCTCGGCCAGCAGCGTGTCGTCAAAGGGGTTGGTGGTGCGCAGCGTGCGCTGGGAGGTGCCTTCGCGCCACTGCCCGCCGATGAACAGTTCACTGGGCAGCTGATCGAGAAACTGGGGGCTGGTGAGGGTGTGCGGCTCGGTCATGGCAGGTCCTTTCGCAGGTTCCCGGATGGTGGGCGGGTCCCGGCAGGGCATTGCCCCCGTGCAGCGGCACGGGGGCGCTACGCGCGTTCCGGGACCGGGGAGGACGCCCAGCGTGCTCGCTGCGACGCCCATCACCCCCAGCGTAGGCCACCGAGTGGGGCCAGCAGCGCGGGTTGCGGGGATTAGCATGGTTTTCATGGCTGAAACCGAGACCGAGCAACTGCTGGAGACCATCGGGATCCTGCGCACCCATTGCGCCTGGACGCGGGCGCTGACCCACCAGTCGCTGCGCACCTACCTGGTGGAGGAGGCCTATGAGGTGATCGACGCGATCGGCGCCGGAAACCCGCAGGAGCTGCGCGACGAACTGGGGGACCTGCTGCTGCAGATCGTGCTGCACGCCCAGATCGCCAGCGAGGCCGGACAGTTCGGCTTCGACGACGTGGCCTACGGGCTGCGCCAGAAGATGCTGCGCCGCAACCGGCACATCTTCGACGAGCACGGGCAGCTGCGCGGGGACATCACCCAGGATGTGGCCACCATCATCGAGACCTGGGATGCGGCCAAGGCGGAGGAACAGCGCGGGCGCCGGCCCCGGGCCGGGCTGCCTGCCGGGCTGCCGGCCCTGACCCTGTCCCAGAAGCTGCTTTCCCGCCAGGCCCGTGCCGGGCGGCCGGTGGCGCCCGAGCACCGCGGCGGGGGAGCGCTGGCTGCGGCGGTGAACGACGAGCAGCAGCTGGCCGCGGCCCTGATGGGGCTCACCGCTCGGGCCAGCGAACTGGGCCTGGACGCGGAGGCGGTGCTGCGCGACGCGCTGACGGCCCGCTATGCCCAGCCCGGTGATGACACATCGTCGCCGGAAACCCCGGGTAAGCGCTAGGCTAGGAACCAGGCAACGGTGCCAACGGTTAATCTGGACCGCTGGATTGACTTGCCCCTCGACCACCCCTTTATACAAGGAGTCCAAACTCATGGCATTGATTGACGCCATCCACGCGCGTGAAATCCTTGATTCCCGCGGCAACCCGACCGTTGAGGTCGAAGTCCTGCTCACCGACGGTTCCCACGGCCGCGCGGCTGTTCCCTCGGGCGCCTCCACCGGGCAGTTCGAGGCCGCGGAGCGCCGCGACGGAGACAAGAAGCGCTACCAGGGCAAGGGCGTGCTCGGTGCCGTTGAGGCAGTCATCGAAGAGATCGCCGGGGAACTGGAAGGCATGGACGCCACCGACCAGCGTGCCATCGACCAGGCCATGATCGACCTGGACGGCACCAGCAACAAGTCCAAGTTGGGCGCCAACGCCATCCTGGGCGTCTCCCTGGCCGTGGCCACCGCCGCCGCCACCAGCGCCAACCTTCCGCTGTTCAAGTACCTGGGCGGCCCGAACGCCCACGTGCTGCCGGTGCCGCTGATGAACATCCTCAACGGCGGCTCGCACGCCGACTCCGACGTGGACATCCAGGAGTTCATGATCGCCCCGATCGGCGCCGAGACCTTCTCCGAGGCCCTGCGCTGGGGTGTTGAGGTCTACCACAACCTCAAGTCCGTGCTGAAGGAAAAGGGCCTGTCCACCGGCTTGGGCGACGAGGGCGGCTTCGCACCGAACCTGCCCAGCAACCGTGCCGCCCTGGAGCTGATCACCGAGGCGATCCAGCGGGCCGGCTACACCCCGGGCCAGGACATCGCCCTGGCGCTGGACGTGGCCTCCTCCGAGTTCTTCGAGAACGGCTCCTACCAGTTTGAGGGCCAGCAGCGTTCGGCCCAGCAGATGAGCGACTACTACGCCCAGCTGGTCGCCGACTTCCCGCTGGTCTCCATCGAGGACCCGCTGGATGAGAACGACTGGGAGGGCTGGAAGACCCTGACCGACGCGATCGGGGAGAAGGTGCAGCTGGTGGGCGATGACCTGTTCGTCACCAACCCGCAGCGCCTGGCCGAGGGCATCGAGAAGGACATCGCCAACTCGCTGCTGGTCAAGGTCAACCAGATCGGTTCGCTGACCGAAACCCTGGATGCGATCACCATGGCCCAGCGTGCCGGCTACACCACCATCACCTCGCACCGTTCGGGGGAGACCGAGGACGTGACCATCGCCGAGATCTGCGTGGCCACCAACGCCGGACAGATCAAGACCGGCGCCCCGGCCCGCTCCGAGCGCGTGGCCAAGTACAACCAGCTGCTGCGCATCGAGGAGGACCTCGGTGATGCAGCTATCTACGCCGGCGCCAGCGCCTTCCCGCGTTTCAACAGCTAATTGCCAGTGATAGCGATTAAGCTCGTCGGTAGGAACCTGCCGGCGGGCTTCGTCGTTTAACGACGCGTACCGCCGCACGGTACCGCCGGCCACAGACCAAAGAATGGGGGAGCATGGCTCAGCGACCACCACGAATGCCTCGTCGACCGACCCCCAAGCGACCCGAGGGGAACGGCGAACCAGTCACCCAGGACGCGGGCACCGGTGCGGCGCACCCCGGCAGCGGGTCGACGACGGAGCCGCGGCAGGGGCCACGCCCCGCCGCGGCCCGCCCCTCCGCCAGCGGACCGCAGGCCGCGGGGCACACCGCACGTCGCACCACCAGCGCCAAGGTGGTCCCGCTGGATCCCGAGCAGCGCTGCGCTCCGCCCACCGAACTGCCTACCGACGCGATCAACGTGGTGCCCAGCCCCCGGCCCCGCCCGGCCGGGCGCCGCCGCGCCCCCGACCCGGAAGCCGCCCCGGCCCCAGGCAAGAGCGCGCGCTCCCCGCGGCTGGAGCGGGCCAAGCAGAAGCAGTCCCAGCGCCGCCGGGTGGATCGGGTCAAGTTTTCCGCCGCGGTGCGCCGCAATCCCGCCGAGGCCCAGCCGCCCACCCGGCCGGCTGAACCCGGCGGGGAGCCGGTGGCCGCGCACCGCTTCTCCGGACGCGTCGCCGCCCTGCTGGTGGTGCTCGCCTTCTTCGCGGTGATGCTGGTGCCCACGGTGAACCACTACCGCGCCCAGATGCAGGAGATCAACGAGCTGCGCGCTTCGATCACCGCCATGGAGGCCGAACGCGACGCGCTGCAAGAGGAGATCGCCCGCTGGGACGACCCGCTGTACATCAAGCAGCAGGCCCGCGACCGGATAAACTTGGTGATGCCCGGTGAGCGGGTGTACATGGTGGTCGGGGAACGGCCCTCCGCGCAGGAGGACGAACAGGCCAACGGCAGCACCTATGAGGTGCGCCAGGAACTGCCCTGGGTCGACGCCCTGCTGGACTCGGTGCGCCGTTCGGCCACCGACTGACCAAACCGGTCCCGGCCCTGCGCCGGCCCGCCGCCACCGGCCCCGAATGACCCGAAGTCCCCTTTGTTGCGGACCCAAGACCTACGACGCAAGCGGAAGAGCAGTGAGACGTGAGCAACCAGCGAATTCATGAGGCCCTGGACGCCGCCGGGCGTACCCCCAGCGAGAAGGACCTGGAAACCCTCAGCCGGCAGCTGAACCGTCCGGTGCGCGACGTGGTGGAGATCGGGGCGCGCTGCGTATGCGGCAACCCGCTGGTGGCCACCACCGCCCCGCGGCTGTCCTCCGGCATCCCGTTCCCCACCACCTACTACCTGACCCACCCGGTGATCACCTCGGCCGTTTCCCGCCTGGAGGCCGCCGGGGTGATGAACCAGATGAACGAACGGCTCGGGCAGGATCCGCAGCTGGCCGCCGCCTACCGCGAAGCCCACGAATCCTACCTGGCCAACCGGGACGCGATTGGTCAGCGTTCGGGCACCGGTGAGGTCCCGGAGATCGCCGGGGTCTCGGCCGGGGGCATGCCCACCCGGGTGAAGTGCCTGCACGTGCTGGTCGGCCATTCCCTGGCCGCCGGGGAAGGGGTCAACCCGCTGGGTGACGAGGCGCTGGCCGGGATCGCCGAATGGTGGACCAAGGACGTGTGCTACTGCACCGGGGCCTGGGACACGAAGGGCCCGGCCCCCAGCCGGGACCGCTCCCGGCACGTAAAGACCCAGGCGGTGGATCCGGAAGTCAAACGCGCCGAGCGTGCCCGCAAGCGGGCCGAACGACAGGCGGCAGGGGAGGAGAGCTAATGCGGGTAGCCGGGATCGACTGCGGCACCAATTCCATCAGGCTGCTGATCGCCGAGGCCAGCCAGGGCGCCGACGGCGTGCAGCTGGCCGATGTAGAGCGGCGCATGCAGATCGTGCGCCTGGGCCAGGGCGTGGACGCCACCGGGCGGTTCGCCCCCGAGGCCCTGGAACGCACCTACGCGGCGGTGCGCGACTATGCCGCGCTGATCGACCGGCACCAGGTGGCGCACACCCGCTTCGTGGCCACCTCCGCCACCCGCGACGTGGCCAACCGCGAGGAGTTCCTGGACACCATCGAGCAGATCCTTTCGGTGCGCCCCGAGGTGATCAGCGGCCAGGAGGAAGCGGCGCTGTCCTTCGCCGGGGCGACCGGCGTGCTGCCAGCCGATGCGGCCGGGGAGCGGATGGTCATCGACCTGGGTGGGGGATCCACCGAGTTCGTGATCGGCGCCGGACGCACCCCACGTACCGCGGTGAGCCTGGACATGGGCTGCGTGCGGGTCACCGAACGCTTCTTCTCCGACGGCCTGGGTGGACTGGATGCCCGCAGCCAGGCCGCGGACTTCATCGACGACCAGCTGCGCGTGCTCGAATCCCTGGACCTGTCCCAGCTGACCGGGCTGGTCGGGGTCGCCGGGACCATCACCACGCTGACCGCCCAGGCGCTGGGGCTGGAGCACTACGACTCGCAGCGCATCCACGGCGCGCAGCTGGACTTCTGCCAGATGCGCGAGGCGACCGGCGCGATCCTGGGCATGAACCGGGCCCAGCGTGCGGCGCTGGGCTTCATGCACCCCGGGCGCGTGGACGTGATCCAGGCCGGGGCGCTGATCGTGCAGCGCATCCTTTCCCACGTGCACCGGGCCACCAGCGGCCGGGTTGAGCGGATCACCGCCTCGGAACACGATATCCTCGATGGCATTGCCGCCTCGGTGGCCGCCCTGCACACCGCCTAGGCCCCAGGGGCCACCTTGGCCTCGGAGCCACCCTTGAGACCCACCCACCACACACCCGCACCCGATCATGCGTCACGGCCAGCCGGCCGGCGGCCCGGGGACTAGGAGGAAACCGTGTTCGCACGCACCGGGCCCCGGATCACCCGCACCCTAGGCACGCTGCTGGCCATGAGCCTGGCGCTCGTGCTGGGAGTGGGCGGCAACCTGCTGCTGGCACCCGGCGCCCACGCCGACAGCATCCGCGAGGCCGAGTACTGGCTGGACTCGCTGGGCATCAAGGATGCCCACAAGGACGCCAAGGGCCAGGGGGTGAAGGTCGCGGTGATCGACACCGGCATCGACACCTCACACCCCGACCTGCGCGGTGCCGTCACCGGCGGCACCGACGTCTCCGGATCCGGCGGACCGACCGGCAACACCCCGATTGGGGCGCGCAGCGAGCACGGGACCCTGGTGGCCACCCTGCTGGCCGGGCGCGGGAACAACAAGGCCGAGATCGACCGGATCAAGGCCGAGAACGAGAAGCTGAAGACCGCGTGGGAGAAGGCCAAGAAGCACGCGGAAGAGGAAGACGAGGACGTTCCTGAGGAACCGGAGTACGAGACCGTGCCCAAGCCCTCCGGCGGGCCGGACGGCGTGCTGGGGGTGGCCCCGGCCGCAGAGCTGATGTCCGTCTCGCTGTGGATGGGCGGGCAGAACCCGGCCGGGATCCCGGTCGAGGAGCAGATCCCGCGCGCGGTGCGCTGGGCCGTGGACAACGGGGCGAAGGTCATCAACATGTCCTTGGGCTCCACCAGCCCGGCCTGGCCCGAAAGCTGGGATTCGGCGTTCAAGTACGCCGAGGACCACGACGTGGTGGTCGTGGCCGCCGCCGGGAACCGTTCCGGCGGGATGAGCCAGGTTGGCGCGCCGGCCACCATCCCCGGGGTGCTGACCGTGGCCGGGGTCGACGAGTCGGGCAAGGCCTCGAAGGACTCCTCCACCGAGGGCATCTCGATCGGGGTGGCCGCCCCGGCCGAGCCGCTGGTCGGCGGCATGCCCGGCGGTGACTATGCCCGCTGGTCCGGCACCTCCGGCGCCGCGCCGATCGTCTCCGGCGTGGTGGCGTTGATCCGCTCCAAGTACCCGCAGATGAAGGCGCCACAGGTCATCAACCGGATCCTGAAGACCGCCAAGGACGCCGGCGCCCCCGGGGTGGACAACCTCTACGGCTACGGGATCATGGACGCCAAGGCGGCCCTGACCGCCGACGTCGCCGAGACCAGCACGAACCCGCTGGGCACCATCGCCGAATGGATCCACGTGCACCGCCGGGACACCGACGCCGGAGCGCAGGACACCAGGGAACCGGGCATCTCCATGGAGAAGTCCGACCTGAAGCAGGTCGCCGCCCCGCAGCCGGTCGCCCCGCCGCAGGAGGCGCCGCTGCTGCAGCCGGCGCTCGTGATCGGCGCGGGGGTGCTGCTGGTGCTGGCCCTGGGCCTGGGCGGCTGGCAGGTGGCCGCGGCCAACCGGCGCTACCAGCGCTCGAAGCAGATCGACGACGCGGCACTGAGCGACCTGAAGGTTGGCCGGGCCCCGGGCAGCCGGGACCTGTTTGACGACGTGCCTGAATAGCCTTGCGGCAGCCCGGCCGGGCGTTGCGGACGGGGGGCAGCGATCCGGGAGACCGGTGCGCTGCCCCCGTTGCTGTTTCCGCGGTTCTGGACAGCAGGGCCGCCCCCCAATCAGTGAAGTTGGATCCCGGCCCGTCGCCGGACCCTGCCCAGGACTGGACCGCCAAGGGCGAACCGGTCACAACACCGGGTGGCCAATCTCCCTCCCAATGGTTAGTGAATGTTTTCACTAACCTGGTTTTTCCGCGTAGAATCGGCCATATGTCAATCATCGAAAGCTCCCAGAAGCGTCCACGCATTCTCGTTGTCGGCGGCGGCTATGTCGGTCTGTACGTCGCGAAGAAGCTCCAGAAGAAGGTCAAGGCCCACGGCGGCATTGTGACCGTGGTGGACCCCAACCCCTACATGACTTACCTTCCGTTCCTGCCCGAGGTGGCCGGCGGCGGCATCGAACCACGCCACATCGTGGTCTCGCACCGCCAGCACCTGAAGGACTCGGAACTGATCAACGGTCGGGTCACCAGCATCGACCACGCCAGCAAGAAGGCCGTCATCGACCCGGTCAACGGCGAAAGCTTCGAACTGGAATACACCGACGTGGTGATGAGCGCCGGTTCGGTCACCCGTACCTTCCCCATCCCGGGCCTGGCCGAAGAGGGCATCGGGCTGAAGACCATCGAGGAAGCCACCGCGCTGCGCAACCAGGTTTCCGAGCGCATCGAATCGGCCTCCAACATGACCGACCCGGCCGAGCGCAAGCGTGCGCTGACCTTCGTGGTCGTCGGCGGCGGCTTCGCCGGCATCGAGACGATCACCGAAATCGAGGACATGGCCCGCTACGCCATCTCCTTGAACGACCGCATCGGCCAGGACGAAGCCCGCTTCGTGCTGATCGAGGCCATGGGCCGCATCATGCCCGAGGTCACCGAGGACCAGGCCGTCTGGGTTGTCGAGCACCTGCGCAGCCGCGGCATCGAGGTGCTGCTGAACACCTCGCTGGCCGACGCCACCGATGGCACCCTGAAGCTGATCAACATGGGCGACAAGTCCCCGGCCGGCGAATTCGACGCCGACACCCTGATCTGGTGCGCCGGCGTGATGGCCAACCCGATGGTTCGCTCCACCGACTTCCAGATCGAACAGCGCGGCCGCATCGAGACCCGCACCGACCTGCGCATCAAGGACGCCAACGGCGACCCGGTGGAGGGCGCCTGGGCGGCCGGTGACGTCTCGGCCGTGCCGGATGTGACCGGCGGGCTGCCCGACGGCACCTGCGTGCCCAACGCACAGCACGCCGTGCGCCAGGCCAAGCTGTTGGCCAAGAACCTGTACGCCGCCCGCTACGGCGTGGGCACCATCAAGGAGTACAAGCACAAGAACCTTGGTGCCGTTGCCGGTTTCGGCCGCAACAAGGGCGTGGCGCGCATCAAGTCGATCAAGCTGCGCGGCTGGCTGGCCTGGATGGCGCACCGCGGCTACCACGGCATGGCAATGCCGACCTTCGAGCGCAAGTTCCGCGTGCTCGGCGACTGGATGGTTGCCCTGTTCTTCAACCGCGATTCGCTGCAGCTGAACAACATGCAGAATCCGCGCAAGGCCTTCGAGGAGTCGGCCAAGCCGAAGAAGTAGCCTGCCGGCCGAAGAAGGCTGCATCAAGCGATGATTGACCCGACGGTGGGCCGACGCCACAGGCGCCGGCCCACCGATCCTTGCCGTTCCGGCGAAATTTCAGAAAATGGGAAAACATCGCGTAGGATTTTTCAAGCTGGCCCCTATGGTGGAATTGGCATACACGGCTGACTTAAAATCAGCTGCCGCAAGGCTTGTGGGTTCGAGTCCCACTGGGGGCACCAAAAGATACGCCGCTACATCCCCGGTTTTCGCGGGGCGGTAGCGGCGTTGTTGTTTTCTGTGGCAGGTTCAGGAGCATGCCGGTGCACGCTGCCAGGTACTTCGATCCGGCATCCGGGCGCCGCAGCCCGAGCCTCTGCGGCCGGGGCTGTGTTGGTGGTGGGCTAGAAGTCCTGCGCCTTGGCCCATGTCGTCCTGTCATAGTAGGCCCGGTGTTGACCGTTGCCGGTGGCCACTTCAACGGTCTTCAGCTCAGGGCTGGCAGGTGCCAGATTTTCCATGAAATCCCGCGCAATGTCCTCAAGGATCGCACTTGCCGCTGGTCCCGGCCACGCGGCGAAGACCGCCGCGTCCTCCACGCGAATCCGCAGCGTTCCAAGCTCACCTGCGGACCAGGAGTCAACGAAATAGTGCGGGATGGTGATCGCATCAGGGCACCGGGCCCGGTGAGCCTCGAGCCACTGCTGGCCCATCCGGTTCGCCCAGCGTTGCGGATCCGTAGCCGCCTGCGGGACCTGCCAGGCAATGCACTGCTTGTCCCACGCGGCCTCGGACCGTCCCTCGGCCAGCGCCCGGGAACGAGCTCGCTCCAGCTCGCTCGCGGTCCGTGGCACCGCCGATGCGGGGGCCGAAGCCGCGGCGGTGTTGCGTGTAGGGACAATGGGGGTCCCGGCGTTCGCCTCGGCGGTGAGCGCGGGATCGTTGCGCAGGAATTCGTCGGACATGGTGCTTGATATCAATAGCAGGAGGATCGCGGTCAGCGACGCAAGGACGGCGATGTTTCCTGCGATGCGCTTGACGCGACGAGACAAGGAACCCTCCAACCAGTGACGTACCGGCTGCTCACGGGTCCCTGCCGACCGGCAGCTGGCAACCGCGCGGCACGAGGAAGTGATCCACCCACCACGACGCCGCTGCCAGCGGATTTGCGAGCCAGCCGGTGAGAACGCGTGAGCCTGTGAATCCATTATGTGGCACCTGCAAGTGAACTGCCATTTCAGGGTTCCGATGGTGATCTCATCCGTAGGAATGAGCGCCGGGAACACGAACTGACGTAGTCTTAAAGCAACTGTCGTTAAGTAGCAACGAGGCACCCTCGCCGACGCTTCGCGACTTGACCTAATTGAGGGGAAAAGACCTTGAACGGAAACCCGATCTTCGACTCCAAGAACCAGGCCCAGGCCTGGGGCACCAAGCAGTCCCAGAATCCTGTGGGCTTCCAGAACGCTCCGCAGATGAGCGCTAGCCAGCTGGAGGATATGTACCGCCAGCCATCGGCCACCGGTGCCGATACCGGCCGGATGACCATCGGCGATGTCATTAACAAGACCATCCTGACCCTGGCCCTGGTGGCTGTGGGTGCTGGCATCGGCTGGATGTTCCCGGCCCTGATGCTTGTTGGCGCGATCGTCGGGCTGGTGCTCGGCCTGGTCAACGCCTTCAAGAAGATGCCCTCCCCGCCGCTGATCCTGGCCTACGCGCTGGCAGAGGGTCTGTTCTTGGGTGGTCTCTCGCAGGCCCTGAACTCGCTCTACCCGGGCGTGGCCGTGCAGGCGCTGGTCGCCTCCATTGCCGTGGCCGCCACCACCCTGGCGCTGTACCGTTCGGGCAAGTACCGGATGACCCCGAAGCTGAACAAGATGTTCTTCGTCGCGATGATCGGCATGCTGGTCTTCTCGCTGCTGAACTTCGTGCTGATGCTCACCGGCGCGGTTGATGGAATGTTCGGCCTGCGCAGCGCCGGCGGCGGCATGCTGGGCCTAGCCATTGGCGTGCTGGCGGTGCTGCTGGCGACCTACGCCCTGGTCTCCGACTTCACCATGATCGAGGACCTGTCCAACCGCGGCGCCCCGGCCATCATGGCCTGGCGCGGTGCGTTCGGGCTGACCATGACCCTCATCTGGATGTACGTGGAGATCCTGCGCATTCTGTCTATTCTGCGCGAACAGTAATAATCATATTGAGCGCTCAAACCGGAAGCGGTATCAAATTTGGATACTGCTTCCGGTTTTTTGTCACAATCGGTTCATAGACCACGGAAGCCGTGAAACGAAAGGGTAGCTTAGAGCCATGAAGAGCAGGATGTTTTCGTGGGCGCGCCGTTTGAGGGTGGCTCCACCGTCCGCTCCTACCTCCGCCATTGAGGAATTGGCGCCGGGACCGGCGGCCTTCCGTGATAGTGAGGACCTGCCCTACGGCATGCGCATCGCCGCGTCCTGGGCGTGGCGGTTCCTGGTCGTGGTGCTCGCCGTCGGCGTGGTCATCTGGCTGCTGTCGAAGATTTCGCTGCTGCTGATCCCGTTGATGGTCGCCGCGCTCCTCACTGGCCTGCTCGGGCCGGTGGTTGAGTTCATGCACGGCCGTCTGGCCGTGCCGCGGGGGCTGGCGGTGGGCATCACCGTGATCGGCTTCCTGGCGGTGATCACCGCCGGGCTGACGATGGTCGGCCAGCGGCTGAGCACCGGGTTCAGCGCCCTGTGGAACCAGGCCGTCATCGGCATCTACCAGGTGCAGGACTGGCTGTTCAACGGGCCGCTGCAGCTGAGCAACGACGACCTGGCCAATGTGGTCAACGACGCGCTGCTGCAGCTGCGCTCGAACGCCTCAAACATCCTGAGCGAGGCGCTGAGCTGGGGATCGGTGCTGGGCCAGATCCTGACCGGGATCCTGCTGGCGATCTTCGCGCTGATCTTCCTGCTGTTGGACGGGCGCAAGATCGGCACGTTCATGATCAACCTGCTGCCGCGCCGGGCCCGCCCGGCCATGGACGGGGCGGCGACCCGCGGGTGGAACTCGATGATCCGCTACGTGCGGGTCCAGGTGCTGGTGGCGTTCATTGACGCGGTCGGCATCGGCTTCGGGGCCTTCTTCCTGGGCGTTCCGCTGGCCCTGCCGCTGGGCGTGCTGGTGTTCCTGGGCTCGTTCATCCCGATTCTCGGCGCGCTGTTCACCGGCGCCGTCGCGGTGCTGCTGGCCCTGGTGGCCAACGGCTGGGTGAACGCGCTGATCATGCTGGCCGTGGTGCTGGCGGTGCAGCAGGCCGAGTCCAACATTCTGCAGCCGCTGATCATGGGCAAGGCCGTGAGCCTGCACCCGCTGGCCGTGGTGATGGCCGTGGCCGGAGGCACCATGGTGGCGCAGATCCCCGGGGCGCTGTTCGCGGTGCCGCTGATGGCGGTGCTGAACTCGATGGTCAAGTACATCGCCCACCGGTCGTGGGAACACGACCCGTTCGTGACCGAACACTACGGGCCGCAGCAACCCGCGCCCCGGCCGACGGAACCCGAACGTGAACCCACCGCAGGCATCGGCTCTTCAGACACCGCAACCCCCGTCCCGGCCGTGCAGCCGCCGCCCGGGGAACGGAATGAACCCGAACCGAACGAGGACCAACCGTGAGTACAGTGCAACAGCTACCCGTCACCCTGGAGGACATCGAGGCCGCCCGCAAGGTGCTGGCCCCGATCATTTCGCTGACCCCGGTGGAACACTCCCGGATGCTTTCCCGCCAGGTCGGCTCGGAGGTCTACCTCAAGTGCGAGAACATGCAGCGCGCCGGCTCCTTCAAGGTGCGTGGGGCGTATGTGCGCATGAGCAAGCTCAGCGACGCCGAGAAGGCGCGCGGCGTGGTGGCGGCCTCGGCCGGCAACCACGCCCAGGGGGTGGCCCAG
Organism: Glutamicibacter sp. St.4D3; assembly: GCF_059728615.1. Classification (NCBI taxonomy): domain Bacteria; kingdom Bacillati; phylum Actinomycetota; class Actinomycetes; order Micrococcales; family Micrococcaceae; genus Glutamicibacter; species Glutamicibacter sp. St.4D3. The sequence continues at coordinate 689,435 of NZ_AP039380.1, forward strand.
GCCGCCAGCCACCTGGGCATCAAGGCGCGAATCTACATGCCGGTGGGGGTGGCGCTGCCCAAGCTGACCGCCACCCGCGACCACGGGGCCGATGTGGTGCTGCACGGCACCACCGTCGATGAGGCGCTGGCCGAGGCGCAGCGCTACGCCGATGAGACCGGGGCGGTATTAGTGCACCCCTTCGACCACCCCGACATCATCGCCGGGCAGGGGACCATTGGGCTGGAGCTGCTGGAGCAGCTGCCGGAGGTGGACACCGTGCTGATGGGCGTGGGCGGCGGCGGGCTGCTGGCCGGGGTGGCGGTGGCGCTGAAGGAAAAGGCGCGCCAGCTGGGCCGGCAGATCAAGGTGATCGGGGTGCAGGCGGAGAATGCGGCCGCCTACCCTCCCTCGCTGGCCGCCGACGCGCTGGTGCCGCTGGACACGGTGCACACCATCGCCGACGGCATCGCGGTGGGCCGCCCCGGGCAGCTGCCCTTCCAGATCGTCAAGGCGCTGGTCGATGACGTGGTCACCGTCTCCGAGGATGCGCTGGCCCAGGCGCTGGTGGTGCTGCTGGAGCGCAACAAGCTGGTGGTGGAGCCGGCCGGCGCGGTCGGGGTGGCGGCGCTGATGGAAAACCTGCTGGCCAAGCACGGCATTGAATCAAAGAACTGCGCGGTGATCCTCTCCGGGGGAAACATCGACCCGCTGCTGATGCTCAAGGTGATCCAGCGCGGCCTGGCCGCCGGTGGCCGCTACCTGACCATCCGGATGATGCTGCCCGACCGCCCCGGCGCGCTGGCCAGCATCTCGCGGATCATCGCTGAATCCGATGCGAACGTCACCCGGCTGGACCACACCCGCATCGGCGGGGCGCTGTCCATGGGGGACGTGGCGATCACCATCGACATGGAAACCCGCGGCCACGAGCACTCGGAGATGGTGCTGAACAACCTGCGCGCCGAGGGCTTCGAACCGGTGATAACCAGTTCGGCCGGCGGCTCGGTGGCCTAGCTGTAGTCTCCAGTGAGGTTGGGTACGCGGCTGGCTGGTGGTCGACCTTTGAGCGAGGTGTGGCCTCTGTGGTGATTGTAGCCGTGCAGCCATCCATGGAACGCTTCAACCCGCTCGGTTTCCGAGGCGTAGGGCCTGGCGTAGGCCCATTCTTCGAGCATCGTGCGGTTGAACCGTTCGACTTTGCCGTTGGTCTGCGGACGGTACGGCCGGATCCGCTGGTGTTTGATGGCCTGGCCCAACGCTTCGGCAAACATCTTTGAGCGGTAACAGGAGCCGTTATCGGTCATCACGCGTTTGACCGTGACCCCTACCGAGTCAAAGTATGCGTTGGCCCGCCTCCAGAACCCGGCCGCGGTTTCCTGCTTCTCATCAGTGAGGATCTCAGTGTAGGCCAGCCGAGAATGGTCATCGACCGCGTTGTGCAGGTACGCGTAACCAGGACGCCGGTTGGAGGGGGTGCCAGCCTTGTTCTTCTTCCCTGCCGGCCGGCCAAGGACCTTATGGCCACCGCCGTCAGGAATCCGCCCAAGTTTCTTGATGTCCACGTGGATCAGGTCCCCCGGGTTGGCGTGTTCGTAACGGCGTACTGTGCGTCCCGTGGCCCGGTCCTGCCAGGTGAGCTTCGATAGCCCGTAGCGCGAGAGCACACGATGAACTGTCGAGGGATGCAGGCCCAGTTTGTAACCGATGCGGTCCGGCCCCCACCGGTAATTCACTCGTAGGGAGATGATCCGACGTTCACGCCGTAGCGGGGTGCGTGCCGGACTGGTGTGCGGGCGGCTGGAGCGATCCTGCATGCCAGCTTCGCCCTCGAGCCGGTAGCGTTCGGCCCATCGTCTGGCCGTGCTGACCGCGACTTGGAACCGCTCAGCGGCCCGACGGTAGCTCCAACCATCGGTAACGATGCACTTAGCTAGTTCCAAACGTCCTTTGGGCGCAAGGAAGGCGTTAGAGTGGGACATGAAGACCTCCGGGTGAGAAGTGAACTCTTAGACAAGCTCCACCTCACCCGGAGGTCTTCTTTATGTCACCTAGCCACGCCGTGTGTACCTAACGTCCGTGGAGATTACACCTAGCCACGCCCGGACGCCGGAGCTTGCCACAGCGGCAAGCCGACTCAAAGACCGCACCCCCGGGCCCGCGCCGAAGCGCAGGCACCGGGGGTGCGGCTTGTTTTCGCGGGGCGGGGCCGGGACCGTGGTCCTGGGCCTCGCTGCCCTTGCGTGGCTAGAAGGGCTTGGCGGAGACAATCTCCACGGCGATGTCACGGCCGTTGGGGGCCAGGTAGCTCAGTTTGTCGCCGACCTTGGCACCATGGATGGCCTGCCCGATGGGGGACTGCTCCGAGTAAACTTCCAGTTCGCTGTCGCCAGCGACCTCGCGGCTGCCGAACAGGAAGGTGGTCTCGTCGCCGGCGATCTTGGCGACCACCAGCATGCCCGGCTCAACCACCCCGTCATCGGCGGGAGGCTCCCCGACATGGGCGCGACGCAGCAGGTCGGTCAGGTACACGATGCGGGCCTCGGCCTTGCCCTGCTCCTCGCGGGCGGCGTGGTATCCGCCATTTTCCTTCAAATCGCCCTCGGACCGGGCCTGCTCGATGCGGGCGACGATCTCAGCACGCCCCGGGCCGGAGAGGTAATCCAGTTCCTCTTTCAGGCGGTCGTAGGCTTCCTGAGTCAGCCACACGACAGGTTCGCTACTGTTGGTGCTCACGTTGTACTCCCTCATGATCAGTGAAAGACTTCGCCCTGCCGGCGCTCCACCCGGTAGGGGAGAACACCGACGGCGTCCACCGCATGCACGGAAGGACGCCGGGCGAAGTCTATGTTGTTACGTTTCTGCCGGCTCGACGCCAGGGGCGCCACAAGCAAAAGACCCCGCAGACGCAATGGAGCGAACCAGCGTGGTCCACTCCCTGGGCCGTTGCGGGGCGAATCGTACTTTCATCGATGATAGTCGCGATCGGGCAATAAACCCAATAGATCGACTGCCGTGCAAGAAACTTTCAGGAAATGTTACCGCCCCTAAAACCCCCTGGAACCGGGGCCGGGCGGCGCTAGAAGTCCTTGGGCACCTTGTAGCAGTCCTCGATGCCGGCGGTGGTGGCCAGGTTGTCCGTACGCAGCGGGACGTCGAGCTTCAGCTGCACGTGGCGCGGGTTCTCCTCGGCCTCCAGGACCACCGTCTTGAACCCGACCACCGCGTAGCTGTCGTTCATCGCCCGCACTTCGCACTGCACCCGGTTCTTCGAGTCGTAGGAGACCTCCACGGTGGCCACGGCCTGGGTGGGTGAGATGATCTCAAAGCCCACGTCCTGGGAGGAGATCGGGGTGAAGTTGTTGATCCCGGCGTATGCCGCACCCACCACGCCCACGCCCAGGGCCCCGGCAATCAGCCAATTGCGGGTCTTGGGCGACAGTCGTTTCTTGGGTGTGTGGTAACGACCCATTAAGCTGGGATCAGACATGCAGCGCCTCTTGGTACTCTCTCAACAATCCGAATGGGACCAGTCTCCAGTCTACTGGCCAACGCGCGGAAGGAATATTCCGCGGCCGGTGAGAGTTGTCATGACGGGGTGCCGCGCCGGGCTTTGCCCCGGCCCGAGGCACCAGAGAACGCAAAAGGAAAGAGCTTAGTGGAGAGTCACGACGTGAAGAAGATGGCCCCGTCCCAGGGACTGCGGCTGCTGGCAGTCCATGCCCACCCCGATGACGAGTCCTCCAAGGGCGCGGCCACCATGGCCGCCTATGTCGACGCCGGCGCCGAGGTGATGGTGGTGACCTGCACCGGCGGTGAACGCGGAGACATCCTCAATGCCGCCGCCGGGGAGCTGGCCCACGCCCACCGCGACCTGCCCGGGGTGCGCCGCGGGGAGATGGCCGAGGCCGCCGCCGTGCTGGGCATCGAACACCGCTGGCTGGGCTACGTGGATTCGGGGCTGCCCGAGGGCGACCCGGTGCCCGAACTGCCCTTCGGCGCGTTCGCGCTGCAGCCGGTGGAGGTTGCCGCGGCCGGGCTGATCAAGCTGATCCGCGAATTCCGTCCCCACGTGATCACCACCTACGACGAAAACGGCGGCTACCCGCATCCGGATCACATCCACTCCCACCGGGTGGCGCTGTTTGCCTTTGAGCACGCCAACAACCCGGACATGTACCCGGAACTGGGGCAGCCGTGGGAGGTGCGCAAGCTGTACTACGACCGCGCCTTTGCCCCCGAGCGCTTCCGCACCCTGCACTACGCCATGCTCGACGCCGGCTACGACTCGCCCTACACCGAACGGGTGCAGCGCTGGGAGGAGGACCAGCAGGACCAGATGTTCAGCTGGGTCTCCCCGCACACCACGACGACCCAGGTGTACTGCGCGGACTACTTCACGAAGCGTGACCAGGCGCTTTTGGCCCACCGCACGCAGATCGACCCTGAGGGCTTCTTCTTCGCCGTGCCCGAGTACCTCTATGCCGAACACTGGCCGTGGGAGGACTACACGCTGATCACCTCCAAGGTACCCACCGAGTTGCCTGAGTCCGACCTGTTCGCCGGGCTCAGATAGCGACCCGCCACGCTAAGATAGTAGTAGGGCACTAACGCTGTAGAAATGAGTTGTACTAACCCGTGAACCATCTGACCTTGCTGTTGGCCAGCGCACCGGCCAACGAGTCGACCTCCAGTTACAACGCGGTCAGCCAGACCGGGCCGGGCTTCCTTGGCTTCGTGTTCACCGCGCTGATGGTGATCGCCGCGATCTTCCTGATCCGCGACATGATCCGCCGGGTGCGCCGCGTGCGCTACACCTCCGAAGCCGAATCCCGCCAGCAGCGCCTGGTGGCCCGCGGGGAATCGCAGCCGCTGCAGAAGCCCGCCGGGAAGATCGACCCGAAAACCCGGGAAAAGTGATCTGACCCCAACCAGCGATCCGGTCACCGGGCGGCGGGCTTCGGCCCGCCCCCGGTGATCGTGCATTTAACGCCACCGGCGACCCGGGACGGTGGCGCCGGAACATTCCAGGGGTCGCAGAACGGGGCGGGGAGGAACAACATGAAACAGGTGCTGCTGTGGCTGCTGGCCGCGGCGGCGGTGGCCCTGGGCATCGCCGCGTTCATCTACGGCGGCTTTGACGATTCACCGGGGCTGCAGGGACTCGGTGCCCTGCTGGTACTCGGCACGCTGATCTGGCTGGCGCGCCGCCGACGCCGTTCCCGTGCGGGCGTCGGGCCCGGAGGCGACGGGCCCTGAGCCGACGGCCCCGGAGACGACGGTGGGTGCGGCGGGCTGGGTGAACCCTGGTGGCTGGCGCCCAACCCCCTGCGGCCGGCCCGCCGGCGGTAGCATGCCGGTATGGCCAATCGACTAGAGAACGCATCCAGCCGCTACCTCAGGCAGCACGCCCACCAGCTGGTGGACTGGTGGTCCTACTCGGCCGAGCCCTTCGCCGAAGCCCGGCGCCGGGACCGCCCGGTGATGCTCTCCATCGGGTACGCCGCCTGCCACTGGTGCCACGTCATGTCCCGCGAGTCGTTCGACGACCCGCAGGTTGCCGCCTACCTGAACGAACATTTCGTCTCAATCAAGGTCGACCGGGAACAGCATCCGCTGGTCGATGACACCTACATGCTCGCCACCCAGGCCCTGACCGGGGCCGGCGGCTGGCCAATGACCGTGTTCACGCTGCCCGACGGGCGCACCTTCCACGCCGGCACCTACTTCCCGCCCCGGCAGCGCGGCCGGGTGCCCTCCTTCATGCAGGTGCTCACCGCCGTCACCGAGGCCTACACCCAGCGCCGTGAGGGGGTCGAGCAGCAGGCCGCGGCGCTGGCCGAGCACCTGGTGGAACTCAGCCGCGGACAACACCAGATGATGAAGTTCTCCGCCGATCCCGCCACGGTCCAGGACGGGAACCAGGCCGAGGGGCAAGCCCTGGATGTTGCGGTGCACCAGTGGATCGAGACCACCCGCAGCGAGGGCGGGTTCACCCCCGCCCCCAAATTCCCGCCCACCCAGTCACTGGTGGTGCTCTGGCAGCAGGTGCTCACCCACCCCGAGCCGGTCCCGCTGTTCGACGCGGCCGCCACCACCACCGAGGCGATCGTGCTCGGCGGTTTGCAGGACCACGTGGGGGGAGGCTTCGCCCGCTACTGCGTGGATGAGCATTGGGCGGTGCCGCACTTTGAGAAGATGCTCTACGACAACGCCCAGCTGCTGCGGCTGCTGGGACTGTGCCAGCTGGCCTGCACCCAGCTGGCGGCCACCGGCACGGACCCCGCCCGGACCCAGCGCGCGACAGCGCTGGCCGAGGCCTGCACCCGCGCCGCCGCCGGCACCGCCACCTGGCTGCGGGATTCGATGCTCACCGGGCAGAGCGGGGACCGGCACCGGGCCCTGGCCGCCTCCCGGGACGCGGACTCGCTGCGCGACGGGCAGCACGTCGAGGGCGGGGCCTACACGCTGACCCGCGAGGAGTTCGACCAGGCAGCCGCCGGCCTGGACAGTCCGCTGCCCGAAGACCTGATCCGGCTGGCCGAGGTCGCCGAGGACCCGGGCCACTACTGCCTGTCCCTGCTGCGCATGCCCCGCGGGAGCGAGCGCGAAACCTGGCAGCGGCTGCTGCAGGCGGTGCGCGAGCTGGTGGCTGAGCGCCCGGCCCCCGCCCGGGACAGCAAGGTGGTGGCCGGGTGGAACGGGCTGGCCATCGAGGCGCTGTGCCAGGCCGCGATCGTGTTTGAGAACCCGGGGCACCGGCAGCTGGCCGAACAGGTGGCCCACACGGTGTGGGAGATCCACGTTGCCGCCGCCACCGGCACCCTGGCCCGGGTGAGCTTTGAAAACCAGGCCGAGCAGGGCAACGAGGGAACCCTGGAGGATTACGCGGGGATGGCCCTGGGCTTCGCGGCCCTGGCGCTCGCCGAGCCCTCCGGCCCCTGGGCCCTGCGCCGTGACCGGCTGCTGGAACAGGCGCTGGGCTTCATCGACGAACAAGGCCTGGCCCGGGACACCCGCGAACTGGACCCGGCGCTGGCCGCCCAGCGCGGGCAGCAGCCGGCGGCCACCGCCTTGGATGACGCGGTGCCCGCCGCCTCCTCCCTGCTGGCCCGGGCGCTGCTGCTGCGCGCCCAGCACACCATGGCCGTGCCGGACCAGGACGGCGCCGGGCCTGACAACGAAGAGCGGGTGGACCGGGACATGCAGGCCGCCCAGGCCCTGGTGGGGCACAGCCCTGTGGTGGCCGCGCGCTTCCCCTCCGCGGTGGCCGGCGCGCTGGAGGTGCAGGGGCTGCTGCACTCGCCCATCCAGTACCTGCGCATTTCCGGCGGCGAACCCCGCCAGCTTGGCGCCCTGCGCAGGCTGGCCACGGTGCTCGGCCTGCCGGTCGGGGCCGGCGACGAGCAGCAGCCGGCCGGGCCGGGCAACGCCCTGCGCATCTACCCGTGCCGGCACACCACCTGCCAGGCGCCGGTGGCCGACGCGGCCGCCCTGCTCCAGACGCTGCGCCGGGGGTAGAGGGAGAACAGGGACGGCGCGGTGGCGATGTGTGGCGGCGCGGATGCACGCCCCGGGGCGGTAAGGCGGTAAATTTAGACACAGTGCCGCACGGCACGGCGCGCATGCCGCCAGGTTTCACGCCATATGGACAAGAGGACACGTCAGGAGGAGCAGGTGGGCCTACCGTCCCTTGCCTATCGACTCTACGAGCGCCGGCTAGCCAGGTCGCTGCCGGGGGACAAGCTGCCGCACCACATCGGTGTGATGGTCGATGGGAACCGCCGGTGGGCGAAGCTGGCCGGAAGCACCACCGCCGCCGGCCACCAGGCCGGGGCGGAGAAGATCCTGGAGTTCCTGGAATGGTGTGAGGACCTGGGCATCAAGGTCGTGACCCTGTACATGCTCTCCACCGACAACCTGAACCGGGAACCGGCCGAACTGCGTGACCTGCTGGACATCATCGGCAACCTGCTCGACGAGTTGGGACACACCAACCGGGTGCAGGTGCAGCAGGTGGGGGCCCGGGACCTGCTGCCGGCGGACCTGGCCCAGAAGCTGACCGACCTGGAGGCTGCCACCGCCAACCGCAATGGCGTGCACGTGAACGTGGCCATCGGCTACGGGGGCCGGCGCGAAATCATCGACGCGGTCAAATCGCTGCTGAACGACGCGGCCAGCCGCGGCCAGTCCCTGAAGGACGTCGCGGACAACCTGGACGTGGACTCGCTGGGCGCCTACCTGTACACCAAGGGCCAGCCGGACCCGGACCTGGTGATCCGCACCAGCGGGGAACAGCGCCTGTCCGGGTTCCTGACCTGGCAGAGCGCCTACTCGGAGTTCTACTTCTGCGAGGCCCTGTGGCCGGACTTCCGGCGGGTCGACTTCCTGCGGGCGCTGCGGGACTTCGCCGACCGGCAGCGCCGCTTCGGGGCCTGACTCGGCCCATCTCCTTTTTTCGACCGGCCCCCACCGCCGCGAAGACCGCTCCGGCGGGCCGGGGTGGTGGCAAACCCGCGGCTGACAGCGCCATCTGCGTGAGCTTCGGGCCCAGAACCTGATCGATACCCAAAAGAAACCTGGTGTTGGCTTTTTCGACTCCCCGCCGGGGATAGGCTGGGCACACAGGCCCAGCCAGGACGGCCGGGCCGAACGAAAGGTTCGACACTGGATGGTTGCCCGCGCGTTTGACGGGGCCGCCTGCCGGCGGCCCAGCGGAATTCCGGTGCGGGCTTTTCCCACTGATGCGTGGGGAGAGCCCCCACGCTGAATTCGAGAACGGGTGGATCGTCATGGCCCAACAGACCGAACTAACCCCCAGGACCTATGTGCTGGACACCTCGGTGCTGCTCTCTGACCCGCATGCCATCTTCAACTTTGCCGAGCATCCGGTGGTGATCCCGCTGACCGTGGTCACCGAACTGGAGCATAAGCGCAAGGACCTGGAGCTGGGATACTTCGCCCGACAGGCGCTGCGGAACCTCGACGATCTGATTCAGGAGCACGGTGGACTGGGCACGGCGGTGCCGGTGGGGGAATCCGGCGGGAGCCTGCGCATCGAACTGAACAACATCGCCCAGGAAGTGCTGCCGGTGGGGATGCGCAGCACCGACAACGACAGCCGGATCCTGGCGGTGGCCAAGAACATCCTGGATGCCGGGCTTGAGGTGGCGCTGGTGACCAAGGACCTGCCGATGCGCATCAAGGCCTCGGCGATCGGCATCCACGCGGAGGTGTACCGCAGTGAACTGACCCGCTCCTCGGGCTGGAGCGGGATCCAGGAGCTGGAGCTGGACGCGCAGGCGATGGCCGAACTCTATGAATCCGAGCGGCTCGACGCCCCACCCGAGGTGGCCGACGCGCCGGTGAACACCGGGTTGGTGATCACCTCGGTGCGAGGTTCGGCGCTGGGACGCAAGGTGCACGACGGATCGATCCGGCTGGTGCGCGGGGACCGGGAGGCGTTCGGGCTGCACGGGCGCAGCGCCGAACAGCGCATCGCCCTGGACCTGCTGCTCGATGAGTCGGTGGGCATCGTCTCGCTGGGCGGGCGGGCCGGCACCGGCAAGTCGGCGCTGGCCCTGTGCGCGGGCATGGAGGCGGTGCTGGAGCGGCGCGAACACCGCAAGATCACCGTGTTCCGCCCGCTGTACGCCGTTGGCGGTCAGGAGCTGGGTTACCTGCCCGGCTCGGAAGGGGAGAAGATGAACCCCTGGGCGCAGGCCGTGTTCGACACGCTCAGCTCGGTGGTCTCCAAGAACGTGATCGATGAGGTCGTGGAACGCGGAATGCTGGAGGTGCTGCCGCTGACCCACATCCGCGGCCGCTCGCTGCATGACACGTTCGTGATCGTGGACGAGGCGCAGTCCCTGGAACGCAATGTGCTGCTCACGGTGCTTTCGCGCATCGGGCAGCATTCCAAGGTGGTGCTCACCCACGACGTGGCCCAACGCGACAACCTGCATGTGGGCCGGCACGACGGGGTGGCGGCCGTGGTGGAGCAGCTCAAGGGCCACGACCTGTTTGGGCACGTGACCCTCACCCGCTCGGAACGCTCGGCAATCGCGGCACTGGTCACCGAGATGCTCGACGCGAAGGTGCGCTAACGCCGCTTCGGCCCGGTCCCGCCGGGATCCTGCGCCGTTCGCGGGCGCAGGGTCCAGGGCCTGGGGGCGCGCACATCGACCAGGGTTGGGGTGGGGGCGGTGAACAGCGAGTCGATGTAGTACTCGTTGTGCGCCAGCACCCGCACCCGCAGGGTGGGCGCCGGCTCACCGTCCAGCACCTCGCGGCGCAGCAGGATCCCGGTCTGCCGGTCCAACTCCACCAGGGTGCGCGTTCCGGCGGGAACCAGCGGATGGCCGGGCACCGCGGGCCGGTAGTTGTGCCCGGCGCTGAGTACCGCCGCCAGGACGGGGCGGCCCTGGGCATCGGTTGATTCACGCAGCTCGTGGATGAAGGTCGGGTGGTTGAACGCCAGCTCCAGGCTCGCCGGTTCCTCCCCGGCCAACTCATAGGGGTCCAGTACCGCCTGCAGGAACGGCAGCGGCAACAGATCCCCAAATCCCTGGATGGCCGGGCGCCGGTACACCAGGTGGTCATCCCCGAACACCGGGGTGACCAGGGACGCTGGCAACTGCCAGGAGGCCGCGGTGGCGGCCACATAGTCCAGCCCCCGGTCCTGGGTGAAGCGTTCGCGCTGGAAGACCAACTGGTCCCGGTCGTTGGAGATTGCCACCGCCTCCCGGGAACGCAGTAGCACCGTAAGTTCACCTTCCAGCCCCAGCTCTTCGCGGGTGTAGGCCGGCGGGAGGTCGACGCTCAAGCGCAGGCTGCTGGAGAGCCAGGGGGCCGAGCGCGCCAGGGCGCGCAGGTGCCGGCGGGCCGCGGAATCCGGCAGCCGGCCACCGGGAAAGTACTGATCGCGCGCTGGGGAGCTCATACACCCAGTCTAGGAGCCCCGCGCCACGGGACAAGGGCGCCGGTGGACGGGGCGGGGATTCGCACCGGGAGGGCTGGTCCCGTGCTCGGCCGGATTGTGCACAGCCCCCGGCCGGCTGCCCCGCGAATGCCGAATGCGGCCTATGCTCTGTACATGGTGGGTCTGCTGCTGGGTGAAGCGTCCCGGGCCGGGTTCGTCCCGGCCGGGGTGTCGCTGGCCGCGCTGTGGACCGACGGGCCGTGGCTGTGGATGGCCGGCGTCGCCTATGTGCTGTGCTTCCTGTATTTCGGTACTCGCTTGAGCCTGAGCGACATTGCGGTGCACCGGCTGCCGAACCGGCTGGTGGCGCGGTGGGCCGGGGCCAGCGCCGCGCTGCTGCTGCTGATCAGCGTTTTGCGTGGGAACGTTGTCGACCTGCTGTGGGCGGGACTGGGTTTGCTGCTGTTGGGCGGGGGCTACCTGCTGGTTGCGGTGCTCGGACGCGGGGCCATGGGAATGGGGGATGTGAAGCTGGCCGGCGTGCTGGGACTGAACCTGGGCTACTTTTCGCTCGGCTCCTTGCTGCTGGCTACCCTGTTCGCCTTTGTCACCGCCAGCCTGGTGGTGCTTGGCGGGATGCTGCTGCGCAAACTGAGCATGAAGTCCCATGTGCCCTTCGGCCCGTTCATGATCCTGGGTGCGGCGATCGCCCTGGGTATGACACCATGAACGGATGGCTACCCCCGAATTCATCACGGCACTGCGCCACCATGTCGGCACCGCACCGCTCTGGCTGTCAGGGGTGAAAGTGGTGGTGCTCGATCAGCGTGGTGTGCTGCTGGTGCGCCGCTCGGACAACGGGCTGTGGACGCTGCCAGCCGGAATCATCGAGCCGGGGGAGGAGCCGGCAGTGACCGCGGTGCGCGAGGTGCAGGAGGAAACCGGGGTGCGCTGTGCGGTGACGCACCTGATCGGGGTGGGGGTAACCGCACCCACCCAGTACCCGAATGGGGACCAGGCCCAGTACGTGGACATCGTCTTCCGGGCCGAGGCCCTGGATGAGCTCCAGCCCCGGCCGTTGGACGGGGAGAACCTGGAAACCGCGTACTTCGCGCTGGACGCCTACCCCCAGCTGCCGCCGCTGCACGAGCGGGCGCTGCGCTGGGCCCTGGCGCCCCGGGTGGGTGGCTACTTCGGCTAAGCCCTCCTTACCGGGCCGGAACGTGAAACGGCGGCGGGCCGTCGGTGACGACCCGCCGCCGGGAGACGAAGCGGCGAAGGCTAGTGCTTGCCGGTCATCGTGGAGACATCCAGCAGCTCATCGAGCTGCTTCTCAGAAATCTCCCCGCGCTGCACAAAGCCCAGGGCGATGGTGGCCTCGCGGACGGTCAGCTTTTCGGCCACGGCCTTCTTGGCGATCTTCGCCGCGTTCTCGTAGCCAATCAGCTTGTTCAGCGGGGTCACGATCGAGGGGGACGCCTCGGCCAGGAAACGGGCGCGCTCCTCGTTCGCGGTAATCCCGTCGATCATCTTCTCGGCCATCACCTGGCTGACGTTGGTCAGCAGGCGGATGGATTCAAGCAGGTTCGCAGCCATCACCGGGATGCCCACGTTCAGCTCGAACATGCCGTTGGCGCCGGACCACGCGATGGTGGTGTCATTGCCGATGACTTGGGCGGCGGCCTGGATGGCGGCCTCGGAAATTACCGGGTTGACCTTGCCGGGCATGATCGAGGAACCGGGCTGCAGGTCCGGGATCGCGATTTCGCCCAGCCCGGTGTTCGGGCCCGAACCCATCCAGCGCAGGTCGTTGTTGATCTTCATGTAGGAAATCGCGATCGAACGCAGCACCGCGGAGGCCTCGACCAAGCCGTCGCGGTTGGCCTGGGCCTCGAAATGGTTGCGGGCCTCGGTGATCGGCAGCCCGGTGTCCTCGCTCAGGAACTTCAGCACGTGCTGCGGGAAGCCCTCCGGGGTGTTGATGCCGGTGCCGACGGCGGTGCCGCCCAGCGGGACCTCGGCCACGCGCGGAAGGGCGGCCTGGATCCGTTCGATGCCGTAGCGCACCTGGGCGGCGTAACCGCCGAATTCCTGGCCCAGGGTGACCGGGGTGGCGTCCATCAGGTGGGTGCGTCCGGACTTGACGATGTCCTTGAACTCCTCGGCCTTGGCCTCCAGCGAGGCGGCGAGCACCTCCAGCGCCGGGATCAGCTTGCCGGTCAGCGCCGCGGTCGCGGCCACGTGCACCGAGGTGGGGAACACGTCATTGGAGGACTGTGACGCGTTTACATGGTCGTTGGGGTGCACGGTGGTGGAGGAGCCGGCCTCGGCCAGGTGGCGGCTGGCCAGCTCGGCGATGACCTCGTTGGTGTTCATGTTCGAGCTGGTGCCTGAACCGGTCTGGAACACGTCAATGGGGAAGTGCCCGTCATACTCGCCGCTGGCCACGGCGTCGGCGGCGGCGATGATCGCCTCGGCACGTTCCCCGTCGATGACACCCAATTCGAGGTTGGCGCGCGCGGCCGCCTTCTTTACCTGCGCCAGGGCCTTGATGTGCTCGGACTCCAGGCGCTTGCCGGAGATCGGGAAGTTTTCCACGGCACGCTGGGTCTGGGCGCGGTACAGCGCGTCCTTCGGGACCCGGACTTCGCCCATGGTGTCGTGTTCAATGCGGAAATCATCACTACTGGTCATGGCTTAACGCTACGTGCGAGGTGCATTAGGAAACAACTGTGTAGTCTAAAAATCACCCATGGTGGTGACGCGGGTCACTGTGTGGCGTGGGGTGCTTCCGCGGAACCGGGTTCGACTAGGAGATGCCGAAGCCGGAGACGATCTGCGCCTTGCCTTCGGCCAGCCGGTAGGTCACGCCCACCACCGCGGTGCGTCCGCTGTGGACCGCGTCCCCGATGATGCGCGAGCGCTCCACGAGTCGTTCGGAGGTTTGCTGGACATGCTCGACGACGGTGGAGTTCACATCAAACAGGTTGTGGCTTTCGGCGGCGAACACCGAGGGGGTGATGTGCTCGACCAGATCACGGATGAACCCCTGGGGCATGTTGCCGGTCTGGCGGGATTCCATGGCACTGGTCACCGCTCCGCAGTTGTCGTGGCCCAGGATCACTATCAGCGGGATGTTCAGCAGCTGCACCGCGTACTCCAGGGAGCCAAGGCTCGCGGTGTCGATGACGTGCCCGGCGGTGCGCACCACGAACATGTCACCGAGCCCGACATCGAAGATGATCTCCGCGGCCAGCCGGGAATCGGAGCAGCCGAAGATCACCGCAAACGGTTCCTGGGAGTGGATCAGCGACTGGCGCCGGGCCCCGTCCTGGTTCGGGTGGCGGGTCTGCCCGTTGACAAAGCGGAAGTTGCCTTCGCGCAGCAGGTGCCAGGCCTGGCGCGGGCTCAGGCGCGGTGCAAGGTGGTGTTCGAGCATGGGTGTGGTCCTTGGTGGCGTACCGGGCGGAGTCGGTGGGTGGAGTGCGGCCGGCGGGCCTGGGCTGGCGGTGCTACTTGACCTGCTGGGTGGCTACCTGGGCCAGGTTGAACAGCTGTTCGGGGGAGGTGTCGCTGGAGAGGATGAGCGTGGAGTCGCTGCGCTGGGAGATCAGGTAGCTCTGATCGTCCTTGGTCCGCTGCTCCCATTCGGCCCCACCAATGTTCAGCTTGTCGGTGGGCGTCGCGTTGTCCGTGATGGTCGCCAGCCAGCTGGCGTTGAACTGCTCATTGGAGATCTGGCGGACCCACACGAAGTCCTTCTCCTGCATCACCAGGCCAAATTCCCAGTACGAAACCTCCTGCACCTGGGAGGTCTTCCAGCGGGCAAAGTTCGCGTACTCGCCCTCACCCAGCTGCGGTGTCCATGGCTCGAAGCTCGCCTCGGGGGCCGCCTGTTCGGCGACCTGCTGCAGGTTCACTGCCCGGTCGGCCTCATCGGCCTTCTGCAGCGGGTTCAGCAGCAGGATTGGGATGACCGCCGCCACCGTGAACAGCAGTGAGAGCACCATCCCCTTGAACGTCTGGTTCGCCCGCTTGGCCTGGCTCTGGGTGAGCTGCGGCTTGTAGGGCAAATCCTCGAACGTCGCCTCGGGGTCGTTCAGGTCACGGCGCGCCGCCGGGGCGTCCGTGGGAGTGGTTTCAGGCTGCTGGTCATTGCTTGGCTGCACCCCACCATTCTCCCCGAAGCCGGCGCACAAATCGAACCAAGGTGGCCGAGGACACGCCCACCGCCCCGGCGGGGGAGGCCCCAATCCGCCCGCACGGTTCTCCCGGCGGACGGGTGTGTCAGGTGATGTCGTGTGATTCAGCCTAAAGACGGCCAAGCGATATGATGGGGATGTTTGCATAGGCGCAATACCTTACGACCGAAGCGATGGGAATTTTCGTGACCGAAAAGAACAACTTTGCCCAACTCTCTCCACGACTGTCGGTATCCGAGGCCGAACCGGACCGTAACCTGGCGCTGGAATTGGTGCGTGCCACCGAGGCCGCGGCCATCGCCTCCTCCCCGTGGGTGGGCTTCGGTGACAAGAATGCCGCCGACGGCGCGGCCGTGGACGCCATGCGCGGCCTGCTGTCCACCGTGAACTTCAACGGCGTGGTCGTCATCGGCGAGGGCGAGAAGGACGAAGCCCCGATGCTGTTCAACGGCGAGAAGCTGGGCACCGGCACCGGCGCGGAATGCGACGTCGCGGTGGACCCGATCGACGGCACCCGGCTGACCGCCCTGGGCCTGAACAACGCCCTGTCCGTGCTGGCGGTGGCCGACCGCGGTTCCATGTTTGACCCGTCGGCCGTGTTCTACATGGAGAAGCTGGTCACCGGGCCCGAAGCGGCCGAGCTGGTGGACCTGCGTCTGCCGGTGAAGCAGAACCTGCACCTGATGGCCAAGGCCAAGGGCAAGAAGATGAGCCAGATTACCGTAACCGTGCTGGACCGTCCCCGCCACGAGAAGCTGATCAACGAGATCCGTGAGGCCGGCGCCCGCGTGAAGCTGATCATGGACGGCGACGTGGCCGGCGCGATTGCCGCCACCCGTGAGGGGACCGGCGTGGATGCGCTGATGGGCATCGGCGGAACTCCGGAGGGCATCGTCACCGCGTGCGCGATCAAGGCGCTGGGCGGGGTCATCCAGGGTCGGCTGTGGCCCACCGATGAGGCCGAACGCAACAAGGCCCTGGAGGCCGGCCACGACCTGGATCGCGTGCTGACCACCAACGACCTGGTCACCTCCGACAACTGCTACTTTGCCGCTACCGGCATTACCGACGGTGACCTGCTGCGCGGGGTGCGGTACAAGCACAACCGCATCCACACCCAGTCGATCGTGATGCGTTCGAAGTCCGGCACCATCCGCTTCGTCGAGGGCGAGCACGCCCAGGACAAGTGGGAAGCCTACACCCGCTAGGCTTTCCCGCCACCATCAAAGGCTTCGGCCGTTGCCCCCGGATGTTTCCGGAAGGCAACGGCCGAAGCCTTTTGCATTATGCGGGGAATGGCCCCTAGCCCTGAGGGCGGGGCCGCCCTCAGGTTTAGTCTCCTGGGGTCTGGGCGCTGGCCAGGAACAGGGTCGCGTCCGTCCCATCCAGCACCTGGGCCAGCACGGGGGAGCCGGCCGGCAGGAACACCGAGTCCCCGCGGTGCAGCTGAAGCTGCCGGCCGTCGCGCTGCAGAGTGAAGCTGCCGCCGGTGCACAGCGCGATCCCGGCCCCGTGGCAGGCCAGCTGCTGAGCCCGGCCCTCGGCAGACAGCTGCAGCACCTGCAGCTGGAATTCGTCGAAGTCCGGGGTGTACAGGGTGTTGCCCGGCCCGAGGGTCGCGCCGGACAGCGCGGTGGCCTGACCCGGCTGGGTGTGGGTGATGGCCAGCAGCTCGGGGACGTCGATGTGCTTGCTGGTCAGCCCGCCGCGCAGCACATTGTCCGAGTTGGCCATCACCTCGATGCCCACCCCGCGCAAATAGGCGTGCAGGTAGCCAGCCTGCATGCAGATGACCTCACCGGCCTTGAGGTCGACCACGTTCATCAGCAGGGTGACCAGCACCCCGGGATCCGCCGGGTAGTAGCCGGCCGCCCAGGCCAGTTCATCCAGCTGCCGGTCTTGGCGCAGCTGCGGGTGAGCGGTGATGGCGGTGACCATCTCATCGACCAGTTTCCCGATACGCTGATCCCCGCCCAGGACCAGGGCCAGCGCCTGGCCCAGCGGGTCCTCCTCCCGGTCCAGCACGTCGACCAGCTCCCGGCTGATGGCTGCGGCCGGCTCGGAGAGGCATGGCTGCAGGCGCTGCAGGTCGGCAATGATCTGGGCCGGGGCCCGGAAGCCGCTGAGCGCCACGAAGTCGCCCAGCGCGTAGAGCATCTCAGGTTTGTGGTTTGCGTCCTTGTAGTTGCGGTGGGCGGCATCCCGCCCGATCCCGGCCTGCTCTTCACGCTCGAATCCCGCCGCGGCCTGCTCCAGGGACGGGTGCACCTGAATGGACAGCGGCTGGTCGGCGGCGAGCACCTTCATCAGGAACGGCAGCTGGCCATAGCGATCGCTGACCGCCTGGCCCAGCAGCTGCGGGGTGTCGGCCAGCAGCTCATCAAGCCCCTGGCCGGTCTCGCGCAGCCGGCTGGGGTTGCCCGGGTGGGCGCCCAACCAGAGCTCGGCCTGCGGGGTCGCGTCGGTCTGCAGACCCAGCAGCGAGGAAATAGCGTCCGGCGAACCCCAATGGTAAGTGCGGATGCTGTTGTGCAGGTGAAACATGTACGTCAGCTGACCTTTCATCACGGAGAAACAAACATGTTCGGGGTTCGGTTTGGGGTGGAGGGAAATTTCTTAGGGAACCCGGCACTCGTCGTTGTTCGCCGCGATCTGGCTGATGCGCGTGGTGTAGCCGTAGCGTTCGAGCTGCACCAGGTACTCCTCGGTGATCGGGTCCCCGTTGGGCTGGGTGAATTCCTGGTCGCCGGTGGTGGACAGGGCCCGGTCGTCGCTCGGGCTGGCCGATGCGGAGGACTCGGTGGGGGTCGTGGAGGACTTCTCCTCCTTCTTGTCGTCCTTCTTCTCGTCCTTCTTCGGGTCCTTGGAGGCTTCCTTCGGCTTCTCCGGCTCGCCCTGCTTGGCGATCATCTCGTCGATGCGCTGGTGGATCTTGTCGAAGTCCGGGTAGGTGGAGAAGGTGCGCTCAAAGTCAGGGGCCCCCAAGGTCAGCCGGTCAAAGGGGGTCTTGCGGGCCTTTTCGGCCAGCGAGATGAACGATCCGAGCTGGCTGGCGGGGATGTCGGTCTCCACCAGCTCCTCGCCGGCGTCCATGATCGTGGTGAAGCGTGAGAGCACGTTCTGCGGGGTGATCTGGGCGATGATCGCCTGCTGCAGGCACTGCTGGCGCTTGATGCGGTGGTAGTCATCGGTGAAGTCGCGCGAGCGGGCGAACCACAGGGCCTGCTTGCCGTTGAAGTGCTTCTCGCCGGGGGAGAACCAGTGGGTGTTGATGTTGGTGCCTTCCCACTTCTTCCCGTTGTAGGGCACCCAGCCCCCGGAAATCACCTTCACGCCGCCCACCGCGTCAACGAAGGACTCGAAGCCGGCCATGTCGACCATGACGTAGCCCTGCACCTGCAGGCCGGTGGTGCCTTCCATGGCATCCATGACCGCCTGGGCGCCCACGTTCTTCACCGAGGCGGGGAAGGCGTCGGCGTGATGGTCCACCGCGTCGCGGTAGATGGCGTTGAACAGGCACTCGTTGCCGCAGTCATAGCCCTTCGGCCAGGCCTTCTTCATCGGCGAGTCCGCCGCGAACTGAGCCTTTTGGAAGTTGCGGGGGATGGAGATCATCAGCGACTTGCCGGTCTTGGCGTCCACCGAGAGCAGCGCCATCGAGTCGGTGCGCACCCCGTCACGGTTATCGCCCGAGTCCGCGCCGAGGATGGCGATGTTGTAGCGCCCGTCGACCGGGTCGAAGGCCGGGCCCTCGTCGAAGACCTTGGTGATGGTCTCACGCCCGGTGTTCAGCAGCGAGGCGCCGTAGATGAAGATGCCGCTGGTGCCGGCGACCGCCAGCACCAGGAACAGCGCCACGATCCCGCGCATGCCCGGGGCCAGCAGCTTCGGGCGGATGATTACCAGCGTGTTGATGAACATGATCAGCCAGCCCACGGCGAGCACCGAGAGCACGATGATCAGGAACAGCTGGAAGTTCGGATGCCCGGCCCAGTTCAGCAGGATCGAGTAGTCGATGAAGTAGATCGCCACGAGGGCGAGGATTGCCAGCCAGCACAGCATGGTCAGGCTCACCACGAAGCGGCCCAGGCGGCGGTTGCCGGCGATCAGCTGGGCGCTTCCGGGGAACACGATGGTCAGCAGGACCAGGATCAGGGCGCGCTTGGAGCGCGCCGGCGAGGACAGTGTTTCCGGTTGGCGCAGCAGGCCGGGTGCACGATGGCTGGCAGAACCCATATAGCTAGAGACTTTCCTTGATCAGGACGCGAAATTTTCGTCGGCGACTTCAGCACGCAGGGCGGCACCCTTGGCGTGCGCTGAATCGCGCAGGGAGTCCGCGAATTCAAGCAATTTATTTTGTAACGTGCGGGCGTGTTCGTCGGTTCCCGCTGCGAGCATGCGCACGGCCAGCAGCCCGGCGTTGCGGGCCCCACCGATGGAGACGGTGGCCACCGGCACGCCGGCGGGCATCTGCACGATGGACAGCAGCGAGTCCATCCCGTCCAGTTTGGCCAGCGGGACCGGCACGCCGATCACCGGCAGCGGGGTCACCGAGGCGAGCATGCCCGGCAGGTGGGCGGCGCCGCCGGCGCCGGCGATGACGATGCGCAGGCCGCGTTCGTGGGCCTTCTTTCCGTACTCGATCATCTCGGTGGGCATGCGGTGCGCGGAGACCACGTCGGCTTCGAAGGGGATGCCGAACTCGGTCAGGGCCTGGGCGGCCAGGCGCATGACCGGCCAGTCGGAGTCCGAACCCATCACGAGGCCGACCACGGGGGCAGAGGTTGTCATTCGTTGCTTCCTTGAACTTGTCTTGGGGTGGCGCAGGCCACCACCACTAGGCATAGGCTATGCGTTTTGCTTCACGCCGTCACGGATCAACGCGGCCACCATCTCGGCGCGCTGACGCAGTTCATCAACTGTTTGCCCGGTGTTGGCCACCACGTTCACGTGCCCGATCTTGCGTCCGGGGCGCACGGACTTGCCGTAGGCATGCACCTTGACCTCTGGCGCAGCACCCAGTGCGGCGGAGAAGGCGGAGTACAGGTCCTGGTTTTCTCCACCGAGGTAGTTTTTCATCACGGTCAGGCCCAGTTCGCGGGTTTCGCCCAGCGGCAGGTCCAGCACGGCGCGCAGGTGCTGCTCAAACTGGCTGGTGACCGAGCCGTTCATGGTCCAGTGCCCGGTGTTGTGCGGGCGCATCGCCAGCTCGTTGATCACAAAGCCGGCCCCGCTGCCGGGGGTCTCGAACAGCTCCGCGGCCATCACGCCGGTGACGCCGAACTGTTCGGCGATGCGCAGCGCCGCGGCGGCTGCGGCCTCGGCCACGGCCGGATCGATGTCCTGGGCCGGGGCGATGACCTCATCGCACACCCCGTCCACCTGGATGGTGTGCACCACCGGCCACGCTTTGGCCTGGCCGGAGGGGGTGCGGGCCACCAGTGCGGAAAGCTCGCGGGAGAAGTTGACCTTGTCCTCGGCCAGCAGCGCGCCGTTGGCGAACCAGTCGGCCGCATCGCGGGCGGCCTGGGCATCGTCCAGGATACGCACGCCCTTGCCGTCGTAACCGCCGCGCGGGGTCTTCAGCACGATCGGCCAGCCGATCTCGTCGCCGAAGGCGATCAGTTCCGCAACGTTCTTTACCTTGGCCCAACGCGGGTTGGGCAGGCCCAGCTGCTCGATGGCCTGGCGCATCACGAGCTTGTCCTGCGCATGGATCAGGGCCTCGGGGCGGGGCTGAATGTTCACCCCTTCGCTGATCAATGTGCTCAGGTGTTCATTGGGCACGTGTTCGTGGTCGAAGGTGACCACGTCCAGGCCCTTGGCGAAGTGACGCAGCGTATCCAGGTCCTTGTAATCACCCACGGGGGCGTCGGGGACGCTGCGGGCCGCCGAGACGTCCTCGGCCTCGGCCAGCACATGTAGTTCGAAGCCAAGATTCAGGGCCTCGGGGGCCATCATGCGGGCCAACTGCCCGCCACCAATTACACCAATTTTCGGAAAGCTCACCCCTCTAGGGTAGCGAAACTCTGGCTCCCGCCCGTTCCCCCGAGCCCCGGCAAGCGCCCATCCACGGTCATTTATCAGGAAAAGCCGATATTATGAACTGTTTGTATCAAGGGATAAGACAGCTAAATCTGCCAGAATCGCCATCTGTGTGATGTAGGTTCTGGCCCGTGGCAGCGCACCGAGAACGGTGGAGGCGGGCCGCGGCACGTCTGGAGGAAAATGTTCGAACGCATCAGCGTCAAGATCCGTGGACTGGTTTCCACGCTTTGGCGGGAAGTGGCGAAATTCGGTGTCGTCGGCGGGGCCGCTTTTGTGGTCGACTCCGCGATCTATTTGTGGATGCTCTCGGGCCCCATGAGCGATTCGCCGGTGAAGGCCAAGATTGTTGCTGGTGTGGTCGCGACGTTGTTCTCCTGGGTGGCCAACCGCTACTGGACCTTCCGCCACCGCCGCCAGGCGAACGTGGTGCGGGAACTGGTGATGTTCCTGGTCATGAACGCCATCGGCCTGGGCATCGCGGCCGCCTGTGTGTGGGTGACCAAGTACATGCTCGGCTTGACCGACACCACCAGCGTATTCATCGCCGGTTCGGTGGTCGGGCTGATCCTGGGCACCATCTTCCGCTTTTTCGCCTATAAGTTCTGGGTCTTCGGCGGGGAACGCACCGAAATCCTGCCCGACACCGAGCCGGCCCTGGTGGGTGCCGCCTCCTCCGAACCGGAAGTCATTGCCGTTCGTTCGCAGGGCGCGCCATCCAGCACCGTGGGGCCGGACACCGGAAGCATCGGGCTGAGCCGACCAGAATCGGCCTAGCGTCCTCTGTCACCATCCACGTGATGATGGGCAAGGTGCCCGCCCCGCAGTACGCGGCGGCGGGCACCTTGCTTTCAACCGTTTCGGGTCTCGTGGCCGGCCGTAGCCCTAGTGTTCGGGGTGGCGGGCGGTGACGCGTTCACCCTCCAGCAGCCGCGGGGTGATTTCAACTCCCGGCCCGACCAACACCAGCGCGTCCCCGGCCTGCCACTGGCCGATGGCAAAGGGCAGCAGCCTTTCCATGCCCAGCTCGCTGGAGACCAGGATCGTTCCCTGCGCCCGGCCCGGGTGGGAGAAGAGCTGCTCGTAGCTGAGCTCGGCGTTGGCGGTGCGCAGCGCGCTCAGGCCGCCGTCGACCGGTTGCGGGTAGTAGTCGTCGGCAAAGGCGCGTACCTCGGCGTTGTAGTCCTCGGCCGGTCCCAGATCCCCGGTGAAGGACAGGGCCAGTGCGGCCAGGTCCACACCCAGCACGTCCGCGCTTGCCGGAATGTGCTCCCCGGCCGGACGGTCGCTGATCCACAAGGCGGCGGTGGCGGATTGCGGGTCGTCGGGGGTGATGACGGTCGCCCCGTGGTGCCAGGCCGCGACGGCCAGCACCAGGCTCTTCCAGTGGACGGGCAGGTCGAAGACCAGCTCGTTGGCTTCCTGGACGTCGAACAGCTCGGCGAGCAGGTTCGCCGTTTTCGCCACCCAGTTGTCGAAGACCCGTCCGCTCAGTTCAATGCGCTCACCGTCGGCCGAATGCCAGATCAGCCAGGGGGTTGCGTCGGCGCGGCGGGGGCCAAGTAACTTTTCGACGAAAGGTAACGAATTGGTATCGATTGTCATGCTGAACCTCAATCGCTTGCTGGGAATTCACCGGGAATGCGCGGAAGTGGCGACTCGCCCGGATTGGCGGGGGATTTCTCCGGCGTGTTGTGAAGACACAATGCCGAGATCTGTCCATAGAATAACCTCCCCGCTTGACTCTCGAGGAGTTACACCGATGTAATTAGATGGTGCGCCGGACGCCGGTAAGAGTTTTTCGATATTTCGATGGACTAACCGGAGTCGGGGCGTGT
This sequence comes from Glutamicibacter sp. St.4D3, assembly GCF_059728615.1. Taxonomy (NCBI): domain Bacteria; kingdom Bacillati; phylum Actinomycetota; class Actinomycetes; order Micrococcales; family Micrococcaceae; genus Glutamicibacter; species Glutamicibacter sp. St.4D3. The sequence goes on from NZ_AP039380.1 coordinate 712,420, forward strand.
GGCATCGTCAGAATGCCTGAGACGAGACGTGTAGCGAAAGGGTCAACATCACCATGGCGAAGATGGAGCAGGGGTACTCCGAGTATTCGACATCGGCTGTTGCGTCCGCCCAGTATGGGGTTCAGGGCGCTCCGTCCGATTGGTTTGTCGATCCGCAGGCCGACGGGGCATCGCAGTCCTCCGTCGCCGCTGATTTGGAGAATGCCGCGGATGCATTCCTGCGTGAACACCAGACCCAGTCGCAGCCGGACGAGGACAACACCGGCTCCTGGGCTCCGGAACTGGATGAAAACGACCAGATGCGTGAGAGCATTAAGGCTGTCTGGCTGGGAATCGGTGGGGAAGTCGACGAGGGTGAACTCGGTTGGCAGGCCCGTGCGCTGTGTGCGCAGACCGACCCGGAGGCCTTCTTCCCGGAGAAGGGCGGCTCGACCCGCGACGCCAAGCGTGTCTGCGGGGCCTGCGTGGTCCGCTCCGAATGCCTGGAGTACGCATTGAGCAATGATGAGCGCTTCGGCATCTGGGGAGGCCTGTCCGAGCGTGAACGTCGTCGTCTACGGAAACGAGCAATCTAATTCGCCCGCAAGTTCATGTCACCGCCATCGTTGCCACGCACGATGGCGCTGACTTTTTACCACGCACTTTAGCCGCGCTGCGCAACCAGTCCCGGCCCATTGAACGGTTCATCGGGGTTGATGCCAGCTCCACCGACGGCTCCGCCCAGGTGTTGAGCGCCAACCTGCCGTCCAATGCGCTGATCGTCAGGGCGGACAAGCACTCGCTGGGCCTGTCGGTGGCCGAAGCCGTGGCCAGCCTGCCCGATGCCCGCGCGGATCGCGATGAATGGCTGTGGATCATCCACGACGACTCGATGCCGGCCCCCGACGCCCTGGAGGCGCTGACCACGGTGGTTGAGGCCAGTGAGTCGGTGACGATCGCCGGGTGCAAGCTGCTGGACATCGACTCCCCGCGACGGCTGATCGACGTGGGGCTGAGCACCGACCGCAAGGCGCAGCGGCTGACCATGGTCGACATCGACGAGGTGGACCAGGGCCAGTACGACGCGCGCAGCGACTACTTTGCGGTCTCCTCCGCCGGCATGTTCATCCGCCGCGACGTGTTCGAGGAGCTGGGCGGCTTTGATCCGGCCCTGCCCGGACGCGGGGACGACATCGACCTGTGCTGGCGCAACCGTCTGGCCGGTCACCGCGTGGTGGTGGTCCCGGCGGCGAAGATGTACCACCGCACGGACGTGCATGCGGCGCTGGCCGGGCCGAAGGAGGCCCGCCGCTCCGAGGTCTACCTGCGCCTGAAGCACGCCTCGGCGCCGGCGCTGCCGTTTGTGTGGCTGGGGATCCTGCTGGCCGGGATCGGGCATTTCTTCCTCTCGCTGCTGGCCAAGGATCCGGGCCATGCGTTCAACCACCTCGGTGCCACGCTGCGCGGGTTGTTCAGCCCGGTGAAGCTGGCCGCCTCCCGGCGCCAGGCCAAGGCCAGCCGGCGGGTCTCCCGCCACCAGGCGACCCGGCTGATGGTTCCGGCGGTGGAGGTGCGCGAATACCGGCGCAACCTCAGCGCCAAGGCCGAGGAGCACCAGGTGTTCGGCGACGGCACCGGCGCGGAGCCCGCAGCCGAGCCCAGCGGGGACAACTTCTCCGACTTTGTGCGCATCGCGGGGCCGCCGAAGACCACCGCGGTCTTCTCCCTGATTCTTTCCCTGCTGCTGACCACCGGCGTCTCGCTGGTGGCGTGGCGTTCGCTGCTCGGCGCCCAGGCCCTGGGCGGCGGGGCGCTCAAGCCGTTGTCGCTGAGCCTGAGCGAGATTTCCCGCAACGCCTTTGGCTGGTGGCAGCCGGCCGGCAGCGGCCTGGGGGCCGCACCGGATAACACCGACCTGCTGTACTGGCTGCTTTCCGCGCTCAGCTTCGACCACGCCAACCAGGCCAGCGCGGTGCTGCTGCTGGCCGCGATGCCGCTAGCCGCCCTGTTCGCCTGGTTCGGCGCCGGGGCGCTTTCCCGCTCCCGGGCGGTGCGCTTTGTGCTCAGCCTGTTCTGGGGCCTGTCCCCGGTGCTGTTCTCCGCCCTGGCCTCCGGCCGGGTGGGCGCGGCGCTGATCCATGTGCTGTTGCCGCTGCTGTTCCTGGCGGTGCTGCGCGCGCTGAAGGCCGGGATCGGGCATGAGCCCACGATTGGTGCCGCCGGGATTTCCAACGCCTCGGCGTGGACCGCCTCGGCGTGGACCGCCTCGGCCTGCGCGGCCCTGCTGCTGTTCGTGATTTCGGCCGGGTCCTTCCCGTTCTTCCTCCTGTTGTGCGTGCTGCTGTACCTGGTGGCCATCACCCGCGCCCGCCAGGCGCGCACCCTGTGGTGGGTGCCGCTGCCGGCGCTGGTGTGGAACCTGCCGCTGCTGTTGGAGGCGCTGGGCAACCCGCGCCTGCTGTTCACCGAGCCGGGCGTGCCTTCCGCGTTCACCCCGGCCGCCCCGTGGCAGCAGCTGCTGGGCTTCCCGGAGGCGTTTGACGCCGCCGGCACCCCGCTGGGCTTCGGCTTCCTGCCCGAGGGCCCGTGGGCGCTGGTGCTGGCCCTGCTGGTCGGCGCCCCACTGGTGGCGCTGGCCGTGGTGGGCACCATCGGCAGCGCCGCCACCGGCCAGCGCACCCTGCGTTCGAACTGCCGGATGATGGTGCTCGGTGCCCTGCTGTCACTCGTCGCCGGGTGGGGGATTGGCTTCATCCCGGTGGGCATCGACTCGCAGCAGGCAGTCAGCGCCTACACCGGCCCGTTTGTCTCACTGACAGTGTTCGCCCTGCTGGCTGCGGCGGCCAACGCGGTCGCCGCATTGCGCGCCGAACACCACACCCACGGGCAACGGGTCCGCGGCGCCGCGCCGACCCTGAAGCTGCTGGCCGTGTGCTCCGCGGTGAGCGTGGTGGCCTGCGGTGCGGTGGCCGTGGCCGCCACCCTGGATGTGCCGGCCCCACACCAGTCCCCGACCGCCCTGGTGGCCGGGCAGCAGGTGCACGCGTCGGCTGAACGCAGCATCCCGGCCACGGCCGCCGATGCCGGACGCGGCCCGCTGCAGGAGCGCACCCTGGTGCTGCGCCAGCGGGCGGATGGCAGCATCGACAGTGAACTGGTCTCCGGAGCCGGACAAAGCCTGGACTCGCTCAGCCGCAGCTCCCAGGTGGCGCAGCTGACCGGTTCGCTGCTGCACCCTGAACGCAATGAGAATTCGGTGCCGCAGGACCTGCAGCGCCAGGCCGTGGCGATGCTGCTGGCCGATTCGACCGTGGACGCCCGGGAAAACCTGCGCCAGCTCGGCGTCGGTTATGTGGTGCTGGACCAGGCCGGGGAACCCTCGGCCATGGTGCGCACCCTGGACGCCGCCAGCGGCCTGGCCGCCATCGGGCAGACCGACAGCGGCTGGCTGTGGCGGGTGACCTACGATGACGCGGTGGACGCCGGTACCGGATTCGCCCGCCTGGTCGCCGAGGACGGCAGCGTGCAGGTGCTCGACAGCCGCCGCGGCACCCTGCGCGACGTGCAGATTCCGGCCGCGCAGCAGCCGCGCACCCTGGTGCTGGCCACCGGTGTGGACAGCCGCTTCAACGCCAGCCTGGACGGGCAGCAGCTGCGCCCGGTGACCTACCCGCAGGACGGGGAACAACGCTGGGCGCAGGCGTTCGAGGTGCCCGCCCAGGGCGGGGCACTGAACGTCGGCTACCAGCAGCTGCTGGCCGTGCCGCTGCTGGTGCTCGGCGCGGTGGTGCTGCTGGTGACCGGGCTGCTGGCCATCCCGGTCCCGGCCGGGCGCCGGCTCTCCGGATACCGGGATGCCGACTTCCGTTTCCGTGAGGAACCGGTATCGGTGGGCACCGCGCACGGTGCCACCGTGGCCCCGCAGCGCCCGGAGCCGACGACGCACGCCGAGCAGCTGGAGGAACCGGCCCCGCAGCTGGTGCCCGACACCCCGCTCAGCCGACGCCAGGCCCGGGAGCGCCAGCGTGAGCTGCGCGACCAGCTGGCCCCGAAGGCCAGTGACCGGTTGTCCGATCCCAGCGTTGAGCAGGAGAAGAAGTAGTGGCTGACGAATCGAAGAAGCCGATGGACGACCAGCCGAACACCGGGCGGCAGGACAACGCCAAGGGAACGCAGGGAACCCCGGCCCCGAAGCCGGCTTCCGGCGCGCTGCCCGAACCCAAGCCGGCGGCCCCCCAACCGGTCACCGAGGCCAGCGGGTCGCACCGCGCCGCCGAGCCCGGTGCGGGTGCCGGCGCACCCAAGGGCGCCGCGCCGAGCCCCGCCGAACTCAAGCGCCGGGCCAAGGTGGAGGCCAAGGCCGAGAAGAAGGCGCAGAAGCTGCGCCAGAAGCGGGAGAAGGCGCGCGGGCGCACCCGGGGCAACGAGCCGAACGAGGCATCTGCCGCCGGCAGCGCAGCAGAACCCGCGAAGAAGCCCGCGCAGCGCCAGCCACAGGCCACGGATCCGGCTTCGGCACCCGCAAAGCCCTCCGGCCCACAGCCCGGGACCGCCCAGCCGGGCACGGATCGCCCCCAGGCCAGTACGCCCGAGGGCGCCGGACCCGGGGCCGCGGGCACACCCGCGAACCCGGTGCCCAAGCCGGCCGACGCCTCTGACGCCTCCCCGGCCCAGCCCGGCTGGCCGGCGCGGGCCACGGAGCACGCGCACAAGCCGGCGTCCAACGATGCAGCGTCCGCTCCGGAGCGGCCCGCCACGGCCAAGGACGCGGGCAGCACCGCGGGGTCCGGTGCCGCCGCGGGCGGTGCCGCCGGGGCCCAGGCCGCCAGCGGCGCCGCCGCCCAACAGAAGCCGACCGCTTCGGACACCCGGGGCGAAAGCGCCGGCACGACTGGCGCCCAGCCCGGAACCCCGGCCCCGCAGGCGACGGCGGCCGGTGCCGCCGCCACCGACCTGGATTCGAAGGCGGCCAAGCGCCGCCGCAAGCGGGAGAAGGCGCAGGCCGCCGCGGCCCGCGACAGCCGGCACTCCGGACGGCGCAAGGCCGGAGCGGTGGCCGGCAGCACCCTGGTGGTGCTCCTGGCCGGCGGCGCCGTCGCGGCGGGATCGCTGTTCGCACCGCAGGCCGAACCGGGCAAACTGCCCAGCGCGGTCACCAGCCTGCCGGCGGGGGACAGCGTGTACACCTGCCCGCAGGTGCCGCAGCTGCTCAAGGGCGTGGACGGCACCGACCCGCAGTTCGCCCCGGGCGCCAAGGACGTGTCCACCACCATCCGCAGCGCCGTGGTCTCCGATCTGGCCAAGCGCATCCCGGGATCCGGGCTCGGTGAGCTGGGCCAGGACGAATCCCGCCAGCTGACCAAGCGCATCCCGGACGAGCAGGCCCGCGAGGCCCGCGGTTCGGATGACCAGGGCCTGACCGGGCGCACCGCCCAGGTGGGCAACACCGCGAACCTGGACCCGCTGCAGGTGCTGCGCATCCAGCCGCTGGGGGATCTGCCCTCCATCGGCAGCGGGCTGCGCAGCTACCAGGCCAAGGACGGGGACCTGGCCGGGTTGGCCGCGGGCAACTGTGTTGCCGCCGCGTCGAACTGGCGGTTCACCGGCCTGCAGACCACCACTGGCAGCTCCTCGGTGCTGCACCTGGCCAACCCGACCTCCACCGCCGCCCAGGTCTCCATTGAGCTGCGCGGTCCGCAGGGGCTGGTCGACACCTCCACGCTGCAGGAAATCGTGCTGGCCCCCGGTGCGAGCCGGGCCATCGTGCTCGGCGGCTACGCGCAGGGCCAGGAGTCGGTCTCCGCGAACATCCGCTCGCTGGGCGGGAAGATCACCGCCAGCATCCAGCAGTCCGCGCTGCGCGGGCTGACCCCCTCGGGGGTGGACTTCGTCGCGGCCAGCGCCCCGGCGGCCAACACCCAGGTGATCCCCGGGGTGTGGATCGATGAGAAGTCGAACATCGACGAACTGACCGCGGATGCTGCGGCGAAGAACCTGGTGCCGCAGCTGCACGTGTCCGCCACCGGCGCCGCCGGGGCCGGGTTCAGCGTCAAGGTGCTCGACGAGCGCGGCGAGGTCGCCGCGAAGTTCGATGACCACCTGGCCGTCGCCTCGAACGCCACCTCGATCGTGGATCTGCGCCAGCTGGACTCCGGGTACTACACCGTGGTGGTGGAGGCCGATGACCCGGTGACCGCCGCGGTGCGCATGGTGCGCGGAAAGAACCCCAAGGACTCCTCGGACACCGCCTGGGCCAGCAGCTCCCAGCCGCTGGTGGGCAACCAGGTGACCCCGCTTTCGGCCCACGGCAACGCGACCTTCACGATCGCCGCCCCGCAGGGTGAAGCCACCGTCAACGCTGTGGTGATCTCCAAGGACGGGTCGATGGCCGAAGGCCAGGAGCTGAAGGTGCCGGCCGGCACCTCACGCACCTTCAAGCCCACCGACGTTTCCGAAGACGCCCAGGCGGTGCTGTTCCAGGCCGACGCGGACGCCTACATTGCCCAGACCCTGCTCGGCTCGGACCGTTCGGTCAGCTGGGTGAAGATGCCGCCGGCCAGCGTCGGCAGCGAAGGCATCGTGGTGAACGTCGGGGGCTAGCCGCCACCACCGATTGGACCCCGGCCGGCAGGACCCCACACGGTCGCTGCCGGCCGGGGTTCTGTGTATTGTGCCCCGCCCGGACGCACTGCCGGTGGCGCGGACCCCGGTTCCAAGGCTACTGACAGGAAAACTCCGCGCACCGCCCACGGTGGCATAAGCTGGCCGCCGAAAGGTGGTAGACATGGCCGATGTAGCCGAACTCAAGCGCCTGGCCCGCGAGGTCTTCGGGTGGGAATCCTTCCGCGCGGACCAGCTGAAGGCCATCAAGGCCGCCGTGGATGGACGGGATGTGCTGGCGGTGATGCCCACCGGCTACGGCAAGTCCGCGATCTACCAGGTGGCCGGGATGGCGTTGGAGGGACTGGTGGTGGTCGTCTCCCCGCTGATCGCGCTGCAGTCCGACCAGCTGGAGGACATCAACGCCCTGCCCGGCAGCGTGCGGGCGTTGGCGGTGAACTCCGCGGCCACCGAGAAGCAGCAGCGCCAGGCCTGGCAGGACGCGGCCGAGGCGAAGATCAAGTTCCTCTTCCTGGCCCCCGAACAGCTGGCCAAGGACGAGGTGATCGACCGGCTGAAGAAGCTGAAGCCGGCATTGTTCGTGGTTGACGAGGCGCACTGCGTCTCCGCCTGGGGCTATGACTTCCGGCCCGACTACCTGCGCCTGGGGACGCTGAAGGATTCGATCGGCGGGCCGGGCACCGTGGCGCTGACCGCCACCGCCTCCGCCCCGGTGCGTGAGGAAATCGTGGAACGGCTGCGGCTGAAGGACGCCCTGGTGATCGCCGAGGGCTTCGACCGTCCCAACCTGCGCCTGGAGGTCAACCGGCACCACGAGGACGGGCAGAAGCGGGCGGCGGTGCTTGAGCAGGTTGCAGCGCTGCCGCGCCCCGGACTGGTGTACGTCTCCACCCGGAAGGACACCGAGCTGTACGCCGCGGAACTAAACGACCGGGGCCTGCGCGCGGCCGCCTACCATGCCGGGCGCAACCGGGGGGACCGGCAGGCGGTGCACAACGACTTTTTGGACGGGAACCTGGACGTGGTGGTGGCGACCACCGCCTTCGGGATGGGAATCGACAAGCCCAACGTGCGTTTCGTGGTGCACGGGGACATCCCCGGCTCCCTGGACAGCTACTACCAGGAGATCGGCCGGGCCGGCCGGGACGGGGAAGCGGCGCGGGCGATCCTGCACTACCGCTCCGAGGACCTGGGGCTGCAGACCTTCTTCGGGGCCCACCACGCAGACCCGGAGGAGGTGCGCCGGGTGCTCACCGCCCTGCATGGGGCCGGGCGGCGGGTCAAGCCCTCAACCCTGAAGCGGGAGCTGGCCGGGCAGTTCTCCGCCCGGAAGGTCACCAATCTGGTGAACCTGCTCGAATCGGCCGGGGTGGTGCGCACCCGGCGCAACCTGGTGATCGCCGAACCGGGCCCGGAGGTGGACCAGGCGGTCAAGCAGGCGGTGGAGTCGGCCGAGACCCGGATCCGGATCGAGCGTTCCCGCCTGGAGATGATGCGCGGCTACGCGGAAACCGAGGGGTGCCGGCGCCAGTACCTGCTGGGTTACTTCGGCGATGAGCTGGAAAACCCGTGCGGCAACTGCGACAACTGCCTGGCCGGCACGGCGCAGGACCTGAGCGAGGCCGATGAGAGCTTCCCGCTGAACGAACCGGTCATCCACGAGCAGTGGGGCAGCGGGATCGTGATGAGCAGCGAACAGGACCGGCTAACCGTGCTGTTCGAGGAGGAAGGCTACAAGACGCTGTCCAAGGATGTCATCGACGAGACCGGGGTGCTGCGCCGGCAATAGGCCGGGGCGCTACAGGTCCGGGTCCTCGGGGAAGTACTCCGGGTCGATCTCATGCACCGACTGCATCCACAGCTGGGAGAGTTCGTGCACCACGCACTGGTGCACGATGTCCACCACCTCGGGGTAGGACTCGGCGATCTGCTCAATCGGCAGCCGGTAGATGCTGATCCTTGCCCGCCGGCCGGGGGTGGCGGTGCGCGAGGAGGCCAGCGGCACCCGGTCCCCGGAGGCCGCCGCCTTCTCCAGCAGCTTGCCGCTGGGCACCGGGCGGATCCGGAAGTCGATGGCCTCCACCGCCGTGCCCCAGCGTTCGGCCAGGCGCTGCGCGCTGGCCACCACCGCGTCGTCGAAGCGTTCCGGGCGGGTGCGGTACCCCGGCAGGTGCATGGGCACCAGCGGTCCACGCCGGCCACGCCCGTGGCGGCGCCGGCGCGCGGGCAGGGCCGGGGGTCGGGATTTCTCCTTCATGCCCGCCAGCATACAAGGAAACACCCCGGCCGTGCGGTGCCCGTGCCTGCCGGGTTTGTGGGCCGGCGGCGAGTAGACTTAGCACCGTGGAAGGTCTTCGTTTATGCTCTCGTCCCGCGTGCCGCGAACAGGCGCGGGCCACACTGACCTATGTCTACGCGGACTCCACCGCGGTGCTCGGTCCGTTGGCCACCTACCCGGAGCCGCACTGCTATGACCTGTGCGCCCAGCACGCCGACCGGCTGACCGTTCCCAGCGGCTGGAAGCTGATGCGCCTGCAGCTGCCGGACTCGCTGCAGCAGTCCGCCGCGCAGGACGATGAACTCTACGCGCTGGCCCATGCGGTGAAGGAAGAACGCCCGGCCCCAGAGAAGCCCGCCCCCGCCCAGCGCAGCGCCCGCGGCGCGAAGCTCGACGCCCGCCCGCGCCTGGCCGTGCTGCCCCAGGACCAGCAGGACACCGGCCGCTAACCGGCTGCGGCCCCGCGCCGCCGTGGACGCAAAAGTCACCCCGTCCCCGCCGCCGGCGGCCTAGCGCGCAATGCCCTGCGCCGCCTCCCACCGCGTCCAGTGCCGGTGGTGCTGAGAGAAGCCGCGATAAAACGTCACCTGATTGCCCCCGCACCGGCGAATGTGACTAGCATCAAGCACTAAGTGCTGCGCCAGGCCGGTACCCCGGCAGCGCCCAGCCACCGACGTCGCGAAAGACTGGGAGCCCATGAGTATTGACTACAAGATCGCCGACATAACCCGCCATGAGGAAGGCCGCCACCAGATCCGGCTGGCCGAACAGGAAATGCCCGGCCTGATGTCCCTGCGCGCCGAGTTCGGTGACGCCAAGCCGCTGGCCGGGGCACGCATTGCCGGCTCCCTGCACATGACCGTGCAGACCGCGGTGCTGATTGAAACCCTGGTGGCCCTGGGCGCCGAGGTGCGCTGGGCCAGCTGCAACATCTTCTCCACCCAGGATGAGGCCGCCGCCGCGGTGGTGGTCGGCACCGGCACGGCCGAACAGCCGGCCGGGGTGCCGGTATTCGCCTGGAAGAACGAATCCCTTGAGGACTACTGGTGGACCGCCGAGAAGATCCTCACCTGGCCGGGGGCCGAACAGGATCCGAGCCTGGGGGCGAACATGATCCTGGATGATGGCGGGGACGCGACCCTGCTGCTGCACCTGGGCGTGCAGTACGAGGCGGCCGGCGCGGTGCCCGGCCCGGACGCGGCGGAAAACCACGAGCACGGGATCATCCTCTCGGTGCTGCGCGAATCCCTGGCCCGCGACGCACAGAAGTTCACCCGCATCGCCGGGCAGATCCAGGGCGTCTCGGAGGAAACCACCACCGGCGTGCTGCGCCTGCACCAGCTGGCCGAACGCGGCGAACTGCTCTTCCCGGCGATCAACGTGAACGATGCGGTGACCAAATCCAAGTTCGACAACAAGTACGGGATCCGCCATTCGCTGCCCGACGGAATCATGCGCGCCACCGATGTGCTGATCGGCGGGAAGGTCGCCGTCGTGTGCGGCTACGGGGATGTGGGCAAGGGGGCCGCGGAGGCGCTGCGCGGGCAGGGCGCGCGGGTGATCATCACCGAAATCGACCCCATCTGCGCCCTGCAGGCCGCCATGGACGGTTACCAGGTCGCCCGCCTGGAATCCGTGGTCGGCCAGGGGGACATCTTCATCACCACCACCGGCGGCAAGGACATCATCCGGGTCGAGCACATGCTGGCGATGAAGGACAAGGCCATCGTGGGCAACGTCGGGCACTTCGACAACGAGATCCAGATGGCTGAGCTGGCCGCCGTGCCCGGCGTGCAGAAGATCGAAATCAAGCCGCAGGTGCACGAATGGGTGCTGGAGCCCGGCACCGGGCAGGAACGCTCGATCATCGTGCTCTCCGAAGGCCGGCTGCTGAACCTGGGCAACGCCACCGGCCACCCCTCCTTCGTGATGTCCAATTCATTCACCAACCAGGTCATGGCCCAAATCGAGTTGTTCACCAAGGCCGGTACCGGGCACTACGACAAACAGGTCTATGTGCTGCCCAAGGCACTGGATGAGAAGGTGGCGCGCCTGCACCTGGACGCCCTGGGCGTGGAGCTGACCGCCCTGAGCCCGGAACAGGCCGAGTACCTCGGCGTACCGGTGGAAGGACCCTACAAGTCCGACGCCTACCGCTACTAAAGGCGCCCGACGGCCGGGCCGGTCCTTGGCGTCCGGCCCGGCCCGGCACCCGACCGGCGAAGCTGGAGGCTAGCGGTGTGGTAATCCGGGAAAGTGCGCTGGTCACTGGTTATGCTGAAATCGCGACAGCCATCAGCAGGCTGAAGCAAATCGTCGATCGCCCAACGCGCACACCCGGGAGGACATCTCATGGCTGAAACGCCGGAGAACAACAAGCAGAACGAAGGTGCAAAGCCACAACCCGCACCGACGACTCCCGCCCCGACGGTGAAGGCCTCGCTCAGCGAGAAGGCCGAGAAGCTGGCCGCGCGCCTCGAAGAGCACAAGAACCAGCAGCCCAAGCCGACCCAGGCCGAAGCCGCAACACCGCCCGCCGCGTCCGGGCAGCAGGCCCAAAGGCCCAGCCCGAAGGCCCCGACCGGGGACAAGCCCGCCGCGGCGGATAAGGGGGCGCAAAAGCCGGCCGCACCGGGCTCGGGGGCGGCCCAGCCGGCCGCCGGCAAGCCGAAGGCCGAGCAGGCACCGGCCGCACAGCCGGCGCCGAAGACCACCGTGCAGCCGGTGACGAAGAAGCCGGCCGCCCCGGCCACCAAACCGGTCAGCAAGCTGGAACCGGCCACCGAACCGGTGGAGGATGTCATCCGGGCCATTAAGCTGCCCCATGAGATCGCGGCGGAGAAGAAGGCCAAGGCCGCCCAAAACACCGGGTCCAGCGCCGCCCGGCCCGCCAGCGTGCCGCCGGTGACGGTCGCCGGGCCCAACGCCAGCCAGAAGAGCAACGCCTCGGCCGCCGCCGTGGCCGAAGCCCGCTCCCGGGTCTTTGGCAGCTACGTCCCAGAACCCGAGCCCTCCGAGGCCGCCGTGAAGCGCCGGGTCGCCCGGGAGCGTGCCCTGAACTCCAAGCCGCCGCTGGGACGCACCGCCCAGGTGCTGCTGGCCCTGATCTTCCCGGTCCTGTCGCTGATCGCCGCGATCCGCCTGGTCGCCACCCCCGCCTTCCTGGCCCTGGCCTATGGCCGCCCCGGCTTCCCGGCCGACGCCTACGGCTTCTCCTGGCCCGAACGGCTGACCTATGGCAGCTACGGGGTGGATTACCTGAACAACTTCGCCGGCCCCGAATACCTCTCCGGGCTGCGTCAGGCGGATGATTCGGCGCTGTTCACCGACGCCGAGGTGCAGCACATGGTGGATGTGAAGAACCTGATCGGGTTCGCGTACGTGCTCGGGGCGGTGCTGGCGGTGCTGGCGATCGTGCTGATCGTCTACCTGATGCGCCGCTACGCCGGGGGAGTGCGCCGCGGGCTGTTCGCCGGGGCGCTGATTACGCTCGGGCTGATGGCCGCGCTGGTGGTCGCCGCCGTGATCGGCTGGCAGGGCTTCTTCACCAAGTTCCATGAGCTGTTCTTCTCCGAGGGCAGCTGGACGTTCTACGTCACCGACACGCTGATCCGTCTCTACCCGCAGCAGTTCTGGATTGACTCGGCGATCAGCCTGGCGGTGCTGCTGCTCTTGGTGGTCATCATCGTGCTGATCACCTGCTGGCCCACCGGCCGGCGCCGCGAAGCCTCCCGGCTGCGCCAGGATGCGCGGGTCTTCGGGCTGGGCAACAGCTAACGCCGCGAACGCGCACCGTGGCCCCAAGGCAGATCAACCTGCCTTGGGGCCACGGTGCGTTAACGGCCCCCAGTGGTGGTGCGCCGCACCGCTCACCGGTCGGGGTGGGCGACCTGACCGCCCAGCACAAAGATCCCGTCCGGGGCCCCGGGCAGCTGGCGAGCGGTGGTGGGCGCGAAGATGCTCACGCACCAGGGGGAGTCGGGGGTGAAGGGGCGCAGGTGCCAGTCGGCGTAGCGCCCCAGCAGCTGCAGCCCGGTGCCTTCCGCCGCCCGGTCCTGGTCCTCGGGCCCGCCAAAGACGGCGGCGGTGGTGCCCAGAATGAACACGCCCTGCGGATCCAGCAGCGCGCCGGCCTGCCGGAACACGCCGGCCAGTTCGCGCGCGGAGAGGAACGCGGCCACGTTGCCCGCCATCAGCAGCCCATCATAGCGCTGGATTAGTCCGGCCTGCTGCAGCTGGGCGGAGCCGATGTCGGTGACCGGCATCCGGCGGTACCAGGCGGGTTCGAAGAGCTCCGCGGCCACCTGGAGCACCTCCCCGGAGGTGTCGATGCCCCAGGCCAGATGGCCCGCGCGGCGCAGCGCGTTGACCGCGGCGCCAATCCCGCACCCCAGATCCAGCACCCGGGCCCGACGCGGCAGCAGCGCGTCCAGGAACCGGGCATCGGTTTCCAGGTCCACGCCGGCCGCGGCCAGGTCCCGCATCTTCTGGGCGTACTGCTGCAGGTCGGGGGTGATCATGGCCCCATCCTTGCACCCGCGGAGACCGGAAGGCCAGCACCGCGGTGCGTCTGCCAGCCGGCGGGCAGCTTAGCGCTGGTAGAGCCCGTCGATCACCGTGGCGTAGGTATCGAGCACCTCTTGACGCTTGAGCTTGAGCGAGCTGGTCAGGTGCCCGGAGGCCTCGGTCAGCTCATCGGGCAGGATCTGGAACTTGCGGATCGACTCGGCCTTGGAGACGGTCAGGTTGGCCGCATCCACCGCCTGCTGCACCTGGGCGATCACCTGCGGGTGGGTGGCGGCTTGGCGCAGCGAGAGCTCACCCAGGTTCCGGGCCTTGGCCCACAATGCCAGCTCCTCATGATCCAACGCCACCAGCGCGGAGATGAACGGGCGGTTGTCTCCCACCAGGATGCAGTGCGCGACGATGCGTTCGGCGCGCACGGTTTCCTCCAGCGGGCCGGGGGCGACGTTCTTGCCGCCGGCGGTGACGATCAGCTCCTTCTTCCGACCGGTCACCATCAGGTAGCCCTGCGCGTCCAGCTCCCCGGTGTCCCCGGAGGTGAAGTAGCCCTCGGGGGTGAACATCTCGGCGGTGGCCTTGGGGTTGTTGTGGTATCCGGCGAACACCCCGATGCCCTTGATCAGGATTTCCCCGTCCTCGGCGATGCGCACGCTGGTGCCCGGGATCGGGCGGCCCACGGTGCCCACCTTGGTGTGCTCGGGCTGGTTCACGGTGGCCGGGGCGGTGGTCTCGGTCAGCCCGTAGCCCTCCACCAGCTGGATGCCGGCGCCACGGAAGACGTGGGCCAGATCCTCGTTCAGGGCGCTGGCCCCGGAGATCGCGTAACCGCACTGCCCGCCAAAGACGTCGCGCAGCTTGGGGTAGAGCAGCACATCAAAGAGCCTGTGCTTGGATTTGAGCAGCAGGCCGGGCCCGCGCCCGGTGCCGTGCTGCTTGGCCTGCAGGGCCTTGGAGTAGGCGATGGCCACCTGTTCGGCCTGCGCGAAGAGCTTCGCCTTGCCGCCCTCCTCGGCCTTGGACAGCGCCGTGTTGCGGATCTTCTCAAACACCCGCGGCACCGCCAGCAGGAAGCCGGGCTTCACCGCCTGCAGGTCCTCGACCAGGGTGGCGGTGTTCGGGGAGTGGGCGATCACCGCCCCGCCGTGGATGCAGGCCTGCTGCACGGCGCGGGCCAGCACGTGGGCCAGCGGCAGGAACATCAAGGTGCGCTGGTCCTCGCCGAGCACGGTGCGCATGTAGTCGACCAGGTTGTAGGCGACCAGGGAGAAGTTCGCGTGGGTCATCATGCAGCCCTTGGGCCGCCCGGTGGTGCCGGAGGTGTAGACCAAGGTGGCCACGTCCTGCAGCCCGGCCCGGCTCCGGGCCGCCTCCAGCTGGCGCTGGCTGACCTGGTCGGGGTCGGCGAGCAGTTCGCTGAGCTTGGAGGAGGGGATGGAGCTCTCCCGGGCAGGGTTGCCGGCGTCAAAGAGGTAGACCTCCACCCGTTCGCCCAGTTGCGCGGCCGCCTGGCGGATCACCACCCGCTGGTCCGCGTTTTCGGCGAACACCACCCGGGCCCCGGAATCACGCAGGATCCATTCGATCTGGAAGGCGCTGCTGGTCTCATAGACCGGCACCGAGATGCCCCCGGCGAACCAGATGGCCTCCTCGACCAGCGCCCACTCGTAGCGGGTGCGGGACATGATCGCCACGTGGTCTCCGGGCTGCACCCCGTTGCTCATCAGCGTGGTGGCCAGGCGTTGCACATCGGTGAGGAACCGCCGGGCGCTGATGTCCCGCCAGGTGCCCTGGCGCTGCACGCTGAACAGCGGCTTGTCCGGGGCCTGCCGGACGCGTTCGAGCAATAGGTTGGTGGTGTTGTAGTTCGCATCCAGGTCATGCCGCAGCTCGACAGTCTCTTCGCGCATCAACTCAATCTTCCTGCCAGGTCGGGGAAATACCGCCAATACCTGGCAGTTACTTCACGGTAATATAACGTACTTAGCTCCAACTGGGAATCCAGACCCGGGCCCGCCAGGCGGTGTCCGGGATCATCTGCCCGGACCAGATCGGCCAGAAGAAAGCCGAGACCACCAGCAACACCGCCAGGAACAGCACCACCAGCACCAGCCGGGCCGGATAGCGCGGGGAGGCCGCCCCGCCGGGCGGGAGGAACTTGCCGATCATGAACGTCAGGGCGAGCATCAGGAACGGGGTCATCGGCAGCGTGTAGAAGAAGAACATGGTCCGCTCCGGGTACAGCAGCCAGGGCAGGAACCCGGCCGCAACGCTGGAGAGGATCGCCCCGGCCCGCCAGTCCCGGGCCCCGATCCACCACAGGATCAGCAACACCATGCTCAGGGCCGCCGCCCACCACATCACCGGGTTGGGCAGATCCGTGATCACCTCGGTGCACCGCGAGACCGTGCAGCCGTTCACCGCTTCGTCATAGCCCTCGAAGTAGAACAGCACCGGGCGCCCGGCGAACATCCAGGTCCAGGGCGGGGACTGCCAGCTGTGCGGCGAATCCAGCCCGGTATGGAAGCTGTAGGCCGAGACGTGGTACTGCCACAGCGACCGCAGCGGCGCCGGCAGCCAGCCAAGACCCTCCCCGGGATGCTCGGCCGCCCAATTGCGGTAGCGCCCCTCGCTGCCGGCCAGCCAACCGCTCCAGGTGGCCAGGTAGGTGGCCAGCACCAGCGGGATGATCTGGAAAAAGGCCAGGATCCCGTCCCGCCACAGCCCCGAGACCACCCAGTGGCGGATCCCTGCGGTGCGTCGCGCCGACAAGTCCCACAGCACGGTCAGGATCCCGAACACCGCGACGAAGGACAGGGCCGACCACTTCACGCCCACCGCGCAGCCCAGCATCAACCCGGCCACCAGGCGCCAGGGCCGGAACCAGAGCATCGGCCCGTGGCGCAGCATCCAGTAGTCCGCCCGGTTGCCCGGCGGGATGCTCAGCTTGGCGATCAGCCGCCGCCGCCCGTCGGCACGATCCAGCACCAGGGCGTAGAACCCGGCCAGGATGAAGAACATCAGGAACACGTCCAGCAGCGCCGTGCGGGACATGACAATCGAATGCCCGTCCACGGCCAGCAGCAGCCCGGCAATCCCGGCCAGTGCGTGCGAGTTGAACAGCGCCCGGGCGCACAGGGTCACCAGCAGCACCGCCAGGGTGCCAAACAGTGCGGTGGCCGTGCGCCAACCCAGCCCGTTGTACTCCCCGAAGACCAGCATCCCCAGCCCAATCAGCCATTTGCCCAAGGGTGGGTGCACCACGTAGGAGGCCCCACCCTCCAGCTGCGGGTCCCCGGCAATGAACCGGTCATTGCTCTCATCCACCCATTCCATCTCGTGTCCGAAATGCAGCAGCGCCCAGGCGTCCTTGACGTAGTAGGTCTCATCGAAGATCAGTTCGTGCGGGTGGTTCAGGTGCACGAAGCGCAGCAACCCTCCCAGGAGGGTGACGACCAGGGGGATGAGCCACGCCAGGACGCCGCCGGGGGCGGTGGCCGGCAGCAGCCGCTCGCGCAATGCGCTGGCGGTGAAGGCCTGGTACGGGGAACGGACCGGGCTGGCCGACTGGGGTTTTGACTCGGTGAGGCTCATTGTCATTCATGCTACCGGTGGGCAAAATACAAATGCCGCAGTTACACACCTAGGGATAGGCTAATAAGGTGCAACAGGCTAAAGAAAACCCAGAATCCCCAGTTTCCGCGCCGGCACCCGAGGCCCGCGCCACACGGGATCCGGAGGGCCAGGGGCAGATCGTGCTGGGGGCCACCCCGATTGGCAACCTCTCCGACGCCTCTCCGCGGCTGCGCGAGATCATGGCCAGCGCGCACTTGATCGCGGCGGAGGACACCCGCAACTTCCACCACCTGGCACAGGGCCTGGGGGTGCGGCCCACCGGCCGGGTGATGAGCCTGCATGAGCACAATGAAACGCACAAGATTTCCGAGGTGCTGGAGGCGGTGCGCGACGGGGCGACGGTGCTGGTGGTCTCCGACGCGGGGATGCCGGCGGTCTCCGACCCCGGGTTCCCGCTGGTGGCGGCGGCCCTAGACGAGGGGCTGCTGGTCACAGCGGTACCCGGTCCCAGCGCCGTGCTGACCGCGCTGGCCCTGTCTGGGCTGCCCACCGGCCGCTTCACCTTCGAGGGGTTCCTGCCGCGCAAGGCCGGGGAGCGGCGCAAGCGGCTGCAGGCGCTGGAATCCGAGGAGCGCACCATGGTGTTCTTTGAGGCCCCGCACCGCCTGGCCGCCTTCCTGCAGTCCCTGTTGGAGGTGTTCGGCGCCGAACGGCAGATCGCCGTGGCCCGGGAACTGACCAAGAAGTTCGAAGAGGTCCGGCGCGGCAGCGTGCCCGAGCTGCTGGCCTGGGCGCAGGACGGGGTGCGCGGGGAGATCGCGGTGGTGGTCTCCGGGGCCCAGGCCCCGGCTGCCGGGAAGCCGGAGGACCATGTGGGGCAGGTGCAGCAGCTGATTACGGCCGGCACCCGGATGAAGCAGGCGGTGGCCGAGGTCGCCGAGGCCCGCGGGCTGAAGAAGCGCGAACTGTATGAGGCGGTGCTGGCCGCACGGCAGCAGGGCGAAAAATAGCGCCTTTGCCCGCGCGGCGCAACAATACTTCGATCCGCACGGTTTGGTGCGTCAAAATAGTGCCGCCAAGGCCCAAAGTGCATAGTCTAAATGCACAATTGGATCGTATATCACTGGTGCAAGGTGCGGTTTACACCACAGCCGGCACCCCCTAGCGTTGGAAGCAGACCTAGATCAGTTCCCGGCGCCGCCGGCCGCGGCATGCCGCCCGGCGAAGCCACCGGGACTCGAAAGTGTCCCGGCTGGCAGCGCCCTGACTGCCGGTCGGGGTTATGACGCCAACATCAGTCCTTACTACTACAGGAGAAGCCGCTATGAGCATTACCGCCGAACGCGAAGCAGAGCTGCTAGCCAAGGTCCCCACCGGTCTGCTGATCAACGGGGAATGGCGCGATTCCTCCGATGGCGGCACCTTTGACGTGCTGGACCCGGCCACCGGTCAGAAGCTGGCCACCCTGGCCAGCGCCACCTCCCAGGACGCACTGGCCGCCCTGGACGCCGCCGACGCCGTGCAGGCCTCCTGGGCACGCACCGCCCCGCGCGAACGCGCCGAGATCCTGCGTCGCGGCTTCGACCTGGTGACCGAACGCGCCGAGGACTTCGCGCTGCTGATGAGCCTGGAAATGGGCAAGCCGCTGGCCGAGGCCCGCGGTGAGGTGACCTACGGCGCCGAGTTCCTGCGCTGGTTCTCCGAGGAGACCGTGCGCCACTACGGTCGCTACATCACCACCCCGGAGGGCAAGAACAAGGTCCTGGTGCAGCACAAGCCGGTCGGCCCGTGCCTGCTGATCACCCCCTGGAACTTCCCGCTGGCCATGGCCACGCGCAAGGTCGCCCCGGCGATCGCCGCCGGGTGCACCATGGTGCTCAAGCCCGCCAAGCTCACCCCGCTGACCTCCCAGCTGTTCGCCGCCACCATGATCGAGGCCGGCCTACCCGCGGGCGTGCTCAACGTGGTCTCCGGCGCCTCGGCCTCGAAGATCTCCGCACCGCTGATGGCCGATGACCGCCTGCGCAAGGTTTCCTTCACCGGCTCCACCCCGGTGGGCAAGCAGTTGCTGAAGGACGCCGCAGACAAGGTGCTGCGCACCTCGATGGAGCTGGGCGGCAACGCCCCGTTCATCGTGTTCGAGGACGCCGACCTGGACGCCGCAGTGGAAGGCGCCATGGCCGCGAAGATGCGCAACATGGGCGAGGCCTGCACCGCCGCGAACCGTTTCCTGGTCCACGAATCGGTGGCCAAGCAGTTCACCGAGAAGTTCGCCGCCGCCATGGGCAAGCTCAAGCCCGGACGCGGCACCGAACCGGACAGCACCGTCGGCCCGCTGGTCGAGGAGAAGGCCGTGAAGGAAGTGCACTCGCTGGTTGAATCCGCCGTGGCCGAAGGTGCCACCGCGGTGGTCGGCGGCGCCCCCGTCGATGGCCCGGGCTTCTTCTACCAGCCCACCGTGCTGGCCAACGTGCTGAATGACTCGGCGATCCTCTCCCAGGAGATCTTCGGCCCGGTCGCCCCGGTGACCACCTTCTCCACGGAGGAGCAGGCCATCAAGCAGGCCAACTCCACCGAATACGGTCTGGCCTCCTACATCTACTCGCGTGACTTCAACCGCCTGCTGCGGGTGGCCGAGCAGATCGAATTCGGCCTGGTCGGCTTCAACGCCGGGGTGATCTCCAACGCCGCGGCACCGTTTGGCGGCGTGAAGCAGTCCGGCATGGGCCGCGAGGGCGGCGCCGAGGGCCTGGACGAGTACACCTCCGTGCAGTACATCGGCATCGCCGACCCGTACGCCGCGAAGTAGTCGCACCTAAAACACCGCCGTGGCGGGTGGCCGGCCTATGGGTCCGGCCCCCCGCCACGGTTGTTTAAACCCGGATCCCTGGTGCCGGCGTGCCGCGCAGCGAGGCGGGCCACGCCAGCGCCCGCAGGCGCAGGCCCCAAGGCGAGGCGCCCCGCATTCGCTGGGCGAGGACCGCCAGGTCCTGCCCGGCCTGCACACCCTGGGCGGCGCCGGGGTGCTGGGCGGCGTAGAAGGAGCGTTCAATCAGCGCATCAAGCCGGGCCAGGGGTGGGCCGGCTGCCGGGAACTGGGCCGCGAGCCGGGCACAGTAGGCGGCCTCGGTTTCCCCGGACCGCAGTGGCTGCTGGTAGTCAGCGCCCAGGGCGCGCAGTTCTTCCCACACGGCGCCGGCGCCTGCCGCACCGCCCTGTTGCGCCACCTCCAGCCGCCGGCGGCGGACGGAGGCGCGCAGCAGCGGGGCGATGAGCAGCCCGAGCGCTGCCGCCGGCAGCAGCAGCCACGCGGTGGCGGCCGGCCAGCCGCGCTGCTCGCCCGGGCCCGGCGTTGTTTCGGTTGCCTGCCCCGTGGGCGCCGGGGTGCTGCTGGGCGGTGTCTCCTCCAGCGCCCGGTTGTCGTTGAGGGTGGGATCCGGGGCCGGTTCGGAACGGGGGACCGGGGCGTAGTCGGGGGTCACCCCGCGCCCGGGGGTCGGCTCAAAGGGGGTCCACCCCAAGCCCGGAAGGTACAGTTCGGGCCAGGCATGGGCGTCCTGGCCACTGACCCGGTACCCGTTGAGGGTGCGTTCGGTAAGGTCCGTGTCCTGGTTCATCCCGGCCAGGGAGGAGGTGTCCAGGGTGATGCTCTGTCCGGTGGCCTCTCCGGGGGCGAAGCCCACCGCAATCCGGCTGGGGATGCCGGCCTGCCGGGCCAGCAGCGCCATGGTGGAGGCGAAGTGCACGCAGTAGCCCTGGCGGCGCTCGAGGAACGCGGCGACCACCTTCATGTTCGCCCCGTCATACCCTTCACGCAGCGGGGTCTGCTCCGAGTAGCTGAACCGGGTGGAGCGCAGATAGTTCTGGATGGCCACGGCCTTGTCAAAGTCGCTGCCCGGGGTGCCGTTGGCCTCGAAGGCGCGGCGCAGGTTCTGCGCCAGCAGCTCGTGCACCGCCCCGCCCCCGTCCTCCGGCAGCCGGGTGAGCTGCTCATCCAACGGCGGGGTGCGGCTTTCGAAGAACGCGAAGTTCCGCGCCAGCTCGGGGTTCAGCTCCGGCACGCTGTGGGTGACCAGCACGCTGCCGGTCTGCTGCCGGGACTCGCGGGTGAAGGAGGCGATGGCGGTCTGCGGCTGCCAGCGCCAGGTCCCCTGCAGGCCCTGGATGAGATAGGCGTTCTGCGGCAGCGGCAGCTGCAGGTTGCGCGGCACCGGGTCCCAGGAGAGCTGGGTGACCTCCTGCTTCGCCCCGAAGGACATGTACTGATCGCGCAGCACCGTGTTCCCGCTGTACGCCAGGGCCTGCGGGTCGCGTTGCGGTTCCCAGCGTGCGGCGGACAGGTCCTGGATCACGTCGGTGCGCAGGTAGGGGGCGGCCGGCGCCGAGGTGTAGTAGCTGAGCAGGGTGCTGTTTCCGTTGCTGCGCAGGTTCCGGCCCAGGTTCAGCAGCGGGTCGATGTTGCTGGCAAACAGTTCCCCGGAGGGGCGGGTGCCTTCGGGGAACATGCCCTGGCGAAAACCGGGCATCCAGGTGCTGCTGGCCACCAGCACCACCGCGGCCACCAGGCCCAGCAGGCCGGAAAAACCCAGTTGCCGCCGCCCGGGCAGTGCCGAAGGTCGGCGGCGATACCGGTAGGGCAGGAACGTGGCGTAGCCGATCATGGCCAGGAACTGGATCAGCAGGTAGCCGGTCCCGGCCCCGCTGAGCTTGAACAGGGAGGCCAGCACCGGGGCGAAGGCCAGCGGCAACACCACCAGCAGGGCCAGGCGCCGGGAGCTGGTCAGGGCTTCGACCAGTACCGCCAGGACCAGGCCCAGCAGCAGGAACGTGAAATCCACCGCCGCGGTGTACGCCACCTGGGGCACCTGGGTGGCAAACTCCAGGTTCGCGTTGTGCACCAGCTGCCCGAAGCGCTGCCCCCGCCCGCCGCCCAGGCCCGGATCGGCCAGCGCCGGGGAGAACCAGGCGCAGCCGGCCGCGACCAGCAGGCAGGCGAGCGGCGCCAGCCAGACCGGCAACCGGCTGGCACGCACCGCCGCCCCGGTGCCGTGCACCAGCAACAGCGGGAACCACAGGTTCCACAGCCAGCCGTGGCCCTCCACCACCCCGTGCAGGCTGGCCATCCCGGCCAGCAGGGCCGCCCACAGGCACAGCGCGGTGACCAGGTGCGCCAGCGGGTGCCCGGGCCGGGGCATTGCGGCCGGTTCGGCCGGTGCCGCTGCCGCGGGGGCCGGCGGCTCACGCAGCGCGGTGCTCATGGCGACTCCCACAGCCGGGCCAGCGGATCCTGCGCCCCATGCAGGTGCACCCGCCACGGGGTGAGCGCGAACTGGGCGGCCGCCTCCCGGTGCCGTTCGGGGTGCGCGCAGATCAGGAACACGTCCACGTTGCGCACCGTGCGGGACAGCCCGGCCAGCCAGCGGGCCTGGGCGACGCCCAGCTCCCCGAGCACCAGGAACACCGGTTCATCGGCGAATCCCAACAGCAGCTTGCCCAGCGATTCGGCCAGCCCGCGCGCGTCAGCCTCCTGCCCGCCCTCGCTCAGGCCCAGGCTGGTGGTTGCGGCGTGGAAGGCCTCGAAGCGGTCCAGCGCCGAGGCGCCGGACACCGCCGCCTGCGGGAACGGGATCTCACCGGCCCGCCCGGACGGGGTCGGGCGCGGGTTGTCCAGCTCCTGCCCGGCCAGATCTCGCACCATCAGCTGGTAGCCGTGCCGGGCATAGAGCTCGCCGATGCTGCAGGACAGGGACAGGGCCTTTTCAAAGCGCAGCGTGCTGGCTAGCGGGGCGCCGGTGCCCTGCGGGATCTCATGATTCAAATCCCCGGGGCCATGCCAGGCACTGCGCCGCCGGTCCAGCACGATCAGGCTGTGCGCGGTGGCCACATAGTTTTCCTGGCGCACCATCAGCCGGCCGTGGCGGGCGGTCGCCTTCCAGTGAACCTGGCGCAGCGAATCGCCCTGCTGGTGATCACGGATCCCCACATCGTAGTAGTCCACCGAGGCGCTCCGGGTGTGCCGAGCCTCACCGGTGAGCATGCGCTCGCCGAGCGCGGTGGAGTGCTCCAGGCGCAGACAGTGGGCGCGCACCGCGACGCCGCTCGCCTCACCGGTGTCCACCAGCCCGTCCACCAGCCCGCACGGGTCCGCCAGGCGCTGCTGGGCCGGGCCGAGCAGGTGCAGACCGCGGCGGCGGAAGACCAGTTCGTAGTCGAAACGGCCCGGAGCCTGGAAACTGGGGGCGGGCGGGTAGCCCTCGGGCAGGACCTCGCGGATCACCGCCGGCTGCTCACAGTGCAGGCTCACCGGCACCACCTCGCCCACGCTGACCGGGCGTTCGGGCAACACCCGGGTGATCTGACCGGCCAGCCGGCCCAGGCGCACCACCAGCCAGGCGCACCCCACCAGGGCCAGCAGGGTCAGCCCCACGGCCATCAGCTCACGGCGCCCCAGCAGATGGGCCAGCCACAGCGCCGCCAGCCCGCTGCCGGCCACCACCCAGCCGCGCCGGGAGACCAAGTCCAGGTGCCAGCTGCGCAGCACGCCGAACCGTTCGGGCTCGCGCACCCAGGACAGCGAGTCGTTCGGGTCAAAGCGGGGAACCGGGCCCATCTCAGCCCGCCCCACCCACCGCGGTGTGCTGCAGGACCTCGCCGACCACCGTCTCGGGGTGCACGCCCTCGGCCAGGGCCCGCCGGGTCAGCAGCAGCCGGTGGCCCAGCAGCATGGGGGCGACCTCCCGCACATCCTCGGGCAGCACATGGTCCCGCCCGCAGACCGCCGCGTGGGACTTCGCGGCCCGCACCCACTGCAGCAGGGCGCGCGGCGAGGCACCGACCAGCACGTGCTGGTGCTCCCGGGTGGCCCGGCCCAAATCCACCACGTAGCCGGCCAGGCGTTCGGTCACGGTCACCCGCTGGACCTGCAACATCATCCGGCGCAGCCGCTCCAGGCCCAGCAGCGCACCGATCTCGGCCAACGGGTCGTGGCCGTGGTGGGTGCAGAGCATGGAGATTTCCGCCGCCCGGTCCGGGTAGCCCATGGAAATGCGGGCCATGAACCGGTCGCGCTGCGCCTCGGGCAGCGCAAAGGTGCCCTCCGCGTCGATCGGGTTCTGCGTGGCGATGACCATGAAGGGCCGCTGCAGCGGGTGGGTGACC
Source organism: Glutamicibacter sp. St.4D3 (assembly GCF_059728615.1). NCBI lineage: Bacteria > Bacillati > Actinomycetota > Actinomycetes > Micrococcales > Micrococcaceae > Glutamicibacter > Glutamicibacter sp. St.4D3. The sequence continues at coordinate 736,553 of NZ_AP039380.1, forward strand.
GAGTCCACCGTGACCTGCAGCTCCTCCATGCACTCCAGCAGCGCTGCCTGCGTCTTGGCGTTGGCGCGGTTGATTTCGTCGGCGATCACGATGTTGGCGAACACCGGGCCGGGATGGAAGGTGAAGTCCTGGGTCTGCGGGGAGAACACCGATACCCCGGTCACGTCGCTGGGCAGCAAGTCCGGGGTGAATTGGATGCGGTTCACGGTGCCGTCCACGCTGCGGGCCAGCGCCTTGGCCAGCAGTGTCTTGCCCACTCCCGGCACGTCCTCCACCAGCAGGTGACCGCCGGCCAGGAGCACCACCAACGCCGTCTTGATGGCCTGCGGCTTGCCATCGATCACCGTGGACATGCCCTGGATGATTCGCTGGCATTGCTCACCGAAATCGGCATCAACACTTGGCAGCGTCTGGTGAACGCTCATCTGGCCCCTCCCGGTGGAAAAGTGCGGCGGTCGCCGGCTCCGGGACAGGTCCTGCCCGGTTGGCTTAACCCTACCAACGGAAGGTGAGGTACATCACGAATAGGTTCCGGCAGTCCGCGCACATCCAGCCAACCAGTGCTGCGGCGTTGCCCGGGACACTGCGCCGCGGCGGGCAGGATGGCAGAATCGTAGGCGGCGGGCACCGGTGCCGGGCACCGCAAGGAGAAGTGAAGGGAACACGGTGGGGCGAGGCAAGCAGATCAACTATCAGGCAATTCCGGAGGCCTACCGCCCCCGTGAGCAGGAGGGCGCGGCGGATGACGCCGAACGCAGCCGTTCGACCACGCAGGAGAAGGACGGAAGCAAGCGGAACCTGATCTACCCCGAGGCTCCCGAACCCCTGCCGCTGCCGGTCATCGACAACCACACCCACCTGGACTTCCGGGACGGGAAGCTGAATGTGAGCGTGGAGCAGGCGGTGCAGGCCGCCGCCCAGGTGGGAGTGGCCGGGCTGATCCAGGTCGGCTGCGATGTGCCCTCCTCGGAATTCGCGGTCCGCGCCGCCCAGCAAAACCCGGCCGTGCTGGCCGCCGTGGCCATCCACCCCAATGATGCGGCCCGGCTGGCCGAACGCGGACAGCTGGACGCGGCGATCGAGCGGATCGACGAGCTGGCCGGGCAGGAGCGGGTGCGGGCCGTGGGGGAAACCGGCCTGGACTACTTCCGCACCGGACCCGAGGGTCGGCCGGTGCAGGAGGAATCGTTCCGCCGCCACATCGAGATCGCCCGCCGCCACGGCAAGGCCCTGCAGATCCACGACCGCGACGCCCACCAGGACGTGGTGCGCGTGCTGCGTGATGAGCAGCTGCCGCCCAGGGTGGTCTTCCACTGCTTCTCCGGGGATGGCCAGCTGGCGCGCATCTGCAACGAAAACGGCTGGTACATGTCCTTCGCCGGAACCGTGAGCTTCAAGAACTCCACCGGCATCCAGGACGCCCTGGCCCTGGCCGACCCCCGGCTGATCCTGGTGGAAACCGACGCCCCGTTCCTGACCCCGCACCCCTACCGGGGCCGGCCCAACGCCAGCTACATGATCCCCTACACGCTGCGTTTCATGGCCGGGCATCGGGGTGCGGACCTGGAGCAGCTGTGCTCGCAGGTCATGGCGAACACCCTGGAGGTGTACGGCGCATTCTAAGCCCGGGCAGGTGTGTCGTGCGCCATTCACGCTTGCCTGATTATTACAATTCGGTTACGGTACTACAAGTGTCTCGCGCCGGGAGTGGCTGGAACCGCCCCCACAGCGACGCCGCGACAGCGCCGCAAAGCCCCGTACGGGGTGGCAGCGGCACGACGCATGGAAATTGTATGTACGTATTGGTGACCCACGGGTCACTGGGCCCGCCCGGGCCTCAGGCACCGGGAACCGGCGGCCCACAACCGATGGGGAACCATTCACTGTGATGCACTTGCTCAAGAAACGCTCGGTCAAGTTCCTGGCCCAGGCCGTAGCGGTCGCCGTCATCATCGCCGGCGCCGTCTTCTACATTGCCGGGCAGAAGTCCGTAACCCTGGCCATCGACGGGGACCAGCAGGTGCTGAACACCCGCGCCGCCACCGTCGAGGATCTGCTCGCCCAGCAGGACATCGCCCTGGGGGAACGCGACGAGGTCTTCCCGGCGCTGGATTCCTCGCTGGATGACGAGCAGACCGTTAAGGTCAAGCGCAACAAGTCGGTGCAGGTCTCGGTGGACGGCACCGACCGGGTCGTGCACACCACCGGGATGACCGTGGCCGACGTGGTCAAGCAGCTGGAACTGGAAAAGGGCGCCGAAGTGTCCCTCTCCGATGACATCGCCCTGATGTCACTGAGCGAAAGCATCGAAATCATCACCCCGAAGGTCGTGAACCTGAAGGTCGGCAAGGACAAGCGGCAGCAGGTGGAAACCACCGCGCAGAGCGTCGCCGAACTGCTGGACGCCGAGGGCGTGAAGCTGGATGAGAACGACGAGATCAATTTGAAGGCCGACGGCGAGACCACCAAGGACGCCAAGCCGGGCACCGAGATCAGCGACAAGATGGACGTCGACGTGATCCAGGTCGAGGTCAAGACCTGGGAAGAAACCCGCGACATCGCCTTCGGCACCGAGGAAGTCAAGGACTCCAAGCTTCAGAAGGGCAAGACCAAGGTCAAGACCAAGGGCGAAAAGGGCGAGCGCGAGCTGACCCTGCGCCAGGAAACCCGCAACGGCACGAAGGGCGAGGAAGAAGTCCTGAAGTCCAAGGTCACCAAGGAACCGGTCGCCAAGGTCATCAAGGTCGGCACCAAGAAGCCGGCCGAATCCAAGAGCGAGTCCAAGAAGAAGACCGCCACCCCCAAGAGCGTCTCCGGCGCCTGGTCGGCCCTGGCCAAGTGCGAATCCGGCGGCAACTGGTCGATCAACACCGGCAACGGCTACTACGGCGGCCTGCAGTTCTCCGCCTCCTCCTGGCGTGCCGTGGGCGGCACCAAGTACGCACCGCTGCCGCACCAGGCCACCCCGCAGGAGCAGGTGGCCGCAGCGGAGAAGCTGCGCGCCAGCGGCGGCTGGGGCCACTGGCCGGCCTGCGCCCGCAAGCTCGGCCTGCTCTAGAACCACGAATTTCCCCCCACAGCGACGCGACCACCCCACCGGGCGGTCGCGTCGCTGTTCTATGGGGCGCCGCGGCGGCGCTGAACGCGGGCCGGACGCTGAACTAGTATTGGAGGCGTGATGCCTGAAGAACCCCTGCCGCTCCTGGGAGCCACCGAGATCCGACGCCTGGCCGATGAACTGGGCATCCGTCCCACCAAAACCCTGGGCCAGAACTTCGTGATCGACGGGAACACAATCCGGCGCATCGTCGCCGCCGCGGACCTTGACCCCGGCCAGACGGTGCTGGAGGTCGGACCCGGCCTCGGCTCGCTGACCCTGGGCATCCTGGACGCCGCCGCGAAGGTGGTGGCAGTGGAAATTGACCCGCCGCTGGCCCGACGGCTGCCCGAAACCGTCGCCGAGTTCCGTCCGGGCCGCGAAGCGGATCTCACCGTGATCCTCAGCGACGCACTGAAGGTCACCGAACTGCCCAATGAGCCCACCGCGCTGGTGGCCAACCTGCCCTACAACGTGGCCGTGCCGGTCGTGCTGCACCTGCTGGAGCACTTCCCCTCCATCCGCCACGGCCTGGTCATGGTCCAGGATGAGGTGGCCGACCGGATGAGCGCCGTCCCGGGCAGCAAGATCTACGGGGTGCCCTCCGTCAAGGGCGCCTGGTACGGCACCATGCGCAAGGCCGGGGTCATCGGCATGAACGTGTTCTGGCCGGCCCCCAAAATCCACTCCGGGCTGGTCTCCTTCACCCGGGACGCGGAGCGCGGCGACGCCCCGCCGCGCACCGAGGTCTTCGCCGTCATCGACGCCGCCTTCGCCCAGCGCCGCAAGACGCTGCGCGCCGCCCTGTCCGGCTGGGCCGGCTCCGGGGCCCGGGCTGAAGCGATCCTCAACCGTGCCGGGATCGACCCGCGCGAACGCGGCGAGAAGCTGGACATCGACGGGTTCATCGCCATCGCCCGCGCCGCCGCAGAAGTCACCGACGCAGCGGATGAAACCCCATGAACGAACCCAAGAACTTCGTGATCGCCCACGCCCCGGGCAAGATCAACTGCTACTTCCGGGTCGGCCCGCCGCGTGAGGACGGGTACCACGACGTGGCCAGCCTCTACGTGGCGGTCTCCCTGTTCGAGGAGATCCGCGCAACCCTGCGCCAAGACGGCGAACTTCACCTGCGCCTGGATGAGGCCTCCACGGTGGTCGACGAACCCGAAACCTTCCCGCTGGGCCCGGGCAACCTGGTCCACCAGGCCGCACAGCTGCTGCGCGAACACGCCGGGGTGAACCTGGGGGCCGATCTGGAGATCCTCAAACGGGTGCCGATCGCCGGGGGCATGGGCGGCGGCTCCGCCGACGCCGCCGCCACCCTGGTGGCCTGCAACGAACTGTGGGGCACCGGGCTGGACCGTGAGGAACTGGGCCGGCTCGGCGCCCGGCTGGGCGCCGATGTGCCCTTTGCGCTGATGGGCGGGGCCGCCATCGGACTGGGCGTGGGGGACCAGCTGGCCCCGCTGCTGACCCGGGCGCGCACCGACTGGGTGCTGATCCCGGCCAGCTACGGGCTGTCCACCCCACGGGTCTACGCCATGCTGGACCGGCTGCGCGCCGGGCAGTCGATCCCGGTGCCCACCGAAGTGGACCCGCAGGTCATCAAGGCCCTGATGGAACCCGACGCGCAGGCGCTGGCCGACACCCTGGTCAACGATTTGACCCAGGCCTCGCTGGCGCTGGCCCCCGAACTGGGCACCGTGCGCGACCTGGCCGAGGGGGCTGGGGCGCTGCGGGCCATGGTTTCCGGCTCCGGACCCACCCTGGCGCTGCTGGTGCGCGACGCCGAGCACGCCCGCGAGGTCATGGCCCAGCTGGGCGATGAGGTCGGGGTCGCCACCCTGGCCGTGCAGGCCCCCGCGCCCGGGGCGCGGATCGTCCACAGCCAGTAGCCTCCCGCCCTTCCCATCCCCGCCCTTCCCCGGTAGGCTTGCGCGAACACCCAGCCCCCGTGGGGGCGGATCAGGAGGAGGGGATCTGATGCAAGCCTGGCCCCGCAACGCGGCTCTGACGCTGCTGCTGATCGCCCTGGCACTGCTGGCCGTCTTTCAATGGCTGCCGGCGCTGCTGCTCTTCCCCGCCGCCGGTGCCCTGCTGGTTTGGAACCAGGCACCGCCCACGGGCCAGCGGCGTGGCGAATACTGAATTCCTTGCGCCGCTCAGGCGGCGAAACGCCGCCATTGCCAGGAAGGCGCCGCCCGCCTACGCTTAGCTGCAAGTGGGCCCGTCTTCGCCGGCCCGAGGCTGCAACGGGGCGGTGCGTTAGATGATCAACGGGCAGGTTTCACACTGGTGGGAACAACTGGGCAGCCCCCAGCCGCGTCCGGCGCTGCCCGGGTACCTGTCCACCGACGTGGCCATCGTCGGCGGCGGATTCACCGGCCTGTGGAGCGCCTACTACCTGAAAAAGCTGCAGCCGCTGCTGCGCGTGGTGGTGCTTGAACAACGTCACGTCGGCTACGGGGCCTCGGGACGGAACGGAGGGTGGCTGACCAACTCCATCACCGGCGGCCGGCAACGCCACGTGGCCCGCTTTGGTCGCAGTGGCGCCGAGGCGTTCCAGCAGGCCATGAACCGCAGCGTGGATGAGGTCATCGATGTCTGCCGGGCCGAGGTGATCGACGCCGACATTCAGCGCGGCGGGGAATTCCAAGTCGCCTACACCCCGGCCCAGGAGGCCCGGCTGCGCGCGGATTTTGCGTCCGAGCGCACCTGGGCGCACACCGACGTGCAGCTGCTGCAGGCCGCAGAGGCCCGCGCCCGGATCAACGTTGCCGGAACACGGGCGGCACTGTGGCACCCGCATGCGGCGCGGATCCATCCGGCAAAGCTGGTGACCGGACTGGCCGCGGCGGTGGAACGGATCGGTGTGGAGATCTACGAAGACACCCGGGTCACCGATATCCTGCCCCACCTGCTGCACACCACCCACGGCAGCGTCGCAGCCGAACACATCGTGCGGGCCACCGAGGGGTTCACCGCCGCCCTGCCCGGGCTGCGCCGGCTGTGGCTGCCGATGAACTCCTCAATGATTGTGACCGAGCCGCTGCCGCCAGTGGTGTGGGATGAGCTGAACTGGTCCAAGGGGGAGGTGTTGGGGGACTACGCGCACGTGTACATGTACGCCCAGCGCACCGTCGATGACCGGATCGCCATCGGGGGCCGCGGGGTGCCCTACAAATATGGGTCCGGCACCGACCTTGATGGGCGCACCGCGTCATCGACCGTCGCGGCATTGAGCGGCATCCTGCACCGCTTCTTTCCCGTCACCAGTCAGGCACGCATCGAGCACGCGTGGTCCGGGGTGCTGGGCGTGCCCCGGGACTGGGCGGCAACGGTGGGCCTGGACCGGGACACCGGGCTGGCCTGGGCCGGGGGATACGTGGGTACGGGGGTGAGCGCCACCAATTTGGCCGGACGGACCCTGGCCGACTTGATCCTGGGACGCGACAGCGAGCTGGTGCACCTGCCGTGGGTGGATCGCCAGGCCCGCCGATGGGAACCCGAGCCGCTGCGCTGGCTCGCCACCACCTCACTATATGCGGCCTATCATGCCGCCGACCGGTCTGAGGCCGCCGGACGTGAACGCACCTCGCCGATTGCCCGGATCGCCGATCTCATCACCGGCAAATCTTGAGCTGTTCAATCCGCAATTCGAACATCTGAGATCCTTCCCAGTTAACGCAGAGAGCTTGTTCGCGCTATCCTCCTTAAGAACGATGGCGAACTATGAAGATCACGAGTACCGTGACCTGAAGTGATTTATTGTTCTGGGATCGGTTATTTTTAGCGACCATTGCAGTGGACGTCATGGCCTGTGTAAACCCTGGAATAAGTTATCGAACACCTGCCTAAGGAGAACTATGGAAGAGCGCGTGGCTTTGCGCCAAACTCCGTATCCAATCCCCACGCTGGTCATGATGGGCGGCGCACTTCTTGTCGCCCTGATGTCGGTGGACTGGACCGGATCCGGCCAGGAACGCCCGATCTGGGTTTTCCTGCTGCCGCCAATCTTCGGGTCCGTCGGAAGCCTGCTTGGCCTCGCTCGCCGAGACTATTCCTGGGCGACCGCTTCGGCCATCCTGGGCCTGGGGCTGCTGCCCATGCCCATCATCCTCACCCTGCTTGTTGACGGAATGTAGCGACCCTGTCAATCCAGGTCCGCCCCGCGCCGGAACTACCGGCGCGCCACGGCGTCAGCCATCTGCTGTACGGTCTGGATCAGCAGCGGACGGGGCATCGCGAAATTCATGCGGAGAAAACCCTCCAGGCCGGAACCGCACTCCGCACCGTCCACCACCGCCACCTGGGCCTGCTGCAGCATGAACTGCTGGGCATTGGGCGGCAGGCTGAGCCCGCTGGTGTTCAGCCAGGCCAGATAGGTGCCTTGCGGCGCAAGCCAGTCAATGCCCGGCAGTTGCTCGGACAGCAGTTGCCCCAGCAGATCACGGTTGCCCTGCAGGTACTGCAGCACGTCATCACGCCAGGCAGCACCATGATCATAGGCCGCCACGGTCGCCCGCATGCCCGGCAGGGAAGCGCCATGGCTGATGAAAAAACCGTACTCCTGCCAGCGCTCAAGATCTTGCGGATTTGAGAAGATCAGCTGCGCGCACTTCAGGCCGGGAATGTTGAAGGTCTTGGACGCCGCGGTCGCAGTGATCGTCTGGCGCGCCGCGGCCGAGTTAACCGAGGCGTAGGGCAGGTGATCCCGTCCGTCAAAGCTGATGGACGCGTGGATTTCATCGGAAAATACCCGTGCGTCGCGCCGGGCCACGATGGCCGAGAGCTCCTCCAGCTCGGTGCGCGAGTACATTTTCCCAATGGGGTTGTGCGGGTTGCACAGAATCACCAGGCCGCCAGCCGGGGCCAGTGCCGTGTCGATGGCGGCCAGATCCATGTGCCAGCCGTGCTCATCCCGCAACATCGGCACTTCAATCACCCGCCGCTGGCGCAGACGCGGGAACTTCAGGAACGGCATGTAGGCGGGGGTGGGCAGCACCACCGGCGCCGCGGGATCAAGGAAATAATCCAGCACGCCGCCCAGCCCGGCCAGTACGTCTCCAGTCGGCACGATGTTCTGTACGCCAGGGGCCCAACCGAAGTTCGTCGAATAGTAGTCATTGGTGGCCCGGGCCAGCTCGTGTTCCAGCCACGGGGGAGCATAACCGGTCAGTTCGGAGGAGGCATACTCCTCCAGCGCCGTGCGGATTGGCGCAGCCAGACCAAAATCCATCTCCGCCACCCAGGCGCCCATGGCGTCGGGAAAACCTGTCCACTTCAGGGACCCGCCCGATCGTAGGGACTGAACACTGCGTTGGTCCCACTGCTTCCGATGCTCCGTCATCAGTCCACCCCGTCCCTAGTTGTACACTCGGAACGCGACTTCGCCCCCGGCAGCGGGGTCGATGCCGCCCAGCACTCGATCCACCACCTGGGCCCGTGCCTGTTCCTCAATCGGGTCTTCACTCAGCCGGGTGAGGTACTCCCGGTGCTCAGACAGTGCAGCGATCGCGGCGGTGATATCGGCCTCGCCGACCGGAACATAGTGGGTGGGGCTCTCGTCGGCAAATACCGCGATCATCCGCACGCCGGTCCAGACAGGTTCCTCCAGGTCCGGAAAGATCCAGGAGTTCGCGGCATCGGAGACCGAATCCAGCACTGCCCGGCCGACCGCCTGATGGTCAGCCGAGTTGCGGTTCACTCCACCAAAGGCCCGATCGAAGTTTAGGGTGATGACGACGTCGGGACGGTAGGCCCGGATTTTCTGGGCGAATTTGCGTCGCATCTGCAGGCCGTATTCCAGGCGGCCGTCCGGCATCCCGAGGAATTCGAGGTTTTGCACCCCAACATGTCCGATGGCCCGCTGTTGTTCCGCTTCACGCAGTGGACCGGACTGTGCCGGTGCGATGCCCTCGATGCCTGCCTCGCCTGAGGTCGCCAGCACGTAGCTGACTTCCTTGCCTTGCCCGGTCCAGCGATTGACCGCCAGTGCGGTTCCGTATTCGGGGTCATCGGGGTGGGCCATCAGCACCAGGGCCCGGTTCCAGTCCTCATCAAACAGTTCTAGGCTCATGCCGCGATTCTTCCCGATAAGCGGTGACTTGCCAATACTTCAAAAAAATCGCCAGAAGCCAGAAACAGGCGCCGTCCTGCTTGGGTTCCAGGCCAAGGCCTTTGCTTTAGCGGCCCATCAGAGAGGGAGGACAGCGATTCTGGGGCACTGCATGTTAACGAGCTGCCCGTCGGGACGGAGGAATTGCGGACCGTTGGGGTAGTGTCAGCCGTGCCGAGGTTGCTGAGACTACTCCGAAGACAGCAATGAGCGCGTTTGCCGTCGCCCTGTGTGGAAGTCGTCGTTCGGTCAGTGCTCTGTCGGCTGACCAGCTATCGTTTCATGAAGTGCTCGACCCGGAGGGATCATGAAAGAAACCGACTATGACCATTTCGCCGCCGCGTATTCCACGGAAAACCAGGGTAGCCTGCTCAACGCGTACTACGAGCGACCGGCCATGCTTGAACTTGCCGGAGACGTTGAGGGGCATCAGGTACTGGATGCCGGATGCGGATCTGGCCCCCTCATGGAAGAGCTGCGCAATCGGGGCGCCAATGTTGTTGGCTTCGATGCCAGCGCAGCCATGATCGACCTCGCCCGCAGCAGGCTCGGTTCGGCGGCAGATTTGTCGGTTGCAGACCTTAGCCGGCCACTTTCCTATTCCGATGATTCATTCGACGAGGTAATGGCATCCCTGGTTCTTCATTACCTGAAAGATTGGGTGGCGCCGCTTAGGGAATTTCGTCGCGTGCTTCGGCCCGATGGGCGGTTGATCGTATCCGTCAATCACCCAATCCTTTACCCGTGGACTCGCCCGGGCCAAGACTACTTCAAGCTCACCCGGTACAGCGATGAACTCACCTTCGACGGTCAATCCGCGAAGCTCACTTACTGGCACCGCCCGCTGCACATGATGACCGACGCCTTTTCGGAAGCTGGATTTCGAATCGAGGTGCTCAGCGAGCCAGGGTATTCGCCCGAAGCTCCCGCGGAAATCATTCCGCCTCAGTTCAAGGACCGAACCGCGTTTTTGAGTTTCATCTTCTTCGTTCTACGTCCCGATGGGTAGCGAGAAAGCCGCCAGCAGCCGCCTCCGGTGCTCAACCGACGATCTCTGAAAGTTCCAGCCAGCGTTCCTCAAGTTCATCGACCTGCTCCTGCAGTTCCCGCAATTCGGCCGTGAACTTTCCCAAGGCCTCATAGTCGCTTTGATCGTGCGCGGCCATCTTCTCGTGCAGCTTGCCGATCTTCTCGTTCAGCTGGCCCACCTTGCGCTCGTTGGCGTTCATTTCCTTCTGGGCCGCACGGATCTCGGCACCCGAGGGGCCAGCGGTCTTGGGCACCTGCGCTGCCCCGGCCTCGGGCTTGGCTCCGGAGCCGGATTCCTGGGCCTCGCGCAAACGCAGGTATTCATCGACGCCGCCTGGCACGTGGCGGAAGTGCCCTTTAAGGATCGCGTACTGCTGATCCGTGACGCGCTCCAACAGGTAGCGGTCGTGGGAAACCACAATCAGGGTGCCCGGCCAGGAATCGAGCAGGTCTTCCAGGGCGGCGAGCATGTCGGTATCCACATCGTTGGTGGGCTCATCCAGGATCATCACGTTCGGTTCGTTCATGAGGATCATCAGCAGCTGCAGGCGCCGGCGCTGTCCGCCGGAGAGCTCGGCGACCTTGGTGGACAGGTGCGCCCGGGAAAAGCCCAGGCGCTCCAGCAGCTGTGCCGGGGTCAGATCCTTGCCATCGACGTTAAAAGTGGTGCTGAAGCGGGAGAGCACCTCACGAACCTTGTCCTGGCCAATTTTCTGAAGTTCCCGAAACTGCTGGTCCAGTACGGCCAGCTTCACGGTCTTGCCCCGCTTGATTCGCCCGCTGCTGGGTTCCACGGTGCCGGCAATCAGGCCCAGCAGGGTGGATTTACCCGCGCCATTGGCGCCCAGGATGCCGGTTCGTTCGCCCGGACCGATCCGCCAGGTGAACGGCTTGAGGATTTGCCGGCCGTCAAAGCTGACCGACGTGTCGATCAGGTCCACCACATCCTTGCCGAGCCGGGCGGTGGCCATCTTCTTCAGCTCGATCGGGTTGCGGACCTCTGGCACATCGGTGATCAGCTGGTTGGCCGCCTCGATGCGGAACTTTGGTTTTGAGGTGCGGGCCGGGGCGCCGCGGCGCAGCCAGGCCAGTTCCTTCTTCATCATGTTCTGGCGCTTGGATTCGGTCACCGCTGCAATCCGGTCACGCTCCACCCGCTGCAGCACATAGGCCGCATAGCCGCCCTCGAAGGGCTCGACGATCTGGTCGTGCACTTCCCACGTGGTGGTGCACACCGCATCCAGGAACCAGCGGTCGTGCGTGACCACCATCAGCCCGCCGGTGTTCTTGGCCCAGCGGTGGTTCAGGTGCTGTGCCAGCCAGGCGATGCCCTCCACGTCCAGGTGGTTGGTCGGCTCGTCGAGGATGATCACGTCCCAGTCCTCGACCAACAGCGCGGCCAGTGCCACCCGGCGACGCTGACCGCCGGAGAGCGTGGATATCTTCGCTTCCCATTCCAGGTCGGAGACCAGCCCGGCGATGATGTCGCGGATCTTGGGGTCCGAGGCCCATTCGTGTTCGGCCTGGTTGCCCACGACCGATTCGCGCACTGACAGGGCCTCGTCCAGGGTGTCGGCCTGATCCAGGACCCCCACCCGCAGCCCCGAACGCTGCGTGACCCGGCCCGAGTTGGGCTCCAGCCGTCCGGCAAGCATGCGCAGCAGCGAGGACTTGCCGTCGCCGTTGCGCCCCACCACGCCGATGCGGTCGCCGTCGGAAATGCCGATGGTTACCGAATCAAAGACGGTGTGGGTGGGATATTCCAGATGCAGGGCTTCGCCCCCGAGTAAATGTGCCACGTCTCCAGTCTACGAACCGGTACCAAATCCATGAATACCACCTCCATGACGCGATTGAGACTGTGCCGCTTGTCACAGGCTGCGGATGGGGCGAATGCCGGAATGGCCAATCTGCGCGTGTGGGCGTAAGCGGCGAAGGGGGTCTGGGAACAAGGGAACTCGGGCAGGGGAGAAGCGTGTGCTCCCCTCGTCTTAAAGACGCAGGAATCCCGTGCGGGGCACGGCGATTTGTGATTTCACTACGCGCGGTGATCATGGCAGAATAATGAACTGTGCTTGACCCGGGCAGCCGGTGCCGGAGCACGATCCGCCCTGGTGTAATGGCAACACGCCAGCCTTTGGAGCTGTGCATTCTAGGTTCGAATCCTAGGGGCGGAACTCACGGCCAGTATGGCCCTGCCCACTGCGTTCATGCGATGTTCATTCCGCGCGCTAGACTATCCCATGGGTTTCTCAATATAGGCACGAGAGCCTTGAAACGACATCGCAGGAGAACACAACTTGAGCGATCAGGTCAACGCACCAGTAGCTGTCATCGTCCTCGCCGCAGGCGCCGGTACCCGAATGAAATCGGCGAAACCCAAAATCATGCACGAGATCGCCGGTCGCTCCATGGTGGTCCATGCATTGCACGCGGCAGCGGCTCTGGAACCGAAGAACCTGGTCGCCGTGGTGCGCCACCAGCGTGATCTGGTCGCCGCGCACATCCTGGACCACTTCCCGCAGCTGACCATCGCGGATCAGGACGAGGTGCCTGGCACCGGCCGCGCCGTGCAGCAGGGACTGCAGGCCGTGGACGGATACCTGGAAGGCACTGTCGTGGTGACCTACGGGGATGTGCCGCTGCTGACCAGCGAAGTCCTCAAGGACCTGGTTGCCGTCCACGAAGCCCAGGGCAACGCGGTCACCGTGCTGACCACCGAACTGGATGACCCCACCGGCTACGGCCGAATCCTGCGCGACGCGCAGGGGGATGTCACCGCGATTCGTGAACAAAAGGATGCGACCGCCGAGGAACTGGCGGTGAAGGAAATCAATTCCGGCATCTACGCGTTCGACGCCGCCATGCTCACCAGCGCGCTGCAGGAAGTGACCACCGAGAACGCGCAGGGCGAAATGTACCTGACCGACGTGCTGGCCATCGCCCGCAACCGCGGCGGCCGGGTGGCCACCGCCCAGATTTCGGACCGCTGGCAGATCGAGGGCGCCAACGACCGCGTCCAGGTTCAGCGCCTGGGCCAGGTGCTCAACGAGCGGCTGTGCGAGCACTGGATGCGCCAGGGCGTGACCATCATCGACCCCTCCACCACCTGGATCGACACCACCGTGGTGCTCAGCCAGGACGTGACCATCAAGCCCGGCACCCAGCTGCACGGCAACACCATGATCGGCACCGGCGCGGTGATCGGCCCGGACACCACCTTGACCAACGTGGTCGTCGGCCAGAACGCCACCGTCAAGCGCACCGACGCCACCGACTCGCGCATCGGGGAAGGGGCCACCGTCGGCCCGTTCACCTACCTGCGCCCCGGCACCGAGCTCGGCTCGGACGGAAAGATCGGCGCCTTCTATGAGACGAAGAACGTCAGCATCGGGCGCGGCTCCAAACTCTCGCACCTCGGCTACGCCGGGGACGCTGAAATCGGTGAGTACACCAACATCGGGTGTGGCAACATCACCGCAAACTACGACGGCGTGAAGAAGCACTGGACCAAGATCGGTTCGCACGTGCGCACCAGCTCGAACACCGTGTTCGTGGCCCCGGTCGAAATCGGGGACGGCGCGTACACCGGTGCCGGAGCCGTCGTCCGCAAGAACGTCCCGGCCGGTGCCCTGGCACTGTCCGTGGCTCCGCAGCGCAACTCCGAAGGGTGGACCCTGGCCAAGCGCCCGGGCAGCGCCTCGGCAGACGCTGCCTTCAAGGCGGCCCTGGACACCTCGGATATCGAGTAGCCAGGCATCCCCCGGAATTTCCTCAGAAACCACCTCTACGTGATAGCGAAGCGAGCGAGAAAGCAAACCCATGAGTGAAATTAGCCATAACGTCGACAAGAAGCTGGTCTTGGCGACCGGCCGCGCCCACCCGCAGCTTGCGGAAGAAGTGGCGAAGGCACTGGACACCGAACTGCTTCCGTTGAACGCCTACGATTTCGCCAATGGTGAGATCTACGTTCGCTCGGACGAGTCGGTGCGCGGCAAGGACGTCTTTTTGATGCAGTCCTATCCGGCACCGCTGAACAACTGGCTGATGGAACAGCTGATCATGATCGACTCGATGAAGCGGGCCAGCGCCCAGCGCATCACCGTGGTCGCCCCGTTCTACCCCTACGCCCGCCAGGACAAGAAGGGCCGCGGCCGCGAGCCGATCTCGGCCCGCCTGGTGGCCGACCTGTTCAAGGCCGCCGGCGCGGACCGCATCATCTCCTGCGACCTGCACACCGCGCAGATCCAGGGCTTCTTCGACGGTCCGGTTGACCACCTCTTCGCTTTCCCGCTGCTGGCCGACTACATCCGCGACATCGTCGAGGATGACAAGATTACCGTGGTTTCCCCGGACACCGGACGCGTGCGCGTGGCAGAGCAGTGGGCCGAACGCCTGGGCGGCGCCCCGCTGGCGTTCGTGCACAAGTCCCGCGATCTGACCATGCCGAACCAGGCCGAGTCCAAGACCGTGGTCGGCCAGGTCAAGGGCCGCACAGCGGTGTTGATTGACGACATGATCGACACCGGCGGCACGATCGCCGGGGCGGTGCGCGTGCTGAAGGAAGCCGGTGCGAAGGACGTCATCATCGCCGCCACCCACGCCGTGTTCTCCGAGCCGGCCTCCCAGCGCCTGGCCGAATGCGGTGCCCGTGAGGTCGTGGTGACCAACACCCTGCCGATCCCGGAGGAAAAGCGCTTCGAGAACCTGACCGTGCTGTCCATCGCACCGCTGCTGGCCCGCGCCATCAGCGAAGTGTTCAAGGACGGTTCGGTGACCAACCTGTTCGACGGCCGCGCCTAAGCGCAGCTGAACTTCCACGACCGCTGGCCGGCCCCCGCTCCCGGGGTGCCGGCCAGCGGTCTTTGGGAAGGTGCCCGGCGGCCCGGCTCAGTTCACCGCAAAGGGGTCGGCCAGGGTTGCGGCGAGGGAAGCTTCCAGCAGTTCGCGCAGCGCCGCCTGGTCCACACCCTCAAGCCGGGTCAAATACAGGCACGCCTTGCTCGCCTTGTATTTGCCCAGTCGTTCCAGCAGCTGCGGCCACCGCTGGGCAAAGTCGCTGACCAGGTAGATGGTGTGCCGGCTCGCGCCCGGGGCAAAGGCCAGCAACGGGGCATGCCCCCCATGGCCGGTGGCGTACCGGTACTCGTACTGCCCGAAGCCGATAATGCGTCCGGCCCACACCACCGGTTCCTGCCCACTGATCTGCCCGAACAGCTCCAGCAGCTGCTCGACCTCAGCGCGGCGTGGACCGCTGGCGCGATCCAGTACCGGCCCGACGGGCAGATCCGAGGGTGACATTGCCGGTTCCTTGCCTGCCATGATCGTCCTTCCGAAAAACAGCTGATTGTTCGCCATCCTATGCGATGACGCGCACCCCTTGGACGGTGCCGGAGCGCTGGTCCACCGACTTGGCGGGCTTCCCGCCGTGTGTTTCCGGCAACAGGTTTTCATCCAGCGCGCAGGCACTGCTAGAATCATTGACTGTGCCCAGGCGAGGGGACCGGCTGTCAAAAGCCGGGACCGTTATCGACAAGGCCGGAAACGCTCGGTGAGAACCACTTCGGTGGGCTTTGTGCCGATGCTTCCCTGGTCCGCGCGAGGGCGACAACGAAGCATTGAACAACCGAAGGAGAACACCATGAGCTCTGTAAACCTCGACGCCATCGTCCGCGAAGACTTCGGCAAGGGCGCTGCCCGCCGTGCCCGCCGCGATGCCAAGATCCCTGCCGTGGTCTACGGCGCAAGCTCCCAGCCGCTGCACGTGCTGCTGCCGGCCCAGGAAACCACCTTGGCCGTCCGCGACCGCTCCGTTGAGCTGGTCCTGAACGTGGATGGCAAGGAAGTCAAGACCACCGTCAAGGAGCTGCAGATCAACGCGCTGAGCCGCAACATCGATCACATCGACCTGATGGTTGCCGCCTAACCAACGCAGCAGACCCATAGCTGATCATCATGAGTGATGAGACCTGGCTGGTAGCCGGGCTCGGGAATCCCGGGCCCGGCTACGCTGGCAATAGACACAATGTCGGGCACATGGTGCTCGACGAACTGGCCTCCCGCGTGGGCGGCAAGTTCAAATCCCATCCTTCACGCGCCCAAATCATCCAGGGCCGCATGGGAATCGGCGGGCCACGCCTCGTACTGGCCAAGCCCGGCACCTATATGAACCTATCGGGTCAACCGGTGGGCAAACTGGCGAAGTTCTTCTCCGTCAGCCCCGACCACGTGATCGTCGTGCACGACGAGGTCGACATCCCCTTCGAGCAGATCAAGCTCAAGCAGGGCGGGGGAGAGGGTGGACACAACGGCCTGCGGGATATCTCCAAGGCACTGGGCACCAAAGACTACCTGCGCGTGCGGGTTGGCGTAGGTCGTCCACCTGGCCGCATGGAGACCGCGGACTGGGTGCTGCGCGACTTTTCCAAGACCGAACGCGCCAGCCTGCCGCTGCATTTGGACCGTGCGGCCGACGCGGTGGAAAGCCTGATCACCCAGGGCCTGGAACGCACACAACTAAAATTCCACGGCTCCTAAAATACCTAGTCAACCCCGTTTGCTAAGAGTACGCGCAAGCAATCTACCAAGCAGTAATAGTCCAGTTGTGCGCCAAAAAGTATGGCTATATTCTCTCATTCGGCTTCGGTTGAGAAGCCGAATGAAGTCGCCGACAGCTGACAGGCCTCCCCCAAGTACGGCCTAACTCCCCCAAGAGTCAGTTGTCGGCGTCTTCGCGTTAACGGGCAGGGGCCGCTAACTAAGGACCGGCTTAGGTGTCAGTTCGCGGATGAGGTGGAATAATTAGCCCATGTTCGCTTTCCCTAATCATTGCGCGGGGAGAGGCCACCACCACCACCGGAGGGACACGTGCATTTGGCAAGTAGCACCACTTCGACCCTGCAGCAGCCATTGACGAGTCAGGAAGTCGCGCGGATCAAGGCAGACTTCCAGATTCTCGATCAACCGGTCTCCGGTCACGAGTTGGTCTACCTGGACTCCGGGGCCACCAGCCAAAAACCGCGCTGCGTCTACGAGGCCGAGCAGCATTTCTACGAAACCGCCAACGCGGCGGTGCACCGTGGTGCGCACAGCCTGGCTGTGGAGGCCACCGACGTCTTCGAAAACGCCCGTACGACGGTCGCCTCCTTCATTGGGGCGGCACCAAACGAGCTGGTGTGGACCTCGAATGCCACCGAGGCGTTGAACCTGCTGACCTACTCCTTCTCCAACGCCTCACTGGGCCGCGGGGGAGCGGAGGCCCGCCGCTTCGCCTTTGGCCCGGGCGACGAGATCCTGGTCACCGAACTCGAACACCACGCGAATCTGATCCCGTGGCAGGAGCTGGCCTTCCGCACCGGCGCCACGCTGCGCTACGTCCCGGTCAGTGACCAGGGGGTGCTGCGCTACGACCTGTTGGACGAGCTGGTCACCGAACGCACCAAGGTGGTCGCCTTCACCCACGTCTCGAACGTGCTGGGCACCGTGATCGACGTACCGAAGTTCGTGCAGGCCGCCCGCCGGGTCGGGGCCCTGACGGTGCTCGACGGCTGCCAATCGGTTCCACACCTGCCGGTGAACGTGAAGAACCTGGACGTGGACTTCATGGCCTTCTCCGGGCACAAGATGCTCGGCCCCACAGGCATCGGGGCCCTCTACGGCCGGGCCGAACTGCTCGACGCGATGCCCCCGTTCCTCACCGGTGGATCCATGATCACCCTGGTGGACATGGAACACGCCGAATACCTGCCCTCGCCCCAGCGCTTTGAGGCCGGAACCCAGCGGGTCTCCCAGGCCCACGGCCTGGCCACTGCGGCCAGCTACCTGGACGAAATCGGCATGCAGCGCATCGCCGAATGGGAAGAGCGCCTGGGAGGGCTGCTGCTGCAGGGCCTGGCGAACCTTGAAGGCGTGCGGGTCTTCGGTCCCACCGATGCCCCGCGCATCGGCACAGTCCCATTTGAAGTCACCGGCGTGCATCCGCACGACGTGGGCCAGTACTTGGACTCGCGGGGCATTGCGGTCCGGGTGGGTCACCATTGCGCCCAGCCGCTGCACCGGGCCCTGGGTGTCACCGCCACCACCCGCGCCAGCACCTATTTGTACAACACCGAAGAAGACATCGCCCGGCTCATCGAAGCCGTCGGCTCGGTTCGAAAGTATTTTGGAGTCTAAGTGAACGACCTCGATCAGCTCTACCAACAGGTCATCCTGGACCACGCCAAGACGCGCACCGGATCCCCGTTGCAGCAGCCCGGCCAGGGCCACCGGCACGGCGAATCCCACCAGCACAATCCCATCTGCGGGGACCAGATCAAGGTCCGTGTCGAACTGGGCGAGGACGGGGGCCTGCAGACCATCAGCTGGGAAGGGGAAGGGTGCTCGATTTCCATGGCCTCGGCCTCGGTGCTCACCGAGCTGGCCACCGGGCTGAGCCGTGATGAATTCATGGAGCGCCTGGGGCTCTTCCGTGAGATGATGCGCTCCCGCGGAATCGCCACCCCCGATGAGGAGGCCCTGGAGGACGCGGCCGCCTTTGTCGGGGTCTCCAAGTTCCCGGCACGGGTCAAATGCGCCATGCTTTCCTGGGTGGCCGCAGAGGCCGCCCTGCTGGCCGCCAACGGCCAATAGCACGCCGGCAGGCCGTAGCAACGGCGCGGTTCCCGGAGGAACACGTCAGCCCTTGGAAACCACTGGTTTCCAAGGGCTGGCGTGTTCATCAGGATAGTTGCCGTACCGGGCTCACACCCGCAGGAGGCGTGAGCAAATCAGCTGTCCTGCTGGTAGACGTCCGGGATCCCGTCCTTGTTTTCGTCCCGGGTTTCACGTTCGTGGATGACCCGGTAGCGGCGGTTACGCGGCACCAGCCACAGTGCGCCGAGGATCGCGGCGACAAACGATCCGGTAAGGATGGCCACCTTCGCGTGCTCGTAGTGCGGGGACTGCAGGCCGAAGGACAGCTCGGAGACCAGCAGCGAGACGGTGAAGCCGATGCCGGCCAGCAGCGTCACGCCCAGCAGGTCGCCCCACTTGGTGTCCTCATCCAGGGAAGCCTTGGTGAACTTGGTCAGCACCCAGGTCGAACCCATGATGCCGATCGGCTTGCCGACCACCAGGCCGATGACAATGCCCCAGAACACCGGATCCAGGAACAGTTCGCCGGCCGATTCCATGCCCACCACCGAGACGCCGGCGGAGAAGAAGGCGAACACCGGGATCGCGAACCCACTGGACAGTGGCCGGAAGCGGTGCTCGAACTCTTGGGCCAGTCCCCGTCCGCGCCCCGGGTGGCGGCGCTTGACCGGTACGCAGAAGCCCAGCACCACGCCGGCAATGGTGGCGTGGATCCCCGAACCGAAAACGAAAATCCAGGTCAGTACGCCCAACGGCAGCAACAGCAGCCAAGCCGCCCAAGCATGGTTGGCGAAGAGCTTGCCGAAGGCGTAGGCCAGGATGGTAAACGCGGCAATCGGGATCAGGGCCAGGCCCAGGTAATTCAGCTTCAGCTCGTCGGTGAAGACAAACGCGATGATCACGATCGCGATCAGGTCATCGACCACGGCCAGGGTCAGCAGGAAAATGCGCAGCGCGGTGGGCAGGGCCGAACCGATGACGGCCAGCACCGCGACTGCGAACGCAATATCGGTGGCGGTGGGAATCGCCCAGCCGCGCAGGGTTTCCTCACCGGCGGAGAAGTTGATGATCGTGTAGAACAGGGCCGGGACCAGTACGCCGCCAAACGCGGCCGTCACCGGCACAACGGCGGTCTTGAAGCGCCGCAGGTCGCCGATCACGAATTCCTTCTTCAGCTCCAACCCGGTAAGGAAGAAGAAGATGGCCAGCAAGGCATCGGCCGCCCAGTGTCCGAGGGACAGATCCAGGTTCACGCCGAAGATCTCGGGCCCGAAGTGGAAGTCGCGCAACGCGAAGTATGAATCGCTCCAGGGGGTGTTGGCCCAGATCAGGGCCAGAACCGCACCGGCGATCAGCAGCATCCCGCCGACGGTTTCCTTGCGCAGGATCTTGCCGATGCGGATGAATTCGGGATAGCTCGGGCGGGAGAACAGGCGGTGCTGTCCTGGCGAGGGTGTTTGGGGCATGAAGGGTCTCGCTTACTACTTGGATGAACATTTTCCGCCGACCAGACTTCCCGGCACACCAAAGACAACAGTATCGATTTGAGCCTCAGCTCACAAGCAAAGCCCGGCGTCCACCGACGTCGTGGTCACCGGGCTTTGGGCTGGCGGGAAGAACGGACTTACTTCGACAACCAGGCGTTGACCTGGGCTGCCTGCATGTTCAGGGCCTTGCCCAGGTACGGCTCGGCCGCCGAAGCGATCTTGCCGCCAATGAACGGAATGGAGGAGGAGACTTTTGCCTCAATGGCGAAATTGGTGCCCTCGGCGTTCGCGTCCAACGCCTCCGAGCCACTGACGCTCACCGGCACCCCGCCCACCGAGATGTCCACCGTGGCGGTGCGGCTGCCCGAGGCATCCGGGGCGCCCCACTTCTCGGTCTGGGTGACTTCCACGGAGGAGCCAACGAACTTCTTGGCCATGTCCGGCACCCGGTCGGTGGGCAACGCGCGCACGGTGATCAGGGTAAAAGCGCCAGCGGTGTCGCCCTGGACGGAGAAGTCGGTCAGGGTTCCCTTGGCCAGGGTGGTCAGGTGCTCGGCGAACTCGCGGTTCGTCAGCGTGGCGATGATGTCGGAAACCGGGTGGGGAATCTGGGTGCTAGCGTTCAGTGCCATGGATGCGTTGCCAATCCTTTGTTATTCGCTGCGGGTACCCACCGGTTAATGTTCCCGGTGAATCGATCACAATCTAGCCTACCGGCCAGCACCGGTTGGGTAGGCTAGGAGAGCATGGCGAAACACCATTTGATCTGTTGCGCGGCCCCCGGAATCCCGAAGGCCGCCCGTCGTGCTGCGCGCATGCCCGTCACCGACATGTCCGCCCCCGACATGCCCAGCGTCGAGATGCCCCACCCAGAATTGCCGCGAGAGGACCGTTGACTGTCATGACCCTGCACGGACTGCATGATTTCCTGCGCACCGAGACGTCATTCAAGAGGATCCACGAGAACGCCGCCCGACCCTATTCCACGCGCAGCACCGAGATTGAGATCGCCGCGCCCGCCGGGATGCGCGCCATCCTCAGCGCCCAAGTCAGTGACGCGCTGGTCGCCGCCGAGCACGAGGGGGTGGTGCTGGTTGTCACCGCCACCGGGCGGGAGGCCGAGGAGGTCTCCGAATCGCTGGGCGCCTACATGGACCGGGCCTCGGTCGCCGAGTTCCCCTCCTGGGAAACCCTGCCGCACGAACGGCTCTCCCCGCGCAGCGACACCGTGGGCCGGCGCCTGGAGGTGCTGCGTCGGCTGCATGACGGCGATCCGAACCTGAAGGTGATCATCGCCCCGATCCGCGCGGTCCTGCAGCCGCTGGTGCAGGGACTGGGACAGCTGCGCCCGGTGCAGCTGGTGCTGGGGGCCGAACCCGGGTTCGACCAGGTGATCAAGGACCTGGCCGCGGCGGCCTACGCCCGGGTGGACATGGTGACCCACCGCGGGGAGTTTGCGGTGCGCGGCGGCATCATCGACGTCTTCCCTCCGACCCTGGACCACCCGGTGCGCATCGACTTCTTCGGTGACGAGATCGACACCATGCGCTACTTCTCGATCGCTGACCAGCGCTCCATGAGCGACCAGGCGCCGGAGCACATCACCGCCACCCCCTGCCGCGAACTGCTGATCACCCCGAAGGTGATGAGCCGGGCCGCGAAACTGGCCGATCAGTTCCCCGCAGCCACCGAAATGCTGACGAAGATCGCCGGGGGCATCGCCGTGGAGGGCATGGAGTCCCTCGCCCCGGTGCTGGTGGACAAGATGGTGCCGCTGCTCTCGCTGCTGCCGGCCTCCTCGGTGGCGCTGGTCATGGAGCCAGAACGGGTGCGCACCCGGGCTCACGACCTGAATGAGACGAACGCCGAATTTTTGGCCGCCGCCTGGGCCTCGGCCTCCGATGGGGCCAATGCGCCGCTGGATCTGTCCACCGCGGAGGCCGGGCGCCAGCTGGCCTCGGGCGACTTCGCCTCGTTGAGCGAGACGGTGGAGCACGCCGCGGCGGCCGAGGTCTCCTGGTGGGCGGTGACCTCACTGGGCGCCGATGAGGCACTGGAGCTGGGAGCCGAAACCATCCGGGTGCACGCCCGCGAACCGCGCGGCTACCAGGGGGACATCGAGGAAATGATGGCGTTCATCTCCTCCCGGATCCGCGATGAGTGGCGCCTGGTGGTCGCCACCGAGGGCCCCGGCCCGGCCGCCCGGCTCTCCCAGCTGTTCCACGAATACCGGATCCCGGCCCACCGGGTGGAGCGGATCTCCCAGGACCCCACCCCGGGGCTGATTGAGATCACCCAGGCACAGGCCGGACGCGGGTTCGTGTTCGATGAGCTGAAGTTCGGCCTGCTCACCGAGGCCGACCTGCTGGGCCGCTCCAGCGCCTACGCCCCGCGCGCCGGCAAGAAGATGACCGCCAAGCGCAAACGCAACGCGGTGGACCCGCTGTCCCTGGTCGCCGGGGACTACATCGTGCACGAGCAGCACGGCATCGGCAAGTTCGTGGAGCTGGTGGCCCGCAAGGTCGCCGGGTCCTCCAAGGACGCCAGGCGCGAATACCTGGTGGTGGAGTACGCCCCCTCCAAGCGCGGCGCCCCCGGGGACCGCTTGTTCGTGCCCATGGACCAGCTGGACACCATCACCCGCTACGTGGGCGCCGAATCACCCAGCCTGTCCAAGATGGGCGGGTCGGACTGGTCGAACACGAAGTCCAAGGCCCGCAAGGCGGTCAAGCAGATCGCCGGGGACCTGATCAAGCTGTACTCGGCGCGCATGGCCAGCCGCGGCCACGCCTTTGGGTCCGACACCCCCTGGCAGTCGGAGCTGGAGGAGGCCTTCGCCTATGTGGAGACCCCGGACCAGCTCACCGCCATCAACGAGGTGAAGGCCGATATGGAAAAGCAGGTCCCGATGGACCGGCTGATCTCCGGGGACGTGGGCTTTGGCAAGACCGAGATCGCGGTGCGCGCCGCCTTCAAGGCGGTGCAGGACTCCAAGCAGGTGGCCCTGCTGGTGCCCACCACGCTGCTGGCTTCCCAGCACTACCAGACCTTCACCGAACGCTACTCCGGATTCCCGGTGCGGGTGAAGGCGCTCTCGCGCTTCCAGACCGCCAAGGAAGCCAAGGAGGTGCTCGCCGGGCTGAAGGACGGCAGCGTGGACATCGTCATCGGCACCCACCGGCTGCTGTCCAAGAACGTGGAGTTCAAGAACCTGGGCCTGGTGATCATCGACGAGGAGCAGCGCTTCGGCGTGGAGCACAAGGAGGAGCTGAAGAAGCTGCGCACCAACGTGGATGTGCTGGCCATGAGCGCCACCCCGATCCCGCGCACCCTGGAGATGAGCCTGACCGGGATCCGGGAAACCTCCACGCTGGCCACCCCGCCGGAGGAGCGCCACCCGGTGCTCACCTATGTGGGTCCACGCACCGACAAGCAGATCTCCGCGGCGATCCGCCGCGAGCTGATGCGTGACGGTCAGGTGTTCTTCGTGCACAACCGGGTTTCCTCGATTGAGCGGGTCGCCGCCGAACTGCGCGAGCTGGTGCCCGAGGCGCGGGTTGAGGTGGCCCACGGCAAGATGAGTGAATCCCGCCTGGAACGGATCATCCAGGACTTCTGGGAACGCAAGTTTGATGTGCTGGTTTCCACCACCATCATCGAAACCGGGCTGGACATCTCCAACGCGAACACGCTGATCGTGGACCGGGCCAACAACTACGGCCTGTCCCAGCTGCACCAGCTGCGCGGGCGCGTGGGCCGGGCCCGGGAACGGGCCTACGCCTACTTCCTGTGGGACGCCGAAAAGCCGCTGGGCGAGGTGGCCCTGGAGCGGCTGAAGGCGGTCGCGGCGCACAATGAACTCGGCTCGGGCTACCAGCTGGCGATGAAGGACCTGGAACTGCGCGGGGCGGGCAACCTGCTGGGCGGGGAACAGTCCGGGCACATCGCCGGGGTGGGCTTCGACCTGTACCTGCGCCTGGTCGGGGAGGCCGTGGCCGACTACAAGGGGGAGGGGGACACCGAGCCGGCGGAAATGAAGATCGAGCTGCCGGTCAACGCCCACCTGCCCCACGACTACGTGCCCGGCGAACGGCTGCGCCTGGAGGCGTACCGCAACATCGCCTCGGCCGAGACCCCCGAGGCGCTGGCCGAGGTGGGGGAGGAGCTGGTGGACCGCTACGGCAAGATGCCGGCCCCGGTGCAGAACCTGTTGCGGGTGGCCGGGCTGCGGATCCGGGCCCGGGCAGCGGGCCTGAGCGACATCCAGCTGATCGGCAATCACGTGAAGGTCGCCCCGGCGAAGATCGAGGACCTGCCCGCCTCCCGCCAGGTGCGCCTGGAGCGGCTGTACCCGGGGGCGGCGAACAAGCCGGCGCTGAACGCGATCTTCTTCGACCGTCCGCGCACCGCCCCGGTGGGCGGACGCCCGCTGGCCGACGAGGAGATCCTGGACTGGGCCGAACAGCTGCTCTACAACCTGTTCGAAACCCAGCCGGCCCCCTCGGCCGCCGGCACCGGGGCCTGATCCCACCAGCCCGTTCCTGCCGGCCCGCGCGCCGGCCGGACCGGGCGGTAGGCCCACGCACCGGGGAACGAAAAAGGTGGATGGATCCGTGCGGATCCATCCACCTTTTTGCCGGTGCGGTGACTAACGTCGCGGCAGGTCTTAGTCGTTCTGGTGCATGGTGACTTCGGCCGAGTCGGCGCGCCCCATCAGGTGCATTGGAATGGCGAAGCCCAAAGAGACCAGGGCGAAGCACAGGATCGAGGGGATCCAGGCGTTGTCCAGCGACCAGAACGACAGGGCGTAGATGCCACCGGCGAACATGACGAAGAAGATCACAAAGCTGATGACGTTGCCAACCAGGCGACCCTCGCCGGAGTGGGAGACGTTCTTGTCGTTCGAGTACACTATTTCTCCTTGTGGAACGAAAACCTGCGGCCGGTTAGTAGCCGGTCCCGCCTTGTCCTCCCTCTAGGATAGCAACTCCTGAGCTGGACCCAAGACGGGTGGCGCCGGCGGCGATCATGGCCCGCGCGGTTTCCAGGGTGCGCACCCCGCCGGAGGCCTTGACGCCCATCTGTTCGCCCACGGTACGGCGCATCAGCTCCACGTCCTCCACGGTGGCCCCGCCGGTGGAGAAGCCGGTGGAGGTCTTCACGAAGTCGGCGCCCGCGGACTTGGCGGAGGTGCAGGCCAGCACCTTGGCCGACTCGTCCAGCAGGGCGGTTTCAATGATGACCTTCAAGATCGCCCCGCCCTCATGCACTGCCTGGGCGACCGCGAAGATGTCGTTGACCAGCGCGTCCCCATCCCCGCGCAGCGCGGCGGCCACGTCGATGACCATGTCAATTTCGTTCGCGCCGTCGGAGATCGCCTGCTTGGCCTCAAACACCTTGGTTTCGGTGGTGGTGGCCCCCAACGGGAAGCCGATGACCGAGCAGGTGAGCACGTCACTGCCGGCCAGCTCACGGGCAACGGTGGAAACCCACAGCGGGTTCACGCACACCGACTTGAAGTGGTACTGCTTGGCCTCGGTACAGATCTGCACGATCTGCTCCCGGGAGGCGTTCTGCGCCAGCAGCGTGTGGTCGATGTACCCGGCAATGTCCTGGGCGGAGAGTTCGGTCATGATCATCCTTGCCAATCGTTGGGGCTGCGGTCCAAGGACCGCAGCCGAACACTAAAAGCGAACTGTGAAATCGTGGGGTCCCTTCAGGACCTGCGGGTGGAAGCTATCTGTCGGCGAAAAATTCGGCGAGCTCGGCCTTGATGGCCACGCACTCGGCGGTAGCCTGCTCACGCAGTGCGCCCACCGGGGCTCCTGGATCCACCGACACGATGGTCTCGATGTAGCACTTGAGTTTCGGTTCGGTGCCGGAGGGACGGATGATGACCCGGGCCCGGTTGGCGGTGTGCAGCACCACCGCATCGGTGGCCGGCAGCTCCGCGCCTGCGCGGGCCAGGTCCACCACCTCGCTGACCGGTGCCCCGGCCAGGGTGCGCGGGGCGTGCGTGCGCACCCGCTGCATCAGCACGGGGATCCGCGACAGGTCGGTGAAGCGCAATGAGAGCTGGTCGGTGACGTGCACGCCGTGGGCCGCGGCCAGTTCCTCCAGGCGCCGGGCCAGGCTCGAACCGGCGGCCTTCAGCTCGCTGGCCAGTTCGGCCAGCACCAGCCCGGCCGATATCCCGTCCTTGTCCCGCACCAGTTCCGGGGCCACGCAGTAGCCCAGGGCCTCCTCGTAGCCGAAGCCCAGGTGCGGAACCCGGGAGATCCACTTGAAACCGGTTAGCGTCTGGGCATGTGGGCGTCCGGCGGCGGCCGCGATCGAGCCCAGCATCCGGGAGGAAACAATCGAGTTGGCCAGCACCGCGCCCTCGGGCAGGCGCGGTGCCAGGTAGTCGCCCAGCAGCCATCCCACCTCGTCCCCGCGCAGCATCCGCCACCCGGACTCGGTGTGCACCGCAGCGGCGCAGCGGTCCGCGTCCGGGTCGTTGGCGATCACCAGGTCCGCCTCCAGCCGCTGGGCCAGCTGCAGGGACAGGTCGATGGCCCCGGGTTCCTCAGGGTTCGGGAACGCGACGGTGGGGAACTGCGGGTCCGGTTCGGCCTGCTCCGGCACCTGGTGCACGTCGCTGAAGCCGGCCCCGGCCAGGGCCTGGGCCATGGTGTGCCCGCCCACCCCGTGCATCGCACTGACCACGATGCGCAGCTGTTCGCGGGCCGCCGGGTGTTGTGCGCCGGCCTCGGGGATCACCTTGGCAATCGCCTTCAGGTAACGGGCCTCAATGTCCCCGGGCTGCCCGGCGGCGGGCAGCACCTGCCAGCCGGAGGGGGCCAGCAGGATGTCATCGACCGGCTGGTCGTGGTCAATCAGGGCGGCAATTTCCGCGTCGATCGGGGCGACGATCTGGGCGCCGCGCCCATGCTCGTCGCTGACCCGCCCGCCAACGTAGACCTTGTAGCCGTTGTCCTGGGGTGGGTTGTGGCTGGCGGTGACCATCACCCCGGCCTCGGCGCCCAGCTCGCGTACCGTCCAGGCCAGCACGGGGGTGGGCAGCGGGGACGGCATCAGGTGCACGTCGAATCCGGCGGCGGTGAAGATCGCCGCCGAATCCAGGGCGAACTGGTGCGAATTGTGGCGGGCGTCAAAGCCCACCACCACGCTCGGGGTGTAGGCGCGCTGGGCGCGGTGGGCCAGGAAGCGGGCGATCCCGGCGGCGGTGCGGCGCACCACCACCCGGTTCATCCGCATCGGCCCGGCCCCCAGCTCGGCCCGCAGCCCGGCCGTGCCAAAGGCCAGATTGGCGCTGAAGCGCTCGGTCAAATCCTGCAGCGCATCGGCCTGGCCGGCCTGGGCGCCCTGGATTAGCGAGGCCAGCTCGGCCTGGGTCTGCGGGTCGGGGTCACTTGCCGCCCAGGCCTGGGCCCGGTCGAGCAGCTGTGCGTTGTCGGTGCTGTCGATCAACTGTGTGCCTACCTTTGCTGGGGGCGTGAAACGCCGTGACTAGAAGCGGGAGATGATCTCGGCCAACAGCTTGGAGATCCGCGGCCCGGCCGCCTGCCCGGCTTCGATGACCTCTTCGTGGCTCAGCGCCATGTCGCTGATCCCGGCGGCCAGGTTGGTCACCAGGGAAATGCCGAAGACCTCCATCCCGGCATGGCGGGCGGCAATGGCCTCCAGGGCGGTGGACATGCCCACCAGGTTCGCCCCAATCACCTTGGCGTACTGCACCTCGGCCGGGGTTTCGTAGTGTGGGCCGGTGAACTGGGCGTACACGCCCTCATCCAGGCTCGGGTCCACCTCGCGCGCGATTCGGCGCAGGCGCGAGGAATACAGGTCGGTCAGGTCCACGAACGTGGCCCCCTCCAGCGGGGAGGCGGCGGTGAGGTTGATGTGGTCCGAGATCAGCACCGGGGTGCCCGGGGCCCAGTTCGGGTTCAGCCCGCCGCAGCCGTTGGTCAACACCAGCTGGGTGCAGCCGGCGGCCGCCGCGGTGCGGATCGGGTGCACCACCGCGCGCACCCCGCGCCCCTCATAGAAGTGGGAGCGCGCCCCCAGCACCAGCACCCGCTTGCCGTCCCGGGCGAGGATCGAGGAAATGTGGCCCTTGTGCCCGGGCACCGCCGGGGCGTGGAAACCGGGAATGGTGGCCGCGTCCAGGGTGTGGGTGGTCTCGCCGATCAGTTCGGCGGCCTGGCCCCACCCGGAGCCGAGGACCACGGCCAAATCGTGCTTGGCAACGCCGGTGGCCTCGGCGATCGCCCCGGCCGCTTCGTGGGCCAGGGTGCTGGGATCAATATCGAAAGTAGTCACGGCAATACGCTACCGCCCGGTATGCGTTTTTGTCAGTTGAACCCCGCCCGCGCGGGCGCGCACCGGGCGAATGTGCACGTGCTGGCCCAATAAGAGACAATGGGGTGCGTGAGCACAGAACGCAGGAATGAAGCAACCAGACTAGTAATCATCGGCGGCGGGCCGGGCGGCTACGAGGCGGCCATCGGCGCGGCCCAACTGGGCGCCAACGTAACCATCGTGGAACGTGCCGGCATGGGCGGTTCGGCGGTGCTGACCGACGTGGTGCCCTCCAAGACCCTGATCGCCACCGCTGACGTGGTGCGCCGGGCCAAGCACTCCTCCAGCTTCGGGGTGAAGATCGAGGGGCTGGACGACGCCGAAACCGACTTCGCGGTGGTCAACCACCGGCTGCTGGACCTGGCCAAGGAGCAGTCCGCGGACATCCGCAACGGCCTGGAGCGGGCCGGGGTGCGCATCCTGATCGGGGAGGGGCGTCTGCTGGACGCCCACACCGTGGAGGTCACCGGCACCGACGGCAGCATCCAGAAGCTGGACGCCGACGCGGTGCTGCTGGCCACCGGCGCCCACCCGCGCGAACTGCCCACCGCCAAGCCCGATGGTGAGCGGATCTTCAACTGGACCCAGATCTATAACATGAATGACGTGCCCGAGCATCTGATCGTCATCGGTTCGGGCGTCACCGGCGCCGAGTTCGCCAGCGCCTACAACCTGCTGGGCGCCAAAGTCACCCTGGTGTCCTCCCGCGACCGGGTCCTGCCCGGTGAGGACGCCGACGCCGCCGGGGTGCTGGAGGACGTGTTCAAGCGCAACGGCCTGAACGTGGTCTCCCAGGCCCGTGCCGAAGCCGTCACCCGCCAGGGCGACAAGGTGCTGGTCACCCTCGCCGACGGGCGCGTGCTGGAAGGCAGCCACTGCCTGGTCGCCGTGGGCTCGATCCCGAACACCAAGGGCCTGGGCCTGGAGGAGGCTGGGGTGCAGCTGACCGATTCGGGGCACATCCGGGTCGACGGGGTTTCGCGCACCACCGCCAACAACGTGTACGCGGCCGGGGACTGCACCGGGGTGTTCAACCTGGCCTCGGTCTCGGCCATGCAGGGACGCATCGCCGTGGCCCACCTGCTGGGCGACTCGGTCAAGCCGATCAACCTGGACCTGGTCTCCTCGAACATCTTCACCTCCCCGGAAATCGCGACCGTTGGTGTCTCCCAGCGCGCCGTGGCCGAGGGCAAGTACCAGGCGAACATCGTCAAGGTTGACCTGGCCACCAACGCCCGAGCCAAGATGATGAACATGGAGGAGGGGTTCGTCAAGATCGTCTCCCGCAAGGGCTCTGGCACCGTGATCGGCGGCGTGGTGGTTGCCCCGCGCGCCAGTGAACTGATCTACTCGCTGGCCCTGGCCGTGCAGAACAACCTACACGTGGATGACGTGGCCGAGACCTTCACCGTCTACCCGTCACTGGCCGGGTCGCTGGCCGAGGCGGCCCGCCGCCTGCACCGGCACATGTAACCCTCAATTCTGTGTTCGCCCCGTGGCGGGCTGGCGTTGCCCCGGTTGGGCCGCCAGCCCGCCACGGATCGTTAACCGAAGCCCCGTGCCGCGGCGCCGGCAGTTGCCGCCGCGGCCAAGCGGGCCCGGCCCGGAGGGTAGGCTACAACCAGGCCCGGCAGGCGTCGGTTCGGAAGCAAGTTTTAGGTGGTGGAGCGCCCGTGTACCGGCTGCAGAGTCTGGATGACCCGCGGAGTGTGCGCGATGAGGTCGTGGCGCTTTATGACGCCGTGGGCTGGGGTGCCTACACTGATCAGCCGGACATACTGCTGCAGGCGCTTGCCGCGAGCCTGCACACCGTGACGGCGTGGGACCAAACGCGGTTGGTCGGCCTGGCCCGCGTGGTCGGGGACGGACAAACGATCTGCTATCTGCAAGATGTGCTGGTGCATCCGGATCACCAGCGCCGCAGTCTGGGGCGGCGTCTGGTCCTTGAGGTGCTGCGGCCTTATGCGCGGGTGCGCCAAACCGTTCTGCTCACCGACGCGGATCCGGCGCTGGCCGCCTTCTATCGCGCACTGGGGTTTCACCGGGCTGCGGAGAATCCCGGGGCGCCATTGGAGTGCTTCGTCTCGCTGCGCTAAACCGCCTCAATGCGCCGCTGAGCCTTCTGCGGCTCCGTTTCCCTGCCTGCCGCGGGCCGTGGCTCCTTTCCTACCTCTTCCCAGTGGCGGATCTAGCGGTTATTCTCTGTAGCACGTTGCTCGAATCCGGCCACGACCAGCATTTGAGAGCACCAGCGTAAACATTGTCCAAATAATGGACACAAAATCCGCTATGTGGACTTGGCGCAGTAAGCTGGATCCATACATTTTCACTTTTCGCACCTTTGAAGGAGACGCCTCCATGTCTCAGGCAAGCCAGGTAGCGGTCCCGAAACAGAACACGCGCGGACGCGTGCTCTTTGCTTCGATGATCGGCACCACCATCGAGTTCTTCGACTTCTACGCGTACGCTACCGCGTCCGTCCTGGTCTTCCCGGCCCTGTTCTTCCCGAACGCAACCACCATCAACGCGATCCTCTCCTCGTTCGCAATCTTCGGTGTGGCCTTCCTGGCCCGTCCGCTGGGCTCAATTGTCTTCGGGCACTACGGCGACAAGCTGGGACGCAAGGGCACGCTGGTCGCCTCGCTGATGACCATGGGGATTGCCACCTTCCTGATCGGCTTCCTGCCCCCGGCCCAGGGCGGCTGGGTGGTGCTGGCTCCGCTGGCGCTGGTGCTGCTGCGTTTTGCCCAAGGCCTGGCCCTGGGTGGCGAATGGTCCGGCGCAGCCCTGCTGGCCACCGAAAACGCCCCGAAGAACAAGCGCGCCGTGTACGGCACCTTCCCGCAGCTGGGCGCCCCGGTCGGCTTCATCATAGCCAACCTGATGTTCGTTGCATTGCAGACCTGGCTGAGTCCCGAGGCGTTTTTGGCCTGGGGCTGGCGCGTACCGTTCTGGTTCTCCCTGGTCATGGTCATCGTGGGCCTGTGGGTGCGTCTGAAGCTGGTTGAATCCACCTCGTTCATGAAGGTCGTGGAACAGAAGAAGGTGGTCAAGTCCCCGTTCAGCGTCACCATGAAGCGGCACTGGCGTCCGGTGCTGGCCGGAACATTCATCATGTTCGCCACCTACGTGCTGTTCTACCTGATGACCTCCTTCACGCTTACCTACGGCACCGCGGCCGCCACCCCGGAGCAGGCGCAGGCCGCCGCCGACGCCGCCGGCAAGAGCTTTGATCCGGCCTCCTTCGTGCCGGGCCTGGGCATCGCCCGCCCCGAGTTCCTGACGATGCTGATCATCGGGGTGGTCTTCTTCGGCATCTTCACCGTCGCCTCCGGCCCGCTGGCCGAGAAGTACGGCCGCCGCAAGTTCCTGATCTACGTCACCGTGGGCATCCTGGTCTTCGGTGCCGCCTGGACCCTGTTCTTCGGACCGGGCAAGGGTGCGGCCATGGCCGGGCTGATCGTGGGGTTCACCCTGATGGGCCTGACCTTCGGGCCGATGGCGGCCTACCTGCCCGAGCTCTTCCCCTCCAATGTGCGCTACACCGGTTCGGCAGTCGCCTACAACCTGTCCTCGGTGATCGGTGCCGCCCCGGCTTCGTTTGTGGCCATTGCCCTGTGGAATGCCGGGGAAGGCAGCACCGTCGGGGTGGGCGTCTACCTGGCCATTGCGGCGGTCGCGACCTTGATCGCGCTGCTGATGACCCGTGACACCCGTGACGTGGACATCGAGAACTACGTCGATTAAACACCCTCAGCGACCAGCGGACGGGAACCCTGTAGCCGGTCAGCTCAAACAGACAATGGTGCGGTGCACCCCCGACAACCTCGGGGGCTGCGCCGCACCATTGCCATGTCAACGCATCATTTCCGCCCGGGTTTTTCGCCACCAGCCGCTACCGCTAGGATCCTAGCGACAACAGCTGGGAATGAAATTCCTGAAAGCAGACCAGGTGGCGCGCCGGCCTACGTGGTCGCCGCCGGGGGTGCGGCGCTTGATAACGGAGTCAGTGATGCGCCCGCGTTTGGACTCGAGTTCCATCTGGGTGAGAGGGCGGCCAAGAGGGTGAAGACGATGGGTCTCAGGGGTGTTTGGGTATAGGCGTCGCCGCCGCCGAAGTTCAAGACGCATAGTCCGGATTGTGACCCCTGATTGCGTTCTACGCCAGATCAGGCCGCCTGAACGGCCACCGCCGGTTCGGGACGCCCGACACCGGGGCGGCACCAAAGCGGCGGCCGGGTTCGTGCCTCATGCACCAACCCGGCCGCCGCCCAAAAAGCCCGAGGTTATTCGGAGTCGTTGATCGAGGCGATCACGGCCCCGGCCGAAAGGGTCTCACCCGGGGTGACCTTCAGCCCGCTGACCACGCCGTCGCGGTGCGCGGTGATCGGCTGCTCCATCTTCATGGCCTCCAACACCACGATCAGGTCCCCGGCGGTCACCGGGTCCCCGTCGTTCACCGCAACCTTCACGATGGTTCCCTGCATCGGGGAGAGCAGCTCGGTGCTGTTCCCGGCCCCGGCGGCCCCGCCCTTGCGGGTGCCCTTGCGCTTCTTCTTGCCGTTCTTGGCCGCGGCGCCATCGGTGACGCTGCCCAGTGATGCCGGCAGGGTCACCTCCAGGCGCTTGCCCCCGACCTCCACGGTCACGCTGGTGCGTTCGTCCGCTTCCTCGCTGTCCACCACGCCGGCCGCGAACGGCTCGATCGGGGTGTTGAACTCGGTCTCGATCCAGCGGGTGTGCACCGAGAACGCGCCGGTTTCGGGCACGAACGCCGGGTCGCTCATCACCGCACGGTGGAAGGGCAGCACCGTGGCCATCCCCTCGATCTGGAACTCCTCCAGGGCGCGGCGGGCACGGGCGGCGGCAACCTCACGGGTGGAACCGGTGACAATCAGCTTGGAGATCATCGAGTCGAAGTTGCCCGAGACGCTCTCCCCGGCCTCGATGCCCGAATCCAGGCGGACACCCGGACCGGCCGGCAGGGTCATGGAGGTGATGGTGCCGGGGGTGGGGATGAAGCCGCGTCCGGCGTCTTCCCCGTTAATCCGGAACTCGAAGGAGTGCCCGCGGATCTCGGGATCGCCATAGCCCAGCTGCTCGCCACGGGCCAGGCGGAACTGCTCGCGCACCAGATCCAGGCCGGTGACTTCCTCGGAGACCGGATGCTCAACCTGCAGGCGGGTGTTCACCTCCAGGAAGGAGATCACCCCATCCTGGCCGACCAGGAATTCGCAGGTGCCGGCACCCACGTAGCCGGCCTCCTTCAGGATCGCCTTGGAGGAATCGTACAGGCGCTGGACCTGCTCCTCGCTCAAGAACGGGGCCGGGGCCTCCTCAACCAGCTTCTGGTTGCGCCGCTGCAGCGAGCAGTCGCGGGTGGAGACGACCACCACGTTGCCCTCGGCGTCGGCCAGGCACTGGGTCTCCACGTGGCGTGGGGCGTCCAGGAAACGTTCGATGAAGCATTCGCCGCGGCCAAACGCGGCGGTCGCCTCACGCACCGCCGAGTCGTAGAGCTCGCCGATGCTTTCGCGCTCACGCACCACCTTGATGCCGCGCCCGCCGCCACCGTAGGCGGCCTTGATGGCCAGCGGCAGCCCGAACTCATCGGCGAAGGCATAGACCTCCTCGGCCGAGGCGACCGGGTCCTTGGTGCCCGGCACCAGCGGGGCGCCCACCTTCTCGGCGATGTGGCGGGCCTGCACCTTGTCACCCAGCTGTTCGATGGCAGCAGGGGGAGGCCCGATCCAGGTCAGCCCGGCGTCGATGACGGCCTGGGCGAACTCGGCGTTCTCGGCCAGGAACCCGTAGCCCGGGTGCACGGCATCCGCTCCGGAGCGCTCGGCCACATCCAGGATCTTCTCGATGCGAAGGTAGGAGTCGCCGGCCGTGGTCCCGCCCAGCGCGTAGGCTTCGTCGGCCAGTCGGACATGCAGGGCGTCGCGGTCCGAATCGGCGTACACGGCAACCGATTCGATGCCCTCGTCACGGGCGGCACGGATGATGCGCACCGCAATCTCGCCACGGTTGGCGATCAACACCTTCGTCAATGGGTTCATTGGTGGGCCTTGTCTTCAAGATTTCTAAAGTCTTCCTAGGGGAGCCTATCGGTTTTGTGGGAACTACATGTAATAACCCGCCTATCCCGGGGTGAACCTCCGAAATTTTTGGAGGGTTCCTACAAAGCCGGTTCAGTGAGGACGGTTTCTAGGAGTCAGCGAAGAATGGTTGCGGCATGAAAATGGGCGTGCCTAGCGTGGCCAGACCAGCGGCACCGGCGGCGCAGCACACCGCCACGGTTGGGCCGCGGTCCCGGGCGGGGCAGCCCGGGGGACACTGGCATGGAAGGAACGGCAATGGCTGAACGGGTGAGCGCTGAGCAGGGACACGAGGATTTGGGGAAGGTTGACCGGATCGCCAAAATCTGGGGCACCCGCACCCCGTACGGGCGCGAGGAGCGGTGGCCGGTGCGGGTGGACCAGGTGCTGGCCGAGGGGGTGGAGGAATCCGAGGTTGAGCGCTGGGTGCAGTCCGCGTGCGTGCTGTGCAGCAACGGCTGCGGAATCGACATCGCGGTCAAGGACGGGACCATGGTCGGGGTGCGCGGGCGCGCTGCGGACCGGGTCAACCACGGCCGGCTTGGACCCAAGGGGCTGTTCGCCAGCTGGCAGGCCATGAACAGTCCCGACCGGCTCACCACCCCCATGATCCGCCAGGACGGGGAACTGGTTCCCTGCGACTGGGACACCGCCATGGAGCGCATCGTGCAGCGCAGCCGCCACCTGCTGCAGACCAAGGGGCCGCTCAGCCACGGGTTCTACACCAGCGGGCAGCTGTTCCTGGAGGAGTACTATGCCCAGGCGATCGTGGGCAAGGCCGGGATCGGCACCCCACACATGGACGGCAATACCCGGCTGTGCACCGCCACCGCCGCCACCGCCTTGAAGGAATCCTTCGGCTCCGACGGGCAGCCCGGAAGCTATCGGGACATTGACGCATGCGATGCGATGTTCCTGTTCGGCCACAACATGGCCGAAACCCAGACCGTGCTCTGGGCCCGGGTGCTGGACCGGCTGGCCGGGCCGGACAAACCCCGGCTGGTGTGCGTGGATCCCCGGGACACCGACGTCGCCCGGCACGCCGAGGTGCACCTGGCGCTGAAGCCGGGGACCAACCTGGCCCTGATGCACGGGCTGGTGCGCGAACTGTTCGTTAACGGCTGGATCGACGAGGACTACATCCGCCGGCACACCATGAACGTGGAGGAACTGCGCTCCACCGTCGAACCGTGGACCCCACAGGAGGTGGCCCGCACCTGCGGGGTCGACGCCCAGGACGTGCGCCGCGCCGCGGAGATCTTTGGCACCAGTGAACGGGTGCTCTCCACCGTGCTGCAGGGCTTCTACCAGTCCTCCCAGGCCACCGCCTCCTCCTGTGCCGTGAACAACCTGCACCTGCTGCGCGGGCTGATTGGCAAACCCGGCAGCGGGATCCTGCAGATGAACGGTCAGCCCACCGCCCAGAACAATCGCGAATGCGGTGCCGACGGGGACCTGTCCGGCTTCCGAAACTGGGAAAACCCGCAGCACGTGCAGGAGTTGGCCCAACTGTGGAACGTGGATCCGGCCACGATCCCGCACTGGGCGCCGCCCACCCACGCCATGCAGATCTTCCGCTACGTGGAGCAGGGCTCTATCCAGTTCTTGTGGGTTTCGGCCACCAACCCGGCCGTGTCACTGCCCGAACTGCCCCGCATCCGCGACATCCTGGCCAGTCGGGGCCTGTTCCTGGTGGTGCAGGACTTGTACCTGACCGAAACCGCGCAGTACGCCGACGTGGTGCTGCCGGCGGCCGGATGGGGTGAGAAAACCGGGACCTTCACCAACGTGGACCGCACGGTGCACCTCTCGCAGAAGGCGGTGGACCCGCCCGGCCAGGCCCGCAGCGACCTGGAGACGTTCATCGACTATTCGCGGCGGATGGGCTTCACCCAACTGGACGGCAGCCCGCTGTTGGACTGGCAGGGGCCCGAGGAGGCGTTCGAAGCCTGGAAGCTGTGCACCCGCGGGCGGCCATGCGACTACAGTGCGTTGAGCTACCAGGCGCTGCGCGGGGGCAGCGGGGTGCCCTGGCCGTGCACCGAACAGCAGCCCGGGGGCACCGAACGGCTGTACACGGATGGGGTGTTCAACACCGACCCGGATTACTGCGAAACCTACGGGCACGACCTGCTTACCGGCGGCACCGTCGGGCCGCAGGCCTACAAGGCGATGAACCCGGCAGGGCGGGCCATCTTCAAGACCGCGCCGTACCATCCCACCCATGAAACCCCGGACACCGGCTACCCGTTCCGCTACACCACCGGGCGCACCGCCTACCACTTCCACACCCGCACCAAGACCGGGCGCAGCCCCCAGCTGAACGCCGCCGCCCCGCAGGCCTGGGTGGAGATCTCCGCGGTGGACGCCGCCACCGGGGGCCTGAACGAGGGCGACATCGTCAGCGTGGAATCCCGCCGCGGACATATCACCGCGGCCCTGCGCATCAGCGATGTGCGCGAGGGGACCATCTTCGCGCCCTTCCACTACGGCTACTGGGATGAGGGCGGCACCCCGGCCACCGAACACCGGGCCGCGAACGAGCTGACCCTGACCGAATGGGACCCGGTCTCCAAGCAGCCGGTACTGAAAAACGCGGCCGTGCGCCTGCGCAAGGTGGCCGACGCAGAGGGCCCCGCCCCGGCCCCCACCACGACCGCCTCCCACCCAACCACGCACCCCCACCACGCCGCGCGCTCCCGCCGGGTGGTGCCCACCACCGGTGGGCCGGCCGCGCTGGCCAGTGAAGAATTCCCTCCGGCAGCACCGTCGGATGACCCTGCGAGCAAGGAGCAGCCATGAACCTGTCCACCTACCTGAGTCTGCTGGAAAAATCCGAAAGCACCCTGGCCGAGTCCTTCCGCCAGGTCGCCGAAGGGCACGGCCACGAACCGGATGTGCACTTCATCTGCCAGACCCTGGCCAAGCAATGCGATGAGCACCAGCGCGCCCTGCAGCCGATCGTGCAGCGCTACGGGCAGGGCGACGTCGACGACGAACCCGAACGCCTGCACGCCGACGGGCTGAGCGAAACCCGCAAGGGGCCGCTGGGGCTGCTGCGCGATCTGCAGGACCTCTACCTGCTGGCCTCCCTGGTGGACATCACCTGGACCATGGTGAAGCAGGCCGGTCAGGGGCTGCGCGATGAGGAACTGCTCGACGTGGTACGCGCCTGCGAGGAAGAAACCGAAAAACAGCTGAAGTGGCTGAGCACCCGGATGAAGCAGGCCGCCCCGCAGGCGCTGCTGGTCGCCGAGTAAAGCCGCGCGGCCGAGAGAAGGGGACCCATGCCCAAGCAAGCGATGCACGCCCGACTGGCCGAGTCCAAAGGCCGGCTGGGCAGCAGCCTCTACGCGGCCATCCTCTGCCTGCTGGTGCTGGCCGCCAGCGGCGGGATCGGCCTGGCCCTGAAATCACCCTGGCTCTTTCCCAGCCTGGGACCCACGGTGATGCTGTTCTTCGAATCCCCGCAACTGAAATCCGCGCGCCCCGCCAACGCGCTGATCGGGCACCTGGTGGGCCTGGCCGCCGGGGCGGCCTGCCTCTACGGCTTCGGCCTGCAACATCAGGCCGCCACCCCGGTCGGGGGACTGAGCCCCACCCATGTGGCGGCCGGGGCGCTATCGGTCGCGCTGACCACGCTGGTGCTGACCTGGACGAACAAACCACACCCGCCAGCCGGGGCCACCACATTGATCATCAGCCTGGGGATTTTGAGCACCCCGGCCGAACTGCTGTCCATGCTCGGGGCGATCATCTTCATTACCATCCTTGGCTGGGGCCTGAATCTGCTGCTGGGCACCAAGCCTGCGACCGGCAAGTAGCCGGGGTGCCCCAGCTACCTCTCGGCTTGGTGGGCCCGGGGTGGGGAGGCGGTTTTTATCCAGGCCGCCACCCAGCAGGCCTGCACGGCGGCGTCAAGCAGGTAGATCCGGCTGATGCGCCCGCTGCCGCCGTAGCGAAGATCAACGCCGCCGAAGGACAGGGCAGCGCCGATGCCAATCCTGCGCGCCGTGGTCAAGCCTTGGCTCGTGGCGCGCGTGCGCAGCTGCTGGTAGGCCAGCGTAACCGCGAGCCCGCTGACGCACCTGACCAACCAGTCATCGACCTTGGGGCCCAGCACCGCTTCAAAACTCCGGTAGTGCAGCAGCGGCCACACCCCGGTCACCAGCAAGTACAGGCCCTGGGCCCTGGCCAGGGCCCTGCCCGTCCGCGCTGCCGGGCCCGGTGGGGCCGACACCTCGAACCCGGTCTCGTTGCACACCATCCTCTGCTCCCATGTCTCACGCCGTGCCAAAGACCGACACCGTCGAAAGTTCCCTGAGCATAGGCAGCCTTCCTTCCGCAGGCAACACCGAATCGGTGATTCCCAGCAGACCGGCACCCGCGGGGTGCGGCTGAAACGTTCTTTAGTATCGTGAAGGAATGGCTCGATTACTGGACCGGCTGCACGGCGCACTGACCCGGCACGTACCGCTCCAGCTCCCTGCCTGCCTGCATCGGATCCGTGAGCGGGGCGTGGGGCAACTGCGCCGGGGCCAGGGTTGGCTGCTGGACTACCTGTACGCCGGTTACTGGCAGGCCCGCGCTTTCCTGCGCCCGGTGGCCGAGCAGGAGCTGCTCAGTTACTCTGATGCCCAGGCCGCGCCCGTGCTGCTGATCCCGGGCATCTGGGAGACCTGGCAATTCCTGCTCCCGGTCGCCCGGCACCTGCACCAGGCCGGCCATCCGGTGCATGCGGTCAGCGGGATCGGGTACAACCGGGGCACCGTGCCGCAAATGTCCCGCCTGGTTTCGGACTACCTGGCCGAACATGACCTGAACGGGGTGGTCATCGTGGCGCACAGCAAGGGCGGGCTGATCGGCAAGCATGCCATGAGCGCCTCCCCGCACCCCGAGCGGATTGCCAAGATGGTGGCGATCAGCACCCCATTCTCCGGCTCGGTGTACGCCCGCTTCGCACCGATCCGTTCCCTGCGCGCCTTTTCGCCGCGCAACGCCGGACTGCTGCAGCTGGCCGCGAACCTGGCGGTGAATTCGCGGATCACCTCCATCTACAGCTCCTTTGATCCGCACATTCCCGGCGGCAGCCAGCTTCAGGGGGCCCAGAACATCAAGTTGGAGACCATGGGGCATTTCCGGCTGCTCAACGACC
This sequence comes from Glutamicibacter sp. St.4D3, assembly GCF_059728615.1. Lineage (NCBI taxonomy): Bacteria > Bacillati > Actinomycetota > Actinomycetes > Micrococcales > Micrococcaceae > Glutamicibacter > Glutamicibacter sp. St.4D3. Next base: position 776,535 of record NZ_AP039380.1, read on the forward strand.
CGCGCTTGCTGGAAGCCGTGCGTGAACAGGTGGCCGCCCCGGTGCCGGAGGAAACCTACCTGGGGGTGGAACGGCCCGAGCAGCCGGAATAGGCCCAACACACAATGCCCCGAACGGATCACGCCGTTCGGGGCATTTCATGCTTGAGGGTTCTCAGCGGCCGGCTAGGCCCAGAGTTCGGTGATCGCCACGCCATGCTCGGCCAGCAGCCGGCGCAGCATGCTCACATCAAGGCCAACCACGCTTTGATAGTTGCCCTCGATGGATTCGATGAACGCGGAGGCCAGCCCGTCGATGGTGAACGCACCGGCGCACGGCAACGGTTCGCCGCTGGCCACATACGCCTCGATCTCCGCGTCGCCGACCTGGGCGAAGTGCACCACGGTTGCCGAGCCCAGCCCCACGGACCGGCCCCCGCCGGCGGCAATGAGCCAGTGTCCCGAATGCAGCACCCCGGCGGAGCCGCGCAACTGCTGCCAGCGCTGGCGGGCCACGTCCGCGGTGTGCGGTTTGCCGTAGGCGACCCCGTCGATCTCGAACACCGAATCACAGCCCAGCACCAAGGTGCCCGCCGGGGCCTGGGCCGCAACGTCCTCGGCCTTGGCCTTGGCCAGCAGCAGCGCGGTGGCGGCCGCGTCCTGCGGACCGTGCTGCGCCTCTGCGGCGGCCAGCACGGCGTCCTCGTCCACGGAGGACACCTGGGTGTCAAAGCGGATGCCCGCATCGGTGAGCACCCGGCGCCGGCCGGGGGAGGCCGAGGCCAGCAGCAGGCGCGGGGCCTGCGCGGGGTCCTGGTTCAGGGTCTGTTCGCTCATGCGTTCACGCTTTCGGTGTGGCTTGCCCGGTCGTGGTGGTGTTCGTCGCGTTCCTCCAGCAGGGCGGTGAGCCCCTCGCCCTCGACGTCCACGTTCGGCAGGATCCTATCCAGCCACTTGGGAAGGTACCACGCCTTGTCGCCCAGCAGGTGCATCACGGCCGGGATCAGGGTCATGCGCACCACGAACGCGTCGAACAGCACGCCGAAGGCCAGCGCGAAGCCCAGCGGGCGAATCATCGCCAGGTGGGAGAAGATGAACCCGGCGAACACCGAGATCATGATCAGCGCCGCGGCGGTGACCACCGGGGCGGTCATGGAGAAGCCCGAACGCACCGCGTCACGGGCCGATTCGCCGTGCACGAACCGTTCACGCATCGCCGAGACCAGGAACACCTGGTAGTCCATGGCCAGGCCGAACAGGATGCCGGTGAGCAGGATCGGCAGGAAGCTGAGCAGCGGGCCCGGGACGTTGACCCCGAACACCCCCGAGAGCCAGCCGAACTGGTAGACCGCGGTGCTGGCGCCGAACGCGGCGGCCAGCGAGAGCAGGAAGCCGCCGGTGGCCAGCAGCGGCACCACCAGGGAACGGAAGACCAGCAGCAGCAGGATCAGCGACAGGCCCACCACGATGCTCAGGTACGGGGCCAGCGCGTTGGTGACCACCTCGGAAACGTCGATCTGCGCGGCCACCTGACCGGTCACGGCCATGTCGGTGATGCCGGTGGCGGACTGGATCCGCTCGGCGTCATCCCGCAGTTCGTGCACCAGGTTCTCGGTGGCTTCCGAGGCCGGCCCGTCGGCCGGAATCACCTGGATCGCCACCAGCGAGCGGTCATCGGTCATGGTGGCCGGGATCGCGGCGATCACCGCATCATGGGTGCGCAGCTGATCGGCCACATCCAGGGCCAGCGAATCGGCCTGGCGCTGGTTCAGGTCCCCGGGCAGGTCGGCCAGCACCAGCAGCGGCCCGTTGTACCCGGCGCCGAACTTGTCACTGGTCTGCTGGTAGGCCTGGAACGCCATCGAATCGGCGGCCTCGGCCGAGCCATCGGGCAGGGCGGTGCGCATCTGGGTGGCCGGCAGGGCGATGGTGCCCAGCACCGCAACCACCACCAGGCTCACCGGGATCGCGGCCTTGGTCAGCAGCTGTACCCAGCGCGCCGACTTCGGCTCGGAAACCACCCCGGAGGCGGCCCGTTCACGGGCCCGCTTCGAGACGATATTGTCGCCCACCAGGGACAGCAGCGCCGGCAGCAGGGTGATTGCCAGCAGCACCGCCATCAGCACGGTGAACGCGGCCGACAGGCCCAGCACGCTCAGGAAAGGCAGGCCCGGCACGGTCAACGCGGCCAGGGCGATGATCACGGTCAGCCCGGCGAAGACCACCGCGTTGCCGCTGGTGCCCACCGCCCGGGCGATCGACTCACCGACCTGCATGCCGCCCAGCACCTGGGTGCGGTGCCGGTGGATGATGAACAGCGCGTAGTCGATTCCCACGGCCAGGCCCAGCATCAGCGCCAGGGCCGGGGTAATGGAGGCCATGTCCACCAATGAGGAGAACGCCAGGGTGGTGCCCACACCGGCGCCGACGCCCAGCAGCGCCAGCAGCAGCGGCAGCCCGGCGGCGATCAGCGTACCTAGCATCACGATCAGCACGATCGCGGCCACCACCAGGCCCACCACCTCGGCGGCCCCGAACACCTCGGAGATGTCCTGCAGGATTTCCTTGGAGAACAGCACCTCCACGCCGGCGGCCTGCGGTCCGGTGGCGATCGCGGTGATCGCCTCACGGTCGGCCGGGGTCAGCGCATCGGTCTGCCCGCGGAAGGACACCTGGGCCACGGCGGTGGAACCGTCCTCGGAGATGAAGCGCATGTCCGAGGAGGCGCCCACCTGGCGGGCGGCGAAGTCCAGTTCGGCCCGTCCACGCTCCAGTTCACGCTCGGCCTGCGGCAGCTTCGCCTCGGCCTCCTCCAGCTCCCTGGTCTTCTGCTTGACGGTGGCTTCGCCGTCCTTCAGCTGCTTCTCGGCGGCGGCCAGTTCGGCCTTGCCGGCCTCGAACTTGGCCTTCTGCTTGTCGAACTCGGCCTGCCCGGCGTTCAGCTCCGCCCGCCCGGCATTGATTTCCTGCCATCCGGCGGCCAGCTTGGCGCGGTTGGCATCCAGTTCCCTCTTGCCGGCGTCCAGCTGCTTCTTGGCCTGGGCCAGCTTGGGGCCGGCCGCCTCCAGCTCGCCGCGCTTGGATTCCAGCTGCTGGCGTCCGGCGTTCAGCTGCTGCTTGCCCGAATCCAACTGGGCGCGGGCCTGGTCAAGCTGCTTCAGCCCGGCCTGGGCCTGGGCGATCTGCTCCAGGGAAGCCTGGGATTTCTCTTGCCCGGATGCAGCTGCCGAGCGTTGTTTTTTCAGCTCTTCGATGCTCGCCTGAGTGGTGGCGATGCCTTCCTTCAGTTCGTCGAGTCCCTCGGTAGCACCGTTCTTCTCAGCTTCGGCCAATTGGCTGTTGAGTTTCTTCAACTCTGCCTCGGCTTGGCTTATCCCCGCATCAAGGGTCTTGATCCCATCCTCGGCCTGCTGCAGCCCCTGCTGGGCCTGCTTCTTGCCGGCGGCAAGTTCCTTTTCCCGTTCGGCGCGGGACTTGCCGTCCAGGATCTTGTTCAGGTTCGCCCGGTACTGCTTTTCCCCGGCGGCCAATTCCTTGGCCGACGCATCGAGCTTCTGTTCCCCGGCGGCAAACTGCTTTTGCCCGGCCGCGTACTGTGCGTACCCGGACTGGTACTCGGCCATCCCAGCCTTCCACTGGCGTTCGCCGGCATCAAACTGGGCCTGCCCCTTGCGCAGTTCGGCTTCCCCCGAGCGCAGCTCTGCCCAGCCCTGGGCGAGCTTCGCCTCGGCGGCGTTGATCTGCGGTTCGCCCTGCTTGATTTCCTTCTGCCCGTCGAACAGCTGGGCCCAGCCCTCGGTCAGCTCATCGCGCGCGTCCTCCAACTGCTGCTTGCCGTCGGCGATCTGCTGTTTGCCGTCCTCGAGCTCCTTCTGCCCGTCGTCCAGCTTCTTTTGCGCCTTGGCCAGTTCCGGCTCGGCCTCATCAAGCTGTTCCTGCAGCTCGAACGGGCGGGCCACGTTCACAACCTCACGGTGGTGCTCCAGCTGATCCAGCGCCGACTCGATGGCCTGGGACTGCTGCTCGTTGAGCGGACGGTTGCTGGATTCGCGGAAGACAATCGCCCCGGAGCCGCCAGCCAGGTCCGGAAGTTCACGTTCCATCCGGTCCAGCGTGCGCTGGGTCTCGGTGCCCGGCAGGGAGAAGGTGTTGGACAGCTGGCCCATGAACAAGGTCGCGCTGGTGCCGATGGCGATGAAGACGGCCAACCAGATGGAGATCATCCGGAAACGGTGCCGGTGGGCCCAGGAGGCCAGGCGGTAAAGGAAGGAAGCCATGGGGGTTAAAGGTCCTTGTCCGTGGAATCGGAGGTGGTCAAAAGCGCCGGGAAGCCGTCACGCAGCTGCTCCAGGGCGTGGGTGAGCAGCGAATGCAGTTCCTGGATCTGCTGCGGGGAAATGTCCAGGGGGGCGTTGGCCTCGGTACCGGTGGTGATCGCCAGCTGGCGGGTCCATTCCTCGAAGGCGGCCTGCCCGGCCCCCAGCACGACGTGGGAGAAGATCCGCACCTCGAACGGGTCGGCCTCCGGGTACTTGCGCTCAATGGTGGTGATGATGTCCCGCGAGGAGTTCTGCCACTGGTTCGGCTGGCTGCCGCCGGACTGGTGCGAGCAGTCCTCGGCGTAGATCCCCAGGTAGGCCACCGGCTCCAGCAGCTGCGGCACCCCGGCGCCCTGCAGGGCCCGGATGACGGCGGTGATCAGCGGCAGTTCCTGGGTGGATTCGGCCAGCACCTCCACCACGCGGTCCAGCAGCCGCTGCAGCGGTCCGGCCAGCACGGCGTCCACGGTGGGGAAGTAGTTGAACAGGGTGCGCCGGGAGATGCCGGCGGCCTCGGCGATGGCGGTGGCGGTCATGGCCTCGCGGCCCTGGTTGCGCAGCAGCGTCAACGCGGCGTCAACAATGGCCTGCCGGGTTGCCTGCTTGTTCATTTCACGGCGGGTGCCGCTGGAGTCAGTTGTCACGAGTTTTACACTACGTGCAATTTTGCACTCGGTGCAAACCCTTTTTCGTGTGTTCGGTCACAGCCGGAACCGGTCTGGTGCTGCAGGGCCTGTCAACACGAAAGCGGGGCCGAATCCGTGATGGATTCGGCCCCGCTCTCTAATGGCTGGCCCGTAGCCGGACCGGCCCGGGATGAGCCCGGTTAGTGCACCGGCTGCGCCTGCGGCTCCGGCTGGGAGGTGGCGGCGTGCTCATCGGCGAACGGATTACCCGCCCGCGGCGCGTCGTACAGGTCCTTATCCAAGATGCCCTCGCGCTTGGCCACGATCGTGGGCACCAGCGCCTGGCCGGCCACGTTCACCGCGGTGCGGCCCATGTCGATGATCGGGTCCACGGCCATCAGCAGGCCCACGCCGGCCAGCGGCAGGCCCAGGGTGGACAGGGTCAGGGTCAGCATCACGATCGCGCCGGTGGTGCCGGCGGTCGCGGCCGAACCGAGCACCGAGACCAGGGCGATCAGCAGGTAGTCGGTCAGCCCCAGGTCAATGTGGAAGAACTGGGCGACGAAGATCGCCGAAACCGCCGGGTAGATGGCCGCGCAGCCATCCATCTTGGTGGTCGCGCCCAGCGGCACCGCGAAGGAGGCGTAGCCGGAGGGCACACCCAGGTTGCGTTCGGTCACCCGCTGGGTCAGCGGCAGGGTGCCGATCGAGGAACGGGAAACAAAGCCCAGCTGCACCGCCGGCCACACCCCGGAGAAGTACTGCTTGATGCCCAGCCCGTGCAGGCGCACCAGCACCGGGTAGAGCGCGAACAGCACCAGCGCCAGGCCCACGTAGACCGCCAGGGTGAACTTGCCCAGCGCACCAATGGTGTCCCAGCCGTAGACGGCCACGGCGTTGCCGATCAGGCCAATGGTGCCGATCGGGGCGATGCGGATGATCCACCACAACACCTTTTGGATGATGGCCAGGAAGGAGGCGGAGAAGTCCAGGAACGGCTTGGCGGCCTCGCCCACCTTCAGTGCGGCCACGCCCACGGCGATGGCGATCACCAGGATCTGCAGCACGTTGAAGCTCAGCGACGTGCTGGCCGCCCCGTCCTCAATGCTGGTGTTGGCTCCCAGCCCCAGGAAGTTGGCCGGGATCAGCCCGGTGAGGAAGCCCAGCCAGCTGCCGGTCTTGCCGTCGTAGTTCTCCGGCATGTCCTGGCCGGTATTGGCGCCGGGCTGGAACACCAGCCCCAGGGTGATGCCGATCAGCACCGAGATCAGTGCGGTGATCCCGAACCACAGCAGGGTCTGCCAGGCCAGACGGGCGGCATTGGTGACCTTGGCGAGATTCGCGATCGAGGCGACCACGGCGAAGAAGATCAGCGGCACCACTGCGGCACGCAGCAGGGAGACGTAGCTGGAGCCGACGATCTGCAGGGCCTGGCCCAGTGCGGTGGGCTCCTCGGCGGTGCTGCCGGTGTACTTGGCAACCAGGCCGAGGATGAGCCCGAGGATCAGGGCCGCGATGATCTGCGGCCCGAAGCCGGTCACCCAGCCGGGAAGTCTTTTGGTGTTCAGTGAAGTAGCCATGATCCACCACCGTAGGGGGCGTAACGTACCAGCAAAGAACCAATATTTCTTATTATTACGAAAGCCGAATTTTTGCTGATTGTGTCACGCCCGCCTGTGCCGCGCTTCACCGAAAGGCACGGAATAAAGCGTTAACGACGCAATGGTTCGTCATACTCGCCCGGTACGTTGCCAGACGGGCCTGCGCCAGCCAATCCGTGCGGGGACGCGTGCTACTCGACCCAGGCCGCGGCTCGTACCGGGGCCCCGTCGCAGGATTCCAGGTTCAGGGGAAAGAATCCGATGCGGCAGGAATCGGGCAACCCGGTGGCGCCGCGCAGGTTCTCCACGATTAGCCGGTCGCTGCCCAGCACCAGCTCGTGCACCGGAAACCCGGTGGCGTGTTCTTCCTGCCGGGTGTGGTCCGGGTTCAGCGTGTCCACCGCCAGCACCCGCATCCCGCGCTCGATCAGCAATTGCACAAGCGCCGGCTCCAGCACCGGATGCTCCAGGTAGGAGTCGGTGCCGTAATGCCGGTCCCATCCCGTGGCGATCACCACGATCGGCGGAACCGATTCGGGAATCTGCCCGCCAAGACGCTCCCGGCCAAGAACCTCCCGCGGCCGGGCCTGGCCCACCTGGATCACCACCGCTTGCGCGCACAGCTCATCCAAGTCGATCTGCGAGGTGCTGCGCCCCGTGGCGATCACGTGGCTTGGCGCATCCAGGTGGGTTCCGCTGTGCGAACCGCAGTGAACCGCGGTGACGGCCACACCATCAGTCGCCTGCTGCAGCGCCGGCTGCAGTGAGACCTGGGGATCCTGCGGGTAGACCTGCATGCCGCTGCTGATCGGGTGCGTCAGGTCAAGGATTGGCATGCGAACTCCTTTCCGTTGAATTGGCTCTCGAACCGGTCAGCGGCGCTTCTGCTCCCGGCGCGCCCTGCTCCAGCAACCCTAGTGAACGATCAGGGGAGTGGGAAGGAGAGGCAGGCCAAACTACGATGGGGAAAACAGGTTGAGGAAAGGGCAGAACCGTGAAGATCTACATCACCAGCGTCTTTGTTGATGACCAAAGCAGGGCCCGCGATTTTTACACCCGCGTCCTGGGCTTCAAGATCAAGCACGACATCCCGATGGGCACCGACAGCTGGATCACGCTGACCGCACCCGGGGAGCTGGATGGACCGGAGCTGCTGCTTGAACCCTCCAGCCACCCGGCGGTGCTGCCCTTCAAGCAGGCCCTGGTGGCTGACGGAATACCCTTCACCTCATTCGCCGTCCAGGACGTGCAGGCCGAATACCGGCGGCTGCGGGGGTTGGGCGTGGAATTCACCCAGGAACCCACCGACATGGGGCCGGTGACCACCGCCGTCTTCGATGACACCTGCGGCAATCTGATCCAGCTGAGCAGCTACGCGGGCTAAGCGCCGCGGTGAGCGATCCCAAGCCCGCCGCTGCGGGGCAGACCGGCTCCTGGCATGTGCCCGCTCCCACCGACGGGGATCGGGTCTGGTCCCGGCTCGCCGCGTATGTGCGCTCCGGGGATTTCTTGCTGCACGGCTCCAGAACACCGGGCCTGCATCAGCTGACCCCCAGGACACCCATTGACCACAGCCCCGACAGGTTTTCCAAAACCACCGCGGTGTTCGCCACCGAGGACCCCACCTGGGCCATTGCCTACGCGGTGCGCTCGGCCAACACCCCGGGGTTTCTCAACGCCTGCTTTTATCCGGGCAGCACACCCGGACGGGAGGCCGAGCGCCGGATCTTCCTCTCCTTTGCGCACCCGGAGAACGGGCAGCCGCCAATGGACGCCGGGGTCGTGTACGTGCTCCCGGCCCAGGGCTTTAGCCGGATGCCCAGTTACCTGGATCCGCAGCTCGGGGTGATCACCGAATGCCAGTGGATCAGCACCGACCCGGTGCCGGTGAGCGCCGCAATCCCGGTGCACCCGCAGAACCTTCCGCTCCAGCCGCGACGCCATGATCATCGCGAGGCCGCCCGCCGCGCCGCCGACGAGCCCCACGGCTTTCCCTGGCTGGTCCGTTCACGCGCTGCGAAGCGCTCGCCGTAGCTGCGGCGTCGGTAGGGCGGCAGCGACCGAAGGCGTTGACCGGATTGCGGCATGCCGGTGGGGCACGGCAAGACCCGCACCGAGGACAGGTGCGGGTCTTCGCCACGGGCGGACGCTGGCTAGTCCAGCAGGGCGCGCTTGAGCGTGTCCAGGCCCACCGACCCGAGCTTCAGGGCCCGGGTGTGGAAGGCCTTCACGTCGAAGTCCTCGCCTTCGCGTGCCGAGAGCTCATCGCGGATCTGCTCCCACAGCCGCTGGCCCACCTTGTAGCTGGGTGCCTGTCCCGGCCATCCCAGGTAGCGGGTGAACTCGAAGTCCAGCTGCCCGGGGGACTCGTCAAAGTTGGCCTTGAGGAATTCGTAGCCCTTCTGCGCCGTCCAGGTGCCTTCGCCCCAGGCTTGGGGGACCTCCAGCTCCAGATGCACGCCGATGTCGAAGACCACGCGGGCCGCGCGCATCCGCTGCGCGTCCAGCATGCCCATGTGGTCGCCCGGGTCATCCAGGTACCCCAGCTGCTGCATCAGCCGCTCCGAGTACAGGGCCCACCCCTCGCCGTGGCCCGAAACCCAGCACAGGTTGCGGCGCCACTTGTTCAGCGTGTCCGCCTGCAGTTGCGCGGTGCCGATCTGCAGGTGGTGGCCCGGAACCCCCTCGTGGTAGACGGTGGTCAGCTCCGACCAGGTGGAGAACTCCTCCTCACCCGGCGGGATTGACCACCACATGCGTCCGGGACGGGAGAAGTCATCGGAGGGCCCGGTGTAGTAGATGCCGCCATCCTCGGTGGGGGCGATCATGCATTCGATGCGGTCCATGGGGGAGGGGATGTCAAAGTGGGTGCCGGCCAGGTCGGCCAGCGCCGCGTCGGCCTTCTGCTGCATCCAGGTGCGCAGCGCCTCGGTGCCCCTGAGCTTGCGCGCAGCATCCTGGTTCAGGACCTGCTTGGCCTCCTCGATCGTGGCCCCGGGCTTGATCTGCGCGGCGACGCGTTTCTGCTCGGCGATGATGCGGGCCAGTTCCTCAACGCCCCAGGCGTAGGTTTCCTCCAGGTCCACTTCCGCGCCCAGGAAGTAGCGTGAAGCCAGGGCGTAGTGTTCGCGGCCGACCGCATCCTTTTCAGGCGCCATGGGCAGCAGCTCCTCGCCCAGTACCTCGGCCAGTGACCGGTAGGCGTCCTTTGCCTGCTTCGCGCCGTCGCCGAGCGCCGGGGCCAGGGACGCGTCCACTGCGGCCCCGGCGGAGGCCAGCTCGTCGAAGAACCCGCCGTCCTTGGCGTAGTCGGTGGCCTGCTCGATCACGATCTTCACCTGCCGGCGGGCGGCGATCTGGCCCTTGGCGGCCGAGTCGCGCAGCGAGGCGATGTAGCCGTCCATGGCGGCCGGGACGTTGGCCAGGCGCTCGGCAATGAAGCGGTAGTCCTGGGAGCTGTCCTGTGGCATCAAATCGAAGATCGCGCGGATCTCCTGCGCCTGGCTGGCGATGTTGTTCAGCTCGGTGCGTCCGGTGGCGATGATTTCCAGCTCCAGGCCGAGCCGTTCGCGCATCGCGTCGAGGGTGACTTCATCGACGGCGTCCTGGGCGGTCAGTGCGTCCAGCTTCTCCAGGGTGGCGGAGGTCAGCTCCGCGTATTTCTGCGTGCCGGCCGGGGAGTAGTCCCCGTAGCGGCTTTCGTAGCCCGGCAGTCCCATCTCGGTTCCGATCTCCGGGAAGAGTTGCAGAACCTGCTCAAAGTATTCGTTGGCCACCTCATCGATGGCGGAGTCGGCGCGGGCCGATGTGTCCTTGGTCATGAGCCAAGCCTAGTGGACGTGAAATATTTGTTGAAGAGTTTTGCCGGACCAATTCCGCCGTTCGTAGCGGGCGCCGGCAATCCCTGTGACGTGGATCGGTTGAGCACATGGCAATGCCCCGCTTCCCTGCGCTGCGGGCGCAGCGCAGGGAAGCGGGGCAGGAAGCCGGTGACCGCGGTGTGAGTCTGCGGGGTTAGCGGCGGGCAATGCTCCATGGAAGCCGCGGAGTGCTCAATGCGCGGCGCTTGCGGATCCGGGTGACCCGTCCGGCCGGGGCCTGCGCGGCACCGTTCTGGTTTGGCTGGGAGCCCATGGCGCTGAGCAGTGCGGTGACCGCCGCCAGTTCCTCCGGGCTCGGATTGCCGCGGGTTACGGTGAGCGCGGCGGTGGCCTGCCGTGTGACGGTGTGCTGTTCCATATCCAGTCCTTCGAACTTTGCTCGGGGCGTCGCTGGGGGTGTAGGCGGGGCCTACAGCGGGATGTTGCCGTGCTTCTTTGGCGGCAGGCTCGCGTGCTTCTCGCGCAGGGCGCGCAGCCCGCGCACCAGCTGCAGGCGGGTGTCGCTCGGGGCGATGACCGCGTCGATGTACCCCAGCTCCGCGGCCTGGTACGGGTTGAGAAGCTCGGCCTCGTAGCCCTCGATGATTTCCCTGCGGCGGGCCTCGACGTCGCCGCCCTCGGCCTGCACCGCCGCCAGGTCGCGGCGGTAGAGGATGTTCACCGCGCCCTGGGCGCCCATCACGCCGATCTGGGCGGTGGGCCAGGCCAGGTTCAGATCCGCGCCGAGCTTCTTGGAGCCCATCACGATGTAGGCTCCGCCGTAGGCCTTGCGGGTGATGACGGTCAGCTTCGGCACGGTGGCCTCGGCGTAGGCGTACAGCAGCTTTGCGCCGCGGCGGATGATGCCCTGGAATTCCTGGTCCTTGCCGGGCAGGAAGCCGGGCACGTCCACCAGGGTCACGATCGGGATGTTGAACGCATCGCAGTTGCGCACGAAGCGGGCGGCCTTTTCCGAGGCCGCGATGTCCAGGGTGCCGGCGAACTGCAGCGGCTGGTTGGCCACGATGCCCACGGTCGCGCCCTCGATGCGTGCGTAGCCGATCATCACGTTCGGGGCGTAGAGCGCCTGCATCTCGAAGAACTGCCCGTCATCTACCACGGATTCGATCACGGTGCGCATGTCGTAGGGCTGGTTGGCGGAGTCCGGAATCAGCGTATCGAGCTGTTCGTCCTCCTCGGTCAGCTCCAGCTCTTCCTCGAATTCGGCCAGCGGCGCGTCGGTGAGGTTCGAGGAGGGCAGGAAGTCCAGCAGTTCCTTGCAGAACTCGATTGCGTCTTCCTCATCCTCGGCCAGGTAGGTGGCGGTGCCGGTGGTGGAGTTGTGCTGACGCGCCCCACCCAGGGTTTCCATGTCCACTTCCTCGCCGGTCACGGTCTTGATGACGTCCGGGCCGGTGATGAACATGTGGCTGGTCTTGTCCACCATGATCACGTAGTCGGTCAGGGCCGGGGAGTACGCGGCGCCCCCGGCGCACGGGCCCATGATCAGGGAGATCTGCGGAACCACGCCCGAGGCGTGCACGTTGTTGCGGAAGATGTCGGCGAACATCGCCAGGGAGGCCACGCCCTCCTGGATGCGCGCGCCGCCGCCGTCGTTGATTCCGACAACCGGGCAGCCGTTGCGGATCGCGAATTCCTGGACCTTGACGATCTTCTCTCCGTTCACCTGCGAGAGCGAGCCGCCGTAGACGGTGAAGTCCTGGGAGTAGACGGCAACCAGGCGGCCATCGACGGTGCCGTAGCCGCAGACCACGCCATCGCCCAGCGGCTTCTTCTTCTCCATGCCAAAGGCGGTGGAGCGGTGCACGGCCAGGGCGTCGAATTCCACGAAGGAGTTCTCATCGAGCAGCATGTCGATGCGTTCGCGGGCGGTGTGCTTGCCACGGGCGTGCTGCTTTTCCACGGCCTCGGGGCCGGAGGGCAGCTGCGCCAGGGCCTCGCGACGGCGGAACTCGGCGAGCTTGCCGGCGGTGGTGGACAGGTCGATCGCTTCATCCGCCTCGGTGCGCCCCTGCGTCATGCCTTCGACTCCCTTGGTTGCCTGGTACGTAAAGTTGTGTAGGAATGGCACAAGAAAAATGCCACCCACGTCAGTCTAACTGGGAAAATGGCGGTCCCGTTTGTAGGAAGCCTACAAAATGCGTTCGTCGAATCCGGCAACAGCGCCAGATTATGTTACTCACCAGTAGCTACGGGGGGCGTTTTCAAGTAATCTGGGTCACATGACTGAAGATTCGCGCAACACCATTAATCCCCAGCCTCAAACCCTGGCAGGCAAGACCATCGTGATGAGCGGCGGCAGCCGTGGCATCGGGCTGTCCATCGCCCTGCAGGCGGCCAAGAACGGGGCCAACCTCGTGCTGCTGTCCAAGACGGACACCCCGCATCCTTCCTTGGAGGGTACCATCCACACCGCCGTGGAGCAGATCAACCAGGCCGGCGGCACCGGGTTGGCCGTGGTCGGGGACGTGCGCAAGGACGAGGACGTGGCCCGGATGGTGGACAGCGCCGTGCAGCGCTTTGGCGGGATCGACATCGTCATCAACAACGCCAGCGCCATCAACCTGGCCAAGACCGATGACGTGGACATGAAGCGCTACGACCTGATGATGGACATCAACGTGCGCGGGGCCTTCCTGCTGTCCAAGACCGCGCTGCCGCACCTGCGCAAGTCCGCCCACCCGCACATCCTGACCCTCTCCCCGCCGTTGAACCTGGATCCGCGCTGGGCCGGGGTCCACCTGGCCTACACCATGAGCAAGTACGGGATGAGCATGACCACCCTGGGCCTGGCCGAGGAGCTGAAGGACGAGGGCATCGGGGTCAACTCCCTGTGGCCGGCCACGCTGATCGACACCGCGGCCATCCGCAACCTGCCCGGAGGCGGAACCATGATCAAGGGGGCGCGCGATGCCCGCATCGTCGCCGAGGCCGCCACCGCCATCCTGGCCAGCGACCCGCGCAGCTGCAGCGGCAACTTCTTCACCGACGAACAGGTGCTCTCCGCGGCGGGGGTCACCGACTTCGACGCCTACGCCACCGACCCGACCAGCCAGCTGGTGCCGGACATCTTCCTCTAAGCGCTGCCAACGCCCGCAGGGCCCCGGCGTGACGCCCACCGCGAAACCCGGCAGCAGCACGGGCGTGCGGGGGTGAGCGGTGGCATAGGCTGGAAGGCATGATGCCTCCCTCCCGCGCGCCACGCGCCGCCCTGGACGCGGCGCGCCTATCCCAGATTGCCCGCGACCTGGGCCTTGACCCGGTGCGGCTGGTGCCTTCCACCGGCTCGACCAACGCGGACCTGGTGCAGGCCGCGGCCGAGGACAGCGCCGGGCACCTGGCGGTGCTGAGCACCGAACACCAGCAGGCGGGCAAGGGGCGCCTGGGCCGCGGCTGGGTGGTGCCGGCCGGCGCGGCGCTGACCGTGAGCATCCTGGTGCGCCCGGTGCCGGCGCTGCCGGTGGAGGCCCTGTCCTGGTACACGATGCTGGCCGCGGCCGCCTGGTGCCAGGCCATCGCCGAACGCACCGGGCTGGCCGCCGGCATCAAATGGCCCAACGACGTGCTGGTCGATTCCCGCAAGGTCTGCGGGATCCTCGCCCAGCTGGCCACCACACCGACCGGACCGGCCGTGGTGGTGGGCACCGGGATGAACGTGGACCAGGACGCCGCCGAGCTGCCGGTGTCCACCGCCACCTCCCTGCGCCTGGCCAGCGGGGAACGGCTGGACCGCACCGAGCTGCTGGGCGCGTACCTGCGTCGCTTCGTGAACCTGGATGCGGCCTTCCGGGCGGTGGGCGGCAACGCGGGCGCACCGCTGGCCAACCAGGGCGGACGCAGCCTGTGCGAACTGGTCGCCGAGTCGCTGGCCACGCTGGGCCAGGACGTGCGCATCGACTACCCGGATGGAACCAGTCTGCAGGCCCGGGCGTTGAACCTGGCAGCGGACGGGGCGCTGCTTGTGCGCGATGAGCACGGCACCGAGCACCGGGTGCTGGCCGGGGACGTGCACCATGTGCGGCGCAGCGACGGGCAGTACGCCTAGGCGGTGCGCCGGCCCCGGAGCCAAACCGGTGGGGGCGCGGGACTAGTATGGAATACGGGACCCCCGGTTTTTCGGGGAACTGCAACCGCTGAAGGCAGGCAGCACAAGGCAAGCGAGGAGGTGCCGGCACGGCCATCATGAAGCTACCGCTACACCAGAACGAGCGCGTGATCATCAAGACCCGTGTGCACTCCCGGGTGCTGCGCCAGCCGTTCATCACCCTGCTGATCCTCACCGGAAGTTTCGCCTTTATCCTCGGCTACCTCTCGCGCCAGCAGCTTCCCGGGTGGATTGCTCCCAACGCCGGGGTGCTTTCTTGGCTGTTCGTGCTGCTGTGGTTCCTGCTGGTGGGCATCTGGTGCGTCGCCCCGTGGATCGGCTGGCTGCGCTCGCGGATCGTGCTGACCACCGAGCGGATCTTGTTCCGCACCCCGCGCAGCGGCGGCCAGCTGCAGTCGGTGGGGCTGTACACGGTGCGCGACCTGCTGGCCCATACCCGCAAGAAGAAGAACCCGGCACAGCGGCCGGGCACGTTGGACGTGGTGCTGAACCACGGCTATGTCAGGATTCCCCATGTTCCGGCGGTGACCTCCTTCCGCCGGCTGGCCATCGAGGCGCTGCAGAACATGGGTGGGAACAACCAAGTGGCCGGACCCTTTGGGACCGCGGCCGGTGAGGGGAATGATCGATGAGCTCCGAGCACACTAGCCCTTCCCGCAGCGAAACCCCGCAGGCGGCCAGTGACGCCGCCCTGGAGGCGCGCACCCAGGCGCTGCCCAAGATCCGCCTGGAGGCCGACCCGATCCAGGAGCTGGCCCAGGCCATGGAGAACCCGCTGCAGGTCCCGGCCCAGGCCCCGGCCGGCATCAAGGAAACCGTTGCCGCCCTGGAACAGCGCCTGCTGGGCGGCAAGCGTGAGTTCAAGCGCCGCGAGGTGGCCGCCGAGGCCGGGATCTCCCTGCTCTCGGCCCGCAAGCTGTGGCGGGCCATGGGCTTCCCGGAGCTGGGGGACGACGAGGTGTTCTTCACCCAGCGCGACGAGGAGGCGCTGAAGTCGATGGTCGGGCTGGTGCGCGAGGGCAAGCTCACCGAGGAAACCGCGATCTCGCTGATGCGCTCGGTGGGGCAGATGACCGACCGGATGGTGGTCTGGCAGGTCGAGGCGCTGATCGAGGACATGGTCACGAACCAGTCGATGAGCGACCGGCAGGCCCGGCGCGAACTGGTCAACATCCTGCCCCAGCTGATCGGCCCGATCGAGGACCTGCTGCTGTATTCGTGGCGGCGCCAGATGAACGCGGCCATCCACCGGCTCTCGGTGCGTGCCGAGGCCGGGGTGGCGGCCTACAACCAGCACAGCGGGGAGGACGACGACGACACCCCGCTGCCGCTGGCCCGCGCCGTCGGCTTCGCCGACCTGGTCTCCTACACCTCGCTCTCGCGCCGCATGAACGAACGCACCCTGGCCCAGCTGGTGCAGCGCTTTGAGGCCAAGAGCGCCGAGATCATCTCGGTGGGCGGCGGCCGGCTGGTGAAGACCATCGGCGACGAAGTGCTCTTCGTGGCCGAAACCCCGCAGGCCGGGGCCCGCATCTCCCTGGCCCTGGCCAAGGAGTTCGAGGCCGACGAGCTGCTGCCCAAGACCCGGGTCGCGGTGGTGTGGGGACGGCTGCTCTCCCGGCTGGGGGACATCTACGGGCCGACCGTGAACCTGGCCGCCCGGCTGACCTCCCTGGCCGAACCGGGCACGGTGCTCACCGACGCGATCACCGCCAATACGTTGCGCAACGACGAACGCTTCGTGCTCACCGCCCAGGAGATCACCTCGGTGCGCGGGTTCGGGGACATCCAGCCCTACCTGCTCTCCGCCGGTGAGGGTGGACGGCTGGTGATCGATTGATGAGCCAGGCCAAATCGGTGGCGGGCTTCGGCCTGGTCGCCGCCGGACGCACCCACGTGGGGATGCGGCGCACCGAGAACCAGGACGCCATCCTGATCACCCCGACCGTGTTCGCGGTGGCCGACGGCATGGGCGGGCACGAGGCCGGGGAGCTGGCCAGCGAACTGGCCACCGAAACCCTGGAGGAGCTGACCTTCTACACCGACCGCACCCCGGAGCACCCGCTGCCCACGGTGCTGGATGTGATCCGCCAGGTGCAGCTGGCCGATGACCGGATCCGCGACGCGCTGGACGCCCGCGGGGGCACCACCCTGTGCGCGCTGCTGCAGGTGCGCGGCAGCGACACCGCCCGGGATTCGGTGACCGCCCCGATCTCGGTGCCGCCGTGGACCGCCAGCTTCAACCGCGAGCAGGCCCGCACCGACGTGATGGAGCGCATCACCCCCGAAATGCTGGCCGAGCACCGCCGCCGCCAGGATGAGCTGAACACCGCAGTGGACAAGCCGCAGCCGGACCTGCTGCTGGTCAACGTGGGCGACTCGCGCGGCTACCGGCTGCGCGGCGGGGTGCTGCAGCAGTTGACCCGGGACCACTCGGCGGTGCAGGAAATGGTTGACGCCGGGCAGATCACCGAGCTGGAGGCCCGCAACCACCCGCACCGCAACCTGATCACCCGTGCCCTGGGCGCCGGGGCGGACAGCCAGCCGGACACCATGGTGCTCAAGGCGCATGCCGGAGACCGCTATCTGCTGTGCTCCGACGGGTTGAGCGGGGAGCTGACCGCCGAGCATCTGCAGGCGCTGCTGCTGTCCTACCAGGACCCGGAAACCGCGGTGGTCGCCCTGCTGCAGGCGGCCCTGGAGGCCGGGGGACGGGATAACATCGCCGTCATCGTCATTGACGTGCTGCCCGCCCCGGACCCGGCCGAGCTGGCCGAAGCCGCGGCGGACCGGGCGCAGCCGGCCCCGCAGGCCACCGATCCGGTACCGCCGGCCCCGGCGTCCACCGAATCGGCGGCGCGGCCCGAAGGGCAGGACGCGGGCTAAACCCGGCGGCCGCTTCCCACCGGCTCAGGCCAGTTGGCTGCGCCCCTCCGGTGTGGGGGCGGCGCCCTGCAGCAGCGCGATGGCCCGGGCGTAGTGCACGGCGTGTTCCGGGTCGGTGCTCTGCTGCAGCCGCTCCAGTAGCCGCAGGGCCGCCTTGCGCCGCTGGTAGGCCACTTCCGAATCCAGTTCCCGCATCAGGTGGCTGCGCTGCTGTTCGCTCAGATCGCTCCACTCCCGCTGCCCGACGGGGCGCCCGGGGTCCGGTCCCGGCCCGGACTGCGCAGGGGACCGGGCGGTGTCGGGCCCCTCTTCGGCGTCCTTGCCGGGCGGCAGGCCACCGGCCGGGTCGGCTTCGTGCTGCCAAACCCCGCTCCGGCGCTCGTCGTGCCCTTCACCCTCGCGTCGTGACCCCATGACACACCCCACTGCAGATCAGGCGCCGGGGCCGTGCCGGCAACGGTCATGCCCCGTCTTTGACTTGGTAGCTCCACGATACCCCGCACCACCGATCAGCAACAGGACCACCGATTCCGGCGCCCGGCTGGGGCTGGTCCCCGCGCCGCAACCGGTGTCCCCGGGATCCGGCGCCGGGGGCAAAACTCCGGGCGCGCGCAGAGCACAGGTGATCTGACTTGGCAGGTGGGGCACAATAAGGGGTGTGAGTGAAAATGCCGTTGCCCCCACCGAAACCAGTTCGGCCCCGCCGGAAGACGTGCGCGCCGCGCATGATGCCCTGGTCGAACAGATCCGCCAGCACCGCGAGGCCTACTACCAGCAGGACGCGCCGCTGATCTCGGACGCCGAATACGATGCGCTGTTTCGCGAACTGCAGCGCATCGAGGGGCAGTACCCGATCCTGGCCGGGCAGGACTCACCCACCCAGGAGGTCGGCGGGGAGGTTTCCGCGGCCTTCGCCCCGGTCACCCACGCCAGCCGGATGTACTCCCTGGAGGACGTGTTCTCCATGCCGGAGCTGGACGCCTGGCTGGAGCGGGCCGAGGCGAACGCGCTGCGCCTGCGCCCGGAGCGCAAGCCCGCCTGGCTGTGCGAGGTGAAGATCGACGGGCTGGCGCTGAACCTGACCTACCGCGACGGCAAGCTGGTGCGCGCCGCGACCCGCGGGGACGGGACCACCGGCGAGGACGTCACCCACAACGCGCTGACCATCGCCGACATCCCCCAGCAGCTCTCCGGCAGCGGCTGGCCCCACGAGTTTGAGGTGCGCGGCGAGGTGTTCATCGCCACGCAGGACTTCAACGCCTACAACGAGTCGCTGATCGAACAGGGCAAGGCCCCGCTGGCCAACCCCCGCAACGCCGCCGCCGGGTCGCTGCGCCAGAAGGACCCGGCGCAGACCGCCAAGCGCCCGCTGCGCATGTTCGTGCACGGGGTGGGGCGCAACGCCGGGCTGGGCATCGCCAACCAGTCCGAAAGCTATGAGCTGATGGCCCGCTGGGGGCTGCCGGTCTCCCCGTATTCGCAGGTGGTCTCCTCGCTGGCCGAGGTCGATGAGTTCATTGCCGAGCACGGGCGCAAGCGCCACGAGCTGGTGCACGACATCGACGGGATCGTGGTGAAGGTCGATGACCTGGCCACCCAGGAGCAGCTGGGCTACACCTCCCGGGTGCCGCGCTGGGCGGTGGCCTACAAGTACCCGCCGGAGGAGGTGCACACCAAGCTGCTGGACATTGCGGTGCAGGTGGGGCGCACCGGCCGGGTCACCCCGTTCGGGGTCATGGAGCCGGTGCTGGTGGCCGGATCCACCGTCGCCCGGGCCACCTTGCACAACCAGGAGGTCGTCAAGGCGAAGAACGTGAAGATCGGGGACACGGTCATCCTGCGCAAGGCCGGGGATGTGATCCCGGAGATCGTCGGACCGGTGCTGGCGCTGCGCGAGGGCAATGAGGAGAACCTGCGCGACTTCGTGATGCCCACCCACTGCCCCAGCTGCGGTGAACCACTGGCCCCGGCCAAGGAATCCGACGTGGACATCCGCTGCCTGAACGCCCAAAGCTGCCCGGCCCAGCTCACCGAGCGGGTGGCGTACCTGGGCAGCCGCAGCGCCCTGGACATTGAGGCGCTGGGCTATGAGGCCGCCGCGGCGCTGACCAGCGGCCCCGGCCAGGACCCGGCCACCCAGGGCGGGATGGTGATCCCGGCCGGGGAAGGGGTGATCAGCAACGAGGCGGAAATCTTCGGCCTCAAGGACCGGCTCGATGAGCTGGCCCAGGTGCGGGTGTGGCGGGAGAAGCGCTCCAAGGGGGAGGGCACCGGGGTGTTCGAACTGGTGCCGTACTTCTTCACCCGCGGCACCAAGGCCAAGCCGCCGGCCCCCACCAAGATGACGCTGAAGCTGTTCGACGAGCTGGAAAAGGCGAAGGACCAGCCGCTGTGGCGGGTGCTGGTGGCCCTGTCCATCCGGCATGTGGGACCCAACGCCTCCCGGGCCCTGGCCACCCGCTACGGGTCGATGGACGAGCTGCTGAAGGTGGTCGACGCCCCCGGCGCCCGCGAGGAGCTGGCGCAGATCGACTCGGTCGGGGCGATCATCGCCGAGGCGGTCGTGGACTGGTTCGCCGTGCCGTGGCACAGGAACATCGTCACCGCCTGGCAGCAGGCCGGGGTGAAGATGCGCGACGAGCTCGATCAGAGCATCGTCAAGCACCTGCAGGGCCAGGCCATCGTGGTCACCGGCACGCTGGAGGAATTCAGCCGCGACACCGCCAAGGAGGCGATCATCGTGCG
This sequence comes from Glutamicibacter sp. St.4D3, assembly GCF_059728615.1. Taxonomy (NCBI): domain Bacteria; kingdom Bacillati; phylum Actinomycetota; class Actinomycetes; order Micrococcales; family Micrococcaceae; genus Glutamicibacter; species Glutamicibacter sp. St.4D3. The sequence goes on from NZ_AP039380.1 coordinate 796,676, forward strand.
CGGGGGCAAGGCCACCGGCAGCGTGTCGAAGAAAACCGATTTCCTGGTGGCCGGGCAGGCCGCCGGGTCGAAACTGGACAAGGCCCAGTCCCTGGGCGTCCCGGTGCTGGATGAGGCCGGGTTCAAGGTGCTGCTGGAGCAGGGCCCGGACGCGGCACGAGAAGTCGCCCAGCAGGGCGCGGAAGGTGGGGCATGAACCCGAAGAACCCCGTGGAACACGACCCGCTGGTGCTGCTGGCCCGTCAGGCCGCCGGCGCCGGCGCCCAGGTGCTGGCCCGGCGCGGCGCCCGCGTGCTGGGGGTGGATGAGAAATCCGCGGCCGGTGATTGGGTCACCGACTTTGACCGGTCCGCCGAGGAGGCGATCCGCGCCGCAATCATCACCACCCGGCCGAACGACGCGCTGACCGGGGAGGAATTCGGCTCGCACACCCCGGCCAAGCCCAGCGGCTACCGCTGGAGCATCGACCCACTGGATGGGACCGCGAACTTCGTGCGCGGCGTCCACTACTACGCCTCCTCCGTGGCCGTGTGCCACACCAGCGAGGAAGGGGAGGTGACCTGGCTGGCCGGTGCCATCCAGGCTCCGGCCCTGGGCGCGGAGTACTACGCCGGGCGTGGACTGGGGGCCTGGAAGCAGGACCTGGCCACCCGCACCACCACCCGGCTTTCCGGCCCGCAGCAAACCACCGCCAAGGTGCTGGCCACCGGGTTCGGGTATGACGCCACCCGCCGCCAGTTCCAGGCCCGGGTGCTCGCCGACCTGTTGGAGGACTACGTCAACGTGCGGCGCCTGGGGTCGGCCGCGCTGGATTTGTGCCTGGTGGCCGAGGGCGCGCTCGACGCCTACGCCGAGTACGGCACCCAGGAGTATGACTGGGCCGCCGGGGCACTGATCGCCGAGGAAGCCGGTGTGGCGGTGCACCGCCCCTCCAGCACCCCGGGCTGGCAGTACGCCGGGTACATTGACGCGCAGAAGCTGGGCGAACCCCAGCCGGCCCAGGACTAGGAGCCGCGGCGCAGCGCCACGGCAAACGGCGCCCCTTCGCGCAGGCAAGGCCCGCGGGAAGGGACGCCGTCTTGCATCGGGCGTGGAACCGGCCGAAGGCTAGATCACCAGCGCCTTGGCCGAGTCCTCATAGTATTCGCGGTGCTTCAGGTCGTTGGCCGCCTCCTCGTCAATCACCAGGATCGCGTCCTCGTGCAGCTGCAGCACCGAGGCCGGGCAGGATGCGGCCAGCGGGCCCTCGATCGCCGCGGCAATGGCGCCGGCCTTGACCCGTCCAGTGGCCACCAGGACCAGGCGGCGGGCCTCCAGCACGGTGCCCAGCCCCTGGGTGACGCTGTGGGTGGGGACCTCATCGAGCGACCCGAAGAAGCGGGCATTGTCCGAGCGGGTGCGGGCGGTCAGCCGGGTGACGTGGGTGCGGCTGCGCAGGGCGGTGCCCGGCTCGTTGAACCCGATGTGCCCGTTGGAGCCGATGCCCAGGATCTGCACATCCACCCCGCCGGCGGCGGCGATGGCCGCGTCGTAGGCGGTGGCCGCTTCCTCCAGCACATCCAGGGACTCGGCATCGCCCAGCGGCACGTTCAGGTTCTGCTCCGGCAGGCCCATCACCTGGCAGACCTCGCGGATCAGGGTCTGGCGGTAGGACTGCACGTGGTCGGAGGGCAGACCCACGTACTCATCCAGGGCGAAGCCGGTGGCCTGGGACAGGTCCAGTTCGCCCTTGGCGACGTAGTCGGCCAGTTCGCTGTACAGGCCCAGCGGAGAGGAACCGGTGGCCAGCCCGAGGACCGGTGCCCGGTCGCTGGCATAGCGCTGGAAACCCTCAAGGACGGCGGTGGCGGCGAGGCGTGCAACCTCGTCAGGGGAGGAACCGATGAGTACCTTCAATGCGTTCTTCCTTTGAAACTTGGTGACGAAAGTGTCATATCCGACGAATGATTGTGCGTCCAAGGTTCCCGAGACGACGGTGTCCCCAGCACCCTGCGTGCCTGGCACGCACTGAACCCATTACCAATAATGTTACGGGTTTTTCGGTGGTGGCGACGTCGCGTTTTCTGCCGCCAGACCCTTGTCCTGCCCGTGGGGGCACCCCATGGGGTGTGCGGGTTGCACCGTTCTTTTCCGTCCGCGCTCGGTGGTTCGGCCCGCGCCGGCGGGTGTGGCTCTGTCCAAGTTTTTCCTTGCCAGAGCCCGGTTCTTCCCGAGGTTTCGCCCCGGCCGGACGCCGCGGGGGAGCCCGGCTGCCGCCGGGGTCCGGGTGGCCGGGGCCGGGGGCCGGGGGCCGGGGCCGGGCGGTGTGCCGGTGGCCGTGGAACGCCGAACTTATTACCGGCGCAGCGCACTTTATGTCTGCGCACCGGTACCGGCCTGCCAGGTATCGGGGTGCCATGGCGCTGCGGGCCCGCGGTGCGGCAGGGCGGCGCCCAGCGCTTCTGAGAAGAAGAGCTTCATAGCGTGTTCCACACTCTGGATCACGCCAACATCCCTGCGCATCAAAGAGGTCGACGCGCTACACCGGGGGTGAAGTTGGCAACAAAGCGGGCTTGACTGGTCACCGGCAGTGCCGCGGGGCTGTCACACTGGGAAGGATGACTTGCCAAACTCTTCCCGCCGCCACCGAATTGGAGATCACCGAGGCCACCGCCGAGGATTACCAGCGCATCGGTGATATCACCGTTGACGCGTACCTGGACGCCGGGCACTTCGATGACCCGAACCACGAGTACCTGCAGTTCGTGCGCCAGGTTGCCAAGCGCCACGAGCACTGCACCATCCTGGTCGCCAAGCGCGACGGGCACGTCATCGCCAGCATGTCGCTGATGCAGCACGGCAACGAATACGCCGACATCGCCCTGCCGGGGGAGCTGGAGATCCGCATGCTCAGCGTGGACCCCACCGTGCAGCGCAGCGGCGCCGGCAAGGCGATGGTCGCTGCGGCCCTGGCCCACGCCCGCAGCCTGGACCGGGTGCACACCGTCTCACTGACCACCGGCGGTCACTGGGTCGCCGCGCGCGGGCTCTACGAGAAGCTGGGCTTCACCCACCGCGAGGAACGCGACTGGTTCGTCCCGGACACCGACATTCGCCTGGTGGTCTACACCTACGGGCTCTAGGCCGCGTCCGCGGCATTGCCCCCACCGGTGTTTCTTGGAACACTGTGGCCATGGGAATCATTTACGCCACCACCATGGATCCGACCAAGACCGAGCTGCTGACCTCCTGGCTGCCGCAGCAGGACTTCTTTAGCGGGACCGCGCGCCCGCAGCTGGACACCGTGGGCGGGTTCCGCCTGGAGGACCCCGCCGGGCAGGTCGGCATGGAATTCATCATCGCCTTGGACCGGCAGGACGGAACCGTCTACCACCTGCCGCTGAGCTACCGCGGCGAACCGCTGGAGGGCGGGCAGGACCACCTGCTGGGCACCAGCCAGCACGGGGTGCTGGGCCTGCGCTACGTCTACGACGCCGAGCACGACCCCACCTGGCAGCAGTGCGTGCGGGACCTGTTCGCCGGGCTGAGCGTGCCGCAGCACCAGAACAACTCGGACACCGACGAGCCGCGGGTCACCGTGGAGGGCGGGATGGACACCACCGGTTCCGGCGCCATCGGCATTGAACGCCGCCCGCGGCCCGGGGCCGGCACCGGACACTACCTCAGCGCCGAATGGGTGGATGGCGCCGGGGCCACACAGCGTGGTGCGGTATTGCGCATGGCGTAATGCGGCGCACCACATCTGGGCTTTGCCCTGCGGCCCAGGGGCTAGAATTGGAGGAGAAATCCAACCGCCCACCCTAGGGAGATATATGTCTGCCATCAGCCGTGAGGACGTTGTGCACCTGGCACGCCTGGCTCACATCGAGATGAGCGACGCAGAGCTGGACAAGATGACCGGTGAACTCGGCGTGATCGTCGATGCCATCGCCTCTGTCAGCGAAGTCGCATCCTCCGACATCCCGGCCACCAGCCACCCGATCCCGCTGACCAACGTCATGCGCGAGGACGTGGTGGGCCAGACCCTGTCGATCGACGAGGTCCTGGCCAACGCACCGGACTCCGATCAGGACCGCTTCAAGGTCCCGGCAATCCTGGATGGTGAATAAGGACATGAACCAGATCATCAAGCTCTCCGCCACCGAACTGGCCGCCAAGCTGCGCGCCGGGGAAGTCACCTCCGTCCAGGCGGTCCAGGCGCACCTGGAGCGCATTGCCGAGGTTGACCCCACCCTGAATGCGTTCCTGCACGTGAACGCGGAAGAGGCGCTGGCCGTGGCCGCCGAGGTCGACGCAATCCGCGCCGCCGGCGGCACCGAGGCCGAGGCGCTGCACCCGCTGGCCGGTGTTCCGATCGCCATCAAGGACCTGATCGTCACCAAGGGCCAGCCCACCACCGCCGCCTCGAAGATGCTCGAAGGCTGGATGAGCCCGTACGACGCGACCGTGATCGAAAAGATCCGCGCCGCGAAGCTGCCGATGCTGGGCAAGACCAACCTGGACGAATTCGCGATGGGCTCCTCCACCGAGCACTCCGCCTACGGGGTCACCCGCAACCCGTGGGACCTGAACCGCATCCCGGGCGGCTCCGGCGGCGGCTCGGCCGCGGCGGTCGCCTCCTTCGAGGCCCCGCTGGCGCTGGGCACCGACACCGGCGGTTCGATCCGCCAGCCCGGCGCGGTCACCGGCACCGTGGGCGTGAAGCCCACCTACGGCGCGGTCTCCCGCTATGGGGCCATCGCCATGGCCTCCTCCCTGGACCAGATCGGCCCGGTCTCGCGCACCGTGTTGGACTCGGCCCACCTGCAGGAGCTGATCGGCGGGCACGACCCGAAGGACTCCACCTCCCTTCCCGACGCCCTGCAGGGCCTGGTGGCCGCCGCCGAATCCGGTGCCGCCGGAGACCTGTCCGGGCTGCGCATCGGGGTCATCAACGAACTGCAGGGCGAGGGCTACCAGGCCGGCGTGCAGGCCCGCTTCGAGGAATCGCTGCAGCTGCTGCGCGAGGCCGGGGCCCAGATCGTGGAGGTCTCCTGCCCGAACTTCAAGTACGCGCTGGGCGCCTACTACCTGATCATGCCCTCGGAGGTCTCCTCCAACCTGGCCAAGTTCGACGGCGTGCGCTACGGCAACCGGGTGTTGCCCGAGGACGGTGCGCTGACCATCGAACGCGTCATGGGCGCCACCCGCGCCGCCGGCTTCGGTGACGAGGTCAAGCGCCGCATCGTGCTGGGCACCTACGCGCTGTCGGCCGGCTACTACGACGCCTACTACGGTTCGGCGCAGAAGATCCGCACCCTGATCCAGCGCGACTTCACCGCCGCGTTCGAGCAGGCCGACGTGCTGATCTCCCCGACCGCACCGACCGTCGCCTTCGAACTGGGCGCGAAGACCGATGACCCGCTGGCCATGTACCTGAACGACGTGGCCACCATCCCGGCGAACCTGGCCGGCGTGCCGGGCATCACCGTGCCCGGCGGGCTGAGCGAGGGGCTGCCGGTGGGCATCCAGTTCCTGGCCCCCGCGTTCGAGGACGCCCGCCTCTACCGTGCCGGCGCCGCGCTGGAGACCCTGCTGGAAAAGCAGTGGGGCCACTCGCTGATCTCGCAGGCACCCGCCATTGACACCGACTCGATCGCCCAGAAGGCCTAGGGGGAGAGCATGACCACCGAAGAACTCGTAGACTTCGACGTCGCACTGGAAAAGTACGACCCGGTACTGGGCTTCGAGGTGCACGTCGAACTGAACACCAAGACCAAGATGTTCTCCGACGCGCCCAACGCCTTTGGCGATGAGCCGAACACCAACGTCACCCCCGTGGACCTGGGCCTGCCCGGCGTGCTGCCGGTCGTGAACAAGACCGCGGTGGAATACTCCATCCTCATTGGGCTGGCGCTGAACTGCCAGATCGCCGAGAAGTGCGGTTTTGCCCGGAAGAACTACTTCTACCCGGACACCCCGAAGAACTTCCAGACCTCCCAGTACGATGACCCGATCGCCCACGACGGCTGGCTGGACATCGAGCTGGAGGACGGGGAGGTCTTCCGCGTCGAGATCGAGCGCGCGCACATGGAGGAGGATGCCGGCAAGCTGACCCACATGGGCGGGGCCGCCGGGCGCATCCAGGGCTCCGACTACTCGCTGGTGGACTACAACCGCGCCGGCGTGCCGCTGGTGGAGATCGTCACCAAGCCGATCGTCGGGGCCGGTGCCCGCGCCCCGGAACTGGCCCGCGCCTACGTCGCGGCGATTCGCGAGATCGTCAAGAACCTGGGTGTCTCCGATGCCCGCATGGAGCGCGGCAACGTGCGCTGCGACGCGAACGTCTCGCTGATGCCCAAGGGGGCGGAGAAGTTCGGCACCCGCACCGAGACCAAGAACGTGAACTCGCTGCGCGCCGTGGAGCACGCGGTGCGCTTCGAGATCGAACGCCACGCCGCGGTGCTGGATTCGGGCCAGAAGATCGTGCAGGAAACCCGCCACTGGCATGAGGACACCCGCTCGACCACCTCGGGCCGCCCGAAGTCGGACGCGGATGACTACCGCTACTTCCCGGAACCGGACCTGGTCCCCATCGTGACCACCGCGGACTGGATCGAGCAGCTGCGCTCCCGACTGCCCGAACCGCCGGCCGAGCGCCGCAAGCGGCTGAAGGCCGAATGGGGTTACGCGGAAAAGGAATTCCGCGACGTGGTCAACGCCGGGGTGCTCGATGAAATCGAGGCAACCATTGCCGCCGGGGCCACCGCCGCGGTCGCCCGCAAGTGGTGGATGGGCGAGATCGCCCGCCTGGCCAAGGCCGCGGACAAGGAAATCGCCGAGGTTGGCGTCACGCCGGAAACCATCGTCGAGATCGACCAGCTGATCCAGGGCAAGAAGATCAACGACAAGATTGCCCGCCAGGTGCTCGAGTACGTGCTGGCCGGGGAAGGCACCCCCAGCCAGATCGTCGAGCAGCGTTCGCTGGCGATCGTGAACGATGACGCGGCGCTGGGCAAGGCCGTGGATGACGCGATCGCCGCGATGCCCGACGTGGTCGAGAAGATCAAGGGCGGCAAGATGCAGGCCATCGGTGCGCTGATGGGCCCGGTCATGAAGGCGACCCGCGGGCAGGCCGACGCCGGCCGCGTGCGTGAACTGGTCATGGAGAAGCTGGGACTCTAGTCTCCAGCCACCGAGCAAGGCATCGCGCCTGCATCCCCGAACGCGGGGGGTGCAGGCGCGATGCCTATTTTGCCCGCTTCCTGGTACTCATCCGGTGCCGTGACCGATGTGAGGCCGCTGCCGGATACCGCGCCGGGGCAGTCCGCCCGCCCCGCTCGTGGCGCCAATGTCCGGCCGCTGGGCTGTGCGCCCGGTCCATGCCGCGGGCGCTTTGCTCACGGTTCGCCGCGCACGCCAGTGGCCACCTCGTTGAACGCAACAGCGACGGCCAGGGTTTTCACTGACCGGCCCCAGCGTACGCCGGCCGCGGCCGTGGTGGGCGTGCGATCCTGCACGTGGATGAGGGGACCGCGGCCCCTGGGAAAGCTGATCGTGGTTGGGCTGGGGACAGTACGTGAAGCGCGGCCGGCTGTGGCGTCTCTTGGGCGGGGGTTGGCGGGAGCCATCGCCCCGCTCCCCGGTGGGTGGGCGCAGGTGGAGGCACTACGATGAAAACCATGACTGCAGGCCGTTTCACCCCGCCGGGTGCGCCCGAGGCCGAAGTGCGCATCGACCGCTGCCTGGTGCAAGAGCTGCTCCGCGGGCAGGCACCGCAGTGGGCCGAATTGCCGGTGGCATACTTTGCCAGCGGGTGGGACAACGAGATCTACCGGCTGGGTCCGCGGCACCTCATCCGCCTGCCGCGCCGTGCCCAGGCCGAGCGGATCGGCACACAGGAACGCGCCTGGCTGGCCCGGCTGGCCGCCGACACGGGCCTAAGCCCGGGGCTGGCGCTGCATGTAGGGCACCCCACCGCAACCTACCCGTTCACCTTCTCCATCGTCCCCTTCGTCCCGGGGGTCAGCGCGGCGGGCCTGCCGCGCGCAGAGCGCGACGCCTACGCCCCGGCCCTGGCCGACTACCTCCGGGCATTGCACGTCCCCGCCCCCGCGCAGGCGCCGACCAGCAACTTCCGCGGTCTTGCCCTGCGGGAGCTCGATGGCGCCACCCGCGCGCTGTTGCCGCGGCTGCCGGCAGGACGACGACCGGCCGCCGCAGCGATCTGGGCGGCCGCGCTGCAGTCCGCGGATCATGCCGGCGCGCCGCGGTGGCTGCACGGGGACCCGCACCCGCACAACACCATCGTGCGCCGCGCCGCCACCGGGTACCGCTTCGCGGCCCTCGTGGATTTCGGGGATCTGTGCGCCGGGGATCCGGCCTCGGACCTGGGCATGCTGTGGCTGCATTTCGGGTCCACCGCACGAACCCGGGCCCTGGAACGCTACGGGGTGAGCGACGGGGAGGACCTGTGGCACCGTGCGCGGGGCTGGGCGTTGCGCTACGGGCTGCTCCTCTGCCAGCTCGACCCGGTGGACCCCTTGGAGCGCATCGGGCGGGAAAGCCTGGACCTGCTGCTCTCCGCCGGCCGATAGCTGGATTCGCCGCTTGCGCCAACCGTGAATCACGAACGTGACTTGTAATGATCTACCCGGGCGCCGCGGGGCATCGGTCCTGCGGTGCCGTGGCGGGCCGGTGGTCAATTGTTACCGGCGGCAAAGTGGGGAGCGCAAATGGTGGCACAATGATGAAAGTTCGCTTTCACATCGCGTGTAGAAAAACACATTCCCTCGAAAGGCCCCGGTGACATGAGTCGAAAAACGGATCCGGTGCGCGCGCAGAATTTTTCCGCAGTCCTGCAGCAGGTTTTCGCCGCGCCCGGCAGCTCCCGCAAGGAGGTCGCCGACGCCATTGGGGTCAGCGCCGCCTCGGTCACGAGTATTGCCGCTCGGCTGATCGATGCCGGGCTGATTTTTGAGGGGGAGCCGGTGGCCCGCGGCCAGGGCCGCCCGCGGGTTCCGCTGCATGTCGATGCGCGCTCCCACCTTGTCATGGGCATCCACCTGGGCCCACGGGTGACCGGCGTGGTGCTCACCGGGCTTGACGGGGTCAGCCAGGCCTCGGTGCTGATCCCGCACTCCGGCATGGACGTGGATCAGGCCTTCGAGGTGATTGTTGCCGGTGCACGGGATCTGATGCAGCAGCACGCCGGGGGACGACGGGTGCTGGGCACCGGGGTCGCCACCGGCGGCATCGTCGATCGCCAGCAGGGGAGGATCGTGGACAACCCCGGTGCTGCGTGGGTCGATGTGCCGGCGGTGCAGCTGCTGGCCGAGCAGCTTCCGCTCCCGGTCATCCTGGATCACAACGCCAGGGCGGCAGCGCAGTCCGAACTGCTCTACGGGCACGGCCGGGAGGAATCGGACTTCGTCATGCTGGTGAACACCTCGGACCTCGGCGCGGTGCTGGTCAGCGACGGCAGGATCCGCGCCGGGCGGACCCAGCACGCCGGGAACATCGCCCACCTTTCGGTCTCCGACGGGCGGCATCCCTGCCCCTGTGGTCGCAACGGCTGTCTGCAGGTGATGGCAACGGACGAGGCCACCGTGCGGCTGGCCCACGAGGCGGGCCGGGACGACGTGGTGCACTATGGTGACATCGACCGGCTGTACGACGCGGGGGATGAGCAGATCCGGGCGCTGGTGGCCGACCGGGACCGCTATGTCGCCCGTGCCGCTGCCACCCTGGTTGATTTGCTGGACCCGGGCCTTCTGGTGATCGCCGGCACTCCGGCCGAACGCCCCGAGACCCTGGCCCAGGTCAAGCGGGATGTGGCGCGCTTTTCGCTGCGGGGCGCCGAGGCGGCGCACAGGGTGGTTTATTCCACTGACCATGCGCTTTCGCTCACGCTCTTCGCCGCGAGCATTATGGTCAACGAGGTGTTGGCCCACCCGCTGCGCTTCATTGAAGCCATGGATCTGGGGACTTTCGCGGCCCTCGGCTAGTCATCTTGTTGACAACGTCACACTCGTATGTTTACTTTATTTCATAAAATAAAGTATGTGATGGCAGGCACAGGTCGCATTGAGGCGGCTCACGTGTCACTCGCACCAAGGAGAGACCATGAGGAAACATTCCAAGGCATTGGCGGCCGCCGCAGGCGCAGTCACGCTGATGATGGCGGCCACGGCCTGCTCATCCAACGGCCAGCCCAGCGCCGGACAGGACGGCGGGGAGCGCGTGCTCTCGTTCATGTCCACCGAGCCCAAGAGCATCGTCCCGCAGAAGGAGCCGGGCAGTCAGCTGGGGATGGCGCTGTGCGCCAACCTGATGGAAATCAACCTGGATACCCAGGAGTTCGAGCCGCTGGCCGCCAAGTCCGTCACCAGCGATGACGCCAAGGTTTGGGACATCGAGCTGCAGGAGGGCTGGACCTTCCACGACGGCACCGCGGTGACCGCCCAGTCGTTCGCCGATGCCTGGAACGCCACCGCCACCGGCTCCAACGCCTGGCAGGGCAACGGCACCTTCGTCAGTTTCGAAGGCTACAAGGACCTGAACCCGGAGGACGGATCCAAGCCGAGCACCAAGACGATGTCCGGGGTCAAGGTCATCGACGACACCCACATGCAGGTCACGCTGACCGCCCCGAACCGCGACTTCCCCAAGATCCTGAGCACCAACCCCACCTGCCCCATGCCGGAGTCGGCCTTTGACGACCTGGACGCCTACGAGCAGAACCCCGTCTCCAACGGCCCCTACAAGTTCGTCTCCTGGGACCACAACCAGCAGGTTGTGCTGGAAAAGTGGGACGACTTCCAGGGTGCCCAGGGCTTCAGCGGCGGCGCCGATCAGCTGGTCGCCAAGATCTACACCGCAGTGGATCCGGCCTACACCGACATGACCGCCGGGAACCTGGACATGATCCGCAATGTGCCGGCGACCATGGTCGACAAGGCCAAGAACCAGCTCGGCGAGCAGGCCCTCTACGAGGTCAAGACCAGCTCCAAGCAGCAGACCCTGCAAATCCCGGAGTACGTGGACACCCTGAAGTCCCCGGCGCTGCGCAAGGCGATCTCCATGTCCATCGACCGTGAGGCGATCGCCCAGTCGCTGCTCAAGGGCCACTCCGAGCCCTCCGACTCGCTGGTCCCGCCGTCCCTGGACTCCTACGTTGAGGGATCCTGCGAGGCCTGCGAATTCAACCCCGAGGAAGCCAAGAAGATCCTGGCCGATGACGGCGGCTTCGACGGCACACTGATCATCGAAAGCGATTCGGCCTCCGACCAGCAGCTGGTGCAGGCCATCGCCAAGCAGATCCAGGACAACCTGGGCATCAAGGTGCAGATGAAGCCGATGCTGGGAACCGAACTGTCCGAGCGGCGCAACTCCCAGAAGCTGGAAGGGTCGGCCTTTGGGCTGTGGGGCTGGTCCTACAAGTCCCCGGACCAGTACCTGAGCCAGTATGAAACCGGCGGCGACGGCAACTCGGCCACCGCCTACTCCAACCCGGAGGTCGACAAGCTGGTCAAGGCCGCCCGCGCCGAAATGGACGACGCCAAGTCGACCGAGCTGTTCAAGCAGGCCGAGGCCCTGATCATCAAGGACATGCCGGCCATCCCGCTGTTCATCCCCACCGACTACGGTCTTCAGTCCGGCTGCGCCGAACTGAATGACGTGCAGGGCGACCTGCAGTACTACCGCGCGGGCTACACCTGCTAACCAGATCGAACATGGACTTGGACCCGTGGTCCCACGGGTCCAAGTCTCTTTATCGAACAAAGAGGTAAGCAAATGCTGGGTTACACCCTACGGCGTGTGGCACAAATGATCCCGGTGCTGCTGGGAGCAACATTCATCATCTACGCCCTGACCTTCCTGATGCCGGGCGACCCGATTTCCGCCCTGACCGGTGAGCGGCCCCTGCCGGAGGCCACCGTGGCGCAGATCCGCCAGGCCTACCACCTGGATGATCCGTTCCTGGTGCAGTACGGCAACTACATGCTCGGCGTTTTCCAGGGCAACTTCGGCATCGACTTCTTCGGTCGGCCGGTCCTGGACCTGATCCTCGAACGCCTGCCGGTCACCTTCACCCTGGCCCTGACCGCCTGGGTGCTCAAGCTGATCATCGGCCTGGTCATTGGCGTGTACGGCGGGCTGCGCAACGGGCGGGCCGGAGACCACTTCGCGCTGGTGTTCACCGTCATCTTCATGGGTGTGCCCGGTTTCGTGATTGCCCTGGGTGCCCAGACCTACTTTGGTGTGCACCTGGGCTGGGTGGAGCCGGCCGGCATCCGGGCCGGTTGGCCCATGGCGTTCATCCTGCCGGCCTTGGTCATGGCGTTTGAAGCCGCCGCCGGCCTGGCCCGGCTCACCCGCACCTCACTGGTGGACGTGCTGCGTGCCGAGTACCTGCGCACCGCCAAGGCCAAGGGGCTTTCCCCGCGCCGCATCATTTGGGGGCACGCGCTGCGCAACTCGATGATCCCGGTGGTGACCTACCTGGGCCTGAGCCTGGCCGGCATGCTGGGCGGCGCGGTGATCATCGAGGCCATCTTCAACATCCCCGGCATCGGGGGACTGATGGTCAGCTCCATCAACAACAAGGAAGGCACCGTGGTCGTGGGCATCGCCACCCTGCTGGTGCTGGTTTACCTGGTCTTCAACCTGCTTGTTGACCTGACCTACGGCCTGATCGATCCACGGGTGAGAATATGAGTAACGTTACCGCGACCGTCGCCTCCGGGGACGGGGCAGAAGCCGTCGAGCGCGAACCGGACCAGCCCAAGGGCACGCACCGCCGCTGGTGGCTGCGTCCGCGCTTCGCGATCTCCGGGGCCATCGTTCTGCTGATGGTGCTGATGGCGGCCTTCCCGCAGCTGTTCACCGGCTTCGGACCCGGGCCGACCGAGAACTGCGACATCCTCAAATCAAACCTGCCGCCCAGTGCCGAGCACATCTTCGGCATCGACATCCAGGGCTGCGACTACTACACGAACGTGATCTACGGGGCCCGGGCCTCGATCCTGGTCGGCGTGCTCGTCTCGGCCATCGCCTTTGCGATCGCGGCCATCGTCGGGGCCATTGCCGGGTATTTCGGCGGTTGGGTCGACGCGGTCATCTCCCGCATCTGCGACATGGCCTTCGGGCTGCCGTTCATCCTGGCGGCCATCGTGGTGCTGCAGCTCTTCGGGGAGCGCAACGTGTGGACCGTGATCTTTGCCCTGGCCCTGTTCAGCTGGCCGGGTGGCGTCCGCTTCATGCGCTCCTCCGTCATGGAGGTGCGCCACCGCGAATACGTTCAGGCAGCCAAGCTGCTGGGCGCCGGCAACGGGCGGATCATCCGCAAGCACATCATGCCCAACGCGATCACCCCGCTGCTGGTGCTGCAGACCCTGGGCGTGGGCGGGATGATCTCCGCCGAGGCCGGGCTGACGTTCATCGGCATCGGCCTGACGCCCCCGGCCGTCTCCTGGGGGCTGCAGTTGGCCGCCGCGCGCGACTACATCGATGCGGCACCGCACCTGCTGATCTTCCCGGCAGTCTTCCTGACGATCACGGTGCTGGGCTTCGTGCTGTTCGGTGAAGCCATCCGCGACGAATTCGACCCGAAGGGCAAATGATGATTCCAACAACCCAGGCCCAGCATCACAAGCTGCTCTCGGTGAGCAACCTGCGCGTTGAGTTCGCCACCGCACAGGGGGTGGCGACCGCCATCAATGGTGTCAACCTGTCGGTCCAGGCCGGGCAGTCCCTGGGGATCCTGGGCGAGTCCGGCTCCGGCAAGTCCGTCACCGCCCGCACCATCATGGGGTTGCTGGATACCCCTCCGGCCCGGGTGGTCGACGGGGAAATCCTGCTGGATGGGGAGGACCTGCTCTCCATCAGCGCCAAGCGGCGCCGCCAGCTGACCGGTCCGAAGGTTTCCATGGTGTTCCAGGATGCCCTTAGCGCCCTGAATCCGGTTCATCCGGTGGGGCGGCAGATCGGTGAACTGTACCGGGTGCACCGCGGGATGAGCCGAACCGCAGCGAAGAAGGCCGCCATCGAAATGATGGACCGGGTCAAGATCCCCGCCTCGGCCAGCCGCGTGAACGACTACCCGCACCAGTTCTCCGGCGGGATGCGCCAGCGCATCGTCATCGCCATGGCACTGGCGCTGGGCCCGGAACTGCTGATCGCCGACGAGCCGACCACGGCGCTGGATGTCACGGTGCAGGCCCAGATCCTGCAGCTGCTCAAGGAACAGCAGGCCGAGAACAACATGGGCCTGATCCTGATCACCCACGACATCTCGGTGGTGCGTGAGGTGACCGACCAGGTGGCGGTGATGTACGCCGGGCGGATCATCGAGAACGGCCCGACCGCCCAGGTGCTGGATGAGCCGGCCCATCCCTACACCAAGGGGCTGGCCGAATCCATCGCCAGCGAGGAGCTCAAGGGCCAGTTGCTGCCGGCGATCCCCGGCAGCCCGCCGGACCTGCTGGCCCTGCCGGCCGGGTGCTCCTTCGCCGATCGCTGCCGGTACGTCACCGAGCACTGCACCACCGCGGTGCCGCCACTGGAACAGATTGACCCACAGCGCCACACCGCCTGCTTCAACTACCGGGAGGTCGAAAGCCTTGTCACTCACCGAAACTGAACTCGGCTTCACCGCCCAGAGCCATGAATCGATCATGGAGCTGCGCGGGGTCAAACAGCACTATCCGGTCGCCCGCCCGCTGCCCTTTGGGCCGCGCAAGGTCGTCAAGGCCCTGGACGGGGTGGATCTGCAGGTCGCCGGCGGCCGAACCCTGGGCGTGATCGGTGAAAGCGGGTGCGGCAAGTCCACCCTGGCCCGGATCATGAGCGGTCTGGAAAAGCCGACCGAGGGGCAGGTGCTGTTCCAGGGGGTCGACATCAACTCCCTGCACGGCGCCGAACGCGCCGAGATGCGGCGCAACATCCAGCTGATCTTCCAGGACCCCTATGCGTCGCTGAACCCGCGCATGACCATCGAACAAATCCTGCTCGAGCCCTTCGAAATCCACCCGGAGCTGGTGCGGCCCTCCGCCCGCCGGGCCAAGGTGCGCGAGCTGATGGAACTTGTCGGACTGAACCCGGACCATCTGGAGCGCTACCCGCACAACTTTTCCGGCGGCCAGCAGCAGCGGATCGGGATCGCCCGGGGCATTGCGCTGAACCCCAAGGTGCTGATCTGCGACGAGGCGGTCTCCGCCCTGGACGTCTCGGTGCGCGCCCAGGTGGTGAACCTGCTGATGCAGCTGCAGCGCGAGCTGGGGCTCAGCTACGTGTTCATCGCCCACGACCTGCAGATCGTGCGCCACATTTCCGACAGCGTCGCCACCATGTACCTGGGGCGCGTGGTGGAAACCGGCACCTACGACCAGGTGTACGACGACAGCGCCCACCCCTACACCCAGGCGCTGCTCTCGGCCGCGCCGGAGCTGCGTCGTGGCGATGGCACCGACCGGAAGCTGATCATGCTCCAGGGCGACCCGCCCTCGCCCATTGATCCACCCACCGGCTGCCGCTTCCACACCCGTTGCCCGATCGCGCAGCCCAGTTGTGCGCTGGGTGAACCGGCACTGGAGCCCTGGCGCGATGACCACCAGGTGCGGTGCTATTTCCCCGGCCCAATTTCTGTCAAAGCAGAGTAGATGCTCCGTGCCCCGCACGGAATCAAAGGAGAAGAATTAATGGATCTCAAAGTAGGAATCGTGGGCTTTGGCCTGCGCGCCTCACTGCACCGCTACGTACAGCGCCCGGGACAGGGCAGCGTGGTCAGCATCGTGTGCGACACCAGTGAGCGCGGACGGGCCGATGCGCGCAACGCCCTGCCCGAAAGCGTGGTCACCGACGATCTGCAGGAACTGCTGGACAGCGGTATTGACGCGGTTTTGGTGCTGACCCCCGACCACACCCACCGCGACGTCGTGGTGCGCACCCTGCAGGCCGGGATCCCAACCTTCTGCGAGAAGCCGCTGGACATCAGCACGCAGGCGGCCGACGAAATACTGCAGACCGCCTACCGCACCGGCGCCAGGCTCTACGTCGGCCACAACATGCGGCACATGCCGGTCATCCGCCAGCTCAAGCAGCTGATAGACGAGGGGGCAATCGGGCAGGTCAAGGCCGTGTGGTGCCGGCACTTCGTGGGCAATGGCGGGGACTACTACTTCAAGGACTGGCATGCCGAGCGCCGCTACTCCAATACCCTGCTGCTGCAAAAGGGAGCGCATGACATCGACGTGATCCACTGGCTGGCTGGCGGTTACAGCACCGAAGTTTCGGGACTGGGCGGCTTGACCGTGTACGGGGATGTGAGCGATCGGCGGGATAATTCGGACCGTCGCATGGGGGACTGGTTCTCGAAGGAGAACTGGCCGCCGACCGCGCAGAAGGACCTGAACCCGACCATCGATGTCGAAGACCTGTCGATGGTGCAGATGAAGCTGGACAATGGCGTCTTCGCCTCCTACCAGCAGTGCCACTTCACTCCGGACTACTGGCGCAACTACACAGTCATCGGCACCGAAGGACGCATCGAGAACTTCGGCGACGGGCCCGGCGAATCGATCTACCTCTGGAACACGCGCAGCACCAGCGGTTTTGCCGAACCGGACCGGAAGATCACCATCGAAGGAGACCCAGAAGGCCACGGCGGGGCCGATCCGGGGCTGATCGCCGAGTTCCTGCGCTTTGCCAGTGACGGCGGGGCAACCCAGACCTCCCCGCTTGCCGCGCGGGCCGCGGTGGCCGTGGGAGACCTTGGCGCCCAGTCGCTGCGCTCCGACGGCAGCAGCCAGAGCGTGCCGCCGCTGGACGCGGAGCTGGTCAACTACTTCGAGGCCAACCAGCAGTCGGTTAGCGTGTAGCGGACCCCGGGGTGCTGACCAGTTGCTGCACCGTGGCCTTGATCGCGGAAATCACCGTGTGAATAGTGCTGCGGTGCAGATGCTCGGAGCGAAGCAACAAGTCGATTTGTCGCCCCAGTCTCACCCCCTGCACCGGGCGTAAAGTCACCGCATTGCCCATACTGCGCCGTGCCGTGTAGCGTGGCAGGATCCCCAGGCAGCCACTGGCCTCAACCAGCGCCGCGGCCGTGGAGTAGTCGTTGACCCGGTGCTCCGCCTTCGCCTCGGCGCCGCCCAGCGCGGCAATTACCTCCAACACGTCAGCGGGTGAATAACCGCTACGCGAGACAACCCACGGCTCTCCGACGACCTGCTGCGGGGTCAGCTGGTCAAACTGCGCCAATCGGTGCTCACGCTGCATGGCCACATCCAGGGGTTCGAAGGCCAGCGGGATCACCGCAATATTCGAGGGCCACCGTTCGGTGTGCGGCATCCGGTGGGCCAGCACAAGATCGTAGCTGGACGTTAGCGCCGGAAACTGCGGCTGCGAAACATCTTCGTCGAAGAACTGCAGCTTCGGCATTCGGTGATCTTCCAAGGCCAGCAACGGGGCAAAAATGGTCTGCCCAATCGAATGGAATCCGGCAATCCTGATTGGCCGATCCTGCTCGTGCTGCTCGGTTTCAATCTGGGCCGTCGCCGAGGCCAGCGTGGAAGCCACGTCGGCGGCCGCCGAAGCCAGGATCTGTCCGGCATCGGTCAACACCAGGGCGCGTCCGGACTTTTTAGTCAGTGGAACATCGAACTGGCGCTGCAGCTGGGCCAGGTGCTGTGAGATCGCCGAGGGGGAGACGAACAGCGATTTGGCCACGGCGTTGACGCTGCCCAGATCCCCGAGCTCGCGCAGAATGCGCAACTGATGCAATTCCATAAGTAGATGCTAAATCAACAATTCAGAAAATCAGCGGATGACTAATGTGTCATTGCCTGGCATGACCTGCAACACTTGAAGTAATCCGACATGCTGCGTCCCGGCGGGCGCCCGGAACCGAAGGTAGAACACGATGAAAGCACTGTACAAGGCCAATCCCGAGGCAGGTCTGGAACTTGTCGACCGGCCTGAACCGGAAACCGGTGTCCACGACGTCAAGATCCGGGTGATGACCACCGGAATCTGCGGCACCGACCTGCACATCGAGGCCTACGATGACGCGGCCAAATCCATGATCAACACACCACTGATCCCGGGCCATGAATTCTATGGCGAGGTCGTGGAGGTCGGTTCCTTCGTGCATGGCGTCCAGATCGGGGACCGGGTCTCGGGCGAAGGGCACATTGTCTGCGGGCTGTGCCGCAACTGCCGCGCCGGCCGCCGCCAGATGTGCATCAACGTCAGCTCCGTGGGCGTGCAGCGCGACGGCGCGTTCGCCGAATACGTGGTCATCCCCGAAAGCAATGTCTGGGTTCACCAGGACGAGAAGATCACCCCCCTGCTGGGCGCCATCTTCGACCCCTTCGGCAATGCGGTGCACACCGCCCTGCAGTTTCCGATGGTGGGCGACGACGTGCTGATCACCGGCGCTGGGCCCATCGGACTCATGGCGGTGGCGGTGGCCCGCCACGTCGGTGCCCGCCGCATCGCCATCACCGATGTCTCCGAGCAGCGGCTGGACCTGGCCGCCGCCATGGGCGCAGACCTCGCGGTGAACGTCAGCGAGTCGCGCATCGCCCAGGCGCAGCAGCAGCTGGGCCTGCTGGAAGGCTTTGATTTCGGCATGGAAATGTCCGGGCATTCCTCGGCACTGCCGGAAATGATCAACAACATGAACCACGGCGGCAAGATCTGCATGCTTGGACTGCCCAGCGCCCCCATCGACATCGACTGGGGCAAGGTGGTGACCCATATGCTGACCCTGAAGGGAATCTACGGCCGCGAGATGTACGAGACCTGGTACGCGATGAGCGCCATGCTCACCAGCTCGGATCTCATGCGCGAGCGGATTTCCTCGGTGGTTACCGATTTCCTTCCCGCCTCCCAATGGCAGGACGGGTTCGCCGCGGCCAAGGCCGGACAGGGCGGAAAAGTAGTACTTGACTGGACCGTTTTCTAGGAGCGAGACAATGTACACGGACATGAAAGAGCAGCTGGCAACCGAACTGCAGGAGCTGCGCGAGTCGGGACTCTACAAGGCTGAACGCCATATTGATTCCCCGCAGTCGGCGCGCATCCAGGCCGGGGCCCTGGGGGATGAGGCGCGCGAGGTGCTGAACTTCTGCGCGAACAACTACCTGGGGTTGGCCGATGATGAACGGATCATCGCTGCCGCCAAGCAGGCACTGGACGAGCGAGGTTTCGGAATGGCCTCGGTGCGCTTCATTTGCGGCACGCAGGATATCCACCTGGAGCTGGAGCAGCGGCTGTCGGCCTTTTTGGGCACCGATGACACCATCTTGTTCTCCAGCTGCTTCGACGCCAACGGGGGAGTGTTCGAATCCCTGTTTGGGGCCCAGGACGCCATCATCTCCGATGCACTGAACCACGCCTCGATTATTGACGGCATCCGCCTGTCCAAGGCAGCCCGCTTCCGCTACGCCAACCGGGACATGGCTGACCTGGAGAAGCAGCTGCAGGCCGCCGCGCAGCTGAACGACGGCGCCGGTGCACGTCGGACCATCATCGTCACCGACGGGGTGTTCTCCATGGATGGCTACCTGGCGCCGTTGGAACAGATCTGCGACCTGGCGGATCAGTACGGTGCGCTGGTGATGGTTGATGACTCGCATGCCGTGGGCTTCATGGGCCCCACCGGCGCCGGCACCCCGGAGCACGCCGGGGTTTCTGAGCGCGTGGACATCTACACCGGCACCTTTGGCAAGGCCTTGGGCGGGGCTTCGGGCGGCTATGTCGCAGGACGGGCGGAGATCGTGGAGATGCTGCGCCAAAAGGCCCGCCCCTACCTGTTCTCCAATTCCCTGGCCCCCTCGATTGTGTCGGCCACCCTCACCGCCCTGGAGCTGGTGGCAGGTTCCGGACAGCTGCGCGAGAAGCTGGAAGACAACGCGAAGCTGTTCCGCACCAAGATGGCCGAGGCCGGCTTCGAGCTGCTTGACGGCGAGCACGCGATCATCCCGGTGATGTTCGGCGACGCCGTGCTGGCCGGCCGCATCGCGGCACAGATGCTCGAGCGCGGGGTCTTTGTCACCGCCTTCAGCTACCCGGTGGTCCCCAAGGGCCAGGCGCGCATTCGTGTGCAGCTCTCGGCGGCGCACTCGGCCGAGGACATCGAGCGTTGCGTGCAGGCGTTCATCGATTCCCGACAGGCCGTCTCCCAGGAGGCGTAGTCCCCGCCGTTGTCTGGGATCCCGGACGTAGGTCGCTGACCGGGCCCGCTCCCGGCCCATCCGATCCGATACGGTCTAACCAACGGTGCCCAGCTTCCAGCCGGGCACCGTTGGAGTCGTTTCAGGACGTGGAAGGGGAACTTGTGGCAAGCCTGCTGCTGACAAATATTGCCCAGCTCAATACCATCGATGCCGAGGGGACGGTTCTTGCCGATGCCGCGGTATTGATCGAAAACGGTCTCATCGCCTGGAGCGGCCCGGCGGGGCAGGCCCCTGAGGCCGAGGAGACCCACGACCTGGGCGGGCGCGCAGTGCTTCCCGGATGGGTCGATTCGCACAGCCACTTGATCTTCGGCGGCGATCGGGCCGATGAATTCGTTGCCCGGATGGCCGGGCAGGACTATGCGGCCGGCGGCATTGCCGTGACCACCTCCGCCACCCGTTCCCTGGACGACCAGCAGCTGGCGACCGCGGTGCGTGAACGTCGGGCCGAAGCCTTGTCCATGGGTACCACCTGGATGGAAACCAAAACGGGATACGGCTTGGACGTGGCCGAGGAAGCCCGCCATGCCCGCATCGCCCGTCCGCTGGTGGAACAGTTAACGTTCCTGGGAGCCCATCTGGTGCCAGCCGGTTGGGACGCGGAGCAGTACACGCAGACCGTCGCCGGTCCGATGCTGGACGAGGTGGCCGGGGATGTTGACTTCGTCGACGTCTTCTGTGAACGAGGCGCCTTCACCGAGGAGCAAGCACGCCAGGTGCTGCAGGCGGCCACGCACCGGGGAATCGCCACCAAGGTCCATGGCAACCAACTCGGCCCGGGTCCTGGAGTCCGACTGGCCGTTGAATTTGGCAGCCGGTCGGTGGACCATGTGAACTACCTGGACCGGCAGGACGTCGCCGCGCTCGCAGGCAGCTGGGCCCACTGGGAACAGGCAACCCGTACCGGACGGCCCGGGGTGGTGGCCACCTGCCTGCCGGCCTGCGATCTGTCCACCCGCCAACCCCTGGCCCCGGGACGCGACCTGCTCGACGCCGGGGCTGTGATCGCGTTGGCCAGCAACTGCAATCCGGGCACCAGCTACACCAGCAACATGAACTTCGTCGTGGCCACGGCCGTCCTGCAGATGCACCTGAGCCTGCCCGAGGCGCTGGAGGCGGCCACGTATGGCGGGGCGTTGGCCCTCGGCGTCCAGGACCACGTCGGCTCCATCGAAGTGGGCAAGCGGGCTGACCTGCATGTGCTCGATGCCCCGTCCGCGGCGCATTTGGCCTACCGCCCGGGCATGCCACTGACCTACGCGGTCTACCAGGCGGGGCAACGACGCGTCTGATCCTCGCATCGCAAGCTCCTTAGATGTTGTCCCAGTAGGTGTTGCGCTGCGGGGTTTGGGTGGGGTCGATGTGCTTTGGCATGATCACGTGGGGCAGTCCCTTGTAGTTGACGACCTTGATGATCCCAGCCTGCTCCGCAGTGTGGTCATTGCGGCACATCAGCGACCCGGAACCGATCCTGGTCCGGCACCCGCCCTTCCAGCCCCCGCCCTCGAAATGGTGGACGTCGCAGTTTTCCGGTGGTTCGGTGCACCCGGGAACGATGCAGCCCTTGTCCCGGCAGATGATCCCATCGCGGAGGTAGTCGGGGTAGAAGCGGCTGGCCCTGCCCAGATCCAATATCTGGCTCTCACCGCCAAACACGACCGGGATTATGTCGGCTTCAGTTAGCAGTCGTCGCAGCTCGCCCGGAGTGAGCCTCACGCCGTGCGTGGTGATTCCATGGGCCGTCGCCAGATCCCGCAGGTCATCGAGCTGCATGAAGACCATTAGCTGCGGTCGGATGGCCTTGGTCTTGGCGGTTCCCGAACCATTCTGCCGAATGAGGGTCATCATCGCGTTCATTCGCCGCATGGGGACCGGAACCTGCAGATCGATCTGTTCGGCCGGCGAAAGGCCCTCGGTATTCTCCGGAATCTGGGCACCAGTTGGCCCGGCCGCAGATCCTGTTTCCCCGGTTTCGTCCACCGCCCACGGGGGAGGGGGATCGGTGGGCTGCAGCCAGCTGGGTGTTTGCGTGCTGTCCACTGCCGGATTCGCTTCCCGTCCGGCCAAGTTCTCTTCATCCGGCTGCCGGGTGCGGGCTGCGGCACCGGCCTTGGTCCGGGGATTGTCGGCCTGCGCCACCAGGGAGCGCATGAAGCCGGCATCGGAGCCGCGCACCCGCAGGACGTACTCGTCGACCCCGTTGATGCTGCGGCGTTTGAACAACCCCAGTTCCGGGGTGGCGGCCTCGGCGTTTTCCTCCTTGTACTTCTTGACCAGTTCGTTCACCTGCTTCTTCGCGGTGCGCGGCTCATTGCCCTCCAGGATCTGCACCGCGCGTTCTTCCAGCGACGGCCCATCTTGCTGCCGGGCGGCAGGCGGCAAGGGGGCTCCCTCGCCGATGGTGTCCTTGGGCTCCAGCCTGTTCAGGCTGCGGGCCGTTTGGAGGGTCGCGCGCGGATCAACCGCGGGATCCTGGTAGGTGGTGCCCAACTGCTCGAAACGCGGTGTGGTGAGCGTTCCGGCAATGGTGACCCGCCCGATGACCAGGTGCGCGTCATTGAGCATGCCCTCGGCCTCGAAATAGGTGATTCGCAACCAGGCGGCCAGGAAATCCGCCGTGGTCTTGTAGCAGGGCCGGCCGGCGGCATACCTGGCCGGCCGCGAGTAGTCGGTCCTGCCCTCGCGCAGGTCGTCGTACTCTTCCAGGTCCAGTGTGTGGGCACCGGTGGCTTCGGCCAGCAGGGCCAGCTCCAGCCGGGCGCGGCTGATGCGGTGCGAGAGGCTTTCAACTATGCTGCCCATTTCGGCGGCAACGCGGGGGTCGGAACGGTGGGTGGCCGCCTGCAGCACGTTGTCCAGGATTTCCAGATTCAGCCGTGCCGTTTCGGCCAGCACTTGCCCCGATAATCGGGAACCGCCGGCCGCAGCGGCCCGGCGCAGCGCCTCCATTGCGGAGGCCAGGGAGATGGTGTTCATGGACCCAGTCTCGGTGCCGCCCAACGTCGGGGCTTCCAAGAAGCGGCGGGTTGGGGATAAACGCCTTCCGGCGCCGGAAGAGACGTGGCTGGACCAGGCGGGCGGTGCCGCGCGAGGGCGGCGGTGCCTCAATGGTGTCCGGGAGCAACGGGATGAGCCGGCGGGCCCCGGTGCACGCCAAGAGCGGAATTCATGTCATGTTCGCCGAAATCCGGCGGCGTGTGACCGGCTTCATGATAGACAAGGACTATGGCTACTACTGCAATTGATGGAAACCCAGTCCAGACCGTAGGCGAGCTGCCGGCCGTTGGCGCCAAGGCTCCCGAATTCACCCTGACCGGCACCGATCTTCAGGACGTGACCAGCGCGTCCCTGGCCGGCCGCCGCGTCGTGCTGAACATCTTCCCGTCGGTGGACACCGGCGTCTGCGCCGCCAGCGTACGCCGCTTCAACGAACTGGCCTCGGGCCTGGAGAACACCACCGTGGTGTGCGCCTCCAAGGACCTGCCGATGGCCCTGGGCCGCTTCTGCGGTGCCGAGGGCCTGGAGAACGTGGTCGCCGCCTCGGCGTTCCGTTCCAGCTTCGGCGAGGACTACGGCGTCACCCAGGCCGACGGCCCGCTGCGCGGCCTGCTGGCCCGCACCGTGATCATCCTGGATGAGGAGGGCAAGGTGATCTACAGCCAGCTGGTTCCGGAGATCAAGACCGAACCGGACTACGACGCCGCGATCGCCGCGCTGAGCTAAGCCCGGCAGCCAAGGAAACCGGCGCCCACACCCCTGTGCTTCAGGGGCGTGGGCGCCGGTTCGCGTTAATCGGTGCGCGGCGGCCTTTGGCCGGGGCAGGGTGCGTGCTTAGAGCGGTCGTCCTTGGCGGAAGACCTGAAGCAGCTCCAGGTCCTGGTCGACCACCAGCACATCGGCGCTCCGTCCGCTGCGCAGGGCACCGGCGGTGTCCTGCAGGCCCAGCAACCGGGCCGGGACCGCCGTCGCGGAGAGCAGGGCCTGCTCCAGCGGCACCCCACCGGCCACCGCCCGGCGCACGACATCCAGCAGGGTGGCGGTGCCCCCGGCCAGCGAGCCGTCCGAGCTGAGCCGGGCCTGCCCGTCGGCGACGGTGACCTGCTGCGGGCCCAGCTCATAGTTCCCGTCCGCCAGCCCGGTGGCGGCCATCGAATCGGTGACCAGCACGATGTTCGCGGCCCCCACCAGGGTGAACACCATGCGCACGGTGTCCGGGTCCAGATGCACCCCGTCGGCGATGAGCTCCACCACCGCCTGGCCCTGCCGGGCCTGTTCCAGGCAGGCGGCCAGCGGCCCGGGGCTGCGGTGATGCAGCGGCGGCATGCCGTTGAACAGGTGCGTCACCGTGGGGGTGGAGGGCATCGAGGCGTGGGCGCTCAGCCGGCGGTGGGCGTGGCGCAGCGAGTTGGCGGCTTGCGCGGTGCTCGAATCGGTGTGTCCAAGGGAGGGCAGCACGCCCAGGTCGACCAGCTGCCCGATCAGCTCGCTGCTGCCAGCGCGTTCCGGGGCGTAGGTCATGGTGCGCAGCGTGCCGCGGCAGGCGGCGGCCAGATCGGCAACGAAGCGGGGATCGGGATCGCCCAGGTAGCGCGGATCCTGCGCGCCGCAGCGCGCCTCGGAGAGGAAAGGTCCCTCGGCGTGGATGCCGGCCAGCAGCCCGGCCTCGACGAAGTCGGCCAGGGTGGCCGCGGCCTGCAGCATCGTGCCGCGCTCCGCGGTGACCAGGGAGCCAAGCAGCGTGGTGGTTCCGGCGCGGTGCAGGAAGTCGATGGCCTGGGCCACGGGGCCCGGCTGGGCGTTGGGGAAGTCGGCACCCACCGCGCCGTGGCAGTGCAGGTCGATCAGCCCGGGCAGCAGCTGGGCGCCCTCTGGCACCGGCCGGACGGTGAACGCCGCGGCATCGGCCCGGGCCAGGAACTGCGCGCGCGTGCCGGAAAAGGCGATGCGCTCGCCGGTGACGGCCAGCGCCCCGTCCGGCACGTGGGATCCGTCGGTGTGCAGGGGCGCGAAGATGACAAAACTGGTGCTGGGCATGGGATTAGTTTAGCGCCGGGGGTACCGCGTCCCGGGTGCCGGGGCGCTGGATGACCCGTGCTGCGGGCAGGGCGGGCAGGCGGGTGGGCGGTGCATGCCTTTCCTTGCGCGGAAGTACGACGTATACTCGTCTTAGATCGTTTCTGATTGTTAAACGGTAGAAACAATCATAAATAAGCATCACTGAGGTGAGTTGCACGCTCTGCGGAAGAATCGTGCCTGAAAGGTGGAGAACAATGAGTGAGAACACTGTGCCCGGGGCACATATGGAAGCCGAACTGCTCTCGCAGCCGGAGATGTGGACCCGGGCGGTCAGCCAGCAGCAGGCCGAGGACCTGCTGCCGGCCCCCGGCCAGAAGGTCGCGGTCGTGGGCTGCGGCACCTCCTGGTTCATGGCCGAAGCCTATGCGGCGGCCCGTGAGGCCGCCGGGTTGGGCGTGACCGACGCCTTCGCCGCCTCCGAGGCCCCGCTGGCCACGCGCGACTACGATGCGCTGGTGGCCATCACCCGCTCCGGCACCACCTCCGAGGTGCTGGACCTGCTGGAGCGGTTCGGCGGCCGGCTGCGCACCATCGCCCTGGTCGGTGACATCGACTCGCCGATCGCCTCCAAGGTCGATGCGATGATCGCCCTGCCGTACGCCGATGAGCAGTCGGTGGTGCAGACCCGCTTCGCCACCACTGCCCTGGCCTACCTGCTCTCCAGCACCGGGATGGACCTGGAGCCGGCCATCGCCCAGGCCACCGAGCTGCTGGGGCAGGAAACCGAGCAGGCGCTGATCGACGCGGAGCAGTTCACCTTCCTGGGCCGCGGCTACAGCGTCGGGCTGGCCCATGAGGCGGCGCTGAAGATGCGTGAAGCCGTGCAGGGCTGGACCGAGGCCTACCCGGCCATGGACTACCGCCACGGCCCGATCTCGATCGCCGCTGCGAACCGGGTGACCTGGATGCTCGGGGAGCAGCCCGAGGGCCTGGACCAGCAGCTGGCGCCCACCGGCGCGCTCTACCTGAACCGGGACCTGCATCCGCTGGCCGAGCTCGCCCAGATCCACAAGGTCACCCTGGACCGGGCCCGCGCGCGCGGAATGAATCCGGACACCCCGCGCAACCTGACCCGTTCGGTCATCCTGGAGCACTAGCAAATGGGTACCGGGCACTACCTGGTCTTCGACGTCGGCGGCACCGATGTGAAGGCGGGCCTGGCCGACGCCGGCGGCCAGCTGCACCACGTGCGGCGCCAGCCCACGGCCATCGCCGCACCGGGCGAGGATCCGGCGGCCGTGCTGATCGAACAGCTGGCCACCCTGGCCGGGACGCTGCGCCAGACCGCGCACGAGCCGCCGCGGGCGGTGGGCCTGGCCGTGTGCGGGCTGGTCGACGCCCCGGCCGGCATCGGGCGCTATTCGGCGAACCTGGGCTGGGTGGATGCACCGCTGCGCCAGATGGCGCAGGACGCGCTGGGCCTGCCGGTCGGCTTCGGACACGATGTGGCCACCGCCGCCCGCGCCGAACTGGAGCTGGGCGCCGGGGCCCAGGACCCGCAGTTGCGCCGCAACAGTGCCCTGCTGATCATCGGCACCGGCATCGCCTCCACCCTGGTGGTCGAGGGGCAGGTGGTCAGCTCCGAAGGGTACGCCGGGGAACTGGGCCACGCCCAGGTGCCCGGCGGGCTGCCGTGCAAGTGCGGGGCCACCGGCTGCCTGGAAACCATCGCCTCGGCCGGGGCCATTGCCCGGCTCTACAGCCAGCAGGCCAGCGCCGTGCCCGGGGCAGAGCAGGTGTTCGCCGCCCGGGCGGCCGGGGACAGCATCGCCGGGCAGGTGATCGAGCAGGCCATCGAGGCGCTGAGCTTCACCCTGGCCCAGCTGTGCGCCACCACCGCCCCCTACGGGATTGTCATCGGCGGGGGACTGGCCCAGGCCGGCCCTCCCTTCTTTGCCGAACTGGGCCAGGCGCTGGAACGCCGGTTGTCCTTCCACCGCCGCCCGCGCCTGGTTCCGGCCGCCCTGGGCGCCGACGCCGGGCTGCAGGGCGCCTGGCTGCTGGCCCGCCAGACCACCACCACGGGAGGGACCCCATGATCCTGACGCTTACCCCCAACCCGGCGATCGACGAGAGCTACCAGGTTCCCGGGATCACCCTGGACACCAGCCACCGAGTGCCGATGCCGCTGTGGCGGGCCGGGGGCAAGGGGATCAACGTCGCCCGGGTGCTTGAACAGCTCGGCTACCGCGCCCTGGCGCTTTTTCCCAGCGGCGGGACCAGCGGCGAGGCGCTGTGCTCCGAACTGCGGGCCGCACACCTGGCCCACCACGCGGTTCCGGTGTCCGGGCAGACCCGGCGTTCGATGGCGTTCCATGACCCGCAGGCCAACACCACCACGCTGTTCAACCAAAGCGGTGAGCCGCTGCGCCAGGAGGACATCCAGGCGCTGGAAAACGAGTTCATTCGGCTGCTGCCCACCTGCCGGGCGGTGACGATCAACGGGTCCTGGCCCCCACACACCCCCGCGGACCTGCTGCCGCGGCTGATCACCGCGGCCCGGCGGGCCGGGGTGTGGGTGCTGGCCGATGCCAGCGGCGAGGCGCTGCTGCAGGCCGCCCGGGCCGGTGCGGTGCTCAAGCCCAATGAGCATGAGCTGCGCGAGGCCACCGGGTGCAGCAGCCTGTCTCAGGGGGCCCGGCAGCTGCTGGAGCTGGGCGCCCCCGCCGTTTTCGCCAGCGCCGGGGCCGACGGGCTCTACCACTTCGCCCCTTCGCAACCGGTGACCCACGCACTGTTGCCGCAGGCGTTGAGCGGCAACCCCACCGGGGCCGGGGATTCGGCGGTGGCCGCGCTGGCGGCCAGCGCCCTGCAGGGCCTGGAGATCGAGCCGACGCTGCGCCGGGCCGTGGCCTGGTCCGCGGCCACGGTGCTGATGCCCACCGCCGGGGCGGTGCACCCCAGCTACCAGCAGCTGGCCCGGGAGGTCATCTGCCAAACCCTGTCCACCGACGCACACCACTAAGGAACCGCATGCCACTTGTACCCACCGCCCAGATCATGGACCAGGCCGTTCGCGCGGCGCGCGGGCAGGGCGCGTTTAACGTCATCCACCTGGAGACCGCGCAGGCCCTGATCACCGCCGCCGAGCAGGCCGCCGTGCCGGTGATCCTGCAGATCAGCGAAAACTGCATGAAGTACCACGGCTCACTGGCGCCGCTGACCCTGGCCTGCAAGGCGCTGGCCGAGGAGTCCAGCGCCGAAATCGCGCTGCACCTGGACCACGCCGAGGATGAGGCCCTGGCCTACCAGGCGATCGAGCTGGGTTTCGGTTCGGTGATGTTTGACGGGGCGAAGCTGGAATTCGAGCAGAACGTGGCCGCCACCGCCCGGGTGGTGGCCGCGGCCCGCGAGGCCGGGGTCTATGTCGAGGCCGAGCTGGGGGAGATCGGCGGCAAGGACGGGGCCCACGCCCCCGGGGTGCGCACCGACCCGCAGGAGGCCGCGCTGTTCGTGCAGCGCACCGGGGTCGACGCCCTGGCGGTGGCCGTGGGATCCTCGCACGCCATGACCGAACGCAGTGCCAACCTGGACTTGGAGCTCATCGACCGGCTGGCGCGGCACCTGGAGGTTCCGCTGGTCCTGCATGGCTCCTCAGGGGTGCCCGATGCCGTCCTGCAGGAGGGCATCCGCGCCGGGCTGCGCAAGATCAACGTCTCCACGCACCTGAACGGCTTCTTCACCCGAGCGGTGCGCCAATGGCTGGATGAGAACCCCGCCGGGGTCGATTCGCGCAAGTACCTGGCGGCGGGACGCTCGGCGTTGTCCCGGGAAGCTGCCCGGCTGCTGGGCCTCTTCGCGGGCGCGTGAGCAGTTCTGATTCTTTGGTGCGCCAGTTGCCGGAATGGAACACCGAACCCTTGACGTGAGATAGATAACATCTCATAATCGTGAGTAACCTGATTTTTACTGATTTATTTCAGTACAAAAAATCTAGAATCACTCACTCGCATCGCAGGGGACTGGCAATGAAACGCACCAAACGGACAACACTGCTGGCTTTGTCTGCCATCGGGGCCCTGGCCCTGAGCAGCTGCGGATTTTCCGACAAGCCCGCCGAAGGCGGCGGGGGCGAGGGCGGGGAGGCCGTGACCCTGCAGATGCTGGTCCCGACCTACTCCACCGGCACCAAGGGCCTGTGGGAAGGGGTCATCAAGGACTTCGAAGCCGAACACGAGAACATCACCGTGAACCTCGAGGTGCAGTCCTGGGAAAACATCGAAAGCGTGCTGAAGACCAAGCTGCAGGGCAACCAGGCGCCGGATATCTACAACGGCGGAGCGTTCGCCGAATTCGCCGCCGAGGAACTGCTGGCCCCGGCCAGCGACATCGCTTCGCAGGAGACCCTGGCCGACTTCCAGGAAAGCTTCGCCGAGGCCGAGAAGTACGAGGGCACCCAGTACGGGCTGCCGCTGATTGCCTCGGCCCGCGCGTTGTTCTACAACAAGGACCTGATGGAGGAGGCCGGGGTTTCCCAGGTGCCCGGCACCTGGGATGAACTGCATGAGGCATCCAAGAAGATCAGCGAAAAGACCAAGGCCTCGGGCTACGGTATGCCGCTGGGCAGTGAAGAGGCCCAGGGCGAGAGCCTGATCTGGTTCGCCGGCAACGGTGGCAACTTCGGCACCGACGAACAGATCCAGGTCGACACCCCGGCCAACCTGGAAGCCGCGCAGTTCATGAAGAAGATGATCGATGACGGGGTGACGCAGAAGGACCCGGGTGCGACCCAGCGCACCCCGATGCTCAACACCTTCATCCAGGGCAAGATCGGCTTCGCCTACGGCCTGCCGCAGACCGTGGGCCAGATCGAGGACGAGAACCCGGACCTGAACTACGGCATCGCGCCGGTGGCCACCAAGACCGGGGACCCGGCCACCCTGGGCGTGGCCGACCGGCTGATGTCCTTCAGCGCCGATGAGGCGAAGAAGGAAGCGGTAGGCGAGTTCATGGACTACTTCTTCTCCTCCGAGGTCTACACCGACTGGGTCTCCACCGAGGGCTTCCTGCCCACCACGAAGTCGGGGTCCGAGGCCATGGCCGGGGATGAAACGCTCAAGCCGTTCCTGGACCTGCTGCCCAACGCCGTGTTCTACCCGACCACCAACCCGGCCTGGAACGCCACCGACGGTGCGTTCAAGTCCCTGATGGGTGAACTGGGAACCGGCAAGTCGGCCGAGGACGTGCTGAAGTCGATCCAGGCCAAGGCCGACGCCGCACGCTAACCGGCGGCAAACCACACCGATCCATGGCGGAGGCCCGGCGCTCGCAACACCAGGCCTCCGCCATTGTCGATTCCCCATCCCGCCACCGGCCCGCCCTACCGGCATCGGCAACCGCCACCGCCCGCTGCACCGCCCCGGCTGCCAGGGCGCCGGCGGGAGGGGACCAAGGAGCTAACCATGAGTGCACCACCCGTGCTCACTGCGGTTGAGCCGGCCAAACGCCGGCCCACCAGTGGGAACCAGTCCTTCTTCAGCTCACTGCCGTGGATCGGCCCGGCGCTGCTGCTGATCCTGGCCATGGTCGCCTTCCCGGCCGGCTACATGATCTTCAACTCCACCCGCAAGATCTCCCAGGTCGGCACGGACCTGCATTCGGTGGGGCTGGCAAACTTCGTGACCGTCTTCCAGGACCCGGCGCTGCCGCGAATCCTGCTGAACACCTTCGTGTGGGTGGTTTCCGTCGTGGGAATCACCGTGCTGCTCTCCCTGGCACTGGCCCAGTTCCTGAACAAGCCGTTCCCGGGACGAACGATCGTGCGCATGGCCGTGATCGTGCCCTGGGCGGCGTCGGTGGTCATGACCACCACCGTGTTCTACTACGGCCTGGACCCGAACTACGGGATCTTCAACAAGTTCCTGATGGACGTGGGGGTCCTGGATGAGGGGTTCGGCTGGACGAAGTCCGCGGTGCCGGCGATGTTCGTCTCGGTGATCGTGGCGATCTTCGTGTCGATCCCGTTCACCACCTACACGCTGCTGGCCGGGCTGCAGTCAATCCCCCAGGAGACGCTTGAGGCGGCCCGCGTGGATGGGGCCGGGCGCTGGCAGACCTACCTGTTCGTCATCCTGCCCCAGCTGCGTTCCGCGCTGGCGGTCTCGGTGCTGATCAACATCATCAACGTATTCAACAACCTGCCGATCCTGAAGGTGATGACCGGTTCGATCCCCGGAACGAACGCCGACACCCTGATGACCTACATCTTCAAGGTGCTGCAGTTCGACCGGCGCCTGGACATCTCCTCGGCCCTGTCGGTCGTGAACTTCGCGGTGGTGGTGCTCATCGTGGCGATCTACGTCAAGACCGTCAAGCCCATGAAGGAGGTCTGAGGTGGCACTGCTGGACGCCGCGGACCGCGCGCCGCGCAAGGTGGTCATCACCCGCATGGTCGTGGGGCTGCTGATCGCGGCCCTGTTCCTGATCCCGTACGCGACGATGTTCATCGGTTCGCTGAAGACCCAGAGCGAGATCCTCTCCATTCCGCCCTCCTATCTGCCCCAGGCCGGGGCGCAGTGGTCGAACTACGCCTCGATGTGGGACACCCCGGAGACCCCGGTGCCCTACAACCTGGTTTCCACGATCGTGATCTCGGTGTTTGCGACCCTGCTGGTGCTGCTGGTGGCGACCCCGGCCGCGTACTTCACCGCCCGGTTCAAGTTCCCGGGCAAGATGGTGTTCATGTTCCTGGTGATCGTCACCCAGATGCTGCAGCCGGCGGTGCTCACCGCGGGATTGTTCAAGCAGATGCTGGCCTGGAACATCCACGACACGTGGCTGGCGATGATCCTGATCAACGCCGCGTTCAATCTGGCGTTCGCGGTGTGGATCATGCACTCCTTCTTCGCCGCGGTGCCCCGTTCCATTGACGAGGCGGCGCAGATTGACGGGGCCGGGAAGCTGCGGGTGCTGTTCACCATCAACCTGCCGCTGGTGTGGCCCGGGATCGTGACCGCGGTGATCTTCACGTTCATTTCCTGCTGGAATGAATTCGCCGCCTCCCTGGTGATCCTGTCCACCGCCGAGAACCAGCCGCTGAGCGTGGCGCTGACCAAGTTCATCGGGCAGTACGCCACCGCCTGGCAGTACGTGTTCGGGGTTTCGATCGTGGCGATCGTGCCGGTGATCATCCTGTTCGCGTTGATTGAAAAGCGGCTGATCGGCGGGTTGGCGGCCGGTGCCGTGAAGTAGCGTGACCGGCGCGGCGCCGCGCTTTTGGCAGTTGGCGCCGGTGCGGTGTTGACTTAATCAACGGGCGCGTGTCCCCGCCGGGGGCGGCAGGCGGCGCCCGATCGCAGGCAGGGCGGCAGGAGGAACCAGGGAGAATGAAGCGCGAGGAGCGGCTGAACCACGTGCTGGATTTGCTGGCCCGGCACGGGAAGATCGATGTTGAGCAGATCGTGGAGCAGCTGGGGGTATCCGCGGCCACCGCCCGGCGTGACCTGGATTCGCTGGCGGCGGCCTCCCTGCTCACCCGCACCCACGGCGGGGCGGTCTCCAGCACCGTGGCCTACGACCTGCCCGCCCGCTACCAGAACGATTCGCGCGACGATGAGAAGGCGCAGATCGCCCGGGCGGCGGCGGCGATGGTGCGCCCGGACATGGTGGTTGGGCTTTCGGGCGGGACCACCACCAAGGCGATCGCCCACGAGCTGGGGATGCGCCAGGACCTGATCGGGGAGCCGGGGCGCATCACCCTGACGGTGGTGACCAACGCCGTGAACATTGCCGGGCTGCTGGCGGTGCGCCCGCACATCCGGGTGATGGTCACCGGCGGGGTGCTCAATGCCCGGTCCTATGAACTGGTCGGGCCGATGGCGCAGGCGGCGCTGGGCAAGATCACCATGGATTTGTGCTTCGTGGGGGTCAACGGGCTGGACCCGCGGCTGGGGCCGATGGTCTCGGATGAGATGGAGGCGGCGGTCAACGAGCTGATGGTCGCCCAGTCCCGGGACAGCTACCTGGTGCTGGACTCCTCCAAGGTGGGCACCCGCTCCTTTGTCATCCTGGACACCGCTAACCTCACCGGCATGATCACCGACCGGCAGCTGGATGCCGGCCAGCTTGCGGCCCTGGATGCGGCCGGGCTGAAGGTGCTCACCGCCTAGGGTGCCGCCCGCTGCGCGGCGCACCGCCCGGCGTGGGGCCTAGCCGCGTGCGGCGGCGGCCGCCGCCATGCGCAGGCGCGGGCCGATTTTGCGCAGCAGCTTGTCCAGCCGCGGATGATCGGTGCGCGCAATGGCGTCGCTGAAGCGCTCCAGGCTCATCAGCCCCAGCCAGATCCTGGCCCGGCGGGCCTGCCCGGGATCCGGAGCGACCTGGTCGATCAGGTCCTGGCCGTGCCACAGGCACAAGTAGGCGGTGTTCAGCGCCGGGTCCCAGGCCGCGGCCAGGTCCCAGTCCAGGATCCCAATCAGCTCCCCGTCGACCCAGTGCATGTTGTGCCCGGCCAGGTCCCCGTGCACCAGGCCCGGGGGCACCTGGGCCAGTTCGGGCAGCTGCTCCCACAGGGTGAGGGCCGCCGGGCGCAGCTCGAGCGGCAGCGCATCGTGGCTGGCCTGGCGGCGCTCGGTGGTCCACGGCCCGCCGAACGCGAACGGTTCGGCCAGCAGCGGGCGCAGCGTGTCGAGCTCTACCTCGGCCAGGGCATCGACCACCCGGCGCAGGATGCACGCATCGCCCCGGTGCGGTGGGTGCGCGGTGCCGGGAATGTAGCGCATCGCCACCGCCGCCAGCCCTTGCGCGTCAGTGGCGATCGGGCCCAGCGCGGTGGGCACCTGCCAGGCAAGGCGTTCGGAGACGGCCCGGTGCAGGGCCACGCTGCGGGGCATGGCCGCGCTGGCCTGCGGGGTGCGGGCCATGCGGATCACCGCCTGCTCGTTGCCCAGCAGCACCCGGTGGAACTGCCCGCCTTCCTCCACCCGGGCCCCTTGCCAGGACAGCTGCGGGGCCAGGCGCCGGGCCAGGGCCAGCTCGGCATCGGTGGCGGCTCGACTCACGGGTTCTCCCTTGGTATGTGGTGGGCGGGGCGGCGCCCGGACCTGCGGGCCGAGCGGTTCCAACGCTATCGCAGCCACCGCGGTGCTTCAGCCCAGGCACAGCGGGCACGCATAGGATCAAGGGGTGCAAAGCAATCTGGCAGACGGCCCGCGGCAGGCGGGGCCGCTGAAATTCGAGATCTTTTTGGTGCTGGCGCTGTCGCTGGGCCAAAGCGCGGTGTATTCGATCGTCAGCTTCCTGGACAAGGTGACCCGCGCGCCGCTGGGTGAGCAGACCACCTCGATGAACAACCCGCTCAGCGCCCGGCCCTGGTTCGATCTGACCTACCAGCTGCTGGACATCGCCTTCGCCCTGGTGCCGGTGGCGCTGGCGCTGTACTTCATGGCGCGCAGTCTGGGGCTCGGGCCGCGGCAGGTGGGGTTCGATTTGCGCCGGCCCGGCCGAGACGCGGCCTGGGGCGCCGGCTTGTTCCTGGCGATGGGGCTGGGCACCCTGGGCCTGTACGCGGTGGGGCGGGCGCTGGGGCTGACCACCGCGCTGTCGGTGGCGAACCTGGAGGGGTATTGGTGGACGGTGCCGGTGCTGCTGCTGTCCGCGGCCCGCCACGCGGTGCTGGAGGAGGTGCTCATGCTGGCCTTCCTCTTCGCCCACGGCCGGGCGCTGAAGATCGCCCCCTGGGCGCTGCTTCTGGGGTCGGCGCTGCTGCGCGGCAGCTACCACCTGTACCAGGGATTCGGGCCGTTCATCGGCAACGCGGTGATGGGCGCCGTGTTCGGTTGGGTGTACCTGCGGTGGGGGCGGGTGATGCCGCTGGTGATCGCGCACTTCCTGCTCGACGCGGTGGGCTTTGTGGGCTTCGCGCTGATCGGTCCGGCGATCGGGATCGGCGGCTGAGCCGGCCGCCCGGCCTTTGCGCCGCGGCGCCGGCGGGTTAACGGATCAGGGGCAGGGGGCGAACCCTCGCGGTTCACGCCCTGCCCCTATATCCGTGCGTCCTTGGCTACAGCACGACCTCGCCCTTGGGGGTCTGGAAGGTGACCGAGAGGATGCCCGGGGTCCCGTTGGGGGACTGGTAGCTCATGGTGACCTCGCCCAGCTGCACCTCATCGGGCTTGCCCAGCCACTCCAGCACCCGGTCGCGGGAGCCGGCGATGGTGATCTCATCGATGAAGCCCACCGGGTCCAGGGCGCGGGAAGGGTGCAGGTCCTCGGTGCCGTCGTCCCAGCGCAGCAGGTAGGGCACCTGCGGGTCGGCGATCAGGCCCTTGATGCCGATCTGCTGCCAGGTCAGTTCGCGCCCGTCGGGGAACTTGCGGTTGCCCGGCACGGCCTGGCGGCCCAGCCGTTGCTCGGCCTGGCCCATCTCATCCAGGGACACGCACCAGCCCATCCATCCCCCGCCCAGTTCGGAGCGGGCGCGCACGGCCTGCCCGAAGGGGGCCTTGAGGCTTGCCGGGTGGTCCAGCACCTCGACGACTTCCAGGTACTGGTTGTGCTGCAGCGGAAAAATTACATTGCGAGTTCCGAATCGTGGGTGGATCCCACCCTTGACGAACTCCAGGCCCAGGGTCTGGGAGATGCGTTCGGCGGTTTCCATCAGCCCATCGGGGCCACATGCATACGAAACGTGATCTAGCCTCATCATGCGATCATCATGCCATTTTTGTGATCCAAGTCTCGACTTAGGGTCGCCTAATTATTTCTCCAGGTGTTGACGTTCCGGCCCGAACGTGCCAAGTGCGGCGCAAGGGGTGCGCTGTTGTGTGACCGATTGCGACGCCGCGGACGCAGCGCCGATTGCATCGTCCGCCGCGCCTGCGGCACACTGGTGGCAGGTCATGAGTCCCAGCTACGAGCCCCGGCTTGCTGGGCGGCAACCCTCCAACCGCGGTGGGGTGCCCCGGGTGAAGACCTGGCCCTGCACACCTAGGTGTGCCAAGGACAAGCGCGGGTTACACCCTGAGAACTCACCGGCCACCGGCCTCTTAGGGTGAATTTCAGTGGTGTACCCCCGAATAGTCAACGAACTATGGGAGGAAAACCATGAGCGAAAACTGGTCATTCGAGACCCGTCAGATCCACGCCGGGCAAAGCCCGGACCCGCACACCGGGGCCCGGGCCCTGCCGATCTACCAGACCACGTCCTTCGAATTCCCCACCGCGCAGACCGCGGCCGAGCGCTTTGCGCTGCAGGACCTGGGTCCGATCTACACCCGCATCGGCAACCCCACCCAGGAGGCGGTGGAGAACCGGATCGCCAGCCTGGAGGGCGGGGTGGGCGCCCTGCTGCTGGCCTCCGGGCAGGCGGCCACCACGTTCGCGATCCTGAACCTGGCCGAGGCGGGGGACCACATCGTGGCCAGCCCCAGCCTCTACGGGGGCACCCAGAACCTGTTCAAGCACACGCTGCGCAAGCTGGGAATCGAGGTCAGCTTCGTGGCCGACCCGGACGACCTGCAGGGGTGGCGCGCCGCGATCCGCCCGAACACCAAGGCGCTGTTCGGCGAGGTGGTCTCCAACCCGCGCCAGGACGTGCTGGACATTGCGGCGATCGCGGACATCGCCCACGCGGCCGGCGTGCCGCTGCTGGTGGACAACACCCTGTCCACCCCCTACCTGATCCGCCCGATCGAGTCCGGCGCGGACATCGTCATCCACTCGGCCACGAAGTACCTGGGCGGGCACGGCACCGCGATCGCCGGGGTGATCGTGGATTCGGGCAACTTCGACTTCGGGGCCGACCCGCAGAAGTTCCCGGGCTTCAACACCCCGGATGAGTCCTACAACAACCTGGTCTTCGCCCGCGACCTGGGCGTGGACGGCGCACTGGGGGCGAACCTGGCCTACATCCTCAAGGCGCGGGTGCAGCTGCTGCGCGACCTGGGTTCGGCCGTGTCCCCCTTCAACGCGTTCTTGATCGCCCAGGGCCTGGAAACCCTGTCCCTGCGCATGGAGCGCCACGTGGCCAACGCGGTCCAGGTGGCCCGCTGGCTGGAGGCGCACCCGCAGGTGCAGCAGGTCTCCTACGCCGGGCTGCCCTCCTCCCCGTGGTACGAACGCGGACGCAAGTACGGGCCGAACGGGGTGGGCGCGATCGTCTCCTTCGACGTGGCCGGCGGGGCCGCGGCCGGCCAGGCGTTCGCCGATGCGCTGGTGCTGCATTCGAACGTGGCCAACCTGGGGGACGTGCGCTCCCTGGTGGTGCACCCGGCCTCCACCACCCACGCCCAGCTCAGCGACGCCGAGCAGCTGGCCGCGGGGGTGCGTCCGGGGCTGGTGCGCCTGAGCGTGGGGCTGGAGAACGTCAAGGACATCCTGGCCGACCTGGAACTGGGCTTCGCGGCCGTGGCCGCCCGCCAGACCGACGAGACCCTGGCCGAAGCGCGCTAAGCCGATGACTGCGATCGCAAGGACCGGGCGGCCGGCCACCCGCACCGCCGTGCACGGCATGAGGCGCCGAGCGGCGGTGGGGGAGTATGGCTTTGAAACCGGCGGCTACCTGCCGCAGGTGGAGCTGGCCTACGAAACCTGGGGGGAACTGGACGCACAGGGCTCCAACGCGGTGCTGATCACCCACGCGCTGACCGGCGATGCCCACGTCAGCCGCGGGGACTCGGACTTCGACGGCTGGTGGGAGGACTTCGTGGGCCCCGGCAAGCCGATCGACACCAACCGCTACCACGTGGTGGCGGCGAACATCGTCGGCGGCTGCAACGGCAGCACCGGGCCGGGCAGCCTGGACGCCAACGGGCGGGCCTGGGGTTCGCGTTTCCCGTTCACCACCATCAAGGACTCGGTGCACCTGGAGGCCCGGCTGGCCGACGCGCTGGGGATCGAGACCTGGCACGCGGTGATCGGCGGGTCGATGGGCGGGGCACGGGCCCTGGAGTGGGCCGTGCTCTACCCGCACCGGGTGCGCAACCTGGTGGTGATGGCCGCCTGCGCGCAGGCCAGCGCCGAACAGATCGCCTTCGCCCAGGTGCAAAGCGAATCGATCCGGCTGGACCCGCACTTCGCCAATGGGGACTACTACCACACCGGGCGGGCGCCGGACGCCGGGCTCGGGGTGGCCCGGCGCCTGGCGCACGTCACCTACCGTTCCGAGGCCGAGCTGCAGCAGCGCTTCGGACGCAGGGGGCAGGGCCAGGAGGACCCGCTGGGATCGGCCAGCTGGCCGCGCGGACGCTACATGGTCGAAAGCTACCTGGACCACCAGGCGGCCAAGCTGTCCCGGCGTTTTGACGCGAACAGCTACCTGGTGCTCACCGAGGCGCTGATGAGCCACGACGTGGCCCGCGGGTTCGGCTCGCTGGAGCACGCCCTGGCCCGGCTGGCCGGGGTGAACACGGTGATCGCCGCGGTGCGCAGCGACCGGCTCTACCTGCCCGAGCAGTCCGAGCAGCTGGCCGCGCTGATTCCCGGCGCCGCGCCGGTGCACTACATCGACTCGCCGATCGGCCACGACGGGTTCCTGACCGACGCGGTGCAGCTGGCCGGGGTGCTGGCCGAGCGCGTGTTCGCCTAGCCGCCCTGCGACGCAGCAGCTTTTTTGCGCGCGCCGGGACATCCACCAGTATGCGGTGGATGTCCCGGCGCGCACTGCGTTAAAGGGCCCGGATCGTGCGGCGGCGGTGCCGTCCCCGCGGTGGGCGGCCCACCGCGGGGGCGGACCCCCATAGACTTATCGGGTGCCTTTAGAGAATCCTGGATTTCAAGCCTCCATCACGCCGCGCCAGTGGCTGTCCCTGTTCCGCCGGCCCTGGTTCCTGCTGGGCCTGGCCGCCGCGCTGGGGATCGTGCTGCTGGCCTCCCCGCTGTACGGGCTGGACTTCCGGGTGTACCGCGAAGGGGCGAAGGTGCTGTTCGCCGGGCTGAACGAGCGTTCCTTGTATGACCCGATGCCGCAGGAGCTGGGCACCCGGGGCCTGCCGTTCACCTACCCGCCGTTCGCCGCCGCCTTGTTCCTGCCCTTCGCGCTGCTGCCCGCGACGCTGGGCATGGTGCTGATCACCGCCACCACGCTGCTGTGCCTGGTGGGGGCCGCGCTCTTGGCGGTCGGCTACATGCACCGCCACGGGGCGCTGGGCTGGTTCGCCCACACCCAGCTCCGCCGCGGCCTGGCGGTGCTGCTGGCCATCACGCTGATCGGGGTGAGCGGGCCCTGGCGGGACAGCCTGGACTTCGGGCAGATCAACGCGATGATCATGGCGTTGATCGTGATCGACGTGGTGCGCCCGGGCCGCTGGCTGCCGCGCGGGGTGCTGATCGGGGTGGCCGCCGGGATCAAGCTCACGCCCCTGGCATTCGGGCTGATCTTCCTGGCCCGCCGGGATCTGCGGTCGCTGTTCGGGATGGCCGGCGGGTTCGCCGCCACCATCGCCATCGGCTGGCTGGTGGCCGGAGGCGAGTCGATGACGTTCTGGTCCTCGCTGCTGGAATCGGCCACCCGGGTCGGGGACCCGGCCGCGATGTACAACCTGTCGCTGAACTCGCTGCTGTTCCACCTTGGGCTCGAGGGCAGCGCCCAGAAGCTGGCCTGGGCGGCGGCCTGCCTGGGCATGGTGCTCCTGGGGTACGCGGCGATCCGCCTCGCGCAGCGGCGCGGAGACGTGCTGGCCGCGATCAGCGTCAACGCGCTGGTGATGCTGGCGATCTCCCCGGTGTCCTGGTTCCACCACTGGGTGTGGATCGCGTTGGGGCTGCCGGTGGTGTGGGTGGCCGCCTGGCGCCGCCGCGGGATCGCCCGCGCCCTGGGCCGGGGCCTGTGCCTGGTGCTGGTGCTGGCGTTCTCGCTCTCCTCCTACGCCTGGACGATCCTGGTGGCCGGGAAGATCTTCAATTCCGGGCCCTGGGGCTGGGAGATGTATTCCAGCCTCGGGCTGCTGGCCTCGCTCACCGCCGTGGCCGGGGCGCTGGTCACCCGCCCGCAACCCGCGCCGCCCGCGAACGCGGAGGCCGGGGCCGGCGCCGGAACGGTGCCCGCCAACCAGCGGCCGGGCACCGGCGGCTAAAGGCCGGGTAAACCGGCAAAAGTCCTGCCGGGCACCTTCCAAAAGGTGCCCGGCAGGACTTTTTCGCATTCGCCTGCCGGCTGGCGCCGGCGGCAGCTACTTCCCGGCGCCCAGGGATTCGTTCGGGGCCGGTTCGGTGAACGGGGTGGGTTCCGGGCGCTTGGGGGTGATCCCGTCCCCGGAGGACTGGTGGCGCAGCCGGCGCAGCACCCACGGGGCCAGGTGTTCACGCGCCCAATGCAGGTCCTCCAGCCGGGCGGTGCGCCAGGTGCGGGTGTCCGGCTCGAAGTTCACCTCAAGATCCAGGGTGTGCGGCACGTTCAGCGCGTCCAGGGCCATCGCGGCAATCCGCTGGTGCCCGAGCGGGGAGAAGTGCAGCCGGTCCTCGGACCACATGGCCGGGTGGTGCAGTTCGCGCAGCGCCCACATGTCGGCCACGATCGCATCATGGCGGGCGGCCACGGTACGGATGTTCTCGTTGTAGATCGCCACCCGGCCGCGGATTCCGCCCAGCACCGGGGTGTCACGGATGTCCGGGCCGTTGAAGATCAGCAAGGTGGCCCCCGAGGCGGCCAGGGCCCCGACCGCTGCATCGAGCTGCTCGGCGATCCGGTCCGGGTCCCCGCCGGGGCGCAGCACGTCGTTGCCGCCGGCGCAGATGCTGATCAAGTCGGGCTTTAGGGCGATCGCCGGGTCAATCTGCTCCTCGACGATCTGGGCGATCAGTCGTCCGCGGATGGCCAGGTTCGCGTAGGCGAAGTCCTCGACGCTGGAGCTGAGCTGTTCGGCCACCCGGTCGGCCCAGCCGCGGTGGCGTCCCGGGTTGTTCTCATCCGGGTCCCCGATGCCCTCGGTGAAGGAATCACCCAGCGCCACATAGCGGCGCCAGGGATGGGGGCCGGGGTTGCCGGTGCTGGCTGGTTCTACGTCTGGATTCTGTGACACACACAGTATGTTACTAGTCAGTCACCTACAGTCAATGGCCGGGCCCCGATCCCGGGCTGCGCTAGGCTGGTGGGCATTATGGACCCGATGACTTCCGCCCCCGTTGCCCTGATTTCCCGTTCCGAAACCGAGCGGGCCGGCACCCCGCTGCTGGTGCTGCTGCACGGCTATGGCTCCAATGAACAGGACCTGATGGGGCTGCTGCGCCTGCTGCCCGAGGAATTCACCTATCTTTCGGTGCGCGCCCCGCTGCCCGCCGGCCCCGGATACTCCTGGTTCCCGCTGAACCAGGACATCGACTATTCGCTGGATGCGGTGGAGACCAGCGTCCAGGCGCTGTGGCAGTTCCTGGCCCCGCAGCTGCAGCAGCATTCCTCGCTCAGCCTGCTGGGCTTCTCCCAGGGCATGGCGATGGCGACCTCGCTGGCCCGCTACCGGCGGGAGGCGGTCACCGCGGTGGTGGGCCTCTCGGGATTTGTGGTCCAGGCGCCGGATTCGCAGGTCTTTGACGACGCCAAGCTCAAGGCCGACCCGCTGCCGCTGTTCTGGGGCAGGGACGTGGCCGACCCGGTGATCACCCCGCAGAAGGTGGAGTACACCATGGGCTGGGTGCAGCAGCACGCTAAGCTGACCCACCACACCTACCCGCAGATCCAGCACTCGGTGTGCGCCGAGGAGCTGGCCGACGTCAGCGCGTTCCTGCGCGCCCACGTGCTCCAGCAGGCCAAGTAGCCGCAGCTAACCGGCGCGCTGCACCTGCACGCACTGCCCGTGCACGCACACGGTTTCGCCCCCGCGCAGCTGGGCGCCGCGCCGGGTCTCCACCTGGCCGTCCACGGTGACCAGGCCCTCGGCTATCAGCTCCTTGGCATCCAGGCCGTCCTCGGCCAGGTTCGCCAGCTTCAGCAGCTGGCCCAGGCGGATGGATTCGTCGCGGATTTGGATGGGGAAGATCTCTTCGCTGCTCATGCCTCCATTCTCGCCCATCCCGGCGCCGGGCGGGGCACCGCGGCCCGGAAGGTGAGTTCCACATCTCACGTGAGCTACTCAATGCGGTGCCCCGGGGATGGGGAGGATAGGCTGGGAGGGTATGTTTTTCCCCCTGCGGACCGCAACCAGCGGCCTCGTGAGTACCCATGGAGTTGATATGGCGCCACAGTCCAAGCTTGATCAAGTCATTTCCCTCGCCAAGCGGCGCGGTTTCG
This sequence comes from Glutamicibacter sp. St.4D3, assembly GCF_059728615.1. Classification (NCBI taxonomy): domain Bacteria; kingdom Bacillati; phylum Actinomycetota; class Actinomycetes; order Micrococcales; family Micrococcaceae; genus Glutamicibacter; species Glutamicibacter sp. St.4D3. The sequence continues at coordinate 839,135 of NZ_AP039380.1, forward strand.
TCTTCCAGGCCGGTGAAATCTACGGCGGTTCCCGCTCCGCATGGGACTACGGGCCCCTGGGCACGGAACTGAAGGAGAACATCAAGCGCCAGTGGTGGCAGGCATTCGTGCGCGGCCGCGAGGACATGGTGGGCCTGGACTCCTCAATCATCCTGCCCAAGGCCGTCTGGGAGGCCTCCGGGCACGTGGCCACGTTCACCGACCCGCTGGTGGAGTGCACCAACTGCCACAAGCGCCACCGTCAGGACCACCTGATCGAGGCGTTCGAGGCTAAGAAGGGCCGCGCCCCGAAGGACGGGATGAGCGAGATCGCCTGCCCGGACTGCGGAACCAAGGGCCAGTTCACCGAACCGCAGCTGTTCTCCGGCCTGGTCAAAACGTACCTGGGCCCGGTGGACAACGAGGCCGGGCTGCACTACATGCGCCCGGAAACCGCGCAGGGCATCTTCGTGAACTTCGCCAACGTGCTCACCGCCAGCCGCAAGAAGCCGCCGTTCGGCATCGGGCAGATCGGCAAGGCGTTCCGCAACGAGATCACCCCGGGCAACTTCATCTTCCGCACCCGCGAGTTCGAGCAGATGGAGATCGAGTACTTCACCGCCCCGGAGGAGGCCAAGGAGCACTTCGACGCGTGGGTGGAGACCTGCTGGAACTGGTTCCTGGACCTGGGCATCAACGAGGAGAACCTGCGCCGCTTCGACGTGCCCGAAGACGAACGCGCCCACTACTCGGAGGCGACCATCGACTTCGAGTACCGCTTCGGCTTCGCCGGCTCGGAGTGGGGTGAGCTGATGGGCGTGGCCAACCGCACCGACTACGACCTGGCCTCGCACACCAAGGCCTCCGGCGTGGACCTGAGCTACTTCAACCAGGCCACCGGCCAGCGCTACACCCCGTACGTGATCGAACCGTCCTTCGGGCTGACCCGTTCGATGATGGCCTTCCTGGTCGACGCGTACACCGAGGACGAGGCCCCGAACACCAAGGGCGGGGTGGACAAGCGCACGGTGCTCAAGCTCGACCCGCGCCTGGCCCCGGTCAAGGCCGCCGTGCTGCCGCTGAGCCGCAACGCCGAGCTGTCCCCGAAGGCCAAGGAGCTGGCCAGCGAGCTGCGCCGCCGCTGGAACATCGACTTCGACGACGCCGGGGCGATCGGGCGCCGCTACCGCCGCCAGGATGAGATCGGCACCCCGTTCTGCATCACCGTGGACTTCGACACCCTGGAGGACCAGGCCGTGACGATCCGCGAACGCGACACCATGGCCCAGGAGCGCATCGCGCTGGATAAGGTCACCACCTACCTGTCCGAGCGGCTGAACGGGGCCTAGGGCAATGGCAGAGGTGAACTTCCGCCCCTGGCGTGCCGGCGATGACCTGCAGCTGCTGCAGGTCTTCGGCGACCCGCGCTCCCCGCAGGCCCACCAGGACCGCACCATGCTGCGCGCGGACTCCGACGCGCCGTTCTCCCGCTGCCTGGTGGCCACCGTCCAGGACGTGGCCGTGGGCGCCGGGGTGGTGTTCGCCTCCTCCCTGCACCCGCAGCGGCTGTGGCTGTTCGTGGAAATCGCCCCGGCCAACCGCCGGCAGGGCATTGGCCGGGAACTGGTCCGGCGGCTGCGCGCACTCATCCCGGGCGACCAGCCCGGCGAGCTCAAGGCCCGCTACACGGTGACCCCGGGGGACGCGGCCGAGGCCGCCGCCGGGTTCTGCGCGGCACTGGGGCTGAAGGAGATCCAGGTGTCCCGCGATGTGATCCTGGAGCCCGGGGCGCTGGCCGAACCGGACTTTGAAACCAACGAGCGGGTGATCGAGGACCTGGCCACCGGCAGCGTGGAGCTGACCAAGCTGGTCATGGACTTCTACAACGCCACCCACCAGTGGGACCCGGCGCAGATGACGCTGGGTTCGGCGCAGCGGATGCTGCTTGATGAGCACACCGGGGCGCAGGCCGCCCTGGTGCTGCGCGACCGGCCCAAGGCCCAGGGCGGGAACATCCTGGCCTTCGCGGTCAGCTACCTCCCGGCCCGGGAGAATGCGCCCAGCGACGTGCTGGTTGGGCACAACCCGGCGTTCAGCGACGAGGACGTGGCCGAGGCGGTGCGGGACATGGTGGCGATGCTGATCCACCAGTACCCGGTGAAACTGGAGGTCGACTCCTCGATGTTCGTGCTCTCCTCCCTGGTGGACGCACTGGCCGGGGTGGAGCAGGCCACGGTCATCTCCACCACCCACATCCTGGCCTCCGACGCCTAGCTCCGGCTGCCCGGAGGCAGGAGAACAACAGCGGGACCCGAACATTCGGGTCCCGCTGTTGTTTCAGGCCTCCGGCGTGGGCCTGGGCGCTACTTCCAGCCGAGCTGGCGCACCACCTGGCTCAGGTTCGTCATGACCTCTTCGTTGTACTCCACCCCCAGCTGGTTGGGCAGGGCGAAGAGCAGGTAGTCGGCCTCGTTCATGGCCGCATCCCGGTCGAATTGTTCGGCCAGCTCATCCAGCGACCCGGAATAGGTGGGTCCGGAGCGGGCCCGGCGTCCGTCGAGCACCCCCACCGAGTCCCCGGCCTCGCGCCGCCCGAAATACAGTTCGTCCAGGTCGGTGATGACCGGGAAGGCGCTGCGGGTCACCGCGGTCATCCCGCCGGTGCTGTGCCCGGAGTCCGCGTAGGACTGCCGGTACTGCTTGAGCTGATCGGCCTGGGTCAGGTGGAAGGGGCGCCCGTCATCCTCCAGCAGCAGCGTGGAGGAGAGCAGGTTCATGCCCTCCTGGCCGGCCCAGACGCCCGAGCCGATGGTCGCCGCGCCCCACCAGATCCGGTTGCTCAGCCCCGGGGAGACCGGCGCGATCGGCACCAGCTCATCACCCTGGCTGGGATGGGCGATGCCCTGCCCGGCGATGGCGGTCCGGAAGCGTTCGGCCCGTTCCCGGGTGTTCTGCGACCAGTCCTGCCCCTCGGGCAGCTCGAAGCCGAACTGCTGCGGCCCATCCACGACGGCAGAGGGCGCGCCGCGGCTGATGCCCAGCTGCAGGCGGCCATTGGAGACCGCGTCCACGATCCCGGCCTCCTCGGCCATGTACAGCGGATTCTCATAGCGCATATCGTGGTTACAACACTCGTCCACGTAAGCTTGGTTGCATGGTCGAACTGGTAGCGCTGAGGAAGACGAACGAGGTGGCGGCCTACGTCCGCGCCTCCATGGACCGCAAGGGCGACCGCTGGACGGTCGATACGCAACTGAGGAAGATCAGGGCACTGGCCGAGGCCAAGGACTGGACCGTGGTCGAGGTCTACGAGGACAACGCGGTGTCGGCGACGAAGAAGCGTCGAGCTGGTACCCGCTGGGCCGAGATGCTGGACGACGCCCGAGCAGGTCGGTTCTCGATGGTCGTCGCCGTGGACATGGACCGACTGCTGCGGAGCACGAAGGACCTCAACACGCTGATCGACCTCGGCCTGCGCGTCGTCACAGTGGACGGCGAGATCGATCTCTCGACAGCAGATGGAGAGTTTCGGGCGACGATGCTCGCAGCACTCGCCCGGTTCGAGGCACGGCGGAAGGCGGAGCGGCAGATCAGGTCGAACGAGCGCCGACGTGCCGAGGGCATCCCCGCGTCCACATGGAAGGCGTTCGGCTGGACGAGGGAGGGCGAAGTGATCGAGGAGGAGGCCGCCGCCGTCCGGCGGGCCTTCGACGCGTTCCTCGGCGAGCCATCGCTGTCGATCCGGCGCATCCGAGAGGACCTGAACAACGCCGGTCATCTCACCGCGCGCGGGTCCGAGTTCTCCGTCGATGCCGTGCGGTACCTGCTGGCGAACTCGCTCTACGCTGGCTTCATCCGCCACTACAAGACCGGCGAGCTGTACCCGGTGCAGGGCGAGGCGTTCCCGCCCATCGTCGGCGAGCAGACGTGGCGGGCCGCGGTGGCGAAGCTGGAGGACAACGTGCGGAGGTCGGCGAGGCAGGGCAATCAGCCGAAGTACCTCCTGTCCACGATCGGCCTCTGTGGGAAGTGCGGCGCGACGCTCGTCTCGGGGACAAATAGCCGCAAGCAGCCGACGTACCGCTGTGGCGAGCAGTTCCACCTCACCCGCCAGCGCGAGCCCGTCGATGCGATGGTCACCGAGGCGGTGCTCACGCGCCTGTCGTCCGTGGACGTGCACGACCTCGTGATGCCGCAGGAGGACGACGGGCCGGATCGCGAGGAACTGCTGACCGAGCGGAACGCCCTGGTCGAGCGTGTGAAAGAGCTGAGCCCGCTGCTGCGCGACATCCATCAGCCGGTCCTGGAGATCACCGCGGCGATCAACGACGTGAAGGCCCGCATCGATGAGATCGACACGGAGCTGCTGGACCGCTCGGTGTCGGTGGCGGCGAAGCTGCTGGCGGGCGTGGAGGAGGCGGTCGGCACCGCGGAGCGTCGTGAGGTCGTCGAGTCGAAGTGGAAGGCGTTGGACATGGACCGTCGCCGGATGCTCGTGGACGAGCTGGTGACGGTGACCATCGAGCCCATAATGCCGGGTCACGTGAAGTTCGACCCCGATCTCGTGCGGATCGAGCCGAGAAGCGACTGACTCATGACTCGACTCGTCATTGCACTGGTGAGTCGAGTCATGGGAGAATGGTTGCAGACAAGAAGATCCCACCGGGGCCGCGACTTAGAAGCGCGGGGTTCTGCTCCCGGATGAGTAGCCGGTCAAACAGCCCAATTACCGTGGCGGGGAACCGGAAGATACTCATGTCTGAGGACTTCCGATGTCTGTCGTTATCGACGTCCCCCGCGCATCCGCGCTCGACCACCCTCGCCTCGATCAGGGCTCCACTCCTTCGCCGCAGGCAGACGGCCACGATCCCGTCATCGCCGCCGCCCGTGCCGCTGGCCGCCGAGCCGGTGAGCGCCTGGCACTCACTCCGCTGACCCCGCGCCAGCGCGCCGCCGTTGCCTCTGTGATGGGTGGTGGTCGCTGATGAGCGCGAACTCCGCCGCCTTCGATCACCTGACCGGCTTCCGCTGGCGTCAGGGCGACCCGTCCCTCGCCGACGCCGAGGCCCAGCTCTACGACCTCGGCGTGCTCCGCTCCGTACTGGAGGAGGCGGTCGAGATCGCCGTCGCCGACGCCCGCGCCGACGGGGTGACCTGGGCCAGGATCGGCGACGCGCTCGGCGTCACGCATCAGGCTGTCATCAAGCGCTACGGCCGGGGCGGTGGTCGCTGATGTACGCCGACGCACGCAACCTCAGCACCGCTCCCACCGACCTGACCCCGCCCGGAGGGCCTGGCCTGGCACCCGCCGAAGGCGGGCTGCCCGTCGTCGTGATGACTGCCCGTAGCCGTGCTTCGCACTCCAAGAGTTACGAGACCCTCATTCGTTCCTACGGGCGCGGCAAGGGCTTGTCGATTGCCGCGCCATGCAACAACGTGCCTGGTCAGCAGCCGGTTCCACCCTCGCTCCGTCGCGTGGCCTCGTGGGATCATTTTGGGTCTCATTTGGGGGTCAATAGGGGGTCATTTAGGCGCCGCACTCCCTCTGAGACCCTCCGCGCCGCCCGCGGCGGGGGTGGTCGCCGTGGCTAAGCAGGAGAACAACCCGACGAGCATCGGGCTCACGCAATACCTCGATCCGTCGTACTGGGCCTGGGCTGCCGAGGACCCGAACGGGGCCGCGCTGCTCCAGCAGGGTGCCGAGGCGATCCTCGCCTACGTGGTGCAGCGGCTCGAGGCCACCGGCTGCGAGGTCGTCGAGGCCTACGGCATCGTGCACGACAAGGACGAGCGCGAGGTCTGGAGCGACACGGAGAAGGCCCTGGTGGTCGAACTGAAGCCCGAGCACCTGCACGCCGTGATCAAGTTCGCCAGCCGTGCGAAGAGTGCGCCGCTGGATCGGCTCGCGTTCGGCATCGGTGTCGAGCCTCAGTACGTCGAGAAGCCTGGCCGCGGGCGGTACGCCTTCGACAACATGCTGTCGTATCTGACGCACGTGAAGTACGCGGACAAGCACCAGTACGCGCCTTCGAAGGTTGCCACGGTGCGCGGGCCTGAGTATCTCGGGATCGACGCCCAGCGCCGGGAGACGTGGCTGAAGGGCCGCGCCCACGTGAAGAAGAAGGTCGTCGCCGAGAACTTCGAGGACATGCGGGAGCGCGTGCTCCAGGGTGAGATCACGCGGGATCAGATCATGCTCACGGACGAGCTGTTCGACATCTACTCGCGGCATCAGCGGGAGATCGACGACGCGCTGTCGGCCTACGGCCAGCGTCGCGCATACCGGGCAGCGGCGAAGCTCCGCGCCGGTGAGTTCTCGACGCACGTGGTGTTCGTCCATGGGGATGCCGGGATCGGTAAGACCCGGTTCGCCACGGACTTCATCACCGAGGCGATCAACGCGGCGAACGCGCACGGCGAACGGTGGCAGGTCTACCGGGCTGCGACGGGGAACCCGCTTGATGACTGGCGAGGCGAGGAGGTGCTGCTGCTGGACGATCTGCGGGCCTCGGCGATGGATGCGAACGACTGGCTGCTGCTGCTTGATCCGTACAACGCCTCGCCTGCGAAGGCTCGGTACAAGAACAAGGGCGAGGTGGCCCCGCGGCTCATCGTCATCACGGCGACGATCGAGCCTGTCGAGTTCTTCTACTACGCCCGCCAGAAGGGCAACGTGGACGAGGCGCTGGACCAGTTCATCCGCCGCTTGGCCTCGGTCGTGAAGGTCTATCGTGCCGACGACATCAATCGTTACCTCGTGCAGCACATCGGGAAGATCGAGCCCTACGAGTGGCACCAGTGCAGCATCCCGACCGCCGCACACACGCCCGGCATGTACGGCAACGCGTATCACCAGAACGTCGGGTCGCGGGAACTGACCTACGGTCCGGAGACCTCGGCGGAACATGACGCGGAGGGCGCGGTTGCTGAGCTGCTGGGCGGGCTCGCGGTGCGGAGCCCTGACGTGCCGCTGGCGCTGATCGGAGGTGCCGCATGAGCACCGAACGCGATGCGCTCTTCCAGGGGGGTCGAGGGGGCCGGAGGCCCCTCGCAAGCAGCCGGGGAGGACATGAGCGCCAGCGAAATGTCCGACACGGCTACTGCTTGCCACTCTGGCGTACAGGTGGAGCAGCAGACCGACTCCCAGGTGAACACCGGTCGGACTGATGCGGAGGCTGTGCGGCAGAGTCACGGCGGCGCGAAGCGTCGTGGGGGCCGCGCGAAGCTCGATACCGACTTCGGAGAGGAGACGCTCATGCCGCTTCGCACTCGTGCGAAGCGGCTCGGGCTGGCTCCGAGCACGTGGGTGCGGACCGTCGTGCGCGATGCGCTCCATGCCTCTCGGAGCGAGGAGCTGGACGCCGCCGTGGCCGCGCACCTGCTCGGGGTCGAGGAGCGCGTGCAGGCGTCTGCTGATGCTCGGGAGCTGGCCGCCCAGGTGCGCCCGCTCGCGATCAACGTCAACGACCTGGACCGCCGTGCTCGCGCGGGTGAGCCGGTGGCGCTGTCGGCGGAGGTGCCCGAGCTGATCGAGCTGCTGCGCGAGGTCCGCGCGCTGCTCGGGGATCGGGCGGCCTCATGAGCACGACGCATTACAGTCCGAGCGCCAGCGCCGCCGACACCGAGCGCTACATCCGTGGCAAGGAGGACGAGCGGGGCGTCGCGATCACGTGCGACGTGCCGGGAGGCCCCGGCGCGTTCTCGGCGCGCGCTCGGGCGCTCACGCAGAACACGACGCGCGAGGTCGAGGCGCTGCACTACCGCCAGTCGTTCAGCGACGAGGAGTTCGACCCGAAGAACCCCGAACACGTGCAGCGGGTGAACGATCTGGGCTACCAGCTCGCGAAGAAGATGCACCCGGATTCCGACTGCCTCATCGTCAGTCATGTGGATGGGCGGGGAAAGAAGCCGCACAACCATATTTTGGTCCTCAATCACAACAACCGCACGGGAAAGGCGCTCTCGGACTACCGCACGTTCCACGACCGCAAGGCCGGGAATCAGAAAGGCGTGCAGTCGGCGAACGACGAGCTGATGCGCGATCACGGCCTCTCGGTCGTGAAGCGTCTGGAGCACGCGCCGAAGGACTGGGAGCTGCGCCGCGAGGACTTCGCCGAGGGATCGCTCGACCGCGAGATGGGCGACCGGATGAGCGCTGCCCTGACCGATCCCCGCGCGGTGGACAAGGCCGGTCTCGAAGCGGTGATCGACGAGCAGAACCAGCAGCTCGGCGATGACGGGGAGAGGGTGCCGCGGATGCGGCTGCACAGCCCCGTCAGCAAGAAGGGCAAGCGCGCCGGGCAGGAGACCTGGACGCTCTACATCGAGGACCGCCGCGGCGAGTCCGGGCGCGCCGAGCGCCGCAAGCGCGCGAGCGCACTCTCGGCGGACTTCACCCCGGAGGGCGCGCAGGCGTTCTTCGACTACCACCAGCAGCAGAAGGAGCAGGAACATGAGCGCAGCACTCGACAGGCTGAAGCAGCAGAACGGGCCCGTGCAGTCGCCGCCGCCGCTCGGCAGTCCGGAGACGATGGAGCTGTTGACCTCGATCCTCGCCGCCGTCGAGGCGCAGAATACGAGGATCGCCACGCTGGCCGAGCAGCAGAAGAAGCTCGCGGGGTTCGTGAAGGTCATGGACGAGGAGACGACGAGGCGGCTGGAGCGGATCACGGCCCCGGCGTCGACCTCCTCGCCCTCCAGCGACGTGTCCGCGAGGATCGCGAGTATCGAGAGCAGGCAGAACGAGATCGCGAGCACGCTCGGCGAGTTCGCGCAGAGTCTCAACGGCGAGAGCTTGAACGCCGCGTCGCGGAGCTTGGTCGCGGAGGCGCAGAAGAATCGCGCGGCTACGGCCTCGGCGATTGAGGGGCTCAAGGCGCAGGCCGCGGCGAACCAGAAGCTCTTGAGCCAGGTCGGCGGCGCGGTGCAGCGGATCGAGAAGCGCACCGAGGAACGGGTCGAGAAGGCCGTCGAGCAGGTCGCCGGGGAGGCTTCGACCACGATGACCGCGAACCTCGATGCGTCGAACGAACGGGCCGAGCGGATCATCGCGGCGACGGCGAAGCTGGAAGCGCGTCAGCTCTGGTCGGCGGCCGCGGCGATGTGCCTCGCCCTCCTGCCGGTGGTCGTGGTCGTCGCCGGGCTTTGGATGGGTATCGCCGGGCTCATCACCGGCGCTCAGTGGGCGCTGGACGTGGACGGGAGCGTGTGGCTCGGCATCGGGCGGTGGCTCGCGGTCGGCGCTGGCCTTGCCGGGTCCGGCTACGGGCTCTTCGCGTCCGTCCGGTGGGCCGCCGGTCTCGTGGAGACGTGGAAGGGTCGCGGGATGCCGACGTGGCCGAGCTGGCGCAAGAGGTGACCGTGATTCCCGAGGGCAAGCGCGCGGAGCGCGTGCGGCAGCCCTGCAACTGGACGATAGGTCAGCACGCACTGTATAGTTCAGTGCATGCTGACTATTGCTTCGCGCCTCGACGTCATGAACCGGCTGGGCCGGGCCATGGCGGACCCGACGCGCTCCAAGATACTGATGTCCCTGCTCGACGGCCCGAGCCACCCCGCCGTGCTCTCGCGCGAGTTGGGGCTGACGCGGTCGAACGTGTCGAACCACCTAACCTGCCTGCGCGACTGCGGGATCGTGGTCGCCGAGCCCGAGGGCCGCCAGACCCGCTACGAGATCGCCGACCCACACCTGGCCGCGGCGCTGACGGCGCTGGTGGACGTGACGCTGGCGGTGGACGAGAGCGCGCCGTGCATCGACCCGCACTGCTCGGTGCCCGGTTGCTGCGCCGCGACAGGCTCGGAGGACGCTTCGTGAGCGCGGCCTGCGGCTGCGACGAGCCGGCCGCCAGCGCCGCCGAGGAGGTGGAGGAGGAGGCCGAGCGCCCGTGGTGGCGCGACCCGGGCCTGGTGGTGCCGATCCTCTCCGGCGTCGCGTTCGGCATCGGCCTGTTGCTGGAGTGGTTGGGGCTGCACGTCGCGGCGCTGGTCGCGTTCTGGGCGGGCCTGCTGCTGGGCGCGTACACGTTCGCGCCCGGCGCGCTGCGGAACCTGTTCGTCAAGCGGAAGCTGGGGATCGCGCCGCTGATGACGATCAGCGCCGTCGGCGCGGTCATCCTCGGCTACGTCGAAGAGGCCGCCGCGCTGGCGTTCCTGTACTCGATCGCCGAGGCCCTGGAAGACAAGGCGATGGACCGCGCCCGCGGCGGCCTGCGCGCGCTACTCAAGCTCGTGCCGGAGACCGCCACCGTGCTGCGCGACGGTGCCTCGGTCGAGATCCCGGCGAAGGAGATCGCCGTCGGCGACGTGCTGCTGGTCCGCCCGGGCGAGCGGGTCGCGACCGACGGCCTGGTCCGCGTTGGCCGCTCCAGTCTGGACACGTCGGCGATCACCGGCGAGTCGATCCCGGTCGAGGTCGCGCCCGATGATGCAGTGTCGGCGGGCGCGATCAACACCGCCGGAGTCCTGGAGGTCGAGGCGACCGCGGCGGGCACCGACAACTCGCTGACCACCATTGTGGAGCTGGTCGAGCAGGCCCAGGCCGAGAAGGGCGACCGGGCCCGCATCGCCGACCGGATCGCCCGCCCGCTGGTGCCCGGCGTGATGGTCCTCGCCGTCCTTGTCGGCGTGCTCGGCTCGCTGCTCGGCGACCCCGAGACCTGGATCACCCGCGCCCTGGTCGTCCTCGTCGCCGCCAGCCCGTGCGCGCTGGCGATCGCGGTGCCCGTCACCGTGGTCTCCGCGATCGGCGCGGCGACGAAGTTCGGCGTCGTCATCAAGAGCGGTGCCGCCTTCGAGCGCCTCGGCGGCATCCGCCACCTCGCCGTCGACAAGACCGGCACCCTGACCCGCAACCGGCCCGAGGTCACGGCCGTCGTCGCCGCCGACGGGTTCGACGACGCCCAGGTGCTCGCCTGGGCAGCGGCCGTGGAGCAGCACTCGACGCACCCGCTCGCCGCCGCCATCGCCGCCGCGGGCCAAGGAGCGCCCGCCGCGCAGGACGTGACGGAGGAGGCCGGGCACGGCATTGGCGGCATGGTGGACGGCCGCCGGGTGACGGTGGGCAGCCCCCGCTGGATCGACGCGGGGCCGCTCAAGGCCCGGGTCGAGGACCTGGAGGCCGAGGGCCAGACTTGCGTGCTCGTGGCCGTCGACGGCGAACTGGCCGGGGCGATCGGCGTCCGCGACGAGCTGCGCCCCGAGGTCCCCGAGGTCGTGCGCACGCTGCGGGCCCAGGGCGTCGAGGTGAGCATGCTCACCGGCGACAACGCCCGCACCGCGCACGCGCTCGCGCAGCTCGCTGGGATCGGCGACGTGCACGCCGAGCTGCGGCCCGAGGACAAGGCCCGCATCGTCGCCCAGCTCTCTAAGGCCTCGCCGACGGCGATGATCGGCGACGGCATCAACGACGCCCCCGCCCTGGCCGGTGCGACCGTGGGCATCGCGATGGGCGCGACCGGATCCGACGCCGCGATCGAGTCCGCCGACGTCGCCTTCACCGGTCACGACCTCGGCCTGATCCCGCAGGCTCTGCGGCACGCCCGCCGAGGCCGGGCGATCATGAACCAGAACATCGTGCTGTCCCTGGCGATCATCACCGTGCTGCTGCCGCTGGCCATCACCGGCGTGCTCGGCCTGGCCGCAGTCGTCCTCGTCCACGAAGTCGCCGAGGTCGTCGTCATCGCCAACGGGCTGCGCGCCGCGCGTGCCCGCAAGAGCCAAGCGGCGGCTGCGTCGCCTGAGACGGCGTCACCGGCCGCGGTCCGCGCGGACAGAGCCTGAGAGGAGTGGATCGTGGAGATCACGTTGCAGTACTTCGACGGGTGCCCGAACTGGGAGGTGCTCGACCGGCGGCTCACCGAGGCCCTCGACGGCCGATCGGACGTCCGCGTCGTGCATCAGCGAGTCGAGACTGCCGAGGACGCCGCCCGCCTCGGGTTCCACGGGTCCCCGACCGTCCTCATTGACGGCTCCGACCCCTTCGCCGACGAGCACACGCCGGTGGGGCTCGCCTGTCGAGTGTTCCGCACTCCTGCCGGGCTGGCTGGTTCGCCCACCGTCGATCAGCTGCGCGAAGTACTCGATGCGCCTCTATGAGGGTGGAGCACCGCCGGGTTGCGCGATCATCGCACCTACGCTCAGCGCAGGAAGAGCCGCCTTCATCGAAAACCAGCCAGGATTGCCGTCAACGTTGTGCTGTAGAGCGCGCCGACGCTGACAACAAGTGCTACAACCCAGGCATGCGCTAACGCAGGTCCACCACACCGGTGCCGACCTCCAGGGTGCTGGTGCGGGCGGCCATGGCCGAGAGCAGCGGGAACGGCGCGGAGAGCGAATGGGCGAAGTGGTGCACACGCACCCAGGCGCCGTCGAAACCGGCCCGTTCGGCGGCCTGCGCCAAATCCACCATCTGGCGCACCGCGGCCGGGCCGTCGGGCACCGGCGAGGTGGTCGAGCCGCCCCAATGGCCGAAACTGAGGAAACCGATCTTCTTGGTCATCACATCTTCCGTTCGCTGATCAACCGCCCCGGGCGGGCTGTCACTCGGGTTAAGCTCTTTTCACCCAAGTTTCATTCCTGCCTAGTCAACTACCGATTGCTTGTGGAAGATCGACGTGAACAAGGTGAGCGGCGCCGCATCCGGGCCGTGGTCCGCCACCTAGTGAAGGGGGATGAGGCGCGGCTCGGCCCCCTCGGCGATGACCAGCACGCGGGCCGTGTCCTGCGGCAGGCGCTGCAGCTGCTGCACCAGCAGCGGCAGCTCCGGCACCGACGCGGCCGGAAGACTCTGGCGCAGGTGCTGGACCGGCAGCCCGGTCGCGGCCGCCAGCTGTTCGGCCAGGGCGGCGTGGGCCGCATCGGTGACCAGCAGCACAGCCGGGGTGCGTTCCGCCGCAGGGGAGGGCGGACCGGCGGTGCCATGCGCCAGGGCTTCCCGGTCGGCGCGCCACAGCGCGAAGTGGTAGGCGAACACCGCGGCGGTGGCCAGCAGCAGCCCCAGCGGAGCCCGGATCTCACCGAGCAGGCTCGTCCCGGACGGCCCGGTGCCCAGGTAGTAGTCGAAGATCTGGTACACCAGGGCCAGCAGCGCACCGAGCGCCACCACGGCGCTGGCCCCGAAGAACACCACCAGGTACACCTTGCGGGCCTCGGGGTCCACGGCCCGGCCCGGACGCCAGTAGAACAGCCAGGGGAGCAGCCCGCACCACAGCAGGGCCAGGCCGACCCGCAGCAGATCGGCCGGATGATTGCCGGACAGGGAGGGGGAGAAGGTGGCCAGCAGTGCATTGATGACCATCCCAAATCCGGTTGCCGCGACCGCCAAGCTGATCCCGGCCAGCACCTGGCGCCCGGCCTCGCGCAACCGTGGCCCACCGGTGCCCAGCACCCCGGCCAGGTACGCCCACACCAGGCTGCCGGAGAGGGCAAACCCGGCGGCGACCGGCAACCGGTCAGCCAGCCGGTCGGTGAACGTATCCAGGTGCAGCGGCAGCAGCACCTCCACCACGAACACCAGCCCCAGCAGTCCGGCCAAAAACGCCGCGGCCACCCCGGCCACCAGCATCACCTGGGCCAGCGCCCCCGGCTCGACGCGCACGCCCAGCCCGAACCAGTGCCAGGCCCACGCCACGGTCCCCAGCAGCACCCAGACCCCCAGATTCGCCAGTTGCGCCAGCGGACCGGCGGAGGGCAGGAGTTCACCGCCGCCGGAAGCCCCCAGCGCGGCCACGGCGGTGCGCAGCAGCGAGGCCAGGCTCAGCGCCGCCACCAGCAACACCCAGTAGCAGCCCACCACCCAGCCCAGGGAAGGCAGCCGGGTCGGGGCCAGCCGCGCGGAGCGCAGCACCCGGTGCTGCCACATCCACAACAGCCCCCAGGCCGCGGCCGTGCCCACTGCGGACTGCCAGCCCACCGTGCTGCCCCCGGCCAGACGGCCCAGCAACGTGCACAGCGTACTGAACCCGATCCCCAGGCCCAGAAGGTAGACCAGGGCCGCCTGGATCGAGTAGATCAGCGACCCCGCCTGACCGGCGGCCAACCGCGGGACCAACGCCCGCCACAGCACCCAGGCCAGCGGGCCGGCCACCACGGTGGCGGCCAACGCCATCGGCAACGCACCGGAATCGGCCTCCGGGGCGCCGGCCATGGACAGGGCGGAGGAAATCAGTGCCGCCAGCCCGGAGGTGAAGATCATCAACAACACAAAAAGCAGGCCGTGCATGACCAGGGCCCGCACGGTGCCCACGGTGCTGCGCGGCGCGGCAGCCAGGGAGGTGGCCATCATCAGTACCCCAATTCCTCATCCGTGCACAACGCCACAAGCCACGGCGCCAGGCTGACCTTCCAGACCCCGTCCCGGCGGGTGAGCTGGAACTCATCCTCGTAGCCGCCCACCCCCACGGACAGGGGTCCTTCCAGGTGCAGCATGTTCATCCGCACCCGCACGGTCGCGGTGGAGCCGGTGGAGGAAGCGGACACCAGCTCCATCCCCACCTCCTCCAGCCCCTGCCCGTCGTTGCAGGCCCGCTGCCCGGGCTGCACGGACAGCCCGCGCACCTGCTCCCAGTCACCGGCCGAGTAGGCGTTCAGGTAGGACTGGGTGGCGGCCTGCGGCGAACCGGCCGGCAGCTGGGCGCCGCCCGGACGCAGCAGCACCACGCTCACGGCGGTGATCAGCACCACCGCGCACAGTCCTGCCAGGACCCACACCAGCCGTCGCGAGGAGGCGGCAATACTAGTCATGACCCAATTCTGCGCATCAGCGGGTGCGAAGGCCAGCCCGGGGTGGTCTCGGTTTGATGAAGATCTCAGCCCACCACGCCAAACTTTTTGGGATAATGGTTCGGTGACCCTGCTATCCGATACCCCCGCCGTGCCCCAGACGCCCACCAAACTCGAGCTGCCGCCCCTGCAACTGGGCAAGCACACCATCGAGACCCCGGTGGTGCTCGCCCCCATGGCCGGCATCACCAACCGGGCATTCCGCCGGTTGTGCCGCGAATACGGCGGTGGGGTGTATGTCACCGAGATGGTCACCGCCCGCGCCCTGGTCGAGCGCAACCAGGAGTCCATGCGCATCATCTCCCACGACGCCGACGAGCAGCTGCGCTCCATCCAGATCTATGGGGTGGATGCCAAGACCGTGGGCGCCGCGGTGCGCATGGTCGTCGAGGAGGACCTGGCCGACCACATCGACCTGAACTTCGGCTGCCCGGTCCCCAAGGTGACCCGCAAGGGCGGGGGAGCGGCCCTGCCATGGAAGACCGACCTGTTCACCGCGATCATCGCCGCCGCCACCTCCGAGGCCGCCAAGGGCGAGATCCCGCTGACCATCAAGATGCGCAAGGGCATCGACGAGGACCACCTGACCTACCTGGAGTCGGCGAAGATCGCCCGCGACCACGGGGTCGCGGCGGTGGCGCTGCACGGGCGCACCGCCCGCCAGCACTATTCCGGCCGCGCCGACTGGGAGGCGATCGCCACCCTGCGCGAGGCGCTGCCCGATGTGCCGGTGCTGGGCAACGGGGACATCTTCTCCGCCGAGGACGCGGTGGCGATGGTGGAGCAGACCGGCATCGACGGGATCGTGGTGGGCCGCGGCTGCCAGGGCCGGCCCTGGCTGTTCGGCGACCTGCAGGCCGCTTTCGAGGGCCGCGCCGACCGGTTCCGCCCGGGCCTGCGCAAGGTCGCGGACACCGTCTACCGGCACGGCGAGCTGCTCACCGAGTTCTTCGAGGACGAGGGCAAGGGCATGCGCGACATCCGCAAGCACATGGCCTGGTACTTCAAGGGCTACCCGGTCGGCGGGGAGATCCGCTCCGCCCTGGCCAAGGTCCCCACCCTGGCCGAGCTGCGCGAACTGCTGGACTCCCTGGACCTGGAGATGCCCTACCCGGGCGCCGACGCGGAAGGCACCCGCGGCCGGGCCGGGCACCCGAAGAAGACCCACCTGCCCGAGGGCTGGCTGGAGAGCCGGGAAATGGATGAGAAGCACAAGGCGATGATCGCCGCGGCCGAATTGGACATCTCCGGTGGATAACGCCCGGGGTGCCGACCAAAACTCACTAGACTGGTTTCCATGACCGAACTGCAGGGATATATCGAAGCTGATCAGGAGCGTTGGGTACCGGAACCGGCCAAGAAGGCCTACCGCACCGCATTCGAGCGGGACCGCGCCCGGGTGCTGCACTCTTCGGCCCTGCGCCGGTTGGGCGCCAAGACCCAGGTCGTCGCCCCCTACTCGGATGACTTTGTGCGCACCCGACTGACCCACTCCCTGGAGGTGGCCCAGGTGGGCCGCGAACTGGGCGCCGCGCTGGGGTGCGACCCCAACGTGGTGGACACCGCCTGCCTGGCCCACGACCTGGGCCACCCGCCCTTCGGACACAACGGCGAAAAGGCGCTGAACGAGCTGTCCACAGGCATCGGCGGGTTTGAGGGCAATGCGCAGACGCTGCGGCTGCTGACCCGGCTGGAAACCAAGACCTTCCGGCACAACGGGGCCAGCGCCGGGCTGAACCTCTCCCGCGCCTCCCTGGACGCGGCCTGCAAGTACCCCTGGACCCGGGACACGGCCCCGCTGCGCCACGACGGCAAGCCCACCGCCAAGTTTGGGGCGTACCTGGATGACCTGCCGGTGTTCAACTGGCTGCGGGAGGGCCCGGACACCGTCCCCGGCCAGGTGTGCATGGAGGGCCAGGTGATGGACCTGGCCGATGACATCTCCTACTCGGTGCACGATGTGGAGGACGCGATCGTGGGCGGGAACCTGCAGCTGCGCTGGCTGCGCCACGCCCGCCAGCGCGAACAGGCCCTGGAGGTCACCCGCCAGTGGTACCTGCCCGGCACCGAGCTGGCCGACATCGAGGCGGCCCTGGCGCGCCTGGAGCACACCGCCGAATGGGTGCCGCACGCCGACGGGTCGCGCCGTTCGCTGGCCGCGCTGAAGGACATGACCAGCCAGTTCATTGGCCGCTTCTGCCAGGCCGCGATGGACGCGACCCGCGCCGAATACGGCAACGGGGCGCTGACCCGCTATAACGCCCAGCTGATCGTGCCCACCGAGACCGAACACGAGATCGCGGTGATGAAGGGGATCGCGGCCACCTATGTGATGACCGACACCGAACGCCAGCCGCTGTACGCCGATCAGCGGGCGCTGCTCACCGACCTGGTCAACCTGCTGATGGAGACCGAGGAGAAGTACCTGGAGCCGATCTTCGCCGCGGACTGGCGCGACGCGGCCGATGACGACGAGCGGCTGCGGGTGGTGGTCGACCAGGTCGCATCGCTCACCGACGCGTCGGCCAAGGAATGGCACGCCACCCTGGTCAAGGGCGAAAGCTTCAACGAGCGCCTGTTCTAGCGCTCGGGAATGCGGCGTCATCCACAACGCGTTGACGCCAATAAGCAGGCGGGTACACCGCCTCTAGAGTGAGGGTCATGGCAGGGCTGATTAAACGCGAAGACATCGACGAGGTGCGCAACCGCACCGACCTGAAGGAGGTCGTCGATTCCTACGTCACGCTCAAATCCGCGGGCGTGGGTTCCTTCAAGGGGCTGTGCCCCTTCCACGATGAGCGCACCCCTTCCTTCCACATCCGCCCGCAGCTGGGCACCTTCCACTGCTTCGGTTGCGGCGAGTCCGGGGACGTGATCGCGTTCATCCAGAAAATGGACCACTCCTCGTTCACCGAGACCGTGGAGCTGCTGGCCGGGCGCATCGGCTACGAACTGCATTATGAGGACGGCGGCAGCGGGCCGCGCCGCGAGGAATACGGCAAGCGCCAGCGCCTGGTGGACGCACACAAGGTGGCCGAGGAATTCTTCCGCACCCAGCTGGGCACCGAGGAGGCGGCCACGGCCCGTGACTTCCTCACCGGGCGCGGCTTTGACGCGCAGGCGGCGAACCAGTTCAGCGTCGGCTACGCGCCCAAGGGCTGGGACGGGCTGCTCAAGCACCTGCGCTCGAAGGGGTTCCGGGATGAGGAGCTGAAGCTCACCGGCATGTTCTCCGAGGGGAACCGCGGCCTCTACGACCGGTTCCGCGGCCGGCTGACCTGGCCGATCCGGGACCTGGCCGGGGCCACCATTGGCTTTGGGGCGCGCAAGCTCTACGAGGATGACCAGGGCCCGAAGTACCTGAACACCCCCGAAACCCAGCTGTACAAGAAATCCCAGGTGCTCTACGGCATCGACCTGGCCAAAAAGCGGATCTCCAAGAACCGGCAGATCGTGGTGGTGGAGGGCTACACGGACGTGATGGCCTGCCATCTGGCCGGGATCGATACCGCCGTGGCCACCTGCGGTACCGCCTTCGGCACCGACCACATCAAGATTGCCCGCCGGCTGCTGCAGGATGACGGCACCGGCGGGGAAGTGATCTTCACGTTCGACGGCGATGAGGCCGGGCAGAAGGCGGCGCTGCGCGCCTTCGAGGAAGACCAGCGCTTCATCGCCCAAACCTATGTATGCGTCGAACCCACCGGGGCCGACCCCTGTGACCTGCGGGTGAACCGCGGGGATGAGGCGGTGCGGGAACTGATCGAGCTCAAGCGCCCGCTCTTTGAGTTCGCCATCCGCGCCGAGCTGAAGAAGTTCAACCTGAACACCGTCGAGGGGCGGGTGCAGGCGCTGCGCAAGACCGCACCGATCGTCGGGCAGATCCGCGACTCGGCCATCCGCCCGGCCTACGCCCGGGAACTGGCCGGCTGGCTGGGGATGGACAACGAGGATGTGAACCGGGCGGTGCAGGCCGCGATCCGCCGGGCCCGGCTGCCGCGGGCCGCGGACCTGGAACCGGTCCCGGCCCAGAACGGGGCCACGGCCACCGAGCCCGTCCAGCCGGCGTTCGAACGCCCCGATCACCGCGACCCGGTGGTGCGCCTGGAACGCCAGGCCTTGGAGGTGGTGATCCAGCAGCCCGGGCGGCTGGGCAACGAGCAGTGGCAGGCCTTCTACGAGGCCCGCTTCATGGCCCCGGCCCACGCCGCGGTGCATTCGGGGATCGTCGCGGCCAGCTCCGCCGGGGCCTCTGCCAGCGCCTGGGTGCAGGTCATCCGTGACGAGGTGCCCGAGCAGCTGCGCTCCCTGGTCTCCGAGATCGCGGTGACCTCGATCCCGGCCTCCGATGAGGACAGCCTGGCCCGCTACTGCACGGACATCATCAACGGGCTGATTGAGCTGCAAATCACACACCGCAAGGCGGAGCTCATCGGCCGGCTGCAACGGGCCGAGCTGGACCCGCAAGGTGAGGAATACAGCCAGATCAACCGCGAGTTGATGGAGCTGGAGATGCGGCGAAGGATCCTGCGCGGGAACTGAGTGGCCGATTTTGGCTTTTCGAATCCGCTCGGGTAAAGTTAAATCTCGTTGCAATCCTCCATAGCTCAATAGGCAGAGCATTCGACTGTTAATCGAAGGGTTGTTGGTTCAAGTCCAACTGGAGGAGCTCACAAGGTCCCGGATCCCATGGATCCGGGACCTTTTCCATGCCCGGGCACCCCTTGGACCACCTCATCGAGGACCGGTGATCCGAAAGTTCTCCCCCAAAAAGGCCCCGCGCACAGAACAAGCGCCCGGTCCGGGCCCGGGAAGGGGTCCGGACCGGGCGCCGCCGGGAGGAAGAAGTGGCTAGGCTTTGTCGATGGCTTCGCGCAGGGCCGCCAGCAGCAGCGCCACCGAGCCCGGGTTCGCGTTCGGGCCCATCAGGCCGATGCGCCACACCGAGTCGGCGTACTTGCCCACCCCGGCGCCGATCTCGATGTTGAAGCGCTCCAGCAGGTACTTGCGCACCCGCGCCGAATCCACGGTCTGGGGAACCTTCACGCTGGTCAGCTGCGGCAGGCGGTGGCCCTGGGCGGCAAACAATTCCAGGCCCATCTCCTGGATCCCGTCCTGCAGCGCAGTACCCGCCTCCTGGTGGCGGCGGGTGACCGCATCCAGGCCCTCTTCCAGGATGCGGTTGATGCCGGCCTCCAGGGAGGCGACCATCGCCACCGGGGCGGTGTGGTGGTAGGTGCGCCCACCGCCGGTGGACCCGGTGGTGTAGCCGCCCAGCAGCCCCAGATCCAGGTACCAGGACTGCGGGCGTTCAACCCGGCGCTCGAAGGCGCGCTCGGAAATGGTGAACGGGGCCAGGCCCGGGGCCACGCCAATGCACTTCTGCGATCCGGCGTAGCCGATGTCGATGCCCCATTCATCGGCCAGCACCGGCATGCCGCCGATGGAGGTGACCGCGTCGGTGATCAGCAGGGCATCGCCCTTGATCGCGCCCAGCGCGGCGATGTCCGAGACCACCCCGGTGCTGGTTTCCGCGTGCACCGCGGCAATCACCGCCGGGTTCGGGTGCGCATCGGCAACCCGCTGGGCGTCCACCGGGGTGCCGTACTCGTGATCCACGCGCACCACCTCGGCGCCCACCCGGGCAGCGACCTCGCACATGCGTTCCCCGAACAAGCCGTTGACCGCGATCACCGCAACATCCCCGGGGCGGATGGTGTTCACGAACGCGGCCTCCATGCCGGCCGAGCCGGTGGCGCTCAACGGCAGGGTGCGCCGGTTCTCGGTTCCCCACAGGGTGCGCAGCCCGTCGCACACCCGGTCCATGCGCTCGATAAACAGCGGGTCCAGGTGACCCAGCAGCGGAAGACCCAGGGCGGCGGTGGCCTCCGGATAGGGGTTGCACGGGCCGGGACCGAACAGGTGGCGGACGGGAACCAGGTTGCTCATAATTGCTCACTTTCGTCGAGGGGTTGGCGCACCTGGTTCCACCCTAGGCGGAAGTGGGGGCGAAGTGAAAGCTAGCTCACACCCGGCTGCCGACAGCACCGCGCCGGGCCGCCACCCGCGCCCCTGCGCGCTAGCTTGTCCCGGTCAGGTGCTTGTCGCGCAGCGGTCGCCCGGGGAGCACCGCCGCCGGATCCCCCAACCCGGACAGCGGGTTCTGTAGTTCCCCGGCATAGAGCAGCCCCGAGGACTGGTCGCTCAAATCCAGCATCTGCTGGTTGTTGCGCAGCTGCAGCCGGTTCAGGCAGGAGAGCGGGAACGCTTCGGTGAACAGTCCCAGCGCGTCGAAGTGCTGCGCCTGGGCCGGGTTCTGGCGTCGGTAACGCAGCAGCCGTTCGGCCACCAGCGCCCAAAGCTCCTCCTGGGCCAGCAGCCCCTCGGCATCCAGCAGCGGAGCCAGGAAGCGGAAAAAGGAGTCAAAGACGTCGGTGAACACCGAGAGCACCGGATCCCCGCCGGTACGCACCCGCCGGATGTGCTCGGGCAGCTGCACCCGGTCGGAGAGCACCGCGATCTCCTCACCCAGGTCCTTGAGCAGCACCTTGTCCACCGCCCCGTCGCGCAGCACCAGGATCACGTTCTCCCCGTGCGGCATGAACACCAGGTCGTAGGCGGCCAGGCAGTGCACCAGCGGGATCAGGTAGGCGCACCAGCGGGATCAGGTAGGCGTCCAGGTAGCGTTCCATCCAGGTGCGCGCCGGCAGCCCGCTGCGCCGGATCAAAGCCCCAACGAAGCTGTGGCCCTGCCCGTCAACATGCAGCAGGCTCGCCATGGTGGCCAGGTTCTGCCCCGGTTCCAGTGCCTCCAACGGGGATTCACGCCACAACGCGGCGAGCATCTTGCGTTGCGCGGCGCCCGGGGTGGTGGCCGCCTCGTACTGCCGGTTGCGGTAGCCGACCGCCGCGACCTCGCGCAGCAGCCCCACCGGGGCGTCGCGCAGGAACTCATCGGTGTCGAACAGCTCCTGCAGCCATTCGTTGATCGCCGGGGTAACCTGCATGTAGTCGGCGCTCAGTCCGCGCATGAACCCCATGTTCAGGATCGACATCGCCGTTTTCACATAGTGGCGCCGCGGGTGGCTGAGGTTGAAGAACGTGCGGATCGACTGCTGCGGCTGGTAGCGGTCCGCCCCGTGGCCCAGCCAGAGCAGCTCACCACGGGCCACGTCGTTGGCGAACGTGGTCGCCAGGCGGTGCTCCCACTGCCAGAGGTGCACCGGGATCAGCAGGTACTGATCCGGGTCCCGATCGGTGCCGGCCAGCAGGTGTTCCAGCTGCCCGCGCAGCCTGCGCAGCTCCGCCGCGCCCAGCTGCTGTCGCAGCAGGTGATCCAGTGCCTGGACCTGGGGCTGTGTTGCACCAAGGTGGGTGAAGGTGGCCCGGTTATGGTGGGCCGCCACCCAGCCCAAGGGGGTGTCGGCCCCGATTTCCGGGGCATAACGCAGATAGTCCCCGCGCCCCACCCCGATGCGCCCGTTGTTGGCCACGAAGCACGGGTGCCCCTCGGTCATCGCGGCCTCGATGCGCTGGAAGGACTGGGCGGGGGTGCCGGCGAACTCGGCCAGCTGCCCGCTGTCCTGCTGCGCGTGTTGCTGCTTGTAGCAGTGGCTGGCCAGGGTGCTGGTCAGCTCCTCCACATAGGTGGGCAGCTGCTGGGGGCTGAGGGTCAGCTCGTGGGCGAACACCGTGACGAAGTCCAGCACGTCCACGGTGTCCGGCTGCCACGCCTGATCGGTGAACACCCAATGGCGCAGCGAAGCCGGCTGCACCTGCCAATGCTCCAGCAGGTAGCGGCGGGCTTGGAATTCGTAGCGGTGCCCGTGCCCCTCAACCGGTAGCGGCCCTCCGGCAGCGGTTGCGGGTGCAGCAGCCGTTCATGGCTGAACTCGCCAATGGCCTTGGCCAGCAGGTGGTGGTGGGCCTGCTGCCAGTGCCCGGGCCGCAAATGCCCGGGGGAGGGGACCAGCCCGGTGGCCTGTTCAAAGTCGGCCCGGGTGCAGAGCGAGAGCAGTGCGTGCTTCTGCGACCCGTCCGCTTCGGTGAGCCGCACCTGGCCCGCCGGGCGGAACCCAACCCGGGCGTTCAGTGCCTGGATCGGCTTGTTGGCCAGGTCGGGTTCCACCACCACCCGTTCGGTGCCCGGCCCGGTGAATGCGTGGGCCAGTGCGGCGGTCATCGCCGCCAGCGTGAAACCGGGTTCTGCCGCGGCCGGTGGGGCGGGGACCAGCAGGTGCAGTCCCACATCCCCGGGCACCACGTGGTAGGCCTCGGCCAGCGGGGAGGTGGCCGGGTCATAGAGCTCGACCAGGAAGCGCGGTTGCCCGTCCCGCTCCCCAAGCAGCACCCGGTAGTCCTTCGTGGCCAGCAGTTGGCGGTATTCCTCCTGAACCCGTTGCCTGCTGGCCCCGGTCAGACCCCAGAAACGGGCCTGTTCGGTGCTCACCCAGCGGTGCAGCAGGGCCGCATCCTCGGGCAGCCGCAACGGGCGGAAGCTGAAATCGGTGGCGTTCATCGTCTGTCTCCTAGTCCTTCAGCACGGTGTTGGATGCTTCCCGGTGTTCGGTGGGCAGGCCTTCGAGCCCGGCGGCCCCAAACCGCTGGAACGCGATGCGCTGCTCCACCGGGTAGGCTTCGCGTCCGGTGATCCGGTTCAGCAGCACCGAGTTGCGGTATGCGCCCATGCCCAGGTCCGGGGCGGTGAACCCATGGGTGTGCAGTTCGGCGTTCTGCACAAAAATGTCCTGGTGCACACCCACCGCATAGTTGCGGTCCACATCCAGCCGCCCGTCCGGCAACCGGCGCAGCCGCGAGTCGATGCCGGAGAGGAAGTCCGGGGCCCCGGTGCGGTAGCCGGTGGCCAGCACCAGGTGGTCGGTGCCAAAGCGCAGCTGACGGTGGTCATCCTCGTGGCGCAAAGTCACCTGCAGTGCGTCTTCGGCGGTGCCGGATCCGGCCTCGATGGCGGTGGCAGTGCAGCCGGTGCGCAGATGCACCGGCGGGCGGCCGTGCACGCTGCGCTGGTAGAGCTGCTCGTGGATCTCATCGATCAGGTCGGCGTTGATGCCCTTGTACAGTCCCTTGTGCCGGGCGGAGAGTTCATCGCGACGGCGCATTGGCAGGGCGTGGAAGTGGTCGATGTACTCCGGGGAGGTCATCTCCAGGGTGAGCTTGGTGTACTCCAGCGGGAAGAAGCGGTTTGAGCGGGTGGCCCAGACCAGGTGGTCCTCCTGCGGCAGGTGCTGCAGCAAATCCAGGAAGATTTCTGCCGCGCTTTGACCACTGCCCAGTACCGTGACGACCTTTGGGCGCTCGCCGTCGGCGCTGAGCAGCTCCGGGCGGGAGAACACGTAGCGGCTGCTGTGCACCAGCCGCCCGGTCGCCTGGGCGGCCTCGTTCGCGATCGGCGGCACGTAGGGCTGGGAACCGGTGCCGATGACCAGCCGGTCGGCGCTGATCGTGGTCATGCCGCGATTGGTGAGCACCAGCAGGAGGTAGCGGCCGTTGGCGTAGCTGGCCTGCATGACGCGGTGGCCAAAGCGCACGCTGGGCAGCTCTTCGGCGGCCCAGGCCAAATAGTTGCTGTATTCGTTGCGCAGCGCGTAGAAGTTCTCCCGGATATAGAACGGGTAGATCCGCCCGTGCTGCTTCAGGTAGTTCAAGAACGTATACCGGCTGGTCGGATCCGCCATGGTGACCAGGTCCGCCATGAAGGGCACCTGCAGGTGCGCCCCCTCCAGCATCATTCCCGGGTGCCAGGCAAAATGGTCATCGGCCTCCAGTACGGCCAGGGACAGATCCTGCAGGGGTTCGGCCAGTGCCGCGAACCCCAGGTTAAAGGGTCCGGCCCCGATGGCCACGACGTCGAAGTGCTCCGCCGGAGTGCTGGCTGTCCCGGAAGCGCTCTGGGCGGTGTGCTTGGTCATGGGCGTCCTTTCGCGAAGTTCTCGGCGAGCAGCTCGTAGCCGGCCTGGCAGATCAGGTCGAGGATCTCCTCCAGGTCCCGCACCGTGGTGTTGGGGTTGAGCAGGGTCAGCTTCAGCAGGCGACGCCCTTGCACGGTGGTGGCGGCGACCATGGCCTGGCCCCGCTCGTACAGCCGCTGGCGGATCGCGTCATTCAGCGTGTTCGCGTGGTGTTGGGGCAGCGGCTCGGTGGGGTGGTTGAAGCCAAATACCACCGTGCTCAGCTGCACCGGTGCTTCAAGGCGCAGCTCGGCGCGCAGCCCGATCAGCTCCTGCGCTTCGCCGGCCAGCTCAATGACCCGGTCGAACATGGTGCCGATGGCTGACGCGCCGATCGTGCGCAACCCCACCCAGAGCTTGAGCGCGTCAAACCGCCGGGTGGTCTGCAGCGACTTGTCGACCTGGTTCGGGGTTTGCGCTGCGGCGGCCTGGGGGTTGAGGTAGTCGGCGTAGTGCCTGATGGAGTCAAAGTCCGTCCCCTCGCGAAGGACCAGCGCACTGGAGCCGATGGGCTGAAAGAAGGACTTGTGAAAGTCCAGAGTGACCGAGTCGGCCTGCTCGATGCCCGCCAACCGTTGCCGGTGGCGCGGTGATACCAGCAGACCGCAGCCGTAGGCCGCGTCAACGTGCAGCCAGGCCCCGAACCGGCGGGCGAGGGCCGACAGATCCGAGAGGGGGTCGATGGCCCCGAAGTCAGTGGTGCCAGCGGTGGCGGATATCGCCATCGGCACAAGTCCGGCGGCCACGTCCCGCTCAAGCTGCTCGAAAAGAGACACACTGTCCATGCGGTGGCGGGCATCGGTGGGGATGCTGCGCACCGCGTCCTGTCCCAGGCCCAGCAGCATGGCGGCATTCGCGATGCTGAAATGGGCGTCGGCGGAGGTGTAGATGCGCGATTGCGAAAGCCGGTGCGGCAACGGGCCGTCCAGACGGGCCACTGCCCGATTCCGCGCAATCAGCATCGCCTGGACGTTGGACTGGGTGCCGCCGGAAGTAAAGATGCCGTCCGCCCGTGAGACAGCAAATCCGATGAGCCCGGCGCTCCACTGCACCAGGCGTTGTTCGATCAGGGTTGCGCCGGCGCTCTGGTCGAAGGTGTCCATGGACGTGTTCAGGCTGCTGACGAACGCCTCCGCGGCCACCGACGGGATGAGCACGGGGCAGTTCAAATGCGCGGCGTACTTCGGGTGGTGGAAGTACACGGCATCACGCAGGTACAGCTCCTCCAGTTCGGAAAAGACCTCAGCGCTGGAACCCAGCGGTGTTTCCAGGTCAACGGCCTCGATGCGTGGTGCCAAGTCGGTGGGGGAGGGACCGGTGGTGGGGGAATTGGCCTGTTGCAGTTGGCGTGTGGCCCGATGAAGCGCGTCTTCGGTTTCCTCTCGGAATCGCGTCGCGGTGGCGCCGCACAGCAGCGTGTCCTCGGGCGTGGTCGGTTGCCGCCGTTGTGGCCGCAGAGTCTGAAGGGAGGTGCCCATGGCGTAGTCCTCAAGCTGATTACATGATATTTGGTCAGGCTTGCCTAATGGGAACTCATTAACATCACAACTAGGTAACGTATTGCAAACTCGATGCAGATCAACTCGAAATCGCCTCGGAGTTTTCTGATATTGACACCGAGGAAGAATGCAGTGATTTATGATGCCCGTCACCGACAGCATGAAGACCGTAATGTGAAGCTCCCGCGGCTCTGCCGCGACTGCGAAGCCATTGATGCCAGGGTCTCAACGAGGGCACCGCGGCCTGTTGGATTCGGTGTCAGAGCTCAGCGGGGGGAGTGCGCAAGGAGCCTCTCCACAGCAGGAGAAAACTCAAAGTGCCCACGGCGCACAACAGACACCAGGACAGCAAGGACGCCCAGATTCCCACGGTTGAGCCAATTGCGCCACCCGCCAGGGAGCCGACCGGCACCGCACCGAAGGTGAACAGGCGCCGGGCGCTGCTGACCCTGCCCACGAACGCCGGGTCAACGATCGTCGTCACCCACGACATGCTGGCAATGTTGAAGATGACCAGTACCACGCCCCACAACAGAGATTGGGCCAGCAGCAAGGCCAAGGACACGTAAGGCACCGTGAAATAAGAGGTGAACACCAGCCCTGCGAGCAGGAGCTGGAAGGATCCGGTCAGCACCGTCAAGCGAGGCAGCGCCATGCGCTGCACTATCCGCTCCGAAAAAGCCGCGCCCAGCAAGCCGCCCACGGCCCCGAACGCGGTAATCACGCCAAACCACTGCGGTCCCAGCCGAAGATGGCGCAGGATCAGGATTGACTCAACAGCCGCACCCACCGCCAAGCCCGCATTGCACAAGGTCACCAGGGCCGTGACCGCCAGCAGTCGCCGATCAGCAAACAGCAGCGTCAGTCCGCTGCGCCAATTGCCCTGGGGCTGCGGGCGGGGCGATTTAATCGAGGCGCCGGAGGCCGAACTATGGTTGCGGATGGGCTGGGCCAGCAGAAGCGCCGCGGAACCCAGGCCGGCAGCCAGGGCCATCAGCGTGCTGGCTCCCAGCTGGCTGATCAGCAGCCCAAAGAATGCGGGAATGATGATGCTCAGGGCCTGGTCCGCGGCGGTGAGCCGGGCGACGAGCCTGGTGATTCCGCTCGTCGACTTCGTCGGATCATTGAGCCCGGGCACCGCAGAGATCTGCGCGGTTTCAACCACCAGGTTGCCCAGTCCCAAGACCGTGACCAGCAGCAGGACCGCGGGTACGGTCAATTGGTTGGTGGCCAGCAGCAGGGTCAAGACCAGGAGCAGGGCAAGCTTTCCGGCCAACCCCACGCGCAACCAGCGCAGGGCGCCGTGCCGGTCCACCAGATGTCCCACCGGGATCGCCGCCACAACAAACGCCACCGATCCAAGCGCGTTGAGCACGCCGATCTGAAAGGCACTGGCCCCCAGCGTCGTTACCAAGACCAGGTCGATAATGAAGTCGGCCGCAGCCCGCCCTGCCGCATCCGCGGAGTTGGAGGAAAGCAGGAATCGCTGCGAACGGGCCAATTGGTCAGTCATTTTCCTGCCTCCTTCCTTCCGCCTCGTTACAGTCTTCTGCAGCCAAGCCGCCGGTCCTTTGGAGATTACCAGCAGGTCATCCACCGGACTGGATAAAACCCCTACTCGTTGCGCAGACAGTGTCCAGGAAAGAGCGGTGGCGCAACAGGTAACGGTCCGGATCAGCCACTAATGTGGAGAGGGTTGAGACCAGCGAACGTAAGGCGACCCGAAGAGTGAAACTCGTCATCGATGCCCGCTATACCCGTATCAATCACCATGATGGCATCAGCCGGTATACGGCAGGTTTGATTGAGGCCGTGAGCAAGCGGGCGGATGTCACCATGCTCGTCAGCGATCTGCGCCAATTATCGATGTTGCCCGACGTTCCCTACCTGAAGGTCACTTCTCCCACCTCGCCCCTGGAACCACTGGTGGCGTTGCAGGTTAACAAACTGCGTCCGGACGTCGTGTTTTCACCCATGCAGACGATGGGAACGCTGGGTCGCAAGTTCCCGGTGATCCTCACCCTGCATGACCTGATTTACTATGCGCACCCGAGGGCGCCCAAGTTTCTGCCGGCTCCCATCCGGGCGGGCTGGTTTCTGTTCCATCAGGTGTATTGGCCACAGCGGCTGCTGCTCAATCGGGCGGATGCGGTTGCCACGGTCTCCAACACCACTGCCGGGCTGATGAAACGCCATCGGTTGACCAGGAAGCACATTGGGCTGGTGTCTAATGCGCCCACCGGCCAGGCGGCTCCGCGAGCCCAGGATGTGAAGCCGGAAAAGTCCCTGCTGTATATGGGCTCGTTCATGGAATACAAGAACGTGGAGACCCTGATTAGGGCGATGGCCTGCTTGCCGGAGCACAGCTTGCATCTGCTCAGTCCAATCAGCGCTGCGCGGCGCAGCGAACTGGAGGCGTTGATTCCCGCGAGCGCAACGGTGATCTTCCATGACGGGGTCAGTGAAGAGGCGTATCAGGAACTGTTGGCCCAATGCACGGCCCTGGTCACTCTGTCCCGGGAGGAAGGCTACGGTTTGCCGCTGGTGGAGGCGATGAGCGTTGGGACTCCGGTTGTGGTGACGAACATGCCGATCTTTAGGGAAGTCGCGCAGGAAGCGGCACTCTACGTGGATCCGGATGACGCCCCGGGATTTGCCCGGCAGATCCAGCGTCTAGATGACTGGGAAGTGTGGAGGGAATATTCGCAGCGATCCCTCGAACGGGCCGCCGATTACTCATGGGACGAATCTGCCGAACAACTGATCGATCTGGCCCAGTTAGCGATCACTGAATACCGGAAGCGGAAATAAGACCACTGCCTGGTTTTTCGGGCTTTCATAACGGTCGACCGGGCCGAGAAACAATGTCGGTGACGCTCCATTGCTGGATTTGGAAACGGGTCTTGGCCAGTGCTAAGATATTACACGTTGCGATCCTCCATAGCTCAATAGGCAGAGCATTCGACTGTTAATCGAAGGGTTGTTGGTTCAAGTCCAACTGGAGGAGCTTTGAAAGGCCCTGATCCGTGTTTTACGGATCAGGGCCATTGTCATTTCCCCCTGATCTGCCTCCTGCCCGGCGGGCTTTTGGGGCTATAGGCAATAAAGTGTGTCTGGCCCGGGCGTGTTCCAAGGCCAGACACCTTCAAGACCAGTGACTAGTAGCTGTTTCGAATCCAGCCTCTTCTGATGAACTGTCCATCTTCGGTACTAGCGCCGGTGCCATAAAGCTCCGGGCCGATTGGCTCGTCATCTGACACTTGCTCAGCTGCCTTCTTTGCTTCTGGAGAGAAGTGCTCCGGCCGTAAAAGCTCTCCCAACGCAGGGCGATTCGCCTCATCGGTGTGCGTCCAGCAGAACCACTCGCATGCTCGTCTTCGATGCTCGACCGGCATCCCGCGATGATGAAAGATCATGGCTCGGATCCCGGAGTTCACCGCGCCTTCAATCATGTTCGTCGTCGCGTTGATCCCCAGACCTTTTAGGTCCTTGTTCAAGTACGTGAACAAGTGACCGCGCTGCATTGCTTTCCTCATGGACTCGTAGGCGCTTCGTAGCCGTTCATGGGTGTACCATCCCTTCCGGGTGCCATGAACACCTTGCGGTCTGGCACCGGGCCAGTCAGCAGCGTAGGTCTTCTCATTGATCAGGTTCTGGTTCTCTGCATGCCAGGCAGCGAAAGCGGCCATCCATTCTGTCGCGGCTTCCTGCGTCTGGATTTTCGTGAGTTTCAAGCTTAGACGCCGCAGCGATTTACCAGCCTGCAACCGAGGATTCATCGTCAGGTAGGTGCGAACGTTGCGCTGGATATGGACCAAGCAGCGTTGGATCTTCACATTAGGCCAGAGCTTTTTCAACGCTTTCATCAGTCCTGATCCGCCATCAGTCAGCACGACTTTCGGCTCGGGAAAATGCTCCAACAAAGCGATCCATGCCACGGCTTTTTCACGGTCGCACCACTGCCATCCGATAACGCTTCCGTTAGCGATAGCGATCAGCAGGCACCAGCCTGGACGGATATAGATACCGTCGACTTGGACTTCATTGAAAACTTCACCAGTTCGCGGTAAATAGGGTTCGACGTTCCAGCACCAAGCGGTCTGGTAGCGGAAAGTCCGGCCAGTGCCTCCGCCGAATTCGGCTTGAGAAAGCTTGCTCATGAGCCAACCGACGAAGCCAGTGAGTTGGTTGCGAGCTGTGGTGTCAGCTCGCTGGAAAGTGGTGCTCGAATTGCAGTTCTTGCATCGCCAGCGTTGGGTTCCTTTGGATGTCGTGCCGTTCTTTTTCATGGGTGAATGGCAGATAATACAAGTATGGGATTGTCCAGTAAGCTTCACACTTATGGATTGAATACCCATGTGAACCTTGATCCTGTCCCGGCTTTCCGGGGCAGGACCAGGTTTTCAGACACACTTTATTGCCTATAGGCCGGCTTTTGGGGCCCAGGCCGGAGGCGGATCATCCTAAGCCGCAGCAAAACGTGAGCTCAAAGGCCTATCTTCGGCGCGGGGATCGCTCCTACGATGGGCATACACCACGAAAAGGGGAGATGATATGAACTCCGTTGAAGTCCTCAAGGACTTGGCCTACCGTCCGCTCGAAGCCGCAAAATCCATTGAAGACCAGCTCACCGCCGAGAACCTGAACTGGCACCCCGGCCACGACAACTCCATCGCGTGGCTTCTGTGGCATTCAGCACGGGAAATCGATGTTCAGCTTTCCCAGCTCAGCGGCAAGGAGCCGGTGTGGACGGCGCAGGGCTACCAAGAGCGCTTCGACCTGTCTCTCGCCGAGGATGACATGGGTTTCGGGCACAGCCCCGAACAGGCGCGCAGCGTCGTCGTCGAGGATCCGCGCCTGTTGATGGAGCACCTCGAAGCCGTGATCAACGCCCAGCTGGACTACCTCAATGTTCTTAGCGACGGTGAGCTGGCGCAGATTGTGGACCGGCGCTGGGAGCCGCCGGTCAGCCGTGGGGCCAGGCTGCTCAGCATTTCATTGGATGCCTTCGCCCACGTTTCCCAGGCGCAATACATCCTGGGGATCCAGCGCTAGGGAACGAAGCGGTGAACAAGCCGCGAAGAGGCAATGAATCCTCGCGCGATGCCGCCCAGGGGACTGGTGGCCCGCCCCCCCGGCCGAGCGCCGATTCACACCCGAATTCTGTTCGGGGAATTGATCAAACCCTCCAATCTGCTGGTAAATGCCGGAAATGCGGGTTCATTAGACGATAGACTGGCGAATCGATGATACGTACAGCGCAAGTTGGGGGTTCTCATACCGTGGGTTTACCTCTTGAGGCTGAGTCCGAATCAGCGGCCGGGGTGTTAGTTTTGAACCACCGGTCGCTTGGCGATCGAGAAAACTGGAGAAACCATGTCTGAAGAAGGATCGACGCGAGTAGGCGGAAATCTGAAAACCAGCATCAAGAATGCCAAGGAGCAGGTAGAGGGGCTCAAGGAGCTGGTCCCACAGCAGCTGTCCGATGAGGCGAAGCTGGCGACCACCCTCCTGAAAGACAAGGGCATCCGCATGGGCGTCGCTGTCGGCCTTGCCGTCGGCGCGCTGGTTGTGCTGTTGCTGTTTGTGATTGCTGTAGTGGTCACCCTGGTCAACGTGTTGGCAATTTGGCTGCCCGGATGGGCTGCCGCGCTGATTGTTGCCGGGTTCTTCCTGCTTGTCGCTTTGATTCTGGGCTTGGTGGGCTACCGCAAGATCAAGAAGGCGCTGCCGCTGACTCCGGACGCTGCGATTCGAGGCATCCGCCACGATATCGGCGTGCTGAAGGAAGGCAGCGAGTTCGACGAGTCGAGCCTGGATGAACCGCGCAAGAAGAAGTCCAAGGACGACGAGCACGACAAGGACGGCAAGGACAAGGAACCGAAGCCTCCGGCACCGAGCGCCGACGAATTGATCCTGCGCACCAAGCGCCGCCGCCGCCAGATCCAGGCGCTGCGTGACAACCTCGAAGAGAGCATGCGCGGCCCAAAAGCTAAGGTCGATCGCGCCCGTCGCATGGCCGACCAGGCGGGGTCGACTGTCTCGGACGCCGCGGCGAAGGCCCGCAGCTTCGTACTGCCCTCCTCCACCACGGGGGTGCAGACCGATCAGGAACGCGCCACCCAGGAGCGGATGGAGAAGGCCAAGCCCTTCGCGCTGATCGGTGCCGGTGCGCTGGCGCTCGTCGGCGTGCTGCGCAAGCTGCTGCGTAAGTCCTAGCCTGCTTCGGATGCCGGCTGCCCCGGGCGGGGCAGCCGGCCCGGTCTGACGACCAAGGTCCACTCCAGTAACTGAATGTTCGCGACCAGACCGGGCGGACACCAGTGGGTTGACGTCGTTGCCGGTCACGAGCTGAGGAGATAGCACGGCCATGGTTTGGACCGCTGTAGCTGCCGCGTTATGTGGCGCTGTATGCCTGGCCTTCGGCGCACACTGGCAATCCGGGGCGGTGCGGACGCAAACCGGCGGGCTGAACCTTTCCTGGGGCAACATTCCGGCACTGCTGGCCAACCGACGCTGGGTATTGGGTACCCTGCTGTTGGGTGCCGGCACCGTGCTGAACGTCTACGCCCTGGCCAGCGCCCCGCTGACCGTTGTCCAGCCCATCGGCGCCATCGCGCTGGTGATCACCGCGGTGGTCAACGCGAAGGAAAACAACCTGAAGATGAACCGGCCCACGGTGCTGGCAATCGTTAGTTGCATGGTCGGTTCGGTGGGCTTCGTGCTGCTGGCCATCAACGTCACCACCCGCAACAGTGACGCCTCCCCGCAGCAGACCCTGCTGATCGAGATGATCCTCTCCATACTGGTGGTCTTCTTCGCCGTCTTCGGTTTCCTGGGACGCCACAAGTTTGGGCCGTTCTTCTACATCGCCGGGGCCGGGGTGCTCTTCGGGTTCGTGGCGGTGCTGGTGCGCACCATCGCCATCGCGCTGATGCACCTGGAAGAGTTCAAGTTCGCGAACCTGCCCTGGCTGGCCCTGGGATTCGTGGTGATCGCCGGGCTGCTGGGCTCCTACTTCGTGCAGAACGCCTATTCCAAGGGCCCGCCGGACTTGGTGATTGCGGGGTTGACTGTGATCGACCCGATCATCGGCATCGCCATCGGCATCTCGATCCTGAACGAACTGCGCCCGGACGTGCCAGGAGTCATCGGCGTGGTGATGGGCATCGCCGGCCTGCTGGCCATTGTCGGGGTGGTGGCCCTGTCAAAGCACCATCCAGATGTGATTGAACAACGCGCCAAGAAGGCTGCCGCCGGGGGAATGGAAAAGCGTGACGACGCCGACAAGTGAACTGATAACTGACCACACGCCTACAAGCAAGGAAGACTGCGTGGCCGAGGAAAAACCGCTGACCATCGTCATTGCCGCCGACACCTACCCGCCGGATGTCAATGGCGCGGCGACGTTCTGCTACCGGCTGGCCACCGCGATGCATTCGCGCGGTCATCGGGTCCATGTGCTGGCCAGCCGGGGCAACAAGGGAAAAACCTACACCGAGGTGCGTCCCGAGGCGATCGTGCACCGGCTCGAATCCCACGCCGTGCCCACCCACGACTACTTCCGCATCACCTACCCGTGGGAGGTCAACAAGCAGATCCAGCGGCTGCTGCGGGAGATCGGGCCCGATGCGATTCATGCCCAAAGCCACTACATGATCGGCCGGGCTGCGCTGTCCTACGGGCGCAGCAAGAATATCCGCACCGTGGCGACCAATCACCTGATGCCGGAGAACCTGAACCCGTTCCTGCCTTTCCCGCAGTGGTTCAACAACCTGTACTTCCGCTACTCCTGGTGGGACATGGGCAGGGTCTTCAACCGCGCCGAGGTGATCACCACCCCCACCCCCTTGGCGGCCAAGGCGATGCGCGAACGCGCCGGCCTGACCCGGGTGCGCCCGCTGTCCAACGGCATTGAGGTGGGCAACTACGAGCTCACCGAAGGTGAGAGCGTGCTGCGCAATGAACAACCCACCATCCTGTTCGTCGGGCGCCTGGCCGTGGAGAAGAACGTCAACGAACTGATCGAGGCACTGCCGCTGATGAGGCAGGTGCCCAACGCCGTACTGGAGATCGTTGGCGGCGGCGAACAGCGCAGCAAGCTTGAACAGGTGGCCAAGGAACAGGGCGTGGCGGACCGGGTCAAGTTCTTCGGGCACATCAGCGACGAGGAATTGCGCGAGGCCTACCTGCGCTGTGACCTGTTCTGCCAGCCGGGCACCGCCGAACTGCAGTCCCTGGTCACCTTGGAGGCGCTTTCGGCCTCCAAGCCCGTGGTCCTGGCCAACGCGTTGGCGCTGCCGCATTTGGTGGATGAAGGGATCAACGGCTATATGTTCCAGCCCGGTGACCGCAAGGACCTGGCCGAAAAGCTGGATCGCATCCTGTCACTGGATGAGACGGAGCGCGAGCGGATGGGCAGGGCCGGGCACCGCAAGGTCATGAACCACGCCCAGAAGAACACAATGGACGCCTTCGAGGGCATCTACCGCCGCATGCTCGACGGCTCGGAACAGGTGTGGGACTAAAATCCCGTGACACCCAGTTCCAGGAACCGGATGGTTATGCTCTAGAATATTTCGAGTGTGCTCAACCCCTTGGATGGTTTGCAGCTCATGTGGGGCGTTAGCTCAGTTGGTTAGAGCAGGGGACTCATAATCCCTTGGTCGCCGGTTCAAGTCCGGCACGCCCTACGCATAGAACACCGGATGCGCTGTGAAGACAGTCATCCGGTGTTTCGCATTCTCAGACGCTGCACCTGGCAGGGTTGAGCGACAGGGCAAGGCCGTGGCGCACCCACGTCGCGCCACCGATTGTTCGAGCGTTCGTTGCCTGCCCGCCACGTTGCCTGCCTAGCCTGAATCTTCATGGGCCGGCTTTTTGTTGCGATTGGTGATTCCTTTACCGAGGGCGTGGGGGACTGGGATCCGAGATTTCCCAATGGAGTGCGGGGCTGGGCCGATCGGGTCGCGAAGCAGCTGTCCAAACAGGATCCGCAATGGCGTTACGCCAATCTGGCGATCCGCAGTCGCCGGCTGGAACGCATCGTCTGCGAACAGGTTGAACCGGCGCTGGCCATGAAGCCGGACGTCATCAGCTTCTACGCCGGCGGCAACGACATCATGGAGCTGCGCAAGGACATGACGCAGCTGCTCCACTGCTACACCCAGGCCGTGCACCGGCTTGCCGGCTCCGGCGCCCAGGTTCTGCTCTTCACCGGTTTTGACATCCCGGTCCATCCGCTGCTGGCCCCGTTGAAGCGACGCAACTGGAAGTTCAACGAGCGGGTGCGTGAACTGGCCGAACAGTATCCTTCGACCGTGACGCTCGTGGACTACTGGACGTGGAACGCCTACCGGGATCGGCGGATGTGGGACACCGACAAGTTGCACATGAACCGAGCCGGGCACCGCTATATGGCGATTCGCATCCTGGAGATCCTGGGTGAAAACCACCGGCTCTCCTTCGTGCCATTCGACACCCCCGAACGGATGGGTCTGTTGCAGGCCACGCAGCGCGATGTTGAGTGGCTGCGCCAATGGGTGCTGCCCATGTTCGGCCGGCGGATGCGCGGCATCACCCTGGGCGACACCCTGCAGCCCCGTTGGCCTGAACCGATGTATCCGGCCAGGGGCATGAAGAAGCAGTATCGGAAGCGGCTGGCGCGCCAAAGCATCCAACTGCCCTGAGCCGAACCGGTGCAGCCGAACTCCTCCTGAGTCGGGCAGGGGATTCGTTGGCAGCAGCGGCACCGGAACAGCTGCATCAGTGCAGGGGAAGCAGGATCGAGGGGCGCAAGTCTTCGATCAACAACGCCGGGTCAATGTACTCGCCATTCAGCCGCACACCCCAATGCAGGCACCGGCCATCGCAGTGGGCGCCGGAGGCCACCTCACCGATGACTTCCCGTTCCCGCACCGCATCTCCGACCCGCAAGGATGAGGTCACCGGCTCAAAACTGGATTTGAAACCCTGCCCGTGATCGAGGACGATGACCGGCCGGTCCACGATGAACCCGCGATAGGACACCACCCCGCCCTGCGGGGCGAGCACGCTGATGCCGGCCGCCGCCTTTAGATCGACCCCGCGGTGGCCGGGCAACCAGGTCTGCGCCGGACCATCAAATTCACGCAGCACCTGCACATCCCCGGACAGCGGCCAGTGCCATGGCTGATCGAATTCGCCCGCCGTGCCGGAGGGCACCGTGGGCGGGAGGGGGGAGAGGGCCAGCAACACCGCCAAGAGCGGAAGGACGGCCAGGGACCGGAATCTGCGAAACTTTTTCATGCCTCCACCGTGGAGCCGCGTACCCCGGCCCGGGCGATGGCGGCGACGCAATGTGGGTAACCGGTGTCACTGGATCCACCGGCCCCTGGACACTGGAGCGCGTGGAGCCGTGTAGTACACTTGGAACTGCAGTTTCGTGCGACAGGTGTGCCCAAAACACCGGTCGCAGATGCGGAATTGACTTCGCGTGCCACGTTTCACGATTCATTTTGTGTCTAGGCCCCAGAGGTCCGAGCAATCGGTGGGGTCAGCCCGCCTGCCGCGTGCAGGCGTGAACGTAGCACTAGGGCGTATGGCCACCAGGGCCTTGCGCGGAAAACCCAAACAACTAGGGCAGTTACCGCGGTCGAAAACCGGCCGGTCCGCTACTGCCGGAAGGAGTTGCGACATGACAGTCGTAACCATGCGAGAGCTGCTGAACAGCGGCGTCCACTTCGGCCACCAGACCCGTCGCTGGAACCCGAAGATGAAGCGTTTCATCCTGACCGAGCGCAACGGCATCTACATCATCGACCTGCAGCAGTCGCTGTCGTTCATCGACCGCGCCTACGACTTCGTCAAGCAGACCGTCGCCCACGGCGGCTCGATCCTGTTTGTCGGCACCAAGAAGCAGGCTCAGGAAGCCATTGCCGAGCAGGCCACCCGCGTCAACCAGCCTTACGTGAACCACCGCTGGC
Organism: Glutamicibacter sp. St.4D3; assembly: GCF_059728615.1. Taxonomy (NCBI): domain Bacteria; kingdom Bacillati; phylum Actinomycetota; class Actinomycetes; order Micrococcales; family Micrococcaceae; genus Glutamicibacter; species Glutamicibacter sp. St.4D3. Next base: position 876,323 of record NZ_AP039380.1, read on the forward strand.
TGGGCGGCATGCTGACCAACTTCTCGACCGTTTCCAAGCGCGTGCAGCGCATGAAGGAACTGGAAGAGATCAACTTTGAGGATGTTGCCGGTTCGGGCCACACCAAGAAGGAACTGCTGTTGCTCAAGCGCGAGCTGACCAAGCTGCAGAACAACCTTGGTGGTATCCGCAACCTGAACCGCACTCCGTCGGCAATCTGGATCGTTGACACCAAGAAGGAACACCTGGCCATCGACGAAGCCCAGAAGCTGGGCATCCCGGTGGTTGCCATCCTGGACACCAACTGCGATCCGGACGAAGTCACCTACCCGATCCCGGGCAACGACGACGCCATCCGCTCCGTCAACCTGCTCACCCGCGTTGTCGCCGACGCTGTTGCCGATGGCCTGATCGCCCGCAACAACAAGGCTGCCGGCAAGGCCGAGGGTGCCGCAGAGCCGATGGCCGAGTGGGAGCGCGAGCTGCTCGAAGCCGGTGCCAAGGAAGAGGCTTCGAAGGAAGAGGCCCCCAAGGCCGAGACCGCTACCGAGGAAGCTGCTGAAAAGCCAGCCGCCGAGTAGTCACCTGAATGACTCATGGAGTTTGTCCGTTGATGCTACGTTGAGATCAAGGGCGTAACTCCAGACCCTCTCGTGGGACGGGCCGGGACACCGACCCGTCCCACGAGCGAAATAACTTGAAACCTCCTAGTGAATGGGGAACGCACGTGGCAAACTACACCGCTGCTGATATCAAGGCACTGCGCGAGCGCACCGGCGCCGGCATGATGGACGTGAAGAAGGCCCTGGACGAGGCCAACGGTGACGCCGAGAAGGCCATCGAGATCATCCGCATCAAGGGCCTGAAGGGCGCCACCAAGCGCGAAGGCCGTTCGACCGCTGAGGGCCTGGTGGCCGCCAAGGTCGAGGGCAACGCCGGTGTCATGATCGAGATCAACTGCGAGACCGACTTCGTGGCCAAGAACGACAAGTTCATCGAGCTGGCCAACAAGGTTCTGGATGCCGCCGTGGCTTCCGGCGCCGCCGATGTGGATGCCCTGCTGGCTTACGAGCTGGACGGCAAGACCGTGGGCGACGTTGTTGTTGAAGAGGGCGCCGTGCTGGGCGAGAAGGTCGTCGTGCGCCGTGTGGCCCGCGTCGAGGGCACCAAGGTTGCCGCCTACCTGCACAAGACCAGCAAGGACCTGCCGGCCCAGGTGGGCGTGCTGCTGGCCGTTGACTCGGATTCCGAGGCTGCCGCCACCGCCGCCCACGACGTGGCCGTGCACACCGCAGCGATGGCCCCGACCTACCTGAGCCGCGACGAGGTTCCGGCCGAGCGCGTCCAGGACGAGCGCCGCATCGCCGATGAGACCGCGCGTGCCGAGGGCAAGCCGGAGAAGGCCCTGGAAAAGATCGTGGAAGGCCGCCTGACCGGTTTCTTCAAGGAAATCGTGCTGGTGGACCAGGCCTTCGCCAAGGACGCCAAGAAGTCCGTCGGCCAGATCTTCGAAGAGGCCGGCACCAAGCCGGTCGCGTTCGCACGCTTCCGCGTCGGCGCCTAACACGGGCAGCGATCCGCAGCTAGCATAGCCGCCCGGCACGGGCGGCGGGAATCAGGAGGGGAGGTGAGCACCGAGCATACTCGGTGACTCGCCTCCCCTTTCCCACGCCCGGACTCCATCCACACCGGCCGCACCGGCCACCCCAGACCCCCTGCCCCGACCACGGGACGCCCGCCAGGCACCCGGGCCCGCGCCTCGTTGCGGGGACACACCGACCAGCCGCAAGCACTACCATCCTCCAGGAGCAAAACTGATGGTCCCTACCGATACCCCCAAGCGTCGCCGCGTCCTTCTCAAGCTGTCCGGGGAGGTGTTCGGCGGCGGCAATGTCGGCGTGGACCCGACCACCGTGCGCGGCGTGGCCGAGCAGATCGCCCAGACCGTGGGCGAGGTTGAAACCGCGATCGTGGTCGGCGGCGGCAACTTCTTCCGCGGCGCCGAACTCTCGGCCGCCGGCATGGACCGCTCCCGCGCGGACTACATGGGAATGCTGGGCACCGTGATGAACTGCCTGGCGCTGCAGGACTTCCTGGAGCAGTGCGGGGTGGAAACCCGCGTGCAGTCGGCCATCTCCATGGCCCAGGTGGCGGAGAACTACATTCCGCGCCGCGCCATCCGCCACATGCAGAAGGACCGCGTGGTGATCTTCGGTGCCGGGGCCGGGCTGCCCTACTTCTCCACCGACACCGTCGCCGCCCAGCGCGCCCTGGAAGTGGACGCCGACGAGGTGCTGATGGCCAAGAGCGGCGTTGACGGGGTGTACACCGCGGACCCGAAGAAGGACCCGACCGCCCAGAAGCTGCAGACCCTGACCTACAACGACGCGCTGGTGCGCAACATCCGGGTGATGGACCAGACCGCGATGACCATGTGCCAGGACAACAACCTGAACATGCTGGTCTTCGGCATGGAAGGCGAAGGCAACGTCGCGGCCGCGATCCGCGGCGAACGGATCGGCACCACGGTCACGCCGTAGCCCATCGTGGCATAGGATTGAACTAGTTTGAATTGCCAAAGCCCGGTGGCACCGATGTGAAACCGGGTTTTGGTCCAGCCAAAGGACCCTGAAGGAGTACCGGTGATTGAGGAAACTCTGGCGGAAGCCGCCGAGAAAATGGAACGCACCATCGAGGCCGCCAAGGAAGACTTCGCGAACATCCGCACCGGGCGTGCCCACCCCGGAATGTATTCCAAGGTGATGGTCGACTACTACGGTTCGCCCACCCCGCTGCAGCAGCTGGCATCCTTCGCGGTGCCCGATGCGCGTACCATCATGATCACCCCCTACGACGTCTCCGCGCTGCGCGAGATTGAAAAGGCGCTGGGCGACTCGGAGGTCGGGGCCAACCCGTCCAACGACGGCAAGACCATCCGCGTGGTGCTGCCGGTGCTCACCGAGGAACGCCGCAAGGAATACGTGAAGCTGGCCCGCACCAAGGGTGAGGACTCCAAGGTCGGCATCCGCAACCACCGTCGCAAGGCCAAGGAAGCCATCGACAAGATGGTCAAGGACGGCGAAGTCGGTGAGGACGACGGCAACCGCGGTGAAAAGGACCTCGACGCGCTGACCAAGAAGCACACCGAGGCCATCGACGATTTGCTCAAGCGCAAAGAAGCAGAGCTGCTGGACGTCTAATGCCAGACCAGCCAGACCCGGTCGGCGGCACCGCAGCGCAGGTGCCGCCAGCCGACTCGGGCCCTCGTGCGCCGCGCACGCGGCGTGAGCTGCGCGCCGCCGAACAGGCGGCGGCAGCCAGCAAATCCAAGGCCGGACGCGACCTGCCCGCCGCCATCGCGGTGGGCCTGGTGCTGCTGGGCGCGGTCCTGGTGGGACTGTTCTGGTTCCCGCTGGCGCTGCTGGCCATGGTGGTCGTCCTGGCCGGGCTGGGCAGCTGGGAAGTTGCCCGGGCCACCAGCCACGTGCGCACCGCCGTCCCGCTGACCCCGGTGCTGCTGGCCTGCGCCCTGCTGCCGGCGGCCGCCTACTTCGGGGGGCTGCAGGCCCTGGGCTTCGCCTACCTGGGCTCACTGCTGCTGGCGGTGCTGTTCAGGATCATGGAGGGCCTGAAGGGCGCCAGCGCCTCGATCATGGCCTCGGTCTTCATCATCAGCTGGGTGCCGCTGCTTTTGAGCTTCGCCGTCCTGCTGCTGGCCGATGAGAAGGGCCGGTGGCTGATCGCCTCGATGCTGCTGCTGGTGGTCGCCAATGACACGTTCGGCTACATTGTCGGGGTGCTGCTGGGCCGGCACCCGATGGCCCCGAAGGTTTCGCCGAAGAAGTCCTGGGAGGGCTTCGCCGGGTCCATGCTCGGCGCCATGGTGATCGGTGCCCTGTGCGCCCAGTACCTGCTGCAAATGCCGTGGTGGACCGGGCTGATCCTGGCGGTGTTCATCGTGGTGGCCGCCACCACCGGGGACCTGTCCGAATCGATGGTGAAGCGCGAACTGGGCATCAAGGACATGAGCAACCTGCTGCCCGGCCACGGCGGGGTGATGGACCGGCTGGACTCGGTGCTCTTCTCCGTTCCGCTGACCTATCTCGCCTCCCACCTCATCGATTGGGTGACCACCTACTCCTAGGACCCGCGACGGTGTGCCCCGGCCCGCGGGGCAACTCGAACGCATAGAATATTGCCGGTACCGTGCGCGGTACGACCAGGCCACGAACCAGGGCGCGAGCCAGTACGACGAAGGATGAAACGTGTCGCAGCAAGCAGATACCCCGTTTTCCCGGGTCTCCGAGCAGAAGTTCGGGTACAACATGAAGCAGGTAGACGCTTTCCTGGACCGGGCGCGGGAGACCTTCAACGGCGAGGGGTCCGATGAGACCCTGGTGACCAGCCACCTGGTGCGCCGCACCACCTTCGCCCCGCAGAAGGGCGGCTACAACGCCCGCGAGGTCGACGGGGCACTGGACCGCCTGGAGGACGTGTTTGCCAAGCGGGAACGCGATGACCTGATCGCCCATCAGGGCGAGGAGGTCTGGCTGCAGCAGGTGGGCCGGTTGGCCGCCATCCTGCGTGGCCGCCTGCACCGCTCCCACGGGGAACGCTTCCGCCGCCCCTCGCGCTCCAACGCCGCCAGCTACAACGTCGAGGACGTTGACCGGTTGTGCGACCAGCTCATCGAGTACTTCGAAAAGGACGTGCCGATGAGCGTGGACTCGGTGCGCCGCGTCGAGTTCCGCACCGCGATCGGCACCGAGGGGTACGAGGAGTCCCAGGTGGACGCGTTCCTGGACCGCGTCGTGGAACTGATGGCCTCGATCGACTAGCACCGCAACGAACAAGAGCGCGGCGGGCCGCCCCTGGCATGGGGCGGCCCGCCGCGCTCTTTTCCTGCCTCCAGCTCGCCGCGGCACGGCGCTGAACGCCGGTGATCCGGTGAGGGTGGGGTCAGTCGCTCAGGGCGCTGCGTTCGGGCACGTGCAGCCGTTCCAGGATCCGGTCCACGTTGCGCGGAACCCGTTTGGCGGTGGTCAGCGAAACCAGGACCGTGACCACGAACGCCAGCGGCACGCTCCACGCGGCCGGCTGGCGCAGCAGCGCCGCCAGCGCGGACTCTGATTCGGTCAGCAGCCCGCTGACCAGCAGTGCGAGGGCGCAGCTCACCGCGCCGGTGAGCATCCCGGCCATCGCGCCAATACTGGTCAGCTGCCGCCACCAGATGCCCAGCAGCAGCAGCGGGCAGATGGTTGAGGCGGTGAAGGCGAACACGTTGCCGATCGCCCCGGCCAGCGCCAGGGAACTGGTCAACGCCGCCACCAGCAGCGGCGCCAGGGTGGCGATGACCGTGGAGATCCTGAACCCGCGCACCGTGCCGGCAAAGAACTCCTGGGACACCGCCCCGGCCAGGGAGACCACCAGGCCGGAGGTGGTGGACAGGAACGCGGCGAAGGCGCCGCCGACCACCACCGCGGTCAGCACGTCCGCGGCCCAGCCGTCAAAGATCCACTGCGGCAGCAGCAGCACCGTGGCATCGGCGTTGCCCGGGGCGTGGTGCTCGGGGGTGTAGAGCCGTCCCAGCACCCCCAGGGCCACCGGCCAGATGTAGAAGACCGACAGCAGCCCCAGCACGATGACCGTGGTGGAGCGGGCCGCCTGGCCGGTGGGGTTCGTGTAGAAGCGCACCAGCACGTGCGGCAGGCCCAGGGTGCCAAAGAGCAGGGCAATGATGATGGAAATGGTTTCGTAGAGCCCCAGGCTGCCGCCATCACCCATGCGTTCGCTCAGCTGCTGCACCCGCATCCCCGGGTCGTTGCCCGGGATGATGCGCACCAGCAACAGCACGGTGGGGATCACCAGCGCGGCCAGCTTCAGCCAGTACTGGAAGGCCTGCACGAACGTCACCGAGCGCATCCCGCCGGAGACCACGGTCAGGCACACCACCGCCGCCACGATCAGCGGCCCCACCCAGCCCGGCAGCCCGGTGGCAATCGAAAGGGTCAGCGCGGCCCCGTGCATCTGCGGGACGATGTACAGCAGGCAGATCAGCACCACCAGGTAGGTGGTCAGCTTGCGCAGCGGCAGGGAGGCGAAGCGGATCTGCGCGAAGTCCGGCAGCGTGTACGCCTGGGAGCGGCGCAGCGGCGCGGCCACAAAGAGCAGCAGCATCAGGTAGCCGGCCGTGTAGCCGATCGGGAACCACAGCCCGGACTGCCCGGAGACCACGATCAGCCCGGCCACCCCCAGGAAGGAGGCGGCCGAAAGGTATTCGCCGCCGATCGCCGAGGCGTTCCACCAGGGGCGCACGGTGCGGCTGGCGACATAGAAGTCGGAGGTGGTGCGGGACAGGCGCAGCCCGTGCACGGCCACCAGCACGGTGGCCAGGCACACCACCAGCAGGGTGAGCAGGCTGAGCACCGCCATCATCGGGCGATGCTCCGGTAGCGTTTCTCGTTGCGCACCGCGGAGATGTTGTACAGCACCCCGGCGATCAGGATCAGCGGGTACACCCCCAGCCCCAGGATCCACCAGGGCAGCGGGATGCGCGCCAGGGTGATCTGGGAAATCTGCGGCCAGTAGGAGAGCAGCACCGTGATGCCCACCAGCAGGACGATGATCCCGCTGGCCACCGAGACCGCCAGGCGCAGCTGGGAACGGATCAGCTGGCGCACATAGAAGTTCTCGGCGCTGTGCTCGGCGGAGGGAACCTGCAGGTCCACGGCGGCATCCGCCGGGGCCTGGACCCGGACCCGGGCCGGGCGCTGGGCGGCGAAGTGCACATCGGGGTCCTGGCTCACAGTGGCCGCACCCGGTTGGCCGAGAGCTTCTCGCGCAGGTAGGGCAGCGCCCGGCGGGAGATGGGCAGTTCCACGCCGTTGACCAGGACCGAGGCCTTGCCGGTGGCGAGCTTGACGGTCTGCACGTGTTCCATGTTCACCAGGTAGGAGCGGTGGATGCGCACGTAGCCGGCCGGGCCCCACTGGGTTTCCAGGTCGTTGAGCGGCACCCGGATCAGGTAGCTGGCGTTGGGCGTGTGCAGCCGTGCGTAGTCCCCGGCCGCCTGCACGTAGGCAATGGAGTCGCGTTCGATCAGCTTGGTGACCCCACCTTGGTCCACGGTGACCATTTCCGGTTTGGTTTGGGTGTCCTCGACCAGCTCACAGATGCGCCGCACCGACTCGGCCAGCCGCTGCGGGCGGATGGGCTTGAGCACGTAGTCCACCGCGGCCAGTTCGAAGGCCTCCAGCGCCTGGTCCTCGTCGGCGGTGACGAAGACGATGTGCGGGGGATTGGTGAAGCGGGAAATGACCCGGGCGATGTCCAGCCCGGATAACGCGGGCATGTGGATGTCCAGGAACAGGGCATCGACGTCTTCTTCCTCCAGCGCCTTCAGCGCCGCCGCCCCGGAGGTGGCCCGGAAGATCTGCCCGACCCGGGAGTCCTGGCTGAGCAGGTAGGCCAGTTCCTCGACTGCCGGCAGCTCATCGTCGGCTACTACGACATTGATCATTGTTCCAGTCTACCCAGTCGCCGCCGCGCACCCCGTTGGGCCAGGGGCCGGTTGGGGGCCGAGCCCGCCGCCGTGGCTAGGCGCCGATCTCCGCGTCGGGCAGCGGCACGAACTTGGGGATGCGCAAGGTGATCAGGGTGCCGGCCCCGGGGGCGGTGTCGATCACCAGTCCGTGGCCCGACCCGTAGATCTGGCGCAGACGCACGTCCACGTTGCGCAGCCCCACGTGCAGGTTGGTGGTGGTCCCGGCCAGCACGCTGGAGAGCTTCTGCGGGTCCATCCCGGCCCCGTCGTCCTCGACCTGGATCATCGCGTACTGTCCCTCGTCGGTGGCGGTGATGGAGATCAGCCCGCCGTCGGGTTTGGCCTCCAGGCCGTGGCGCACCGCGTTTTCCACCAGCGGCTGCAGCGAGAGGAACGGGATCTGGGTGGGCAGCACCTCGGGGGCGATCTGCAGGGAGACCCGGATGCGCTCCCCGAACCGGGCCTTTTCCAGCAGCAGGTAGCGGTCGATCGCCTCCAACTCCTCGGCCAGGGTGGTGAAGTCCCCGCGGCGGCGGAAGGAGTAGCGGGTGAAGTCCGCGAACTCGATCACCAGTTCCCGGGCGCGGGCCGGATCGGTGTTGATGAACGAGGCGATCGCGTTCAGCGAGTTGTAGATGAAGTGCGGGGAGATCTGGGCGCGCAGCGCCCGGACCTGGGCCTCGAGCAGCATCGCCTTGGACGCGTCCAGCTCGGCCAGGGACAGCTGGGCCGAAACGAAGGTGGCGACCTCGGAGACGGCGCGCACAAACCCGGCACCGGCGTGCGCGTGCACGGCGCTGACCGCACCGACTGGGGTGCCCGAACGCAGCAGCGGGGCACTGACCAGGGTGGTGCCCGGCAGCTTGTTCACCTGGGTCTTGGAGGTGGCGATCGCGTCCTTGACGGTGCCGCGCAATTCGGCGAGCACCGGCTCGGGCAGGGCCTGGCTGGTTTCAACGCCCAGCTCGGTGGCGGTATCGGAGATCACCAGGCCCTGGCAGCCCAGCAGCTTGCGCAGCGCCCGGGCCGCCTTGGCGGCACTGACCTCGTTCAGCCCCTCGGCCAGGTGCGGGACGGCGACGGACATGTGGTGCAGCGCCTGGAAGGTCGCCTGCTCGGCGTCGGTGCCCATCTCCCGGGTGGAACGCGAAATCCGGAAGCCGAGGAACCCCACGATGGCGATCCCGATGGACGCCACGGTGACGATCAGGGTGATCTCCAAGGCTGTTGACATGCCTCAATCCTAATCACTGCGCCGCCCGGCCGACCGTTCGTCGCGCCCGGGTGTGCCGTTGGGCGCATGATCTTGACCGCTGGCCATGCATGGGGCGCCGGCTACTACCGGGCGCGCGGGGGATCACGCATAGTGAAGTCAGTCACATCGTGCGTGTGGCAGTGATCACACCGCGTAAAGAATCCAAGGAGGAGAGCAATGAGCTCCAACCCGCAACACGACGTCGCCACCGAGGTCGACTTCGTCGCGGAACAGAACTCTGAAGAGTTCGGCGAGCTGCGCAAGACACATCGCAGCTTCGTGTTCCCCATGGCCATCTTTTTCCTCGTGTGGTACTTCGCCTATGTCATCCTGGCGGACTACTTCCACGACTTCATGTCCATCAAGGTGCTCGGCAACATCAACATGGGCATCGTGCTCGGGTTGCTGCAGTTCGTTTCCACCTTCGCCATCACCGCCGCCTACGTGCGGTTCTCCAACAGCAAGCTGGACCCCAAGGCGACCAAGATCCGCGAACGCCTGGAAAAGAAGGGTGTCAAGTAGATGTCCGCATCGATGATCCTGGCCCAGGCGGCCAGCGAGACCACGGCGGGCAACCCGTGGGTGAATATTGCGATCTTCGCCGGCTTCGTCGGGGTAACCCTGGTGATCGTGCTCAAGGCGAGCAAGAACAACAAGACCGCGGCCGACTACTACGCCGGCGGCCGGTCCTTCACCGGAACCCAGAACGGCACCGCCATCGCCGGTGACTACCTCTCCGCCGCCTCGTTCCTGGGCATTGTCGGGGCAATCGCGATCAACGGCTACGACGGGTTCCTGTACTCCATCGGGTTCCTGGTCGCCTGGCTGGTGGCTTTGCTGCTGGTCGCCGAACTGCTGCGCAACACCGGCAAGTTCACCATGGCCGACGTGCTCTCCTTCCGCCTGAAGCAGCGCCCGGTGCGCATCGCCGCGGCGGTCTCCACCCTGGCGGTGTGCGTGTTCTACCTGCTGGCGCAGATGGCCGGCGCCGGTGCGCTGGTCTCCCTGCTGCTGGGCATCGATGAGAAGCTGGGCCAGTCCCTGGTGATCGTGGTCGTCGGCGCGCTGATGATCCTTTACGTACTGGTCGGCGGCATGAAGGGCACCACCTGGGTGCAGATCATCAAGGCCTGCCTGCTGATTGCCGGTACCTTCGTGATGACCATCTGGACCCTGGCGCTGTTCGGCTTCAACTTCTCCGAGCTGCTGGGCACCGCCGCCGAGGTGGCGAACAACCCCGAGATCCTGAACCCGGGCCTGAAGTACGGGGTCAGCGAGACCAGCAAGCTGGACTTCATCTCCCTGGGCCTGGCCCTGGTGCTGGGCACCGCCGGCCTGCCGCACGTGCTGATGCGCTTCTACACGGTTCCCACCGCGAAGGAAGCCCGCAAGTCGGTGGTCTGGGCGATCTGGCTGATCGGTGCCTTCTACCTGTTCACCCTGGTGCTGGGCTACGGCGCCGGTGCGCTGATCGGACCGGACAAGATCCTCGCGGCCCCGGGCGGCGTGAACTCCGCGGCCCCGCTGCTGGCCTACGAACTGGGCGGCACCCTGCTGCTGGGTCTGATCTCCGCGGTCGCGTTCGCAACCATCCTGGCCGTGGTGGCCGGGCTGACCATCACCGCGGCGGCATCCTTCGCCCACGACATCTACTCCTCGGTGCTGGCCAAGGGCAAGAGCACCCCGCAGAAGGAGATGAAGGTGGCCCGCCGCACCGTGTTGGTGATCGGCGTGCTGTCCATCGCCGGTGGCATCGGTGCCCAGGGGCAGAACGTGGCCTTCCTGGTGGCCCTGGCCTTCGCGGTCGCGGCCAGCGCCAACCTGCCGACCATCCTGTACTCGCTGTTCTGGAAGGGCTTCAAGACCCGCGGGGCCCTGTGGTCCATGTACGGTGGCCTGTTCTCGGCCCTGGGCCTGATCATCATCTCCCCGGTGTTCTCCGGTTCGGAGACCTCGATGATCCCGAGCATCGACATGGCGATCTTCCCGCTGTCCAACCCGGGCATCATCTCCATCCCGCTGGCGTTCCTGCTGGGCTGGATCGGCTCGATTACCGATAAGGGCACCGAGGACGCGGTCAAGGCCGCCGAAATGGAAGTCCGTTCGCTCACCGGGGTTGGCGCCGAAAAGGCCGTGGACCACTAGCGAACACCGGCTGCGTCCCGTGGGGCGCGGTCCAAAAAACACCAGAAATCCTCCGGAAGAACCAGTTAGCGGTTCCTTCCGGAGGATTTTTGCGTTGCTCTAAGGCCCGAAAATATTTGAAGTGGGGACAAGCTGGAGCGCAGCGGGAAGATTCCAGGGCCGCTGCGGGGAAGGGGGTGCACCGTGATGGTGCTCAGGCCGGTTTCCCGCAACGGCCCTGCCCGTCCCCGGCCGTTTCGGCGTCGCTGCGGTGTTCTCCCAGGGACATCTCGATCAGCTTCGTGGTGCGGTAGGGCACCAGCTCGGCCATCGACAGGGCCGAGTCCGCGCGCTGCACCCCTTCAATGTTCAGCAGCCGGCCGTGCACCCGGAACAGCTCCTCGGCATTTGCCGCGGCCACCCGCACCAGGATGTCCGCCGACCCGGTCAGCCCATGGGCCTCGATGACCTCCGGGATTTGGCGCAGCTGTTCGGTGATGGTGCCCAGGTGGCGCTGCTGCACGTGCAGTTCCACGAAGGAGAGCAGGCCGAAGCCCAGTGCCGCTGGCGGGATGCGCCGGTCCATCGGATCCAACACCTCGCCCTCCAGCCGGCTGAGCCGGCTCTGCACCGTATTGCGTCCCATCCCCAGGGCGGCGGCGATCGCCGAGGCGCTGCGCCGGGCAACGGAGGACAGGGCCAGCAGAATCCGGCGGTCGGTTGAATCAAGGGCTTGCATAAGGTGCAGGTTAGCACCGTTCGGATCCCAAATATAGTGCATTGTGCGCTAACTGCCGGTGACCCATTGTGCATCCTGCATCTTGTGAGTAGCATCACAGTAAGCGGGAAGATGCCCCCTGCACTTCCCTAGTGACCACGCGAGATTAAGGATGCCGATCGTGTCCACACAACGCATGGATCTTGTGGCTGGGAGCCTACCCACGCACCAGCTGCTCAAGGTCAACGGTGAACGAGAACCCGATGCCGACCTGGATCAGTACCTGGCGGATGTCGACGAGAAGAAGCTGGGCGAACTGCTGCGCGACATGATGGTGCTGCGCCGCATGGACGTCGAGGCCACCGCCCTGCAGCGCCAGGGAGAACTGGGGCTGTGGGCCCCGCTGCTGGGCCAGGAGGCCGCGCAGATCGGTTCGGTGCGCGCCACCAACGACGACGACTTCATTTTTCCCTCCTACCGCGAGCACGGGGTGGCCTGGGCGCGCGGGGTGAAGGCCGAGGACCTGCTCAGCGTCTGGCGCGGGGTGACCCCCAGCGGCTGGGATCCGAACGAGGTGAACATCGCCTGCCAGCAGATCGTGATCGGCGCGCAGGCGCTGCACGCCGCCGGCTACGCGATGGGCATCAAGTTCGACGGCGGCAACCAGGTGGCCCTGGGCTACTTCGGGGACGGGGCCACCAGCCAGGGCGATGTGAACGAGGCGCTGGTCTTCTCCGCCAGCTACCAGGCCCCGGCGCTGTTCTTCTGCCAGAACAACCACTGGGCCATCTCCGAACCAGTGGGCCTGCAGACCCGCACCCAGTTGGCCGACCGCGCCGCCGGGTTCGGCCTGGCCGCCTGGCGGGTGGACGGCAACGACGTGCTGGCGGTGCTGGCGGTGACCCGCGCGGCGCTGGAGCACGTGCGCTCCGGACGCGGCCCGGCCTTCATCGAGGCGGTCACCTACCGGATGGGACCGCACACCACCGCCGATGACCCCACCCGCTACCGCACCGAGCAGGACCTGGCCGAATGGCGCCAGAAGGATCCGATCGACCGGCTGACCCGGCACCTGGAGGTGCTCGGCGCCGACGTGGCCGGGTACGTGGCCCGCGGGGAGCAGGCCGCGGACGAGCTGGCCGCGCAGCTGCGCGCGGCGATCACCTCGATGCCCGACCCGCACCCGGCCGCGCTGTTCGCGCACGTGTACGCGGAAGAGCACGCCCCGCTGGCCAAGGCGGAGCATGACTACCTGCAATACCTTGAAGGCTTCGAGACGGGGGAGGGCCGATGAGCCGCAGCTCAATGATCCAGGCGCTGAACAGCTCACTGCGCGATGCGATGAGCCAGGACGACAAGGTGGTGCTGCTGGGCGAGGACATCGGCACCCTGGGCGGGGTGTTCCGGGTGACCGCCGGGCTGAAGGACGAGTTCGGGGCCGAGCGGGTGATCGACACCCCGTTGGCCGAATCCGGGATTGTGGGTGCCGCGATCGGGCTGGCCTACCGCGGGTACCGCCCAGTGGTGGAGATCCAGTTCGACGGGTTCACCTACCCGGCTTTTGACCAGCTGGTTTCCCAGTTGGCCAAGATGCACTACCGTTCCCGGGGCCGGGTGAAGATGCCGGTGACCGTGCGCATCCCCTACGGCGGGGGCATCGGTTCACCGGAGCACCACTCCGAATCCCCGGAAGCCTACTTCGCGCACACCGCCGGGCTGCGGGTCTATGCCCCCTCCAGCGTGCAGGACGCGTACTCGATGCTGCGCCACGCGATCGCCAGCGATGACCCGGTGATCTTCTTTGAACCCAAGCGCCGCTACCACGAAAGCGCCCAGATCGAGCGGGAAGCGGCCGAGCCCGGTCCGCTGAAGGCCAAGATCGTTCGCCCCGGACAGGACGCGACGGTGATCGGCTACGGGCCAACGGTGTACACCATCACCGAGGCGGCGCAGGCCGCCGAGGATGAGGGAATCAGCCTGGAGGTCATTGACCTGCGCAGCGTGGACCCGCTGGACATGGACACCGTGGTTCAGTCGGTGAAGCACACCGGCAAGGTCGTGATCGTGCACGAGGCCGGCCCGACCGCCGGAATGGGGGCGGAAATCGCCACCCAGATCACCGAACGCTGCTTTGACTACCTGGAGCACGCCCCGGTGCGGGTCACCGGCTTCGACATCCCCTACCCGCCCTCACGATTGGAGAAACACCACCTGCCGGATCTGGATCGCATCCTGACCGGCGTGGACACCGTCATGCGCCGCAACGAATCCGCCCACCAGGTGAGTGCCCTATGAACGCCACACAGATTTTCAAGCTGCCCGACCTGGGTGAAGGACTGACCGAATCCGAGGTGCTGAACTGGAAGATCCAGGTCGGCGAGCAGGTGGAGCTGAACCAGGTGATCGCCGAGGTGGAAACCGCCAAGGCCGTGGTTGAGCTGCCCTCCCCGTACTCGGGAGTGGTGGAGCAGATCCACGCCGAGGCCGGGGAAGTGGTCCCGGTGGGCAGCCCGCTGGTGACCTTCGGCGACGGGGCCGGGGGCGCTGGCCAGGCTCCCTCCGGCGCGGACGGGTCCGGGACCACCAAACGCACCCCGACCCTGGTCGGCTACGGCGCCGAACCCTCCACCGGCAAGCGTCCGGCCCGCAAGGCCCGGCGCGGGCCGGGAACCACCCAGGCGCCGGGACGGAGCGCGCCCGAACCGGAGACGCCGGCCGCTGCGGCCCCGAATACGCCGGCAGAGAGCCCGGGTGAAGTCCTGGACCTGGACGCGCGGTCCACGGTGCCGCGCAGCACCCCTCCGGTGCGCAAGTTCGCCCGGGACCACGGCATTGACCTGAATGAGGTGACCGGCAGCGGCCGGGACGGGCTGATCGTGCGGGCCGACGTGGAGGCGGTGCTGGCGGCCCGCGGCACGCAGGCCACCGCCGGGCAGCAGCCTGCCGTCGCGCAGGGACAGCCGCCCGCGCCCTCGCCCGCGGCACAGGACGAGGACCGGGTGGTGAAGATCAGTGCGGTGCGCCGCGCGACGGCCAAGGCGATGGTCGACTCCGCCTTCAGCGCCCCGCACGTCACCGAGTTCTTGACCGTGGATGTCACCGCGAGCCTGGAACTGATCGAGCAGCTCAAGCAGCACCCGAGCCTGCGGGGGAAGCACGTGAACTTCACGACCCTGCTGGCCCTGGTCAGCACCCGGCTGCTGGCCACCCACCGCGCCATCAACGCCAGTTGGGATGGGGAGAACGGGCAGATCATCGAACGCGGCTCGGTGAACCTGGGGATGGCGGTGTCCACCGACCGGGGACTGCTGGTTCCGGTGGTGCCGGCCGCGCAGCGCCTGTCACTGGGCGAGCTGGCCGAGGCGCTGTCGGGCATCATCGAACAGGGCCGGGCCGGGACGCTGTCCCCGGCGCAGCTCAGCGGCGGTACGTTCTCAATCACGAACGTGGGAGTCTTCGGCGTGGATGCCGGTACACCCATCTTGCCGCCGGGTCAAGCGGCAATCCTCGCCGTGGGGCAGATCAAGCGCCGTCCGTGGGAGTACCGGGACGAGCTGGCGCTGCGCCACACGGCCACGCTGGCGCTGTCCTTCGACCACCGGCTGATCGACGGGAAGGAGGGCAGCCAGTTCCTCGCGGACCTCGGAGGTGTGCTGGAAAATCCGGGGCTGATCAACCTTTTCAGATAATCGCGGGACCGTGACGCTGGCGCCATTTTCCCATGTGTGCATATCAGGCGGATAACAATCCGCAAAATATGTGAATGTTCATTAGTTGTTTCGGAATGTTTGCTGTAACGTCTTTCACTAGTGCTGCGGCTCACTAGTGCCGCGGGACAAAGACTGTTCGTTGTAGCGAACTGCAACTCAAAGTTGAGGAGAAATAGGATGCGATACTCGCAGGCATCCAAGGCGCTGGCGCTGTCCGCGGCCTTGGCGCTAACCCTAACCGCTTGCGGTGGTGGCTCGTCCGACGAAGGTGGCAACGGATCCGCTGAGGGTGGCGGCGACACCTCGAAGGTCATTAGCGCTAATACCACCGAACCGCAGAACGGCCTGCTGCCGGCCAACACCAACGAGGTTGGTGGCGGCCGCATCATGGACATGATCTTCACCGGCCTGGTCAGCTACGACGCTGACGGCAAGGTCGTCAACGAGATCGCCGAGTCGATCGAGACCGAGGACTCGCAGAACTAC
Organism: Glutamicibacter sp. St.4D3; assembly: GCF_059728615.1. Lineage (NCBI taxonomy): Bacteria > Bacillati > Actinomycetota > Actinomycetes > Micrococcales > Micrococcaceae > Glutamicibacter > Glutamicibacter sp. St.4D3. Next base: position 892,138 of record NZ_AP039380.1, read on the forward strand.
ACCATCAAGATCAAGGAAGGCCAGACCTTCTCCGACGGTTCCCCGGTGACCGCGGCATCCTTCGTCGACGCCTGGAACTTTGGCGCCGCAGCGAAGAACGCGCAGCTGAACTCCTACTTCTTCGAGTCCATCAAGGGCTACGACGAGGTCATCAAGAAGGACGCGAAGACCGACGAGATGGAAGGGCTGAAGGTTGTGGACGACCACACCTTCACCGTGGAACTGAGCCAGCCGGAGTCCGACTTCCCGCTGCGCCTGGGATACACGGCCTTCTACCCGCTGCCGGAGGCCGCGTATGACGACCCGAAGGCCTTCGGCGAGAAGCCGGTGGGCAACGGCCCGTACAAGTTGACCGAGTGGAACCACGACGTCAACCTGAAGCTGGAGCCGAACGAGAGCTACGACGGTCCGCGCAAGGCGCAGAACGCCGGCATCGACTTCAAGGTCTACCAGTCCACCGAGTCGGCCTACCAGGACCTGCTGTCGAACAACCTCGACGTGCTGGACCAGGTGCCGCCAAGCGCATTGGCGCAGTTCCAGGATGACCTCGGGGACCGTTCGGTCAACTCGCCGTACGCCGGCAACGCGACCATCACCATCCCGAACTACATCGACCACTTTGGCCAGGACGAGGAAGGCAACCTGCGTCGCCAGGCGATTTCCCGCGCGATCGACCGCCAGCAGATCATCGACAAGATCTACTTCGGCAACAAGGTCATCGCCAAGGAATTCACCGCCCCGGTCCTGGAAGGCTACTCGGACTCGATTCCGGGCAGCGAGGTGCTGGAGTTCAACGTGGACGAAGCCAAGAAGCTGTGGGAGGAAGCGAACAAGATCAATGAATGGTCTGGCGCTTCGCTGTCCATCGGCTACAACGTCGACGGTGCCGGCAACAAGGAATACGTCGAGGCCGTGGTGAACCAGATCAAGAACAACCTGGGCATCGACGCCACTCCGGAGCCGTTCACCTCCTTCAAGGCCCTGCGTGACAAGGTCACCGCCAAGGACATGAAGGGCGGCTTCCGCACCGGCTGGCAGGCCGACTACCCGTCGCTGTACAACTTCCTCGGAGCCCTGTACGGCACCGGCGCCGGCTCGAACGACGGCGACTACTCCTCGAAGGAATTCGACCAGAAGCTCTCGGAGGGCTTGGCTGCCAAGACCCCCGAGGACGGCGCGAAGATCTTCAACGAAGCCCAGGAGATCCTGTTCAAGGACCTGCCGGCCATCCCGCTGTGGTACCAGGCAGTCCAGGGCGGCTGGAGCGACAACGTCTCCAACGTCGAATTCGGGTGGAACGGCGTGCCGCTCTACTACGAGATCACCGGCAAGTAATTCGCGAGTGGCCTGAGCCGTGGAAGCGGTTCGGGTGCTTGTGCACGGCGAAGGGAGACCCTCCTGCGTGTGGGTCTCCCTTTGACGTGTCACTTCACCAAGCTTGCGCGTCCGGCAATATCCGACGGAAATGAGGAAAGACAATGGCCCAGTGCCCTACCGCATCATGGAGTGAGACCCAGCCATGATTACATTTACGCTACGAAGGTTCCTGCAGCTGATACCGGTGTTCCTCGGTGCCACCCTGCTGGTCTACTTCCTGGTCTTCGCGACCCCTGGTGACCCCATCCAGGCGCTGTCCGGCGGTAAGCCGATGTCCCCGGCGGTAGAGTCCGCCCTGCGCGCCCAGTACAACCTGGACAAGCCGTTCTGGGTGCAGTATGCCCTGTACCTCAAGAGCCTGGTGACCTTCGACTTGGGCACCACCTTCTCCGGCCAGGAAGTGCGCGACGTGCTGGCCCGGGCCTTCCCGGTCACTGCGCGCCTGGCCGTGATGGCCCTGGCCATCGAATCGGTCTTCGGCATCATCTTCGGCGTCATCGCCGGGATGCGCAAGGGCAAGATCTTCGACTCCACCGTGCTGATCGCCTCGCTGATCGTGATCGCCGTGCCGACCTTCGTGCTGGGCTTCGTGCTGCAGTACGTGGTGGGCGTGCAACTGCAGTGGGCCAAGCCAACCGTTTCCGGGGGCGCGCGCTGGGATGAGCTGATCCTGCCGGCCGTGGTGCTGGGCCTGGTGTCCTTCGCCTACGTGCTGCGCCTGACCCGTACCTCGATCATTGAGAACAAGCAGGCCGACTACGTGCGCACCGCCACCGCCAAGGGGCTGAGCCGCAACCGCGTGATCACCGTGCACATCCTGCGCAACTCGCTGATCCCAGTGGTCACCTACCTGGGCGCCGACCTCGGTGCCCTGATGGGCGGCGCGATCGTCACCGAGGGCATCTTCAACGTGCCCGGGGTGGGCCACCTGCTCTACCAGGCGATCCAGAAGGGCGAAACGCCCACCGTGGTGGCCGTGGTTGGGGTGCTGGTGATCGTGTTCGTGCTCGCCAACCTGATCGTTGACCTGCTCTACGCCCTGCTTGACCCGAGGATCCGTTATGCCTGAGAACATCACACCAACTAATGCCTCCGGCGGCATGGAACCCAACCGCCGGGCCGGGAAGGTCTCCAAGTACCACATCCCGCACTACGTCGCCCCGCTGGACGAAACGCCGCTGAAGGCCGTGGACGCGGTGGAGGAAACCAGCAAGCCGCTGTCCATGTGGGCCGAGGCCTGGCGTTCGCTGCGCAAGCAGCCGCTGTTCATCATCTCGGTCATCATGATTTTGGCGGTGCTGTTCGTCGCCGCGCTGCCCGGGGTGCTCACCGGCAACGACCCGCTGCAGTGCGATCTGATGAACTCCAACTCCCCGGCCACCGAAGGCCACCCCATGGGCTTCAACTTCCAGGGCTGCGACATCTACTCCCGCGTCATCTACGGCACCCGGGCCTCCCTGCTGGTGGGCGTGATGACCACGATCTTCGTGGTGATCATCGGTGGTTCCATTGGCGCCCTGGCTGGCTACTACGGCGGCTGGCTGGATGCGGTGCTGGCCCGCATCGGTGACATTTTCTTCGCCCTGCCGCTGATCCTGGGCGCCATCATCGTGATGCAGCTGCCGGCGTTCCGCGAGAACAAGAGCGTGTGGACGGTGATCGTGACCTTGACGATCTTCGGCTGGCCGCAGGTGGCCCGCATCGCCCGCGGTGCGGTCATCGAATCGCGCGCGGCCGACTACGTGAAGGCCTCCCGGGCCCTGGGCCTGTCCAAGTTCAGTGCCCTGGTCAAGCACGTGATCCCGAACTCGCTGGCCCCGATCATCGTGATCGCGACCGTGAACCTGGGCATCTACATCGTGGCCGAGGCGACGCTGTCCTTCCTGGGCATTGGCCTGCCGCCGGACGTGATGAGCTGGGGTAACGATATCGCCGCAGCCCAGACCCAGCTGCGCAACAACCCGTGGGTGCTGTTCTGGCCCGCACTGTTCCTCTCCGCCACCGTGCTCAGCTTCATCATGCTCGGCGATGCCGTGCGTGATGCGCTGGATCCCAAGTCCCGGAAGGGGGCCTAGTCATGGCTGAGACCCAAACTCCGCAGCCGCTGCTGGAAATCAAGGACCTGGCCATCACCTTCTCCACCCCGGACGGGCCGGTGCACGCGGTACGCGATGCCAACCTGACCGTCATGCCGGGGGAGACCGTGGCAATCGTGGGCGAGTCCGGTTCGGGCAAGTCCACCACCGCGCTGTCGGCCATCGGCCTGCTGCCGGGCAACGGCAAGGTCTCCTCGGGGCAGATCCTCTTCGATGGGGAGGACATTGCCCAGGCCAGCGAGAAGCGCTTCGTGCAGCTGCGCGGCAACCAGATCGGCATGGTCCCGCAGGACCCGATGAGCAACCTGAACCCGGTGTGGAAGATCGGCTTCCAGGTGCGCGAGACGCTCAAGGCCAACGGCCTGGCCGGGAAGAACCCGAAGGAACGGGTCTCCCAGGTGCTGGCCGACGCCGGGCTGCCGGACCCGGAAACCCGTGCCGGGCAGTACCCGCACGAGTTCTCCGGCGGCATGCGCCAGCGTGCGCTGATCGCCATTGGCCTGGCCTGCCGTCCGCGGCTGCTGATCGCCGATGAACCGACCAGCGCGCTGGATGTGACCGTGCAGCAGCAGATCCTGGATCACCTGGACACCATGACCAGCGAACTGGGCACCGCGGTGCTGCTGATCACCCACGACCTGGGCCTGGCCGCCGAACGCGCCGAGAAGGTTGTGGTGATGTACAAGGGGCGGGTGGTTGAATCCGGCCCGGCCCTGGAGCTGCTGCGCAATCCGCAGCACCCGTACACCAAGCGCCTGATCGCCAAGGCCCCATCCCTGGCCAGCCAGCGGGTGGACCCCTCCGAGGGGGCGGGAGCCAAGGCGAAGGATGAGCTGCTGAAGATCACGGACCTGACCAAGGTCTTCGATATCCGCCGCGGTTTTGGGCGCAAGGACAAGTTCACCGCGGTGGACAAGGTCTCCTTCTCGATCCCACGCGGCACCACCACCGCAGTGGTGGGCGAATCCGGGTCGGGCAAGTCCACCATCGCCCAGATGGTGCTGAACCTGCTGGAGCCGACCAGCGGGGAGATCGAATTCGACGGTGAGAAGATGGGCAAGCTCAGCGAGAAGGAACTGTTCAAGTTCCGTCGCCGGGTCCAGCCCATCTTCCAGGACCCCTACGGGTCCCTGGACCCGATGTTCTCGATCTACCGCACCATCGAGGAACCGTTGCGCATCCACGGGATCGGCAACTCGGCCAGCCGGCAGAAGCGGGTGAAGGAACTGCTGGACCAGGTCTCGATGCCGTCCTCGACCATGCACCGCTTCCCGAATGAGCTCTCCGGCGGCCAGCGCCAGCGCATCGCCATCGCCCGCGCCCTGGCCCTGCAGCCGGAGATGATCGTGTGCGACGAGGCCGTCTCGGCCCTGGACGTGCTGGTCCAGGCCCAGGTGCTGGAGCTGCTCGATGAGCTGCAGCGCGAGTTGGGGCTGACCTACCTGTTCATTACCCACGACCTGGCGGTGGTGCGCCAGATTGCCGACCACGTGTGCGTCATGGAGCGCGGGCAGATCGTTGAACAGGGCACGGCCGATGACATCTTCAACGATGCCAAGACCGAGTACACCCGCAACCTGCTCGGCGCGATCCCGGGGGCGACCCTGATCTAGCCGCAGCCCTGGCCGCGGGCCCGCGGTGCGCGGGCTCCGTTACGAACAGGCGCCACCGATCCCATCTGGGATCGGTGGCGCCTGTTTTCGTCGTTCAAGACGCAAATTCAGGAAATGCTTCGGATTCTTACCTCCTGAAGCAGATGTTGCAAAAATGTTATAAAGCAATTCCTTGAGGTTGGGCGCATCCTAACGCGTTCCCATTGAATTTTCCCAATGTGAAAGAGTTCCTTGAGTTCTCGCGGATATGAGAGCCGCATCACGATACGGGCGGGTAACTATGGCGCATAACACTGCGTTACGAGAGCTGGCTCACGCAGAATCTGAAGCGCTCTTTTTATATCCAAGGACTCAAAAACCCGCTAGTCTATTGCTCAACGGAATCCATCGTGTGATGTATTCCACATGGAACCGAGGGTTCTTCACCGTTTGCTCGATCATCTCAAGGAGGCGAAATGCGCTTTCAACGCGTTTCGAAGGCCGTAGCGCTGGGCGCTGCATTGGCCTTTACCATGTCGGCCTGTGCACCGGGTGGATCCGATGCACCGCAGGAAAGCGGGTCGGCGACCCAGAACGGCGGAGGCGGCGGCGACGCCAGCACCACCGGCCTGGCCGACCTGGGTGACATCACCACCAAGGACGACACCATCACCGTCAGCGTGGGTGCACCGGAGTTCATTAGCTACAACGGCTTCACTCCGCAGACCTACTCGACCTACAACTCGGCCATCACCGACCGCCTGGTCTCGGGCTTCTCCTACTTCGGCACCGATGGAAAGATCTACGCCAACGAGGATCTGGGATCCTACGAGAAGGTCAGCGACGACCCGCTGACCATCGAGTACACCATCTCCGATGACGCCAAGTGGTCCGATGGCACCCCGATCACCACCGCGGACGCGGTGCTGGCCTGGGCCATCCAGAACCCGAACCTGAAGGACGGGGACAAGGCCCTGTTCGACTCGGTTTCCCAGGACCTGGGTGACACCGTCCCCAAGGGCCCTGAAGGTGAACCGGACAGCAAGAAGTTCACCGTGACCTTCAAGGCCCCGGATCCGGACTGGGAAATCCAGACCTGGATGGTCAGCCCTGCCCACGTGGTCGCCAAGCAGGGCGGCATGTCCACCGAGGAAATGGTGGAGGCCGTGCGCAACGGCGACGGCAAGGCGCTGAAGAAGGCCGCTGAGTTCTGGAACACCGGATGGAACACCGACCCGGGCAAGCTGCCCGACGAGGCGCTGATCCCGTCCTCCGGCCCCTACAAGCTGGACAGCTGGCAGGCCGGTGAGTCGGTGACCCTGGTGGCCAACGAGAACTACTACGGCACCCCGGCAGCGACCAAGAACATCACCTTCCGCTTCTCCGCCGACAACACCATGGTGCAGTCGCTGGAGAACCAGGACCTGAACGTCATTGCTCCGCAGCCCACCGTGGACACCCTGACCCAGCTGGAAGCCTTGGGGGATTCGGTAAACGTGTTGACGGGTGACACCTTGACCTGGGAGCACCTGGACTTCAACTTCCGTGATGGCAACGCGATGACCGATCCGGAACTGCGCAAGGCCTTCGCCATGTGCGTTCCGCGCCAGGAAATCGTGGACAACCTGATCAAGCCGCTGAACCCGGACGCCAAGGTGATGAACCTGCGCGAGGTCTTCCCCTTCCAGGAGAACTACCAGGAAGTGGTCGACGCAGCCTATGACGGCCGCTACGACGAGGTGGACGTTGACGGGGCCAAGAAGATCCTGGAGGACAACGACGCGGTGGGCACCAAGGTGCGCATCGGCTACTCCTCGCCGAACGAACGCCGCACCAACGAGGTGGCTGCGATCAAGTCCTCCTGTGACAAGGCGGGCTTCAAGGTCGAGGACGCCGGTGATCCGCAGTTCTTCGCCCCGGGCGGTACCCAGGAGCGTGGTGACTACGAGGTAGCACTGTTCGCCTGGGCCGGTTCCGGCCAGATCTCCTCGGGCCAGAACATCTACTCCACCGGCAAGCCGCAGAACTACGGCAAGTTCTCCAACAAGGAAGTTGACCAGGCATGGGAGACCCTGGCCGGATCGCTGGACCCGGCCGTGCACCTGGAGCAGACCAAGAAGATCGAAAAGCTGCTGTGGGATGAGCTGTACGGCATCCCGCTGTTCGCCCACCCGGGTCTGAACGCAGCCAGCTCCGACATCGACAACGTCCGCTTCACCGCCACCCAGAGCGGCATTGTTTGGAACGCCGAACAGTGGGTGCGAGCAGAGTAGCAGTCCCCGGACCGCTAGCTGACTCCAACCGCTGAACGCCTGTGGGGCCCGACCCATCGGTCGGGCCCCACAGCATGCCCGCGGCCAGCCCACCGGCTGCCCACAGCGTTCACGGTGCCGTAGAGAGTAGGTAAACACACCGTGCTGAAATACATCCTCAAGCGACTGGCCTCCGCCCTGGGCGTGCTGCTGGGCGCCTCACTGCTGCTGTACATCCTGGTCATCAATTCCGGTGACCCCCTGGGGGATCTTCGGGAGTCCAACGCCGACAACCGCGAATTTCTCATGCAGCAGCGCATCGAGTACATGGAGCTGGACCAACCCTGGTACGGCCGGTACCTGGGCTGGCTTGCCGGTGCCTCCCGCTGCCTGATCGGGCAATGTGACCTGGGCCGGAACATCAACGGCATCGAGGTCTCCGGACTGCTGTCCAACGCCGCCTCCTCGACCCTGCGGCTGGTGGTGCTGGCCACCATCATCGCGGCCATCGTCGGCATCGCCATCGGTGTGCTGACCGCGGTCCGCCAGTACTCGGGCCTGGACTACCTGGTCACCTTCCTGACCTTCCTCTTCTTCTCCCTGCCGGTCTTCTGGGCCGCGGTGCTGCTGAAGAACTACATGGCCATCGAATTCAACAACTGGATCGCCGCGCCCCACATCACGCTGGGCACCTCCATACTGATCGGCATCATCGCCGGTGTGATCCTGCAAATGCTGCTGGGCGGCTCGCTCAAGCGCCGGGGACTGACCCTGGTCATCACCGCCGTGTTCGTGCCGCTGATGCTGCAGTACTCCCTGTGGCTGAACTTCTACCGCTACCCGCAGATGGGGCCGGCGGTCATCGTGGTGCTCACCGGGCTGGTGGCGCTCAGCGCCACCGCCATGAGCGTGGGCCTGAAGGAACGCCGCGTCCTGTACCCGGCACTGATCACCACCGCACTGGTGCTGGTGATCTACTACGCCAGCTTCAACCTGCTGCTGGAACCCAACGTCTGGGTCCTGCTGCTGGGCCTGATCCTGGCCCTGGCCCTGCCGGCCGTCATTGGCCGGATGATGGGCGGGCGGCTGCGCAAGGCGGCGATGAGCGTCAGCATGCTGGTGGGCTTCACCGGTGCCGCACTGACCGTGATCGACCACCTGTTCCGCGCCTGGCCGGGATTCATGAAGATCAAGTCCCGCCCCATTTCCACGATCGGCTCCTCGACCCCGAACCTGGAGGGCGGGTTCTGGGACCACTTCCTGGACAACGGCACCCAGCTGCTGCTGCCCACCATCCTGCTGGCGATCATTTCCCTGGCCAGCTACTCGCGCTACACCCGCTCCTCCATGCTTGAGGTGCAGCAGCAGGATTACATCCGCACCGCGCGCTCCAAGGGCCTGGCCGAACGCACCGTGATCTTCCGTCACGCCTTCCGCAACGCGCTGATCCCGATCGCCACCATCGCGGCCTTCGACTTCGCCGGACTGATCGGCGGCGCGGTGATCACCGAGACGGTGTTCGGCTGGAAGGGCATGGGCGAAATGTTCACTACCGGGCTGCGCGCCGTGGACCCGAACCCGGTGATGGCCTTCTTCCTGGTCACCGGCACCGCCGCGATCCTGTTCAACCTGCTGGCCGACATCGTCTACGCGCTGCTTGACCCGCGCATTCGCGTATAGGACGGATCAGATGGCAAAGCATAGAAATTCAGGGTGGGACACCGAAGGACACACCATGAGCAACACCAATGACACCGAGCGTCAAGGCTCCCTGCCGCGCGAACCGATGCCGGATGACGTGACTACCGGCGAGCAGCTGCATGGCAGCGAGCCCATTGAGGATCCGCTGGAGCAAAACCTCACCTCGATCGCCGAGGTGGAGGACGCCAAGCTCTCCCGCAACGACGAGCTGTCCAAGAGCCAGGGACGCATTGTCCTGGAACGCTTCATGCGCCACCGTCCGGCCATGATCTCCTCGGCGGTGCTGATCCTCATCACCGTCGTGGCGTTCACCTCCATCGGCTACGGTCCGATTCCCGGCTGGTGGGGCCAGTCCTACCTGAATGCCGGAGATGTCGTCAACGGCGGCAAGCCGACGATGAGCCTGCTGCCCACCTGGCTGGGTGGCTCCGGCTTCCAGATCGGGGAGCACCCGTTCGGGCAGGATTCAATTGGCAAGGACTACTTCGCGCTGGTGATGAACGGGACCCAGAAGTCCATCATCATCGGCGTGGTGGTGGGCCTGGTCTCCACCTTCATCGGCTCGATCGTCGGCGCGATCGCCGGCTACTTCCGCGGGTGGGTCGATGAGGTGCTGATGCGCCTGACCGACCTGTTCATCGTGATCCCGCTGCTGGTGCTGGCCGCAGTGCTCGGCCAGATGGCCGGGGCCTCCTCCGGTTCGATCATCACCCTGGCCCTGGTGCTGGGCCTGGTGACCTGGACGGGCCTGGCCCGCCTGGTGCGCGGCGAGGTGCTCTCCCTGCGGGAACGCGAGTACGTCGCCGCCGCCCAGGCCATGGGCTCCAAAACCGGCCGGGTGGTCTTCAAGCACCTGCTGCCAAACACCATCGGGGTGATCGTGGTCAACGCGACCTTCGCGATTGCCGGGGCGATCCTGCTTGAGTCCTCGTTGTCCTTCCTGGGCTTCGGGGTCAAGGCACCCGAATCCTCGCTGGGCCTGTTGATCAGCCAATACCAGAACGCGTTCACCTCCCGCCCGTGGCTGTTCTGGTGGCCGGGCATGATCATCGTGGCCATCGCACTGAGCGTGAACTTCCTCGGTGACGGGCTGCGCGACGCGTTCGACCCGCGCCAGACCTTTAGGGCACGCCGCCGCCGACTGTCGCTGAAGATCCGGAAGGAACAGGCATGAGCACCGAGATGAGCGAAAACTACGCACTGAGCTTCAAGGACCTGAAGGTCACCTTCGAAACCGAGAGCCGTGACGTGCATGCGGTGAAGGGGCTGAGCCTTGAGGTGCGTCCCGGGGAAGTGGTGGCGCTGGTCGGCGAGTCCGGTTCGGGCAAGTCGGTCACCTCCACCGCGGCCATGGGGCTGCTGCCGGGCAACGCGAACGTGAGCGGAGCGGCCCGGGTGGGCAACGTCAACGTGGTGGGCCTGGACCAGGGGCGGATCCGCAAGATGCGCGCCACCGACATCGCCATGGTCTTCCAGGAGCCGATGACGGCCCTGAACCCGGTGCTCACCGTTGAGCGCCAGCTGACCGAGGCGCTGGAGCTGCACGGAATCGCCTACGGCAAGGAGGCGACCGCCCGGGCAGTGGAACTGCTGAGCATGGTGGGGATTCCGGATCCCGAACGCCGCATCCGCCAGTACCCGCACCAGTTCTCCGGCGGCCAGCGCCAGCGCATCGTCATCGCCATGGCGATTTCCTGCGACCCGAAGGTAATCATCGCCGACGAGCCGACCACGGCGCTGGATGTGACAGTGCAGGCCGAGATCCTGGACTTGCTGCGCGAACTGAAGGACCGGCTGAACACCGGCATCCTGCTGATCACCCACAACATGGGCGTGGTCGCGGACATGGCCGACCGGGTCGCGGTGATGTTCCAGGGAAACCTGGTGGAAACCGGGACCGTGGACCAGGTGCTGCTCAGCCCCCGCCACGAATACACGCAACGGCTGCTGGCCGCCGTGCCCAAGCTGCGCGAATTCTCGCTGAACGGCACCGGCGCGCACGCGACGGAAACCCACGCCAGCCAGGGCGCCCAACCCGGGCGGGAACTGGTGCTGGAGGCCAAGGACCTGGTCCTGGAGTACGACATGCGCGGCACCAAGTACCGGGCGGTGGAGGGGGTTTCCTTCGACATCGCCAAGGGTGAGGTGCTGGGCATCGTGGGGGAGTCCGGTTCGGGCAAATCCACGGTGGCCAAGGCGGTGCTCGGCCTGCTGCCGGTCGCCGAGGGCAGCCTGCTGGTGCAGGGCAACAACCTGCCCAAGCTCTCCCCGCGCCAGGCCCGGGAGGTGCGCAAGTCCATTGGGGTGATCTTCCAGGACCCGGCCGCCTCCCTGAACCCGCGGTTCCCGATCGGTGAGTGCATCACCGAGCCGATGGTGGTGCACAAGGTGGGGAACAAGGCCTCGCGGATCAAGCGCGCCCAGGAGCTGCTGGACGCGGTGAAGCTGCCGCGCAACGTGATCAACCGCTACCCGCACGAGCTCTCCGGCGGACAGCGCCAGCGCATCTGCATCGCCCGGGCGCTGACGCTCAGCCCGCAGCTGCTGATCGCGGACGAGCCGACCAGTGCGCTGGACGTCTCGGTACAGGCCGTGGTGCTGGAGATGCTGCAGGATCTGCAGCGCGACTTCAACTTCGCCTGCCTGTTCGTCAGCCACGACCTGGCGGTGGTGGACATGCTGGCCGATTCGGTGGTGGTCATGCAGAACGGCAAGGCGGTGGAGCAGGGCCGGGTCACCGATGTGCTGCACGCCCCGCAGCATGACTACACCCGCCGCCTGTTGGCCGCGGCCCCGGTGCCCGACCCGCACCAGCAGGCCGAACGCCGTGCAGCGTGGCGGATCCTGAACAAGTCATAGCCGCGCAGCCGTGAACCGAACTGCCTGCGGTGCCCGGTCCTGGGGGGACGGGTGCCGCAGGCTCTTTTTATGCCAACGACGGTAAAGGCCCCCGCGACGGCGAGGGCCGGTGCCCTCAGGCGTGCAATGGCCGTTCTGGGGTTAAACAGCACCGGGTGAAACAGGAGCCGCGATGGCGGCACGTCCTGTTTCACCCGGTGGTGGCCGGCGCGGCGTCGTTGGCGCGCGGCGGGCAGCTAGTCCAGCTGCATGACGTTTTCGGTGACCACTTCGGCGCGGGAGTTGGAAAAGACATCCTCGGTGCCCACCAGCTTGAAGCCCCGGCGTTCCAGGACCTTGATCGATCCCAGGTTGTCCTGCACCACGTGGGCGAGCAGCGGACGCTTGGTGTATTCGGCCAGGAAGGCATCCACGGCGCTGGTGGTGATGCCCTTGCCCCAGAACTTGCTGGAGGTCCAGAAGTTGATCTCCGGTGTCTTCTCATGTTCGAAGACCAGGATGGACCCGGCCACCTCGCCCTCGTGCTCGATGGTGCGCACAATGACCTTGGGGTCATTGAGGATGGAGGACCAGTGGTGGTTGAACACCGAGCGGTCCGAGGGGTTGCGCGCCTGATAGGCAGCCATCAGGTTGGCCTCCGGCTCCTGCTGGTGGGCGAAGAAGTCGTCGAGGTCGGAAGGGCGCACTTCACGTAGATGCACGAGAACAGCCTTTCGTCTTGAAACGGGGACCGCATCGGTCGATACGGCATCAAAATGGGTGGTCGGCACTAGCCTACCGGGGAAGTGAGGGCGGCGAGAGCCATCTGGGACAGCAGCGCCTTCAAACCGGACTTCTTGGTGCGCGGGTTGTGAACCGAATGTGACGTCGAGTTCAGCAGCCCGAAGACCGCATGGGCCCGGAAGCGATTGATTTGCGAGGTCGCGTTCGGGTGCAGCTTGCCCAGCTGGTCCGTCCACAACCCGATGTAGGAGTTCTGCAGCTTGCGAACCAGCTGCAGCTCATTCTTGGGCAGCGACTTCAGGTCGCGGTCCTGCACCTGGATGATGTCCGGGCGCGAGAGCGAGAAGTCGGTGTGGAAATCCACCAGTCGGCCCAGCACCTCCAGCGGCTCACCGCCGGAACCCACCGCCTTCTGCCCGCCGTCGAGGATGTCCTTGGACATGTCCACCATCAGCGCGATCAACACGGCCTGCTTGCCGGAGAAATGCCGGTACACCGCCGGACCGGAAATCCCGCAGGCCGCCCCCAGATCCTCCAGTGACACCCCGGCGTAGCCGTGCAGGGCAAAGAGCCGGGTGGCTTCGCGCAACAGGGACTCGCGCCGCTCGGCCTTGGCCCGCTCACGCTCGGTCGGCTCGCTCAGATGCGGGTAGCTCTTGGCCATGTGAACGCCCCCTTGCACTCGTGGTTCGGCTAACGCTAGACAAGTGTGAACTGCGCCACTAGTCTCGAATTAGTTAATCATTATTAACCTTACGTGCTGTGCCGGGGCGACTCAACGCATTACGCACCGGCACCGCCAAGTCCCTCGCCGTCCCCGGGACCCACCGGCACCCGGGTGCGGCGCGGCCAAGCTGTGGAGGAAGACTCGCATGTTGGAACACGAACTGGATGAGAGCTACCAGGACCTGGTGCAGGTAGTCCGCGAATTTGCCCGTGAGGTTGTTGCCCCGGTCAGCGCCCACCATGATGCCACCCACACCTTCCCGTATGAGGTTGTGGCGCAAATGGGGGAGCTGGGGCTGTTCGGGCTGCCCATCAGTGAGGACTACGGCGGCATGGGCGGGGACTACTTCGCCCTGGCCCTGGCGCTGGAGGAACTGGGGCGGGTGGACCAGTCGGTGGCCATCACCCTGGAAGCCGGGGTGTCCCTGGGCGCCATGCCGATCTACCGTTTTGGCTCCGAGGAGCAGAAGCAGCGCTGGCTGCCGGAACTGGCCGCCGGCACAAAGCTGGGCGGCTTTGGGCTGACCGAGCCGGGCGCCGGATCCGACGCCTCGGCCTCCAAGACCAAGGCCGTGCTGCAGGACGGGCAGTGGAAGATCAATGGGGCCAAGGAGTTCATCACCAACTCCGGCACCGACATCACCTCGCACGTGAGCATCACTGCGGTCACCGGCCAGGACGCGAAGACCGGCGCCAAGGAAATCTCCGCGCTGATCGTGCCCAGCGGCACCCCCGGCTTCACCGTGGAGCCGGCCTACGACAAGGTCGGCTGGCGGGCGAGCGACACCCACCCGCTGAGCTTCAACGACGCGGTGGTTCCCGAGGAGAACCTGCTCGGCGAGCGCGGACGCGGCTACGCCTATTTCCTGGAGATCCTGGATGAGGGGCGCATCGCGATCGCGGCCCTGGCCACCGGCGCCGCCCAGGGGTGTCTGGACGAGGCCGTCGAGTACGCCAAGACCCGCACCACCTTCGGCACGGCGATCGGCAAGAACCAGGCGATCTCCTTCACCATCGCGCGCATGGCCTCCCGGGTGCACTCGGCCCGCCTGGCCTATTATGCGGCGGCGGCGAAGATGCTGGCCGGACAGGACTTCAAGATCGAGGCGGCGCATGCGAAGCTGATCGCCTCCGAGGCGGCCATGGACAATGCGCGTGATGCCACCCAGGTCTTCGGCGGCTACGGCTTCATCAACGAGTCGCTGGTGGCCCGGCACTACCGGGATTCAAAGATCCTGGAAATCGGCGAGGGCACCACCGAGGTGCAGCTGATGCTGATCGCCCGCAGCCTGGGACTGTAGGGCAGGGGCGCAGATGAAGCGGATTGAGCAGCGCGGCCTGTATTTTGATGAGCTTCAGGAGGATGCGCTCTATGTGCATTCACCGGGACGGACCATGACCGAGACCGACAACGTCCTGTTCACGACCATGACCATGAACACCCAGGCGCTGCACCTGGATGAGGTGTTCGCCAGCGCCCAGCCGCTGGGCGGGCGGGTCATGAACTCGATGTTCACCCTGGCCACCATGGTGGGCCAGTCGGTGCCGCAGCTGACCCAGGGCACCATCGTGGGGCAGCTGGGACTGTCCGAGATCAACTTCCCGCACCCGCTCTACCCGGGGGACACGCTGTACACCGAGTCGAAAGTCATCAGCCTGCGCGAGAGCAAGTCGAAACCGGGGATGGGCATTGCCACGTTCGAGCACACGGGCAAGAACCAGGACGGCGTGGTGGTGGCCACCGCCCGGCGCACCTGCCTGATGTTCACCCGGCAAGGGCACAGCGCGGCCGGGTCGGGGCAGTAGCCCGCGGCTGCACGCAGGGTAAACCACGACGCTGCGCCGGCCCCGAACCCCAGGGTGGTTCGGGGCCGGCTACCCACGGCTAGCTCCCGCTCTTGGGGGAGAGGTTCTTATAGGACGCGGTGCGCAGGGTCCCGCCTTCGGCCACGTGGGTTTGCATCCCCGGGGCGCGGTCGGTGTTCTGGGCGCTGACCGCCCGCCAGATCTCACCGTCGCGTTCGGCCACGAAGCTGAAGATCCCGGTGCGGGCCCCGGCCTTCTGGCCGTGCTCGGTGTTCTGCCCGGTCACCTCCCACAGGGCGTGGACCACCGCATGGTCCTGGCCCAGGGGGCGCACGCGCACCTCGATCAGCGTCATGAAGCTGTCGGCGAAGATCCGTTCAAACCCGTAGGCGTGCCGGTCCATGATGGTTTCGCGGTCGTTCCACCACAGGCCCACGACGTTCACGAAGTCCGCGTCCTTGGCAAAGACGGCCCCCAGGGCCTGGGCGTCCTTCTTGTTCCAGCCTTCGGCGAAGAGCTCGGGAATCTGCTGCGGGGTGCTGGCGTTCTTCACCGCCACTGCCTCGTCCGCCTGGTTGCCGTTGTTCGCCTGGTTCTCCATGAGCTGCTGCCCTCCTGCTGACGTTGCTGGGATCCGTGGCCGTCCGCCAGCAGCATATCGGTGCGCGCCAGCGGGGCGGGGGACCTGAGCCCAGAGTAGTGCGGCGCCCGCGCCCCAGGCGAGCCATCCGGTTCAGAATCACACCCCGGCCAGCTCTTTGGGCGCTCACAGCGTTCACGTCCATAATTGTTGGGTGAGCACCGAATCTGTTTTTACCCCCGCCGGGCACCCGCGCCGCGTCACGCTGCTTGGATCCACCGGCTCCATCGGCAACCAGGGCCTGGACGTCATCGCCAAGGCCCCTGAACGCTTTTGCGTCGCCGCGCTCGCCGGAGGACGCAACCTCACCCTCCTGGCCCAGCAGGCCGTGGCCTTCCGCGCCGAACTGGTCGGGTGCGCGCTGCCCGACGTGGACGCCCTGGCCTCGGCGATCGCCCAGGCCGCCGAGGCCGCCGGGGCCAGCGGCTACCACCCGCAGCTGGTCGCCGGTGAGCAGGCGGCCACCACCGTGGCCGGGTATGAGCGTGCCGATGTGGTGCTCAACGGGATTACCGGGGCCATCGGGCTGAAGCCCACCCTGGCCGCACTTCAGGCCGGTCACCTGCTGGCGCTGGCCAACAAGGAATCCCTGATCATTGGCGGGCAGGTCGTCAAGGCCGCCGCCGCCCCCGGGCAGATCGCCCCGGTGGACTCCGAACACTCCGCCCTGGCCCAGGCCCTGCGTTCGGGCACCCCCGATGAGGTGGCCAAGCTGATCGTCACCGCGTCCGGGGGACCGTTCGTCGGCTACAGCCACGAACAGCTGCGCGAAGTCAGCCCCGAGCAGGCGCTGGCGCACCCGACCTGGGACATGGGCCGGGTGGTCACCACGAACTCGGCGACCATGGTCAACAAGGCGCTGGAGGTCATCGAGGCGCACCTGCTCTTTGACGTACCGCTGGAGCGGATCGAACCGGTTGTGCACCGCCAGTCGATCGTGCATTCCATGGTCCAGTTCATTGACGGTTCGGTGATCGCCCAGGCCTCCCCGCCGGACATGCGCCTGCCGATCGCGCTGGGCATGAACTGGCCGCACCGGGTTCCCGGGGCCGCGCAGGCCTGTGATTTCTCCACCGCCGCCAGCTGGACGTTCGAGCCGCTGGATGAGCAGGTGTTCTCCGCGGTGCGCCTGGCCAAGCAGGCCGCGCAGGCCTCGGCCACGCACATGGCCGTGTACAACGCGGTGAACGAGGAAGCGGTGGACGCCTTCCACGACGGGCGCATCCGCTTCACCGACATCGTGGACACCATCGAACGGGCCCTGGAGGCCTACCAGGCGCCGCAGCAGGCACCCAGCGCCGAGCTGGTGCTGGACACCGACCGCTGGGCGCGGTCCTTCGCCGGGAACTTCATCAAGGAGCTGGCATGAACACACTCATGTTCATTGGCGGGGTGCTGGTCATGGTGGTGGCGATCGCCGCCTCGATCGCCCTGCACGAGGTGGGGCACCTGCTGCCGGCCAAGAAGTTCGGGTTGCGGGTTCCGCAGTACATGATCGGCTTTGGCAAGACCCTGTTCTCCTTCGAGCGCGGGGAAACCGAGTATGGTCTCAAGGCGATCCCGCTGGGCGGCTACGTGTCCATGGTGGGCATGTACCCGCCGCGCGCCCAGGCCGTGGCGGGCAAGAAGCCAGGGCTGATGACCCGCGCGTTCGGGCAGCTGATCGATGATGCACGCTCCCAGGCCAACGAGCAGGTGGTGGACACCGACGCGGGCCGGATGTTCTACCAGCTGCCGATCCACAAGCGGATCATCATCATGCTCGGCGGTCCGCTGGTGAACCTGGTGATCGGCTTCGTGATGATCGCGATCGTGGTGATGGGCTTCGGGGTCTCCACCGCCACCACCACGGTGTCCGAGGTGTACCAGTGCATGGCCACCGCGCAGAACGCCGACGAGGCCCAGTGCGGTGCCAACGACCGGTCCGCCCCGGCCTACGCGGCCGGGCTGCGTCCGGGGGACACCATCACCTCGGTCAACGGCCAGCCGGTGGCCCACGATGAATGGTACGAGTTGACCGGGGTGATCCGCGAGCACCCGGGCCAGAGCATCGCCCTGGAGTATGAGCGGGACGGGACCAGCCACAGCACCACGCTGTCCCCCTACTTGACCGAGCGTCCGCAGCTGGATCCCAACGGCTACCCGGTGAGCGGGGATGACGGCAAGGTGCTCACCGAGCAGGTGGGGTTCGTGGGGATGAGCTCCAGTGTCCAGAACCTGCCCCAGCCGCTCAGCGCGGTGCCGGCAGTGGTGGGCAACCAGCTGAAGCAGATCGGCAACGTCATCCTGCACCTGCCCCAGCGCCTGGTGGATGTGGCGCAGGCGGCCTTTGGCACCGAGGAACGCGACCCGAACGGGCCGGTGTCCGTGGTCGGGGTGGGCCGGATCGCCGGGGAAATCAACGCCTCGGACCAGTTGGGGCTGCAGGACAAGGTCGCCTCACTGATCTCGCTGATTGGCGGGCTGAACCTGGCGTTGTTCGCCTTCAACCTGATCCCGCTGCTGCCCCTGGATGGCGGGCACGTGGCCGGGGCGCTGTTCGAAGGGCTCAAGCGCTTCTTCGCCCGGCTGCGCGGGCAGAAGGACGTGGCCCCGGTGGACACGCTGAAGCTGTTGCCGCTGACCTACGTGGTGGTGGTGGGCATGATGATCATGGGCGGGCTCTTAATATACGCGGACATCTTCAAACCCATCCAGATCTTCTAGGCGCCGTGCCGCTACGCTGAAACCATGAAAGTTTTTGCCGTTGAATACGTGTACGCCGAAGATTCCGAAGAACTGCGCAATGAGCACCGCCCGACCCACCGCGGGTACCTGTCCGAATTCCTTGAATCCGACGGTCCGGTGCAGCTGCTGGCCTCCGGGCCGTGCCCGATCACCGATGGGGCGCTGCTGATCATGCGCGCCGAGTCGGAAGAGGCGCTGCGCAAGGTGCTGGATGAGGATCCGTTCAACAAGACCGGCGCCCTGGACAAGACCGTGATCACCCAGTGGAATCCGGTTACCGGCCTGCTGAAGGAATACTCCTCGTAGGCCACAATCCTGCCTTTCCGGTGAACCGCTGGGTGCCTGGCGCACAGGTGCGGGAAATTCCCGGCCCATCAGCAATGGTGGGCCGGGAGTCCTGTTTTAACGCCCCCGCACCCCAGGGGGAACAGCCGATGCGGGTTAGGTGGGAAAACACCGTGAAATCCTCCCGGTGGTTGGCCGGGTCCGGGCTGCCCGGTAGCGTGCGGAGCACAGAAGGGCGCATCGGCACCACCGGTGCGCCCCGGACCGACCGCGGAGGACCACCGGCCATGGCCACTGACATGCGCATCGATCAGGACAAACTGCATCAGTACCTCAGCGAGCACCTCTTGGGCTCCCGCTCCGGGCTGGAACACTTCAAGGCAGCCGTCGAAACATGGCAGGGCACGGCCAATGAACAGCGTCTGATCTCCCTGGAGAATCAGGTGCACGCCGACCAGGAGGACCTGAAGCGGATCATTGCCCAGCTGGGTTTCGAAGAGCACAAGGCCTTGAAACTCTTTGCCCCTCTCGCCTGGATCGTGGGGCGCTTTAACCCGTTCAACCCCTCCCGCATGCGACGGCTCTCGCTGGCTCAGGTGCAGCTGGATGTGCTGACCGGCCTGCTGAACGCCAAGCTGCGCATGTGGCGAACCCTGGAGCTAATGGTCCCCGAGGAGCCGCGGCTGGATCCGGAACTGCTGGCGGACCTGGCCCGGCGGGCCGAGGACCAGATCAGTCAACTGTGCGATATCAGCAATGACTCCTGGAAGGACCGCTTCATCGACAAGGGCTAGGAGCACAGCCGAGCAGGAAGCCGACCGTCCCGGTCAGGGGCGGTAAAGAACAGGAGCAGGGGAGAACGAGCAATGGTGTTGCGTGCGAACGTGGTGGGTTCTGGACCCAATGGCCTGACCGCTGCGGCGGTGCTGGCCGAGCACGGGGTGCAGGTGCAGCTTTTCGAGCGCAACGCCGTGGTTGGCGGTGCCGCCGCCTCGGGCCACACCCTGGGTGATGATGTCACCGTCGACCTGGGCGCGGCGGCGCACCCCTTCGCCTACGGCAGCCCGGCATTCGCGCATCTGGGACTGACCGAGGCGGGGCTGGAGTGGGCGTTCCACGACTACCCGCTGGCCCACCCGCTGGACGGGGCCGACTCGGTGCTCCTGCACCGGGGCATGGAGGCCACGGTGCAGCAGTTCCCCCAGGATGCGCGGGCCTGGCGGGTACTGCATTCCCCGTTCGTGCGCCGCCCTGCCGAGATCCTGCGCAACGCCACCAGCCCGCTGACCCGCATCCCGCCACACCCGGTGCTGATGGCCGGATTCGGGATGCGTGCACTGGTGCCCACCGCGCTGCTCGGCCCGGCACTGTTCCGCAGCCGCCAGGCCCGGGCCCTGTTCGCCGGGGCCAGCGCCCACTCCATGCTGCCCATGGAGCACCCCTTCACCTCCGGGTTCGGAGTCCTGTTCGGTGCGCTGGGCCAGACCTGGGGCTGGCCGGTGGCACGCGGCGGCACCGGATCCATTGCCGCGGCGCTGGAACGGGTCGTCCGCCAGCGCGGGGTGCAGATCCACACCCAAGTACCCATCCAGGACCTGGATGAGCTGCCTCCGGCCGAACTAAACCTGCTGGACATCACCCCGCGCCAGGTCCTGCAGCTGGCCGGGGACCGGCTCTCGGCCCGATACCGCACCCAGCTGGGGCGCTGGCGCTACGGCACCGCCGCCCACAAGGTCGATTACCTGCTGGACGGCCCGGTACCGTGGCGGGATCCACGCACCGCCAATGCCGGCACCGTGCACGTGGTGGGCAATGCCGAGGAACTGGTCGCGGCCGAACGCGAGGTCGCCCGGGGTCGGCTGCCCGAGCGCCCGTTTGTCATGGTGGTCCAGCCGTCCTCCGCCGACGCCTCGCGGGCCCCGGCCGGAAAGCACGTGGTGTGGGCCTATGCCCACGTGCCGCAGGGCTACCAGGGCCCGGCCGGGGAGAAGATTGATGAGCAGATTGAACGCTTCGCCCCCGGCTTCCGGGATCGCGTCCTGCGCCGGGTGGAAACGGACCCGACCGCACTGGAGGCCTGGAACCCGAACCTGGTGGGCGGGGACATCGGCGGCGGTGCACTGAACAGGCTGCAGCAGTTCCTGCGGCCCACCGCGTCCCTGACCCCGTACCGGCTTGGGGTGCCCGGGCTGTACCTGTGCTCCTCCTCCACCCCACCGGGCGGGGGAGTGCACGGCATGGCCGGATGGCATGCGGCGCGTCAGGCGCTGAAGGATTCCGGGATCCGGGTCTGAAGCGGCAGGCCTGATCGGGACAGGAGACAGGGGCAGAGGGGCCTTCAGACCGTGTCCGCGGCCGGCCGGCCCCCGGGCCTGGGACGGGTCGCGGCGTACCAGCCGATAAACAGCAGCACGATCAGGCCAACGTCCACCGCATCCCCGCCGTAGTACATCAGCTGGGCCCCAGCCCGCCCATCCGCGGCCTCCACTCCGACGGGCGGATGCGCGTACAACCACTTCGCCAGAATTGCATGGGCCGCGATGAAGCTGACCAGCACCGTGGCCCGCATCCGGAACGAGGCCCGGTGCGGATCCGGATCTCCGCCAACCACGGAGGCGGTGAACACGTACCCGGCCAGGAAGATGTGCACGTGAACCACCGCATGGAGCAGCACCGAGGAATGCATGAGGTGATACAGGTCCGTGGTGTAGAGAAGCCACAGCCCGCCGGCGTTCAGGATGCCGGCAACGAACGGATGGGTGAGCACCCGAATCGGGGCCGAGCGCAGCAGCCGGGTCACTGCCCGCGCCTGCCTCACCGGCAGGGCGCGCAGGGCCAGCGTGATCGGGCGGGCCAGCACCAGCAGCAGCGGGGCGAGCATGCCCAGCAGCAGGTGCCCGAACATGTGGGCGGTAAAACTGGTGTGGGCGGCCGTCGCCACCGGTCCAGCCAGCCCGGCCGCGGCACACAATAGCCCCGCATACCAGGCGAGCGTGCGGGGCGCCGGCCAGCGGCCGCGGTTCCGGGAGGTGATCAGCCCCGCCGCGTAACCGAACGCAGCTGCCGCCAACAGCAACACGGCCACAACCTCAAACACCTGCCAGCCCAGGGGCTGGTGGCCATGGGCTGCCAACAGGGCGGCATGGTGGGTATGTCCCATGAAACCGCCTACGTGTCCGTGCGGTGCGGCCGGGCGCGCCACAGGATCAGCAGCCCAACCAGCAGCAGCACCATGGCCGACCCAATCCAGATCGCGTCGTAGGGCAGCAGATCCACGTCGTAGCGGATCTGATGGATTCGCAGGATCTTGTGGTCCACAATCCCGTCAAAGAGCTGGAAGAAGCCCACCCCGGCGATCAACGCACCGCTCCAGCGTTTCCAATTCACTTCGCCCCGGCGCCGCACATCGGCCAGCAGGAACAACCCCCAGATGGTGATGAACCAGCCAAAGGCATGGAAGAACCCGTCGGCGGTCAACGCGACCTCGGTGGTGGACAGGTCATAGAAGTGATGCCACTGCAGCCCGAGGTGAAAGATGAACAGGTCGATCATCGAGGCGGCGATGCCGCAACCGAAGAGGAACCCGGAAAGGATGGTGCGCCGGGCGGGGTTGATGCCACCCCGGCCCTTCCCAGAGCGTGCCGGCGCACCCCGGCGGTCATTTGCCTCAGCACTGGACATCAGAAAACCTCCGCTTTGGTGTCAGACCATGCCATTGTGTCCCCCACGGGAACCTGCCCACCCTCGAATCTGCGTGCCGCCTGCCTAGAGCTGTCGCGCCGACTGGCAACCGATGGCGCACCCCTTTCCATTTCCCACCGCTGCTGTTACGTCCCGGCCGCAGCCACTTTGCTCCAGGACGGCTCCGTGCACCGCGGCATCCAAGACCCTAAGAATCCTCGCGCCGGCAACCGGAAACCGCAATGGGGCCGCACTGTTTCCTCGGGGACCTTCAGGCAACGTTCCGTACCCTCCTCGGAGGCGGGCAGGTCCTCAGCGGACATGGCATGAATGGACCATGGACTGGAATTCACTTTTGGCCCCGACCCTGCCCTTGCTGGAGGTGGTGGTGCGCGGAACCATCATCTTCCTTGCCTTGCTCATCCTGATGCGTTTGGTCGGTCAGCGGGAATCCGGGGGCCTGGGCATCACCGACGTGCTCTTGGTGGTGCTGGTGGCCCAGGCGGCAGCCCCGGGACTGAACGGCGAGGGGGAGTCGATTGGGGACGGACTGATCCTGATCGTCACGATGCTGGT
Organism: Glutamicibacter sp. St.4D3; assembly: GCF_059728615.1. Classification (NCBI taxonomy): domain Bacteria; kingdom Bacillati; phylum Actinomycetota; class Actinomycetes; order Micrococcales; family Micrococcaceae; genus Glutamicibacter; species Glutamicibacter sp. St.4D3. Next base: position 915,179 of record NZ_AP039380.1, read on the forward strand.
GTGGAGCGTCATTGTTGATGCGCTGGCTTATCGTTTCCCCTTCGTCGCTCGACTGCTCAAGGCCAAGCCGAAGCTGCTGATCAAGAACGGCAGGCTAAACCGGAAGGTCATGCTCCGAGAATTCATGACCCGGGCGGAAGTGGAATCACAACTGCGTCTGCACGGGATTGAAGAAGTTGGGCAGGTTGAACGGGCCTATGTGGAACCCAACGGGATGATCAGCATCGTCCGCCGTGACGGAGCGGAAAGCGAACCCTCCGACCCGCCCTTCTGATCAAGACTCCTGCCGTCCACTGATCCCCGTCGCGGACTGGATGCGGCGCTTCACGCCTCAGGCGGCGTCCGGTTCGGCTTCTGCGCCTCCTGGCCGCTTCTGCCAGGGCCAACGCCCGGTAATCTCCAATTCCAGCGACCAGCTGAGGAAGGTTCGGATCAGCACAATCGCGGCGAGCACCGCAACGCTTTCCATGGACGGGGTGACCGCCACGGTGCGAATGATGTCGGCCGCCACCAGCAGTTCAAGGCCCAGCAGGATGGAGCGCCCCAGAAACTGGCGGAACTTTCGGTAGACCTCGCCCTCGCGGCGTAGCAACCGGGTGGCGGCGAAGAGCGCGGCCAGCAGCGTGCCGATAATAACGGCGGCAACGCCGACGGCATCCACGGCCCGCCCCGCGGAATCGATGAAGTGTTGAAAGCTGTCCATGTTTTCCTCCTGGTGTCGGATCGGTTCTTGTCCCTTACCGTAGGACTCCGGCAATGCCGGCGAAATGGGTTCAAAGGTTCTCCGAAGTTGGGAGCAGAGTGGTCCCCAGGGGCAGGAGCACGGAACGCTCAGTCCCCTGGCAATCCACCCGCAAGCCGGCGCGGGGCGGAAACCAGAACGCTGGCCGTGTCCAGCGTCACAGCCCTCAAACGGAATGCAGTACGGAAGGGTACTGTTTAGGTAGTTGAAGCGTCATCAGTATGACGCGGTGTTCTAGCTTCACTATCTAAGGAGACGCCCTATGGCGACCAAGGTCCTGACCCTTGTCGGTTCCCTGCGCAATGGATCCACCAACCGCCAGCTGGCCGAGGCCACTGTCGAAAACGCCCCGGAAGGCGTGGAAGTCAGCGTGTATTCCGGCCTGGAGAACCTGCCGTTCTACAACGAGGACAAGGACGTCGAGGGCCAGGTTCCCGCCGCCGCCGCGGCCCTGCGTGCCGCAGTGGCCGAGGCCGACGCCCTGCTGGTGGTTTCCCCGGAGTACAACGGAACCATGCCGGCCGTGCTGAAGAACGCCATTGACTGGCTCTCACGCCCCTTCGGCGCCTCGGCGGCCACCGGCCTGCCGACCGCAGTCATCGGCACCGCCTTCGGGCAGTACGGTGGCGTGTGGGCCCAGGATGAGGCCCGCAAGGCCCTGGGAATCGCCGGCGCCAAGGTGATCGAGGACATCAAGATCGCCATCCCGAACTCCGTCGTCCGCTTCGCCGAGACCCACCCGAAGGACGACGCCGAGGTGGCCGAGCAGGTCTCGGGCATGCTCAGCGACATCCGCCGCATCGCCGAAGCCAACTAGTTTCCCTCCAGGCCGTTTCCCGGCCCGCGGGCCCGACCTACCCTTTCGGGCCCACCCCCTGCGTCCCCCGCCAATACGTTGAAGGCGGGGGACGCGTTCGTACCCGGGCGGCTATCCCGGGCCCCGGGCCGATGCGTGCACCGGTGCCCGGGTGGTTTAGCTCGCATCCGTACCCCTTCGGGCGCAGACAGTGACATACTTGGACTTGAGAACTACCTACAGATCCTTCGGAGGCCTCCATTGACTTCGGTCAAACTCGGCATGCCGGCTGCACCCCCGCCGGTCATCGCCCCCCGTCGCAAGACCCGTCAGTTTAAAGTCGGCAGCGTGGGCATCGGGTCGGACTCGCCAATCAGCGTCCAGACGATGACCACCACCAAGACGCATGACATCAATGCGACCCTGCAGCAGATCGCGGAGCTCACGGCTGCCGGCTGCGACATTGTCCGGGTGGCCTGCCCCACCGACAAGGACGCCGAGGCGCTGAAGATCATCGCGATGAAGTCGCAGATCCCGGTCATCGCGGACATCCACTTCCAGCCCAAGTACGTTTTTGCCGCCATCGAGGCCGGCTGCGGTGCGGTGCGCGTGAACCCGGGCAACATCCGCAAGTTCGATGACCAGGTCAAGGAAATCGCCCAGGCCGCCAAGGACCACGGCACCTCGATCCGCATCGGCGTCAACGGCGGATCCCTGCACCCCAAGCTGCTGAAGAAGTACGGCAAGGCAACCCCGGAGGCGCTGGTTGAGTCGGCGATCTGGGAAGCCTCCCTGTTTGAGGAACACGGTTTCCACGACTTCAAGATCTCGGTCAAGCACAGCGACCCGGTGATCATGGTGCGCGCCTACCAGCTGCTGGCGGAATCCGGGGACTGGCCGCTGCACCTGGGCGTCACCGAGGCCGGCCCGGCATTCCAGGGCACCATCAAGTCCGCGACCGCCTTCGGCGCCCTGCTCTCGCAGGGGATCGGCGACACCATCCGCGTCTCGCTCTCCGCCCCGCCGGTGGAAGAGGTCAAGGTTGGCAACCAGATCCTGGAATCGCTGAACCTGCGCCCGCGCAAGCTGGACATCGTCTCCTGCCCGTCCTGCGGACGCGCCCAGGTGGATGTCTACGCGCTGGCCGACAAGGTCACCGCCGGGCTGGAAGGCATGGAGGCGCCGCTGCGCGTGGCCGTCATGGGCTGCGTCGTCAACGGGCCGGGCGAGGCCCGCGACGCCGACCTCGGGGTGGCCTCCGGCAACGGCAAGGGCCAGATCTTCGTCAAGGGCGAGGTCATCAAGACCGTGCCCGAGGATGAGATCGTGGAGACCCTGATCGAAGAGGCGCAGCGAATTGCCAGTGAGATGGGCGTGAACGATGGCGAAAATCCTGCCGCGGGTTCTCCCGTGGTTACCGTCAGCTAAGGACGAAGCCGACCAGGTAACGCGCGTGCTGGGCCGGAGCGATACCCCGGCCCTGCTCGCGATGCTGGATGAAGATCCGGTCACCAACATTTTCCTGCGGGCGCAGCTGGACCAACACCGTTCGGCTGCGCCTGACAGCTTCGCCCAGATCTTCGCGCCCAAAAATCCCGGGGAACTGAGCAATGCGTGCTGGGTGGGCGCCAATATCGTGCCCACCGCCATGCACTACACCTACGCCCAGGCCTATGCGCGTCGGGCCTTGGCCACCCGGCAGCGTTTCGCCTCGGTCTTCGGCCCGCGCGAGGCGGTAATGGCCATGGAGCCGGTGCTGTCCACCGGACCTCAGCGCATTTTTGACGTGCGCGCCAACCAGCCGCTGATGACTATCGAAGACCTTTCCCCGGTTCCGCCGGCCACCACGCTGCGCACCGCCACCCTGCAGGACTTCGATTTGGTGCTGCCCGCCAGTGCGGCAATGTTCGAAGAGGAATTGGGCTACTCGCCGCTGGAAAGCGGGGGAGGGTACTACCGCAGCCGGTGGTGCGCAACATGTTGCGCCAAGGCCACACCTTCTTCGATGTGGACCAGTACGGAGAGGTGATCTTCAAGGCGGACCTGGGCACCGTGACCGCCAAGGCCACCCAGATCCAGGGCGTGTGGATCAACCCCCGCTACCGCGGGCAAGGGCTGGCCGCCGGATACATGTCTGCCGTGGTCAACCACGCGCTGAGCTTCGCGCCGGTCGCGAGCCTATATGTCAATGACTACAACACCGCGGCGATCCGCAGCTACGAGCGCGTGGGTTTCCGCCAAATTGGCACGTTCGCGACCATTCTGTTCTAACCTTTATTGAGGCGAATTGGCGCGCCCAAGGATATTTTCAGGAGCCGTGAATCATGAGGCGAAAGGCTGGGCAATGAAACTGCGCAGGGGACGTCGCTTCACGGTGCTATCCCTGATGGTGGCATTAACCGCGACAATGGCCGGCTGCAGCGCGGAGCCGACCGACGCCGCCGAAGGCGGTTCCCAGGCGGCGGCCATTGAACGTTCCGCGAGCCAGATGCACGATGCACTGAACGAATTTTCCCAGGGGGCCAATGACGCTCACCTCATCGACGACGAAGAGCTGCGCCGCACCATTCCTGCCGCCCAGAGCTGGCTAAAGGACATCAAGGTCAACCCCGCTGAATGCGGCCCGATCATGGACATCCCCCTGGCTGAGCAGCTGGCCGGCGCCACCATGGCACTGCTGGAAACCGATGAGGGCACCGTGGCCGCTGCTGCCTTCAAGGACACCCAGAGGCTAAAGGACCAGCTGGCCAAGGACGATGAATTGTCCAGCAAATGCACCCGATACACGGTGCTGCGCGGGGACAAGCACGTGGCCTATCACCTGGCCAAGCAGCCGGTGTCCTCCGGTGCCGAGTATTCCCGCGCCCACCTGCTCACCAGCAGCGATGGCTCGGCGGCCATGCAGCAGACGGTGGTGCGCGCGGCCCACGGCAACCTGATGGTCACCATCAGCCAGCCACTGGATAGGAAAAACCAGGCGCAGCAGCTGGAACAGGCGACCGAAGATGCCGATCGGGTGCTGGAGCTGGTGCGCAACCAGCAGTAGCCGAGAACCGCAGACCCGCAGCGGGCAGGGCGTGGTGGCGTGCCGCTTCAATTCAAATGCATGGAATGAATCGATCCGAGCGGCAGAAAAATCTCGAAAAAGTTCGCGTCACGAGTTTTATTTCCAATCATTATTCTAATAGACTGCTCGGGAACGATCATCTAACTTGAGGGAGTAGCCATGAAGAAGCGTTCGCTGATGATTCTGCCGCTGGCAGCCGCATTTGCCCTGTCCGGTTGTGGAGGATCCGACAACAGCGGATCGAACGATTCCGCGCCCGCCGACCCAGGCCAGGCCCAGAGTCAGCCGGCCAACGAGGCCCCAACCCTGGACGGCGCGCAGGTCAAGACCGTGGCCGAATCGATGGTGGAGGGCGAGGAGAAGGCACAGGTGCTCGACGGGGACACCATCGCCGCGAACATGCCCCAGGCCAAGAAGATGATCGATGAAATGAAGATCGAGCCGGCCAAGTGCGCCGAGGTGATCGCCGAGCAGAGTTCCTGGGACGTAGAAGGCATCAACATGGCGGTCGCCACCGTTGTGGACGGCACCAACGCCAAGAGCTACTCCGTAGCCTCCTATGAAGATGACGCCAAGCTGGAGGCCGCCCGCAAGGGCGCCGAGTCCAAGGACCTGAACGGCTGCGACAGCTTCTCCATGGAGGCCCAGGGCCAGAAGCTGACGGCTTCGGCAGAAATCCTTGACGGCACCTCGGACGCAGAGCTGACCGTGGTGACCAAGACCAATGTCGCCATGGACGGAGTGGACGTGCCGATGAACAGCATCAGCGTCCAGGCCCTGGATGGGCGCACCGCCATCTCGGCCAGCGCCTCGGGCGACGTGAAGGACAGCCAGGACCTGATCGACTCCCTGATCAAGGACGTCAACAAGGGATTGGCGGAGGCCAAGAACGTCAAGTAACCTAGTGCAGCCGGATTTCGAGTCGTTCAACGACAAGGAATCCGGCTGACCACCCGGCTTCACGCTGTTCGCGGCGTGCCCGGCCCGGGCAGGAAAATCAACCACCCAAGGAGTTCGCAGTGCAGAAGCGCTCAATGATGATCCTGCCCCTGGCCACAGCGTTCGTGCTGGCAGGCTGCAGCGGTACCGTGGAATACGGCAGCGGTGTCGCGCCCACGGCCAGCACAACCCAGTCCCCGGCGCCCGTCTCATCGGAAAATTCGATTCTGAGCGATGAGCAGGCCATGAAGGTCGTTGAACAGTTGCTCGGGGACGCCGAAGGCGCCCACATCCTGACCACCGAGGAACTTAGGGCCCAGTCCCAGGCCATGAAGCAGCAGTTCGACGGGGTGCAGATTGAGCCGGCCAAGTGCCGTCAGGTCCTGACCGGCTCCTCGCTTAGCGACCTGGGTGCCTCCACCCAAGTCGTTGGCACCTCCCAAACCGCTTCCTCCAGCCGCACCTATCAAGTGATCTCACTGGATGACACCAAGCTGGACACCGTGCGGCAGCTGCTGCAACCCGACAGCTTCGACGGGTGTGAACAGGTCACCGAACACGTCAAGGGGCAGGACATCGAACGGCAGATCAAAACGCTGCAGACCAACCTCGCTGCCGACCAGGCATCCGCCTTCCAGCTCACCACCACCGGTCCGCAGGGCAGCAACACCACCGCCGTTGCGGTATCCGTCCAGGGGCTGCACGGCAACGAGTACGTTTCGGTCACCGATGTCGTCATGAGCACCCATGGTGGTGAGGAAGTCGACGTTCAACAGGTGCTTTCCTCACTGACCAAGAACGCCAACAAGGCTTTCGCGGCGCTTGAGTCCATGCGCTAGGACCCGCGGTGGCTCCGGCGCACATCCAAGTCAAGACCCACTGGCTCAACGGGTGGTTCATCGGTCTCTTCGCCCGTCCGTTCGTGGTGGTTGACCATATGGAATACGAGACAGCCTGGGGCAGTTCGCTGCGCGTTACCATCCCGTCCGGTACGGTCTGCATCGGCGCCGGGATTCGGTACACCCGTCCGGGCCAACTGCTTGGCCGTGTGCCGCAACAACGGACCGTAACCCCCACGCACCAGGAATCGGCACAGCTGCAGATCATCTTTCGCAACGGATCCTGGAACCATTCCCCCTTCGCCGTTGCCCGGTGGCAGCAGCGCTAGGGAAAGAACCCCGGAAGCAATGCGCCAAGCCGTTTCGCAGCTCGGAACAGCGGCCGAAAGCGCGGTACCGGGCCCGTCATGCCCAACAAGGCAATGTGTTTGGGGCCGGTGTGACCGGCTAAGATTGTTGGTGGCCGTCAAATCGGCCAAACCCACAAGATTTGCATTGCTAAGTTCATGGCCCACCGGTCACTCCGGTCGAGGTGTGCAACTTACGGAAAAGGATACGACGCGTGGTTTTGAAGCTTTCCACCATGTTCCTGCGCACCCTGCGCGAAGATCCGGTTGACGCCGAGGTTGCCAGCCACAAGCTGCTGGTGCGTGCCGGTTACATCCGCCGTGCCGCCCCGGGAATCTACACCTGGCTGCCGCTGGGCCTGAAGGTGCTGGGCAAGGTCGAAAACATCATCCGCGAGGAAATGAACGCCATCGGTGGGCAGGAAGTGCACTTCCCGGCGCTGCTGCCGCGCGAACCCTACGAGCAGACCGGGCGCTGGACCGAATACGGGGAGGCGCTCTTCCGGCTCAAGGACCGCAAGGACGCGGACTACCTGCTGGCCCCGACCCACGAGGAAATGTTCACCCTGCTGGTCAAGGACCTGTACTCCTCGTACAAGGACCTGCCGGTGTACCTCTACCAGATCCAGCACAAGTACCGTGATGAGGCCCGCCCGCGGGCCGGCCTGCTGCGTGGGCGCGAGTTCATCATGAAGGACTCCTATTCCTTCAACATCGACGACGAGGGCCTGGACGAGGCGTACGCCGCACACCGCGCCGCCTACCTGAAGATCTTCGAGCGCCTGGGCCTGGAAGTCGTTCCGGTCTATGCCCAGGCCGGAGCCATGGGCGGGTCGAAGTCCGAGGAATTCCTGCACCCCACCGAGATCGGCGAGGACACCTTCGTGCGCTCCCCGGGTGGCTACGCCGCCAACGTGGAGGCCGTGACCACCGTGGTGCCCGAGTCCATCGACTACGCGAACGCCGAACCCTTCGAGGTGCTGGACACCCCGGACACCCCGACCATCGAAACCCTGGTTGCCGCAGCGAACCAGCTGCGTCCGCGTGCCGAACGCGAATGGGAAGCCAAGGACACCCTGAAAAACGTGGTGCTGGCGATCGTGGACCCCGAGGGCGAACGCCACCTGGTCGTCCTGGGCGTGCCCGGGGACCGGCAGGTCGATGAAAAGCGCGTGGAAGCCACCATCGGCGCGGCGCTGGGCATCAACGGAGAGGTGCAGGTCGAACAGGCCAGCGCCGAGGACCTGAAGAAGCACCCGGAAATCGTCACCGGCTACCTGGGCCCCGGCCTGGGCCGCGACCAGCAGCTGCTGGGCGCCGAAACCAGTGGGAAGATCACCTACCTGGTTGACCCGCGCGTGGTTCCCGGCAGCGCCTGGATCACCGGGGCCAACGAACACGGCAAGCACGTGTTCAACCTGGTTGCCGAGCGCGACTTCACCTGGGACGGCACCATCGAGGCCGTCAACGTGCTGGACGGGGACCCGGCTCCGGACGGCTCCGGGCCGCTGAGCACCGAACGCGGCATCGAAATGGGCCACATCTTCCAGCTGGGCCGCAAGTACGCCGAGTCCCTGGACTTGAAGGTGCTGGACTCCAATGGCAAGCTGCAGGTGGTCACCATGGGCTCCTATGGTGTGGGCGTCACCCGCGCGGTCGCCGCCCTGGCCGAGTCCTACCACGACGAGAACGGGCTGACCTGGCCCCGGCAGATCGCCCCGGCCGACATCCACTTGGTGGTCACCGGCAAGGGAGCCGAACTGATGCAGGCCGGCGCGAAGCTGGCCGAGGAATTTGAGGCGGCCGGGCTGGATGTTATCTTCGATGACCGTCCCAAGCTCTCGGCCGGCGTGAAGTTCTCCGACGCCGAGCTGATCGGCGTGCCGACCATCGTGGTGGTCGGTCGCGGCCTGGCCGACGGGCTGGTGGAGGTCAAGGACCGGGCCACCGGCGAACGGCGCGACGTGAAGCTTGATGAGGTCGTCGCCGAACTGAGCAAGTAGCGTTGCCACCCCGGCGGGAAGGCACCCGCCGGGGTTAATTCGATAGCAACTTCGGTAAGGAAGCAGCGCGTGCAAGAGCTCCTTGATTTCCTGTCGGTCAACTCCGAACCGGTCGCCGCCTGGCCGCTGGCCCTGCTGCTCCTGGCAGGGTTCGCCGCCGGGTGGGTCGACGCGGTGGTCGGCGGCGGGGGACTGATCCAGCTGCCCGCGCTGCTGCTGTTTCCGGGCATCACCCCCGTCCAGGCGCTGGCCACCAACAAGCTCGGCTCCATCTTCGGGACCACCACCAGCGCCATCACCTACTACCGGCGCACCAGCCCGGATCTGAAGACCGCCATCCCCATGGCCCTGTGCGCGCTGGTTGGCGCGTTCGGCGGGGCCGGGATCGCGGTGATCCTGCCCACCGAACTGATCGAACCGATCATCATCGCCGCGCTGGTGGCGGTGCTGATCTTCACCATCGCCAAGCCACGGGCTGGGGAGCTGTCCCAGCTGAAGTACACCGGAAGCGCCCACTACCTGCGGGCGGTGCTGATCGGGGTGGTGATCGGGGCCTATGACGGGATGATCGGCCCGGGTACCGGTTCGTTTTTGATCATCGCGATGGTCACCGTGCTCGGCTACAGTTTCCTGGAGGCCTCGGCGAAGGCCAAGATCGTGAACCTGGCCACCAACCTGGGGGCGCTGCTGCTGTTCCTGCCCGGCGGGCACGTACTGGTGGGCCTGGGCCTGGCCATGGGCGTGATGAACATGCTCGGCGGCTACTTGGGCGCGCGGATGGCCATCTCCAAGGGCAGCAAGTTCATCCGGGTGATCTTCGTGATCGTGGTGGCCGCGCTGATCATCAAGCTCGGTTCGGATCTCATCCTCGGAAAATAGGGCGCCGGGTCACCAGACCATGCGGCCGCGGGCAAACCCAGCATGGGGGCAGTAGCCGCTTAAAGAGGTGGACCCATTGTCCTCCCGCATGAAGCGGCGGGATGACAATGGGCCAAGGCTTCCTCCCCCAAAGAAGCCCGATCCGGTTCGTGGCGTACTGCTGCGATGCACCCGTGAAGGGCGCCCGTCTGAGCGGTGAAGACCTGCCAAGTGAACCCGATCCTCATTGGGCAACCAGGCGAAGGATCTGACCTGGCCGCCGAAATGGTGCCGGGAACGCCCCATACCGATCCCGGTGTTTGATCATTTCCCTTTCAGCTTGACTGATTCACAAGCATTTTTCGTCATACCAGGACGGTATCTTTCCCTTCCCGGGTTGCAGAGGCCACCGGGCAGGGGGACAGGCCAGGTCAACGGGCCACTGCTAGGCAGGCACCGGGTCGTCGGGGTGCACGAACCCCGAACGGTAGGCCAGTGCCACCACCGCGGCCCGGTCCCGGGCCCCGGTCTTGAACAGGATCCGGGCCACATGGGTTTTTACGGTGGCCTCGCTGAGCACCAGGGTGTCGCGGATTTCCTGGTTGGACAGCCCGGCCGCGACCAGGCGCAGTACTTCCTGTTCCCGTGGGGTGAGCACCTCGGTGATGTCGGTGGGCTCCGCCGAGGAGGCGCGCAGCCGCTGCACCAGCCGTGTGGCCGCGGTGGCATCCAGCCAGGTGTCCCCGGCGGCCACCCGGCGGATCGCATCGGCGATCTCGGTGGGGGAGGCGTGCTTGAGCAGGTAGCCGCTGGCCCCGGCCTGCAGCGCCTGGACCACCACGTCCTCATCGTCAAAGGTGGTCATGATCAGCACCCGAATTAGCCGGTCCGGGTTCCCCTTCGATTCGCGCACCAGTTCCCGGGTGGCGGCCACCCCGTCCATGCCCGGCATCCGCACGTCCATGAGCACTACATCCGGGCACGAGCTGCGCGCCAGCTGCAGGGCCTGCTGTCCGGAACCAGCCTCCCCGATGACCCGAATGTCATCCTCGGCCATCAACAGCATGCTGATTCCGGCGCGCACCAGCGGCTGGTCATCGACAATCAACACATCGATCATGCTCACTCCTCCTCGCTTCCCGGCACTCCGTCCGGCTGCAGCCCCGGCGCCCGTCCCTGCCCGTTAAGCCCCGTCTGCTGCGGCGCTCCGGAGCCGGACAGCTCGCCCTGCCCGGTGACCGGCAGGGTGGCCTTGAGCAGGTAGCCGTTGCTGGTCGCTCCGTGGTCCAGGGTGCCGCCCGAGACGCTGATGCGTTCGCGCAGTCCCAGCAGCCCGTACCCGCCGGAGACCCCGGGCTTCTTAATCAGTCCTGAGATCGAACGCACCGTGAGCACCAGCTCGCTGCTGCTCCAGTCGATGCCCAACTCCACCTTCGCCCCGGTGCCGGCGTGTTTCATCGCGTTGGACAGGCCCTCCTGCACCACCCGGTAGGCGGCGTGGCTGATGCTGGGGTCCAGTGGCCGTTCCCGGCCGGTGACGTGTTCCTCCACCTCCAGTCCGGAGGCGCGGGCCGAGGCGACCAGTTCGGCCACATCCGCGATGCTGTGCGGCCGGTCGGAGGAGCCGTTGTGCTCGGCGCTGCGCAGCATGCCCAGCAACCGGTGCAGTTCGCGCATGCTTTGCTCGGCGGTGGATTGCACGTCCTCCAGCACCTTGTCCACGTCCACCCCGTCCTTCCCGCTCTTGAGCACGGTGCGCACCCCGGCGACCTGCAGCACAATGGCGGTCATCGAGTGGGCGACCGAGTCATGCAGGTCCCGGCTGATGCGCAGCCGCTCGGTGGCGGTGGCCTCATCCAGCGCCTCTTCGGCCCAGCGGCGCTCGGTGACCAGCTGGTGGTCATTGTTCAGCAGGGCCCGCCCGGCACTCCAGGCGGCCAGGCTCAGCAGCGTCCATAGTCCCACCACGATGAACGTGGTCACCAGGGACACCGGGCCGTCATAGGTCAAGGCGTTAAAGGAAATGACGCCAATCGGGTAGACCGAGCCAGCCAGCGCATACACCGACCTGCGCCCAGGCACGTTGCGGGCCACCAGGAACAGCGCCATCAGGTAGCCGCCCATGTATTCGAAGGTCTCCACGCCCAGGGCCACGCTGGCCATCAGCATCATCGCGATGTAGCCGTACCAGGGGGAGCGGCCCAGCAGGAGCCAGGCGTAGGCGATCACGCAGAGGCTGAACAGCAGCCAATACGGCACCTGGAAGCTGCCGATCATTGGCGGCACCGTGCTCCAGATCGCCAGGTCGATGCCGAAGACCAGGAGCGTGGCGACGGTGCGCATCAGGCGGGGTCGTTTCAGCATCGCGGCAACCAGGGGAAGTAGTGGCACCAACCCGGCTGGCGCACCGGGTCACCCGGCGGGCGGGGCGGTTCCAGCCCGGGCGGGAAGGCATCCCCGCTCAGCTCCAGGGTGCCGGCGGGCAGCAGCAGGGCGCTGAGCGGCTCCCAGTTCCCCTTTCCGGTGGTGCTTTCATGGACCTTGAGCACCCCATGGTCCCGGCCGTTGACCGTGACGGTGGCCGATTCATCCAGCCCGGATGCGCGTACCAGCACGGCGTCATCCCGGATGGCCCAGCCGGTCAGCAGCAGCCGGCCCCAGTGCACCGGGATCGTTGCCGCGCGCGGCCATCCGGGCGTGCCGTGGGCAGCGCTGCTTGGCGGCCGGTCACCTGGTTCCGGACCGGACGGATGGGACATGGTGTTCTCCTCATGAAGGGTGCAAGTGATGCTGATCGGTGCGAGTGACAGTATCGTGACACATTTAGTGGCCCACGGGCATCATCCGTGAACGGTACATGCGTTGATCATCCCAGTTCAGCCCCGGGTGCCTGGTCGCCCCGGCACGGGTTGTGGAGCGGCTTCGGCCGGTGCGGGCAGCCGGGTGCGGCAAGGACGCCGGCCACCCCGATGTTACGGGACCGCTCAGGCCACCGCTGCTGCCGCCCGTGCAGGGCGGAAGCGGCGGGCCGGTGAGCGCGCCCGAAGTCTTGAACGTGGCGATTCGTCCGCCGTTGCGTTGAATGAACCTATTTCGCCTGATTGAATAACGGTACGTGGACAGCTGTCCCCAACGAGGAAAGTGTCCTCATCAAGACTGTGCAGGGGTGGAACATGGCCAAAGACCAGGAAGTGAACCATGAAGCCGGAAGCGTGGGTGACACGGTACAGAAGGCGGCTGAGGCGCCGCCGGCGGATCACGCCTCAAAGCCCAAGCTTCCCACGGAGCTGAAGCTGCGTTCCTGGCGCTACATCTTCAAACGCTCGATCAACGAATTCACGGGCAAGAAGTGCACGGACCTGGCCGCAGCCCTGACCTACTTCACGATGCTATCGATCTTCCCGGCGCTGCTGGCGATGGTTTCGTTGCTCGGTGTGGTGGGCCAGGCGGAGAAGACCACGCAGAATCTGCTGCAGCTGCTGGGTGAGGTGGCCAGCGACCAGGTGGTGCAAACCCTGAAGCAGCCGATCGAGCAGTTGACGAACGCGCCGTCCGCGGGATTCGCGTTGGTTGCCGGTCTGCTCGGTGCGCTGTGGAGCGCCTCGGGCTATGTGGGTGCCTTCGGTCGAGCGGTGAACAAGATTTATGACGTGCAAGAAGGCCGCCCGTTCTACAAGCTCAAGCCGATCCTGCTGCTGATTACCCTTGTGCTGCTGGTGGCAGCCTCGCTCATGGCAATCCTGCTGGTCGTCTCCGGACCCATCGCCCAGGGTATTGGCCAGGCACTGGGACTGGGGGAAAGCGGCATCCAGGTCTGGAACATCGCCAAGTGGCCGGTCATCGTGATCTTCGCGGTGATGCTTGTGGCCATCCTGTACTACGGGACCCCCAACGTGAAGCAGCCCAAGTTCCGCTGGATCAGCGTCGGCTCGGGCATCGCGCTGTTGGTGCTGGCCCTGGCCACCGTCGGCTTCTTCTTCTACGTATCGAACTTCGGCAACTACAACAAGACCTACGGCGCCATCGGTGGCGTGATCGTGCTGCTGCTGTGGATCTGGATCGCCAACAACGCCCTGCTCTTCGGTGCGGTCTTTGACGCGGAGATGGAACGCGGGCGCGAGCTGCAGGCCGGAATTGAGGCCGAGGAATCCATCCAGCTGCCGCCACGAGACACCTCGGCGGCGCAGAAGAAGGAGGAGAAGGAAGAAAAGGTGATCCGCCAGGGGGAGGAGCTGCGCTACTCCAGCGAGCTGGCAGCTGAGGAACAGCGTGAAGCCGCCGCACGGGAAGCAGAAAAGCCCCGCGACACCTAGACCCACTTCTCTGGCACCATGGGTGTCTACGACCCACAAGGACCGCGAGCTCCGGAGAGCTGTTGAGGAACACTGTCCGGTCTCGCGGTCTCTTTTATGGTCCCACGGGCTGCGCAGCCTTTTGGCGATACGCGTTCAGTTTGTCCCACGGGGAAGCCGGACCATCAGGCAATAAATGGCCTGACTATACCCGCCTCGGCTGGGGTTGCAAGCAAGGTTGGTGCACTGATGGGAGAAATCTGAGGGTTCCATCAACGTCGTTGCCCCACCCCGGTCCCGCTGTTTGAATATCGGCAAGTGGACCAGGGGTCCTACGCCGAACGCTTGCGGAGGTGGAACGTGGGCAGCATGCAGGAAAGCCATCGGGCAGGGAGAAGTGCGCAGACGGCCCATAAGGCCGAGCACGCCCCGGCCCCTGACGACAACAGGAAACCGGACCTGCCGACCGATCTGAAGTCGCGGTCCTGGAAGTATGTGTTCAAGCGCTCGATCGGCGAGTTCACACGCAAGAAGTGCACCGACCAGGCAGCGGCCCTGACCTACTTCACCATGCTGTCGCTGTTCCCGGCACTGTTGGCCATGGTTTCGCTGCTGGGCCTGGTAGGCCAGGCGGAGAAGACCACGCAGAACATGCTGCAGCTGCTGGGTGAGGTGGCCAGTGACCAGGTGGTGCAAACCCTGGAACAGCCGATTCAGCAGCTGACCAACGCGCCGTCGGCGGGATTCGCGTTCGCCGCCGGTTTGCTCGGTGCGCTGTGGAGTGCCTCCGGCTACGTGGGGGCGTTCGGTCGGGCCATCAACCACATCTATGACGTGCAAGAAGGCCGCCCGTTCTACAAGCTCAAGCCGATCCTGCTGCTGATTACCCTGGTGCTTTTGGTCGCCGCAGCAGTGATGGCGGTGCTGCTGGTGGTCTCCGGGCCACTGGTGCAGGGCATTGGACAGGCCCTGGGGCTGGGTGAAACCGGCATCATGGTCTGGAACATCGCCAAGTGGCCGGTCATCGTGATCTTCGCCGTGATCCTGGTGGCGATCCTGTACTACGGCACCCCCAACGTGAAGCAGCCCAAGTTCCACTGGATCAGCATGGGCTCGGCCATCGCGCTGATCGTGCTGGCCATCGCCACCGTCGGCTTCTTCTTCTACGTATCGAACTTCAGCAACTACAACAAGACCTACGGCGCCATCGGTGGCGTGATCGTGCTCTTGCTGTGGATCTGGATCGCCAACAACGCCCTGCTTTTCGGCGCAGTCTTTGACGCTGAGATGGAACGTGGACGGGAACTGCAGGCCGGAATTGAGGCCGAGGAATCCATCCAGCTGCCGCCGCGGGAAACCAAGGCCAGCGACAAGCTGGCGGCGAAGGCTGAAAAGGACATCCGCCAGGGTGAACAGCTGCGCAAGGACAGCGAACTGGCGGCGCAAGACCACACCGGGGATGACTCCCCGGCAGGTGAAACCAAGCGGAGGAGGGAGGACTGACTTCTGCGGGCACCTGAACCCGCTGCATCGATTCGCGCGGCCCCTGCCAGCCAAGCAGGGAGCTGACCGACACCAAGAAGGCGCTCGCCGGAGCCACCGGCAACGAAATACGTGCCCGAGAACAGAACTATCGAGCAATGGAGTAACAGGAGGGCAACAATGAGCAGCAACGATTACACCACTCCGGAACCCAACCGCAACATTCCACCGACGCAGGTGCCAGATCCGCTGGCCGGCGTGAACGACCCGATCGTTCCGCCGGGTGAAGGGGCCCCGCTCAGCGAGCCGGTTCCACCCGCCGAGCCGGTGGACACCGAACTGACCGGCTTGGGCACCGGAACCGGTGTGGGAACCGGCACCGACGACACCGACCAGTCCAAGGCGCAGGAGGCTGCCTCCGAGGCCAAGGACCTGGCGCAAGAGGGCAAGCAGTCCGCCGCCCATGTCATGGACAGTGCCAAGCAGGAGGCCTCGATGGTCGCCGAGCAGGCCCGCGACAAGGCCAGCAACCTGCTTGATGAGCTGGGTTCGGATGTTCGTGAGCAGGCCTCGGCGCAGCAGCAGAAGATCTCCGCGAACCTGCGAGACATCAGCGAGGAATTCCGCAACATGCTGGACAACTCGCAGGCCTCGGGCACCGCGTCCAGCCTCGTGGATCAGGCCGCCCACCACAGCGGCAAGGTCGCCGACTGGCTGGAGCAGCGTGAGCCGGGGGACCTGGTCGAGGAAATCAAGGGCTTTGCCCGCCGCCGCCCAGGCGCCTTCCTGGGGCTGGCACTGGGTGCCGGCCTACTGGCAGGCCGCCTGACCCGCAACGCCAGCGGTCCGGATAAGGACTCGGACCGGGACACGCGGCGCGACGCGCTGCCGCGGCACGCCACCCAGGGCTCCCAGGACCAGTACCGGGATGTGTCCACCGATGACGTGCCGCCGGGCATGACCCGCGGCCAGGTGCCGCCCGAGGTGACCTCGCAGCCCACCACCCAGCCGCGGACCGTGGGAATGCCGGAAACCGGAACCCCGGGAGTCCTTCCGGGGGAGCCGGAACCGGGAAGCACCTACCCGCCGACCCCACGGCGGACGGACTTCGAGTAGGAGGCTGCGATGAGCGAGCACACAAATGACTACGGAACGCCGGGGCCCGGCGCGGTCCCAGCCGGTGGCGGGTCACACGCGGCCGAGGAGGAGCAGACCACCCTGGGCGGACTGTTTAGCGACCTGACGCAGAACGTGTCGGTGCTGGTTCGCCAGGAAGTGGAACTGGCCAAGACCGAGCTGAAGGAGTCAGCAGCCTCGGCAGGCAAGGGCGCCGGCATGTACGCCGGTGCGGGCATCGCGGCACACTTCGTGCTGATGTTCCTGTCCCTGGCCGCAGTGTTCGGCCTGGCCACCCTCATCGGCTACGGCTGGTCGGCCCTGATTGTGGCCGGTGTCTGGGCCATCATCGCCGCCATTCTGGCCATGGTTGCCAAGAAGAAAATGGAGCAGGTCAAGGGGCTGCCCAAGACCTCCTCAACCGTGAAGAAGATTCCGTCGGCTTTCAAACCTCAGGAGGAAACGCGATGAGCAGGGATTCCGAAGAACTCAGGCAGGACATTGCCCAGACCCGACAGGAGCTGAGCGATGACGTGGACGCGATCGTGGACCGGGTTAGCCCGTCGCAGATCGCCCACCGGCAGAGCGAGAAGATCAAGGGAACGTTCCACCGAGCGAAGGATGCAGTGATGGGAAGCGGTGAATCAGCCAGCGACCAGGCCCACGATGCCATGGAAAGCGCCAAGGAGGGAATGAACCGGGCCCCACAGCGGGTCGTGGAGCAGACCCGCGGCAACCCGCTGGCCGCCGGGCTGATTGCGTTCGGCGCAGGCCTATTGGCCTCCTCGCTTCTGCCCGCCACCGACCGAGAAGGGGAAATGGCGCAGAAGCTCAAGGAGAAGGCCGAACCGCTGACTCATGAGCTGACCGAGAGCGCGAAGCAGGTGGCCGAGGACATGAAGGAACCGGTCAAGAATGCTGCTGAGGAGTTGAAGGACTCCGCGCAATCCTCAGTGGAAAGCGTCAAGGAAGAAGCCAGCGGTGAAGTCGATGACCTGCAATCGCAGGCCAAGGACAAGGCCCAAGGCCTTTCCGATAACGACAACCGCTAACGGTTGACGCTCACGCCTCACGGCTGGAAGGGCACGACAGGCACGGTGGCCGAAACCTGGTACGGAATCGGCCACCGTTGCCTTGCCCGGCAGCTACTGCTTCAGGCAGAGCGCAGAAGCGTTATGGTTCCGCGACGGATGTTCGTCCAGAAACCCGGACGGTGAAAACTGAATAGTGTCGAGGGTGCTGGGAGGATTCCCGGGCATGAGGGGAACACGCCGCACACAACAGTGGCTGCGCCGTTCTTGCGAACAGCACAGCCACTGGTATTACCGATGCCGCGGCGCGGGTTGATGCTGATTCCGCGGCATTACCGATTGTCGTTACTGCATCGGGGTTCCCAACCGACCGAATGAGCGGAAGCTCTTGTCCGGTGCGTGCATGGGCGGCAGCGCATGTGCCACTGCACTGCAGGAGAGCTGATTAATCCGGAACATCAGGAAGGAATCAGTCTCCAGTGCCTCGGAGTACAAATCGCTGATGGTGTCGGTTGAACCCCGCGGGTCCACGACTTCCAGCGCGTCGCCGCCCAGGGCGACGTAGGTGAAGCACAAACGGGACTCGTTATCCATGGTCGCAACCAAGACTGGTGGCTGGTGCACGGAGACCAGCGCCATGACTTCGGCGAGTTTCTCGTGCGGCTGAGCCATCACGATGGGCATTCCTTGTGCCCATCCATGCTGTTCGAGGAGTTCTCGTCCCTGACGGGAACCAATGACGTCAGCGACGAGCTCGGCGATCTTGGAGCGAACGAAGCGGCCTGGCATTTTTCTACCTCCATTTTCAAGCAACTTAGCGAGCGAGTGTTCCCCATAGTTCTGCATGGTGGTGTTTTCAATACCTGAATTAACCGGTATTGAAATTGTGTTCTGTCTGGAACTGCAATTCCACACTAACCCGCTTCTGAAGAAACCTCGAGCACCTTATGGGTGTGTGAAACAATCCGCCATACTTGCTTCTTGCGTCAAAAATTTGCTACTTGACTAGCTATTTTATGGAATGAACGGCTCTGGGGGAGTCCGTTCAAGCTGAGCTTGGAGTGTGATCTCTGAGATGTTTCTCAGGATCAATAGAGTCATCCTGAAATCTACCTGAAAGTATTTATGCCGACTCCACAGTCCGTGGGTTATCTGCTAGGGATAATGGTATCTGGCGCGCAAGTTTATTTGATTTTACTGCCGCATAAATGGGGCATAAATACGAAGTTAATGTATTTGAATGCATGTAATGGCGCGTTCCCGGTGCGAAGTGTAACTGCTCAGTGCGCGCGAGCGGGTTAACGCGGCATCCTCGTGGCGTTGCCCGCCGGTGGGGTGCGGCCGAGGATCCAGGGCAGCCGACATGCCTTGCGCACGAGCCGAAGCAAAGGGGCAAGAGCAAGACACGACCCGTTCCCGCCCGCGGGATGGATCGAAGGGCTATCGCTTGGCAGGTGCCAGGAGCTGAGCTGGCTTCCCAGCGTCCTGCTGCTCGGTGGTGACGTTCCAGACGAGGTCACCCAGAACCTGGCGTGTCTGGTCCTCTGCAGCGCCCACGGCTAGCAGCAGCTCGGTGGTGAATTCCTGTTGCAGCGAGCTGGCCAGGGAGGGCAATTTCTCCAGGCCGCCGTCCGGCAAATCGTAGGCCGTGAGGCGAAGGTCGGGACAGTCTGCGGGAACGGTTGCTCGCAGGTCCTGTAGGTGCTCGGCCAGTTGCTGGCGGTGCTGCTCGATGGTCGCGGCCTGCTTGGCACCACTACGGGCGGCCTGCACCTGCAGTACATAGTCCAGTGCGTAACCGCGATCCAATGCCCGGGCCGCATGCAGGGCGACCAGGTCGGTGTCCTCCGGGAGTGCGGTCTGCTGATCCAACAATTGCCGGTCGGTAAGGCATGCCACTGCGCCGGTCTCGGGCTGCGCCGGAGCGTCACCCGCACCCTCTGTGCTGCCCAGCGGTGCCGGGACTTGCCGTGCGTCATCTTCTTGCACGGCATGCAGCACGCTGCGCGCATCCAGGCTCACCTCGAAGGCAATGCGGGCCAGCAGCGCGCCGCCAGCCTCATCCTCGGCCTCATTCACCGGCACGCTCTGACCTGCCTGCAGCACTTCATTGGCCAGCCTCGTAGCCGCCTCGGCGGAATAACTGGTCGCCAGCTCGGTCGGCTGCTCGTCCTCGTAGTGCAGTTCGCCAAGCAGTGCACTGGCCTGAGACAGTGAGTCATGCAGGGCCTGCAGCGTTGGCGCCGTTTCCTGCTTTGCCTCCTTGGCCAGGGCGGCCAGGGTTTCGCTCCGCTGGCCCAGCTGCTTCAGCTGTGCGCCGTACTCCCATTCGCGCAGCTGTTCATTGCTCGATCCGCGAATTTCCTCGGGCAGCCCCCGGTCTTCCAGTGCCCCGCGGAACACGGTGACGCCCAGGGCCCACATTAGGGCCAGGACCAAAACCACGGCCAGCAGGGGTGCCAGCCAGCTGGGGGCTTTGCGGGAAGATGAGGAAGCAGCGTCTTTCATATCCCCTTGATCATCCCATGATCTCCTCCGGAGCCGGTTCCGGGGTGCCGGTCCGGCGGGATTCCGCGTGAGTTCCTTCACCTGCAGGGCTAAACTCGTATCCAGCCGTGCCCCCTTCGCGCTACGCTTGGATGTACAACATCGAATAACGTGGGAGGATATCCATGACCGGCAAGCCGGCCGATACCGAACAGGAAGCAAAGCGGTTGATGACCGTGCTGCAAAAGGAAGTTGAATCCCACGGGCTGGTTCTCGAAGACATCACCCTTCGGCCAGCGGGCAAGCAGCAGCTGATGCAGATTACCGTAGACCTTCCCGAGGGCACCGACTCGGTCAACCTCGATCAGCTGGGCGAAGTCACCGACACCATCTCCAAGGCACTGGACGCCGATTCCGTGTACGCCAATGCCGCTCCCTATGAGCTTGAGGTCAGCTCCCCGGGTCTGTCCCGTCCGTTGACCGTTCCCCGCCATTGGGCGCGCGCCGTGGGGCGAATGGTCAACATCACCCTGACTGACGGCAGCAAGCTGCACGGCCGGATCTGTGAGGTGGGCGAGGATGAGGTGCAGCTTGCCGTGCACCACGCCCCGGCCAAGAAGGGCATGAAGGAGAAGGTGGATGACCCGCGTCCCTTCGCCCTGGCTGAGATTCGCAAAGCCGTCGTTGATGTGGAATTCAACCGCACCGACGAGCACCTGGACATCATCGACGTAGAAGACCCGGAGGCCTGAGCATGGACATCGATATGGATGCACTGCGCACCTTGGAAAAGACCCGAGACATCCCCATGGATGTCTTGATCACCACCATCGAGTCGGCCCTGCTGCTGGCCTACAACAAGACCGAGGGCGCCATGCCCAACGCCCGCGCCGTCATCGAGCGCGGCAACGGGCACGTGGCGATCATGGTTGAGGACTATGACGAGCACGGTGTGCTGCTGGGCGAGTTCGACGACACCCCACTGGGCTTCGGCCGCATCGCCGCCTCCACCGCCCGCCAGGTGATCATGCAGCGTCTGCGAGAGGCGGAGGATGACCAGGTGGTCGGCGAATACCGCTCGCGCGTGGGCGGACTGATCTCCGGCACCATCCAGCAGGGCACCAGCGCCCACATGGTGCAGGTCAACGTCGGAGACGTCGAAGCGGTGCTGCCCCCGCCGGAGCAGGTTCCCGGTGAACGCTACAAGCACGGCGAGCGGCTGCGCGCCTTCGTGGTGTCCGTGGAGCGCGGCACCAAGGGACCGGCCATCACCCTGTCCCGCTCGCACCCGTCCCTGGTGCGCCAGCTCTTTGAAATGGAAGTCCCGGAAATCGCCGACGGCGTCGTGGTCATCGAGGCGCTGGCCCGCGAAGCCGGGCACCGCACCAAGATTGCGGTGCGCGCCACCGAGGCCGGCGTGAACGCCAAGGGCGCCTGCATCGGTGAAATGGGCACCCGCGTGCGTGCGGTGATGAACGAGCTGAACGACGAGAAGATCGACATCGTGGACTACAACGAGGACCCGGCCAAGTTCATTGCCGCGGCCCTGTCGCCCTCGAAGGTCAACTCCGTGGAAATCCTAGACGAGGCCGAACGCCGCGCCCGCGTCATCGTGCCGGACGGGCAGCTGTCCCTGGCGATCGGCAAGGAAGGGCAGAACGCCCGCCTGGCCGCCAAGCTCACCGGCTGGCGCATTGACATCCTGGCCGCTTCCGGCGGGAAGGAACCGCGCTACTAGCTGCGACGGGAAGCCCCGGTCGGGTACGTGATAGTTACCTCACACGCGCACCGGGGCATAAACGCGCTAGACTATTAGTTGGCTCATTTAAAGAATAAGTGGAAGTGGGAAGTCCCAAGGGCATGAAGCTGCATCAGCAACGCACCTGTCTGGGATGCCGCACCACCACGAACATGGATGAGCTCATCCGTTGGGTACTGCACCCTGGCACCCCGCAACCGCGGGCGCGGCTGGCCGTGCTGAGCCCGGCGCCCGGACGTGGCGCCTGGACGCACCCGACACCAAAGTGTGTGCAGCAAGCCGTACACCGCAAGGGATTTGCCCGTGCCTTTCGCGCGCAGGTGGATGCCGGGTCGGTGCTGGAGGATTTTGCTGCATACGAAGCTCGACTGGCACCCCGCCAGCGAACTGGCAGAGATAAGGAAAGCGGGTCAGAAATCTGATGGCTACCCGATGAGTCCGCAACGATGAGCGCCAAACGATGACAAATCAGTTTCGCGTATTCCACCGTGCGGCGGAAGACCAAGACGAACTAATCCACTGATCTGCCGAAACCCATTTCCCCTGTGGTGTGGAGTGACGGCCGATCACACTGATACAGGAGAGATGTGGCTAAACTCCGCGTTCACGAGCTCGCCAAAGAGCTCGGAATCACCTCTAAAGACGCATTGAATAAATTACAGGAAATGGGCGAATTCGTTCGCTCCGCTTCCTCCACCGTCGAGCCCCCGGTCGTGCGCAAGCTGCGCGCCGCCTTTGGTGGTTCGGCCCCCGCTGCCAACAAGCCCGCCGCTGCCCGTCCGGCAGCCCCGAAGGCCCCGGCAGCACCGAAGTCCAACGCACCCAAGCCTGGCGGCAGCGCCCCCAAGCCCGGTGCCGCACCGAAGCCGGCCCAGAAGCCGGCCCCGGAGGCCAGCAGCGAACCGGCCAAGCCGGCTGCTGCTGCCCCGACCCCCGGTGGCCCGAAGCCAGGACCCAAGCCGGCCCCGAAGCCGGCCGGTCCGCGCCCGGGCAACAACCCGTTCGCTTCCCAGCAGGGCATGCGCTCGACCGACGCCCCGGCACCGCGCCCCGGTGGCGGTCGTGGCCCGCGTCCGGGTGGTCCGCGCCCGGGCAACAACCCGTTTGCCTCCCAGCAGGGCATGCGCGGTGAGGGCGGCCCGCGTCCCGGTGGCGGCCGTGGTCCGCGCCCGGGTGGCGCCCCGCGTCCCGGTCAGGGCGGCCAGGGTGGTCCGCGTCCGCAGCGTCCGGCAGGTCAGGGCGGTCCCCGTCCGGCGGCCGGCCAGGGCGGACCGCGCCCGGCAGCTGGCCAGGGCGGCCCGCGTCCCTCGGCCCCGCGCACCCCAACCGGTGCCAAGGCCACCCCGGGCATCATGCCCAACCGCACTGAGCGTCCGGCTCCGGCCGGCGGCGGCCGCCCCGGTGGCGGCGGTCCGGGCCGTGGTCGTCCCGGTGGCGGCAGCGGTGGCGGCGGTTTCCGTCCCGGTGCCCCGCGTGGCCGCGGCGGCGTAGGCGGCGCGTTCGGCCGCGGTGGCGGCGGACGCGGCAAGCAGCGCAAGTCCAAGCGCGCCAAGCGCCAGGAATTGGAGCAGATGAGCGCACCGTCGCTGGGCGGCGTGAATGTGCCGCGCGGCAACGGTTCGACCGAGATCCGGCTGCGCCGCGGTGCGACCATCACCGATTTCGCCGACAAGATCGGCGCGAACCCGGCAGCCCTGGTCACCGTGCTGTTCCACCTGGGCGAAATGGCCACCGCGACCCAGTCGCTGGATGAGGCCACCTTCGAGGTGCTCGGCGAGGAGCTGGGCTACAAGGTGCTGGTGGTCTCCCCGGAGGACGAGGACCGCGAACTGCTCGAAGGCTTCGGGCTGGACCTGGATGCCGAGCTGGAAGCCGAAACCGAGGACATGCTCGAAGAGCGTGCCCCGGTGGTGACCATCATGGGCCACGTCGACCACGGTAAGACCCGTCTGCTCGATGCCATCCGCAAGTCCAACGTGATCGAGGGCGAGCACGGCGGCATCACCCAGCACATCGGTGCGTACCAGATCGTGCACGAGCACGAGGGCCGCGAACGTCCGATGACCTTCATCGACACCCCGGGCCACGAGGCGTTCACCGCCATGCGTGCCCGCGGTGCCAAGGTCACCGACCTGGCCGTGCTGGTGGTGGCCGCGGACGACGGCGTCATGCCGCAGACCGTGGAGGCGCTGAACCACGCCCAGTCGGCCGGGGTGCCGATCATCGTGGCGGTCAACAAGGTTGACAAGCCCGAGGCGAACCCGGACAAGGTCATGGGCCAGCTCACCGAGTACGGCCTGGTGCCCGAGGAATACGGCGGCGAGACCATGTTCGTGAAGGTCTCGGCGCTGCAGAAGCTGGGCATCGACGACCTGCTGGACGCCCTGCTGCTCACCGCCGACGCCAGCCTGGAACTGCAGGCGAACCCGGACAAGTCCGCCCGCGGTGTGGCCATCGAAGCGAACCTGGACAAGGGTCGCGGCGCCGTGGCCACCGTCCTGGTGCAGTCCGGCACCCTGTGCGTGGGCGACACCATCGTGGCCGGCACCGCGCACGGACGTGTGCGTGCCATGTTCAACGAGAACGGGGAGAACCTGGACGTGGCCCTGCCGTCGCGTCCGGTCCAGGTGTTGGGCCTGTCCAGCGTCCCGCGCGCCGGCGACAGCTTCCTGGTCACCGAGGATGAGCGCACCGCCCGCCAGATCGCGGACAAGCGTGAGGCTGCCGAGCGCAACGCCCAGCTGGCCAAGCGTCGCAAGCGCATCACCCTGGAGGACTTCGACCAGGCCGTGGCCGAGGGCAAGATCGACACCCTGAACCTGATCCTCAAGGGCGACGTCTCCGGTGCCGTGGAGGCCCTGGAAGACTCGCTGATGAAGATCGACGTGGGCGACGAGGTGCAGCTGCGCGTCATCCACCGTGGCGTGGGTGCCATCACCCAGAACGACGTGAACCTGGCGACCGTGGACAACGCGATCATCATCGGCTTCAACGTCCGCCCGGCCGAGCGCGTCACCGAGATGGCCGACAAGGAAGGCGTGGACATGCGCTTCTACTCGGTCATCTACGCCGCGATCGACGACATCGAGTCCGCCCTGAAGGGCATGCTCAAGCCGATCTACGAAGAGGTCGCACTGGGCACCGCGGAAGTCCGCCAGGTGTTCCGCTCCTCGAAGTTCGGCAACATCGCCGGTTCGATCATCCGTTCGGGAACCATCAAGCGCAACAGCAAGGCGCGCCTGGTGCGTGATGGCAACGTCATCGCCGAGAACCTGTCGATCGATTCGCTGCGTCGCGAGAAGGACGATGTCACCGAGGTCCGCGAGGGCTTCGAGTGCGGTATCGGCCTGGGCTCGTTCAACGACATCAAGGAAGGCGACCTCATCGAGACCTTCGAGATGCGAGAGAAGCCGCGCGACTAAGACCGCGTCAGGCAATCTGCGTGGGCGCGCACCGGAGCAGCGTTCCGGTGTGCGCCCACGCGCCTTTCAGGCTGGGAATCCGCAGCCAACTCGGGCCGTGGCGCTTGGCAAAACCAGGCCGCCCGGTCCTAAGCTGGGGGAACCACCGCTTGGGAAACTGAAGCTTGAAGCCGCAGCAGGGCTGCCAGGGCAACCTGGGACCGCTGCTGGGGCTTGAACCGTGAAGGAGTAAGAAGATGGCTGACTCAGCCCGTGCCGCCCGCCTGGCCCAGCGCGTGAAGGTGCTCATGGCGCAGTCGCTGCGCAATGTCATCAAGGACGAGCGGATCGACAACGTGACCGTCACCGACGCCCGGGTCACCAACGACCTGCAGCACGCCACCGTGTACTACACGGTGCTCGGGGAGGCCGAATTGAAGGCCGAGGTCGCGGAGCTGTTGGTGCAGAAGACCGGTGCGCTGCGCAAGGAATTGGGCCGGAACCTGACCATCCGGTTGACCCCGACCGTCGAGTTCGTGCCCGATGAGATCCCGGAAAGCGCCTCGCACCTGGAGGAGCTGCTGGCCAAGGCCCGCGAGAAGGACGCCGAACTGGCCGCGCTGCGTGAAGGCAAGACCTTCGCCGGCGGCGAGGACCCGTACAAGAAGGAGTCGGAGGAGGACGAGGAGTAGTCCTCGACCATCAAACCGCTCATCCGCCGCGGCGGATGCCACAAGGATCCCCAGGGTGGGGGCTCAATGCGAGCCTGCCGCCCTGGGGATCCCTTGTTGTGGCCGAACCGCTGTTCACGGTTGCGGCAGGGGCAGTGGTTACTGCACCCGGGCGCGCAGCACCTTCCCCTCCGTGCCCAGTGCATCGGTGCTGGCGATCAGCTGGTGCCCGGAGACCTCCACGTCCGCGGACATTGCCGCCGGCAGCACGGTCACCGCCTTGCCCCGCACCACCTTGGCCACCCCGCCGCCGAACAGTTCGGAGACGTACACCCCGCCGCGGTGATCCACGGCCACGCCGGTCGGTGCGTTCAGGCCGCTGGCCACCGTGTAGGTCTTCTTGGTGTGCAGGTTCATCTTGTAGACCTTGCCGGTGGCCAGGGACTCACCCGGGGCGCCGGGAAGCACCGTGTAGTACATCCAGTTGCCCTTCACCGTGATGTCGGTGGGTACCGGCTGGGCCCAGTAGGTCAGGCCCAGCATGCAGTCCGGGATCTGGATTCCGGACTCCGAGGCCAGCTGGCGCACGGCCTCGGTGATCTTGATGGGCTCGGCCGGCAGGGCCTTGACCAGCCGGGTCTTGCCGCGGCGGTCCACGTGCAGGATCGCGTTGGCCCCGGCGTCCCCAACGTACACGCCGCTGCGCACCGGCGCGCTGGAGTAGGGGTGGGAGTAGAGCTCGCCCTTGGAACGCAGTGCCGGTGCCTGGGCCAGGCAGGCCTTGGAGACCTTGCGTACCCCGTACACGGTCTTGCCGTCCGGGTCGTGCTTGCGCTCGAAGGCCGCCAGGTCCGCGATGGTGCGCACCTTGCCCCGGTGGTCAATGGACTTGAGCAACGCCGGGTCCTTGGGGCTTGGCGGTGCCTGGTCACTGCCGACCAGATTGTCGAAATAGTAGGCGGTGTGCCGGGCGTAGGAGACCCCGACGATTTCCCGGCCCGGAGCGTTGACCAGGGTCCGCTTCTTGCCGTGGGCGCTGATGGAGGTCAGCTGCCCGGACATGGACTCCGCAACAAGAATCGAGCCATGGTCTCCAAAAGCGATCCGCAGTGGGCCGACGAGATTGATGGCGACGGTCTTGACGTTGCTGATCCCGGTGGGCGGCCGGTGGTGGTCTTGCTGATGGGCCTGGGCGGGGGGCAAGGCTGAGCGTGACCGCCAATGCGGACGCGGCGGCCCCGGCCGCTATGTGTCGAAGCTTCATGATGATTCCTCGTCAAAGGGTGCCGCGCTCCAAAAAGGACCGCAGCAGCTGCAGTTGGTCCGCATGGTTCCCGGGGCATCGCTGGAAAAGGTGGCAGGCTGATCGTGGAGGAGAGGGAGCGTTTCGTAGCAAGAACTGAAGGCAGTGAGCGATGGGGAACGTTTGCGGGTGACACCGTGGAAACGGGATGCGCGCGGTGCCCCAGCTACACCGTGCTCAACGGTGGCGACATGTGCCGTCACGAGTAGCCACGACTTTATGAACTGCTGTGTGCGCCGGTCAATGGCAACCGTGAAAAGCACGTACTTCATGGGCCGAAAGCGGGTAGCGGATGGACTGCTGTCCGCACCGGCAGACGGTTGGAACCTAGGTTGGACACCATGAGCGAGCCATCTGCAGGGTACCGGATCCGCCGCGCGCGGCCCGAAGACGAGGCGGGGGTGGCGAGGTTGTGCCAACGCAGCGGACAGCTCGGCTGGGACCGCGAAGCACTGCGGAAGACCGCATCACGGGTCAGTCTCGTGGCCACCCAGGACGATACCGTCATTGGCGTTGCCAAGACCCATTGGCATGCTGAGCCGGACCGTGCCGCGCCGGCAGGGCATTACCTGGGCGGGATTGTCATCGACCCGCGGTGGCGCAGACACGGGGTGGGCCGGGCGCTGACAGCGGCACGCCTTGCCTGGATCGCCCCTCGCGCCGACGTCGTCTACTACTTCACGAACGAGAACAACACGGCCTCGATTAAGCTGCATGAGAGTTTCGGTTTTCAGCTGTTGTTTGCCGCCGGAAGCCTCCATTCAGTATCGGCAGATGACGGCAGGTCCAAGCTCCTGCTTTTTGCGCTGCACCGGTTGGCCAACTCTGTGTCACCGCTCACCCTTGATGATAAGGACAGGCTAAATAGTTGATACCACGCCTATACTGGAGGGCGTGAGTAAAGCCGGACAGCCCCAGGAAACGCAAGCATCAGGTCTGGTGCTGGTCGACAAGGACCAAGCAATGACCTCCCATGATGTCGTCGCCCGTGTGAGGCGGCTGGCCGGCACCCGAAAAGTAGGCCACGCCGGCACCCTGGATCCCATGGCCACCGGAGTCCTGGTGGTCGGCGTGAACAAGGCGACTCGTCTGCTGACCTACATCGTGGGCCATGACAAGACCTACACGGCGACAATTCGTCTGGGGCAGTCCACCGTCACCGATGACGCCGAAGGCGAGGTCCTCTCCGAGCGCATCGCCGCGGCGGTCACGGAGGAAGACATTGAACGCGAGGTGTCCAAGCTGCGTGGGGACATCGAACAGGTGCCCAGCCAGGTTTCCGCCATCAAAGTGGACGGCAAGCGTTCCTACGCTCGCGTGCGCGAAGGCCAGCAGGTGGAGCTGAAGGCCCGTCCCGTCACGATCAGCCGCTTCGACATCCTCGAGGTGCGCCGCGAACACGGCGGGAAGATCATCGATGTGGACGTGATCGTGTCCTGCTCCTCCGGCACCTACATCCGCGCCCTGGCCCGCGACGTGGGGGAGGCCCTGAACGTTGGGGGACACCTCACTGCCCTGCGCCGCACCGAGGTCGGCCCCTACAAGATTTCCCAGACCAAGCGGCTGGCCGAACTGGCAGAGGAATTCGAGATGCTGCCCCTGGACGAGGCGGCCGCAGCACTCTTCCCGAACCGGACCGTGAGCGTGGATGAGGCCGTGGAGCTGTCCTTCGGCCGCACGATCGCCGCCTCCAGCAGCGTCATGGACGTTACGAAGGACGAGATCGTGGCGGCCTTCGCCCCGAACGGCACCCTCGTGGCGTTGCTCAAGGACCAGGGAGCCAAGGCGCGCACCCAGCTGGTCTTCACCGCCAAATAGCGGTGTGCGGCCGGTGGGGGAACACCGGTGGAGAAAAGCACGACACCTGCACAAGTATCGAAAGGGCACAAGCCTGTGATCATCGTTGACGGCTTCTTTATTGCCGGCGCCATCATTTGTGGCCTGGCCGTGCTGCTGGGACTGGTCGCCACCATCATCCGCACCTACCCGGATGACTACGCGTTGATCGCCACGGCACTGACCGAAGTCTTCCTGGTTGTCTATGGCATCTCCGCCGCGATCCGCCAGCTGGGCGGACAGCCGATCACCGGGGAAGTCTGGGAATTCTGGGGCTATCTGATCACCGCCCTGCTGATTCCGCCGATTGCCTTCTTCTGGGCCGTCAGCGACAAGAGCCGCTGGGCCAACGCGGTACTGACCGCCAACGGGCTAATAGTTTTCGTCATGTTGTTCCGCATGGAACAGATTTGGGATGCAGGAGCATTGGTATGAGTGAAAAGGCGCGCAACTCGCGCATCGTCGACGCCGCAGCGGCACGCAAGGGCGAGCAGCGCGCGCCCAAGCCGGCACGATCCACGGGCCTGGGTCGAATCATCATCGCGGTGTACGGCGTGCTGGCACTCTCGGCAACGATCCGGGCGCTGTACCAAATGTTCTTCCGGGACTTCTCCGAGGCCCCGGTGGCCTACACCCTGTCACTGATTTCGGGGCTGGTGTACATCCTGGCCACCGTGACCCTGGCCTCCTCCAAGCCGAAGGCCTGGTTCACCGCCCTCTACGCGGTGTCCTTCGAACTGGTGGGCGTGCTGGTGGTGGGCATCCTGTCCTTCACCCACCCCGAGCTTTTCGGCCACGATTCGGTGTGGAGCTTCTTCGGCAAGGGATACGGCTACGTCCCGCTGGTTCTGCCGTTCGTGGGCCTGTGGTGGCTGTACCGCAACCGCGATGAGCGCCGCGCCTAACAGACATGTAAGAATTGCTTGGGCAGGTTTGCTGCCCTCCACCACACCTAAGGAGCAACGTGCACTATTGGAAGGGTCTTGAAGCGGTTCCGGCAGCTGTCGGTCCCACGGTGGTGACCATTGGCAACTTTGACGGGGTTCACCTCGGGCACTGCCAGGTGCTGGACCGCGTGGTCCAGCAGGCCAAGCAGCGGGACGCCAAGTCGGTCGCGATCACCTTCGACCCGCATCCGGCCCTGGTGCACCGTCCCGAATCGGCGCCCGAACTGATCATGGGCCTGGCCGACCGCATCGACACCCTGGATGCCGTGGGGTTGGATGCGGTCCTGATGATCCACTACACCCTGCAGTTCGCGCAGAACTCCGCCGAGGACTTTGTGCGTGAGGTGTTCGTGGACAAGCTCGGTGCCGTTGCCGTGGTGGTGGGCCACGACGTGCGCTTCGGCAAGGACAATGCCGGGGACTTCGCGTACATGTGCGAGCTGGGCGAAAAGTACGGTTTCGACGTCATCGGCGTGCAGGACGTGGGGGACAAGCGCCGCCTGTCATCCACCTGGGTGCGTGAGGAACTTTCCGCGGGCAACGTTGAGGGCGCCGCCGAGATCCTGGGCCGCCCCCACCGGATGCGCGGGGAGGTGGTTCACGGCGCCAAGCGCGGACGTGAACTGGGTTTCCCGACCGCCAATCTTTCCAGCGACGCCAGCGGCATCATCCCGGCCGACGGCGTCTATGCCGGATGGCTCGTGGATGAGGCCGACATGCGTTGGCCGGCCGCGATTTCCGTGGGCTCCAACCCGACCTTCGACGGCGTTTCGCGTGTGGTCGAGGCCCACGTCATTGACCGGCCTTCCGAGGACTTCGGGGACTTTGACCTCTACGGCCAACAAATCGTGGTGGAATTCGTCAGGCACCTGCGCCCGATGGTCGCCTACCGCGGCATCGAGGCCCTGATCGAGCAGATGAACGAAGACGTCGAGCAGGCCCGCTCGGTGCTCTCCCAGCAGGCGTAGCCGGGCACGGGCTTTGACGGATTATGGCTGAGATTCCCTCGCTGCCGCAGCGCGCCTTCATCCTGCCGGAGCAGAAGCGGGCCGCGATGGCCGCCGCCTACCAGCATGGCGCCAAGAGCTATGACCGGATCCGACCCCCGTACCCGCAGGCCGCACTGGACTTCACCCTGGAGGGGCCGGTCAAACAGGTGGCCGACATCGGGTGCGGCTCGGGGATCTTTACCGAACAGCTGGCCTCGCGGGGTGTCGAGGTGTGGGCCGTTGATCCTTCCCAGGACATGCTCGAAGTTCTCAATTCCCGTTTGCACTGTGCGCATACCGTCCTCGCGCCGGGGGAGCAGACCGGGCTTGCCGAGTCCAGCGTGGACGTGGTCAGCTACGCCCAAGCCTGGCACTGGGTTGATCCCGAGCAGGCCAGCGCCGAGGCAGCCCGGCTGCTGCGCGAAGAGGGCAGGCTGGTGTTGCTGTGGAACCAGCTGGATGTCTCGGTGCCCTGGGTGCACCGGCTGACCCGGATCATGCATGCCGGGGACGTTCACCGACCGGAACTCATTCCGCCCTTCGGGCCCCAGTTCGCGGCCCCTGAATCAGGGATCTGGCACTGGTCCATGGCACTAACGCTTCAGGAGGTCATTGAACTGACCCGTTCGCGCAGCTACTACCGCCGCGCGAACGAAGCAACCAGAAACAAGGTTGAGTCCAACCTGCGTTGGTACTGGTACGAGCACCTTGGCCATGACGCCGCCGAACGGGTTGACGTGCCATATCTCACCCATGCCTGGAGGGCGCGAAAACGCCGGGGTCGGTGATAGCATTAACGCTGGCCTACGCTGCAGTCCGCGGTTGCGTAGGCTTCGCACTGGGAGTCAAAACCCGGAGCACTACCTTGTAAGCGCGGTCCAACTCTAGGAGTTTGTATGGCACTGGATGCCGCAGTCAAGCAGGAAATCATCAAGGCTTACGCCACCCACGAAGGCGACACCGGTTCGCCTGAGGTGCAGATCGCTGTGATGTCGCGCCGGATCTCGGACCTGACCGAGCACCTGAAGCAGCACAAGCACGATCACCACACCCGCCGTGGTCTGATGGCTCTGGTCGGTCGTCGTCGTCGTATGCTCGGCTACCTGAAGAACACCAACATCGAGCGCTACCGCTCGCTGATCGAGCGTCTGGGTCTGCGTAAGTAGTACCCCCTCGCAAATTTGAAATCCCCGGCGCTGCCGTGGGCAAGTCGACGAAAGTCGGATGAGCTCATTGCGGTGTCGGGGATTTCTGTATCCTTGATGACTTGGCAAAGTACGGTAGAGGCAACTGTGTTGTGGAATGTATGTTGTTAGCTGCGCCTTCTTGTGATCCCACCTGTGACATGACCAGAATGTAGAACCTCACCCCTGCGGATCCCAAGGACAAGCAATGAGCGAACCAGTCCCAGAACAAGGACAATCCGAGGTGCCGGTCTGGCCGAAGTTCATTTTGCCTGTGCTGACGGTACTCGAAGATGGAAGTATCGTGCACCGCCGGGATCTGATTCACCGATCCATTGAAGCAGCTGGCCTCTCAAAATCTGCCCGAGAAGAGACCCTCAACTCCGGTGGTTTGCGTGCCGAACAGCGACTGGGCTGGGCCTTCAGCCACCTGACCAAGGCCGGATGGATAGAACGGCCAACGCGTGGCAACTACCGGATTACCGAAGCCGGCCGCAGATGGGCAGCAGAGCATCCCAATGGATTGGACTCACTCTCGGAAGCCAACAAGATCTTCGAACCATTTTGGCCCCAGGGAAAGAAAACGGCGCTGCCCAAGGATGAAGCCGTCTTGGTACAGGTAGTGGATGATCCCATCGAACAGATCGAATTCGGGATTAACAGAATCGCCAAAGATGTGGGGGAACACCTGCTGACGCGCTTACGCGACAGCCACCCCGATTTCTTTGAAGAGGCCGTCGTCAAGCTGTTGCTGGCCATGGGCTATGGAGGGGCCGAGCAGCGTGGGCGACGTATAGGCGGTACCGGTGACGGGGGAGTCGCTGGCGTCATTGACCAGGACGCCTTGGGCCTGGAACGAATCTACGTCCAGGCAAAGCGGTACAAGGAAGGCAACAGCGTCGGGCGCGAAACAATCCAGGCATTCATCGGTGCACTGCACGGATTTGGCGCGAGCCGCGGAGTCTTCATCACCACCAGCACATTTACCCAGCACGCTCGTGACTACGCATCCGGGATCCAGTCGCGGGTCATCCTGATAGACGGGAAGAGACTGGTTTCCTTGATGATTAAGTACCGGGTCGGTGTTCAAGTAAAGCAGACATACGACGTCGTTGAAGTGGACGAGGATTTCTTCGACTAGCAGGGCTGAGGCACAGAGCTAACTTCCACCCGGCCGCGGGGACAGCAGAGGAAAGCATCGGGCCGACGCTCAGCGTTCGCTAAAGCGAGCCAAGCTGGTTATCGTGGTTGGCACGTACCTCCACGGCTGGAGCGTGGTTTTCCTGCACGGCAGGCTCCAGCCAGTAACGAAGGGTTGAATCCATGCCGGAAACTGCAATGTTCGGAATGTCTTCTCGTCTCAAGGTCTTCGTTGCGGCCTGCTTGGCGACCGGTTCGATCTTTACCGGAGCGAACGGACTGACCATCGTCCCCCTGTTAGCAGCGGCGGCGATGCTGGCCGTGGGGATTGCGGCCACGTCGGAATCCGGGCGGGATGCTCAACTTGTCGTCCCTGTCCTAGGGATTATGGCCAGTACTTTCTCCGTCATGGGCACCGCGTTTGTTCTGACCTCGAACTCGATACTTCCCTTTGGCGCCACCGCTGTCATCGCTGCTGTTCCGGTTCTCGCATGGATTTCTCTTGGCCTGACAATGGGCAGGCCTGGGGCCACCGCCACCGCATAAACCTGGCAACCGTCAGCAGACGGCTCGAAGCGCGCAAACCGGCCGGCCCCTGCGCATAGGGCAATGCAGAACCGGAATGAGCCTTCGACTTTGAAATTCCTGCCCGGTTTCTTGGACTGCGGCGGGGTACTGTTTCCTACCTTATGTTGCGTACGGCAATCTGGCGCTGCTCCTGTGTGGGGTACGCTCAAAGTTGACGATGACTGTGGAGGTCAATGCGATGAGCGCAGTACAAACCACCGAATCCATCCGGTCGCAGCCGTTGAACAAGATTTCTGTTTTTGCATTCGTCATCGCACTTCTAAGCGTTTTCGCCCTTTGGTTCTTCGACCTGGCAACCGTGGCGATCTTCGCCGTCGGTGCAGGCCACGTGGCCCTGCACCAGCTGAAGACCACCCCGGGCAGGGGAGCGCTGCTGGCCCGCTCCGCACTTTTTATCGGGTACACGGTTGCGGCGATATCGCTGTTTTCCTTCCTGATGATGCTTCCGGTCATCATTCAGCGCCTCACGCTCTAGACGCTGCCTTGTCACCGAAACCCCTTCAACAGGACGTGAAAGAATAGCGGCATGGGCGCCTCGAAAGCCGAAGGGCACAAACTCCAAAGCATCGTGCTGATCCGCCGGGTACGCGACCGGATCGACCGGGAGTATGCCCAGCCACTGAACCTTGAGGCGTTGGCGCGCGACGCGCATATCTCCAGCGGCCACCTGAGCCGGGAGTTCCGGCGCATCTATGGGGACTCCCCATACTCGTATTTGATGACCCGGCGAATCGAACGTGCGATGACCCTGCTGCGCCGCGGAGATGTCAGCGTCACCGACGCCTGCTTCATGGTGGGCTTTTCCTCATTGGGGACATTTAGCACCCGCTTCACCGAGCTGGTAGGAGTCGCGCCCAGCGTGTACCGGCATGAGCATTCGCCCAGCAGCCCGGGGATCCCTCCCTGCCAGTCACGGCAGGTCACCAGACCGGTCAGGAATCAAGAAGCCGCCGCGAAATAGCGCTGGTAGCTTTTAGGCATGGACATCAAAATCAACTACGCATTTCTGCCGCACACCGACGGCGAAGCCGCCCTGGGGTTCTACCGCGATGCCCTGGGATTTGAGGTTCGCAAGGATGTCGGATACCAGGACATGCGCTGGATTACGGTTGGTCCGGTGGGCCAGCCGGAAACCTCCATCGTGCTGCATCCGCCGGCAGTGGACCCGGGTATCAACGAGGAAGAACGCGCCACCATCCTGCAGCTGATCGCCAAGGGCGCCTATACGGCGCTGACCCTTTCCAGCGATGACCTTGATGGGCTGTTTTCACGGCTCGAGGCCGCGGGCGCCGACGTGGTTCAGGAGCCCATGGATCAGGATTATGGGGTGCGGGACTGCGCCTTCCGTGATCCGGCAGGCAACCTCATCCGCATCAACCAGGCGTAGGCGCCCCAGCGTCACCGAAAGCCGCCGAACTTCGACAAGGAACCAAAATGCCGCTTCGCCTGGATATGGTTCGGCTCAGATCCTCCGACCCTGTCGCCAGCCACTCCTTTTACCGCCAAGCCTTCGCGCTCAATGACGCCAATGCCACTGATGCCGCCGATACACCGCTGAATATCCACGGTAAGGGTCAGCTGCACATTGTCCCGGGGGAGGGAACACCCCCGGCAAGCCCGGCCTTTGACGGGTATGTCCTCGGTGTCATTCTCCAGCAGCCCACTGATGTGGACCAGCTGCTGGGCGCGGCGAACCAGCAGGGGGCACGGATGATCAAACCGGCCAAGAAACAGTTCTTCGGGGACTACTCCGCCTCCTTCCACGCCCCGCAGGGAGCGATCTGGAAAGTCTCCGCGGCCACCAAGAAGAACTCCGCCACCGGGCAGGCCTCGCCCAAGCCGAATGAGCTGCTGGTCCTGTTGGGGGTTGAGCAGCCCCAGCAGACCGCCACCTTCTACCAGCAGCTGGGAATGCTTACCCGCCACGATTACGGGGACAAGTTCATTGACTTCCAGCTCACCGAGGGCGGTTTCCGGCTGGGGCTGCTGCCGCGCAAGGGGCTGGCCAAGGACGTCGGGGTCAACGACGAGGGCACGGGCCATGACGGTGCCCTGACCCTCTGCCATCATGCGGCGTCCCGCAACGCACTGCAGGCACTGCTGGATACGGCACGAGCCGCGGGAGCCGGGAACGTTCTGGAACCGCACCAGCAGGACGGCCAGTGGCATGCCGGCTTTACCGACCCGGCCGGGTACGGCTGGAAGCTCACCAGCCCGGTGTAGGCAAACCCGCCGGAACACGAAAGTGGCGGCGACTGCGTCCCGATGAGGGAGGAGTCGCCGCCACTGACATGCTGCCGCTTGCTAGGCGGCCACGCTCTCGGCCTGCGCCGGGAACAGGGCCGCGCCGATGGCGACCGCCTCACTGCCCAACTCGCTGGGCAGGATCTGCACCGGATGCCCGGAAATGGGCGGGATCTCCTCCAGCGTGGCGCCGATAACCGGTTCCAGCAGATCCCAGGAACGGGCCAGCCCGCCACCGATCACGAAGGCGGACAGATCCAGCAGCCCTGAAACCACCAGGGCCGCCTGGGCCAGCCCCTCGCCGGCCTCCTGGAAAATATGCTGCGCCGCGCCATCGCCCTGCCGGGCGGCCTGGGCCACCTGCTGGGCGGTCAGCGGAGAACCGGTCATCTCGTAGTAGCGTGCCGCCACCGAGCGGCCCGAGGCCAGGGTCTCCAAGTGGCCGAGCCGGCCACAGGTGCACAGGCGCTCGCCGAAGCCGGGAATGTGCCCGATTTCCGCGGCCGCGCCGTGCTCCCCGGTGAACAGCCGCCCGCCGAGCACCAGTCCGCCGCCGACCCCGGTGCCCAGCGTGATGCCGAAGAAGTTGGGGTGCCCGTACCCGGCCCCGTAGAACTGTTCGGCCAGCACGAATGCGGCCACGTCGTTGCCGATGCTCACCGGCATGGACAGCGCCCGCTGCAGGTTGGCCCCCAGGTGGTAGCCCTGCCAGCCGCTAAACGAGTCGCTGGCCACCCTGACCACGCCGTGCGCGTCAATCACCCCGGCGGCACCGACCCCGGCGCTGATCGGGGTGGCCCCGGACTGGGCGATTGCCTCGACACTGACCCGGCGCACGGCCTGCACCATGGCGTCCCCGCCCTCGGAGGCCGGGGAGGGGGTGGCACACTTGGCCAGCACCTGACCGGCCGGATCCAGCATCACCGCCGAGATCCCGGTGCCGCCGATGTCTATTCCTAGTCGTGCCTTCAACTATTTCCCTTCACTTCCAAGTGCGAGCAGTTCCCGGCGGGCCTGGCGGCGCAGCGCCTGGGCTTCTGGATCCGGGGAGGGGACCGAGGCCAGCAGCTGCCGGGTGTAGTCCTGCTGCGGGTCGGTGAGCACCCGGGCCGCCGGACCGGACTCCAGGACCTGGCCCTGGCGCATCACGCTGACCGAGTCGCACACCGAATGCACCACCGCCAGGTCGTGGCTGATGAACAGGCAGCCGAAGCCGTGCTCCTGCTGCAGCTCCAGCAGCAGGGTGAGCACCTCGTCCTGCACCGAGACGTCCAGGGCGCTGGTCGGCTCGTCGGCGATCAGCAGCTTCGGGGCCAGGGCCAGCGCCCGGGCCAGGCCGATGCGCTGGCGCTGCCCACCGGAGAGCTCATGCGGGTAGCGCAGCGCCGTGTCCTTGGGCAGGCGGACCGCGTCAATCAGTTCGGCGACCCGGCGCTCGCGGAAGCCGCGGCCGGGGTCGGCCAGCTCCTTGCGGTGCATGATCATCGGCTCGGCAATCGAATCGCCCAGGGTCATGCGCGGGTCCAGGGAGCCGCCCGGGTCCTGGAAGATGATGCCCAGCCGGGAGCGCAGCCGGCGCAGCGCCCGGCGGGACAGGCCGGAGATGTCCTTGCCGAACAGTTCCACCCTGCCGGAGCTCAACGGCACCAGCCCGAGCGGGACCCGGCCCAGGGTGGACTTGCCCGAACCGGACTCGCCCACCAGCCCGACGATCTGGTTCTGGTGGATCACCAGCTCGGCGTGGTCCACCGCCCGGATCTTGCGGGTGCCGGAGGTGAAGTCCACGCAGACCTCGCCCATCACCAGGATTTCCTCCCCGGCCGCACGGCGTGCTGCCTCCTGGGCGTCGGGTACGGTCTGGGCGTGGACTTCCCGCTGCTCAAGCTGCATCTGCGGCAGCTTGGGCACCGCGGCCAGCAGCGCCTGGGTGTAGGGATCGGTGGGGGTGCGCAATACCTCGAACGCCGGTCCGCTTTCCACCACGAGCCCGGACTTCATCACCACCACCCGGTCGGCCAGGTCGGCCACGACCCCCATGTTGTGGGTGATCAGCACCAGGGCGGTGTTGGTTTCGCGCACCAGCTGGCGCAGCAGCTCCAGGATCTCGGCCTGCACCGTCACATCCAGTGCCGTGGTCGGCTCGTCGGCGATGATCACCGCCGGGTTGCAGGCCAGGGCGATGGCGATGACCACGCGTTGGCGCTGGCCGCCAGAGAGCTGGTGTGGATAGTTGCGGGCCTTGCCGGCCGGGTCGGGGATGCCGACCTTCTCCAGCAGGCTCACCGCCCGCTCGTGGGCCTGGGCCTTGCTGGCCTCGGTGTGGTTCAGGATCGCCTCGGCGATCTGCGCACCGATTTTCATGGACGGGTTCAGGGCGGTCATCGGCTCCTGGAAGACCATGGAGACCACGTTGCCGCGCAACGTGTCCATCATCGAGTCCGGGCTGCCCAGCACCTGGTGCCCGGCGACCTGCAGGGAACCGCGGGTGCGGGCGGTGCTGGGCAGCAGGCCCAGCGCCGCCAGGGAGGTGATGGTCTTGCCGGAGCCGGATTCACCGACCACCGCCAGCACCTCGCCGCGGTTGACCTCGAAGCTGACCCCGCGCACCGCGTTGACGGTGCGGTTCTTGGTCACGAAGTCCACTTCCAGGTCCGACACCTGCAGCGCCACTTCGGCCGGCTCGGCCGCGCGGCGCGCCCGCCGGGTGGATTCGGGGGTAGGGTTCTGGTTCACTGCTGACCTCGCACATCAAACATGTCGCGCAACCCATCACCGATGAAGTTGAACGCACAAACTACAAGAACAATGGCGATGCCCGCCGGGAAGATCAGCCACCAGGCCCCGGAGTAGACCGAGGAGATGCCCTCGCTGAGCATCGCGCCCCAGTCGGTGGCCGGTGGCTGCAGGCCCATGCCCAGGAAGGAGATGTAGGCGATCAGCAGGATCGCGTCGGCCACCTGGAAGGTCGCGTTGACCACGACGGTGCCGATGGTGTTCGGGATGATGTGGCGCACCACGGCGCGGGTGTTGCTGCCGCCGGTGGCCTTCACGGCCAGCACATAGTCCCGGGTCTTCAGGCTCAGGGCCTCGGCACGGGTCAGGCGCGCGGGCACCAGCCAGGAGACCAGGCCGATGATCAGCACCATCATGGACTCACTGGGGCGCACGATCGCGGAGATCACCAGCAGCAGGAAGATGCCGGGCACCGCGATGCCCGCATCCACGATGCGCATCATCACCGCGTCCACCCAGCCCCCGGCGTAGCCGGCGATTGAACCCCACAGGGTGCCGATCACGGTGGCCAGCACGCCGGCGGCAAGGCCCACCAGGATGGAGGTCTGCCCGGCGACCATCAGCCGGCCGAGCACGTCATAGCCCAGCCCGTCGGTGCCCAGCACGTGCCCCTGCTCCCCGGGGGTGAGGTTGGAGGCCATCAGGTTCGTGGAGACCTGTTCGGTGGGGTACAACAGTGGTCCCAGGAAGCTGAAGAGCACCAGGGCCACCAGGATGGCGGTGCCCAGCACCGCGAGCTTGTTGGAGAAGAACTGGCGCACCGCGCGCCTGGTCGGGCTCATCGCCGCCTCGGCGCTGCGCGCCGGGGTGGCCGGGGCCGTCGGGTTCTTGGTTGTCTCACTCATTTGACGCCTCCACGGGAACGCGGATCGAGGATGAACTGGGTGATGTCGGCCAGCAGCGAGCCGATCACGGTGGCCAGGGAGATCACCAGGATGCAGCCCAGCAGCACCGGGAAGTCGGTGGTCTGTGCCGCATTCCAGAACAGCAGGCCCATGCCCGGGTAGTTGAACAGCTGCTCCACCACCAGCGCCCCGCCGAACATCACCGGCAGGTAGTAGCCGAGCATGGTCACCACCGGGGTCAGCGAGTTGCGCAGCACGTGGCGGGCCACGACCCGCTTCATCGCGGTGCCCTTGGCCCGGGCGGTGCGCACGTAGTCCTCGTGCAGGTTGTCAATGGTGGAGGAGCGCATGTAGCGGGAGAAGGTGGCCACCCCGGCCAGCCCGCTGGTGAGCACCGGCAGCACCATTTCCTTGGGCTGGGCCAGGATTTCGCCCACGGTGTTGCCCTGCGGGGCGCTGGCCGGAAGGATGCCCAGCAGCTGGGCGAAGAACATGATCAGCAGCAGGCCCAGAAAGAAGCTGGGGGTGGAGTAGACCACGAAGTTGATGCCGGTGATGATGTAGTCAAAGGGCTTGTTGCGGCGCAGCGCCTGGGCCATCCCCAGCGGGATGGAGACCAGCAGGGCCCCGCCCACGGCGGCGATCGCCAGGATCAGGGTCTTGGGCAGGCGCTGGGCGATCAGCGAGGAGACGTCCTCGTTCATCACGAACGAGCGGCCCAGGTCCCCGGTCAGCCACTGGCTGACGTAGTTGAAGTACTGCTGGATCAGCGGCAGGTCGAAGCCCATCTCATGGTTGAAGGCCTCGATCTGGGCGGGCGTGGCCGCCTGGCCCAGAATGCCGCGGGCCGGGCCCCCGGGCAGTGCCTGCAGCAGCAGGAAGACGATGACCGACACAATGGCGATCACCACCGCGGCCTGCACCAGGCGTTTGATCATGAACAGCCCGAAGAGGCGGATATTCGAATTATCCCGGACGGCGGTAGTCGTCATCGGTGATAGTCCTTTCAAAAGTTGTGTGCCTGCCCGTGGCCCGGCCCCGCGCAGCGGCGCCGGGCCACGGACACACCGCAGGTATTACTTGTTCCAGCCCCAGCGCTGCGGGAAGAAGTTCCCGGTCGGGTCCTGGGTGGTGCCGGTCATGCCGTCGCGGATCACCGAGACCTGGTAGACCGGGTTGGGCAGCCACATCACCGGCAGGTCCTCGGCCAGCAGCGCCGAGTAGTCCTGCATGATCTGCGGGTCGTTGCTCTCCAGCGCCTTGGTCATCAGCTCATCGGCCTTGGGGTTGGAGTAGTTGCCGAAGTTCACCGAGGCGCCGGTGGCGAAGATGCGCTCCCCGGTCGGGTAGGCCGGGAAGTACCAGGAGCCGGCGGCACCGAAGTAGGAGAACTGCCAGTTGCAGTCCGAGGAGTCGGCCTCACACGGCACGGTGCGGTTGAGCACCGAGTTCAGCGGCGCGCGATCGAAGCTCACCGCGACCCCGGCCTCACGGAAGGAGGACTGGATGGCGGCGAACTGCTTGTCCGCCTCCTCCGAACCGTTTTGCACCATCATGGTCAGCTCCATCTTGGTGCCTTCCTTGATGCCCTCGCCGCAGTCCGAGTCCCCGGCGCCGGCCGACTCGCAGACCAGGATGCCGTCGCTGCCGGCCTTCCAGCCGTGGTCGGCGAACAGCTGCTTGGCCTTTTCGATGTCGTACGGGTAGGGGTTGTTCTTCTGGGTGTCGGAAAGGTAGTGGGACTCGATGTCCTGCGGCACCGGGCCATAGACCGGGTTGGCCCCGCCCATCCAGACCTTTTCGGAGATGGTGCTCTGGTCCACCGAGGACTGCAGCGCCTGGCGCACGTAGAGCTGCTTGAAGACATCGCCCATCTTCGGGTTGTTGAAGTTGTAGGGCATGTAGGTGATGGCCCACCCTTCCCAGGGGTCCATGTTGTAGTTGTTCGCCTGGAACTGCTGCTGCTGGTTCAGCAGTGAGGTGGGAATGTAGCCGTAGTCAATGCCCTTGGAGCGCAGCAGGTTCACTTCGGCATCGGCGGAGGTGAACGGCAGCAGGTTCACGGTCTGGACCTGGGCGGCGTCCTTGCCGTCGTAGTTTTCGTTCTTCTCCAGCGTGACCTTGCCGGAGTTGTCAAAGCCGCCGAGGGTGAACGGGCCGGAGACCACCTTCCACAGCGGGTTGTCCACGTAGTCCGAGATGTTCTCCGATTCCTTCATCAGGAACTTGAAGATCTCCTTGGCGCCCTTCTCGGTGCGGTCCGCGTCCCCGACTTTGCCGTCCTGGCTGGTCTTGGCCCAGGCATGGTGCGGCAGCGGGCGCACGGAAGCCAGCTGGCCGGAGTTCAGCCAGTCCTGGTTGTAGACCTTGTCGAAGGTGACGGTGAAGGTCTTCTCGTCGGTGTACTCCACGTCGGTGATGTTGTCCGGCAGACGGCCTTCCTTGTACCCGCCCCACTGTTCCTTGTTCGCCTTGATCAGGTTGAACCAGAATTCCACGTCACGGGTGGTGATCGGTTCTCCGTCGGACCAGTGCATGTCACGCATGTGGAAGGTGACCTGCTTGCCGTCCTCGGAGTATTCCACCTTGTCGGCGATGCCGGTTTCGGTGTCCATGGCCATTTCGCCCTTGGAGCCGTCGAAGGTGAACATCGGGGACCACAGGGCCTGGTGGATGGAGGAGTTGTGGGTGGCCATCTTGCCGGCCACGCCGATCGGCAGGATCCAGTTTGGCGTGGCGTTCGGCGGCAGGGCGTAGTTCACGGTGTTGGTGTCCACGCCGGCCGGCACGGTCTTGGCCGCGGCATCGCTGTCGCCGTCGGTGGCGGAGTTGGTGTTGCTGTTTGCCCCGCCGCAACCGGTGAGCAGCAGCGCCAGCGCTGCCAGGCCGGCGGTGACGGACTTTTTCATGCGTCTCTGGTCGAAAGCCATGAGTTCCTCGCTAACGGTGTGAGTGGCTGACGATCCGCCGCCAACCTTTATTCAACATCGAACAAAGTATTGATACTTATGATCAAACTATGTGTAGTATAGGTCACGAGAGCTAAGACTTGCACCTGAATCGAAAAAAGTTTTGCGAATCTTGGTAATAGAAAGCGTCGTATGAGCCCAATGAGAGGATGTGTTCATGGCTTCTGGAAACCTGGCGGCGGACATCATCCATCGCATCGCTGTTGAACCAGTCACCCGCTCGGCCCTGGCCCGCGAGTTTGAACTGGCCCCCTCCACGATCTCGGCAAAAGTCAATGAACTGACCGAGGCCGGGCTCATCGTTGAAGGCGGTGCTGCGCTCTCCCGCGGCGGACGCCCCGGCAAGCTGCTGACCTTGCGTTACCAGTCCGGACGCCTTGGGGTGATCTCCATGGGTTCGCGCCACGCGCGGGTTGGGGTGGCGGACATGTCCCGCAAAATCCTGTCCATCCGCGAGGTGCGGATCGATGTCGGCCAGGGCGTGGATGCCACCTTGGAAACTCTCTGGGCTGCGCTGAGGCAGGTGGCGGCCGAGGATGGCGGACAGCTGCTGGCGGTGGGCCTGTGTCTGCCCGGACCGGTGGATGTGGAGCGAGGCGTCGTCGTCTCGCCCTCGCGCATGCCCGGCTGGCACAACCAGCCGGTGGCCGAGATGGCCCGGCAAAAAATGGGCATACCGGTGAACATGGACAACGATGCGAACCTCGCGGCGCTGGGGGAGTACCTGACCCGGGGTGATGACGCCGCCGCCAACTCGATCACGCTGATCGCCGGATCCGGCATCGGCTCGGGCATCATGGCCAACGGCGAACTCTTCCGCGGCTCCTCCTACGCCGCCGGGGACATCACGCACACCAAGGTCGAGGCCGCCGGGGACCGGTTGTGCTCCTGCGGCAACCGCGGCTGCCTGGAAACCATTGCCTCCGGCGCGGCCATCGTGCGCGACCTGGCCGCGGTGGGCACCCACGTCGATGACATCCACGACGTGATCCAGCTGGTGCGTGACGGGCACCCGGCCGCCAATGGAGTGGTGCGCGAGGCCGGCCGGCAACTCGGGCTCGCGCTGAGCACCGTAGTGAACTTCTTCAATCCCGGGGACGTCTACCTCACCGGCACCCTGTCCAGCGCCAGCGTCTACGTGGCTGCGGTGCGCTCCCAGCTTTATGAACGCTGCCTGCCCATGGCCACCTCCGGGCTGCGCGTGGAAGCGGCAATGGCCGGGGCACACGCCGGGCTGATTGGCGCCGCGGAGATCGCCTTGATCGAGTTGCTGAGCCAGCCCAGCCTCCCCGCAGAATTTTCAGACCCGCCGGCCTAGCCGGTGGGCGGCGCTCAGGCGCCACGACCCTCCATGAAAGGAAACCGTCTCGTGAACCCAACCCCTGCAGCACTGAAAATCGGCTTCGGCGGCATGTCGATTGAAGCCTCGAACTTCTCCCCGCACCGTTCGGGATTCGAGGCCTTCAACTTCACCCGCGATGACGCGCTGATGGGCCGGTACAGTTTCCTGCAGCCTGAGCACGAGAACTATGACGCCGCCCTGGACGCCGCGTTCACCGCCATCCCGCTGGTCCACGCCCGCTCCCTGCCCGGAGGCATGGTTGAGCCCGAAGTCTATGAGACGCTCAAGCGCGATCTGATCGCCATGATCCACGAGCACGGCCCGTTCGATGGTTTCTTCTTTGACATCCATGGCGCCATGACCGTGCTGGGGCGCCAGGACGCGGAGGCGGACCTGGCCCGCGCCGTGCGCAGCGCCCTGGATGAGGAAAGCCAGAAGGCCGGTGCACCGCGCTGCCTGGTTTCGGCCACCATGGACCTGCACGGCAACGTCACCGCCGATCTGGTTGAGCAGTGCGACCTGATCACCTGCTACCGCATGGCTCCGCACGAGGATGAGCAGGAAACGAAGCAGCGCGCCCTGCGCAACCTGGTGGATCGGCTGCAATCCGGTGCCGGGGCACCGCACAAGGCGTTCGTGCGGATCCCGGTGCTGCTGCCCGGGGAGAAGACCTCCACCCGGCTGGAACCGGCC
Organism: Glutamicibacter sp. St.4D3; assembly: GCF_059728615.1. NCBI lineage: Bacteria > Bacillati > Actinomycetota > Actinomycetes > Micrococcales > Micrococcaceae > Glutamicibacter > Glutamicibacter sp. St.4D3. Next base: position 959,882 of record NZ_AP039380.1, read on the forward strand.
AAGGGCATCTATGCCGCCATCCCGGGCATTGAAGCCCTGGACGGGGTCACCGACGCCTCGATTTGGGTGGGCTACGCCTGGGCCGATGAACCGCGCTGCTACGCCACCGTGGTGGTCACCGGTGATGACGCCGAACTGATCGGGCAGCAGGCCACCGAGCTGGGCAAGCGCTACTGGCAGGCCCGCGCGGACTTCAAGTTCGTGGCCCCGGCCGCCTCCCTGGAGGAATGCCTGGCCGCCGCGCTGGCCGAAGACGCGCCGCGCCCCTACGTGATCTCCGATTCCGGGGACAACCCGACCGCCGGCGGATCCGGGGACGTGACCTGGACGCTGCGCGAACTGCTGGCCGATGAACGGCTCATCGGGCAGGATTCCCCGCGCGTCGTGGTCGCCTCGGTCTTTGATGCCCCGGCCGTGGCCGCGTGCTTCGAGGCCGGACTGGGTGCCGAGATCAGCCTGGAGGCCGGGGCGCGGGTGGACCACGTGCATTCCGGTCCCGCAGAGCTCAGCGGCGTCGTGCACAGCCTCACCGACGGGGATGCCACCAGTGGGCGGGTCGCCGTGGTGCGGGTCGGTGGGGTGCACGCCATCATCACCGAACGGCGCAAGCCCTACCACACCCGTTCCGACTTCGCCGCCGCCGGGCTGCAGGCCACCGACTTTGACCTAGTCGTGGTCAAGATCGGCTACCTGGAACCGGAACTGTTCGACCTGGCTGAAGGATGGATGCTCGCGCTGACCCCCGGCGGCGTGGACCAGGACCTGCTGCGCCTGGGCCACCGAAAGATCGAGCGTCCCATGTTCCCGTTCGACCAGGACATGGAAGACCCGGACCTTGGCGCCCAGCTGTTCGCAGCCCGCCCGCACGGAGCCTAGCCATGCCCGTACTGGAAATCGCGGTCCAGGACGCTGCCGGTGCCCGCATTGCCCGCAGTGAGGGGGCCGAGCGGGTGGAGCTGTGCTCGGCACTGTCCACTGGAGGGCTGACCCCCTCGGTGGGGATCCTGCGCACCACCATCGAGGTGGGCCTGCCGGTTCACGTGCTGATCCGTCCCAGGCCCGGCGGATACGTCTACGATGTCACCGAGGTTGAGGCAATGGTCGCGGACATCGTCTGCAGCATGGAGCTTGGCGCGCAGGGCGTGGTGATCGGAGCACTGGACGGTGCAGAGAGCGCCTTGGACCTGCCGGTGCTCGGCCAGCTGGCCACCGCCGCACGCAGCGTGAACCCGGATGCCGAAATCACCGTGCACCGCTGTGTGGACGTCTTGCTGGAGCGCGGCATCGAACCGCAGCGGATCATCCGGGATCTCGTCGAGCTCGGCGCCACCCGGGTACTGACCTCCGGGGGAGCGACGCGTTCCATCGACGGCGTGGACACGTTGACCCAGCTTCACCAATTGGCAGAAGGGCGCGTGCAGATCCAGGCTGGCGGGGGAGTACGCATTGGCGACATTCCCAGATTGCGCCATTTGGATGGGGTCCACCTCTCCGCCCGGCACAGCGTCAACGGGGGAGCGGCCGGTCCCGGCGGCGGCAGCGGGCACATCGATGCCACCAGCGCTGAGCTGGTGCACCAGGTCCGGGTAGCCCTGGACGCGTCATAAAGTCCTGCCCCAATGTTCCGCACGCGGACCTAGCCTGGGCGCTTGGGCAGCGCTGCTGACCGAAGGAGCGCCAGAGCGCCAGCTCCGCTTCGCGCTGGCGTGCCGTGAACGTTTTCGGCCTGGTTCGTGGCTGTGCAGCCCGGTATTCACCGGTGGGATGGTCTTTCCCTGGTGAATACCGGGTTTTGCGCTTTTCCAAGGAGTCATCCTCGTGGGGGAGCCGTGACCGTGCAGGGGCGCCGCGGCAACGAGGTCTGTCTAACTTGTGTGTATCAAAAACACTCCACGTCATGCTGCTACCTTTTTGTCCACAAGATCGGGTAACGTCTCGTGTGTCACTAGCCCCCAAGAAAGTGAGAGAAACATGAAGGCGCTTTTCGATCTCGACTTCCGCCGCTTCGTCACCCCGACCATCATCAAGATCGTCTACATCCTGATCATGGTGATGCTGGGTATCGGTTACCTCGTGGCCGTGTTCACCAGCTTCCAGGCCAGCACCGGCTTCGGCATCTTCACGCTGTTGATCCTCGGACCGCTCTTCGTCCTGCTCTACCTGGTCCTGGCCCGCGCCAGCCTTGAATCGCTGCTGGCCGCGATTCGCACCGCGGAGAACACCGCGGAACTGGTGCGTCTGGCTGGCGGCCACGCCCCGGGCACTGATCCGCAGTTCCCGGCCGGGCCGCAGTCCCCGGCGGGCCCGTCGGCTCCGACCAACCCGCAGATGCCGAACACGCCCCAGCCCGGAAGCGGACCGGCAGCCCCGACCAACCCGTACCAGCAGTAGGTCCTGGACCTTCAGCCGGAACTGCAACTGCCCTGCGGCAACTGGAGAACCAGTTGCCGCAGGGCAGTTTTGTGTTGGGGCGGTGAATCGGTGCCTTGGCTACCAGGCGTACTCGGCCTTCAGGGAGAGCACCGGGCATTCGGCCTGCAACAGGATCCGCTGCGCGGTGCTTCCCATGATGTACTTGCCCACGGGCGAGCGCTTGCGCATGCCGATGACAATGAGTTCGGCCCGCTGGGCACGGGCCACGCCCAGGATCTTGTCCGCCGGGTCGGAGCCCACCGGCGAGCGCTCGATCCAGAAGTCCACTCCCGACGCGGCGAGGCGTTCTTCCAGCTCATGATGCTGCTTGGCATCAATCAGCCGGTTGTCGATGGGGGTATCACCCTTGGACGGGTTGACGACGGTGAGCCGGCTTTGGGAACGCTCGGCTTCGAGGATGGCCCGCTGCAGTGCCGCCTCTCCTTCCGGGGAAGGGATGTATCCGACCACGATGCTCATGAGTGATCCTTCCTGGTATCTTCCCCATGCGGCCGGCTCTGTTCGGCCACATGGCTTCCGCCCTTCAGGTGCTGGTGGTCCAGGGGCGAGAGCTCATCCTCGGTGAGGTTGCCGCCCCCGGCCAGCCCTTGGGCCAGTTCGGAGGAGCCGCCGCGGGAACGGCGGATTGCCATGAAGATGACCGGCAGGAGCAACAGGATGGCAATGATGATGTAGATCGCCACCGCCACCGGCTCGCTCCACAGCCCGGAAACTTCACCGGCACTGAGCTGGAAGGTTTTGCGCAGTTGTTCCTCGGCCATCGGCCCGATGATGACACCTAGGATCAGCGGCAACACCGGCAGTCCGAAGCGGCGCAGTGCGAAGCCGAGCAGCCCGATGACCAACAGCAGCCACAGGTCCGCGGTCTGCATGTTTACCGAGAACGCGCCCAGCGTGGCGAAGAACAGGATCCCGGCATACAGGTAGGGGCGGGGGATCTGCAGCAGCTTCGCCCAAACCGGGGCCAGCGGCAGGTTGATCAGCACCAACAGGGTGTTGCCGATGAACAGGCTCGCAATCAGCGCCCACACCAGTGCCGGCTCATTTTCAAACAGCAGCGGACCGGGCTGGATGCCCTTCATGACCAGGAAGGCGAGCATGACCGCGGCGGTGGCGTTGGTCGGCAGGCCCAGGGCGAGCATCGGGGTGAGGGTGCCGGCAGCCGAGGCATTGTTCGCCGCCTCCGGGCCCGCCACGCCCTCGATGGCGCCGTGGCCAAACTCCTCGGGGTGCTTGGACAGCTTTTTCTCGGTCACGTAGGACAGGAAGGTTGGCACCTCGGCGCCGCCGGCGGGCAGGGCGCCAAAGGGGAAGCCGTACGCGGTGCCGCGCAGCCACGGCTTCCAGGACCGCTTCCAGTCTTCCTTGCCCATCCACGGGGCGCCGACCGGAATGGTGCGGGTGGGGGTGCGGCGCAGGTGCGCGGCAATCCACAGGGCCTCGCCAATCGCGAAGATCGCGACGGCCACCACCACAATGTCCAACCCGTCCACCAGCGGCGCGAAGCCGAAGGTGAGCCTGCTCTGCCCGGAGACCGGGTCCATGCCCACCAAACCGATGGCCAGGCCGAGGCCCAGGGAGGCAAAACCTCGGATCTTGGAGGAACCCAGGACCGCGGTCACGGTAATCAGTGCCAGCACCATGATCGCGAAGTAGCTGGGGGCGCCCAGGCTCACCGCGAACTTCACCACGAAGGGGGCCACCGTCACCAGCAGGGCGGTGCCGATGGTTCCGGCCACGAAGGAGCCGATGGCTGCGGTGGCCAGCGCCTGGGCGGCACGGCCGGCCTTGGCCATCTTGTGCCCCTCGATGGCGGTGATCACCGTTGCGGATTCACCGGGGGTGTTGAGCAGGATGGAGGTGGTTGAACCGCCGTACATGCCGCCGTAGTAGATGCCGGCGAACATGATCAGCGCACTGGAGGTCTCCATCCCGTAGGTGACCGGCAGCAGCAGCGCCACCGCCATGGCCGGACCGATGCCCGGAAGTACACCGACCGCGGTGCCCAGGATGACCCCGGCGAACGCGAACAGCAGGTTGATGGGGGTCAGGGCGGCGGCGAAGCCGTCCATCAGGAGGCTGAGCGTATCCACCTACAACACCCCCGACAGGATCCCGGCCGGCAGCTTGATGCCCAGACCGAGGTAGAAACCATAGAAGGAACCCAGCGCCATGACCAGGGAGATGACCAGGGTCAGGACATAGCGTCGGGCACCCAGGCACAGAGCCGAACCGAAGAACAGCAGCGTGCCGGAGATGACCCAGCCGGCCCAGTTGATCAGCAGGATGTTCACCACGAACACTCCGATCAGCGGCAGCAGGGTTTTCCAGTCCGAGGGCTGGCTCAGGTCCACGTCTTCGCCTTCCTCGCCCTGGGCGAGGTTGCCGCGCCATACGGTGATGGCCAGCGCCACGGCGGAGAGGACCAGAATCACCGAGACCACGTAGGGCAGGGCCTTGGGCCCGACCACGTCGGCCTGGGAGTACGTCACATGAAGCTGCGACGCGTCAACGAACACCAGGATTCCCACCAAGAGAAGAAACGCGGCGAACAGCAGTTCGACGCGCTTCTTCCTGGTTGTGGCTACTTCGCTCACGCCAGCCCCAGGGCCTTGAGCACGTTGGCCACGCGCTCATCCTGTTCGCTCAGGAAGCTGGAGAAGTCCTCACCGGTCATGAACGCATCGCTCCAGCCGTTGGTCTCCAGTGCTTCCTTCCACTGCTCGGAGTCGTGCATCTTGGTGACGACGCCAATCCACTTCTGCTTGTCGGCGTCCGAGATCTCCGGCGGGGCGACAATGCCGCGCCAGTTGGAGAAGACCAGGTCGATGCCGGACTCCTTGAGTGTCGGGGCATCCACGCCCTCCAGGCGCTCTTCGCCGCTGGTGGCCAGGACGCGCACCGAGCCCTCTTCGATCTGCTGCATGTATTCACCGGCACCGGAGGCGGCGAACGCCAGCTTGTTGCCCAGGATGGCCGGCAGCAGATCCCCGCCGCCGTCGTAGGAAACGAAGTTCACCTTCTTCGGGTCAATGCCCACGGCCTGGGCCAGCTGCATCGGCAGCAGGTGGTCCGGGCCGCCCGGCGAGGAGCCGCCGCCGACCGAAAGCTTGCCCGGATCCTTCTTCCAGGCCTGAACCAAATCGTCGATGGTCTTGTACGGGGAGTCCTTGGAGACCATGATCGCTCCCGGCTCCTCGATGAGCTTGGCAATCGGGGTGGTTTCGGTCAGCTTCGCATCGGATTCGTTGGTGTAGCTGGCGCCCACCACGCCCAGACCCATCAGCATTGACAGGTCCCCGGTGCCCTTTTCATTGACCAGGCGGGCCAGCCCCACGGTGCCCCCGGCACCGGCCAGATTGAAGACCTCGGGGTTCGAAGCAATGTCCGCCTCATCCATGACCTTGGCGGCCACGCGGGCGGTGGTGTCATAACCGCCGCCGGCGGTGTTGGGAACCATGATGCGCAGTCCGGCCACCGGGCCACTGTCCGCCGACTGGCCTTCGGACGAGTTCTCGGAGGTGACACCGCAGCCGGTGGCGGTCAGTGCCAGTGCCGCGGCGGCGGCAACAGTGGCCACCTTGCGCAGGGATCTGAAAGTTCTCATCGGGATCGTGCCTCACTACCTTCATTGTTGGGCGAGTGCTTTAGACACTATGGCCCGCGGTGCCGCGCGTCACGTTTGCGTAAGCAGAGTAGATATTGTTCATTGTGTAACCAAAAAATGTGATCCCGCTCTCGCGTCGCTTCGGTACGCTAAAGGGTGGAGAACGCCGCAACATCAATGGCGGCAAGAGGAGAACGGGACACATGAAAACGGCCCATGCCGCGAGGGGACGAAAGCCCGGTCGGCAACTGACTTTGGCCGGGCAGTACCTGATCATGCAGCTGTTGATCATTGGGGTCGTTCTCACCGGGGTCATCGCCGTATCGGTGAATCAGGCGACCAACAATTTTGAGAAGTCCGAAACCCGCAGAAGCCTGTCCGCGGCTGAATCCCTGGCTTCCAATCCCCTGCTGCGCGCGCTCCTGCCCGATGCGGCCCCGGAGATGGGTTCGGCCCTGCCTGCCATGGCCGAGTCCGCGCGCAGCATTTCGGGCCTGGATTTCGTGGCCATCGCCGACGCTGCGGGCACGATCATCACCTCCAGCTACCCCGATGAAGTCAACTCCTCCATCCTCACCCCGGACAGCACCGTGACCCAGGGCCGCGCATGGCGCGGAGAACGCGTCCATGACGGGAAGCATGAACTGATCGCCCACATCCCGGTGCTGAACGAGGAGGGAAAGCTGATCGGGATCGTGGGGGCCGGGCAAAGCTACCCCAATACCGCCGAGCTGCTCCGGGAGATCGCGCCCAGCGTGCTGTTCACCCTGCTGGTGTGCATCCTGCTCGGAGCCGGAGGCTCAGTCCTGCTGGCCCGAAAGGTCAAGCACCAGACCAGGGGAATGGAACCGCGGGACATCACCAAGCTCTTTGAACATCGCGAGGCGCTGCTGCATGGGGTGAAGGAGGGCGTGATCTCGGTTTCCCCCAACCACCGGATCACCCTGGCCAACGATGTGGCCATTGAACTGCTGCGCCTGCCTGAAGACTGTGTGGGGCGCACATTGGAGGAGCTGAACGTCGCCCCGCAGGTGACCCGTGCCCTTCTCACCCAGCAGGAGGAAGCCGACCGCCAGTTCCTGATCGGGGAGCGGGTTCTGGTCTTCAACCGCATGCCCATCAGCCGCGGGGAACGGGATCTGGGGTCGGTGACCACGTTCCGCGACCGCACGGAGCTAAGCCGCCTGGAACAGGAACTGGGAAACACCAAGGCCACCAGCGACATGTTGCGCGCCCAAACCCATGAGTTCGCGAACCAGCTGCATGCGATTTCCGGACTCATCAAACTCGAAGAATATGGGGAAGTGGAGCGCTTCATTGAAGGGGTCAGCCTCAGCCGCAGCCAGTTGTTCGACAGCGTGTCGACCTCGATTGAGGATCCCACGGTGGCAGCTCTGCTGATCGCCAAGGCCAGCGTCGCCTCGGAACGCGGCATCCAGCTGGAACTGAACGAGGAATCCCGCCTCAGCCGGTGCGAAGAAGCACTGGCCCGCGACCTGACCACGGTGGTTGGCAACTTGACGGATAATGCAATAGAGGCCCTGACCCAGATTCGTGACGCGCACATCCAGATCACCATCAAAGACACGGATTCCCAAATAGCCATCACCGTCGCGGATAACGGCCCCGGAATTGACGACGGGGTCATTGAGGAAATCTTCGCCCAGGGGTTCTCGACCAAGGACCACCACGCAGCGGGAGGGCGCGGTTTTGGCTTGGCGCTGGCCCGCCTGGTCTGCCAGCGCCACGGCGGGCACGTGATGGCCAGGAACGACAACGGTGCGCTCTTCACCGCCACACTCGCAAAGTAAAGGACAGCACGCCAGATGATCAAGGTACTGGTGATCGACGACGATTTCATGGTCGCCAAGGTTCACTCCGGCTTCGTGAACAGCATCGACGGGTTCGCCGTGGTGGGGGTGGCGCATAACGGGGCCGAGGCCGTCAAGGCCGTCGAATCACTGAACCCGGCACTGGTGCTACTGGACATCCACCTGCCGGACATCAATGGGCTGGATCTGCTGCAGCAGCTGCGAACGATCAAACCCGACCTGGACGTACTGGTCATCAGCGCCGCCCGGGAAATGGACACGGTCCGCAGGGCGTTGCGCGGGGGAATCGTGCACTACTTGATGAAGCCATTCTCCCGGGACGATCTCAATGAACGACTTGAGCATTACCGAAGCTCCTACGCGCCCCTGCAAACCTCGGACCAGCAGCTGCAGCAGGAGGACGTCAATCGGCTCTTCGGATTGGGAAAGGGGCAGGAACACCGGCCACTGCCCAAGGGCTGCAGCATCGAAACGCTGGAGCTCGTGGAGAAGATCCTCAAGCAGGCGCCGCAGCCGATCTCAGCCACCGAAACAGCAGAACAACTCGGCATTTCCCGAGTCAGCGCTCGCCGGTACCTGGAGTATTTGGCGGAGGAAGGGCTGGTGCAGGTGAACCTGAAGTACGGGGGAGTGGGCCGCCCGGAACGACGATACGCGTCTGTCTGAAAAGCCGTTGTATCCGGGATGACGCTTCCACCGGTCGGGAGCAGTCGCTGGGGCGGGGATGGGCGCAGGCATGCGCCAAACCGGCTCAGAAGGCCCGGGGATTCAGCGCCAACCACACGCAATCCCCGGTTTGCCCAATCGCGGCCCATGACCCTGCGGTTCTCAGTAGATGAGAATTTGGCGGGGACATCCCACCGCCCGCGACCTCCTCAGTGGTAGCTTGAAGGTGAATCGAGGAAAACCAAGGACCCTGGGGTTCATTTCCCCCGACTAGGGAAGCCAGATAGGGGCACACGATGACTTCCACGCCAGAAACCGACATGAGTGATCTTGCCATTGCCTCGCGAGCGGTGCTCAAGCCAATTTCGCAGATCGCCCGGTCGGCCGGGATCCCGGAGACTGCGGTGGAGCCTTACGGCAGGTACAAGGCCAAGATCGACCCGGCCCTGCTGACTGCTCGCGGTTCCGGCCTGGGAAAGGTGGTCCTGGTCAGCGGCATGTCCCCGACACCCGCGGGGGAAGGGAAATCCACCATGGTGGTGGGCTTGGGCGATGCCTTGGCCGCCGCGGGAACGAAAACCATGATCGCCCTGCGTGAACCCTCCGTGGGCCCGAGTTTCGGCATGAAGGGTGGGGCCACCGGCGGCGGCAAGTCGCAGGTGCTTCCGATGGATGAGATCAACCTGCATTTCACCGGGGATTTCCATGCCATCACCAGCGCGAACAACCTGTTGATGGCACTGATCGACAACCACCTGCACCAGGGAAATTCCCTGGGCATTGATCCGCGTCGCATCACCTTCAAACGCGCCGTGGACATGAACGACCGGGCGCTGCGCAACGTGGTCATCGGCCTTGGCGGACCGGCCGACGGGATGCCGCGGGAAACCGGTTTCGAGATCACCGCTGCTTCCGAGGTCATGGCGGTATTCTGCCTGGCCACCGGGCTGGAGGACTTGCGCGCCCGGCTCGGCCGCATGACCATCGGCTATACCCGCGACAACGCTCCGGTCACCGTGGACGAGCTGGGGGCCGCCGGAGCCATGGCCTTGCTGCTCAAGGAGGCGATCAAACCCAACCTCGTCCAGACCATAGGCGGTACCCCCGCCCTCATCCACGGCGGGCCATTCGCCAACATTGCGCACGGCTGCAACTCGGGGGTCGCCACCAATACCGCGCGCACGCTGGCCGACATCGTGGTGACCGAGGCGGGCTTCGGCACCGACCTGGGCGCCGAGAAGTTCATGGACATCAAGGCCCGCTATGCCGGGTGCGACCCGGACACCGTCGTCATCGTGGCTACCATTCGTGCCCTGAAAATGCACGGGGGAGTGTCCCTGGAGCAGCTGCGTGAAGAAGACGTTGAGGCCGTGCGCGCGGGCCTGACGAACCTCGCCCGGCATGCCTTGAACATTTCGAAGTTCGGTATCCAGCCGGTCATCGGCATCAACCGGTTCACCACGGATACCGAAGCGGAATTGGCCGTAGTCACCGAATGGGCCGCGGCGAACAACATTGAATGCGCCGTAGCCGATGTCTGGGGCCACGGCGGGGCCGGGGCCGGGGAGCTGGCCGCCGCGGTCTTGCGGGCCATTGAACCACCGAACAATTTCTCCCCGTTGTACGAGCTGACGCAACCGGTTGAGGAGAAGATCCTAACCCTGGTGCGCGAGCTCTATGGCGGAGTGGGCATTGAATATTCTGCCAAGGCAAGACGGATGCTCGAGCAGATCCACGCCAACGGCTGGGACGACCTGCCGGTGTGCATGGCCAAGACCCAGTATTCGTTCTCCGATGACCCCACGCTGCTGGGAGCCCCTGAAGGATTCACGTTGCAGGTCCGCGAGATCGTTCCCAAGACGGGTGCCGGTTTCATTGTGGTCATCACCGGGGCGATCACAACCATGCCTGGCCTTCCCAAGGTGCCGGCCGCCATGCACATGGATGTCGATGACCAAGGGCGCGCAGTGGGTTTGTCGTAGCGGGGGACCGGTCCGTCAGCGCCACGGCAGGCAGGTGGCGGGAAGGCGCTTTTGCGGCCACCGGGTGAGGGCTAGGCGGTTGAAATGGCCGCAGCGTGCGGGGCATTTAACGTGCGCATGCAGGTTAGGGCCAGATCGTGAATGCGGGTCAGCACCTGTTGCGGCGCAGAAGACAGATCAAGCGGATACTCGTGAATGCAAACTCCAGAATTGATGATCCGGCGGCTTAAGGGCTCGCCCTTTCCTGCGTACACCAGCCAGATATGGCCCAGCCCCAGCGCCGTGGCGTAGGCCAGCATTTGGTAGTAATCGGCGTTGGCGTGTTGTCCGGAGCTGGACTCGGCTTTGTATTTCGCATCCAACGCCAGAACCGGTGCGCGATCGCGCATCAGAACGATGTCGGGACGGATATCGACGCGGGAGGCGCCGTCCATGCGCGGCGCATCCAGCTTGTATCCGACCTGCGTCTGGGGTGCAACGTCAAACTGCGTGAGCGCTTGGGCCAAGGCAATGGAGATGAAGTCTTCGAAGACCTTGGCCATGTTGACCACGAATGCGGCAACCCGCAATCTCCCGTGACGAGCCTCGGCGACCAGATTCTCCAACACTAGTTCTGCAATTCGCAGGGCGGGAATATAGCGACTGTTTCGTCGGGTAGGCTGCCAGGCGGGTCGGCCAACCCCGGCGGCCAACGGTGACACTTCAGCAAGTCGCGACGCAACGCGTTCCAACCTTTGCCGCACGTCTGCTCCTAAGCCGGGAAGCAGCAGCAGCCGGTAGGTGGCGGCTTTGAGGATGCGGTTTTCGGGAATATCCGTAGTGAACTCGTCGTACGTAACTTCCAGCGGGAACATCATTCCCGGATGCCGCGCCAGCTGATCGGACATCCGTATGCGCCCGCGGAGGGTGCGTTCTGAATCATCGACAGACCGGTACCCGTGCAGCACCCCCTGGGCGATGGCTTGTTCGCTCAATCGAGCGAACGTTTCACCCATGGCTGGCCACAGATCATTGGTCGAGGAAGCCTCGACGTTCTCCGGACGAAATCCGGGATCCTTGGCATAGCTGAGCAGGAAGAGCAGCTGGGAGACTCCGACTCGTTCCTTGGGACGCACTTCAACCAGCAGCTCACCGAACTGCACGGCGCCCACATAGCCGTTGGGCAGCATCATCCACCGGTTTGCCGGGGCGGGAACGACGGTGACGAGCTTCGTTTGCTGCAGGGCCTGCCGCGTGATGTCATCCAGGTTGAGGTGCTCGGAACTTGTAGCCAATTCATCCAGAACGACGTGTTTGAGTTGTGGCTCGTTCATCGCACCTCGTCCGATTCCTCTTCATAGTCGGAGCGGGTGGTGCCGGTCTCGAACAACCGCAAATCCAGGTTCGAAGAGATCGCGTCAAAGCCGAATCTGTTGTGCACCTCGGTCCGGTTCAGGAATCCATAGTGGTATTCCTCGAGCAGCGGCAGGAGCTCGTATTTCCAGATTCTTCGCAGCCCCTGGACCGTTGCTGCCTCATCGCGCATGAAGTAGGAGGGCCCGATGGCCAGGTCGCGTTGGTCGGAATCAAGTTCGTCGTTCAGGGCGGTCAGCATTTGGAACGCCAGGGTCGAGCGCTGTTTGGCGGTCAGGAAGCGGGGCAGCACGTTCCCGATCAGATGCCCCTGGGGATGAAGCTCGACGAAGGCGAAGCGCCGTCTAATGGCCGCATCGACCATGGCGATCGATCGGTCAGAAGAATTCATGGTTCCGATGATGAACAGGTTGGGCGGAAGCTGGAACTCTTCTTCCGGGCTGTACTGAAGCCGAATCTTGTCATCCCGATACTCCAGGAGAAAGTAAAGCTCGCCAAAGACCTTGGCCAAGTTGCCCCGGTTCATCTCGTCGATCAGCAGGAAGTAGGGCTTGTTGCGGTTCTCCTCCCGGCTTGCCAGCGCGGCCAGGCGTCGCAACGGTCCCTGATGGAGGGAAAACCCGACTTGTCCCTCTGTTGTTCCCGCCGGCCGGAAGCCTTCGAAGAAATCCTCATAGGAGTAGGAGGGGTGGAACTGGACGATTTGGACACTGTCCGGCTGTTGGGAATTAGACAGGAAGCGGGCCAGGTGTTTTCCGATATAGGTTTTGCCGGTACCTGGAGGCCCGTAGAACACGATCTGTCTGCGTGCCTGCAAGAGGTCAATAATCTCCTGGAGGTCTTCACGATCAAGATACAGTTCGTTGGCCAACTCCTCACTGGCGGGTTTCAACCTCAGGAGGGCCTCGGCGATGAGGGGTGCCGGTGTTTGGTTCAAGGAAGTTGCGGCTTCCTTGGATGCATCGAAATCGTGCATGGCAGGTGCCGGAGTGCTCGGTTCCGCGTCTCCGCGCCATTGCCTGAATTCTGTGGCTTCGTCGCTTGACCAGGATGAGTCAGGATCGGTGCTCAACAATGTCCACATGAGGCCTTGTGCGTCCAGCCGGTCGCGAATCGGCAGACCGGCACCCTGGGCCTGGGCACACAGGTCATCAAGCACTTTGAGGAACTGTGTATAGCGTTCACTGGCGGGTGCCTTCGCAGGCAAGGGCTTGAGCCCGAGCAGGCGCAGGAACTGTGCCGATTTTCGAGCCCTGAAGGGCGGGTACTTGGCTGGTGAGATGCTCATCAGGAGCAGTGAACCGAATGCTATTGCGCCTCCGGCCGACAACCGTTCCTTGTTCAGGGCGCGCAACGAATTCTCCAGCTCGTCGAGCTTGCTCACCGAGGCAGGTTCGGCCCAAAACCGCAGGACGGCCGAACGCACGGCATCGGACTGCTCTTGGTACTCCTTGATAAGTGCCATCATGAAGTACTGATTCAGCAGGTTGGTTCTGGCGACGGCCCTGCGCAAGTTATCGAACCATGCCTCATCCCCTGCCAACAGTTGGGTGCGGGCCTCCTGCGCGTTTTCGGCGAAAGCGACCTTGTAATCGCGTTCCTCTGCTGCCTGATCGATCTGGATGATCAGTTTCCCTGAAAAGCGGACAACCTTCTCCCATGGGGCCACGGAACATCTCCTTTGAGTCCAGTCAGGCGCGGGCATCTGCGTTTGGTCATCATCATAGTGATGATGTTCGGGGCAGTCGCGGTATCGCACGGGGCAGATTCGCACAGAGCTGCCGCCGGAGCATTCGTGTACAGGCCGCGTCTGATCCGCTGCTCCGAGCCATTTACCACGAGGACTGGCCGTTCCAAGGCTGCATATCGCAGAAGGAAGGAGCAACGCGTAGAGCCCGGCAGCGCCACGAGGGGCTGCGCCGCGCACCGCCGTATTTTCGTTTCGGGTACATCTAGACGATATGAGGTGTAGGGCTTGGTAGGTCTGGTATGGGCTGGAACCTCCGCTTCATAATGATTGAACGCTCTACGGCGTAGCGTGGATCACCAACATGATCACCACGAACCCGTGGATTTCCTCGGGTCTGTGGCGCCACTGTTGTGTTGGTGCCGACAGATGAACGAGGAGGTTCCAGCTACGTACCAGCGTACTTTCATCGGCATGGACGTGCGTGCCCGCAGCGTGAAAATCTGTGCCATCACCCCGGAGACCGGAGAAGTGCAACGCGCAGCCTTGGCCATGGACGCAGCCGCTGTCCGCCAATGGATCCTGACCCATGGTGGTGAGATCTCCACCCTCCGGGCTACCTACGAGGCCGGACCGACAGGGTATGGCCTGGCCCGCACCTTGATTGCGGCCGCAATCCAGTGCGTCGTCGCGGCCCCGTCCCGGTTGATCCGGCCTTCCGGGCACCGGTGATTTGCGACGTTCGTCGCTAGACCAGCGGCTCGGCTTCCCGCCGAAAAGTCGTCATGCGGTAACCAACCCGCGGATATCAGATTCGACCACGTCGTCGCTGAATAACAGCACGAATCATGAACCGGCCTGAAGGTCGGGGCTCCCGGGGAACGGCAAGGCGACCACGCGTCCATTTGGATGCGGGGTCGCCTTGTTCTGCCTATCTTGACAAAGTCAGCAACATATCAGGTGCTGGTTGGGGCCGCGCGCCGGTCAATCCCGGAGGCGATCGTATCCAGGCGTTCGATAGCCGCTTCAAATTCACGCAGTGCAGCGAAGAGGTCCTGGTGCTGCCGGCGCAGTTCGGCCATCGATGAATCGTCGGTTGTCGAGCTGGCCAGGTCGAAGCTGACATTAGTACGGGCGCCAGCAAGCGTGGCGCGCAATGAGCCCAAAGCGACCACCACATCGGAAATCAGCGCCTGGTTGCCGTTCAGGGCCAGCCATTCAAGGTCGTCAATGGCCATAACGGCGTGCTTGCCCAGCGTCGCCGAGGCCCGGGCAGCGTTGATGCTGGCTTTCTTGATCGCGGTCTCACGTTCCCTTCCAGGCTCCAGGTGGAACGCGGCGCCGAAGGCCTTGGACGCGGAGGCGTCTTCGTCCGCCAGGCGCAGCGCCGTCTGCCGCAACTCCAAGGCACGGCGTCGAAGGCTCTGCACGTGGGCGGCCTGCGGTTCCTGCGCATCCGTGTAACCGGCAACCATGGAGATCAGGGAGGCGGCAATGGCCAGCATCAATCCGGCACCGGCGCCGCCACCGGGCGAACCGGTGGACTGGGCCAGTGCCGCCGTCCACTGTTCGACGGTTGAGTCCTGGGTGGTGACTGCTTCGGGCTTGTCCATGGCATCAAGTCTCTACTACCTGGGGCCGCAGGCCGCACCGAATGTAAGGAAGCTGAGAATCAATTGCGGCCTGCCCCGGCTCCTGTGCTGTGGGGCTACAAGATCGCGTTGCTAGCCAACCGGCGAGCCACTGTAGTGGGCACGGAGGCGCTCAATTCCCTCATCGATGCTGACTTCCGGCTTCCAGTCCAGGATTTCGTGCGTTTGACGTTGATCGAACCAGTGGGCGGTGGACAGCTGCTCGGCCAGGAATCGGGTCATTGGAGGTTCGTCGGTCACCAGGTTGCGGCGGCCGGCGGCCAGCCACGCTTTTTCAATCACCGATCCCGCGCCGCGGGCCAACCAGCCGGGCACGTTCAGTTTGGGGGCCGGTGCGCCGCCGGCCTGGCAGATTCCCGCCATGAGTTCTCCAACCGGACGTGGTTCCCCGTTGGTTACCACCAGGGCACGGCCGTGGGCATGATCCATGCGTTCCAGCCCTCGCACGATCGCGGCGGCGGCGTTGTCGATGTAGGTGGTATCAATCAGTGCGGCACCCTGGTCCAGCAGGGGCAGCCGGCCCGCCTTGGCGCGCTGGATGACACGTTCGACCAACTGTGTGTCACCCGGGCCCCAGACAACGTGCGGCCGGATGGCCGTCACCCGGAATTCGGGCTGGTCCTCCGACAGGGCGATCAGTTCCGCGGCCGCCTTGGAGCGGGCGTAGAACCCGCGGGCGCGTTCCGGGTCGGCGGTGCCCGCCGACTCCCCGGCCAGGGCTGCGCCGAAGTGCGCTACCGAGGGGGAGGAGACGAAGACGAAATCCGAAACCCCGGATTCCTGGGCGGCCTGCAACAGGTTCCTGGTGCCGACGATGTTCGTGGAGACGAACTCGTCCCAGTCCCCGGTGAAGGAGACCTTTGCCGCCAGGTGAATGACCGCGTCCATGCCCTTGGCGGCACGATTGACCGCTCCCTGGTCCGTCAGCGATCCCAGGACTTCATCCGTGGCGCCGTTCGAGGCACGCCGCTGGAACGTGCGAACATGGTGCCCCTTGGTGCGCAACAATTCGGCGACGGCTCCGCCGAGCAGGCCGCTGGCGCCGGTGACCAGCACCCGGCGCGGTGTTGCTGGGGAATCAGGGGTGCTCATGGTTTGCGGATCCTTCCTCCGGCCAGGGTCTTTTCGGCCCAGGCTGCCAGGGCGGCACGATCAATCTTGGAGTTGTGCCGGATGTCGGTGGGAAGATCCGGGACCACGAGCACCGCCGCCACCTCGACACCGGCGGCGGACACCGCCTCCCGGACCTCGTTGGCCGGGGCCGTGGACGCCGGGCCGGGCCGTTTGGCCGGCGGATTGGTTTCCATGACGACCACGGCCACCTGGGTGCCGGCCGGTCCGACACCGACCAGAGCGGCGCGTCCGGCGCCGGGCACCGACTCCGCCGCCTGCTCCGCGGCGACCGGGGTCAACGGCCCGCGGGCGGTGCGCACGACGTGGCCCAGGCGGCCTTCGACCCACAGGCGTCCCTCGGCATCCAGGTGGCCAACGTCCCCGGTCCGGTGCCATCCGGGGATGGAGACGCTTTGCTGCTCAGTGATCCAAAGCCGGTCGTAGCGGTCCTTGACGTGGGGAGCCCGAACCAGGATCTCCCCGGTGAGCTCCGGGGTCGTGGTGGGCTCATCCGCCGCGTTCCCGGAGGCGTCCAGGGCGGCGATCGCGATCTGCGCCCCGGCGACGGGGGTGCCGACACAGACGCCATTGCCGTTGCCGGCCGCCCGGATCTCGTCCAGGTCAATGTCCGTCACCGGCAGGGCCTCGGTCATCCCATAGGGGGTGTGCACCCCGGCGTGGGGCACCAGCTGTTGGACCTTGGCCAGCAGGGGTTCGGGCACCGGGGCCCCGGCCGAGAGCATCAGGGTGACCTGCTCCAGGACCTGGCGTTGCCCGGCATCCAGGCGCCCGCTGGTGGCCACCACGTTGGCCAGGGCGGCCGGGGAAGCGAACACCGTGCTTGCGTTGATCGCCGCGGCGGCATCGGCCAGTGCGGCGGCGGTGAGCGTGCGCGGGGCGGTGACATCCATGTCCGGGGTGACCGAGGTGGCACCCAGCGCCGGGCCGAGCAGCGCGAAGGGCGCAAACCCGGCCACCAGCGCGGAGCCGGCCTTCAGGTCGTAGGTTTCGGCCAGGGTGTCGCGCATGGCGGCCAGCTGCCGGTGCGTGTAGACCACGCCCTTGGCCGGGCCGGTCGAGCCGGAGGTGAAGAGCACCGCGGCGTCCGCGTCCGGATCAGCGGCCGTGAAATCGTCGGCGGTGGGATTGGCGGCCGCGCCGGTGAGCAGCAGCTCTGGCACCGTGTGCGCCACGCCCAGCAGCTTGAGCTTTGCCGCCGGCAGGTCATCCACGGCCACCTTGGTCCCAGGCCAGCCCAGCACCCGGGCCCCGGTCAGGGCGCGTTCAATGCCGATCAGGTAGTCCGGCCCGGCGCCGCGGATGGCCCGGCCCAGCCCCTTGGTTCCCAAACCGGCATCGGCGACCACGATCACCGCGCCCAGCCGCAGGCAGGCGTAGATCAGGGAGGTCAGTTCGATGCCCGGGGGCACCAGCAGGTTGACCCGGCTGCCCGAGCGGACCCCGATGCTGGCCAGCCCGGCGGCCAGGGTATTCACCCGGTGGCCCAGGTCCGACCAGGACAGGGTGCGTGGTGGGCTGACGTCCACCACCGCCGCGGTGTTGTCCTGGGTGCGGGCATCCAGTTCGGCCAGCATGGGCCGGTAGCCGTTCAGCGGTTCGGCACGCCCCGCAGGCCCGTCCTGCTTGTCCAGCCAGTCGAAGATGGGGGTGGCGATGTCGCGGTCCTCGGGCAGCAGGTGTCCCGCGCCTTCGAAGCGGTGCACCTGCGCGTGGGGGAGCCGGGACAACAAGTCCCGCAGGTAGCGGTCGGAGAATACCGGGTCCTTGGGCCCCCACAGCAGCAGGGCCGGAACCGAGAGCGTGCGAAGGGATTCGGCAATGGACTCCAGGGTGGAGCGGCTGGGGTGGTCCGGGGCGAAGGGGATGTCGGCAACGAAGTTCGCCACCCCATCGCGCCGCTCGGCGCTGGTGTACGGTGCCATGAACGCCTCACGGGTACCGGGATCCAGTTTGGGGTGGGCCAGCGAATGGGTTACCCGCAGGAATGCGTCGGTGCTCTTGGTTCCCCAGCCGTGCACGGCCGGGTGGGAGGCAAGGCGCAGCGCGGCAGGCATCTGGAACCCCGCAGGGTGCACCGCGGTGTTGGTCAACACCACCCCGGCCAGCTGCTGCTGGTGGTCCAAGGCCCAGCCCAGGGAAATGATGCCGCCCCAGTCGTGCCCCACCGTGATGACCGGGCCGTCCAAGCCCAGGGCAGCGGTCAGATCCCCGAGGTCGTTGACCCGGTCGGCCAACCGACGCAGGACCCCGGTGCGCGGGGAGAAGCCCATGTCCAGCTGGTCCACTGCGACCACCCGCCAGGGCAGGGCATGGGCCGAGACGTGGTTCAGCAGCTCGCGCCACAGGTAGGACCAGGTGGGGTTGCCGTGCACGCACAGCAAGGTGCCCACGGGGCTGATTCCGCGTTCTTCCAGTTCGCCATGGTTGTCCAGCAGGTGCCACCGGTGGGTGGTGCCGGCCGGATCCACCGCGGAGGTGGAGGGCACTTCGAGATAGCCCGAGTACCGTGCAGCGACACCGGGAAAAATCTCAGTTACCAAGCCAGCTCCATCATGGTGGTGTTCAGTCCCGAGCCCACGCCCATGCACAGCACGCGGTCGCCGGGCTTGAGGGTTTCGGCTTCCTGCGACAGGGTCATCGGCAGCGAGGCCGGGCCGACATTGCCCCACTTGGGGAAGGTGACCGGCACCCGGTCACGGATCAGGCCCACCGCCTTGATGATGGCGTTGGTGTAGGACTTGGAGACCTGGTGGGTGACGTAACGGTCCATTGAACGCCAATCCCAGCCGGACTGATGCGCCTCTTGCCAGGCGTTGACCACCAGGTCCAGCCCGTTATCCAGCAGCCCCTTGGTGTCGGTGTACATGCCGGCCGGCCCGCCGACGCACAATTCGTGGTGCTGGGTGCCGGCCCGGGAGACCCCGCCCACGATTCGGTGGCCACCGGGGTGTTCGTCGGCGGGGCCCACCACTGCGGCGGCGGCCCCCGACCCCAGGGTGAGGGTGGCGAATTCGCGCAGGTAGTCTTCGCGGGTGGAGTTTTCCGCATTCAGCCGCTGGAACGTGGTTTCCTGGGTGGGCTGGGCGTCTTCCCCGGCCACGATCAGCGCGTACTTGATCTGTCCGGAGTCGATCATGTTCGCCGCCAGGGACATGCCGTTGACGAACCCGAGGCAGGCGTTGGCCACGTCGAAGTTCATCGCCGAGGAGGGCAGCCCCAGGTCGTGGTGGATCTTGGAGGCCACCGAGGGTTCCAGGTTGCGCCGGGTCACCGACGTGTTGATCAGCAGGCCGATTTGCCCCGGCTCGATGCCGGCTTCGGCCATGGCCTTGCCGCCGGCTTCCACCGCGGCGTCGTCAAAACCGGTGCCCTCGGACCACCAGCGGCGTTCCTTCACCCCGGAGGCGCGTTCGAGCAGTTTCTTGGACAGTCGCAAACGTTTCAGGCTGGGGGCCAGTCGCTCGTCGAATTCGGCGGAGCTGAGCACCACCGGTGCCTGCACCCTATTGACGGCCAAAAGGGCCACGTTGTGATGCCTAAACGTTGCGTTGCCGTTCAATATCAAGCCTTCGTGTCGTGCCGACGCGGACCCTTTGGGGCCCGCACCGAAAAATGGTCGCCGGTTCCGCAGGGTCGCCGACGGAGAATAGTCTGTTCTTACCGTATTCCTTCCTGTGGGCCAGCGCATAAGCGAAAGCGAAGTTTTCAGCGAATAGCAGGAAAAATCTGGATCATTCATAGGTTTCTGTGTGACTCACCCGCCTTTCGGCCAGTACTGCTACACGCCCATGCAGTGGGTGCATGGGCGTGGCCCCGCCACGGTTTTGGGCACCAGCCTGATGGGGGACTGGCAGAAGCGCCCGGCAATCACCTGGGCAGTGGTAGTCTCCGTCGTACTATCGGAGCAACACGGTATGGGTACAGCGACATTTTCTTGGGAAGGAACTGCCATGGACGCCATGGATCAACAGGGCAATGCCGTGATGGTGGACGTCACGAACTGGAAGCAGCCGCAGAACCTGCACTGGTCCTTCCAGCACATGGCCGACTTCCTGCCCACCGCGCCCATCGCACGGGGGTCCGGGCCGGTGGCCGAGCTGCCGGCCGCGCACCGTGACCTGGATTCGGTGCTGGTTCCGGGCACCGTGCCCGGGCAGGCACCGGTCAGCGTGGGAGCGGTCATGGCTTCGACCAACACCGACGGGTGGATGCTGCTGCACCGCGGCCAGGTGCTCACCGAACAGTATTTCGGGCAGATGAACGCAGACTCGGTCCACCTGCTGATGTCGGTGAGCAAGTCCCTGATCGGGGTGGTGGCCGGCGCGCTCTGCGACGCCGGGACGCTGGATGCCGATGCCCAGCTCACCGACTATCTTCCCGAACTGGAGGGCACCGGGTACGCCGGGGCGACGGTCCGCCACCTGCTGGACATGCGTTCGGGCATCAACTTCTCCGAGAACTACCTGGACCCGCTCTCGGGCATCCGGCTGTTGGAGCAGGCCATTGGCTGGGCCCCCACCCTCGCTCCGGGGCCCACGGGAATGTACCCCTTCCTGAAGACGCTGCAGCGCAAGACCGCGCACGGCGGGTTCTTTGAATACCGTTCCTGCGAAACCGACATGCTGGGCTGGGTGTGCGAGGCCGCCGCCAGGCAACCCATGGCGCAGCTGATGTCCGCGGTGCTCTGGGGGAAGATCGGCGCCGAGGCGGACGCCGTCCTTGACATTGACCAGTTCGGGACCGGCACCTTTGACGGGGGGATCAGCGCCAGCCTGCGGGACATGGCCCGCTTCGGGTCCATGCTGCTGAACGACGGTGTCTCCCTGAGCGGGCAGCGGGTGCTCTCCTCAACGTGGATGGCCGAAACCCTGGAGGGGGCACCGGATTCGCGGGACGCCTTTGCCACCAGCCCCGGCGACTACCGGATGCCCGGCGGCATGTACCGCAACCAGCTCTGGTTCCCCTACTCGGGCAATGACGTGTTCCTGTGCATGGGGATCCACGGCCAGCTGGTCTACATCAACCGTCCGGCCGAAGTCGTGGCCGTCA
Source organism: Glutamicibacter sp. St.4D3 (assembly GCF_059728615.1). Classification (NCBI taxonomy): domain Bacteria; kingdom Bacillati; phylum Actinomycetota; class Actinomycetes; order Micrococcales; family Micrococcaceae; genus Glutamicibacter; species Glutamicibacter sp. St.4D3. The sequence goes on from NZ_AP039380.1 coordinate 981,277, forward strand.
AGCTCTCCAGTTGGCCGCTGCCGCAGGAACCGGCCAAGCTCTTCGCCACGCTCGGTGCCTTTGACGCCATCGCCGCCGCGCTGCTCGTGGAAACCTCGACCGCCCCGGAACCCGGAGCCGCGGCCGCCGGTCCGGCAACCGCCGCTGGCCAGTAGGCCAAAGGCGCCCGGGTCCCACGATCGGGGACACCGCACGGGCCGGTGCCCTTAGCCGAGGATCGGCGCGGTGCGTTCCGGCTCGTGCCATAGGCGACGGGATTCCAGGTACCAGAAGTATGAGAACAGCCCGATCTCGAACCATTCGACAATGAACAGCGCCTGGGAGATCCCCAACGCCTCAAGGACGGGCCAGGCGATGAGCCCTGCGGCCATCAACCCCACCAGCACCGCGTAATGCCAGCTGCGCTCGCCGGCCCCGCCATCCGGGCACAGCCGGGCCGGGCCCACATGGCTGGCGATGGCGATGCCCATGCTGCCGATCATCAAGGCCGCGGCCGAGGCATGCACCCCGGCAAATTCCGCCCCCTCGATCGTTCTCCAGGTCAGCAGCACCAGAAATCCGGCCAGCAGCACCACCCCGATGTGGGTCAGCACGGTGGTGGGCAGGTTGTGCATGAACTCCCCGCGCGGCCACCGCTTGGTGCGCCAGCCGAGCCACGCGAAAACTGCGGTCACCACCAGGATGGCAATGATTGCCACGCGCACCGAGAGCACCAGCTTCACCCGTTCGCCCTGCGATAACTCCTGCAGCGTCTGCCCGAGCTTCGTGGGCACCAGTGCCACGAACATGGCGTAGAACCCGGCCAGGTTCAGCGACAGGTCTTCCAGGGGCGGGCCGCTATATACCACCAGCAGCACCCCGGTGGTGACCAGCATGGCCACGAACAGGTCGCGCGCGGGACCCAAATAGTAGGAGCTGATGGATGATTCAATCCGCTGGTTCACGACGCCGTAGACGATGATGGCCACCACCAGAAGCAGCGGAACGACCAGCAGCATCAGGCGCACATAGCGCAGAGTATCGCGGCCGTAGAACGATTGCACAGAGTTGCCCATACCTGATTGTGCAATGCCCGGGCCGCGCTGGCCAGCGTCCGGCAGGCATCCCTTGGCAAGGCTGAAGGACACCTTAAGCGGCGAGGTCAGCGCCGGTTTTTCTCATAAAGCTCTCATGCACCCGTCATCTGAGTCTCACGAACGTCTAATTACGGTCTCACAAGGGATTTCTAGTGTTGGGGACATGATCAGACGCATACTTATCATTCTCGTCGTGCTGGCCGTTCCGGCCGGTCTGGCGACGGCCAGCCAGCTGCTGGCCGACACCGCCAATCCACCAACCCCGCCCCAAGAGCCGGTGGTTGTCGAACTCTCCCCGGCCCCGGACACACCCAAGCCGGAAACCCCCAAACCCGGAACCTCCGCGCCGGGTACCGAAGCGCCGGGGGAGGCCGAGCCGGCGCCGCCGGCCCGGCAGGAGCCGGCTTCCACGGTGCCCTCAACCAACCCGGGGACCACTCCCACAACCGAATCCGATTCCGACGATGACGTTGCGGATGACCGGGGCGGTGAGGACGATGACTAAGACCATTGACACGCGAACCCCCGCCGGGCACCCGCTGCGCCCGGCCCCGGACGGCGGCACCGAGACCGCCGCGGCGAAGCAGCCGGTCCAGGGCCAGGGTTCGGCGGTCTCCGCCCGCTGGCGGATCGTTGGCTGGATCGTGGTCACCACCGCGCTGACCCTGCTGGCCGTCACCGTCACCATGCGCTCGGTGATGTCCGGACAGATCGCCGAGGCCGCGAACGCCGGCATCACCCAGGAGATCCAGGAGTTCCGCACCTTCGCCGCCGAGGGACTGGACCCGCAGACAGCCAAGCCGTTCACCTCCATGGATGAGCTGATGGAACGCTACGTCGCCCGCCAGCAGCCGGTCGCCGGTGAAGCGATCATCGGTGAGGCCGGGCAGCAGGTGTACACCGCCCAGGGCGCACTGGACCAGGCCGGGGACCGCCTGGCCACGGACCACGCCCTGCTGCAGCGCATCGTGCAGGACCCGCAGTCCTCCGGCGTGTACGACACCAGCCATGGGCCGGTGCGCTGGGCGAAGGCCGAAGCCACCGGTGAGGGGACCGCGGTCGCCGACCCGTCCACCGAGGCGCACCTGGTGGTTGCCCACTTCACCGGGGCCGCACAGGAGCAGGCCGACCGGCACACCGTGCTGCTGCTGGCCATCGCCGCCGGCGGCCTGGCGTTGACCGCCGGGATCGCCTGGCTGGTGGCCCGGCACATCATGCGCCCGATCCGCGCGGTGCGCGAAACCGCCGAGCAGATCACCGCCCAGGACCTCTCGGCCCGCATCCCGGTGCACGGCCGGGATGACCTGGCGCAGCTGGCCGAGACGGTCAACGCCATGCTGGACCGGGTGGAGGGATCCCACCTGGCCCAACGCCACTTCATCGCCGAGGCCCGGGCACACCTGTCCGAACCGCAGCACCGCCTGGCCGTTGCGGTGCGCGAACTGGCCCGCGGGGAGCTGTCCACCACCAAGCGCTCCCACATGGCCGCCCAGGCACAGGACCTGATTGGGCAGATGGGCCAGTGCCTGGCGGACCTGGAAATCCTGGCCCAGAGCACCAACCCCGGTTTCGTTGCCCCGCAGTGGGCGTCCGTCGGGGAGGTGACCGCCCAGATCGCCGCGCAGGCCTCGGGCAGCGACCTGCTGGCCGGACGCCACCTGGCGATCGAGGCCACCTCCGCCACCAAGGCCTGGCTGGATCCGGCGCGCATCACCGATGCGCTGCGCCAGCTGATCGGCAACGCCGTGCAGTTCACCGGCCCGGGGGACACCATCCACCTGGGTTCGGCGGTCACCGGCGGCACCGCCAGCTTCTGGGTCCAGGACCACGGGGCGGGGCTGGAGGCCGAGCAGGCCCGCAGCCTGCTAGAAAGCTACCGTACCCAGGGTGCGGACCGCGGCCAGCCGGGCATGGGCCTGGGCCTGGCGGTGGTCAAGGCGGTCGCCGAAGCCCACCGGGGCAGCGCCTGGGTGGAATCCGGCGCCGGGCAGGGCACCTGCTTCGGAATCAGCTTCGGCGCCGACGCCCTGGCCCCGGCCGCCGCCGGCAGTGAACGCTTCGCCGACTGCATGGCCAGCACCCTGGGAGCCGAGTCATGACCGGCACCAGGCAGCGCACCCGCAGCACCGAGCGCTTCCGCTACAGCACCGCCCCGGCCGGTGCCGGGCCGGTCCCCGAGGCGCGCACCGCCCGGGCGTGGAGCCGGCAGCGTTGGGCCGCGGTCATCGCCGCCGTGCTGCTGGCCGGGTTCATCACCTGGTGCATCCTCAGCGTGTTCGAGCAGCCGGCGGATCCGGATACGGCGCTGCCGGCCCAGGGTGCGCTGACCCTGGGCGTGTTCGCGGTGGCGATCTGGCTGTGGATCTTCTCCCCGGTCTCCGACACCTACGTGGCGCTGGGCGCCGCCCTGGTGCTGGTGCTGATGGGGGTGCTGCCCGAAGCCGAGCTGTTCGCCTCCCTGGGGGAGGACACCATCTGGCTGCTGCTGGCCGCGTTCGTCATCGCCGCCGGGATCACCGCCACCGGGCTGGCCACCCGGGCCGCGGCCTACATCGTGGCCGGGGCGCGCACCCCGCGCCAGCTGGTGCACCTGGTGGCCGGGGTGCTGGTGGCCACCGCCTTCGCGGTGCCCTCCACCTCCGGGCGGGCCGCCCTGGCCATCCCGGTGTTCGTGGCCCTGGCCAAGGCGCTGGGCGACCGGCCTCGGGTGGTGCTGGCCCTGTCCCTGGTCTTCCCCTCGGTGATCCTGCTTTCCGCGGTCGGCTCCTACCTGGGGGCCGGGGCGCACCTGATCACCAGCCAGATCCTGCAGGCCTCCGGGTTCAGCGGATTCTCCTTCGCCTCCTGGCTGCTCTACGGGCTGCCGCTGGCGTTCGTCTCATCCCACCTGGCGGCCGAACTGATCCTGTGGATGTTCACCGGCCACCAGGACCGCAAGGCCCGGCTGGCGGTGAGCCTGGAGCAGCTGCAGCAGAACTCGCCGGTGCCGTTGACCGGTCCGCTGAGCGTGGCCCAGTCCCGGGCGGCCCTGCTGGTGGCCGCGGTGGTGGTGCTGTGGTGCACCGAACCGCTGCACCAGCTGCACCCCGCGATCGTGGCACTGCTCGGCGCCCTGCTGGTGACCAGCCCGGGCTTCGGATCGGTGCCGCTGGCCAAGGCGCTGAAGGCGGTGCCGTGGGCGATGCTGATCTTCATGGCCGCCACCCTCACCCTGGGCACCGCGCTGGCCAACACCGGGGCCGCCGGCTGGCTGGCCAACAGCGCCCTGGCCCCGGTCAAGCACCTGGGCCAGGCCGCCGGATGGGTGTTCGCGGTGCTGGTCATCGTGATCTCCGCCGCCGCCCACCTGGTCATCCAGTCCCGTTCGGCCCGCTCGGCGGTGCTGATCCCGCTGGTGATCTCCCTGGCGCCCGGGCTCGGGGTCAACGCGGTGGCGATCGCCTTCGCCTCCACCGCGGCCGCCGGTTTCTGCCACACCCTGACCAGCAGCGCCAAACCGGTGAACCTGTTCTCCGACATCGAGGACGTGCCCATCTACACCCCGGCCCACCTTCTGCGGCTGAGCGCGGTGCTTGGCCCGCTGATGGTGCTGCTGGTCGTGGTCTTCGCCTTCTGGGTCTGGCCGGCCATGGGCCTGCCGCTGATGCTCTAGCTCCAGCGCCGACCAGCACCGGGTCCCAACATTTTCAACCATCCACCCACCACCGAACCTTCCCCAGCTCAACAAAGGAGTTCCCCCATGGCTCACGCACTGCCCCAACGTATTCTTGTCGCCCCGTCCGGATTCAAGGAGTCCCTGGACGCCGACGCCGTCGCCGCCGCCATCGGCGCCGGGGTGCGCCGCGCCCTGCCCGGCGCCATGGTCAAGGCCGTACCGATCGCCGACGGCGGCGAAGGCACCGCCAAGACCCTGGCCGCCGCCACCGGCGGACGGCTGATCCCGGTCACGGTCACCGGCCCGGTCGGCCAGCCGGTCGAAGCCCACTACGCGATGCTCGGAGGGGATGCGTCCGGGACCGCCGTGGTGGAAATGGCGGCAGCCGCAGGGCTGCGCCTGGTGCCCCACGACCAGCGCGATCCCGGGCTCACCACCAGCCGCGGGGTCGGGGAGCTGATCGCCGCGGCCATCGATGCCGGCGCGCAGCAGATCCTGGTCGGCTGCGGGGACTCGGGCACCTCCGACGGGGGCATGGGCGCCCTGCAGGCCCTGGGCGTGCGGATCCTGGACGCGGTGGGCAACGAGGTTCCCGCCGGAGGAAACCACCTCTGCCGCATCGACAGGCTGGACCTTTCTGGCCTGCATCCGGCGCTCGCCGACCGGAGCGTTCCGCTCACCCTGGCACTGAACCAGCACAATGTGCTGACCGGGGCACGCGGGGTGGCCCGCGTCTTCGGGCCGCAGAAGGGCGCCACCGCTCAGCAGGTGGAGGCCATGTCGGCCGGGTTCGAGCACTGGGCCGCGGTGCTGCGCCGCGACGCCCTGGATTCGGCGCGCACCACCGACTTCGCCACCGCCCCGGGCACTGGCGCCTCCGGGGGACTGGGGGCCGGCCTGGCCGCCGTTGGGGCCAGCCTGCTGCCGCGCTTTGAGGCCCTGCTGGACTCCGGGCTGGCGGGAATCGACCTGGACGGGCTGCTGCGCGGGGCGGACCTGGTGATCACCGCAGAAGGGGCGATTGACTTCCAGACCCCGCGCGGCAAGGTGCCGGCCGAGGTGGCCCGGCGCGCGGCCCTGCACGGCGTGCCGGTGGTGGCGCTGGCCGGCACCCTGGGCCGCGGCTGCCGCGACGTGCACGATATCGGCATCGACGCCATCGCATCGATCGTGCCGATTCCCATGACGCTGCGCGAAGCCGTTGACGACGGGGAGCGCCTGCTGGTTGAAGCGGCCGAACGCTTCATGCGCACCATCATCCTTGGCGCCTCCATGGCCGCAGCCCGGCTAAGTGCGCGCGACGCCTGGTAAACAAGCAGAAGCGGTCGCCGTCTTTCCTCGTCGGGAAGCCGGCGACCGCTGCCTGAACTGCGCCGGCCCACCTCCCGGCAAGACCGACCGCGGATTAACCTGAGCGTGTTTTCGCCATGCCCGCCCTCCTGGACAGCCGGTACTGTTCTCCTGGTTCGGCCGTTGCACGTAGCAGCGACGCCTAGGACTTGCCCGGGTGTGGCGTGAAAAACTGCGGCTGAGGGCAATAAACGGTACGCTTATATGTGGGTCTCCAGGTTGTACCGGAACCCACGATTAAAAATATCTCCCAAGACTGCGACACCGTAGGTCCCGACCGCTTCTAGATCGCGGTCCTCGGTAGTGGCTTTCGCTTTGGAACGCACCGAAGCGCGAGTCTCGATCGAAGACCAGATCTGGGTAGGGCTACACGGTTCGCTATGTCCCAAGCATTGGGAGCGACCGAAAGGAGCACCCCCTTAATGGAGGGTCCAGAAATCCAATTTGCCGAGGCAGTCATTGACAATGGCCGCTTCGGACAGCGCACCATCCGCTTCGAGACCGGCCGCCTTGCCAAGCAGGCCGCTGGTTCGGCAATGGTCTACATTGACGAAGAAACCGCACTGCTCTCGGCCACCACTGCCGGCAAGCACCCGCGTGAGGGCTTCGACTTCTTCCCGCTGACCGTGGACGTCGAGGAGCGCATGTACGCTGCCGGTCGCATCCCGGGCAGCTTCTTCCGTCGTGAAGGCCGTCCCTCGACCGAGGCCATCCTGGCCTGCCGTCTGATGGACCGCCCGCTGCGTCCGGCCTTCGTCAAGGGCCTGCGCAACGAGGTCCAGGTAGTCGTCACCGTCATGGCCATCCACCCGGATGAGCTCTACGACGTGGTCGCCATCAACGCCTCCTCCATGTCCACCCAGCTCTCCGGTCTGCCGTTCTCCGGCCCGATCGGTGGCGTACGCGTGGCCCTGGTTGACGACGGCAACGGCCCGCAGTGGGTTGCCTTCCCACGCCACTCCGAGCTGAAGAACGCCGTGTTCAACATGGTGGTTGCCGGGCGTATCGCCGGTGACGATGTCGCCATCATGATGGTCGAGGCCGAAGCCACCGACCACGCCTGGGAACTGATCAACGAGCGCGGTGCCCAGGCCCCGACCGAAGAGATCGTCGCCGAGGGCCTGGAGGCTGCCAAGCCGTTCATCAAGGTGCTGTGCGAGGCCCAGGCCGACCTGGCTTCCCGCGCCGCCAAGGAAACCGTTGAGTTCCCGATCTTCCGCGACTACGAGGAAGACGTGTTCGCAGCCGTCGAGGCCAAGGCCACTTCCAAGCTGACCGAGATCTACCAGATCGCCGGCAAGCAGGACCGCGACAACGCGGCATCGGCCTACAAGGAAGAAATCGTCGCCGAGCTGTCGGGCGAAGGCGCAGAATTCGCCGATCGTGCCGGGGAAATCTCCAAGGCCTTTGGCGCCGTCACCAAGCAGGTGGTGCGCCAGCGCATCCTGACCGACCAGGTACGCATGGACGGGCGCGGTCTGGCCGACATCCGTCAGCTCTCGGCCGAGGTCGAGGTGCTGCCGCGTGTTCACGGTTCGGCCATCTTCGAGCGTGGCGAAACCCAGATCATGGGCGTGACCACCTTGAACATGCTGAAGATGGAGCAGCAGATCGACTCGCTGAGCCCGGTCACCTCCAAGCGCTACATGCACAACTACAACTTCCCGCCGTACTCGACCGGTGAAACCGGCCGCGTGGGTTCGCCCAAGCGCCGCGAAATCGGCCACGGTGCCCTGGCCGAGCGTGCGCTCGTGCCGGTGCTGCCGTCGCGCGAGGAGTTCCCGTACGCGATCCGCCAGGTCTCCGAGGCGCTGGGCTCCAACGGCTCGACCTCGATGGGTTCGGTCTGCGCCTCGACCCTGTCGCTGCTGAACGCCGGTGTGCCGCTGAAGGCGCCGGTGGCCGGTATCGCCATGGGCCTGGTCTCGGACACCGTGGACGGGGAAACCCGCTACGCCGCCCTGACCGACATCCTGGGCGCCGAAGACGCCATGGGTGACATGGACTTCAAGGTGGCCGGTACTTCCGAGTTCATCACCGCGATCCAGCTGGACACCAAGCTGGACGGCCTGCCGGCCTCCGTGCTGGGTGCCGCACTGACCCAGGCCCGCGAAGCGCGCCTGCACATCCTGAACGTGCTCAACCAGGCCATCGACACCCCGGATGAGCTCAGCGTCAACGCGCCGCGCATCATCTCGGTGAAGATCCCGGTTGACAAGATCGGCGAGGTCATCGGCCCCAAGGGCAAGATGATCAACCAGATCCAGGAAGACACCGGCGCGGACATCTCCATCGAGGACGACGGCACCGTGCTGATCGGCGCCACCGACGGCACCGCCGCCGAGGCTGCCCGTTCGGCGATCAACGCGATCGCCAACCCGCAGGTTCCCGAGGTGGGCGAACGCTACCTGGGCACCGTCGTGAAGCTGACCACCTTCGGTGCGTTCGTTTCGCTGACCCCGGGCAAGGACGGTCTGCTGCACATCTCCGAGCTGCGCAAGATCAACGACGGCAAGCGCGTCGAAGATGTTGAGGACGTTGTCTCGGTGGGTCAGAAGATCCAGGTTGAGATCACCAAGATTGATGACCGCGGCAAGCTCTCGCTCGCCCCGGTCGTGGAGGAAGAGGCACTGGCTTCGGCCGAGTAAGCTTCCCACTTCATTACGCCAGGCCCTGGCCCGCTACTTGCGGGCCAGGGCCTGGCGTTTAATGGTGGCGCTGAGCCGAAGGATAACAAGAAGATTGAGCAGCAGTGCCCGCGTCGCCTTGGCAGGGGAGGAAAGCCAGGGAAGGGCGCGTAGCTCCGAGACGGGCTACGATCATCTGATGACAAACAAAAAAGTGCCATCGATTCCGTCCACGGAGTTCGTGCTCACCAGCGGAGATGGCCTAGAGCGTACAGGTCTGGTCGTCTCGGGTTTGGGCGCGGTGCTGGGCATCCTGTTGTTGGTAACCTCCGGCTCCCCGGTGCTGTTGGGGCTAATTCCCATTGGACTGCTGCTGATGATCACCGGTTATACCAAAAAGTCTTCAACCGCTAACGTAGCCGCGTTCATTTTGGAAATGGAACGGTTCGAAGCCAGCTATGCAACTGATGGACGCACGCACCAGCCCCCGGCAGCAGCCGAATAAACCTCGGGCCGCTCACCCACGCCTCGTCCCGTGCAGACAGAGGGTCCTAGAAGATCTTCTTGCGGAATCCCAAGCCCTTGCCGAGGCGAATACTGAGATTGCCGCGGGAAGACAGGGTAAACGGGCCGGCCTTCTTGGAAACAGATGGTCCGGACTTGTACACGTTCAACGTCAGACCCTTACCGAGCTTCTTACGTTTACGAAAGACAAAGCCCACAGCAATCCCCGCCTCAAATCGATGTATACCGACACCATCAGCGTACGTCGCTGGTGGCAAAGAGGCGAGGGCTGAAATGGAAATTCAACTTTGGGCGGGAAACTAACCGACTAAAGCGCCATCGTTCAGGTGCTGTTCCCAGAACGTACGCAGTTGTGCGCTCTTACGGGCCACCACAGACAACCAGTCTTCGATGGTGGTACTGCTGTCCGCGAAGTCTGAAGGCACCTTGAAGATCTGCAGCGGTACATTGAAGCGTTGGCAGATGCTGGCGTAGGCATAGCCTTCCATGTCCACCAGGGCGGCACCCGACCCGGCGATGCGAGAGCGCTGATGATCATCACTGACGAAGACATCGCCGGTGGCCATGGTCAGTTGGTGTTCGGGAACGATGAGTTCACCGCTGGGGGCAAGCGGCTCAGTTTCCAAGGGAAAGTCGTGCTGCAGCACCCTGGTCACCTGGTAGACAGTGTCCATGTCGGGGCGATCCGCACCGTCCGCGACAACCCCAGCAGTTCCGAGCACGACGACTCGTTGGATATCGCCCTGGGCGAGTGCCCCGGCCAGCGCTGTTGCCGCATTGATTTTCCCGATGCCAGTGACCAGATGCTCGACATCGCTGAATGCGGTAGCTTCTCCAGGATGGGCGAACACGTACAAGGACTTCTGGTCCGGCATGGATTTCCCTTCGTCTGTGGTCTCCGGGCGTGCGCCGCAGAGCATCCAATCCATTTTAGCGCCGACTAAAAACAGTCAGAACTGACGCAGTACGCCGATATCCACGAATCCTCGGTTCAACTGGGCGTTTATCGGCGTAGGCCAAGTAGCATAGGCTCAACTGCCGCAGGCGAGAGGACCACAGGTGCTGTTGACCATTACTTTGGAGTCGAACCCGGAAACCGAGATCGATGCGACGGCACTGTCCCACTTGCTACGCAAGCATCCGGCGAAGGTCCAGTCCTTCAACCTGCCCGTCGGGCAGGCCCACGTCTTTTACCCTGAGGTCTCAGCCCAGCTCACCACCGCGGCATTGCTGCTCGAAGTTGACCCCATCGGGCTGGTCCGCAACCGACGTTTCCGCGGCGATTCCGGCGTGCTGGACTACTACGTCAACGACCGGCCCTATGCCGCATCCAGTCTGATGTCTGTGGCGCTGGGAAAAGTACTTCGAAGTGCCATGACTGGCATGAGTGAAATGTACCCGGAATTGGTGCAGGCACCTTTGCCATTGAGGCTTGAATTGCCCGTGGTCTCGGCTCGCGGAAATCAGCAGGAGGATTTGATTCAGCGGCTTTTTGAGCCACTGGGATGGTCGGTGGAAACTGGAACCCTGCCCTTGGATCCCAACTACGAGAGTTGGGGCGCATCCAGGTATCACCACCTGAAGCTGGAGGGGCAGATCCGTCTTGATCACGCGCTGCGCCAACTCTATGTGCTGCTTCCGGTACTGGATGACTCGAAGCATTATTGGGTCAACGATGATGAAACCGAAAAGCTTGCCCGTCAGGGCGAAGGGTGGCTCGCTCAGCATCCGGAACGTGAATTGATCCTGCAGCGCTACCTCGCCCATCAAAAGGCTCTGGTCGGTCTGGCGCAGGAACAACTGACCGTCGCTTCTACGGAACTCGGTGGGGAATCGGCAGATGACCTTCGAAAGTCGCCGGCCACTGGTCAAACGCCGTTGCGCGTACACCGCGCCAACACCGTTCTCAGCGTCCTCAAGGAATGCGGCGCACAAAGCGTGGTGGATGTGGGATGCGGTGCTGGAGCCTTGCTGCGTCGTCTGCAGCAGGACCGGTTCTTCACCCGCATTGTCGGAACTGATGTCTCCGTCCGCTCCCTGCAACAGGCAGCACGCAACCTTCAACTGGAGGAGCGCTCTGACAGGGAGCGAAGCCGTATCGACCTGCTGCACAGTTCGGTTCTCTACACCGATGAACGTTTGCGGAATCATGACGCACTCGTGCTGATGGAGGTCATTGAGCACATCGACCTGTCGCGGCTTCCGGCATTGGAGAACTCTGTCTTTGCCGAGACATCTGCGGGAGTCGTGATCGTCACCACCCCAAATTCGGAATTCAATGAACTGTACCCACGGCTGGCGGCTGGCACGATGCGGCATGAGGATCACCGTTTTGAATGGACCCGGGAGCAGTTCGCGACGTGGTGCTCCGAGATCACTTCACGCTACGGCTACGCAGTGGAGATCCGGGGGATAGGCGATAACTCACCAAGAGCCGGAACATCCACCCAAATGGCGATCTTTCGAAAGGAGCAGGCATGAGTCGGTTATTGATCCCGGAGGTCGGCCTGGTTCTATTGATCGGTGCGTCAGGCTCTGGGAAGTCGCGCTTCGCTGCCGAACACTTTGGCAAGTTCGAGGTACTCTCCAGTGACTACTTTCGGGGACTGGTAGGTAATGACGAGACCGACCAATCGGTGACGGCCGCGGCCTTCGAAGCGCTGAACTTCGTGGCCGGCAAACGGCTGGAAGCGGATTTGCTCACGGTGGTTGATGCGACCAGCGTGCAGCACTCGGCGCGCCAACAGCTGATTGAGGTCGCTCGCGCCCATGACGTGCTCGTCTCAGCCATTGTGTTAGATATGCCTTTGCGGCTGTGTCTCGAACGCAATGAGGCGCGGGTCGCGTACCGGGTCCCGCCCGCGGCGATCGAGCGCCAACATCAACAGCTGCGCAAGTCCTTGAAGGGGCTGCGCAAGGAAGGCTACGCGCGCCTGCACATCTTGAACACTCCAGAGGAGGTCGCGCAGGCGACGGTCGTGCGGCACAAGCTGCTCAACGACTTCCGGGATCAGCATGGCCCCTTTGACGTCATTGGGGATGTGCACGGCTGTCTGGAGGAACTGGTTCTGCTGCTGCAGCGGCTGGGGTATCGGATCAGCCGCGACAAGCTGAACCGTCCGGTGGATGCGCTGCCGCCAGAGGGTCGCAGGGCGATCTTCGTCGGCGACTTGGTGGACCGCGGGCCGGATTCGGCCGGCGTGCTGCGGCTGGTGATGGGGATGTCCGCCTCCGGGCATGCCCTGGCGGTCCCGGGAAACCACGAAGACAAGCTGGTGCGGGCTCTGCGCGGGCGAAAGGTCAGCCTGGCTCATGGGCTGGAAGGAACCCTGCAGCAACTGGAAGCCGAGGGGCCCGACTTCAAGCGAGACGTGCTCGATTTTTGCTCCGGACTGGTTTCCCACATGGTGCTTGATGTCGGAAACCTGGTCATCGCCCACGCCGGCCTGATCCAGCAGTACCAGGGCAGGGCCTCTGGTAGGGTCCGTGCGTTCGCCCTGTACGGCCAGGTGACCGGGGAGAAAGATGAGTATGGCCTGCCGGTGCGTTATCCGTGGGCCAGGGACTACCGCGGGCCGGCCACGGTGCTTTACGGGCACACGCCGGTGACCGAGGTGGCGTGGATCAACAACACCGCCTGCCTGGATACTGGCTGCGTCTTTGGAGGACAGCTCAGTGCCATGCGCTACCCGGAACGAGAAGTCGTCGCCGTGGATGCCCTCAGAAAACACAGCGAACCGATACGTCCGCTGGAGTCCCCACATGGGCCACAACGTGAACCTGGCGTTTTGTCCATGGAGGATGTCACCGGCCCGCTGCACTTGAAAGCCAAGGGGCTGGGCACCATCCGGATTAGCCAAGAGCAGGCTGCCGGGGCGCTGGAGACCATGAGCCGATTTGCCATTGACCCGCGCTGGTTGCGCTACCTGCCACCGACCATGGCTCCGGCGGAATCCTCCAAGAGTCCCGGGTACCTGGAGCACCCGACCGAAGCGTTCACCTATTTCCGTAAGCAGGGAATCACCACGGTGGTGTGCGAAGAGAAGCACATGGGATCCCGGGCGGTGCTGTTGCTCAGCCGCAATCCCAAGCGCTTTAACGCACCGGCTGAGTGGCTGGGGGCCCTGCACACCCGAACCGGGCGATCGTTTCTGGAGGGCGCCGCCGAGCGCGAGCTACTGCAACGGGCGCACCAGATCTGTGACGAGTCGGGGTTATGGGCGGAACTGGACACGGACTGGGTGATGCTGGACGGTGAACTGCTTCCTTGGTCTCTCAAGGCAGAGTCCCTGATCAAGGACACCTACGCGTCGGTTGCCGCCGCCGGGACCGCGGCGATGGCCGCAGGTGTTTCAGTGCTGGAGAAGGCAGCCGCCACGGGCTTGGATGTCACGGACCTGCTGTCACGCACGCGGGAGCGTGGCGAGCACGTGGTGCAATTCCGCGAAGCCTACCGCCGATACATCGGTTCACCCGATGAGCTGCGATTCGCTGCGTTCCAGGTACTGGCCTCTGAGGGGCAGACTCATGAGGAACGGGACCACGGTTGGCATCTGGACATCGCCAGGCGTTTGGCCCGGACCGGTCCGGACGTGTTTTCCGCAACCCGCTGGCAGCAGGTGAACCTCGAGGATCCGCGTTCCGAACGGGAAGCGGTGCAGTGGTGGCAGGAACTCACCCAGAGCGGTGGTGAGGGCATGGTGGTCAAACCGTGGAGCAACCTGACTCGCGGAGCCAAAGGCTGGGTGCAGCCCGGCATCAAGGTGCGCGGCCGTGAGTACCTGCGGCTGATCTACGGTCCTGACTACCTGAAGCCGGAAAACCTGGAGCGCCTGCGACAACGGGCCACGGATCGCAAGCGATCCCGGGCCTTGCAGGAGTACATCCTTGGACTTCAGGCCCTGCGCTTGACCGCCCAGGACGAACCGCTGTGGAAGGTGCACCAAATGGTGTTCGGGGTGTTGGCCCTGGAATCCGAGCCGCTGGATCCACGGCTCTAGCGTTCGGTTCGGCGGCGGCTCGTGCGCCGGTGATGGTCATGGGAGCCGAGGTGAGAGCTTGCTCCCACGCAAAGCTGAAATACAGGACGCTATGCGAAAATAGTTCAAGCTATTTTGGGGTTGGCGAGACCCCAAGATTCCAAGTTTTCTTCCCAGAAAAGGACGTTCCTCAGTGGTCATGATTCCGTTGCCGTTGCATTCACTGTCAACCAGTGAGTTCTCTTCGGTGGATCCGGCCGACCCCACCTTGGTGCACCGTGGGGACGGCGGTTCCGAGGTTCGGCGCAGCATTCTGCCTGGCGGAGTGCGGGTCCTGACCGAGGCCATGCCCGGGCAGCGTTCAACCACGGTTGGATTCTGGGTGCCGGTCGGTTCCCGGGATGAAACCGAAGGGCATCACGGTTCCACCCACTTCCTGGAACACCTGCTGTTCAAGGGCACCAAGAAGCGTTCTGCCCTGGAAATTGCCCACGCCTTTGACGAGGTCGGTGGGGAAGCCAACGCGGCCACAGCGAAGGAATCGACCTGCTACTACGCCCGGGTGCTCGACTCGGATCTGCCCATGGCCATGGAGGTCATTGCCGACATGGTCACCTCCGCGGTTATCGACCCGCAGGAGCTGGAGCAGGAACGCGGGGTCATCATTGAAGAAATCGCCATGGACGCCGATGATGCCATGGATGTAGCCCATGAAAAGTTTGTCGCCGCCGTCCTCGGGGACCACCCGTTGGCCCGTCCCATTGGCGGAACGCCGGAGGAAATCCGCAGCACCACCCGTGAAGCGGTCATGGAGCACTATCACGCCCATTACCGTCCTAGCGAGCTGATTATCACCGCGGCAGGATCGTTGCAGCACGATGAGGTGTGCCGCCTGGTGCTTGAGGCCCTGCAGGATGCCGGCTGGCACCTGGACCCGATGGCCGAGCCAGAACCGCGCCGCGACGCCACCCCGGCAGACATCACCGGCCACGCCGGCGTTGAAGTCATCACGCGCCCGGGGGAGCAGGCAAACATCATCATCGGTTGCCCCAGCATCACCGGCCACGACGAGCGCCGCCATACCCTGGCCGTGCTGAACTCCGTGCTCGGCGGGGGCATGAGTTCGCGTCTGTTCCAGGAGATTCGTGAAAAGCGCGGCCTGGTGTACTCGACCTATTCCTTCTCCGCCGCCTACTCGGATGCCGGTTATTTCGGCATGTACGCCGGCTGCACTCCGGCCAAGGCCGGGGAAGTGATCGGGCTACTGGAAGCCGAGCTGGAGAAACTGGCAGCGCAGGGCATCTCCGAGGAAGAACTGCGCAAGGCCAAGGGGCAGCTTTCGGGCGGCACCGTGCTGGCGCTGGAGGACCCGGGCAGCCGGATGTCACGCCTGGGACGGGCCGAAATGATCACCGGTGAATTCCAGGACCTGGACGAAGCCCTGGCCCGGGTGGCCGCAGTGACCTGCGAGAGCGTTCAAGAACTGGCGCGGGAACTGGCGGCCAAGCCACGTACCATCACCGTGGTTGGGCCATTTGACTCCGAGGCCGAGCTGGGGCTGTAACCCCTCCCGGCCGTCCGAAACCCGGCAACCGGCGAAGAGGGGCAGCCACTACTCTTCGCCGGGCACCGACGAGCTGACCCCGCCATACTTCTCAATGGTGGACCACAGATCCTCGGGGAAGGTTTTCTTGACGTCTTCCTGGTACTGCTTGCCTTCACGGGGTACCGTCACGGTTTCACCCTGAACCTTGAACGGGTAATTCGCTGACTGCTCGATTTGCCCGGAATCAACGTTTGACGCGTTGGTGCATTCGGCCCAGCCAAAGGTCGTGTCCCCGTCCTGGCGGAATACCTCGATGCTGCACGTCGGGTCGTCCACCCACGTACTGGCCTCAATCTGCGCTACCAGATCCTGTTTCTCATCATCGCTGATGGCCTGTGGTTCGACTGCGTCGCTGCAGCCGGAAATCATGGTTGCCAGGGTCAACATCAAAGCCCCAACGGCCAACCCTGCTTTCGTGCGTGCCACGGTATTCCATTCCTAGATCCAATCCTGCGAAAAGCATTTCACCACTGACAGGGCAAAGGCAAGACGAAGTGGACAGCACCGTGCGTACGAACAGAATCCGGGCAGGCCGCAACGCGCACCCTTGATGTCATGCCAGGTGCAGATCACTTAACCCAGCGACGAGTCAGCGCTGGGCAGGGGATAGGCTTAAACGCATGAGTGCACAAATCAAGGTGGCCGTGCTCGGTGCCGGCGGACGCATGGGTTCTGAAGCCGTCACCGCCGTCAAAGCGGCCGAGGATATGGAACTGGTCGCGGCCCTGGGACGCAATGATGAACTGAGCGCCGTACTGGATGCCGGGGCAACACACATTGTGGATCTGTCGGTGCCCGCCGCCACCGAGCAAAACGTGCGTTTCGCCGTCGAGAACGGCCTGCATACAGTGGTTGGCACCACCGGTTGGGATGACCACAAGCGCGAAAGCCTCTGCGAACTGCTGCAGTCCAAACCCGACGTGGGTGTGCTCATCGCCCCGAACTTTGCCCTTGGATCCGTGCTCACCAGCGCCTTTGCGGCCACGGCCGCGAAGTACTTTGAGTCGGTGGAAATCATCGAACTGCACCACCCGAACAAGGTGGATGCCCCCAGCGGAACCGCAGTGCGAACCGCGGAGCTGATCGCCACCGCCCGGCAGGACGCCGGGGTCGCGCCAAGCCCGGATGCCACCGAAACCCAGCTGGATGGTGCCCGGGGCGCCGTTGTTGATGGGGTCCACGTCCACTCGGTGCGTCTCCGCGGCCTGGTGGCCCATCAGGAAGTCCTGCTCGGTGGACCGGGGGAGCAGCTGACCCTGCGTCATGACTCCTTTGACCGCGCCTCCTTCATGCCCGGCGTGCTGCTGGGGCTGCGGACCGTGGCCAGCCGGCCGGGACTGACCTACGGGTTGGACGGATACCTGGAGTTGGGCGCATGAAAACCAAGATTTGGGTAGGCGGAATTCTGCTCCTGTTTGTCCTCTATCTGCTGATGGCCTTCAACCAGGCGGTTCGGTTCTTGTCCACGGACGAACCGGTGGCCAAGGTCCTGGGTGTGGCGATCCTGGTGATTCCCGCCTTGGGCGTGTGGATCCTGATCCGCGAAATCCTCTTCGGGCTGCGCACCCAGAAGATGGGCCAGCAGCTGGCTGACACCGGCGGGCTGCCCGAGGAACTGCCGCGCATGCCCTCGGGGCGCTTCGTGCGCGAAGCCGCCGACGCCGACTTCGAGAACCACAAGCGCGATGTCGAAGAGCATCCGGAATCCTGGCAGTCCTGGTACCGCCTGGCGTTGGCCTATGATGCCAGCGGGGACCGCAAGCGGGCCCGCACCTCAATGCGCACGGCGATCAACTTCTGGCTCGGCAAGCAGAAAACCAACAGCTAACCGGCTACAAAGACTCGTGCCCCCGGTTCCCAGCGGGGGCACGAGTCTTTGCCTTACCGGCGGTAATCCGCCGCGCTACCTTGAATCAACGCCGCTCAGGTACCTCACCCCTGCCTCCAGTGGCGCCGAGCGCCCCGTACGGGACAGGGTGAGCGCCGTCAGCAGGACCACGGCCCAAAGAATCCACCAGCAGGTTGTCGGCCGGAAGAACAGCTGCAGGATGGGCAGGAGAATCAGGTGCCCGGCATAGAGGGTCAGCGGCGCCCGGCCCGCGGCGGCGATCAGCTGACCCACGTATCCGAGCCGGTCGGTGAGCAGAAGGAAGATTCCCAGTACCGCCACGGCGCAGGCCGCCGCGTGCACCGAGGCCACCAGGGAAGTGCTGTGCGGCGTGGGAAGCCACAGATACCTCGGATCGCCGAGGAACGCGTCAAGGTTCCCGCCGGCGGAGCGTCCGGTGAGCAGCGCGGTGCTCGCATCTCGCCTGCTCATGCCGGACGTGGAGGCCAACTCCCCAAGGAAGCGCTGGGCAGCGAACCAACCGGCGGCAAACGTTGCCGCCGCGATGGCCGTCCCGCCAGCGAAGAACCACCACGCGGTGCGCGGCTGGCCCAGCGCGAACCGGGAGAGCCACAGACCCAGCAGGCCAAACCCGCACCACACCAGCAGCGGGTAGTAGCCGGTGACCACCAGGTCTTGGAGCAGCAGCACGGGGTGGGCCAGATCCACGAACGTGGGATTGTGCCCGAGCACCTTCGGCTCCAGCAACGCCGCCAACGGCCGCCAGGCCACCGGAGTCAGTGCCAGCCACAGCACCGCGGCCGGCCCCAGGATCCGGGCGGGCAGGAACACCGCGGCGGCAAGCACCGCAAACAGCAGCCCGTAATGCACCAGGATGTTCGCGATCCGCTCATTGGCCGGTCCAAGCAGCATGCCCAGCGCCGCGATCACCAAGGCCCGGCGCAGGATCACGGTGGTGACCTGGCCGCGGGTCAGGCCGCGGCGCTGCAGGCTGCGGCAAAACAAGCCCAATGACACCCCGGCCAACACCATGAACAGGGCCGAGGCCCGCCCGGCTGCCAGCCACCCGGTCACCGTCGGCGCAGAGCCGCCCACCAGCGGATCCTGGTGGTACAACGGAAAAACATGGGCGGCAAACATGCCCAGGATGGCCGCGGTGCGGGCCGCATCAAGACCCGACAGCCGACCGGTTGTGCTCAGTCGCATAGCCCTTATGGCATCACAGATTAACAAGAAGATGCTATCGGCACGGTGCGACGTGTAGATTTGACTCATGGCTTCTAGTGCATCCGATTTCTCCACGTACCCGTTTGGCACCGTACTGACTGCGATGGTCACCCCCTTCACCACCGATGGTGAAGTTGACTATGACGCCGCAGCTAAGCTGGCCAACAAGCTCGTGGACGACGGATGCGACGGCCTGGTCGTCACCGGCACCACCGGCGAAACCTCCACGCTGACCGATGAGGAAAACATCGGCATGTTCCGCGCCGTCGTGGAAGCCGTGGGGGACCGGGCCAAGGTCCTGGCCGGTTCCACCACCAATGACACCCGGCACTCGATCAACCTCAGCCGCGAAGCCGCCAAGACCGGGGTGGACGGCATCCTGGTCACCGCACCGTACTACAACAAGCCGAGCCAGGCCGGCATCGTCGCACATACCGAGGCCATCGCCAACGCGGTGGACCTGCCGATCATGATGTACGACATCCCGGGCCGCGCCGGGATCGCCATCGCCGCCGAAACCCTGATCCGCCTGGCCGACATCCCGCAGGTCATCGCACTGAAGGACGCCAAGGCCGACTACCAGTCCACGACTGCCGTGCTGGCCAACACCGACCTGCACGTGTACTCCGGGGATGACGGGTTGACCCTGCCGCTGATGGCCGCCGGGGCCGTGGGCGTTGTCTCGGTCTCGGCCCACGTGGCCGCGGCCCAGTACCGCAAGCTCGTGGACGCCATGCTGGCCGGGGACCTGGCCACCGCGCGCGCCACCCACTTCGAGCTGGACCCGATCCAGCGCGCCGTCATGGGCCACATCCAGGGGGCCGTGGCGGCAAAGCACATTCTTCACTGGCAGGGTGTCCTGCCGACCAACACCGTCCGGCTGCCGCTGTTCGCGCCGTCGGACGCCGAACTCGATGCCATTCGTTCCGACCTTCGTGAGGGCGGCTGGGATCTGTAAAAGAAAGGGCGTTTTCGTTCATGACCGAATCCTCTGTCGGCAAGGCTGATACTGCACGGCTGCAGACACCTGCCAAACTCAAGAAGGGCACCCTGCGTGTGGTCCCGCTCGGCGGTCTGGGCGAGGTCGGCCGTAACATGGCGGTCTTCGAGATCGACTCGAAGCTGCTGATCGTTGACTGCGGCGTGCTCTTCCCCGAGGAGCACCAGCCCGGCGTGGACCTGATCCTGCCGGACTTCTCCTACATCAAGGACCGCCTGGACGACGTGGTGGGCATGGTGCTCACCCACGGCCACGAGGACCACATCGGTGCGGTGCCCTACCTGCTGCGTCTGCGCGAGGACATCCCGATCTACGGCTCCAAGCTGACCCTGGCGTTTGTGGAGGCCAAGCTGGCCGAGCACCGCCTGAAGGCCAACTCCACCGTCGTGGTGGAGGGCGAGGTCACCCAGATCGGCCCGTTCGAATGCGAATACGTGGCCGTGAACCACTCCATCCCTGATGCGCTGGCGGTGTTCATCCGCACCAAGGCCGGAACCGTGCTGCACACCGGTGACTTCAAGATGGATCAGCTGCCGCTGGACGGGCGCATCACCGACCTGCGCCACTTCGCGCGCCTGGGCGAGGAGGGCGTGGACCTGTTCCTGCCGGACTCCACCAACGCCGAGGTGCCCGGCTTCACCGTGCACGAGAAGGACATTGGCCCGGTGCTCGAGGCACAGTTCGCCAAGGCCCGCCGCCGGATCATCGTCGCCTCCTTCTCCTCGCATGTGCACCGCGTGCAGCAGGTGCTGGATGCCGCGGCGATCCACGGCCGCAAGGTCGCCTTCATTGGACGTTCGATGGTGCGCAACATGGGCATCGCCGAGCGCCTGGGCTACCTGCATGTGCCGCAGAACGTGCTGGTTGACCTCAAGCAGGTCGAGCAGCTGCCGGACCACAAGATCGTGCTGATGTCCACCGGTTCGCAGGGCGAGCCGATGGCCGCCCTGTCGCGCATGGCCAACGGCACCCACAAGGTCGAGGTCGGCGCCGGGGATACCGTGATCCTGGCCTCCAGCCTCATCCCGGGCAACGAGAACGCGGTGTTCCGCGTCATCAACGGCCTGATGCGCCTGGGCGCCGAGGTGATCCACAAGGGCATGGCCAAGGTGCACGTCTCCGGGCACGCCTCGGCCGGCGAGCTGCTGTACTGCTACAACATCCTGCGCCCGAAGAACGTCATGCCGGTGCACGGTGAAACCCGCCACCTGATCGCCAACGGCCGGCTGGCCGCGCAGTCCGGGGTGCCGGAGGAGAACGTGATCCTGGCCGAGGACGGTTCGGTCATCGACCTGAAGGACGGGGTCGCCCAGCTGGTCGGCCAGGTTGACTGCGGCTACGTGTACGTGGACGGCTCCAAGGTCGGCACCATCACCGAGGATGACCTGAAGGACCGCGTGGTGCTCGGCGAGGAGGGGTTCATCTCGGTCATCACCGTGATCAACCGCCAGAACGGCACCGTGATCACCGGACCGGACATCCACGCCCGCGGCGTGGCCGAGGACGACAAGGTCTTTGACGAGATCAAGCCGAAGATCGAAGCGGCAATCGTGGAGGCGGTGGCGAACAACCCGTCGCACACCACCCATCAGCTGCAGCAAATCACCCGCCGCGTCATTGGTTCCTGGGTGTCGCGCAAGCTGCGCCGACGCCCGATGATCGTGCCGGTCGTGCTCGAAGCGTAAACGCTGCCCATAACGTCAGCCCCCGCCCTTTTTCTGAGTTGATTCGGAAAAATTGCGGGGGCTGATGTTGTTAAGTGACAGCGGCATGCCGGTCCAACAACCGGCCCAGCGGGCTGCGGGCCGGCAGGTGGCGGTATATCCAGTAGTCCGCGGTCCACTCCCAGACATTGCCGATCATGTCGAACAGCCCGAATCCGTGTGGCGGGAACAGCCCTACCGGGGTGGTGCCAACCCAGAGTGAATCATTCCTAGCAGTGTCTGTAGCCGCACCTTGGGAAATGGTTCGGGCTGATTTCTTCGGACGACAACCCGGCGGCGAACAGGTCTCCGTGTGGAAAGCGATCCTGAAGTTCATAGGATGTGTCCATGAAACATCTTGCTGCCGAACCTGTCGGGCGGCTCTTTCGCTACCAGTTGGTGGTGGGTGTGCTGATCGGCGCGTTGCTGGGCGCCATTCTCGGCGCCTATTTGATGCTGCCCGCAATAGAGCAGAGGATGGCCGCCTCCGTAGCCTCGGTGGTGGTGGGCCTGGCGTATGGGGGAGTGTTCGGGGTCCTGCTTGCCGCGGCGCCGATTCTCGGTGCAGCCGTGCTGCTGAGCTTCGTCGAAAAACGCCGCCCCGGAAGCAGCGGGTGGCGCCAGGCCCGTCTTTCGGCCATGGGCGCGGGACTGGGGGCGGTCCTGCCGGGACTGTATTGGGGTGCAGGAGCCCTGACGGTGAACGACGGGGTTTGGCCGGTGCTGGTTGCCGCGATGTTTGTTGTCTTGAGCATGCTCGTAGCGTGGGTGGCCACCTGCGGAATCCTGAAATACCTGCCGCGACGTGACGCGGTACAGATCCATGGCCCGTGAGAGCTGTCATGGCCCTGGCCGTGGAAGAGCAGGTCTTGCAGGTGCGCGGTGGGGGCGCTGTGATGATCATCCAGCACAGGGTTACGGGCCTGTTCCGTGTAAATTCGGGTAGCGCACAAATTGGGGCGATACCCTAGTTATATGGCTCCACGTACCCAATCAAAGGGCGCGAAGACCTCCTCCACGCGCAAACCGCGGGGATCGAGTGGCGCGTCCAAGAAGAAGACTCCCGAGAATCCAGAGAATGAGCTGGCGCTGCCGCTGCGCGCCATCCTCGGTTTCTGGATGGGCATTGCCCGGGTGGTTGGCGGCGCGTTCCGCAAGATCGGGCGCAACGTCCGCCCGGACTATGAGGTGCGCCGTGACGGTACGGGACTGTTCCTGACCCTGACCGCGATCCTGGTCGCCATCGTTGAATGGTGGGGTCTGCGCGATGTGGGATGGTTTGGCCGCGGCGTGCACGCGGTCGCCGGTGGTTCGCTGGGCTTTATGGCCGTCATGCTGCCCCCGATCCTGCTGATCGGCGCCGCCCGGCTCTTCCGTTACCCCCAGAACGATGCGGCGAACAACCGCATCGGCATCGGCCTGCTGGTGATGACCCTATCCGGGGCCGCGGTGGCGAACCTGGCCGCCGGCGCCCCGGCGGTGTCCTCCGACTTTGAGACCCTGTGGACCAGCGGCGGGATGAGCGGAGCCATCCTCGGGCCTCCGCTGGCGTCCCTGATCACGGTCCCCGGAGCCATGGCCGTGTTCATCTTCCTGCTGTTCATGTCGCTGCTGATTGTCACCGCCACTCCCATCACACAGATTCCCACGCGGATCCGCGGAGGCTACAACCGGCTGCTCGGCCAGGACCCGAATGCCCCGCGCACCGCGGTGGCCCCGAAGGTCAACGACCTGGACCCGCACGCCGAGGAGCACGACCAGTCCTACCTGTATGGGGAACCCGAGCCCGCCCCGGCCCCCAAGAAGAAGAAGTCCTCGTTCTTCAAGCCCAAGGCCAAGAAGGCCACCGAAGTCTACGACGTGGACGGGGAAGTGGAGCACGAGCGCGTCGGGGACGTGGCCTACGACAAGGCGGTCATCGACGATGCCGCCACCGTCTCCCTGGACCAGATCCCCGAACTGCACGGCGAAGCCGGCCTGGAGGCCGAACCGGCGACCGAGGCGATCAGCCACCCGGCCCCGGATACCCCGCCGCCGGGAGTCAAGCGACCCACCAAGGCCGAGGCCGAGATGGCGGCCATCATGAACCAGGTGGGCCTGGGCAAGGACGAGCCGGAGGCGGCCACCGATGCGATGAGCACCGTGGCGCTGGACCGCACCAAGCCGGCCCCGCCGCTGAGCCCCATCCCGCAGCGCACCGAACAGCTGCAGCTCTCCGGCGACGTGACCTACACGCTGCCCTCCAACGACTACCTGCCCGCCGGCCCGCCGGCCAAGGAACACTCCGAGGCCAACGACGCGGTGGTCGCGGCGCTGACCAACACGCTTACCCAGTTCAAGGTGGACGCCCAGGTCACCGGGTTCTCCCGCGGCCCGACGGTCACCCGCTACGAGATCGAACTCTCCCCGGGCACCAAGGTGGAGAAGGTCACCGCCCTGTCCAAGAACATCTCCTACGCGGTCGCCTCCTCCGATGTGCGCATCCTGTCCCCAATCCCGGGCAAGAGCGCGATCGGCATCGAGATCCCGAACACCGACAAGGAAATCGTGGCGCTGGGCGACGTGCTGCGCAGCCACAACGCCAAGAAGTCCGCCCACCCGATGGTGATGGGCGTGGGCAAGGACGTCGAGGGCGGCTTCGTGGTCGCGAACCTGGCCAAGATGCCGCACCTGCTGGTCGCCGGTGCCACCGGTGCCGGTAAGTCCTCGTTCGTGAACTCCATGATCACCTCGATCCTGATGCGCGCCACCCCGGATGAGGTGCGCATGGTGATGGTTGACCCCAAGCGCGTGGAACTGACCGCCTATGAGGGCGTGCCGCACCTGATCACCCCGATCATCACCAACCCGAAGAAGGCCGCCGAGGCGCTGGCCTGGGTGGTGCGGGAAATGGACACCCGCTACGACGACCTGGCGAACTTCGGGTTCAAGCACATCGATGACTTCAACAAGGCGGTGCGCGCGGGCAAGGTGCAGGTCCCGGCCGGGTCCGAGCGCGTGCTCAAGCCGTACCCGTACCTGCTGGTGATCGTCGACGAGCTCGCCGACCTGATGATGGTGGCCCCACGCGACGTCGAAGACGCGATCGTGCGCATCACCCAGCTGGCCCGTGCCGCCGGCATCCACCTGGTGCTGGCCACCCAGCGCCCCTCGGTGGACGTGGTCACCGGCCTGATCAAGGCGAACGTGCCCTCCCGCATGGCCTTTGCCACCTCCTCGGTCACCGACTCGCGCGTGGTGCTGGACCAGCCCGGCGCGGAGAAGCTGCTGGGCCAGGGCGACGCACTGTTCCTGCCCATGGGCTCCTCCAAGCCGATGCGCGTGCAGGGTGCCTGGGTCACCGAATCGGAGATCCAGCGCGTGGTCAAGCACGTCAAGGAGCAGCTGCAGCCCGAATACCGCGACGACGTGGTGCCCACGGCCGAGAAGAAGAAGATCGACGAGGACATTGGAGACGACCTGGAGCTGCTGCTGCAGGCCACCGAATTGGTGGTCACCAGCCAGTTCGGCTCCACCTCGATGCTGCAGCGCAAGCTGCGCGTGGGCTTCGCCAAGGCCGGACGCCTGATGGACCTGATGGAATCGCGCGGCGTGGTCGGCCCCTCGGAGGGCTCCAAGGCCCGCGACGTGCTGGTCAAGCCGGACGACCTGCCGGCGGTGCTCGCCGCCATGCGCGGGGACGAGGCGGCCAGCCACCAGGCCACCGCCGCCGAGCAGGCGCTGGTGGACGAGGCCAACGTGAACCACGCCGGCCCGGTGGACGAGGTGGCCG
Organism: Glutamicibacter sp. St.4D3; assembly: GCF_059728615.1. NCBI lineage: Bacteria > Bacillati > Actinomycetota > Actinomycetes > Micrococcales > Micrococcaceae > Glutamicibacter > Glutamicibacter sp. St.4D3. The sequence continues at coordinate 1,006,646 of NZ_AP039380.1, forward strand.
CGGACCTGGACAGCCGGGAGGCCGCGGTGGACTACTACGACGGTGACGACCAATCGGGCGAGGACGCCTGGAACCTGACAGGACGGTAATTGATGACCAATCCCGCGAGCGGTGAAGCCCCGGTTCCCACGCTGAACATCGCCAATGTGCTCACCACGGTGCGCATCATCATGGTGCCCTTCTTCGTCTGGGCGCTGCTGGCCGACAACTCCACCCAGGGGGTGTGGCGCTGGGTGGCGGTGGCGATCTTCGCCGTGGCCATGTACACCGACAAGCTGGACGGGGACCTGGCCCGCAGCCGCGGACTGATCACCAACTTCGGCAAGATCGCCGACCCGATCGCGGACAAGCTGCTCACCGGCTCGGCGCTGGTGGTCTTCTCCATCATCGGCGAATTGTCCTGGTGGGTGACGATCGTGATCCTGGTGCGCGAGTGGGGGATCACCCTGCTGCGCTTCGCCGTCATCCGTTACGGGGTGATCGCGGCGGACATGGGCGGGAAGATCAAGACCGTGCTGCAGACCGTGGCCATCATCCTCTACCTGCTGCCGTTCACCCACACGATTGACTGGTTGAGCGACACCGCGTTGATCATCATGCTGCTCACCGTCGCGGTGACCGTGCTGACCGGCCTGGACTACGTCGTGAAGGCGGCGAAGCTGCGCTCAAACGCGCGCCGGACCCAGTAGGCGGCCAGGGGATACGGCCAGGCCCACCGCCGCCGGCCGGCCAAGGATTAGAACACGTAGGACACGTGGAGGGAAGGCAGGAGCATGCATACGGAACTAGCAACTCGGGTTGTTGAGCTGGCCAGGGCCACCGGGCGACAGATCGCCACGGCCGAATCACTGACCGCCGGCATGATCAGCGCCACCCTCGCCTCGGTGCCCGGCTCCTCGGCCGTGCTGCAGGGCGGGGTGGTCTCCTATTCCTCCAAGGTCAAGGCCTCACTGTTGGATGTGCCCGCCGAGCTGCTCTCCACCCACGGCTCGGTGGACCCGGAGGTCGCACGGCTGATGGCCGTCGGCGTCCGGCAAGCGTGCGGTGCCGATGTGGCGGTGTCGGCCACGGGCGTTGCCGGGCCGGCCGCGCACGACGGCAAGGCCGTGGGCACCGTCTACATCGGCTGGGCCACCGCCACGCAGGCCGGGTCGGTGCTCCACCACTTCGTCGGCAGCCGGCAACGGATCCGGGAGCAGAGCACCACGGCTGCGCTGCAACAGCTAGTTGCCATGCTCGGCCAAGAAAATTCACAGGCTGGCTCGAAATAATTAGAAGCGGCAACACATATCGCAACAGTTCCCGTTAATTGGCTGGTGATGTGGCGTTCGTCGCAAAGTATTGATTAGGGTAAGGGTACCGGGAACAAAAGACCCGGTGGCACCGTTGAAACAGACAACGGCCGAGGGTATCTCGGCCGGGTCTCAGACCCGAATTTAGGACCCAGGAGCAAAGGCAACACACATGGTTAAGCAACCCGTCACAGTCAATGGAGTTGTCCGTTGGCGCGACATGGGCCAACCAGCCGAGGTCCAGCACGAGAAGGAGGAGCACAAAATGGTAGTACTCCGTCACGAAATCGGTGATGTCCTACGCGACGTCCGTCAGCGTCAGGGCCGCACTCTACGCGAGGTCTCCCATAGTGCCCGTGTGTCCCTCGGCTACCTTTCGGAAGTCGAACGCGGTCAGAAGGAGGCTTCCAGCGAACTGCTGTCCTCGATCTGCATCGCCTTGGAGGTGCCACTGTCACTGATGCTGCGCGAGGTTTCCGAACGCATCGCACTGGCCGAAGGCATCACCATCCCGGACACCATCCCCTCCGAGCTGTCCAGCGAATTCGCCACCGATCTTCCGGAGCGTTTCAACAAGCCGCTGGCTTCGGCATCCAACTAATCAACATCCCGGCATTTCAAACTTCTAAAACACCGGCAGGACCTTCGCCTTGGGCGGGGGTCCTGCCGGTATTTCGTGGGAGAATAACTACGTGCGATTAAGCGATTTTTGGCGAAACATGGAGCATGAGTTCGGTCCCCGGTACTCCCGGGTGTTGGCCGGCTCGTTGGCGCTCACCGAGCTGGGCAGTCTGAACGCCTCCCAGGCGCTGGAGCGCGGAATCGACCCGAAAACAGTGTGGGAAGCGGTCTGCCGCATACAGGAAGTGCCGACGGACCGTTGGCTGGGCCCGGACATCGAAATCAAGGAATAAACTTCCCGGCGTGTTCGAAGGCAGAAGCTTTGATTTCGAACACATGTTCGGATACCGTTGTTTTCGTACACACGCGCAAGCGCAGAAAAACACAAAACTTCTCCACACTTGGCGTCATCGAGTCCAAAGTGTCGGAGCGCAGTCCTACTGTGGAGAGCAGTAAGACAAATATCGATAGGCATACCCAGGTAGCCACGACGACTTAAAGGTGAACCATGGCAGCAAAAAATGATCGGGAAAAGGCGCTCGAATCAGTCCTCGGCCAGATTGACAAGCAATTCGGCAAGGGCTCGGTCATGCGTTTGGGCGATGACACTCGCGCGCCCATCGAAGCCATTCCCACCGGTTCGGTCGCCTTGGACGTGGCCCTGGGCATTGGCGGACTGCCGCGCGGACGCGTGGTGGAGGTCTACGGCCCGGAATCCTCGGGTAAGACCACTGTGGCCCTGCACGCCGTAGCCAGCGCGCAGCGGGCCGGCGGCATCGCGGCGTTCATCGACGCCGAGCACGCCCTGGATCCCGAATACGCCAAGAAGCTGGGCGTGGACACCGACGCCCTGCTGGTCTCCCAGCCGGACACCGGTGAACAGGCCCTGGAAATCATGGACATGCTGGTCGGCTCCGGCGCCCTGGACATCATCGTCATCGACTCGGTGGCCGCCCTGGTGCCGCGTGCTGAAATCGAAGGCGAAATGGGCGACAGCCACGTGGGTCTGCAGGCACGCCTGATGTCCCAGGCGCTGCGCAAGATCACCGGTCGCCTTTCCGCCTCGAAGACGACCGCCATCTTCATCAACCAGCTGCGTGAAAAGATCGGTGTGTTCTTCGGCAGCCCGGAAACCACCACCGGTGGTAAGGCACTGAAGTTCTACGCCTCGGTGCGCATGGACATCCGCCGCATTGAGACGCTGAAGGAAGGCGCCAACCCCGTCGGCAACCGTACCCGCGTGAAGATCGTGAAGAACAAGATGGCCCCGCCGTTCAAGCAGGCCGAGTTCGACATCCTCTACGGTGTGGGTATTTCCCGTGAAGGCAGCCTCATCGACATGGGCGTGGAGCACGGGCTGGTCAAGAAGTCCGGTGCCTGGTTCACCTATGACGGCGACCAGCTGGGGCAGGGCAAGGAGAACGCCCGCCGCTTCCTGCGTGACAACCCGGATCTTGCCAATGAGCTGGAACTGCAGATCAAGCAGAAGCTGGGCATTGTGGAAATGCCAGAGGCCGAGGGCGAGGACACCGAAGGCCTGCGCGTCGTCGAAGGCGAGTAAGTAGCAGTGCCCCCACGCAAGAAACGCGGCGCCGTGCCCGGAAACTCTTCCGGGTACGGCGCCGAGCGCGTATCCGATGAGTTCTTCGGTGACCCGCAGGAGATGCCCGACTGGGCCAGACCCGACCCCGACGAGCAGGCCGTAGACGACGATTCGGTTATGGCGGGTGCCGCGGCGGATGCCTCCGCAGGCACACCTTCCACCGCGACGTCCGGTCCACTCGCATCCGCGCAATTGGCTGGTGCCGAGGACGGGTCGCCAGCCACGGTGGAGGAGTTGCGTGCCTCCATGGAGCGGATCATGCAATCACCCGCTCCGCCGCGGAAGGCCGAAAAAAAGAAACGCTCCGCCAAGCGCCTGCCCAAGGCACAGCGGGAAACCGAAGAACCCGAAGAACTCAGCGATGACCAATGGCGGGAGAAGGCGCGCGTCATCCTGCTGCGCCAGCTGACCGCCAGCGACAAGTCTGCGAAACAGCTGAAGGACAAGCTGCTGGACAAGGAGTGTCCCGAGGCCATCGCTGATGAGGTCATCGAACGCTTCATCGAGGTCGACCTGGTGGATGACCAAAAGTTCGCCGACGCCTGGGTCCGCGCCCGCACCCGAACCCGGGGGCTGGCTCGCCAGGCGCTGAAGCATGAACTGCGGTCCAAGGGAGTCGATGACGAAATCACCCAGATGGCCCTGGAACAAGTGGATGACGCGGACGAGGAAGAGCGGGCCCGCGAATTGGCCCGGACCAAACTCCGTCCGGCATCCATGGGGGTAGACCGCGCAAAGGCACTGCGCCGACTGGTTGGGATGCTAGGGCGCAAGGGCTACAACGGATCCATGGCCTTCCGCGTCGCGCGTGAGGAATGGGACGCCCGCTTCGGCGAACACTAGGGCCAACGCGCGGATACGCAGCCGCGGCCCCCGACGGCTACCGACGTCTTAGCCGGCGCTCAGAACAGCCAAGGCTAAGATGTCCAGACCGGTAAGATTCGGTAACCTTGAATGGTGACTGAGCAAGCAACCCTGACCCCGATTGACGACGAAAACCTGCCCCGCACCTATGAGGTGCGCACTTTCGGTTGTCAGATGAACGTGCACGATTCCGAGCGGCTCTCCGGCCTGCTCGAAGATGCCGGGTTGAGCCGCAAACCCGACGAGCAGGTCGATGACGTGGCCGACGTGATCGTCTTCAACACCTGTGCCGTGCGCGAAAACGCGGACAACAAGCTCTACGGCAACCTGGGACGCCTGGCCCCGCTGAAACGCGAACGCCCGAATATGCAGATCGCCGTCGGCGGCTGCCTGGCCCAGAAGGACCGGGACACCATCCTGAAGAAGGCGCCTTGGGTGGACGTGGTTTTCGGAACCCACAACATCGGCTCACTGCCGACCCTGCTGGCTCGCTCACGCCATAACAAGAAGGCCGAGCTGGAGATCCTGGAGACCCTGGACGTCTTCCCCTCCACATTGCCCACCCGCCGCGAATCCGTGTATGCCGGATGGGTGTCAATCTCCGTGGGATGCAACAACACCTGCACCTTCTGCATTGTTCCCTCCCTGCGCGGCAAGGAGCGCGACCGCCGTCCCGGGGAGATCCTGGCAGAAATCAAGGCCCTGGTCGCCGACGGCGCCATCGAGGTGACCCTGCTGGGCCAGAACGTGAACTCCTACGGTGTCGAGTTCGGGGACCGGCTGGCCTTCGGCAAGCTGCTGCGCGCCTGCGGTGAGATCGAGGGCCTGGAACGCGTGCGCTTCACCAGCCCGCACCCGGCCGCGTTCACCGATGACGTCATCGAGGCCATGGCCGAAACCCCGAACGTCATGCCCCAGCTGCACATGCCGCTGCAGTCGGGTTCGGACAAGGTGCTGAAGGACATGCGCCGCTCGTACCGCTCCAAGAAATTCCTGGGCATCCTGGACAAGGTGCGCGAGCGGATCCCGCACGCGGCGATCACCACCGACATCATCGTCGGTTTCCCCGGTGAAACCGAAGAGGATTTCCAGGCCACCCTGGACGTGGTCGAAGCCTCCCGGTTCTCCTCCGCGTTCACCTTCCAGTACTCGCCGCGCCCGGGCACCCCTGCGGCCACCATGGAGGAGCAGCTGCCCAAGGCCGTGGTCCAGGAACGCTTCGAACGTTTGACCGCGTTGCAGGACCGCATCGCCAAGGAAGAGAACGCCAAGCAACTGGGCCGCACCGTGGAGGTACTGGTCACCGAACAGTCTGGGCGCAAGTCCGAGGAAACTCACCGTCTGGCCGGGCGTTCCCAGGACCAGCGTCTGGTGCACTTCTCGGTGCCCGAAGGTGCCCAGAGCCCGCGCCCGGGCGACTTGGTGACCCTGCCGATCACCGAGGCCGCCGCATTCCACCTGATCTCCGACCCCAGCCTGGAACAGTACTCGCTGCGCCGTTCGCGGGCCGGGGACGCATGGGACCGCGCTCAGGCCGAAAGCTGCGGGGTGCCGGCCTCCGGCGGCAACAGCACCCCGGGCAAGACCAGCCTGGGCATGCCCACCCTGATGGTGCGCAAGTAGCCGGGACGTGGATGCAGCATACCTGCCGGTGATCGCGGTCGTCGGGCCCACCGGCACCGGAAAATCGGATCTGGCGATCGCCCTGGCCCAACAGCTGGGCGGGGAGATCGTCAACTCCGACGCCCTGCAGTTCTACCGTGGGATGGACATCGGCACCGCCAAGCTGCCACTGGGGGGGCGCGGCGGCATCGAACACCACCTGATGGACATCATGGACATCACCGAGGAGGCATCGGTGGCCCGTTTCCAGGAACAGGCGCGCATCTGCTTTGAGCAGATCCGTTCCCGCGGCCGGGTGCCGGTCATGGTCGGCGGCTCCGGGCTCTATGTGCGTGCGGCACTGGATGTCATCGACTTCCCGCCCACTGATCCGCAGGTGCGCCGGCGTCTGGAAGAGCAGGTGGATCACGAAGGTGAAGCGCCGCTGCGCGCGCACCTGGCCGCGGTGGACCCGGTTTCGGCGGCTCGGAACCTGGACCTGCGCCGCGCCATCCGCGCCGTGGAGGTCCATGAGATCTCCGGGCGTGCGTTCAGCTCCTATATGCCCCAACGCCAGTACTTCCAGCCGGCCATCCAAATCGGGTTGAACCTGGACCGGCCGGCACTGCATGAACGTCTGGCCGCCCGGGTGCATCACATGGATGCACAGGGCCTGGAAGATGAGGTGCGTGGCCTGCTTGATCGGGGGCTGCGTAAGGGGAAAACCGCGTCCCGGGCCATCGGCTACCAGCAGTACATTGACCTGATCGATGGGAAGCTCACCCGCGAGCAGGCCATCGACGCCACCATTGTGGCCACGCGCAAGTTCGCCCGTCGCCAGATTACCTGGTTTTCGGCAGATGACCGGGTTACTTGGCTGGACCCCACCGAGGATGGAACCATAGAGCGGGCGCTGGAACTTGTCTCCAGCGACGCCGCCGCGCACTAGCGAAACCACCGCCAGCAAAGGACACCCCCATGGCTCATGCACTTGATCAGCTCACCGGCCTGTCCTATGCCAAGGGCCACGCCACCGGCAACGACTTCGTGCTTATTTCCGATCCCCAGGACCAGCTGGTGCTGCAGGCCGAGCACGTGGCCGCGCTGGCCGACCGGCACTTCGGGCTCGGCGGTGACGGGGTCATACGTGCCGTGCCCACCGCAGCGGTGGAGGAGTACGCCTACCAGGTGGAGGCGCAGCCCGACGCATACTGGTTCATGGACTACCGCAACGCCGACGGGTCCATCGCGGAAATGTGCGGCAACGGGGTGCGCCTGTTCGTGCATTTCCTGATCCAGGAGCAGCTGGTGGACCTGCCGGTGGGCAGCACCCTACAGATTGGCAGCCGTGCCGGGGTGAAGCAGGTGACCCGGCTGGAGGACGGGTATGCGGTCAACCTGGGTCCCTGGGGGCTGATCCATTCCGAACAGGCCAACGACAACGCGCTGGACAGCCTGGTGCGAGCCCACGGCTGGGAGCAGGGGCGCCCGGCCTTGTCCATCACCATGGGCAATCCGCACGCCGTGGTGGCCCTGGCCGAGATGCAGGAGCTCTCGGCCCTGGATCTGAGCGTCGCGCCCGCGGTGGATCCGGTGCCCGAACACGGGACGAACGTGGAATTCGTGGTGCCGGCCGAGCCGTTGGTCTCCGAAGGGATTGGGGCCGTGACCATGCGGGTTCACGAGCGCGGGGTCGGGGAGACGCTCTCGTGCGGCACCGGAGCCTGTGCCGCAGCGGCGGCGGTCCGCTATTGGGCCGGTTCGACCACGGTAATCGATGACTGGGTGGTGAACATCCCCGGCGGACAAGTGGGGGTGGCTTTCCGCAAGAACGAGGATGGCACCGACGATGTCATCCTCAGCGGCCCAGCGGTCCTGGTCGGGCGCGGAGTATTGACCCGCGACTAGGCAGGCAGCGCTTCGTGCTGGCCAAGGCCAGCCACCTTCGAACGGCGCTTGGCCCGGGCACGGATTAGTTCGGCCGGGTGACCTTCAGGATGCGGAAGCCCTTGGAGCTGGTCTCGCGGGTGATGCTCCAGTCCGTTGGCAGCTGCCCCACCAGCCACTTCTGCAGTGAATCGCTGCCCAGGTTCTTTTGGACCACCATCCACGCTTCACCGCCCGGAGCCAGCCGGGGCAGCCACTTCAGCAGCAGCTCGTGCAGCGCGTCCTTGCCGATGCGGATCGGCGGGTTGGACCAGATGGTGTCGAATTGCAGGTCATCCTCGAGCCCGTCGGGGTCGCTGATGGTCAGGTTCTCCAGTCCAAGCGCCTGGGCGTTGAGCCGGGCCAAGTCGATGGAGCGCTCATTGACCTCAACCCCGTAAACCTTCGAATCCGGGTTCTGCAGTGCCGCGGTCATGGCGACCGGACCCCAGCCACAGCCGATGTCCAGGACGGTGCCGCGTGGGGCCGGCACGTGCTCCAAGAGCACCGCGGTGCCCTTGTCCAGCCCGGTGGGGGAGAAGGTCCCCGAAGCGGTTTGCACCTGGTACTTCTGGCCGTTGAGCTCGACCGTGATGGTGCGCCGTTCATCGGCGGACGCGGGTGTGGCGCTGAAGTAGTGATCCGAGCTCATACACCGAAGATTATCCCGGAGTGTTCACGGCCAACAAACGATGTGCGCTACGCAATATCGCCAGGACCGGGCAACTGGTAGAATTTCTGGCATGATCCTGATTTTCGTCTAACACCGTCAGCACGGTAACCCGCGAATCCCGCTAACAGCCCGGGCATATTTCTGATGCCCCCAGCGTTGAGATTCCATGGACGACATCAGGGTTTTTCTCTTTGGACTGCTTCCCTTCCTTGCCCAGCTCTCAAGGTGAAGTGTTTGCCAGGGATCTTAATTTCCCTTGTTCCAGCGTGTTGCCGATTCGAATCATTAATCAGCAGCGAACAGCGCAAGGAAGACAACCATGTCGAATCACATCGAACGTCCCCGTGGCCAATCGCCAACCGGGGGCAGCGAGCACTATTCTGGAATGTACAGCACTTCAAAGGGGAACATGACCAATACCGAGTCCAACGAGAACAACTCGCCGATGGATGACGAGCAGATCCAGGCCGCCATCGACCGGATCCTGGCTGCCGACAAGCAGCAGACGCCGACCACGCACCGGTTCGCCGCCGAGGACGAAGAGGACATCTTCGCCAACCGCGCCACCGCCCTGGACAGTTTCGTCCAGGAGCACACCGAATACGACGGCTTCCAGGAAGATCTGGCCGATCGTCGCGCGCTGCGCCGCGTAGCCGGGTTGTCCACCGAACTCGAAGACGTCACCGAAGTTGAAAATCGCCAGCTGCGCCTGGAACGCGTGGTGCTGGCCGGGGTCTGGTCCGAAGGGACCGCCCAGGAGGCCGAGAACTCGCTGCGCGAACTGGCCGCGCTGGCCGAAACCGCCGGTTCGGAAGTCCTGGACGGGGTCGTGCAGCGTCGCCTGAAGGTCGACCCGAATACCTACCTGGGATCGGGCAAGGCCGAGGAGCTGCGCGGCATCGTCGCCGACACCGGGGCGGATACCGTGATCGTGGACGCGGAGATCGCGCCCTCCCAGCGCCGTGCGCTGGAGGACATCGTTAAGGTCAAGGTCATTGACCGCACCGCACTGATCCTGGACATCTTCGCCCAACACGCCAAGTCCCGCGAGGGCAAGGCCCAGGTGGAACTGGCACAGCTGGAGTACCTGCTGCCGCGCCTGCGCGGTTGGGGCGAGTCGATGTCCCGCCAGGCCGGTGGCCGGGTTGGCGCCGCCGGCGGCGGCATCGGTTCGCGCGGTCCTGGTGAAACCAAGATCGAAATGGACCGCCGGCGCATTCGCGACCGGATGGCCAAGCTGCGCCGCGAGATCAAGGGCATGAAGCCGGCCCGCGAGGCCAAGCGCGCCAACCGCAGGCGCAACGAGGTCCCCTCCGTGGCGATCGCCGGGTACACCAACGCCGGCAAGTCCTCGCTGCTCAACCGGCTGACCAACGCCGGGGTGCTGGTGGAGAACGCATTGTTCGCCACCCTGGATCCCACCGTGCGCCAGGCGGCCACCGAGGACGGGTTGACCTACACACTGGCGGACACGGTTGGTTTTGTCTCCAACCTGCCCACCCAGCTGGTGGAGGCGTTCCGCTCCACGCTGGAGGAGATCGCCGACTCGGATCTGATCCTGCACGTGGTGGATGCCTCCCACCCGGATCCCGAAGGCCAGATCGCCGCGGTGCGCAAGGTGCTCACCGAGGTGGAGGCCATGCACATCCCGGAGATCATCGTGCTGAACAAGGCCGACGTGGCCGACCCGTACGTCATCGAACGGGTGCGCAACCGCGAATCAAACTCGGTGGTGGTCTCGGCCTACACCGGGCAGGGCATCGACGAGCTGCTTGCCAAGATCAGCTCCTCGATCCCGCGGCCGGACATCCAGCTTGAAGTGCTCATCCCGTATGAGCGCGGGGACCTGGTGGCCAAGCTGCACCAGGCCGAAGCCGAGATCCTGGACAGCGAGCACCAGGAATCGGGCACCCGCATGATCGTCAAGGTCCGCAAGTCGCTGGCTGCGGAGTTGGAGCAGTACAACATTCATGGATAAGCAGAAGCAGGCGTTGGACCTGTTGGAGACCGCCGTGTCCTCCATGGGCGGCCAAAGCCGCACCGGGCAGCAGGAAATGGTGCGCCAGGTGGTGCGCGCCCTGGAGGAGGACGAGCACCTGCTGGTGCAGGCCGGCACCGGTACGGGCAAGTCGATGGGGTACCTGATTCCGGCCCTGGCCTACGCCCAGACCTCGGCCAAGCCGGTGATCGTCTCCACCGCCACCCTGGCGCTGCAGTCCCAGATTGTGGGCCGCGATGTCCCACGCCTGCTTAACGCCCTGAAGGGCAAGCTTTCGCGTCCCATGGACGTCTCCCTGCTCAAGGGCCGGGCCAACTACCTGTGCCAGTACAAGCTCGGCGGCGGGTACCCGGATGACGAGGGCACGCTGTTCGCCATGGACGAGGCCCCGGCCGCCGGCCAGGTCTTCTCCCCGCTGGCAACCGAGGTCATGAAGCTGCGCGAGTGGGCCGAGGAAACCGAGACCGGGGACCGGGACGAACTGGTGCCCGGGGTCTCGGACAAGGCCTGGCGCCAGGTCTCGGTTTCCGCCATGGAATGCCTGGGCTCCCAAAAGTGCCCGATGGCCGATGAATGCTTCTCCGAGATGGCCCGGGCCCGGGCCGCCGAGGCCGACGTGGTGATCACCAACCACGCATTGCTGGCGGTGTCCGCGTTCGAGGGGCTCTCGGTGCTGCCGGACTTCGATGTGGCGATCATCGATGAGGCCCACGAACTGCAGGACCGGGTCACTTCCTCGGTGGCCAGCGCGTTGTCTCCGCGCACCGTGCTCACCGCCGCCGGGTCGATGAAGCGCCACTGCGCGGTCAACGTCGATGAAATGGTCAACGCCGCCAACCGGCTGGACAAGGCGCTGTCCGGGCAGGCCACTGGCCTGCTGGAACGCGGCCTGGACGAGGCCAGCGGGATTGCACTGAACGACATCGCCGAACAGGCCCGGGTCATCCTGTCCCTGACCAAGCCCGAAGCCGGGGATCCGGTGGACGGTGGCCGGCAGACGGCCCGCTCGCAGATGCAGGCGGTGCTCGATGACTCGCTGCGGATGCTGGAGCACGAGGAACGCCGCGAGGTGATTTGGACGTCACGGCCGCGTGAGTTCGTTGAGGGCCGTGGCTATGTGGAGGCCGATGAATCCACCCCCGCCACCCTGAACGTGGCGCCGCTGTCGGTGGCCGGCAAATTGCGCGAGGGCCTGTTTGACGGGCGCACGGTCGTGCTCACCAGCGCCACCCTGGCCATCGGCGCCCAGTTCGACTCCGTCGCCGGGGCGCTGGGCCTGATGGGGGAGGGCGCCCCCTCCTGGCAGGGCGTGGACGTGGGCAGTCCGTTCAACTACCCCAAGCAGGGGATCCTGTACGTGGCCAAGCACCTGCCCAAGCCCGGGCGGCAGCTCAGCGCCGAAACCCTGGATGAGATCGAGGATCTGATCGAGGCCTCCGGGGGAGGGGCGCTGGTGCTGTTCACCTCGAAGCGCTCGGCCGAGGAGGCGGCGGCGATCCTGCGCCCGAAGCTGGACGTGCCGATCCTGTGCCAGGGGGAGGCGAGCATGAAATCCCTGGTCGCCGACTTCAGCGCCGACCGGGATGCGTGCCTGTTCGGCACCATGACCCTGTGGCAGGGGGTGGACGTGCCGGGGGACGCCTGCCGGCTGGTGATCATCGACAAGATCCCGTTCCCGCGCCCCGATGACCCGATCTCCAAGGCCCGCACCCAGGACATCGCCCGCCACGGCGGCAACGGATTCATGCAGGTCTCCGCCGCCCACGCTGCGGTGCGCCTGGCCCAGGGGGCCGGACGCCTGATCCGGTCGATCAACGACAAGGGCGTGGTGGCGGTGCTGGATTCCCGGATGGCCACTGCACGCTACGGCGGCTACCTGAAGAGCTCGCTGCCGCCGATGTGGCCCACTCCGGACAAGAAGGTCATCCTCGGGGTGCTCAAACGGCTGAACCCGAACAAGTAGCCGGGGCCGGCCGCCCCCGCCCGGGTCAGCCGCGCAGGCGCACCAGAACCTTTCCATGAAGCCCACCGGCCTCCACCAGCCGGTGGGCTTCGCCAGCCTGCTCCAAGGGCAATTCGCGATCCACCCGGTACTTCAGCTCCCTCGTGGCCAGCAACTCATTCAGCGCGGCGGCCGCCGCAGAAAGTTCCTCGGCTCTCGCGTTCGAGACGGCGAAACCCTTCACGCTCACATCCCGGGTGTAGAGCGCACCGACCGGAATGCTGGCCTCGGCCTGCAGGCCCGCGGAAATCAACACGGTGCCCCGGTTGGCCAGCGCCGGGATAAGCTGGGCCAGCTGCTGGTGACCCGACGTGTCCCACCAGATCGCGGCACCTTCGGGCACATGGGAGGCCACCGCTTCGATGAGGTCGGGCCGGGCATAGTCCAGCACGGTGTCAGCCCCCAAATCCCTGACCCAGGAATGATCCGCCGGGGCGGCGCTGGCAATCACCCGGGCGCCCCGGGCGCAGGCAAACTGCACGGCTGCACTGCCCACGGCACCGGCCGCCCCACCAATGAACACCGACTGCCCGGCGGCCAGCGGTGCGCTGCGCCCCAGCCCCAGCCACGCGGTGGTCATGGCATGGGACAGCGCCACCACGCCGCGCAAATCCGCCACGTTCTGCGGGAGCGTGAAAAGCCGTGCGGCCGGCACCACGCAGAATTCGGCAAAGGACCCCTGCCGCCTGTCATACCCCAACGAGTTTGACCAGACCCGGTCCCCGACGCTGAACCCGGTGACCGACTCGCCCACGGCCTCGACCGTGCCGGCCACATCCCGACCGAGGATGAACGGGGAGGGAAGCTCGGTGGCGTACGCGCCGGAACGCACAAAGGTGTCCACATGGTTCACGCAGGAGAACTCGGCGCGCACCAACACCTCGTCCGGTTTGGGTGTGGGAATCGGAACCTCACGCACCGCAATGGCTTCAGCCGGACCGGGAACATCGATAACCGCCGCATGCATCATGTCTCCAGCATGCTCCCGCGGCCGGCGCCAAGCCAAGTACGGCGGCCAATGCGCGCGCTGGGCGGGAAACGTAGACTCGTCACAGAACACCGCCGCACCCGGTGGTTGCCCGCCGACCCCTGTCAGGTAGAGGAGCAGTGCATGACCCACAGCTGGACCGCGCTGGCCGACAACGCTGCCCGTGATGTCAACGACCGTTTCGGGCACCGGCTCATGGGGCTGCCCGGCACCTGGATCGGAGCGTTGCGGGCACCGGTTCCCACCCCTAAGGCGCCGGCAGCCCGTGGGCGCCGGATCCGAGGGGACGCCCCATGGTCTGAATGGCACTACTGGTGGCAGGCCCACTACCTGGACGCGATCGTGGACATGGGGTGTCACTATGCGCGGGCCGGCGCACCCGAGGCAGCCAAGGCCGAGGTGCGCCGCGGGCTGCGGCTGCTGCGCGGGATCAAGATCCGCAACTTCGGGGTGTTCCCGAACTATTTCTTTGATGACATGGCCTGGCTGGCGCTCTCCAGCCACCGGCTGAACGCGCTGTGCCTGGAACTGCACCAGCAACCGGCAAAACTTGCCCAGTCGGCGGTGGACTCGCTGACCCGCCAACTGCGCAGCGGTCAGGATTCGGTGCTTGGCGGCGGCCTGTACTGGTCACGCAAACGCGCGTTCAAGAACGTGCCGGTCAACGGCCCCGCGGCCCTACACTTCGCCCGCATCGGGGACCGGAAAACCGCTGGCGCGCTGGTCGACTGGATGCGAGAGAAGCTCTTCGACCCCACCCTGGGCCTCTACCTGGATGGGATCTATCTGGTTAACGCCGGGCATCGGCTCGAAGGACAGATCTACACCTACAACCAGGGCCCAATCCTTGGGGCCTGGCTGGAGCTCGGGGACGAACGGTACCTGCGCCAGGCCGCCGACCTCATCGACGCGGTGGACCGTGGGCTCACCGTTCCACAGCAGGGGCTGCGCCTGGAACAGGGCGGGGATGGGAGCCTATTCACCGGAATCCTCTGCCGCTACCTGGCGCTGGCCGCTACGGATCACCGACTGCCGCAGCAGGCGCGGCAAACCGCCGCGCGGCTCGTTTCCGATACCGCCGCCACCGTCCTGGACAAGCAGACGGCTCAGCTCTCGGAAGCCGTGCAGCGCTGGAGCATCCTCTCGGCCGCAGCGGTCGTCACGCAGAGCACCGACCTGAAACGAAGGACCTCATGAGCCTTCCACCGCAGGACTTGCCTCCGGCACGCAGCGGACTCATCGCAGTGAGTTACGTGATCTTTCGCCAAGCCGACGCCGTGCTGCTGCAACAGCGGCGAGGCACTGGTTTCCTGGACGGGTACTGGGGCGCTGCCGCCGCCGGGCATCTGGAGAATGGGGAAAACGCAGTAGCGGCAGCCATTCGAGAAGCTGGCGAGGAGCTGGGTGTACTGGTCTGCCAAGAACATCTTCACCCCCTGACGGTGCTGCAGCGCCCGGCTGCGGTCAAGGATCAGCCCGGCCGCGTCGACTTCTTTTTCGAATGCCGCACCTGGCAGGGCACACCCGAGATCCAGGAGCCGGACAAGGCCGTGGATCTTCGCTGGTTCGGGCTCGATGACCTGCCAATCCCCGTGGTGCCCCACGAAAAGGTGGTCCTTGAACAACTGCGCCTGCCACTGCCGGCCTTCACCTGCCTCGTCCCCTAGCGGACGTTTTCCGGATGAATTGATTCCCGGCTTGGGTGGGAGCGTCGAGCAGAGCCAAAACAAAATCCCGGTGTGCCGCGTTTGGTAACGCGAAACACCGGGACTGTGCCGAAGGTGGCAGGAAGGCTAGAGCGAACGCATCACCGAAACAACGCGGCCCATGATGGTGGCGCTGTCGCCCAGGATCGGTTCGTAGCGCGAGTTCTGCGGAAGCAGCCAGGTGTGGCCATCACGCTGGCGGAAGGTCTTGACGGTGGCTTCCTCATCCAGCAGGGCGGCAACAATGTCGCCGTTGTCGGCGGTCTGCTGACGGCGCACCACCACCCAGTCGCCGTCGCAAATGGCGGCATCCACCATGGAGTCGCCCGAAACCCGCAACATGAACAGCTCACCGTGGCCCACGAGCTGACGCGGCAGGGAGAAGACATCCTCGACGCTCTGCTCAGCTAGGATCGGACCACCGGCGGCAATACGTCCAACCAGTGGCACCATCGTGGTGTCCGCCGAGGTGCTCAGCTCAATGACCTTGGTCTCATCGGCCGGCTCCGGCTGGGCGGCCGGTTCCTTGGAAGCGGATTCAGACTCGTCGTTCAGCTGCAGCGGAAGCAGAATTTCCATGGCGCGGGGGCGGCGCGGGTCCCGCCGGATATAGCCGAGCTTCTCCAGCTGACCCAACTGGTGGGTTACCGAGGAGAGGCTGGCCAACCCGACCGAGTCGCCAATCTCACGCATCGAGGGCGGGTAGCCGTTGTTCCCGATGGCCCGCTGGATGGTTTCCAGGATCTTCTTCTGGCGGATGGTCAGCGACCGAGCATTGGCACGCGGAGTGCGTTGTGATGCTGACATGTAATTTCTGCCTTCCCTAACGATTGCGAGTCATGGCCGAGCGGTCAAACTGTCGGTGCTGACTGTTGTGATGTCCTCATGCTCGATTTACTTCGAAATCCTAGTGGATTTCGAAGCCTCTTTCAAAGATTTGTTCGAACTATCTAGACAAGTGTCGCCGAGCTCTGTTAGAAAAGATGTACTAGATCCGAACATATCTTCGAATGAGATGTTCGAACATTAGAAACTCGCATCACGCTCGTCCTGAGAGGAGATCGGCCATGGCCACTACGGCACTGGATAAAGATCAAAGCACCACACGCATGCGAATCCGCCTGACCCGACGCGGCTGGGTTGTGTTGATCGGGGTTCCGGTCTTCCTGCTGGCCCTGGCGGCAACTTTCCTGCTGACCACGTTCTCCAACTCCGTAATGGCCTCCGACCAGGAGCCAGCAGGCGTTGAAACGGTGGAGGTGACCGTCATTCCCGGGGACACCCTGTGGGACTTGGCCAGCGAATACGCGCAAGGCTACAACCAGGAAGATGCCATTCGCTACATCGGCGAAATGAACTCGCTGCATGGCGGCGTGCTGCAGGCCGGACAAACCCTGCAGATTCCGGTCCTGGACCAGCAGTAGCCCGCGGTTCATTGTTACCGCCTGGAGCGTCACTGATTCACTGCCAGCGGCCGCCCCAGCTTAGAATTACCGTGTGAAAGACCGCAGTGAACTGTTAAGTCAACTGCCCTTGCGTGAGAATCTCCGCGGGCTCTCTCCCTACGGCGCGCCGCAAATCGACGTGCCCATCCAGTTGAACGTCAACGAAAACACCCATCCACTGCCGCCGGCCGTGGTCGAGGCAATTGCACAAGAAGTGGCCAAGGCCGCCACCACCCTCAACCGCTACCCGGACCGCGAATTCACCGAACTGCGTGAACTGCTCGCCGACTACCTGGGGCATGAACTGCGTGCCGAGAACATCTGGGCGGCGAACGGCTCGAACGAAATCCTGCAGCAAATCCTCCAGGCCTTCGGTGGACCGGGACGCAGCGTCATGAGCTTCGTACCCACGTACTCCATGTACCCGCTGCTGGCCAGCGGCACCGACACCGCCTTCATCGCCGGAACCCGTGCCGCGGACTTCACGCTCAGCGCCGAATCGGCGGCCAGCCAGGTGCGCGAACACCGCCCGAACATCGTGATCCTCTGCTCACCCAACAACCCCACGGGTACCGCCCTGGGGCTGGATGTCATCCAAGCCGTCTACGAGGCGGCCAGCGAGAACAACGCGATCGTGATCGTCGATGAGGCCTACGCCGAGTTCGCGTTGGCCGGAACCAAGTCCGCGCTGGGCCTGCTGCCCGGCCGCCAGCGCCTGATCGTCACCCGGACCATGTCCAAGGCGTTTGCGCTGGCCGGGGCACGCCTTGGCTATCTGGCCGCGGCCCCTGAAGTCAGTGACGCCATCCGGTTGGTGCGTCTGCCCTACCACCTCTCGGCGGTCACCCAGGCCACCGCGATCGCGGCACTGAAAAACGTGGACGCGCTGCTGGCCGAGGTCGAACAGATCAAGACCCAGCGTGACCGGATCGTCACCCGGTTGACCGAACTGGGCCTGCAGCCCTCGGTCAGCGATTCGAACTTCGTGTTCTTCGGCGGGCTGCAGGATCCGGAAGCGATTTGGCAGGGCCTGCTCGAGGCAGGGATCATTGTGCGTAACAACGGGATCCCTGGCACCCTGCGCGTCACCGCCGGCACCGAGGCGGAAACCACCGCCTTCCTCGACCGGCTCAGCGAGCTGCTCGAACCGGCGCACCAGCAAACTGCCAGAAGCTAGCGAAGGAAGAAGATGTCTGCCGAATCCCTGGGCGGCCGCAAAGCCCGCATGGAACGCGTGACCAGCGAATCGTCCGTGTTCGTCGAACTTGACCTGGACGGCACCGGCAAGTCCGAGATCAGCACCTCCGTGCCGTTCTTCGACCACATGCTCACCGCACTGTCCAAGCACTCGCTGATCGACCTGACCGTGCGCGCCACCGGCGACACCCACATCGACGTGCACCACACCGTGGAGGACACCGCCATCACCATTGGCGAGGTGCTGCGCACCGCCCTGGGCAACAAGGCCGGCATCCGCCGGTTCGGCACCGCCTACGCGCCGTTGGACGAGGCCCTGGCCCGCGCCGTCGTGGACATCTCCGGGCGGCCCTACCTGGTGCACGGCGGGGAGCCGGCCGGCCAGGAATACCACCTGATCGGAGGGCACTTCACCGGGTCGATGACGCGCCACGTCTTCGAGTCGCTGACCTTCCACGCCCAGATCTGCGCCCACATCGAGGTACTCTCCGGGCGCGACCCACACCACATCGTTGAAGCGCAGTTCAAGGCCCTGGCACGGGCGCTGCGCGAAGCGGTGGAAACCGACCCCCGCATGGGGGACCAAATCCCGTCCACGAAGGGTGCGCTGTAGGTGGGAAGTAAAAACGTAGTCGTCCTGGACTACGGGTCCGGCAATGTCCGCTCTGCGGTACGCGCCCTGGAGGCGGCCGGAGCCAACGTGGAGTTGACCGCCAACTCCACCGCGATCCTGGAAGCCGATGGCCTGGTGGTCCCCGGGGTGGGGGCCTACGCCTCGGTGATGCAACAGCTCAAGGCCATTGACGCGCCGCGCTGGATCGGACGCCGGGTTGCCGGCGGCCGACCGGTGCTGGGCATCTGCGTTGGCCACCAGGTCTTCTTCGATGAGGGCGTGGAACACGGGGTGCGCAGCCAGGGACTGGGCGAATGGCCCGGCGTCGTGGAGCGCCTGGAAGCCGAAGTGATCCCACACATGGGCTGGAACACCGTCCAGGTTTCCGAGGGCAGCCGATTGTTCGAGGGGATCGAACAGGAGCGGTTCTACTTCGTGCACTCCTACGGCGTGCGCCACTGGGAGTTTGACATCACCCAGCCGGCGATGAGCGCCCCCAAGGTCACCTGGAGCACCCACGGCACCCCGTTCGTCGCCGCCGTGGAAAACGGACCGCTCTCCGCGGTCCAGTTCCACCCCGAGAAATCCGGCACGGCGGGCAACCGCCTGCTGCGCAACTGGTTGGAGACCCTCTAAACATGTGGACCGTTGTCTTGTTGGGAGTCGGAGCCTTCCTGGCCGGGGGAGCGATCTCCCTGAAAAGCCAGAAAGCCCACATCTCCTGGATCATCGCCTGCTGGGCGCTGGCCGCCATGGCAGTCATTGCCGGGTGGGTCCTGACCCTGTAGCGCCCTACGCCACCGCAGAACACAAAGGAAACAATGAGCGAGCAAACACACCTGGAACTGCTTCCCGCCGTCGACATCGCCAACGGGCAGGCCGTACGCCTGGTCCAGGGCGAAGCCGGCTCCGAGACCGGCTACGGCGATCCGCTGGAAGCCGCATTGGCCTGGCAGAACGACGGCGCCGAATGGCTGCATCTGGTGGACCTGGACGCCGCCTTTGACCGCGGACACAACACCGACATTGTCCAGCGCATCGCCCAGGAACTGCAGATCAAGGTGGAGCTCTCCGGCGGCATCCGCGATGACGCCTCACTGGAGCGGGCCCTGGAATTCGGCGCCACCCGAGTGAACCTGGGCACCGCCGCCCTGGAGAACCCCGAATGGACCGCCAAGGCCATTGAGCGCTTTGGCGACAAGATCGCCGTCGGCCTGGACGTGCGCGGCACCACCCTGGCCGGTCGCGGCTGGACCAAGGAAGGCGGGGACCTGTGGGAGGTGCTCGCCCGGCTGGAGGACGCCGGCTGCCCGCGCTACGTGGTCACCGACGTCACCAAGGACGGCACCCTGCGCGGCCCGAACGTGAAACTGCTGCTGGAAATGTGCGCCAAGACCGACAAGCCGATCGTGGCCTCCGGCGGCATCTCCTCCCTGGATGACCTGCGCGCGCTGCGCGAACTGGTTCCCGAGGGCGTCGAAGGCGCCATCATGGGCAAGGCGCTGTACGCCGGTCGCTTCACCCTGCAGGACGCCCTGGAAGTCGCGGCCGGACGGGCTTAGCTAAGTCGGGTGCAACTGATTAGTTGAATTATGGGTCTCGTGAACACGGAAAGTGTTCGCGGGACCCATACGCCGTTGAAAGACGACTGTCGAGCGACTCCATCCAGCCGTGGTCGGGGTGATCACTGCTGCGCTGACAGGTTCGCGTGCGGGATCAGAGATTCAATTTGACGGACCGTGTCCGGGAGCCCCCCCGCGGGTCTAACGCGTCAATCCAAACATAATCTCCGGGCCTTTCTCACGGCTGTCTGGAGCCTTTGCTCACTCACTAACAACGCCGCCCGTCGTACTGGTTTACTTCTCACGATGACGTGGCATTAGGTGAGCCGACGGCTGAGGTGGAACCTTGAACTGCTGAAGACCCCCGGCTTCTTTTGTTATCAAAATGTCACAATTTTTTAGCTAAACAAATTTGCTTTAAACGCGAACTCATCCAAGACTATTGTTGTATCTTTCACTGTCTGGGGGGGACATCATGAGCACCAATTTTCCGGGGACTCCACCGAGCCCAAAAATGACGAAAACTAATCGAAAACTTTTGCTAGCGCTGGTCCTTTTAGGGTTGCTGCTACTTCTGATATTCCTGCCGGAAGTGGTCCTGCTCCTTGCCTTGTTAGGAGTGGTGCTCGGCGCGATTGCGATCTTTGTCGGCCGCATTCCCTGGGTTGCTCGGTCGAATCGCAAAATGGCTGCCAAGGGCACCGGTATTCTCGCGGGGTTGGTTATCGTCGCCGCGGGCATTATCGGTATTCAGAATCCGGTGCCAGCACCCGAACCCAATGCAGCGCCCGCCGTTCAGCAGAATGATTCTGCAAGCCCGGAACCTGCAGTTGCAACCGAGTCCTCCACTCCGACACCGGCCCCAGTGCTGGATGACTATGTAGGGGACCTTTGCGACGGCGACGACTTAGTGATGGAACAAGGCCACGAGCAACTGTACTGTGACAAGGACGCGAACGGAGCGCTTGTCTGGGTAACCGCTAATGAGCACGAGAAGTTGCTTCTTGCTGAAAAGAAGGCGGCAGACGAGGCTAAGGTCAAGAAGGCAGCAGAGGCTGAGGCCAAGAAGGCGGCCGAGGCGAAGAAAGCCGCCGAAGAGAAGGCTGAACAGGAAAAAGCTGCACTAGAAAAGGCCAAGAAAGAAAAAGCTGCCGCCGCGAAGGCGGCCCAGGAAAAGGCCGCTGCTGAAAAAGCTGCAGCCCAGAAGAAGGCGAAGCAAGAAGCCGAGAAGAAAAAGGTGCGAAAGCCCGCAAGTACACCGAAACCTGCGGCACCGAAACCAGCTCCTAATACTAGCCGTTACTTCAAAAACTGCACTGAAGCACGTAATGCTGGCGCAGCGCCCGTTTATAGGGGCGAACCGGGCTATGGCAAACATCTGGATCGTGACGGTGACGGAGTCGGGTGCGAGTAGAGATAAGACTACTCGGGCTCGGCCTCTGCATCGGACTGCTCGGGGGCTGTGCCGCCCCATCGAGCATTCCGGCGGGAAAAGTGTCGTCAGCCGAGAATCCTTCGAAATTGTCCGAGCCTCCGGCGGAGATTACCATCCGCAAGGAAGCGTTGCCGATTACGATCGTCACAGAGGAACCGGCTCCAACAGCTCAATCTTTGACCGAAGATGAGGTTGTTGAGCAGAGCGAAGAAACTGCCCCGAGCAATCAATCCCAGCAGACGACTTCCAAAACTTCGGATGCAACCGCGATGCTGGGACAGATCGCAATCAAGGGGCGGGCACCCAAAACCGGATATGACCGGAGTTTGTTCGGAAACGGTTGGGGCGATCCGGATCATAACGGTTGCGATGCGAGGAATGACATGCTCGCCCGCGATCTTACGGTGCACACCTACAAAACGGGCACAGCTAACTGCGTGGTTTTGACTGCGACGCTTGAAGATCCGTATACCGGTGCGCTAATCGAGTTCCAACGGGGACAGGGAACGAGTAACGCAGTGCAGATCGACCATGTGGTCGCGCTTTCGGATGCTTGGCAAAAGGGGGCGCAGAAGCTGTCGTCGCAGTCTCGTTATGAATTCGCCAATGATCCGCTAAACCTGCTTGCGGTCGACGGGCCGACCAACGCGTCTAAGGGTGACAGGGATGCCGCCTCGTGGTTGCCACCGAATAGGGGCTTCTGGTGCGAGTACGTGACGCGGCAGGTCGAGGTCAAATATAAATACGACCTCTGGATGACAAAAGCCGAGCACAACGCTAGTGCCCGTGTCCTGCAGAGTCACTGTAACTGAAGGTCCCGGCACATCAGCAGGTGTACATGCCTGCTGTATTCGTTCTGACTAGCTGTATTAACTAAAGGAGTGCCACGGTGGGGTTTACCTTTCGCAAGCGCAAGAAACTAGGCAAGTCGACGACCTTAAACATCTCGAAATCCGGGGCATCAGTTTCTAAGAAGGCTGGCCCGGTCTCGATCTCTTCTCGGGGAACAGTAAACATTCGGTTGGGGAAGGGCCTTTCGTTCCGTAAGAAGTTGTTCTAAGCGCGGGTTGCTTTAGAGCAGCAACCCGGAATAGGAGATGAGAGCAGCAGCTAAAGTACGTGTGTTGAGTGGGCTGGGCCCGGTGGAAGACACCGCGCCCGGCCCACATCACGTTTAACCGAGGTCACAAGCGGTCCGGCGCACTTGCGCGAGCTTATAGCATGGGTACATGAGCTCCACTTCCTCCTCCCTGCCCGAGCCCAAACGCCACCTGCCCGGCCACATCGCCGCGGCCCTGGCGCAGGCCGGCAGCAAGTCCGATTCGGCCGGCCAAAGCTGGGAAGGACGCGACCTGAGCGGGGACGGCAACCCGCTGCACAACTTCGACAAGGACGACGGCCTAGCCAACGCACAGGTCGTCGAGGCCCTGGACCAGCTGCGCGCCGGCACCGGCGATGAGGCCGCGGTGCACCGGGCACTGGCCGACGCCCGGGTGTTTGTCGCCATCGTGGCCCAGCTGGGGGAAGAGGCGATGACCGAGCATGGGTTCGCCTCCGACAAGGAAGCGGACATGGCGCTGGTGAAGATCAAGGCGCCAGATGGCCGGATGGCCCTTCCGGTGTTCACCACCGTGGAACGCCTGCAGGCCTGGCATCCCGAAGCCCGCCCGGTAGCGGTCTACGCCCCGCGCGCGGCTCTGTCCGCGGTCAGCGAGGAAGCGGACCTGCTAGTGCTGGATCCGGGCAGCGACTACACCTTTGTGCTGCGCCGCCCCGGGGTGTGGACCCTGGCCAAGCAGGTGCAGTGGACCCCCAGCTACCTTGACGAACAGCTGGGCGCACTCATCGGCCAGGCGACCGAGGGCCATGACGAACTGCGGCAGGTGCGCGTCGGGCCCGGACACGGCGTCGGATCGCGGGACAAGGGCGGCAAGCCGGTGGCCGGCGGCGGCTCCGGGCCGGAGCTGCTGCTGCAGTTTGTCTTTGCCCCGGGCACAAGTGAACAGCGTGCCCGCGAGGTCACCAATCGGGTCCACGGGACGCTGGCGAACAACCCGCAGTTCGCCGAAGCGGTGGACTCCCTGGAAATCAGCCTGCTGAGCGCACCAAGTTAAGAACCGAGCAAATATGAACCTTTAGGAGGGCAACAGCTTGAGCATGAAACGTTACTGGCAGATCCTTCGCCAACCGGCGATCGGCGGCCTGCTGGTGATCGGAATGATCGCACGACTTCCACACTCGGCGCTGAGCATGCTGCTGTTGCTGCACCTGGTTCTGAACCTGGGCCAGGACTGGGCCTCGGCCGGAATCGTGGTGGCCCTGATGACCGTGGGCATCGCCGTGGGTGCCCCGTGGCGCGGGCACCAGGTAGACCAGTGGGGCCTGCGCCGGGCGCTGATTCCCTCGATCATCATCGAAGTGGCGGTGTGGAGCACGGTGCCGCATGTGCCGCTGGTGTGGATCTATCCGCTGGCGTTCCTGGGCGGGCTGTTCGCCCTGCCGGTCTTCTCCGTGGTGCGCACCGCGCTGGGCGTAATGACCACCGGCGAGCAACGACGCTCCTCCTTCGCCCTGGATGCGATGGCCACCGAGCTGGTGTTCATCGTCGGCCCGGCCTCCGCCGGCATCATCGCCACGCAGCTGGACACCACGCTCGGGCTGACCGCGGTGGGCATCCTCGGTTCGCTGGGCGGGGTGGGGCTGTTCCTGCTGAACCCTCCCACCCGCAGCGAGGATCCCAAGGCGAAGGCCAAGAAGGCCAACGTGCACGAGGAGCGGCTGGGGGCCGAAGCCAGCTTCGTGGCCGCCGCCCCCGCCGGTGTGCACGAGGTGGAAGGCGAGCTGATCGCCGCCGGACGCAAGTCCGCCCGGGCCCGGCTGCGCGAGCGCGGGCGCAAGGTCAAGACCAGCTTCACCTGGATGAGCGCCTCGGTGCTGGCCGTGTTCATCGCCTCGGGCGGTGCCGGCGCACTGCTGACCGGCACCGAGGTGAGCATCGTGGCCGAGCTGGAGCAGCAGGGCAACCCGGGGGACCTGGGCATCGTGTTCCTCTTCTGGTGCGGCGCCTCCCTGATCGGCGGGCTGGTCTACGGCATGATCGAACGCCGGATCTCCCCGCTCGTGCTGCTGCTGGGCATGGCGGTGCTCACCATCCCGATGTACTTTGCCACCGACACCTGGTCCCTTGCGCTGCTCTCCGCGCTGCCCGGCCTGCTGGTTGCCCCGACCTTGTCCGCGGCCTCGGAATGGCTCACCGATCTGGTGGCCGAGCACCGTCGTGGGGAAGCGATGGGCTGGTACGGTTCGGCGATGACCGCCGGTACCGCGCTGGGATCCCCCGTCACCGGCGCCGTGGTGGACCTGGCCGGTCCGGCCGCCGCGTTCGCCGCCGTCGGGGTGATCGCCATGGTGGTGGTGCTCGCCGCACTGATCGCCCAGCAGATCCGCCGCCGCATCCGCCGCAAGGCCCGGCGCAAGCTGGTCCAGGTGCGGTAGTGCACGGCCGAAGAGAAACCGGGGGCGCGGCAGGAAAATCCTGCCGCGCCCCCGGTTGCATCATGTAATTTTAATCGCAGCCTCGGCTGCCGGTGCCCCGCTCAGGGACTAGCTGACCGGGCCGGTGAACTTCTCGCCCGGGCCCTTGCCCGGCGCATCCGGGATGATCGAAGCTTCCCGGAAGGCCAGCTGCAGGCTGCGCAGACCATCGCGCAGGGGAGCGGCGTGCTGCGAGCCGATCTCCGGCGCCCCGGCGGTGACTAGGCCTGCCAGTGCGGTGATCAGCTTGCGGGCCTCGTCCAGGTCCTTCAGCTCGGCGGCGTCCTTGCCTTCGGCCAGGCCGCACTTCACGGCGGCGGCGCTCATCAGGTGCACCGCGGCGGTGGTGATGATTTCAACGGCAGGAACCTCGGCGATATCGCGGACCTGCTGATCGACGGCCTGCTGCATTGAATTGGAATCTTCGGTACTCATACTGCTAAGCTTGTCACAGACCGACTCGATTGGGTTACTTGGTTCTGGCCTGAAACAGGTTATGTGACCAAGGGATCATGATCGAGACATGCAAGTGGAGGCCATCTCCCACCCGCTGTCGCCGTGCAGGCGTCCGGGTACTTCGGCGGGAATCCCTCACGGGGATTCCAAGGCAGCAGGGTTCAGCAGAACCCTTGGTGCTGTAGTCGACTTTGTGGCCTTCGCCTGCATCAGCAGCGGAGGCCTTTTTCGTTGCTGGGCAGCACTACTTACGACTAACAGGAGTTACACATCAGCGATCCACGCATTAACGAGCGCATTCGCGTACCTGAGGTACGCCTCGTTGGCCCAAATGGTGAACAGGTGGGAATTGTCCGCATCGAGGACGCCCTGCGCCTGGCTCACGAATCCGATCTCGACCTGGTCGAGGTGGCCCCCAACGCCAAGCCTCCAGTGTGCAAGTTGATGGACTTCGGCAAGTACAAGTACGAAGCCGCCGTCAAGGCACGCGAGGCCCGCAAGAACCAGACCAACACGGTCCTGAAGGAAGTCCGCTTCCGCCTGAAGATCGACAAGCACGACTACGAAACCAAGGTCGGCCACGCCCTGCGCTTCCTGGGCGCCGGTGACAAGGTCAAGGCCATGATCCAGTTCCGTGGACGTGAGCAGCAGCGCCCGGAGATGGGCATCCGCCTGCTGGAGAAGTTTGCAGAGGACGTTGCGGAAGTTGGAGCCGTTGAGTCCAACCCGCGCATCGATGGCCGCAACATGGTCATGGTGGTCGGTCCGCTGAAGAACAAGGCCGAGGCCCGTCGCGAACAGCAGCAGAAGTCCGGCGGTCGTGGTTCCAAGCGCCGCGTCGCCACCGACGCTCCGCAGGAAACCTCGGGGCAGAACGTGGCCTCCTCCATGGACGACGAGGCTCGCGCCAAGCTGGAGCAGGCACGGGCCCAGGCCGAGGGCGAGGCGTAAGCCGAGCCCTCCGGGTTCCCCCGGAACCCGCCGCCTTCAGGGCGAACGGTCCTTCCTCCGCGGAAGGGCCGCACTAGAAAAGAACAACAGCGGTCGTCTCGCTTTGAGGGGCCCGCTTCGGATGATCCCCGACGGGTCCGGCACGGATCCGATCGGAGCACGTAAGGAGAACGGCAGCTATGCCGAAGTTCAAGACTCATAGTGGCGCCAAGAAGCGCTTCAAGGTGACCGGCAGCGGAAAGCTGGCGCGTCAGCAGGCCAACCGCCGCCACTACCTGGAGCACAAGTCTTCCCGCATCACCCGTCGCCTGGCCTCTGACCAGCTCGTTGCCAAGGCCGATGTGAAGACCATCAAGCGGATGCTGGGCCTCTAGGCCTTCCCCTTCGCAAGCATTACTCGGGGAAGCCTTACCCCAACCAACCACTAGTTTTCACCGCCGGAGAAGGACCTTCGCCAGCGGGAACAAGATTTGAAGGAGTACACACGTGGCACGTGTGAAGCGGGCAGTCAACGCCCATAAGAAGCGTCGCGTCGTAATGGAACGCGCCAAGGGTTACCGCGGTCAGCGTTCGCGCCTTTACCGCAAGGCCAAGGAGCAGCTGCTCCACTCGTTCGTATACAGCTACAACGACCGCCGCAAGCGCAAGGGCGACTTCCGCCGCTTGTGGATCCAGCGCATCAACGCCGCTGCCCGCGCCAACGGCATGACCTACAACCGCCTGATCCAGGGCCTGAAGGCCGCCGAGGTCGAGGTTGACCGCCGCATGCTGGCCGAGCTGGCCGTCTCCGACGCCAACGCCTTCGCCGCGCTGGTCCAGGTAGCAAAGGGTGCCCTGCCGGCTGACGTCAACGCCCCAAAAGCGCCTGAGGCAGTAGCCGCCAAGGCCCCGCAGGCCGCCGCCGCCAAGGCTGCCGCCCCGAAGGCTGAGAAGGCTCCTGCCGCTGCTTCCGCCCACACCTCGGCCTCCAAGGCCGAAGCCGCCGGTGGCATCAAGGCCATCGAGGGTCAGGACGCTCCGGAAGGCTTCGTCATCAAGGGCAACTCCGGCTCGAACAAGTACCACGTGCCGGGTTCGACCTGGTACGAGCAGACCACTGCCGAGTACTGGTTCAACTCGATCGAGTCCGCCAAGGCCGCAGGCTACGAGCCCGCCGGTGGCGAAGCTCGTCAGCAGATGAAGTAAAGCCTTACTCATCCTTCACCACCCGGCACCGGTGCCAGGCGCCGGATGCGGGTGAGGAAACACACCAGCGGGTGCAGACCATAACCATGGTCTGCACCCGCTGGTGTTCTGCCCGGCACCGTATTTGCCGGTATTCTCGAATCATGACCAGCTATGAAGAACCGGTGATGTCCAACCTGCGGGCCGACAAGGTCAAAGCCGTCGCCCGGCTGGCCACCCGCGCCGGACGCAAAGCCAGCGGACACTACCTGGTCGAAGGCCCGCAGGCCGTGCGCGAGGCGCTGAAGGCGCACGCCGCCACCGGTCAGGTGCTGGTCTCGGTGTACGCCACCGAACACTTCCTGGGCTCCTCCTCCGAATTCAGCGAACTGCTGCAGGACGCCCAGATCCCGGCCCGCACCGTCACCGAACAGGTGCTCGCGGCCATGGCCGACACCATCACCCCGCAGGGCATCATCGCCGTCGCCCGGCGCAACGAACCGGACCTGCGGGAACTGTTTGACTCCGCACCGCGGCTGATCGCGGTGCTCTGCCGGGTGCAGGACCCGGGCAACGCCGGCACCATCCTGCGCGCGGCCGACGCGGCCGGGGCGGACGCGGTGCTGTTCACCAAGGGCAGCGTGGACATCTACAACCCCAAGACGGTGCGCTCCACCGTCGGCTCGCTCTTCCACCTGCCGGTGATCGGCAACGTGGACTTCGCGGAACTGACCTCCACCGCCACCCTGCACGGCATCCAGCTGCTGGCCGCCGACGGCTACGCCGAACACGACCTGGACACCCTGCAGGACCAGGCGGTGCTGCGCCGCGCCGGGCAGGGCGGGGAACCGGCGGCCGGGCAGCCGGCCCTGGACGTGCCCACCGCCTGGCTGTTCGGCAACGAAGGCCAGGGGCTGGACGAGACCGAAAAGCAGGCCGCCCACCACAGGATCGCCGTGCCGCTGTACGGGGTGGCCGAATCCCTGAACGTGGGCACCGCCGCCACCGTCTGCCTGTACGCTTCGGCAAGGGCGTTGCGCCCCTGACCCGGTTGCTGACATAGTCCGAGGCAGGGCACCAGCTTTTGCTCACCGCACCGGTGCCCGCACAAGGTGTACACGGCCGAAAGGGACGCCAATGGCGAGTGAAGAAAGCACGAAGTCGATCATCGCGGCGCTCAGCGCCAACCTGGCGATCGCCATCGCCAAGTTCGTGGCCTGGCTGCTCAGCTCATCCTCCTCGATGCTGGCCGAGGCCATCCACTCGGTGGCCGACACCGGCAACCAGCTGGTGCTGCTCATCGGGCGGCGCCGCTCCAAGCGCAAGGCCGACACCGAGCACCCCTTCGGGTACGGGGGAGAGCGCTTTGTGTCCGCGTTCCTGGTCGCCATCATCCTGTTCAGCGCCGGCGGGCTGTTCGCCCTCTACGAGGCGTATGAGAAGTTCCACGACCCGCACGGCATCACCGGGCCGTGGTGGTGGGTGCCGCTGGCCGTGATCGTGTTCGCGATCATCGCCGAGGGGCTCTCGCTGCGCACCGCGATCAAGCAAAGCGCCCGGGCCCGCGGGCGGCGCGGGCTGCTCAGCTTCGTGCGCAGCACCAAGAACCCCGAACTGCCGGTGGTGCTGCTGGAGGACACCGCGGCACTGCTGGGCCTGACCTTCGCCCTGCTCGGGGTGGGGCTGACCATCCTGACCGGGGACGGGCGCTTTGACGCCGCGGGCACCGCCGCCATTGGCGTGCTGCTGGTGGTGATCGCGGTGATCCTGGCCGTGGAGACCCGCTCGCTGCTGCTGGGCGAGTCGGCCAGCAAGGCGCACGTGCAGGCCATCCGCGGTGCCGTGGCCAACGCGGACACCGAACTGGTGCACCTGCGCACCATGCACGTGGGCCCCGAGGAGCTGCTGATCGCACTGAAGATCGTGGTGGCCCCGGACGCCACCGGCGCGCAGATCGCCGATCACATCGATAGGCTGGAAAAGGACATCCGCGCCGCGGTGCCGCTGCGCAGCCTGATCTACATCGAACCGGACATCAAGCGGCGCGCGCTGCCGGCGGACCCGGAAAGCGCCGGGCTGCAGAGCCCGGAGCAGCCCGGGCCCACCCCCGGCCAGCCCGGCACCGCCTGAGTGAAGCACACGAGAAGAGAGCCTGATGAGCCTGAAGCAGATCGTCGCGATCGCCCTGGTCGACTCGCTGCAGCACCCCACCCGGCTGCTGGCCGCCCGGCGCAACCGTCCGGCCGCGCTGGCCGGGCTGTGGGAGTTCCCCGGCGGCAAGGTCGAATCGGGGGAGGACCCGGTGGAAGCGGTGCGCCGGGAGATCCGCGAGGAGCTGGGCATCGAGATCACCCTGGGCGATGAGATCTACGGTCCGCTTGAGCAGGGCTGGGCGCTGAACGAGCGGGCGGCGATGCGCGTGTGGTTCGCCACCATCGCCTCCGGCACCCCGCGCCCGCTGGACGGACACGACCAGCTGCGCTGGCTGGAGCTGGGCGCCGAGCCGTGGCAGGCGGTGCCCTGGATCCCGGCCGATGAACCGATCGTGCAGGCCTGCGTCGCCGACGCGAAGGCCCCGGTCGGGCCCTAGGCGCTTGCGCCCGGCACTGCGCCACGGGCCCGGCGAACTGGGCGCGACCGGGCCCACCCGCGTAAGCTGGGAGGAGCAAAAACGCTCGGCCCGCGCGGCGGGGCGGATCAATAGAGCGAAGAAGACCACCGAACGCTAGTGAACGAGCCCGCTGGATGGGGCTGTGCTGAGGAGAGAGCGCGTGAAGAAACTTGTAGGTGTACTGGCGATGATGTTCACCGCCATGTTGGCCCTGGCCGGCTGCGTGAACACGGACGCCCACGTCACCATCGAGGGCCAGGACAAGGCCAGCGGCACCGTGGAGGTGACCACCGACCGCGCCCTGCTGCAGGGTGCTTCACTGGATGACGTGCTGGCCACCAAGATCGACACCCGCCAACTGGACCAGATGGCCGGGGAGAACTGGACCTACGAGAAGATCGAGACCCAGGACCGGGTGGGCCTGCGCTTCAACACGGTCAGCTCGATGAACTTCGTGCAGCTGCAGGACGCCTTCCAGGGCTTTGAGCTGCCGGTTCAGCTGGGCACCACCGAGGACGGCTTCAAGTTCGCCATGCGCGGCAACGCCCCGGGCTCCACCGACCCCAACGCCGCCAAGGCCACCATGTCGGTGACCTTCCCCGGCTCGGTGACCTCCACCACCGGCCCGGCCACCATCGAGGGTCACACCGTGACCTTTGACATGGTGCAGGGAGCCACCGAATACGAGGCCACCGGCAAGGCCAACTACGCCCTGTTCTACTCCGTGGTCTTTGGCGGCGCCCTGCTGGTGCTGACCCTGATCATCGTGTTGGCCATGGCCCCCAAGGCCAAGGACACCGCGGCCCACTAAAACCGCCCACTCACGCATCAGGCCCGTCATCGAATCAGTCGTTGGCGGGCCTTGCCAATAGAATGGGAAACAAGTCAATTACCAGCGAAGAGAAGGATCACCAGATCCCCATGTCTGACCAGACAATCCAAGAAACGCCGGTGGACGGCGCCGCGCCACCGCACCCCACCGATGAGCAGGGCGTGAACGCCGCCGTCGAGGCCGCCCTGTCGGCCATCGCCGCGGCCGCCGACCTGAATGAGCTCAAGGCCGCCCGCCTGGCGCACACCGGGGAGAAGTCCGCGCTGTCCCTGGCCAACCGGCAGATCGGCAAGCTCGACAAGACCGAGAAGGCCGCCGCCGGCAAGCTGGTGGGCGCCGCCCGCGGCAAGGTGAACAAGGCCCTGGCCGCGCGCACCGAGGTGCTGCAGGCCGAGGAGGCCGAACGCATCCTGGTCGAGGAGACCGTGGACGTCACCGCCGCCCCGGTGCGCCGCCCGCTGGGCGCCCGCCACCCGCTGTCGGTGCTGCAGGACCGTGTCGCGGACATTTTCGTGGGCATGGGCTGGGAAATCGCCGAGGGCCCGGAAGTGGAATCCGAGTGGTTCAACTTCGATGCGCTGAACTTCAAGCCGGACCACCCGGCCCGCGAAATGCAGGACACCTTCTTCATCGAACCGGCCGACGCGCACCTGGTGCTGCGCACCCACACCTCCCCGGTGCAGGTGCGCTCCATGCTCGAACGCGAGGTGCCGCTGTACGTGCTCTGCCCCGGGCGCACCTTCCGCACCGATGAGCTGGACGCCACCCACACCCCGGTCTTCCACCAGTTCGAGGGCCTGGCCGTGGACAAGGGCCTGACCATGGCCGACCTGCGCGGCACCCTGGAGCACTTCGCCCGGCAGATGTTCGGCGCCGAAGCCGAGATCCGCCTGCGCCCTGCCTACTTCCCGTTCACCGAGCCCAGCGCCGAGCTGGACATCTGGCACCCCGGCGCCAAGGGCGGGCCGCGCTGGATCGAGTGGGGCGGCTGCGGCATGGTCAACCCCAACGTGCTGCGCGCCGCGGGCATCGACCCGGAGGTGTACTCCGGGTTCGCGTTCGGCATGGGCGTGGAGCGCACGCTCATGTTCCGCAACGATGTGCCCGACATGCACGACATGATCGAGGGCGACGTCCGTTTCAGCCAGCACTTCGGGATGGAGATCTAACCCAATGCGAGTACCACTGTCATGGCTGCGCGAGTACGCGCAGGTACCTGCCAACGCCTCGGCTGAGGACGTGATGGCCGACCTGGTCAAGGTCGGGCTGGAAGAGGAGGACGTGCACCGTCCCTCCGACGAACTGCACGGCCCGATCGTGGTCGGCCAGGTGCTGAGCCTGGAAAAGGAGCCGCAGAAGAACGGCAAGACCATCAACTGGTGCCAGGTGCGCGTGGTGCCCGAGGGCACCGGGCAGACCCTGACCGGGGACGGGATCGATCCCTCGGGCGTGCAGGGCATCGTGTGCGGCGCACACAACTTCGAAGTCGGGGACAAGGTCGTGGTGACCCTGCCCGGCGCCGTGCTGCCCGGGGACTTCCGCATCTCCCCGCGCAAGACCTACGGCCACGTCTCGACCGGGATGATCGCCTCCTCGCGCGAACTGGGCATCGGGGAGGACCACGACGGGATCATCGTGCTCTCCCGCCTGGGGCTGGACCCGGAACTGGGCACCGATGTGCTGGAGCTGTTCGGCCTGAAGGACCAGGCCGCGGAAATCAACGTCACCCCGGACCGCGGCTACTGCTTCTCCATCCGCGGGGTGGCCCGCGAATACGCGCTGGCCACCGGCACCGAGTTCACCGACCCGGCCGCCACGATCAAGCTGACCCAGGCCGCCGCTGAAGGCCACCCGGTGCGCGTTGCGGACGACGCCCCGATCTACGGGGTGCCCGGCTGCACCCGCTTCGTCACCCGCGAGGTCACCGGCATCGACCCGGCCCGCCCCACCCCGCGCTGGATGGCGGCCCGGCTCTCGCTGGCCGGGGTGCGGTCGATCTCCCTGCCCGTGGACATCTCCAACTACGTGATGCTCGAACTGGGCCAGCCGCTGCACTTCTACGACGCGGACAAGCTCGCCGGGCCGATCGTGGTGCGCCGCGCCACCGCCGGGGAGAAGCTGACCACCCTGGATGAGAAGGAACGCACCCTCAACACCGAGGACCTGCTGATCACCGACGACTCCGGGCCGATCGGCATCGCCGGGGTCATGGGCGGGGCCTCCACCGAGGTAGGCGCGGCCACCACCCGGGTGGTCATCGAGGCCGCGAACTTCGAACCGGTCTCCATCGCCCGCTCCCGCCGCCGGCACAAGCTGCCCTCCGAGGCGTCCAAGCGCTTCGAGCGCGGGGTGGATGTGAATGTGGCCGACGTGGCCGCCCAGCGTGCCGTGGACCTGCTGGTCGAGCTGGCCGGGGGCACCGAAACCGCGAACATCACCGACTACGGCAACCCCGCCGAACCGGTGAGCATCCTGCTTCCGGCCGGGTACGCCAGCTCCCTGGTGGGCATCGACTACACCGAGGAGCAGATCATCTCCGCGCTGGAGGGGATCGGCGGCACCGTGACCGCCACCGGCGAGGGCTTTGAGGTCATCGCCCCGACCTGGCGCCCGGACCTGGCGATCAAGCAGGACCTGGTGGAGGAAGTGGCCCGCGTCATCGGCTACGACCAGATCCCGGCCACCCTGCCGGTCGCCCCGCCCGGGCGCGGGCTGACCCGCACCCAGGCCCAGCGCCGCCGCCTGCTGCAGGGCCTGGCCGACGCCGGACTGACCGAGGTGCTGGCCTACCCGTTCGTCTCGGCCGCGCAGAACAACACGTTCGGCACCCCCGAGGCGGGCACCGAGGTGCCCAGCGTGAAGCTGGCCAACCCGATCTCCTCCGAATACGGGCTGCTGCGCACCTCGCTGCTGCCCGGGCTGCTGGAGATCGCCCGGCGCAACCACGGCCGCGGCTTCCGCGACCTGGCGCTGTACGAGGGCGGGCTGGTGTTCCTGCCCGGAGCGCAGACCGGTTCCAAGGTGCTGCCGCCGCTGGGCGCCAAGCCGAGCGATGAGGTGCTGGCCGAACTGCGCGCCGGCATCCCGAACCAGCCCTGGCACCTGGCCGCCGTGCTCACCGGTCACGAGGCCGCCGCCGGGGTGGGCTTCACCCCGCGCGCCTGGGACTGGGCCGACGCACTGGATGTTGCGCGCACCGCCGCCGGGATCCTGGGCTCCGAACTGGAAATCGCCCAGGGCAAGCACCAGGCGTTCCATCCGGGCCGCACCGCAGCGCTGAGCGTGAACGGCGAACTGATCGGCTACGCCGGCGAACTGCACCCGCAGCTGCTCAAGGACCTGGACCTGCCCGCGCGCACGGTGGCCATGGAACTGGACGGCGAGGCCCTGATGGCCGCCGCCCCGGCCGTGGTTGTCGCCGAGCAGATGACCACCCAGCCGCTGGCCACCCAGGACGTGGCACTGGTGGTGGATGAGCAGGTCGTCGCCGGCGACGTGCTGAGCGCCCTGCGCGAGGGCGCCGGTGAACTGCTGGAGGACATCGCACTGTTCGACGTGTACTCCGGCCAGGGCATCGAGGACGGCAAGAAGTCACTGGCCTTCGGGCTGCGCTTCCGCGCCACGGACCGCACCCTGACCGCGGACGAGGCCTCCGAGGCCCGTGCCGCGGCCGTGGCGGTCGCCGCCGATCGCTTCGGCGCCGTGCAGCGCTAGCAATCCGCGATAGCGCCCTGTACCGTTCCTCACATTGGGGGCGGTGCAGGGCGCTTTTTGCGTGACGCTCCAAAAGTGCCGTGCCAGAGAAGACTTAACCAAACAGCAACAAGTACGGTGCTACAGCAGGTATGGAGCGAGCTCAGAAGTATCGCCTAGCAAGGTTTGCGTCGTCCCAGACTCGTTTTCAATGGATGAGCCGTCCTGCAAAAGGTGAATTTGTGGAGTCCCCATTTGGAAGGTGTTTAGCGGGACAGGAGAATTTGCGTCACGATTAAGCATGCGAAATGGTTAGCGCTGAGCAAATTTAGGGGCTGAGACGTTCTGTGCTTCAAAACGTCTATGAAGGCGTTTTTCAGATTAAACGCCACTTCATTCCCGTCTTGCGGGGGTACTTACCCCAAGCGTATAGATTTTTGCGATGTAGTTGATTTGCGAGTTTCGGCGGTGTACCGCTAATAGTTGTTCGATCTCGACGCCAGTTGGATGATGATCCCCTAATGACTTGGCGCTGCGCAGTCTCCGAATGCCTCACATTGCTTCAGAGATACCGAAACTGCTCGAAGACAAAACCTCACAGAAACCAAGAACCCGCAGACGTTTTTCAATTGTGGTGCTCACAGGGCTCACATAGATTGTTCACAGTCCCACAAGGACTCGATCACGTGATTTTTGGCCATACGGCTACCAGACCTTTCTGCAGATCCAAATACAACCTGCCTCCTTGTGCAGGTGCTGACTCAAGGGCGAGAAAGTAATGAAAGCTCGAAAGCGCGTGTTAGGCGGTATAGCGTTTGCCGCCATGGTGGGCCTTGTGGCTTCACCGGCTGCCGGAGGACATGTTCCAGGGGCACAACTCTCGGTTTCACCGAGCATGGAGAACAAAATCTCCGGGATTCCCACACCGGCTGATTACTTCGGATTTGAAATTGGAGATGAGGGCAAGCTCGCTGATTTCGAAACGATTAAGAAGTACTTCCAGCTCATTGCGGAGAAGTCCGCGGAGGCTGATTACGAAGTCGTTGATCAGACCACAGACGGAGATGACTATCCCCTTCTCCGAATGAGTTCCGAAGAGAACTTGAACCGCTTGGACGACATCCTAGCGATCAACAACCGCCTTGCGGATCCCAAAGCCCTGGCAGCCGAAGCGAAAAAGCAAGGAGTTTCAACTGATGACTACGCCAGAGAGTTGGCCAAGACTACAGTTCCTGTCTATTACGTAGAGGCCTCCATCCATTCCACCGAAGTAGGAACGACTCAGGGGCTAATCAACGTGGTCCATAAACTGGCCACCGAAGACTCGGACGAGACGAAGAAGATTTTGTCCAACATGGTCGTCGTGGTCGTTCCATCCGCCAACCCTGACGGTCAAAAAATGGTCGTCGAGTACTTCAACAAAACGGCGGGGACTAAGTACAACCGGACGTACCCGGACCTTTATCACCGGTATGTTGGTCACGACAATAACCGAGACTGGTTCATGTACACACAGAAGGAATCGCGCACACGGCTAGGAATCGAGCAGAAGTATCGCCCGGTGGTCCAGCACTACATGCATCAAGCGGGAACACTGAGTCCTCGTGCTTGGGTTCCACCATGGGATGAACCACTCTCGACTGCGATAGACCCGAAAACTGTGACCGGCAGTAATTCCGTAGGAATGGAAGCACAAAAGGACCTGATAGCCGAGGGCTTGTCAGGAGTCCAACATGATGATGCGTATGGCATCATGTGGAACGCGGACGTCGCGGGTTATGGTTCTTTTCAGGGCACATCTGT
The DNA here is from genome assembly GCF_059728615.1 of Glutamicibacter sp. St.4D3. Taxonomy (NCBI): domain Bacteria; kingdom Bacillati; phylum Actinomycetota; class Actinomycetes; order Micrococcales; family Micrococcaceae; genus Glutamicibacter; species Glutamicibacter sp. St.4D3. The sequence continues at coordinate 1,043,218 of NZ_AP039380.1, forward strand.
ATGGCTCAGTGAAATCGCTTCGAATAGGGATCTTGCTTATACCTTCGAGGACGAGAAGCTCGATGACCAACCTGCGACAATGCGGAACCCTAATCCCTACAGGGCGACATCTTGGACCTTCAAGCAGAACGTTGACTACCAGGTGAAAGCCGCGCTGAGCGGAATGAACACGGTAGCGGAGGACGCGCAAGACTTCCTCTACAACAACCTCTACCAATTCACGCGAGATACTCTCGATTGGGAAGCCAGTGCATACGCGTATGTCGTACCGGCCGAGCAACGCGACCCGTACGCAGTTTACGAGATGCTGAACATTCTCAATCTGGGCAAGGTCGAAATTGAGCGTGCAACGAGGAGCTTCCACGCCGACGGGCAGAAATACGACAGGGGAGCCTACATTATCCGGACTCAGCAACCACTGGGCCGCTGGGTCGATCAGCTGTTGAGAATTGACGAATATCCGGATAGCGCGCGCAAGTGTACGAATGGTTGCCCGTTGATCATGCCGTACAGTGAAACAACTGACAATCTCGCCCTGTTCTTCGGGGTTGATGTGAAAGCCATCGATTCAAAATTCAAAGCAAAAACGGAATCGGTGCGCGAAGTCGTACAGGAATCGGTGCGGCTGCCCAGGGACCCCGGCCGTAAGGGGGCTTACGTCCTATCGCCGAGTTCCTACGGGCTAGGCAAGATAATTGATGCTCTTCAGGACGAAGGCGTTGTCACATACCGAGCCAGCTCCAAAGTGAAGGTTTCAGGGGAAACCTTGCCCGAGGGCGCCTTGCTAATACCATCAGGCAAGAAAGCGCGACAGACTCTTGAACAGGCAGTGAAGGATACGGCCCTTCCAGTGCATGCGATTTCTAAGATGCCGAAAACCTCAGCCATCAAGCTGAAGCAGAACACCCGCGTGGGCTTGGTCAGAGGTGCCAACAACATGCCCGGTGGTTGGATGATGTGGATGATGGATCAATTTGGAATGAATTACGAGGTGGTTGAGGCGGAGGACTACAACAATCTCAGTAAGAAGTTTGACACCATCGTCCTTGCTCCCGGTATTACAACGGAGCGGCTAACAAAGGGACTCGATACCAGTAAGTATCCGGAGGAGTTCGCGTGGGCGGCGGGCGTTCCAGATGGAGCGAAGAAGTTGAAAAACTTCGTGAAAAAGGGTGGCAACCTTGTCGCTTTGGGCTCCGGATCGGAGACCGCAATTAGCGCTTTGGATCTACCGGCCAAGAATATCCGACCGGAGGATAGGGAGACGTTTAATGCCCCAGGTGCACTGCTTGCCCAGACCTATGATGTTTCGAAGCCGGCAGCGTGGGGGATGCCAAAGAATTGGCCAACTTGGTACAACAATGACGCTGTTTTCACTGTAAAGGAGAAGAAGGCCCGAGTTTCCACCTACCCGACCAAGGGCGATTTGCTAGTCAGTGGCTACGCCAAGGGTACTGACGCAATTGCTGGTGGAACTAATATTGCGCAGTTCACCTACGGTAAGGGCAATGTGACAATTGCCGGCGGACATATCACCTTCCGCACTTGGCCACGAGCAAGTTGGACAGTCGTTACAAATGCGATTTACAACGGTGCCGGTGAACGAGTAACTCGTGCAGACTTGTCAGAGGAAACGAAGGGCAGTGGCAACAATGGATCAAAGTAGTGATCTAGGTAAATAATTAGACCGATCAATAGGGGCTCACGGCGTTTGCTTTGAGCCCCTATTGCTTGCCAGCCGCCCGGACGTCCTGCTGCTGTCGGCTGCGGTGATGACTCTCGAATTGTTCCTGTTGTGCCTGCCTACCCGGATTGTCGCCGCTACCGCAAAGCGTCTAGTTAATGTCTAGAGGAAAGGCCAGCCACTGTCTGACTCGAGCGCTAGGCAAAACGGGTGGTGCGGCCTATTGGCAGTCGATCTGCCGCGTTACTACCCTGAATGCCGGGTGGCGCTCCTGCCGATTACCACGGGGCAGGCGATCAGCGTGCCCTAAGCTGGCATGCCGTTCTCGCGGGTCGAGAGCAGTGACAAATATGCGTCTATGGATAGGATGAAGATAGACCAACCTCCGCACGAACTAGTCAGCAGCCTGGGAAGGGAACCCCAATGTCTCAAGTCAGCCTCCCGATTCGAACCGCCGCCGCCTCAGCGGTGGCGGCCCTGGGATTGCTGGGGATCCTTCCTGCAGCCCACGCCGCCCCGGCCGTAACCGTTCCCGCCGGACAAAATCTGGAATCTGTGACGGTGAACGACACCGCCGGGGTGATCAACGAGGACCGGGTACGGGAGGCGCTGGAAGAGGTCGACTTCTACGAGCCGACCAAGGTTGTTGTCTACACCCGCGAGGGAAACTACGCGGACAACATCAACACCAAGACACTGCTCTATGCCCGTACCGCGCACCCCGAGTGGATCTCACAGAAGCCAGAGGACCACGGCGATTACTGGGCGGACGGATATTTCATCATCACCCTTTCCCTTGAGGGCCCGGACTCCGGGCAGGTCGGAACCTATTTCGGCGAAGACCGGAAGGTCAGCGACGAGCTGATGGAAAAGATCCACGAAGCGGGTTATGAGGACTTCAAACAAGCCCGCTGGAGCGACGGGATCATTGCGGTGGCGACCGAAGGAGCCGCGTTCATGAACCGGCCCTGGTATAAAAACCCCGTGGTGTGGGTGGTAACCGCTGCGGGTGGGGGCGTGGGTGGCATCGTTTGGGGCAGTGTCGCCAAGGTGCGTTCGAACCGGCGCAAGAAATTTGCTGACCAGTTGAAGACGGGGACGACGCACCTGACGAACGTGACCATGGACCTGGACACCACTGAGTTGGCGGCCCGGACCTTGCCCACGGGCTCCCACCATGCCGCGGACCTGGAACGCCGGTTCGCCGACTTCGTCGCCAGCTACCGCTCCTCCTTCACCGAACAGCAGGAATTGGAAGCTGCCACCAAGAAGGAACGCTCCTCTGCCCAGGGGGTGGTACGTACCGAGAACTTCCTGTCCGCCGCCCAAGAGCTGGATTCCACCGATGATGCGATCATCGCCGCCTCGGCCCTCTACACGCGGTCCGCCACCTGGGAAACGGCCTGGCGGGCCCAGACCGCGCCGCTGCTGGAGGACCTGGAGCAGATTCCGCAGCTGGTCAAGGACGCCGAAGCAGGAACCGAGGCGGCAGGGGCCGCACTGGAATCCTTCCGCCACACCGCCGTGGACGAGGCACAGTTCATCGGCACTGAGCTGAAGGCGGAGGTGATCGACGCCGATACCGCCCTGGACCGGTTGGCGCAGCTGCGCGAGCAGCTGACTGAGAAACTGGAGGACTTTGCCACGGCCCAGATCGATGCCTACGCCCAGAACGATGACGAGAAGGAGGACATGCGCCGCAAGATGCGCGAGTCACGCTCCTCCTACTCCCAGCAGCGGCGCGGCGGCGGTTCAATCCTGGACGTGACCAGCCCGGCCGGCATGTTCTGGCGCGTACAGGCCTACAACACGGGCTACAGCTCCGGGGTGAGTTCGGTGACCTCATCCCGTGAGGCCGCCAGTTCCCCCTCTTCCGGGATCTCCCACGGGTATTCCGGAGGCGGCGGCAGCTTCTCCGGGGCCGGCGGCTCCTCCCGGTTCTAACTTCACCGCCGGGCCCGGGTAGGTGCCGATGCTAGGGCCGGATCAGCACCTTCAGATTCCTGCGCTCAGCCATGTCCCGGTACCCTTGCGGCACCCCATCCAGATCGGTGGCCACGTCAAAGACCTTTCCCGGCTCAATCCGGCCGTCCAGGATAAGCGGCAATAACCGCTCGATGTACGCCCGGACCGGGGCGGGCCCGCCAGCTAGGCGGATATTGTGACGGAACAGGCTGCCAAAGCCGATCGGAGCCTGTTCATACTGGGGGACGCCCACCCGGCTGATGACCCCGCCGGGGCGAACCACGCCGTACGCCTGCTCGTAGGCGGGGTAGTGGCCCACCGCTTCAAGTACCACCTCGGTGCCGTGACCCCCGCTGAGCTGGCGAACCCTCGCGATGCCTTCCGCCCCGCGTTCGGCGACCACCTCGGTCGCCCCGAACTCCCGGCCCAGGGCGGTGCGCTTCTCGTGGCGGCCCATGAGGATGATTTGCTCGGCTCCCAGCAGCCGGGCCGAAAGCACCCCCAGCAGTCCCACCGCGCCGTCACCGATCACTGTCACCCGGCTGCCCGCCGCCACCCCGCCCATGACCGCCGCATGATAGCCGGTGCCGAGCACATCGGCCAGGGTCAGCAGGGAGGGCATGAGCTCCGAGTCCGCGGCGACCGGCAACTTGACCAGGGTGCCCTCGGCCAGGGGCACGCGCACCGCTTCGGACTGACCGCCCTCGTTGGGAACCCCGCCATCCCAGAAGCCAGCTTGGCTGTGGCTGCAGGAGGTGTGGAGGTTCTGCCTGCAGAACTGGCAGCTGTTGTCCGAGATCGCGAACGGGCAGACCACCAAGTCGCCGGGCCGCAGCGTCGTCACCGCGGTGCCGACCTGCTCGATAATCCCGATGAACTCGTGCCCCATTCGGACCGGGACCGGTTGTGGTTCCATCGAGTGGTAGGGGTGCAGATCGCTGCCGCAGATGCAGGAGGCAGTGACCCGCACCAGGGCGTCGGTAGGCTGTTCGAGGCGGGAGTCGGGAACGTTTTCAATCCGAACGTCGCCGGCCTGGTACATCAGTGTTGCGCGCATGTTGGGTCTCTTTTCGTGTTGACTATTTCGGTACTGGGTAAGAGCGGGAACATGAAAGCCGGGTTGAGCTCAGCTCCTGGCCGCGGAGGAGGGTGCGCCGCTGCGGCGCCGCTGCGTTATCGCGAGCGCGATCACGGGAACCAGGGCGAGCGCCGCGATGAGCGCACCGACCATCAGTGGGCCGTTGGTCCCGGCGCTGGTCTCCAGGGCCCGTCCGCCGGCCCAGGAAGCCAGGGCCGTTCCGGCGTTGAACGCGGCGACGCTCAGCGCCGAGCCCAGGGTTGGGGCCCGGTCGACGTAGCGCACCGCCAATGAAATTAACACCGGGTTGGCCCCGAGGCCGAACAAGCCCAGCAGGGTGCTCAGCAGGGTGGCGACCACCGGGGCGTCGCTGCACAGCATGAGCGCCACCAGCAGCAGCACGGTCATCGCCGGGGCAATGATCGTGGTGGTGTGCGGGCGTGCATCACCCAGCCGGCCGCCGAACAGCGAGCCGAGCAGTGAGCCGACGCCGAACGCGGCCAGCACCAGCGGCACCAGGGACGCGGGCATCGCGAAGTTCTCGGTGAGCAGCGGTGAAATATAGGAGTAGGCGGCCAGCACGCCACCGGTGGCGCCGGCGCATCCGGCCAAGGCCAGCCACAGCCGCCCCGAACGCAGGGCTCCCAGTTCGCTGCGGATCGGCCCCGGACGGCGCGGCGGCCGCTGGTGCGGGACCTGCCGGGCAATCAGCGCCACCGCGGCTGCGGCTAGAACGGCCAGGCCAACAAAGGCGCCCCGCCAGCTGAACAACTGCCCAGCGAGCGCACCCAACGGCACCCCCAGTACGGTGGCCAGCATACCGCCGGCGTTGACAACCCCCACCGCCCGAGAGGACGTTCCGGGGGCGGCCAGGCTCGTGGCCACCACCGCCGCGACCGCCCAGAACGCGCCGGTGGCCAGCGCCGTGATGAAGCGGGCGGCCCCCAGCACCGCGAAGCTCGGGGCGAACGCCGCGACCAGGTGGCCGGCGGCGAACACTACCAGTGCACCGATCAGCGTCCAGCGCCGGGCGATGCGCCGGGTTGCCACCGCCATCATGGGTGCGCCCACAATCATGCCCACGGCAAAGATGGTGATCAGCTGCCCGGCCTGGGCGAGGGACACCTCCAGGTCCGTCGCCATCGCCGGCAACAGGCCCGCAACCAGGAACTCGGTGGTGCCCATGAGAAACACTCCCAGGGCCAGGGCATAGATTGCCGGGGACAGGCGGTGGCCGCTGGGGGCGGCCGGGTCGTATTCCAGCGCGGTGCGTTCAGACATCGGGCTCCTTGGGACTGCTCGGGGATACTCTCACCCTCCATTTCACCGCCGCGGCCAGAAATGGGGGAGATCGGGTTTATGGGGGTAGAAACACCACCCCCTTGACGTGCCCGGCCCGGCGTACCGTTATAGGCATGGACAATCGCGCAGACATCAGGGACTTCCTGGCCAGCCGCCGGGCCCGACTCACCCCGGACGTGGTCGGGCTGCCCACCAGCGCTCGCCGTCGGGTGCCGGGCTTGCGCCGTGAGGAGGTTGCGGTGCTCGCCGGAGTAAGCACCGAGTGGTACACGCGCCTGGAAAAGGGACACATCGCCGGGGTGTCGGAAGACGTGTTGGATGCAGTGGCCGATGCGCTGCGGCTGAATGAGGAGGAACGCGGTTACCTGTTCGACCTGGCCCGCGCCGCCAAACCGGCGCACCGCAAGGCCACCCGGCGACGGGAGGTGCCCTTGGCCCCGCCGGTGCAGTGGATGCTGGACTCCGTGACCCTCTCGGCCGCGTTCGTGCGCAATGGGCGCCTGGACGTCATCGGCTCCAACGCGCTGGCCCGGGCACTGCACGCGCCGATGTTCGACAGCTCCACCACCACCGCCCACGGCGCCGCGAACTTCGCCCGCTACCACTTCCTGGATCCCGGATCCCGCGACTTCTTCCTGGAATGGGAGTCTGGTGCGGCCGCGACCGTGGCGCTGCTGCGCGCAGAGTCCGGACGCGAACCCCACGACAGGGTGCTGCGCGAATTGATTGGGGAACTGTCAACGCTCAGCGACGACTTCCGCCGGCTCTGGGCCTCCCACGAGATCCGCCAACGGCATGAAGGCACCAAGGCCCTGCAGCACCCACAGGTCGGTGAGATCGAGCTCACCTATCAGTCGGTGAACCTTCCCACCGCACGCCGCGCCTGGCACGACCTGTCGTTCTATACCGCCGAGCCGGGTACCAAGAACGAGGAAAAGCTGAAGCTGCTGGCAAGCCTGAACGCTGCACCGGCACTGGGCGGCAGCGGTGTGGGCAACGATCGCGGCGCAACGAACACCCCGGGCTGACGCTGTATCACCCGGACAGCGCGGCCGGTGCGCCTGGGCTGGAGCCGGCGCACGGTGCCTGTTTAAACGCCAGGAGCCGGAAACGTCAGCAGACGCTTCCGGCTCCCAAGCTGATGGGGCTACTTGCCGGCGGTCACCGGCGGCAGGGCCGACCAGGGGAAGGTGATCCACTTGTCGGTGCGGCGCCACTCGAAATCCGGTTCCTTGATGGTGCGCGGCTTGGTGTAGAGGCACACGGTCTTGACCTCGGAACCCCACTCGCCGACCAGGTCAACGACCTTGGCCAGGGTGCGCCCCGAGTCCGAGACGTCGTCCACCACCAGCACCTTCTTGTCGCGCAGGTGTCCCTCGTCCAGCAGCGGCGGCAGCACGACCGGCTCGGGCAGCACCGTGCCAATCCCGGTGTAGAACTCGACGTTCAGCGCGCCGCACGCCTTCACGCCCAGCGCGTAGGAAATCGAACCGGCCAGCAGCAGGCCGCCGCGGGCGATCGCCAGCACCACGTCCGGCACGAAACCGGTATTCACGATGGTCTGGGCTAGCTCACGTGAGGCCTGGCCAAACTGGTCCCAGGTCAACACTTCGCGTTCTGGCTCGGGCAGGACATCTGCTCCGGAATCATCAAGGGCTGTCATTCTTCCAATGCTAGCGGCCCGAGGAGGCTTTAGGCGGTGGATCCCGAAGTACTTTTCTGCACCTTCGCCCGTGACGTTCCCGACGCCCGTGACGTTCCCTACGGCCGCTTCGCCTCCGCCGTACCGAAGCGGAACACCGGCAGGCTGCTGAACAGGGGACAGGGCGCTACAGGACGTAGGAGGCGATCAGCTTGGACAGGGCCCGCACGTCGACCTTGCCCTTGAACTCCAGGCGGACCTTGCCCAGTCCGCTAAACCACAAATCCAGCTCGGCATCCAGGTCAAGGGTCCCGGCCGTCTCGACGGAGAACGCCTGAACCTTCGAATAGGGCAGTGAGGTGTAGTCCCGCTTCTTGCCGGTAATGCCCTGGACGTTAAGCGCGATCAGGCGCTTGTTCGTGAAGGCCACCGAATCGCGCACGCCCTTGAAGGTCGCGAGCAGTTCCTCACCCGGCACCAGCAGCGGCGTGAGTTCCGGGGCCAGATCGGCCATGTTGCTGGGGCTGAGCTTGAACACCGAGGAGTTGTTGAAATCGATCATGGCTTGACTCTAGCCGGAGCGCGGGACATTCAGCTCCCGGGCTGCAGGCAGCAAACGCTTCGCGGCCTCAGCGCTCCGGGAGGCTTCTTCGCCGCCGCTGTCCGTCGAAGGCCAGCGCCGTGAACGCGCCCAACGCGGCCGCGCCGCCGTGGATATCCCCGCTCACGAGCAACCCCATCACACACAGCAGCCCCAGCGAGCCCGAGGCGCGGGCCACCGGAATGCCGCTGCACGCGCCGCGCACCAGCAGGGAACCGGCCAGCCCGAACACGAGCACCGAAGAGCCCGCGCCCACCGGCTGCACCAGCCACCCCCACACCTGGGCGCCGATACCCGACACGAGGGCTATGAGAATCCAGCGGCGCCATCCCCATACCGCTTCGGCCAGCAGCCCGATCCAGAGCAGCGCCGCCAGGTTCCAGATCGCGCCGCTCAGCCAACCGTCCTGGACCAGCAGCGCGGTCACCAACCGGTAGGGCTGGTGCAGCCATGCGGAAAACCCGTTGCGTTGCCATTCCCCGAGCAGGAACGGTGCCACCGCGAGCTGCAGCGTGCAGGAGACGCCGATGAGCACGACGGCGCTGAGCGTGGCCACCGGGCGAGAGCGGGGCCGCTGCCTGCTCGTCCGGCTAAACTGCCAGCAGGCCGACGCGGCGCAAAGCACCACCAGGTAGGGGATCGTCGTGGTGACCCAGGACATGGATTCCTCCTTTCACCCCTGATCGGCGTGGGGATAACCGGGGTCCGGCTGCGCCGTGCTGCGGCCCGCAGGGCCGGCGCAACGGGCCGGGTGATCAGTCGGCCAGCTGCGAGGACGCCCGCCAACGGTATACCAGCAGGCCCTCCTGCGCCGGGCCGGCCACAAAACCGCGGCGGGTCAGCGCCCGAACCGATGCAACATTGGTGGTGTGCACCCGGGCGGTGAGCACTGGCGCCCCGAACACCCGCGGGATCAGTTCCTGGGCGGCGTGCACCATTGCCCCGCCGATTCCCTGCCCCCAAAACGCCGGAGCCACCCAATAGCCGATTTCCACCTCGTGCCCGCCCCGGGTGGCGACCAGCAGCCCCGCATCCTGCGGCGGCGAGGCGTGGTTCTGCTTCTGGGCAATGAACCAGCGGCTGGCCCCGGCCTCCTCGACGGCGGTGCCGGCCAAGGCCCGCCGCGCCCGCTCGGCAACGCGGGCTTCCTCCCAGGGCTGCCCGTCACCCACGAACCGGGTGACCTGCCGGTCGCGGGCCAGGGCGGAAAAGAAGGGCAGATCCGCAGCGGCAAAAGGGCGCAGGTTCAGCGGCGGGTTTTCGGGCATCGGCATGTCGCACTTCCTGTTGTCCGGTGTTGGTTGGTTGGTTCGGGGTGAAAACCCGATGGCCGCCGCCTTCCGGGCAGGAAAGCGGCGGCCATCGGCGGCGGGGTATCTGCCTGCCTACGGAATCAGCAGCACCTTGCCGGTGGTTTTGCGTCCCTCCAGGGCCCGGTGTGCCTCGGCCGCCTCGGCCAGTGGATATTCCTGCCCCACCCGCACATCGATCTTGCCCTCGGCGACCCAGCCGAACACGTCCCCGAAACGCCAGCCGCGTTCCTGCGGGGTGGTCAGGAAGTCCCCGAGCTTCGGGCGGGTGACGCTGAGCGACCCGCCGGCGTTCAGCCGCTGCAGGTCCAGCGGCGGCACCTGGCCGCTGGCCCCGCCGAACAGCACCAGGGTGCCGCGCCGGCGCAGCGCCGCCAGGGACATCTCGAAGGTGTCCTTGCCGATCCCGTCGTACACCGCGTGCACGCCCTGGCCCTCGGTAACCTCCTTGACGGTCTGCGGCACCTGGTCGTAGTCGACCACGTAGTCCGCCCCGGCGGCCTTGGCCAGGTCCTTCTTCTCCTGGGTGGAGGCGGTGGTGATCACGGTGGCGCCCTTGAGCTTGAGCATCTGGGTCAGCAGCAGCCCCACCCCGCCGGCCCCGGCGTAGGAAAGGATCACATCCCCCTCACGCACCATGTAGCTCGAATGCATCAGGTAGTGGGCGGTGCAGCCCTGCAGCGGCAGGGCGGCGGCCAGGCGCAGGTCCACCTTCTCGGGCACCTTGCCCAGCACCTGGGCATCGACCACCGCGTACTGCGCGTACCCGCCGGTGGCCTCGGAGGTCGCGACCCGGTCCCCGACCTTTAGGTTGCGCACCTCGGAGCCAACCTGTTCGATGGTCCCGGAAATCTCCGAGCCCAGCGCGAACGGGTACTGGACCTGGTAGACGCCCGAGCGCTGATAGGTTTCGATGAAGTTCACCCCGACCGCGGCGACCTTCACCAGCACTTGGCCCGGCCCGGGGGAGGGGATCGGTTCCTCCACCAGCTCCAGCACCTCGGGGCCCCCGGCCTTGGCGGCCACGATCTTCTGCTGCTTGCTCATGCGTGCATCATCCCCTTGGTCATTCGGTGCAATCCTGATTGTTCAACTTCGGCCCACCGCGCTCGCCGGGTCCGCGCCGGAGCGGGGCAGCGGGTGCGGGGCCGCTACTGCCAGTCTAGGACCGCCGCGGCCCGGGGGCGCGAAGAGATGACGACAAAGTTCAGCCCGCGCAATCTATGAATAAATATTAGGTTTCATGCATATCCAGCGGTAGAGTTGCCACATGACGTTTTCAGTAGCTGTCTCGGGCGCCAGCGGCTATGCCGGTGGCGAAGTACTTCGCCTGCTGGCCAACCACCCGCAGGTCACTATCGGAGCGGTCACCGCCCACTCCCAGGCCGGAAGCCGGCTGGGCTCCATCGCCCCGCACCTGCATGCGCTGGCGGAGAAGGTGCTGGTCCAGACCACCGTTGAGAACCTAGCCGGGCACGACGTGGTGTTCCTGGCCCTGCCGCACGGGGCCAGCGCCGAGATCGCCGCCCAGCTGCCCCAGGACACGCTGGTGATCGACGCCGGCGCCGACCACCGGCTGGCCTCCGCCGAGGCCTGGGCCAAGTTCTACGGGGAAGGCTATGCCGGACACTGGCCCTACGGGCTGCCCGAGCTGCCCGGACACCGCGAGGCGCTGCGCTCCGCCAAGCGCATCGCCGTGCCCGGCTGCTATCCCACCGGCGCCCAGCTGGCCCTGGCCCCGGGCTACTCGGCCGGGCTGCTCGAACCGCAGGACGTGGTGATCGTCTCGGCCTCCGGGGTCTCGGGGGCCGGCAAATCCGTCAAGCCGCACCTGCTGGGCAGCGAAACCATGGGCTCGATGAGCCCCTACGGCGTGGGCGGCGGGCACCGCCACACCCCGGAGATCGAACAGGGCCTGTCCCGGGTGGCCGGCGAGCCGGTCAGCGTCTCCTTCACCCCCACCCTGGCCCCGATGCCGCGCGGCATCCTGACCACCGCCACCGCCCGGGTCAAGCCCGGCACCAGCCAGGACCAGCTGCGCGCCGCCTGGCAGCGCGCCTACGCCGCCGAACCCTTCGTCACCCTGCTGCCCGAGGGCCAGTGGCCGGCCACCGGCAACGTGACCGGCAGCAACCAGGTGCACCTGCAGCTGGCGTTCGACGAGCACGCCGGGCGGGTGATCGTCTGCGCGGCGATCGACAACCTGACCAAGGGCACCGCCGGCGGCGCCGTGCAGTCGATGAACATCGCCCTGGGGCTGGCGGAAACCACCGGGCTGACCGGGCAGGGGATCGCCCCGTGAACCCGCAGCACGATCCAGCGAACCACCCACAGAGGAACGGTGCCACAATGAGCCAGACCCAGAACCCGGATAACCAGGACCCCGGACCCACCGGGATCACCGCCCCCCGGGGCTTTGCCGCCGCCGGGGTGCCGGCCGGGCTGAAGTCCACCGGCGCCAACGACGTGGTGGTGGTGCGCAACCTCGGCCCGAGCCGCGCCGCGGCCGCGGTGTTCACCTCCAACCGGGTGGCCGCCGCCCCGGTGCTCTACTCGCGCCAGGTGATCGGCGACGGGCGGGCCGACGCGGTCGTGCTGAACTCCGGCGGGGCCAACGCCTGCACCGGCGCCGAGGGCTTTGCCAACACCCACCGCACGGCCGAATACGCGGCCGGGCTGCTGGGGATCTCCGCGGCCGACGTGCTGGTGGCCTCCACCGGGCTGATCGGCATGCAGCTGCCGATGGACAAGCTGCTGCCCGGCGTGCAGCGCGCCGTCGACGCCCTGGACACCACCGCCGAGGCCGGGCTGGCCGCCGCCACCGGCATCATGACCACCGACACCGTGCCCAAGCAGGCGGTGCGCCGCGGCGCCGGGTACACGATCGGCGGGATCGCCAAGGGCGCGGGCATGCTCGCCCCGGGCCTGGCCACCATGCTGGTGGTGCTCACCACCGACGCCCAGCTGCCGGCCGCGCAGCTGGACGCGGCGCTGCGCGCGGCCACCGCCGCCAGCTTCGACCGGGCGGACTCCGATGGGTGCATGTCCACCAACGACACCGTCGCCCTGCTGGCCTCCGGCGCCTCGGGCGAAACCCCGGACACCGGCGAATTCACCGCGCTGCTCACCGAACTGTGCCAGGAGCTGGCCCGGGCGCTGATCGACGACGCGGAGGGCGCCGAGCACACCATCGAGGTGCGCACCGTCAACGCCGCCAGCGAGGCCGACGCGCTGGAGGTCTCCCGCGCCGTGTCCCGCTCAAACCTGGTCAAGACCGCGATCTTCGGCCGCGACCCGAACTGGGGCCGGGTGCTCTCCGAGGTCGGCACCACCGCCGCCGCCTTCAAACCCGATCAGCTGAACGTGTCGATCAACGGGGTCATGGTGTGCCGGGCCGGGTCGGTGGGCGAGGACCGCGACCTGGTGGACCTTGAGCAGCGCCAGGTGCTGATCGAGATCGACCTGAACGCCGGCACCGAGCAGGCCGCGATCCTGACCAACGACCTCACCCACGCCTACGTGCACGAGAACTCCGCCTACTCCAGCTAGGAACCGCCCACCCATGTCAAGCACCCAGCAACCCAGCCCCAGCAAAACCGGCGAGCAGCCGGGCACCGGCCGGCCGGCGTCCCCGCCCATGCCGGAGCCGACCGGCATGGACCTGGCCCAGCGCAAGGCCGAGGCGCTGATCGAGGCGCTGCCCTGGATCCAGCGCTTCGCCGGGACCACCATGGTCATCAAGTACGGCGGCAACGCCATGGTCAACGATGGCCTGCGCCGCGCGTTCGCCGAGGACATCGTGTTCCTGCGCCACGCCGGGATCAACCCGGTGGTGGTGCACGGCGGCGGCCCGCAGATCAACGCGATGCTGGACAAGCTGGGCATCGAATCCGAATTCCGCGGCGGACTGCGGGTGACCACCCCCCAGGCCATGGACGTGGTGCGCATGGTGCTCACCGGCCAGGTGCAGCGCGACCTGATCGGGCTGATCAACTCCCACGGGCCCTACGCGGTGGGCCTGTCCGGGGAGGACGGGGCCACCCTGCAGGCGGTGCGCGCCGGCACCACCGTGGACGGCATCGAGGTGGACCTGGGCCTGGTCGGTGAGGTCACCGCGGTGCGCACCGACCAGATCGACAACCTGCTGGCCGCGCAGATGATCCCGGTGCTCTCCACCGTCGCCCCGGAAGTGGGGGCCGACGGGGAGCCGACCGGGGCGGTGCTGAACGTGAACGCGGACACCGCCGCCGCGGCGCTGGCCGCCGCCCTGGGGGCCAGCAAGCTGGTGATCCTCACCGACGTTGAGGGCCTGTACGCGGCCTGGCCGGACAAGTCCTCGCTGATCTCCTCGCTGACCAACGATGAGCTGCGCCGGATGCTGCCGTCCCTGGTCTCCGGGATGATCCCGAAGATGCGCGCCTGCCTGGCCGCGGTGGACGCCGGGGTCTCCCGCGCCCACATCGTCGACGGGCGCCAACCCCATTCGATGTTGCTTGAAGTGTTCACCACCGCCGGGGTCGGAACCCAGGTGGTGCCCGGAAAGGACGAGAAATGACCTCCCACCCCCATCAACCCGACGCGCTGGCCGCCCTGGGCGCACTGACCTCCACCGCGCTGACCGAACGCTACTCCTCGGCCCTGCTGGGGGTGTTCGGCACCCCGCAGCGGGTGCTGGTGCGCGGCGCCGGCTGCCACGTCTGGGACGCCGACGGCCGCCAGTACCTGGACCTGCTGGGCGGGATCGCGGTCAACACGCTGGGCCACGCCCACCCGCTGCTGAACTCGGTGATCTCCTCCCAGCTGGCCACCCTGGGGCACATCTCCAACTTCTTCACCTCCCCGGCCCAGGTCGCGCTGGCCGAAAAGCTGCTGGAAATCTCCGGCGCCCCGGGCGGTTCGAAGGTGTTCTTCGCCAACTCCGGCACCGAGGCGAACGAGGCGGCCCTGAAACTGGCCCGGCGCAACGCCGGCACCGCCCAGGCGCCGCGCACCAAGGTGATCGCCCTGGAAAACGCGTTCCACGGCCGCAGCCTCGGCGCGCTGTCGCTGACCTGGAAGCAGGCGTACCGCGAACCGTTCGAACCGCTGCCGGGCAACGTGCAGTGGGTGCCGGCCGGGGACATCGAGGCGCTGCGCGCGGCGGTGGACGAAACCGTGCAGGCCGTGTTCATCGAGCCGATCCAGGGCGAGGCCGGGGTGCGCGAACTGGACCACGAGTACCTGCGCGCCGCCCGGGCCATCACCCACCAGGCCGGGGCGCTGCTGGTGTTCGACGAGGTGCAGTCCGGCATGGGCCGCACCGGCCAGTACTTCGCCTCCGCCCCGGTGCTGCCCGATGCGATGACCCTGGCCAAGGGGCTGGGCGGCGGGCTGCCGATCGGGGCGATGATCGCGTTCGGGCACAAGGCCGCGGACCTGCTGCGCCCGGGGGACCACGGCACCACGTTCGGCGGCAACCCGGTGGCCACCGCCGCCGCCCTGGCCACCATCCACGTGATCGACAAGGACGAGCTGCTGGGCCACGTGGCCGAAACCGGGGAATGGCTGCGCGCACAGCTGCAGGGCATCGGCGGGATCAGCGCCGTGCGCGGGCGCGGGCTGCTGCTGGCGTTCGACCTGGACAAGCCCATCGCCGCCGCGCTGGTGCCCGCCGCCCTGGACGCCGGGTTCATCATCAACACCACCGGGCCGGCCACCATCCGCCTGGCCCCGCCGCTGGTCATCACCCGCGACCAGCTGTCCACCTTCATCGCCAAGCTGCCGGCCCTGATCGGCCAGGCACTGCTGACCCACAAGGAGAACTAGCCCATGGCAACAACCCGCCACTTCCTGACCGACCTGGACCTCTCACCGGCCGAACAGCGCGAGGTGCTGGATTTGGCGCAGGCGATGAAGGCCGACCCCTACGGCTACACCCCGTACGCCGGCCCGCAAACCGTGGCGGTGTTCTTCGACAAGACCTCCACCCGCACCCGGGTCTCCTTCCACGCCGGCATCGCCGAACTGGGCGGCTCCCCGCTGATCATCAACTCCGCCGAATCCCAGCTGGGGCACAAGGAGTCCATCGCCGACTCGGCCAAGGTCCTGGAGCGCATGGTCTCCACCATCGTCTGGCGCACCTACGCCCAGGCCGGGCTTGAGCAGATGGCGCAGAACTGCGCGGTGCCGGTCATCAACGCCCTGTCCGACGACTACCACCCCTGCCAGCTGCTGGCAGACCTGCTCACCGTGCGCGAGCACAAGGGCGAGCTGGCCGGGTTGAGCCTGGCCTACCTGGGCGACGCGGCGAACAACATGGCCAACTCCTACCTGCTGGCCGGGGTCAACGCCGGCATGCACGTGCGCATCGCCGGGCCCGAGGGCTACCTGCCGGCCGAGCCGATCGTCGCCGCCGCCCGCCAGCGCGCGGAGGCCACCGGCGGCTCGGTCACCATCACCACCGACGCCGCGGCCGCCCTGGCCGGCGCCGACGTGGTCGCCACCGACACCTGGATCTCCATGGGCCAGGAGGATGAGAAGGAGGCGCGCCTGGGCCTGTTCCGCGACTATGCGCTGAGCACCGAGGCGATGGCCCACGCCAAGGACGACGCGATCGTGCTGCACTGCCTGCCGGCCTACCGCGGCTACGAGATCGCCGCGGAGGTCATCGACGGGCCGCAGTCCGTGGTGTTCGACGAGGCCGAGAACCGGGTCCACGCCCAAAAGGCCATCATGGCCTGGCTGCTGCACGCCTCCGGGCTGGCCGCCAGCGTGCGGGAAGCGAAGTAGCATGGCTGCCCAACCCAGCACCAAGACCGCCCGCCAGGCGCGCATCCGCACCTTCCTGGGCAACCACTCGGTCAAGTCCCAGGCCGAACTGCTCGCCCTGCTCAAGGACGACGGGCTGGAAGTCACCCAGGCCACCCTCTCCCGGGACCTGGTGGAAATCGGCGCCGTGCGCATCCGGGACACCTCCGGGCAGCTGATCTACGCGGTGCGCCAGGAAGGCGGGGACCGCTCCCCGCAATCCGCGCTCACCCAGGAGGTGCTCGACGCCCGGCTGTCCAAGATCTGCCAGGAGCAGCTGGTCACCGCGGAAGCCAGCGGCAACATCGTCGTGCTGCGCACCCCGCCGGGGGCTGCGAACCTGCTGGCACTGGCCATCGACCACTCGCAGATCCCCGCGATCCTGGGCTGCATCGCCGGTGATGACACCATCATGGTGATCACCCGTTCGCCCGATGGCGGCGCCGAGGTCGCCAGCCGCTTCCTGCAGCTGGCCGACACCAACTAGCACCGTTCTGCCCGCACTCGATCCGGGTTTGGCCCGCAGGGCGGGTCCCGGGGTGGGGTGTGGTGGGCCAGCCACCGGTGGTGGCTGGCCCACTGGTGTTTCCGGCCGGTGTTTCCCGGTGGGTGTTTCCCGCCGGTGGTCCCCGAAAGAATTTTGGGGTTCGTGGGTTATCCCCATCCCGCCGGGCCTGGGTGGGGTGCCCAAGTTTGGTGGGTGATGGTAGGTGGCATGAATCAGGTTTCCCTGGCCACGGCCCTTGAGGTGGTACGCCACCGGGTGCGGCACAACGGTGCGGCACTAGAGGGCACGGTGCTGCGTGAAATCCAGGAACTGTGTACCGGCCTGTTCACCGACCTGGCCGGGCTGGTGGGGGCCACCCACCGGGCACCTGTCGCGTTGGGTGGGGCCAGCTGGGTGGAAGAGCACTACCGGGCGGTGATCCGCGCTCAACTGGCCGCGATCGCCGCGTTGGAAGCCACCGGGGCCCACCGGTTGGAAGTGGGCGAGTATGACCGGTTGCGGCAGGACCCGGCCGGCACCCAGGGCCCGGTGTTGTACGCGACCGGGCGGCCGGTGTACAAGGACACCACCGCGTTGCTGGAGTCCTGGGTCGGGATCAACTATTTCGAGGCCCGCACCCGGGTGGAGGACACCCACCGGGTCCAGGCCCGACGCAACAGTGCCGGGCAAGGCGCTGGCCCACGGTTTGAGCGGCTGGCTGGTTTGTTCAAGGATCCGGGTCGGGACCCGCGCCCGGTGCGGGATGCGGCCCGCCGGTTGGAGGCGTTGGAACCATCCACGGTGGGGCAGGAACTATCCGGGGTGCTGCCAGGAGTCGCAGCCAGGGCCGGGGATGGGCGGTTGTTGGAGGAGCACGCCACCGAGATCCTGGTGGAGCATGACCCGGTGACCGCGGCGAAGCGGTTGACGGGGTTGTGTACCGGGTATCGGAAGGCGAACGAGTCGGTGGCTAAACCGGAGGTCGGGATTTTCCGTCGGGCGACCGTGTTGGGGGTGGATCAGTATTTGATCCGGGTGGAGGGGGTGGATGCGGAGTTGCTGCGTTCAGCGATCGCGCAGGCCGATAATCCACGTACCCAGGCCGGGGCCGCGGCCCGGAGCCTGTCCCGGTCCGGCAGGCCCGGCCCCCAGGACAACACCCAGGCCAGCCCCCAGGACAACACCCAGGCCAGCCCCCAGGACAGCACCCTCTCTGGGGAAACAACCGGTCCTGGCCGTGGTGGGGACCAGGGCTGTGCTGGTGAAGAGAGTGGGCAGGTTCCGGCATGGCTGGTCACGGATCAGCCGCCACCACCCTGGGCGATCGACCCCGACACGGAACCAGGGGTTGCCGACACGGAATCAGGGAATGCTGCTGAAGCCGTCCCGGCTGTCGATTCAGACGTCGGGTCAGGGGCTGCCGGTTCCGGGACTGTGTCACCGCACGACAGTGGGTTGGCCCCCGGCACAGCTGCCGATCAGCCACCTATGACAGGGCCGGAGCGAGCAGGGGCCGCAGCCGATCGGCCGGGTGCCGGTGCTGGTCGTGGGACGGCGTGTCCTGCCAGCACCCCGGCCCCGCAGGGATTCACCCAGCCCCTGGCCGAGCAGGACGAAGCCGACCCAGACCCGACCGGGACAGGCGCGGCTCAGCAAGACAGCGCTGAGGGTCCTGGCCCGGATCGTGTTGAGGGGGTGGAGGCTGCGGTGCCGCGGCGCAGGCTGCAGGCCCTACTGGATTTGATGCGGGCCCGGGTCACCGGGGCCGGGGCGTTGAAGACCATCACCCCGCAGGTCGTGGTGTACATGCAGTTGCAGGACCTGATGGACCTGGCCGAAGGTCATGGCATCACCAGCCGCGGGGTCACCGCCCACGGGGTGGAGCTCGACGCCGGCCAGCTGCGTCAGGCGTTGAGCCGGGCACGGATCATCCCGGTCGTGCTGGGCGGGGATAGCCAGGTCTTGGATGTGGGCCGGGCCCGCCGGGACTTCAACGTGCCGATGTGTACCGGGTTGCAGGCCAGGGACCGGGGGTGCATCATGCCCGGGTGCACCTACCCTCCAGAAATGTGCGAGGCCCACCATTGGAAGAACGGGGGCTGGGCCGGAGGATGTGGCACCAGTGTGGGTGAAGGTGGCCTCTTATGTCCCAGGGAGCATGATGACTATCATGCCGGGAAATTCAAGATCGTTGATGTGAACGGGTTGCCGCATGTGGTGTTGCCCAAGCATCTGGATCCTTCCCAGACCCCGCGGCGTAACCGGTACTGGTTCGCCAGCTGGGAAGACCCTTCCAAACCAGGGCAGCAAGCAGCCCGGCAAAAGCCACCGGAACAAAAACCGGCCCCGGGCCAGACGAACCCGCCAAAGCCAGACGGCCCGCCACCGGATGCCACCAAACGCAACAGCAGTCGTCGTCGGCGGTCGAGGACCGGGCCGGGTCCTGGGCAGGACCCGCCAGCGGCCACCCCACCTAAAGCAGCCGACAGCTAACTTTTGCTGCAGTGCTTCGCAAGGTTGATTCCCGGAGCAAACACGACGGCGGTGTGCTGCAGTCGATGCAGTACACCGCCGTCGCCTTGCCCAACGACAAGCTGCAGGCTAGGCAGCCAGCTCTTCGATGCTTTCCATTCCAAAGGCATCTTCAAAGGCCTTCTGCACTTGATCGGTGTGGGAGACCAGAATGATCCGGTGAATGGAAGTGACGTGCTTGTTGGTCTCAACCCAGTCGCCGATGGCCTTGGCAGCAATTTCGGCCACTTGCTGTGCGGGCCAGCCGAAGGCCCCAGCACCAATGGCGGGGAATGCGACGGAATGAGCATCATGGCGAGTAGCCACGTATAGCGAGTTGGTGAAGCAATCAGAGAGGATCTTCGGGTTCGCCTTGCCCAGATTCAGGTTGGGTGCCGCGGTGTGAATGACCCACCGCGCATCCAGTTTTCCGGCCTTGGTCGCGACCGCAATACCTGAGGGAATGCCATCGGGGTACTGGTTCTTGCGCACTGCACGGCACGCCGCCAGGAGCTCAGGGCCGGCGGCCTCGTGGATGGCGCCATCAACACCACCGCCGCCGAGCAGTGACGGGTTGGCAGCATTCACCAAAGCCTCAGCCCCGACTCGCGTGATATCCCCGCGTACGAGTTGGATTTCCATGGGTCGTACCTCCAAGAATCTCCGTGTTCCTCTATGTGTAAGATCACCTTACGCGGCGGCTATGGGCAGTGGAAGGGTTTTGCGGGTAACTACAGGCAAAAGTATGCCCCCACCACAGTCAATCTGTGCTGGGGGCGAACTTTCTGGGAAGCTCAGCGAGGCGCTAGGACGGCCTATAGGTACTCTTCGATGATGGCGCGGAACTGGGGAAGATCGAACATCTCGGTCACGGCCAACGCATTTTGCGGCCCGAGCTTCGGGTCGGCGCCCGCCTCCAGCAGCATGCGGGTGGACTCCTCGTCCTGCTTGAACACCGCGCAGGTAAGCGCGCTTTGTCCGCGTGCGTTGAGCTGGTCCAGCTCTGCTCCGCGCTCAATCAACGCCTTCACGACTTCGGGCTGTGAATTGTAGGCAGCCAGGATCAGCAGGGAGTCGCCCTTGCCGTCGGTCAGGTTTACCGGAATCCCCTGATCAATCACCGAGCTGAGCATCTGAACCTTGCCCTGCCGGGCCATGTCCAGCACCTGGTTCAGGAATTCTATTTGCTCATTGGAAAGTTCCGGCTGTCGTGGGGTATCAGTCATGGTTTTAGTCTAACGAGCCTTGGGACTTGGGACGAGGATGTGTCGCTCGCTCGTCGACACTGCCTCTGCGGGATAGAGCAGTCCAGATTGAATATTTATGAGCTTCTATGCATAAACTTTGTTAGAGTGTTCAACAGTGAATATAAAGCTTGCGGTCCACCACGTGGTGTCTGCTGAAAGGAACTAGGCATGAGCTCTTCAACCAACGAAGGTTCGCTATGGGGCGGCCGCTTCTCCGGCGGCCCAGCAGAAGCCATGGCGGCGCTGAGCAAGTCCACGCACTTCGACTGGCGTCTGGCCAGCTACGATATCGCCGGTTCACGCGCCCACGCCAAGGTCCTGCATCGTTCGAACCTGCTCACCGACGACGAACTTTCCGGGATGCTGGCCGCGCTGGACCAGCTGGAGGAGGACGTCAAGACCGAG
This sequence comes from Glutamicibacter sp. St.4D3, assembly GCF_059728615.1. NCBI lineage: Bacteria > Bacillati > Actinomycetota > Actinomycetes > Micrococcales > Micrococcaceae > Glutamicibacter > Glutamicibacter sp. St.4D3. The sequence continues at coordinate 1,064,236 of NZ_AP039380.1, forward strand.
CGCTACGTGGCCGCCGAGTCGGATGAAGACGTCCACGGTTCGCTGGAGCGCGGCCTGCTCGAGCGGGCGGGCGCCGGGCTGGGCGGGAAGCTGCGCGCCGGCCGTTCCCGCAACGACCAGATCGCCACCCTGGGTCGGATGTTCCTGCGCGATCATGCGCGCATCATCGCCAAGGGCCTGATCGAGACGATGGACGCGCTCGTCGCCCAAGCCAAGGCCCACCCCTACGCGCCCATGCCGGGGCGCACCCACCTGCAGCACGCCCAGCCGATCCTGCTCTCGCATCTGCTGCTTGCCTACGCCTGGCCGATGCTGCGCGACGTGCAGCGGTTTGTGGACTGGGACAAGCGCGCCGCGGTCTCACCGTATGGATCCGGTGCCCTGGCCGGCCAGACCCTGGGGTTGGATCCGAACTTCGTCGCCGCCGAACTCGGCTTTGATTCGGCCGTGCACAACTCGATCGACGGAACCGCGGCACGTGACGTCTTCGCCGAGTTCGCCTGGATTACGGCCATGATCGGCGTGGATCTTTCGCGCATCAGCGAGGAAGTGATCCTGTGGGCCACCAAGGAGTTCTCGTTCGTGACCCTGCACGATGCGTTCTCCACCGGCTCCTCGATCATGCCGCAGAAGAAGAACCCGGACATCGCCGAGCTGGCCCGCGGCAAGGCCGGGCGCCTGATCGGGGACCTGACCGGGCTGCTGGCCACCCTGAAGGCCCTGCCGCTGGCGTACAACCGTGACCTGCAGGAGGACAAGGAGCCGGTGTTCGACGCCGCCGACACCCTGGAGCTGCTGCTGCCGGCGGTGGCCGGGATGATCGCCACCTTGAGCTTCAACACCGAGCGGATGGCCGAGCTGGCCCCGCAGGGGTTCGCGCTGGCCACCGACATCGCCGAATGGCTGGTGCGCCAGGGCGTGCCGTTCCGCGACGCCCACGAACTGTCCGGGGCGGCGGTGAAGCTGGCCGAGTCGCGCGGCGTGGAGCTGTGGGACCTGAGCGATGAGGACTACGCCTCGATCTCCGAGCACCTGACTCCGGCGGTGCGTGAGGTGCTGTCCACTGCGGGTTCGCTGAACGCGCGCAACGGACAGGGCGGGACCGCTCCGAGCGCCGTGCAGGCCCAGCTGGAGGAGTTCGAACGCCAGTTGCAGGACGTGCGCACCTGGGCCGGGAGCTGATCGCGCACCTGCCGCCTCCCGCCGCGCTTTGACCGCAGCCCGCCGCCCCCTCCACGGGTGCCGGCGGGCTGTGGTGTTTGTGGGCATCGCAGGTGGTGCTGGTGGTTTTCCCGGTGCAGCCGATACAGTGTGGAGCATGACACAGCATTTGTCGCCCGAGGAACTGATCACTGAGGTCACCCGGGCATTGGATGAGCTCCAGGCCCAGTTGCGCGCACTTCCCGACGAGGATTTCGCCAAGCCCAGTTCGCTGCCGGACTGGACGGTGTCCCAGCTGGTCGCGCACCTGCATTCCTTCGCCCGCGCCGCGATCCGCCAGTTCGCCAACGCCGGCAGCGCCAACCCGCCGGAGATGTACGACGGGGGCATGGCCGGGCGCGTGGAGGCGATCAACATGGCCGCGCTGATGCGCCCGGACTCGCTGCGCCCGCTGGCCCTGGATTCGCTCGACGAGCTGCGCGCCGTGCTGCCCGGCACCGTGCAGAAGTGGGAGGAAAACGTCGGGTACCGCCCCGGGGCGACCGTGGCCGACATGATGCACGCCACCTGGCGGGAAATGCTGATCCACGCAACCGACCTGGACGAATTCAAGCGTCCGGCCGCCAGTTGGCCGCGCAGCTTCAGTGAGCACCTGATCCGTGCGCTGCAGCCGCGCGTGGCCGAGACCGACCGGATCGTGTTGCAGCCCCACGGCAAGGAGCCGATCGTGCTGGGGGAGGGGGCGCACTCCTACGTGCTGACCGGAACCGACTTCGACCTGGCCGCCTGGCTGGCCGGACGACCGCCGCAGGGCGTGGTGCAGGCCTCCTCCGACGCCGAGCTCTCGGACTTCCCGACGCTGCTGCCCTGGCCCTCGGGGCAGCTGCTGCCTCGCTGAGACCGGCTGATTCACGGCCCCGCTGAACCACCTCCCGCCCCGTGTTTTCCGCCCTGCAGGGGCCGGAAACGCGGGGCGTTGTGCTGCACCGGTACCCGCCCCGGCTGGGCGGGGTGCCGCGGGAGCTGCCGGGACGGCCTAAAATTGACGGGTGACGAATAACGAAAGCATCAGTGACCTGTTGGACCGCCTCTGCGCGATAGTGCCCGATTACCCGCAACCGGGGGTGTCCTTCAAGGACCTGACCCCGGTGTTCGCCGACCCGCATGGGCTGCGCCGGATCGTCGACGAGTTGACCTCCCGCTTCGCCGGGCAGTTCGACATCGTTGCCGGGCTGGAGGCCCGCGGGTTCGTGCTGGCCGCGGCCGCCGCCTACGCCACCGGCACCGGCATGCTCACCATCCGCAAGGCCGGCAAGCTGCCCCGGCCCACCTACCGCGACGACTACACCCTGGAGTACGGGTCGGGGTCCCTGGAGATCCACCGCGACGAAGTCCGCCCCGGCACCCGCGTGCTGATCCTGGACGACGTGCTGGCCACCGGCGGCACCGTGGGCTCCGCGGCCCGGCTGATCGAACGCACCGGTGCGACGGTGGCCGGGATCGGCGTGGTGCTGGAACTGGATGAGCTGAAGGGCCGCCAGCAGCTGAGCGGATACAACGTGCACAGCCTGCAGCTGGTCTGATCCGCGCGCCCGAATCCGCCGCCGGTGAACGTGTCGCCGGTTGCGTCACATCATTGCCCGTTGCCGGGGTGCGGCGGCGTAGAATGGTCTGTCTTGATTTTGCAGTGTGAGGGGAGCACCAGTGGCCGGGACGATCGACAAGGATCTGATCGACGAATCGCAGTACGTGGCACGGCTGTATGCGCGGCTCGATGAGCTGCGGGCGGAGAAGATCGAACAGCTGGAGCGCACCCGGGCCACCGGGGCGGTGGGCAGCTTCCAGAACCAGTCCGAACGCGACTCCTTCGCCACCCTCTACGAGGACCGGATCGCCCAGCTGGAGGCCGTGGAGGACCGGCTGGTCTTTGGCCGGCTGGACATGGACGGGCGGATCGCCGCGGACCCCGAATCGGCCGGCAGCCCGCGCTACATCGGACGCATCGGCATCACCGACGAGGACCTGAACCGGCTGATGGTGGACTGGCGGGCCGCGGAGGCCGCCCCGTTCTACCAGGCCACCGCGCTGCAGCCGCTGGGGGTGCGCCGCCGCCGCCACCTGATCCTCAAGGGCCGCACCGTGGCCGGGGTGGAGGATGACGTGCTGGACCCGTCCTGGCTGGACGAGGGGCATTCGCACCGCGGCGAGGGGGCGCTGATGGCGGCGCTGCGCGAGAAGCGCACCGGGCGGATGGGTGACATCGTGGGCACCATCCAGGCCGAGCAGGACGCGATCATCCGCTCCGAGCTGGCCGGGGCGATCGTGGTGCAGGGCGGGCCGGGCACCGGCAAGACCGCTGTGGCGCTGCACCGCGCCGCCTACCTGCTCTACGAGTACCGGGAGCGGCTGAAGAACGCCGGGGTGCTGATCGTGGGCCCCTCCACCTCCTTCATGCGCTACATCGAACGCGTGCTGCCCTCCCTGGGGGAGACCGGCGTGGTGATGGCCAGCGTCGGGGAACTGTACGCCGGGGTGCCCACGGTGCCGGAGCTGAACCGCACCACCGCCCGGGTCAAGGGCGAGCTGTCGATGGCCAGGGTGATCGCCCAGGCGGTGCGCAACCGCCAGCGGCTGCTGCCCGAGGACCGCACCGTGGTGGTCGAGGGCACCCGGCTGACCCTGACCCGCAAGATGGTGCGCAACGCCCGGGACCGGGCCCGGCATTCGCGCCGGCCGCACAACCAGGCCCGCGAGACCTTTGTGAAGGTCCTCGTCGAGGAGCTGGCCGAACAGATGAAGCGGGTGCTGGAGGAGTCGGCCGGGCAGATCAGCGCGGCGGACCGCAGCTACCTGCCGCAGGAGGTGCGCGACTCGCACGACGTGCGCGTGGCGCTGAACCTGTGCTGGATGCCGATGACCCCGCAGCGCCTGCTCTCCGAGTTGTTCGCCAAGCCCTACCTGCTGGAGGCCGCCGCCCCGCACCTGGACGCCGCCGAGCGCGCCGCGCTCTACCGTCCGGCCGGTTCGCCGTTCACCGAGGCCGACGTGCCGCTGCTGGATGAGGCCGCGGAACTGCTCGGGGAGTTCACCGACCCGCGCGACACCCCCGACGCCGCCCAGTTCGACCGGGACGTGGAGAACGCGAAGGCCGCCTTGGCGAACATGGACGTGATGCTCAAGAACGCGGGGATCGACGGGATTGTCACCGCCGAACAGGTTGCCGGGCTGAACCAGGAGACCGGGGCGCGGATGACCGCCGCCGAACGCGCGGTCGCGGACCGCACCTGGGCGTACGGGCACATCGTGGTCGACGAGGCCCAGGAGCTCTCCCCGATGCAGTGGCGCCTGCTGATGCGCCGCTGCCCGATGAAGTCCTTCACGATCGTGGGGGACATCGCCCAGACCTCGGCGGCCTCCGGGGCGCTGAGCTGGGGGGAGGCGCTGGAGCCGTTCTTGGGGCAGCGCTTCCGGCTGGAGGAGCTGACGGTGAACTACCGCACCCCGGCGCAGATCGCGGACGCGGCCACCGCCGTCGCCCAGGCTGCCGGGCTGCGCATCACCACCCCGCAGGCGGTGCGCGAGGGGGACTGGCCACCGCTGTTCACCCACACCGATGCCGAAAACCTGCTGCCGCAGCTGCTGCGCATCCTGCCAGGGGAGCTGGAGTACTCCCAGGGCGGGCTGCAGGCGGTCATCGTCCCGCAGGAGAAGGTCGCCCAGTACCGTGCGGCGCTGGCCGAGGTGTACGGCCAGCGGGTCGGCTCCGGTTCCGGGGGCATGGTGCAGAACATCGTGGTGATTTCCGCCCGTGAATCCAAGGGCCTGGAGTTCGACGGGGTGCTGATCGTGGAACCGGCCGCGCTGATCAGCGAGGTCGACGGCGGGGTGGGGGACCTGTATGTGGCCATGACCCGCACCACCCAGCGCCTGCACGTGCTCTACAGCCAGGAGTTGCCCGCCGGGCTGGACACCGCCGCCGCCGCGGCCGTGAACTGACCCGCGCTTCGGCATGGGGATGCGCAGCGGGAGCACGTTGCGCATCCCACGTCCGGGTTCCGGCGCAATCTGGGCGGATCAACTGAGCACCACGCCCGGATTTTGCTAACGTTGGGGTTGTGTCTGAAATGAAGCAGAATCCCGCCCTCGCGGGACAACGTATTGATCCGTCGTTCGATAACATCTGGCAGGAACTGAAGTGGCGCGGGCTGGTCCACGTCTCCACCGATGACGCCGCGCTGGAAGAAGCGCTTGCCAACGAGACGGTCACATACTATTGCGGCTTCGACCCGACCGCGGCGTCCCTGCACCTGGGCCACCTGGTGCAGCTGCTGAACATGCGCCGCCTGCAGTTGGCCGGCCACAAGCCGCTGGCGCTGGTGGGCGGTTCCACCGGGTTGATCGGCGATCCCCGCCAGAGCGCCGAACGCGTACTGAACACCCGGGAGACCGTGGCCGAATGGGTTGCCAGCCTGCAGTCCCAGGTCTCGCGCTACCTCTCCTTTGAGGGGGAGAACGCGGTGCGACTGGTCAACAACCTGGACTGGACGCAGAACGTCAGCGCCCTGGACTTCCTGCGCGACATCGGCAAGTACTTCCGGGTGGGCACCATGATCAAGAAGGAAATCGTCGCCGCCCGCCTGAACTCCGATGAGGGCATCAGCTACACCGAGTTCAGCTACCAGGTCCTGCAGGGCTTCGACTTCCTGGAGCTGCACCGCCAGTACGGCTGCACCCTGCAGACCGGCGGCTCGGACCAGTGGGGCAACCTGACCAGTGGCACCGAGCTGATCCGCAAGGTCGAGGGCAAGCACGTCCACGCCTTCGGCACCCCGCTGATCACCAACTCCGACGGCACGAAGTTCGGCAAGTCCGAGGGCAATGCCATCTGGTTGGATCCGGAAATGTGCAGCCCGTACACCTTCTACCAGTTCTGGCTGAACACCGCGGACGCCGATGTGATCGACCGGCTGAAGGTCTTCACCTTCCTCACGCGTGCCGAGATTGAGGAAATGGCGACCGAGGTGGCCGAGCGCCCGCACCAGCGCAAGGCACAGCGCACCCTGGCCTGGCTGGTCACCAGCCTGGTCCACGGCGAGGACGCGACCGAGAAGGTCATCGCCGCCTCGGCCGCGGTCTTCGGCAACGGCGAATTGGGCGAGATCGATCTGCCGACGCTGCAGGCGGTCATCGCCGAGCTGCCCTCGGCCAAGATCAAGGCCGATGAGCTGGGCATCCTCAACGTGCTGCAGACCAGCGGGCTGAGCAAGAGCCAGTCCGAGGCCCGCCGCACCGTTGGGGAAGGCGGCGCCTACGTGAACAACCACAAGGTCCAGGGGATCGACTCGGAACTTAGCGTTGATGACTTCCTGCACCAGCGCTACGCGATCATCCGCCGAGGCAAGAAGAACATGGCAGTCCTGGAGCTGGAGGGCTAACCACCCGCCCCGCAGGAGCATTTCAGGGAAACCGTCGAGAAAGTCTGTGAAGCACAGCACTTTCTCGGCGGTTTTCTGCGTCTACGCCCCCAGAGCGCCTGATTTTCCCCGGCATTCCGGAGTTTTTGTTGCACAAGCCCTCGATTTGCGTGTGTGGTGGAACCTGCGTATAGTTTTTATCTGTTGCCAGCGGGAAACACACACCGGAAACGGGATGTTTACCTGGCAGCGAGAATCCCTTCCTTTGCAGGTCACCGGATGTTCGGGTCATTTTGACTCGGGCCGGGGATGTGGTAAGGTTGGAAAGTTGCTCCGGAGCGAAGCGGCCAGCCAGATGATGGTGGTTCGTGGTGTCGGAAGCGCTTGTTGTTTGAGAACTCAATAGTGTGCCAAGTTTGTTGATACCAAATTATTTTTGTTTGGTGAATACGAAACATTTATTTGCTTGATCGCCCGCACCCCCGTGTGTGGTGGTTGAGTGTTTTTTATTCGCCGGGATTGCATCATTGGCTGCCGTGTGGTGGTTGGTGGTGTGCTTTTCTTGTTTTTTATGGAGAGTTTGATCCTGGCTCAGGATGAACGCTGGCGGCGTGCTTAACACATGCAAGTCGAACGATGATGCTGGTGCTTGCACTGGTGGATTAGTGGCGAACGGGTGAGTAACACGTGAGTAACCTGCCCCTGACTTCGGGATAAGCCCGGGAAACTGGGTCTAATACCGGATATGACTTCCTGCTGCATGGCAGGGGGTGGAAAGATTTATCGGTTGGGGATGGACTCGCGGCCTATCAGCTTGTTGGTGAGGTAATGGCTCACCAAGGCGACGACGGGTAGCCGGCCTGAGAGGGTGACCGGCCACACTGGGACTGAGACACGGCCCAGACTCCTACGGGAGGCAGCAGTGGGGAATATTGCACAATGGGCGAAAGCCTGATGCAGCGACGCCGCGTGAGGGATGACGGCCTTCGGGTTGTAAACCTCTTTCAGTAGGGAAGAAGCCCCTTTTGGGGGTGACGGTACTTGCAGAAGAAGCGCCGGCTAACTACGTGCCAGCAGCCGCGGTAATACGTAGGGCGCAAGCGTTATCCGGAATTATTGGGCGTAAAGAGCTCGTAGGCGGTTTGTCGCGTCTGCCGTGAAAGTCCGAGGCTCAACCTCGGATCTGCGGTGGGTACGGGCAGACTAGAGTGATGTAGGGGAGACTGGAATTCCTGGTGTAGCGGTGAAATGCGCAGATATCAGGAGGAACACCGATGGCGAAGGCAGGTCTCTGGGCATTTACTGACGCTGAGGAGCGAAAGCATGGGGAGCGAACAGGATTAGATACCCTGGTAGTCCATGCCGTAAACGTTGGGCACTAGGTGTGGGGGACATTCCACGTTTTCCGCGCCGTAGCTAACGCATTAAGTGCCCCGCCTGGGGAGTACGGCCGCAAGGCTAAAACTCAAAGGAATTGACGGGGGCCCGCACAAGCGGCGGAGCATGCGGATTAATTCGATGCAACGCGAAGAACCTTACCAAGGCTTGACATGTTCCAGACCGGGCCAGAGATGGTCTTTCCCCTTTTGGGGCTGGTTCACAGGTGGTGCATGGTTGTCGTCAGCTCGTGTCGTGAGATGTTGGGTTAAGTCCCGCAACGAGCGCAACCCTCGTTCCATGTTGCCAGCGGGTTATGCCGGGGACTCATGGGAGACTGCCGGGGTCAACTCGGAGGAAGGTGGGGATGACGTCAAATCATCATGCCCCTTATGTCTTGGGCTTCACGCATGCTACAATGGCCGGTACAATGGGTTGCGATACTGTGAGGTGGAGCTAATCCCTAAAAGCCGGTCTCAGTTCGGATTGGGGTCTGCAACTCGACCCCATGAAGTCGGAGTCGCTAGTAATCGCAGATCAGCAACGCTGCGGTGAATACGTTCCCGGGCCTTGTACACACCGCCCGTCAAGTCACGAAAGTTGGTAACACCCGAAGCCGATGGCCTAACCACCTTGTGTGGGGGGAGTCGTCGAAGGTGGGACTGGCGATTGGGACTAAGTCGTAACAAGGTAGCCGTACCGGAAGGTGCGGCTGGATCACCTCCTTTCTAAGGAGCTAACCATTATTGGTTGCCCGTTGCCGCCACGAGTGTTGGTGGGCGGGTTGCTCATGGGTGGAATATCAATGAACTATCGGTCGTGGTCCGTGCACTTTTTGGGTGTGGGGGTTGTGGTCGGGTTTGGTGCTGTGGGTGGTGCTGCTGGTGAGTACGCCGTGGGTTTCCGTTGTGGGGGCTTGTGGTTGGAAGGCTGGTGGTGGTGCTTGTGGTGCCAGGTTGTGGCGCACTGTTGGGTTTTGAGGCAACAAGCATGCTGTGCCTGCCGTTGTGGTGGGTGTGGTGTTCTTGGTGTTTCGGTTGAAAGACCATGTTTGTTTTCCTGTGTCCTTGGCACGCGTGCCCCTTGTGTGGGTGTGTGGTGTGGGGGTGTGGGGTTGTTGTTTGGGAACTGTATAGTGAACGCGAGCATCTTGAAATGACAGGTGCCTGCCGCATTTTGTGTGTGTGGGTGTTTGTTGTTTTGTGATTTTGTTGATTGTTTTGTTGCTCATGTATTTGAGGTTTTCTGTGCTGTCGTTTGTCTGTGATGGATGGATGATTGTGTTGAAAGTTTTTAAGGGCGCACGGTGGATGCCTTGGCATCAGGAGCCGATGAAGGACGTGGGAATCTGCGATAAGCCTGGTGGAGTCGATAACCGGACGTTGAGGCCAGGATTTCCGAATGGGGAAACCCGGCACCATGTTATGTGGTGTGACCCGTGGCTGAATGTATAGGCCATGTGGGGGGAACGCGGGGAAGTGAAACATCTCAGTACCCGCAGGAAAAGAAAACAATAGTGATTCCGTTAGTAGTGGCGAGCGAACGCGGATGGGGCTAAACCGGTAGGTGTGTGATAGCGGATAGGCGTTGCATCTTCGGGGTTGTGGGGTCCATATGTGCCAGTTCTATTCGGCTGGCGGGATGAGGTGCAGGCGTATAGGTGAATCGGTTGGAATGCCGGACCAGAGAGGGTGATAGTCCCGTAGTCGTCATGCGTGCTGCCGTCCTAGTGTGGGTGCCCGAGTAGCACGGGGCTCGAGGAATCCCGTGTGAATCTGCCAGGACCACCTGGTAAGCCTGAATACTACCTGATGACCGATAGTGAATCAGTACCGTGAGGGAATGGTGAAAAGTACCCCGGGAGGGGAGTGAAATAGTACCTGAAACCGTGTGCTTACAAACCGTTAGAGCAGGGCTTTGTGTTCTGTGATGGCGTGCCTTTTGAAGAATGAGCCTGCGAGTTAGTGCTGTGTCGCGAGGTTAACCCGTGTGGGGTAGTCGTAGCGAAAGCGAGTCTGAATAGGGCGTTTGAGTGGCACGGTCTAGACCCGAAGCGAAGTGATCTACCCATGGCCAGGTTGAAGCGCGTGTAAGAGCGTGTGGAGGACCGAACCCACTTCAGTTGAAAATGGAGGGGATGAGCTGTGGGTAGGGGTGAAAGGCCAATCAAACTTCGTGATAGCTGGTTCTCCCCGAAATGCATTTAGGTGCAGCGTTGCGTGTTTCTTACTGGAGGTAGAGCTACTGGATAGGCGATGGGCCCTACAAGGTTACTGACCTTAGCCAAACTCCGAATGCCGGTAAGTTAGAGCGCAGCAGTGAGACTGTGGGGGATAAGCTTCATAGTCGAGAGGGAAACAGCCCAGAACGCCAACTAAGGCCCCTAAGCGTGTGCTAAGTGGAAAAGGATGTGGAGTTGCTGTGACAACCAGGAGGTTGGCTTAGAAGCAGCCACCCTTGAAAGAGTGCGTAATAGCTCACTGGTCAAGTGATTCCGCGCCGATAATGTAGCGGGGCTCAAGCACACCGCCGAAGTTGCGTCATTCAAACATGTCATTGGCTTTTGTGGTCCAGTGGTTTGGATGGGTAGGGGAGCGTCGTGTGGCCGGTGAAGTCGCGGTGGAAACCAGCGGTGGAGGCTACGCGAGTGAGAATGCAGGCATGAGTAGCGAATGACGGGTGAGAAACCCGTCCGCCGAATGATCAAGGGTTCCAGGGTCAAGTTAATCTGCCCTGGGTTAGTCGGGACCTAAGGCGAGGCCGACAGGCGTAGTCGATGGACAACGGGTTGATATTCCCGTACCGGCGAAGGACCGCCCATACTGAGCATCTGATGCTAACCACCTGCCGCCATGACGTGCTGCCCCCTTTGGGGGGTGGTTGTTGTGGTTGGTGGCTGGGAACCGAGGGTGTGAGGTCAGCGTGTTAACAGGTGTGACGCAGGAAGGTAGCCGAGCCAGGCAATGGAATTGACCTGGTCCAAGGGTGTAGGGTGTTTCGTTGGCAAATCCGCGGAACGTGTGCCTGAGACCTGATAGGCGCCCACTTTGGTGGGTGATTCGGTGATCCTATGCTGCCTAGAAAAGCATCGGCGTGAGGTCCCAGTCCGCCCGTACCCTAAACCGACACAGGTGATCTGGTAGAGAATACCGAGGCGATCGAGAGAATCATGGTTAAGGAACTCGGCAAAATGCCCCCGTAACTTCGGAAGAAGGGGGGCCTGCCTCGTGAGGGAAACTTGCTTTCCTGAGCGGGTGTGGGCCGCAGAGACCAGGGGGAAGCGACTGTTTACTAAAAACACAGGTCCGTGCGAAGTCGCAAGACGATGTATACGGACTGACTCCTGCCCGGTGCTGGAAGGTTAAGAGGACCTGTTAGACCCTTTTGGGGTCGAAGCGGAGAATTTAAGCCCCAGTAAACGGCGGTGGTAACTATAACCATCCTAAGGTAGCGAAATTCCTTGTCGGGTAAGTTCCGACCTGCACGAATGGAGTAACGACTTCCCCGCTGTCTCAACCATGAACTCGGCGAAATTGCAGTACGAGTAAAGATGCTCGTTACGCGCAGCAGGACGGAAAGACCCCGAGACCTTTACTATAGTTTGGTATTGGTGTTCGGTGCAGCTTGTGTAGGATAGGTGGGAGACTGTGAAGCCTGGACGCTAGTTCGGGTGGAGTCATCGTTGAAATACCACTCTGGCTGTACCGGTCACCTAACTTCGGACCATGATCTGGTTCAGGGACAGTGCCTGATGGGTAGTTTAACTGGGGCGGTTGCCTCCTAAAGAGTAACGGAGGCGCCCAAAGGTTCCCTCAGCCTGGTTGGCAATCAGGTGTTGAGTGTAAGTGCACAAGGGAGCTTGACTGTGAGAGTGACAGCTCGAGCAGGGACGAAAGTCGGGACTAGTGATCCGGCGGCACCGTGTGGAAGGGCCGTCGCTCAACGGATAAAAGGTACCTCGGGGATAACAGGCTGATCTTGCCCAAGAGTCCATATCGACGGCATGGTTTGGCACCTCGATGTCGGCTCGTCGCATCCTGGGGCTGGAGTAGGTCCCAAGGGTTGGGCTGTTCGCCCATTAAAGCGGTACGCGAGCTGGGTTTAGAACGTCGTGAGACAGTTCGGTCCCTATCCGCTGCGCGCGTTGGAAATTTGAGAAGGGCTGTCCTTAGTACGAGAGGACCGGGACGGACGAACCTCTGGTGTGTCAGTTGTACTGCCAAGTGCATCGCTGATTAGCTACGTTTGGAAGGGATAACCGCTGAAAGCATCTAAGCGGGAAGCCTGCTTCGAGATGAGATTTCCATGCACTTTTTGTGTGAGAGGCCCCCAGCTAGACCACTGGGTTGATAGGCAGGATGTGGAAGCAAGGACTAAAGACTTGTGTAGCTGACCTGTACTAATAGGCCGATGACTTATCAACACACAACAAAACCACCCCCTCGCTGGGGTGTTCGGCAAAGAGTGTTGCTCGCGTTCACTATACGGTTACGAAACAACAACCACACCATCCCAGGCCCCCCCTTGTTGGTGGGGTGTGGGGGTTGGCAGGTGTTGTTCATGGATGGTTTTGCAGCCGGCACCAGGTGTGTGGTTGTTTCACTGCTGTTACGGCGGTCATAGCGTGGGGGAAACGCCCGGTCCCATACCGAACCCGGAAGCTAAGGCCCACTGCGCCGATGGTACTGCACTCGTGAGGGTGTGGGAGAGTAGGACACCGCCGGACTTAATTTGATGAAGGGTTTGAGGCTCCAACCAGTGATGGTTGGAGCCTCACCTGTTTAAGCCGTGGGGCTTTAGCCGTCCTCCACACCTACGACTGCACGATACGCATCCTGAGTGTCTGGCCACATTTCCCCCGCTTTCAAGCCACGGGCTTTTCACGTCGCCTAGACTTGAATGAGCGCGACGCCTGCAGCGTCGCAAAGATACTAAATAGTGAAGTGACTCGACGTGCGAGCACGAAGGTTGCGGTGTTGGAATAGGGCCGCTGAGAGGAAAACTTTTCATGTCTAACGAATCCCATCGCAACTCGGGCAACGACCGAGGAAATTTCCGAAACAATCATTCGGGACGAAACCAAGAGCATCGCGGCGGCTTCCGCCGTGATGGCGACCAGCGCAAGGACAACCGTCGAGGCGAAGACCGCCGTGACGGTTTCCGGCGAGACGATAGTGATCGCGGTGGCTACCGCGGACAGCGAGACTCTAATCGCGGAGACTTCCGCCGTAACGATGACAACCGCGGTGGTTACCGCGGCGATCGTGACCGCAACCGCGGGGATTTCCGCCGCAATGATGACAACCGTGGTGGCTTCCGCGGGGATCGTGACCGTTCTGATTTTCGTCGCGATAGCGACAAGCGCGACAATTTCCGCCGCAATGATGACAACCGTGGTGGCTTCCGCGGGGATCGTGACCGTTCTGATTTCCGCCGCAACGACGACAACCGCGGCGGTTACCGCGGGGACCGTGACCGCAGCCGCGGGGACTTCCGCCGTACCGACGAGAACCGTGGCGGTTTCGGCGGGGACCGCGATCGCAATCGTGGAGGGTTCCGGCGTAATGATGATAACCGCGGTGGTTATCGCGGGGACCGTGACCGTACTGACTTCCGCCGCAATGACGACAACCGTGGTGGCTTCCGTGGGGACCGTGAGCGTTCTGATTTCCGTCGTGATGGCGACAAGCGCGACAATTTTCGCCGCAATGATGACAACCGTGGTGGCTTCCGCGGGGATCGTGACCGTTCTGATTTCCGTCGCGATGGCGACAAGCGCGATAATTTCCGCCGCAATGACGACAAGCGCGGTGGCTTCCGCGGGGACCGTGAGCGTTCTGATTTCCGTCGCGATGACGACAAGCGCGGTGGCTTCCGCGGGGACCGTGAGCGTTCTGATTTCCGTCGCGATGACGACAAGCGCGGTGGCTTCCGCGGGGACCGTGAGCGTTCTGATTTCCGTCGCGATGACGACAAGCGCGGTGGCTTCCGCGGGGACCGTGAGCGTTCTGATTTCCGTCGCGATGACGACAAGCGCGGTGGCTTCCGCGGGGACCGTGAGCGTTCTGATTTCCGTCGCGATGACGACAAGCGCGGTGGCTTCCGCGGGGACCGTGAGCGTTCTGATTTCCGTCGCGATGGCGATAAGCGCGATAATTTCCGCCGCAATGACGACAACCGTGGCGGCTTCCGCGGGGACCGTGAGCGTTCTGATTTCCGCCGCAACGACGAGAACCGTGGCCAGTTCCGCAAGGGTGACGAGCGCGGGCGGGAGACCTCCCGTGGCCGCTCCGAGGGTGGGGCGCCCAAGGGCAAATTCCAGGATGACGAGCGCGGCGTTCGCAAGCACAACCCCGGCGATCTGCGCATCTCCAACCGTCCGGACCGCACTGCCTCTCCGGACATCGACGAGGACGTGACGGGCAAGGAGCTGGATCGCGTGGCTCGCGCCCAGCTGCGCTACCTGGAGGAACGCAGCCAGAGCTGGGTTGCCAAGCACCTGGTCATGGCCGGACGTCTGCTTGAGGTCGATCCTGAGCTGGCCTATGAGCACACCCTGGCGGCTTCCCGCCGTGGCGGTCGCGTGGCCGTGGTGCGCGAGGCGGTGGGGATCGCCGCCTACCATGCTGGCAAGTATGCCGATGCCCTGCGCGAACTGCGCACCCACCGCCGGATCAGCGGCTCGGACTACAACCTGCCGCTGATTGCCGACTCGCTACGCGGTCTGGGCCGGGGGGAGAAGGCCATTGAAATGGCGCACGACGAGGAGTTCGCCGAGCTGGACACCGCGGTCAAGGTGGAGTTGCACATTGTGGCCGCCGGCGCCTACGCCGACCTGGGGAAGATGGACGCCGCGCTGGCCGAGCTGGAGGCGCTGCCGCAGCTGGACTTCAACCGTGCCTTCAAGTTCACCCCGCGCCTTTTCAGCGCCTACGCCGACCTGCTGCAGGAAGCCGGCCGGGCCGAAGAGGCCAAGCGCTGGCGCGCGCAGATCGCCGTGGCGGAGCGGGCGCTGGGCGTTGAGGAGGACAGCGACGATTCGTTCATCTACGACCTGGCCCCGGAAATGGATGAGGAAGAGGCCCATCCGCGGGCCAAGGACCTGATCGAGCCGGGCGCTGACGCAGAAGCCGAGGAAGCCGACTCCGATTCGGACGTCGTTGCCCAGATGGACGCTTCCAACGAGGATGACGAAACCGTGCAGGAGCACGCCGCGACCGGCATCGACGAGGAGGATGACCTGTCCGAGGTGTCCTTCGATGACGCGCAGGCCGAGGACGATGACGCGCAGGAACGCACCATCCACGCCGATGGGGACGAGAGTCCAGCGCAGGACAAGTAGCGCTTCAGCGCACTAGGAGGGAACTGGCCAGATGCTGATTTCGGGTTTTGACTCGGTCCTGTCCGACCTGGATGGGGTGGTGTACGCCGGGGCTGAGGCCGTGACCGGCGCCGTGGAGTCGCTGAACGCGTTGGCGGAGGTGGAGGTCCCGCTGGCCTTCATCACCAACAACGCGGGGCGCTCCCCAATGGCCGTGGCGGCACACCTGCGCCAGCTGGGCGTGAAGACGTCGGCGGAGCACGTATTCGGTTCGGCCGATGCCGGCGCGGAGTTGCTGGCCCAGAAACTGAACCCGGGCAGCAAGGTGCTGGTGGTCGGTTCCCCCTACCTGCGTGAGTGCGTGGCCGTGCGCGGCATGGAAGTGGTGGAGTCCCATCAGGACGAGCCGGCCGGAGTGATCCAGGGGTTCTACCCCGAGGTTTCGTGGACCGACCTGGCCGAGGCCAGCTATGCGATCGCCCGCGGGGCGACGTGGGTGGCCACCAACACGGATCTGACGATCCCGCGGTCCGAGGGCCTGGCCCCGGGCAACGGCTCGCTGGTCAACGCCGTGCAGGCGGCGGTGGACGCCGAGCCGGAGATCGCCGGCAAACCGCAGTCCTACCTGTTCACCCGTGCCGCGGAACGGCTGGATTCAACCAAGCCGCTGGTGGTCGGGGACCGGCTGGACACCGATATCCTGGGCGCCAACCGCGCCGGGTTCAGCAGCGCCCTGGTGCTCACCGGGGTCGATAGCCCGCGCAGCGCCCTGGCCGCCCCGGCCGATCAGCGCCCCACCTACCTGATCCGGTCGCTGGATGACTTTTACCGGCCCTACCCGACCACCCAGGTGCTGGGCTTCGGGGTACAGGTCGGGGAGGCGGTGGCCAGCGTGCGCGAGGACAAGATCGAGGTGACCGGCACCGAATCGGACCTGGATGGCTGGCGTGCGGCGTGCCACGCCTGGTGGCTGGCCCATCCGCGGCAGACTGGGTGTGTAGAACCGCAGATCCAATTCACCGCACGCGGGCTGGATGAACTGCACCGCGCCGCGCGGAGGTAAGAGATGAACCATCCGATGCCGACCCCCGGGCCCCTGGCCCGACCCGCCGCCGCCCAGGTGACTGAGCAGGTCGTGGAGGAACGCCTGGCCTCGCTGGCCTCCCTGGACATCGCCGAGCATGCGCGGGTCTATGAGCAGCTGCTGCATGATCTGCAGCAGGACCTGAACCGCACCGGGGGCGGGACGCAGTGAGCCGCCTGGACCAGGAGCTGGTCGCCCGTTCCCTGGCTCGATCCCGCACCGACGCCGCCCGGCTGATCGCCGAGGGGCGGGTGCTGCTGGACGGGCAGCCGGCCACGAAGGCCTCCAAGAAGGTCGATCCTTCCGCGACGCTGCAGCTGCTGCCCGGCCAGGGGGAGGAGTACGTCAGCCGGGCCGGGCACAAGCTGGCCGGGGCGCTGGAACACTACCCGGACATCGACCCGCGGGGCCTGCGCTGCCTGGACGCCGGGGCCTCCACCGGCGGGTTCACCGATGTGCTGCTGCGCCGCGGGGCCCGGCACGTGGTGGCCGTCGACGTCGGCCACGGTCAGCTGGTGGACCAGATCCGCTTTGACCAGCGGGTCAGCGTGCACGAGGGGCTGAACGTGCGTTACCTGGAGCCGGCGCAGATCGGGGGAGTTGTCGACCTGGTGGTGGCTGACTTGTCTTTTATTTCGCTGCGCCTGGTGATCCCGGCGCTGGCGCAGGCAACACGCCCGGGCGGGACCCTGTTGTTGATGGCCAAACCCCAGTTCGAGGTGGGCCGGGAGCACCTGGGCAAGTCCGGGGTGGTCACCTCCGCACGCCTGCGGCGCACCGCGGTGGAAAACGTGGTGGCCAGCGCGCGGGAAGCCGGACTTGAGCTGCAGGGGCTGGCGCGCAGCCCGCTGCCCGGGCAGGATGGGAACGTGGAGTTCTTCCTGCGCCTGGGCCGGCCCGACACCGGGCAGCCACAATCCCCGCCCGATGCGCGGATGTGGGAGCTGGTTGACTATTCTTGAACACAACGCGTCGAAGCGACGGGCTGGATCGGTGCGCACCTAGCCGCCGGTGCATCCTGCGCGCTTCCACCCCGAGAATTCGAGCCTGAGGGGGCATCCGATATTGCGCCGCATCCTAGTTTTCACCCACACGGGCCGTAAGGACGCGATCGCCGCGGCCATCGAAACCTCCCACCAGCTGGCCAATTCCGGCATCGTGCCGGTAATGCGCCGCCAGGACCAGCACGCGGTCATCGGCGCCAACGGGGACAACCAGGGCGAGGATGCGCTGCACGTGGAGATCCTGGGCGAGGACTGCCAGATGCAGGACATCGATCTGGGGGTGGTGCTTGGCGGCGACGGCTCGGTGCTGCACGCCGCGGAGCAGGTGCGGGAGGCCGACCTGCCGCTGGTGGGCGTGAACCTGGGCCACGTCGGCTTCCTGGCCGAAAGTGAACGCACCGAGCTGGCCAATTCGGTGGCCCAGCTTGCCGCCGGGCGCTACACCGTGGAGCAGCGCATGGCCATCGAGGTCAAGGTGTGGCTGGACAACGTGTGCCTGGCCGAGACCTGGGCGCTGAACGAGGCGGCGGTGGAGAAGGCCAACCGTGAGCGGATGGTCGAGGTCGTCATCGAGGTCGACGGCCGGCCGATCTCCACCTTCGGTTGTGACGGGGTGGTGATGGCCACCCCCACCGGCTCCACCGCCTACGCCTTTTCCGCCGGCGGTCCGGTGGTTTGGCCGGAGGTCGCGGCATTGATCATGGTGCCGATCAGCGCCCACGCCCTGTTCGCCAAGCCGCTGGTGATCTCCCCGGACTCGGTGATGGCGGTGGAGATGCTCACCCGCACCGACGCCGAGGCCGTGCTGTGGTGCGATGGCCGGCGCACCATTGACCTGCCGCCCGGGGCCCGGGTGGAAGTGACCCGCAGCGCCCAGCCGGTGAAGCTGGCCCGGCTGAACACCACCCCGTTCTCCGAACGCCTGGTCAACAAGTTCGAGCTGCCGATCCAGGGCTGGCGCGGACCGGCCCGCCCGTCGGAACGCCGCACCGCCACCACCGCGCTGCCGGTGGTCAAGCCCGAACTGCGCACCGTCGAGCCGCACAACAAGGACGAGCCGGGCATCCCGATGGTGGCCCGCGACGATCCGCGCCCCTGACATCCGGCCGTGCCCGCACGATGGCGGCGGGCGCCCCCCCAGATCGCCGTAATCCCCGTCCGGTATCCAGTGGGCTTGGGTCCACGCCGCGGCGGGGGATAGTGGGAGCCAGTTGCAGGAGCGGCCACCTCCCACCGGTGAACGCCGACAGCGGGCCGGGGGCCGGGGGCTGCGCGGCCACCAAGCTGACCCCAGCCCCGCGGGTCATCACCCCGCGGGCCACCAACGGGGTCTGCGCGCCGGGTTCGAACACGATGTTCGAACAAGAGGATTCGAATATGTGTACGATGGTGACGGTAATCTAACGCAAGAACATGAACGCATCAGCTCAATCGATCGGGAGTGCGCGATGATTCAGGAAATTTCGATCTCCAACCTCGGTGTCATCACCCAGGCCACCCTGCCGCTGGGTCCGGGCCTGACCGTGGTCACCGGCGAGACCGGTGCGGGCAAGACCATGGTGATTACCGCGCTCTCCCTGTTGCTGGGCCGCCGTGCCGACGCCGGGGCCGTGCGCACCGGGGCAAAGCACGCACTGGCCGAGGCCGTGGTGCACCTGGAGCCCGATCACCATGTGCTCGATGCTGCCGCCCAGGCCGGCGCATTCATTGAACCGGCCGGGGAGGGCGGGCAGCGCAGCGAGCTGCTGTTGAGCCGTTCCCTCTCCGCCCAGGGCCGTTCGCGCGCCACCGTGGGCGGGCGCAGCGCGCCGGTGGGCCTGCTGGCCGAGCTGGGCTCGGAGCTGGTGGCGGTGCACGGCCAGTCCGACCAGATCCGGTTGAAGGAGGCCGGCGCGCAGCGCGACGCCCTGGACCGCTTCGCCGGTGATGACTTTTCCCGCACCCTGGCCCGCTACCAGCGCAGCTACCGCCAGTGGCGCGAGGTCAGCCGTGAGCTGGCCAGCCTGAAGCAGGATTCGCGGGACCGGGTGCGGGAGGCGGAAAACCTGCGCCTGGCGCTGGAGGAGATCGACGGGATCGACCCGCAGTCGGGGGAGGATGAGCAGCTGCGCGAGGCCGCCACGAAGCTGGGCAACGTCGAATCGCTGCGCAACGCCGCCGTCCAGGCCCACGGCATCCTCGACAGCGAGGATTTTGAGACCCCGGGCATCAACTCGCTGGTGGAAAGCGCGCGCGGGGTGCTGGCCGCCGCCGGGGGAGACGACCCGGCCCTGCAGGGGTTTGCGGACCGCGCCGCGGAACTGGGCATCTTGGCCTCGGAGCTCTCCAGCGACATCTCGGCCTACCTGGCGGACCTGGACGAGGAGGGCCCCGAACGCCTGGCTCAGGTGGAGGCGCGGCGCGCGGAGCTGGGCAAGCTGCTGCGCAAATACGCCCCGAGCCTCGATGAGGTGCTGCAGTGGGCCGACGCCTCCCGGACCCGGCTGGAGGAGCTGGGCGGGGATGACACCCGCATCACGGAACTGCAGGAGCGCAGCACCAAGCTGGGCAATGAGGTTTCCTCGCTGGCCGCGGAGCTGACCCGGGCCCGCACCAAGGCCGCCAAGCTGCTGTCCAAGCGGGTCAGCCAGGAACTGACCGCGTTGGCAATGCCCGACGCGAAACTGGTCGTGCAGCTGGAGGCGCTGGAGGAGCCCGGGGCGTACGGGCAGGACTCCATCGCGATGCTGCTGGCCCCGCACGCCGGGGCCGCACCCCGCCCGCTGGGCAAGGGCGCCTCCGGCGGTGAGCTCTCCCGGGTGATGCTGGCGATCGAGGTGGTGCTCGCGGCCGTGGACCCGGTGCCGACCTTCGTGTTCGACGAGGTCGACCAGGGCGTGGGCGGCAAGGCCGCGGTGGCCATCGGCGAACGCCTGGCCATGCTGGCCCGCCACGTACAGGTCATCGTCGTCACCCACCTGCCCCAGGTGGCCGCCTATGCCGATCGCCACATCCGTGTGATCAAGAACTCCGATGCGACGGCGAACACCGGCAAGGGCTTCACCGCCTCGGACGTCGTGGCCCTGGATGAGGCCCAAAGGGTGCGGGAACTGGCGCGAATGCTGGCCGGGCAGGAGGAGTCGGACACCGCCCAGGCGCACGCGGAGGAGCTGTTGGGTGAGGCCCGGCAGCTGGTAGATTCGCTGTCGAAGGCGGCGGCCAAAGCCTAACCGCCGCCGCTGCGCCCCCGCCATCCGGGTGTGGCGATGGTGACAAGTGGATGGTCAGGTGCAGGATTGGTGATAGGATGAAATCCCGTGGTGCAGCGTAATACAACTCGTGATTCTCGGTCGTCTGAAACGACAAAGCATATCTTCGTCACCGGCGGTGTGGCCTCGTCCCTGGGTAAGGGACTGACGGCATCCAGCCTTGGACATCTCCTTCGGGCTCGTGGTCTTTCCGTGACCATGCAGAAGCTCGATCCGTACCTGAACGTCGATCCAGGTACCATGAACCCCTTCCAGCACGGCGAGGTCTTCGTGACCGACGACGGCGCCGAAACCGACCTGGACATCGGCCACTACGAGCGCTTCCTGGATGAGAACCTGCCCGGCAGCGCCAACGTGACCACCGGCCAGGTGTACTCCACCGTCCTGGAGCGTGAACGCCGCGGCGAATACCTGGGCGACACCGTACAGGTCATCCCGCACATCACCGATGAGATCAAGCGCCGCATGCGCCTTCCGGCCACCGAGCCGGGCGAGGGCAAGAGCGCGCCGGATGTGATCATCACCGAAATCGGCGGCACCGTGGGGGACATCGAATCCCAGCCGTTCCTGGAATCGGCCCGCCAGGTGCGCCAGGACATCGGACGCAAGAACGCGTTCTTCGTGCACGTTTCCCTGGTTCCGTACATCGGCCCCAGCCAGGAACTGAAGACCAAGCCGACCCAGCATTCGGTGGCGGCCCTGCGCTCCATCGGCATCCAGCCCGAGGCGCTGGTGATCCGCTCGGATCGCCAGATCCCGCAGGAGATGCGCGCCAAGCTGGGACGCACCTGCGACGTGGACACCGAGGCGGTCATCAACTGCCCTGACGCCCCGAGCATCTACGACATCCCCAAGGTCATCCACGCCCAGGGGCTGGACGCCTACATCGTGCAGACCCTGGACCTGAAGTTCCGTGACGTGGACTGGGATGACTGGGACCGCCTGCTGGATGTGGTGCACAACCCGGCCCACCACCTGGAGGTGGCGCTGGTGGGCAAGTACGTGGACCTGCCCGACGCCTACCTGTCGGTCACCGAGGCCCTGAAGGCCGGCGGCTTCGACAACAACGCCAAGGTCAACCTGCGTTGGGTCCCGGCCGATGACTGCGCCACCGAGGAAGGCGCCGCCAAGGCGCTGTCCGACGTCGACGCGATCTGCGTGCCCGGCGGCTTCGGCATCCGCGGCCTGGAAGGCAAGCTGGGCGCGTTGAAGTTCGCCCGCGAGAACCGCATCCCCACCCTGGGGCTGTGCCTGGGCCTGCAGTCGATGGTGATCGAGTACGCCCGCAACGTGGCCGGACTGGAGGACGCCTCCTCCACCGAGTTCGACCCGCAGACCACCATGCCGGTGATCGCCACCATGGCCGAGCAGAAGGACATCGTCGATGGCCGCGGCGACCTGGGCGGCACCATGCGCCTGGGCCTGTACCCGGCCAAGCTGGCCGAGGGCTCGGTGGTGGCCGCCACCTACGGCAAGAACGAGGTCTCCGAACGCCACCGCCACCGCTACGAGGTCAACAACGCCTACCGTGAGCAGCTGGAGGAAGCCGGCCTGGTCTTCTCCGGCACCTCCCCGGACGGCAAGCTGGTCGAGTATGTCGAGCTGCCGGCCGAGGTGCACCCGTACTACGTCTCCACTCAGGCGCACCCGGAGCTCTCCAGCCGCCCGACCCGCCCGCACGCACTGTTCAGCGGGCTGATCGCCGCCGCGCTGGCCCAGCGCGGGAACTAGCACCAACCCCGGCACCCCCGGGCAGAGCCAACCAAGGGCCGGTACCGCTGCATGAACTTGCCGCGGTACCGGCCCTTGGGCTTACACTGCGAACAACACCGCGGCCGCCGGCATCAGCAGCCCTGCCGGCCGGCATTGTCATCCAGATGGAAGGACCCTCTTCGTGCCCCACAACCAGCACCCCAGCGACGAATTCTCCCCGCGCACCGTGGTCTCCTCGCAGACCGTCTATGACGGGCTGATCTGGGATGTGCTGCACGATGAGGTGGATCTGGCCCCCGGCGGGCCGCGCATCACCCGCGACTACGTCTCCCACCCCGGGGCGGTGGCCGTGGTGGTCCTCGATGAGCAGGACCGGGTGCTGCTGATCAACCAGTACCGCCACCCGGTGGGCATGACCCTGTGGGAGCTTCCGGCCGGACTGCTGGACGTGGAGGGCGAAGCCCCGCTGCGCGCCGCCCAGCGTGAGCTGTGGGAGGAGGCCGATCGCACCGCCGCGCAATGGGCGGTGCTCACCGACGTGTTCCTCTCCCCGGGCTCCTCCTCCGAGGCGATGCGCATCTTCCTGGCCCGCCAGGCCAGCGAGGTGGCCACCGCGGAGCGTTTCGAGCGCACCGATGAGGAAGCGGAGATGCGTTCGGACTGGGTGCCGCTGGATGAGGCGCTGCAGGCGGTGCTGGGCGGGCGGATTCACAACCCCTCCGCGGTGGTCGGGATCCTGGCCGCCCACGCGGCCCGCGCCCAGGGCTACCGCCACCTTCGCCCGGCCGACGCCCCCTTTACGGCGCACCCGGGCCTGCGGGACAGCTAGCCGATGTCCCGCCCCCCGCTCAGCCCGGCCCCGGACGGTGCCGCTCCCGTAACCGGGCAGGACGTCCCCGCCCCACTGCAGCGCGCCCTGACCCGCTATCTGCAGCACCTGTCCCTGGAGCGCGGCCTGGCCGAGAACACGCTGGCGGCCTACCGCCGCGACCTGACCCGCTACGCCCAGGCGCTGAGCCGCCAGCGGATCGGCGATCCGGCGGGCATCACCCCGGAAGCGGTCAGCGGCTACCTGCAGCAGCTGGCCCAGGGCACCGGGGGCACGCCGGGGCTCAGCGCCCGCACGGTCGCCCGGCACACGGTGGCGATCCGCCAGCTGCACAAGTTCTGGGAACTGGAGGGGCTGTGCGTGCCCAACCCGGCCCGCGACATCCAGCCGCCCAGCTTCGGTTCCTCCCTGCCCAAGGCCATCTCCATTGCCGAGGTCAGCACGATCCTGGAATCGGTGGCGACCGACACCCCGGCGGGGCTGCGCGACCGGGCACTGCTGGAGTTCCTGTACTCCACCGGCGCGCGCATCTCCGAAGTGGTCGCATTGGACGTGGACGACGTGCACTTCGCCGCCGGCCTGCAGCCCGATGCCGACCTGCAACCCTCCACTGAGCTGCAGGCAGCCCCGAATCCCGGCAGCGCACCGGACTCCGCCGGGCAGAGCGTGGTGCGCCTGTTCGGCAAGGGCTCCAAGGAACGGGTGGTGCCGATCGGATCCTACGCGCGCAAGGCGCTCAGCGACTACCTGGTGCGTGCCCGCCCGGGGCTGGCGGCCAAGGGCAGGGGTAATCCGGCACTGTTCCTGAACCAGCGTGGTGGGCGGCTCTCCCGGCAGTCCGCGTGGATGATCCTGTCCAAGGCGGCCGAGCGGGCCGGGGTGCCCACCGAGGTTTCCCCGCATACGTTGCGCCACTCCTTCGCCACCCATCTGCTGGAGGGCGGGGCCGACGTGCGCGTGGTGCAGGAGCTGCTCGGCCACGCCTCGGTAACCACCACCCAGATCTACACCAAGGTCACCGTCGATGCGCTGCGCGAGGCGTACCTCTTCGCCCACCCCCGGGCGCGCTGAAGCCGTCCCGCCACCGCCCATCCAGAAACCCAGCCGTCCTCCAGGAGCCAGCCCATGACCAGCAGCGCCGACGCCAGCGTCAACCGGACCCAGCCGCAACCGGTGGTGCTGGTCCTGCTGCTGCGTGAGGGCCCCACCGGCCGCGAAGTGCTGCTGGGACGCAAGCTCACCGGGTTCGGGGCCGGCAACGTCGTCGCCCCGGGCGGGAAGATCGAGCCGGGGGAGAGCCCGGTGCAGGCGGCGGTGCGGGAACTGGCCGAGGAGACCGGCATGCGCGTGGCGGCGGGCGACCTGGCCCACCGGGCGAACATCGCCTTCCGCTTTCCCGCCAGTCCGCGCTCGGACATGGACTGCAGGGTGTTCGTGGCCACCGTGTTCGGCGGGCAGCCCGCGGCCAGCGGGGAGCTGGACGCCCGCTGGTACCCGGCCCAGGCGTTGCCGGTCCGGGACATGTGGCAGGACGCCGAGCGCTGGCTCCCGCTGCTGCTGGACGGGCAGCGGTTCACCGCCACCGTGCAGATGGCCCCGGACAACCTGGGCGTGGCCAACCTGCGGGTGCAGCAGTGGAACGGCGACGCCCCGGCCTGAACCGCGGCCGGACCCCGAAAGCCAGCGCCCAGAAGTCAGCGTCCGAAAGACCAGCGCGCCCACGGCCGGTTCGCGTGGCCGGTCCGCGCTGCGCTCCTGATCGGGTGTGGCCTACCGCCCGGGCGTGTTCCCTGCGCGCGCCGGCGCAAGGGACCGATCCGCGTCGCCCGGAGCATCCGGCTCCCACACCAGCAGGTCCCCGGGCTGGCAGTCCAGCTCCCGGCACAACGCCTCCAGCGTGCTAAAGCGCACCGCCTTGGCCCGTTCGTTCTTCAGCACGGCCAGGTTGGCCGGGGTGATGCCGATGCGTTCGGCCAGCTCACCGACCGCCATCTTGCGCCGGGCCAGCATCACGTCGATCTGCACGCGGATCGCCAATCAGATCACCCCGCCCAGCTCGGTGCGCAGCCGTTGCGCCTCCAGGTCGGTGCTGGTCGCCTGCGCGAGCAGCTGGCGCAGCACCAGCACGATCAGCGCGATCCCGGCCACCAGCACACCCAGCCCGCCGGTCAGCAGCACCAGTCCCGGGGCAACCGCCTCCCCGGGGGCCATCACCGCAGCCAGCGCGAAGGTGCCCAGCGCACCCACGCCGATGGTAGCGATGATCACGTCCACGTATTTGAAGGCCGCCGGGTTGAACACGGTACCGCGCCGCACCCGGGTCGCCAGCTTCCACACGCACACGATGCACAGCTCCACGACCAGCCCGACCAGCACCAGGTAGCCCAGGAACGCCGGGCGCAGATAGCCGAATTCACCGCTCGGCCCGCCCTCATCCCAGGCCGCCACCGGGACGATGAACCCCTGCAGGAACAGGGCCAGGCCCATCGCGCCGACCAGCACTATCCGCAGCGCGGCGATACTCATTCTGCCCATCGCGGGCTCCTTTCACCATCATTCACCGAGGTGCCGAACTCTGTCCGAAGCGGCGGCCCGGGAAGCGCGGTCCGCGCGACCGCCTCAGGCAACCATCCAGGCATCTATTGAGGTTCGGCTACTTCCTATCGAAAAACAATAGATCGTGGGCGGGCTTCGCGCAACCCGGTTCCGCCCGCACCCCTAAGAACCGGCGCAAAAAAGCCCGTGGGGTTGCACCTGGGTATCAGGTGCAACCCCACGGGCTGTGCTCGCGGCATTCCGGCGTTCCGGCATTTCGGCCGCCGCAGGCCGGAGGGCCAACTAGGGCACGGTGCTAGAGTTCGCGCTGTTCCGGCCCGTTGTAGGCCGACAGCGGGCGGATCAGCGAGTTCGCGGCGCGCTGCTCCATGATGTGGCTGGTCCAGCCCACAATGCGTGAGGCGATGAACAGCGGGGTGAACATCTCGGTGTCGAAGCCCATCAGGTGGTAGGTGGGTCCGGCCGGGTAGTCCAGGTTCGGCTTGATGCCCTTGGCCTCGTCCATCGCCGCTTCCAGCCCGTCGTACAGCCCGAGCATCTCCGCCCGGCCGTAGTGCTCGATCATCCGGTCCAGGGCCGCCTTCATGGTCGGCACCCGGCTGTCCCCGTTCTTGTAGACCCGGTGGCCGAAGCCCATGACCTTCTTCTTCTCGGCCAGCGCCTGCTCCATCCAGGCCTTGGCGCGCGCGGCGGCGGCCTCGCGCGACTCGTCCTTGTCGATGCCGATCTCGTCGAAGGTGTGCATGACCGCCTCATTGGCCCCGCCGTGAAGCGGGCCCTTCAGCGCGCCGATCGCCCCGGTGACCGCCGAGTGCAGGTCCGAGAGCGTGGAGGTGATCACCCGGGCGGTGAAGGTCGAGGCGTTGAAGGAGTGCTCGGCGTAGAGCACCATGGAGACCCGGAACGCGTCAACGACCTCGGGGGCCGCCTCCTCGCCGAAGGTCATCCACAAGAAGTTCTGCGAGTAGTCCAGGTCTTCGCGCGGCTCGATGGGCTCCAGCCCGCGGCGGCGGCGCTGGTCGTAGGCGACCACGGCGGGGAAGGCGGCGAACAGCTCCTTGGCCTTGCGCAGCTCCGCCTCGGGGGAGGAGTCCTCGGCCAGCGGGTTGTTCGCCCCCAGCACGGAAACCGCGGTGCGCCCCACGTCCATCGGGTGGCAGTCGGTGGGCAGCAGGTCGATCGCCGCCTTCACCCGCGGATCCAGCGAGCGGTTGGCCCGCTCGTAGGCGCAGAACTCGGTCAGCTCACTCTCGCTGGGCAGTTCCCCGCTCCACAGCAGCAGGGCGACCTCCTCGAAGGACTTGGTGGCCGCCAGATCCTGGACCGGGTAGCCGCGGTAGAGCAGCGAGTTGGTGTCCGGGTTGACCTTGGAAATCGCGGTGTAGTCCACCACGACCCCGGCCAGGCCCTTCTTAATTTCCTCGGTAGTGGTCATATTCAAACTCCTGTCGTTTTCGGTGCAGGTGCGCGGCGGCGGTGCTACAGGTCCGCGTTGTTCGATTCGATGTCCAGCCCCGGGACCTGGAAGTTGAAGATCCCGGTGTCGAATCGGTTGTACGCCTCGTAGTCGACCAGCTCGTACAGACGTGACCTGGTTAACATCCTATCCACTTCGCGCTGCTGGGTGCCCTCCTCGGCGATTGCGTTAAGCACCCGCTCGGCCGCACCCATCGCGCTGCGCAGCAAGGTGACCGGGTAGATCACCATGGCCACCCCGGCGTCGGCCAGCTGCTGGCGGGTGAACAGCTCGGACTTGCCGAACTCGGTCATGTTCGCCAGCACCGGCACCTGCACCGCGTTGCACACCGCCTCGAATTCGCCCAGGTCCTTCATCGCCTCGGGGAAGATGGCATCCGCCCCCGCGTCGACCATCGCCTTGGCCCGGTCGATCGCCGCATCCAGGCCCTCCACGGCGCGGATGTCGGTGCGCGCCATGATCAAGAAGTTCTCATCGATGCGCGCGTCGGCGGCCGCGGCGATGCGCTTGAGCATGGTGCCGGTGTCCACCACGTTCTTCCCGTCCAGGTGCCCGCAGCGCTTGGGGTTGAACTGGTCCTCGATGTGGCACCCGGCCAGCCCCGCGTACTCCAGCTCCTGGATGGTGCGGGCCACGTTCATCGGCTCCCCGAACCCGGTGTCCGCATCCACTATCGCCGGCAGGTCGCTCATTCGCGCGATCTGCCCGGCCCGGGTGGCCACCTCGCTCAGGCTGGTCAGCCCGATGTCCGGCAGGCCCAGCTCGTTGGCCAGCACCGCCCCGGAGATGTAGATCCCGTCGAACCCCTTCTCCGCGATCAGCCGCGCCGAGAGCGGGTTGAACGCGCCGGGGAACTGGCGGGCGGCCCCGGCGGTGAGCATTTCACGCAGCGCGATCCGCTTCTGGGCGGGGGTGCGGGTGGAGTACAGCATTAGAACAGGCCCTTCGGTGCGTTGGCGGCGTCGATGACCCCGGGGGCGGCCAGGATGTTCAGCTGGTCCAGCTCCCCGGTGCCCAGTTCGTCCAGGCGCTGCACGGCGGCCAGGAAGCGTTCGATCTCCGCCTCCTGGACCAGCCCCTGGGCCAGGGTGCGGAACTTGTGGATGTACTGTTCGCGGGCGAACGGGCGGGCGCCCAGCGGGTGGGCGTCGGCCACGGCGATCTCATCGGTGATCACGGTGCCGTCGGCCAGGGTGATCTCAACGGACCCGCCGAACGCCTTCTCGGCGATGTCCAGCGAGTGGTAGCGCCGGGTCCATTCGGGGTCCTCCTCGGTGGTGACCTTCTGCCACAGCTCCACCGTGTCCGGGCGCGCCGCGCGCTGCGGGGCGTAGGAGTCCACGTGGTGCCAGGCCCCGTCCTGCAGGGCAACGGCGAAGATGTACGGGATCGAGTGGTCCAGGGTTTCGCGCGAGGCGCTCGGGTCGTACTTCTGCGGGTCGTTCGCGCCCGAGCCGATCACGTAGTGGGTGTGGTGGCTGGTCTTGATCAGGATCGATGCCACGTTCTTCGGGTCGGTGGCCTCCGGGTGCTCGCGGTGCAGCTTGCGGGCCAGGTCGATCCACGCCTGGGCCTGGTACTCGGCCGAGTGCTCCTTGGTGTAGGTGTCCAGGATCGCGCGCTTGGCTTCGCCGGGCTGCGGCAGCGGCACCTCATAGGCGGCGTCGGGCCCGTCCAGCAGCCAGGCGATGACCCCGTCCTCGCCCTCGTAGATCGGCACCGGGGAGGTCTGTCCGCGCATGGCGCGGTCCGCGGCCTCCACCGCCATCTTCCCGGCGAAGGCCGGGGCGTGCGCCTTCCAGGTGGAGATTTCGCCCTTGCGGGACTGGCGGGTGGCGGTGGTGGTGTGCAGGCCCTGGCCCACGGCCTGGAAGATCGTCTCCACATTCAGGCCCAGCAGGGTGCCGATGCCGGCGGCGGCCGACGGGCCCAGGTGGGCGACGTGGTCGATCTTGTGCTTGTGCAGGCAGATCGCCTTGACCAGGTCCACCTGGATTTCATAGCCGGTGGCGATCGCGCGGATCAGGTCGTGCCCGGAGGCGCCGGTGTGCTGGGCTACGGCCAGGATCGGGGGGATGTTGTCACCCGGGTGCGAGTAGTCAGCGGCCAGGAAGGTGTCGTGGTAGTCCAGTTCACGCACCGCCACCCCGTTGGCCCAGGCGGCCCATTCGGGGGAGACCTTCTGCTCGATGCCGAACACGGTCGCCCCGGCCCCGCCGTTGGAGGGGGCGTGGGTCAGCGCCTGGGCGCGGGCGGCGATGATCGGGCCGCGGTTCAGCGAGGCGACGGCGACCGAGGCGTTGTCGATGATCCGGTTGATGATCATCTCCTTGACCTCGTCGGTGACCTCCACCGGGTCGGCGGCAACCACCGCGATCTTGTGGGCCAGCTGGTCCTCGCGGGCCAGGTTTTCCTCGGAACGGTACACACGCACGGGATGATTAATCATGGTTGCCTTTCAGCTCGGTTGCATGCTTGATGATGTGGTCAAAACTTTGGTGCAGATGCACGGTGGTGGCCGCCGCGGCCAGCTCCGCATTGCGGGCCGCGATCGCCCGGGCGATCTGGGCGTGCTCCGCGGCCGAGGCGCGCAGCCGGGCCGGGTGGTCCTTGGCCAGGCGCCGCACCCGCTGCAGGTGCACCCGCAGGTTGCGCAGCGCCGCGCCCAGGTAGCCGTTGTCCGCGGCCTCATCGCCCAGCTCATCCAGGCGCGCCACCAGCCGGTAGTACTCATCGGCGCCGATCCGCTCACCGTCGGGTGGTGGTCCGGAGGGGTCAAACCCGGCGGCGGCCCGCTCAAACTGGTCGGCCAGTTCGGCAAAGGCCGGGGCCAGCTCGCTGCGGCAGGCCAGGCGCGCGGCCTCGCACTCCAGCACCCGGCGCAGCGTGAACAGGTCATCGAGGTGCTCGACGGAGACCTCGGAAACCACGGTGCCGCGCCCGCGCTGCTGCACGGCCAGCCCGTCGGCGACCAGCCGGGCCAGGGCTTCGCGCACCGGGGTGCGCGAGACGCCCAGCCGGGCGGACTGCTCGACTTCGGCCAGCACAGTGCCCGGACTCATGCGCCATTCAACAATGTCCCGGCGCAGGATCTCGTAGGCTTTTTCGCTGGCTCGCATGCCCCCAGTGTATACACAGATCGGGAACAAGCGGCGAAAGTTCCGGCAATCTTCCGTAAATTTCGGACTTTATGTATACACGACCCTTGAATGTGGGTGAGCTGGATCATAGGCTGTAGCCCAAGCGGGGCAGGCGGATGCGGGATCGTCCACCGGGCCCTGCGCTTCAGCGCGGCGGGGAGGTCATCGCCCGGCCGCGCTGAACCAAAACCACTGGAAGCACGGGAACCACGGGAACCACCGGGCCCACCGGGCCCACCGGAACCGCCGGGCCCACCGGGCCCATTGGAAGGCAGCCCCCGGCACCGCCCCGCCCCGGCGGGAACCGGCGCCGGGAACACAACACACAAGGAGCACGCATGGCACAGGCATACCGGCAGGCATACGCCGCAGCGGTCCAGGACCCCGGGGCGTTCTGGCTCCAGCAGGCCGCGGCCATCGACTGGCGGCACGCCCCGCGCACGGCACTGGATGACTCCCGCGCCCCGCTGTACTCCTGGTTCCCGGACGGGATGCTGAACCTGACCGTCTCCGCGCTGGACCGGCACGTGGCGGCCGGGCGCGGGGAGGCCGCGGCACTGATCTACGACTCGGCGATGCTGGGCACCACCCGGACCTACAGCTACGCGCGGCTGCTGGAGGAGGTCGCCGGCTTCGCCGGGGTGCTCGCCGCCCGCGGGATCGGCGTGGGGGACCGGGTGCTGATCTACCTGCCGATGATCCCGCAGGCGGTGATCGCGATGCTGGCCTGCGCCCGGATCGGGGCGATCCACTCGGTGGTCTTTGGCGGGTTCGCGCCGCGGGAGCTGGCCTCGCGGATCCAGGACGCCACCCCGGTCGCGGTGATCACCGCCAGCGGAGGGATCGAACCCAGCCGCAAGGTGGAGTACCTGCCGGCGGTGGCCGAGGCGCTGGACCTGGCCCCGGGCAGCGTGCGCGATGTCATCGTCGCCCAGCGTGAGGGCTTCACCCACCAGCTGGCCGAGTACACCTGGCGCGGGGAAAACTGGCTGGACTGGGACACCCTGGCCGCCGACGCGTCGCCGGCCGAGGCGGTGCCGGTGCCCAGCACCCACCCGCTGTACGTGCTGTACACCTCGGGCACCACCGGGGCGCCGAAGGGCGTGGTGCGGGACACCGGCGGGTACGCGACCGCGCTGGCGTATTCGATGGGTGCGATCTTCGACGTGAAGCCCGGGGACGTGATGTTCACCGCCTCCGACGTGGGCTGGGTGGTGGGGCACTCCTACATCGTCTACGCCCCGCTGCTGGCCGGGGCGACCACGGTGCTCTACGAGGGCAAGCCGGTGGGCACCCCCGACGCGGGGGTGTTTGGCCGGATCATCGCCCAGCACCGGGTCACCACCATGTTCACCGCCCCCACCGCGCTGCGCGCGATCCGCCGGGCGGATCCGGAGGGCGGGCTGCTGACCAGGCACGACCTGTCCAGCCTGCGCGCCCTGTTCGTCGCCGGGGAGCGGCTGGACCCGGACACCTACCACTATGCGCAGCGGCTGCTGGGCATCCCGGTGGTGGACAACTGGTGGCAGACCGAATCGGGCTGGCCGATCGCCGCGAACCCGCTGGGGCTGGCGGCCATGGAACGCAAGCCCGGTTCGCCCTCCACCCCGGTGCCCGGGTTCAACGTGCAGATCCGCGACGGGCTGGGCGCGGCGCTGCAGGCCGGGCAGGAGGGCAACATCCTGATCAAGCTGCCGCTGCCGCCCGGGGCGCTGAGCACCCTGTGGGGCAACGACCAGCGCTTCATCGACACCTACCTGGCCCAGCAGCCCGGCTACTACCTGACCGGGGACTCGGGGTACATCGATCAGGACGGGTACCTGTTCGTGATGGGGCGCACCGATGACGTGATCAACGTGTCCGGGCACCGGCTGTCCACCGGGGCGATGGAGCAGGTGCTGGCCAGCCACCCGGCCGTGGCCGAATGCGCGGTCATCGGAGTCAACGACCCGCTCAAGGGCCAGCGCCCGGTCGGGTACGTGGTGCTCAAGTCCGGGGCGGGGATCGGCGCCGAGCAGCTGCGCGGGGAAGTGGTGGACATGGTGCGCCGGCAGATCGGGCCGGTCGCGGACTTCCGGGAGGTCAAGATCGTCGCGGCGCTGCCCAAGACCCGCTCGGGCAAGATCCTGCGCAAGACCATGCGCCAGATCGCCGACGGGCAGGACTACCAGGTGCCCTCCACGATCGAGGACCCGCAGGTCATCCAGGAGCTGATCCCGCTGCTGCGCCCCCAGGGCCCCGCCTGAGCGGCTAGGCCGAACGGTACTCGTATTCGGGCCGGCCGCGGCTGCCGTGGCGCGGCTGCTTGAGCAGCTGGCCGGTGTCGGCCAGGTGCTCCAGGTAGCGCCGGGCGGTCACCCGGGAAATGCCCAGCGCCGCGGCCAGCTCGGTGGCCGAATAGGCCCGGCCCCGCTGCCCGGCGAGGAACCCGCTGATCTGCTCCAGGGTCTGGCGGATCAGCCCCTTGGGCAGCTGCTGGGCGCGCTCGCTGGTGCGCAGCGCGGAGAACGCGTGGTCGATGTTCGCCTGGGTCGCCTCCGCCCCGGAGGAGTGCATGCTGGCCACGAACTGGCGGTGGTTGGCCAGCTTCTCCGCGAACGCCGCGAAGGAAAACGGCTTGATCAGGTACTGGGTGATCCCGCTGGCCACCGCCGAACGCACCACCTGCAGGTCGCGCACCGCGGTGATCGCGATGATCCCCACGGTCAGCCCCTGCCCGCGGATCCGGCGGGCGACGTCGATCCCGTGCAGATCCGGCAGCGTCATGTCCAGCAGCACCAGGTCGTAGGGTTCTGCCGCGTCCCGGGCCTGGGCCAGCAGCGCCAGGGCCTGCTGCCCGTTGCCGGCCACCGCCCCGGTCCAGTACCCGTCCACCCGGGCGATGAAGTCGCGGTGGGCTGCGGCGGTTTCCGGTTCATCGTCCACCACCAGGACCTTCAGGCCCCGTTCGGCCTGCGGTGCGCCAGGCGCGCGGTTCATTGCTCGTCCTTAGTACTCGGTTCGGTGCTCGTTTCGGTGCCCGCGGTGCCCGTGGCGCCGTGGGCGGCGGGCAGCGGCAGGGTGACGGTGAAGATCGCCCCGGCATCATTATCCACCGTGATGCTCCCGCCCAGGCGCAGCACCGCCTGCTGCACCAGCGCCAGCCCCAGACCGCGCGGCACCTGCCCGCCCTTGGTGCTGACCCCGAAGCGCATCAGGTCCTTGAGGAATTCCGGTTCGATGCCCGGCCCGGAGTCCGCGACCGAGATCAGCAGCTCATCGGGCAGCCCGACCACCTCCACCCAGACCGTGGCGGCGTCGCTGCCCACCGAGACATCCAGCGCGTTATCCAGCAGGTTGCCCACGATCGTGATCAGGTCGGTCGCCTTGAAGCAGTCCGGCGGCACGGTGCCGGAGGCGGAGATCTCCAAACGCACCCCGCGCTCGTGCGCCTGCGCGGCCTTGGCCACCAGCAGGCTGGAGAGGTAGGCGTCGTCGATGCTGCCCACCACCAGGTCGGTCAACGCCTGGGAGCCCTGCCGGTCGGCCAGCGCGAAGTCCAGCGCCCGCTGCTCCCGGCCGTTCTCGATCAGGGTGGCGATCGTGTGCAGCCGGTTGGCGTGTTCGTGGGTCTGGGCGCGCAGCGCGGTGGCGAAGGTCTTCAGCGACTGGATCTCCCCGGTCATCTCCTGCACCTCGGTCAGGTCCCGCAGCGTGACCACCACGCCGGTGAACGGGGTCGTGGCCAGCCAGCGCAGCGGCAGCATCCGGCGCCGGCGCAACAGCTCCGGCTGGGTGGCCCGGGCCGAAACCTTGGAGACCGCGACTACGCTGCTGGCGGTCACGTGGATCTCATCGCGCGCCGAGCGGGCGCTGGAGAGCAGCTCGCGCAGGCTTTCGGGCACCCCCAGCTGCTCGATCCCAAACCCGTCGGGCGGGGGAGTGGCGGGCAGGCCCAGCAGCCGGGCCGCCTCATCGTTGTACAGCACCACCCGTTGGGTGCGGTCCATCAGCAGCAGCCCCTCGCGCACCGAATGCAGCGCGGAGAAGTAGAACGCGTAGAGCCGGCGCATCCCGTGCGGGCCAAAGCCCAGGGTGGCGCGCTGGATGTACTTGGAGAACCACCAGGAGCTGGCCGCCCCCAGCGCCAGCACCACCGCGCTGGGCCCCAGCAGCTTGGGCAGCTGGCTGCGGTAGGTGTTCTCCAGGTTCGCCACCGTCACCCCGACCGCCACCCAGCCCAGGGTGCGGCCCTGCTCATCGTTCACCGGGGCGATCGCGCGCACCGAGGGGCCCAGCGTCCCGGTGAACTGTTCGACGTGGGAGCGCGCCTCGGTGGGGATGGTGCCCAGGTAGGTGCCGCCCAGCTGCCGGGGATCGGGGTGCGTCAGGCGCACCCCCTCGGGGGTCATGATCGTGATGAAGTCGATGGTGCTGGTCTCCTCCAGCACGCTGGTGGTGAACGGCTGCAGCCGCGTTGCCGGATCCTTTCCGGCCAGCTCGCTGCGCACGAACGGGTCCCCGGCCAGGGAGAGGGAGACCGTGGTGACCAGGTCACGGCGGTCCTGCAGGATCACCGTGCGCTGGTGGGCGATGCCGAACCAGGCCAGGGCCAGCACCGCGATGAGCACCAGCAGCATCTGCACCGCGAAGATGCGGGCGGCGAACGTCCACGCGTCGCGGTTGAGCCGGCGCAGGTCGCCGGCGGCGCGCGGCAGGCCAGGGACAGCGGGCATGGGCACCTCTTCGTGGGAAAACCGGTCTGTGAACAGATTGCGCCGTCCGACGGGGCGGATGCAAGACGCCGTGCGCACCGCCACCGCCTCAAGGCCCGCACCCGGGACCCGGTCCCCCGGGGCCGCAGGGTGGGCGGAAAACGCCGTGCCGCGCGCGCCGCGCGGACCCTGGCCGCCAGCGCCGCGCGGGTTCGCCGGCAAACGTGATGTGAACAATATGAACACAAGGGAGACGGACGTCACTGTACCGCGCACCATGGATGTGACGAACTTCCCTCCGCCGGCCACAGTGCCGTGGCGGTGGAGCAAACCCTTGCAGATCCTGGAGTGAACATGGCTGTCATCGACGAAACCCCGCAGGCGCACTCCGCGCCCCCGAAGAAGAAGGACCGCACCCACTGGCTGTACATCATGGTGATCGCCGCCGTGGTGCTGGGTGCCGCCGTCGGGCTCATCGCCCCGGAGCTGGGCAAGGCGCTCAAGCCGCTGGGCACCGGATTCGTGGCGCTGATCAAGATGATCATCGCCCCGGTGATCTTCTGCACCATCGTGCTGGGCATCGGTTCGATCGCCAAGGCCGCGACCGTGGGCAAGGTCGGCGGGCTGGCGATGATCTACTTCCTGGTGATGTCCACGTTCGCGCTGGCGATCGGGCTGGTGGTGGGCAACATCATCCACCCCGGTGAGGGCCTGGAGCTCAAGC
The DNA here is from genome assembly GCF_059728615.1 of Glutamicibacter sp. St.4D3. Taxonomy (NCBI): domain Bacteria; kingdom Bacillati; phylum Actinomycetota; class Actinomycetes; order Micrococcales; family Micrococcaceae; genus Glutamicibacter; species Glutamicibacter sp. St.4D3. Next base: position 1,099,978 of record NZ_AP039380.1, read on the forward strand.
CCTACGACCCGAGCACCGCGGCCGGGGAGAACCCGACCGTCGCCTTCCTGCTGGGCATGATCCCCGGGGACATCCCGGTGCTGCCCACCCTGGTGCTGGCCATCTTCGTGGGCTTCGCACTGCAGTCCATGGGCAAGAGCGGTGAGCCGGTGCTCACCGCGATCAAGAACATCCAGCTGGTGGTCTTCCGCATCATGATGATGATCATGTGGGCTGCCCCGATCGGCGCCTTTGGTGCGATCGCCGCGGTGGTCGGTGCCACCGGGTGGGCCGCGATCGGTTCGATGGCCATCCTGATGGGCGCGTTCTACCTGACCTGCGCGCTGTTCATCGTGGTGATCCTGGGCAGCATGCTGCGCCTGGTGACCGGGCTGAACATCTTCGCGCTGCTGAAGTACCTGGCCCGCGAGTACCTGCTGATCTTCTCCACCTCCTCCTCCGAATCGGCCCTGCCGCGGCTGATCGCCAAGATGGAGCATGCCGGGGTGTCCAAGCCGGTGGTGGGCATCACCGTGCCGACCGGATACTCCTTCAACCTGGACGGCACCGCCATCTACCTGACCATGTCGGCGTTGTTCATCTCCACCGCGATGGATATGCCGATGAGCCTGGGCCAGCAGATCGGCCTGCTGGTGTTCATGATCATCGCCTCCAAGGGCGCCGCCGGGGTCACCGGTGCCGGGCTGGCCACGCTGGCCGCCGGGCTGCAGGCGCACAAGCCCGAACTGCTGGGCGGCATGGGCGTGATCGTGGGCATCGACAAGTTCATGTCCGAGGCCCGCGCGCTGACCAACTTCACCGGCAACGCCGTGGCCACCTTGCTGATCGGCAAGTGGACCGGCGAGTTGGACGCGCAGCAGGCCCGCGCAGTGCTCTCGGGCCAGCGTCCGTTCGATGAGCTGAGCCTGAACCCCGACGCCCACTAGGGGCAGCGCTGGATGAAGCCTCCGGCGCCATGGGGACCGGCGCCATGCCGGTGCTCGACGTCACCCGGACAACGCCCCGCCACCCGGCGGGGCGTTGTTCCGTTTAACCGGTCCGGCCACCTGGGCCGGGGCGTTGTTCCGTTTAACCGGTCCGGCCACCTGGGCCGGGTCGTGCAGGGACCGGGGAGGCCGGGCGCGGGTTTGCGGCCGGACTCCCGCCGCGGCGCCGGGCAGCGCCGCTCTTTGGGATCTTCAGCGTATATACAGCATTTGAGTTAAGGTTCAAGGTCAAGGCTCGCCGTGCAAGAGGGGAAATTCCCCTAAATGCACCACGTCGGGCGATAACCTGTAGACAAGCAAATGACCGATCCGAATGGGAAGTGTGGTTCGCCAATCGTGAGCGAGGAACAGGGCAAGATCCGCGGGGCAGGAATGCTCAAGGAACCAAAGCCGGTGGGACCCACCGGCAAGCCGCTGACCGATTTTCCCGAACCCGAGCCGCTGCCGTCGCACGGTCCGGCCCGGGTCATCGCGATGGTCAACCAGAAGGGCGGGGTGGGCAAGACCACCTCGACCATTAACCTGGCCGCGGCGCTGGCCGAATACGGCCGCAAGGTGCTGCTGGTGGACTTCGACCCCCAGGGTGCGCTGTCGGCCGGCTTCGGGATGAACCCGCACGAGCTGGACGTGACCGTCTACAACGTGCTGATGGAGCGCAACACCGGGATCCGCGACGCGATCCGCACCACCGAGGTGGCGAACATCGACCTGCTGCCGGCGAACATCGACCTGTCCGCCGCCGAGGTGCAGCTGGTTAACGAGGTCGCCCGCGAGCAGGCCCTGGAACGGGCGCTGCGCGAGGTGATCGACGACTACGACGTGGTGCTCATCGACTGCCAGCCCTCCCTGGGGCTGCTGACCATCAACGCGCTGACCGCCGCGCACGGGGTGATCATCCCGCTGACCGCCGAGTTCTTTGCGCTGCGTGCGGTGGCGCTGCTGATGGAGACCATCGACAAGGTCAAGGACCGGCTGAACCAGATGCTGGAGGTCGACGGGGTGCTGGCCACCATGTACGACGCCCGCACGCTGCACAGCCGCGAGGTCATCGGCCGGCTGGACGAGGCGTTCGGGGAGAAGCTGTTTGAAACCGTGATCAAGCGCACCATCAAGTTCGCCGATGCGAACGTGGCCGCCGAACCGATCACCTCCTACGCCTCGAACCACCCCGGCGCCGAGTCCTACCGCAACCTGGCCAAGGAACTGATCTACCGCGGCGGCGCCCCGTAATGACCGCCACGCTCACGCATGCGCCAGCCGGCGACGAGCGGAGTCAGGAGCCCGCCGCCGGCGGCAGCGGGTTCCACCTGGAGCTGGCCAACTTCAACGGGCCGTTCGACGTGCTGCTGCACCTGATCACCAAGCGCGAGCTGGACATCACCGAGGTGGCGCTCGCCGAGGTCACCGACGAATTCATCGCCTACCTGCGCGCCCTGCAGGCCCAGCCCGGCGACGGGCTGAAGATGCTGGATGAGACCACCGAATTTCTGGTGGTCGCCTCCACGCTGCTGGACCTGAAGGCCGCCCGGCTGCTGCCGCGCGGGGAAATGGCCGACGACGAGGACTTCGAACTGCTTGAGGCCCGGGACCTGCTCTTCGCCCGGCTGCTGCAGTACAAGGCGTTCAAGGAGGCGGCCGCGGTGCTGGGCGACCACTACGACGCCGAATCCGCGCACATTCCGCGCGAGGTGCCCCTGGAGCCGCAATTCGCGGCGCTGCTGCCCGAGCTGATCTTCAACATCACCCCGCAGCAGTTCGCCCAGATCGCCCGCCAGGGCCTGGCCCCGAAACCCGAGCCGGAGACCGAAGTGGGGATCTCCCACCTGCACGGGGCGAATGTCACGATCGGCCAGGAAGCCGAGACCATGCACCGGATGCTCACCGAGCGCGGCTGCCTGGACTTCACCCAGCTGGTGGCCGACGCCGAAAGCCAGCTGGTGGTCGTGGTGCGCTTTCTGGCGCTGCTGGAAATGTTCCGGCAGAAGGCGATCAGCTTCCGGCAGCCGGCTCCGCTGGCGCCCCTGGTGGTGCAGCTGACCCAGGACGGTGAGCTGGACGCGGCGGCCATGGAGGATGACTACACCGGCACCGCAGCCGGGGACAACGCCAAACCCGGTGCCGCCAAGCCCGGAATCACCAAGCCGGCCCAGGGCGCGATGCCCGATGACGCCGCGTCCGCCGGTGGTGCCGGGCGCGCGCCGCAGGAGTCGCTGGAGCCGGTCCATGGATGAGCCGGCCGCGATCGACCAGCTGCCCGGGGGGCTGCCCGCGGGCCTGGAGGCGGTGCTGATGGTCGCCGATCAGCCCGTGTCAGAACAGCGTTTGGCGCAGATCTTCGAGGTTTCGGAGATCCGTATCACTCAGGCCCTTCGGGCGCTGGCAAGCGAGTATGATAGTAGGGATCGTCCGCGCGGATTCGAACTTCGACGCGTCGCCTCCGGGTGGCGCATCTATTCGCGTCGCGATTATGCCGATTTCGTCTCCAGCTATGTTCTCGATGGGCAAACAGCGCGCCTGAGTCAGGCGGCCCTGGAAACCCTGGCTGTCATCGCCTACCGACAGCCGGTCTCACGTGGACGGATATCGGCGATTCGAGGGGTCAACGTCGACTCGGTGGTGCGCACACTGCTGAACCGGGGGTTGATCGCGCACTATCCGGAAGTGGGCGACGGCGGAGCAGCGCTCTACCAGACCACGGAGTACTTCCTGGAGCGGCTGGGCCTGTCCAGCCTGGATGAGCTGCCGCCCCTGTCCCCGCACCTGCCCGGTGTCGCGGACCTCGAATCGCTGGATTCGGCAACCTTCGACGACTAGGTCAACGCCCCGGTGCCGTTGCCCCTGGTCGCGATGCGCCGCCACCTGGGCGGGGCAGCAGCACGTGCAACGCAAGAGCAAAGGGAAGATTCGACATGAACAAGGGTTCATCCACCCCCCGCAACCCGCGTGGGGGCCGGAACCGGTCCCAGTCCGGCGGCAAGCCGACCGGCGGCAACCAGTTTGGCGCCCGTTCCGGGGGCAAGTTCTCCGGCAAGCCCGGCGCCTCCGGCAAGCCCGGCGGCAAGCCGGCAGCCCGGCAGGGGGCCGGACGCAGCAAGAACGAGTCGGCCGCCCCGCGCAAGAACGCCGAACGCGCCTACGGCAAGGACCCGTACAACCGCACCATCAAGGGCGACTACGCCCGTCCCACCCAGCGTGCCCGGGCCGCCGCCCGCGCCGAGGCGCAGAACCGCCGCGCCGCCCAGGGTGAATCCACCGAGGGCGTGCGCCTGCAGAAGGTGATGGCCAACGCCGGGGTCGCCTCCCGCCGCGCCTGCGAGGAAATGATCACCGAGGGCCGCGTTGAGGTCAACGGGGAACTGGTGGTCGAACTCGGTGCCCGGGTGAACCCGGAACGCGACGTGATCCACGTCGACGGGATGCGCGTGCAGGTGAACACCGCCCACAAGTACTACGTCTTCAACAAGCCCAAGCACGTGGTCTCCACCATGGAGGACCCGGAGGGCCGCCGCACCATCAGCGACTACTTCAAGAACGAGCACACCAACCAGCGGCTCTACCATGTGGGCCGGCTGGACTACAAGACCGAGGGCCTGCTGATCCTGACCAACGACGGGGAGCTGGCCAACCGGCTGCAGCACCCGAAGTACGAGGTCCCCAAGACCTACCTGGTGCAGGTCGACGGCCCGCTGGCCAAGGGCGTGAGCAACAAGCTGCGCGAGGGCGTGAAGCTGGAGGACGGCTGGGCCTCGGTGGACGAGTTCCGCATCATCGACATGACCCCCACCCGGGTCATGGTCGAGGTCACCCTGCACTCCGGGCGCAACCGGATCGTGCGCCGGATGTTCGACGCGGTCGGCCACCCGGTGCAGCGCCTGGTGCGCGTGTCCATCGGCCCGATCCAGCTCGGGGACCAGAAGCAGGGCACCATCCGGCCGCTGGGCAAGCAGGAAGTTGGCCACCTGATGGCCATGGTCGGGCTCTAGGACGATTCGAGGCGTCCCACCGGCCGGCAGCGCCCGCCCGGCGGGATGCACAGGCAGGATTGGACAAGCGGAACTAGGAACATGAACACTTCGCATCTCGCCGGCCCGGTGCTGGTGATCGGAACCGGGCTGCTGGGCACCAGCGTCGGGTTGGGGCTGCGCGCCAAGGGCGTGGGCGTCTACCTGCGCGACATTTCCCCCTCGGCCGCCGGGGTCGCCCAGGACATCGGCGCGGGCACCATCCTGCAGGCCGGGCAGCGCATCGCCCCGGAACTGGTGGTTATCGGCGCGCCGCCGGATGTCACGGCGGACCTGGTGGCCCAGGCGCTGCTGGAGTTCCCGACGGCGGTCGTGGTGGACATCGCCAGCGTGAAGGGTTCGATCCTGCGCGCGCTGCAGGCCGATGCGCGCCTGGATGCGGCCGCCCGCTCCCGCTATGTGGGCACCCACCCGATGGCCGGGCGGGAAAAGTCCGGTCCGGCCGCCGCCCGCGGCGCGCTGTTCACCTCCATGCCGTGGGTGATCTGCGCGCACCCGGGCAGCTCGGCGCGCGCGGTGAAGACCGCCGAATCGCTGGCCATCGACCTGGGCGCGGTGATGCACCGCATGGGCACCACCGAGCACGACGAGTCGGTCGCGCTGATCAGCCACTTCCCGCAGGCCGCCAGCTCGATGATCGCCTCCCGGCTGCTCAACGCCCCGGCCCACCAGCTGGGGCTGGCCGGCAACGGGCTGCGCGACACCACCCGCATCGCCGCCAGCGACGAGAAGCTGTGGATCCAGATCTTCTCGCACAACGCCCAGGCGCTGATCCCGATCCTGGGGGCCATGAAGGATGACCTGGACCGGCTGATCACCACCCTGGAAAACCCGCAGGGCCCCGGCGCGCTGCTGGACCTGTCCCAGCTGATGACCGAGGGCAACGCCGGGCATGCGCGCATCCCCGGCAAGCACGGCGCCCCGCCGCAGGCCTTCGCGCTGGTCACCGTCGTGGTCGATGACCGGCCCGGGCAGATCGCCCAGCTGCTGAACGAGATCGGGGCGGCCGGGATCAACCTGGAGGACCTGCGCATGGAGCACTCCGCCGGACACCAGGTGGGCCTGGTGGACGTTTCGGTGCTGCCGGGACGGCGCGATGAACTGATCAACGTATTGACGCACAACGGATGGAAGGTAGTGCAGTGAGCAGCAACGAACACCTGGTGATCGCGATCGACGGGCCCAGCGGATCGGGCAAGTCCTCGGTCTCCAAGGCCGTGGCCCGCACCCTGAAGGCCGCCTACCTGGACACCGGGGCCATGTACCGGGCGGTGACCTACGCGGTGCTGGCCTCCGGGGCGGACCTTTCCGACGACGCCGCCGTCGCCCAGGCGGTGCGCGAGGCGGACCTGCAGATCTCCACCGACCCGGACGCCGAACTGGTGGTGATCGCCGGGCAGGATGTGACCACCGCGATCCGCGAACCGCGCATCACCGAAAACGTTTCGGCCGTGGCAACCAACCTGGACGCGCGCGCCGAACTGGTCCGCCGCCAGCGCGAGATCATCGCCGCCCACCCGCGCATCGTCGCCGAGGGCCGGGACATCACCACCGTGGTCGCCCCGCAGGCCCCGGCCAGGATCCTGCTCACCGCCTCCGAGGAGGCCCGGATGCGCCGGCGTGGGCTGGAGCTGGGCGGCACCCAGAGCCAGGAGCAGCTGGCCACCCAGGTGCTGGCCCGGGACAAGAAGGACTCCACCGTGGTGAACTTCACCCAGGCCGCCGACGGGGTGATCACCGTGGACTCCTCGGACCTGGATTTCGAGCAGACCGTCGCCGCGGTGCTTGACGCGGCCGGCTTCGGACGCGAAGACTAGCCACAACGGCGCCGCCGGCCCCACCGGCCGCACCCCCGCTGCGGGGCCCGGCATCCGGTGGCGGCGGGGCCGCCGCAGCAGACCGGCGCCCCGACACAGACTTAACCGACCTTCCGGCCGCTGTCGTGAGACAACCGGCTGGCCGTTCATTGCCTTGAAAGGGAAGATCATGAGCGAGAAACACCTGTCCGACGAAGACTACATCCCGGTCGGCGACGACGACATCGTCCAGCGGCTGGACGCGCTCAGCGACGAGGAAGCCGAACAGCGGGCCGAAGCGCTGCGCGCCGGGCTGGCCGAATACGACCTGGACGATGAGGACGCGGCCCTGCTGGCCGGGCTGGGCACGGAGGAAGACGAGGACGCCGAGATCGGCATCCCTCCGGTGCTGGCCGTCATCGGGCGCCCGAACGTGGGCAAATCGACCCTGGTCAACCGCATCCTGGGGCGCCGCGAGGCGGTCGTGGAGGACGTGCCGGGGGTGACCCGGGACCGGGTGGCCTACGACGCCGAATGGGAGGGGCGCGCCTTCTCCCTGGTGGACACCGGCGGCTGGGAGCACGACGCGAAGGGGATCCACGCCTCGGTCGCCGAGCAGGCCGAGATCGCCGCGGACGTCGCGGACGTGATCCTGTTCGTGGTCGACACCCATGTGGGGGCGACCGCCACCGACGAGGCCGTGGTCAAGATGCTGCGCCGCAAGGGCAAGCCGGTGTTCCTGGTGGCCAACAAGGTCGATGACTTCAACCAGGAGGCCGAGGCCGCGATGCTGTGGGGCCTGGGCTTCGGCCAGCCCTGGCCGGTCTCCGCCCTGCACGGACGCGGCACCGCGGACCTGCTGGACGCGGTGATGGAGAAGATGCCGCAGTACTCCGCCTTTGGCGGGGTGATCCCGCGCGGCGGACCGCGGCGCATCGCGCTGATCGGCCGGCCGAACGTAGGCAAGAGCTCGCTGCTGAACAAGCTCGCCGGCGCCGAGCGCGTCGTGGTGGACAACTACGCCGGCACCACCCGTGACCCGGTGGACGAACTGGTCGAGCTGGGCGGGGATGTGTGGCGGTTCGTGGACACCGCCGGCATTCGCCGCCGCCAGCACATGGCCGTCGGGTCGGACTACTACGCCTCACTGCGCACCCAGGCCGCCCTGGAAAAGGCGGAGGTCGCGGTGATCCTGCTGGCCGCCGACGAAGTGGTCTCCGAACAGGACGTGCGCATCATCCAGATGGCGATCGAGGCCGGGCGGGCCATGGTGGTGGTGTTCAACAAGTGGGACAACCTCGATGAGGACCGCCGTCACTACCTGGAGCAGGAAATCGAGCGTGACCTTGCGCATATCGACTGGGCACCGCGGGTGAACATTTCCGCGCTGACCGGCTGGCACAAGGACAAGCTGGTCCCGGCGCTGAACACCGCGCTGGAGTCCTGGGACAAGCGCATCCCCACCGGCAAGCTCAACGCCTTCCTGGGCGAGCTGGTGGCCGCCCACCCGCACCCGGTGCGCGGGGGCAAGCAGCCGCGCATCCTGTTCGGCACCCAGGCCTCCTCGCGTCCGCCGCGCTTCGTGCTGTTCACCACCGGTTTCCTGGATCCGGGCTACCGCCGGTTCATCGCCCGCCGGCTGCGGGAAACCTTCGGGTTCGAAGGTTCGCCGATCGAGGTCTCGATGCGCATCCGCGAACGCCGGGGGCGCAGGTCCTAGAGTCCTCGATTCGATCCCGCACCCGAATGTGGTGTAGGGTTATCTAGGAGCTTTTCGCAGGTGGCACCGCCGCTTTTCGAAGTGGGGGAGAACGGCTGCGAAAGCATTTCGGGCTATGGCGCAGCTTGGTAGCGCGCCTGACTGGGGGTCAGGAGGCCGTGGGTTCGAATCCCGCTAGCCCGACCAACGCTCGAGGGCGGAAACCATCTGGTTTCCGCCCTTGACTGGTTTTTGGGCCCCTTCCCGCGCGATTTTTTTCACCCCCCGCCAGGGGTATGGTTTTGTGAACTCCGGACGGTCATCGCATCCTGGCATGGCCCCCGCGGCGAGGCCACCGGCGTGTGGTGCGCCACATTAGGGCTATAGGCAATAAAGTGTGTCTGGCCCGGGCGTGTTCCAAGGCCAGACACCTTCAAGACCAGTGACTAGTAGCTGTTTCGAATCCAGCCTCTTCTGATGAACTGTCCATCTTCGGTACTAGCGCCGGTGCCATAAAGCTCCGGGCCGATTGGCTCGTCATCTGACACTTGCTCAGCTGCCTTCTTTGCTTCTGGAGAGAAGTGCTCCGGCCGTAAAAGCTCTCCCAACGCAGGGCGATTCGCCTCATCGGTGTGCGTCCAGCAGAACCACTCGCATGCTCGTCTTCGATGCTCGACCGGCATCCCGCGATGATGAAAGATCATGGCGCGGATCCCGGAGTTCACCGCGCCTTCAGTCATGTTCGTCGTCGCGTTGATCCCCAGACCTTTTAGGTCCTCGTTCAAGTACGTGAACAAGTGACCGCGCTGCATTGCTTTCCTCATGGACTCGTAGGCGCTTCGTAGCCGTTCATGGGTGTACCATCCCTTCCGGGTGCCATGAACACCTTGCGGTCTGGCACCGGGCCAGTCAGCAGCGTAGGTCTTCTCATTGATCAGGTCCTGGTTCTCTGCATGCCAGGCGGCGAAAGCGGCCATCCATTCTGTCGCGGCTTCCTGCGTTTGGATTTTCGTGAGTTTCAAGCTTAGACGCCGCAGCGATTTACCAGCCTGCAACCGAGGATTCATCGTCAGGTAGGTGCGAACGTTGCGCTGGATATGGACCAAGCAGCGTTGGATCTTCACATTAGGCCAGAGCTTTTTCAACGCTTTCATCAGTCCTGAACCGCCATCCGTCAGCACGACTTTCGGCTCGGGAAAATGCTGCAGCAAAGCGATCCATGCCACGGCTTTTTCACGGTCGCACCACTGCCATCTGATAACGCTTCCGTTAGCGATAGCGATCAGCAGGCACCAGCCTGGACGGATATAGATACCGTCGACTTGGACTTCATTGAAGACTTCACCAGTTCGCGGTAAATAGGGTTCGACGTTCCAGCACCAAGCGGTCTGGTAGCGGAAAGTCCGGCCAGTGCCTCCGCCGAATTCGGCTTGAGAAAGCCTGCTCATGAGCCAACCGACGAAGCCAGTGAGTTGGTTGCGAGCTGTGGTGTCAGCTCGCTGGAAAGTGGTGCTGGAATTGCAGTTCTTGCATCGCCAGCGTTGGGTTCCTTTGGATGTCGTGCCGTTCTTTTTCATGGGTGAATGGCAGATAATACAAGTATGGGATTGTCCAGTAAGCTTCACACTTATGGATTGAATACCCCTGTGAACCTTGATCCTGTCCCGGCTTTCCGGGGGCAGGATCAGGTTTTCAGACACACTTTATTGCCTATAGGCCCCACATTATTCCGGGCCGGGGTTTTCGTCGGCGGGTTGGCCCTGCCGGCGTTGCCCCTCACCGCGGACCGCCAGGGACTTCAGGTCCCGCACCGCGTAGCGCAGGTGTTCGTATTCCTCATCCAGGAGCACCCGCAGTGCCGCCCCAACGCTGAGCATGACGCTGTGCTCTGCGTCCCAGGGGTGGCGGCGTGCTGCCTGCAGCGACTGCGCGTCCTGGACCAGCAGGAAATCGCGCACCTGCTGCTGGCGTTCGGCGCGCACCTGCAGCACCCGCGAGAAGTCCGGATTCGATTCGCTGAACACCGACTCGTCGTAGCCATCCAGCGCGTACTCGTGGTTCGGCACCCCGATCGGATGGTAGGGATGCTCCTCACCGAAGATGCGGCCGCGCAACCAGGTGTTGGTGGCCATCACCAGGTGGCGCAGCGTCTGGGCGAAGGACCATTCCCCGTCCACGCTCAGATCCTGCGTCCCGGCGGGCAGCTCATCCAGGGTACGGCAGGCGGCCGCCCAATGGGCGCTGACCGCATCCCAGGACTGGAGCAGTTCTGCGCCGTGGTGCGAGCCGCGCAGCTCTCGCCCCGGGAACCGGCGGTTCAGTTGCTGCTCCACGAACCCGGTGACCCCACGTCGTTGAGGAACACGCCCTGACTCCCGGCACGGAACCAGGTGCCGTCGATGCGTGCGCCGCCCAGTTCAACGGCGCGCATCCGCACCTCGCCCAGGTCGCAGCGGGTGAACCTGGCCCGACGCAGGTCGGCATCGGTGAAGTGCGCCTGCGGCAGCTGCCCAAAGGGGCCCAAGCTCCTCGCGTCGTCCATTTCGCACCCCCACCGTCTGCTCTGCGCCGGTGGGGACATTCTGCCACCACGGTTTGACCGGCACCAGGAAAAACCGCGGACGGGCCGGTCGGCCAGCTACGTGCGCGCCGGGAATTTCTGCCGATCCGCCACGTGGCGGGGTGATTTGTTCTAGGCTGGGGCCAACGGCACGATGCGCCGCCGGGCAGTGAAGGAGTGATGCGCAATGACCACGTTGTTTCTCACTGGAGGCGGGCTGCCGGGATGGATTTGGGACCAGGTGCGCGCCTATGTGCGCGAAGGCACCGAGGTGGTGCAGTTTCCCGACGGCACCGGGACCCTAAAGGAGCATGCCCAGCTGGTCATCGAGGCCATGCCTCCGGGGGAGGAGCAGGTGACGTTGGTGGCCCACTCGGTGTCGGCGACCGTGGCCGCCCAGGTCGCGTCCATGGTGCCGCGGCGCCTGGACGGGGTGCTGCTGATTTCCTCGCTGCTGCCCCCGCGCGGAAAGTCCCTGGTCGATGTGCTGCCGCTGGTCGGACCCAAGCTCGTTGCGCCACAGCTGGTGAAGAGCGGGCTGAAACTCAGTGAGCGCAGAATTCGGGCGATGCTGCCCGGCGTGGCCGAGGTCGTGATCGACAAGCTGCTGCGTGAGATGGGCGCGTTCTCCGGGCAGGTGCTGGCCGACGCGACCGGCGAACCGCAGTGGCCCGCCCGCCGCGGCTACGTGCTCACCACCCAGGACACCGCGGTGCCGGCGGGAATGCAGTCGCGGGTGGCCAAGCGTTTTGATGCGACCATTTACCAGCTGGAGACCGGCCACCTGCCGATGCTCACCAAGGCCCGCGAGCTGGCGCGCATCATCGAGCGGTTCAACTCCTAGGCGGCGGGGTCGACAGCCGCTAGCGTCCGGCAGCCTCCAGCGGATTCCCCGGTAACGCGGCCCGGCTTTGGCGCGGCGCGTCCCGGCTGCGGCCGCGGGGCGCAAGGGGAGTGCCGGCACCGCCCTCAGTGGCCGTCCCGGTGGCTGCGCCTCCGGTTGCTATAGCGGCCATGACGGTACTGCGTCCCTTGTCTCCCTTCGGCAACCGTCCTTGACGGAGGGTGGCCAGAACCTACGGCGGAACCGGAGGGGGCTCCTGGCTTGGTCGAATGACCTGTTGCTGCGCGACGCATTGACCAACCATGTCTCACCGCGGCCCTGCCCAGTTCGCGCAGGCGCTCGCCGAGCACCGGGATGGTGATTGCCCCGCACCGCGAGGACTGTTCCACCGAATGCCGCGCGAACCTATCCGCAGCCCCGGAGGGCACGTTGGTGGCCTCCGGCGCGGTAGGGCTGGCAAGGCGAGAGTTTCGAAGAGGGTAACGAAACCTGTGGCGCACAGCAAAGCTTAAGGTGTTGTCTGCGCCTCCTGGGCTTGTGTCAGCACTCACAGGCACTTATAGTGGTTGTGCGATATGCGAATATGACGTTCGATAATCGAACAACTCTGATCTTAGGTTTTGCTTTCACAAAGCAGTGAGGAAGAACTGTGCAGTTTCACCACAACGGATACGTATCGACCGATCCGCGCGTCCAGCCGGCCGCCGGGCTGGGCCTGAACCGGCCCGAGGAGCTGCCGGACCAGATGGACGTGCTGATCGTCGGTTCCGGTCCCGCCGGCATGATCACCGCCGCGCAGCTGGCCCAGTTCCCGAACGTCAGCACCCGCATCATCGACCGCCGTCCCGGACGCCTGGCCATTGGGCAGGCCGACGGCATCCAGGCCCGCAGCGTGGAGACCTTCCAGGCCTTCGGCTTCGCGGAGCGGATCACCGCCGAGGCCTACTGGATTACGGAGATGAACTTCTGGTCCCCGGACCCGCAGAACCCGAAGAACATCGTGCGCACCGACCGCACCATGGATGACCCGCACGGCATCAGCGAGTTCAAGCACCTGATCGTGAACCAGGCGCGCGTGCTGGACTACTTCGCCGAGTACGCGAAGAACTCCCCGGGGCGCATCACCCCGGACTACGGCTACGACTTCAAGTCGCTGACCGTCGAGGAGGGCCAGGAGTACCCGGTGCGCGCCGTGCTGGAGTACACCGATGGGCCGAAGCAGGGCACCGAACGCGTGGTGCGCGCCAAGTACGTTGTCGGCTCCGACGGCGCCCGCTCGAAGGTGCGCCGCTCCATCGGCGCCAGCCTCTCCGGGGACCAGGCCTTCCACGCCTGGGGCGTGATGGACACCCTGGCCGTGACGGACTTCCCGGACATCCGCATCAAGTGCGCCATCCAGTCCAAGGCCGGCTCGATCCTGCTGATCCCGCGTGAGGGCGGAAACCTCTTCCGGCTCTACGTGGACCTGGGTGAGGTGCCGCACGATGACAACGGCAAGATCCGCCAGACCAGCCTTGAGGAGATCATCGACCACGCACAGCAGATCCTGCACCCCTACACCCTGGACGTGAAGGACGTGGCCTGGCACAGCGTGTACGAGGTTGGCCACCGGCTCACCGACCGCTTCGACGACGTGCTGGTCGATGAGATCGGCACCCGGGAGCCACGCGTGTTCATTACCGGCGATGCCTGCCACACCCACTCGGCCAAGGCCGGGCAGGGCATGAACGTGTCGATGCAGGACGGCTTCAACCTGGCCTGGAAGCTGGGGCACGTGCTCTCGGGGCTCGCCCCGGAGCAGCTGCTGCGCACCTACTCCGCCGAGCGCCAGGTGATCGCGAAGAACCTCATCGACTTCGACAAGGAATGGTCGACCCTGATGGCCAAGAAGCCCGAGGAGTTCGAGGACCCGAAGTTCCTCTCCGACTTCTACGTGCGCACCGCCGAGTTCCCGGCCGGCTTCATGACCGAATACCAGCCCTCAATCCTTACCGGAGAGGCCGACCACCAGCAGCTGGCCGCCGGCTACCCGATCGGCAAGCGCTTCAAGTCCGCGATGGTCATGCGCTGCGGGGACACCAACCCGGTGCACCTGGGACACCACCATCGGGCCGACGGGCGCTGGCGCATCTACGTGTTCGCCGACGCCGCCGCCCCGGGCGCCGACTCGCCGACCACCTCGCTGGCGCAGTGGCTGCGCGAGTCGCCCGACTCCCCGGTGGTGAAGTACACCCCGGCCGGCGCGGACATCGACTCGCTGTTCGACATCAAGGTCGTCTACCAGCAGTCCTACCGTGACTTCGAAATCACCGACGCCCCGAAGATCTTCCTGCCGAACAACGGCAAGTTCGGTTTGACCGACTACGAGAAGGTCTACGCCGCGAAGGCCGATGACGACATCTTCGAGACCCGGCAGATCAGCCGCGATGGCGCCATCGTGGTAGTCCGCCCGGACCAGTACGTCTCGCACGTGCTGCCGCTGACGGCCACCGATGAACTGGCCGCCTACTTTGAGCCGCTGCTGAAGGCGACCGACGCGGTCGCCACGGCGTAGCGCTCACCCGCGCACGGTCTCGGTGCGCTGCCCACGGGGCCGGAACCTGCCAGTTAGCGGCAAGGTCCGGCCCCGTTGGCCTTCCCCGACCATCCCCGGCTGTTGGGGCCCGGTCCGCGGGAATTCCGGGACGGGCCCGGGGGTTATGCCTAGGACGCAGGCAGTCTTTCGCGCCAGCGGCGCCCGGTGCCCATGGTGGGCGAAGGGACCTGGCGGAAGCTGGCCGGATAGAAGTACGAGGAGATGCGCGTGGAGAAGTTCGAATTCAATCTGCAGCAGGTCAGCCAGGGCGATGAGGTGTGCGTGGACGGGGTCTGTTTCGTGCAGCCGGCCCAACCCGCCGGTCAGGACGGCGACGGGCAAAAGCCGCAGTCCGGGAGCAGCGACTCCTAGTCCAGCTGGGAGGAGAGATAATCGCGCAGCACCAGCGCGTGGTTGGCCTCTTCATTCTTCGCCGCATACAGCAGCGTGACCTTCTCCTGGGCAGCGAAGGTCTCCAAGAACTCGTCAACCCGGGGGTTTTGATCCAATTCCTGCCGGTAGTGCTCGGCGAACTCGGCAAAATGCTGCGGGTCGTGGTTCCAGCCCTTGCGCAGGTCACTGGAGGGGGCCAGGGACTTCGCCCACTGGTCGATGTGCGCGTCGACCTTTGTCATCCCGCGCGGCCAGAGCCGGTCCACCAGCACCCGGTAGCCGTCGGAATCGGCCCGTGCCTCGTAAATCCTCTTAACCTGCAGTTCGCTCATGCCTGTGCTCCTTTCGTGCTGCGTGCCTATGGCCGCCCGTCGGCGGGATCCTCCGGCTCGGCAGTGCGTTCGCGGACACCGGTGGAATCAGAGTCCCCGGGCACCGGGTCCGGATCAATGCTCGTCGCACCGGACGGGTTCGCCGCGAGCTGGCCCTTGAGCTGCTTCAGCCGGCGGCCGCGGCCGCGGTACAGCGTCCAGCCGATCACCCCGGCCACAAAAATCACCGCCGCGGCGATCGCCCCGGTCAGCGACGCTCCGCCAAACCAGGTCGCCCCGGTATCCAGGATCCGGCGGGCCTTGAGCGCCGCGTCGGAGGAATTCAAAAAGATCCCCAGCGTCAGCCAGTTCGGGGCGGCCAGCAGGATCGCGACCACCAGGATCGCCAGGCGCCCCCTCCAATGCAGTTTGCGGATCCGCATCTGCCAGGCGACCACCAGCGGCACCAAGGTGAAGATGAAGCCCAGTGAAAGCCCGGCGATCCATCCGCCACTGGCGGTCCCGTCGTTTTGCGAAACGATGCGCGTCGCCCACCACACCGGCAGGAACAGGGTCGCGAACAGGTAGAGCAGGAACGCCACCGCGACCCCGACAGCAATCAGGATGGCGCGCCGCTTCCAGCCGTTGCCGCCGGCGCTGTCCGGGCCGGGGTGACGTTCAGGATTTGGTGCCGGTTCGGTGAGATCTGACATATTCGAATCATCGCACGGATCGGTGCCTCAGCGTAGGACAAATATCGCCTTGTTTGTTATCGATTGCATGTTGAGTAGGCTAATCTGTAAGGAGTTGGGGGAGTTGCCACCAGCTGACGTTGAACCACCTTGTCTTCGGCGTCCCAGCCGCAGGCGCACAGTATTCGGGAGGACATCTCATGTCTGACAAAGGGCCGACCCACTCGCACTCCGAGTCTGCCTCGGAGACCACGAGCATTGCGCTGCCCACCCAGAGCCGGCCTTCCGAACCCTCGGTGATCTACACGCTCAGCGAAGATGAACGTCGCGCCGTGGCGGCCCTGCCCGAGGGGTCGGCGCTGCTGATCGCCCACACCGGCCCGAACCAGGGGGCCCGCTTCCTGCTGGACAAGGACAAGAACGTGGCCGGGCGGCACCCGAACGCGGACATCTTCCTGGACGACGTCACCGTCTCCCGCCGCCACGCGGCCTTCGAGCGCGAGGGCACCGGCTACCGGCTGAACGACATCGGCTCGCTGAACGGCACCTACATCAACGGGGACCGGGTGGACAGCGTCCTGCTGGCCAATGGTGTGCAGGTGCAGATCGGAAAGTTCCGGCTGAACTTCTACCAGAGCGTTCCGGCGTAAAATCGAAACAGCAGTAAGACTTCACGGATCCGGCCGCGGCCGGAATCCAGCGACGTAACCGAGGTGTGGACCCTTTGCCGATGTTTGATGCAGCACGAAGCCAGCGGATCGAGGCGGTACGCCCCGAGTCACCCCGGGCTGCGGCGTTAAACATCGGCGAGGTGCTCGCCGAGCTGAAGCGGGAATTCCCGCAGGTCACCGCGTCCAAGATCCGCTTCCTGGAGGACAAGGGACTGATCATCCCGCAGCGCACCGCGGCCGGGTACCGCAAGTACACCGCGGCTGACGTGAACCGGCTGCGTTTCATCCTCTCCGTCCAGCGCGACCAGTACCTGCCGCTGAAGGTGATCAAGGACCACCTGGATGCGATGGACCGCGGGGAAACCCCGGACACCCTGCCCGGCGGCGCCCCGAACGCGCCGCAGCTGGTGAGCAACCAGATGGGCGAGCAGGTCGAGAACCGCACGCGCCCGGTGTCGATGGCCGAACTGCAGGGCATGACCGGGGCCAGCGCGGACCTGGTCAAGCAGCTGATCAGTTTTGGGCTGATCGAGGCCGAGGGCGGGCTGTTCGACGCGCACAGCGTGCAGGTCACCCAGTCCGCGGTCAACCTGGCCAGCCATGGGGTCGAGCCGCGCCACCTGCGCCAGTTCCGGCTCGCAGCCGAACGCGAATACTCGCTGATCGACACGATCGTGGGGGCCGACGCCAAGCGCCAGGAAGTCTCCGCCCGGGCCCGCGCCGCCGAGGAGGCGCGCAACATTGCCGAGCAGTGCCTGAAACTGCATGATGCCTTGGTGCAGCGTGCTATTTCCCATTTGGATCGCTAGTCTGGTCACAAGCGTTTCGCACCCAACATGCAAAGGGGGAACGTGAATGTTGGAACTAGAATTCGCCGGGATCCGGATCCAGTTGCCCTCCAACCAGCCCCTGCTGCTGTTGAAGCATCCCGAACGCAACCTCTATCTTCCGCTGTGGATCGGCGCACCCGAGGCCTCGGCCATCGCCATGTCCGAACAGGGGCTCACCCCGCCGCGGCCCATGACCCACGACCTGATGATCAACGTCTTCGAGGCGCTGAAGGTGCAGCTGGACCGGGTGGAAATCGTCTCGGTCGACAACGCCATCTTCACCGCGGATCTGGTGCTCTCCAACGGAGTGCGGGTCGACTCGCGTTCCTCCGATGCGGTGGCGCTGGCGGTGCGCGCCCAATGCCCGATCATGTGCACCGAGGAAGTGCTGCAGACCGCCGGCGTCGTGATCGAAACCTCCACCGAGGAGGAGCCCCCGGAGGAGCAGATGCGCGAGTTCCGGGAGTTCTTGGACAACATCGATCCCGAAGACTTCAGCTAGGGGCCGCCGGTGGGCAAATGTGCAGGGCGACACGCCCTCAAGTAATAGTTGAAGGTCTTTGACCTAACCCCGATATCGCCGTACCGTCAAATCATAGGGATTTGCCATTCGATTCTGGAAACGGGCTATCATCACTCGCGCGTTGCAACCAGCGATACCGTCCCTGCCGAATGTGAATGCGCTAGATGCAAGGAGTAATTGGATGGACTCTCGGGATACCGGCCCACAACAACGGGCTCCTGGTGAAGTGCAACGCTCCACGACCCAGGGATTGCTGTTCACCGACGACCTGCCGCAGCTGGATGAACACGCCGGCTACCGCGGCCCGATCGTCTGCAAGGCTGCGGGGATCACCTACCGCCAGCTCGACTACTGGGCCCGCACGGGCCTGGTTGAACCCGGCGTGCGCGGGGCCAAGGGCTCGGGCTCACAGCGGCTGTACTCCTTCCGCGACATCCTGGTGCTCAAGGTCGTCAAGCGCCTGCTGGACACCGGTGTATCGCTGCAGCAGATCCGCACCGCCGTCTCCCACCTGCGTGAACGCGGGGTGGAGGACCTGGCGCAGATCACCCTGATGAGTGATGGAGCCTCGGTGTACGAATGCACCAGCGCCGATGAGGTCATCGACCTGGTCCAGGCCGGGCAGGGAGTCTTCGGGATTGCCGTGGGCCGGGTGTGGCGCGAGGTCGAGGGATCGCTCGCCCAGCTGCCCAGCGAAAACTCCGCCGAAGCGCACCCGCACGATGAACTCGCCGCGCGGCGCGCAGCCAAGGCCGCCAAGCTCAACGCCGGCTAAACGGCCCAGGCGGCTCGGCCGGTTCCGGGCGTGCCGGGGCCCTGGGAAGCCGTCGCATCGTGCGCTGTGGGACTGGCGCTAAAAACCCCGCTGGATCGGGGCGAACAAAACTTCAGATACTGAAAAAGGACCACCCTTCGGTGGTCCTTTTTCAGTCTGCGCTGCCGGTGGCCTTCGGTGGCATGGCTGCCTGGGGCGTGGCTGCCTGTGGGTTGTTCCCTGGGCGTGCGCGTGGTGAGTCTAGGCGGGCTGGGCTGCCTTGTCGGTGGCCATGATTTCCTTCAGCAGCCCATCGAACTGGGACACGATCGGCCCGGTGGACTTGCTCGGCCACTGGTGCACCGAATAGGCCGCGCCCTGGATCTGCTGCCATTCGGGGTGCTCGGGAATCTCCGGGGTGAGCATTGAGTCGCCGAACATTTGGCGCATCTCGTTCAGCCGGAAGGTGTGCTCGGCCGAATCCTTGCGCACGCGGTTGGCCACGACCTTGATCGGTCCCAGGGTGGGGGCGAATTCCTTGCGGAACAGCTCCAGGGCACGCTGGGTGCGTTCGGTGCCGGCCACGGAGAACAGGCTGGGCTCGGCCACCAGCAGCAGCTGGTCCGAGGCGCTCCAGGCCATGCGGGTCAGTCCGTTGAGCGAGGGCGGGCAGTCGATGAGCACCAACTGGTAGCCCGAAGTGCGGCTGAGCAGCTGGGTCAGGCGGCGCAGGTCGCGGGTGCGCAGGTCTGGACGGTCGTAGATGCCGGTGTAGGCATCGCCCACGGCCACATCGAGTACGGGGATGCGGGTGCGTGACTTCTTTTCGGCGGCCTTGGACTGCCAGGAGCTGGCGGCGACATTGTCCTGCAGGCGGGCGCGGCGCACGTTCTTCAGCATCTGCCCGATGGTCTGCTTGTCCTCGGCCCGAACGCCCAAACCGGTGCTGGCATCAGCATGCGGGTCTAGGTCGATGACGAGGGTGGGGATGCCGGCGGCGAGTGCGGCCGAGGCAAGACCGAGGGTCACCGAGGTCTTTCCTACGCCACCCTTGAGGCTGCTGATGCTCACTACGTGCACGGAACAGACCACGCCTTTCACTGTTCGCCGATTGAAGGTACCGCGGGACTTAATCTCTAATTATCATAGTCGGCTCGAGTCGAAATCCCCGAGTTCGCAACGTCGGTTTTTGCTCTTTATCACGATACCCCGCTTTATAACCACTGATCGGAACATGACGCTGTGGTCAGACCACAGGACGAAATTTTTGGTCAACGTGCCTGCCGTCACTGTAGGGTGTGGAATTAGGTGCTCGACAACGAGCCACTTCCGACGCCCTGCGCCGACGACGATGCCGGGTAGGTCTTGCTGTACCCAGCTGCCTGCTCCCGTACCGTCTGCGACGCGACGAATCGATGTAGGAACACCATGTTTGAAAAAATCTTGGTTGCCAACCGCGGCGAGATCGCCATCCGCGCGTTCCGCGCCGCCAATGAACTCGAGGCAAAAACCGTTGCCGTCTACCCCTACGAGGACCGCAACTCGATCCACCGGCAGAAGGCCGATGAGTCCTACCGGATTGGCGAAGAAGGCCACCCGGTCCGTGCCTACCTGGATGTAGACGAGGTGATCCGCGTCGCCAAGGAAGCCGGTGCGGACGCGATCTACCCGGGTTACGGGTTCATGAGTGAAAATCCCGAGCTCTCCCGGGCTGCGAAGGAAAATGGCATCAAGTTCATCGGCCCCTCCGCCGACGTGCTGGAGCTGGCCGGCAACAAGGTCGCCGCGCTGAAGGCCGCCCGCGAGGCCGGCATCCCGGTGCTGGCCTCCACCGAGCCGAGCGACGACGTGGACTGGCTGACCGGTCAGGCGGAGAAGATCGGCTTCCCGCTGTTCGTCAAGGCCGTGGCCGGCGGCGGCGGACGCGGCATGCGCCGGGTAGACCAGCGCGAGGACCTGAACGACGCACTGAACGCCGCCATGCGCGAGGCCGGCACCGCATTCGGGGACCCGACCGTGTTCCTGGAACAGGCCGTGCTGCGCCCGCGGCACATCGAGGTGCAGATCCTGGCCGATGAGCACGGCAACGTCGTGCACCTGCACGAGCGGGACTGCTCGCTGCAGCGCCGCCACCAGAAGGTCGTGGAGATCGCCCCGGCCCCGAACCTGGACGATTCGATCCGCCAGGCGCTGTACCGCGACGCCGTCAAGTTCGCCACCGCCCTGGGCTACCAGAACGCCGGCACCGTCGAATTCCTGGTCGACACCGTGGGCGAGCGCGCCGGGCAGCACGTGTTCATCGAGATGAACCCGCGCATCCAGGTCGAGCACACGGTCACCGAGGAGGTCACCGACATCGACCTGGTGCAGGCGCAGATGCGCATCGCCGCCGGGGCCACCCTGGAGGAGCTGGGCATCCGTCAGGAGGAGATCAAGGTCCGCGGCTGGGCGCTGCAGTCGCGCATCACCACCGAGGACCCGGCCAACGGTTTCCGTCCGGATGTGGGCACCATCACCGTGTACCGTTCGGCCGGCGGCTCCGGGGTGCGCCTGGATGGCGGCACCGTCTACACCGGCGCGGAAATTTCCCCGCACTTCGACTCGATGCTGGTCAAGTTGACCTGCCGCGGCCGGGACTTCGCCACCGCGGTGGCCCGCGCCCGCCGCGCCCTGGCCGAGTTCCGCATCCGCGGGGTGGCCACCAACATCTCCTTCATCCAGAACGTGCTGGCCGATCCGCAGTTCCTGGCTGGCAACGTGGCCACCGACTTCATTGACAAGCGTCCCGAGCTGCTCACCGCGAACCAGTCGCAGGACCGCGGCACCAAGGCGCTGAACTACCTGGCCGCGGTGACCGTGAACCAGCCCAACGGCCCGCGCATCGAGGGCATCGACCCGCGCAAGAAGCTTCCGGCGTTCCCGGGGGACAAGGCCAGCGAGCCGGAGCGTTCACCCTTTGACGGGCCCTCGCAGACCGTGCAGCCGCCGGCCGGCTGGCGCCAGGTGCTGCTGGAGAAGGGCCCGCAGGGCTTTGCCAAGGCGCTGCGCGAGTCCACCGCGGTGGGGGTCACCGACACCACCTTCCGCGACGCGCACCAGTCGCTGCTGGCCACCCGGGTGCGCACCCGCGACCTGCTGCACGCCGCCCCGGCCTACGCCCACGTGGTCCCGCAGCTGTTCTCCATGGAGGTCTGGGGCGGGGCGACCTACGACGTCTCGCTGCGCTTCCTGGGCGAGGACCCGTGGAAGCGCCTGGAGCTGCTGCGCGCCGAGCTGCCCAACATCCCGCTGCAGATGCTGCTGCGTGGACGCAACACCGTGGGCTACACCCCGTACCCCACCCAGGTGACCGACGCATTCGTCGCCGAGGCCGCCAAGAGCGGGATCGACATCTTCCGCATCTTCGACGCGCTGAACGACATCGACCAGATGGCCCCGGCCATCAAGGCCGTGCGCGCCACCGGGACCGCGGTGGCCGAGGTGGCCCTGTGCTACACCGGCAACCTGCTGGACGCCAACGAGAAGCTCTACACGCTGGAGTACTACCTGGAGCTGGCGCAGAAGATCGTCGACGCCGGGGCCCACATCCTGGCGATCAAGGACATGGCCGGGCTGCTGCGCCCGGCCGCGGCGAAGCTGCTGGTCTCCGCGCTGCGTGAGCGCTTCGACCTGCCGGTGCACCTGCACACCCACGACACCTCCGGCGGGCAGCTGGCGACCTTGATGGCCGCGGTGGACGCCGGGGTGGACGCGGTCGACGTGGCCAGCGCCGCGATGGCCGGCACCACCTCCCAGCCCTCGGCCTCCGCCCTGGTCGCCGCGCTGGAGAACACCGAACGCGACACCGGCCTCTCGCTGGACGCGGTCGCCTCCCTGGAACCGTACTGGGAAGCGGTGCGCGCGATGTACAAGCCGTTCGAGTCCGGGCTGCCGGCGCCGACCGGGCGCGTCTACCAGCACGAGATCCCCGGCGGGCAGCTGTCCAACCTGCGCCAGCAGGCGATCGCCCTGGGCCTGGGGGAGCGCTTCGAGGCGATCGAGTCGATGTACGCCTCGGTCAACGCGATGCTCGGCAACCTGGTGAAGGTCACCCCCTCCTCCAAGGTGGTCGGCGACCTGGCCCTGCAGCTGGTTGGCTCCGGGGTGGCGGCCGACGAGTTCGAGGCCAACCCGCAGAACTACGACATCCCCGACTCGGTGATCCAGTTCCTCTCCGGGGAGCTGGGGGACCCTCCGGGCGGCTGGCCCGAACCGTTCCGCACCAAGGCCCTGCAGGGGCGCACCGTGCGCCCGCGCGTGGAGGACCTGGAACCGCAGGACGCCAAGGCGCTGCAGGGCGACTCGGACACCGTGCGCTCGACCCTGAACCGGCTGCTGTTCGCCGGGCCGACCCGCGACTTCGAGGCCAGCGTCGAGAACTACGGCGACCTGTCGGTGCTGCACACCCGCGACTACCTCTACGGGCTGAGCTCCGACGGGGAGCACGTGGTCTCGCTGGGCAAGGGGGTGCGCCTGCTGGTCAAGCTGGTCTCCGTCTCCGAGCCCGATGAGAAGGGCATGCGCACCGTGGTGGTCACCCTCAACGGCCAGCAGCGCCAGCTGCAGGCCCGCGACGAGTCCGTGGAATCCACGGTCAAGACCGCGCCGAAGGCCGACCCGAACAATCGCGCCCACGTCGCCGCCCCGTTCGCCGGCGCGGTCACCGTCGGGGTGCAGGAGGGCGACTGGGTGGAGGCCGGGCAGGCCGTGGCCACCATCGAGGCGATGAAGATGGAGGCGGGGATTACCGCCAACGTCTCGGGCACCGTCAACGAGATCACACTCAACGGCACGAGCCAGGTGCAGGGCGGGGACCTGCTGCTGGTGATCAAGCCGGAGTAGCACCCGCCGCGGGCCGGGACGTACCCCCTTCCCGCCGCGCACCGGGCCGGTCGGCGTTTCGCGCTGGCCGGCCCGCGCCATGTCACCGGCGCCCACCGCGCACAGCGGCTAGAGTGGATGGGGCCGCAGCGGCCCGCCGCCGTGCCCGGGCATTTTGGTTGCCGGAGCCGCGGTGCGCGTGCAGAGTTATCAGTGTGACGATCAGGAAGGCCCGTACATGCGCTGGATTCCCGGTTCTCGTTCCAACCCCGACCCCGCAGCCGGCACCGCGCCCGTCAAGGGCCCGGCCTCCGGTGCCGCGGCGGCCGAGGGCGTGCGGCCCCTGGCGCAGGTGGGTGCGCAGGTCGCGGCGAAGCACCCGAAGCTGCCGGTGGCGCTGTTCCGGCTTGAGCCCGAGGTTGCGCTGCAGCCGCTGCGGCTGAAGCTGGCCTCCGCCCTGGCCGAGGCCTCGGTGAGCACCAGCTTCACCCTGGGCGGCCCGGGCCGGGTGCAGGCGGTGCTCGATGGCCAGCTGCCGGCCCAGGCCGTGCTGGTCGTGGTGACCACCAGTGATGACGGGGCACAGGACCGGCTGATGGACCTGGTCGAATGGCTGCTGGCCAACGGGCGCCAGCAGCTGGCTGAGCACCTGATCTTCGCCCCGGTGGGCCAGCGCCGCCAGCTGGCCGGATCCTTCGCGTTCGCGCATGTGCCGCTGGGCGCCCAGGTGCTGGAACACGCCAGCGGCGGCACGCCGTTGCGAAGGCGTGCCGCCGCTGCGGGGATCGACCAGCTGCGTGATGCGGTGCTGGATCAGGCCTTGGGCTTGGAGTAGATCGCCTCCACCACGTCCTGGTAGTCGGTGAGCACCTTGGCGCGCTTGATCTTCAGCGACGGGGTCAGGTGCCCGGATTCCTCGGTGAAGTCCTCGGCCACCACGCGGAACTCCTTGATCTGCTCGGCGCGGGAGACCGACTCGTTGGCCTTGTCGATCACCTTCTGCAGGGCGGTGCGCACCTGCGGCTGCTGGACGACTTCGGCCATCGGCAGGTCGCGGGAGAGCTGGTGGCGTTCCAGCCAGCCGGGCAGCGCCTCCGGGTCCAGGGTGACCAGTGCGGCGATGAACGGGCGGTTGTCGCCCACCACCAGGCACTGGGAGACCAGCGCGTCGGCGCGGATCTGGTCCTCCAGCAGCGCCGGGACCACGTTCTTGCCGCTGGCGGTGACGATGATTTCCTTCTTGCGCCCGGTGATCTTCAAGAACCCGTCCTCATCCAGCTCCCCGATGTCCCCGGTGTGGAACCAGCCATCGGTGAAGGCCTCGCGCTGCAGGTCGGGGCGGTTGTAGTAGCGCGGCATCACGCAGATGCCGCGGGCCAAAATTTCCCCGTCCGCGGCGATCTTCACCGCGTTGCCCGGCAGCGGGCGGCCCACGGTGCCGATCTTGATTTGCTTGAGCGTGTTCACGGTGATCGGGGCGGTGGTCTCGGTCAGGCCGTAGCCCTCCAGCACGGTGACCCCCACGCCGTTGAAGAAGTGGCCCAGGCGCTCGCCCAGCGGGCCGCCGCCGGAGACGGCGTGGCGCACGTTCCCGCCCATGGCCTCGCGCAGCTTGGAGTAGACCAGCACGTCGAACAGCTTGTGCTTCAGCTTCAGGCCCAGCGGGATCTTGCCCTCCTGCTGGGCGCGGGAATAGGCCACCGCGGCGCGGGCGGCGGTGTGGAAGATCTTGCCCTTCCCGCCGTCCTCGGCCTTGAGCATCGCCGAGTTGTACACCTTTTCGAACACCCGCGGCACGGCCAGGATGAAGTTGGGCTTGAAGGACTGCAGGTCCTCCAGCAGGTGCTTGACGTCCGGGGTGTGCCCGACGCGGCAGCCGGCGGCGACCGCGACGATGGAGATGAAGCGGGCGAAGACGTGGGCCAGCGGCAGGAACATGATGGTGGCCGCGCCCGGGTAGACCGCCTCGGGTAGCTCGGCGACCGCGTTGTCGGCCAGCTCCACGAAGTTGCCGTGGGTTAGTTCGCAGCCCTTGGGCCGCCCGGTGGTGCCCGAGGTGTAGATCAGTGTGGCGGTGTCGCGCAGCCCCGGTGCGCTGCGGCGGGCCTCCAGCTCCTCGTCGGACACCTGTTGCCCGGCCTGGCGCAGCTCATCGAGCCCGCCCTCGTACTGCCAGACGTGTTCCAGCGCCTCCAGCTGCTCCTGGTGGGCGGCCTGGCGCACCACGTTCTCGTGGTTCGGGGTCTCCACCACGATCGCCACCGACCCGGAGTCGCCCAGGATCCAGGCGACCTGGGAGGGGGAGGAGGTTTCGTACACGGGCACGGTGAT
This sequence comes from Glutamicibacter sp. St.4D3, assembly GCF_059728615.1. NCBI lineage: Bacteria > Bacillati > Actinomycetota > Actinomycetes > Micrococcales > Micrococcaceae > Glutamicibacter > Glutamicibacter sp. St.4D3. Next base: position 1,125,825 of record NZ_AP039380.1, read on the forward strand.
GCACCCGGCGAACCAGATGGCGAAGTCCACCAGAGTCCACTCGTACTTGGTGCGCGACATCAGCCCGATGCGGCTGCCCGGTTCGATGCCCTGGGCGATGAAGCCCTTGGCGATCGCGGCCGCGTCGGCGGCGAACTGCGAGGCGGTGATGTCCTGCCAGCTGCCGTCGGGGCGGGGTTTGGAGAACAGCGCCGGATTCGCCGCGGAATTCGCGTGCCGCAACAGCAGATCGGTGATGTTGGACTGTTCGGGGCTCTTGATGCGAATCGGGGTGCTGAACTCGATCATCGGTGTCTCACTCCTGACGTATGTGACCGGGGTAATCGCAGCGAGTAAGCTACGTCACAGGATATTACTTGATAGTAACCTAGCTGCGACCTGTGGCCAAGTTCGCTATACCCTAGCCCCATCATCTCCCGGATCGCGGTCGTTGGGTAGTCGGTAGAGCAGCAGGCCCACCCCGGCCAGGGTGATCAGCCCCAGCGCGATGAACAGGGCCGTGGGCGCGCCGCGGAAGAAGATCACGCCCAGCAGCAGCGCCAGCGGGCCGCCGGCCGCGGCCAGCCAGGCCAGGGTCAGCACCGGGTCGCCGGACCCGATCGCCACCGGGTCCTCCGGCACGAACTCCCCGTCCGGTTCCTCCTGAAGCGCGTAATCGCGCGGGCCGCTGGCCCCGGGGCCGGTGGTGAACAGCCGGCGCAGGCGCTCATCGTGGGATTCGGGCCCCGTGTTGCCCGCCTTGCCGGCAGGGCCCGGGGTGACGGAGTTGCCGGAGGTGCCGGGGGTGCCGGGATCGGGCTGGCCGCCGGACCCGGTGTCGGTGTCTGCGGGGTCGTGCTTCCCGGCCGTGTGTCGGTCCGCTTCCCGGGTGGGATCGTCGTTCGAACGCTTCGTCTCCGCCGCGCCGGGATCTGGGTTCCCGCTCGGCGCCGGGTCCCCGGGTTGATCCCCGGGTTGATCCGCGGGTTGGTCCCCGTCGGACCCGGTCCGGGGTCGACGCGGCAGCGGGCCGGCCGCCTGCAGCCGGGCGACCAGCTCATCCCACTGCGGGTCCGGGGTGCTGGAGGGTCGTTGGTCCTTTGGGTCCACCGCGCCGCTGCCTAGGTCCGGGCCGGGGTGTGGGCGGCGATGAACTGGGCGGAGCGCTCGAAGATCAACGGCGCGTCGTAGTCCAGGGTGGCCACGTGCAGGCTGTGCGGCAGGTCCACCCGTTGGATCTTCGAGTTCGGCGCCAGCCCGTCGAACAGGGCGCGCACCGAGGCATCGGAGACCACGTTGTCGCTGGCCGAGCGGAACAGGATGATCGGGCAAGTGATCAGCGGCAGGCGCCGGCGGGTCTGCTCGAACAACCGGTGCAGCTGGGCGACGGCGGCGACCGGGGTGCGCGGGTAGGCCTGCTCATTGGCCCCGGGCAGGGCGATGTCGTTGCTGATCGGGGAGGTGGATCGCACCACCCAGCGCAGGTACTTCGTGTACGGCGCCAGCGGGGAGTCCACGACCAGCCCCGGGTTGGTCAGCAGCAGCCCGGCCACCTCGCGTCGGGTTGCCAGGTGCAGCGCCAGCGCGCCGCCCATCGACAGCCCGGCGACGAACACCGTGCGGTACCTGGCCGCCAGTTCGTCAAACGCCTGCTCGGTGGCGTGGATCCAGTGCGCGTAGGGCACTTTGACCATGTCCTGCCAACGGGTCTCATGCCCGGGCAGCAGCACCATCTGGGTGTGGTAGCCGGCCTGCTCAAGGGCCTGGGCCCAGGGGCGCATGGCGGTGCGCGCGCCGGTGAACCCGTGGATCAGTAGCACCGCGACCTCGTCCTTGCGCGGAGCGGGTGCCTGCTGGGCGCCGTCGCGCTCATCGGGCCGGTCGGCCTGCGCGCCGCCGGAAGCCTGCGCGCCCGCGATGGCCTGGGCATCCGCGGACAGTTGCGCTTCCGCTGGGACGTGCCCTTCCGGGGTGGTGGCCGCGTCGCTGTTGTTGGGGCCTGGTTGGGGGTGCATCAGCCTGCCTTTCTGCCGCCTCACACCTCGAGACTAGTGCACAATTGGTTACAGGGAGCCACGCGGTCGGCGAACACCGCCCCGGCCCTGCGGTAACCTGCGATTCATCACCGACACCCGAAGGAACCCAAGAAACGTGCTGTATGACTTCCTCAAGCGGTTCGCGGTCCGCCCCCTGCTGAAGATCTTCTTCCGCATCGACCTGACCGGCACCGAGCACGTGCCGCCCACCGGCGCGGCGATCCTGGCCTCCAACCACCTGTCGGTCTCCGACTCGGTGTTCCTGCCCGCCAGCCTGGAACGGCCCGTGGTGTTCCTGGCCAAGGACGAGTACTTCAACGGCACCGGGTTGAAGGGGCGCTTCACCGCCTGGTTCTTCCGTTCGATCAACCAGCTGCCGATGGACCGCTCCGGGGGAGCGAAGTCGGCCCAGTCACTGGCCAGCGCCGCCGGGGCGTTGGCCGAGGGCAAGCTGCTGGGCATCTACCCGGAGGGCACCCGCTCCCCGGACGGCCGGCTGTACCGGGCCAAGCTCGGGGTGGCGAAGCTGGCCCTGGAAAGCGGGGCGCCGGTGATCCCGGTGGCGATGATCGACACCCACAAGGTCCAGCCCATCGGGCGGCGCATCCCGCGCCCGGGGCGGATCGGCATCCGCATCGGCCAGCCCCTGGACTTCTCCGACCGGCGCGGGCAGGCGCAGGATTCGCAGGTCTTGCGCCAGGTGGCCGACGAGATCCGCGAAGCGATCGGGCAGCTCTCCGGGCAGCAGTACGTCGACGTCTACGCCCCGCGCAAACGCTGAGCCGCCAGACCGCGGCCGGGTGCGCGGTCTGTCGGCTGCGTCCAGCGGCGGCGCGGCGGCGTGCGGCGGGCCCGGGGATGGCCAGTGTTACGGGCCGATGTTACATTCGCCGCAGTGCTTTTGGTGCCCGGCCCGTAGACTTGGAAGGGTGACTGAAGTATTCCGAACCCCACTGCCAGGCTCCTCCGTAGCCGGCCCCGCAACCGACCCAGACCTGGACCTTTGGCGCAACCTGCCGATCGCCCAGCAGCCGACCTGGAGCGAGCACGCGGACTATAGCGCCTCGATTGCCGAGCTGGGTTCGCGACCACCATTGGTCTTCGCCGGCGAGGTCGACATCCTGCGTGCCCGCCTGGCCGCCGCCGCCCAGGGCAAGGCGTTCCTGCTCCAGGGCGGGGACTGCGCCGAAACCTTCGACGGGGCCACGGCCGATAAGATCTCGGCCCGGGTGCGCACCATCTTGCAGATGGCCGTCGTGCTCACCTACGGCTCGTCGATGCCGGTCATCAAGATGGGCCGCATGGCCGGGCAGTTCGCCAAGCCGCGCTCCTCGAACGATGAAACCCGCGACGGGGTGACGCTGCCGGCTTTCCGCGGGGAGATCGTCAACGGGTTTGACTTCACCCCCGAATCCCGCGCCCACGACCCCAAGCGCATGGTCACCGCGTACAACACCTCCGCGGCGACGCTGAACCTGATCCGCGCGTTCACCCAGGGCGGGTTCGCGGACCTGCGCAGCGTGCACTCCTGGAACCAGGGGTTCATGGCCAACCCGGCGCACTCCGCCTACGAGCAGCTGGCCGGGGAGATCGATTCGGCGATCCGCTTCATGGACGCCTGCGGTGCGGACTTCGAGGCGCTCAAGCGCACCGAGTTCTTCGCCTCCCACGAGGCCCTGCTGCTGGACTACGAGCGGGCGCTGACCCGCACCGACTCGCGTACTGGCCTGCCGTACGACACCAGCGGGCACTTCCTGTGGATCGGGGAGCGCACCCGCCAGCTGGACCACGCCCACGTGGACTTCCTCTCCCGGGTGCGCAACCCGATCGGCGTGAAGCTGGGGCCGAACACCTCGGTGGAGGACACCCTGGCGCTGATCGAGAAGCTGGACCCGACCCGCGAGCCGGGCCGGTTGACGTTCATCACCCGGATGGGGGCGAAGAACATCCGCGAGAAGCTGCCGAACCTGGTGGAGAAGGTCACCGACTCCGGCGCCCAGGTGCTGTGGGTGACCGACCCGATGCACGGGAACACCGTGACCAGCCAGAACGGGTACAAGACCCGCAACTTCGACGACGTGATGGACGAGGTGCGCGGCTTCTTCGAGGTGCACGACGAACTGGGCACCTTCCCCGGCGGCCTGCACGTGGAGATGACCGGCGACGACGTCGCCGAATGCCTCGGCGGCGCGGACCCGATCCGCGAGGAGGACTTCGACAACCTCTACGAGTCGGTCTGCGACCCGCGGCTGAACCACCGCCAGTCCCTGGAGATGGCGTTCCTGGTCTCCGCGGCGCTGAAGAAGCGCGGACGCCGCCGCTAGGCGATCACCCCGTGTGCCCTCCCGGCCCACCGGGTTAAGCCAGAACATCCCCGAGCACCGCTCGGGGATGTTCTGCGTTAAGCCGGATCCACCGAAACAAGGAGAACGGATCGTCCGGAACCGGTTCGGGCCGGACGGAACCGAACCGGGCCAGGTGGAAGCGATCCGAACCGGACGGGAAGCCGGCCGGTTAGAACACGTACAGCGTGATCGTTGCGCCGCGCTCGGCCTGTTGGTTCAGCGGCGTCTGCAGGCGCACCGTGCTGGAGTGCCCGCCGAGCATGTCACGGGTCTCGACCTGGAACCCGGCCTGCTCCAGGGCGGACACCGCCTGCTCCACCTCCTGGCCGATCACCGAGGGGATCTGCACGTACTCCGGGCCCTGGGAAAGCTGTACGCTGATGCTGCCCCCGGCCGGAACCGTGCCCTCGGCCGGGTCCTGGACGGCCACCTGGCCGCGCGGGACGTCGCTGGAATACACCGGCTCGCCGACCTGCAGGCTCAGGCCCAGTTCCTCAACGGCCCCCCGGGCGGCCTGCTCATCCAGCCCCACCAGGGAGGGCACGTTCACCGGCGCCGGGCCGGCGGAAACCACCAGGGAGGTCGCGGTCTTGCGGGTCAGCTGCTCCCCGGCGGCCGGCTTGCTGGAGATCACCTGCCCCTCGTCCACGCTCTGTGAGTACTCCTGGCCCACGCTCGGGGCCGACAGCTGCATCTGCTGCAGCCGCTGGCGGGCGGCGGAGGTGTCCATCCCGGTCACATCGGGCATCTGGAACAGTTCCGGGCCCCGGGAGATCACCAGCTCCACCCCCTGGAAGCGCATGATGTTCTCACCCTCGGCGGGGTTCGAGTCGATCACCCGCCCGGGGGCGACCTCGTCGTCATAGGCGTTGTTCACCCGCACCGGCACCCCGGCGGATTCCAGGCGCTGCACCGCCTGGGCCTGCACCAGGCCGCTGAGCGAGGGGATGTTCACCACGCTGCCCGGCCCGCGCCCGAAGAACCACGCCCCGGCCGCGACCAGGGCCACCACGGCCAGCAGCAGCACCGAGACCAGCACCTTCTGCGCCGGGCTCCTGGGCTTGCCCAGCCGGTGGGTGGGCACCTGCGCCTGCCTGCGCCACTGGCGCTGCGCCCGCTTCAGCTCCCGCTTTGAGGGCGGCTCGTCGGCGGACTCCTCCGCCATGGCGGTGGCCCCGGAACGTTCCTCGCGGGGCATGGCCATGGTGGCCGGGGCGTGGTGCTGCCCGGAACGCTCGTGGGCGACGGTCGCCGGCTCGCTGGCCTGCCGGTAGGCGGTGGTGTGCGCTTCGCGCGGATCCCCGCCCGCGTCCGCAGCGGCATCCTCGGTACCGGTCCGCTGCTCCCGGTCCCCGGCCGCCTGCGGCTCGCTCCCGTGGGCCTCGGTGGCCGGCGTGTCGGCGCCCAGCGCCTGGGTCGGCTGGCCCGCGGCATCGAGCACCGTGGTCGGATCCTGCGCGGCCTGCGGCTCATCGTGCCCGTCCTGCCCGGCGCCGGCTGCGGCTGCGGCGGCGTTGGGCCGCACCCACCACGGGTCGCGCTGCGCCTCGCGTTCGCGCTGCCAATGATCCAGGCGCTGCTGCACGGTGGTGGGGTGCTGCACCGCCTCCGGGATGAGATCACCGATCCCGCCGTAGGTGTCCGCTCCCAGATCCAGCTGCTCGTCGCTGAGCGTGGTGCCGATCTGGATCACCTCGTCAAGCAGGAACCCGGCGTCCTGTGGCCGGTTCTCCGGGTCCTTCTCGGTGCAGAAGCGCACCAGCTCGTCCAGGTCCTGGGCCAGGCCCGGCACACGGGTGGAGGGCAGCGGGGTTTCGGATTCCAGGTGGTGGCGCATCAGCGCCGGCACGGTCGCATCCGGGTAGGGCAGCTGGCCGGTGAGCATCTGGAAGATCATCACGCCCACCGCATAGATGTCACTGCGCGAATCCGCCGGCTGGCCGGAGACCAGCTCCGGTGAGGCGTACTGCAGGGTTGCCAGCAGCGTGCTGGACTGGGTGTGCGCGGTGGCGACCCGGGCCAGGCCGAAGTCGGTGATCTTCACTTCGCCGTTGTCGGCCATCAGCACGTTGCCCGGCTTCATGTCCCGGTGCACGATGCCTTCGCGGTGCGCGGCGGCCAGCCCGCGGCAGATGCTCTCCAGCACGTTCAGCGTCTGGCGCGGGGTCAACCGCCCGCGCCGGCTGATCAGCTCGTGCAGGTTCTGGCCGCGCACGAACTCCATCACCAGGTAGACCAGGCTGCCCGAGGCGTTGTGGTCGCGGGTGGAGACCACGTTCGGGTGGTTGATGTTCGCCGCGATCACCGCCTCGGAGGCAAAACGCTCCCGCACCTGGGGATCACGCGCGTAGTTGTCGTTCAGGATCTTCACGGCCACCGGACGGTGCAGCCGCCCGTCAACGGCGCGGTAGATCCGCGACATGCCGCCGTACCCGATCAGCTCATCGAGCCGGTAGCGGTCATCGAGCAGCTGGCCGGTCAAATGGTCGTGCAATGGCGCGCTCATGGTCTGCCCGCACGCGCGATCATCGGGCGGGTACCGGTGCTGTGCGTCACGGGCGGCTCCTTTCATACGTTGGCACTAGGTTCAATCTACCTAGCGCAGCTGGGAATTTAGCTAGTTAACCACCCGGTGACGGCATCGATATGGCAACAATTGCCCGCTGCGCGCAACTGCCGGTTAACGAGCCGATCCGCCAGAACCGGTGCGGTTCTGGCGGATCGGGTGAAGGCTTGCGCGGGCGATGACCCAGGCACCGCCCCAGCGGCAGGTGCCTAGGAGGCGCGGCGGGCCCGGGCGGCGCGGCGCTTGAGGGCCCGACGCTCGTCCTCACTCATGCCGCCCCACACGCCGGCATCCTGGCCGGACTCGATGGCCCACTGCAGGCAGGTTTCCACGACTTCGCAACGGCGGCAGACGCTCTTGGCCTCTTCGATCTGCAACAAAGCCGGTCCTGTGTTCCCCACGGGGAAGAACAGCTCCGGGTCCTTGTCCAGACACGCCGCGCGGCTACGCCAATCCATGCTTATTGATGCTCCTTGAAATTGCCGGGAGGTCCATCCGGGTTCCACGTCCGCAGGGATCGGCTGGCAATGCTGCAACGGCCGGGGGAGTGGAACTCGTGTCGCTGTGTGCGAGACGAACCGAAATCTTCATAGTGTCCGGCAAGCACTGACTTCCGGAACCAACTTCATAAGGTTTTCATGTTACAGGTAAGTAAACAAGGGTCGTTTTAGGGAAATCAGCGGTAAACCCTGAGTGCTTAGTCACAAACCGCACTACGAATCATTGCGTACCGCAGCGGCCCGAATTTGACAATGGGTTCCTGAATCACATTTCGGTCCAAGCAGCGCTGTTTGGCCAGATCCCGCGCGGAAACGATAGATTTAAACCCGTGAGCAACAACGAACTTTCCGGTGCCCGTCCCGCCAGCGTGAAGACCGTGGCGGCACTGGTGCTGCTCGAAGCGGTGGCCGTGCTGGCCTATGGCATCAACTACCTGATGCACATCAACGACCCGGGCGTGCTGAACATGTCCGGGCGAATCTTCATGGTGGTCCTCTGCCTGGCCGCCGGCGTCTGGCAGGGTTGGGTGGCTTTCAGCTTCTTCAAGGGCCGGGCCTGGACCCGGGCTGCGATCGTGGCCTGGCAGCTGTTCCAGGTGATCCTGGCGACCACCTATTTCCAGACCGAGCTGATTGGCGCGGCCGTGGCCGCGTTCTTCGTGGCCGCCATCGCCCTGGTGCTGCTCTTCGCCCCGCAGACCACCGCGTTCCTCGGCGACCGCAAGACCCACTAGCCGCCCACCCCGCCACCGTCACCTCAAGATGATTGCGGCCGGTGTGGCGGCGTCGCGCCTCGACGAGTGGGCGTTTCAGGGGTGGGGGATCAGCACCTGCCGCGGCTGGCCGGCAATGCTGCATACCGCCCGCCACGATCCATCGGTTCGCTCCGCTTCCGCGGCCGCCAGCGGGCCCCAGGCCAGCGGCTGCAGGTCCAGGGGATGGCGCGGCTCAATCACCACCACCTCGCGTTCATCGATCTGCAGTCCGGGCAGCCCGAATTCGTAGGCCAGCCGCATCGAGGGGGCGTAGAACACCACCGGCGCGCAGCCCTGCTGTGCCAGCTCGTTGATCAGACCCAGCTGCCCGGGCCCGACCGCAGTTTCCAGCAGGAAGCCGGCCCGGCGGGGGCCCGGGTCTGCGGCGGGTGGCGGCGGGTGCTCCCCGTCCGCTGCGGTTTTCCGGTGCAGCGTCATTGCCCAGCGCGAGCACAGGACTTCGGCGACAGTGCGGCGCAACCCGGGGTCCGCAACCAGCACGAAGCCGATCCGCTGCGGGAAGAAGGTGACCGGCTCACCCAGCAGCCCGCCGACCCCCAGCGGATACCCCCGCGGATATTCCCGCGGATAGTCGCGCGCCGGCGCGGCGTTGACCGCACCAGATGATTGCAGCGTGGTGAAGCGCGGCCGGTTAGGCGGCGGTGCGGCGATCTGCGTCAGCTGGATGGTGCGGGTGCCGCCAGCGGCGTCCACCGCCACCCCGCGCCCCTCCAGCGCGGAGACGACCGGCAGCTTCGGCCACATCATCTGCAGCGACTGCGGGGCGCCCAGCGGGAAATACCACCGGGCGGCGCACAGCTGCGCGCACTTGAGCGCCGAGGTGTCCCGATCGCCGATGAGCACCACGTTCGCCCCGCTGCCCGCGGCCTGGCGAATCACCGTGCCCAACACGTCGTCAAGGCGGGCGAAGAGGGCCGGGGGCAGGGCGGCGGCCAGCGCGCCCATGTTGCGCACCACCACCAGCACGTCATCCAGTGCGCGGCCCGCGGCCAAAAAATCCAGGGCGTCGGCCACGCGATAGGCGTCCTGGCCGGTGAACAGCAGCAGGTGCGGTGCGTGCCCGGGCGGGGACGGGGCGGCCGCGGCCCGGATTTCGGGCAGCGGGGCAGCATCAAAGTACAGGATCCGCCGCGGAATCCGGGCCAGCTGCCCGGCCAGGTAGGCGGTGCCGGATTCGGGCAGCCCGTGCACCAGCAGGGCACCTGCCGCGGCCGTGGCGGGTAGCAGCGGACCCCACGTCCCCGCGGCGAGCTCATCCACCCAGCCGCACGCGCTCTGCCCGGGTTCCAGGGCGGCCGGTGCCATCCCAGGCGGCAGCGCTGGCGCACCGAGCCCGGTCGGCAGCGACGGGGCAAAGGGGCTGGGCACCGGGGCGCTGTCCGCCCAGCGTGTGGCCAGCGCGGTGACGTGGGCATCCAGCAATCCCATCGCCTCCGCCGCCGTGGGCGCCCGCCCGAAGGGCTTGGGGGAGGTGACGCCAAAACCCCGGCGGTGCCGTTCGACGAGCATCCCGTACGGCGCGGTCGGGGCGGCCAGCGCAAAGCGCAGCACCCGGCGCCCGATGGTGGGCGAGGTGAGCACCGCCTGGCCCGGCAGCGTGAAGTGGGCGGCCTGCGGGGTGCCGACCAGGTCGCTGGATTCGGCCGGATCCCTGACCCGCAGGGCGATCACCGTGTTGATGTTTGCCCGGGTCTGCCCGCTGAGGGTGCCGCCGGGTTTTTGCGTGGACAGCAGCAGGTGGATGCCCAGCGCCCGGCCCACCGTGGCGATCCGGTCGATGCGCTGCGCGGCGCCGGGCGCATCGTCCAGGAACACCCGGAACTCGTCGACGATGACCAGCAGCCGCGGCAGCGGCGGATCCTGGTGGCCGCGGTGTTGGCGGTAATGGGCGATGTCGCTGCATCCGTGCGCGTGCAGCAGCCGCTCGCGCCGCCCGATCTCCAGCTCCAGCTGCTGCAGCATCCGCAAGGCACCGGCCGTGTCCAGGTCGCTGGCGAACAGCTGGGTGTGGGCCAGCGCGGCGAAGACGGACAGGCTGGCCCCGCCCTTGAAATCCACCAGCGCCAGCGCCAGGTCCCCCGGAGCGTACCGGGCGCTCAGCTCGGTGATCATCCGGCGCAGCGCCTCGGACTTGCCCGACCCGGTGGTCCCGGCCAGCAGCAGGTGCGGCCCGTCGCGCAGCACGTCCAGCTGCACGGCGGCGCCCTGGTCATCCACGCCCAGCGTGCAGGTCAGGGTCTCCGCCGCGCCAGTGGTCTCCGCCGGGCCAGCGGCGTGCGCCGGGGCCCGATGAGGCCCGGGCAGCAGGGGTTGGGTTGCCCGGTGCTGCAGCAGCAGCGATTCGACCAGCCGGGCGAAATGTTCGGGCGCCAGCCGGTGCAGACTGTCCAAGCGTGCCTGTGGATCATCCAGCTGGCACGCCAGGGTGTGCACGTCGATCCACTGCACGTTCTCGCTCACCGGCCCCGGCCCCAGACCCAGCACCAGGGCGCCGGGCACCGCAGCGGCGGCTCCGGCGAGCACGTAGACCGGCGGATTCCGGCCCACCTCACCGCCTCGGGTAATCCCGGCACCGGTATTGGCCGGGGGCAACGGCCCGGCCAACGGCAGCGCTTGCGCCCCATGGCCCGGCGGCACCCCGAGGCGCACGCCGGGCAACAGCAGCAGCGTGCTGGGCAAATCCGGCAGGTGCGGATCGAGCACCAGCTGCCGGGTCCCGCACACCACCGAGGGCAGCAGCTGGGCGAGCAGCGCCAGCAATACCGGCACCGCCTGCGCGGGGCGGCTCGCCCGCAGCTGCCAGGCCCCGGTGGGACGCAGCGCGAACACCGGGCTGGCGGAGGCCAGGCTGCCGCGCCGGCCGGGCTCAAGGAACCGGTGCTCACCCGTGCTCCCGGCACCCCCACCCGGTGCCCCGCCCGGGGCGCCGGCCCCCGGATCCCACACCCCGTCGCCGAAGAGCAGCGGTGGTGGGCTGGTGGCGCCCAGCCACCGGTATTCGGGGCCGGCCCCGGCCGCAATCACGGCCCCCAGGGGCGGAGCCAGCTGGCGGCGCAGCCGCAGCAGGTCGGAGGTGTGCTGCCGGGCCTGGCCGATCCACCGCCGACGCTGGCGCAGCAGCCCCAGGGCGGGAATCAGTCCGAACCCGGCCGACACCCCGGAGATGAGCAGGAAGATTTTCGAGCCGGTCGCCGCCAGCAGCACCAGCCCGATCGCCAGCGGCACCAGTGCGGCGCCCAGCAGCGTCAGCAGCCGGCCCAGCTCCGGCCGGCCCGGCAGCACCGGCACCGTCCGCGGCCAGTCCAGCCCCGCGGCGGGCAGCTGCGCCAGCGGGTCATCAACCCGCAGCTCGGTGCCGCCCAGGCGCAGCCGCATCCCGCGGCGCAGCTGGATCCGGCGCACGGGGTGAAACGCGCCGTGCTCGAACACCTCCAGCCGCGCCCCGTTCTCAGCGTGCAGCATGATGCGCTGGGCATCGACCTGCACGCTGGCGTGGCGGCGTGAGACGGCCGGGTCATCGAGCCACAGCGGGGCGCAGCGCCCCACCTGATGCCGCCCGGGGCGCAGCACCAGCCGGGCCCCGGCGTTCGGCCCCTGCGGCACGTAGAGCTGCAACCCGCCGCCGGCCCGGCGCCCGGGATCCGCCAACGCATCACCGCCGGGCAGGTCGCTGAGCAGCAGCCGGGCATCGCGCGGCAGCGGTCCGAGCTCCTCCAGCGCCCGCGCCCCGCAGTACCAGCGCGGCACATCGAACTGGGTGTCCAGCACCTCCTGCACCCCCGCCCCGTCCAGGGCGCCCTCCGCCTGCAGCATGAACTGCCGCGGCCGGGCGAACGCCGCGGCGCACAACAACAGCTCCACCGGCCCACCGCCTTCCCCTAGTTCCCCTCGTCTTTCACCGCCGGGCGTGCCGCCGGCACGCCCATCAACCCACGCGCTGAGCTGTGCGCTTGGCGCGGCGCGCGCGAATGTGGACAGCGCGGGGCACCACGGGTTTGTCCACACTCTTTGGCGCACCCCTTGAAAGCCGTGCGCGGCGCCGATAGCATGCGTGATCAATGGATCACAGGTGGGGCTGTGCTGGGGCTGGCCGACACCTTGCTGCGTTGGCTGCAGCCCGGCATCGGTGCCAGGCGGCCGACGGTACCCCGGCCACGGGAGGCGCAAGAGTACCGTTGGGCGAAAGGACCCGGCCGTGGAAGCCCTGTCAGTCGTTGAGGACGAGGTCCGTGAGCTGGTGCGCCGCCAGGGCCTGGACCCGGCCACCGAGCCGCACCGCATCCGCGCCCTGATCGATGAGGTGGTGCGGGATTACGATGAGCGGGCCCTGCTCGGGGCGGTGCCGCAGCTGGGGGAGCTGGAGGCGGCCAAGCGCAGCGTTTTTGACAATGTGGCCGGGTTCGGCCCGCTGCAGCCGCTGCTGGATGACCCCGGCATCGAGGAAATCTGGGTCAACGCCCCGCACCAGGTGTTCTGCGCCCGCGGCGGGCGCAGCGAGCTGACCGGGATCCGGCTGGACGCCGGGCAGATCGCCGCACTGGTCGAACGGATGCTCAAGGCCTCCGGGCGGCGCCTGGACCTGTCGCAGCCGTTCGTCGACTGCCAGCTGCCGGACGGGTCGCGGCTGCACGTGGTGATCCCGGACATCACCCGGGAGCACTGGGCGGTGAACATCCGCAAGTTCATCGCCCGCGCCGCGCGGCTCGATGACCTGGTCGAACTGGGTTCACTGAGTGAAGACGCGGCGTTCTACCTTTCCTGCGCGATCGGGGCGGGCATGAACGTGATCGTCACCGGCCCCACCCAGGCCGGGAAGACCACCATGCTCAACTGCCTCTCCTCGGCGATCGGCCCGCGCGAGCGGGTCATCACCATTGAGGAGATCTTCGAACTGAACTTCGCGCTGCGTGATCAGGTGGCGATGCAGACCCGCCTTGCGAACCTGGAGGGCACCGGGGAGATCACGATGCGCCGACTGGTCAAGGAGGCGCTGCGCATGCGCCCCGAGCGCATCATCGTCGGGGAGGTGCGCGAGGCCGAGGCGCTGGATCTGCTGATCGCGCTGAACTCGGGCATCGCGGGCCTGTGCACCCTGCATGCCAATTCGGCGCGCGACGCGATCATCAAAATGTGCACGCTGCCGCTGCTGGCCGGGCCGAACATCACCAGCGACTTCGTGGTGAAAACCGTGGCGACCTGCGTGGACGTGGTGGTGCACTGCACCCGCGACGGGCAGGGCCAGCGCTTCGTGGAGGAGATCCTGGCGGTGCCCGGGCGGGTGGAGGACGGGCAGATCGAAACCTCCACGCTCTTTGAGCGCACCTCGGGCCAGCTGCGCGCGGCCGCCGGGGCGGACTGGGCGCACCAGAAGTTCCAGATCGCCGGGGTCAACATGGCCGAACTGATGGGGGAGCGGCTATGAGCCTGCTGCTGGGGGCGCTGCTGGGCGTGGGCGCGGCGCTGATTCTCGACTGGCTGCTCTACGAGCCGTGGGTGCGCCGGCGCAAACCGCGTGCCCGCATCCAGGGCGCGCTGCTGCAGGCCGGGATCGCCACCGTGCGCCCCTCCCGCTTCGTGCTCGTGTGCCTGTGCACCGGGTTCTGTGCCGGGCTGCTGATCCTGGCACTGACCGGCTCCTTCCTGTTCGGCGCGCTCTTTGGCGGGTTCGGGCTGCTGGCCCGGTGGGTGTACCTGCGCTACCAGGCGGCCAAACGGCGCGCGGCGCTGCGGGAGCAGTGGCCGGAGGTCGTCGATCACCTGCGCTCGGCGGTGCGGGCCGGGCTTTCGCTGCCCGAGTCGCTCAGCCAGCTGGCCGAGGTCGGCCCCGAGACGCTGCGCCCGGCCTTCCGCGACTTCGCCCTGGACTACCGGGCCACCGCCAGGTTCTCCACCGCGCTGGAGCACCTGGGCGAACGCCTGGCCGACCCGGTGGCCGACAAGATCCTGACCACCCTGAGCATCACCCGGGAGGTCGGCGGCACCGAACTGGGCCAGACCCTGGGCACGCTGGCCGCGTTCCTGCGCGACGATGTCAAGACCCGCGGCGAGCTGGCGGCCCGCCAGTCCTGGATCATCTCCGCGGCCCGGCTGGCGGCCGCCGCCCCGTGGGTGGTGCTGCTGGTGCTGGGCACCCAGCCGGCGGCGATCGCCGCGTACTCCACCCCGGCCGGGGTGGCGGTACTCGGCTGCGGCCTGGCCGTCTCCTTCATCTGCTACCGCATCATGCTGCGTTTGGGCACGCTGCCGGTGGAGGAACGGGTACTGATATGAGTATCTCGGTGGCGAACCTGGCCGTGCCGGGCCCCTGGGGGAGCAGCGGCGCGGTGCTGAGCATCGCGGCGGTGAACTCGCCGCTGCCCTGGGCGATCCTGCTTGGGGCGCTGCTGGGCGCCGGGCTGTGGGTGTTCGTCTGCGCGCTGCCCTACTTCCGCGCCCCCACCCTGGCCGAACGCATCGCACCCCACCTGCGGGTGGGCATGCGCTCCTCGCGCATGCTGCAGGACGCCTGGCGTTCCGAGGGCCAACGCAGCACCCTGGGCCAACTGGCCGCACCGCTGATGAACCAGATCCGCCGCCTGGCGATGCTGCACAGCCCCGGCTCGGACACGGTGCGCCGGCGGCTGGCCGCCGCGGGGCTGACAATGAGCGTTTTGGACTACCGCACCCAGGAGCTGAGCTGCGCCATCCTGGGGCTGCTCACCGGCACCACGCTGGCCGCCCTGCTCGCCTTCGGGCGGGGCACCGGTCCGGCCCTGGCGCTGATCGTGGTGCTGGGCGGCGGACTGCTGGGCTTCATGGCGCGCGGCTGGTGGCTGGGCGAACAGGTGCAGCAACGCTCGCGCAAGATCCTGACCCAATTCCCCACGGTCGCCGACATCCTGGCGCTGACCGTCGGCGCCGGGGAATCGACCACCGGGGCGCTGGAGCGGATCTCGCGGATCTGCCGCGGCGCCATCGGCGAGGAATTCACCACCACCATCCACGACATCCGCTCCGGCACGCCGATGACCCAGGCCATGGAGAACATGTCCGACCGCATCCAGATCGGGGCGATGACCCGGTTCGTCGACGCCATCGTGGTGGCCACCGAACGCGGCACGCCCCTGGCCCAGGTGCTGCGCGACCAGGCCCAGGACGTGCGCGACGCCTCGAAGCGGGAACTGATGGAACTGGCCGGAAAACGGGAGGTGGCCATGCTGGCGCCGATCGTCTTCGGCGTGCTGCCGCTGACCGTGATCTTCGCGGTCTTCCCCGGACTATCGCTATTGGAGATGAGCTATTGAACCGACGCTGCCACCTCCGCCCACGTCATCGGCCCGCCGGGCCCACCCGCCCGCCGCGCTGCCGACGACCCGCCGCACCACCTGCCAACCCACAGACCCGCTCCGACGGTAAGGAACACGAAAATGAAAACCCTCGAACACCACCTGAACACCCTGGTGCTGATGACACTTGACCTGCTGCGCCGGCTGGGCGAACGCCTCGGCCCGAAGCTGCGTGAGGAACGCGGCGACGTGCCCGGTTGGGTGATGATCACCCTCATGTCCGCCTTGCTGGTCGCGGCCCTGCTCGCCGTGGCCGGGCCGCGGCTGCAGGAACTCTTCAACCAGGCCATCGACCGGGTCTCCGGGATGGGGTAGGCGCGGCAGCCTCATGTCCACCCACCACAATCCGGCCCGGGCCCGCCCAGCGAGTTCGGCCACCTCCCAGCGCGGCTCGGCGGTGGCCGAATTCGTCATGGTCGCGACCCTGCTGATCGTGGTGGGACTGAGCATCGTGCAACTGGCCCTGGCGCTGCACGTGCGCAACACCCTGATCGACGCGGCCACCAACGGGGCCCGCTACGGGGCGCTGGCCAACCGCAGCGTCGAGGACGGGCGCCAGCGCACGGCGATGCTCATCAGCCAGAGCCTGAACCCCGGTTTCGCCCAGGACATCAGCGCCTCCACCAGCATGGTCGGGGACCACGAGCTGGTGGAGATCACGGTGCGCACCCGGGTGCCGCTGATCGGGCTGCTGCCCAACGGCTGGCAACTGGAAGTCAGCGGCCAGGCGGTGCGCTATGGCTAGGGCGCTCGCCGAGCCGGCCTGCCGCCGCCCGTATAGCCGCCGTGGCCTGTATAGCCGCCGCGCAGCCCGACCGGTTGCGCGGCGGCGGATAGCGCTTCCAGCCCCGCTGGCCGATGACCGGGGCAGTTCCATCGTCGAATTCATCTTCACCAGCACGCTGGTGCTGATCCCAATGATCTACCTGGTGCTGGCCGCCGGGCAGATTCAGGCGGCCAGCTACGCCGCGGTGGGCTCCGCCGACCACGCGGCCAAGGTCTTCGCCGCCAGTACCGAGGTCTCCGCGGCCGAGGCGTACGCCCACGACGTGGTGGGCCGCACGCTGCGCGACTTCGGGATCCCGGCGCAACAGGCCCAGACGACGATCAGCTGCAGCCCGGCCTGCCTGGAACCTGGCAGCACGGTCAGCGTCAGCGTCACGGTGCGTGTTCCGCTGCCGCTGCTGCCCGAGGGCTTCACCGCCTCGGTGCTGACGGTCGACTCGGCCGCGACCCAGCGAGTTGACCGCTTTGGGTAGCCGCGGCCCCTCCCTATCGGCCACCCCCGCCCGACGGCCCGGGACGGTGCGGGCACTGGCCCGTCGCCTGGGCGCCGAGGATTCGGGCCAAAGCCTGGTGCTGGTCATCGGGCTGGTGGCGATCACGCTGTTGACCATCAGCATCGTGCTCGCGGCCAGCGCCGTGAACCTCAAGGCCCGCCAGCTGCTGGCCGCCGCGGACGGGGCGGTCATTGCCGCGGTCGACGAGTTCGAGCTCGTCGGTGAGGGCCCCAAACCGGAGATCCGGCTCAACGAGCAGCAGGTGTCCCAGGCGGTGCGCCGCTACCTGGCCGATACCCAGGCCCACGGCCGCTTCGACGACCTGGGGGTGGGCGGGGTCGGCATCCTGCCCGACGGGCAGGGGGCCACCGTGCAGCTGACCGCCCGGGTGACCCCGCCGATCGTCGGCTGGCTGGTGCCGGCCGGGATCCCCATCCACGTGGACGCCACCGCCCGCACCGTGCTCAGCCGCTGAAAACCGGTGCGTTGGCGCAGGCGCCGAACGACTCCGGCGCCGGGCGTGATGACGTAGGCTAGTTAAATCATGGCTAAAACAGACTTTTCTGCTGAACTGCGCGCGCTTCGTTCCACTTTCCGGTCCATCGAGGCGGTCAGCGACGTCGAGCAAATCAAGGCGGACATCGCCCAGCTGTCTGAGGAAGCCGGCGCCCCGGACCTGTGGGACGACCCGGCCGTGGCGCAGAAGGTCACCTCCCGGCTCTCGCACCGCCAGTCCGAGCTGGAGCGGCTGCAGAAACTGCACACCCGGATCGATGACCTGGAGGTGCTGGTGGAGTTGGCCGAAATGGAGGACGACGCGGACACCCTGCAGGAGGCGGACCGGGAGCTGGAGGCGATCCGCGCCTCCCTGGCCGAACTGGAAGTGGTCACGCTGCTCAACGGCGAATTCGACTCCCGCGGCGCGGTCATCACCATCCGCGCCGGCGCCGGCGGCGTGGACGCGGCGGATTTCGCCGAGATGCTGCTGCGCATGTACACCCGCTGGGCGGAGAAGCGCGGCTACAGTGCGCGCATCATGGACACCTCCTACGCCGAAGAGGCCGGGCTGAAGTCCGCGACCTTTGAAATCGACGAGCCCTACGCCTTTGGCACCCTCTCGGTCGAGGCCGGCACCCACCGCCTGGTGCGCATTTCCCCGTTCGACAACCAGGGCCGGCGCCAGACCTCCTTCGCCGCGGTGGAAGTGGTGCCGCTGATCGAGTCCACCGACAGCATCGAGATCCCCGAATCCGAGATCAAGGTCGATGTCTTCCGTTCCTCGGGTCCGGGCGGGCAGAGCGTGAACACCACCGACTCCGCGGTGCGCATGACCCACCTGCCCACCGGCATCGTCGTGTCGATGCAGAACGAGAAGTCGCAGATCCAAAACCGTGCCGCCGCATTGCGCGTGCTGCAGTCCCGGCTGCTGCTGCTGAAGAAGGAGCAGGAGGACGCGAAGAAGAAGGAACTGGCGGGCGACGTGAAGGCGTCCTGGGGCGATCAGATGCGCTCCTACGTGCTCAACCCCTACCAGATGGTCAAGGACCTGCGCACCGAGCACGAGGTGGGCAACACCCAGGCCGTGCTCGACGGCGAGATCGACGACTTCATCGACGCCGGAATCCGCTGGCGCGCCGGTCAGCGCCACTCGGCGAACTAGCGGCGGGTACCCGCCGCACCAACCCGGCACGCTCCCGCCGCACGCGGCAGCGGCGGGCCCGACCCCCGCAGGCAGCGCCTGCGGGGGTATATTTATGCGTTCGCCCGTTCGCCGTGGGCGGCGGCACGTTGGGATTCGGGGTCCGATCCACTGCGCCCGAACAACGCCTGGACCCGATCCGCGCCACGGGTGGAAAGACGCGAACCACGGCGGCCCGGGTTGGTGGGATGGCCAGGAATTCGGTGTTGGATGGCGCGCCGGGGGAAGGGCCGGGCCTGGATTTTTTCCCGAAAATTCGGGCGTTTGTCACTCGCTGCACGGCTGCCGCCCCAACCATCGGCCGTGGCTGCGGCAGGCGGCGAACTCCTGCCCACCGGTTCCGGACCCCGCCGGTCACCCCGCCGGTGATCGTGCGGTCAGCGGCCCGTCGACGCACTGGCCGGCACGTGCGCGGGGTAGGCCCAGGAGACGCACACCACGATCCGAAGTCGCATATATTCGCGATCATGCTAAGATCTATCAGCAGAGATGGATGTCACCATCGGATTACGGGGAAGTAACAACGATCGGGAATCAGGATCGTTCCCCATGCCGCAGTGCCCTGGCCACCAGGTCCGCACCCGGCACAGCACTGCACACCGCTGCCGCCTTGCACATCGACAAGGTCTTGCCGCATGGCAAACGGCACCGGAAGACGACCAGGGCCCGGAGCACACCGGGACCGCGAGCCGGCAGAAGCCCGGCGGCGCGAGTCGTATCGCCACCTAAGCGCGACTGAACCAGCCAAGGGGCACCCCTGTCACGGGTACCCCTGGCCTTCCCATACCCGGGATGAACGCAACGAATGAGCACCGAACGAAAACTGGCAGAGGGGAAGTGGTTGATGGGCCCAGGGCTTGTGCGCGTCAGCTAGGACTATTTCCCGCGGCAAACGCCCCGCGGGACCAGACGTGCAGGACCATGTGCCGGCATTGTGAGGTCTTACGGCCGGCACCGTTTCTCATCATCGTCTATTGAGGAGGTGGCGCATGGATCATCCCGAAATGGTGCAGTTCAGCGCCGTTGTTGTTGTATTGCTCCTGCTGTTCTTCTACGGCGGGACGTTCTTGATTTCCACCCGAATCGGGAAAAAAGAAGAAAACGCCGACGGCTACATGACCGCCGGCAACAAGATCGGATTCGGAATTTCCGCGGCCAGCATGACCGCGACCTGGATTTGGGCGTCGTCGATGTATGCCTCGGCGACCTCGGGCTACACCTACGGAATCTCCGGCCCCATCCACTACGGCTTGTGGGGCGCGTTGATGATTCTGTTCATCTACCCCTTCGGCAAGCGGATTCGCAAGGTCGCGCCGCGGGCCCACACCCTGGCCGAGGTCATGTATGCCCGCCACGGCCGCTCCAGCCAGCTGATGCTGGCCGGTTCCAACGTCGTCGGCTCGCTGATCAGCCTGATGTCGAACTTCATCGCTGGCGGCGTGCTGATTTCGATGCTCTCGCCGTTCAACTTCATCCAGGGCGTGCTGTGCGTGGCCGCCGGGGTGCTGCTGTACACGCTGTGGTCCGGTTTCCGGGCCTCGGTGCTCACCGACTTCGTACAGGTCATGGCGATGCTCGGGGCGGTGGCGGTGCTGGTGCCGTTCATCTTCTTCGCCGCGGACTTCCCGGCGGCCTTTGAAACCGGTGCGGCGAACCTGAGCGCCGAGCAGTCCAACTTCTTCTCCTCCGAGGCGTTCCTGAACCAGGGCGCGCCGTACATTGCCGCGGTGCTGGCCTACGCGATCGGCAACCAGACCATCGCCCAGCGACTCTTCGCGGTGCGTGAGGACCTGATCAAGCCCACTTTCATCACCGCCACCATCGGCTATGGTGCGATGGTCATCGGCGTGGGCATGCTCGGTGTGCTGGCCCTGTACCTGGGCTTCGAACCCACCGGCGGGGACATGAACAACCTGATCCCGGAAATGGCAGCGAGTTACCTGCCCGGCGTGCTGCTGGCGGTGTTCTTCATCATGATCATCGGCGCGCTCTCCTCGACCGCCGACTCGGATCTGGCCGCGCTGTCCTCGATCATGATGGCCGACGTGTACGGCCAGAACGTGGCCGGCAAGGCGAAGGCCAACCCGAAGACCATGCTGCTGGTGGGGCGGATCACGATGGTTGCCGCCACCGCGCTGGCGGTCATCTTCGCCAGCCTGCAGCTGAACATCCTGGACCTGCTGGTCTTCGTCGGCGCACTGTGGGGCGCCCTGGTGTTCCCGGTGCTGGCCAGTTTCTACTGGGGCAAGGTCACCAACAAGGCGTTCACCACCGCGGTGCTGGTCGCCCTGGCCGTGTTCATCCCGGTGCGCTTCGAACTCATCCCGATCAACGGGTTCACCGGGCTGCTGGTGGAACTGCTTGCGGTGCTGGGCATCGGGGTGGTGCTGGGGCTGATGTGCTTCGGCTTCTTCGGGATCCGGGCCGCAAAAATCGTCGGCATCGCCTCCGCGGTGGTGGCCGCGCCGTTCTGCTTCGGCTTCCTGCGCGACTACACCACCCTCAGCGCCTCGCTGGTGGCCTACTCGGTGAGCACCATCGTGTGCTACCTGATGTCCTTCCGCTCCAAGATGGACTTCGACTTCTCGCTCATCGCCGAACGCACCGGCGACTTCGATGCGGAGGCGGAGATGGCGGCCGAGGCCAAGAAGGCGCGGCTGGCGCACAGCGCCAAGGGGGCCGCCCCGGCGGCCTCCCCATCCGCCGCGGGTGAGACCGCAACCACGAACACGAAGGAGAACTAGATGGGTACCCTCGCACTATCCCTGTACGTGCTGGTCTGGCCGGTGATCGTGGGCGCGGTGATGTTCTTCATCGCCCGCGGGTTCATCGCCGAATGGCTGGAGGCGCGCCGCAACGGCGAAGACCTGATTTAGCCGTCCGCCGCGGCCCGGCGCAGTACAGCCGCCCCCGGTTTCGCCTCTAGGGCGAGGCCGGGGGTTTCTTTCTGCCCGGGGCAGTCATACGATGAGCCTAAGCAGTCAGCCCAAGTGATCCGGGCCACAGCGTGTCCGGGCCGCCAGCCGAGGAGCTCTGAGACCATGCTCGACAAGAGCCTTGCCAATCCGGAAGTCGCCGTGGCCGATGTGCGCAACGGCGCCTCCATCGCCGTGGGCGGCTTCGGGCTGTCCGGCAACCCCACCGAACTGATCAACGCGGTGCTGGATTCAGGGGTCGAGGACCTGCACGTGGTCTCCAACAACTGCGGCGTGGACGGGCAGGGGCTGGGCGTGCTGCTCGCGGCCCACCGCATCCGCAAGATCACCGCCAGCTATGTGGGGGAGAACAAGGAGTTTGAACGCCAGTTCCTCAGCGGGGAGCTGGAGGTGGAACTCACCCCGCAGGGCACACTGGCCGAGAAGCTGCGGGCCGGAGGCGCGGGCATCCCGGCGTTCTTCACCCGCACCGGGGTCGGGACCCTGGTGGCCGACGGCGGGCTGCCCCAGCGCTACGACGCGCACGGCGCGGTGCTCAAGGCCAGCCAGCCTAAGGAAGTGCGCACCATCGACTTTGCCGGACGCGAGGAGCAGTACGTGCTGGAACCCTCCATCGTCACCGACTTTGCCCTGGTGCACGCCGCGCTGGGGGACACCCACGGCAACCTGATCTTCAACAAGGCCGCCCAGCAGTTCTCCGTGCCGGCGGCGATGGCCGGGCGGATCTGCGTGGCCCAGGTCGAACGGCTCGTGCAGCCCGGTGAACTGGACCCGGCCCAGGTGCACCTGCCCGGCGTGTTCGTCCACCGCATCGTGGAGGTCGGCGAGCAGCACCTGAAGCCCATCGAGCGGCGCACCACCCGCGCCAAGTGAAAGGTCGTGGTGAACATGGCATGGACTCGTGAGCAGATGGCGGCCCGCGCCGCCCGGGAGCTGCCCGACGGGGCGTACGTGAACCTGGGCATCGGGATGCCAACGCTGGTGCCCAACTACCTGCCCGACGACGTGGACGTGGTGCTGCAGTCGGAGAACGGGATCCTGGGGGTGGGGCCGTATCCCACCGAGGAGGAAGTGGACCCGGATCTGATCAACGCCGGCAAGGAGACCGTCACCGTACTGCCCGGGGCCAGCTTCTTCCATTCGGCGATGAGCTTCGCAATGATCCGCGGCGGGAAGATCGACGTGGCGATCCTCGGGGCCATGCAGGTTTCGGGGGCCGGGGACCTGGCGAACTGGATGATTCCGGGCAAGATGGTCAAGGGCATGGGCGGGGCGATGGACCTGGTGCACGGCGCCCAACGCGTCATCGTGCTGATGGAGCACAACGCCCGCGACGGCAGCGCCAAGCTGGTCAACCAGTGCAGCCTGCCGATCACCGGGCTCGGGGTGGTGCAGCGGGTCATCACCGATCTGGGGGTTTTCGACATCACCCCAAACGGTCTTGCGGTGCTCGAACTGGCCGAGGGCGTCAGCCGCGACGAAGTGCGCGAACGCACCGAGGCGCCGCTGGTCGCCTAGCGCCCAGCCCGGGGTTCGGACCCTGGCGACGGCTTAGCCACACCGGGTCGGCCCGGCCCCGCACCGCGCCGGTTCACGGCGCGGGGAACCGCATTAACGCCGCTCATGTCGTAGGCTGTGTAACGGCCAAGAAACCGGCAACACGCGCCCAAATTCGGGGAGAGGGCCGCGTACGCCGATAGGGTTTCAATTAAATGACGCATTCTGTGCCGTCGGTGGGTGGGGACCCGGGGCCTGCGTCGCGCCCGACGTTAGCAAGCGATTGAAGACATGATTAAATTCGAAAATGTCTCGATGATCTATGAACCGAAGCAGCAAAATGCGGCTTTGCGCGATGTGAACATCGAGATTAACCGAGGCGAGTTCGCGTTCCTTGTCGGTGAGTCCGGTTCCGGCAAGTCCACATTTCTGAGCCTGATCCTGCGCGAAAAGCGTTCAACCGAGGGCGCGGTCTACGTCGCCGGACAGAACCTGAACCGGATCCCCAGCTGGCGTGTGCCCAAGCTCCGGCGCGATATCGGATTCGTGTTCCAGGACTTCCGGCTGCTGCGCGAACGCAGTGTTTTTGACAATGTGGCCTTCGCGCTGGAGGTCATTGGCGCGCCGCGCGCCCAGATCCGTGAACGGGTGCCCGAGGCGCTGAAGCTGGTGGGCCTGGAGGACAAGGCCCGTCGCAAGCCCACCGAGCTGTCCGGCGGCGAGCAGCAGCGCGTGGGTATCGCCCGCGCCATCGTGAACAAGCCCTCGATCCTGCTGGCCGACGAACCGACCGGCAACCTGGACCGGAAGAACAGCCTCGATGTGATGAACGTGCTGGACCGGATCAACCAGAACGGCACCACGGTGCTGATGGCCACCCACGCCCACGAGCTGGTCAGCGACTACAAGCGCCGCGTGATCGAGCTGAGCAAGGGCAAGATCATCCGCGATGAAACCAGCGGCAGCTACATGCCGATGACCACCGTGATCAAGCAGGACGGCTCGCGCGAGCTGCACTTTGGCACCTCCGAGGACGTTGCCGCGAAGGAAACGGGCCAGGATGCGCCGGCACAGGATTCGAGCGAAACGAAAGATGGAGAGCAGTGAGGCCAGGATTCATCCTCCGCGAGGCGGGAAAGAGCCTCAAGCAGAACATCGTCATGGTCGTCTCGGTGGTGCTGGTGACCTTCGTGTCGCTGACCTTCGTGGGCGCCTCGGTGCTGCTGCAGCTGCAGATCAACCAGATGAAGGGCTACTGGTATGACCGCATGGAGGTTGCGGTCTTCCTGTGCGACGACAACTCCCAGGAGCTGAACTGCGCCGGTGAGCAGGTCACCGACGAGCAGCGCTCGCATATCGAAGAGCTGCTCAAGAGCGACGAGCTGTCCCCGTACATCAAGGAGTTCGCCTACGAGTCGAAGTCCGAGGCCTACAAGCACTTCCAGGAGCAGTTCGAGAATTCGCCGCTGCTGAACCAGGTCCAGGAAGGCCAGCTGCCCGAGTCCTTCCGCATCGCACTGAATGACCCGGAGAAGTACCCGGTCATCAATGAGACGTTCTCCACCATCCCCGGCGTTGAATCGGTGATCGACCAACGAGAGCTGCTGGAGAAGGTCTTCCAGTTGGTGCGCGTGGCCTCGGCGTCCGCCGCCGTGGTGGCCGGGGTGATGATCGTCTGTGCGGTGCTGCTGACCGGCACCACGATCCAGCTCTCGGCCATGCACCGGCGGCTGGAAACCACGATCATGCGTCTGGTTGGCGCCTCCAAGACCTCGATTCAGCTTCCGTTCATCATCGAGGGGGTGATCGCCGCGGTCATTGGCAGCCTGCTGGCATCGGGCACGCTCTGGCTGCTGGTGAAGTTCCTCGTGGAGGAGAAACTGGCCAATGACAACCTCGGGGTCGCGTTCATCTCGACGAACGAAGTTCTGCTGATTGCGCCCGGACTCTTGCTAATCGGTATCATTTTGGCAACAATTTCTTCAGTGGTAACGTTGAAGCGCTACCTGAAGGTTTAGCCAATTCTTTGCCGATCTTCACCGGAACTAGAAATCTCATTAAGGAGCACTATGCTGTCTCACGCGGTGCGAAGTAAGTTTCTCCGCGCGACTGTCGGTGGCGCTCTGGCGCTGACGATGCTGGTTCCGGCCACATTGGCAGGGGCAGACGAACTGGATGACCGCAAGAAGCAGGTCGAGCAGAACATTGACTCCATTCAGGAGGACATGGAAGTTCTGGATGCCGACATTGTGGAGACCGATCGCAAACTGCGTGAACAGCAGGGTCAGTTGCCCGGCGCCGAGCAGGCCCTGGCCGACGCCCGCAGCCGCGTCGCCAACGCCCAGGCCGCGGTGGCGGACCTGAATGACCGGTTGATTGCCGCACAGCAGACCCGCGATGAACTGGCCGCGGAGATCGAGAAGAATTCGGCCAAGCTGAAGGAAACCGAGTCCACGATCTCGCAGATCGCCTCGGAGGCCTACAAGCGTGGCGGCATGTCCGATGGCCTGGACATGATCCTGAACATCGAGTCCGCGACCGAGATCGCCGACGGCATCACCCTGGCCAGCAAGGCGCTGGAGTCGCAGAACAGCGTCTACAACGACCTGGCGCAGCAGCAGGCCACCGACGAGAACAACAAGGTGCGCCTGGCTGCGGTCGAACAGCAGATCCAGGGCCTGAAGGCTGAGGCCGAAAGTGCCCTGGCCCAGGAGGAATCCGCGCGCGATGAGGCCGAACAGCGCAAGAGCGAACTGGACCAGCTGATCGCCAGCACCGAGGCCCTAAGCAGCAAGCTGGAGGCCGAAAAGCCGCGGATTCAGGCCAAACTGCAGAAGCAGGAGCAGGAATACGCGGCCGTGAACGCGCAGATCAAGGAACGCCAGGAACGTCTGATCCGTGAAGCGGCCGAACGCAAGAAGCGTCAGGAAGAAGCCGAGCGCAAGCGCCAGGCCGAAGCCAAGGCGAAGTGGGAGGCCGAGCAGCGCGCCAAGGAAGAGGCGGCCAAGCGCCAGGCCAAGGCCGAGGGCCGCAAGGCCAGCTACAAGAAGCCCAAGTACGTGGCTCCGGCCCCCAAGACCGTGTCGGAGCCCAGCAGCTGGGGTCTGGTCAAGCCGGTCTCCAGTGGCCGGATCACCTCCAGCTTCGGCTGGCGGCCTACCCCTGCGGGCACCATCGACTACGGCGGACGCGGCGGCTACGTACACGCGGGCGTGGACTGGGGCTTCGGCGGACAGTGCGGAGCACCGGTGCATGCCGCGGCCGATGGCGAAGTGTGGATGGCCGGCTGGGGCGGCAGCTCCGGCAACAAGGTGACCATTTCCCACGGCGTGGTCAAGGGCAAGGCGTTGGCCACGAACTATCACCACATGTCGCAGGTGGTGGCCCGTGCCGGGCAACACGTCAAGCAGGGCCAGCTGATCGGCTACGTGGGGACCACCGGCAACTCCACCGGGTGCCACATGCACTTCGAAACCGTGATCAACGGGCAGGCCGTGAACCCATTGGGACTTCTCTAACGCTAGACTTGGTCCCTGTGTGCGATTCTTCGTACGTGCAAGACAAGGAGTGCCATGGCTAAGAAGAACCAGGAAAGCAAGGTCATCGCCAGCAACCGCAAGGCGCGGCATGACTATGAAATCCTCGATACCTATGAGGCCGGCATGGTGCTGACCGGAACCGAGGTCAAATCCCTGCGGGAAGGCAAGGCCTCGCTGGTTGACGGGTTTGGCCAGTTCTACCGGGGGGAGCTGTTCATCGAGAACATCTACATCCCCGAGTACCTTAACGGGTCGTGGACGAACCATGCGGCCCGTCGCCGGCGCAAGCTGCTGCTGCACCGGCAGGAGCTGAGCAAGATCGAACGCAGGATCGCCGAAACGGGGCTGACCGTGGTCCCGCTGAGCCTGTACTTCAAGGAGGGCCGGGCAAAGCTCGAAATCGGTGTGGCCCGCGGTAAGCGCGAGTACGACAAGCGCCAGACGTTGCGCGAAAAGCAGGATAACCGCGACGCGTTGCGGGCGATGCGTGAGCGCAACCGGCGCTCGGCGTGATTCGGCTCTCAGCCCCTTGGGCTTTGGCCGGGGCTGCGCTACTATGGATTAGCACCGAAAAGGTGGGCATCGGAAGATGTCGTTGGCTTTGAGAGATCAAAGGTTGACAACAAAATACGGGGATGATCGGTTTCGACGGTGTGAGTCGCGACAGATGAAGCGGGCCGAGGACGCAAAGTTATCTCGTTAACGCTCTTTGCAACCAAATAAGTGCCGAATCTAAGCGCACTGACTTCGCTCTCGCTGCCTAAGCAGCCAGACAGTCCGTTAGCCAGGGGATGCTATCGCCCCTGTTACTAACGTCATTTAGATAGCCACTGCGATCAATGAACGTTGCCGGCGTTGATCGCATAATTTAGGCAACTGTGCCCGGACCAGCCACTTGTTTGCGTGATGGCTGGGGCAGAGAAAATCCACAGCAAACTGCGCCCGGAGAAGACCTGGCAACACCACAGCGGACGGGAGTTCAATTCTCCCCATCTCCACATGCAAGCCCCGGATCCACCAGGATCCGGGGCTTTGTCATGCCCTCCAGCCGAAAAGCCGGGGACGGTCTATGATGATTGGGGGTTCATAAGGAGGGGCACATGAAAAAGGCTGGCGGTTCGGTACTGCTGATGCTGCTGTTCTTGGGGATTGCGATCATTGGCGCCGGTGCGCTGGCCATCGGCGGGGTGGAAGTGATCCAGCGTGCGGCCGGTGCCCACAGCACCGAGGCCCCCTCCGATCCGGTGCCGGCCACCGGCCCGGCTGAAGGTGCCCTCGTGGAGAGCACCGCGCCGGCCATGACCAGCGCGCAGCGCGGACGCTGGGCAGAGGAGAAGATCCGGCAGTGGCTGGGCAATTATGGTGTCACCGAAGTCTCCCAGCTCAACGCACCCTACCGTCAGGTGCAAGCCTGGTTCGCCCCCGAGGAAGGCCACCTGGAGTTGCTGGTCAACACCCAGCAGGCCGAGGACCGCGAGCAGCTGAAGAAAATCGCCACCGAGGTTCTGCAAAGCGTCCGTCAGGTCGACGCAAGCCTGCACCAGGTCACGGTTTCCACCAGTGACGGGAGCCAAAGCTACACGGCCGAGCGCTAGCGGAGGCACGGCGTTCCGCCGGCTCCGGCGGGCATGAGGCGAGGCGTCCAAGTCGCGGCACCCGGCGCGAAGGACATAGACTGTTGGACGAGCGAAGAAACGTAATAAGTGCCGAAGTGGAGTGGGATTAAGAGCGATGGGTATTGGCAAGACCTCGCGGGTGTCACCTGGTATTTCAGCGGCGTATGCGACGGTGTCCTTTATCCTCGAAGTCGGATTGCTGGTTGCCGCCGGCTTTACCGCCATGACTTTCCTGCCCTGGCCGCCGGTGCTTGCCATCCTCGTGGTGGTGATTCCGCTGCTGGCCATCTGGGCGCTGGCGCTCTCGCCGAAGGCCAAGGTCCGCTGGCGGCTGCGCACCCGGGTCATACTCATCCACCTGGCCTACCTCATCGGCAGCTACGCCCTGTGGCTGAGCATCGCCCATACCGGCGCCACCCAGTACCTGTTCTGGCCGGCGATCATGCTCGGGTTGAGCGCGGTGAGCATCGTACTGGTGCTGAGCACGCGGGGGCGCGTCGTGCCGCACCCGCGGCCGTTGCCCGGGGGTCCCGCCCCGGTGCAGGCCGAGGAACTGCGCGAGCGGCCGCGCGGGCGACGCGCCGCCCGGTAAACGCCCCGCCCGGTAAACGCCCCGCCCGTGCTGTCGCGCCGGCGCCGCTGACGCTACACCATAAATTTTTTGGCCATCGCCCGTGCCGGGGGTTTGCCGCCGGCAGGTGCGCGACCGCCGGGGGCCGGTGTTTGCCTGACGCGGCGGCTCACGCCTGCTCGGATCGGGGCGCGCGCACCCACACCATGGAGGCTTCGATAAGATCCAGCCGATGCGGCAGGCTGATGCGCGCCCCGGGCACCAGGCCCTGCTGCTGGCAGCGGCGCAGGAAGTGCGGGTCCTCGTCGCTGATGCGCACGATCAGCGCTTCGGTGCCGCTGAAGTGGTCCAGGCGCGTCGCCTGGCTGGGCCGGTGCTCGCCGTGGGCGTCGGGGATCGCGTCCCCGTGGGGATCGCTGCGCGGAAAGCCCAGCCGCTCGTCCAGGGCGTTGATGAAGCGTTCGGAGACCGTGTGCTCCAGACGTTCGGCCTCATCGTGCACCTCATCCCATCCGTAGCCCAGTTCGCGGCTCAGGAAGGTCTCCAGCAGCCGGTGGCGGCGCACCACGTTCAGCGCGGCCGCCCGCCCGGACTGGCTGAGACTGATCGCCCCGCGCGGGACAAAATCCACCAGGTGCTTCGCCGCGAGCTTGCGCACCATGGCGGTCACCGAGGCGGGGGACAGGCCCAGCTGGTCGGCCAGCTCACCGGTGCCGATCGGGTGCGAATCCCATTCGGACAGCGCGTAGAGCGCCTTGAGGTAGTCCTCCTCGCTGGTGGTCAGCCGGCCCGGATTGGAAGAATGGGGCACGTCAGCCGCGCAGGTAGGGCAGGATCTGATCGTGCAGCAGGCCGTTGGTGGCCAGCGCGTTGCCGCCGCCGCAGCCCTCCACCCCGGTGATCGAGGTGAAGCGTCCGCCGGCTTCACGCACCACCGGGACCAGGGCGGCCATGTCGTACAGCTCCAGCTCCGGCTCGAACGCGGCGTCCACCCCGCCCTCGGCCAGCAGCATGTAGCTGTAGAAGTCCCCGTAGGCGCGGGTGCGCCAGGCCGCGTCGAACAGTTCCATCAGCTTTTCGCGGCGGCCCAGTTCACGCCAGCCATCCAGCGAGGCGTAGGACACCGAAGCGTCGGCGAGGCTGGAGACCCGGGAGACGGCCAGGCGGCGCGGCTCGGGCAGGCCCGGCTCGCTCACCCAGGCGCCCAGCCCGTGCGCGGCGTGCCAGCGCCGGCCCAGCGCCGGGGCCGAAACAACCCCGAGCACCGGCTCATCGTCGATCAGCAGGGCGATCAGCGTGGCCCACACCGGGACCTTGCGCACAAAGTTCTTCGTCCCGTCGATCGGGTCGATCACCCAACGCCGGGCCGAGGAGCCGTGCACGCCAAATTCTTCCCCGTGCACCGCATCCCCGGGACGCTGGGCGGCCAGCTCGGCCAGGATCAGCCGTTCGGCGCCGCGGTCGGCGTCGGAGACCGGGGTCATGTCCGGCTTCGTCTCCACCTTCAGGTCATTGGAGTGGTAGCGCGCCAGGGTCAGCGCGTCGACCTTGTCGGCCAGCGCGAGGGCGAAGGACAGGTCCTCATCCAGGGTGTAGTTCATGGCGTGGTGGTGCTACTGGGCACCGAGCTCCTTTTCGTGGGTGGTTTCCCCGGTGGTGACCAGCCGGCGGTAGGATTCGAGCCGGGCGGCGGCCGAGGCCGGGGCATCGGGGGAGTACGCCCAGGCCTGCAGGGCGCAGCCGGGGGTCTGGGCCATGTGGTCGCAGCCGCGCGGGCACCGGGTGGCGATCTGGCTCAGCTCCTCGAAGGCGGCCAGCACGTGCTCCGGGTCGACCAGGCCCAGGCCGAACGAGCGGATGCCGGGGGTGTCGATCAGCCAGCTGCCCGGCGCGTCCGGCAGGCGCAGCGCCAGCGCGTTGGAGGAGGTGTGCCGGCCCCGCCCGGTCACCGCGTTCACGTGCCCGGTGGCGCGCTGGGCGCCGGTCAGCGCGTTGACCAGCGTGGACTTGCCGACCCCGGAGTGCCCCAGCACAACCGAGACCTTCCCGGCGAGCATGGTGCGCAGCGTGGCCAGCGCCTCGGGGTCCAGCCGGGCGCTGGAGCCGTCGGCGGCCTGCGAATCGATCCCGTCGGCCCCGGCGGTGGTCCGGGAAATCACCACCGGCAAATCCAGTCCGTCGTAGTAGGCCAGGAACCCGGCCGGGTCGGCCACATCGGCCTTGGTCACGCACAGGATCGGGGTGATGCCCGCATCATAGGCGGCCACCAGGGCCCGGTCCACGAACCCGGTGCGCGGTTCGGGGTTCGCCGCGGCCACCACGATCACCAGCTGGTCGACGTTGGCGACCACCACCCGCTCGGTGGCGTCGGTGTCATCCGCGCTGCGGCGCAGCAGGGTGCTGCGCTCCTCGATGCGCACCAGCCGGGCCAGGGTGTCCGGCTTGCCGCTGGTGTCCCCGACCAGCGCCACCATGTCCCCGGGCACGATCGCCTGGCGGCGCAGCTCGCGGGCGCGGGCGGCGACCACGACCCGTTCCCCGGCGGTGTCCTCCTCCAGGATGACGGTGTAGCGCCCGCGGTCCACGGTGATGACCCGCCCGATCTTCGCCCGTTCGTGCGCCGGACGGTCCTTGGTCCGTGGCCGGGAGCCGCGCTTGTTCGGGCGCACCCGCACATCGGATTCGTCCCAGTCCTGATAGCGGCTCATGCGCGGCCTCCTGCCGCGGCGTCCGCCGACCCGCCCGCAGCGGTGTGGTTGGACGGTGTCTCAGGGCCCGGTGTGTCAGGGGCTGGCGCGCCAGCGGCCGGTGCGTCAGCGGTACCGGCGGTCGCGGCCATCGCCTCCCACATTCGTGCGAAGTCCGGCATGGTCTTGGCGGTGGTCGCGATGTTCTCCACCCTCGTGCCGGGGGTCACCAGCCCGATCAGGGCGGCGGCGGTCGCCATCCGGTGATCCTCGTAGCTGAGCATGTCGGCGGCGCGGCGCGTGGCGGGCGGGATGATGCGCAACGTGTCCTCGGTGGCCTGCACGGTGGCGCCCACCCGGGTGAGTTCGCGTTCCAGGGCGGCGAGCCGGTCGGTTTCATGCCCCCGCAGGTGCCCGATCCCGGTCAGCCGGCTGGGGGAGTCGGCCAGCGTGCACAGCGCGGCCAGCGTGGGGGTCAGCTCGGCGGCGTCGGCGTAGTCGAGCCCACCGATGGTGCCGGTGCCGCGCACCGTGAGCACCGCATCCGCGCCCAACTCCACCCGGGCGCCCATGGCCGGCAGGATCTGCCGCCAGCGTCCGCCGATCTGGGTGGTGTGCTGCGGCCAGTGCGGGATGCGCACGGTGCCGGCGGTGGCCAGCGCGGCGGCCAGGAACGGGCCGGCGTTGGACAGGTCCGGTTCGACGCTGACGCTGAAGGCCGGCAGCCTGCCTTCGGCCACCTGCCAGCCGCGAGCGTCGGGGTCGGTGCTGACCGTTGTGCCCAGCTCATTCATGCTCTGCACGGTCATCTGGATATGCTCGGGGCTGGCGACGGCCCCGGCGGCGGCCCGCAGCCGCAGCCCGCCGGGCAGCGCCGGGCCGGCCAGCAGCATCGCGGAGATGAACTGGCTGGACCCCGACGCGTCGATGCGCACCTCGGGGCGTTGCCCCAGCTGCTGCGGGTGCACGGTGAACGGCAGGAAGCCGGGCTGCCCGGCGTACTCGATGCGCGCGCCGAGCTCGGCCAGGGCATCGAGCACCGGTCGCATGGGACGCACCCGGGCCCCGGCATCCCCGTCGAAGTGGGCACTGACACCCAGCGCGGCGGCCAGTGCCGGCACGAAGCGCATCACGGTGCCGGCCAGCCCGCAGTCAATGTGCACGATCCCCTGGCGCGGGCCGGCAGCGGCGGCGGGCGGGGTCAGGCGCACCGTGGTGGACCGGTCATCCTGCACCGTGCGCTCAACACCCACCCCCAGGGCGGCCAGCGCGTCCAGCATCAGCTCGCTGTCGCGGCTGATCAGCGTGTTGTGGATCGTGCACGGTCCGTCGGCCAGGGCGGCGAGCACCAGATAGCGGTTGGTCAGGGACTTGGAGGCGGGCACCAGCACGGTCGCGTTGATCGGTTCGGTTACGGACGGGGCATCCCACATCGGGTGGTCGCTGACATGAGCCGGCACGTGTTCTTCGCACTTCCTTCGCTTGGTTTCCAGGCCCGGTCCCCAGGTGACAGGCCCTAGCAGAATCCTACCGTGGGCACCGGGAATTATCCGGTCTGGGCGGGTGTTGGAATGAGTGTGACGAGACTGGAAGGAACCATGGGAACAACTGCAAGTGCCCCCTCGGCCGTCGCGGTCCTGCCCCGACCGGCCGGTGAGCGCGTAGACTGGGCGATGATGACGGAAAATACTTTGGGTTCCGGCGTGCCCGATCCCGCTCAGGAAACCGACGAGCAGCGCCGCGAGCGTTTTGAGCGCGACGCGATGCAATACGTCGACCAGTTGTATTCGGCGGCCCTGCGCATGGCGCGCAACCCGGCGGACGCCGAGGACCTGGTGCAGGAGGCCTACACGAAGGCGTTCTCCGCGTTCCACCAGTACAAACCGGGAACCAACCTCAAGGCCTGGCTCTACCGGATTCTGACCAACACGTACATCAACCTGTACCGCAAGCGCCAGCGCGAACCCCAGCGCACCAGCACGGACACCGTCGAGGACTGGCAGATGGCCCAGGCCGCGGACCACACGCCCACGGGGCTGCGTTCGGCGGAGGTCGAGGCGCTGGACCGGCTGCCGGATTCCGATGTGAAGGCCGCGCTGCAGGCGATCGGCGAGGATTTCCGCCTGGCCGTCTACTTCGTGGACGTGGAGGGCTTCAGCTACAAGGAAGCCGCCGAGATCCTCGGGGTGCCCATCGGCACGGTGATGTCACGATTGCATCGGGGACGGAAGAACTTGCGCGAGTTGTTGGCTGACTACGCCAAGGATCGGGGAGTGCCCGCGGCGGTATCCCACTCCAAGGCCAAGGGAGCGGAGAAGTAGAAATGGATTGCTATTCACTGGGCGACTGTGCCGATTCCCGGCTGGTGCGCATCTACAACTATCTCGATGGCGCGCTGACCCTGGAGGACATCAAAGAGGTCAAGCGGCACCTGGAGCACTGCCCGGAATGCACCGAGCAGTACGACCTGGAGTGCATCATCCGATCGGTGGTGCGCCGCAGCTGCCAGGAGCACGCCCCGAGCCAGCTGAAGGAAAAGATCATGGTGCGCATCTCGCAGATCCGGGTCGAATCCGGGCACTAGCCGCGGCCTTGCGCCCCCACGGGAACACCACAACTGCATACGGTTCGGTACCCACCGGTTTGCCCGGTGCCTACCACCACGACGCACCCAGCCGTCGACACCAGCACTCCGGCCGATCGGCCGGCACACCGGTGTCGGCGGCTGGTGCTATGCGGGGCGGAGATGATGCGCATCGCCCGGGCGGAGTTTGACCTGCCGGGGTTTGCTGCCCCGGTTCAGGGGGAGAACGCCGTCGGGCGAAGAGCGGGCAGGACGGCGGATGCGGGTTAAGTCCCAAAATGTGTGTACAGAAACCCTCAAAACCATCTAACCACTAGGGGCAACACCTCAATCACATGCTTTGAAAGCATGTACCGTGGCAAAAGTTGGAAACCGACCTACCTGTGGTGTATGCAAAAATAAGCTCGTCAAGAACGGGAAAACCAGCTCCGGGCGCACACGCTGGCGGTGTAAGATCTGCGGCGCGTCAAGTACCTTGGCCCGTCCAGACACCACCGCCAAAGCCCAATTCAGGGCCTTCCACCAATGGGCCACCGGTAAGCTCTCCGTGTCCGACACCGGCATTGCCCGTTCCACGTTCTACCGCAACACCTACTGGTGCTGGAAAGTTCACCCGACCTTGATCCCGACTGGGGAACAATACCGGTACCTCATGCTCGACGGCACCTACTTCAACGGCTTCTGCGCCCTTACCGCCTACAACGGCCAACACATCATCGGCTGGCAATACTGCGACCGCGAAAAAGTCGCTTCCTGGACCCTGCTGCTGCAACGTCTGCCAGCCCCGGACCTAGTGATCATTGACGGGCACGGCGCCCTGGAATCTGTCATCAAAGCGCTATGGCCCGAAACCCGCATCCAACGCTGCTACTTCCATATCCGACAAACCATCCACAAACACCTGACCCGCAACCCCCGCACCATCCCAGGTCAGCAACTCCTTTCACTGATCAAGGCGCTGAAAGACATCACCACACTTCAACTGGCCAACAAGTGGGAAGAACAATTCATGGCCTGGCGGGTCATGCACGAAACCACCCTCAAAGCCCGCACCTACGCCAAGGACCACGCCGGCAACAGGCCCTTGCACGTCAAGCCCAACCAGGTCTGGTGGTACACGCATCTGCGCCTACGTCGAGCTGATCGCCTCATTCACGGGTTGCTGAAGAATAAGCAACTGTTCACATGGTTAGAAATGGCCGCAGAAGATGAGACGCTTCCTCGGACCACCAGCCCCTTAGAAGGAGGCATCAACGCTGGCATCAAAGACCACCTGCGGGCCCACCGCGGCCTGAAAGCCAAACATGCCATGTCCTTGGTGAGCTGGCACCTGTACCAGCGGACGCAGAACCCGGTGGATCCATGGAGCTTCGTGACCCCCAAGCATTGGTCGGCCAAACCAGCCCCACGACCCGTAACCGAAGAAGACCCGGGCCCCGAACTATACGGCCGGCACTTCAGCTACGAAGACGGTAACGGCATCCAAAAAGGATGGGGCGGACGCCGATGACGCAAACATGACAACGACTCCATACACACATTTTGGGACTTAACCCGCGGATGCAGGGGCAGGTCGAGGATAAAGAAATCCCCGCAGGGCACCGGAAGAATCTGGTGCGCTGCGGGGATCATCCATATCAGCTTATGCGTTGGGGCGCTTGCCGTGGTTTGCTGAACGCTTACGGCGGTCCTTACGCTTACGTGCGCGCTTCGACATAGTGCCTCCTTAGATAGGGATTGCGATACCGCCGCCAGTAGGCGGTGGTCCGGCCACCATTGTTTCACATGCGGGAGGGCTTTGTCGTTTGTGGCGTGCCACACGCGCGTCGTGGCAGCGGGGCACAGCGCCGTGCTGCGCGGCGCGGGGATGTGGCCAAGCATGGGGTGTGACCAAGCGCGCCAAGAGATGCACGGCCGGATCCCGGGCGGGCGGCTTAGCCTTCGCTTGGCTCGGGAAGCTCCATCCAGTTGTACCAGCCGCGGTGCAGCACCAGCCACGCCATCAGCC
The DNA here is from genome assembly GCF_059728615.1 of Glutamicibacter sp. St.4D3. Lineage (NCBI taxonomy): Bacteria > Bacillati > Actinomycetota > Actinomycetes > Micrococcales > Micrococcaceae > Glutamicibacter > Glutamicibacter sp. St.4D3. The sequence goes on from NZ_AP039380.1 coordinate 1,161,769, forward strand.
CGTAGCCGGCCTGTCCGGGCACCCCGCCGTTGGCGGTGAGGTCCGCGCGCCACTGGGTGTGGGCGCGCAGCGGGGTGAACGTGTCAATGTAGTGGTGGTTGCGCCGCAGGGCCACATCCGAGTAGACCCGGTTCAGTTCGGCGACCCGTTCGTTGCGGGCGTCGTCCAGCCCGGGGGCGGGACCCACCAGCAGCGCCTTGATCGACATCTGGCTGGCGGAGTCCAGGATGTTGGCCAGGTTCAGCCGGCTGCGGGCGGTGGAGACCTCAAGGTCAACGTCCCGGTCGGACAGGGCGATCACCAGCCGGTTCTCGACCCGGTCGCCAAAGCGCCGGGTCGCCTCGCCCAGCCAGCGTTCGGCCAGCGCCTCGGACCCTTCGGCCGGGGCGGCCAGCACAAAGGACTGCAGGCGCAGCGCGGGATCCTGGGTGCGCGCCAGGACCCGGCCAAACCACCCCAGGGCCCGGGGGTCACCATGTCCGGCCAGCAGTTCGTCTCCGATTGCGGTGATGCGGATGGTGCGTAACTCCAACGGGGGACCTTTCGTGTGCCGATACCTAGTTCCCCACCTTAGCAGTGAACGCGGCGTGAACCCGGGCAATTGGGGAGGTGTTTAACGTGATGGTGCCGGCACCTGCCGGGCACCGCGACCCATTGCGGGGGAGCGGTGCCCGAAGGTGCCGGCACTATGCGCCGGTCAGGGCCGGTTTAGCGGGCGAACGCCTGCTGCAGCAGCACGGCCTGCTCGGCCTCGTGCCGCTTGGAGGTGCCGGCGCTGGTGGCGGCCGACGCCGGGCGGGAGACCAGGGTGACCTTCTGCTCCAGGCTCGGGGCCACGTACAGGCCGAAGAACGGCCACGGGCCCTGGTTGGCCGGCTCGTCCTGCACCCAGCTGACCTTCGCGTTCGGGTACTTGGCCAGTTCCGCGGCGATCTGCTCGGTCGGGGCCGGGTAGAGCTGCTCCACGCGGATGATCGCGGTCTTCTCGTCCTTGGCCTTGGTGCGGGTGGCCAGCAGGTCGTAGTACAACCGGCCGGAGACCAGCAGCACCTTGTCCACCGCGTTGTTATCGGAGATCGAGCTGTCCCCGATGACCTCGCGGAAGCCGCCGGTGGTGAAGTCCTCCACCGAGGTGGCCGCCGCCTTCAGGCGCAGCAGCTGCTTCGGGGTGAACACGATCAGCGGCTTGCGCGGACGGGCGTAGGCCTGGCGGCGCAGCAGGTGGAAGTGGTTGGCGCCGGTGGAGGGCTGGGCCACGACCATGTTGTTCTCCGCGCACAGCTGCAGGAAGCGCTCGATGCGGGCGGAGGAGTGGTCCGGGCCCTGGCCTTCGTAGCCGTGCGGCAGCAGCATCACCAGGGAGGAGGACTGCGACCACTTCTGCTCGGCCGAGGAGATGAACTCGTCGATCACCGTCTGGGCGCCGTTGACGAAGTCGCCGAACTGCGCCTCCCACATCACCAGCGCGTCCGGGCGCTCCACCGAGTAGCCGTACTCGAAGCCCAGGGCCGCGTATTCGCTGAGCAGCGAATCGTAGATCCAGATCGGGGCCTGGTCCTCGCTGAGGTGGTTCAGCGGGTACCATTCCTCGTCGTTGATCCGGTCGTGGAACATCGAGTGGCGCTGCACGAAGGTGCCGCGGCGCGAGTCCTGGCCGGCCAGGCGCACCGGCACACCCTCCATGGAGAGCGAGCCCAGGGCCAGCAGCTCGGCGAAGCCCCAGTCGATGCCGCCCTCGCGGCTCATCTTCTCGCGGCGCTCCAGCAGGGAACGCAGCTTGTTGTGCACGTTGAAGCCCTCGGGGATCGCCAGGTGCGCCTTGCCGATGGCGGCCACGGTCTGCGCGGAGATCGCGCTGGGGCGGGCCCCGTCGCGGGTCAGCTCATCCTCGGCCTGGGCGAACGGCTTCTCCAGGTCGTTGATGGTCGAACCCGGGGTGACGATCGGGATCGGGGAGGTCTGCGCGGCGTGGGTCTCGGAGAAGATCCGCTCCAGCGACTCGCGGTACTCGGCCAACGCGTTGTCGGCCTCCTCCTGGGTGATGTCGCCGCGGCCGACCAGCGCCTCGGTGTACAGCTTGCGGGTCGAGCGCTTGGCCTCGATCAGGTTGTACATCATCGGCTGGGTCATCGACGGGTCATCGCCCTCGTTGTGCCCGCGGCGGCGGTAGCACACCAGGTCGATCACGACGTCCTTGTTGAACTTCTGGCGGTACTCGAAGGCCAGCTGGCCCACGCGCACCACGTCCTCCGGGTCATCCCCGTTGACGTGGAAGACCGGGGCCTGCACGGCGCGGGCCACGTCGGTGGAGTACTCCGAGGAGCGCGAGGAGCTCGGGGCGGTGGTGAAGCCGATCTGGTTGTTCACGATCACGTGGATCGTGCCGCCGGTGCGGTAGCCCGGCAGCTGGCTCATGGCCAGGACCTCGGAGACCACACCCTGCCCGGCGAACGCGGCGTCGCCGTGCACCAGGATCGGCAGCACTTCGCTGCGCGAGCCCAGGCGGTCCAGCTTGGCGCGCACGATGCCCTCCAGCACCGGGTCCACGGCCTCCAGGTGCGAGGGGTTCGCCGCCAGGTAGACCTTGGTCTCGTTGCCGGCATCCGAGGTGTAGGAGCCCTCGGTGCCCAGGTGGTACTTCACGTCGCCCGAACCCTGCACGGACCCCGGGGTGGCGGTGCCCTCGAACTCGCGGAAGACCTGTGCGTAGGTCTTGCCGGCGATGTTGGTCAGCACGTTCAGCCGGCCGCGGTGGGCCATGCCGATGCCCACCTCGCTCAGGTGCTCGTCGGCGGCGTCGGAGATGATCGCATCCAGCAGCGGAATCAGCGACTCGCCGCCTTCCAGGCTGAAGCGCTTCTGCCCGACGAACTTGGTCTGCAGGAAGGTCTCAAACGCCTCGGCGGCGTTGAGCTTGGACAGGATCCGCTTCTGCTCCTCGGCGCTGGGCTTGCGGTACGGGCGCTCCAGCTTGGACTGGAACCAGTCGCGCTCCACCGGCTCCTGCAGGTGCATGTACTCGATGCCGGTGGTGCGGCAGTAGGCGTCGCGCAGCACCCCGAGGATGTCGCGCAGCAGCATCCGGTCCTTGCCGCCCAGCCCGCCGGTGACCCATTCGCGGTCCAGGTCCCACAGGGTCAGCCCGTAGGTCTTGATGTCCAGGTCCGGGTGCTTGCGCTGCACGTACTCCAGCGGGTTGATGTCCGCCATCAGGTGCCCGCGCACGCGGTAGGAGTGGATCAGCTGCTGGATCCGGGCGACCTTGTTGACCTGCAGGTCGATGTCGACCTGGTTGTCCACGGCCCAGCGCACCGGCTCGTACGGGATGCGCAGCTGCTCGAAGATCTCGTCGTAGAAGTCCTGCTCACCCAGCAGCAGCGACTCGACCAGCTTCAGGAATTCGCCAGAACCGGCGCCCTGGATGACGCGGTGGTCGTAGGTCGAGGTCAGGGTGATGTGCTTGCCGATGCCCAGGGCGGCGACGGTCTTCTCCGCCGCGCCGCGGTACTCGGCCGGGTACTCCAGGGCGCCGACGCCGATGATCGCGGCCTGGCCCTTGGACAGGCGCGGCACCGAGTGCACGGTGCCGATGCCGCCGGGGTTGGTCAGCGACACGGTGGTGCCGGCGTAGTCGTCCGCGGTGAGCTTGTTGCCCCGCGCGCGCTTGATCAGGTCCTCATAGGTGGCCCAGAACTCGTTGAAGCTCAGGGTCTCGGCGGCCTTGATGTTCGGCACGGCCAGCATGCGGGTGCCGTCGGGCTTGGGCATGTCGATGGCGATGCCGAAGTTCACGTGGGCCGGCTGCACGGCGGTGGGCTTCTTGTCCACCACGTCGTAGGTCACGTTCATCGACGGGAACTGCTTCAGCGCCCGCACCACGGCGAAGCCGATCAGGTGGGTGAAGGAGATCTTCCCGCCGCGGGTGCGCTTGAGGTGGTTGTTGATGACCACGCGGTTGTCGATCATCAGCTTCGCCGGCACGGCGCGCACGGTGGTGGCGGTCGGCACGGTGAGGCTGGCGTCCATGTTGTTGGCGATGGCCTTCATCGGCCCGCGCAGCACGGTGCGCTTCTCCTCGCCATAGGACTGGTTCGAAGTCTGGGGTTTGGGGGCCTGCGCCGGGATCGGGGCGGTTTTCGGCGCGGCGTTCTGCTTGCTCGGCTCCGGCTTGGCGGCCTGCGGCTTCTCCGCCGCCGGCTCGCTGGAGCGGGCGGCAGCGGCCGCGCGCGGGGCACCCTGGGTCTTGGCCGGGGCGCTCTGCGGCTTCGCGGCGGGCTGGGCCGGCTTGGCTTCCGCAGCCGGCTTCTTCGCCGGTTCTTCCTCGTCTGCGGTGAGGGACTCGAAGATGTCCCACCATTTCTTATCGACCGAGTTCTTGTCGACGAGGTACTGCTGGTACAGCTCGTCTACTAGCCACTCGTTTCCACCGAACTCTTCCGTTAGCCGATGGTGTGCTTGCTCTGGCACGTGCAACGCCTCTCCCTGATTTTCTACGCTGTTCTAGCTTGGGCGGGCGGTGGCCCGAGGACGCTATGAGTGGCCACCGTGCACACAAGATTTCTAGACCTCCCAACAGTCTAGTGACATTTTGCGCCAGTTGGCTAAGACGCGGCACGGATCACAGGATCGGATGCTCACATATCTCCCGCTCACCGGGGGATTTGTGCCGTTCATCTTTTTCATCTGCCGGTGATGCGAAGTTAAGCTTCGTTCGTTAGACTGATGCGCACTATGGACAGTCATTCTCCGTGCCGGCCGGTCGCCCAAGGGCGCAGCGCCGGCAGCCCCAGACATGAACAGGTGGGCTCCGCCTCCCGATTGGAGCCTTCTAGTTGCCGCTGGGCGGCAATTGGAATTACTTTCACCACACCGGCCCTAGGGGGAAGCTAGCCCCCAATGGAATGGTTATACATCCTGCTCGGCCTGCTGCTGATCCTGGGAACAGGGTTCTTCGTGGCCGTCGAGTTCGCGCTGGTGGCGCTGGACAAGTCCACCGTCGCCCAGGCCGTTGAGGCCGGCGAACGCGGTGCCAAGCCGCTCTACCAGTGCCTGACCTCGCTTTCCACCCAACTTTCCTCCTGCCAGCTGGGCATCACGCTGACCACGCTGCTGACCGGTTATGTGCTGGAGCCGGCGATGAGCCAGCTGCTCAGCCCGCTGCTGGTCCAGCTGGGGGTCACCGGCGCCAGCGCCACCGCAATCTCCGTGGTGATCTCGATGACCCTGGCCACCCTGCTCTCGATGCTGATCGGCGAGCTGATCCCCAAGAACCTGTCGATCGCCCGGGCCATGACCGTGGGCAAGGCGCTGGCCCGCCCGCAACTGGTGTTCACCGCAATCTTCAAGCCCGCCATCCTGGCGCTGAACGGGTTCTCCAACCAAGTGCTCAAGCGGTTCTTCGGCATCGAGGCCAAGGAGGAGATCTCCGCGGCCCGCAGCGCCCAGGAGCTGGCCTCGCTGGTGCGCCGTTCGGCCGAGCTGGGCACCTTGGACAACCAGACCGCCAAGTTCGTTGAATCCACCATTGAATTCTCCGAACGCACCGCGGCCGACGTGATGACCCCGCGCACCACCATGGCGACGATCGACTCCGAAGCCCCGCTATCGGAGCTGATCAGCCTCAGCGCCGAGACCGGGTTCTCCCGGTTCCCGGTGATCGAGGGCTCCAGCGACCGGATCCAGGGCGTGTGCCACATCAAGCGCGTGGTCTCGGTGCCGCGCGAACGCCGCGGCGCCCTGCAGGTTGGGGAGTTCGCGATGGACGCGCTGTACGTGCCCGAAACCATCCACCTGGACATCCTGCTCGAGCAGCTGCGTGCCGCCGAGTACCAGGTGGCGATCGTGATGGACGAATACGGCGGCACCGCCGGGTTCGTGACCCTGGAGGACCTGATCGAGGAAATCGTCGGGGAAGTCTCCGACGAGCACGACGAGGACGAGGAGGAAGTGATCGCCCAACCGGACGGCGCCTGGCTGTTCCCGGGCATGTTCCGCCCCGACCAGATCAACGACCACTTCGACGCGGACATCATCCCGGATGACGCCTCCTACGAAACCATCGGCGGCTTCATGCTCTCCGAGCTTGGCCGCCTGGCCCAGCTGGCCGACGTGGTCACCACCGAGGCCGGCAGCTTCACCGTGACCGAACTGGACGGCAAGCGCATCGCCCAGGTGCGCTTCGTGCCGGCCGCACCGATCCAGGAGGCCGAGAATGAGTGACTTCATGGGCCTGATCTGGCTGGTGGTGCTGCTGCTGGCCAACGCGTTCTTCGTGGGCGGCGAGTTCGCGGTGATGAGCGCGCGCCGCTCGCAGATCGAACCGCTGGCCGACGACGGGCACAAGCGCGCCAAGGTGGCGCTGTGGGCGATGGAGCACGTCTCGGTGATGCTGGCGGTCTGCCAGCTGGGCATCACCGTGTGCTCGCTGCTGATCCTGAACATCTCCGAACCGGCGATCCACCACCTGCTGGTGGTGCCGCTGCAGGCCATGGGCGTGCCGGTGGCCGTGGCGGACACCAGCGCGTTCCTGATCGCCCTGGTGGCGGTGACCTTCCTGCACGTGACCTTCGGTGAGATGGTGCCCAAGAACATCTCGGTGTCCGTCGCCGACAAGGCGGTGCTGCTGTTGGCCCCGCCGCTGGTGTGGCTCTCCAAGCCGCTGCACCCGGTGATCTCGCTGCTGAACGGTTCGGCGAACCTGGTGCTGAAGATGTTTGGCGTCGAACCGCAAAACGAGGTCAGCAGCGCCTACACGGCCGCGGAGGTGCGCTCGATCATCCAGTCCTCCTCCGAGGAGGGCACCTTGGAGAACGAGGACGCGCTCCGGCTGAGCAAGGCGTTGGAGTTCACCTCGGTGACCGCCAGCCAGTGCATGGTGCCGCTGGAGGACCTGTTCACCCTGGAATGGGGGCAGACCACCGCGCGGGAGTTCGAGTCCAAGGTCGCCAAGACAGGGTTTTCGCGCATGATGATCACCCGCGAGGGGATCCCGGTGGGCTACTGGCACGTGAAGGACGTGATGCTCATCGACGACGAGCATTCGACCCAGCCGCTGCTGAACCTGCCGCTGCACCCGCTGGGCCAGGTGGCGCACACCGATGAGATCGAGGTGGCGCTGGAGGCCATGCGCCAGCAGGGCAACCACCTGTCCACCGTCATCGACGCGGACGGGAAGGTGACCGGGGTGGTGTTCCTGGAGGACATCATCGAGGTGCTGGTCGGTGAGATTAGCGACACCACCCGGAAACGCCACGTTCCGCCGCGTGCGCCGCGCAACGGCCACGCCCCGGGAACGGCAACCACTTAATCCGCCGCGCACGGTGCGAAACCGCGCCGGGCGCAAATAGGAATCAGTCGCAATTAGGATAGAATGGCCGTGGTGCCGCGCAGGACGCGGGGCCACGGCCATTTGCCGTCCGCGCGCCGGCCCCCACCAACCACACGAAAGCCGCAGAATGCCAGCAGAACCGATTGTCTCCTTCCAGCACGCCCGCCTGGCCTTCGGCCCGCGCGTGCTGTGGCAGGACCTGGACCTGGACGTGCGCCCCGGTGAATTCCTGGCGGTGCTCGGCCCCAACGGCTCGGGCAAGACCAGCTTCATCAACACCATGCTGGGCACCACGGTGCTCGAATCCGGCACCGTGCGCATCGAGGGCAAGCCGGTGCGCCGCGGCTCGGAACTGGTCGGGCTGATCCCGCAGCAGCGGCCCATCGCCGATCACGTGCCGCTGCGCGCCCGGGACCTGGTGGCCCTGGGCGTGGACGGGCACCGCCCCGGGGTGCGCCTGGCCCGGCGCAAGGTGGCCGAGCGCGTCGATGAGCTGCTGGAGCTGGTCGGCGCCAGCGACTACGGGCAGCGCCCGGTCGCCGAACTCTCCGGAGGGGAGCAGCAGCGGCTGCGGGCCGCGCAGGCGTTGGCCTCCAACCCGCGGGTGCTGCTGTGCGACGAGCCGCTGCTGAGCCTGGACCTGCACCACCAGCAGGCGATCAGCGAGGTGATCCACCGCCAGGCCGTTCAGGCCGGCAGCGCGGTCATCTTCGTCACCCACGAGATCAACCCGATCCTGCCCTACGTGGACCGGGTGCTGTACCTGGCCGGCGGGCGGTTCCACATCGGGACCGTGGATGAGGTCATGCAAAGCGAGGTGCTCAGCGAGCTGTACGGATCGCGCGTTGAGGTGCTGCGGGTCAACGGGCGGATTGTGGTGGTCACCGGGGACGGGGAACGCCAGGTGCCCGATCCGGTGACACCGGAAGAGGGCGGGCCGGATGGCCAGGCGGCGGCGAAGGGTGAACCGGAAACGGGGGAACCGGAAACCCGTGAACCGGGTACGGCGGGACGATAGGCATGGGGTTGGATAATTTTCTTGAGCGCGTGATCAATTTCGAGGATTACGCCCAGCTGTTGCCGCTGGTGAGCAACTCCCTGATCGCCGGGGCCGTGCTCGGGGTGGTTGGCGGGCTGATCGGCATCTTCATCATGATGCGCGACATGGCCTTCGCGGTGCACGGCATCGCCGAACTGTCCTTCGCGGGGGCCTCCTTCGCGCTGCTGATCGGCGCGGACGTGGTCACCGGCTCGGTGTTCGGCTCGCTGATCGCCGCGCTGGTGCTGGGCGTGCTGGGCACCCGGGCGAAGGACCGCAATTCCATTACCGGGGTGCTGATGCCCTTCGGGCTGGGCCTGGGGATCTTGTTCCTCTCCCTCTACGAGGGGCGCAGCGCGAACAAGTTCGGGCTGCTGACCGGGCAGATCGTCGCCGTGGACGAGGCGCAGCTGGGCGGCACGCTGGTGATCAGCGCCGTGGTGATCCTCGCCCTGATCATCATGTGGCGCCCGTTGACCTATGCCAGCGTCGACCCGGTGCTGGCGCGCGCCCGCGGGGTGCGCACCTCCGGGCTGTCGATCGTGTTCATGGTGGTGCTGGCCCTGGCGGTGGCCATGTCGATCCAGGTGGTCGGCGCGCTGCTGGTGCTGGCGCTGCTGATCACCCCCAGCGCCGCCGCCCTGCGGGTGAGCAGCAACCCGGCAGTCACCGTGCTGCTCTCGGTGCTGTTCGCGCTGACCAGCGTGGTGGGCGGGATTCTGCTGGCGCTGGGCGGGGCGCTGCCGATCAGCCCGTACGTGACCACGATTTCGTTCGTGATCTACCTGGTGTGCCGGCTCATCGAGGCCGTGCGTTCACCCAGCCGCCACCAGGTCTAGCGGAACCGGGCGCTCCGGTCGCCGGATCCGCCGCCCCGGCGCGGCCGGCGTGGCGGGCGTGGGGGTTACTTGGCGTCGATGCGGGGCTGGTCGGCGCGGTTCTGCCGTCGGCATTCGGCGCACAGCCCATAGATCTCCACGGTGTGCTCCGGCTCGCTGAAGCCGTGCTCCTCGGCCACCCGGGCCGCCCAGCGCTCCACCGACGGGGCCAGCACCTCAACGGTCTTGGCGCACACCCGGCACACCAGGTGATGGTGGTGCACCTCGGTCACGCACTGGCGGTAGCGGGCCTCACCGTCGCCCGAATGCAGCACATCGACCAGCCCGTCGTCCGCCATCGACTGCAGCAGCCGGTACACGGTGGCCAGCGAGACCTTGTGGTTCTGCTCCTGCAGCCAGCGGTGCAGCTGCTGGGCGGTGGCGAAATCGTTGACCTGGACTAACGCCTCGTTCAATGCCACACGCTGCTTGGTAACCCGGGTTTCCCCGGCACGCGTGGTTGACGGCTGCGTCATATGCGGACACCACTCCTATTAGTTGCCACGGGCGCGCGAAACGGCGGCGCCGGTACACCCACAATTTTAGCCAACTTCGCCCGGCAATGCGCCCGATGACTGGCCTCGGGTGTGGCTGGACGCCTAGTGTGGGGGTATGCGCATCGTATCCCGTGGTCATTCATGTGTTGAGGTATCCACCATCGACGGGTCGATCCTGGTCGATCCGGGCGGCTTTTCGGACCTGGAGGGGGCGTTCGAGCAGCAGCAGGCCGTGCTGATCACCCACGAGCACCCCGACCATGTGCTGCCCGAGGTCGTCGCCGAGGCAGTCACCGCGAACCCCACCCTGCAGGTGTACGCCCCGCAGACGGTGGTCCAAACCCTGCACGAGCTGCTGCCGGCCGTCGCCCGCTCGCGGGTCGACCCGATCCAGCCCGGCGCCCAGGTCACCGTCGGCGGCATCCAGGTGCGCGCCTTTGGCGGCACCCACGCCACCATCCACCACTCCATCCCGGTGGTCGCGAACATCGGCTACCTGCTGGGGGAGCGGATCTTCCACCCCGGCGACAGCCTGCAGGTGCCCGTGGGGCTGCACCCCGACGTGCTGCTGGTGCCGGCCATGGCGCCCTGGTCGCGGGTGGGGCAGACCATCGACTTCGCCACCGAGGTCGACGCGCCGCTGTGGCTGCCGATCCACGACGGGCTGCTGAACGAAAACGGCCTGGGGCTGTTCGACCGGCTGCTGGGCAACGCCGCCACGGCCCAGGGGCGCAATTACCAGCGCTGGGAGCAGGGCACCAGCTACGACATCAACGACCTGATCTCCCGGGAGCCAAACGCATGAGCGCCTTAATCCGGGCCAGCGACCTGGCCGCGAAACTGCAAGACCCCAACCTGGTGCTGCTCGACGTGCGCTGGAAGCTGGGCGCCACCAACAACCGCGAGCAGTACCAGGCCGGGCACATCCCGGCCGCCCGTTTCGTGGATCTGGAAACCGAGCTGTCCGGCCCGGTCGGGGAGCACACCGGGCGCCACCCGCTGCCCACCGCCGACGCGTTCCAGCAGGCCGCCCGCGGCTGGGGCATCAACGACGAGAGCTGCGTGGTGGTGTACGACGACGCCGGGGCGATGGCCGCCGCCCGCGCCTGGTGGCTGCTGCGCCACGCCGGCTTCACGAAGGTCGCGGTGCTCGACGGGGGACTGCAGGCCTGGCGGGACGCGAAGTGCATCCTCTCCTCCGAGGTGCCCAAGGTGGAGCCGGGCACCGTGAGCCTGTCCTGGAATCAGATGCCGGTGCTGGAAATGCAGGAGCTGGCCGGGTTCGACGGCGTGCTGATCGATTCGCGCGCCACCGCCCGCTACCTGGGGGTGGAAGAACCCCTGGACCCGGTGGCCGGGCACATCCCCGGGGCGCTGAACCGTCCCACCACCGAGAACCTGGACGATGCCGCCCGCTTCCGCCAGCCCGAGCAGCTGCGCGCGGGCTTTGCCAAGCTCGGGCTGGAACCCTCCGGCCGGGCAGCGGCCGCCTACTGCGGTTCCGGGATCACCGCCGCGCACCAGATCCTGGCCCTGCACGAAGCCGGGATCGACGCGGCGCTCTACCCGGGGTCCTGGTCGCAGTACAGCTCCTACCCGCAAAACGACGTGGCCACCAGCGACGAAACCCACCGCCACTAGCGCGGCACGGCGCGCAGCTGACCCCGCCACACCGCACAACCCCGGCCGCTGCCGGTCGAACACTGAAAGGCGCACATGAGCACCCTGTTTACCAAGATCATCGAAGGCGAGATCCCCGGCCGCTTCATCTGGAAGGACGAGCAGTGCGTCGCCTTCCTGACCATTGGGCCGATCACCGACGGCCACACCCTGGTGGTTCCGCGCGAGGAGATCGACGAGTTCACCGACGCCTCCGACGAGCTGATGGCGCACCTGATGAAGGTCGCCGGGAACATCGGCCGGGCCCAGAAACGCGTCTTCAATTCCGCCCGCGCCGGGATCATGATCGCGGGGTTCGAGGTGCCGCACCTGCACGTTCACGTGTGGCCGACGAACTCGTTGGCTGACTTCGACCTGGGCCGGGTGAATGAGAACCCGGATCCGGCCAAGATGGACGCGAATGCGCAGAAGCTGCGCGCGGCACTGAAGGAAGACGGACACACCCACATTCCCGACGCCTGATTATTCGATCGCAGCGACCACGGCGCGCACCTGATTTCCGCGGCCCCGCCCGAGCCGGACGGAACCGGGTGCGCGCCGTTGCGCATTCGGTGCTGCGCCACTCTCTCCAGCACAGCAGGAGGTCGTGAGCGACGGTGAGTGATGCCGGCATCGCGTATTCGCCCTGGTCTTTCCAATCCGGGGGAGGGAAGACCTAGCGCCGAACGAGCTTTGCGGTGATGGCGGCATGCGGACGCACCCCGGGGTCGGTGCGCGTGCTCAGGTCTATTACCGAGAAACCGGCATCGGCCAGCACGTCGATCATGCAGTCCGCGGGCCAGCGGTAGGCCCGGATGACCTGATGGGGGAAGGCCTCAATGCGATCGCCGTCGAAGAACCCCAGCATGAGCGTTCCCTGCGGCCGCAGGACGCGCGCGAATTCCCGCAGTATCGCCGGTACAGTGTCAGGGGCGCAGTGGATCGTGGAATACCACGAGAGCAGCCCTGCCATCGAGCCATCCATGAAACCCAACGAGGCCAGATCCGCGTTCATGAAGCGTTGCTGAGGAAAACGCGATCGGGCGATGTCCAGGAACTCGTCGACGAAATCCACACCGATCACGTCGGCACCCCGATCCGACAGAAACTGCGTCCAATGACCCGGGCCGCAACCAACATCGGCGATCGGCCCCACAATGCTCCGTGCCCAGCCGGCGATGTCTTCCTGATCCTGCGGCGCCATCTGACTCATTGAGCCGAGCACCTCGGAGTATTCGGCTGCCCGTGCCGCATAGGCCCGCCGGACATCATTGATTTGCATGGCTTTCAAAATATCATCGCCGTGCACGGTGAGCGCGTCGTTTTGCAAGCGTTGCCGAATACTCTAGCTGTCGGCTGCTTTAGGTGGGGTGGCCGCTGGCGGGTCCTGCCCAGGGCCCGGCCCGGTCCTCGACCGCCGACGTCGACTGCGGCGTTTGGTGGCATCCGGTGGCGGGCCGTCTGGCTTTGGCGGGTTCGTCTGGCCCGGGGCCGGTTTTTGTTCCGGTGGCTTTTGCCGGGCTGCTTGCTGCCCTGGTTTGGAAGGGTCTTCCCAGCTGGCGAACCAGTACCGGTTACGCCGCGGGGTCTGGGAAGGATCCAGATGCTTGGGCAACACCACATGCGGCAACCCGTTCACATCAACGATCTTGAATTTCCCGGCATGATAGTCATCATGCTCCCTGGGACATAAGAGGCCACCTTCACCCACACTGGTGCCACATCCTCCGGCCCAGCCCCCGTTCTTCCAATGGTGGGCCTCGCACATTTCTGGAGGGTAGGTGCACCCGGGCATGATGCACCCCCGGTCCCTGGCCTGCAACCCGGTACACATCGGCACGTTGAAGTCCCGGCGGGCCCGGCCCACATCCAAGACCTGGCTATCCCCGCCCAGCACGACCGGGATGATCCGTGCCCGGCTCAACGCCTGACGCAGCTGGCCGGCGTCGAGCTCCACCCCGTGGGCGGTGACCCCGCGGCTGGTGATGCCATGACCTTCGGCCAGGTCCATCAGGTCCTGCAACTGCATGTACACCACGACCTGCGGGGTGATGGTCTTCAACGCCCCGGCCCCGGTGACCCGGGCCCGCATCAAATCCAGTAGGGCCTGCAGCCTGCGCCGCGGCACCGCAGCCTCCACCCCCTCAACACGATCCGGGCCAGGACCCTCAGCGCTGTCTTGCTGAGCCGCGCCTGTCCCGGTCGGGTCTGGGTCGGCTTCGTCCTGCTCGGCCAGGGGCTGGGTGAATCCCTGCGGGGCCGGGGTGCTGGCAGGACACGCCGTCCCACGACCAGCACCGGCACCCGGCCGATCGGCTGCGGCCCCTGCTCGCTCCGGCCCTGTCATAGGTGGCTGATCGGCAGCTGTGCCGGGGGCCAACCCACTGTCGTGCGGTGACACAGTCCCGGAACCGGCAGCCCCTGACCCGACGTCTGAATCGACAGCCGGGACGGCTTCAGCAGCATTCCCTGATTCCGTGTCGGCAACCCCTGGTTCCGTGTCGGGGTCGATCGCCCAGGGTGGTGGCGGCTGATCCGTGACCAGCCATGCCGGAACCTGCCCACTCTCTTCACCAGCACAGCCCTGGTCCCCACCACGGCCAGGACCGGTTGTTTCCCCAGAGAGGGTGCTGTCCTGGGGGCTGGCCTGGGTGTTGTCCTGGGGGCTGGCCTGGGTGTTGTCCTGGGGGCCGGGCCTGCCGGACCGGGACAGGCTCCGGGCCGCGGCCCCGGCCTGGGTACGTGGATTATCGGCCTGCGCGATCGCTGAACGCAGCAACTCCGCATCCACCCCCTCCACCCGGATCAAATACTGATCCACCCCCAACACGGTCGCCCGACGGAAAATCCCGACCTCCGGTTTAGCCACCGACTCGTTCGCCTTCCGATACCCGGTACACAACCCCGTCAACCGCTTCGCCGCGGTCACCGGGTCATGCTCCACCAGGATCTCGGTGGCGTGCTCCTCCAACAACCGCCCATCCCCGGCCCTGGCTGCGACTCCTGGCAGCACCCCGGATAGTTCCTGCCCCACCGTGGATGGTTCCAACGCCTCCAACCGGCGGGCCGCATCCCGCACCGGGCGCGGGTCCCGACCCGGATCCTTGAACAAACCAGCCAGCCGCTCAAACCGTGGGCCAGCGCCTTGCCCGGCACTGTTGCGTCGGGCCTGGACCCGGTGGGTGTCCTCCACCCGGGTGCGGGCCTCGAAATAGTTGATCCCGACCCAGGACTCCAGCAACGCGGTGGTGTCCTTGTACACCGGCCGCCCGGTCGCGTACAACACCGGGCCCTGGGTGCCGGCCGGGTCCTGCCGCAACCGGTCATACTCGCCCACTTCCAACCGGTGGGCCCCGGTGGCTTCCAACGCGGCGATCGCGGCCAGTTGAGCGCGGATCACCGCCCGGTAGTGCTCTTCCACCCAGCTGGCCCCACCCAACGCGACAGGTGCCCGGTGGGTGGCCCCCACCAGCCCGGCCAGGTCGGTGAACAGGCCGGTACACAGTTCCTGGATTTCACGCAGCACCGTGCCCTCTAGTGCCGCACCGTTGTGCCGCACCCGGTGGCGTACCACCTCAAGGGCCGTGGCCAGGGAAACCTGATTCATGCCACCTACCATCACCCACCAAACTTGGGCACCCCACCCAGGCCCGGCGGGATGGGGATAACCCACGAACCCCAAAATTCTTTCGGGGACCACCGGCGGGAAACACCCACCGGGAAACACCGGCCGGAAACACCAGTGGGCCAGCCACCACCGGTGGCTGGCCCACCACACCCCACCCCGGGACCCGCCCTGCGGGCCAAACCCGGATCGAGTGCGGGAATGCGGTTAGAGCGCGGCAAGTCCTTCGGCGATGGCCTTGCGGATGCGCTTTTCGCTGACCGAGTAGGCGGTGCCCAGTTCCTGGGCGAACAGCGAAATGCGCATTTCCTCCAGCATCCACTTCACCTGGCGCAGGGTGTGGGGGACCGCAGCACCGGCGGGGACCTTTTCCAGGGCCGCGTCGTACTCGTCCTCCAGTTTCTGGATCACCGTGATCGCCTGGGCGTCGCGCTGCACGGCGCCGGAGGTGAGCTTCTCCAGCCGGCGTTCGATGCCCTGCAGGTAGCGCGGCAGGCGCAGCAGGTTCATCGCCCCGGTCACCGCGATGAAGCCGGGGTAGATCAGCTGCTCCAGCTGGGAGCGGATGTCGCTGACGGCCTGGTAGAGCGCCAGTGAGTTGCTGGATTTGAGCTGCTTGGTGATCCGGGTGTAGCTGGTGAAGACCTTGGCGATGACCGCGGTGATCGAAAAGACGGTGTCGATCTGTTCGGCGCGCACACTGTGGAAGAGCGCTTCGAAGGCAGCGGCGTCCATCGGCAGCTGTTCGGGGACGAGCTTGTCCACGGCGGCCATGGTGCAGTCGGCGATCAGTTCCTCGATGGAGCCGTGCGGGCTTTGGGTGAACACCAGTTTCTCGGTGTTGTTCAGGTGCCCGAGCACGAATTTGGTGGCCGGGGGCAGGCGCAGCATCAGCAGCCGGATGACTCCGCCGCGGTGGGCGGCGTCGCGTTCGGCGGCGGTGCGGAACACGCCCAGGCGCACGGAGCTGCCCTCGTCGGCCAGTCCCGGGTAGGCGGTGATCTGCTGCCCCATCACGGTGGTGCTTACCTGCTGCGGCAGCGCGGTGTGCTCGCCGGGCAGGTTCGGCCAGGTCTTCAGCCCGGCCTGCTCCCAGCCGCCGCCCGCGGCGGACTGCTGGTCGGCCTTGGCCGGGCCCTTGCCCTTCTTCGCGCCGGAGCGCGGGCCGGCGGCCGGGGTGCCGGGCTTGCCCGGGGTCGGGGCCGGGGTGGGGGAGTTGACCTGGGCGGCCAGGGCCTGGCGGTTGGCGGCGGCCAGCCGGTGCTGCAGGGCGGGCAGGTCATCGCCCTGGCCCAGGACCTTGCCGTTGGCGTCCAGCACCTCAAAGCCGAAGCGCAGGTGCTCGGGCAGCGCGGCGAAGTCGAACACGGCCGGATCCACCACGACCCCGCGCAGCCGGCGCAGCACCAGGGCCAGGGAGGTGGCCAGGTCATCGTGTGCCGGATCGAACTCGGCATCCAGCCTTTCCAGCGCCTGGCCGGCGACGTCGGGGGCGGGCACGAAGTTCTTGCGCACGTTCTTGGGCATGGAGCGGATCAGCGCGGTGATCAGCTCGTGGCGCAGCCCCGGGATCAGCCACTGGAAGCGGGCCGGGTCCAGCTGGTTCAGGAACACCACCGGCACCTGCAGGCTCACCCCGTCGCCCTCGCCGGCCCGGGCGGCCGGGTTGTACTCGTACTTCAGCGGCAGCTCGATGGATCCGTGGCGCCAGGTGGTGGGGAAGGCGGCGTCATCCAGCTGCTCGGCGTCGGCCTCGATCAGCGCCTCGGGATCGAAGTCCAGCAGTGTCGGGTCGGTGGTGCGGGCCTTCTTCCACCAGCGGTCGAAGTGGCGCTCGGAGACGACCGAGGCGGGGATGCGCGCGTCGTAGAAGTCGAACAGGTCCTCGTCCGAGACCCGCAGGTCGCGCCGGCGCAGGCGGGTTTCCAGTTCGTCGATCTCCTGGAGCACCTGGCGGTTGCGGGCGAAGAACTTGTGGTGGGTGCGCCAGTCGCCCTCCACCAGGGCGTGGCGGATGAACAGGTCCCGGGCCAGCTCGGCGTCCACCCGCCAGTATTGGATGCGGCGCTGGGCGATGACCGGCAGCCCGAACAGGGTGACCTTCTCATAGCCGAGCACCGCGCCGTTGCGCTTGGACCAGTGCGGTTCGGAGTAGCTGTGCTTGAGCAGGTGCGGGGCGACCTGCTCCACCCATTCGGGGTTGATCGCCGCGTTGACCCGGGCCCAGAGCCGGGAGGTTTCCACCAGCTCGGCGGCCATCACCCAGCTGGGGGACTTCTTGAACAGCCCGGAGCCGGGGAAGATCGCAAAACGGGTGCCGCGCGCCCCGGTGTAGTCGCGCTTGCGTTCGTCGTACATCCCGATGTGGGAGAGCAGCCCGGCCAGCAGGCTCATGTGCACGGTGTTCTCGTTGGCGGCCGGGTTGATCGGTTCGGCGGCCACGCTGATCCCCAGCGGCTTGGCCAGCTGGCGTAGCTGGGTGAACAGGTCCTGCCATTCGCGCACCCGCAGGTAGTTGATGTGCTCGGCCTTGCACAGCCGGCGGAACGCGGAGGAGGAGAGCTCCTTCTGCTTTTCCTGCAGGTAGGCCCACAGGTTCAGCAGGGCGATGAAGTCGGACTTCTCGTCGGTGAAGCGCCGGTGCAGTTCCGCGGCGCGTTCGCGCTGCCCGGTTTCCTGGCTGGGCCGTTCGCGCGGGTCCTGGATGCTCAGCGCCGCGGTGAGCACCATCAGCTCCTTGGCGACCCCGCGCCGGGCCCCCTCCACGATCATCCGCCCCAGGCGCACATCCAGCGGCAGCTGGGCCAGCTGGCGCCCGACGTCGGTGACCTGGGCGGCCTTGTCGCTGGACAGGGCGCCCAGTTCGCGCAGCAGGTTCACCCCGTCGGTGATGGCACGCATTTCCGGGGGCTGGACGAACGGGAAGCTGGCCACCTGGCCGGCGGAGTCCACCACGCCCAGGGAGATCATCTGCAGGATCACGCTGGCCAGGTTGGTGCGCCGGATCTCCGGGTCGGTGAATTCGGGGCGTGCCTCGTAGTCCTGCTGGGAGTAGAGCCGGATGGCGATGCCCTCCGAGACGCGCCCGCAGCGCCCCGAGCGCTGGTTCGCGCTGGCCTGGGAGACCCGTTCGATGGGCAGGCGCTGGACCTTGGTGCGGTGCGAGTAGCGGGAGATGCGCGCGGTGCCGGTGTCGATCACGTACTTGATGCCCGGCACGGTCAGCGAGGTTTCGGCCACGTTCGTGGCCAGGATGAGGCGCGGGGCCGGGCCGGGGTGGAAGACCTTGTGCTGCTCGGCCAGGGACAGGCGGGCGAACAGCGGCAGGATCTCATAGCGCGGCAGGCGCCGGTTGCCGGCCACCAGGGTGCGCAGCGCGTCGGCGGCGTCGCGGATTTCGCGTTCGCCGGAGAAGAAGATCAGGATGTCCCCGGGTTCCTCCCGGGACAGTTCGCGCACCGCCTCGGTGACCGCGTCCAGCGGGTCGCGGTCATCTTCCAGCGAGTCGCCGTTGGCGTCCTCCTCCGCCTCGTCCCCGAGCGGCTCGTCCAGCGGCCGGTAGCGGATCTCCACGGGGTAGGTGCGTCCGGAGACCTCCAGGATCGGGGCCGGTTCGGTCTGCCCGTCGGGCAGGGTGCGCCCAAAGTGGGCGGCGAAGCGTTCGGGGTCGATGGTCGCCGAGGTGATGATGATCTTCAGATCCGGACGCCGGGGCATGATCTGCTTCAGGTACCCGAGCAGGAAGTCGATGTTCAGGCTGCGTTCGTGCGCCTCGTCGATGATGATCGCCGAGTATTTCTTCAGCAGCTTGTCGCGCTGGATCTCGGCCAGCAGGATGCCGTCGGTCATCACCTTCAGCTGGGTGCGCCGGGACACCTCGCCGGTGAAGCGCACGTGGAAGCCGACCTCGTCGCCGATCTTGGTGCCCAGCTCCTCGGCGATGCGTTCGGCCACGGTGCGTGCTGCCAGGCGGCGGGGCTGGGTGTGCCCGATCATCCCGCGTTCGGCCAGGCCCAGCTCCAGCAGCATCTTGGGCAGCTGGGTGGTTTTTCCCGAACCGGTTTCGCCGGCGATGATCACGACCTGGTTGTTGCGCACCGCGTCGAGGATGTCCTCGCGGCGGGCCGAGACGGGCAGTGCGTCGGGATATGAGATCTGTAGCGCCATGGTACTGCCAATTCTAGGGTGGCGGCCCGGTAAACCGCGAAGCCGCCGGTTTTGCGGGCTGCGCCTGCGGGATCGGTGCCGGGACCGGACCTGCGCGGTGTTGCGCCAAATCACAGTGCGGCAAAGTCAAGTATGCATTTCGTCCACGGGTGCCCCGTCCGCGCCCGGGGCGGATGTACGCATCGGCCAGCGGGAGCGGGAATGGACGGAAAAGTTCGACGAAATCCGGTGCATCGAATAAAAAGTGTCTACGACAGGCGTAAAGCCGTGGGCAAAGTGAGTTCTTTCACATGTAAGATCATGGGTAATCGTCATCACGTGGCAAGGACGCCGGCGGTAGCGGTCCCGGACCCCGGCGCCACCCGTGCCAGCTCGTGGTGGGGAGCACTCACTCGCATAGGGGACTTCGAAAGGAAGACGATGAAACGCTTCACGGCCATGAAATTCGCCGCGCTGGCGGCAACCGGTGCGCTCGCGCTGACCGCCTGCGGCAGCAATGGGGGAGGCAGCGGCGACGCGCCCGCCGAGGGCGAAACCGTCAAGATCGGCATCTCGCAGATTACCTCGCACCCGTCCCTGGACGCGGTGGTCAGCGGCTTCAAGAAGGGCATGGCCGACGCCGGCTACGAGGGCGATAAGGTCCAGTACGACGACAACAACGCGCAGGGCGACCAGGCCACCAACACCTCGATCGTGGGCAAGTTCGCCTCGGATTCGGACATGGACCTGGTGCTGGCCGTAGCCACCCCGACCGCGCAGGCCGCCGCCCAGGCGGTCACCAACATCCCGGTGGTCTTCTCCGCGGTCACCGACCCGGTGGATGCCAAGCTGGTGCAGTCCAATGAGGAACCGGGCGCGAACGTGACCGGCACCTCGGACAAGAACCCGGTCGACGAGCAGCTGGCGCTGCTGAAGGAACTGGCCCCGGACGCCAAGACCGTGGGCATCGTCTACTCCTCGGGTGAGGCGAACTCCGTGGTCCAGGTGAAGTGGGCGAAGGAAGCGGCGCAGAAGCTGGGCCTGGAGATCAAGGAGTCGGCGATCTCCGCCTCCAGCGAGGTGCAGCAGTCGGCGAACTCGCTGGACGTTGACGCCTTCTACGTGCCGACCGACAACGCGGTGGTTTCCGCGCTGGAGGGCCTGCTGCAGACCGCGAACAACAAGAAGGTCCCGGTCATCGCCGCAGACGGCGAATCGGTCAAGCGCGGCGCGACCGCCACCTACGGCATCAACTACGAGAAGCTGGGCGAGCAGACCGCGGCCATGGCCGTGAAGCTGCTCAAGGGTGAGGCCGAGGCCAAGACCCTGCCGGTGGAAACCCTGCAGGACGTGGACCTCTACCTGAACGAAGAGGCGGCGAAGAAGATCGACATGCAGTTCCCGCAGGAACTGGTCGACAAGGCCGCTGAAGTCTACTAAACCGGCAACCAACCAGGGCGAAGGCGAGGCGAGGGCAGGTGTTGCCTCGCCTTCGTCATGGGCACCAACTTCTCATAACTCAAGGATCCAAAAATGATCACAGCGGTTGAACTTGGCCTGATATATGCCGTGATGGCACTCGGGGTCTACCTCACCTTCCGCATCCTGGATTTCCCGGACCTGACGGTCGACGGGTCATTCACCACCGGGGCCGCGACGGCCTCGATCGGCATCGTCAACGGGATGAACCCGCTGCTGGCCACCGCGCTGGCGTTCCTGGCCGGGGCCGTGGCCGGGGTCATCACCGGCCTGCTGCACACCAAGGGCAAGATCGACGGGCTGCTGGCCGGTATCCTCACGATGATCGCCCTGTATTCGATCAACCTGCGCATCATGGGCAAGGCGAATGTGCCGCTGCTGGGGCAGGACACCCTGATCAGCCCGCTGCGCCAGGCCGGGATCCTGGGCACCTGGACCTCGGTGGCGCTGATGTTCGCCGGCTGCCTGGTCGCGGTCGCGATCGTGGTGTGGTTCCTGCACACCCAGATGGGCATGGCGATGCGCGCCACGGGTGACAACGAGGAAATGATCCGCTCCTTCGGGGTGAGCACCGACAACCAGAAGATCCTGGGCCTGGCGCTCTCCAACGGCATGGTCGGGCTCTCCGGTGCACTGATCGCCCAGTTCCAGGGCTTCGCCGACATCGGCATGGGCATCGGGTTGATCCTGATCGGCCTGGCCTCGGTGATCGTGGGCCAGGCGATCTTCTCCCAGCGCTGGATCTGGCTGGCGGCGCTGGCCGTCGTCTTCGGCGCGGTGATCTACCGCCTGGTGATCCAGCTGGCGCTCAGCGCCGGCATGGAGGTCAACGACATGAAGCTGATCTCCGCGGTGCTGGTGGTGGCCGCGCTGCTGCTGCCCAAGTGGAAGGGCTTCCAGAAGCTGGTCAAGGCCGTCAAGCGCCCCGAACGCGACCAGATGGTCGAATCCTCCAAGGAAGAAGAGGTCAGCGCCAATGCTTGAGATCACCAACCTGTCGCGCACGTTCTTCCCGGGTACCGTGAATGAACGCAAGGCGCTGCGCAACATCAACCTGAGCCTGGACGCCGGGGAGTTCGTGACCGTGATCGGCTCGAACGGCGCCGGCAAGTCCACGGTGCTGAACATGGTCGCCGGCAAGCTGCAGCCCGATGTGGGCACGGTGAGCATCGACGGGAAGAACGTCACCCGGATGGCCGACTTCGCCCGCGCCCGGTACATCGGGCGGGTCTTCCAGGACCCGATGGCCGGCACCGCCCCGACCATGACGATCGAGGAGAACATGTCCCTGGCCTGGGCGCGCGGGAAGTTCCGCGGGCTGGGCCTGGGGGTGACCCCGAAGAAGCGCGAACTGTTCGCCCGTGAGCTGGCGAGCCTGGAACTGGGGCTGGAGCACCGGCTGAAGGCGAAGGTGGGCCTGCTTTCCGGCGGGCAGCGCCAGGCGCTGAGCCTGCTGATGGCCACGTTCTCCGAACCGAAGATCCTGCTGCTCGATGAGCACACCGCGGCGCTGGATCCGCAGCGCGCGGCGCTGGTCTCCCGGCTGACCAACGACATCGTCCAGCGCCACCGGCTGACCACGCTGATGGTCACCCACAACATGGAGCAGGCGCTGCAGCTGGGCACCCGGCTGATCATGATGCACGACGGGCAGATCATCCTGGATTTGAACCAGCAGGAAAAGTCGGCGATGACCGTCAAGGACCTGCTCGGCGAGTTCGAGAAGATCAAGGGCGCCCAGCTCGATGACCGCACTATGCTGCAGTAGCCGGCGCGTGCTGCCCTAGCCGCACCAACCCCGTAGGCCGCGGTCCCACCCTTTCTTGGGCGGGGCCGCGGCCTGTGGTGGTTAAGCCGTGAGGCTAGGCATCCTCGTGCGGGTGGCGTACCACCCGGGCCGGGACCCCGGCCGCCACCGCGTTTTCCGGCACGTCGGCGGTGAGCACGGCCCCGGCGGCGATGACCGCGTTCTGCCCGATGCTCACCCTGCAGGTCCATGGGGGCAACCCTTCCGGTGCTGGTGCGGTGCCAGCTGGTATCCGGCCGGGGCTGTGCTGCCTTCGAATCTAGGGGCAGCATCGATCCAAAAGGCAGCGTCGATTCTCGGGTTAGCCTGCCGCCATTGGATGCTTCAGCCCGCGGCTGGGTGCGAAACCGGGGGCGGGAAGAAAAAACAAGACCCGCACCAGAACTGGTGCGGGTCTTGCCGTTGGTGCCCTCGAAAGGAATCGAACCTTCGGCCTTCTGTTCCGGAGACAGACGCTCTATCCACTGAGCTACGAGGGCGAATCGCGTTGGCGACAGGGTTGAGCTTATCAGGTTGGGGCACCGGTTGCGCAAATCGACACCCGCGGTGATCAACCGAACAGCCCCGGCACCGGTCTTCCGGTGTCCGGGCATGTCACGAGCGGGCGCCAAGCGTGGCCGAACCGTTATTGTTTAAGGGTGACTCCAGAAGAACTCTCCGCTGCCATATCCGCATGCCTGACCCAGGCCGTCGCCGATGGGGACATTTCGGTCGATATCCCCGACACCGTGCGTGTTGACCGACCCAAGAGCCGCGAGCACGGCGACTGGGCGACGAACATTGCCCTGCAGCTGGGCAAGAAGGCCGGCATGGCCCCGCGTGACTTCGCCACCATCCTGGCCGAGCGGCTGCGCCAGGTTCCCGGGATCGGGGCGGTGGACATCGCGGGCCCCGGCTTCTTGAACATCACCCTGGATGCGGCCGCCGCCGGGGAGCTGGCCCGCTCCATCGTGCAGGCGGGCGAAGCCTACGGGCAGAACCAGGCGCTGACCGGGCACGTGGTCAACATGGAGTTCGTCTCGGCGAACCCCACCGGCCCGCTGCACATCGGGCACACCCGCTGGGCGGCGCTGGGCGATGCGATCGCCCGCGTGCTGCGCGCCTCGGGGGCGCAGGTGACCAGCGAGTACTACATCAACGACGCCGGCAACCAGATGAACGTGTTCGCCACCAGCGTCTACAACCGGATGCACGGCCTGCCGGTGCCCGAGGGCGGCTACCCGGGGCAATACATCAAGGAGCTGGCCGACGTCGTGCTGGCCCAGGCCCCGGAACTGGCCGAGGCCGAACTGGGTGCGGCGCTGCCGCAGATCCGCGAACTGGCCTACGCCGCGCAGATGGCCGACATCAAGTCCACCCTGCAGGACTTCGGGGTCAGCTTCGACGTGTTCTTCTCCGAGGCGAAGCTGCATGAGGCCGGGGCGGTGGCCGACGCGGTGGCCCGGCTGCGCGAACAGGGGCACATCTTCGACCAGGACGGTGCGGTGTGGCTGCGCACCACCGACTTCGGGGACGACAAGGACCGCGTGCTGATCCGCGCGAACGGGGAGCCGACCTACTTCGCGGCCGACGCCGCCTACTACCTGTCCAAGAAGGACCGCGGGTTCATCGAGAAGATCTACCTGCTGGGCGCCGACCACCACGGGTACGTGAACCGCCTGAAGGCCATCGCCGCCTGCGCGGGCGACGACAAGGAGAAGAACATTGAGGTGCTGATCGGGCAGCTGATCAGCGTCAACGGGGCGAAGCTGTCCAAGCGCGCCGGGAACATCATCGAGCTGCGCGACCTGATCAACTGGCTGGGCGCCGACGCGCTGCGCTACTCGCTGGCCCGCTACCCGGCCGATTCGCCGATCGCGCTGGACCCGGAGCAGCTGAAGAAGAACACGAACGACAACCCGGTGTTCTACGTGCAGTACGCCCACGCCCGCTCCCGCGCCGCGGCGCGCACCGCCGCGGAAAAGGGCGTGGAGCGCACCGCGCAGGGCTTTGACGCCTCCCTGCTGACCCACCGAAGCGAAAACGAGCTGCTGGCGCTGCTGGGGCAGTTCCCCTCCGTGGTCGCCTCCGCCGCGCAGCTGCGCGAACCGCACCGCATCGCCCGCTACCTGGAGCAGGTGGCCGGGGCCTACCACTCCTGGTACGGCGCCTGCCGCGTCACCCCGATCGGCGACGGCGCGATCGAGCCGGTGCACACCACCCGCGTGTGGCTGAACGATGCGACCACCACGGTGCTGGCCAACGGCCTGCGCCTGCTGGGCGTGACCGCCCCCGAAAGGATGTAGCAATGAGCCAATCCCCACTGGCCCCCGAATGGCTGGGCTACCCCCAGGACGTCAACCAGCTGCGTGAGCGCGAATGGCCGCACGGGGTGGGCCGCGACTCGGACGGCGAGCTGACCGTGCAGGGGGTGAAGGTCACCGAGCTGGCCCGCGAGTTCGGCACCCCGCTGTTCGTGCTGGACGAGGAGGACTTCCGCGCCCGTGCGGCCGAGTTCAAGCGCGCCTTTGACAACGCGTTTGACCGGCTGTGCGGCGGGGTGGACGTCTACTACGCCGGCAAGGCGTTCCTGTGCACCGAGGTGGCCCGCTGGGTGACCGAGGAGGGCCTGCGCCTGGACACCTGCTCCGGCGGGGAACTGCTGGTCGCCCAGCACGCCGGGGTGCCGGCGCAGAACCTGTCGCTGCACGGGAACAACAAGTCGGTGGGGGAGATCGCCCGGGCCATCGAACTGGGCGTGGGGCGCATCGTGGTGGATTCGCTCGACGAGCTGGAGCGGGTGGCCGCGCTGGCGCTGAACTCGGGCACCAGGGCCAACGTGATGCTGCGCCTGACCCCCGGGGTGCACGCCTCCACCCACGAATACATTGCCACCGCCCACGAGGACCAGAAGTTCGGCCTGTCGATCCAGCCCGGCGCCTCGGGCACCTCCGCGGCGCTGACCGCGATCGGGTACGCGGCCAAGCACGAGTGGATCAACCTGCTGGGCCTGCACGCCCACATCGGGTCGCAGATCTTCGAGGCCGAGGGCTTCGCGGTGGCCGCGCGCACGATGCTGGCGGTGATCGCCGAGGCGAAGGCGCGCTACGACGTGGTGCTGCCGGAACTGGATTTGGGCGGCGGCTACGGGATCGCCTACACCCAGGCCGATGACCCCTCCACCCCGCAGCAGATCGCCGATGAGCTGGCCGTGGTGGTCGGCCAGGCGGCGGAGGAACTGGGGCTCCAGGTGCCGCGGATCTCCATCGAGCCGGGCCGGGCGATCGCCGGGCCCTCGACCTTCACGCTGTACGAGACCGGGGTGCGCAAGGACGTGAGCGTGGACCTGCCCGAGGGCGGCACCGCCACCCGGCGCTACATCTCGGTCAACGGGGGGATGAGCGACAACGCCCGCCCGGTGCTCTACGACGCGGACTACACCGCGGCGCTGGCCAACCGTGTGACGCAAAGCGACGCAATTATTTCTCGCGTAGTTGGGAAACACTGCGAGTCAGGTGACATAGTCGTACGAGACGTCTACCTGCCCGAGGATGTGTCCTACGGTGATCTGCTGGCCGTGCCGGCCACCGGGGCGTACTGCTGGGCGCTGTCGAGCAACTACAACTACCTCACCCGCCCGGCCGTGGTGGCGATCAAGGACGGCACGCCGCGCCTGATCATCCGCAGGGAGACCGAATCCGATTTGTTGGCCCGTGACATGGGAGTGTAATTGAGCGCTAAGGACAGCCCGAGCGACAAGCCCAGCCCGAACGCTGCACACAGCGGCGCCGGCCCCCGGCGCCTGAAGGTCGCCCTGCTGGGGTGCGGCACCGTCGGCGCCCAGGTGGCGCGGATTCTGCTTCAGGACGCGGCCGAGCTGGCCGCACGCAGCGGTGCGCAGCTGGAACTGATCGGCATCGCGGTGCGCAACACCGCGACCCGGCGCGACGTGCAGCTGCCGGCCGAGCTGTTCACCACCGACGCGGCTTCGCTGATCGACCAGGCCGATGTGGTCATCGAGCTGCTGGGCGGGCTGGACCCGGCCGGGACCTACATCCAGCGGGCGCTGCGCCGCGGGGCGTCGGTGATCACCGGGAACAAGGCGCTGATCGCCGCCGAGGGGGCCGGGCTGGGCGCGCTGGCCGCCGAGAACGGCGCGCAGCTGCGCTACGAGGCCGCGGTGGCCGGGGCGATCCCGATCCTGCGCCCGATCGCCGACTCGCTGGCCGGGGACCACATCACCAAGGTGCTGGGCATCGTGAACGGCACCACGAACTTCATCCTGGACGCCATGGATTCCACCGGCGCCGCGTTTGGCGACGTGCTCGCCGAGGCGCAGCAGCTGGGCTACGCGGAGGCGGACCCGACCGCGGACGTGGAGGGGCACGATGCGGCGGCCAAGGCCGCGATCCTGGCCTCCCTGGCCTTCCACACCGAGGTGGCCATGGACCAGGTGCACTGCCAGGGCATCACCCAGATCACCGCGCAGGACGTGGCCGACGCGAAGGCCTCGGGCTACGTGATCAAGTTGCTGGCGATTGCCGAACGCACCGCAGCGGGCATCTCCGCCCGCGTGCATCCGGCCCTGCTGGAGCGCAGCCACCCGCTGGCCAGCGTGCGCGGGGCGTTCAACGCGGTGTTCGTCGAGGCCGAGAACGCCGGGGACCTGATGTTCTACGGCGCCGGGGCCGGGGGAGCGCCCACCGCCAGCGCCGTCATGGGCGACGTGGTCTCCGTGGCCCGGCGCCTGGCCGCCGGCGGGCCGCTGCCGCTGAGCTCGCACACCAGCCCCGCCACGCTGGTGGACTTCGCGCACATCGACACCCGCTACTGGATTGGCCTGTCGGTCAGCGACCAGCCCGGGATGCTGGCCAGGATCGCCACCGTGTTCGCCGAGCACGGGGTCTCGATCGAGGCGATGAACCAGTCCGCCGCCGACGACGGCAGCGCGCACCTGCGCATCCTCACCCACCGGGGCGCCGAGGCGGCGCTGAGCTCCACCGTCCAGGCCCTGGGGGCGCTGGACACCGTGGCATCCGTAACATCCGTTTTGAGAGTTGAAGGAAACTAACGTGGCCCATCAGTGGCGCGGAGTGATCCGCGAATACGCCGACCGCCTGCCGGTGACCGAAGCGACCCGGGTGATCACCCTGGGCGAGGGCGGCACCCCGCTGGTGCACGCCCCGGCCCTGAGCGAGCACACCGGCAACCAGGTGTACCTGAAGGTGGAGGGGATGAACCCCACCGGCTCCTTCAAGGACCGCGGGATGACCATGGCGATCACCGCCGCCGTTGCCGCCGGGGCGAAGGCCGTGGTGTGCGCCTCCACCGGCAACACCTCGGCCTCCGCCGCCGCCTACGCCACCCAGGCCGGGCTGAAGTGCGCGGTGCTGGTGCCCGACGGGAAGATCGCCATGGGCAAGCTCTCCCAGGCCGTCGCCCACGGGGCGCAGATCCTGCAGGTGAACGGCAACTTCGACAACTGCCTGGACGTGGCCCGCAAGCTGAGCGAAAACTACCCGGTGTTCCTGGTCAATTCGGTGAACCCGGCGCGCATCGAGGGGCAGAAGACCGGCGCCTTTGAGGTCGTGGACTTCCTGGGCGACGCCCCGGACTACCACCTGCTGCCGGTGGGCAACGCCGGAAACATCACCGCGTACTGGAAGGGCTACACCGAATACGCGGCCGAGTACACCAACCCGGCCGGTCAGGTGCTGCCGGCGGTGGCCACCAAGCGCCCAATCATGTGGGGCTTCCAGGCCGAGGGCGCGGCACCGATCGTCAAGGGCCACCCGGTGACCGAACCGGACACCATCGCCACCGCGATCCGCATCGGCAACCCCGCCTCCTGGCAGCAGGCCGAGGCGGCCCGCGACGAATCCGGCGGGCTGATCGACTCGGTGAGCGATGAACAGATCCTGGCCGCGCACCGCTGGCTCTCCTCCCGGGAGGGCGTGTTCGTCGAACCGGCCTCCGCCGCCGGGGTGGCCGGGCTGCTCAAGCACCACGCGGCCGGCAACGCCCCGACCGGCAAGAGCATCGTGATCACGGTGACCGGGCACGGGCTGAAGGACCCGGACTGGGCACTGAAGAACCAGGACGGCTCCGGCGTGGCCCCCACCAAGGTCGGCTACGACGTGGTCGAGGTCGCCGCGACCCTGGGCCTGGCCTAGCCCGGCACGCCGCCCGCGGGCACCGCGCCCCGCGCCAACCCCTGCGGGCACCACCCGCACCCACCCATCTGCAGTCCCGCAGGCCGTCGGCCCCCCGGCGGCCTGTGGTGCTCATTGACCTGGCAGGACACATGACAGCACCGATCGCCCTGGGCCAGCACCTGCGCGTGGCCCCACCGGCCACCTCCGCGAACCTCGGCCCCGGCTTCGACTCCTTTGGCCTGGCCCTGGAGTTCCGTGACGAACTGCGGGTGCGCACCGCCAAGCACACCCGGGTCACCCTGGCCGGGGAGGGCGCCGGGCAGCTGCCGCGCGACGAATCCCACCTGATCGTGCGCAAGATCCGCGAATATTGGGAGGCGCGCGGCGCGCAACCGGTGGGAATCGAACTGGAGGCGGTCAACCGGATCCCGCACGCCCGCGGGATGGGGTCCTCCGCCGCGGCGATCGTCGCCGCCTACGCCGCCGCCGACGCCCTGCTGCCGGTCGAGCTGCGCGGGGGCACCGAGGCGGTGTTCCAGGCCGCGGCCGCGTGGGAGGGGCACCCGGACAACGTGGCCCCGGCCGTCTACGGCGGGCTGTCGATCTCGCTGACCAACCCCGAGGGCAGCTTCACCGCGCACCGGGTGCCGGTGCACTGCTCGGTGCGCGCGGTCCTGGCGGTGCCCGACGCCGGGCTGTCCACCGAGGTGGCCCGCGGGGTGCTGCCCCAGGCCGTCCCGCACGCGGTGGCCGCCGCGAACTCGGCGCGCGCCGCCCTGCTGGTGCACGCCCTGGCCACCGACCCGGCCCAGCTGCTGGCCGGCACCGAGGACTTCCTGCACCAGCACTACCGGGCCGAGGCGATGCCCGAAAGCAGCGCGCTGCTGGCCCGGCTGCGCGGGGAGGGGCTCGCCGCGGTGATCTCCGGGGCCGGTCCGACCGTGCTGGTGCTGGTGGCCGACAACACCCAGCTGGGGCAGGCCGCACAGCTGATCGAGGCGTTTAATGCCACATCCACCGGCTCCTGGCGTTGCGAAATTCCCGCCATTGCGTCAACGGGTGTTACAGTAGAGGTGCTGTAGCACTCATAGCAGGCCGGGAGTTTAGACACCTTCACCAAGGGAAGACCCTGTGGCCACCGTGTTGCGGAGGACGCCAGAAGCACGATCTGGCGGTTTTCGCGCAAACATTCCGGTTTCTTTACTGCTGTCTTACGGCAACCGAGTTTGATATCCCCCAGCGCGCCCGCATTTGGTGCCGAGGTGATATCTCTCTTTCCATATCAATCGCGCCCCACCTTAAAAGTTTCATCGCCAAGGTGACGCGACTGACAGGTGCAGCAGATGGCCCCGTCTGGGGCGCTGCACCGGATTTAGGCACAGTGGGTCGGTGAGACCGACCCGCCCTACCAGTCAGAAGGAACATTCGTGACCGAAACCACGAGCCTCACCGAAGGCGTGGACAACCAGACTTCCACCAAGAGCGCCGGACTGGCATCCCTGAAGATGGTTCAGCTGCAGCAGCTGGCCTCCCAGTTGGGCATTACCGGCGGTTCGCGCATGCGCAAGGCCGAACTTGTTGCCGCGATCAGCTCGCACCAGCGCGGCGGCGCGGTCGCCGACCGCGAAGCCAAGGAGTCGGCGAAGTCGGCCCCCGAGACCGGGACCGATGAGGCCGCGCAGCAGCTGGCAAAGGCCACCCGCGCCCGCCGTAGCACCAAGCCCGCCGCCGATGCCGAGGCCGCCGCCGAGAGCGCCGAGGCCCCGGCCGAGAAGAAGCCGGCCACCCGCCGCGGCTCCCGCCGGGTCACCGACTCGGGCAAGGTCTCCGAGACCGCCGACGCCCCGGCACAGGACACCGCGGCCCAGCCCGAGCCGCAGGGCGAGGCCAAGGCCGAGGAAGGCGAGCCGCGCAAGAAGAACACCCGCCGCGCCTCATCCAAGGCCCAGGCTCCGGCCGAGACCTCCGAAACCCCGGCCAAGGCCGAGGGCGGGGAGAAGGGCGAAACCCAGGACGCCGAGAAGGACTCGACCCAGCGCGAGGAGCGCGGCCGCGGACGCAACACCCGTTCGCGCAACCGCCGCGATGCCAGCCAGGACGCCGAGCAGGGCAGCGAGGCCAGCGACGAGGGCCAGGAGCGCGGTGAGCGCCAGGACCGTTCCGAGCGCGCGGACCGCAATGACCGCAACGACCGCAATGGCCGGGGCCGAAACCGCCGCGACCAGCAGGACTCCTCCCAGGACGATAGCTCCGAGGGCGAGGAAGGCCAGGAGCGCGGTGAGCGCCAGGACCGTTCGGAGCGCAATGAGCGCAATGAACGTAATGACCGCAATGGCCGGGGCCGCAACCGCCGCGACCAGCAGGACTCCTCCCAGGACGATAGCTCCGAGGGCGAGGAAGGCCAGGAGCGCGGTGAGCGCCAGGACCGTTCGGAGCGCAATGAACGTAATGATCGCAACGAGCGGGGCCGCAACCGCCGCGACCAGCAGGACTCCTCCCAGGACGATAGCTCCGAGGGCGAGGAAGGCCAGGAGCGCGGTGAGCGCCACGAGCGTTCGGACCGAAACGATCGCAACGACCGCGGGGACCGCAACGACCGCAATGATCGCAACGAGCGGGGCCGCAACCGCCGCGAACGCAACCGCGACCGCAATGAGCGCAACCGGGACCGCAATGAGCGCAACCAGGACCGCAACCGCCGCAACCGCCGCGGGGACAACGACGAGCCGCAGCTGAGCGAGGACGACGTCCTGCTGCCGATCGCCGGCATCCTGGACGTGCTGGAGAACTACGCGTTCGTGCGCACCTCGGGCTACCTGCCCGGCCCGAACGACGTGTACGTCACCCTGGGCCAGGTCAAGAAGTACAACCTGCGCAAGGGCGACGCGATTGTTGGCGCGATCCGCCAGCCGCGCGAGGGCGAGACCCCCAACCCGCGCCAGAAGTTCAACGCCCTGGTGCAGCTGACGTCCGTGAACGGCAAGAAGCCGGAAGACAACAAGGAGCGCGTCGAGTTCAACAAGCTCGTGCCGCTGTACCCGACCGAGCGCCTGCGCCTGGAAACCGGGGCCAAGCAGATCGGTCCGCGCGTGATCGACCTGGTCGCCCCGATCGGCAAGGGCCAGCGTGGCCTGATCGTCTCCCCGCCCAAGGCCGGCAAGACCCTGATCCTGCAGTCCATCGCGCAGGCGATCACCACCAACAACCCGGAAGTGCACCTGATGATGGTGCTCGTGGACGAACGTCCCGAGGAAGTCACCGACATGCAGCGCACGGTGAAGGGCGAGGTCATCGCCTCGACCTTCGATCGCCCGGCCGATGACCACACCACCGTGGCCGAACTGGCCATCGAGCGCGCCAAGCGCCTGGTGGAGATGGGCATGGACGTGGTCGTGCTGCTGGACTCGATGACCCGCCTGGGCCGCGCCTACAACCTGGCCGCCCCGGCCTCGGGCCGCATCCTCTCCGGTGGTGTGGACTCCGCCGCCCTCTACCCGCCCAAGCGCTTCTTCGGCGCCGCGCGCAACATCGAAAACGGCGGCTCGCTGACCATCCTGGCCACTGCCCTGGTGGAAACCGGGTCGAAGATGGATGAAGTGATCTTCGAGGAGTTCAAGGGCACCGGCAACATGGAGCTGCGCCTTTCACGCCAGCTGGCCGAGAAGCGCATCTTCCCGGCGGTGGACGTCAACGCGTCCTCCACCCGCCGCGAGGAGTCGCTGCTCTCCGGCGACGAGGTGCGCATCATGTGGCGCCTGCGCCGCATGCTGGCCGGGCTGGACACCCAGCAGGCGCTGGAGCTGCTGACCAAGAAGATCCGGGACACCGAATCCAACGCGGAGTTCCTGATGCTGGTCAACAAGACCACGCCGCAGCACAACTAGCGCGCTTTTCCCCGGTGGCGTCCAGGGCGCACGGTCAACCCGTCGCCCGGACGCCACCGGTGCTTTGCCCCTACAATCTCTTGTGAAGGCCCGCTGCCCGCCAGCGCGCCACCGATCCACGCATCGAAAGAAGTTCTGCCACCATGTTCGAATCCGTCAAGACCCTGCTGGAGGAGCACGCCGAGATCCAGGCGCAGCTGTCCGATCCCGCCGTGTACGCCGACCAGGCCCGGGCCCGCAAGCTCGGGCGCCGTTCCGCACAGCTCAATGGCATCGTGGAGGCCTACAACCGCTGGAAGCAGGCGAGCGAGGACCTGGAGGCAGCCAAGGAAATGGCCGATGAGGACCCGGACTTCGCCGCCGAGGTCGAGGAGCTGACCGCCGCGCTGCCCGAACTGGAGGAGAAGCTGCGCCGGCTGCTGATCCCGCGCGACGAAAACGACTCGCGCAACGTGATCCTTGAGGTCAAGGGCGGGGAAGGCGGGGACGAGGCGGCCCTGTTCGCCGCCGACCTGCTGCGCATGTACACCCGCTTTGCCGAGCACAAGGGCTGGAAGGTCGAAATGATCTCCTACAACGAGTCCGACCTGGGCGGCTACAAGGACGCCCAGGTGGCGATCAAGGGCAGCTCGAACGACCCGGCCGAGGGCGTGTACGCGCACCTGAAGTTCGAGGGCGGGGTGCACCGCGTGCAGCGCGTGCCGGTCACCGAATCCCAGGGCCGCATCCACACCTCCGCCGCCGGCGTGCTGGTGTTCCCGGAAGTCGATGAGCCCGAGGAAATCGACATCCACCAGAACGACCTGAAGATCGACGTGTACCGTTCCTCCGGCCCCGGCGGGCAGAGCGTGAACACCACCGACTCGGCCGTGCGCATCACCCACCTGCCCACCGGCATCGTGGTGGCCATGCAGAACGAGAAGTCCCAGATCCAGAACCGTGAGGCGGCCATGCGCGTGCTGCGCTCGCGCCTGCTGGCCCACCAGCAGGAGCAGCTGGACGCGGAGAACTCCGCCCAGCGCGCCTCCCAGGTGCGCACCATGGACCGCTCCGAGCGCATCCGCACCTACAACTTCCCGGAAAACCGGATCGCCGACCACCGCACCGGCTACAAGGCCTACAACCTGGACGCGGTCATGGACGGGGACCTGGGGCCGGTGATCGATTCGTGCATCACCATGGACGAGGAAGAGCGCCTGGCCCACCTGGGCGAGCAGTAGCCGGATGCTGTTCAGCGCCGCCCGCAACCAGGCCGAGGCGGACCTGGCGGCCGCCGCGGTGCCCAGCCCCAAGGTGGACGCCGAGCTGCTGCTGGCCCACGTGATCGGGGCCAGCCGCTCGGACGTGCAGCTGGGGGTGCTGCTGGGCCGTGAACTGCAGCCCGCGCAGCACCAGGCCTACCAGGAGCTGGTCGCCCGGCGCGCCCGGCGCATCCCGCTGCAGCACCTGACCGGCACCGCCTACTTCCGCCACCTGCAGCTGAAGGTCGGGCCCGGGGTGTTCATCCCGCGCCCGGAAACCGAGTCCGTGGTGCAGCTGGCCCTGGACTTCATCGGCGAGCAACAAGGCGCCCGCCTTGTGGATCTGTGTTCCGGTTCCGGGGCGATCGCCGCGGCGCTGGCCACCGAACTGTCCGCACCCCGGGTCTGGGCCGTGGAGCTCTCCGACCAGGCGATCGGCTACACCCGGCAGAACTGCGAACCGCTGGGCATCAGCGTGCTGCACGCGGATGCCGGAAACCTGCCGGCCGGGCTGCTCCCGGAAGGTGGCATCGACGCCGTGGTCAGCAACCCGCCCTACATCCCACCCAGCGCCGTGCCGCGCGAGCAGGAAGTGCGCGAACACGACCCGCAGATGGCCCTGTACGGGCTGGGGGAGGACGGGTTGCAGGTGCCGCGGGCGGTCAGCGCCCAGGCGCTGACGCTGCTGCGCCCGGGCGGATTGTTCGTGATGGAACACGCCGAGGTGCAGGCCGCCACCGCCGCCAGCATGCTGCGCGCCACCGGGTTCACCGAGGTCACCGGGCACCGTGACCTGAACGGACGGCCGCGCGCCACCAGTGGCGTGGCACCGGAAAAATAACCAACCATGAAAGAATGGGCACCGTGAGTTCACGATTCGACATCAGCGAGGACACGCAGCGCGAGGAGGGCCTGGCCGCCGCCCGCCAGGCCCTGCAGGCCCAGCGCTGCATCGTACTGCCCACCGACACCGTCTACGGGATCGGCGCGGACGCGTTCAGCGCCCAGGGCGTGGCGATGCTGCTGGCCGCCAAGGGGCGGGCCCGCACCATGCCGCCTCCGGTGCTGATCTCCCAGATCGGAACCATGGACGGGCTGGCCATCGACGTGCCGCCCGCCGCCCGGGCGTTGGCCGAGGCATTCTGGCCCGGCGCCCTCACCCTGATCCTCCAAGCCCAGCCGTCACTGACCTGGGACCTGGGGGAGACCAAGGGCACCGTGGGGCTGCGGGTGCCCGACGACGCGGACGCCCTGGAACTGCTGGGGCACACCGGGCCGCTGGCGGTCTCCTCCGCCAACCGCACCGGACAGCCGGCCGCCACCACCTGTGATGAGGCCGAAGCGCAGCTGGGCGCCAGCGTGGACGTGTACCTCGACGGCGGCCAGCGCGGCCTGCTCGGCGAGGCACAACCCTCCACCATTGTGGATGCCACCGGGGAGCACCTCTTCGTGGTGCGCCAGGGCGCGATTTCCCTGCAGGCGCTGCGCGAGGTGGTCCCGGAGGTCCTCGGCCTGGGTGAGAGCGCACCGAGCCAGGACGCATGAGACAGTACGTCCTGCTGATCGCCTTCAGCTTCGTCACCTCCTACCTGCTCACCCCCGTGGTGCGCAGCTTCGGGGCACGCTTCGTCTCCTCCCAGAAGCTGCGCGACCGCGACCAGCACAGCAACCCGATCGTAAAGTTCGGGGGACTGGCGATGATCGGGGCGCTGCTGGCCGGGCTCTGGGTGGCCAGCCGGCTGGAGTTCTTCGACGCAATCTTCCGCAACGATTCACCGATCATGGGCATCGTCTTCGCCCTGGTGGTGATCGTGGTGCTGGGGATCGCCGATGACCTCTACGACCTGAAGTGGTACGTGAAGTTCATCGGGCAGCTGGGGATCGGGGCGATCATCGCCCAAAGCGGGATCGTGATCAAGGCGCTGCCGGTGGGCACCTGGTCCATTGATTCCCCGGTCATGCAGTACCTGGTGACCATCGGGCTGATCGTGTTGACGATGAACGCCATCAACTTCTCCGACGGGCTGGACGGGCTCGCCGCGGGGCTGACCGCGATCGGCGCGGCGACCTTCTTCCTCTACTCCTACGTGCTGGCCACCCACGTGAGCGCCGCGGACTACGCGAACCTGGCGGCGCTGCTGTGCGCCATCCTGCTCGGGGCGTGCCTGGGCTTTTTGCCGCACAACTTCAACCCGGCGAACATCTTCATGGGGGAGACCGGGGTGCTGGCGCTGGGGCTGATCCTGTCGGTGTCCACCGTGGTGGTCACCGGCGACGTGCAGGGCCTTGAGGCCTACCGCTTCCGCAACGTGCCGGCCTACATGCCCATGGCACTGCCGCTGGTGATCATCTTCTTCCCGGCCCTGGACCTGCTGCTCTCGGTGATCCGGCGCCTGTCCAAGCGGCGCTCTCCCTTCGCCCCGGACTCGATGCACATCCACCACCGGATGCTGGCCCAGGGCCACTCGGTGCGCAAGAGCGTGCTGCTGCTCTACCTGTGGGCGCTGCTGGTGGCCGCCGGTGTGGTGCTGATCGCCTTCATCCCGCTGCAGGTGATGATCCCGCTGTTCGCCCTGCTGCTGATCGGCGCCGGGTTGCTGACCTGGTGGCCGCTGGTCTCCAAGCGTTACGCTTCGCTAACTGAAAGACTTCGTCATCGGTGACGGAGAAGCATTCTATCTCGTGTAGAATTTACTCTGGATCGTTCGCGGTCGGCCTTCGGGTCAGCGGCGAATAGACAGTTTTGCACGGCACGTTCTTCGGCGGAAGCAATCCCGCGGAAGTCCACGCTCAAGACTTTGCAAGCTAAGGACTTTGAATGCCCCAGACTCCAGGCTCCGGCCGCGTCCCGGCATCCAAGGCCCCCGACTCCATCTGGATGCCGGTGTTGGTCAGTTCCCTGGTGTATGCGCTGATCGGCACCGCGGCCTTTTTCCTGATTTCATGGCTCGTGGCCGACTGGTGGTATGCGCTCTCGGGGATGCTGGCTGCCGCGCTGGTGATCGGTTTCTTCGCCACGGGTCTGCTCGTGGCCGAGCTGGCCGGGCGGATCCGCAGGAACTGGGCCATGCCCGCATTCCTGGCGGTCTTCGCGATCAAGGTCTTCGGGTTGGCGTTCGTGCTGTTGAACCTGGGGTTGCCCGGCTGGGCCAACCGACAGGGATTCGTGCTTGCCGCGGCCATCGTTTTGGTGGCCTGGCAGGTCGGGGAAATCCGGGCCTTCTCCAAGGCCCGGATGCCGATTTACAACGAGTCCTAACGCAGTGATCAGTGGCCGCAAATGTCATTGAAAAGCTGTGAGTTTGATAGGCTGTCTTCGGGTCATTTTCGAGGTGGCCGCAGCAACTGCGGTAGCCGACAAAATTTTGCGCTTCCGGGTGACCGGGAGGCATGATCGCGTCAGCGTCGATGCGCGAGTGTTTTCGATGCCGACCTGCGTACCCGATCGATCTTTTTCTACACGGTGAGAGGCAGTTACGCCAGTCACCGCCTTTGCCCGTGACCGCTACTGCAGAGAGGACAGCGCGTTGATCGCGTTTGCGCTCCCAATGGCCTCAAATGAGGGCGGATTCGTCCCGCCAACCGTGTCCGATACCCACCTGCCAGATATTTTCCCCTGGTTTGCTGAGTACGGCACCGGTGTCGGCAAGCAGATGATCATGATCGTGCTGTCGATCATCCTCATCACCTGGTTCTTCACCGCAGCCATCAGGAATCCGAAGCTGGTTCCCGGCAAGATGCAGTACCTGGCCGAGAGCGGCTACGCTTTCGTGCGCAACGGCATCAGCCGCGACATCATCGGCGAGAAGAACTTCCGTCCCTGGACCCCGTTGCTCTTTGCAACGTTCTTCTTCATCTTGCTGAACAACCTCTTCGGCGCGATCCCGTTCCTGCAGCTCCCGTCGTTCTCACACGCCGGTTCTGCATACGCGATGGCCATCATCATCTACGGCACCTGGATCGGGGTGGGCCTGAAGAACCACGGCCTGCGCTACTTCAAGCTGGCCGTAACCCCGGCGGGGGTCCCCGGTTGGATCCTGCCGCTGATGATTCCGCTGGAGATCATTTCGAACTTCATCGTCCGTCCGCTGACGCACTCGCTGCGTCTGATGGCGACGATGTTGGCAGGACACATCATTGTGATGCTGGCTGCTTCCGGTGCCCGTTACCTGATCACCGTCCAGGAAGGCCTGGCCTACAGCGGCCTGGGCGTTGCGGTGATCCTGGGTTCGGTTGCGATGTACTTCCTTGAACTGCTGATCATGGCCCTGCAGGCATTCGTGTTCGCCCTGCTGACCGCGATCTACGTCCAGGGCGCCATCGAAGCTGACGCGCACTAGGTCATTACTTCTAGAATCAAAAACAGATTTTCCCTCGCTCCCAAGGGAATACCTCACAACCTACCGATGACCAACTCGGTATCTTGAAAGGAATAAACAAATGCACGGCTCCTTGAATATGATCGGCTACGGCCTGGCTGCTATCGGTTCGGCAATCGGCGTGGGTCTGATCTTCGCCGCCTACATCAACGGTGTGGCCCGCCAGCCGGAAGCCCAGCGCATCCTGCAGCCGATCGCCCTGCTCGGCTTCGCGCTGACTGAAGCACTGGCCATCCTGGGCCTGGTTTTCGCTTTCGTAATCGGCGCCTAG
Organism: Glutamicibacter sp. St.4D3; assembly: GCF_059728615.1. Taxonomy (NCBI): domain Bacteria; kingdom Bacillati; phylum Actinomycetota; class Actinomycetes; order Micrococcales; family Micrococcaceae; genus Glutamicibacter; species Glutamicibacter sp. St.4D3. Next base: position 1,200,135 of record NZ_AP039380.1, read on the forward strand.
TCTTTCCGCGATTTGTAGTGGCCCTGCCACTATCGCGGGGCCCATACACAAGCGGAAACTAGTAGATAAGGAAAAGTGAGAATGAACAGCACAGACTTCATCCTCGCTGCGGGCGAAGGTGCAAACCCGCTGCTGCCCAACCCGTGGGAGATTCTCGTCACGGGTGTCGGCTTCGCGGTTCTGCTCTTCATCGTCATCAAGGTCATTGCCCCGAAGTTTGAGCAGGCCTATGAAGACCGCGTGACCGCGATCGAAGGCGGACTGGAAAAGGCCGAGGCGGCCCAGAAGGAAGCAGAGGAGACCCTGGCCCAGTACCAGGCCCAGCTTCTGGAGGCTCGCACCGAAGCCAACCGCATTCGTGAGGAAGCACGTAGCGAAGGTGCCCAGATCCTTGCCGATCTGAAGGCCAAGGCCACCGATGAGGCCACCCGCATCACCGAGCAGGCTCAGCGTCAGATCGAGGCGGAGCGCAACTCCGCCCTGACCTCGCTGCGCAGCGACGTGGGAACGCTGGCCACCGAGCTGGCAAGCAAGATTGTTGACGAAGCGCTGCAGGACGATGCCCGTTCCCAGCGCGTGGTTGACCAGTTCCTGGCCGACTTGGAAAATCAGCAGAACGCAGGTGCATCGAACTAATGGCAAGTGTATCGAGCGAGTCATTGGCAAAGGCCTTGGAGGCCTTGGAGCCCAAGCTGGCCCTGGCGACCGTTGAGCTTCCCAAGGAACTGTTTGCGGTTCTTCAGGTGCTGGATACGAATTCCGGCCTTCGCCGCGCATTGACTGATCCGGCCCGTGAAGCCGCCGACAAGGCGGGGCTGCTGGCCTCGCTGCTGCGCGGGAAGGTCTCGGCCGACGCCGAGGACACCGTCAAGCAGCTGGCTTCCACCCGCTGGAGCTCGGAACGCGACATTAGCGATGCGTTGGAAACCCTGGCGGTCACCGCGGTGGCTGCCGTGGCAGAACAGCAGGCGAACGCTGCGGGATTGGACAAGCTGCAAAAGGACCTGTTCGACTTCACCGAAGTCGTGTCGGGCAACCACCAGCTGCAGGCCGCGCTGGACGACGCCCAGGCTCCGGCCGAGGCGAAGGCCAATCTGGCCCTGAAGCTGGTTCCGGGTGCCTGCTCGGCCGCGCAGCTGCTGCTGCGCCAGGCCGTGACCGCCCCGCGCGGGATGAAGCCGGTCCGCCTGGTGGAGCGTTTCATGGAGCTGGTGGCCAAGCGCCAGCAGCGCTGGATCGCCCACATCGTCAGCTCGCGGGCCCTGACCGACGTGCAGGTCCAGCGACTGGAAGCCAGCCTGAACAAGCTGTACGGCCGTGCGCTGAAGATCAACGTCTCGGTCGATCCGACTTTGGTCGGCGGCCTGGTGATCAAGGTGGGCGACGACATCGTCGACGCCTCCGTGGCATCGCGCGTGGCCGAACTGCGCCGCGCCCTGGCAGGGTAGGACTTCACCACCAGGTGGAGTCCTGCCGGCCAGGACCACTTCAGACTTCAAACACATTCGATCCGTTGCCCAGCCTTCGGATCACAAATTAGGAGAGCAGGGACTGCAGATGGCCGATTTGACCATCAACGCTGATGACGTCCGCAATGCCCTAAACGAGTTCGCAGCGTCCTACGAACCGGGCAAGGCAGAGCGTACCGAAGTCGGACGCGTCATTACAGCAAGCGACGGCATTGCCAAGGTGGAGGGTCTTCCCTCCGTCATGGCCAACGAGCTGCTTCGTTTCGAAGACGGCACCCTGGGCCTGGCCCAGAACCTCGACACCCGTGAAATCGGCGTGGTCGTGCTCGGTGACTTCACCGGGATCGAAGAAGGCCAGAAGGTCGAGCGCACCGGGGAGATCCTCTCGGTTCCGGTGGGCGACGCCTTCCTGGGCCGCGTGGTGGACCCGCTGGGCGAGCCGCTGGACAACCTGGGCCTGATCGCGGCCGAGGGCCGCCGCGCCCTGGAGCTGCAGGCCCCGGGCGTGACCCAGCGCAAGAGCGTTGACGAGCCGCTGCAGACCGGCATGAAGGCCATCGACGCGATGATCCCGATCGGCCGCGGACAGCGCCAGCTGATCATTGGTGACCGCCAGACCGGCAAGACCGCCATCGCCGTGGACACCATCCTGAACCAGAAGGCCAACTGGGCCAGTGGCGATGCGACCAAGCAGGTGCGCTGCATCTACGTGGCCGTGGGCCAGAAGGCCTCGACCATCGCAGCCGTGCGCCAGACCCTGGAAGAGCAGGGCGCTCTGGAGTACACCACCATCGTGGCCTCCCCGGCCTCGGACCCGGCTGGCTTCAAGTACCTGGCACCCTACGCCGGCTCGGCCATCGGCCAGCACTGGATGTACGGTGGCAAGCACGTTCTGATCATCTTCGATGACCTGTCCAAGCAGGCCGAAGCCTACCGCGCCGTGTCGCTGCTGCTGCGCCGCCCGCCGGGACGCGAAGCCTACCCGGGCGACGTGTTCTACCTGCACTCCCGCCTGCTGGAGCGTTGCGCGAAGCTCTCCGACGAGCTCGGCGGCGGTTCGATGACCGGTCTGCCGATCATCGAGACCAAGGCCAACGACGTTTCGGCGTACATCCCGACCAACGTCATCTCGATCACCGACGGCCAGATCTTCCTGCAGTCGGACCTGTTCAACGCCAACCAGCGTCCGGCCGTCGACGTGGGCATCTCGGTGTCCCGCGTGGGTGGTGCCGCGCAGGTCAAGGCCATGAAGAAGGTCTCCGGTACCCTGAAGCTGGAACTGGCCCAGTACCGCGACATGCAGGCCTTCGCCATGTTCGCCTCGGACCTGGATGCCGCCTCCAAGCAGCAGCTGACCCGTGGTGCGCGCCTGATGGAACTGCTCAAGCAGGGCCAGTACACCCCGTACCCGGTCGCCGACCAGGTCGTGTCCATCTGGGCCGGCACCAACGGCCACCTGGACGATGTGCCGGTCGCCGATGTGCGCCGCTTCGAGCAGGAGTTCATCGACTACCTGCGTCACCGCACCGAGGTGCTGAACGTGATCGCCCAGACCGGCAAGCTGGAGGACGAGACCGTCGAGGCCATGAAGGCCGCCGTGGCGGACTTCAAGGCCGGCTTCTTCGGGGATGGCGCGGACCGCCTGGTCAACGCCGGCCACGAAGAGCACGACGCCCTGGATTCCGAGGCCGTCGACCAGGAACAGATCGTCAAGCAGAAGCGCTGACAATCTCCTTGGGTAGGTGGGGCGCCGCGCAGGCGGCGCCCCACCCCACCCAGGGGATAAGGAAAGGACACACATGGGAGCCCAGATTCGGGTCTACCGCCAGAAGATCGCATCGACCTCGTCGATGGCCAAGATCTTCAAGGCGATGGAACTGATCGCTACATCCCGCATCGGCAAGGCACGCAGCCGTGTCGCGGCCTCGCTGCCGTACGCCAATGCGATCACCCGTGCAGTTACCGCCGTCGCGTCGCAGTCCGACATCGATCACCCGCTGACCACCGAGCCGACGCAGGTGCGCCGGGCCGCGGTGCTGGTGATGACCTCGGACCGTGGACTCGCCGGGTCCTACTCCGCCAGCGTTCTGAAGCAGGCTGAGCATCTGATGGAACTCCTGCGGGAGGAAGGCAAGGAAGTCAAGACCTACCTGGTCGGGCGCAAGGCCCAGGCTTACTTCGACTTCCGCTCGCGCGAGTACGCCAAGGTATGGACCGGGGGAACTGACGCCCCGCTGTTTGACACCGCACGTGAGCTGCGCGAAGTCCTGCTTGAGGATTTCGCCAATGACTTCGAACAGGACGGCGTGGATGAGATCCACGTGGTCTACACCCAGTTCAAGTCGATGGTCACGCAGGAACCGACGGTTATCCGTCTGCTGCCGTTGGAGGTTGTCGAGGGTGACTCCGAGACTCCCGCCGACGAGTTGCTGCCGCTGTACGAATTCGAGCCGACCGCTGAGGAAGTGCTCGATGCACTGCTGCCGCGGTACATCGAATCGCGCATCTTCAACTGCCAGTTGCAAGCCGCCGCTTCCGAGCTCGCTGCCCGCCAGCGCGCCATGAAGTCCGCCGGCGACAACGCCCAGGAGCTGATCAAGAAGTACACGCGACTGCGTAACAACGCCCGTCAGGCTGAAATCACCCAGGAACTCACGGAAATTATCGGCGGCGCAGACGCGCTGAGCAGCTAAGTCCGCAAAGTTCCTACCAGACAAGAAGTGAGAAAGATGACTGCCCAACTCAACGAGCAGGTTACCGCAGGGGCCACCGGTCGCATTGCCCGCGTGACTGGCCCGGTCGTGGACGTCGAGTTCCCAGCCGATGCACTGCCTGCAATCTACAACGCACTGACCGCTGATCTGACGATCAACGGCGAAACCAAGAAGATCACCTTCGAAACCAGCCAGCACCTGGGCGACAACATGGTTCGCGCCATCTCGCTGCAGGCCACCGACGGCCTGGTGCGCGGCGCGCGGGTCACCGACACCGGGGCACCGATTTCCGTGCCCGTCGGCGACGGCGTGAAGGGCCACATCTTCAACGTGCTGGGCGACGCCCTGGACGTTGACAACTCGGAGATCCAGGTCACCGAGCGCTGGCCGATCCACCGCAAGGCCCCGAAGTTCTCGGACCTCGAAGGCTCCACCGAGATGCTGGAAACCGGCATCAAGTCGATCGACCTGCTCACCCCGTACATCCAGGGCGGCAAGATCGGCCTGTTCGGCGGTGCCGGCGTGGGCAAGACCGTGCTGATCCAGGAAATGATCACCCGTGTGGCCCGCAACTTCGGCGGTACCTCGGTGTTTGCCGGCGTGGGTGAGCGCACCCGCGAAGGCAACGACCTGTGGGTCGAAATGGAAGAAGCCAACGTGCTGAAGGACACCGCCCTGGTGTTCGGCCAGATGGACGAGCCGCCAGGCACCCGTCTGCGCGTGGCCCTCTCGGCCCTGACCATGGCGGAGTACTTCCGCGATGTGCAGAACCAGGACGTGCTGCTGTTCATCGACAACATCTTCCGTTTCACCCAGGCCGGTTCCGAGGTGTCGACCCTGCTGGGCCGCATGCCTTCGGCCGTGGGCTACCAGCCGAACCTGGCTGACGAAATGGGTCTGCTGCAGGAACGCATCACCTCCACCAAGGGCCACTCGATCACCTCGATGCAGGCGATCTACGTGCCGGCCGATGACTACACCGACCCGGCCCCGGCGACCACCTTCGCCCACCTGGATGCGACCACCGAACTGTCCCGTGAGATTGCCTCGCGCGGCCTGTACCCGGCGATCGACCCGCTGACCTCGACCTCGCGCATCCTGGACCCGCAGTACGTGGGCCAGAAGCACTACGATGTGGCGATCCGCGTGAAGTCGATCCTGCAGAAGAACAAGGAACTGCAGGACATCATCGCGATCCTGGGTGTGGACGAACTGTCCGAAGAGGACAAGATCGTCGTGGCCCGTGCCCGCCGTATCCAGCAGTTCCTGTCGCAGAACACCTACACCGCGAAGCAGTTCACCGGTGTCGAGGGTTCGACCGTGGCGCTGAAGGACACCATCGAGGGCTTCGAGGCCATCTGCAACGGCGACCTGGACCACATCGCAGAACAGGCGTTCTTCAACGTCGGTGGTCTGGACGACGTCGAGCGCCAGTGGGCCGAGATCCAGAAGGCCAGCAAGTAGCATGGCCGAGCTTCAGGTCGAAATCGTGGCGGCCGACCACTTCGTGTGGGCCGGCCCCGCGAAGCTGGTCAAGGCGCGTTCGGTGGACGGTGAGATCGGAGTTCTGCCCGGTCACGTGCCGACCCTGACCGTGCTTGCCGCAGGGGATCTGGAAATCGACCCGGTTTCCGAGGCCCGCTTCTCGGTGCGCATCGATGGGGGATTCTTCTCCGTCGACCACGACCGGGTGGTTATCGTCGCCGACAACGCAGTGGTTAACGCAGCGTAGGCGCCATTGATCGAGATTAGCGCACCAGTTCTGATCGCCTTGCTGGTCTTGGCCGGCATCGTGGCGTTCTTTGGTGCCATGGGCGTGCGCCGCTTCCAGTTGCGGCGCACGCTCGGAACCTTCGATGCCTCCTACCACACGCCCGCGGGCAAGTGGGTGATGTGCATTGGACGCTACGGCACGGCCCATGTGGACCTGCTGCGGTTCTTCTCGGTCTCGCCGATCCCGGCGTTCGTGCTGGAACGCCGCGGCCTGGACATTTCCGGGTGGCGGCGGCCCAAGGACGATGAACGGGGCAAGATCCCGCCGGGGTTCATCATCGTAAGCCTCAAGCGCGGCGATGAACTGATCGAGATGGCGATGGACTACCGGGACTACACCGGGTTCTCCGCCTGGCTCGAAGCCGGCCCGATCGCCGGCTCCTGGCAAATCTAGTCGACACCGTCTCCTGGCTGAGACAACAGCTGACCCCCAACCCTTCACGGGTTGGGGGTCAGCTGTTTAACATCAAGATTGTTGAGGGAAGATCCGAACCCGGTCAGCGGGCTCAGTCCAGCAGCTGCCCGCTGCGGAACACCTGGCGCAGCTCCAGATTCGGGCCGAGCACCAGCACGTTCGCGACGAAGCCCTGGTGCAGCCGTCCGGCCTCATCGGCCAGTCCGATCAGGTAGGCCGGCACCTTGGTGGCGGAGATGATCGCGCGCACCAGCGGCACTCCGGCAGCCACGGTGCGGCGCACCACCTCCAGCAGGGTGCAGGTGCCCCCGGCCAGGCGCTGCCGATCGCCCTCGGCCAGGTGCGCCTCGCCGTCCTCGACCCGCACCTTGGCCGGGCCCACCGTGTATTCGCCGTCGGTCAGCCCGGTGGCGGCCATCGAATCGGTGACCAGTGCAATGGACTTGGCTCCCACCAGTGCGAACACCATGCGCACGGTGTCGGGGGACAGGTGCACGCCATCGGCGATCAGTTCCAGCACCGCATTGCCCTTGGCCGCCATTTCCAGCGCGGCGGCGGCCGGGCCGGGATCACGGTGGTGAATCGGCGGCATCGCATTGAACAGGTGGGTGACCAACGGGCGCTCGGTGAACCCGTCCACCCCTGCGCTTTCCAGCTGCTCGGCGATCTCCTGCAGGGCCTTGCGGGTCACCGACGCGCTGGCGGCGGTGTGCCCGATGGCCGGGACGATACCCTGGGAGACCAGCGCCTCGATCAAATCTTCGGTGCCCTCCAGTTCCGGGGCGAAGGTCATGGTGCGCAGCTGCCCGTGGCTGGCCATCACCAGATCCGCGACGAAGTCCGGATCCGGGTCGGTGAGGAATCCCGGATACTGTGCCCCGCGGCGTTCGGCGGAGAGGAACGGTCCCTCGGCGTGGATGCCGGCAATCAGCCCGGCTTCGGCGAACTCCGCCAGCAGCTCGGTGGCGTTGAGCATCTGTTCGTGGTCGGAGGAGACCAGTGAGGCGATCACCGTGGTGGTGCCCGAGCGGTGCAAAAAGTCGATGGCGTCTCTGACCCCGGCGTGCTCCGGATCGGAGAAGTCGGCGCCGTTCGCCCCGTGGCAGTGGATGTCGATCAGCCCGGGCACAAGGGTGGTGTCCTCGGCCAGGAAATGCTCGGTGAAGGTGTCTGCGTCCTCGGTGGCCAGGAAGTCATCGCGGTTGCCCGCGAAGACGATCCGGTCGCCCTCGATGGCAAGCGCGCCATCGGTAACCTGCAGGCCGTCGGAGACCAGCCGGGCGAACATTACGGTGCGCTGTTCGGTGCTCATGACCCCAGCTTAGGCGCATTCGCACGAGCTTGTCTCAAATTCGTGCATAATCCCTGCACGCGGTACCACAGCGATGAACCCGAGATTGCTGGGTACGCTGGCTACCGTGCGCCAGTTTCGATGGCTGGAGCGCAGCGGTTTATCGCTGTGGTCCATCGCGGGATAGCTGGAGCGTTCTTTCACCAAGGATTGGAGCGGGTAGTGACCGTAAACCACCCCGAATGGGTATACGCCAGACTGATGCAGTACGAACGCCAGAAGAAGATCTGCACGAGCCTGATCAGTCTTTCTGGTGGCTTGTTGGTGGTTCTGGGGTTGGGCGGGACACGCTTGTCGCACGCTCCGTGGCAGGTGACATCGCTGTCCATTACGTCTGTCGTCCTTGCCGTGCTGGGCCTTGGATGTGCCTATCTCATGGCCCAGGAAGCCGATGAGGATCTTCGAATGACCATGCGAAGGGTCGAGCAAACCGAGGCAAGCTTTCAAATAATTGATCCGCGCCGTGACCGCAGATCGCTGGCGATGCTCTTCGCTGCCGGGCTGGCATGTCTGGGAATTGCCGTTGTGGCAATGGTTGCCGGGCTTTGGTGGCCGGGCGGGTAGACGGGACTTGCCTTGAACCTAGAACAGCCGCCCGGCCGAGTCGTCCACGCCGCGCATCGCGTCGTAGTCGAGCACCAGGCAGCGGATGCCCCGGTCCTCGGCCAACGTGCGGGCCTGCGGCTTGATCTGTTGGGCGGCGAAAATGCCGGTGACCGGCTTGAGCAGCGGGTCGCGGTTGAGCAGTTCCAGGTAGCGGGTGAGCTGTTCGACCCCGTCGATGTCCCCGCGGCGCTTGAGCTCCACGGCCACCGTGGCCCCGGCGCCGTCGCGCGCCAGGATGTCCACCGGGCCGATCGCGGTCATGTACTCGCGGCGGATCAGGGTGTGCCCGTCGCCGAGCAGGTCGATCTGTTCGGCCAGCAGGCGCTGCAGGTCGGCTTCCACCCCGTCCTTGATCAGGCCCGGGTCGGTGCCCAGCTCGTGGGCCGAGTCGTGCTCGATCTGGTGGAAGTGGATGGTCAGCGTGTCATCGCTCTTCGCCGCGGCCAGGCGCCACACCTCGGTGACGCCTTCCTCGGCCAGTTCGGGGGCCGGCTCCTGCACGTGCATGGTCAGCGGCGGGTTCATCCAGTTCAGCGGCTTGTAGCTGCCGCCGTCCGAGTGGATCAACACCGATCCGTCGGCCTTGACCATGATCAGGCGCTTGGCCAGGGGCAGGTGGGCACGCAGACGCCCGGCATAATCCACGGAACACTTTGCAACAACTAAACGCACCCACACAACACTACCTGCTGGCCGCGCCGGATGCAGGCAGCGTGTGACGCAGGTATCCGGTGGTGTCCGCCGGTGGTGTGAGCGCTCGGCTGGAACCGGCTTGCTGCCATGCGGCATGATGGAGCCATGCCCCGTTCTAACCGTCCCCGCCGCAATGGAAGGTCGCGCAACACCACGTCGCGCCAGCCTTCCGGGCCGCCGCAGTATGAGGAGGACTGGGTCGAACGGGCCCGCTACGGGGTGGTGCGCCTGCAGGATGCCCCGGATGGGCAGTGGCATGTGCGCAAGATCAGCCCGCTGTCCGCGTCCAAGACCTACACCTGCCCGGGCTGCCACCGCGTGATCGGCGTGGGGGTCTCGCACCTGGTGGCCTGGCGAGCCGATCACTGGTCCGGTGACGAGGCCTCGGCGGCGGCGCGGCGGCACTGGCATGAACGGTGCTGGGAGATCCGCTCCTACCGTTACTGATGGTGTTAGTGGAGTTCCTGCGCACCATGGCCTTGTGCCAGAATGAAAGCGATGCCCGGCATCACGGCGGTGGGGCCCGCCGTACCCAACCTCGCACCCGTTGCGACAACGGTCCCTACCTCAGCAGCACCACTGTGCCCGAAAGGTAGGAGATCCACGATGAGCGTCACACTTTGCAGCCCCGAATGTGCCACGGCTGCCGGGTGGCGGTTATCCGCGCGCCATGCACCGTGCGTCCACCCAGTGGGGGAGAAGGCATGAATTCCACGACGCCGAAGCCTGTACGTACACCACACTCGGCCCGCCTGGTCCCGCTGTTGTTGGTTTTTCTTGGCGGGGCGCTCGGTACCGCCAGCCGGCAGGGCCTTGCCCTGCTCTTCCCGCCGGTGGATTCGGTGCCGTACACCATCCTTGCCATCAACGTGCTCGGCGCCTTCCTGCTCGGGTTGCTGCTTGAGTTCCTCGCGCAGCACAGCAGCGAACAACGCCGGCACCGGGTCTGGCGGCTGCTGGTGGGAACCGGCTTCATGGGCGGGTTCACAACCTACAGTGCCCTGGCCGTGGACACGGCCCTGCTGCTGGGCGGTAACAGCCCGCTGGCCGGTCTGGCCTACGCGCTGGGCTCCGTGGTGCTCGGCTTCCTGGCGGCGGCCGCCGGGATCATCCTTTCCGCCACGATCCGCCGCTCCAGCACCCGGCATGGACGATCGGCCAGTGGGGAACCGGACGGGGCCGCCGATCCGGAACGGGGGCAGTGAGATGGATGTGATCCAGTTTGTGCTCTTGGCCCTGGCCGGGGGACTGGGGGCGGTCAGCCGCTTTGTGCTGGTGGAGTGGATCGCCGTGCGCTGGCGCGGCACGCTGCCGTGGGGCACGATCCTGATTAATCTGAGCGGATCCCTGGTGCTGGGCCTCATCACCGGGCTGGCAATGGGCCACCTGCTGCCCGAGACCTGGCGGCTGATCCTGGGCACCGGGTTCCTTGGCGGCTATACGACTTTCTCCACCGCCAGCGTGGAAACGGTGCGCCTGCTGCGTCAGGGCCGAGTGCTGGCCACGCTTGGCAACGCGTTGGGCACGCTGCTGGCCACGGTGCTCGCGGCCGGACTCGGATTGTGGCTGGGCCTGGCGCTCTAGAGTTTTAAAGCCTGTCCTGGCGCGCGATGAACACCTCGCGCAGCAGGATCATGGCCGCCGCGGCGGTGGGAATGGCCATCAGCGCGCCGGTGATCCCGGCCAGTGAACCGCCGGCGATCACCGAGATCACCGCCACCGCGCCGGGCACCGCCACCGCCTTGTGCATGATGCGCGGGGAGACGATGTACGCCTCGATCTGCAGGTAGCCGAAGTAGCAGATGCCGTAGATCAACGCGCTCTGCCAGCCCAGGGTGAGGGTCAGTGTGGTGACCAGCACCCCAGCGATGACGGCCCCGACCAGCGGGATGAACGCCAGCATCGCCACCACGAGGGTCAGCAACGCGGCGAAGGGCACACCCAGGATGGTCATCAGGGTCAGCGCCACCAGCGAGTTCAGGATCGCCACCGAGGCTTGGCCGATCACGTAATTGCCGACGCTGCGGGTGATCCGGTTCATCAGCTCGCCCACCCTCTGGCGCTTGGAGCGTGGGGCCAGGCGCAGGGAGAAGGCCATGATCCCGGGCATGGAGGCCAGGAAGTAGACGGCCAGCACGAGCACGATTAGGATCCCGAACATGGACTGGGCCACGGTTTGGGAAACGCCGAGCACCCCACCGAAGACGTTGGTTACCGCCCCGGAATCCCCGAAGAACTTGTCCACCTCATCGTTGATTCGCTCCGTGACCTGGTACTGCCGGTCCAGCTGGGAGACCAAGTCACTGTTCAGAAAATCATCGATGATCTGTGGTGCACTTTCGATGAACTGCGTGATCTGGGTGACCAGGGTCGGGATGATCACCGCCATGAAGCCGCCAAAGACCGCAAAGATCCCCACCATGGTGCTCAGCACCGCCAGCGGGCGGGTGAAGCCGTGGCGCACCAGGAAACGGACGATAGGATCCAGGCCCAGTGCGATGAACATCGCGATCACGATCCAGGTGATCAGCGAACCCACGTTGGTCAGCAGGTAGTATCCCAGCAGCGCCAACCCCACACCGAGGGTGGCTAGGAAGCCAAGGGCAACCGGATGCATGACCTCCAGCGATTCGCTTTGCTGCTCGCCGTCCACGTCGGGTTCGTCACCCAACGCGGGATTGCGTGCCGGGGCGCTGAGCAATTGGGTGATTCGGCGGCCAAAGTGGCGCATCCGGCTGCCGCCGGCGACGACCTCGCGGGCAGACACCTCGGTGGCCGGACGCGGCGCCGGCTCGTCCTGGTGCGGCTCGGAATCAGGCTGCGGGTTCATGGCTTTGAGCTTACCCCCAGCCGGGGCGGTCAGGATGGATGTTGCGGGTCCGAGCCCGCACGCGGTTTGAGCATCCTCACAATCCGCGTCAGGAACCAAGTCCACGATCCACTCGTTAGACTTGAGTCGAAGACCTTGTGACCGTGATGCGAATGGGTGAAGCCGTGCGAAAAATACTACCGGTGATCGCGATGCTGATCGGGGCCGTGGCCCTGTTCATCGGCATCGGACAGAAGACGTTTTGGGCGCCGCCCGAAACGGTGACTGCCTCCATGCCCGAATTCGACGGCAGCGCGCCGTTGACGGTGATCGAGCCGTCGATCAACGACGCGGACATCGCCCCGGTGGAGCTGCAGATCGAATCCGAGGGGGAGTTCACCGCCTCGCTGGGCCGCAGCTATGACGTGGAGGCCTGGGTGGGCGATGCCAAACACGTCTCACTGACCGGCATCGACCGGGTGAACCACCGCCTGCAGGCCGAGCTGGTCGACGGCAAGGCCGAGGTGCCCAACCCGGCCGGCGGGGACATCTTCTTTGACTCCCAGCAGGCCGACGGGAAGATGACCTACCGCTGGACCGCGCCGGATAGCGGCTCCTGGTCGCTGCTGCTGGCCGCCGACGGCAAGCAGGCCGCCCCGGCGAAGATCTCGGTCACCTACGCGAACACCGCCACCATGCCCTGGGCGCTGCCGCTGATCATCATCGGTTCGCTGCTGATCGTGGTGGGCCTGGCCTTCCTGCTGGTGCGCCCCGCCGCCAAGCGCCCGGCGCGCCGGGTGAACACCCACAACTCGCTGGCCCTGGTTGCCGCCCTGTCCCTGGGCCTGTCCGGGGTGCTGATCCCGGCCGCCCCGAGCGATGAGTCCGCCAGCCCCCAGGACGCCGAAAGCGCAACCCCCAGCGAACAGGCCAGCGACGCGGCCGCCGAGCAGTCCGCCTCGGCCACGCCCGAGGAGCAGACCGCCACCACCTTCCCCGTGGTCACCGAGGAACAGCTGAACCGCATCCTGGAGGATGTGAAGAAGCAGGTCGGCAAGGCCGATGACTCGCACAACGCCAAGGATCTGGACGCCCGCACCGCCGGGGCCTTCAAGTCCATCCGCTCCAGCCGCTACGAGATCCTGAAGAAGGACGTGAAGGTCGCCGAGCCGACGAAGCTGGCCACCGACGTCATCCGCTCCGCCGCGGTGCCCAACACCTCCGAGGCCAAGTTCCCGCGCGTGATCAACGTGGTCACCGCCAAGGACCAGGACCCGAACACGCTGCCGATCGCCATCACCCTGCGCCAGGAGAACGCGCGGGATAACTACAAGGTCGTCTTCGCCTCGCAGATGCTGCCCGGCGCCTCCTTCCCGGGCATCGCGGTGGGCGACCCGTCGGTGAAGCAGCTGGGCGCGGACGCCGAGGGGCTGAACACCAAGCCGCAGGACGCCATGAACCAGCTGGCCGACGTGCTGACCAACCCGAAGTCCAAGCAGGCCGGGAAGTTCGCCGAATCCGAGTTCATCAAGGCGGTGCACGCCGGACAGAAGTCGGAGAAGGACAAGGCCAACGAGGCCGACGTGAAGTACGAGCGCAAGCCCAGCGCCAAGGACACCATGGTGCTCTCCACCCCGGACGGCGGGGCGATCGTGACCGGGCTGATCAACTCGACCACCACGTTCAAGCGCACCGAGGACAGCGACCCGCTCAAGGGCGCCGATGAGCTGACCCGCAAGCTGCTGGGCAGCAGCTCCAGCACCGGGGACGTGCAGATCCGCTACGCTGAACCCGTGATGTTCTACATTCCTGCCGGGGATTCGAAGGACAAGATTTCCCTGATCGCCGGCGAAGTCGTACTGCTGGATGTCAAGCAGGTGAAGGAGAGCTAATGAGCGAACAGAATATCCCCTCGGCCCGCGGGGCCGTGGATTTGACCGACCTGGCCGCTGCGGCCCAGCAGGCCGAGCAGATCCCGGCCGCCGCCGCCGGCAGCTGGACCACCCAGCTCGATGAGGCCGGGTTCCAGCAGTTCGTGGGCCTGTCCCAGCAGGTCCCGGCGCTGGTGTCGCTGGGCGCCGCGCGCCTGGCCGCCTCGGTGGAGCTGGACAAGATCCTGGGCACCCTGGTCGACCGCCAGGGCGGGAAGATGGTGCTGGGCGTGGTGGATGCGGAGGCGCACCCGCAGATCGCCCAGGCCTTCCAGGTCCAGCAGATCCCGATGGTGGTCGCGCTGGTCAAGGGCCAGCCGGTCCCGCTGTTCCAGGGCACCGCCCCGGCCGAGCAGATCGAGCAGGTCCTGGCCCAGCTGCTGGAGCTGGCCGCGCAGCAGGGGATGGGCGGGACCGTGCCGCCGTTTGGCGCCGCGGGCACAGAGGAGCCGGCGCTGCCGCCGCTGCACCAGAAGGCCATGGACGCGATCGATGCGGGGGACTTCGCCGCCGCGGAGGCCGCCTACACCCAGGCGCTGAACGAGAAGCCCAACGACCACGAGGCGCAGGTGGGTTTGTACCAGGTGCGCCTGCTCTCGCGCACCCAGGGCAAGGACCTGAACCAGGTGCGCCAGGCCGCGGCCCAGTCCCCGGATGACATCAACGCCCAGCTGGAGGTGGCGGACATGGATGTGGCCGGCGGGCACGTGGAGGACGCCTTCTCCCGGCTGGTGAACCTGATCTCCCGGCTGCATGACGAGGACCGCGAACGGGTCCGGCGCCGGCTGATCGAGCTGTACGCCGTGGTGGGCAACAGCGACCCGCGGGTCGCCGCCTCCCGCCAGAAGCTGGCCCGCGTGCTCTTCTAAACCACCTCGTCGGCAAAGTAAGAACCGCGAGTGCGACATCTGCACTCGCGGTTCTTGCTTTCCGTAAGCGATGGAACCAGACACTCACCACTAATGCTTGTTTTGGTCACGCGAGAACGCTCCCAGAAGTCGAAGCATTGGTCTAGAGGCTGGCAATCCCAACTAGAAGTAGCTGCCACTATCTGTTAAGTTGTTTCAGCTCTGCCTCGGCTTCGTGCACTATCCCCTCGGCGTTCGGTCCTGCAGCGATCATCACCATCGCCGAGGATTCTGGCCGTCGCTTCTGTGAGCCATGTGGCCTCACTGTAACTTGGCGCCCGGCTAATTGGACTTCCTGCCAGCTGCCCGCCTTGTCGAGGGCAATCCCTTTAGCCCGCATAAGGAGCGCGGACTGTGATGACAAAAAGCTGACTAGAACATCAATGTCGAGGGGCTTCGGGAGATCGACAGTGACAGAAGCATGTCGTGTTTGATGGGCTAAGGCCTCAGCACCCTTGTTTTGCTTCGGGCTTTCGTCCGTGTAGCGGGCAGAGGCGTCATTCTGTGCAGGACCAAATACCTCGAGTGCCGTTTTCCCAGGATCAGTACTTTCCTGTATGAAAATAAGCGCGTTGGGTGCAGCTCGACGACAGGCTTCCTCCGTCTTGCTGATGTCACGGGGCAGAGCGACATCCGTCTTGGTGATCAAGACCGTTTCGGCGCGCGCAAGCTGCCGTGAGACCGTATCGCCGACGTATTCGTTTTTCAATAAGCGCGGGAGAGCCGTGGCGTCTGCGCAGACGACGAGAGGCCCGCGTGTGAAGCCGGGAAAGGTGCGCCATTGGGCAATTTGCCTAGGGTCACCGACACCGCTGACTTCGCACAGAACGTTGTCAAGATCCGCGCGTTCAGCAAGTTTGGACATAACGCGCGAAGCATCGTCATTTATCTGGCAACAGATGCAGCCGTTCGTTAGCTCAATCGTGTCCTCGTCCGCGGACGAAATGAGATCGGCATCGATATTGATTGAACCAAAATCGTTTACTACGACGGCAGTACGCCCGGGCAGAACACCGCCTAACAAGCGATTCACGAGCGTCGATTTTCCAGATCCTAGATAACCACTGATGATCGCCAACTTTGCCGTCATGGTGCCAGTGCTTCTGCCGGTGCTGCAACCTTCGTCTTGAAGTGTTGCCCACCGACTACAGTTCCCAGGACCCGGATGTCACCTATGCGTTCCGCCTCAACATCAAAGGGATCCTCCGCCAAGACCGCTAGATCCGCAAACTTACCGGATTCAATGGAACCTACTTCGTGGTCCATCTTCAGCATGTAGGCGCCACCGATGGTCACGGCTTCGAGTGCTTCTTGCACTCCGATCTTCTCGAATTCGCCCATTACACGTCCCGAGACGGTTTTTCGTGTAACGGCATGTTTTACGGCTTGCAGTGGTCCCAAAGGCGTTACTGGTGTATCCGAATGCAAGGAAATCGGCACCCCGGTTCGCAGCGCGGTCGCTGCTGCATTCATTCGTGCCGCTCTGTCGGGACCAACAGTCACATCAATATGCTGATCACCCCACGCCCAGATGTGATTGGCAAAGATGTTCGCGCAGGCTCCAAGCGCTGCCATCCGCCGATACTGCGCCGCCGTGGTCATCTGAGAATGGGTGCAGGTATGACGATGGTCGGGCCGCGGGTAGCTCGTGAGAATCTCTTCGAGTATGTCAAGGAACAGCTGAGTTGTCTGGTCGCCGTTGCAGTGAACGTGAACCAGCAGGCCTGCGCGGTGGAATGTCTCGAACGCTGCCTTGAATTCTTCCGGGCTAATGTTCCAGATCCCGTTAGGCTGATCTCGATAGTAGCCAGGCGCGAGTAGCCGTGCAGTGAAACCTTGAATGGATCCGTCCAGCATGAGTTTGACGTTTCCGAAGCGAAGTTTTCCTGTCGATTCGTCGCGAAGATGCACAAGCCGGTCCGCAGCCTCCTGCAAAGAGAGGGTAGGTTGACCGATTCCGGCGCCAAAGTGGAAGACATTGAGCCTTGCAGGGTAATCGTCGCGAACTACCGACTCATACAGGTCGACACCCTCATCGTCCATTAGCGCTGTCGTGCCCAGGTCTGTGAGCGTCGTCGTTCCGGTGTTCACCCCTTCCTGCGCGAATCGGATTAGTGCCTCAGTGTTGGTATTGAGAACGCCGCGACCCTCAGTTAATTCTGCAACGAGACCCATCGCTGCGAACTCTTGCAGTTCGCCTGTCGGATCACCATTCTCATTCTTGACCACGCCATCAACCCTCGTCGACTGATTTATGCCGAAACGTTCGAGGACTACGCTATTGACCGCGCAGACGTGCCCGTTTGTGTGAGAAACGTAAATAGGCCGGTTGGATGACACCATATCGAGTTGTTCAGCCGCCAGCGGCTGGTCCGGGAAGTAAATGGGGTCGAGTCCCCAAGCCATGAGTAATTCGTCGGGAGCGTGCAATTCTGCCTCGGCCTCTCTAAGCCGTTCTAGAATCTCATCGACGGTCCGACACCCGGGCCAGCGTCGTCCATCAGGGTCGATCCGATCCATGTATCCCACGTAGGTGTTGGCCCAGACGTTTCCCGAGCCCGCGTGACTATGCGCCTCCACAAAGCCAGGTAGGAGAGCCGAATCTGAGTAACGTTCATCTACGACGGCCCCGGGGTACTCTTTCAGTTCTGTCACTGTTCCCACTGCACGAATTCGGTCGCCACGTATAGCGACAGCTTCGGCTACTGGCCGTGCGGGGTCCATAGTACGGACGATTCGAGCTGGGTAGATTACTGTACGTTCCATTGTGTTCCTTTCCGGTGGGGAACTGATCGGGATTGCTACTTCGTAGTCTGGTTCATCGCTCGTTCAACTTTGATGGCGACTTGGCCGGGGAATCATGAGTCGGGTCGGAGTTCAGGGAACCTGAGGTGCCGCTCTCTGTAGGATCCATAGCATGGGACTGCTCGCTTTCGCTGAGTATCGCCTCTGCAGCTGAAGTCACTTCACCCTTGACGGGAGTCTTGCTGCTCAGTGGGAGTCCGCGTCGGAACGCTTGGAAGTAAGCAATAACGGTCTCATCCTCAGAGTGTTTAGTCATCAGGCTGACAACAATCAGCAGCGTCCCAGATGCCAGAAGGCCGGGCGCGATTTCGTGGAGTCCAAATGGCGTACCTGCTATTCGCCATGCCAAGGAAACTACCAGCGCCCCAATGGTGCTGGCCATGACGCCCGCCTTGGTCGCGCGCTTCCAAAACATGGCAGCGAGCACCGGTGCTACGAGAGCCGAGGCAGTGAAAGACAGTGCGACCTGGTAAATGCCGATTACGTCCTTCACCCAAAGAGCTATCACGAGCCCGAGCACCGCCATGAAAGCTACGGATAGCCTGGAGACCTTCAAGATCTGAGCGTCGCCAGCCTTAGGGTTGACCCAACCCTCGTAGATGTCCTTGGAGACGTTGATTGCGCCGCTGAGCAGGAATGAAGTCGCACCGGTCAAGAGTGCGGCAAGCAAGGAGACCATGAGTAGGCCGCCGATAGAGCCAGGGAACAGCTGCGCGATGAACGAGGTGTAGATCGCGTCTGGATCAGTTCCCTCCGGGAAGACCTGTACCGCAGTGATCCCGATGAAAATTGCGACGAGACCGATCAATGCGGAAATAACAAAACCGATCACGACACCCGAAATCCCGACTTTTGTGGATTTTGCAGCCGTCAAGCGCTGCCAGGTGGTCTGCCAGACTATGTAGAAGGGCCCGAAAACCAAGAACCAGTTCATCAGTTCTATGCCGCCGATGCTACCGAAACTGAGCAATTTTTCCGGGGCTTCGCGCACGACGACTGATGGACCGCCAGCGTATGAAACACCGACTACGAGAGTGATGACGACACCCGCCAATATGACGATGGTCTGGATCGCGTCGGTCCACGCGACACTGGGCATACCACCGATGAGGGTGAACACGAGGGTCACGGCAAAGCCGATAATGATTCCCCAGAATGCGGGCAGGTCAGTGATGGAGCTCAAAATTGAACTCATGCCGACAAGCTGCATGCCGAACGTTGGAGTCATGTAGAGGAAACCGATGATCAGCGCAGGGATCAGCGCGGCGAGCTTACCGAAACGCCGAGCGAACAGCTCGGGGATGGTGTACAGGCGAAGTTTTCGGATCACCGGGCCAAGCGCGAGCATCGCTACCACAGTAAAAAGCATCATGCTGATGCTTGTGATGAAGTAAGAGACTCCCATCTCGAACCCTTTACCCGAGCCGCCAATCAGCGCTGCTGAACCCGTAACTGTCGCGATAACAGAGCCGCAGATTGGGAAGAAGCCAAGCTTGAAGTCCGCCATCGCATAGTCGTCGGCTGTCTTTACCGTCTTTGAAGATCTGATGCTGACAGCGAATAGGAGGACCAAAAAACCTATGATCCATACTAGGTACCAGTTCAAGGTCGTACCGCCGTTCTAAATGGGTCGAAACTTTTCAAATATGTGCACCTGGTACATAAGCCCTTTAGAGCTACTGAGGTCTTGAGCCTTTTGGAGTGCTTTACACTCCTGACCTCAGGTGTGCTTTACATCACCATTACTGGGTTTTGAATTGATGCAAAGAGCCAGTCAGGAGGGCTTTTTTGGGGGCCAGTAAGTCCCAGCGATGGAAAACCGGCCTGCTCTGTAAGTCAATTTCGGGTGGAAGCCAACGGGAAAGGCGGGATGGGTTTAAAGATCAAATCTCGTTTTCACTTGGGAATTGGGGCGCAAGTTTAACTCCAAAGGATGATCCGCCCGGGGTGGGGCCATTGATAATCTCGGGTACATGAGTATCCCCGCACTGAGCATCAGATCGCTGGCCAAGCAGTTTGGCCCCAAGGTGGCGGTCAACGACGTCAGCCTGGACGTCCCGGCCGGTTCCTTCTTTGGCCTGGTCGGCCCGAACGGCGCCGGCAAGACCACCATGCTGTCCATGGCCACCGGGCTGCTGCGCCCTGATGCCGGCAGCGCGGCCGTGCACGGGGTGGACGTGTGGGCCCAACCGCGCGAGGCGAAGTCGATGATGGGGGTGCTGGCCGACGGGGTGCGCCAATTCGACCGGCTCACCGGACGCCAGCTGGTCACCTACTCGGGGCTGCTGCGCGGGATGGAGCGCGAGGAGGTCACCACCCGCACCGAGGACCTGCTGCGGGTCATGGATCTGGTCAATGACGGGGACAAGCTGGTGGTGGACTACTCCGCGGGGATGACCAAGAAGATCTCGCTGGCCACCGCGATGATCCACTCTCCGAAGCTGCTGGTGCTCGATGAGCCCTTCGAGGCGGTGGACCCGGTCTCGGCGGCAAACATCCGGGACATCCTGAACGAGTACGTGAAGTTCGGCGGCACCGTGATCGTCTCCTCCCACGTGATGGACCTGGTGCAGCGCATGTGCTCGCACGTGGCCGTGATCGCCGACGGGGTGCTGCGCGCCTCGGGCACCGTGGATGAGGTGCGCGGCGGGATGAGCCTGGAGGAGCGCTTCGTGGACCTGGTCGGCGGACGGGCACAGGGCGGAGGGCTGTCGTGGTTGCGCACATCCTCAAACTAAAGCTGACCCTGCTGCGCAACGGTTTCCGGCGCAGCACCTGGCAGCTGGTCGGGGTGATCATCGGTACGCTCTACGCCCTGGGCGTGGTGGCGATGCTGATCCTGGCCGCCTGGTTCTCCGCGGACCTGCAGTGGCTGAGCTACATTTCCATCCTGGCCAGCTCGCTGGTGGTGATCGGCTGGGCGATTGTTCCGCCGCTGCTGACCGGCGTGGACCTGACCCTGGAGCCGCAGCGCTTCGTGCACTTCGGCATTGAGCCCAAGACGCTGGGCAGGGCGCTGGTGCTGGCCGGATTCGTCTCCATCCCGGCGCTGATCACGGTGCTGGCGATGGCCGGGTTCAGCGTGCTGTGGCGCCTGGATCCGGGCGTGCTGCTGCTGGCGCTGGTGGCGAACCTGGGCACCGCGGTGCTGGCGGTGTTCGGCTGCCAGTACCTGACCATCCAGGCCACCGCGTTGCGCTCCAAGCGCCGTTTCCGCGAGGCCACGTTCCTGATCTTCTTCCTGCTGCTGGTGAGCCTGGGGCCGATCATCGGGATGCTCACCGAGGCGGCGACCAGCGCCCTTGACTGGATCGACCCGGTCGCCACGGTGTTGGCCTACACCCCGTTCGGCACCCTGGGCGCGGTCGCCCCGGCGGCCGCCGAGGGCGCGTGGCTGGCCGCGATCGGCCACCTGCTCTACGGCCTGGTGTGCCTGGCGGTCCTCTACTGGCTGCTGCTGCGGGCCACTGCGAACGCCGTGGTCACCGCGCCGGCCCCGCAACGCGCCGCCTCGGCCAAGGGGCTGGGCCCCTTCAAGTGGATGCCGCCCACCCCGTGGGGTGCGGTCGCCGCCCGGGCGCTGGTGTATTGGCTGAAGGACCCGCGCTACGCGATTGGCGTGCTGATGGTCCCGGTTCTGCCGGTGATCTTCTACTTCGCCGGCTCCCAGTCCGGCAGCTACGCGATGATGTTCCTGCTCGGCCCGATCTTCGGGATCCTGATGGGCTTTTCCATCTCCGCCGACGTCTCCTACGACAACACCGCGTTCTCCCTGCACGTGCTCACCGGGGTGCGGGGCCGCGATGACCGGATCGGGCGCATGCTCGCCTGCCTGCTGGTGGGCCTGGTGCCGGTGCTGCTCGGGGCGATCCTGCCCGGGGCGCTGACCAACCAGTACTGGCGCATCCCGGCCGATGTGGGCCTCTCGCTCGGTGCGCTGCTGGTGGCCCTGGCGATCTCCTCGGTGGTCTCGGCCCGCTACACCTACGCGGTCCCGCTGCCGGGGGAGAACCCGATGAAGACCCCGCCGGGCAACGGGGTGCGCGTGGCGTTGACCCAGCTGCTGACCTTTGGCGGGATGGGGCTGCTCTTGCTGCCGCTGGTGATCCCATACCTGTTTGCGATCTTCGGCGGCATCCAGCCGCTGGGCTGGGTGACCCTGGCCGGCGCATTCGTCTACGGCGGGATCCTGCTGTTGATCGGTGTGCGGGTGGGCGGCAAGTGGATGGATGCCCGCCTACCGGAGCTGATGCAGGCGGTGCTGCTGAACAAGTAGCGGCCTCGACGGCCATGGCGCCCCACCCAAGCCCCGGTGCGCCGGTGCTGGATCACCTCCAGCATCGGCTACCGGGGCTTTGCCATGTCCGCAACCCCCTGCAGGTGCCCGGAACTTCACACGGTGTTCAAAGCCATGCGCGGTGTCCGGAAAGTCGGCAGGTCAAACCGCTAATCGGGCGGATTTCCGGGGCTGCGGAGGACCAGTTGGACGTGCTGTGGGGGCTTGGGCGGAGCGCGAAAAGTACTAGACTGGATGCCATGGTTGAAGAGTCACAAGAAACCCGCGGCGGAACAGCAACAATCGAGCGGACCGAGACGCAGCAGAACGTTGAGGCCGGCGATCACGAGCGCTTCGCACACTATGTGCGCAAGGAAAAGATCATGGAATCGGCCCTGTCCGGGGAACCGGTGATCGCCCTGTGCGGCAAGGTCTGGACTCCCGGCCGCGACCCCAAGAAGTTCCCGGTCTGCCCGGAGTGCAAGGAAATCTACGAATCCATGCAGGGCGACTAACCGACCTTGCCTTCACGCCCGGCAGCCGCACGGCTGCTGGGCATAGATTCGTGGTCCGCGCCGGGAGAGGATAGATGACCGACACACTTTTCGACATTGGTGACAAGCTTCCGCTGGAAGACAAGCTGCCGGTGGCATATCCGGAACGCGCGGCCTGGGGCACCGGGCCGAAGCTGCGTGCCTGGCAGGCCGAGGCGCTCGCCCTCTACTTCGACACCGAACCCAGGGACTTCCTGGCGGTGGCGACCCCCGGCGCCGGTAAGACCACGTTCGCGCTGCGCCTGGCCAAGGTGCTGGTGGACTCCAAGAAGATCAACCGGATGATCGTGGTCGCGCCCACCGACCACCTGAAGAAGCAGTGGGCCGACGCGGCCGGCCGTGTCGGGCTGGCGCTGGACCCGAACTACAAGAACTCCGATGGCCGCCACGGCGATCACTACCTCGGGGTCGTGGTCACCTATGCGCAGGTCGCCCAGAAGCCGGCCGTGCACCGGGCCAAGACCGAGGACGCGCGCACCTTGGTGATCATGGACGAGGTCCACCACGCCGGTGACGCCCTGTCCTGGGGCGATGGCATCCGCGAGGCCTTCGAGCCGGCCACCCGC
The DNA here is from genome assembly GCF_059728615.1 of Glutamicibacter sp. St.4D3. Lineage (NCBI taxonomy): Bacteria > Bacillati > Actinomycetota > Actinomycetes > Micrococcales > Micrococcaceae > Glutamicibacter > Glutamicibacter sp. St.4D3. The sequence continues at coordinate 1,223,005 of NZ_AP039380.1, forward strand.
CGACTGGCGCTGACCGGTACCCCGTTCCGTTCGGACACCGCCCCGATCCCGTTCGTGCAGTACACGGACGAGGGGGACGGGATCCGCCGCTCCAAGGCCGACTACACCTACGGCTACGGCAACGCCCTGACCGACCACGTGGTGCGCCCGGTGCTGTTCATGGCCTACTCGGGCAACATGCGCTGGCGCACCGCCGCCGGCGAGGAAATGGAGGCCCAGCTCGGTGCCGGGGCCACCAAGGACATCACCGCCCACGCCTGGCGCACGGCGCTGGACCCGGCGGGGGACTGGATCCCCTCGGTGCTGCGCGCCGCCGACCGCCGCCTGTCCGAGGTGCGGCGCACCGTGAAGGACGCCGGCGGGCTGGTGATCGCCACCGACATCGATGACGCCAAGGCCTACGCCCAGCAGCTGGAGGCAATCTGCGGGCAGAAGGTCACCACGATCCTCTCCGATGACCCCACCGCCTCGCAGAAGATCGATGAGTTCTCCGAAGGAGATTCACGCTGGATGGTGGCGGTGCGCATGGTGTCCGAGGGCGTGGACGTGCCCCGGCTGTGCGTGGGCGTGTACGCCACCTCGACCTCGACCCCGCTGTTCTTCGCCCAGGCCGTCGGCCGCTTCGTGCGAAGCCGCAAGCGCGGTGAAGTGGCCAGCGTGTTCCTGCCCTCCGTGCCGATCCTGATGGCCCTGGCCAACGAGATGGAGGTCGAACGCGACCACGCGCTGGACCGCGAAGGCTCCAAGGTGGAGGACGGGCTGGATGACGCGGCCCTGGAGGAAGCCAACCGTGAGGAGAAGGCCAGCGACGAGCTGGTGCGCAACAAGTTTGAGGCGCTGAACTCCCAGGCCTCATTCGACCGCGTGCTCTTTGACGGCGGCGAGTTCGGCACCGGCGCGGACATTGGCAGCGATGAGGAGCTCGGCTTCCTGGGGATCCCCGGGCTGCTGGAGCCCGAACAGGTCTCGGCGCTGCTGCGCGAACAGCAGAGCAAGCAGATCAAGGGCGGAGCCTCCAAACCCGCCCCGGTTTCCGACCACCGCCAGCTGATGGACCTGCGCAGTCAGCTGTCCAAGAACGTTTCGGCGTGGGCGGCGCGCACCGGCACCCCGCACGCGCAGATCCACACGAAGCTGCGCAGCGTCTGCGGTGGCCCGGCCGTGCCGCAGGCCAACGCGGACCAGCTGCGCGCCCGCATTGAGAAGCTGCAGGACTGGTTCGTCGGGCGCAAGTAGCCAGCGGTGACCGCAGTCCCGGCAGGAGCGGAACACCGCACCCAAACCAAAGAGGAAGAGGCCGCCACGGCGGCCTCTTCCTCTTTGTCAATGTTCGTGTTCCGATCCGGTTTCTAGCCCAGGGTCAGTACGGTGACCCCGGATTCACGCAGTTCGCTGTAAAGGCTCGGCAGGTTCTCGGGGGAGACCGCCGCGGTCAGCGGGGTGATCACGGTGGTGGCGAAGCCGGCCTTGGCCGCATCCAGCGCGGTGGCGCGCACGCAGTGGTCGGTGGCGATGCCCACCACGTCCACCGCGGTCACCTGCCGCTGCTTCAGCCAGTCCTGCAGCAGCGGACCGGATTCGTCCTCCAGGTCCGCGGCCGGATTCAGCAGCCGGGCCTCGAAGCCCGAATAGCCATCCGAATACCGGCCCTTGGCGAAGTGGCCGTCCACCTCCAGGTCGGCGATCTGCGGATGCAGGGCGGCTCCGGGAGTCCCGGCCACGCAGTGCACCGGCCAGGTGTCCACGTAGTTCGGGTTCTTAGAGAAATGCCGGCCCGGATCGATGTGCCAGTCCTGGGTGGTGGCGATCGCCGTGTAGGAGTCGCGGCGTTCGGCCACATCCGCGGCAATGGCCGAGGCAACGGCATTGCCGCCCTTCACGCCCAGCGGGCCGCCTTCGCAGAAGTCCGGTTGTACGTCAATGATCAGCAGTGCGCGGGACATAGTGCTTCCTATTCATTCACGAGGATCGTGGGGATCACCGGTTCACCGCGCTGCAGTTTGCGGGCGATGCCTGGCATCTCCTGGATCGAGGCGTGGTGCCGCTGGCGGGCCAGCTGCACGCCGGAGGCTGAGACATACTTTTCGTCAATCTCACCATGCGTGACCAGCGGGACGGTTAGCAAGCGTTCCGGGCCTTCGGTGGTGTGTTCACCCAGTACAACGATCTCGTTGACCGCACGGTTCCGCTCATTGAGCTGACGCACGCCGCTCTTGCGTCCGCCGGTGCTGGCCTTGTTGGTGGCGGCCTTGGCCACCGGGATCCATTCGCCGCAGGTGTCCTGGCGGGCCACCAGCTTGTAGACCATGGAGGCGGTGGGGTGCCCGGAACCCGTGACCAGTGCGGTGCCCACCCCGTAGGAGTCCACCGGGGCGCTGGCCAGGGCGGCGATCGCGTACTCGTCCAGGTCGCTGGTGACGGTGATCTTGGTGTTCCAGTTGCCCAGGTCATCGAGCAGCTCGCGCACCCAGGTGGCCTGCTGGACCAGGTCCCCGGAGTCCAGCCGGACCGCACCCAGTTCGGCGCCGGCGACCTCCACCGCGGTGCGCACGCCCTGCTCAACGTCGTAGGTGTCCACCAGCAGCGTGGTGTCCACGCCCAGGGCATCGACCTGTGCCTGGAACGCCTCGCGTTCGCTTTCATGCAGCAGTGTGAAGGAGTGGGCGCTGGTGCCCACGGTCGGGATGTCGTAGCGGGCCCCGGCCTCCAGGTTGGAGGTGGAGTCAAACCCGGCGATGGCGGCGGCGCGGGCCGCGGCCACGGCGGCCTCCTCGTGGGTGCGCCGCGAGCCCATCTCGATGCAGGGGCGCTCGCCGGCGGCGGCGATCATGCGAGAGGCGGCGGAGGCGATGGCCGAATCGTGGTTCAGCGTGGAGAGCACGAAGGTCTCGATGACGCAGGCCTCGGCGAACGTGGACTCCACGGTCAGCAGCGGCGAGTTGGGGAAATAGAGCTCACCTTCGGCGTAGCCGGTGATGTTGCCGGTGAACTTGAAGTTCTCCAGGTAGTCCAGGGTCTCCTTGTTCACGACCTTGTTGTCGGAAAGGAACTTCAGCTGTTCGTCTTCGAAGCGGAAGTTCGCCAGCCCCTCCAGCAGCCGGCCGGTGCCGGCGACCACTCCGTAGCGACGTCCATCCGGCAGGCGGCGGGCGAAGGCCTCGAACACGCTGGGACGGTGCGCGGCCCCGGACGCCAGTGAGGCCTGCAGCATGGTCAGCTCATAGTGGTCGGTAAAGAGGCTGGTGAGCATGCGGTGCTCCTGTGTAGTCGGGGACAAACCAAGACTTACTGTATCCCGCTTCAAACCGTGGTGAGACATCACCCCGGTGCCTGGTGCCGGCGAGTCCCGGACACGCCGGCGCATTGCCCTGCACTGGATCCGCCTGCGTCGGTTCCGTTGCCGGGTTCCAGCACGAGAGGCACGGAAATGGGAGTCGAGTGGGCCAGCACCAGCGCTTATGGGGCTGGGGCCGGCCCGGGGACGGCGGAGCCGTAGAGCCTGCTGTTCGGGCTTGAAGTCGCCATGTCGCGCTGGTATTTTCAGCAAAAAGCGGGGTTCGGATGATGCGGACCGGTGAAGCGGCCGGGAGCTGTACGCGGTGCGCGTCTGCGGCGCGGGCACCAACCGTGCGGATCCGGCATCTCAGGGGCACCCCTGAGACGATCGACAACGAGAAACGAGTGGCAAGCGTGTACGAATCTGGCACCGGTGAAGGCTCCCTGTCACAGGACGCACTCCTTGGAAATGCGAAGGGTGCACCGCGGCTGGCCACGCAGCGCAAGGAGGTCAACGGTGCCCACAGTTTCTCCCAGGCCGCGCAGCGCGTGGTGGACTACCTGAACCACCACACCCCTTTAACTGATTGGTCGGTCTCGCGGATCACCGACGGGTACCAGGTGCACCTGCACGTTCACCATGATCACCTGATCAACGTGGGGGACCGGATGGACTGGGGCGAAACCTTTTGTCGGCGCATGGCGGCGGGCGCCGCACACGTGGTCCCCGACGCCAAGACCCACCCGCAGTATGCGGATTTGCAGGTTGCCCGCAAGATCGGGGCGTATGCCGGCTATACGATCGGTGATGACAATGGACAGCCCTTCGGCGTGCTGTGCGGGGTGCGCAGCCAACCGCTGGAGGCTGACGAGTCCGTGGACGAGGAACTGCTCAAGGTCTTCAGTGACCTGCTTTCCTCCCAGCTGGAACTCTCCCGCGGCTTTGACCGGGACCGGCGGGCCCTGGAAATCGCGAAGGCACAGGCACACCGCGATGCCCTGACCGACTTGCTGAACCGTCGCGGCTGGGACGCGATTCTTGCCGACGCCCAGGCACGGGTCAACGCCTTTGGGGATCTGGTCGCCGTGGCCGTGCTCGACATTGACGGATTGAAGGCCCTGAACGATTCGCAGGGTCACACGGCGGGGGATCAGTTGATCCAACGCGCGGCTCGGGCCCTGCGCGACGCCTCCTCGCGCTCCCACCGGATTGCGCGCTACGGGGGAGATGAGTTCGTCATCCTGGCCAACGGGATCCCTTCCGCGCGGCTGGAGCAGCATTTCGCCGTGTTCCGCCAGGCTTTGGAAACGGCCGGGGTTGCGGCGTCGCTTGGCTACGCCGCCTCGGTGCCCGGGGATTGCTCGGTGCAGCAGGCATTCATGGAAGCCGACCGGCAAATGTACCTGGACAAGCAGCGCCGCCGGGCCCGATAACCCCCGCACCCATCCCGCCCGATGCGTTCGCACCAGCGCACTGGATCAATGTTGTTATCACCGCGAGCCCGGGAAGCGCGATAAGGGCGTAAAATGGTGGGCATGACCGTCATGCCCGATATCTTCGAAGAGATTAGTGAGCAGGTTCTCCACGATAAGAAGTGGCGCCTGATCGTGTGGAACGATCCGGTGAACCTGATGAGCTATGTCAGCTATGTCTTCCGCAGCCATTTTGGCTTTACCGCAGAGAAGGCCGAGAAGCTGATGATGCAGGTGCACTACGATGGCTTTTCGGTGATCCTGAACGGGTCGCGCGAGAAGATCGAGGGGCACGTGCAGGCGATGCACGGTTATGGCCTGAACGCCACCATGTCCCAGGAGGCCTAACTTCGTGGCCAAGGCCTTCAAGCGCACCGCCCGCGGCATTGCCGGTGCCCTGCACGAACCGGAACGCAAGCTGCTGCGCGAACTGTTCGACGACGTGATCTCCCTGCTGGAGGAACGCGACGAGATCCACCAGGTCGACCCGAGCGAGGAACTGGATCCGCTTTACGCGCTGACCGGGATGAGCCCGGACCGCGGACCGCTGCCCGAACCCTCCGACCCGGCCGTGGCCCGTCTGCTGCCGGTTGCCAGCGATGACCCCGAGGTGGCAAACGACTTCCGCCGCTTTGGCGAACACGACCTGATCCTGTCCAAAATCGGGCGGCTGCGCGAGGCGAAGTTCCTGATGGAAAACACCCGGATCGTGCTCGATGACGCCGCCGCCTCCCGCTTCGCCCAGGCCCTGAACGACGTGCGCCTGGTGCTCTCCGAACGGCTGGGGATCCGCGATGAAGAGGACTCGGCGCGGATCGCGAGGATCGATGATGCGCGCAAGGTCAAGAACCCGGACGACTACATGGCGCTGATGTACAACCTGATTTCCTGGATCCAGGACACGGTGATGCGCGCGCTGCTGGATGCGGAGTACTAACTTTCATGCCCTCCTTCTTCACCACCGGCCCGCAGAGCTCCCCGGATGCCAACACCCCAATCGGGATCTTCGACTCCGGGGTGGGCGGGCTGACTGTGGCCCGCGCGGTGATTGACCAGTTGCCCGGTGAATCCCTGATCTACGTGGGGGACACCAAGAATTCCCCGTACGGCCCGCTGCCCATCGCCCAGGTGCGTGCCAATGCGCTGGGCGTCATGGACGAATTGGTTGAGTCCGGCGTGAAGCTGCTGGTGATCGCCTGCAACTCGGCCTCCTCCGCGGTGCTGCGCGACGCCCGCGAACGCTACACCGCCCAGTACGGCATCCCGGTGGTGGAAGTCATCCAGCCGGCGGTGCGCCGCGCTGTGGCCGCCACCAAGAACGGGAAGATCGGGCTGATCGGCACCCAGGCGACCGTTGGTTCACGGGCCTACGAGGACGCGTTCGCCGCCGCCCCGAACCTGGAGATCACCTCCGTGGCCTGCCCGCGGTTCGTGGAGTTCGTGGAATCCGGTATCACCGCCGGGCCCGAGCTGCTGGAAATTGCCGAGCAGTACCTGGCCCCGCTGCAGGCCGCCGGGGTGGACACCCTGATCCTGGGATGCACCCACTACCCGCTGCTGACCGGCGTGATCTCCTATGTCATGGGCGATTCGGTCTCCCTGGTCTCCAGTGCGGAGGAAACCGCGAAGGACACCTTCCGGGCACTGACCAGCCACGGACTGCTGCGCAACGACGCTGATCAAGCGCGTCACGAATTCCTTGCCACCGGCAACGCTGATAGTTTTGGTGTACTGGCGCGACGTTTCCTGGGTCCGGAAGTGCTCACGGTACGTCATGTCGAAAACGTAGCAGCCCACTATCCGACCGGTTCGATTGCCCGCATTACCCCGCAGATGATCGCAGCGTCGAAAAGCGAGTGAGACATGAAGCTGACCATCATCGGGTGCACCGGCTCCTTTCCCGGTCCCGGATCTCCGGCCTCCTGTTACCTGGTCACCGCCTTTGACGGCACCCGGGACTGGAAGATCCTGCTCGATCTTGGGTCCGGCGCCCTGGGGGTGCTGCAGCGCTACACCGACATCAAGGACATTGACGGGATCGCGATCTCGCACCTGCACCCGGACCACTGCATGGATCTATGCGGATTGCACGTGGCCATCCGCTGGGACCCCAATGGCTGGAACCGCGAGAAGATGCTGGTCTGGGGACCGGAAGCCACCGCGGAGCGGATCGAAACCGCCTACGGGCTGCCCGAGGGCGACACCATGCACCAGGACTATGACTTCAACATCTGGCAGGAACTGCAGCCGGTGAACATCGGTCCGTTCACCATCACCCCCTACCCGGTGCGCCACCCGATCGAGGAAGCCTACGCGCTGCGCGTGGAGGCGCATGAGCCGGGCCCGGACGGGGAGATCCTGACCAGCGTGCTGACCTACTCGGGGGACACCGACACCTGTGACGGGCTGGTTGAGGCCGCCCGCGGGGCGGACATGTTCCTGTGCGAGGCCGCCTTCGAGGAGGGCCGGGATGACGCGATCGACGGGGTGCACCTGACCGGCAAGCGGGCCGGGCAGATGGCCACCGACGCCGCGGTCGAGCGGCTGCTGCTGACCCACATCCCGGTGTGGACCTCCATCAACAAAGTCGTGGACGAAGCGAAGGAAACCTACAGCGGCGGGATTGCCGTGGCCGTCTCCGGAGTGACCTACGGGGTCTACTCCGGGAGTCAGCTGGGCACCCCGAAGTCGTTGCCCACCGCACCGGTTTCCATCATCCGCCCATCCAAGGTGCGCGCCTGGAAGGGGACGCGGGCCATCCGCAAAAAATAGCGGCCCCGGCGGTGAACCGGGACCTTGAAGGGAAGGGACGAGCCTCATGAGCACCGTCAATCTCGGAAAACAACACCCGGACCTGTACAAGAGCATGCTCGCGTTCAGCCAGCAGGCCGACGCCGCGGTCGCCGCCAGTGGTCTGGATCCCAAACTTGGGGAACTGGTCAAAATCCGGGTCTCACAGGTCAACGGCTGCGCCTTCTGCCTGCGCATGCACACCCGTGATGCCATCAAGCTGGGGGAGAGCAGCGACCGGCTGGCCGTGGTGGCCGCCTGGTGGGAATCCCAGTACTTCAGCGACATTGAATCCGCCGCCCTGGCCCTGGCCGAGGAAGTCACCGAACTGCCGGTGCCGGCCCGCGGCAGCTGGGACACGGGAGTGCTCAGCGCGGAGCAGGTCTCGGCAATCAGCTGGCTGGCCGTGGTGATGAACGGCTGGAACCGCATCGCCATCCGCAGCCACTACCCGGTCGCGCCCTAGCTGCGCACGTAGGCATGAACCCAGCATGAATGATGCGGAAGAACGTGTACGCGAAATCGCCAACCAGGTCCCTGCCGGGGAAGTCATCAGCTATGGACAGATCGGCAGGATCGCTGGGCTGAACCCGCGGATGGTGGGCCGGATCGTTGCGCGGATCTCCGAGTCCATTCCGTGGTGGCGGGTGGTGCGTGCCGACGGCACCCCGCCCGCCTGCCACGGCGGCACTGCGGGGGCATTGCTGGAAGAGGAGCATATTCCCTTCAGGAACGGGAAGATCGACTGGTCGCGACTGGAGCGGCGTGAAACCGGTAGACCGGAAGCGGCCCTGCCACCGGGCAACAAGGATGCAGCGCAGTAGGCTTCGCTCCACGGGGCCGGCTGCATGGTCCCCGGGGTCGTTTTGCCCAGATGACGGGCTGCCCCGGCAATCCGTCATACCCGTGCCACTTGGGTGTTTCGCGCCCGCCCACAGCGTTCTGTCAGTGGGTGGGGTGTGGTTTCGTTAGGATGGAACCATGACTTTACGTGCTGACGGCCGCAGTGCCGCGCAACTTCGAGACATCACCATCACCCGCGGCTGGTCCGCACAGGCCGAAGGCTCTGCGCTGATCGAGTTCGGCGAAACCCGTGTTCTGTGCACCGCCTCCTTCACCGAAGGGGTGCCGCGCTGGCTCAAGGGCCAGGGCACCGGCTGGGTGACCGCCGAATACGCGATGCTGCCTCGAGCCACCAATACCCGTAACTCCCGTGAATCGGTCAGGGGCAAGCTTTCGGGCCGCACCCATGAAATCTCCCGGCTGATCGGCCGCTCCCTGCGTGCCATCATCGACACCGGCGCCCTGGGCGAAAACACCATCGTGCTGGACTGCGACGTGCTGCAGGCCGACGGCGGCACCCGCACCGCCGCCATCACCGGCGCCTACGTCGCCCTGGCCGAGGCCATTGAATGGGCCCGGCGTGAAGGCATCATCGCCAAGAACACCAAGGTGCTCACCGACTCGGTCGCCGCGATCTCCGTGGGCATCATCGGCGGCACCCCGATGCTGGACCTGCCGTACGAGGAAGACGTGCGCGCCGAAACCGACATGAACGTCGTGGTCACCGGTTCCGGTGACTTCGTTGAGGTGCAGGGCACCGCCGAAGGCGTGCCGTTCAAGCGAGCCGAACTGGACGCCCTGCTGGACCTGGCCCTGATCGGCACCACCGAGCTGGCCCAGATCCAGGCCGACACCCTGAAGGTGAACGCGTGAGCGCCCCGGTGCTGGTGCTGGCCAGCTCCAACCAGGGCAAGCTGCGCGAACTGCGGGAGCTGCTGCGTGGCAAGATCGAGGGCCTGGATGTGGATACCCAGGTCATTGACGCCGCGACCGCCGGTGCCGGCGACGTGGTCGAGGATGCGGTGACCTTCCAGGGCAACGCCCTGAAGAAGGCCCGCGAGATTGCCGCGGCCACCGGGCTGGTGGCGCTGGCCGATGACTCGGGCATCTCCGTGGACGTGCTGGGCGGGGCGCCGGGGATCTTCTCGGCCCGCTGGTCCGGACGCCACGGCGATGACGAGGCGAACATCGACCTGCTGTTGGCCCAGTTGGGCGACATTGCCGATGAGCATCGTTCGGCCGCGTTCGTCTGCGCCGCCGCCGTAGCCACCCCGGACGGCACCGCGCACGTGGAGCTGGGAACCATGCCGGGCAAGCTGCGCACCGAACGCAGCGGAAGCAACGGCTTTGGCTACGACCCGATCTTCGAGCCTTCCGGCTCGGGCCGCTCACTGGCGGAGTTCTCCGCGGAGGAGAAGAACGCGGTCTCGCACCGCGCCAAGGCGTTCGAGGCCCTGCTGCCGCAGGTCATCGAGAAGGTCAACGAGGTACTCTCCCAGCGCTGACGCCCCACGGCGCGGTCGCTGCTGACCCTAAGCCCGGTGCCAGCCGGGGAACCTGAATCGTTGTTCCCCTGGCGGTGCCGGGTTTTTTCCTGCCTGGAATCGGTCACACAGAGGAGAGGAAAAGGTCGGGGTCACCAGCACGTGCTGGTGACCCCGACCTTTACTGCTTCCTTGCTTCAACTCCGATCGGCGGCTAGGCCGAGGCGTTGTCCTCGTCCTCCGATTCATCCTGGCTGCGGGTCAGCTGCTTGGGGGTGGTGTGGCCAAGGACCTGGCCGCTGGCCGGGGTCTGGGCGGCGCTTTGCACCGTGCCTTGCGCGTTGGGCGCCACCGCGCCGGCGGAATTCACTGCGCTCAGGCTCAAGCCCAGGGTCAGCATGGATACCGAGGCAAGCATGGTGGTGAAGCGGCTGCGGTTATTGGCCCGCTGTTGGGCTTCGGAGGGGCCATCGAAATTCGGGGAGTACATCACTGTCGGAAGGTTCCTGATTCTGTCGTCGGGGATCCGTTTGGACCCGGTCGGCATGGTTCAACACGCGTTGCTCAGGGCCGGCGTGATGCGCAAGCAGGCGAAGGTAGTGCCTTGGTCATCAGTGTCCTCCTCATCTGTGGTGGATTGATTCCATCCTTTCTGTTCAAACTTTGTGTTAGCTGAGTTACTGACCCGGAACAGCTGAAATCCCACCGAAATCCGCGTCTTTACAGGTCAGCGCGTTCACGAACCGCGAACAGTTAAGAAACCTTAACTTTGGATCCCTGCTGCACCGACGCGGGATCAACTTTTCCGACTGCAGGGTCTTGTCGGATCTCGAGGCTGGTTATATGGTTAGTTACATGAGTAATGAACCGAGTAACAGGACGAGGGGAACCGCTGTTGTTCGGACACATAGAGGAGGCGTTCAGTGATCGACGACTCGAAGCCGATCTTCCTGCAGATAGCCGAGCTGATCGAAAATGACATCGTCTCCGGGGTGCTGGCCGAGGAGGCCCAGGTGCCCTCCACCAACGAATTCGCCGCGTTCTACCGGATCAACCCGGCCACCGCGGCCAAGGGCGTCAACCGGCTCGTGGAAAACGGGCTGCTGTACAAGAAACGGGGAATCGGCATGTTTGTTGCCCACGGAGCCCGCGACCGGCTGATCGAAGCCCGGCGCCAGCACTTCAGCAAGCAATACATCCAACCCCTGGCCGCCGAAGCCCAGAAGCTGGGCATCGGCACCCAGGAACTGATCGACATGATCCAGGCCGCCCACGGCCAACTATCGGGCAAGGAAGTGTAAGCCATGACCAACGCACCGGCGATCCAAGCCACCCACCTGACCAAGAAGTTCAAGGACGTGCGGGCCCTGGATGATGTGAGCCTCTCGCTGGAGGCGGGACGGATCTACGGCCTGCTCGGCCGCAACGGGGCCGGCAAGACGACACTGATGTCCATCCTCACCGGCCAGGGCTTTGCCACCGACGGCTCGGTGAAGATCTTCGGGCATGACCCGTTCGAGCACGATCCGACGCTGGCCCGCACGTGCTTCATCCGGGAATCACAGAAGTACCCGGATGACTTCAAGCCCTGGCAGGCCTTCAAGGCCGCGTCCCTGTTCTACGAAAACTGGGACGAGGACCTGGCCCAGGATCTGGTCGCGGCGTTCAAGCTGCCGCTCAAGCGCCGCATCAAGAAGCTCTCGCGCGGACAGCTCTCCGCGGTGGGCGTGATCATCGGCCTGGCCTCCCGGGCGGAGATCACCTTCTTCGACGAACCCTACCTGGGTCTGGATGCGGTGGCCCGGCAGATCTTCTACGACCGGCTGGTCGAGGACTTCGCTGAGTTCCCGCGCACCATCGTGCTCTCCAGCCATCTGATCGATGAGGTCGCGAACCTGCTGGAGCACGTGGTGGTCATCGACGGCGGAAAGATCATCGTCGATGAGGAGGCCGACGCGCTGCGCGGGGCGGCGGTGACCGTGACCGGCAACGCCGAGGCGGTCACCCAATTCATCGGCGGTTACCCGGTGATCCACCGGGACGCGCTGGGGTCCCTGGCCAGCATCAGCATCCGGGCAACACTCTCCGAGGCCGAACGCCAGCAGGCCAGGCAGCTGGGACTGGAGCTGACCCCGGTCTCCCTGCAGCAGCTGGTGGTCCGCAGCGCCATGGGCGCCATGGGCGAGGGTACGAGCAAGCAGAATGTTGAGGCAATGAAATGAACCGGGTCATCCAAGTTGCACGCATGCAGCTGATCAACAAGTGGACGTTTATCGGCATCCCGCTGCTGATTTTGGGCGCATCGTTCATGTTCACCATGGCGATCTTCTGGCTGGTGCGCCAGGCCGGCGGGCAGAGCGAAGTGACCTACAGTGGTGGTGCCCAGGCCCCGATGTGGTACTTCCTGGCCCTGGGCATCCAGTCGCTGACGATGACCTTCCCGTTCTCCCAGGCCATGAGCGTCTCGCGGCGCAGCTTCTACCTGGGCACCCTGGCCCTGTTCGGGCTGTGCGCGCTGGTGCTCTCCAGCTTCTACTACCTGATGGGCCTGGTGGAGCAGGCCACGAACGGGTGGTGGCTGAACGGGCGGTTCTTCGCCCTGGAGTGGGTGGCGGAGAACAACTGGTTCATCCAGATCATGTTCTACTTCGCGCTGATGGTGCTGTTGTTCATGATCGGCTTCTGGGTATCCACCATCTACCTGCGCTGGCGCACCACGGGGCTGCTGGTGTTCTTCATCGGCCTGGGCGTGCTGGTGCTGGGCACGGTGTTCTACATGACGCTGGGCGAGCGGTGGGGCCAGTTCTGGAGCTGGGCCGTCACCTGGACCGCCGGGGGAGTGGTGCTTGGCGCCGGCGCGGTCGCCGTGCTGATGGCCGGGGCCTCCTACCTCACCCTGCGCAGGGCCAGCGCCTAAAACCACCGGCCCCACCCGGGCCCCGCACCCCGCGAAGGCGTGCGGGGCCCGGCGCCGTCCGGACCCAGGAATGCCCCGGAGGTTGCCGACGGCGTGCAGACTGTGAGATCGTGCCGGGGCGCTGGCTGCGGCACAGAGCGGGCACGGGTCATGCTCCCAAGCGCGCGGCCCCAATAAATCCGCAAGTCACCGCGGAGGATTTACCCTGAGCACGTACCTGGTAACGGTGATCTTGGACCGCTTCCGCGGGCCCGTGGGTGTCCGGCCTGAACCGTTCGGTCGGGAAAGCGGAGTACAGTGAATATGTGGCTTTGGACTTCACCGCAGTTGATTTTGAGACGGCAAATGGATTCATCGGGTCGGCCTGTTCGGTCGGGCTGATCAAGGTGCGTGGCGGGCGCATCGTGGAAACCGAGCAGTGGCTGCTCAAGCCGCCGGCCGGTTTCGACCACTTCGACCCGCGCAACGTCTCGATCCACCACATCACCGAGGACATGGTGGCCACCGCCCCGCGCATTGGCGAGAAGCTGACCGACCTGCTGCAGTTCGTCGGGGAAGACGTGCTGGTCGCGCACAACTCGGCGTTCGACTCCGGGGTAATCCGGGCCGCGGCCGAGGCCAGCGAACTGTCGGTCCCGCAGATCCAGCACCTGTGCACCGTTAAGCTCTCCCGCAAGGCCTATGACCTTCCCAGCTATTCGCTGCCGTTCGTGGCCGAGGAAGCCGGGCACCCGATCGAAAACCACCACGAGGCGCTCGCCGACGCCGAAGCCTGCGCCTGGGCCATGATCGATATCGCCGAACGCGGCCAAACCCCCACCGTGCACAACACTGCCGAACACTACTCGGTGCCGCTGGGCCTGACCCGCCCCTGGCAGCCGGGCGATGAGATCTCCCGGGCCATGCGTGACGCGCAGGGTTGGCTGGCCCGCGGTAACGCCATGCCCCCGCGCGACGCGTTCGCGTTCTGGCCGCAGGAGGGGGACAACCCGGCGCCGAACCTGGAGGCCGATGCCAGCCACCCGTTGTTCGGGCAAACCGTGGTGTTCACCGGGAACCTGGGCGTGCCGCGGCCCCAGGCCAAGGAATGGGCCGCCGCCCGCGGCGCACAGACCGCCTCGCGGGTCACCCGCGCCACGACCGCGCTGGTGGTCGGGGACGGCTTTGTCCCCGAGGACCTGTCCAACGGCCGGCTGACCAACAAGGCCAAGCACGTGCTGCGCCTGCGTGCCGCCGGGCAGAAGGTGGAGATCATTTCCGAGGGCGAATTCATGCAGCTGGTCGAAGGCTTCGCCCTGCAGTAATCTGCCGCGGGACGCGGCGCGACTTATCCTCCCGCAGTCTTCGTTCCAAGCCGCTGATCTGCAACGATGGGTCTATGACTTCTCGCGACCTGCTGACGCTGCGCATTGAATTGATGGAATCCCAACCGCTGATCTGGCGGCGCATCCAGATTCCGGCCGACCTGGACCTGGCCGCTGCCGGTGACATCATCCAGATCGCCATGGGCTGGGACAACAGCCACCTGCAGTCCTTCCACAGCGCGGACCCCACCCAGGGATGGGGCAAGCCACAGACCGGAACCAGCTGGTATGACCAGCTTGCCCTGGACGAGGAGCTGGAGGGCCAGCCGCAGGAGGGCACCACACTCGGCCAGGCCCTGGCGGTCAACCCGGGAACCTTGTTCTACGTGTACGACTTCGGGGACAACTGGACGCACCGTCTGACCCTCGAATCATCAACCCCCTGCCCGGACGAGCAGTGCGCCGCCCGGGTGCTCGAGGGGGAAATGCGGGCGCCGGTGGAAGACAGCGGAGGATTATCGGGCTGGTACGACAAGCTGGAGGAGTTCAACGCCGAGCAGCCCACCGAGGAGCAGCAGGAAACCATCGACTGGCTGCGCTGGCGCTCCGGCGATGAGCTCGACTTCGACCCGATGACCTACAACCAGCAGGCGGCGAACCGCGAGCTGGAACTGTACTTCAGCCTCCTCGCGGGAAACTCGGTCTTTGGCCAGTGGCTGCGCGGCAAGCCCTCGGGGGTACGGCGCTACGCGCTGATCCTAGCCAGCGAGGCCGGAATCACCGACGCCGCGGCAGGCGCGCGGATCCCCGAATGGTTCTTCACGGAGATAGTTCGGCCTTTCCAGGTGCTCATTGAGCTGGCCCAGGGCGAAGGCATCAAGCTCACCCCCGCCAGCTGGATGAACCCGAAGGCCGTGGCGGAACTGGTGGAGCGCCTGCAGTGGGAGGGCATTGACTACGAATCCTCCTCGCGCAAGCGTGAACACACGATGCCCACGGTGGCCCAATTGCGTGAGGTGGCGCGCATGGCCGGACTGGTGCGGGTCTACCGCGGGCGTGTGCTCGCCACGAAAAAGGGCAGTGAACTGGCCGGGGATGAACCGCGCCTCGCCCGTTATCTGCTCAACGCCATCAACACGGCGGAAAAGGACGAGGGCCTGCGCGATGGCACCATCGCCTACTGGTTGTGCCGGGCCGCCGGGATCGAGGCGCTGAGCGACGCGGCGTCCGACTACATTACCGAGGTCATGAACTTGCTGGGTTACCGGATGGGGCCGCTGGGTCAGCCGCTGGGGCGCCATGCGGTCGTGCACCGCAGCACTCTAGCCCTCCTGTTTGAGGAGCTCGCCCGGTGGCACCGACGGGACTCCGGCGGCTACTTCTCAAAGCCTGCCCAGGAACACGTGGACGAATTCGCGCGGATGGTGCTGCAGGCTCCCGTGTCCTGAGCCGGGCCGCACCGGTGTGCGGGGCGAACCGGTCCACCGCCTGCCAGCGCTGTTGGCCTGCGGGCCCCAAGAGGCCATGCATTATGGCTTTGGTGTGCCCACAATCTGCAATCCGCCTCACCCGTCGATTCACATGTCGTCACAACAGCGGAAGATGACGGGATGTGACGCCCGAAATGTCGCCATAAGACTGATCATTGCAGCTTGTGACCAGCCCTTTGAGCCGTTCTCCATCCCTGCGCCAGACTGGTGGACAACGAAGGCGATGACCTTCAAACCATCCAGAGCGGCCGAGAGATCTGGCTCTACGACGTCGCGGCAACCACCCCCTGGGGCACGGTGCTACTGCCAGAAACGATGGAGAATTTCCTGGCTGACCCCTCCTCAGTGAGGCTGCGCGGCCGGGACGCTTCGTCGCGGTAAAGACGAGGAGTACACATGATCAGCCTGCGCAACGTATCGACAAGCTTCGGCACCGGCAACGACGCTTTCACGGCCGTGGACAACGTGTCCCTGGACATTCCCCGGGGCTCGATCCAAGGAATTATCGGTTTCTCGGGAGCGGGAAAATCGACCCTGATCCGCAACATCAATCTCCTGCAGCGCCCGGACAGTGGTTCGGTCCAGGTTGGCGGCGTGGACTTGACAGAACTTTCAGAGGAAGAGCTGCGGCGCGAACGCCATCAAATCGGCATGATCTTCCAGCACTTCAACCTGCTCAATAACCGCACTGCCGCCCAAAATGTGGAGCTCTCGCTCAAGTTTGCCGGGGTTCCCGCCCGCCAACGGAGAGCGAAGGCCCAGGAGGCGTTGGCCATTGTGGACCTGGCCGACAAGATCCATTCCTATCCGGCCCAGCTCTCCGGCGGCCAAAAGCAGCGCGTGGCCATCGCCCGCGCCCTGGCCACGGAGCCCAAGGTGCTTTTGTGCGACGAACCCACAAGCGCCGTTGACCCGCGCACCACCGCCTCGGTGCTCCAATACCTGCTGGACATTAACGCCAACCTGGGAATTACCACCGTGATCGTCACCCACGAAATGAACGTGGTCAAGGCCATCGCCGACAACGTGGCGGTAATGGAGGACGGGCGGCTGGTTGAACAGTTTGACCTGGCCGAGTTGAAGCAACCGGGTTTCAGCCCGCATACCGCGATCGGACGCTACCTGATCAGTGACGAGATCGTCCTGCAGCGCCCCACCGGCCAGGAAGAACACCGCACCCCGCAGCTGTCGGCTGCCGCATCCTAGGAGACGTCTTGAGCACAATCTATCTTCCGCTTGCGGCCGCTGCGAGCAGCAACGGCGCAGTGGCCACGTTCAGCATTGACCGCCTGCTGGAACTGGGACCCGAGATCGGAGTTGCGATCGGCCAGACCCTGGCGATGCTGCTGGTCTCCATTCCCCTGGCGATCCTGATCGGTACCCCCTTGGGAATCTGGCTCTATTCCATGTCACCGCAGGGCCTGCGGCCCCGACCGCGGCTGCACCGCATTGTCGATGGTGCAGTGAACACCATCCGCTCCTTCCCGTTCCTGATCCTGCTGATCGCGATCATCCCGGTCACCCGGTTCATCGTCGGAACAACGGTGGGTACCGCCGCGGTGATTGTCCCGCTGACCATCAACGCGATTCCCTATTTTGCCCGCTTCGTGGAACAGAACATCACCCAGCTGGGGTCGGGCGTCGTTGAAGCCGCCAATGCCATGGGCGCCACCCGCGGGCAGATCATCCGCGACGTCCTGCTGGTGGAGGCCCGACCGGCGCTGTTTGGCTCGATCACCATCATGACCGTCTCCTTCATCTCCTACTCGGCCATGGCAGGACTGGTTGGCGGCGGAGGGATCGGCGACTTCGCCATCCGCTACGGCTACTACCGCTACGAGACCGGTGTCATGCTCCTGGCCATCGTGCTGATGATCGCGCTGGTGCACCTGGTGCAGGTCTCCGGCACTGCGCTGGCCCGGCGCTACGACAAACGATAGCCAGCACCCGTTACTTCACCTTCACTACTTCAAAGGAACACCATGTCACTGACTCGTCGCAGGATCATCACCTCAGCAGCCGCCTTGGCCGTCACCGGTCTGCTGGCTTCATGCGGTTTGACCGGCAATGTCAATGCCGGGAACGACAAGACCATCAAGCTGATCGTCACCGAATCGGCGCCCACCCAGGAGCCCACGAAGATCGCCGAGCGCATCCTGGAGGAACAGGGATGGGATGTGCAGGCGACCTACGTCACCGACATTGTCCAGCCCAACCACGTGGTGGCGAACGGTGAATATGACGCGAATTTCTTCCAGCACGCAGCCTACCTGGAGCAGTTCACGGCGGATCAGAACATCGAGGTGGACCCGGCCTTCTACATGTACGGTTCACCGGCCGGGCTGTACTCGACCAAGCACAAGTCGGCGGAGGAACTGCCCGATGGGGCCAAGATCGCCATCCCGGTGGATCCCTCGAACAACGGCCGGGCCCTGGCCCTGCTGGCCACGGAAGGGCTGCTGAAGATCACCGAGGGCAAGAGCGTCATCCACCTTTCGCAGAACGACATCCTGGAGAACCCCAAGAACTTCTCCTTCGTTGAGGTGGACCAGCAGTCGCTGTCCAAGACCCTGCCCGACGTGGATGCCGGCTTCCTGTTCGTGAGGCTCGGCGGGGAGATCGGGCTGACCCCGCAGGATGCGCTGCTGTTTGAGGAAGAGGAGGACGCCCTTCCCTACAACAACCTGGTGGCGGCAAAACCCGGTTTCATGGATACCGAGAAGGGCAAGGCCCTGGAAGCCGCCTACCATTCCGATGAGGTGCGCGAATGGTACGAAGACTACCTCGACGGTGCACTGCCCACCCCCTGGGATCGTGACCCGGCAGCGGACATCGCCACCTGGAACACCCAGAACTAACGAACACATCTAAAACGCCTGCGAGGGACAAGCCACCGGCTTGTCCCTCGCAGGCTGTTTACGTTGCCGGGTCATGGCCCACCGCTCGTGCCCAATAACCCGTTCTCGTGAACGGGTGGGCAGGAGCGCGTCACCCCGACGGGCCAGCGGCCCGGGGACCAACCTTTCGGTCAGCCGACCAGGCCCATCCAGCGCTCATGCAGTTCGGAAATGATGTCATCAAGCACCGAGGCGGGGCGTTCGGCGATCAGGTCGGTGCCGTACACCGCCGCCAGCAGGGCGACGGCGTACGCGTCGGCTTCCGGATCCCGGGGCTGCTCGGCCTGCGGATCCTCGTCTTCGTTCTCATCAGCCCCGCCAAAGTAAACGGCATAGGCTTCGGCGGCGGGACGGTCCAGCGAAGCGGCAACGGTGTCCACGATCCCGCGCAGGGCCTCGGCCGCGCTGCCTTCCAGTCCCTCCAGGTGCCCCTGCCAGTCCCCGGCTGCGGCGGTGGACTTCTCCAGGGCCGAACGCAGGATCAGTGCGGCGGCGGCGGCGGTGTTCGCCGCCGGTTCCCCGTGGCTGAGGAACGCGGCCGACTTGGCCAGCGCCTTCGTGTTGGCCTGCGGTACCCGGGAGACCAGTGCAGTGACCGCGGCGCGCGGCAGCACCCCGGTGCTGTCGTTCTGGGCGCCGGTGGGACGTGCCGCATAGCCCATGTCCGCGCTGTCCAGCCCGCCCAGGTTCGCCGGGTCCCCGGCCGCGATGCCCTCGGGGCGCTCCACGGCGGCGAATTCGGTGTCGATCCAACGCTCCAGCGGCTGCGGCGCGGATTCCGGGAAGGAACCGGTCAGCTGCTTGTACGCGCGCAGGGAGGCCAGCCACATGCAGGCTGCCTCATCGCTGGCGACCCCGCTGTTCGCCCACTCCAGGGCTTCGAGCAGACCATCGGCCACGTACAGGGCCAGCAGTTCGGTGGCCCCGGGTTCGTGTCCCTCCCGGGCGTGGGTCGCGCCGTCGGCCAGGCCAAGCAGGACCGCGAAAACCTTGTCGGAGTAGTCGTCGGGCAAAACTTCAAAATCACCGGTTTGAGTCACGCCTCCCATTCTAGCCACGCCCCGGCCGCGCGCAGGTGCCCGGCCCCGGCCGGGTGCGGACCTAGGGGTCGGGGGAGGTGCAGATCTCCATGAAGCGGGCCACGGCCGCGGACATCGGACGGCTGGCCTCCCAGATCGCCCGCAGCGGCCGGTTCAGGGCGGTGCCGGCAATGGGCAGCTGCACGAACCCGGGGTGGGCGGCGCTGCCTTCGATGGCCAGCCGGGAAATCACCGCCGGTCCCAGCCCGGCGGCCACCGCATGGGTGATGGCCGAGTTGGAGTTGAACTCCACGATCGGGGTAACCCGTTCGGTGCCCACATAGCTGTCCAGGAAGGCGCGGGTGCCCGAACCGGCCTCGCGCTCCACCAGCGCGGTCGCGGCCAGTTCGGCCAGGGTGACCGGAGTGCCGCGCTCCACCCACGGGTGGTGTTCGGGGGTGATGAGCACCAGCTGGTCGGTGTAGACGGTCAGGGCCACCAGCCCCTCGGGCACCTGTGGGGTTTCCACGAATCCCAGCGCGGTGTCGCGCTGCTGCACCGCGCTGATCACCTGGTCAGAGTTCATCACCCGCATCCTGGTGCGCACCGCCTGATCGGCCTGGCGCAGCCTGCGGATCCAGGTGGGGGCCAGGTGCTCGGCAATGGTCATGGAGGCGGCGAAGCTGAACTCCTCGTCCGCCGAGGTGGCCAGCGCCTGCGCCCCGGTCCAGAGGTTCTCCATGCTGCCCAGTACCTCGCGCGCCCACTGCACGGTGAGCTTGCCCTCGCTGGTCAGCTTCGAGCCGGTGCTGGCCCGCGCCACCAGCTGGTAGCCCAGGCGCCGCTCGAGGGTGCGCAGCGCCCGGCTGGCGTTGGGCTGGGCCATGCCCACCGCCCGCGCCCCGGCGCTGAGGCTGCCCCGGTCCTCGATGGCCACCAGCAGGGCCAGGGCCGCGGGCTGCAGCCAGTGTTCTATCCTTGGAGACTGGTTCGGCGATTCGTCCATATCAAAATCATATGACAGTGATAGCCAGCGCGTGGCTACCGGCCCCACGCCAGGCATGAAAAGTTCGAGGTATGCAGAAAAATCAGCTCACCGCCCCCGCTAAGTCCACGTCAAGCCCCGCTGCCGCCAGCCGCTCCGGGACGTGGCGGGTGCTGGGACCGGGGCTCGCGGCCTGCCTGGTCGGCGGGGCGATCTCCCTGCTGACCGCCCAGGTGCTGCCGGTTAGCGCCCTGCTGATCGCGATCCTGCTCGGCGCACTGTGGCGCAACCTGTTCCCGGTGCCCGACGTGCTGGCCCCCGGGGTGGCCGTGGCCTCTAAGCGGCTGCTGCGCATTGGCATTGTGCTGCTGGGCCTGCAGCTGTCGCTGTCCACGATCCTCGGCTTGGGACCCGGAGTGCTGGCCGTGGTGGTGGCCAGCGTGGCCATCACCTTCTTCGCGAGCCTGCTGATAGGCAAATGGCTGGGCCTGGAGCTGCCGCAACGGCTGCTGATCGCCGCCGGCTTCTCCATCTGCGGGGCCGCGGCCGTGGCCGCCACCGAAGGCACCGTGAAGGCCAAGCAGGAGCAGGTAGCCACCGCGATCGGCCTGGTGGTGCTCTTTGGCACGCTGATGATCCCGCTGGCGCCGGCGCTGGGCGCCCTGGTGGGCTTTGACGAGGAAGCCACCGGGATGTTCATTGGCGCCTCCACCCATGAGGTGGCCCAGGTGGTGGCCGCCGGCGGCGCGGTGGGCACCTCGGCGCTGGCCGTGGCGGTGACCGTGAAGCTGGCCCGCGTGCTGATGCTGGCCCCGGTGATGGCCGGGGTGGGGCTGTACATGCGCCGCAAGCACTCGGTGACCGCCGACACCAAGCCGCCGGTGGTGCCGCTGTTCGTGGCCGGGTTCATCGTGGCCATGCTGGTGCGCACCGTGGGGATCCTGCCCGAGCCGGTGCTCGATGTCGCCGCGCTGATCCAGACCTTCCTGCTAGCCACCGCCATGTTCGGGCTGGGCCTGGGCGTGCACCTGCGCACCATCTTCAAGACCGGCGGCCGCTCGCTGGTGCTGGCCGCCGCCGCAACCGTGGTGATCATCCTGGTCGCCCTGGCCGGAACCTTCATCTTCCCGCCCGCCGGCTAGACGCACACGGCGAAACCTGACGACAAGGCCTCCCCGACAGCTGGACGCTCCAGGCGATGGGGAGGTTTTGTCGTGCACGGCACCAGTCAGCGAACCGGGCGCTGTTCACGCACAGCGCGCTCGCCGGTGGATCAAAGCGTCGCAGGGATTGCATAAGGTGAAGGTATGCGTTTGCTTCATACCTCGGACTGGCATCTGGGCCGGTCCTTCCACGGTGCTTCCCTGCTTGAGAACCAGCGGGCGGTGCTCGAAGAGCTGGTCCGCCTGGTGGAAGAGCGCCACATTGACGTGGTGCTGATCTCCGGGGACGTCTATGACCGCGCCCTGCCGCAGGTGGATGCGGTGAAACTGTGCAACTCCATTCTCGGGCAGCTGCGGGGCGCCGGGGCGAAGGTCATCATCACCAGCGGCAACCACGACTCGGCCGCCCGGCTGGGCTTTGCCGCCGAACTGATTGACGCTGCCGGGGTGCATATCATTGCCGATACCACCAGGATGAGCGCCCCGGTGATGGTGCAGGGTGAAGACCACCAGATCGCGGTGTACGGCATCCCGTACCTGGAGCCGCGCATGGTGATGGCCGAGCTGGAGGCCGAGAAGCTCTCCCATGAATCGGTCGTCGCCGCCGCGGTCACCCGCATCCAGCAGGACCTGGCGGCCCGCCGGGCCGCGGCCGACACCCCGGTGCTCGCCTTCTCCATGGCGCATCTGTTCGCCGCCGGTGGCGTGGGCAGTGACTCCGAACGGGAACTGAGCGTGGGCAACCTCGACGTGGTGCCGGTGGAGCTCTTCGGTCCCTTCGACTACTCGGCGCTGGGGCACCTGCACGGCCGGCAGCGGCTGAGCGATACCGTGCGCTATTCCGGCTCGCCCCTGGCCTACTCATTCTCCGAGGCGAACCAGCGCAAGGCCGTGTGGATCATTGACACCGACGCCAGTGGCGTAAAGGAAATCGAAGCAGTGGAGATGCCGGTTCCCAAGAAGCTGGCCGTCCTGAGCGGCAAGCTGCAGGACCTGCTGGAGGACCCGGAGCTGGCCTGGGCCGAGGAAGCCTGGTGCCAGGTGACACTGACCGACACCGACCGCCCGGCCGAGGCGATGACCCGGATCCGCACCCGCTTCCCGGACACCGTGGTGCTGCTCTTCGCCCCGGAAGCCTCCACCCGCAACACCCGGGAAAGCTACGCCCAGCGCCTGGCCCGGGCGAAGTCCACCGAGGAAGTGTGCACCGACTTCATTGACCATGTGCGCCACCGCCCGGCCGATGAACATGAGCAGGAACTGGTGGCTTCGGTCATCCGCAGTGTGCGTGAAGCAGGAAGTGAAAAATGAGGATCCACCAGCTGACCATCCAGGCCTTCGGGCCGTTCGCCGGCATCGAGCACATTGACTTTGACGAATTGGGCGCCGCCGGGCTGTTCCTGCTGGACGGGCCGACCGGCGCCGGAAAATCCAGCATCCTGGACGCCATCTGCTATGCCATCTATGGTGCGCTGCCCGGCAACCGGCAGGGCAACCGGCAGATTCGTTCGGACCACGCCGCCGCGGGCCTCGCCCCGGAAGTGGCCTGCGAACTGTCGGTGGGAACCCGGCGCTTTGAGGTGACCCGCTCCCCGGCATGGATGCGTCCCTCCAAACGGGCCAAGAGCGGCTTCACCGAGGAGAAGGCCAAGAGCGCGCTGCGTGAATACGTTGACGGGGAATGGCAGGCGCTGTCCACCCGCAACGACGAAGTCGGTCAAACCCTGGGCGCGGTGCTGGGCCTGGACAGGGAACAGTTCACCAAGGTGGTGATGCTGCCGCAGGGCGGATTCGCCGACTTCCTGCGCGCCAAGGACACCGAACGTGAAAAGCTGTTGGCCCGGCTCTTCGACACTAGTGACTACGTCAAGATCGAGGAGGAGTTCGCCGCCCGCCTGCAACAGGAACGCAAGCGCACCGAGACGATCGAAGCCGAACTGGCCGCCCTGGAAAACCAGGTGCGTTCGGACGCAACCGGGGCACTGCAGGCCGCCGCGGTCGAGCTGCCCGGCGCCGACGAACCAGACCTGGACTTTGACGGGCTTCAAGAACGTCTGGAAACCCTGCGCCAGCAGCGGGCCGAAACGGCAAAGGCCCGCCGCGCCGATCAGGCCACGGCCTCACGGCGCCACCAGCAGCTACAGGAACGGCAACGGATCTTCGGGCGGCTGGCCGAACTGCGGCAGCTGGAAAACGCGCACGCCGCCAACGACGAAGCCGCGACGGCCGCCGAGGAACGCCTGCACTTGGACGCGAAGGCAACCCAGATCAGCGCCTACCAGCGGCAACAACGCGATGCACAGCAGAACGCATCCGCGGCCCGTCAGCAGCTTGAATCCCGTGCCGCTAACTTCACCGAGCGATTCCCGGAACGCGAGATCCAGTACACGCAGCAGACCCTGCAGTCCTTGGCGACTGAAGCCAATGAACTTGGCGAGCAGCTTGGCAGCATCCGTTCGGCCCTGCCCGCCGAGGAGCAGCGCGAACAGTTGGCCCGTGAGCTGCTTCGCCAGCAGGAGCTGACCGGCAAGGAACAGGAAAAGTCCGAACGGGCCGAGGCAATGATTGCCACGTTGGCCCAGGAGCGAGACGAACTGCAGGCCAAGGACCTGGATGAGATTGCCGCGGCCGCCACCGTGCAGCAGGCCGAGCAGGCCCTGGAAAAGGCGACCGAGCAGGTGACCGCGGTGAAGCGGCGCGAGGAGCTGCGGGACGCCAAAAACAAAGCACAGGTTTTGTATGACGAGGAAGCCAGTCGGCTCCGGGACCGGCAGAGCAGCCTCCTGGAAGCGCAGCAGACCCTGCTGAATCAAAGTGCCGCGCGCCTGGCCACGGGCTTGGTCGAGGGCGAGCCATGCCTGGTCTGTGGGGCCACCGAACACCCTGAGCCTGCCGTGGCCGAAGCCGGCGAGGACCTGGTTGATGAGGATGCGGTGGAGCATCTGCGCGAGCAGGTCGAAGCCCAGCGTGAAAAGACCCGCCAGGTGGAAGCAAAGCTGCATGCGGCCACCACCCGCTATGAGGAAGCCGCCGCGGTGGCTGGGCAGACCACTCGTGATGAGGCCCAGCAGCAGGTCGCTCAACACCAGGAAGCGCTGAAAGAGGCCCAAAACGTTCGGGCCGGTGTCGCCAAGCTGGTGGCCCATCTGGCGAAGGTTCAGCGTGAGAGCGAGAAGCAAGCACAGGCCGCCGCGGCCGCGAAACTCGCCCATGGTGTTGCGGTGGAGAAGACCGAGGCGCTGGGCCGGGAACTCAAACAGCTTGATGCCCGGCTGTCCGAGCTGCGGGGCGGGTACGGCTCATTGGGGGAGAAGCTGGCAGCACTGAGTGCCGGCCACTCGGTGCTCAGTGCGCTGCACCAGGCGCTCTCCAAGTCCCTGGACGCCACCGCGCACCTGGAGGATTGCTCCCGGCGCTGGGAAGAAGAACGGACCGCGGTCGGTTTCGCCGATGACGCGGCCCAGGCCCAGGCGCTGCTGGAACCCGGTGTCCGCCAAGAACTGGAGCAGCTGCGCACCACCCACCAAAAACGTGCTGCGGCTATCGAGACCCTGTCCGCTTCAGAAGATGTCATTCAAGCCCGGCAACTGGAAGCCGAGGGGGAAACGGCGCCTGACACCGGTCAGCTGGAACGGGACGCTGCAGCGCTGCAGGAAGCCGAGGAAACCTACGAGCAGGCCCGCCAGGCCGAAGTCGTTGCCGCTGCTTCCCTGCAACGCCTGCAGGAAGGACGGGACAGGCTCGCCCGACGCATCAGCGATACCGGCCCGGTCATTGAGTCCTACCGGCGGCTCAAGGCGCTGGCTGAGGTGGTCCGCGGCGGCGGGGAGAACCGGCTGAAGATGACCCTGGGCACCTATGTGCTGGCCGCCCGGCTCGAAGAAGTCACCGCCGCCGCTACCGAACGGTTGCAGGTGATGAGTTCGCAGCGCTATTCACTGGAACATGACGACACGGCCCGGGGCAACGCCAAGTCGGGACTCGGCATCCGGGTGCATGACTCGTGGACCGGGAAGTACCGCGAAACCCAGACCCTCTCCGGGGGAGAGACCTTCATGGCCTCCCTGTCCCTGGCCCTCGGGCTGGCGGATGTCATCTCCCACCATTCCGGGGCCGTGGACATGCAGACGCTCTTCGTCGATGAGGGCTTTGGCTCCCTGGACACCGAGACCCTGGAACAGGTCATGGAGGCGCTGGAGTCACTGCGGTCCGGCGGACGCGTCATCGGGGTGGTCTCCCACGTCAGCGAGATGAAACAGCGCATCACCAACCGGTTGACCGTTACCAAGGCCAGGGAGGGATCCACCATCAGCACCAATGCGGAGCGGAGCTTGCTCACATTGAGCTAGACACCGGGGAAACTGGCACGTATCTTGAAAAGAGCGCCCAATGGCGTGTTTGGGTTTTCTGTGCGTTGAGGGGCGAGGGACAACGCACGCTTTAGTTATTGGAGAAAAGTTGACCCAAAAGTCTTTGTCCCAGGCCTCGGCCGCGGACAATTCGAGTTCTTCTGGATACTCTTCTTTGGTCCCGCTCGTGGGACGCGGCTACCTACCGTTGGCGTTCTTTGCACGCCTTCCGTTGGCCATGCTGACCATCGGGTCGATGACCCTGTTCACCGCGAGCACCGGCTCCTATGCCCTGGGTGGGCTTTCGGCCGCCATGGTGGGGCTCGGCTCCGCCGTGGGCGGACCAACGATCGGCTACGTGGCCGACCGGATTGGGCAGCGCAAGGTGCTGCTGACCGCGGCCCTGCTGCACACCCTGATGCTGGCGGTTCTGACCTGGTATGGCAGCCGCGGTGACGCCGTCACGGTGGCAGCGCTGGTGGCCGTTAGCCTGCTCACCGGGGCGACCGGCCCCCAAGTGGGTCCCATGTCCCGTGTCCGCTGGATCTCCATGACCCGGGCGCGCGGACTGCGGCCCAAGGTGCTCGGCGCGGCGCTGGGTCTTGAATCAATGCTTGACGAGCTGGGCTTCGTGCTGGGGCCGGTGGCCGTGGGCTTCCTGGCCTCGGCGCTGAACCCGGCGTTGCCGCTGATCATTGCCGCGGTGCTCACCATCATCCTGGTCCCGATCTTTGGCCTGCATTCCACCGAGCGTTCGGTGATTCCCAGCCCGAAGGATTCGCGGCACGCCAAGGCCACAAAGGTTCAGGTGGCCGCCATCAGCGCCATGGTGCTGGGCATGATCGGCCTGGGCACCGTGTTCGGTTCCTCCGCCGCCGGCACCCTGGCCTTCGCCGGCGCCATGGGTGACTCCAACCGCGGCGGCATGCTCTATGGTGCCGTGGGCCTGTCCAGTGCCATCGCCGCGATCTCCGTGGCCATGTGGCCCGCCGCGTTCCGGCATACCTCCCGCTGGATCGCCTCCGCCTCCTTCCTGGCGTTGACCAGCCTGCTGCTGCAGCTGCCCCAGTCCACCGGATTCATGCTCGCCATGCTGTTCCTGGTCGGCTTCGGCGTGGGACCGATCATCGTGGTGGTGATGACCCTGGGCGGCGAGGTGGCGCCGGCCGGACGGCTGTCCACGGTGATGACCATGCTCTCGGCCGGCATCGTCGTTGGAACCGCCATCGGCAACGGTCTGGCCGGCCTGCTTGCCGAATCCATGGGTTACTCCGGGGCCTTCTGGGTGTGCACCGGTGCCGCCGTTGTGATCGCCCTGGCCGCCATGTTCATGAAGATGCTGGTGGCCCGCTCCGAACAGCTGGCCAACGTTCGCTAGCACCGGCCCTGGATGGGAAGCAACAGCGGCCCAGGACGTATCGTGTCCTGGGCCGCTGTTGCCGTTGAAACCCGGTTTGCGGGCTGGAAGCGGTGTTCGTGCTTAGTTGATCGCCACGCCGAAGAGCAGACCGATGATGTAGGTCGCCGCCATGGTGGCGCTGCCCATCACGACGTTGCGCAGGATGGCCCGCAAGCGCGGGGCGCCACCCAAGGCGGCGCTGATCCAGCCGGTCAGCAGCAGACCGATGACGACGGCCACCGCGGCGACGATGATCCGCGCCGATTCCGGCGGCAGCAGGATCATGATCAGTGGAATCAGGGAACCGACGGTGAAGGCGATAAAGGAGGAGAATGCGGCAGCCCAGGGGCTGGTGTACTCCTCGGGATCAATGCCCAATTCCACTTCGGCATGGGCAGCGAGCGCGTCATGGGCGGTCAGCTCCGCTGCCACCTGATGCGCCAGCTTCGGGCTCAGGCCCCGGGCCTCGTACATTCCGGCCAGTTCCTGCAGTTCTTCCTCCGGCATCTCGGCCAGCTCACGCTTCTCCTTGGCAATCAGCGCCTGCTCGGTGTCGCGCTGAGTGCTGACCGAGACATACTCGCCGCCGGCCATGGAGAACGCGCCGGCGACCAGAGCCGCGATGCCAGCCGTGGCAATCGCTCCCAGATTTCCAGGGGTGGCGGCTGCAACGCCGACGACCACACCCGCGGTGGAAACGATCCCGTCATTGGCTCCAAGAACCCCGGCCCGCAGCCAGTTCAGCTTCTGGCCGATACGGTTGTCGTGAGGTTCGTTGGGGTGGGTGTGTGGCATTGACCCATCCGGGGTGTGGCTCTCGGACGTGGACACGATGACCTCCAGATTCTGATCTGGCCGCGCGAAGCAGCCAGTACCGTGATTCAACCGGCCGCCATCCGGCGGCCAGCCGATGCTCCTTGTTGTCACTCACCGATATTGCCTGAAGACCTCATTGTCCGTTGATGAGTGGGTCTTGTGGGTGGATCTGCTTTCGGTGTTCCAGTCTTCCTAGGAAAGATCCTCGCTGATAACCAGCGCTGATTCCTTTAACGCCCGGACGATCTTCTCGTGTTCCTGCACGGTGCTGGTTGCGAAGACGACGGCCAGCGCGGCTGGCAGCGTGTTGGAGGTGTGCAGGGGCACGGCCAGGGACGTCACGCCGCGGATGACCTCATCCACGCTGCTGGCATACCCATTGATCTTCGCGTCGCGCACCTGCTCGCGGTAGTCCACCCCGGTGTTCATGGCATCCCATTGGCTGCGGGTGTAGTTGGATTGAATCGCGATGGGCGGGGCGCCCACGTCCATGCCGTGCCGGGTTCCGGGACGGTGCACAATGGCCCGGTGGGAGTGGGCCGGCTCCACCGACACCAAGGTGGTGCACAGGTCATGCTCCCACACCGCAACGAACGCAGTCATGGACAAAGTGTTCGCCAGCTTTGTCAGTTCCGGCAGCGCCGTGTTCTGCAGATCCCGCTGCACCGAGCGGGCCAGGGTGGCCAGGCCCGAGGCGGGTCGGATCCGCCCGGCCTCGTCGCGGGCCAGCAGGCGGTGATCCTCCAGGGTGCGCAGAATCCGGTAGGCGATGGAGCGGTGGACTTCCATCTTCTCGGCGATCTCGGCGATGCTCAGGTTCGTGGGGGAGTCCGCCACGATTTCGAGCATCCGTACACCGCGGGAGAGAGTCTGGGAAGCTGACATGATCCTTGTCCTGCCGAGGGGCGGTGGCCCGCCCAAAAGAATGGGTGCAGGGCCTGGCGCCCAAGGCGTGGCCCTACCTGCATCCTAATCATTCTGTAATCGAACAGCCAGTTCGATTTTTGAACTGCTGACTGCTTTCGTTCACATATTCTCAGCCGGGTTCACGTTCCCGCGCCGGTCGCCGGGAATGGCAACAGAGGCCTCTGCTCGCCCCTATGGAAACGAACGGTGTTTTGTTAGCCTACAAGCCACGATCGCGAGCATCATCCGCCGGCGGGTCGACATCGGCCGGTCAGGAAGAACAGGGGAGTGGGATCATGACGGCGACGCCGACTGGAAGCAAAACCGAGGATGGGGCACTGCGCCTGCTGCGGGTCTTCCCCATTGACCAACAGGAGCTCTGGAAATTACTGACCGAACCTGCCGAAACCGACCGGTGGATCGGACCGTGGTCCGGGGATCCGGCCAGCGGGAGCGTAGAGCTGACGCTGAATGCCGAGGAGGGAAGGCCCGCAATGGAAATGCGCCTCATTGACTGTGATGCCTCCACCCATCGTCTCGTGGTTGAATCCTCCCCGCAGGACGGGGAGGTGTGGAGACTGCAGCTCCAGGTACTGAGCGACCCGGAGGGAAGCCTGCTGGAGTTCGTGATGCCGAACCTGGAGCCCACCCAGGCTGGCTCCATTGGCCCGGGGTGGGAGTTGTATCTGGACCGCCTGCTGGCCGCGGCCGCAGGCCAGGATCCAGAGGCGATTCGCTTTGATCCCGATTACTACCCGGCGCTCCGCGATTATTACGAACTGCTGTTCAAGCCCTGATCCGTGCGGCAAAACCACTCGTCAAGAGTCCGTTCTCGGAGTGTAGAAAAATCTTGTTGTGAGCAGGCTCACCCGTGGCCTATGATTGTGATCTGAGTTACCGTCTGAACGGTCGGTAATCAGATTTTCGGAATCTCGCAAACTCAAGGGCACTCATGACTACCTCGCTTGTTACCCGCAGACAGGAAGAACGGCGCGTTCTAGCCGGCACCCTGGTGGGCACCACCATCGAGTGGTACGACTTCTTCATCTTCGCGCAGCTGACCGCGACCCTGCTCACCCCGCTGTTCCTCGCCCCGTTGGGTGAGTCGAACCCGGGCATCGCGCAGATCCTCTCGTTCGCGATGATCGGCATTTCCTTCTTCTTCCGTCCGCTGGGCGCCGTGATCGCCGGGCACCTCGGTGACCGGTTCGGACGCAAGCGGATCCTGGTGATGACCCTGATCCTGATGGGCATCGCCACCTCCCTGATCGGCCTGCTGCCCACCTACGCGCAGATCGGTGTTGCCGCACCGATCCTGCTGGTGCTGCTGCGTGTGCTGCAGGGCTTCTCCGCCGGCGGCGAATGGGGCGGCGCGGCGTTGATGAGTGTGGAGCACGCACCGAAGGGCCGCCGCGGCTACTTCGGCGCCTTCCCGCAGATCGGTGTTCCGATCGGCATGATCCTGGCCACCGGCATTCTGTACGTGCTGCGCGTGTCGATGACCCCCGAACAGTTCATGGCCTGGGGCTGGCGTATTCCGTTCCTGCTCTCGGTGGTGCTGATCCTGGTCGGTCACCTGATCCGCCGCGCACTGGAGGAATCCCCGGTCTTCAAGGAGATGGCCGAGCGTAAGAGCGAGGAGCACACCCCGCTGAAGGACTTGATGAAGACCAACTCCAAGCAGGTCATCCAGGCCGCGCTGATCTTCATCTCGAACAACGCCGCCGGCTATCTGGTCATCGCGTTCTTCATCGCCTACACCACCAAGGTGCTGGGCCTGGAGATGGCCCCGGTGCTGCTGGCCACCACCATCGGCTCCTTCGGCTGGCTAATCTTCACCCTGGTCGGCGGCTGGCTCTCGGATAAGATCGGGCGCCGCAACACCTTCGTCATCGGCTACGCCATCGTCTTCGTGTGGATGATCCCGATGTTCATGCTGATCGACACCGGCTCGATCGTGCTGTACACCGTGGCGATCTTCGTGCTGACCATCGGCCTGGGCCTGTCCTACGGACCGCAGTCGGCCATGTACGCCGAGATGTTCCCGGCGCACATCCGCTAC
Source organism: Glutamicibacter sp. St.4D3 (assembly GCF_059728615.1). Lineage (NCBI taxonomy): Bacteria > Bacillati > Actinomycetota > Actinomycetes > Micrococcales > Micrococcaceae > Glutamicibacter > Glutamicibacter sp. St.4D3. Next base: position 1,254,178 of record NZ_AP039380.1, read on the forward strand.
TCGGGCATCTCGATCGGCTACGCCATCGGCGCGATCCTCGGCGGCGCCTTCGCGGCCACCGTGGCCCAGGTGCTGCTGGAGACCACCGGCTGGTCCGGCTCGATCGCCATCTACATCATGGTGCTGACCGTCATCTCCACCGCGGCCGTGCTGTGGGTGGGCGAGACCCGTCACCGCTCGCTGGGTGTGGAGGGCTTCCACGCGGACGGCACCGCCAAGATCCCGAGCGTGCACTAGGCAAGGACTACCGGCGGCGCGCTGGCGCCGCCGCCGGCACCGGGCCGGGTGGGACGGGGAGCAGATCCCCGAACCCACCCGGCCCGGTGCCTTAGTGTCCGGGAATCAAGGCGGCAAACCGCTGGATTGCGTCGGCGATATGACACGATAAGAAAAACCCGCCTTCCACCACCGCAGGAGCATTAATGGCCGCCCGCTTGCCCAAAGCCGCCCGGCAGTACCTCGACGAATTGCGCCAGGCCCTTTCCGGACTGAGCGCCGCCGAACGCGAGGACGTGCTGGCCCACACCCGGGCCCAGCTGGTTAGGCTGCCGCGCCGGGGGCGGCACAAGCAGGACATCCTGGACAGCCTCGGCCCGGTGCAGCGGATCGCCGCGGGCTTCGAGCGGGTCGAACCGCAGGAGCTGAAGGTCTCCAGCGGGTTTGAGTTCCTCACCCGGATCCTGGCGTGGCCCACGTTCGCGTTCTCGCTTCTGACCGCCGCGGTGCTGCTCTTCGCCCCGCAGGCGCCGATGAGTGTGGACGTGGCCGGCGCCCTCGGCCTGGGCTTCGAGGGGGAAGTCAGCTTTGGGTACATTGAGGCACGGCAGGCCGGAACCTGGTTCAACGCCGAGCTGTTGCCGGCCGCGCTGGTTGCCCTGGTCCCCGCCTTGTTCAGCCTCACCCCGCTGATCCTGCGCGACAAGGCTGCGATCTGGCTGCAGCTGCTCGGGGCCGTGGTGATGAGCGTCGTCTCCATCTTGGCCGGGCTGGGTATTGGCATGTTTTATTGGCCGGTGACGGTCCTGCTCTACTCCCAGGCGATCGTCCCGTGGGTGCTGCTGCGCTCGGCGATGGGCCGGGCGGGGTGGATCTGGCGAACCATTGGCGCGGTGCTGCTCTTGGCGACCCTGCTGCTGCATGGCCACGCGGTCTTCACGCTGTATCACCAGCTGTGGCTGCTGGTGTTCCCGGCGATCCTGCTCCTGCCGGTCTTCGGTCATTTCCTGCGCTGGTGGTGGGCCGATATCGCGCTGATCGCCGTGGGGCTCGGGGTGATTATCTACGCCTCGCTGGCCTGGCCGGTCATGATTTACGGCTTCATCGCCGGCGGCCTGTTCTTCATTGTGGGGCACTTGGGCCTGGCGGGGAACATGTGGCATCGCCGTTCACGGGATCTGCTGGCTCTGCTCTAGGGGCCATCATTGGCCCCAGGCAACGGTGAGGGTACGGGCCAACCTGCTTCGAGTCGGCGGCTCGGTGATGTTTTTCGTTTCCCGGATTTGCGCTTCCGTTCCTTCTCGCCAAGAATATAGCTAGCTAAGCTAGTGAATATCGAGGTTCTCCTTCGCCAGACCCTATGGCAGGGGCACCTCAACTTTCTGCTGGATCTATCGCGCACCCGAAGACTGGACCATTGGCGACACCCGATGATCGTTATCGCTTTCCATTTCTGAAGAAAGGACGGGCCGACTGCCCGCTGTGCACGGGCCAGGCCAACAAACCAACATGAGCAATGCCAGCCTTGAACCCTTTGACGCATTGATTCTGGTGTCCTTCGGCGGGCCGGAAAAGCCGGAGGATGTCTTGCCCTTCCTGCAAAATGTCACCCGGGGCCGCGGCATCCCCGACGAGCGGCTCGTGGAAGTGGGCGAGCACTACTACAACTTCGGCGGCCGCTCACCCATCAACGAGCAAAACCGGAATCTGCTCGATGCCCTCAACCAGGAGCTGCAGCGGCGCGATATCCGGATCCCGCTGCTGTGGGGGAACCGGAACTGGGATCCCTACCTCACCGATGAAGTGCGAAAGCATGCCCAGCAAACCGGAGCCACCCGATTCCTGGCCATCACCACCTCTGCCTATTCAAGCTACTCCTCCTGCCGCCAGTATCGTGAAGACTTCGGCGGGACGGTTCAGGCACTGGCCGAGGACGGCATTGAGGTGTCCTTCGACAAGGTCCGCCAGTACTACAACCATCCCGGCTTCGCTGACGCAGAACTGCAGTGCGTGCGCCGTGCCTTGTGCGAATTCCAGCAGAATGTGGGGGAGCTGGACCCCGGCACGCACCGGGTCCTGTATGTCACCCACTCCATTCCCGCGACCATGCAAGACGCCTCGCAGCGGTATACCGCCGGCTACCAGGCCGAGCACGAACAGCTCATCCAGTGGGTTGAGGGCCAGCTGCCCGAAGAGCAGAGGCTGCCTTCGGAATTGGTTTACTGCTCACGCTCGGGATCCCCGCATACCCCGTGGCTCGAACCGGACGTCAATGACCGCATGCGCGAATTGGCTGCGGAGGGCATCGATGGCGTCGTCGTGGTTCCGCTGGGATTCGTCTCGGATCACATGGAAGTTAAATACGATTTGGATACGGAAGCCGCCGCCACGGCCGAGGAACTGCAGCTGCAGTTCGTGCGGGCGGACACCGTGGGTACTTCCGCATCCTTCGTGAGCGGGCTGGTGGACCTCGCCCTGGAGCGGGCGGCGCAGGTTCGCGGGGAATCGCCGGAGCTGCCAGCCGTGACGCCCGGCGGTCCGCTCGCTGCGGGCAGTGGAGCGTGCTCGCTGAACTGCTGCCTCGGGGCCACGCTGAAGCCGACCGCACCACAGTGGCCGGCCGAGGGGAGCGCGACCGTTTAGACAGTCCGGCAGGGCGGGGACCAGTTACCCGCCCTGCCGGTCTCATTTCCTGCGGCGGTTCATGACTGGTTGGCAGGTCAGGGAATAATTTGCCGACGCAACGGAGTTGAGCAGTACGAGGCTAGGCCCCAACGCGACCACCAGGTTCATTTTCCTCCCGACGCCCGTTTCCCACATTGAGGAACGTGGCATCGTCTGGGCTCAATGTGTCGGCTAGTTCGACCCCGTTCGTGGCGGCACGGAGCATCTCAGATAGCCTTCCTATGGAAGTAATCCCGGCGTTGAGCCGGCAGGTGGTCGTGAAGGGATGGAATGGCTGAGAATCGTGCTGCCGGTGAGGCACCCATGGATGAGGCAACCCGCTGGCGGGTGCTGATGGTCCTCTTGGCCACCATGTTCATGTCCCTGGTCGGAGTGAGCATTGTCAATGTCGTCCTGCCCGCCATCCAGAACACCCTGGGCGCCAGCGAATCGGATATCCAGTGGGTGCTCTCCGGCTACGCGCTGACCTTCGGCGTGGTGCTGGTGGCCGCTGGCCGCGCCGGGGACGTCTTTGGGCGAGGCGCCATCTTCCTCAGCGGCCTGGTCATCTTCACGCTCTCCTCGATCCTGGCCGGATTGGCCCCCGATGCCACCAGCCTGAACATTGCCCGCTTCATCCAGGGCCTGGGCTCGGGCCTGCTGAACCCGCAGGTGCTGGGCATGATTCAGCAATACTTCCACGGGCCAGAACGAGGCCGTGCCTACGGCGCTCTTGGCACCGTGGTCGGTTTCTCGGTTGCCATTGGTCCGGTACTTGGCGGCTTCCTGGTGCAGGGACTGGGGGAGGACCTGGGGTGGCGCTCCACCTTCCTGGTCAACGTGCCGATTGGCCTGCTGGCCATTGTCTTGGCGCTGCGCTGGCTGCCGCGGCCGCTATTCCGCAAGCTTCAGGTTCCCGCCAGCGACCCCTCGGACGCCGCAGCTGCGGCCGTGGTGAAGCGTAGGCATGGGGTGGACCTCGACCCGGTGGGCAGCATCATGCTTGGCCTGTCGATCCTGGCCCTGATGCTTCCCTTCGTTCAGGGCCGGGAAACCCCCTGGACCTGGTGGCTGCTGCCCGCCGCCTTTGCGCTGCTGGGTGGTTGGATTCTCTGGGAGAAGAACTACAAGCGGCGTGGCCGCGAACCCATGGTGGACCTGCAGCTGTTCAAGATCCGCTCCTTCACTCTGGGCAACATCATTGCCGGGCTCTACTTCATGGGCGTGACCAGCGTCTGGGTTTTGGTGGCGGTGTACGTCCAGCAGGGCCAGGGACTGACCGCGCTGCAGGCGGGCATGGTCGGTCTTCCGGCCGCTTTGGCCTCCGCAGCCAGCTCCCATATTGCAGGCAAGTACGTGGTCCAGTTCGGGCGGCGACTGGTGATCTGGGGCATCCTCAGTGCACTGGTCGGCCTGGTGTCCACCATTGCGATTGTGGAGCTCAACGCCCAGGACCAGGTGAGCATCTGGTGGCTGCTGCTGACGCTGAGCTTTATCGGCGTGGCACAGGGTTCGATCATTTCCCCGAACCAGGCGCTGACCCTCATGGATGTTCCGGTGGAGAACTCGGGCAGTGCGGGCGGTCTGATGCAGACGTCCCAGCGCATCGGTACCGCGGTGGGGATCGCGGTGATCACCGCAATCTTCTACGGCACCCAGCACCTGACCGGCGAATGGAACACCGCCATGACCGTGGGCTTCATCGCCATCACGGTAATGGTCGTGCTGACCCTGGTGGTCGCCATCATTGACCAGCGCAAGGGGCACGGGATCGCCACCGTGGTGGGGCACTAGGACCCGCCTGCTGGCATAGCGTCTTAGAACCATCCAGGACCGATGACCGGTGGCTCACGCCTTGCTGTGCAGCAGCGCGAGCACCTGGTCCCGCTCCACCGGCTGAAACTGCTCATAGTAGGCTCCCACGGCGGTGAAACCCCCTGGCTTCAGCAAGGCGACGACTTCGTCGGCGACCTGCGACAACTCGTTGAGCACCTCCGGGGGTGCCACCGGTGCGGCAATGATGATCCGCTCGGGTTCCAGCTGCTGGACCAGTTCGACCGCCGCCTTGACGGTGGCTCCGGTGGCCAACCCGTCATCGCAGATCACCACGATCCGCCCGGCCAGGTCCGGTGAATACTCCTGGAACACCTCGGCCAGCTCGGACAGCGCCTGTTCGGTTTCGGCCTCCACCCGGTCCAGCTGGGCGCTGCCGAAGCCTTCCTTGGCACGACGGTGGATTCCCTCATTGAGGTAGCGTCCGGAGAAACCGCGGTAGGAGGCCATCGCACCGTAGGCCAGCTCCGGGTTGCTGGGCACCCCGAGCTTGCGTACGGCCAGCGCGCCTAGTTCCGCGCCCAGCGCCCTGGCCACTTCCGCGGCGATGGGCACGCCCCCGCGCAGCAGCCCCAGCACGACGTACTCGCCGGCCTCCAGCCGAGTTGCCAACGCCAGCCCCAGAGAAGTGCCGGCCTGTTCCCGATTCTCGAATCTTTGGTTCGCCCGTTGTGTCATGGTTCCAGTCTTGCCCAGATCAGTCGATTGCAACAGACCTCACAGAAAATATCCTGACTAGTCACTATGGGCTCGACGGTCGGTCAAAGAGGCCGAGCGCGCCCAGCAATATGCGCCGGGTGTTTCAGACATACCGCTGCTCTCGAACGCAACTGCGCACATTGCCGGCAACAAGCCGCCCGAAGCTTTCCCGCCCGGGGGTTCGGACTAGAACTGCCGGTAGGCGGACACCATGGGGCAGTCGAAGGGATCGCGGGCCGAGAGTCCAACCTTGTTCAGGTATCGGATCACCTGCGCGTAAGACTGGCGCACCGAGGCCACCGTGTAGGTGATCTGGTGTTCGGCACAGTAGGCGCGCACAATCCGGGAGACCTCGGCCAGGTTGGCTCGCGGCATCGAGGGGAACAGATGGTGTTCGACCTGGTAGTTCAGCCCGCCGTAAATGATGGAGAGCAGTTCGTTGCCCCACCGGCTCTTGGCCATGACGTTGCGGCTGGTGAGTACCTGCCGGGAGAAGAAGTCAATGCGCATGTTGTTCGGGACCATGGGCATGCCCTTGTGGTTGGGGGCAAAGGAGCCGCCCATGTAGATGCCGAAAACCGCGAGTTGCACGCCGATGAAGGCGAACGCCATGCCGATCGGAAGGAAGGCGAAGATCAAGGCCAGATAGATGGCCACGCGCAAGACAATCACGGTGATTTCGCGGCTGCGGTTTTTCACTCGCTTGGCCACGAACAGGTACTTGATGGACTGAAAATGCAGGTTCAGCCCTTCCAGGGTCAGCAGCGGAAAGAACAAATACCCCTGGCGTTCGGTGATCCACTTCAGCAGACCCTTTTGCCGCTGTGCGTCGGCCGGCTGGAAGGAGATGGTGTCCCATTCAATGTCCGGGTCCTTGCCCACCGTATTCGGCGTGGCGTGATGCTTGTTGTGCTTGTTCATCCACCACTGGTAGCTGATGCCGACCACGCCGTTGGCCAGCAGGCGTCCGAGTTTGTCATTGGTCTTGGCGGAGGAGAGGATCTGGCGGTGTGCGGCCTCGTGGGCCAGGAACGCGAACTGGGTAAGCAGGATTCCCAGCGCCCCGGCCATCAGCAGCTGCAACCAGCTGTCACCAAGCAGGATGAACCCGGTGATGGTCCCACCGAGCAGACCCAGCAGGACCAGGCCCATGCCTAGGTAGTGGCCGCGGCGCCGTCCATTGAGTCCCGCGTCGCTGACCAGGGCCTTGACGTGGAAGAAGCTTTTGGGATCCCCGGGCCGCACTGAAGTGGCCGGTGGAGGGGTGGGCAGGGTGGAAGTGATGCTACTCAAGTGCAGAGTCCTTGGGTGGTAGCGGCGACTTTTCAGTCGAAAGAACTGAAAGTCTCAACTCCTATAGCTTCAGTCTATCTACGCTGGATGTGAGTTGCCAGAGTAATGTGCTGGCATCCCCTGTGACCACAATCGAGAGAGTCGGCGTGGGGCTTCGAAGTACCCAAACAACGGACAATGACGTGCAGGTGATGGAACCACTGATTGAGGTCTACATCTGCCTCCAATTACTTCCGCTCGATAGTATCGGGCAAGCAAACTGATATGCTCAAAACGCTGCTAACTTTACGCCGCGAGTACCGAAGTATCATCCAAATTCATCGTCAACGACGGGAACACTTCATGAGTAACAGCTCGGAAGCAGCACTAGGAATCGCTTTACTCACCTCTCTAGTTCGCCAGGACAGAGAAGCTTTTCTCCTCATCGCATCTGAGCTCGAGGGCGGTAATGCGCAAGCTGTGGCGATACTGGCTCGACTAGGGGAAACAATGGTCAGTATGATCGCAAGCCTCTTGCAACTCAGTAGCGAGGAAGCGTTAACGCGCGTGGCGGCTGCGATTGCGCTCAGCGAATAACCGACAGGTTCGACTGTAAAGCGGAAAAAGAACGACGCGGAGTCCGCTTCGTGTGATACCGTAGTAGTAATTAGTCTCCTCGAGATGAAATATCATCCATCTCGTTTCAGATCTTTCTTGAATTTTTCATAAACGTCTTTGCGCTGGTATTCCCGGCAAAAAGGGAATAGCGTTACCTGAAATAATTGTCCCTATATCTTAAATAGGGCAGTCGGTAGAGGGCTTTCGGTCTCAGAACTCTAGCTCGGTCGACAATCTATCTCTCGGATAAAATTTTTGAGCTCGTGAACTCAGTATTCGATGTTCACCCGGCCTCTGGGCCTGCTCAAGCTTTGCATTATCACGGGATTCATCAGAACTCTTGCTGTGTAGCCGATGTGGCGTACACGCGTACTGCCGTTATCTACGGCTCGATAGGAATTTACATGACCACCGGCATCGTAAAATGGTTTAACTCCGAAAAGGGCTTCGGATTCATTGCTCCGTCCGACGGATCCGCTGACGTCTTTGCTCACTACAGCGCGATCCAAAGCTTTGGATTCAAAAACCTTGAAGAGGGCCAGACTGTGGAGTACAAGCTTGAAGCTGGGCCTAAGGGTCCTCAAGCAACTGAGATCCAGGTGCGCTAGCTACTTTTCATAATTAACAAAGGGCGGGACAAGAAGAATCTTGTCCCGCCCTTTGTCGGCTCTTAAAACTTCAGCGTGGTGCTGACAGTGGGCACCAAGCTACACTTCTAGCCCAGATGTTTCATCACGCCTTACACGGCCACCGAAATCCATTACCGAGTGATTCCCGGTGGCCGTTTCCGGTTGCGCGCACGACCAAGAGCGCCTGAACCACCAGCGCTGGGTGCCAGGCTCCACCAACCTGGACTGAAATGACCTTTCGAAACCAAAGAAATAACAGGACAACCGCCAGTTCAGGCAGCGAGCTCGCCGTGCCGCCACCGCTGGAACAGCAACCTAATATTCTGCTGAAGCTGGAATAGCAGCTGAGCTTCCGGCGCATTTTTGGGGATCAGCAGCCGGCGTTGCCGGCCGCCAGAGACAATTTTGCCGGCCATTGAAAACAGCCGGTACCGCCACCGCTTCAAATCCCAGCAGCCTGCCTCATGGCCACCAGGCAACACCGCCAGCTGCAGCCAGGACACCAGATTCACTGCGAACATTGCCAGATCAGCCCATGCCTGGTTCGCGGTAAAAGACCAATAAGGCAGTTTGCCCAACCCCGTGCTCTTCAGCGTTTTGATCCTGTTCTCGCACCGGCCACGCGCCCGGTGCCGGGCATCGAGGAACGCCACGTTGAACCGCGGGCTATTGGTCAAGAACGCGGTCACCCGGTTCCCGTCCGTATCGAACAAAGTCGCTTTCGCCCCGGGATGCAACGGCTCAGCCCGCAAATAAATCCTTGTTCCTGGTGGGTAGTCATTCAGCTCGATCACCTTGCTCGCGTCGATCACCCACGCATCATCACGCTGCTCCCCGCCAGCGGTCAGGGCCGGTTCCCAGTACTTCTTCTCATCGATCCACCGGATGAACCGCTCCTTGAGCACCGGCAACGAATACGAAGTGGAGAACTGAATCCCCAGCGACTGCAGGTGGTGCAAGAACTCACGGGACGAGCCGGCACTATCGGTGCGGACCAGAATCTTCTCTCCATGCAGGTTTCCGTGCTCGTCATAGAAATCATCAGGCAGCTGCGCCAACGCCTGGTTGAGGACTCCAATATGGGATTTCGCGGAATTTGCGCCCCGGTTTCCCGGACGCAACTGCACGGCCAACACTTCGCCGGTTCCATTCGTCTTGCCGTAGTCGGCCATGGCGATCATGGGTGAGAATCCGTACCCGCCTTTATACGTGCCGGCACTGTTCTCTTTGTCGGAGTGCACGTGTACTAGCGAGGCATCGATGTCGATGATCAGCGGGTTGGCTGACGTGGCCAGCCGGGCAGGATTCCGTGACCCGGCTGCAGCCCAAGCTTTGGAGCGCAGGCTGCGGGTCATGGTGGCGAAGCCATACTCGAAAGCTTCTGGCTGGTCCTTGATGCGGCCCATGAACCTGCTGACTGTGGCATCGGACGCTATCGGGCCGAAGAGCCCTGGAGCGACACGTAGCTGGTCGATATCAGCGGCCTGCTCGCCACCGGCGGCCAACGACAACGCCAATGTTCCGAGGATCTTTCCTGGCCGGTGTGTTGCGGTGGCTGGCACGAACTGGCTGAACCGGTCTTCGCAAAGCTGGCGGAAGCCCAGGGCGTTCAGGAAGCTGGTGAGCACCGACAACCCAGCATGGGAGACGAGGGCTTGGCTGGTGCGTTGGGTCGGGAGGGCAGGGAAAACGTGGGTAGAATGGTTCACTGAAAAGGTGATCCTTTGATCTGGTGATTTAGAGCTTCAACAACTCCTATTTTTCCAGTTCAGGTCACCTTTTCTTCTTTTAAGTCAGTTAATGACTGCCGTTGCCATGGAATACCCGGGCTAGGCGGCATTGACCGGGGCGCCTAGTAGCCAGTCCCGCGTGAAAGACGCCGGGTGGCCCGTGATTTCTCTCCGCGGGGTGGGAAAGGCCCGGTAGACTTGATCACCAAAAAGTGATCCTCGAACCGGTGAATGTGGAGCTTAGATGCCATTATTTTCGCACTCTAAGATCAGCTTTTCGTCTTGGCCACCCTTAACGACGATCTCGCCATGAAAATCGTCGAGCTGGTGTGGGGTATGAGACGCATTCCATTTTTTCGTTCGTGGGCCATATTCATGATGCTGGCCAGTTCCTGCGCCATATCCGGCGGGAAGTCGCAGGATCCCACGGGATTGTGGGGACAACAGGAGCAGGGCCAGCCCTGGCTGAAACTGTTCAAGGAGGGCAAGGCAGCGGGAAGCGATGGCTGCAACAACCTGATGTCCACCTGGAGCCAGGAGGCCGAGAAGATCAGCTTCAGCGCGATGGCCAGCACGATGATGTACTGCCATGGCGTGGACACCTGGCTGAGCACCGCCGACCACGCAACCATCCAGGACGGCTCCCTGCTGGTCTTCGATGCGAATGATCAGCAGATCGGTACCCTGCAGCGCGGGGAACGTTAGCTCAGGCGTCGGTGGCCGGGCGGCTGGTTGAGCTGCGCACGATGAGCTGGTGCTCAAGGTGGTGGGCCCGTGCCGGCGCCTCGCCGCGGATGGCCTTCAGCAGCATGGCCACGGCAAATTCGCCCTGCTGGTGCGGCTGCTGGCGGATGGTCGTCAGCCCGAAGAGTTCGGCCAGTTCATGGTCATCCACGCCGACCACCGACAGGTCCTGCGGCAGCTGCAGGCCCAGGTCGCGGGCTGCGAGGATCGCCCCGATGGCCATTTCATCGCTGGCGGCGAAGATGGCGGTGGGCCGGGTCGCCGGGTTGCCCAGCAGCTGCTTGCCCACCGTGTAGCCCTGGCCCATCGTGAAATCCGCGCTGACGCACAGCTGCTCATCGACGTCGATCCCCGCCTCGGCCAGGGCACGCTCGTAGCCGATGCGCCGATGGGAGGGTACGCGGAAGTCGAGGTCGGTTTCCGAGGATCCACCGATGTAGCCGACCCGGACATGGCCCAGGGACAGCAGGTGGTTGGTGCCCAGGGCGGAGACCGCCTCATCATCCACGTGCAGGGTGGGTACGCCGGGCAGGGGTCCGCCCACCCCGACCAGGGGCTTGTTCAGTGCGTGCAACGCCACCAGTTCCTGCTCGCTGAGCTCCACGTTCACGGCGATCACCGCATCCACCCGTTGGCGCTGCAGGAAATCGGAAAAGATCTGGTGGCGCTGGCCCGGATCCTTGGTGAGTTGGTAGAGCGTGGTGTCATAGCCCTCGCGCATCAGGGCCGTGCAGATCCCCTCCAGCACGCTGGCGTAGAACCAGTGGTTGATCACCGGAACCAGGACGCCGATATTCCGGGTGCGCCCCGAAGCCAGTCCCGAGGCACTGGAGGAGACGACGTAGCCCAGCTCGCTCGCGGCGCGCTGCACCGCGGCCTGTGCCGCGGCCGAGACATTGCCCCGACCGGAGAGCGCGCGCGAGACGGTCGCCACCGAGACGCCCGCGGCCCGAGCTACGTCCTTGATGCTGGCCACGTGGTTCCTTCCGACGCAGTTGTGGGGGCAAGTGAGGGCAATGGGGCGGCAGGGCGCGACGGGACGGCTGGGGCCCGCGGCGGCCACGGCACCAGATTACCCGGGAGCCTGATCAGGCGCGGAACCATATGGTCGATTCCGCGGCGATGCGCCGTCCCGCGGGCTGCTGCGCGCTGGTGGCGGCAACGGCCAGCCCGGTGGTCTGTGGGGGCAGTTCCAGATCGGTGCCCGCGAAGTTGGACACCACCAGCACATCACGGTTGGCAAAGGCCAGCAGATCCGGGTTGCCGGTTTCCAGCCAGCTGAGCGAGCCGGTGCCCAGTTCATGCTCCCGGCGTACGCGCAGCAGTGTGTAATACAGGTTCAGGGTCGAGTCCGGATCCGCACGCTGCACGTCGCGCGCGTAGTCCTGCCAGCCCTCGGGCTGCGGCAGCCAGCTGCTGCCGCTGGGGGAGAACCCGGCGGCGGGGGAGCCGGCTTCCCACGGCAGCGGGACCCGGCAGCCGTCGCGGCCGTAGCGTTCGCCGTTGGTGCGGAACCAGGTGGGGTCCTGCCGCGCCTCATCGGGCAGGTCCACCGCCTCGGGCAGCCCCAGCTCCTCGCCCTGGTACAGGTAGGCGCCGCCGGGCAGCGCAAGCATCAGGGCACTGGCCGCACGCGCCCGCCGCAGGCCCACGGCCGGATCCGGCAGGTTCGGGGTCAGCGGGCCGATGCCCTCACCCTGCGGGTTCTCCTCGGTCAGCGCCAGCCGGGTGGCGTGGCGCACCACATCGTGGTTCGACAGCACCCAGGTGCTTGGCGCGCCGACCGCCCCGAACTCCCGCAGCGACTCGTCGATCGTGGCGCGGATCTGCCCGGCGTTGAAATGGCAGGACAGGTACGGGAAATTGAACGCCTGGTGCATCTCATCCGGACGCACCCATTTGGCCATCAGGGACAGCGGGCTGACCCAGGCCTCGGCGCACAGCACGCGCTCGCCGCCGTACTCGTCCAACACGGTGCGCCAGTCGCGGTAGATCTCGTGCACGGCCTCCTGACCCCACCAGGGGGCGAGTTCCTCGGTGCCGCCCATGGAGGCGGCCGCGGGGTCCACAACGTAATCCGGCAGCCCGTCGGCCTTGATCAGGCCATGGGCGACATCCACCCGGAAACCGTCGGTTCCCCGATCCAGCCAGAAGCGCAGCACATTGCGGAACATTTCCCGAACCTCGGGGTTGTGCCAATTGAAATCCGGTTGCGAGGAATCAAAGACGTGCAGGTAGTACTGTCCCGGTGTGCCGTCCGGGTTGGTGGTCTGCGTCCACATGGGACCGCCGAAGACCGATTCCCAGTTGTTGGGAAGGCCGCCGGGCACCGCGTCGCGGAAGATGAACCGATCCCGCTCCGGGGAGCCTGGCGCGGCGGCCAGGGCCTGCTGGAACCAAGGGTGCTGATCCGAGCAGTGGTTCGGCACCAGGTCAACGATGACGCGCAGGTCCAGTTCGTGGGCGCGGGCGACCATGGCGTCGTAGTCGGCGAGCGTACCGAAGCGCGGATCCACATCGCAGTAATCGCTCACATCGTAGCCGGCGTCCTTCTGCGGGGAGGTGAAGAAGGGGGAGAGCCAGATGGCGTCGACCCCGAGGTCTGCCAGGGACTGCAGCCGCGCAGTGATGCCGGGCAAATCCCCCATGCCGTCGCCGTTCGCGTCGGAGAAGGAACGAGGATAAATCTGGTAGATCACCGAGGAGCGCCACCATTGGGCGCCGGCCTCGGTCCTCCGGGAATCAGCGAGGGAACGGATTTGAGTCATGACGGTAACCATAAACGAATTCCCAGGTGTTGTAAACGCTTTCAGTTTGGACGCCACCAGCCACCTTGGAATGCGCTTCCCTTATCGCCAGTACGACGGATTGAAGTGATTTTCACGATGTTCTTGTCATCGTTCATGATCTATGCCACTCTGGAAACGCTTACAATCGTGGTGGCACACGCACCTCGAACGAACCGACCGGCCACACCGCGCAGCATCGCAGTCAAACCGGTTCTTTGGACAAAGTTGTCACGAAAGGACACCCCATGATGGTGAACAAGCGCTCCCTGCTGCTGGGCGGGGCGATGACCGCGATTGCCGCGCTGTCCCTGACGGCCTGCAGTGGTACGAACCCCTCGTCCACGCAGCCTTCCGAAACCGCCGCGCAGTCCTCCTCGGCCCCGGCCGAGGCTGGCTCGCTGAGCGTGTGGGTCGACGCGAACCGCGAGCCGGTCCTGAAGGAGGCGGCCGCCGACTTCCAGGCGAAGTCCGGGGTGAAGGTCGACCTGGTGATCAAGGACTTCTCCAAGATCCAGGAGGACTTCCTCAAGCAGGTTCCCACCGGCAAGGGGCCGGACATCACCATCGGCGCCCACGACTGGCTGGGCAACCTGGTCACCAACGGTGTGGTCCAGCCGGTCGAGCTGGGCGAGAAGAGCTCCGAGTTCCAGGATGTGGCCATCGACGCGATGCGCTACGAGGGCAACACCTATGGCGTTCCGTATGCCACGGAGAACCTCGCGCTGCTGCGCAACAAGGACCTGGTCGACAAGGCCCCGGCGACCTTCGATGAGATGATCGCCGAAGGCAAGAAGGCCGGCACCGACTTCCCGTTCCTGGTCCAGGTCACCGAGGTGGGCGACCCGTTCCACGCCTACCCGTTCCAGACCTCCTTCGACGCGCCGGTGTTCGGCACCGACGACACCGGGGCCTACAACGCCAATGACCTGCAGATCGGCAACGCGGGCGGGCTGGAGTTCGCCCAGTGGCTGGCTGAGCAGGGCGAGGCCGGCACGCTGAAGACCTCCGTGGACGCCGACATCGCCAAGGAGAAGTTCATCTCCGGCGACTCCCCGTTCCTGTTGACCGGCCCGTGGAACGTGGACGCGGTCCAGGAGGCCAAGATCGATCTGGCGATCGACCCGATCCCGAGCGCCGGCGGTGAAGAGGCCCAGCCGTTCGTGGCCGTCCAGGGCTTCTTTGTCTCCTCGAAGACCGAGAACCTGCTGGCCGCCACCGAGTTCCTGACCAACTACATCGGCACCGAAGAAATCCAGACCAAGCTCTACGAGGTTGGCAAGCGTCCGCCGGCGAACAAGGAGGCGTTCGAGGCGGCCAAGTCCGATGAGACCATCGCGTCCTTCGGCGCGGTGGGCGAGAACGGTGTGCCGATGCCCAGCATCCCGGAGATGGCTGCCGTCTGGGAGTACTGGGGTGTGGCCGAAGCCGAGATCATCTCCGGCAAGGCCGATCCGGTCAAGCGCTGGAAGCAGATGACCGCGGACATCGAAAAGGCCATCGCCAAGTAGCGCCGCAGGCCGGCACCGGGCCTGGCCGGCGCAGCGGGCGCCGGGGCAGCAGGACGCTGCCTCGGCACCGCGCGCCGGCCGCCAGGCCTGCTTCTTGAACCAGCACCCGCCGCCATTCGACCCAGAAACCAGCCAAAGATGTCATTGACCCATCACAAGCCGCCGCCCGCCGGCGACGCCGCCCAGCAGGCCAAGCTCTCGCCGGCCGCATCCCGCTTTGCCGCCGCGTCCTCCACCTCCACCGGGGCGATGCTGGCCAAGATCGCCATGATCGCCATCGTGGACGCCACCGCCGTGTTCGCGCTGTTCACCGCGATCGGCCGTGAAGCCTGGGCCATCGCCGCGGTGCTCGCGGTGATCACCCTGGCCATCAACGTGGTGTACTTCAAGCGGGGCTGGCTGCCGGCCAAGTACCTGCTGCCGGGCACCATCTTCCTGCTGATCTTCCAGGTCTTCGTGATCGGCTACACCGGCTACATCGCCTTCACGAACTACGGCTCGGGCCACAACTCGGACAAGGACGACGCCGTCATGGCGCTGCTGCAGTCCAACCAGAGCCGTGTGCCGGACTCCCCGGCGTTCCCGGTGACGGTGCTTGATGACGGCCAGGAGCTGTCGCTGCTGGTCCAGCGCGACGGCGTGCAGCAGGTGGGGTCCGCCGATCAGCCGCTCGAGCCCACCAGCCCGGAGCAGCTGGAGGGCTACACACAGCTGGGCTTCGCCGATCTGCTCGGACGCCAGTCGGAAGTGACCTCGCTGGCCGTGCCGATCAGCCAGGACCCGGCCGAGGGCTCGCTGCGCACCTCGGACGGGCGCACCGCCTACCAGTACACCTCCAACCTGGTGTACGACCAGGCCGCGGGCACCATGACGGACTCCACCACCTCGGTGGTCTACCGGGATACCGGGGTGGGCGCCTTCACCGCCGAGGACGGCACCCAGCTGATGCCCGGCTGGTCGATCAACGTCGGGTTCGAGAACTTCACCCGCGCGTTCAGCGACCCCTCCATCCGCACCGCGCTGTCCTCGGTGACGCTGTGGACCTTCGCCTTTGCCCTGCTCTCGGTGGCCACCACGTTCTTCATGGGCCTGTTCCTGGCGCTGGTCTTCAACGACCTGCGGATGAAGGGGCGCAAGATCTACCGGGTGATCTCCATCCTTCCCTACGCGTTCCCGGCATTCCTCGGTGGCCTGGTCTGGGCCGGCATGCTCAACAAGGACTTCGGGTTCGTGAACCAGGTGCTCTTCGGCGGGGCGCAGATCCCGTGGTTGACCGACCCGTGGCTTGCGAAGTTCTCCGTGCTCTGGGTCAACCTGTGGCTCGGCTTCCCGTACATGTTCCTGGTGTGCACCGGCGCGCTGCAGTCCATCCCCGACGAGCTGGCCGAGGCGGCCAAGATTGACGGGGCCAAACCGTTCCAGGTGTTCCGCCTGATCAAGCTGCCGCTGCTGCTGGTCTCGGTGGCCCCGCTGTTGATCAGTTCGTTCGCCTTCAACTTCAACAACTTCAATGTCATCTACATGCTCACCGAGGGCGGCCCACGCCTGGAGGGAGCGGGGCTGAACGTGGGTGCCACCGACATCCTGATCTCGATGGTCTACAAGGTCGCCTTCGTCGGTTCGCAACGCGACTACGGTTTGGCCAGTGCGTTCTCCATCATCATCTTCGTGCTGGTCTCCATCATCGCGGTGATCAGCTTCAAGCAGACCAAGGCCCTGGAGGAGCTGAACTAATGTCGACGCCAACTCCCGTGCGCCCCGCCGCCCGCCGCGGCTTTGGAAAGTGGTTCGCCGCCACCGGCTGGCGCCACCTGATCGGCGTGGCCCTGTGCATCTATGCGGCGTTCCCGCTGCTTTATGTGCTGTCGGCCTCACTGAACCCCAACGGAACGCTGCTCTTATCCAACGGACTGTTCACCGAAGTGGGGCTGCGCAGCTACATCGACCTGTTCCGCAATGAGCAGCGGCCCTTCGCCGCCTGGTTCGGCAACACCCTGGTGATCGGGTTGACCACGGCCGCGGCCTCGGTCTTCCTCGGGGCGCTGGCCGCCTACAGCTTCTCGCGCATGCGCTTCACCGGACGGCGCTTCGGCCTGATGAGCCTGCTGGTGGTCCAGATCTTCCCGCAGCTGCTGGCCGTCGTGGCCATTTTCATCCTGCTGACCTCGCTGGGCGAGGTCTACCCCATGCTGGGCATCGACAACCAGGTCGCGCTGATCATGGTGTACCTGGGCGGCGCGCTGGGCGTAAATACCTACCTGATGTACGGGTTCTTCAACACCGTCCCGGTGGAGATCGACGAGGCAGCCAAGATCGACGGGGCCGGGCATGCACGGATCTTCTTCACCATGATCCTGCGTCTGGTGGCACCGATCCTGGCGGTGGTGGGACTGCTGTCCTTCATCGCGAGCACCTCGGACTTCGTGATCGCCTCGGTGGTGCTGGTCTCGCCGGAGAACCAGACGCTGGCCGTGGGGCTGTATTCCTACGTTTCGGAGGAATTCAGCTCCAACTGGTCCGTCTTTGCCGCCGGTGCGGTGCTGGCCGCGCTGCCGGTGATGGCGCTGTTCCTCTTCCTGCAGAAATACATCGTCGGCGGCCTGACCGCCGGTGCGGGGAAGTAGCAGGCCCCGGCAAAGCGGCCGGCGGAGCGCATCCCGGACCGCAGCGCTGTGTGGCGGATGAAAAGCTATCGGGATGCACCTGCAAAAGCAGGGCGCGGCCCCGGAAAGCGCAAAAAAAGGACCTGCGGAACGCACTGTGTGCGTTCCGCAGGTCCTGCTGGCAGTCCAGGAGTTGCCCCGGCGTGGGGGTGCCTAGAGCTGGTTGCCCAGCTTGAAGCCCTTGGAGGCTTCGCCCACGTAGGTGCCCTCGTCATCCCCGGCACGGGTGTAGGAGAACCCGTCGGCGCCGATGGTGACCTCCAGTTCGGAGTCATCGGTGCGCTCAACGATTTCCTGCACGTTGCCGTCCAGGTCCAGGACCTTGGAGGCCTCGGTGTACCAGGATGGGACGACCGGGTTGCCCCACCAGTCACGGCGCTGGTTGTCGTGCACGTTCCAGGTGATGGTCGGGTTGTCCGGGTCCCCGGTGTAGTAGTCCTGGGTGTAGATCTCGATGCGGTGGTCATCCGGGTCCAGGATGTACAGGTAGAACGCGTTGGACACGCCGTGGCGGCCCGGGCCGCGTTCGATGCGGTCCGAGATGCGCAGGGCACCCATCTTGTCGCAGATCTGGATGATGTTGTGCTTCTCGTGGGTGGAGAAGGCCACGTGGTGCAGGCGCGGGCCGTTGCCGCCGGTCAGGGCGGTGTCGTGCACGGTGCCCTTGCGGTGCATCCAGGCGGCGTAGGTGGTGCCCTCGTCATCCTGGATGTCCTCGGTGACGTGGAAGCCCAGGTCCTCCAGGTACTTGCGTCCGCGCGGCACGTCCGGGGTCACCTGGTTGAAGTGGTCCAGGCGCACCAGCTCGCCGGCCGAGTACAGGTCGTAGCGCATGTGCAGGCGCTCGACGTGGGTGGTCTCGAAGAAGAACTCGTACGGGAAGCCCAGCGGGTCCTCCACGCGCACCGCGTCCCCGATGCCCTTGACGAAGCCGTCCTTGCGGCGCTCGATACGGCAGCCCAGCTCCTTGTAGTAGGCCTCGGCCGCATCCACGTCCTCGTTCGAGCGCACGCGGAAGGCCATGGCCTTCAGTGCGGCGACCGGGCCCTGGGTGAGCACCAGGTTGTGGTGGATGAACTCCTCGAAGGACCGAAGGTAGACCTGGTTCTCGTCCTCGTAGCTCACGTGCAGGCCCAGCACGTCCACGTAGAACTCGCGGGACTTGGCCAGGTCGGTGACGACCAGTTCGGCGTACGCGCAGCGCAGGATGTCCGGGGCCGGGACCGAGGGCTTGGGGATCTCGTTGCTCATGTTCTTGCTCCTTTGCAAATAATTCTTGGGGTACTAGCCGTCGATCTTGGCTGCGTCGGCGGCACCGAACTTCGGGGTGTGCACCTCGCCCAGGGTGATGTGCACGGCCTGCTGGTCGGTGTAGAAGTCGATCGAGCGGTAGCCGCCCTCGTGGCCCAGGCCCGAGGCCTTCACGCCGCCGAACGGCGAACGCAGGTCGCGCACGTTGTGGGAGTTCAGCCACACCATGCCGGCCTCGATGTTCTGGGCGAAGTTGTGGGCCCGCTGCAGGTCGTTGGTCCACAGGTAGGCGGCCAGGCCGTACTTGGTGTTGTTGGCCAGCTGCAGGGCCTCTTCCTCGGTGTCGAACGGGGTGATCGCCACGACCGGGCCGAAGATTTCCTCCTGGAAGATCCGGGCATCGGGCTTCACGTCCACGAACACGGTCGGTGCCACGTAGGAGCCGTTCTCCTGGCCCTCGGGCAGGTTCTCCGGGCGTCCTCCGCCGGCGACCAGGCGGCCCTCGGACTTGCCGATTTCCACGTAGCTCATGACCTTGTCGTAGTGCTCGGGGTGCACCAGCGCGCCGACCTGGGTGTCCGGGTCGTGCGGGTCGCCGACCTTGATGTTCTTGGCGCGCTCGGCGTAGGCCTGGATGAACTTCTCGTAGATGCCGCGCTGGACCAGGATGCGCGACCCGGCGGTGCAGCGCTCACCATTCAGTGAGAACACGCCGAACAGGGTGGAGTCGATGGCCGCATCGAAGTCGGCGTCCTCGAACACGATGGCCGGGGACTTGCCGCCCAGCTCCATGCTCATGCCCTTCAGGTTCTCCGCGCAGTTGCGGAAGATCAGCTGGCCGGTGGAGGATTCGCCGGTGAAGGAGATCAGCGGCACGTCCGGGTGCTTGACCAGCGCGTCGCCGGCTTCCTCACCGATGCCGTTGACCAGGTTGAACACGCCCTTGGGCAGCCCGGCGTCCTCAAAGATCTTGGCCCACAGGGAGGCCGAGAGCGGAGTGAACTCCGCCGGCTTGAGCACCACGGTGCAGCCCGAGGCGATCGAGGGGGCCAGCTTCCAGGATTCGAGCATGAACGGGGTGTTCCACGGGGTGATCAGCCCGGCCACACCGATCGGCTTGCGGTTCACGTAGTTCAGCTGGGAGCCCGGGACCTTCAGCGCGGTGTCGTGCTGGGCCACGATCAGGTCGGCGAAGAAGCGGAAGTTCTCCGCTGCGCGGCGGGCCTGGCCGCGGGCCTGGGTGATCGGCAGGCCGGTGTCGAAGGTCTCCATCTCGGCCAGGCGGTCCTCCTGGGCCACCACGGCGTCGGCGATCTTGTACAGCACGTTGGCGCGCTCGCGCGGCTTCATGCGCGGCCACGGGCCGTTCTTGAAGGCCTCGGTGGCGGCGGCGACGGCGGCGTCGATGTCCTCCTTCTGCCCTGCGGCGGCGTTCACGTACGGCTTGTTGGTCACCGGGTCCAGCACCTCGAAGGTCTTGCCGCCGATGGAATCGACGAACTCACCGTTGATGTAGTGCTGGATCTTGCTGGGCAGGTTCTCCGGAACGAAGTGCTTGCTCATGGCTGTGTCCTTTCGCGTTGCGTTGCAAAGACGGTCAAAAAACTTGTGGTCGAAAATCTTAGGTGCTGCTGGTTTGCCTAGATGGGGGAGGGCTCCATGCCCGCCGCCCTGAGGTAGGCGTTCAGCGTGTTGGTGCGGTGCCGCCGGGCCGCCTGCTCGATCTGCTCGGCGGACGCCCCGTCCTCCAGCAGGTCCAGCAGGTGCTCGTGCTCCTGGACCGACTGCAGTGCCCGGTGCGGGATGTGCGAGAAGGAGGAGGAGCGCATCGCCGCCAGGCGCCGCCACCCGCGCTGGACCAGGTCCAGGATGTGCGGGTTCGGGCACTGGCAGTACAGCAGCTTGTGGAATTCGGTATTCAGTTGGGTGAAGGCCACCGGGTCGAAGCTGTCCAGGCACTCGCGCATCTTCTGGTTCACCTCACGCGCCGCCTGGCGCAGGGACTGATCCATCAGCGGTGCGGCCAGCGCGGTGGCGGCCGGCTCGATCACCGACAGGGTCTGCATGGTGTGCAGGTAGAGGGTGGAATCGATTTGCGCCACCGTGGCCCCCACGTTGCGCGTGAAGTTCACCAGCCCCTCGGCCTCCAGCCGCCGGATCGCCTCGCGCACCGGAACCACCGAGCAGCCCAGCTCCTCGGCGATGGTTCCCAGCACCAGGCGGTATCCGGGGGAGTAGGCCCCGTTGTTGATCCGCTCGGAGATGGTGGCGTAGGCCGCTTCGGACTTCGAGGGGGTCATGGCTAGAGTTCCCAGCTGTCCAGGTCCGGGCTGCCAGCCTGCTGCCAGGCCTGGTACTTGGCCTTCCAGTCCGCGTTCATCGGGAACAACCCGTCGATGACGTGCCCGCGCTGGACCATGGCGAAGATGAACTCATCGGACTTCTCGGTGGCCAGCGCCGCATCGGCGACCTCGGCGACCAGGTGCGGCGGGATGACCACGATGCCATCCGAATCGGCCACGATCACATCCCCGGGCTGCACGGTAACCCCACCGCAGGCCACGGTGATGTCCTTGTCCCAGGCCACGTGGCGCCGGCCCAGCACGGCCGGGTGGGCGCCGTTGTAGAACACCGGAATATCCAGTCCGGTGACCGCGTCCAGGTCGCGCACGCCGCCGTCGGTGATGATGCCGGCCGCGCCCAGGGTCTGGCTGCGCAGGGCCAGGATGTCGCCCAGGGTGGCGGCCCCGGTTTCCCCACGCGCCTCCATGATCAGCACCTCGCCGTCGCCCAGCGAATCGATGGACTGCTTCTGGGTGTTGTAGCCGGCCCCGTGCTTCTTGAACAGATCCTCGCGGTTGGGCACGTAGCGCAGCGTGCGGGCGGTGCCGATGACCCGCTGCATGCCCTTGGTGGCGCCGGGCACCTGGATGTTCACGTTGTTCAGCCCCAGCTTGCGCAGGGTGGCGGACAGGGTGGCGGTGGCCACGGCCTCCAGCTTGGCGCGCACCTCATCGGTGAGCACGTCCTTGCCGGTGATGATCGGCTCCAGTCCGGCGGCGGCGCGGTCACCGTAGGCGTCTTCCTTGTCCTTCTCGGTGACCTTGGGCTGGTTGCCAAAGGCGGCGAAGGCATCGGTGCCCTCCACGGCGGTGGTCTTCAGCTTGCCGGTGCTGGCCCCGGAGACCAGGTCGGTGACCTCAACCTCGACGACATCGCCGGGGAAGAAGACGGTGGAGCCGGCAGGGGTGCCGGTGAGGATGACGTCCCCAGGCAGCAGGGTCATCTGCTGGGAGAGGTCGGCAATGATCTGGGCGAAGGAGAAGAGCAGCTCGGAGGTGTCGGCATCCTGGGCGAGTTCACCGTTGACCCAGGTCTGCACGCGCAGCTTGGCCGGATCAATGCTTGCCGCCTCTAAAGCGTTCGGGCCCATCGGGGTGTAGCCGTCCCCGGACTTGGAGCGGATGTTCGAGCCCTTGTCGGCGTACTTCATGTCATGCACGCCCAGGTCGTTGGCGGCGGTGACCTGGCCAACGTGGCCCCAGGCGTCCTCGACGGAAACGCGGCGGGCGGCCTTGCCGATGATCAGGGCGATCTCACCCTCGAAGGCCAGCAGCTCGGTGCCGGCCGGGCGCTCGACGGTCGAGCCGGAAACTGCCAACGAGGAGGAGGCCTTCATGAAGTAGCTGGGGTACTTCGGGGTGCGTCCGCGCTGGGCGGCCCGCGAAGCGTAGGACAGGTGCACGGCCAGCACCTTCCCTGCCCGCGCGAAGGTCGACTCGTTGACCGAAACCGAGGTGCTCATTGATTCTCCCACTTCTTCGTACATCAAATCGTATACGATCAGTGTGCGCTGAATCTCTTAGGGTGTCAAGCGGGAAAAATTCGACGGTCGATACGCGACGAAAATCGGCGGGTACAGGGGAATGGCCTTGCGCGGCTAGTCTTCCCATGGGTCAAATGGAACGCATCCTCGTGACTTTCCAGTTGTATCGAGCAAGCGCCCGTATATTTTCGTCATTCGAGTGATAACTCGCTGATCGGCCACCTCAATCTCGGGAAAGGTAGTTGTTAGACGATCAATCATTGTCCCGACGTCTGGGAGATCGTGAAGACCTGCGATCCAGACTATGTTTGTACTACTTACTACTGCTGCGCAAAAACGAGTTTCCTTCCAAGCGCCTAAGTCGCGTGCTATACGCTCGCTATCTAGAGAAGGCGTCCTAACCAAGACGAATAAGCCGAGTGGCAGATCAAACGACGGCCTCGCTACATCGCATCTATAAGTGATCTCGTTGGAAGCCTGCAGTTGAAAGAGGCGCCGACGTACAATTTCTGTCGATAAGGACAGCTCCGCAGCTAAATCGGCCAACGGTTTTCGGGCGTCTCTTGCGAGAGCGAGGAACAACCGTCTGTCTTTTTTGCTAAGAGGTGGAAACCTGCGCGTCGTATGCCCCTCTGAATGGACTCTAAGGTGCGATTCATCGCCAGCGGGCAAGATTCCTTGCCGCCAGTCCACCCCACCTGTGATTTGCCAAAAGATGCTGAATTTCACTTGGGATGTCTTCGTCAGGTCTGGAAGTCGCTCATGAATAGTGTGTATGACACCGTTGACATTTGTGGACCCAATTATGCAGAACAGATTGTATTCGCCTGTAGTTTGACCCACTGTAAAGATCTGTGGGTGCTGGTTCAGCTGATTAAGCAGGTGCTCTAAACGATCTAGCTCGCATCGAATCTCAACTACGACCCCATAACTTTGCGAGGGATGAAGCGCAATGCTCGTCCAAGCTAACCCAAGCGTATGTAGCCTGTTCCATCTTCGCGCAACGGTGACTTCTGAGAGACCAAGAGCTTTTCCGACTGACGCCCATGTAGCTCTCGGAGATGCTTGAAGCGCATCCACGATCTCCAAATCCGTTGCATGAACCTTATAGCTCATCCTTTAAGTCTCCAGACAGAGAGTGTCGAATCCGTCTTTATCATCCACTTCTGAACGATTTTCCTTCAATTTTTAAAATGGTGTGATTCACATCCTAGTGTGGCTGTAGTCAGAGAGGACATTCATGAAACGACTATCGTCACCCCGTTCCGCGGTAGCTTCGAGCCGATCGTCGGCAGAAGAAAGCGTCTATCGAAAAATCAATAGAAGGCTACTCCCGTTCCTGCTGCTCTGTTATACATTCGCGTACCTCGATCGCGTGAACATCGGTTTCGCAAAATTGCACATGCAAGAGGACATCCCGGCTATCACTGAAGCGGTCTTCGGTATCGGTGCCGGACTGTTTTTCTTGGCCTACGCGATCCTAGAAATCCCCAGCAACATGGTCATGCACAGAATTGGAGCTCGCAAGACCATTACACGCATCATGGTTCTGTGGGGAATTGTCTCCGCCTCGATGCTCTTCGTTCGCGACGAATTTAGTTTTTACGCTTTGCGGATCTTACTGGGAATATTTGAGGCCGGATTTGCTCCAGGTATCATCCTGTATCTCACGTATTGGTTCCCTGCTAAAAGAATGGCAGCAGCGATGGGAATCTACATGCTGGCTGGTCCAATTGGTTCTATTCTCGGGTCGGGAGTATCAGCCGCGATTATTTCTGCCATGGATGATCTACTTGGCATGGCCGGTTGGCAGTGGATGTTCCTTGTCCAGGGTATCCCGTGTCTCTTGCTTGGGTACCTATTTTGGAAACTCATGTACGATCGACCAGATGACGCGCCTTGGCTCACTGCTGCCGAAAAGGCCATAGTCCGTCGTGTCATAACCGAAACGGATGCTGCCCGCATTGACCATAGTTTCGTAGATGTTCTCAAAAACCCAGCAGTCTATGTGATGGCGGTTGCGTATTTCGGTATCATGTGCGGAATCTATGCCGTCAGTTTTTGGCTACCGACAATTCTTAGTGACAACGGAATTAGAAATAATTTAACTGTTGGTTTATTGGCGGCAATACCTTACGTACTTACTATCCCTACGATGATTTTTTTGAGTAAGAGTTCGGACAGGACGCAAGATAGGCACTGGCACACCATCTTCCCAACCATCCTCGCCGCAGTCGGCTTGACATTAGCTGCATTCACCAGTTCAAACTTCTTATTTTCGTTCACGGCACTTTGCGTCGCCATCTGTAGCGCGTGGGGTGCTTACACAGTCTTTTGGGCGGTTCCGAGTCAGCACTTTGGTGGAACTGCAGCTGCTGGGGGAATTGCTCTGATTAACACCGTAGGAATCTTGGGCGGCTTTGTCGCACCTACGCTCTTGGGCTTTGTCAAACAGGCGACTGGCTCTACCCAGGGCGGGTTGCTCGCCATGGTTGGACTCTTGGGCCTTTCCGCCCTTGCGTTGTTCCTTCTCCCCAAATCGTTGAAGCTCAAAAGAAATGAGGTTTTAAATTGAAACGTATTATAATTGCCGGGTTCCTTCACGAGACTAATACCTTTGCGCGATCCGTAGCGGATTGGGCAAACTTTGAGAATGGCGAGGGATTTCCTCGAATGCATAGAGGAGGGGAAGTTCTTGAACTTAGAAAAGTAAATGTCCCTATAGGTGGTTTCATATCAGCAGCAAACGACGATTGGAGTCTCCTTCCTGTCATTTGGTGTGCTGCTTCACCTTCGGGGCCAGTGACTAATACCGCTTATGAACGGATCGTACGTTTAATAACTGACGCCTGCGAAGAATCTCGTCCTGATGGTGTATATCTTGATTTGCATGGTGCCATGGTGACTGAGAAATACAATGACGGTGACGGAGAGCTTATTCGGCGGGTAAGAGCGGTCGTTGGTCCAAATATCCCCATAGTTGTTAGCTTGGATCTTCACGCGAATATAAGTGACGGAATGCTCAACCACGCTGACGCCATGGTGGCCTACAGAACGTACCCCCACATCGACATGGCAGAAACAGGAATTGCAGCCGCGCGCTTGCTTGGCCGTTGCCTGGCGGGCGAACGATTGGTGATGGCGCGAGAGCGCATCGACTTCCTTATACCTACTATTTCCGGCAGTACCATGTCTACTCCAGCGAGGGACATCTTCTCGGCTCTGTGTGCTTCGGAAGGGGAAAGCGTTTTATCAGTAGCGATGGCCTTTCCGGCCACAGATGTTCCAGATTGCCAGCCTTGCGTTTTTGGATACGGCTCGGACGAAACCCTGCTAAAGGCAAGAATCCACGAACTGGCAGAGACAATCCGAAACCTAGAAGCGGATTTTGCCTTGCGCGCCCTACCGACGGCAGAAGCCCTGGATGCGGCCGAGGCTGCCGTCGCGGCAGGTCGTGCCCCTGTCGTTATTGCGGATACTCAAGATAATCCGGGCGCTGGAGGCGATGGAAACACGAACGGTCTACTAGCGGAACTACTTCTCAGAGACGTTCCGAAAAGCGCTGTTTGTTCCATTTTTGATCCTCACGTCGTTGCTACGGCTATTGAAGCGGGCGAAAACGAGACTGTGACAATTAAGCTGAAAGGATCCCAGATTGAAGGAGACCCCGAAATAGAGGGGATTTTCACGGTGGAGAGGATCACTGCCGGGTTCGTGCGTTTTGAAGGACCAATGATGAATGGCAACGAACTGTCCGTCGGGCCCTCGGTGCTACTTCGCAAGGGGAATATACGAATCATTGTTAACAGCCACAAGGCGCAAACTATGGACAGGAACCAATTCCGCGCACCAGGGGTAGAGCCCGAGACTCAAAACATTCTAGTAGTTAAGAGCTCAGTTCACTTCAGGGGCGATTTTGAGGATATCGCTGGGCAGGTGATTGTCGCCCTCTCGCCTGGCCCGTTCCCCGCCGATCCAGCCAAGTTGCCATGGAAGAACCTGAAAAATGGGGTCCGTCTCGGACCGAAGGGGCCCGCTTTTGCGTCCAGTACGGGTGCGGGGCGAAACCAAAAGCCATAAGAGTTGCCCGGGAATTGCGGTCCTTCAGCAGCTGAGACATTCCACATTGAGAGATTGTTACATGCACGCGCATGGATTGTGACAGGATCTACCAGCAACGATTCTGGGAATCTTCTACTAAGAAATTGAGTCAAAGGTACTTCTTCTCTCGTAGTCTTTTTCACCGGGGGAGATAAGTCAGCCAAATGTGTGTAACCGGTATCCGTGCATTGACTACCAGTACATGACGGATAAGCGTACGGCAAAACAGTTATTGGGGTGCAGGCGTGTTCAAGCCGTTGGATTGAGTAGGGTTGCTGCCTTAAGAAAGCACGCGGTGAAACAGCGTTTTTCCTGAGACTTCGGATTTTGGAAACTTGGGGGTTCCCCTATCATTATGAGTATTGGTCGGGCGAAGTTCACCGCAACCGGATATGCCTACTAGGCCCATGGGGATGGGGTACCGAGTTGGCAGACGCATTGGGGAATGCCTTCCGGGCGCGTTATGCGAGACTTCGCCCGACCCAAGCTCTTAAGCCGTCGCTCGCTCATAGGGCGCAGGCACAAAACAGGCTGGCTGTAGTTTTCAGGGACTACAGCCAGCCTGTTTTTCGTCCGACCGAACTCATTGGAATTCGGAAGCTGGAGGACTATGCGTCGAGGAACTTCAGTGCCGCGGTCTTGAACTCGCGACTGGTTACTGCGCTGGCGTGATTCCGCCCGGCCAGCCATACGACTTCGGTGTCCGCTCCGGCTTCACGAAGCAGGCGCCGCAGGTACGGCATGGTGGTGGCCAAGTCGTCCTGGTCCCCGGCGACGAGCAGGGTCGGCGTGGTCGGCACCGCTTCGGCCGGATCGTAGGGTTCGGTCTTGATGCCGTCGATCAGCTTGAACAGCGCATTGAAATCGTTGGCTTTCTCGTTGATCGCAATCGACATCACCTTTGCCGTGTATTCATCAGCGATTGACTCACCGGTGGCCACGAAATTGCGCGCCTCATTCAAGGCGAAGGCGGCCAGCGGGTCCAGGCTGCCGGGGCCTCCGATGATCAGGCGGCGGACGAGCTCGGGATGCTTGGCGGCCAGCTCCCAGCCCAGGCGCGCGCCCAGGGAGTAGCCCAATACGTCAACCGGGCCACCCAGGGATTCGACCACCTTGGCCAGGGCAAGGTGGATGCGGCTCGGGGCCCAGCTGCCGTCGTTGCGGTTCGGGTCCTCTCCGTGGCCGGGCAGATCCACCAGCGCCACATTGCGCCCATTTTCGGTGAAGTGCCGAACCCATCCGGAGCGTTCCCAGTTTAGGTCTGCGGAGGAGGCGAAGCCGTGGATCAGCAGCACGGTTGGTGCACTGGCCTCGGTGTTCGCGGGGATAACTCGAAGATTAAGATCCAAGGTCATGCTCAAAACTATATGTCACTGCGGTCACAAATCGTTCTTCGGGTGGAAGCCTCGGAGAGTTAATGTCAGAATGACTCTAACCAAATTCCAATCGGCCGGTCATCACCCTAAACAAGCAGCCGGCAAATCAGGAGGCCTTGATGAGCATCCCGCTGGGATCAGCCAACGTGGCAGAACGGCGCAACATGCCACCGGCGTTGGCCGTTTCCACGGTGATCTTCGGTATCCGGCCCATCGACGGCGGCCGAGCACAATTGTGGCTACCGCTGGTGCGCCGCGTTCGCCAACCCCACGCCGGACAGTGGGCCCTGCCCGGTGGCCCCGTGGGACCCCGCGAGTCCCTTGGCACCGCCGCCAGCCGCACCCTGGCTAGCACCACCGGGCTGCGGCCGAGCTACCTGGAACAGCTCTACACCTTCGGTGACCCGGACCGTTCACCCAGCCAGCGATTGGTGACCATCGCGTATTTCGCGCTGGTCACCGAGGCCCAGGTGGGCGCCACTGTGGAGGACGAGAACGTGGCCTGGTTCGCGCTGGATGATCCCGTCCTGGAGAACCTGGCATTCGACCACCGGCAGATCATCGACTACGCGCTGTGGCGGCTGCGCAACAAGGTCGAGTACGGGCAAATCGCCCACCGGCTGCTCGGCGAGCGCTTCACCCTGGCCCAGCTGCGGGCGGTGTACGAGGCCATGCTGGGCAAGGAACTTGACCCAGCCAACTTCCGCCGCCAACTCAAAGCCACCCAGAGCATTGTGGCCACCGACGAATACCTCGCCGGCGGCCAGCACCGACCACCCCGGCTCTACCGCTACGCGGGCAGCGGCCATGACCCACTGGAAGTAGATACCAACCATGAGTAGCCCTACCTTTTCCTCGACCATCACCCGGCTGACCCTCAACGCACCGGGCTCCACCTGCTCATCCGAACTCTCGGCCAACCCCTGGGACACCCCATCCGGTTACGGCCCCGGAGCTTCCCAGGGGGATCAGGCCCCGGCGAACTTCCCGCGGCAGCAGAAGTTGCCCCAGCAGTACCTCAGCGCCAGCGAGGAGGAACTTGATGCCCGCATCCGTGCGGCGAAGGAGACCCTGGGCGATGACGTGGTGCTGCTGGGCCACTTCTACCAGCGTGACGAGGTGGTCAAGTACGCCGACTTCGTGGGGGATTCCTTCCAGCTGGCCAATGCGGCACTGACCCGTGATGAGGCCAAGTACATTGTTTTTTGTGGTGTGCACTTCATGGCCGAAACCGCCGATGTGCTCTCCCGGGATGACCAGGCGGTGATCCTGCCGAACCTTTCGGCCGGATGCTCCATGGCGGACATGGCCGATGCCCCCAGCGTCCAGCAGTGCTGGGATGAGCTGATGGAGTTGTACCGGGACGAGGAGGATGACGGGCGCGCCGCGGTGATCCCGGTGACCTACATGAATTCCTCCGCGGCGTTGAAGGCGTTCGTGGGCCGCAACGGGGGATTGGTGTGCACCTCCTCGAACGCGAAGACCGTGCTGGAGTGGGCGTTCGAACGCGGCCGGCGGGTGCTGTTCTTCCCGGACCAGCACCTGGGCCGCAATACGGCCAAGGCGATGGGGATCCCCCTGGAACAGATGCCGCTGTGGACCCCACGCCGGGAACTGGGCGGCAACGATGCCGACACCCTGAACGCCGCCAAGGTGATCTTGTGGCACGGCTTCTGCTCCGTGCACAAGCGCTTCACCACCGCGCAGATTGACAAGGCGCGGGCCGAGCACGAGAACCTGCGGGTCATCGTGCACCCCGAATGCCCCATGGAGGTGGTGGACGCGGCGGACGAATCGGGTTCCACCGATTACATCTTCAAGGCCATCGCCGGGGCCACCGAACCGACCACCTTCGCCATTGGCACGGAGATCAACATGGTCAACCGGCTGGCCGAGCAGTACCCGCAGCACACGATCTTTTGCCTGGATCCGGTGATCTGCCCCTGCTCCACCATGTACCGGATCCACCCCGGCTACCTGGCCTGGGTGTTGGAGGAACTGGTGGCCGGGCGCATTGTGAACCGCATTGAGGTGCCGCAGGCCGAGCAGGCCGACGCCAAGACCGCCCTGGAGCGGATGCTGGCTGCCCGGCCATGACCCGGACCATCATTGTCGGCTCCGGGGCCGCCGGGCTGCTGTCCGCCTTGAGCGCGGTAGGCCGCGGCGTGCACCCGGTGCTGCTGACCAAGGACGGGCTGGGCACCGGCAACACCGAATGGGCCCAGGGCGGCATCAGCGCCCTGACCTCCCAGGGGCAAGCGGCCGGGGACACCGTGGCCAGCCACGTCGCCGATACCCTGGCCGCAGGGAACGGGCACGGCTCGGTCCAGGCCGTACAGACCCTGTGCGCCGCGGCGCCGGAAATCATTGACCAGCTCGAACAGCACGGGGTGGCCTTTGACCGCAGTGGGGACGGTGCCTACCAGCTGGGGCTGGAGGCCGCGCACAGCGCCCACCGGATCCTGCACATCAACGGGGACGCCACCGGCCAGGGGCTGAGCCGCGCTCTGGTCGCCGCCTGCCGGAGAGCAGAGCAGGCCGGAAACCTCAGCGTAATCGAGCACGCGCTGGTCACCGCCCTTGAACGCCGGCAGGATTCCGGGCACGCCGTGCGCTATCTGCGACACGGCAGCGAGCACACGCTGGCCGGGGACCGGGTGCTGCTGACCACCGGCGGCATTGGCGGGCTCTACCGGCACACCACCAACCCGGTGGGCGCGACCGGGGACGGCATCGCGCTCGCCGCCCGGGCCGGGGCAATAATCAGCGACATGGAATTCGTGCAGTTCCACCCCACCATGGTGGACACCGAAGCCCACCCGGGCGCGGGGATGATCAGCGAGGCGGTCCGCGGGGAAGGCGCCGTGCTGGTCACCGGCACCGGCGAGCGCTTCATGCCCGGGATTGATCCACGGGCCGAACTGGCGCCACGCGATGTGATTGCCCGGGCTATCCACGCGCAGAACATGGCCGGGCACCCGGTCTACCTGGATGCCCGGGCAGTGGAGCAGAACCAGGGCCGAGGTTTCCTTTCCCGTCGGTTCCCCTCCATTACCCGACGCCTACAGGCCTGTGGGCTGAACCTGGCACACGACCTGATCCCGGTGCGTCCGGCCCAGCACTATCTCATGGGAGGGATCTTCACCGACCTGGACGGACGCACCACCGTGCCCGGGCTCTATGCGGCCGGCGAGTGCGCGAACACCGCTGTGCATGGGGCCAATCGGCTGGCGAGCAACTCCCTGCTCGAAGCCCTGGTTTTCGCCCGCCGTGCCGTGAACGCCATGCTCACTGACCCGCCGCTGGCCCGGGCGGAGACGGCGGCGCTCGCCGTCCATCCACTGCCCGAAACCGAACCAGGCCAGGGGATGAGCCTTGGGCAGCTGCAGCAGCTGGCCACCGACCAGCTGGCAGTGCACCGCGACGGTCCCGGCCTGCGGGAAGCCATCACCCGGCTGCGGCAGGCCCAACCGGTGGCCGCAAGCCCCCGCGCCCGTCACGAGCTGGAGAACCTGCTGCTCATTGCCCGCCTGAGCGCCCACGCCGCCCAGGAACGCACCCACAGCCTGGGGGCGCATTATCGGACCGATCACCCCGAGCCGCACCCGGCAGCACGCACCTGCTGGCAGCTTCCGCTCAGCGAACAGACCACCACCAACACCTTCGAGGAAATCTACGCCTGATGAGTTCCATCCACCCTGTCCCGCGCTCCGTCATTGATGCCATTGTTTCGCTCGCCCTGCTGGAGGATTGCCCCCGCGGGGACATCACCGCCACCACCGTATTGGACGCGGCGGTCACCGCCCGCGCCGCCGTGGTGGCGCGCCAACCTGGCGTGCTTTCCGGCAGCGGCGTGTTCGAACGGGTCATGCAGCAGGTGGATCAAGACATCCAGGTCACGGCCCACCTCGCTGACGGGCAGCGCTTCGAGGTGGGGGACGAGCTGATCACCGTGAACGGGCCGGCCGCCAGCATCCTCACCGCCGAACGGGTGGGGCTGAACCTGCTGCAGCGGATGAGTGCCGTTGCCACCGCCACCGCCGAACTGGTGGGGAAGGTGGCGCACACCAAGGCGCGCATCGCCGACACCCGCAAGACCACTCCCGGCCTGCGGGCCTTGGAACGCTATGCGGTGCGCTGCGGCGGGGGAGTGAACCACAGGGACAACCTCTCCGAGGCGTTCATGGCCAAGGACAATCACCTGGCCCTGCTAGGGGACGGCAAGCAGCTGACCAGTGCGCTGCGCCAGGTGCGGTCCCGGCTCGGGCACACCACCGCCATGGAGGTGGAAGTCGATGACATCAGCCAGATCCCCGCGGTGTTGGCCGCCGGGGTGGATGTGATCATGCTGGACAACTTTGCCCTGGCGGACATTCCGGCCGCCCTGGAACTCATTGACGGCCAGGCCATCGTTGAGGCCAGCGGAAACGTCAACGCCACCACGGCCGCCGAGATCGCCGAAACCGGGGTGGACATCATTTCCTCCGGCGCCATCACCCATTCGGTGGTGGCCATCGATCTGGGATTGGATATGGTGATCGGATGATCTACATGGATGCCGCGGCGACCGCGCCCGCCCACCAGCAGGTGCTGGACACCATCAGTCCCTTGCTGACCCATGACTTTGGCAACCCGTCCTCCCGCCATGAGCTGGGGCGCAACGCCGAACGGGCGGTCAGCTGGGCCCGCAACACCGTGGCCAATGAGCTGGGGGTGGGGGAGCATGAAATCTACTTCACCTCCGGCGGCACCGAGGCCGACAACCTTGCCGTCATCGGTGCGGCCCTGGCAGCCCCACGGGGACGGAAGATCATCACCAGCGCCATCGAGCATCCCGCGGTGCAGGACGCGGCCGCGTTCCTGGCCGAACACCACGGTTTCACCCATGAACTGATCCCCGTGGACCACGAGGGCGTGGTGGACCTGGCGGCCGCCGAGCGGCTGATCGATACGAAGACCGCGGTGGTCTCGGTGATGGCCGTGAACAACGAGGTCGGTACCATCCAGCCCATTGCGGAGCTCGGACGCCTGGCCCGCGCGGCCGGCGCGTTCATGCACACCGACGCGGTGCAGGCCGCCGGATGGCTGGATTTGAGTGACTTGACCCCGCACGTGGATGCGCTGAGCATCTCCGGTCACAAGATTGGGGCGCTGAAGGGCACCGGGGTGCTCTACTACGCTGCCAACCACCCGCTCTTGCCGCTGCTGCACGGCGGCGGCCAGCAGCGCGGGGTGCGTTCGGGGACCGAAAACCCGGCCGGCGCCGTCGGGATCGCCCGGGCCCTGCAAATCGTGCGCGAACAACGCGAGGCCGGGGCCGGGGAGGGCTACGGCCCCTACCTGATTGAGCGGATCACCGGCCAACTCAACGAGCAGTTCCCAGGATCGGTGGCGCTTACCGGGCACCCGACCCAACGCATCGGCGGGATCGTGTCCCTGGTCTTCCCGCGCACCGCCGGGGAGACCGTGCTGATTGAGCTGGAACGCCACGGGGTGCTGTGCTCCTCCGGCTCGGCCTGTGCCGCCGGCTCCACCGATCCCTCCCCGGTGCTCAGCGCCATGGGGTACGAGCCGGAACTGGCGCATACCGCCCTCCGGCTCTCCTTTACGCGTGGAATGAAGGAAAACGAGATCAGCCAGGTGGCTTCGGCGGTGATCAGCGTGATGCGCGGGCTGCTCGGCAAACGCTAGGCATCATCCGCAAAGCTGGCCGATCGGCCGAGGCGTTAACCAGGCAAGGGGTGGGACGAATCGACTTCGTCCCACCCCTTGCCTGCTGTTTTGCTTGAGGTACCCCGGTTGCCGCCCTCGCCGGAGCGGCAGCACCGGTCAGCGCAGGTACTTGCCCGAAACCCAACCGGTCTTGGAGGAGTACTTCACCTGGTACCAGCCCTTGGAGGTCTTGCCGGTCAGGCTGACCTTCTTGCCCTTCGGGATGGTCAGCAGGATCTTGTGGCCCGTGCGCGCCTTGGTGCGCAGGTTCAGGTTCGCCGTGGTCTTCTTGGTCTTTGCCGAGCTCTTCGGCTTTGACGGGGAAGTCTTGGTCTTGGGCTTGCTGCCGGAGAAGCTGCCCAGGTAGGTGCCCGAAACCCAGCCGGTCTTGGAGGCGTACTTCACCTGGTACCAGCCCTTGGAGGTCTTGCCGGTCAGGCTGACCTTCTTGCCCTTCGGGATGGTAAGCAGGACCTGGTGCTTGGTGCCGACCCCGCTGCGCAGGTTCAGGTTCGCCTTCGTCTTGGCGCTCGAAGCGCCCTTGGGAGCCTGGGTCTTGGGCTTCTCCGCCTTCGGCTTGGCCTTGGCCACCCCGTAGTAGTGCTCCAGGGTCTTGGCCCCGGACTGGGTGTAGCTCTTGGCCAGGGACGTGCCCACATAGCGGAAGTGCCATGGTTCGTGAGCGTATCCGGTCACTGACTCGTAGCCCTTGGGGTAGCGCAGAATGAAGCCGTACTTGTGGGCGTTCTTGGCCATCCAGCGCCCCACCTTGGTGGATTCGAAGCAGGCCTGCAGGCCGCACTGGTGGTTGGTGTTGCCCACGTCCACGGCCAGGCCGGTCTGGTGTTCACTGGTGCCGGGTTTCGCGGAGATCCGCTGGGCATACTTTGACCCGTACTGCTGGGTGTACTGCCGGAACAGCTGGGCCTGCCGGTCGTAGGAGCGGTAGCCGCTGACCAGGGCAATGTTCACGCCCGACTTCTTCGCCGCCGTCTTCATCTTCAGGTAGGCGTCAGCCGCTTCTGGCCGCAGCCGGATGGAGGTGCCCCTTACCGTCTTGGTTTTGGGGACATAGCGGGCCGGTGAGAGCGGATAGCTTTTGCTGACAAAGACATCAATGCGGCTGGCACCGCGCTGCAGCTTCCGGGCCGTCGGGACGAACGAGGCCACGTCGGTGCTCGGGGCGGCCGCGGTGGTGATGCCCGGGGACTGCACCTGGGCCGGGGCGGCCGGCTCGAAGGCGGTGGCCGGGGCAAGCGAGGTCGCCACCAACGAAGCGGTGAACACGGTCGCCAGCGCGAGGCGGCTCGTGCGTTTCTTGGTCATGGGTTTTTCCTCACGAGTGATGAATGAGCTTCCCTTATTCCAGCATCAAGAACCCGCCCGGGCATGGTTCTTCTAGAAAATGGCGCAAAGTTTCGCAGATAAGTCTGCCCCGGCAAATGGGGATAAACCCCTTGTTCCCCTCTCGTTCAACACTGCGAAACATTCGCTCTGGGCATGAGTTTCCAGCATCGGGAGGTGACCAGTAGTTTTGCGTTTCGCTCCGGGTCTGAAGGGCTTCATCCCGGTGGAGCGCCCAGCTGAGTTTGGTAGGTTAGCGACCATGCAAGTTCGGCAGGAAACCTTCGACGACAGGGCAGGGGTCTACGCAGTGGCCCATGCGGCATTCGCCAACTCCGACCCCTCGATTGAGCCGGCGGAGGTCGGCCTGCTGCAAGAGCTCTTCGACTGCCCCGCCTACGATCCGGTCTTCTCGATCGTGGCCCTGGATGAGACCGCCGTCATTGGGCACGTGATCGCCAGCTGGGGGAGTGTGGACGGGCAATACCCGCTGCTGGGGCTCGGGCCGCTGGCGGTCGCCCCCGAATACCAGCACCGCGGGGTGGGCTCGATCCTGATGCAGGACATCCACGACCGTGCGCAGCAGCGCAA
This sequence comes from Glutamicibacter sp. St.4D3, assembly GCF_059728615.1. Classification (NCBI taxonomy): domain Bacteria; kingdom Bacillati; phylum Actinomycetota; class Actinomycetes; order Micrococcales; family Micrococcaceae; genus Glutamicibacter; species Glutamicibacter sp. St.4D3. The sequence continues at coordinate 1,289,744 of NZ_AP039380.1, forward strand.
CCTGGCGGGAATCGTGCTGCTCGGCCACGTGGACTACTACCGGCGCTTCGGCTACGAACCGGCTTCCGATCACGGAATCATCCCCTCCGATGCCGCCTGGGGCGAGAACTTCATGGTCAAGGTGCTCGACCCCCACCGTCTGCCCGCAGGCAACTACCGCTACGCCGCCCCGTTCGGCTGCTAGGACAGTTGCCCACCTCACTGCTCTGCGGGGGTTCCGCCGCCTGTCAAGGGCGTAAATTTGCTAATCTATTGGGATCATGTCGAACCACTTGTTGCCCGTGAAGATTGACCGGGGCCAGGGCATGCCCGTGGTCCTGCTGCACGGCTTGGGGAACAACCACCACAGTTGGCATTTCGTCCTCGATGACCTGGATTACTCCCGGGTGCGGATCATTGCCGTGGACCTGCTCGGATTTGGGGATGCGCCGAAACCGGATGTTGAATACACCCTGCGGGACCACTCCTCGGCGGTCGCCGCGACCCTGAAGGACCTGGGGATTCAAAAGGCCGTCATTGCCGGCCACTCCATGGGCTGCAATATTGCCCTGGACCTGGCGGAGAAGGAGCCGGACATGGTTGAGCGCCTGGTGCTCTTCGGCGCTCCGCTCTACCGGCGCAAGCCGCGCGGCGGCAAGCTGCGCAAGATCTTCCGTGCTGAGGGCCTGTACTTCTCGCTATTCGAACTGGTCTCCCGTTCCCCGGACGCGGTCCAAACCGGCGGAGGGCTGGCCGAGGAATACGTCCCGTTCATCAAGGGCATGGAAATCACCGAGGAAACCTGGCCGGCCTACCGCAAGAGCCTGCAAAACTCGATCATGCAATACGAGTCCTACCGGCAGGCCACCCGGCTGAAGCTGCCCATGCTGTTTGTCAACGGGGTGCTGGACTTCTTCATCATCCGCGGCAACACCACCCGGGCGTTCATGGCCAACCGCCGCTTTGTGCGCATCCGCCGCAGCCGCGGACCGCATGAACTGACCCCGACCCAGGGAAAGCTCGCCGCGCGGATCATCAACCGGATGGCCAACCAGGCCAAGACCGGGCAGCGGGCCATCGACTAACAGCACAGTTCTCCCCGCCTGGCACCCGCTGTCCTGCTCCTCCCGATGTGCCGGTGCGCCGGTTCCTCGGCGTGCAAACCCTTGTGCCGGTGCCACGGGTACGGTAGACATCTACCATGGACGCACACCAGCTCCCGCGCGAGCTCTCCTTCACCGTCGCCGGGCACGTTGCCAAGCCGGTCGAGCAGGTCTACGAGGTGGTCGCGGATCCCGAGCAGCTTTCGCGCTACTTCACCACCGGCGGGGCCCGCGGCCGGCTTGAGGCCGGTAACACGGTCACCTGGGATTTCCACGACTTCCCCGGCGCCTTCCCAGTGCAGGTGCTGCAAGCCGAGGTCCCGCGGCGCATTGTGCTGCGGTGGGCAGGTGAGCACCTGGTGGCCGCGGACGGCATGAGCCGGGTGCAGTTCGACTTCGAGCCGGTCGATGAGGGCGCCCGCACCAAGGTGCAGATCAGCGAATCCGGCTGGCAGCCCAGCGAGGCGGGGATCCAGCGAGCCTTTGACAACTGCGAAGGCTGGACCTCGATGCTGGCGGCATTAAAGGCCTGGGTGGAGCACGGCATCAATTTGCGCGAAGGATTCTACAAGTAACCTGAACGCCACCTGCGCCAACACCGCTCCGGTTCAGGATTGGCTGGGAGCTGACCGGGTAATTGCCATGGCCTGTGTCACAGCGGCCCTTCACCTGCCTAGGGTGAGGCCATGCCAACACCTCAGGAAACAACGAACGGGCAAGTCGCACTGGTCGCCGGTGCCTCACGGGGTCTGGGCCTGCTTGTGGCCCGGGAACTGGGACGGCGCGGCTACCGGGTAGTGATTTGTGCTCGCGAGGCGGAGGAACTGGACGCGGCCCGGGCAAAGCTGCATGCCGAAGGCCTCATGGTCGAATCCATGGTGTGCGATGTGGCGGACAACGGTGAGGTCACCAGCATGGTCTCGCGCATCGAAGCAACCCTGGGGCCCATCGAGGTGCTGGTCACCGTGGCCGGGGTCATCCAGGTCGGACCGCTGCAGTCCCTGGAGCGTGAACACTTCGAACAGGCCGTGAACATCATGCTGTGGGGCCCGGTCAACCTGGCTTTGGCCGTGGTGGATTCCATGCGTGAACGCGGACGCGGGCACATTGCCACCGTCTCCTCCATAGGCGGGATGATCAGCGTGCCGCACCTGCTGCCCTACGGCACCGCCAAGTTCGGCGCGGTCGGCTTCTCCCAGGGGCTGCGCGCGGAAATGTCCGGCACCGGGGTCAAGGTCACCACCGTGGTGCCCGGGCTGATGCGCACCGGCTCCCACCTGCGCGCCGAGTTCACCGGCAACCAGCCGGCCGAATACGGCTGGTTCTCGGTCGGTGCCTCCTTCCCGCTGGTGTCCATTGACGCCGAGCGGGCCGCCCGCCAGATCGTGCGCCGGGTATTGGAGGGCAAGGCGCTGGTGGTGCTCACCCCGCTGGCCAAGCTGGCCATCCGGGTCCACGGCCTGGCCCCGGCCACCACCGCGAACCTGCTGGGAGTTCTCGGGCGGATGCTGCCCGGGGCGCCGGGCAGTGAACAGGGCACCGTGACCGGGCACGAGGCCCGCGACCGGCTGCCGGGCCCCGCCCAGAAGGTGCTCGATGCGATTACGGTGCTTGGCTGCCGGGCCGCCGGGCGCTTCAACGAGGTGGGCGAAAAGGACGGGGCCGCACCCATGCCGGGGGACGGGGGCGCTTAATATGGCACCTCTACAGCGCCAATGGCAGAACATTTCAGGTTTCCCAGTTAGCCCCAAGGCTGCGTCCATGCAGGCACTAGGCACTGGACACGGCGGCGGGAGCAGATGGGATATTCAAGGTACCGGGGGACACCAACAGAGAGGAAACCCAATCTGCAAACAGCATCACGAATGCCTTCAGCATTGAGCTTCCAAGTTTCGGCAGACCGGCACACACCCGCCGGCACTGACCCGAACGGCTCGTAGGACGTCACGCCCACCAGGGGCGCAGCACCCTTCGGACACCACACTTGGTTTCCGGACGGTTTCACAACACTGAACACCGACGCAAAGGAAAGAAACCATGATCAACAAGAACCAGATTGATGAACTGCTGAACACCGGCGGCACCGTGGTCGGCAGCGACGGCGAGAAGATCGGCAAGTTCGGACAGGTCTTCCTTGATGACCAGACCGGCGAACCGCAGTGGGTCACCGTGCGCACCGGATTGTTTGGAATGTCCGAAAGCTTCGTTCCGCTGGATGAAGCCAGCGTGCATGGGGACACCGTTACCGTGCCGTTCGACAAGCAGATCGTCAAGGATGCCCCGCGCATCGACGATGAGGACGGGCACCTGAGCCCGGCCGATGAGCAGGAGCTCTACCGCTACTACAACCGCTCCTACGACCGGCAGCAGAGCGTGGAACAGCGCACCGGCCACGATTCAGCGGGCCAGCTGCCCGCGGACCCGAACGACACCGCCCTGGCCGGGGGCGTGGGCAATGACCGGCTGGAGGATGACCGCCTGGCCGGCGACCGCCTGGGCGATGACCGCCTGGATGACCGGGTTGGCACCGACCGCACGGCCGACGCCGGGGTCGCGTTCGATGACCGCGACACCGCCGGCACCGTGGGCCGGGATCGGGACGCCGGTGAGGGCATGACCCGCTCGGAGGAGCAGCTGCGCGTGGGCACCGAGAACGTGGAAACCGGTCGGGCCCGGCTGCGCAAGTACGTGGTGACCGAGAACGTGACCACCACCGTTCCGGTCAGCCATGAAGAGGTGCGCGTGGAGCGCGAACCGATCACCGACGCCGATGCCGCCGGCACCGTGCGCGGCGGCGAGCTGGGCGAGGAGGAGCAGGAAGTGACCCTGCACGCCGAACGCCCGGTCGTTGACAAGGAAGCGGTCCCGGTGGAGAAGGTCCGCCTGGACACCGAGACCGTCACCGACGAGGAAAAGGTCACCGAGCAGGTCCGCAAGGAGCGGATCGAGGCCGAGGGCGATGGGGAGACCATCGACCCGGAAACCGGTGAACGCACCCGTCGCACGGACCGCTAGGCAGTGCCGCCCGCGCCGCGGGCGGCACCATGGTCCGAATCCGAGAAGGAGGGGAACATGAGTACCAGTGCAGATAAGTCACCGCACGACGACCGTGACTCGGGGCTGACCCGCGGTGAGCGGCTGAATAACGAACGCGACCTGAACCGGGAGGCCGAGCTGAACCGCGAAGGCGAGCTGCGCCGGGACCGGAACCAGGGCCGGGACGCCGTCCCGGACGGGGAGGCCAGCGCCGAGCGCGCCCAGCACCGGGCGGACACGCCGTCCGACCGGGTGGCCGAACGGGACCGGGAAAGCGTCGTGGCACGGGAGAAGCACATCTACGGCGGGATGAAGATCGGCTCAGCGTTCTTCGGCTGGCTGACCGCCACCGGCATGGGCGTGGTGCTCACCGCCCTGGTGGCCGCCGCCGGCACCGCCGTGGGGCTGAGCACCGGGGTCAACCCGGATGAGGTCGCCCAGAGCCTGAATCAGGACCCGCAGACGGTGGGCATGGTCGGGATCATCGTGCTGGGCGTCATCGTGCTCATCGCCTACTACTGCGGCGGCTACGTCGCCGGGCGCATGGCCCGGTTCGACGGCATGAAGCAGGGCCTGGCCGTGTGGCTGTGGGCCCTGGTGGTCGCCATCGTGGTGGCGCTGCTGGGCTGGATTGGCGGCAGCCAGTTCAACGTCCTGGCCCAGGTCAACAGCTTCCCACGGATCCCCGTGAACGAAGGGGACCTGAGTACCGCCGGCATCATCGCCGCGGTCGTGGTCGCCGTGGTGGCCCTGGTTGGGGCGCTTCTCGGCGGCCTGGCCGGGATGCGCTTCCACCGCAAGGTCGACAAGGCCGGGCTGGATGTGGTCTAGCGGGCCGACTAGGTGCCGCCAGCCGGTGAGAAGGACTTCTTACTTGGGCTAGCGGTCAGGGAAAAGCCGAGGCAGGTGCGTCGTGATGACGTACCTGCCTCGGCTTTCCTGTGCCGTCGTGCGTCCTAGTCGATCCCGGCGCGCAGCTTCATGCTCAGGTGCTTGAGCTGGTCAAACTCCTCTTCGCTCAGCGCATGCCCCATCAGCTCGTGCAGGTGCTTGACGTGCTCGCGCCCAATGTCGCGCTGCACCTCCAGGCCCTTCTCGGTCAGGGACAGGATCATCGCCCGCTGATCGGTGGGATCCGGGCTGCGGGAGATCAGGCCGCGTTCCTCAAGCCGCACGATCATCCGGCTCAGCGACGGCTGGGAGATCAGCAGGAACTTGTTCAGGTCCACCAGCCGCGCCTTGCCTTCGGGACAATTGCGCAGATTGAACAACACGTCGTATTCACGCACCGAGAGCCGATTGAATTCGGGCATCGAGATCAGGTGGCGCATCACCGCCACCTGCGTGCGGAAGAGTGCCTCCCAGGCCTCGACCGTGTTCTTTAGCGGGGCCGGGGCGGTGGTGGCCTCACCGGCCACCATTTGCTCACTGTGTGTCACTGCACTCCTATGCTTGCAGCCCTGTGGCTGGCATCCTTACCCCTTGATCTTATCCCCGGTTAAGCGTCCTGTCCCTTGTCGGGGTGAGAATTCTTGGCTTCTTCCCTGGCCTTCTTGGCGGCCACCAGTCCGGCGTGGGTGGGAGCCGGGGTCAGGTCGGCCGGGGCGCGGGATTCCATTTCCTTGCGCAGCTCGGGCAGCACGTGCTCGCCGAACATGTCCAGCTGGTTCAGCACGGTCTTCAGCGGCAGCCCGGCGTGGTCCACCAGGAACAGCTGGCGCTGGTAGTTGCCGAAGTACTCCTGGAAGGTCAGGGTCTTCTCCAGCACCTCCTGCGGGGAACCAACGGTCAGCGGGGTCTGGGAGGTGAAGTCCTCCAGGGACGGGCCGTGGCCGTAGACCGGGGCGTTGTCGAAGTAGGGGCGGAATTCCTTGACCGCCTGCTGGCTGGTCTTGCCCATGTAGAACTGGCCGCCCAGGCCCACGATCGCCTGATCTGCCCGGCCGTGGCCGTAGTGCTCGTAGCGCTCCCGGTACAGGCCGATCAGCTGCTGGTAGTGCTCCTTGGGCCAGAAGATGTTGTTGGCGAAGAAGCCGTCGCCGTAGTAGGCGGCGATTTCGGCGATCTGCGGGGTGCGGATCGAGCCGTGCCACACGAACGGGGGCACATCATCCAGCGGACGTGGGGTGGAGGTGAAGTTCTGCAGCGGGGTGCGGTAGCGCCCCTCCCAGTTCACCACGTCCTCGTCCCACAGCCGGCGCAGCAGGTTGTAGTTCTCGATGGTCAGGTTCACCGAGTCCTGGATGTTCTTGCCGAACCACGGATAGACCGGGGCGGTGTTGCCGCGCCCGAGCACCAGGTCGGTGCGCCCGTTGGACAGGTGCTGGAGCATGGCGAAGTCCTCGGCGATCTTCACCGGATCATTGGTGGTGATCAGCGTGGTGCCGGTGGACAGGATGATCCGCTCGGTCTGCGCGGCAATGTAGGCCAGCGTGGTGGTGGGGGAGGAGGAGAAGAACGGACGGTTGTGGTGCTCGCCGATGGAGAAGACATCCATCCCGATCTCTTCGACCTTCTTGGCGATGGCCACGATCGCGTCGATGCGTTCCTTCTCGGTGGGGATGGTGCCGTTGGTGGGGTCGCGGGTGATGTCACTGACGGTAAAGACACCGAACTGCATGGCGGGACTCCTTGTCCTGTTCGTGGTTCCGCTGGGCTTCAGCGACCAACCTATATGCGTATGAATGTAATAACAAGTTGATCCGTCAATTATTCCCGTATTGCAGTCATCCTGCAAGAGACCTCCAGCCTAAGCACGACCCCGCCAGCGCAGTTGCCGTCCATGGGGTTCCTGCTGGCAAGGTACGGTGTCGGCCCCGGCGATAGCGGCCGAACGGATCAAGTTCTTCTCGCTGCGACCCCTCACCTGGATGTTGTGGCTGGGCATTATTGGCATGGTCTGCACCGCCTGGCTGCTTGGCGCCAGCGCCAAGGCCAGCGGCGACAACGGCTTTGACACCTATACCCCGGCACCTGAACTGGTGTTCTCGACCCTCCAGCTGGCCCAGCTGTTTCTCGCCACCGTGGCGGCGCTGTGCCTCACCACCGAGTACTCCTCAGGCACCACCACCTCCAGCTTGCACGCCGTCCCGCGCCGCGGCGTGCTCTACGCTGCCAAGGCGGTGTTCCTGTTTGTCACAGGAACGGTAATGGGAATCGTGGGGGTGGGACTTGGCACCGTTCCGGCGGCCCTCTCCGCCGGAGAGTACGAAGTCTTTGACACCGTGGACCTGATCCGCGCGCTCGCCGGAACCGGAGTGTACCTGGGGCTGATGATGCTCATGGTGCTGGGGATCGCGGCGCTGTGCCGCAACTCGGTCGGCACCATTGTTGCTGCCTTGGTCCTGCTGATCGGTATGCCCCAGCTGCTGGGCCTGGTAAATGTGGAGTGGATTTCCACGGCCGTGGACTATCTGCCCACTGCGGCCACGGTGCTGGTAACCGGGGCCGCTGGACCCTACGGCAGCGCGATGGCCCTGAGAGTCCTGCTGCTTTGGGCGGCCGGGCTGCTGGTCGTTGGATGGGTTTCGCTGAAGTACCGGGACGCCTAGCTACACCGGGATTATGCACAGACCGGATCCGCGGGTCCGAAGGCTCGCGGGGAACTGGAAAAGACCCGGCCGCACACTATTGGTGCGGCCGGGTCCTTCACGCCCGTGAGTTGGACGCGAACAGCCCCGCAGAACACACAGTGTGGTTCTGCGGGGCTGGGTTGGTTCGGCGACTCCGGGGAGCCCCGGGACAACGAGTTAGCCGCGTCGGCTTGTGGAACGCCGGCGGCGAACCACGAAGAGCGCACTGCCCGCGCCCAAGAGCAGCAGCGCCAGCGCTGCGAAAGTGATCAGCTCGGCACCGGTGCGCGCCAGGTCCTTCTCGGTATTGGGCGTCGGATCCTCTGGGGCTGGCGTCGAATCCTCCGGGACTGGCTTGGCATCCCCGGGGGTTGGCGAGGGCTGCGTGTCATCCTGCGCGGTTGGGATCTGCACCGAGACCGGTGCGGTGATGTTGCCAGCTACGTCGCTGGCACGTAGTTCAACCAGCGCGCCCTCCTGACCCACCTCGACCTCACCTAGCAATGCACCCTGAACATCCTCTTCAGTATCCAGGGTGCTCCACTGCTGTTGGGCGTCCAGGCGGTACTCGATGACACCGACCCCGGAGGTCACATCTGAGACTTCAAGGCGCAGCTGTCCGCGGTTCTGGGCTACCGCGCTGGCTTCCAGGTCCGGGGCCTTGGTATCGAGCTTTACCAGTTCCTGAGTAGAGTCTCGATTGCCAGCCCCATCAGTGGCCCGAGCATGCAGGGTGTGTTCACCGTCCTCAGCGATGCTGATCGGTGCTGTGTAGGGCTCCCATCGCTGTCCATCACGGGATACCTCGATTGCTGGCGCGTCGTCGGTCTCGTCGGTGGCGGTGACGTTAACGGTGACCGGTGCGGAGGTGAACCAGCCGCTGGCCCCGGCCGGGTTCTTGGTGTCAATGGCAACTTCCGGCTTGTTCTCATCCAGGATCAGTTCGACCTCAACCGTGGTGTCCCCGGCGATTGCCTGGTCCAGGCTCGCACCGATCGCACCGTCGGCGCCGACGGCAGCGAAATCGCAGGTAGTGTGCGGGGCCAAGGTCTCCGCGGTACCTTGCTGCGAAGTCTGCGGCACCTCGCGCCAGCCGGTGTCACCCTCGCACGACATGGCCAGCTGCGCTCCGTCAGCCGGCGCGCCGGTTTCGTCGGTAACGTTGAGGGTCACCGGGTTCAACGCCGCGCGGAAAGCCGACCCACCTATGATCTGCGCGCTGAAGCCCATGCGGTCCGCAGATACGAACTCGATGGTGTCCGAGGGCAGGTGGTAATCCGGTTCGAGCACGATCGAGGAGTCAGCGGACCAGAACATCCAGCTAAAGACGGCGGCATTGATCCCCACATCGTGGAAGGACTGGTGGTCGCTGCGGCCGACATAGCCGATGTTCAGCGGCTCCTGCTCCAGGTCACTGTGCACGTCGCTGGCGAAGCTCAGTACGGTGTTGGACTCGTTGTCTGGGTTCACGCTCAAACCCCAGAAGCCAAAGGGCTGTTCGTTGGTTCCCTTCTCCGCGGTGCCGGCCATGTCCATGTTCCAGGCACCGATCGTGCGCTGGATTTCATCCTCGCTCAAGCTCTGGGCGTGGTGGGCAGAGCCCAGGATACCGATTTCCTCGCCGCCCCAGGAACCGACGCGGATTTCGGTGTCCAGCGAGTAGTTGCTGATCAGCTTGGCGGTTTCGAGCATGATGCCGATGCCGGAGGCGTTGTCGCTGGCCCCGGGACTGCCCACGACCGAGTCGACGTGTGCGCCGACGTAAACAATCGGTGCGGTTCCGTCATCGTTGGCGGCCGGGCGCACGCCGATGACGTTGGAGCTGTCATCTCGGGTCTGCTCGGTGGTGATGCTCAGGCTTAGAGCGTCGCCGGGGGCTGCCGCCAGCTCGCGCAGACGGACAGCCTGCACGCCTCCGGCGGTAACTACCACCAGATCGGCCACCGATTCTGGCACCTCACGGAGGTTGGGAATGGATCCCTTGGGGTTGGTCTGGGCGAGGATGATGCCAGCGGCACCGGCGGCGGCAAGCTGCTCCAGCAGCGCCGTACGGGCCTCGGCATTGGCATTCCAGTCGATGATCACCAGGGCATCGGTGACCTCGGTGGTCGCCAGTCCGCTGCCATCGCCCAGGTCGATGACCGGTGCCTTGAGCGGTGCCGAAGGGCCTGTGATCTTGGCGCCCTGGGCCGAGCGGTACTGCCAGCTGGCAATGCCGGGCAGGTCGCGGCTGGGCACGACGTTGGCGACAAACTGTGTGCGTCCGTCGAACACCTCGCGTGAGGTCTGGAAGCCGTACTCCTGCAGATGGTGCTCGACATAATCCTGTGCCGCGTCCTCCGCCGCGGTGCCTGCAACGCGTGGGCCGATCCCCACTGAAAGCTCCTGCACGTGGGAATACACCCGGTCCTGTTTGACCAGGTCCACGAACTCCTGTTGGAAGCCGGGAGTCAGCTTGCCAGTTTCGATCGCTTCCAAGGCATCATCCGGGGCATAGGGCGCCGCATGTGCGACATTGGGGACCAATGCGAGGGAAGTGGACAGGGTCACGACCGACAGTGTCAGCAACGCCCTCCTTCGAATGCCTCGATGATGCGGGGGATGGGCTTGCTGCAACATGCGGAAGGGTTCCTCTCCAGGAAAAGTGCGCGCGAACGCTCGCGACCCGTACTGGAATCATCGGCCCGGGGCCAGGTCGGTGGAGCGAAGCGGAGTCTGGAAGGGCGAGCCCATTGGGCACGGGACTCGCCCTTCGACGGTGCAGAATTGATGGTGTGGCGCGGAAGTGCGACCGTGATATACGTTACATCAAGGAACTGCGGTGCACCAGAGGAAATCGCTTCTGAGTTGGGATGTTTGTCCTGCATCGGGGTGCCGGGCGTGGCATTTACAATGCCCCAGAATCAAGCAGGCTCCACCGCCTACCCCTGCGGGCGGCGGTGGAGCCTGCTTGGCACTGTCACCGGACGGACGCTAGTCGCGCGGCTTCTCCTTCTTCAGCATTTCCTCGACCTCGCGGCGTTCCTTGCGGGTCACCGGGATCTGACCGGTCTTCGGGTTGATTAGATCCGCATCCGAGGACTGGACCCGCTGGGCGGTTTTGCGGGCCTTGGACAACAGGGTGTCGGACTCCGCATCCACCGCAGCAGACTCACCGTCGGCCGGAACCGGGGCGTGGGCGCCCACCGCGGCGGCGGTGCCGTACTTCGCCTCGCGCTTGGCCTGGCGGCGGGCCGCGCTCCGCTCCTTGCGCCCCTCCACCAGACGGTAGAGCACCGGCACCAGGATCAGGGTCAGCAGGGTGGAGGTGACCAGGCCGCCAATGACCACCACGGCCAGCGGCTGGGAGATGAACCCGGAGTGACCGGTCAGGCCCAAGGCCATGGGCAGCAGCGCGAAGATCGTGGCGGCACTGGTCATCAGGATGGGGCGCAGACGCTGGCGGGCACCATGGGTGATGGCATCATCCAGGCTCATGGCCGCCCGCTCCGGGGTGTCCAGCCGGTATTGGTTGATCAAGTCGATCAGCACGATCGCGTTGGTCACCACGATCCCCACCAGCATCAGCATGCCGATCAGGGAGGGCAGGCCCAGCGGGGTGCCGGTCAACAGCAGCAGGCCAATCGAACCGGTGGCCGCGAACGGGATGGAGACCAGCAGGATCAGCGGCTGGATCAGCGACTTGAACGTGGCCACCATGATCACGTAGACGATCGCCACGGCGGCAATCAGCGCCAGGTACAGCTGCTGGAAGGACTCGGCCTGCTCGGTGGCGGCACCGCCGAGCTTCACGCTGGCACCCTCTGGCAGGTCCATGGAATCCAGTTTGTTGGTGACCTCCGTGGAGACGGCACCCAGGGCGTTCTCTTCCGGGGTCAGGCTGACCGTGGCGATGCGCTCGTTGTTCGAGGTGGTCACCACCTGCTCAACCTTCTCGATCTTCACCTCGGCCAGGTCGGAGAGCTGCTTGACGCCGGTGGCGGTGGGGATCTTCAGTTCCTCCAGCTGCTTCTGGCTGGTCAGCTCATCGGGTTCACCGATGTGGATCTGCAGGTCGGTGAAGTCGATGCGCAGCGTTCCGGCCGGGATGGGGGAGAGCTGGGAGGCGACAATCCCGGCCAGCTGGGATTCGGTCATCCCGGCCTCGGCGGCCTTTCTCGCGTCGATGTCCACGGTCACCTGTTCGCGCTTCTCCGAGAGATTGTCGGTGATGCCGGTGACCTGGCCGATGCCGGAGAGCTGCTCGCGCACGGAGGTGGTGGCCTCGGAGAGGATTCCCTCGTCCGGGGCGCTGACCTCCACGGTCACATCCGAGCTCATCATGCTGCCCGAACCGGCGGCCACGGTGATCTCCTGGTCCTTGGGCAGGTTCAGGTCCTGGATGTCGCTGCGCACCCGGTCGGCCAGCTCCTCCTGGTCCAGGTCCGCATCGGTGATGACGGTGAAGCTGGCGGTATCCGAGCCGGCGGCCCCCATCATGGCGCTGAGCATGTCCCCGGAACTGCCCACGGTTAGCTGCACGTCCTCGATGCCCTCGGTGTCCTGCAGCAGGTTTTCGACCTTTTCGGCCTGTTCCAAGGTGGTGTCCAGTGCGGTGCCGGTCGGCATCTTCTGGGTGATCTGCAGGGAGTTCTCCCCGGTGCCACCGAGCAGGTTGGTGTTCAGCAGCGGGGTCATGGCCACGGTGCCGCCCAGGATCAGCACCGAGACCAGCAGGGTGATCACCGGGTGCTTCTGGGTGCCGCGCAGCACCGGAGCGTAGCTGCGCTGCATCGCACCCTTGTTCTCGGCCGTGTGGGCGGTCTTCGCCTGGCCGGTGCCCGGGCGGTGCGGCAGGAACCAGTAGGCCAGCACCGGCACAATGGTCAGCGACACCAGCAGCGAAGCCAGCAGGGCAATGGTCATGGTCAGCGCGAACGGGCGGAACAGCTCCCCGGCCATGCCGGCCACCAGCGCCACCGGCAGGAACACTGCCACGGTGGTCAGGGTCGCCGAGGTGATCGCCCCGGCGACCTCGCGCACCGCCAGCAGGATCGCCTGGCGCTTCTCCTGGCCGTAGGACAGGTGGCGCTTGATGTTCTCAATGACCACAATCGAGTCATCCACCACGCGGCCAATGGAGATGGTCAGCGCGCCCAGGGTGAGCATGTTCAGGGTGTAGCCGAACACGTTCATCCCAATGAAGGTGACCATCAGCGACAGAGGAATGGAGATCGCGGTGACCAGGGTGGAGCGGATAGAGAACAGGAAGATCAGGATCACCAGCACCGCGAAGACCAGGCCGAGCAGGCCCTCGGTCGCCAGCGAGTTGATGGACTGTTCAATGAAGGGGGCCTGGTCGAAGACCGTGGTGATCGTTGCCCCGTTGCCCAGTTCGGATTCCAGCTGGCCAATGATGTCCTGCACCGCGTGGGAGATTCCCACGGTGTCCCCGTCCGGGGTCTTGGTGATGGAGACCGACAGGGTTTCGGCGCCGTTGGTGCGGGTGATGCTGGTGGCCTCATCGGCTTCGATGGAGACCTTGGAGACGTCCTTGAGCAGCACCGGGCCGCTGTCGGAGGTGATGGGGATTTCGCGGATTTTTTCCAGCGTATCGGGGGCCGAACCGGCGATCACCGGCAGCTCCAGGCCCTCGGTGTCCAGCGAGCCCACCGGCATCGGGGAGCCCGCGTTTTCGATCGCGTCCTTGATGTCCGAGGTGTTCAGGCCCTTGGCGGCCAGCTTCTGCTCATCGGGCAGCACCAGGATGTGCTGGGCGGCGCCACCGGAAACCGAGGCCTCGCGTACTCCGTCGATCTTGCGCAGCTTGGGCAGCGCGATGCGCTCCACATCATCATGCAGTTTTTCCAGGGACTCATCCGAAGCCACGGCCAGGTAGGCGACCGGCAGGTCGGAGACCGAGCCGGCGAAGGAGGAGGGTTCCACGTCCTCCGGCAACTGGTTCTTCGCGTTGGAGATCGCGCGCTCCACCTGCGAACGGGCCCGGTCCATGTCCGTGCCGTACTCGAACATCAGGGAGATCGAGGCGAAGCCGGTGCGTGAGGTGGCCGAGGAGGACTCCAGGCCCTCCACCGCCTGCATCGCGGTTTCCAGCGGGCGGGCCACCTGCTCGTCCACCACTTCGGGGCTGGCCCCCGGCTGGGAGGCCATCACGGCGATCTGTGGGAACTCCAGGGAAGGAATCAATTCCTGCTTCAGGGAGCCCATCGAGATCAAACCGAAGATGGCCGAGAATACCGTGATCAGTGCGATCAAGGCACGGTTCTTCAAAGACAGATTGGCCAAGCGCTGCATGCGGATGCGGTCCTATGCGTTGAAAGATGAAAAGAGCTTGGTTTAACTTTAGTTCGTTGGCAGACGACAACAGAATCTGGAGCGGGATTCCGAGAAAATCATCCCTAAGGATGAAGGCTGAAGGAAACGTCGTCGGTCGCGTTCCGGGGCGGGGTACCTGCGCCTTCGAGTACGTGCTCACCGGATTTTGCGCGAAGTCGGGTTACCGCAGCGCGGCGACTGTTGGACGCCTTCAGCGGGACTTTTCCCGGCCGGCCCCACGGTATCCCGGCACCGTGAAGGTGCGCGGGCTTTAAAGACAGAAGACCCTGGCCACGAGCAATTTCGCACTTCTCGTGGCCAGGGTTCTGCAGGGCGCCTACTTCAGCTTCAGCACCTTGTTGGTTTCGGCAGTCACTTCATCAAGCAGCTGCGGGTTCTCATTCAGCTTCACACCGTAGGACGGGATGATGTCCTTCAGCTTCGCTTCCCAGCCGGCGAACTGCTTCGGGAAGCAGCGTGAAAGCAGGCCGATCATGATCGGGGTTGCGGTCGAGGCGCCCGGGGAGGCACCCAGCAGGCCGGAGATGGAGCCGTCCGAGGAGGTGATGACCTCGGTGCCGAACTGCAGCACGCCGCCCTTCTTCTTGTCCTTCTTGATGACCTGAACGCGCTGGCCAGCGTGGATCAGTTCCCACTTCGAGCCATCGGCCTCCGGGTAGTACTCGTTGAGCGACGCGTCCTTCTTGGAGCGCGACTTCAGTACTTCCTTGATCAGGTAGGTGGTCAGGGACATGTTGTCCTTCGCCACGGCCAGCATCGGGATGATGTTGTGCGGGCGGATGGACAGCGGCAGGTCCAGCTGACCGGTGGACTTCAGGAAGTTCATCGAGAAGCCGGCGTACGGGCCGAACATCAGCGAACGCTTGCCGCCCACGAAACGGGTGTCCAGGTGAGGCACGCTCATTGGCGGGGCGCCGACCGAGGCCTGGCCGTAGACCTTCGCGTTGTGCTGTTCGCTGATCGAGTCATCGGTGCAGCGCAGGAACTGGCCGGAGACCGGGAAGCCGCCGTAGCCCTTGATTTCGTCAATGCCCGACTTCTGCAGCAGCGGCAGCGCGCCGCCGCCGGCGCCGACGAACACGAACTTGGCGTTGACCTTGAAGCTGGCGCCGCTGGCGTTGTTCTTCACGGTCAGCTGCCAGCCGGCGCCCTCACGCTTCAGGCCGGTGACCTTGTGGCCGTAGCTGACCTCGGCGCCGGAAGTGGCCAGCGAACCGGTCAGGTCCTTGGTCAGGCGGCCGAAGTCCACGTCGGTGCCGCCAACCACGCGGGAAGCGGCGACCTTCTGGGAGGCGTCACGGCCGCGGGCGACCAGCGGGGTCCATTCGTTGATGGTGTCCAGGTCCTCGGTGAACTCCATCTCGGAGAACAGCGGCTGGGCGCGCATGGCGTCGTAGCGGGTCTTGAGGTACTTGGAGTGGTCCTGGCCGATCACGAAGGACATGTGCGGCAGGGCGTGGATGAAGTTCTCCGGCGCGCTGGCGTGCTGGTTGCGCACGGCCCAGGAGAAGAACTGGCGGGAAATCTGGTACTGCTCGTTGATGCCAATGGCCTTGGTCGGATCCACCGATCCGTCCGGCTGGGCGGGGGAGTAGTTCAGCTCACACAGGGCCGAGTGGCCGGTGCCGGCGTTGTTCCATGGAGAGGAGGACTCTTCGCCTGCCTGGTCCAGGTTCTCGAACAGGGCGATCGACCAGTTCGGTTCCAGCTGGTTGATGAGGGTACCCAGGGTGGCGCTCATAATGCCAGCACCAATGAGTACGACGTCAAAATTCTTGGTTGACGTTTCAGAAGGCACGAGGATCTCCATCGACAGTGATACTTTGCTCTTAGGTCAGACTAGACCCATTACGTGAGGGGCAAGAAATTCTCAACCCGTCAACTTGCCGTTCGGCGAGAGTTTGACGTCCACGTACACCTCGTCCAGCACCGGCGAGGACGGGTAGTAGTTGACCACCGAATCCAGGGCGAGCGCCGAGATCGGGAACACCAGCGGCACAATGGGCAGGTCATGGCTCAAAGTGGTCAGGATGTTGCGGTAGGCGGCGGTGCGCAGCTCGCCCACGGCGATGGAACGGGCGGCCAGCACCTGGGCGTCGAGCAGCGGCGAGGTGTAACCAAACTCATATTGCTTTGCGGCCAGGATTCCGGAAATGAAGTCATCCTCGTTGCGGTACGCCCCGGAGAAGCCCAGCAGGTGCAGGCCCTTGAACCCGTCGTGGCGGACCCTTTGCACGTACTTGCCGTGGGACCAGTCCACCGGCACCGGCTTGACCTTGATGCCCACCTTGGCCAGGTCCTCGGCGATCAGCGCGAAGCAGCGCTCGGGCAGGGTCAGGTAGTTGCGGGCCACGTTGCGCGGGTAGGCGAACGGAATCGAGGAACCGTCGTAGTCGATTTCCTCCAACAGCTTCTTGGCGTCATCGGGGGAGTAGAACAACACGTTCTCCGGGTTCTCCACCCCGAACGTGGGCGGCAGCAGCGTGGAGGCCGCCTTCGAGCCGCTGATGAACAACTCGCGCACCAGCCGGCCCTTGTCGATGGCCATGGCCAGCGCGCGGCGGAAGGCCGGCTTCTCCAGCCACGGGGCGTCATGGTGCAGCCCCAGGTAGAGCACGGAGAACGGGTCCCGGTTCACCACCATGCGCGCGTTGCGCACGAGGGTGCGCAGCACCTCCACCGAAACCATGTCAAAGGCATCAATGTCCCCGGCCAGCAGCTCGGTCTGGCGGTTGTGGGCCGAGGCGACCGCGGAGATCTCCACCCGCTGCGGGTGCTGCGGGTTGGCGTTCAGCCGCTGCTGGTTCCAGTACTCCTTGTTCACCTCCAGCAGCACATGTTCTTCGGTGCGCTTGGCAAAACGGTAGGGGCCGGTGCCGACGGGGTGCTCGGTGAGCTTCTCGGCCGGGTTGTCCTTCGGTCCGCCCTTCAGCGCCGAGGGGGCCGCGATGGCCAGGCCCGGCAGCGTGAACGCCTCAATGACCCCGGTCAGCCGGCGGCGCAGCTTCAGTTCCAGCGTGTACTCATCCAGGGCGCTGACTGAGGCGAAGTAGCTGGCCGAGCCGCCCTCGGACTTGCCGCTGAACAAGTCCTCCTCCAGCAGGGTGCGCATGGCTTCCAGCTGTGCCTTCTGCTGGGCCATCACCGGGGCCAGGTCCTGCTTGTCCCCGGCCTTGGTGTCATTCGGTGCCTGGGCCTGCTCATCATCCTTGGGTAGCTTCGGGA
Source organism: Glutamicibacter sp. St.4D3 (assembly GCF_059728615.1). NCBI lineage: Bacteria > Bacillati > Actinomycetota > Actinomycetes > Micrococcales > Micrococcaceae > Glutamicibacter > Glutamicibacter sp. St.4D3. The sequence goes on from NZ_AP039380.1 coordinate 1,306,995, forward strand.
TCTGCGAGGTGTGGTGGAAGACCTGGGTGAAGCCCTGCAGGGAGCGTGAGCGTAGCTCGCTGTTCATGCCCAGCCAGCGCTTGAAGTTTGCCAGCACCGCTTCGGCGTTAAACGCGGTGCCGTCATGGAACTTCACGCCCTGACGCAGCGTGAAGGTGTAACGCAGCCCGTCTTCGCTTTCGGTCCAGGACTCGGCCAGCCCCGCTACCGGGCCACCGGTCTGCGGGTCAATGGAAATCAGGGTCTCATAGATCTGCCGGGTGACGCGGAAGGAGTCATTGTCCCCGGCCACCGCCGGATCCAAGGAGAGCGGTGGGGCCGCCGCGGCAATCCTGAAGGTGCGCGGGTTGGCGTTGCCGGCCGCGGCGCCGGTGCTGGCAGCGGGTTGCGGTACCGTGTCGGTGCAGGCGGTCAGGCCCAGCAGGACGGCCGCCAGCGACCCGGACAGTACGGCTCGACGCGTCACGGGCTGGCGCTCAATCGGTGGCACGGTGGCGGCTCGGCTTCCTGGTTCAGGGATCTGTGGAGTTATCGCATCCAACCCGGCGCCGGGCCGCGGTAGACCGCTGCCAGGACGCCGGAGGATAGTTTCCAAGATAGCGCACCGATCCGTGAGGATTCGGTGCATTCACCGCTGCCACGCCCGGATAAGCCCAAAATGTGGCCGAAAGGTTATCAGACCTGACGCTGGTGCACGATGTTTTCCCCGTCCTCACCGCGTGACCAGGCCTGCACCTGGCGTTTGAGCAACGCCACCATGCGGGGGAAGAACGCCTCGGTGTTCCCGCCGTTGTGCGGCAGGATCAGCGCGTTGGGCTGGCGCCACAGTTCGTGGTCCAGCGGCAGGGGTTCGGGATCAAAGACATCCGAGGCCACGAACAACCGGCCGGAGGCCACTTCCCGGGTCAACGCCTCGGTGTCCACCACCGGCCCGCGAGCCACGTTGATGATGCGCGCCCCATCAGGCAGGGCGGCCAGGAGCTCGGTGTCCACCAGGTGGTGGGTGGCGTCATTGAGCGGCACGATCAGGATCAGCACCTCGATCTGCCCGGCCAGGGAGGCCAGCTCGTCAATGCCGTGCACCGTCCCGTGCTCGTCGGTGCGGGCGCTGGAGGCAAAACGCAGCAGGTTCACCTCAAACGGCTCCAGGCGTCGGCGGATCTCCTCACCGATTCCGCCCACTCCCACCAGGCCCACGGTGCGGTCGGCCAGTCCCGGCCAGCGCTGCGGCGCCCAGTTGCCCGCTTCCTGGTTGCGCACCGCATCGGGGAAACCACGCAGGGAGGCGATGGCCAGCCCCAATGCCATTTCCGCGGTGGCCGCGGCATGCACGCCGCCCGCGGTGGCCACGCTGACCTTGCTGCCGACCAGATCGATGATCCCGTCATAACCGGTGGTCTGGGTTTGGACCAGGGAAACGTTCGTGGCCTGCTTGATGCTCTGCAGCCGGGAGAACTCGGCCATATACGGGAACACCGCAATATCGATCTCATTCGGCTCGACACCCTCCGGGGCGCTGTCCAGGTCCCACAGCACCGGTTTCAGGTTGGCGGGAAGCTCACCGACCGCCTGGAGCAGCTCGGCCGAGGGGAAGGAGACGATACGTTGTTGGCTCATAACCCCACACTAATCAGTGGAGCCCAAAAGCGAACAGAATCCCATGTCATGACGTGTAATCCAATTCACGTACCGAGCGGTGGCATCGAATTTGCGCGAGGGATGAAAGCTGGTAGAGTTACATCTCGTTGCGAAAGCGCGAAACGAAAGTTTCTAGACCATCGCAACGGGCACCTCTAGCTCAATGGTAGAGCATCTGACTCTTAATCAGCAGGTTCCGGGTTCGAGTCCCGGGGGGTGCACAAGCAAGCAAAGGCTCCGTTCCCAACTGATTGGAGACGGAGCCTTTCACGTACCCGGGAAGACTAATCACAGCTGGCTGGTCACGGCTCCGGGCCGTGGGCCGGTGCAGGGGCGAGCGCGCAGCGTTCGAGCCAATCGCCGAGCAGGCCCCGGATCAGCGCGGGCTGCTCATGAATCAGCGCGTGCCCCGCATTCTCGATCACGCACAAGGTGGCGTGCGGGTAGTGCTTCGGCAATTCCAGGGCATCCACGTACGCCACGACCGAATCGTGCCGGGCGGCCACCACCAGGCTCGGCCCGTCGTAGGTTCCGCTTCCCACATCCACGCTCCAGCGGGAGAAGATCCGTCCCAGCGCAGCCTCGTCCACCGATAGCGTCCCGGGCCGGATGTCTTCACGGTACCGTCGGGCGGAATCCCGGGTCTGCAACACAAAATAATCGGCGAACCCCTGGCGCTCGTCGGCCGACAATTCCTCTTCGGTTCCCGGCTCCCGGAACAGGACCTGCTGGGGCGGAGCCTGGCTGGTGCTCTCGCCAATCGGGGCGAACAGCACCATGCCGCCAATCAGTTCGGGATACCTGCCGGCCAGGCCCCGAGCGAGGTACGCCCCATAGGAGTGCCCGAGCAAAAGGGTGGGAGCGCCCGCCACCTGGCGGATGAAGTTGGCCAGCAGGTCAACCACCTCGTCATTGCCGGCCAGCGTGCCGCTGCCGGAGCGGCCCATCCCCGGCAGGTCCGGGATGATGAGCCGATAGTGATCCTCCGGAACAAGATCCCCCAGCGCGCTGTACAGCTCATGGTGGTCCACTCCGGCCCCATGCAGGGCAATCAGGGTCGGTCCGTTGCCCGTATCGGAGTAGTGCAGCGTGATGCCATCAATTTCGCAGTCCATGACCGTCCCCTGTGACAGGCGCTAAAACCGGTATTGTTGCCCCAGCGCGGAATAACCCGAAGGTTTGCCTAGAGAATACTCCTGCCGGGCAGGAGACAACAGGGCGCAGTGCGAAGCTGCGCAACCGATGGCGGCGAGGTTGATGTGATCTATTGCATTGACGGAAATTCGTCCGCTACTCAACTCGTCTGTTCGAGAAAAGCAATTTGACTAGGGTTTTTGAAGGAGCCGGGACGCTTTTTGCGGATTTTTGTTTTCCCTGTGTTTCTGCGTATGATTATATGCGTCGCAAGGACGAGTGCGGAAACGAACTAGTCAGCGGCGGTAAGCACCTCTAGCTCAATGGTAGAGCATCTGACTCTTAATCAGCAGGTTCCGGGTTCGAGTCCCGGGGGGTGCACAGTGATCCGATCTGATTTCTCAGGTCGGATTTTTTGTATACCGCAAGCACGATGAGGGGAACTACGCATGAGCACCGATACCGCAGCGAAACGACTTTCCGTAGGGGACACCGCCCCGGCCTTTACCCTGAACGACGCCAAGGGCAACGCCGTTTCCCTCCAGGACTTCAGCGGCAAGAAGACCATCGTCTACTTCTACCCGGCCGCCTCCACTCCGGGCTGCACCAAGCAGGCCTGCGACTTCCGCGATTCCCTGGAATCCCTGAAGTCCCTGGGCTATGCGGTCATCGGCATTTCCCCGGACGCCCCGGCCAAGCTGGAGAAGTTCATCTCCAAGGAAGAGCTGAACTTCCCGCTGCTTTCCGACGAGGACCACCAGGTGGCCGAGGCCTACGGCGCATGGGGTGAAAAGAAGAACTACGGCAAGGTGTACGAGGGTTTGATCCGCTCCACCATCGTCGTGGACGAAGACGGAAAGGTGCAGCTGGCACAGTACAACGTGCGGGCCACCGGGCACGTGGCGAAGCTGCGCCGCGACCTGGGAATCGACCCCAAATAAGGCCCCGGAGTCGATTTCGAATCGGTATTCCGATCCGCTACACTGAGTGAGGTCACTTTGGCCTGTTCAGTTCAAGGTGTAGCGCGAGCGAGTGTGGCGGAATTGGTAGACGCGCTGGATTTAGGTTCCAGTGTCTTCGGACGTGAGAGTTCAAGTCTCTCCACTCGCACCAGCCGAAACCTCCCCGACGCGGGAGGTTTTTTGCTTTTCTCGAACCCTCAGGCGGCACCCAGTACGCCAGTGGAGCCGGGGATTTATGATGAAGGCGCGGCAGAGAAACTGCACGCAGGTGGAACGGACGGAACATGGACCGAGAGAAGCTTCCAACGATCTTCAGCCTCGCTGCCAGCGACCCCCAGAGCCAGCTGATCCAGCGCGGTGACCTCCAAGAGCAGGACCTGGCCCAGATTGACGCCATCATGGCGCAGATGGGCCGGCTGCGCGCGGTGGAGCGCAAGATTTCCCGGGCCTCCCAGCAGTACATGAAGCTCAACGAGACCGATATGCGGGCCATTCGGATGTTGATTGCCGCCAGGCATCGCGAGGAAGTGGTCACTCCCGGGCAGCTGGCCAAGCATCTGGGCATCAGCACCGCCTCGGTCACCAAGATGCTGGACCGCCTGGAGGCCGGAGGGCACATTACCCGCCAGGCCCATCCCACCGACCGCCGCTCCCAGGCCGTGGAGGTCACCCCGGAAACCCATGTGGCCGCCCGCGAGCAGGTGGGCCGCCATCACGCCGCCCGTTTCGAAGCCGCCCGGCGCCTGACGCCCGAGGAGCGCGAAGTCGTCATCCGCTTCCTTGGCGGCACCGCCGATGACCTTGAGACCAGCATTACCCCGCCGGACTCCGACGTCGCAGCCAACGGGCAGCCCTAACCCGGCCCGCCGCTCGCTCGAAGCCATCACCACCGAAAGGGTGCGTCCATGAACGATCGGCAGGAACCAAACACCCCGCGGGATTTGGCCGCGGTTCAGGCCGTGAACCTGGTGTGGTTCCGCGATGATCTGCGCACCGAAGACCATCCGGCGCTCAGCGCCGCCATGGGCCAGGGCCCCACCGTGGGCATCTACATCCTGGATGAACAAACCTCGGGGATCCGCCCCCTGGGCGGGGCCGCCAAATGGTGGCTGCACCACGCGCTGCTGGATCTGCACGCATCCCTCGAAGCGCTGGGAGTGCCGCTGCTGGTGTTCCGGGGCGAGCCCTCGCGCGTCTTCGAGGACCTGGCCTCCCAATTGGTGGTGAACCAGGTGCACTGGAACCGCCGCTACGCCCTGGCCGAACGGGAGCTGGATACCCGCATCAAGTCATGGCTGGGTGAGCAGGGAATCGAAGCCACCAGCCATGCCGCCTGGCTGCTGGCCGAACCCTGGCAGATCCTGAACAATCAGGGTGGCGCCTACCAGGTTTTTGCCGCCTTCTACCGGCGCATCCAGGAAGCGCAGCTGCGTGTTCCGTTGCCGGTCCCCGGCGTCCAGGCGCCGATCACCCCGCCCTCCGGGCTGGCAGATTGCCCGGTTGCCGAACTGGACCTGTTGCCCACCCACCCCGATTGGGGCGGGAAGCTGGCCGGGGCATGGCAGCCGGGGGAGCGCTCGGCCCAGCAGCGCCTGGACTACGTCATCAGCGAGATTGCCGCGGACTACGAGGATGGCCATGATCGGCCGGATGTGGACGGCACATCAAGGCTCTCGCCCTTATTGCGCTGGGGCCACCTTAGTGCCCAGCAACTGTTCTCCGCGCTGCAGCCGCTGCTGGAGGACGCCGGGGCGCACGCCGGAGCCGCGGCCATGCTGCGCCAGCTGGCGTGGCGCGACTTCTGCTGGCACCTGCTCTACCACTATCCGCACCTGTCAACGGAAAACTTCCGGCGCGAATACGACGCCATGGGGTGGGCGTGGCCCAACGAGCAGGAACAGACCATGGCCGAATGGCGGGCCTGGACCCGCGGCGAAACCGGCTACCGGCTGGTGGATGCCGGCATGCGGCAGCTGTGGCAGACCGGGTGGATGCACAACAGGGTGCGCATGGTGGTGGCCAGCTTCCTGGTCAAGAACCTGCAGATCCATTGGCGGGCGGGCGAGGAATGGTTCTGGGACACCCTGGTGGACGCGGACCCGGCCAGCAACGCGGTCAACTGGCAGTGGGTGGCCGGCAGCGGCACCGACGCGTCCCCCTTCTTCCGGGTCTTCAACCCCGAGCTGCAGGCCAAAAAATTTGACCCGCAGGGCAGCTACGCCGCCGAGTTCGCGCCGCTCGCGCACGAGCCGTTGGTGGACCTGAAGGAAACCCGTGCCCGGGCGCTGCAGGCCTACGCGGACATGAGACAGGCCCGGGAGTAGCCGCGTACTCCCGGGCCTGTCCGGTCGCCTTGCGGTTAGTCGCGCGGCGGATCGGTGGGTGCGGCCGCTGCGGGCGACGCGCTCTGCTCGATGGGAAGGCGTTCGGCGTCACGGGTGATGCTGCGGGCCATGGAGGTGAAGATGATGCCGTGGAAGGGCACCAGTGACCACCAGTACAGGCGCCCGGCCAGGGAGCGGGGGAAGAAGATCGCACGCTGCACGTAGAGCAGGTGATCCCCGCGCGGTTCGAAGCTGAACTCCAGCCAGGCCCGACCCGGAACCTTCATCTCGGCTCGCAGACGCAGCATCCGCTGCTCATCCAGCGCCTCCACCCGCCACCAGTCCACCACGTCTCCCAGGGCCAGGCGGCTGCGGCTGCGCCGGCCGCGGTTCAGGCCCACCCCGCCAACCAGCTTGTCCATGACCCCGCGCAGCTTCCACGCCAACGGCAACGAGTAGTAGCCGTTCTCCCCGCCCAGGCTGGAGATCACCGTGAACAGCTGGCGTGGGGTGGCGGTGGTTTCCCGTTCCCGCCGGTCCACGTACACCCGCCGTCCGGCCCACTGCGGGTCCGAGGGCAGGGATTCACCCGGGGCGGAGACCGGGTGGGCGCCGGCCCAACTGGTTTCCACCGCGTCCGCCTTGATCTTGTCCAGCGCCAGGTGCACGGCCTGCGGGTAGCTGGTCAGCCCCGCGGACGGGGGAGGGATCAATTTATCGATTCTCCGGGAGCGCACCACGCAGTCGTGCTGCAGGGATTCGACCAGCGGTATGGCCAGGCTGCGCGGGATCGGAGTCACCAGGTTCACCCACTGGGCGGCCAGCCAGGGGGTGAGCACCGGCAGGGCAATGATCTTCGGGCGGCGGATCCCGGCTGCCTGGGCATAGAGCTGCATCAGCTCGGCGTAGCTGTGCGCCTGCGGCCCGCCAATGTCATAGCGTCCGCCCGCCGGTTCGGGCAGTTCCGCGGCCCGGGAGAGGTAGTGCAGCGCATCGCGCACCGCGATCGGCTGCACCATGTTGCGCACCCAGCGCGGGGCCGGCATTACCGGCAGCACATCGGTCAGGTGCCGCACCATTTCAAAGCTGGCCGAACCCGAACCGATCACCAGCCCGGCCTGCAGTGTCAGGGTGGGCACGCCACTGGATTCCAGGATGCGCCCCACGTTGACCCGGGAGGATAAATGCCGGCTCAGCTCCCCGTCCGGGTGCAGCCCCGACAGGTAGACCAGCTGGCCCACGCCCGCGTCCCGGGCCGCCCGGGCCATCACCTGGGCGCAGCGCTGCTCCACCTCGGCGAAGTTGGAGGTGGCGGCCATGGAATGCACCAGGTAGTAGCAGGTGTCGGTTCCGGCGCACAGTTCGGCGGCGGCCTGCGGGTCGGTCAGGTCCCCCTGCACGACCTGCACCTGCGAACGCCAGGGCACGTCCCGCAATGATTCGGGATGCCGGGTGAGCACCTTGACCTGGTGCCCGCGCTCCAGCAGCAGCGGCACCAGCCGCCCGCCCAGGTAGCCGCTGGCCCCGGTCACCGCGATGCGGCTCATGACTCGGCCCCCTGCGCACGGGCTGGGATCGGCTGGCGGTTGCGATTGCGGCGCAGCACCCAGGCCAGCAGCACGGAACCAATCACAATGATTCCGCAGGCGGTGTAGGCGGCGATGGCCACCGGCTGGTTGTAGTTGCCCGGCTCCAGCCGGCTGACCCCGATCCATCCCACGCCCCAGGCCATGGCCAAAGGCATTCCCAGGTGACCGCCGCTGTACCAGGTGGTGCCCAGGGCAATGACGGCCGCGACCGCCAGCAGGGCGATGGCCACCGGCACCGGCCAGTCGGCCCCTTCACCCACGCCCCAGGAGCCGAGCAGGGCCGCGGTGTTCGCGACGGTGGCCACGCTGACCCAGCCCAGGTAGACGCCGAAGAGAACCCAGAGGATCCAGCGTTCGGCGGTGCTCTCGGGCGGGGTGGTGATCAGCAGCAAAAGGATCCGGATCAGCACCAGCAGCAACACCACGATCACCACCAGGCTCACCGGCAGCCAGCCGAACTGCACCACGCCGATCCACAACGCGTTCAGCAGGGCCGAGGCGCTGATCCAGGCCCGGGCCCGGTACTGCAGCCGGGACGCGCGGGCGGCCGGGAAGAATTGCCAAATGGCATAGACCACCAGACCAACGTAGACAAGGGTCCAGATCCCGAAGGCAGGCCCCGCCGGGGCCAGCAGGGTCGAATCGGTGTCCAGCCAGCCGTCGGAGGCGTGTTGGATGGGCGTGCCGCCCAGGGCGCCGCTGCCGGCGAACGCCCCGAAAATCGCGACCGCCATCGCAAAGGCGGTGGCGAGGGGAACCGCAATTCCCACTGAGTGTTTCCGCATGATTCTGCCTCCTTGTTGATTCCCGGCAATTTGGGATGTGGACTGGACAACCGAACCCATCTCCTCCATGATGTAGCTAACTTAGCTAACAATCAAGATAGTGAGAGACTCACTCATGGAACTTTCAGGTAATGCGGCCACGGACGCGCTGCGCATCTTCCACGAACTGGTGGAGCACTGCGACGCGGCCGACGCCCTGGGCCGGGAACGTCTGGGGCTGAACTTCACCGACTTCCGTGGCCTGAAGATCCTTAGCGAGCACCCCGGATCCGGTCCCGGCGAGCTGGCCCGCAGGCTGGGCATCAGCAGCGCAGCGGCCACCGCAGTGCAGGACCGGCTGGCCGCCCACGGCTACATCACCCTCACCGTCCATCCACGCGACCGCCGCCGCAACGCCATCCACGTCAACGACGCGGTCATCGACCAGGCGTTCTACCTGACCCGCCAACTGATGGGCGAAGTCCGCACCGTCATTGAACAGCTGCCCGCACCAGTGAGCGACGAACTGGTGCAGGGTCTGCTGCAGGTCAGCGAACGCATGCGCGCGGCACTGAACTCCCTACCCACACCCACCTACCAGCAGCAAAGAGATGAGCCATGACCACCACGCATCCCCACCGCGCCGGTACCCGCAGTGCACCGACCGGCCCGGCCGACAGCGCACTGGACACCCAGATCAGTGCGGAGCTGGACCGGGTGGTGGCCCGCCAGCGAGACCGCACCGCCAGCTACTCCAGCGCCGGCGCCCAACTGTGGGACCACATTGCCCGCAGCCTGCACGGCGGCAAGCGCACCCGCCCCAAGCTGGTGGACCTGGGCTACCGGGCGTTCGGGGGAACCGACCGGCAGCGCAGCGTGAGCCTGGGGTGCGCCTTCGAACTGCTGCACACGGCGCTGCTGATCCACGATGACGTGATTGACCGGGACTTCGTCCGCCGCGGCCAACCCACCCTCAGCGCCCACTACCGCGACCAGGCCGCCGCCCGTGGGCTGCCGGACCTGCAGGCACAGCATGTGGGAGGTTCGGCGGCCATCATTGCCGGGGACCTGCTGCTGACCGCCGCGATCCGCCAAACCACCCACGCGACCGCCGGACTGCCGGCGGCCGCGGCGGTGGAGGAGGCCTTCGAACTGGGCATCGCCCAGGCCGGGGCCGGGGAACTGGAGGACCTGCTCTACTCGATGCACATGATCCCGGCCGACACCGTCCAGGTGCTGCGCATGGAGGAACTGAAAACCGCCGGATACTCCTTCCAGCTGCCGCTGCAGTGCGGGGCGCTGCTGGCCGGGGCCAGCCAGCAGGAGGCCGCCGGGCTCGGGGAAATCGGTTGCCGCTTCGGGGTGGCCTACCAGGTCATTGACGACATCCTCGGCTGCTTCGGGGACCCGCGGGCCACCGGCAAATCCGTGGAATCCGACCTGCGCGAGGGCAAGAGCACCGTGTTGACCGCCCTGGCCAGCGAAGACGCCGACTTTGGCCGCGCCCTGGCCGAATACCGGCAGGGGAACAGTGGCATTGAAGAGGTCCGCCAGGCGCTGCGGGCAAGCGGGGCGGAACAGGTGGCCCGCCGCCTGGCCGCGGATCTGTGCTCCGGGGCCCTGGCCTCCACCCACTTCGCCGCGCTGCCAGAAACCATCCAGGACGAGCTGCGCGCCTACCCGTCCCTGATCCTGGAACGGAGCCTGTAATGGCCCTCAAACCCAGCGCACTGCAGCTGTATACCCGCACCGCCTCACGCAGCGCCCAAACCGTGATTGGGCAGTACTCCACCTCCTTCTCCCTGGCCTGCCGACTGCTGGACCGGCAGAGCCGGGAACACATTGCCAACATCTATGCGCTGGTCCGACTCGCCGATGAGGTGGTGGACGGGGTCGCCGTGGAGGCCGGGCTGCCGGCCAGCGAGGTGGCCCGGACCCTGGATGAGCTGGAGAAGGACACCGAGGCGGCACTGGCCTGCGGCTACAGCACGAACCTGGTGGTTCACGCCTTCGCCTGCAGCGCCCGGCGCCACGGCATCGGGGTGGAGCTGACCCGCCCGTTCTTTGCCTCCATGCGCCAGGACCTGGTGCGCCCCACCCACGATGAACTCTCCCTGCAGGACTACATCTACGGTTCGGCCGAGGTGGTGGGCCTGATGTGCCTGAAGGTCTTCCAGGCCATGCCCGGCAGCAAACCGGACCCGGACGGACGAGCGCTGAGCGCGGCCCGGCGGCTGGGCGCGGCCTTCCAGAAGGTCAACTTCCTGCGGGACCTGGCCGCCGACAGTCAGGAGCTGGGACGCCAGTACCTGCCCGGAACCCGGCACAGCGAACTGGATGAACCCCGCAAGCAGGCGCTGGTCCAGGACATCGCCGCTGACTTGGCCGCGGCCAACGAAGGACTTGCCTACCTGGCGCCCCGGGCCGCCCAGGCGGTGCGCATGGCCCACGGGCTGTTCAGCGAACTGAACGCCCGCATTGCCCGCACCCCGGCCAATGAACTGCTGGAGCGCCGGATCTCGGTGCCCGCCGGGCGCAAGGCGCTGATCGCCGCGCGCACCTTCCTTCCCGCCCGTCCCCTCATCCCTACCCGCACCAGGAGCATCGCATGAATCGGCAGCCAATGGACGTGACAGTGATCGGCGGGGGCTTTGCCGGGTTGGCCAGCGCCGGGCTGCTGGCCCGCACCGGGCACCGGGTCACCCTGCTGGAACAGGGGCAGCAGCTGGGAGGCCGGGCCGGGCGGCTGCAGCGCGAGGGCTTCAGCTTTGACACCGGACCCTCCTGGTACCTGATGCCCGAGGTCTTCGAGCACTGGTTCGAGCTCATGGGCAGCAGCACCTCCCAGGCCCTGGATCTGCGCACCCTGAAAACCTCCTACCGGGTGTTCTTCGAGGACCATGAACCAGAGGACCTGGCCCCGGACACGGCGGGCGACGTGTTCGAACGCCTTGAACCGGGGGCCGGGGAACGCCTGGCCTCCTACCTGCGCCAGGCCTGCGAAAGCTACGACCTGGCTCTGGAGCACTTCCTCTATGATGACTTCGCCCGGGCCAGCAGCCTGCTGGCTACCCCGATCCTCCGTCGCGGCGGCACCCTGCTGCCGCTGCTGGCCCGTTCCCTGAAAACCCACACCGCCAAGGCGTTCACCGACCACCGGCTGCGCCAAATCCTGGGCTACCCCGCGGTGTTCCTGGGCAGCAGCCCGCAGCGCACCCCAGCGCTCTATCACCTGATGAGCCACCTGGATCTCACCCAGGGGGTGCAGTACCCCATGGGCGGGTTCAGCGCACTGGTGGACGCCATGGAGCAGCTGGTGCGAACGGCCGGGGTCACCATCATCACCGGCGCCCGCGCCACCGGCATCCACACCGAGGAAGCCGGCGGGGCGGTCAGCGCCGTGCAGTGGGTGGACGCTGCGGGTGCAACGCACCAAAGTCGGGCGCAGGCCGTGGTGGGAGCCGCGGATTTGCACCACCTGGAAAGCGAGCTGCTGCCGCCGAGCCTGCGCAGCCGCACTCAGCGGCACTGGCGCAAGGCCGACCCGGGGCCCGGGGTGGTGCTCGCCTGCCTGGGAGTGCGCGGCAAACTGCCGCAGCTGGAGCACCACAACCTGCTGTTCACCCGCGACTGGGATGAGAACTTCGCCCGCATCCATGCCGGGGAACAACTGCAAACCGAAACCAGCATCTACGCCTGCATGCCCAGCGCCACGGATCCTGGTGTGGCGCCGGAAGGGGACGAGAACCTGTTCCTGCTTATTCCGGCCCCGGCACGCGTGGACTGGGGCCGCGGGGGAGCTGACGGCGAAGGCTCGGTGATGGTGGAGCGGATCGCGGACGCGGCCATTGACCAGCTGGCCAGCTGGGCTGGGATCCAGGGGCTGCGCGAACGCATCGTGGTGCGCCAAACCTATGGGCCAGCCGATTTCGAGGCCACCGTGGGCGCCTGGCGCGGCGGGGCGTTGGGTCTGGCCCACACCCTGGGACAAAGCGCCTTCCTGCGCCCGGCCAACCGCAACCCCAAGGTGCCCGGGCTCTACTACGCCGGCAGCTCGGTGCGCCCCGGCATTGGCATCCCCATGTGCCTGATCAGCGGTGAGCTGGCAGCCAAGGCGGTCAACCGGGTCAACGCCCCGGGCCCCTTGGGCATGGGGCACCTGCACGGCACGGGGGCGCTGGGTGACAAGGTGGGTGGCTGATGGTTTACCTGCTGATTCTGTTGGCCCTCATTGGGTGCATGGCGCTGATCGATGCACGCTTCAAGCTGTTTATCTGCTGCCGTCCCGGCCCCGCGCTGGTCTCCCTGGTGGTGGGCACCGCGATCTTCCTGCTCTGGGATGTGCTGGCCATTGACCAGGGGATCTTCCTGCACCTGGAATCGAAGTGGATGAGCGGGGTGATGGTGGGTGACCAGCTGCCACTGGAGGAAGTCTTCTTCCTGTTCTTCCTGTGCTACCAGGTGATGATCCTGGTCAACGGCTGGCTGCGGTGGCGGGCCCATGCACGCAAGAAGCAACCGGAACCGGTGACGACGGGGGATTATCGGTCATGACTTTTCTGCAAATGGGCTTGTGCTTCGTGGCCGGTTCGCTAGTGTTGTTGATCGGCTCCATGCTGCTGCGCCGCATCCCGGTGCGGCGGATCGCTCCGGCGCTGCTGGTGGCATTGGCGGCGCTGTTCGTGCTCACCGCGATCTTTGACAATGTCATGATCGCCGCCGGCCTCTTCGACTATGGGCAGCACTCCCTGGTCGGGGTGCGCATCGGGCGGGCCCCGCTAGAAGACTTCCTGTACCCGCTCAGCGCGGTGTTCTTCATGCCGGCGCTGTGGTGGCTCACCGGCGGCACGGCGCCCACCGCCAAACAGGTCCACACGCCACGACGGGGGATTGAACAATGACATCCAAACCTCGGACTACCGCAGCGTCAGGGGCACCAGCCCGGCCCGGAACAACTCCCGGATCACCGGCGGCGGGGGAACCAGCAAGTGCTCAACCAAGAACCCGAAACCTCGCCAACACCCTGAAGGGGCTTGTTGCCACTTCCCGGCCCCTGTCCTGGATCAACACGGCCTACCCGTTCGCCATCGCCTACCTGCTGGCCGGAGGCGGCTTCGACTGGCGCTGGTGGGTGGGTGCCATCTTCTTCCTGATTCCCTACAACCTGGTGATGTACGGGATCAATGACGTCTTTGACTATGAATCCGACATCCGCAACCCGCGCAAGGGAGGCGTCGAAGGTGCGGTGTTGGACCGTTCCCTGCACGCCACCGTGTTATGGGCGTGTGCCCTGACGGCCTTGCCCTTCCTGGTGGCCCTGGTGCTTGGCGGCGGTGCCCGGGCCAACCTGGTGCTGGGCATATCCATGGCAGCGGTGCTGGCCTACAGTGCCCCGTACCTACGCTTCAAGGAACGCCCCTTCCTGGATTCACTGACCAGCGCCGTCCATTTTGTCTCCCCGGGCGTTTACGGCTGGGTGCTGGCCGAGGCGTCCATGGACCTCCAACCCCTGGCGGCTTTCGGAGCATTCCTGCTGTGGGGGATGGCCTCCCATGCGCTGGGCGCCATCCAGGACATTGAGCCGGACCGGCAGGCCGGGCTCTCATCGATTGCCACGGTGCTCGGGGCGCGCTGGACCGCCCGGCTGGTGGTCGGGTGGTACGTGCTGGCCGGCCTGTTGCTGCTGGTGCTGCCCGGCCCAGCGAAGCTCGCCGGCCTGCTTGCGGTGCCCTATGCGTTGAACGCGCTGCCCTACCTGAACTTGGCGGATCAGGACTCAGCGACCGCCCGCTCCGCCTGGCGAAGGTTCCTGTGGCTGAATTACCTGTGCGGGTTCCTGCTGAGCATGCTGCTGATTTACCTCGTTTGGTTCTAGCAGTAAGGCGCTCGCCGGACGCGCCATGGGGAAGAGGACGTGATGCGATCCGGCCGCTGTGCCCCGCTGCGGCAAGACGGATATGGTGGTGTTTCCAATGATGAAGAGAATGGTGGAAAAGTTCATGGACGTAGTCCTGCTCTCCGAGAGCGGTCAGAGCATTGGTACGGCAGACAAGGCATCGGTGCACACCACCGAGACGCCCCTGCATCTGGCTTTTTCCTGCCACCTGTTCAACTCCGAAGGCCAGGTCCTGGTCACTCGGCGTGCCCTGTCGAAGCTGACCTGGCCCGGCGTTTGGACCAATTCCTTCTGCGGTCACCCGCAACCTGCAGAGGACCCATTCGACGCTATTCGCCGGCATGCCCGCCACGAGTTGGGCTGCGATATTGCGGACCTGACGGTGACGCTGCCCGATTTCCGCTACCGGGCCACCGACGCTTCGGGTGTCGTGGAAAACGAAATCTGCCCCGTGCATACTGCACGCATCGACAGCGAACTGTCTCCGAATCCGGAAGAGGTCATGGACTGGCAGTGGGTGGACCCTGCCCAATTGGCTGTTGCGGTGCGTGCAACCCCCTGGGCTTTCAGTCCGTGGCTCGTGATGCAGCTGCCGCAACTGCGAGCCTACTCCTAAACGGGGGCAGACCGAGATCGGGAGCCGACTTCCGAACCAAAAATAAACTCAAAAGTTCCTGCACGTCATAAACCCTTTTGCGGGCAGATCGGGTGCTCGAACCCGGGGCTCGTGGTCGGCGCGAGAAGTAATGAACCTTTACCGGCGCGCCCGTGGAGCCTAGAGATTACGCAAGATTTGACAATATTTCGTCCACACCCACGACTAACAATTCACCGATCGTCATGTGTCAACGTGCGTGTTATCTCAGCTTTGGGCTATGTTGCATCGAAAAGTTAAGCTGAATCTGCGCAATTGGAGATCTCAACGGCACAGCCATTGCCTAATATTCATTGTGGGGGCTGTCCGTAGTGGACAGATCATTTCCGCACGACGGAGTTCGCTCCGGGAGGCGGAAAGCTAAACGCACGTGGAAACCACCCTGATCGCTTTGACGTTCATCGTGGTTTCCTCCTACAAATAAATTCTTGGGGAATTTCATGGGGATACATCCTGTACTTTTGAGCGCCTTAAATCGAGGCGCCCAATACCGCGCGGTGCTGAACGGCGAGCACCAGCCCGAGCGGAATCTGCGTCCGGCGATGACGGGGTCACTGACCGGCCCAGTGCTGTGGGTCGCGCCATGACCACTGCGCAGACCAATCAGAAGGAAAACTCCGCTGCTGCACCAAAGGCCGGTGCAAAGATCCGCGTGGCATTAATCGGGGAAGATACCTGCCCGGTCGCAATGGGCGCGTCGAACACCTGGAATGAGCAGCTGGTCAACGGGCTGCCGGATTACCACTTTGAGATCGTGAAGCTGGTCGGGGACCAGTCCATCCCGGTGAACCTCTCCAAGAGCCCGGCGCGCGTGAGCACGATCCCGGTAGGGGATCCACCATCCCGCGCCCGACTGACCGGACGCAAGGTTGAAGAGCAGCGGGTCAAGACCGCTCTGAACGAATTGTGGAACGCTGCCCTGCCGAAACAGGATCCGGAACAGTCCCACATTATGCAGGCCACCAGCGCGCTGAAGGAATTGGCCCGAGGCACCCGCCACCAGCTTGCGGCGACCCTGCACCGGATCAATAGCGCCGCACTGGTTGCCGAAGCGTGGAGCCGCCACCGCAGTAGCCGTCCGGAACTGCCGCACCTGACCACGGCACAGGCCGAACAGGTGGCGCATTACGCAAACCAGTTCCTGGCGGTGCTGGATGTCTCCTGGCCGCAGGTGGATATCTGCCACGTGACCTCGAACGGTCCGGCAGTCTTGGTTGGCCTGGCCCGCTACTGGCGCGACGGCAGCCCGTTGCTGCTGACCGAGCATGGAGTATGCCTGCGCGAACGCTACCAGGGGCTGGAAGATCTTGGCCTGGCGCACCCGGTGCGCACCGCACTGCTGGGGCTGTCCCGGGTGGTCTGCCAGGTGGCCTACGCCGAGGCTGCCAAGCTGCTTCCGGTCAATGAATTCTTGGCCAAGTGGGCCCGGCAGCTCGGGGCGGACAAGCAGCGCATGCACACCGTGCATTACGGGGTGGATGCCGAGGCCTTCCCGGAGATCAGCACCGAGCCGGAAGTGCCCACCGTTTCCTTCGTGGGGCCAATTCACCCCTCCATGGACCTGGCCACCATGATCCGCGCCTTTGCCACCGTCACGCAGCGGATCCCGGAGGCCAAGCTGCGGATCTTTGGAAAGATTCCCAAGCAGAAGCGGGAGTACTACCAGCAGCTGACCGCACTGGTGGAGGAACTGAAGCTGGGTAACGCAGTGAGCTTCGAGGACAAGGAGCCGAACACCCGCGAAGCGGCTGAGGCAGGGCACCTGGTGGCGCTGTCCTCGGTGTCGGAACGAGTGCCGTTCAGCGTGCTGGAGGCGATGGCCTGCGCCCGCGCCACGATCTCGACCGATGTGGGCGGAACCAGGGAAATCACCGGCCACGACGGACTCTCCGGTGCGCTGGTGCCGCGGCGCAGCCCGGAAGCGCTGGCCAAGGAAATCACCCGGTTGCTGCTCGATGGGCCGGCCCGGCGCCGCATGGGCTTTCGGGCCCGCGAACGGGCCATGGAGAAGTTCCCGCTGGAGTTGTTCCTCAATCGCATGCGTGATGAGTACCGTCAGGTGCTTGCCCCGGCGCCGGTGTCGGCCGCCGCGGTGCTGCAGGGCGGGACGCAGCAAGCCACGAAGGAGTGCCCGTCGATGACCCAGCACGTGCTGCCGGCCTTGAAGACCGCCGCCCGGCAAGCATAGGGCTCGCCGAGGCAGAGACCCGCACCTCCGGACAGCTGCCGGAGGCGCGGGTCGTCCCCTCAGTGGCCTAGCGGCGCTGCGCTAAGTGAGTTTCTTCAGCACGTTCAGGGCAGGTAGGCGGCTCATAGGCCCACTTAGCGAATGCCTATGCGTTTGCGCCGGTCTTCCGAGCCCCGCAGGTCCCGGTTCAGGCGGCGGTCGCCCTGATACAGGATGGTGGCCCAGTCCGTGGTCTCCGGTGTTGCCTGGGGGTGAATCGGCGCGGGCTGCGCCTTGGGCTTGGGTGCAACAAAAAGCCAGGAGATAAGGCCCAGACCCATGTCCGCCACCGAGTTCTTGATTCCGACATAGGCGCGGATGGCGTAGGCGGCCAGGGTGGCATTGATCGCCGCGAACACCACGTTGCCCCAGTTCTGGTGCTGCAGATCCCGCCACAGGGTGAACAGTGAGAAGATCACGATCAGGTAGGGGACCAGCACGTGCAGGGCCGGTGCCGCGGTTCGGTCACGGACCTTGGGGGTGCGGGCGAACGGGATTTTTTCACCGGTGAATGCCTGCTGGATGGATTTCAGGACCCCGGCGAGGTTTACCGGCAGCAACACCAGGTTGAAGCCATAGATGCGGAAAATATCGCCGAAGCGGTGACCGCAGTCGCGCAGGTCGCTGCCCATGCACAAGAAGTAGGGGATCGCGGCGGCGAAGATCAGGGGGCTGAGCAGGCGGCTGTCATACGGGTAGGCCAGGAGGAAGACCAGGCCGAAGCTGGCCCACGCGATGGAGGACATGTAGTTCACCCGCAACAGCACCTCCCGCAATCCCATGGGACGCCGTTCACGGCGTCGCTCCCGGGCCTGGGTCCAGAGCTTGGGCATGATCAGCAATCCGCCATTGGCCCAGCGGCGGCGCTGCACCACCAGGGAACCAAAGTCAGGGGGAGTGGCGCTGTAGCTCAGGCGTTCCGGGTAGTTTGACAAGCCCCAACCGTGGGTTCCCAGGTCGATGCTGGACTCGGTGTCCTCGATGACGGTGCGGTCCTGGATGTACGTATAGATCTCATAGCCGCCCACGGTGTTGACCTGGGCAATATCCTGCAGGGCGCGCTTGCGGATCACCGCGTTGGCTCCCACCCAGAAGGTGGCGTTGTACTGGGTCATGCCCTGATGCAGGATGTGCTGGATATCGGTGGTCGCCCCGGCGATGCGTTCAATACGGGTCGGGGCTCCGCGGAAGGAAGAGTACGGAGTCTGGGTGACGGCGATGCGCGAGTTCTCCTCGGATTCCAGGAAGTACACCAGGCGCAGGCAGTAATCACGAAGCAGCAGGGAATCGGCATCCAACGTCAGCAGGTAGGTGCTGTCCGGGACGTGCAGCAGGTTATCGGAAGAGTGCTCCGTTGCCTCGGCGTGCGGTGTCGCCTGCTCCACCAGCACCAGCGCGTCCCCACGCTGTTCTTGACGCCAGGTCTTGCCCATGAGGCTGATGTACGAGTTCAGGTTCATGGCCTTGTTGGCCTCCTGGGAGAGGCTGGCGTAACGCTTGCGCTCGAAGTTGTCCATCTGTGCGGAGAAGATCCGCACCAGGCGCAAGTGCAGCTCTTCCATGCGTTCAAGGTCCGGTGCCGAGTGTTGTGCCGCAGCGGCCTCCAGGGCGAGCAACGTCAAGCGCAGTTCACGGGACAGGCCCATGAGCACCGAATCAACGAAGAACTCCTCGACATGGTCGGTGACGGCCTCATTGGCGGCCATGGAGTCCAGCCACTCGGCGGACCAACGGTAGGTGGCAATCAGCGCCGGCAACAGTGCTTCGGGGCTGGCGTCCTGGGCACGGGCGGAACGAAACGCCTGCAATTCCCTGCGGGTGTGGGCGGCCGGCTCGGCCAACGCGGTGGCGATTTGCCCGCTCAGCGCCCGCGTGGCGTCCAGGCGTTCTCGTACCGCGGGATCGGTGGGGTGCGGATTGTCGTCAATCAGCAGCACAACCCGCAGCTGCGGGAATTCCTGCAGGGCCGCGGACCAGAGCGTGGCACGTACGACCGCCGGTTCCTCGGCATAGCTGGGCACCAGGACCGTAATCCCCTCGGTGTGCTCCCTAAAGTGCCGGTCCAGCTCTCCGCGCGGAACCCGCTGGTGGGTGGCGAACCGGTTCAGGGCTCCCTGGCGTGCCGTGAGGTACATCAGGGCAGAGAAGGTCAGGAACGTCACCACAATCAGATACAGCACCGCTTCGAACTGGAACCGGAAGCCGGCCCCGGGATTGTTCGCCAGCTGGCGCAGGATGGTGGTGATGACATAGGCAACCCAGGACAGCACGGTCACCACAATGGCCACGCGTCCCCATGCCAGCTTCGCGTTGGAGGGGGTCGGATGGACGATGGACAAGGGCTCGGAGCGTTTCTCCGACCCCCATTGCCGTCGCCGGCTTTCGGTCACTTGACCGGTGGTGTGCTTGCCTGCGCCCATGCAGGTTTCCTCCCAGAAGATGCAGTACGACCGGACGCTGCCGCACCGCCGCGGAGGCGGAAAAATCTGCGGGAAAAGCCGGTCCTAGAAGCGGGATGCCCCGGGGCATCCAATTAGCATAATTCTAAACTACAGCCTTAAGATGTCCTTAAGGCCGTGTATTGTCAGTGGTCATCCAGGAAGCTGGTCTGGCCAGTGGTGCCGCGGTTTTGCGCCTCATCTTGATCTCTCTTCACCTCCTGTGATTCCTAAAGGGGAACCCATGGCAATTCAGTTCCAGGGCCGCCGGCTTTCCGTGTTTCGCCTGCTGATCGTGCTGCTCGTGATTGCCGGGCTGGTGGCCGGTTCCCTGGCGCTGTGGTTCCGGGCCAAGGACCGTGCCGCGGCGGCGGGCAGCGACCAGTGGTTCGGAGCGTACGTGGACTCCACGTCCACCCCGTTCTATGACATCGCGGGAACCGTGGCTCAGGGGGAACGCGTCGTGCTGGGATTCATCGTCGCCGATCCGGATGAAGCGTGCGCCCCTTCCTGGGGAGGCTTCTACTCAATGGACGAGGCCGCGGACACTTTTGACCTGGACCGCAAGGTGGCGCGGTGTGAAGGACTCCGGCGGAGAAGTGGTGATTTCCACCGGCGGTTTGCTCAACGACGAACTGGCCAGCGCATGTCAGGACGAGGGGAAGATTACTTCCGCCTACAAGTCGCTGTTGGAACGCTACGAATCCACCACCCTGGATTTGGACATCGAAGCCGATGACCTGACCAATGTTGCGGGCGGGAAGCGACGGGCAGCGGCGGTGGCGCAGCTGCAGCAGCAAATCCAGGTCGAGGTGTGGTTGACCCTTCCCGCCGCCACGTTCGGCCTTGCCCCCGAGGGCCTGGCCGAGGTGAACCGGATGCTGAACGCCGGCGTCGATCTTGCTGGCGTCAATCTAATGACCATGAACTTCGGGCAGACCCGCCAGGAGGGGGACTCCATGGCGCAGGCCTCGATTCAGGCGGCCGAAAGCGCGCGCGGCCAGCTGTCTGCCGCCTACCGCGAGCATGGCCAGCAGCTGGGGGAGCAGAGCCTGTGGCGCAAAATCGGTGTTACCCCGATGATTGGCCAGAATGACCTGCTCGGGGAGGTCTTCGACCTGCAGGATGCCAAGGACCTGAACGATTTCGTCAAGGAAAAAGGCCTGGGGCGTGTTTCCTTCTGGTCCGCCAACCGTGATTACTCCTGCGGGGACAACTTTCCGGATCCGACCCGGGTATCAAACAACTGCAGCGGTGTGACGCAGGAGGACCGGCAGTTCACCAAGCTCCTCTCCGACGGGCTGGGACACGGAGCGGACTCGGCACCGGCCCCGGAGGCTGCACCAAGCCCGGAACCGGCCCCGGTGGAAACCGCGATCACCGATGACCCGGCCACCAGCCCGTACCCGATCTGGAATGAGAGCGCCGCCTACGTCGAGGGCGATCGCACCGTGTGGCGCAAAAACGTGTACGAGGCCAAGTGGTGGACGCAGGGCACAGCGCCTGACGCCCCCGCCGCCGAGGGGCAGCCTTCGCCATGGCAATTGGTCGGTCCGGTCCTGCCCGGTGACAAGCCGGCTCCGGTGGTCACTGCCCCCAAGGGCCTCTATCCAGAGTGGGCTGCCGACGCGGTCTACACCAAGGGTGACCGCGTGCTATTCGAAGGGCGCGTCATGCAGGCCAAGTGGTGGAATTCAACCCAATCGCCGCAGGCCGCGCTAGAAGGCGCCGCGGAGTCGCCATGGGACGTGCTGGACAACGCGACGGTGCAGAAACTCATCCAGGAGCAAGGCACCAAGGAACAGGAGCCCAAGAAGCAGGAAAAGGGTTAGGAATCCGCGACGCCGTCGGCCAGCGCTTCTGCCTCGAAGTAGGGCAGCTTACCGGCGGTTGTGTTCCGCCTCCAGCGCTTGGCCCTCAGTACCCAAGATGGGCGAGCGCCTCGTCCATGGTGGTGACGTACTTGCCAATCGGCGAATCGCGTAAATCGGAGAGCATAAATCCCGAGAGCACCTGATCCACATGGTTTTGCCCCAGCAACGCCACACGGCTCGTGGGACGGGATTTGGCCACCTCGGTGGAAACATCGGGACACACGTCGGACAGTCCACCGATCACCGCGATCACCTTGATCTCATCGGCCGTGTGCAGCTTGCGGAGCTCTGCGGAGATTTCCGCCAGCATGGGAACCGTGAGGACCGAGCCCTCCTTAAAGGTCAGGACGTGATATCCCCGTTCCTCCCAGTTTAAATCCCAGTGTTCATGGCTGGATTCAGGTAGGACTGCAGTCTCAGTGATCATCGTTCCCCCGACATTCTGATCAGTAATCCCTGCGGTCACCTCGATGCGAGTGGGGTGAGCGGAGGGCAACAAAAGCTGTTCTCAACGCGAGTCTACCTAAAGATAACGTAAATGCTAGCTTGCGAAGCTAGGGATTTAGGATTAGATCGAAGGGTACGGTCCCGGACGGCCAAACAGGAATCCCTGAAGGCAGTGGGCTCCCAGGGTGCGCAGCACCGCGGCTTCGGCCTCGGTTTCCACGCCCTCCACGATGCACTCCAAGCCACACGCCACCGCCAGGTCCAACACCGCCTGCATGACGGCCCGCTGCTTGGGGTTGCTGTCCACTCCGATGGTGATGGAACGGTCGACTTTCACGCCGGCCACCGGCAATTTGCTGAGATAGCCGAAGGACGAATAGCCCGCACCGAAGTCATCAATGAAGACCCGAACCCCCAGCTCTCGAAGGGCCCGCAGTGAATACAGCTCCGGGCGATCCCCAGAGATGTAGCGTTCCTCGGTCACCTCGATGACCAGGCACTCGGGCGGGATTTCGTATTCACGCAACTTCTGGGTGACCTTGTCCGAGAAGGCAAGATCCGTCAGCTCCGAGGGGGTCACGTTGACTTGGACACGGAAGTCCTCGGAGACCCGCTGCCCTCGCCGCCACTGTCCCAGGTCGGCCAGGGCACAATCCAGCAGCCGGGTGGTGAGCTGGCTGAGCAAGCCTGATTCGGCCGCCAGCGGCAGGAAGTCCGCCGGGGAGAGCTCGCCCAATTCGGGGTGTTCCCACCGGGCCAGGGCTTCGACCCCGACTTCGGCGCCGTCCTCCACCGAGATCACCGTTTGGTAGGCCGGGTGGATTTGCCCGCTGGCCAGGGCCGTGCGCAGCTCCGTGCTCAGCAAGGCCTTGCGGTGCCGTTCGTAGAGCATGAAGTCCTCGAACTGCTGGACCTTTTCCTTCGGATCCCGTTTGGCGACGTACATGGCGGTGTCAGCGCACTCCAGCCATTGTTCCGCGGTGAGTGATTCGTGGCCCACGCAGAACCCGATGCTGCCGCCCGGAGTGATGTTTGCCGGGCCGACTTCCACCGGTTCACGCAGTACCTGAAGCAGGCGCTGACCCATCGTCTTGGCTGCCGAGGCATCCACGCGGGCCAGGATGGCGAATTCGTCTCCACCCAGCCGGGTCGCCAAATCTCCTGGACGCACGCTCTGACGCAGCCGGGTTGCCACTTCCTGCAGCACCCGGTCTCCGGCGTTGTGTCCGTGGATGTCGTTGATGGGCTTGAAGTCATCCAGGTCAATCAGGAACAACGTGCTGACCGGTTCGGCGCGATGTGCCGCATCCAGCTGTGAGGCGAGTTCGCGCATCAGGGCGGCCCGGTTGGCCAGGGACGTGAGCGGATCGGTGTAGGCCAGCACCTCCATTTTGTCCCTCGCGGACTCCAGCAGGTGGGTCCGCTGGCGCACCCGCTGCTCCAGCTCCTCATAGGTGCCCGAGAGGCGATTGGCCATGGCCTTGATCCCCACCATGATCGCGTCGATGTCATCACGCTGTTGGCTGGGTCGCAGGGAGACAGCGAAGTCTCCACCGGCAATTTTCAGGATCGAGTCAACGATGTCCTGGATCCGCGGATCCATTTCGGCGTGCGTCACGAACCGTCCTTTCCTGCCTGTTGCGCCTGGTGGCGTTTGTGCTGCGCTGCCTTCGGCTCCCCGGCCTGCTCCAGCAGCTGCGCCCACCAGGAGAAAAGGGGAACCAAATGCTCAGGTGCACCACTATAACGGGAGGTGAAATCCTCCAGAATGGCCATGGCGCGGGCAGGGTCGCCCTGGACCGCGGCGGCGCGAGAACGTGTCAGACACAGGCCGGCGTGGTCCAGGTCGCCGGCCTCGATGAGTCCAAAGGCCAGCTCGGCCCGCTGCAGGCAATCCTGGACTTGTTCGTTTAGGATCCCGGCCTGAAGTCGTAGTTCGGCGGTGGCCCGGTTGAAGCGCGCCCAGAGGACCATGTCCTGGGCCGGGACCAATAGTTCCGCGGCGCGCTGGTGGTAGTGCACTCCCAAATCCGGTTCGCGGACCATGAAGGCCAAGTTGCCCAGCGTCCAATACGCCTTGCCTTGCTCCTGTCCGTCGGCAACAAGATGCAGCGAGCCTGCCAGGTGCTGGTGCAGTTGCCACGCTTCATCTGGGTGCCCGGCTTCTACCAGTGCGGCCAACAGCACCTGGTAGAGCTGGACCCGTACCGGGGACTCATCGTCCAGTTCACGCACCAGGCATTGGGCCTGGCGGGCAAGGGACAATGCGTTGGCGTCATCACCCACGCAGCGCCGTGCGGTTGACTGGGCCAGCAGCGCCTTGATGGTCAGGTCGGTGCGGTTCAACTGCCCGGCTGTTTGTTTCATCTGATCCGCTACCCGGCACATGAGTTCGTAGTCATCCACGGCATGGGCGGCCGAACACAGGGCCTCCTGCACCAGCCAATAGGTTGACGCTTCGGTCTTCGGATCTAATTGGGCCAGTACCTGGGGGCCTTGGAGGGTGACCTTCTCATGTTCGCCATCGCGTGCGGCACGCAGTACCTCGGCGACCTTTAGTTGGGCGGCTGAGCCGTGACGAAAATGATCCACTGCATCAGTATCGCATCAGATGCGTTTAATTGTGCAGATTCCTTGTTCTCATTCTCAGGCTTCACTAGGCTTTACCTTGGCTCGTTGCGCTTCGGCAGGAGCCGCGGCACGAGCCGCGTATTTCGAGAAGGGTACTGCCCGTGAAGAACGTCAAGAAACTCATCGCACTGGCCGCCGCGGCCATGGCCCTGGTAGTCGGTGTCAGCGTCAGTTCCGCCTCCCAAGGGGATACCACCGCCGGTGGTCTGTGGCCGTACAGCCACGGGATCAGCACCCCGGCAGGCGGCCTCTGGCCCTACTAATAACGACGACGGTAGATACTGTGGAATACGCCATATTCCGATGGATCGCCGACCAACTGTCGACCGGCCGCTGAGTTCCAACCCCGGAACTTGGCGGCCGGTTCCGGTTTGGAGCCAAACACCATCGCACGCCGAACGAGTCAGCAGGTGTTGCATAAGACTTGCCGGCGGTTAGTCGGCGAGAGAAAGTAAAAAAGTGGGCTGCGACCCGGGCCTGCGGCGAGCGGATACGCAAAACTCCCTGCTCCTCGGGATCACCGGCGGGTCAGGGAGTTTTGCAGGAAAGTAGGGGAGCCGATGGCAGGTGTTGATTCACCGCCGCCGACTTTTCTTTGGCTGAGTGATGAGCCGGTGGCTTACACGAAGTTCTCGGTGCCCTCGATGGTGTTCATGAAATGGTGCATGAACTCGGCGAAGTCCGCCGCGTCCGATTCCTGATCCAACTCCACGCTCTGCACCACGGCATCATCCAGATGCAGGTCCACGTTCGGGTGTGCATCCACATTGAAGCGGAACACCCGGCCGGTGGAGGTGGCGATCTCATAGCCTCCGTCATTGACCAGCGCGAGCTGGTTGACGTTCGTGTTGTTGATCGTGATCGCGTCCTCGGCGGCCCTCAGGTCTGCCGGATCGATGGGGGCGAGCACCAATTCTGCCGGTTGGCGCCGATACCCGATGACCTTCAATCCGCCGCTGCCGGCCAGTCCCACCGCCGCGACCAGGTTGTAGCTGGCGAAGTTGGGGATCTGTGCATCAAACGCCTCATGCAGCAGGCGCTTGACGGTGTCGGTCGGATTCTCGTCTGGGCGTGTGTCCATGACTCACACTCTACTAAGAATGCTGAACAAAATGATCAATGAGCGCTTTTGGCGAAATGTGTCATTGTCGCGTCACGGGTTGTCCAATTGGTCATATTGACTTCTAGAATCTTTTTCATGAGCCAGGAAACGACCCCAGATATCAAACCACGCTCCCGCGCGGTGACCGATGGTATCCATGCCGCTCCCGCCCGGGGCATGCTCCGCGCCGTGGGCATGGGTGATGAGGACTTTGCCAAGCCCCAGATCGGTATCGCCAGCTCGTGGAACGAAATTACCCCGTGCAACCTTTCGCTGAACCGTTTGGCCCAGGGTGCCAAGGAAGGCGTCCACGCCGGTGGCGGCTTCCCGATGCAGTTCGGCACCATCTCCGTCTCGGACGGCATCTCCATGGGACACGAGGGAATGCACTTCTCGCTGGTCTCGCGTGAAGTGATTGCCGACTCGGTGGAAACCGTGATGATGGCCGAGCGCCTGGACGGCTCGGTCCTGCTGGCCGGTTGTGACAAGTCCCTGCCCGGCATGCTGATGGCCGCGGCCCGCCTGAACCTGGCTTCCGTATTCCTTTACGCTGGCTCCATCATGCCCGGCTGGGTGAAGCTGGAAGACGGTACGGAGAAGGACGTCACCCTGATTGACGCGTTCGAGGCCGTTGGCGCCTGCGCGGCAGGGAAGATGAGCGAAAAGGACCTGGACGCCATCGAACGGGCCATCTGCCCGGGCGAAGGCGCGTGCGGCGGCATGTACACCGCCAACACCATGGCCTCCATCGGTGAGGCCCTGGGCATGTCCCTGCCCGGTTCCGCCGCCCCGCCGTCGGCGGACCGCCGCCGCGATATGTTCGCCCACCGCTCCGGTGAGGCCGTCGTGGAGATGCTGCGCAAGGGCATCCGCGCCCGCGACATCCTGACCAAGGAGGCCTTCGAGAACGCGATCGCCGTGACCATGGCGTTCGGCGGCTCCACCAACGCGGTGCTGCACCTGCTGGCCATCGCCCGCGAGGCCGAAGTGGATCTGACCCTGGATGACTTCAACCGGATCGGTGACAAGGTTCCGCACCTGGCCGACCTGAAGCCCTTCGGCCGCTACGTGATGAACGACCTGGACCGCATCGGCGGTGTCCCGGTGGTCATGAAGGCGCTGCTGGATGCCGGGCTGCTGCACGGGGACTGCCTGACCGTCACCGGCAAGACCGTGGCCGAGAACCTGGCTCACATCGCCCCGCCGGATCCGGACGGCAAGATCCTGCGCGCCATGGACAACCCGATCCACAAGACCGGTGGGGTGACCATCCTGCACGGTTCGCTGGCTCCCGAGGGTGCGGTGGTGAAGTCCGCCGGCTTCGACGCCGACGTCTTCGAGGGCACCGCCCGCGTCTTCGAACGCGAACAGGGCGCCCTGGACGCCCTGGACAAGGGTGAGCTGAAGGCCGGGGATGTGGTGGTCATCCGCTACGAGGGCCCCAAGGGCGGACCAGGCATGCGCGAGATGCTGGCCATCACCGGCGCCATCAAGGGCGCCGGGCTGGGCAAGGACGTGCTGCTGTTGACCGATGGGCGCTTCTCCGGGGGCACCACCGGGCTGTGCATCGGCCACGTGGCCCCCGAGGCCGTGGACGGCGGACCGATTGCGTTCGTCAAGGACGGGGACAAGATCCGCGTGGACATCGAGGCCCGCAGCTTCGACCTGCTGGTGGATCCGCAGGAGCTTGAGGCCCGCAAGGTCGGCTGGGAGCCGCTGCCGGCCAAGTTCACCACCGGTGTGCTGGCCAAGTACGCCAAGCTGGTCAACTCGGCCTCCACCGGCGCATTCTGCGGCTGAAACACTTCGGTGTGAAGCGGTGGGTGGGCACCCGCAGTGTCCACCCACCGAACATCCGTCTCATATATTGAGATCGACGGAGAGTCGTGTTGATCTTTCAGATGAGTTGGACAAAACTGGGTATATGCAAACAACCACCAGTGTTCTACTAGTTATCAGGCGCGGAGCCTGAAACTTGATCTGTCCTAGACAGATCACCTGGTGACGCGCACAGCCCCCTTTCGTCAGTTGCTGACGGCCGCGGGGCGTTTTTTATGCGCAGATGAAGAGATAGATCAGGAAGGATCCCGATGAGCAACGGAAAACCTGCCAATCCGGCTACGGTTGCCAAGTCATTGAACCGCAGCAAGGATGCCACCGCTGTCTCTTCCGTCGTGGAGGCTTCGAACCCGGTCCAGGGTCCGAACAACATTGTCGCTCCCACGCAGATGACGGGCTCACAAGCCATCGTCCGCTCATTGGAAGAACTGGGCGTCAAGGACGTCTTCGGATTACCCGGTGGGGCCATCCTTCCCACCTATGATCCGCTCATGGACTCAACCAAGCTCAACCACATCTTGGTCCGCCATGAACAGGGTGCCGGCCATGCCGCACAGGGTTACGCCATGGTCACCGGGGAAGTGGGCGTATGCATCGCCACCTCCGGCCCGGGCGCAACCAACCTCGTCACCGCACTGGCCGATGCCAACATGGACTCGGTCCCGATGGTGGCAATCACCGGACAGGTGAACAGCGCCTTCATTGGCTCTGACGCGTTCCAGGAAGCCGACATTGTCGGCATCACGATGCCCATCACCAAGCACGCCTTCTTGGTGACCAAGGCCGAGGACATCCCGCAGGTGCTGGCCAGCGCCTTCTACCTGGCCCAGAGCGGACGCCCGGGCCCGGTGCTGGTGGACATCACCAAGGACGCGCAGACCGCGCAGACCGAGTTCTCCTGGCCGCCCAAGATCGACCTGCCCGGCTACCGGGTGGTCACCAAGGGCCACAACAAGCAGCTGCGCGAGGCCGCCAAGCTGATCGCCGCGGCCACCCGTCCGGTGCTCTACGTGGGCGGCGGGGTCATCAAGGCCGACGCCCACCAGGAACTGAAGGAATTCGCCGAGTACATCGGTGCTCCGGTGGTCACCACCCTGACCGCCCGCGGCGCCTTCCCGGACTCGCATGAACAGCATGTGGGCATGCCCGGCATGCACGGGGCCGTTTCGGCGGTCACCGCGCTGCAGCAGTCCGACCTGCTGATCACCCTGGGTGCGCGCTTCGATGACCGGGTCACCGGGGTGCTGCACACCTTCGCCCCGTACGCGAAGGTGATCCACGCCGACATCGATCCGGCCGAGATCTCCAAGAACCGCACCGCGGACGTGCCGATTGTCGGTTCGCTGGATGAGATCATCCCGCAGCTGCATGCCGCCTGCCGCACCCGGTTTGAGACCGACCCGCAGCAGGACTTGAAGCCCTGGTGGGACCTGCTCAACCGCCTGCGCGACACCTACCCGATCGGTTGGACCGAAACCCATGACGGGCTCACCGCCCCGCAGAAGGTCATCGAGCGCATCGGGGCCCTGACCGGCCCGGAGGGCGTGTTCGTGGCCGGGGTGGGCCAGCACCAGATGTGGGCCGCCCAGTTCGTGAAGTACGAGCGCCCGCGCTCCTGGCTGAACTCGGCCGGACTGGGCACCATGGGCTACTCGGTGCCTGCCGCCATGGGCGCCAAGGTGGCCCAGCCCGAGCGTGTGGTCTGGGCGATTGACGGGGACGGCTGCTTCCAGATGACAAATCAGGAATTGGCCACCTGCGTGATCAACCAGATCCCGATCAAGGTCGCGGTGATCAACAACTCCTCGCTGGGCATGGTCCGCCAGTGGCAGACCCTGTTCTACGATGCGCGGTATTCGAACACGGACTTGAACACCGGCCACGGCACCGCCCGGATCCCGGACTTCGTGAAGCTGGCGGACGCCTACGGCTGTGTGGGCCTGCGCTGCGAACGCGATGAGGACATTGACGCGACCATCCAGAAGGCGTTGGAAATCAATGACCGCCCGGTGGTCATCGACTTTGTGGTCTCCGCCGA
Source organism: Glutamicibacter sp. St.4D3 (assembly GCF_059728615.1). Lineage (NCBI taxonomy): Bacteria > Bacillati > Actinomycetota > Actinomycetes > Micrococcales > Micrococcaceae > Glutamicibacter > Glutamicibacter sp. St.4D3. Next base: position 1,336,553 of record NZ_AP039380.1, read on the forward strand.
CTCCATGGTCTGGCCGATGGTGCCGTCCGGGGTCAGCAACGACCAGATCCAGATTGCCCGGGGCATGACCCCGGAATGGGAAGAGGAGGACTAGGAAAGATGGCAAAGCATACGCTGTCGGTGCTGGTCGAGGACGTCCCCGGTGTGCTGACCAGGGTTGCCGGACTCTTCGCCCGCCGTGCCTTCAACATCCACTCGCTGGCCGTGGGACCCACGGAAATCGAGGGAATCAGCCGCATCACCGTGGTGGTGGACGCCGAGGGGGACTCCCTGGAGCAGGTGACCAAGCAGCTGAACAAGCTGATCAACGTCATCAAGATCGTTGAGCTGCTGCCCGATGCCTCGGTGCAGCGCGACCACATCATGGTCAAGGTGCGCGCCGACGCCGCAACCCGGCTGCAGGTCACCCAGGCCGCGGAACTCTTCCGCGCCTCGGTCATCGACGTGGGACCCGAGTCCCTGGTCATCGAGGCCACCGGCAACGCCTCAAAGATCGAGGCCCTGCTGGCGGTGCTCGAACCATTCGGGATCCGCGAAATCGTGCAGGCTGGCACCCTGGCCGTGGGCCGCGGCGCCAAGTCGATGAGCGACCGGGCCCTGAAGTCCCTGAGCGCCTAGCGACGGCACCGGGCACCGCACACCACAGAACAACAACATTGAACACCCCCACGGCGGGGCAGCCGCAGGCCGGCCGAACACCGTGGAACCAAGCTTCTGAAACGAAGAACACCTAAGGAGAAATACAGTGGCTGATTTGTACTACGAGGACGACGCGGATCTGTCGATCATCCAGGGCCGCAAGGTAGCGATCATCGGTTACGGTTCGCAGGGCCACGCCCACGCACTGAACCTGCGTGACTCCGGCGTTGAGGTCATGGTCGGCCTGTCCGAGGGCTCCAAGTCCCGTGCCAAGGCCGAGGCCGAGGGCCTGAAGGTCGCCACCGTTGCCGAGGCCGCCGCCTGGGGTGACGTCATCATGATCCTGACCCCGGACCAGGTCCAGGCCAAGGTCTACAGCGAGTCCATCGAGAAGAACCTGAACGAGGGCGACGCCCTGTTCTTCGGCCACGGCTTCAACATCCGCTTTGGCTTCATCCAGCCGCCGGCCAACGTGGACGTGGCCCTGGTGGCCCCGAAGGCTCCGGGGCACACCGTGCGCCGCGAATTCGAGGCCGGACGCGGCATCCCGGATCTGATCGCCGTGGAGCAGGACCACACCGGCAAGGCCAAGGACCTGGCCCTGTCCTACGCAGCAGGCATCGGCGGCACCCGCGCCGGCGTCATTGAGACCACCTTCACCGAGGAAACCGAAACCGACCTGTTCGGTGAGCAGGCCGTGCTGTGCGGCGGCACCTCCCAGCTGGTCCAGTACGGCTTCGAGGTGCTGACCGAGGCCGGCTACAAGCCGGAGATCGCCTACTTCGAGGTGCTGCACGAGCTGAAGCTGATCGTGGACCTGATGTGGGAAGGCGGCATCGCCAAGCAGCGCTGGAGCATCTCGGACACCGCCGAGTACGGCGACTACGTCTCCGGCCCGCGCGTGATCACCCCGGAGGTGAAGGAAAACATGAAGGCAGTGCTGGCCGACATCCAGGACGGCTCCTTCGCCAAGCGCTTCATGGATGACCAGGCCAACGGTGCCAAGGAATTCAAGGAACTGCGCAAGAAGGGCGAGGACCACCCGATCGAGTCCACCGGCCGCGAACTGCGCCAGCTCTTCAGCTGGGTCGCCGCCGATGACGACTACACCGAGGGTTCGGTAGCCCGCTAAGCGCGGCACCGCCGCCTAGGCAGCAGCGCCTGTGGCGCAGTGAGGGGAGCTCATCCCCAAGACTGCGCCGCAGGCGCTTTGTCGTGTTCGGGGTTTTCAGGACTGCGCGCGGGCAATGTCCACCAGCTGCGCGGCCAGGCCGTTCAACCGGCGCGGCCCACTCCATACGGCGCTCAGCGGCCGGGCCACCCCCTGGCCCTGGAACGGGACGCTGAGCAGCTCCCCGCTGGCCAACTGGGCGTGTACCGCCAACTCGCTAAGCGCCGCGGGTCCGGCCCCCGAGGCCGCGGCCACCCGCACGGCCGAATTGCTGGAGAGCACCTGGGCCGGCTCCGCCAGCGGCCAACCGGCCAAGAGTTCGGTCAGGGCCTCGCGGGTCCCGGAACCGGATTCACGCAGCACCAGCGGTGTCGCGGCCAGCTCCGCCAGGCTCACCGGCGTGCTGCGCTCGGCCCACGGGTGGTGGGGGCCGACCACGATCCGCAAGGCGTCCTGCTGCACGAGCAGTGTGTTCAGTTGCTGGGGCAGGTGCGGTGTCTCCACGAAACCTAACTGCAGCGCACCTTGCTGGACCTGTTGCAGGATTTCCTCCGAGTTGCCCACCCTCACGTCCACGCGCACCCGCGGAACGAGCGTGCGCAAACGTGAGAGCCAGGCGGGCAGCAGGGTTTAGGCGATGGTCATGCTCGCTCCCACCTGCAGTTCCTCCACCTGGCGCCCAACGCCGCTCTGCTCCCAGGCGCTGAAGCGTTGGGCGGCATCCAGCAGGATGCGGGCCTGTTCGGCCAGCTGGACCCCGACTTCGGTGGGCGCCGAACCGCGTGGGGTGCGGTGCAACAGGGACGTCTTGAGCCTGGCTTCCAACAGGGCCACGGCCCGGCTGGCATTGGGCTGGGCCATTCCCACCTTCCGGGCCCCGGCGCCGAGGCTGCCGGAATCCACCACGGCCACGAAGAGTTCCAGGACATCCAAATCGGGCCAAGAATTACTCATATCAGGAGTATATGTCCTGATGTCAAAGTGCCGTCTACTGCGTTCGGCCCCGTGTTGAAACCATGGAAACATGGCAATTCAAACAGATCAGGTCAAACAGCCTGCGACCCACAAGGCCACAGGAATCATTCGCCCATACCTGCCGGGACTGCTGCTGTGCGCGGTCGCCGTAGTCATCTCCATGGGCATCAACAAGCTGCTGCCGGGCGTCAGTGCGCTGATCGTGGCGATCGTGTTGGGCATTACGCTCACCAACGTCATCCGGCTTCCCGAAAGCACCATGCCCGGCATCACTTTCGCCTCCAAGAAGCTGCTGCGCCTGGGCATTGTCTTCCTGGGATTGCAGCTGGTGCTCTCGGACATCATCTCGCTGGGGGCACCGATGCTGCTGGTGATCGTATGCATCGTCGGCGGCGGGATCTTCTCCACCCTTCTGATTGGCCGGCTGATGAAGATGCGCGCCGCCCAGGTGCTGCTGATCGCCTGCGGCTTCTCCATCTGCGGAGCCGCGGCGGTGCCCGGAGTGGAAGGGGTCACCGACTCGGATGAGGAAGATGTGGTCACCGCGGTGGCCCTGGTGGTCGTCTTCGGTACCCTGATGATCCCGGCGGTACCCTTCCTGGGCCAGCTGCTGGGCATGAGCCCGGAACTGAACGGCATGTGGGCCGGAGCCTCGATTCACGAAATCGCCCAGGTGGTCTCCGCCGGCGGCATCATCGGCGGGGGAGCGCTGGCCGCCGCGGTCATCGCCAAGCTGGCCCGCATCCTGATGCTCGCCCCCGTGGTGGCGGTCCTCAGCGTACGCCAGCGGCGCCGCGGCAACCTGAACCCGGAAGCCAAGCGCCCACCGATCGTGCCACTGTTCATCATCGGCTTCCTGGCCATGATCCTCATCCGCTCCTTCTGCAACCTTCCGCAGGGAGTCATCGACGCCGGTTCCATGATCCAAACCGCGCTGCTGAGCTGGTCAACTTTATGAGACACAATCTTTGATTTTTTCTAAATATCCTCAAGCCGCGAAAGCCTGAGAAATCCTTTGCTCATACGAGTCCAGAACAGCCTGAGGGCTCAACCCTCCATTGGCCGTATGCGGCCGTTTTCTGTTGTACCAAACCTCGATGTATTCCATCACCGCGGTCCGGGCCGCCATGCGGCTGGTAAACGCCCGGTGGTGGAACATTTCGTTCTTGATCGTTGAAAAGGTCGACTCGGCGACGGCATTATCCCAACACACCCCGGTGCGGCCCATGGACTGCCGCACCCCTTGCGCAGCGCACCACGTCTGGAACGCGTCCGAGGTGTACTGCGTGCCTCGATCCGAGTGGAACACGCTCCCCGGGCGGAGGAAGTCGCGCGAGGCGGCAAGCTGCATCGCGTCAATGACCAGCTGCGTCTGCATGTTCTCGCCCATCGACCAGCCCACGATCTGTCGTGAGTACACATCGATCACCGTCGCCAGATACAGCCAGCCTTCACCGGTGCGCAGGTACGTAATATCGCCAACCAGTTTCGCCCCAGGCCGCGAGGAGCGAAAGTCCCGCCGGCCGAGCTTGTCGACCATATGGTTTTTGATATGCGCCGTCCGCGCCTGGGGATCACGCGCGGTCGTGGTCTTGAAAGCGCTCATCCGCTTGGCGCGGATTCCCAGCTCATTCATGATCGACAGGACCGTGGATTTCGGGATCTCTTCCTCATGGTTGTTACGGATCAAATCCACTAATTGGCCAGCGCCGGCGACCTTGTTGGAGGCCTCGTACTCGTCCTGGACCAGTTTCGTCCGGTGTGCTCGCAGGGCTCTGGCTTCGCTCAGCTCCTCGCGAGGGTTCAGCCACCGGTAGTAGGTGGCCCTGGAAACCTGCAGTTTCTGGCACATCCAGTTCACCGGGTATTGGCCTGTGTGGGCTTTGATGAAGTTGAAGATTGCGCTTATTTCTTGCTGTTCGAGGCGAAATAGGCGCTGACATCTTTGAAAAAGTCGTTTTCCCGTTTCACCTCCAGCAGTTCCTGACGCAGCTTCTCGTACTGGGCCCATTCCACCGGGCCTCGTTCTTCGGATTCCGCTTCGGGATGCTCGGCGCGGTAGGCACGGACCCAGTTGCCCAGGGTTCCTTCGTTGATGCCCAGCGATGCTGCGACTTCGATCAGGCTTTTTTGGGATGAGATCACCAGTTCAACCGCTTCCGCACGGAATTCCGGGGTGAACTTCTGACATGCACTCATTCTCCTACAAACGCGTGTCTCACAACATCATGACAGCTCATGCTCTCGGCGGCCATGTTCGGCCTGGGCTGCGGGGTGAAGATCCGCAATCTGATGAACGTGGGCGTTCGTCCCTTTATCCTGGCCGCCATCTCCACCCTCATCGTGGCCGGCATCGCCTACACCGGAATCATCCTGGTTCACTAACCACGGAATCAAACAATCATTCCCACGAAAGCGGAGCACATTCGTTGCTGCGCTTGAAGTGCATCCGACCCGCGCCGAGTCGCACCTCCATCACCTCCACATCAGACCCTGCACCGGAAAGAACATGAACCGAGATCCCCGTACCCCACTGATTGCCATGGCCCTGCTCAGCACCCTCCTGCTCGGAGCCTGCTCCAGTGGAGCCGCCCCGGCCAACCACACGACGCCCAGCCCTGAAGCCAGCGCCGAAAGCAGCGAAGCCGTGCGCACACCGGCGGCTCCCTCGGCTGAGGTCGCCCGGCTGCTCGCACCGCAGGATGCCCGCACCATCAGCGCGCCGAAAGCAGCATCCGGCACGCTGGTGCTCTTCACCGATTACCAGTGCCCGTTTTGTGCTGGGATGGATTCTGTGGTGCGCCGAGCCAAGGACGACTACGGAGATGAGCTGCGCATCATCATCCGCAACTTCCCGCTGCCCATCCATGAGAACGCACCAGCGGCGGCCCGCGCGGTGGAAGCGGCCGCGGAACAAGGCGCACTGGAGAAGATGTCGGAAACCGTCTTTGAGCATCAAGATCAATGGAGCCAGAGCACTTCGGTGGACGAACAGTTCCTGGCCTATGCAAGGGACTTGGGCCTGGACACCGAGAAGTTCCTGCGCGACTACGAATCCGAAGCGATAGCGGAACGGGTGGAGCGCGATTCCCAGGACGGCATGGAGTTGGGCCTACAGGGAACTCCCACCCTGATTTTGCAAGACACCGTGCTGGCCGTTGATGTATCCAACTACGAGACACTCTCTGCACCGCTTGATGACTTCCTGAACCGCTAGCATCCGCGATGGCTCGGCATGCACCACCGCAGACGAGGCAGGGGCTGCCATTCACCAGCACATCTGGTGAATGGCAGCCCCTGCCAGCTGCATCATGACGCCCCGGTTAGGGCGACCGCTTATACCTTGGAGGCGCGGTAGCCGGCCTTCCGGGCATCAGCAGCGGTCTTGAAGCACTCTTCTGGCTTGGTGCTCTTGTAGAAACGCTGACCCGGAACGTGGTACTTCCATTCCTTGTTGCTGCCGGTGCGATTGCCCTTGACTGGGAACCCTGCCGGGCAGTTGATGGTCTTGCCGTTCATCTTCACCACGGTCTTCTTCACGGCGGCCTTCTTCACCACCAGCTGCTGCTTCTTGCTCACCGTGGAAGTCTTGCCCTTGTACTGGTACTTCATGGCGGTGGTGACCTCGTAGGTGCCCGCTGCCAGTGCGACCGACTTCTTGTTCTTGGCGATCGTCTTCTTGCCCTTTTTGACAGTCAAGACTGCCGACTTGATCTTGACGTTCTTCGCCTTCTTGTAACTTGGCTTCACGGTGGCTTTGGCATTGCCCTTGACCGTCTTGGTGCCGATCTTGTTGATCGTCACTGCCGGGGTCCTCTTGGCGGCGGCGACCGAGACCGTAGTGTGCGCCGTTGTTGGCTGCAGGGCGGTAGCTGCGGTGGTGCCCGAAAGCATCAGTGCCAGGGCTGCCCCGGCGGCTGTGACCCCACGGATGATTTTGTTCATTCTTGTACCCTGAAAAGTAGTGATGACAGCGAATTCCCCGATCCGCCTGAGGAGTAGTTTATCCTCAATCTGAGACAAATATCCGCCCCAACAAGCTCAAATTCTCCTCAGGCTAGGTTCGCATCCGACGGCGGCGGCCCTTAACCGCAATAGTTGCGGTTTTGGCTGCCGGTACGGGCGCAGGATCGGGGTTGTGTCTGAATCGATTGGCATGACGCAAAATGGGGGATTCGAAGAATCGAAAGCTCACGTAGGCGGCCAGCGTGACCAATAGCGCGGCGCCGATGAAGATGTCGATCCCCACTTCGTGCCCGAGCACCCGTCGCACCACATTGGCCGCCAACATGTGCATCAAATACATGCCATAACTAATGGCTCCGATAAAGGTGAGCAGACGCAGCTGTAATAGGGGATGCAGAACCGTTTCTTCCCTGATGCACAATGTAACGACCAGCAGGACCATCAGGGTGTGAATCAGGAGACCGGGTGCGTCGGCCGCGATCACTGCAAGGAGAAGGATGGCCAGGGGCAACGCTGTCCATCGTCCGCCGAGCAGACGGTAGGTGATACGAAACGCAGCCGGTTGATGCACGATGATTGCCGCAGCCGAAGCCATCATGATCGCCGGGGACAGGTTAATCAAAATCGTCAGCAACAGATTCTGCTCACCGACGAAGGAAGCTGCGATCTGCAGGAGCGTCAGCGCAATCGCCGCGTAGATCCCTGCAGTGACGCGCAGGAACAGTGTAATGAGCAGGATCAGCAAGGGCGGCCACAGTAAGTAGAACTGTTCCTCGGTAGCCAGCGACCAGGCAAAGTAGAAAGTGACTCCTTCCTCGCCTTTGGTCAGGTCCACGAACCAGTTAGAGGTATAGGTAAGAAACGCCGGCAGGTTGTCCCAGAAGGCCTGTCCCTTGGTTGTGCCGCTTAGGGTGAGGGCAACGAGCAGACAATACATCGCCAGTACCGAGTAATAGAGTGGAAAAATTCGCAGTGAGCGGCGAATGTAGAAATTCTTGAGCGAGATTTGCCCCGTGCGGCTTCTTTCCCGTATCAACAGGGAGGTAATGAGGAAACCACTGATGGCAAAAAACAGGTCTACACCGCGGAACCCCTGATCCAGTTGTGGAATGTAGTTCATTCCCGAAACGTGGTGCCAGATGACCGCCACGACGCTAAAGGCACGCAGACCATCTAGGGCTCCGAAACGCTTCTTCCGGATGAAATCCTCGTAGAAATTCTCCTGCTGCATAACGTACCCCAAGATCGATGCTGAGCAGATGTCCCTATTATGGCATCAAGGTCAAGCCCTCAGCCCGACGTTGATGTTCGCTTTACTAGGCCTTAATAAGCAGACTTATTGGATCCGCGCTGACGGGATGCGCCGGGGAAGCGACACGTCACGCAGTGTCGTAACCCTCGTTTTCGCATTTGCTAACGAGTAACATGTCCTCCAAGACCTACCGGGCCCTTTTGGGGAGGGCCTGGATTTTATCCAGATCTTTGGGGGGATAGGGTAAATGGGTGTCATTGTCGCATCTTCGCAGTGGTTAAATCACTGGGATGGCATTCCGACACAGTGCTGGCACGCCACCGGTGAGCGAAGCGTGGAACGAAAACGCGTTCTTATGTTGCTTGCCGGATTGGGCGAAGAGACGGACCGCGGGGGCTATGTCCTGCGCGGTGCTATTGGAACCGGTAAGCGCGAGCTGCTAAGGACTGCCTTCAATCAACGCAGCAGCGGCACCGGACCGTTGTGGGTGTCCGGGAGCCGCTATGGAAGTGAAATTCCCTACGGGGCAATCCACTTCCTTCTTACACGCCTGGAGCACGAGCAGCTGCAGTCGCCTCTGGCCGTTTACGGACACCTTCGACAGCACTTTACTGGCTTGGGAACACGGCCGGTCATCGTCCTTGAGCATGTTGACCTCATCGACACTCTTACCAGCGCCGTGCTGGCGCAACTTGTCAGCACGGGTGTCATCAAGCTGGTGATCATCGATGACATCCTGACGGAACTGTCTCAGGACATTTCGGCCCTGATCCGTAACGGCGTGCTGGAGGTGTTGAACCTGGGCGCGCTGAGGCTGCGCGAGGCCCGGCTACAGGTCGCGGAATCTGCAGAGGGTGACGTCTCTTTCTTGACGGCTGCCCACCTCTGGATGCATACTTCCGGCTGCTCGGAGGCGCTGGATGCCGTGCTGCTTGACTGCCGACAGGCGAACAGTTTTGAGTTTGGTGCAGATGTCGTGGCACTTCGGAAGGGAGCGATTCCCCACCTGACCAACGTTGAGCAGCACATGGTGGCGCGACTGGGACGCTTGAACCGACGCGAACGACAGTTTCTGGATTTCGTCGCCCAGCGTGGGGCGGTACCGTTCGGGCATGACCTCTGGGTGCACGACGTAGATGTGGACCATCTAGTGGCCTCCGGGCTGCTTACTGAGCAGGAGGGCAGTTTTGCGATCGCCAGCCCTGCCATTGCGCGAAGTCTTTCCGGTTCGGTGCCGGGATATTCGCCGCTTCAGCCAGCAGGTTCCTCTGGCGCGGGGGCACGCCCGGATCACTTGGTGCAAACCCATACATCCGAATTGCACCAAGCATGGCGCGCGTCGAAGTCCGAAGCGCAGCGATCCAGTGCCGAGGCAAAATGGTCACGCGCCATCGACAGCGTCAAGAGCTTCCGCCAGGGCCACCAAGACAGGACGATGACGGAGGGCCAGCGGGAGCAGACAGACCTGAATGAGTCGACGCTGATGCTGCTGCGCCTGCTGTTGGCGGCCAGCCGCCTGGAGGAAGCAGCGGCGCTCATCGATGAACTACAGCCCGAGGCGTCACATGGAGTGTGGATCGCACTGGATCCGTGCCAGAAACACGAGGCACTCGCGCTGGTCGCCGAATACCATTCCAGGATCAATGACTTCGAGATCGCCAATGAGCTGATCGACAGCTTGTGGCGACACCTTGATGTCCAGCACGCAGGAAACGCCACCGGCTACAGGCTCGCCCCGTGCATGGCCGAAACCATCCGGGCAATGCTGAACTGCAGTCTGGCTTTGGGACGTTGGGAACAATCTCGCCACCTCATCGAGCTGATTCTTGACGGGGCACTACCGGACCTTGAGCTCATCGCCTATGCGGAAGCCATGCAGGCCATCATCTTTGCCCTGGCAGGAAACCTGACCCAGGCGCAAAAAGCGATAGTTCCGCTGCAACAGCAGCTGCGCGAAAGCGGGACCGAACTTGAACGACTGTATGTCGACGCGGTTTCCCAATACATCAGCGGGCGCAGCGGCCGCGAAACCCTGGGGGCCGGCGCTCAGTGGAAGACCATTAATATGGATCTCGGTGCAGCCAGCGCCTTCGACTGCCTCTGGCAGTGCCTGCATGCGGTTCAGGCCGTACAACCGGGGCAGGCATCCCATGGAATTGAAGCCGTCCAAGCCTGGGCCCGGCGGGCGGAAGCCCAAGGGGAAATACTGCTGGCCTCCCACCTGTTGGGGTTGCTGATTCGCAACGGTCAATTTGAGGTTGCCGACCGCCTGCTTGATCTTCAACACGGGCAACGGCACCAGCTGGCCGAGTCGTTCAGGCTGCTGGCGCAGGGGGCACAGAACCGTGACGCTCAGCTGCTGGCCGCTGCCGTCGGTGCATTGGCGGCCTTGGGGTTCGTCTCCTACGCGACCGATGACGGTGCCGAAATTTTCCGGCACATGAATGCCTCCCAACGCCGGCAGGCTGCCCGAAAAGCCCACAAGTTCATGCTCTCGCTGCAGGCCGAGCGCATCAGCCCCAAGGCGTTTGCGAACCTGGGCAGCCTGACCGTGCTCACCGAGCGGGAAAAGTTTGTGGCCTCCGCGGCGGCCAGCGGGCTGTCGAATCTGGAAATTGCCGAACAGGCCAGCGTCTCCGTGCGCACCGTGGAGGGCCATCTGTACCAGGTGTACTCGAAACTGGGAATCCGCAAACGCACCGATCTCCACGCACTGACCGAGCTGAAACACGACCTCAATGCTGCCGGGTAGCGATGAATAATCGCCAAGAACGGAATCGCAGGGAATATGCCCTGGTGGTGCGTGCGCTGAAATCGCCCGGGAATGCCGGAGTGCTGCTCAGCGGCGAGTTCGGCACTGGCAAATCCCAACTCGTGCGCCGGCTGGTCACCTCCAAGGAGCTGCACTTGCCGATGATCCGGCTGATCTGCAGTGCCGCGTTGACCGACTCCTCCTACGGGGCGCTGGCCCCTCTGTTGTCCGGTGCCCAACAGCCAATCAATGACGTATCGGCCATTCGTGCTGCCCTCGCGGCAGTGGAAGAACTGCTGCAGTTGGAGCACGGCGCAGAGCACGTCCTGATCACGATCGAGGAAGCCCAGAGCATCGATTCGGCCAGTGCCTTCGTTTTGGGGCAAATGGTCCGCTCGGGGAAGGTCAAGCTCCTGGTGGTAAGCAACGAACAACACGAGGACCCGCTGTCGCTGGATGCACTGATGTCGGTGGCGCGGTTGACGCGCGTCGTTGTCGAACCACTGACACCGGATGAGATCGTAGACTTCTCTGGCACGGTGCTTGGTTATCCGGTCAGCCGTGGGTCGGCGAAAATCATCCACCAACTGACTTCGGGTTTCCAGAGCTTGGTCCAGGACTACCTGGAACTGGCGGTGCGCTTGGGCATCCTGCTTGAAGTCGAGCAACTCGGCGCATTGCGCGAATCCAGCCTGGCCATTGACCATGGCACCGCGGGACGCATTGCAGCCCTGGCTCACCGTCACCCGCCACAGGTGCAGCAGCTGTTTGAAATTCTGTGTATAACCGGCCCACTGTCCATCGAACAAGTTGATCGGCTCGGTCTGCGTGAGGCCCTGCAGCAGCATCCCACCGCCTTGATCGAGCTGCGCGACGGTTGGACGTATCTGAGTAGCGAATTCTTCGAGGAAGGCCTTCGCGCCAGTATGTCCGCCGGGCGCAGTGCCGGGGTGTACCGGGAAGTGCTCGCGCACCTGGGGGAGGATCTACCGGTAGGTCCCGACTTCGTGGGATTCCGGCTGATCTTCGGGGACACCGTGAGCCGTGAAGAGCTGCTCGCTGCCGCCCGACGGGCGCAACGCAGTCATCGCTACCAGCAGGCGTTGGAGCTATTGGAAAAGGTGGAGGAACCCGACCGCGAAGCGGAGGCCATTCGTCTGTTGGCCCATCTGGGGGCAGGGCAATTCCAGGCCGCCCGGACGTTGCTTTCCACCTCGGCGGGCAAGCTCGGTGACGAGGAAGGCTCACTGGCACAAGATGTCGGCTGTGCCCTGAATTGGCTGCACCCCGCCGTGACGGAGCCCGGCGGGGACCTGACCCAGCGCTTCTGGGGAACCTCGGCTTCCGACGGCGGCCATTCGGACGGGTACAGGGGTGGGGATTGTGCGTTAGTTGAAGGCATTGAACGCGTCAGGTCCCTGTATTGGCTTGGTCAGCCTTCCACTGCGCTCCACCTTTCCGAACAGAGCACGGTAGGCGGTACCGCGGTGCCATCCTGCCGTTACCGCCTGGCCCTGCTCGTGGTGGCAGTACGCTCGGCGGTGGCCACCGGAAGCTATGAACAGGCCAGCAGGTTGGTTGACGGATTCGTGATGGGCAGTTCTTATGAGCTGCTGATGGAACACGGAACGGTGCAGGCGCTTCGAGCACTGATCGATGCACGCCGCGGACAAGTCAGCAATGCGCAGCTGTACCTCCGTCAAGCCCGGGCGGAATTGGCGCTAAATGACCCAGAAGGATTATTGGCCCTATGTTCCTCGCTTGACCTACTCATAGAGCAGTCCTCGAATGGGGAAGCACTAAGCGAGGACGGGGCGCAGAGAAACGACAAGGCAGAACAATTCGGGCAGTGTAATGCCGGCCGGCCGGAACCGGGCGCGCTCGCCGCAAACGCCTGGTGGGCAGCGGATCAATTGGAATGTGATCTGCTGGCCGAGCTGCAGCGGACGAAGCCCTCTGCAGGAGTCATTGACAGAATTCTGCGCTCCGCCCAGCAGAACGGTGTATTTCTCTATGGAATCTTGACTTACCAGGTCTGGAACTTGTCGCGCAATGAACAATTGGCCTCAAGAGCTGCCGAGATATTGGGCGGGTTGGAAGTACCGGAGGAATGTGCCGCATTGCAACGACGACAACGCGCCGTCCAAGTGGTCCAGGACTCCGACGTGAAAGCAATGCAAGGCTTCGCGCAGGAACTGCATGACGAGGGCGACCGTGTTCTGGCCTTGGAAATGATCACCAGGGTCGTGGATTACTGGTCTGCTGAAGACAACCCCCGCAATCGCGGGTTCGCCATCCGTCAGATTCATGAATGGCTGCACCAGATGGGACAAAAACCTTGGGGACGCATGGCTCGGAGTTTGGAGGAAAGTGGGCTGACCGCGCGCGAGAATGAAATTGTCGAGTTGGTCCGGCAGGGGCTGAGTAACCGCGAAATCGCCCGCCTTTTGACCGTCTCACAGCGCACCGTGGAAGGGCACTTGTACCGCATCTTCGCCAAGCTGGGCATTACCCAGCGCTCCGACCTGAACTTCGGTGGGCGTCACTAGCGCCCGGAATTACCTGCACCCGCTTCAAAGCTCAGCGGTTGGCGCACTCGCGGGGTAGCTCACTGCACTCGTTCGCCTCTCAAGGGACCGCGCGCACTGCTGCTCAGCGGGTGCCGGGTCCGTGCCCGCAACCAGTTGCGTACCGGCATCTGTAAGTGGCCAAGTCGCCGGGTGTATTTAGCTTCCAGAGGTTGGCTCATCTCTTGCCGATGTCGATTCGCTGTGCCCGAAAACCCTGGGCTGAGTGTGGACTACTTGGACTATCTGCGTAGAGCGAGTGGCCAATGCCAAGAAATGGCAAACAAGCGCTTCAACTCGGGTGTGAGCTTACGCGTGAGTACTTCTTAGTTGGTTCATAGAATTTCCACTGTGCAGTGAGCCATGATCCCTCAGGGACGGTGCCGCTGCCTGAATTACAGATGAACACTTGGGGAAAATCTAGGCAAAATGGGGAGCCGAAGATTCTCGTGAAGCCCGTGCCTGAGCAACACGTTAAGCCTCGCACAGCACTTCTTCACGGTATCGGCATCGCCAACAAGGGGGACGGCGTGTCGCAAGCTTATGAATCCTTAGGGAATCGTGGCCTTGTCGGAAATTGGGGAAACGGTTTAACCGACCTTTCCGGTCACACACTTAAGGATCAGCAACTCCTGCCTGCCAGCGGCTTCTCGGCTAGCAGGTGGAGACAAAAATACACTCGCATTTTGCTGCTATCCGATATGGCCACCTTGGTGCTGCTCAGCGGCATCGTGGTGCACCTGTACTCGCAGGCCGCAGGACCAAACTACTGGTTCGCCGGTGCATCGGTGGGCGTCTGGGCGGTATACCTATGGCTTTCGCGCACCAGGGCCGCGCAGGTAATCGGCGTCGGCGTTCGGGAGTACAAAAGAGTTGTTGATTCCAGCGCACTAGCCGCGGGGACCATGGCGCTAGCCGTTTTGGTCTTTGACCTTGAGGGAGTGCGCGAACAACTCATTGTCACCTTCCCGGCGGGGATGGCGCTGCTCTTAGCCAGCCGCTGGCTGTGGCGGCGCTGGTTGCTGGCGAAATCGGAAGCCGGGTACGCGCTGTCCCAGGTCGTTGTGCTCGGCCAGGGTTCCGACGTGGACTACGTCGTCAGGCAGCTGCAGAAGAACGCAGGACCGGCCTACAAGATCTGCGGGTTGCTGATTGACGGGGCGGGGGAGGAGCATCGCTATGAGGATTCCGTGCCGACGTTCCAGGGCCTGGAAAACCTTGAAGAAGCGGTGCAGCTCGTCGGAGCGGACTCAGTCATCGTTGCCGGCTCGCTGCGCGGCGGGAGCGATGCGCTCAAGGACGTAAGCTGGCGCCTGGAAAAGACGCGCACCAATGTCATCGTCGTGTCTTCACTGACCAATGTCGCCGGTCCACGCATCAGCATGCGTCCGGTGGAGGGTTTGCCGCTCATGCATGTGGACGTACCCAGTTTTGCGGGCGGTCACCATGTGGTGAAGCGGGGGATCGACATTGTCCTTTCCGGCCTGGCCCTGGTGCTCTTGGCTCCGCTCTTCTTGCTCATCGGTCTTTTGGTGCGCAAGGACAGCTCGGGTCCCGCGTTCTTCAGCCAGGAGCGGGTGGGACGCAATGGCCGGACCTTCCGGATGTACAAGTTCCGCTCGATGGTGGTCAACGCCGAAGCTGAGCTGGAGAAACTCAAGGAACACAATGAGGGCAGCGGTCCGCTGTTCAAGCTGAAGCAGGATCCCCGGGTGACCAAGGTGGGCAGCTGGCTGCGCAAGTACTCGCTGGATGAGTTGCCGCAGATTTACAACGTGTTGCGGGGGGACATGTCCCTGGTTGGGCCCCGACCGCCGCTGCCCGCCGAAGTAGCCAGTTACGAGGGACATACCGGACGGCGGTTGTTCATCAAGCCCGGCCTAACCGGTCTATGGCAGGTCAATGGGCGCTCCGACCTGGACTGGGAGGAGAGCGTCAGACTGGATCTCTACTACGTGGAGAACTGGTCGTTGACCGGTGACCTGATGATCATGTGGCGCACCTTCAAGGTCATGGTGCAGCCGGAGGGCGCCTACTAAACACGGTTGACCGTGATTACGGCAAAGGCAGGGCAGCGGAGGCTGCCCTGCCTTTGCCGTGTTTTAAAGTAACCACAAATGACAGTAGTCGCAGGAACGGTGAGTTGTCATCGGGCCTCGCCTTGGCAATGACAACGCCGCGGAAGCCTTCGGAGCGCTGGACCCGGCGGGCCGGCGGCAAGCACCAGGGCGGCCACCGGTGATCTACGGGCAGCGGTAGAGCGTGCGTGTGGTAAGAGCGAGAGTGAACCACTTGTTGCAAAGGTCGGGATTAAGTATTGACTACGCGTGTGAGGGCGGTCACCGGTTTGTAGCTTGGATGTAGGCGGAGGGATGGATCTTCCTGCCTGAGCGATCGTGCATGACGTCATGGCCGGGCTCGGGTGGGAAGTTCAATAATCAGCAGCGTTCCCCAGACGCGATTCATTTCTGCGCCTCATGGACGGGACCGGCGACGAAGACTCCCGGCAATTCGGGAGCTCATCCCCCCAGCCGTCGTCGGTCCCTTTCCATCGTTGTGTTCTTCGGCGTATTCCGCCAATCCCGGGCGGGACAGGGGCACGCGGCTAAGGCCCACCGCAGGTGCACCGCGTTTCTTCGGGGCGGCCGCGGCAAGCGGGCCGGGAGGAGCGCGGATGCACCGGCAAGCCCAGGAGCAGGTCCGGGGGCTCCCGGACCTGTCGAAGGCCTGATGGTGTGCTAGATCAGATCCCTAGCGCTGGTTGAACCGGTAGAACAAGCGCAGGGGTGCGCTCAGCGTGGTGGCCAGGCGGCGGTCCAAGTCCTTCATCTGGGTGGTCCATGCATTGTCGAACTTCAACTTGATCTGCCCCACCTTGAAACGCATCGGATTCCCGGCCACGGTATGGTGCGCATCGAGCGTGATGTGCCCGTCGGCAAACTCCGGTACGCGGGCCTGGGTTGGCTCCAAGCCGGCGAAGCGGATGACCTCCTCGAGTGTGCGCGTCGGGTCAGTCATGAATTCCTCGTAGTGGACGGTCAGCACCGGAATGCGCAACAGTGTCAGGGCGTGAAACAGCAGGCTGTACGTCGTCCAGTTGAAAATTGAGGCCGGCACGGAATAGCGAGGCATGTCTTCGGCGCGACTGCCGGTTTCCGGCCTGGTGACCACCTTTGACCACGAGTAGGCAACGCCGCGTGGATCACGGACAACCAGCACACAGCGCAGGTCAATGGGCAGCGAGCGCAGGAAGTACGCGTAGGCCGGGTGTTTGCTGGAATCCACCAGTACCTTGCCGTCGGCCACGGTGTCGGCGGCACGGTACAGCTTGGACAGGTTTGACAGCAGTCGCTGCCGTGCTTGGCGCCGTTGCCCGAACCCACGCTGCAGGATCAGTTCTGGCAGGAACCGGTTGCGGATCACCGTCCGCCGGTCGGCTATGGCTTGATCGGTGTCAATCCGCCCCCAGCGGCCATAGGCCTGGACCCCGATCTGCTGCCAGACCGGGCATTCATGGAAAGCTAGGCCACAACCGCACAGTTCGTTGTCACGCAGGCCGCGTTCCCACAGGTGCAGCAGCTCACCCAGCCCCATGAAGTCTTCACATTGGGCCAGACACCGCTCCAGCAGGGTGGAACCGCTGCGCCCAAAGCCACCGAGCATGACAACGCGTGGTCGGCGTGGTGGCCCGTCGGCCGATTCACGCCGCGCGGGCTGTGGGTCCGGATCCAGCCCCGCGGCTGTTGCTGGCGCTTCCCCCGATGCGTCCTGCGCTGTTTTAACTTCTTTGATATCCCCCAAGGAATCCACGTGCCCTCCGTTGAGCGTTCTGCGTCATAGTCCCCAGACGACGCAAAAGGTGAATAGTTTCAGCTTTGAGTCTGCCATTGCGACGCAACATTTTGTAGAGGAACCGCCTAAATTGCGTCGAAGCGAGGAAATGTTGGCATGCCCCCTGCCCATGTTCGGTGTCTTATGCCACAATTACTCAAATGGGGAAGAATTATCTTGGGGACCCCAAGCTGGGGGAAATTATGTCTTTTGACAATTCACAGGGGAATGAGTTTTTTAAGCGTGCAGTCACCCGCCGTTGGCGGTGGATTGCCTGGTTCAGCATCGTGGGGGTGCTGCTGGCCGGAGTCACCTTCATGCTCTCGCCGCGGGAGTACACCTCGACCGCTAACGTGTTCTTGAATCCATTGGTCGGCAGTCCTTTCTCGCCGACCACGCCTACCTCGCGCACAGAGCAGCTGGCGGCCATGAATACCGAGGCCGGCGTGGTGCTCACCGACGAGGTGCTGGATCAGGCGCTGCAGAAGGCGGAGATTGCCGGGGCTTCGCGACAGTCCCTGCGTGAACAAACCGTGGCCTCGGTTCCATCGAACTCGCAGGTCATGAACATCAGGTTCACCAGTGCCGACCCGCAGGAGGCCCAACGCGGGGCCCAGGCCGTCACCGACGCGTTCATGAACTTCCGTTCGGAGCGGGCGCAGAGCGTCATCGATGCGCAGAGCAAACTGCTGCAAAGCCGTGAGGAGTCCCTCGCAGGGCTGCTGAAGAGCGCGAACCAGGCCTATGACGCGGCCAAGAAGGCCGGCAGCGACAGTGCCGGGGTCATCGAGCTCGAACAGCAGGTGCGGCTCTACGCCCAGGAACTGGCCAACGTGAAGGTGGACCGCACCACCACCGAAACCTCATCCATTGACCCGGGCACCGTGGTGGGCCCGGCGAACCTGCCGCAGGCGCCGGAGGGGATCAACCCGCTGCTGCTGGCAGCGGCGGTCCTGCTGGGGTTCGTGGCCCTGGGCTTCGTGGCCACGCTGATCGTGGAACACGGGGATAAGCGCGTGTGGGACGAAGGCGACTTGGAGCGCCGCCAGGCACCCTCGGTGCTGGCCGTGCTGGGAGATGCACGCCAGAAGAAGGACAATGCCGCTGAGGGTGTGATTGAAAAGTATCTGCGGGTCACCCCGGTGATCAGCGGGCACGTCAACACTCCTGGGACACTGGCGCTGATTGGCAACCAGTCCAGGGAGGAAGTGCACACCATCGCCGCGGGACTGGCGGCCGCGTTCGCCACGACCGGACGTCGGGTGTGCGTGATCAGCACGACCCGGTTGCCGGGGGACTCCGAGACGCAGCTGGGCTTCAGCGACGTGCTGGAAGACGGGGTGGCGCTGCGTGAGGCAATCCATGTGAAGAAGTTCGGTGAGGGGCGTCTGGCGGTCATGTCCGCTGGCACCCAGTCGGAGAAGCTGCCCGGCCTGGTGCAGGCCGATTCGCTGAAGAATCTGATCAACCTGCTGGGAGCGGGCCATGACCTGCTGATCTTCGTGGTTCACCAGGGGGCGTCGGCAGTGGCCAGTGCCATTAGCGGGGTCTGTGACCACAGCGTGCTCACGGTCTCCGGGGGCAAGGACACGGTCACCTCCGTGTTCTCCACCGCCAACTACCTGCAAATGCGCGGTGCCACGATTTCCGGGGCGCTGCTCTACTCCTCGGCCTGGGTGCAGGCCAGCGAGAAGGAGCTGGCCCAGGAGCTGCAGGGCGCGTTCGAACAGCTGCACCACGGCCTGGATCCGCGACGTGTCAGCTCATGATCCGAAGGCGTCGAAGCACACCGCGGTGGAGGGGGAGGACCGCGCCCTAAAGCGGATCGCCCGCAGTGGAGCGGCAAACGTGGGTGCGGCAGCGGTCGGCTCGGCATCGAATTTTCTGCTGATTGTGCTGATCACCCGCTTCTGGGCATCCGAGGATGCCGGCCTGCTCTTCGCGGCCACCTCTTTCTTCATCATTGCCGTGGCCCTGGCCCACCTCGGGGCGGACCAGGGCCTGGTGCGCTTCATTGCCTGGAACGTGGGACGCGGCGCCGGGCACAGCAACCGGGCCACCGTGCTGGCCGGCGTGCTGCCATCGTTGACCATGACCCTGGTGGTGGCCGTCCTCGGCTACGCGGCTGCGCCCTGGCTGGCCGGGCTGCTCGGCGCGCAGTCCGGTGCCGAAGGCGCCCTGATCATCCGGGTGCTGGTGGTGACCCTGCCGTTCGCTGTGCTCTATGAGCAGCTCCTGGCGGTCTGCCGCGGGTATGCGGTCATGAAACCGACCATCGTGTTGGAGCGGGCCCTGCGCCCAACCTTGCAGATGCTCCTGATTCTCGCGGCCGGTCTGGCCCAGAGCGGGGTGGTCGTCCTGACCCTGGCTTGGACACTGCCCTACGCGCTGTGCTTCCTGCTGGCTGGCGTGGCCGCCGTGCGCACGCTGCGCCGGCATCGGGATGACTGGCACGGTGCCGGGCCGATCGGGGAGGACCTGCGCTCGGAGTTCTGGCGCTTCACCGCGCCGCGCGGCCTGGCCCGGATGGCGCAGGTGATGATCCAGCGGGCGGATATCGTGATTGTCACGGTGATGCTCGGACCGGCTCCGGCTGCCATTTATACCGCCGCCACACGTTTCCTGGTGCTGGGCCAGGTAGCCACCAGTGCCCTGCAGCAGGTGAGCGAACCGCAACTGGCGCGATTGCTGGCCCGCAAACGCAAGGACACGGTATCCCTGGTAATCAGGCAAATGACCCTGTGGTCAGTGGCGCTGGTGTGGCCGGTCTACCTGGTCTTCGCGGTGCATGCTTCCGCCCTGATGGCCCTGGTGTTTGGACCCGGCTATGAGGCCGGTGGGATTGTGCTGCAGCTGTTGGCCACCGCCATGCTGGTGGCTACCGCGGTCGGTCCGCTGGATGTGCTGCTGCTGATGGCAGGCAGGAGCTCGTTGTCGCTGCTGAACATTTCGGTGGCCCTGGTCGTGGATCTGGCCTTGTGCGTGCTGCTGATCCCGCAGCTGGGGATCCTTGGGGCGGGAATCGCCTGGGCAGCGGCGATCATCGCCAAGAACCTGCTGTGCCTGTGGCAGGTGCGAAAGCACCTGGGGATCAGCGTTTTCAGCCGGGAACTGGTAATGTGGCTAATCTCACTATTGGGTCTCTTTGGACTACTGGGACTCCTTGGTAGCCTCCCGCCCGCGCAACCCTGGGTGGGGTTGGGCATTTCAGCTTTGACTGGCATTTTCTACCTCGGGTATCTGTGGTCCAAGCGAACCCTCTTGATGCCTAAAAAGGTGGTGGCGTAGGGGGCGAAATCAGCGGGAATCCGGGCTTTTAGCGGCATTTGGACTTTTTATTCAAGAACCTTCAGATTACAGTTTGGTAACGATCAAGCGGATCCCCGCTGTTGAATCTGCAGGCTGGGTGCAGAGTCACATCCCAACTCTTGGAGACTGAACATATGGCTGACGCCAAACTATTTTCATTCCCCCGCCGCAAGGGGGCCAACGTGGCAGCCTGCGCCGTAATGACCGGTGCACTGCTGGCCACGAGCCTTGCTGGCGCCGGTTCGCTAGCTGCACCCGCACAAGCCGCTCCGACCGACGGAGCGATTACCGCCGACACCTACAGCGTTTCCACCCGCGCTAATCACAGCAACGGCGATAGCTCGAAGATCGCCGTGGGCGAGAACACCGGCGCCAACCGCGAAGCCTTCCTGCGCTTCCATACCGAAACCAAGGTAACCAAGGACTCGCAGGTCGAGCTGAAGCTGCACATCAACGGCGGCACTCCTGGCCAGCTGCGGATTCTGCAGGGCCCTTCGGACTGGTCAGAAGACTCACTGACCGCCTCCAACGCACCGCAGGCCGGTGCTTTGCTCAAGACCGTTTCGGTCAGCGGCACGGACCAGACCCTGAGCATTGCGCTGACCGGTTTGGTCTCGGCCGACAACGGCCTGAACATCGTCCTGCAGCGCACCGATGGCGGCATCACCCGCATCGATTCGCGTGAGAAGAGTGACGGGCAGGCCCCGGCGGTTGCCATCAGCGGGGAAAACGCCCCGAGCACCGGAGGCCCGGAGGAAGTCGAAAAGCCGGGGGACAACCAGGGCAATGGCCACGACTCGGTGGAGAACTGCACCGTCTCCGAGATCCTGGTGCCCAGCTGCGGCATCTGGTTCGGGGCAGCGGCCAACCCGCTGAAGGGTGAATCGTGGGATCAGGCGCTGCTGAACTTTGAGAAGACCTCCGAGCGCAAGATGGACATCGCCCACTACTACAAGCGTGGCCAGTCCGCGATGTTCCCCAACACGACCGAACTGAAGCGTCAGGACGAGTCCGGGGCGAACCGGATCCTGTTCTACAACTGGAAGCCCACCGGCATGACCTGGAAGCAGGTTGCCGAGGGCAAGGCCGACAGCTACCTGAAGTCGCTGGCCCAGCACATGAAGAAAAACGCATCGAAGAAGTTCTTCCTCTCGCTGAACGCGGAAATGGAAGACGAGGTCAACGAGAACGCTGGCTCGGGGCAGACCGCCAAGGACTACGCGAACTTCTACCGCCATGTGGTGCAGGTGCTGCGCGCGAACGGGGCCGACAACATGGTCACCGTCATGAACTACACCGGCATCCAGAAGTGGGGCGAGAAGTCGTGGTTCGATCAGCTCTACCCGGGCAACGACGTGGTGGACTGGATTGCCCAGGACCCCTACGCCTTCGGCAAGCCGCCGGTGTGGCTGACCGACATGGAGGGGATGGTCAACCGCACCACCAACTCCAAGACCTGGCCCGGCTTCTACAACTGGGCAGCCTCCAAGTACCCGAGCAAGCCGCAGATGCTGGCCGAGTGGGGCGTGGACGAAGATGGTTCCTACCCGAAGTACAAGAGCGACTTCTGGAAGACCGCCAACGAGCAGCTCCAGGACCTGCCCAAGCTTAAGGCCCTGGTCTACTGGGACAGCATGGGGTATACCCCCAGTGGTTCCAAGCTCAGCGTGGGCATCACCCGCGTTGACTCCAAGCAGGACTCGTTGACCGCCTACCGCAACTTCCTGGACGAGGAGTTCATGAACGCGGCGCGCGAGTCCTACCTGGACTAAATTGCCACACCGCCATCAGGTTGCGGCCGCAAGGACCGCACGGTGGCGGACATTGAAGGAGTGCCTGGCATGGGGATGATCCTGTGCCGGGCACTCCTTTTTCCTTGCGCCTGCCTTCCTGCGCAACCTCACCGGTTTTCTGTCCGTAACACTGTTCAGTAG
This sequence comes from Glutamicibacter sp. St.4D3, assembly GCF_059728615.1. NCBI lineage: Bacteria > Bacillati > Actinomycetota > Actinomycetes > Micrococcales > Micrococcaceae > Glutamicibacter > Glutamicibacter sp. St.4D3. Next base: position 1,358,949 of record NZ_AP039380.1, read on the forward strand.
CCAGCACACGGGCTAAGCTCGAGGCACCGAGTATTTGGGGATCTCGGTTCATCAGTCTTTGGGGAGGCTCACTTGAAGAAGACCGTCTATGCGCTGGCGGCATTGGCCCTGGCAATCACGGCATCCGGTTGTACATCCGCCGCGGATGAGGAAGCTGCGCCATCCGCAGCTGAGGCCACGCAGAACGAGGGCACGTCAATAGACCCACTCGGTGGCACGCCTTCGGCGGCACCGACCGAAAAAGACGTGGACTTCCTTGAGGACCTCGGCGTGAACGACCGCGGCAATGTGACGGTGGAAGAGAACGAACAGGCGGTCTTCAAGGATCCCAAGGGGGATGCCGAGTTCGCCGAATTCACGGCCACCAACGTCACCACGAATTTCAAATGCACCGCCAAGGACGCCCAGCCGAGCATCAACGGCCAATACGTGGCGCTGGACTTTGACGTCAATGCCAACGAGGACCTGGCCGAGTCCGGGTTCCCGTACTTCTACCTGAGTGTGCACGAGTTCCGTGCCTGGGATGCCAAGGGTGAACCAATTCCGGATCCGGTGGGCAACGCCGAATCGTGCATTACCGACAAGGAGCGGGTGCCCTCACCCATTGACCCGGGCGACAGTGAGAAGGGCCTGGTCGTCCTGGACGTGCCCAAGGGGGCCGGCACCGCAAGCTTCACGCTCGGTGGGTTCCAAGGCTCATACGGCTGGGAATGGAGCTGGTGAGCGTCCGGGGCAGCACTTGAGGAGTAAAGCCACAGCAAGTTGAACGGGCAATGCCGGTGTGTCCGTGAGTAAACACGTCAACCGGGATGACCTTTTGGGGGAGGACATCATGAAGGTACTTTTTGTTACATCGCCGGGGGGACACCTGGCCCAGCTGCTGCCGCTGCGGGAGTGGTGGGAACAACACCAACGCAGCTGGGTGACGTTCCGGCGTCCGGAAGTGGAGCAGGCGCTGGAGGGGGAAAACGTCACGTGGTGCTATTGGCCCACCACCCGCAACATTCCCAACGCCATCCGCAACTTCTTCCTGGCCATTCGCACGCTGCGCCGGGAGCGGCCCGATGTGGTCATGTCGGTGGGGGCCGGGGCCAGCGTTCCCTTTTTCCTGATTGCCTACGTCATGGGCATCAAGACCGTGTACCTGGAATGCTTTGACCGCATCACCATGCCGACGCTGAGCGGACGCATCTGCTACCCGCTGACCGACCTGTTCTGCGTGCAGTGGGATGAACAGAAGAAATACTATCCGGAGGCCGTGAACATTGGGGCCGTGCTGTGAGCGGGGCAGAGCAGCATTACGATTTGGTGGTCTCCGTCGGCACCGACCACCACCTCTTTGATCGGCTGATTGACTGGGTGGATGACTGGATGGACCGGCAGGCAAAGGCACCAAACCTGTTTGTGCAGCACGGTGCGAGCCGGCGACCGCGGCATGGAACGGGCGTGGAGCGCCTGCCCCGCGGGGAACTGTTGAAAATTTACGAACGCGCCCAGGTGGTGGTGGTGCAGGGCGGGCCCGGCTCGATCCTGGACGTGCGCGAAATCGGGGTGATTCCCCTGGCCGTGCCACGGGTTCCTGAACTGAAGGAAGTCGTGGACGGGCACCAGATCGAATTCACCCGGGTCATGGCCGAACACGGTGACGCCATTTACGTGGACCAGCGCCAGGAGCTGCACCGCCAACTGGACAAGGCGTTTGCCAACCCGCTGGCCTTGCGCACCGAGCCACGGCGGGCTGATCCGGGGGCTGCGGGGCAACGTCTTGCCGCGCAGCTGGGGCAGCCTTTGTTCGGTTCGCGGCGTTCGGTGGGAAGGATGCTGCGCCGCGTCGGTCAGCTGGTGCGGCGCTAAGACATTGGTGAAGGCAATTCCATTCCGCGTTGGCGCCGGCCATCGGGTGGAGAGGTAAAGACTACTGGGAGCAGCACCGTTCTGAAAGGTGTGCGCGGATGCAGAAGAACATATACGAGTAACAAGCCGCCAAACGGACCGGCCGGCAGCCAGGCGGGCAACATAGCTTTCCGCGGCCGGTCCTTTGGCATGGGGGAGTACATGGTCACCACGACGAACTCACGCGTTGGGCAACGCAAGAATCAGAACATCGAGACCCTGCGGGGCATTGCGATCATCGCCTTGGTCGCCTTCCACGTCATCGGGGTCAGCGGCTCCGCCGGATTAAATGTTCCGCCCGACAGCGTGTGGCGCTGGTTTGCCGATTCCCTGGGCTTCATCCGCATGCCGTTGTTTACGTTCCTTTCCGGGGTCGTCTACGCCGCCTACGCACCCATGCGCAGCGGGATGGGCAGGTTCGTGCGTTCCAAGGCCCGTCGCCTGTTGCTTCCCATGGTTTGCGTCGGGGCGATCTTCCTGACCGTGCAGTCATTGGCCCCGGGCACGAACCGCGACCTGCTCGGTGAAGAGCCCTGGTTCATGTGGCTGATCCTGCCCGTGGCGCACTTTTGGTTCCTGCCGGCCCTCTTCTGGATCTTTGTGCTGTTCGCGTTGCTCGATGTCCGCCAGCTGATGGACTCGGCCCGTAACCTGTGGACCCTGCTGGGCCTCACGGTAGCCGCCTCGGTGCTGATCGGGCCGCTCTTTGACCGGAACTGGCTGGGATTTGAGGGCAGCCTCTACCTGCTGCCGTTCTTCACCTTTGGCGTCATCTGCGCCCGCCTGGGCTGGCAACGGCAGGCGCTGAAGTGGCGGTTGCTATCCGTGGCCGCCCTGGCGGTGGCCTTCACCTGGATCCAACTGGGCCTGCTGGGAGTGGTTCCGGCCGTCGCCGAACGTCACGAGCTGGGCGGGATTCTGGCCAGTTTCGCAGCCCTTCTGGCGGTCTTTGGCTTTCCCTTCCAGCTGCGGGCGCTGGCCTGGCTCGGCCAGTTCGCCTACCCGATCTTCCTCTTCCACGTATTCGGTTCGGCCGGGGCCCGGATCGTGCTGCTGCGCCTGGGCGTTGAGGCCACCTGGATTCACTTCCTGGCCGGCGTCCTGCTGGCCCTGGCCTTGGGAATCGTGGCGGACAAGATGTTCTGCCGGTTCAACGCCACCAACGTGGTGCTGTTGGGGAACAAGCCCCGTCCACGCCATCGGTAGCCCGCCTTCCGGCCAAGAAGCCGCCGGGGAGCGCGTACCGCCACGCCAGCAGCAGTTTATGGCCGTAGACGCCCTTGGCCCCCGGCAACAGCCGGGGGCCAAGGCGTTGGGGAGGGCCGGGACTGGTCAGATGCCGCGGCCCTTCTCGTTCAGGCGGTCCACCACCCAGCCGGGGCTCAACGCCCCGCTGGCCACCGCCAAGGCGAGGTAGCCGCGCGGCTGACGCGGGTTGAGCCGAATTGACTGCGCGGCAACCTGCACCCCCTCACGGCGGCGCTCCTTGAGCGATGCCAGGGCGAACGCCCGCTGCCCATGCAGCCAGGAGGCCGTGCGCTTCGAAGCGGTCAGTTCCGGGTGCTTGCCGATCAGGAAACTGATTCCGGCTTCCATGGCCTCCCACCGGCGGGAGAACTTCGAACCGCCCTTGTGCCACAGCACGTCAACGGCCGCCTGCGGCAGGACGCTGATTCTTCCCGCGGCCGCGGCCCGGATCAGCAGGTCGTAGTCTTCCCCATAGCCGTAGGGAATGGTTTCATCGACCAACCCCACCTCCTCGATGAGGAACACCCGGTCAAAGAGGTAACTGGAGGGGTGGGCCCCGGTGAGCCGGTCCTGGGTGATGGCACCGGTGTCAACGGTGGCAAGCTGCGGAATCCTGACCATCCGCTTCTGGCCGTAACTGATCTCAATGCCGGTGACGCACCCCGAGGCGTTCTCCTGGCGCATCAGGGCGACCTGCCGGGTCAGCTTGCTGGGCTTCCAGGCATCATCATCATCGCAGAACGCCACCAACTCGGTGTCGGCGTGCAGGATGCCCGAGTTGCGGGCTCCGGCCAACCCGGGTGTCCGGGTGTTGGTGATGACCTTCACCTGGCGGTTGCCCTCGCGGCGGGCAAGCTCTGGATGCGGTGCGCGGTTGTCGTAGACGACCGTGATGGTGATGGACCCCTGGTAGTCCTGGTTCCAGGCGGCCTCGATGGCCTGCTGCAGCAGGTGCATGCGGTCCTGCGTGGCGATCACCACCGTTACCGATGGTGCCGGCGATGGACTGTGGATCTCAGACATTGATACCCCCAAGTAGCTGTGGTCGAGATGCTCTGGCGGCAAACCGGGCATCGGACAGGGCCGAACGACGGTTGGGCGCCACAATAAAGGACAGGACGATGGCCAGGGCCAGCGAAGAGGTGAAGTAGACGGTCACTGGTGGACGTGCGGCCGTATCCGGTACGGCGGCCTGCCGGGAAATAAAGCCCGGGTCCGGTGGGATGGTATCGATGGCCGAGAGCGCAAACTCCAGTTCACTGATTCGCTCCGAGGATTCGGCCAGCGCCTCACGGCGTTCGCTGATCGGGATGTCCTCGATCTGCTGCTCCTGGGCTTCGGTGCGCAGCACCTTGATGTGTGCCTGCAGTTCCTCGCGCCGGCTTTCCTCCAGGCTCTCCAGGCGGGTGAGGCGCTCCTGAAGGAAGTTGGCCGAAAGCAGCTTCACGGCCCGGTAGGCCAGCTGTGGATCCGTGTTGGACACGTAGAGGCGCAGGATGCGGGAGTTGATGATTGGTGAAATGGTCAGCTCCCGCAGCAGGCCGGAGGAGCGCCCCGGATACTCCAGCTCGCGGGCGGTCTTTCCCACCACCGCGTCCGAATACAGGATCTGCACCGCGGAGTCGATGGACACGTCCCGGTCGGCGGCAACCTGCGACGAACTGGTCACCGCAACGACCACCACGTCCACCTGGGCCGAATACTTTGCTGGCTGCATCAGGTAGAACGCGCTGCCCAGGCAGAAGACGATGATGAAGCACAGCAGGGTGCGTCCCGGGTTGCGCAACGGCATCGAAAAGACCTCGGCCAGCGTTTCCGCGTCGCTGCGTCGCTCGGCGTGGCGGCTCTTGAGGCTGGCAACCTTGGCGATCATTGCAGCCAGCTTGGCGTGTAGCCCAGGAACCGGATGAGTTCATCGTTCTCGCCGGCGAACTCCCGGTCCAGCAGCTGGCGCAGCTGCGGGGCCATCTCGGCGCTGGGCCGGGAATTGGAATGGATGATCTCCTCCGGACGCCAGGGGTCCAGCCCGATGCTGTTCAGCAGCTGATCCCAGCCCTCCAGGCCGGGTCGGAAGAACGCATCGGCGTCCAGGATCGTCAGCTTCCCCGGGGCCAGTGCGTTTTTGGCCCGGCGCAGCTGAGCCGTGTAGCGGCCCCGGGCCACATAGCCGTAATGCTGGTGGGCGAAGGACTGGTAGTTCGGGTCGGCGATGATCTTTTCTTCCTCCCCGGCCAGGCGCTCGGGTTCGCGATCCAGGGCCTCTTCGAAGGACAGGGTTTCAAATCCCCGCCCCTTCTCCTGCTTGTAGGCCGAAAAGGCGCGCTGGGCGGGGTCGCGTAGCAGTACGATGACCTGGGCCTGTGGTGCCACCTCGGCGATGCGCTGCATGGCCAGGGGATGGAAGAGGTAGTAGGGGCTGGCCTCCCCACTGATCCGGTCAGACCCCCAGGGGCGGCGCAACGGGAAATGACCGGCATAGAAGTTCGGGCCCCGGCTGAAGCGCTCGGCCGTGTCAAAGAAATGGATGCCCTTGTTCAGCATCGGCGGGCGCACCTGCGGATGGCGCGCGAGCATCCGGAAAAGACTGGTGGTGGCGCAGCGCTGCGCGCCGGCGATAATGAAGCCCGGCTGCATGCGCAGGCTCGCGGTCATTTGCCCGAAACCCACCAGCGTGGTCCGCGCGAATTGGCGTGCCGAATGCTGGATGGTGTCTTCCACGACGAATTCTTGTTTAGTCATTACTTACCCCCATTGAGTGTCTTTGATCAGTTCCTGCATCACGTCGGTGTACCAGCGCCCCAGCGCAAAGGTCGCCTCGACCTGGTGCCGATGCCCGTCCCCAAGGAACCTGGCCGCCAGGGTGGCCAGGTAGAGCAGCCGGAGCATCGCCTGAATGGCGTGGCGGGGTGCCCGGGTCCCACATTGCACCTGCAGTCCCGCGACGTTCGCATTCAGTTCCGGATCGTGCAGCGCCTTAAGTGCCGCACCCATGTTCCCCATCTCGCGCAACCTCTCGTGGGCCGCGAAGTGGAATAGGTCATTGCCCACCGGCTGACCGGTGTCGTAGCGCTCCCAGTCCCAGACCATTGGCGCGGATTTGGTGCGCGCCATGTTCCACGGGCCAAAATCCCCGTGCCACGCCCCGAACGCCAGGCTCTCTTCGGGCAGCAGGCGCGGTAGCTGGCGAACCATGTCGGCCAGTCGTCCGGCTTCGGGAACCGCTGCCAGAGCCTCCAAGTCACGCAGCAGGCCCCGGAACCAGGTGGAATCGGCCAGCAGGCGTTGCTCCACCGGCGCGCTGGCCAACAGCCCGATGACCGCGCCGACCGGCAACGGCAGGGGACGCTGAAGCGCATTGGGGCGCAGTGCGCTCATCACCAGCACGGGCTTGCTGTCAAAGAAGTCATAGGAAATCACCTGCGGTACCTGCAGCGCTGAGGCTGAGCTTGACTGCAGGGCCAGCAGCGCCCGGTGTTCATTGGCCACCAACTCGTGGGCCAGCTCGGACAGCCCGATCTTCGCAAACCCCAGTTCACGCCCGCGTCGGTCAAAGATCCCCAGCACCGGTTTGCGGTTGGCGCGCGCCGACCCGGTCATCAGCCCGAAGCAGACCGGCTGGTTGAAAATGTTCTCCAGATGGGTGGTGATGGAGCCGGAGGCGTCACCGACGGTGATCCCGGCGGGCATCAACCGTGCGCCTGCCGGTGAACGCAGCGCCGCGGCCAGGGCGTAGCGGCGGGCCTTGTGCTTGAGACCGTCGCTGGCGCAGGGGCGGATCGCACTCCACATCGCGGCGGCGGGAACGTTGGCCGGGACCGCCAGGCGCGGGTTGGTGCGCGAGGGCACCAGCCGCCAGCCATCCTGCCCGGGGACAAGGTCCTGCACTTCGACGGTTCCGTGCGGGAAGAGCTCACCGAGCGTTTCACACAGTGAGCCGAGTCGTTCACCGGTAGCGCTGTTCATCAATGACCAGTCCTTCCGCTAATGGGTCTAGTTCCTGTTTTTCCCTGAACCAGCGCCAGGAAAGACCGGTGGCGATCATCAGGATGAACAGGGAAGTGGTGATGGTGTCATAGGTCGGCAGCACGCAGGCGAAGAACAGTGCCGGGTAGACCATGGCCCACTGGCGTGAGTCCTTGCTCTTGAGTATCGGGAAATAGCGGCGCACGAAGAACGCCAGGAACAGGAGCGTGCCGATGATGCCGGTGCAGAAGATCAGGTACCACAGCGTGCCCTGGGTCCCCAGCTGCGGGGGCGAGCACTGGTGGCAGTCCGCGGTGGCGCCGGCGGCAATGGAGAAGAAGTTCCCCTGCCGGGTGCGGGTGGAGCCGAAACCGATGAATGGGGAATGCTCCACCGTGGTCTTGAGCGTGTAGCTGGCCAGGTTGGCGCGTCCGGTGTTGCTGTGCGGATTATCCAGGCGCGACTGGATGACGTCCCACAGGGGGGTGCTGATCAGCAGCACCGCCGCCACCAGGAACGCCGTGCAGAAGGCGGCCAGGGCAATGAAGTAGCCGTTGAGCGTCAACCGGACCAAGAGCAGCAGCCCGAGCACGACCAGACCGACCCACATGGCGCGATTCAGCGAGAGGATGGCCGGCGGGATCGCGGCCAGCAACCCGACCCACATCAGCACCCGCACCCACTTGCGGGCCACATATTTGATGGCCAGCAGGTAGAACGGCAGCAGCAGGCCGTAGTTGGCGCCCCAGGAGTTGGCGTACTGGTAGGGCGCCTTCGGACGCGGACTGGAATAGCCCAGGATGTCCTGCATCTGCGTCAGCCCGGGATGGATCTGTGAATTCACAAACGTGTTGGAGGTGATGGCGTGCGGCAGCACGGCCTCCAAGACGGACGGGAAGTCAAGGAAGCTCAGGTACACCCCGGCATAACCGCCCAGTACGGTGACCCCGAAGAGCATGGCCAGCAGGATGATAATCGTGCGGTCCGCGAGCGTCTTTTGCGAACAGTTGCCGATGAAGAGCATGACCGCCGTGCCGGCCAATACCCAGGCGAAGCGGTAGGCCCAGCTCAACACGCGGGCCGCACCGCTTTCGGGCATCAGGCCGGGTACCGGCACCCAGAGCACGAACACGCCCAGGGCCACGATGATCAAGAACAGTCCCCACAGCCAGAATCCCGGCGGCACCTGGATCCGCGGCTGCTTCAGCAGCTGGTAGCCCAGCAGGGCGCCGACAATCAGGAAGCCCAGGTTGCCCAGTCCCAGCAGCCACCACAGCGGAAAGAAGCCGAGAAAGGCGACCAGCGGCCACGCAGGATTGCGCTCGAACCAAGTGTTCGAGCGCAGGCGCCATTCATGGCGCGGTGCAGTATTAAATCCCCCAAGTACAGGTGGCTTCATCGGTTTACATCCCCAGTTAGAAACCGAACCCGCCCGCCACGTGGTGACGCCGAGTATGAAACTGACGCCAGCCTACCGACAAAGCGTTGAAGAAGGGAAGGGGATGACGCGCCAGGAGCGCCGTGCCGCGGCGGATTGCAGTAGCCCATCACGAATCGAGTACCAAGCGAGTAGTGAATCCAAGTAGTTCGGAGTAGTTAACGAGTATGGGGTCGCGGTTACCACTATTCCTGTGTCCCGGATTGCTACCCATAATTAGGTCAGTTGTCGTCCTTTCGGCGGCGCTATGTCACTGGCATTGCCAACTTGGGGTTGGTTTGGGGGAACATCATGAGGGTCAAAAGATTCTTTGCGGCCGTGGCTGGCCTGGCAATGATCTTGGGGTTAACAGGGATTAATGCGATACCGGCCTCCGCGTCGGATCAGGAATACAACTCCGTGGTATCTGCCACGCCACGGAACAACACACCCCACGTACTGGATGGAATCGTCTTTTCCATCGCCGAAGTGGGAAACATGATCGTGCTGGGCGGATCCTTCACCCAGGTCCAGGCGGCCAGCGGCGGCCCGGTCCTGACAAGGAACCGCCTGGTTGCGTTTAACAAGGACACCGGGGCGATCAGCACCAGCTTCGCTCCGAACCTGAACAGCACCGTGCGTTCGGTCATCGCCGCACCGGATGGCAATTCGGTGTACGTCGGTGGACAGTTCGGCACGCTCAATGGCCAATCGGCTCCCAAGGTGCTGAGGCTGAATGTGGGCAACGGGCAACGGATCACCCAATTCAACCCGGGACAGATCAACGCCGTGGTGCATGACATGAACCTGGTGGGGGACCGGCTCTTCTTCGGCGGCGAATTCACCGCCGTGCGCGGGCAGGAACGCCTGGGCCTGGCCGAGGTGAACGCCACCAGCGGGGCGCTGTCCGAGCGCACCAAGGTCGCCTTCACCGATACCCACCGCGGCGGGAACACCTTCGTGCACAAGTTCGACGTGGATGCCGCCGGCAAGAAGCTGGTGGCCACCGGCAACTTCCGCTACATCGACGGGCAGGACCGCGTGCAGGTGGGCGTGCTGGACATCTCCGGCTCGCAGACCAACGTGGCCGACTGGCAGACCGAGCGCTGGAAGCCGAACTGCTACCCGTCCTTCGCCTACTACCTCAATGACCTGGACTTCGCCCCCGACGGCAGCTACTTCGTGCTCTCGTCCATGGGCGGCTACGGCAGCGGCCCGCCCACCTTGTGTGACACCATCTCCCGTTGGCAGAGCGGTGCCAGCGGCGCCGGGGTCAACCCGGTGTGGGTGGACTACACCGGTGGTGACAGCGTCTACGCCGTGGAGGCCACCCAGCACACCATCTACTTCGGTGGGCACATGCGCTGGGTCAACAACCCCTTCCGCGCCGACGCCGCCGGACAGGGCGCCGTGGGCCGTGAAGGCATTGGCGCGCTGAACGCCACCAACGGCATGCCCATCGAATGGAACCCGGGACGTGACCGCGGCCGCGGCGTCTTTGACCTGCTGGCCACCACCGACGGGGTCTGGGTGGGTTCTGACACCGACCGGATCGCCCGCTACCTCTACCGCGGACGCATCGCGCTGTTCCCGCTGGCCGGAGGCACCGGAATCCCGTCGGCCGAACCGCCGGCGCTGCCGGTGGACGTCGTGCAGGCCGGAGCCCTGTCCACCACCCAGGACGCCAGGTACCTGTACCGCATCAACTCCGGGGGCGACACGGTCCCGGCCGTGGATGGCGGGATGGACTGGCTGGGGGACAACACCGCCCCGGGCAGCAACTACCGCAGCAGCGGGAACAACAGCGCAGGCTATGACACCGTGGGTTCGCTGAGCGACAAGGTGCCCGAATCCACCCCGCGCGGAATCTACTCCAGTGAACGCTGGGATCCGGCCGGCGGGGAGAAGCTGCAATACAACTTCCCGGTGGACTCCGGGAAGAACGTTGAGGTGCGCGTGTACCTGGCCGACCGGTGCGACTGCACCACCGCCCCGGGCTCGCGGGTCTACAATCTGGACATCGAGGGCAGCCGTGCGTACAGCAACATTGACCTGAACGCGGATCCGGGCCACAACATCGGCACCATGCTCAGCAAGCGGGTGGTCAGTGACGGGAACATCAGTCTCTCCTTTGACCACGTGACCGAGAACCCGTCCGTCAGCGGCGTGGAGATCGTGGACCTGGATGCCCAGGCCCCGGACCCAGGGGCCGCCGGACAGGTGAACGAAACCTACTTCAACGGCACCAGCGCCGCGTCCAAGGGGGCCACCAAGCTCACCGGAAACGTGAACTGGGAAGCGGTGCGGGGCGGTTTCGTGGCCGATGGGCGGATGTACTTCGCCATGGCCGACGGCACCTTCGCCAGCCGCACGCTGAACGGCAACACGCTGGGCAACGCGGCCACCCACGACCTGTATGGGCTGACCAACTTCTCCAGCGAGGCGCAGCAGATGACCGGCCTGTTCTTCAAGAACGACCGGATCTACTTCACCCTCAGCGGGCAGAACGCCCTGTTCATGCGCTACCTGGACCTGGACAGCGGGATCATCGGGGCCGAACGCTTCACGGTGGCCACCGCCTCCGCCCAGGTGCCGTGGAACGAGGTGCGCGGCATGTTCCTGGCCGGGGACAAGCTCTACCTGGCCAACCCGGCCGGTGAGCTGCTGGCCGCGAACTGGAAGCAGTCCGTCACCGACGGCACGGCCGAGGGACCCACCCAGGTGGTTTCCGGGCCGGACAAGGACGGGGTGAACTGGGCCAGTCGGGCGCTGATCTCGATGACCAGTGACGGGGCCCCGCCGCTGCCGAACCAGCCGCCCACCGCGGCCTTCGGCTCGGAGTGCACCTATTTGGGTTGTGCCTTTGACGCCTCGGCATCCGCGGATTCCGATGGCGAGATCAAGGCCTACGCCTGGAGCTTCGGGGACGGCAAGACCGGCACCGGCAAACAGGTCGAGCACCAGTACGCCGAGGCCGGGGACTATGAGGTCACCCTCACGGTCACCGACGATGACGGGGCGACGGCGACCAAGACCGCCACGGTCACGGTCACCGCGCCCGAGAACCAGGCACCGACCGCCCAGATCACCCAAACCTGTGATCAGCTGGCGTGCGAGTTCTCCGGTGCGGACTCCAGTGACCCGGACGGTGAAATCGCCTCCTACGCCTGGAGCACCTCCGATGGCGGCAGCGGTGAAGGAGCCACCTTCAGCCACGAATTCGCCGAAGCCGGAACGTACACGGTGAGCCTGACCGTCACCGACGACCAGGGCAAGAGCGATACGAAGCAGGTCGAGCTCGAGGTGAGCACCACCCCGAACTCGGCACCGGAAGCCAAGATCCTGACCACCTGCAACCAGTTGGAGTGCACCTTCAACGGCGGCGGGTCCACGGATCAGGAGGGCGAGATTGCCTCGTACAAGTGGAGCACGTCCGATGGCGGCAGCGGGGATGCGGTGGAATTCGTGCACGAATTCCCGGCCGGCGGCAAGTACACGGTGAGCCTGACGGTCACCGACGAGTCCGGGGCCACCAACACCGTGGAGGAGGAGGTGCAGGTCAGCGCGGCAGCCAACCAGGTGCCGAAGGCTTCCTTCACCCAGGACTGCGTGTTCCTCTCCTGCACGTTTGACGGCACACTCTCCGCCGACCCGGACGGGGAGATCACCGGCTACGTGTGGAGCGTGAACGGCACCGAGGTCGCCGAGGGCATGGTCGCAACCCACGCCTTCGAACAGCCTGGCACCTACCAGGTCACCTTGACGGTCACCGACGACGCTAACGAGACCGGCTCGGTGACCCAGCCGGTGAGCGTGGTGCAGGACCCGGGCCCACAGCCCGGAAACAACGTCTCGTTCGTCGCCTCGACGGCCAACGACGGCGCCACCACCAGCACCAGCCATACGGTGACGGTGCCCTCCGCGGTGAAGGAAGGCGACCTGATGGTGGCGGTCCTGTCCACCAACTCGGGCAGCACCACGCTCAGCGCACCGGCCGGCTGGGAAACGCGGGCCGATGCCTCCACCACCAGCATGAGCGGGGCGATCTACTCCAAGATCGCTTCGGCCTCCGATGCCGGCAGCAGGGTGAGCGTGGGCAGCAGCGGGTATGTCAGGGGATCACTGGTGCTCTCGGCCTACCGGGACGCCACCGTTGACGGGGCCTCGTTCGCGATGCGCCCGGAGACCACCTCCGGCGCGGTGCACACCACCCCGGTGCTCAACGCCCAATCGAACAGCTGGCTGCTGTCCTACTGGGCGGACAAGACCGCATCGACCACCACCTGGCAGCTGCCCGGCGGCACCGTGGCCCGGGAAACCGGATCCGGCAGCGGGGCTGGACACCTGTCCTGGATGCTGGCCGACTCCAACGGGGCAGTCTCCTCCGGGGACGCCGGCGGGCTGAAGGCCACCGCCAACTCCACGACTGCCAACGCGGTCATGGCCTCGGTGGTCCTGGCCGGGGCACCCGGGCAGGGCGGCAACGCCAAGCCGGTGGCCGGCTTCGAGTGGGACTGTGACTTCCTGGCCTGCATCTTCGACGGCACCGGGTCCTCGGACCCCGAAGGTGCGCTGCTGGACTACACCTGGTCCGTCAACGGCGAAGAAAAGGCCAATGGGGAAAGCTTCAGCCACGCCTTTAGCGAAGCCGGGACCTATCAGGTCAGCCTGAAGGTCACCGACCCGCAGGGAGCCAGCGGCACCAAGACGGCCTCGGTGAGTGTTGAAGCGGACACCGCACCGGAACCCGAATCCGAGGTGGAGTTCGTGGCCTCGGCCGCCAACTCCGGGACCGCGAATGCGATCAACCACTCGGTGAAGCTGCCCTCGGGCATCCAGGCCGGAGACGTGCTGGTCGGGGTGTTTGTCACCAACCAGTACACCTCGGCCCCCAGCATCCCGGCCTCCTGGGAGCAACGGGCCCAGGTCGCCACCGCCTCGATGCAGGGAGCGATGTTCTCCAAGGTGGCCACGGCCTCCGACGCCGGGACCACGGTGAGTGTCTCGGTCGGCGGATATGCGCGCGGCTCACTGTTGGTGGCGGTCTACCGCAACGCCACGGTGAACTCGGCCTCCTTCGTGATGGAACCCGAGGTGGGTGCGAAGGCCCAACACCAGACACCTGAGGCCACCGCGGCCAACGGGGACTGGGTGTTGTCCTACTGGGCGGACAAGACCGCCTCCACCACCAAGTGGTCCATCCCCTCGGCGCTGTCGACCCGACAGACCGGGGCGGGCACCGGGGCCGGGCACCTGTCCTGGATGCTGGCTGACTCCGGCGGACCGGTCAGCGCCGGCGCCGTGGGCGGGCTGACCGGCACCGCGGACAGCAGCACCTCCAACGCCGTCATGGGAACGGTGGTGCTCGGCGCCGAGGACTAGCCGCCCGGTGCGCCACAACGACGGTGGCCTGCAATCCAGCGCTGGATTGCAGGCCACCGTCGTGTTGTGCACAGATCCACACGGTAGGCCGCGGCAGGAATTGTTGCCCGGCCGGTTGCGCCGCAACGCGCGACATGCCGGGATCGGTGCGGTGGTGGCATGGACTGATGGGCCGGGCTCTGCAAAGATGAGTTCTGTAAACGCTGCATCACATCATGAACCTGGGCGCTAGATGAAATGGTCTGCGCCAGGGTGAGGTCACTGAGCGGCGCTGACCCATGTGGGGTGGGTTTCATGGCAATACAGGGGGAGTATTGTGGGCATTGATGCCATATTGACGCTGGTCGTTGTGCTGTGCGTCCTGGGGCTGCTGGCCGCCACACGGCTGGCCGCGGACCTGATTCTGATGGGAGCGGCACTGTGCCTGATGCTCCTGGGCATCCTGACGCCCCAGGAGGCGCTCGCGGGGTTCTCCAACACCGGGGTCATCACGGTCGCCGTGCTCTATGTGGTGGCCGCCGGGCTGAGCGAGACCGGGGCCGTGCAGTGGATCACCCAGAACCTTTTGGGCCGGCCCTCCAGCGTGCGCGGCGCGTACGCGCGCATGCTGCTGCCGGTCGGGGGACTGAGCGCCTTTTTGAACAACACCACCGTGGTGGCGATGCTGCTGCCCGGCATCCAGGAATGGGCGGCCCGGCTGCGCATTCCGGCCTCGAAACTTCTGATCCCGCTCAGCTACATGGCGATCATCGGCGGGACCATGACGTTGATTGGCACCAGCACCAACCTGGTGGTCAACGGGCTGCTGCAGTCCGAGCTGGGGATCTCGCTGCGGATGTTCGACATCGCGGCCGTCGGACTGCCGCTGACCGTGTGCGGGGCCCTGTTCCTGACCCTGTTTGGCAACCGCCTGCTGCCCAACCGGCAGGACGCGGTCGAGCAGATGCAGTCGGCCCGCGAGTATGCGGTGGAGTTCCGGGTCCAGCCCAATGGCCCGATTGCCGGCAAGTCCGTGGCCGCCGCCGGGCTGCGAAGCCTGACCCATGGGTTCTTGACCAGGGTGGAACGTGATGAGCACCTGGTGGTGGAGGTGACCCCGGAACTGATCCTGGATCCGGAGGACATCCTGATCTTTGTCGGGGCACCGGAGTGTGCCAGCGAACTGCGCCACATCCGGGGACTGGAACCCAGCGCCGGAGATGTCTCCAAGCTGGGGATCCGCCACTCCCAGCGCCGGCTGGTGGAGGCGGTAGTGGGACCGGATTTCACCGGGATTGGCCAAAGCGTCAGGGAAAGCCGCTTCCGCTCCCACTATCAGGCGGTGATCCTGTCCATCTCCCGGTCCGGGGAAATGCTGCGCGGAAAAATCGGGGACGTGAAACTGCGGGTAGGGGACACCCTGCTGCTGGAGACCGGAACCGACTTCGTGCGCCACTACCGTTTCCGCCGGGATTTCATGCTGGTCAGCAACGTCAGCGACATCGCCCCGGCTAACTTCCGCAAGGCCCCGTGGGCGATTGCCATCCTGATCGGAATGGTCGCCCTGAACGCCCTGGGGGTCCTGGAAGTCATCCAGGCGGCCCTGCTGGCCGCGCTGGCCATGCTGGTGACCGGGTGCCTGTCCATGGGCAACGTGCGCCGGCATATCGACCTGCAGGTCATCATTGTCATTGCCGCCTCGTTCGCGCTCGGGGCGGCGATGGTGAAAACCGGAGCGGCGGCCACCATCGCCAACACGCTGCTGCTGGCTGGCACCGGGCCCTGGGGAGCCTTGGCGCTGGTGTTCCTGCTGACGCTGTGCTTTACCGAGCTGCTGACCAACAACGCCGCGGCAATCCTGGTCTTTCCCATTGCCATGGCCGTCGCCGAACGGGTGGAGGCAAACTTCATGCCCTTCGCCATCACGGTCATGATCGCCGCCTCGGCCAGCTTCATCATCCCCATCGGCTACCAGACAAATCTGATGGTGATGGGGCCGGGCGGGTACCGGGTCATCGACTTTGTCAGGATCGGGATCCCAATGAGTTTGGTGACGGCCGCCGTCACCCTGAGCGTGGTTCCCCTCATCTGGCCGCTTTAGCCCGCACCACCCGGCACAACGAAGGCGGGCGGCCGTGCGCCGTGTGCGCCCTTCAGCGGCCGCGCCGAAACCCTAGTGGACGTGTACGGCTTTCGGCGTGTGGGCCGCCAGCAGCTCAAAGACCCGTTCGGTGGCGGTATTCAAATCCACGACCGATAGATCCAGGGTGAGCTCGGCATCCTCGGGGACCTCGTAGGGGGAATCAATTCCCGTGAAGTCCTTGACCTCTCCCGCCCGGGCCTTGGCATACAGTCCCTTCCGGTCCCGCTGCTCGCATACCTCCAGCGGGGTGCTCACGTGCACCAGCAGGAACCGTCCGTGCGGCGCGACCAGCTCACGCACCGCCTGACGGGTTTGGGCAAACGGCGCGATGGGGGCGCACAAGGCCAGACCACCGACCTCGGCGATGCGGGCGGCAATCCACCCAATGCGTTCCACATTGGTCTCGCGGTCTTCACGTGAGAAACCCAGTCCCTTGGAGATGAAGCGGCGGATGTCATCCCCATCCAGCAGCACGGCCGGGCGTCCCAGTTGCTCATGGATGCGCTGCTGTACCGCGCGGGCCAACGTGGATTTGCCGGACCCCGATAAACCACTAAACATCACCACCGTGCCCGAGGCCGCCTCGGGCTGCTGGTGCCGCGCGGAGCGGAAATCGGCGAGCACATTCCCGGAAAGACGCTGGATCAGTGCCGCTGCGTCCACCGATGGCGGAACTACCAGATGCCCCGCGGTGCTGCCGGAGAAAAGGCCGGCCGCCGCCCGCAATTGCTTGATGGCTTCGGCATGCCCGGGGCCCGAAGACCGGTCGCTGGGGCTGAGCAGCACAAAACAGGTGCCCTTGGGCAACGGCTGCAGCTGCTGCAGCCGTTGCAGGTCCACAGCCGACGGTGCCTGGTCAAAAAGCACCACGGCGCGTGTACCGAGCGGCGAAGTCAGGCGCAGTTCGCGAAACGGCCCGTGTTCGGCATCGGCCAGTTTCTGTACCTTTCCCACCGTTACGGAAGCCTGCCCCGGATCCGACTGCCGGGTGTAGGAGACCCGCACCAGCGGTGTGCCATCGGGATCGGCCAGCTGAATGTGTCCCCTCTGGCCGGGATCGGCCAAGGCAGCGTCCGGGAGCTGCGACCATTGCGGAAGGTTTTCCAGATCCAACCCCTGGTAATCGAGCAGACCGCCCACGATGAGTTCCACGATGTCGAGCTGGGCAATATCCAGCTGCACGATCGGATCCCGATACGGGATCGACCCCATGTTTTCCATACTTTCCCCCAAGAAGTATTCCCTGGAATCCACCCTAGAGAGCGAAAGCCGTTTCGGCTAGAGCCAGGTAACGGACACGAGTAGCGTGTAACCCCTTTCATCTGAACCCCAAACATGGATAGGATGGCGAACAACCGAGTGTCTTGGGGAAGACCTTGGATTTGTTTTGGGAGCAAAAGGGGGATGCTTCATTGGGGGATTTGCAATGCGCTATCGACCTGGCCGAAGGTGCCGGGAAGAAGCTTCTTCAACTTCGTGACCGGGCCGGCGAACTAGGCCTGGAGGGTAGGGAACTCAAGGCCGCTGGGGACAGAACAGCCCAGGAATTTCTCGCGCAATCCTTGCACCAGCTCCATCCGCAGGACGCCGTCCTCTCCGAGGAGGCCGTGGATGACAAGTGCCGCCTCGATAGCCGACGGGTCTGGATCATTGATCCGCTGGATGGCACGCGGGAGTATTCAGAATTCCGGGATGACTGGGCCGTGCACGTCGCCCTGTGGGAAGACGGAGAGTTGTCGGCAGGTGCCGTTGCGTTGCCGGGGCTTGGTCTTGTCTTGGACAGCGCCGAACAGGGCATGCCGATGGCCGTTGGCCCGGCCCGCCCGTGGCGCATTGCCGTCTCGCGCAGTCGCCCTCCGCAGATCGTGCACCAGCTGGCACAGAACGCGGATGTTGAACTGGTGCCCATGGGCTCGGCCGGCTACAAGGTCTGCGCGGTGGTCAGGGGAGAGGTGGACGCCTACGTTCACGCCGGCGGCCAATACGAATGGGACTCGGCAGCGCCGGTGGCGGTCGCCCAGGGCAAGGGCCTGCACACCAGCCGGATCGATGGAAGCCCGCTGGAGTACAACCGCGCCGATCCCTACCTACCGGACCTGGTGGTCTGCCATCCGGCGCTGAAGCGTGAACTGTTTGAAGCCGTACACGCCTTCGCCTAGACACCTACAACAAACGTTCATTCACTGAATTTGGGGGTTTACTCGATGAAACTAAAAACTGCCACGAGTATGCGGTATCAGCTGGATCAGCTGACCGCGCTGGAGGCTGAATCAATATTTATCATCCGTGAGGTCGTCGCGGAACTGGAGCGCCCGGGATTGCTGTTCTCCGGAGGCAAGGATTCGGCGGTGCTGCTGCACCTGGCGGCCAAGGCCTTCGCGCCGGCAGCCATCCCGTTCCCGGTGGTCCATATCGACACCGGGCACAATTTCCAGGAGGTGCTGGATTTCCGGGACGCCGAGGTGGCACGGCGCCGAGTCCGCCTCATCGTCGGGTCCGTGCAGAAAGCCATCGACGCCGGTCAGGTGGTCGAGGAACGCAACGGCTCACGCAACCGGATCCAAACCCCGGTGCTGCTGGACACCATTGAAAAGCATCAGCTAAATGCGCTGATGGGCGGAGCCCGCCGGGATGAGGAGAAGGCCCGCGCCAAGGAACGGGTCTTTTCCTTCCGCGACGAATTCGGGCAATGGGATCCGAAGAACCAGCGTCCCGAGCTGTGGAGCCTGTACAACACCCGGCTCAATCTGGGGGAGAGCATCCGGGTGTTCCCGTTGTCCAACTGGACCGAACTGGATATCTGGAACTACATCGAACGTGAAAACGTTCAGTTGCCCTCCATCTACTTCGCCCATCAGCGTCAGGTGTTCGACCGCAACGGGATGCTCTTTGCCGTGCACCCGTTCTGTCAGCCGCGGGAAGACGAGCCGGTGCGCAACCAGATGGTTCGCTATCGGACCGTGGGGGACGCCAGTCTCACCGCGGCCGTGGCATCAACCGCGATGACCGCGGCGGAAATTGTGGAGGAGGTGGCCACCACCACGATCACCGAGCGTGGGGCCACCCGCGGAGATGACCAAGTGAGCGAGGCGGCGATGGAAGACCGCAAGAAGGAAGGGTACTTCTAGACATGGACCTGCTACGCATAGCCACCGCCGGCTCCGTTGACGACGGAAAGAGCACGCTCATTGGCCGTCTGCTCTTTGACTCCAAAGCGATCTTCGCCGACCAGCTGGATTCGGTCGAAAAAACCAGCCAGGAACGCGGCTCCGAATACACGGACCTGGCGCTGCTCACTGACGGATTGCGCGCAGAGCGCGAACAGGGCATCACCATCGATGTGGCCTACCGGTATTTCGCCACCCCGAACCGCAAGTTCATCGTGGCCGATACCCCAGGGCACATCCAATACACCCGAAACATGGTCACCGGCGCCTCCACCTCCGATCTGTCCATTGTGCTGGTTGACGCCCGCAAGGGGATGGTGGAGCAGTCCCGGCGCCATGCCTTCCTCGTTTCCCTGCTGCAGGTACCGCACCTGGTGGTGGCGGTGAACAAGATGGATCTGGTCGACTGGTCCCAGGAGGTCTTTGAAGACATCCGCCGAGAATTCGTGGACTACGCGGCTCGCCTGAACATTGCCGACATCCAGGTGATACCGGTTTCGGCGCTCACCGGCGACAACGTGGTCACCCGTAGCCAGAACATGCCCTGGTACGAGGGGGCTTCGCTCATGCACCACCTGGAGAACGTGCAAACCGCCAGCGACTCGAACATGGTGGATGTGCGCTTCCCCGTTCAGTATGTGATTCGTCCGCACAACAACGACTACCACGACTTCCGGGGGTACGCCGGCCAGGTAGCCAGTGGAGTGATGAAGGCGGGGGACAAGGTCGTGGTACTTCCCAGCGGGCTGCCATCGACGATTAAGGAAATCAGCACCGCCGATGGGCCGGTGGAACTGGCCTACCCACCAATGTCGGTCACGGTGCGGCTCGAAGATGAAGTCGATATCTCCCGCGGTGACATGATCGTGCGCCCCAACAACCAGCCAAAGGTGGCCCAGAATTTCGAGGCCATGATCTGCTGGATGAGTGACAAGCCCATGAAAGTGGGGCAGAAGCTGGCGATCAAACAGACCACCAAGACCGCCAGGGCCCTGGTCAAGGAACTGCGTTACGGCCTGAACATCAACACGCTCCATCGGGACGAAGAGGCTACCGGACTCGCGCTGAACGAGATTGGCAGGATTTCCATGCGGACTACCCAGCCGTTGTTGGCCGATGAATACCATAAGAACCGCACGACCGGGGGCTTCATCCTGATTGATGAAATCACCAACAATACTGTTGCTGCAGGAATGATTATCGAAGCGGCCTAAACCGGCGAATAACGTGAGGCGCTGAGCGATGTAAGAGGACACCGCTCAGCGCCTTATGCTGTGGGGAGAAGCACGAGCAGAACGCCTGGCAGAGTGACCTGCTACACCCATGAGGCAACAATGTAGAGACTAAGTGAAACTTTTCACAAAGTAGGCCAACCGGTGCGTAACATCTGAAAAATCAAGGAAATCGGGGCATCCGAGGCACTACTGTGGATTGCGGAGCCGGTCGCTGTTGACCGTATCCGCGTAAGCATCCAGCCCAATGAAATCGCAAAGGTGCCACCCTCGTGTCTGACAACAAGCCCGTAGTACTTCTGGCCGAACAGCTCTCTCCCGCAACTGTTGCCGCTCTCGGCCCAGACTTTGAAATTCGTCAGACAGACGGGGCGGATCGTGCCCAGCTGCTGGACGCGATAAAGGACGTCGACGCGATCATGGTTCGCTCCGCGACCCAGGTGGACGCCGAAGCCCTGGCCGCAGCCAAGAACCTGAAGGTGGTGGCTCGTGCCGGCGTGGGGTTGGATAACGTGGACATCAAGGCCGCGACCCAGGCTGGCGTGATGGTGGTTAACGCGCCCACTTCCAATATCATTTCCGCTGCTGAACTCACCGTGGGACACATCGTATCGCTGGCGCGCCGGATTCCTGCGGCCAACGCGTCCCTGAAGGGCGGTGCGTGGAAGCGCAGTTCCTTCACAGGGGTGGAGCTTTTCGAGAAGAAGGCTGGCATTATCGGCCTGGGGCGCATTGGTGCCCTGGTGGCGCAGCGCCTGCAGGGTTTCGGCATGGACATCGTTGCTTATGACCCCTACATCACGCCTACGCGAGCCCAGCAACTGGGCGTAACACTGTTGAGCTTGGACGAGCTGCTGGAACAGGCGGACTTCATCACCATCCACATGCCTCGTACTCCGGAAACGATTGGCATGCTCGGCAAAGAAGCCTTCGCCAAGATGAAGAAGAGTGCCTATGTAGTGAATGTCGCCCGCGGTGGACTCGTGGATGAGGATGCACTGTACGAGGCTCTGAAGAACGAGCAGATTGCCGGTGCCGGCATTGACGTCTTCGTCAAGGAACCGAGCACCGACCTGCCGTTCTTTGAGTTTGATAATGTCACCGTCACTCCGCACCTTGGTGCTTCCACCGATGAAGCGCAGGAAAAGGCCGGCGTATCCGTGGCAAAGTCGGTGCGACTGGCCCTTGCCGGAGAATTGGTACCGGATGCGGTTAACGTCGCCGGGGGAGTGATCGACGAAAACGTTCGTCCAGGTATCCCGCTGATTGAGAAGCTTGGACGCATCTTCAACGCTCTCGCCGTTGGCTCTCTCACCAGCATCGATGTTGAGGTTGCTGGAGAAATCGCCTCCCTCGATGTGAAGGCTCTGGAGCTCTCAGCATTGAAGGGCGTGTTCATGGATGTCGTTTCTGAGCAGGTCTCCTATGTCAACGCACCGGTGCTCGCTGAACAGCGCGGCGTAGCAACCCGGCTGATCACGACGGCGGATTCACCAGAATACCGGAACCAGCTGACGATCAAGGGTGCCACCAACGAAGGAGTGCAGCTTTCGGTGTCCGGTACGCTTACTGGCCCGAAGCAGATTGAAAAGCTGGTTGGCATCAACGGGTACGAAATAGAGATCCCTATTTCCGACCACATGATCGTGTTGCGCTACAACGACCGACCTGGAGTAGTACGCAGTCTCGGTAATGTCTTGGGCGAACTGAATATAAACATTGCTGGAATGCAGGTCTCCCGTGACGAAGAACTCGGAGAGGCTTTGGCCGTGATTAATGTTGATTCGAGCCTACCCTCTAAAGCTCTGGATGATATCAGATTAACAATTCAGGCCAGTATCTCTCGCGAAATAGATCTGACGTCCTTGTAGAAAAGGACTTCGCGTGGCTCTGGAGTAACTATTACGTTTTGAACGATAGCTCGGAACCGAGAGACAGTTTTTGGACAAGTATTGATGCCGGATATGGGGTTTCGGCATGGAGAGAGGTGTTACGTGATTTCGACAAGCTAAAGCAGCCTGATGGCTCCGCTGGAGATGTCCGGAGCTTCTTGGATACGCAAAATACGCATCATCCTGTAACATATCAGGGTCGGCGACGGATAGAGGACGTGGACACCACTTGCGGGAGCGAATTGGAATCGCTTGCGGCGTGGACAGGTAACCACAACGGCAACAGCATTGGATCTGAGCGAGGTACACAACCGGATGACACATATCTTTGTTCCTCTCCTTGGAACGTTTAGACCTAACGGAGGCATGACACGCTCAGCTTTGCACAAAGCAGCAAAACTGAGTGAGGCTGGCTTTAAAGTAACCATCGTCACTTTCCGTCATCGGATTGATCAGGAAGAACATATCAAGAGCCTACGAAGTTCTCGGAGAGTTCACCGGCTCTTCACAATCCAGGGTGTAAAACGGGTCTGAACCCGCCGGATTCCAAAAGTGAACGAGCAATATAATTCGCTAGGCTCCGGAACCCCAGAGCACTACCGCGCAGGTGTTCCAACCTGCCGTTGATCGCTTCGGTGGGCCCGTTCGAGGTGCCTGCCCGGTCAAAGTAAGCCAGGATATCCCCGGCCCGGCGTTTCAGGGTGCGGCCCAGGGACGCCAGTTCGGGCAGCCCGGTAGGAATTTTTGCTTTGATCAGCTCTATGACCTGCTCCATCGACCACTTGCCGATACTCTTCTCCTTTTGCCGGTACGCGTCCACGATGCGCTGATAGATGTTCCAGGTGAATTGCACTGGCTCATGCTGCTGATCATCAAATAAGGCATCAAGCCGTTCAATCTGCTTCTCAGTAAGCAAACCATCCCCGGTCAATAGCGTGCGACGCGCCGCATAGAGCGGATCACCCTTGCGGCCGCGGTGACCACGGGTGTCTTGCTGCACCCGTTGACGGCACTTATCCAACGCTTCGGCAGCAAGGCGCACCACATGGAAGGGATCCATCACTTCTACCGCGTCCGGGAGTTCCTCGGCAGCTGCGGTTTTGAAGCCACTGAACCCGTCCATGGCCACCACTTCAATCCCGTCCCGCCATTCTTGGGGCCGGTTCGCGAGCCAGGACTTGAACACGGCCTTGGAGCGGCCTTGCACCATATCCAACAGCCGGGCCGGGCCAGCACCTTCGGTGACCGGAGTCAGGTCAATAATCACGGTGACGTACTTGCCTCCAGCACGGGTGTGGCGCCATACGTGCTCATCCACCCCAATGACTTTCACCCCGTTGAACCGTTCAGGCTTGTTGATCAGCACCCGTTGCCCCTGACCCAACACCGCGTCATTAGCGGTATTCCAGGACACGCCCAACCCCTCAGCAACCCGGGCCATGGACAAGTGCTGACACACGATCCCGGCCAGCGCCCAACCCAACCCGCCACGAGAAATCTTCGCCCGGGGCTCGGCAGCCTGGCTAGTGTCCTGACGCCACACAGTACCGCAGTCAGCACACCGGTACCGGCGCACCCGGATCACCAGCGTGGTCGGCCGCCAGCCGACTGGCTCATGCGCCAGCCGGCGCACCACGGTGCCACGAGACGTTCCCGGCTGCCCGCAGTTACGGCACCACGGATCCGCCTCGGTGACCTTGCACAGGATCTCGGCACGTTCAGGCAACAACCGCTGACCGCAGGCTGTCAGGCCCAGCTCGTCCAGGCGGCAGAACGTGGTCAGATCCGGGGCGGTAAAGGTAGTATGGGACAACGTCGAGGTCTTTCAAGAAGGTTGTGTAGGAACTTCCATTCTTGTGAAGACCTCGACTTTTTACTGCCCTGCGACACGCCCAGAAATCAGATCAACGGCAATGCTGCCCTACACCCTCGATTGCGAAGAGCCAGTTCACCCGAGTACAGAATTCATTAACTTCTACGATGATCTTGAGCAGAAAATGAATGACCTCGTAAGTTCAGAACAACTAACAACTATTCGAGTTCCAGATGCCGACTTGCTTGTTCAAAAGGCCAATAATAGGCTAACAAGATTCTTCAACGCAGATGGTTCCCTGGCTTTTACAGAGCTTATATCTGACAATACGAAAATACCGCATAAATGGCGCCGTTTTTATGATGAAGATCTCAACCTGCTTCGTCTGGAGGAAATTACCGAGGCCAAGAATACCTTTCGTGTCCAGAGATACTATCCGGGTAGGACAGAGCCGTCATCGCGATCAATGATTTCAAGCTTGGGATGCGCCTACATCACGTCCTGGTATGACGCACACGGGGTAGAAAAGACGGTAATTGATCACACCGTGTCTGAAGAATCAAAACAAAGCGCGTATAAATCTACCCAAGAACTCCAATCTTCTTGGTTCAAAGATCTGATCCAACGATACACGAACCCAGTAGTTCTTCTAGATGACCCTTATGTCTTTAATGTCGTTAAACCTGGACTTGAGCTAAATCCACGAAATGTTCTTACCGTACATAATAACACTTTTACCGATCCCGCAAATGAATTAAGTGAAATAAATGCAGAGCATCTTAGCCTTCTGAAAAACGCGAACTTGTTTTCCAAAATCGTAGTATCTACTAACCAGCAAGCGGAAGACCTAAGGACTGTACTGAAAGGAAGGGAAATTCAAGTAATACCGCAACCGGTAGCACCACCACCTTTGGATATTAAAACTAAACACAGTTATCAGTCATTAAGTTTCGTTGGAAGATTGGAACCACAAAAACAAATTCTTGAATTAGTTAACCATTTTCCTCAAGTGTTAGACGTTTATCCTGAGGTCACTCTGAATATTTACGGTCAAGGATCGCAACGCGAAGCGATTGAGGAAACGATTTCTGATTTGCAGCTAGAGAACAATGTGTTTATGCATGGACAAGCTGTTAACGTGGAAGAAATTTTCGCTTCAAGTTACCTTACGCTCTTCCCTTCAAAATTTGAAGGCTTTGGTCTTTCTCTCGCGGAGTCGATGCTGATGCGTACACCAGTAGTGTCTTTTAATTGCAAGTATGGGCCATGCGAAATGATTGATAGTGGAATCAATGGCTATCTAGTCCCTCAAGGCGATTTTGAGGCTTTCAATGCACAATTGATTAAATGCCTAGAGAATCCTGACGAGGTGGAGGAACTAAGAGGACCGGCACGGAATAAGATTAAGAAACTGTGCGACCCGGAAACAATAGCAACCGCTTGGGAACTACTAATTAAAGACGTGGCAACTAGTTCTTGAATGATCTGCTAGTCGTATAATTTTGAAGTTAATTCCGTTTTAAATTCCAGATGTCAGCTGAAGGGGCTGCAGCTGGCCTCTTTTTGACTATCATCCGCTTTCGCTATAGTCTAATTTGTCTTATTTGTAAATTATCGATTTTCAGGGAGAGCAATTCGATGGCTCCGGTTCTCAGCGTCATTGTGGCGGTTTATAATGTTGAACAATTTGTCAGCGCAACGCTCAAATCCTTCGATCGCCAAACTGTTGAACAGTCTCTGATTGAATATGTGTTCGTGGACGATGGCTCGACTGATCGAAGCTTAGATCTAATTACAACCTGGGCTAAAAAACGTGGTAACGTGCGAATACTCCAGCAGGAAAATCAAGGAGCTGGAGCTGCAAGAAAGAGTGCTCTGGAAGTAGTAAGTGGGGATTGGGTAACTGTTGTCGATCCTGACGACATCATCGATCGTCGGTATTTTTCCTCTATCCTTCAGTTTATTGATCGAGACGTCGACCAAGTCGCAGATATGTTGGTGACGAAAGTGCTGGTGCTGAATGGAACGACAGGCCGCGCTTATGATACTCATCCTCTGAGGCATAGATTCAAGAGGGGCACCCGCTTAGTCTCTCTGAGAGAAGAGCCTACATGTATCCAACTAGGTGCGACCGCAGTTTTGCGAGTCTCCCGGCTCAGGCAACATCAGCTTACATATGACACGCGAATCGAACCTACTTTTGAAGACGCTCACCTGTTAGGACGGTATCTTTCCAAGAGCGAGGACCCAATAATCGGAATCGTAGCTGATGCCAAATACTTTTATCGCAAGCGTGCAGATCAGTCGTCGTTAGTGCAGTCCAGCTGGTCGCTGGAGAGTAGGTATTCCACCGTCCTTGAACACGGATATCTCGGCATGCTTTCGAGCGTCAAAGATAATCTTGGTTATGTTCCAACGTGGGCTCAAAATATGGTTTTATACGATCTAATCTGGTACTTCAAAGAGGAAACTAAGCAGCATTCTAAGACTGCTTGGATATCTGGCGAGCTACGTGATAATTTTCTTCGATTGCTATCAGAAGTATTCGACTTGATCGAGATACCGACGATCGAAACGTTTTCCATCAATCCTATTTGGTGGTCCATGCGCCAAACGATTTTAGGGTTCTTCAAGGGAGCATATTCCTCAGCCGATCGTATTATCCAGTGGGGTCCGCATAAATCCGACGGATCAAACCAGTACTGTGTGCTATTCTTTGGAGAAGAGCTCAACGTAGAAGTCCTTGTTGACGGAAAGCGTGTCTTTCCAGCTAATGAGAATTTCACGGTACATTCTTACTTTGGGATTCCTATGATGACCGAGTGGAATTTTGCTGTAGGTGTCCCTGGAACGGTCGAAATTTACGTTAATAGTCTTCCTGCAAAGATTGAAAGGGCGGTCACGAGAGTAGACCCACCAAGGCTGTCAGGGACTTCACGAACGTTAGTAGGCTCGCCGAGCAGAAGCAGTATCGTGAGGAGGCGGGCGGCCTCTCTCGCTCGACGAGGACGTTTAAATCGTATTTATAAGCTAACAGGGGCCGTGTTCCGCAAGGTCAAGCATTTTGAGACTAGACTGGAGGTAGAGGCACTAGCTCTTTCGCAGAGGAAGGCCAAGGTGGTAGTCCGCGCTTCGAAGAGTTTGGTTTCTAAATTGTCGGACGCGAGGTCTGAGGCTAGGGCTAAAGAATACGCGAATACTTTGAGAGAAAAAGCTCTAAGCGCTGCTGCTAGGGAAATATACAGTGATTCTTGGGTAATCATGGATCGCCCATTACGTGCAGATGACAATGGTGAGCATTTATACCGCTACCTCAAAAACGAGCGCAAAGACATTAATGCGTTCTTTCTGCTGAAGCGCGAATCTCCCGATTGGGAGCGTCTGAGTAAGGAGGGATTTCGCCTCGTTGAATATGGCTCGGACGAATCGGTCCTACTTCTGTTGAACGCCCGATATAGAATGTCGTCAGACGCTGTTGCTGAAGTCATGTATCCTATTTCACGGAAATATTTTGATCTCAGTTCTTCTAAGTTCATTTTCCTTCAGCATGGAGTAACTAAAGATGATTTGTCACGTTGGCTTAACCCTAAAAGGTTAGACGGAATAGTATGTTCAACTGTAGGTGAATACGAGTCAATAGTCGGCAAGGAATCACCCTACACTATAAAAAAGGAACAGGTCTTTCTGACGGGGTTCCCTCGGTTTGATCGATTGCACCAGTTAGTTGCTGAACGCTCTGAGGAACCAGATCTGATTCTTGTGATGCCAACTTGGCGGCAATACTTGAGAGATGCTCTTCATAAGTGCGAAGGACCGCAAGATCGAGGAGAACTATTCAACACTTCGGTGTTTGGACTTAATTGGCTGGAATTTCTTCGTTCTACCAAATTACAGGCAGTTGCTAATAAGCACCGTAAAAGGATCGGTTTCATTCCACATCCTGCATTTTCATCTTTTATTCAATACCTAGATGTACCTGAGCACGTGGAAATTTTAGATCCCGCTGTACATGGATTTCAGAATTTATTAGTCCGTTCTGCTATGTTTGTAACTGATTATTCTTCAGTTGCTTTTGACGCTGCTAATATTGATATTCCCATCGTTTATTTTCAATTCGATCCTGAGTCTATGTTCGGTGGAGGGCATAATTTCCGTCGAGGTTATTTTGATTATGAACGCGATGGATTTGGTCCAGTGCGAGATGATGGGATTGAAGTTGTGGAATGCATCTCCGCCGCTCTTAGCCCGGAGCGGTCCTTAGAACAGAATGTTTATCGGCAGCGAGCAAGGGACGCGTTTCCATTTGCGGATGCAAATAACAGTGCCCGTCTGGTCGATACTTTGCTGGGTTCCTCTAACGTGTCCGTCGTGTAGATCAGTGGGGGAGCTGCTGATCGGGTTCATTACTGATATGAAAATATCTGATTTCATTTTGTCCGCGGATTTGTAGGCAGGGTTTATAAATGATGAGTCAGTCGGCTATCTTTATTGATGCAGGTTTTCTTCTCTCGCTAGGGGGACACCGCGCGGCGGGTACCACTCTACGATCCGCATTTACTATTCATTACGAAGCCCTAATCAAGGGGATAGTCCAGACTGTCAAAAAAAATACTGGCCTTAATAATCTGCGCGTCTATTGGTACGACGCATCGAAGGACGGACTGTTTACGGAGCAGCACAAACGCATTGGATTTATTCCCGGTGTAAAGGTTCGCCTAGGCCGTATCTCCTATAACGGCGAGCAAAAGGGCGTGGATCTGCGTCTGGCGCTGGACCTTGTCGGCGTTGCGCGTCATGGCGCCGCATCCGTTGCATATCTGGTTTCAGGAGACGACGATCTCGCCGAAGCGGTAGAAGAGGCCCAGGACCTTGGTATGAAGGTCGTCCTTTTAGGTGTACGGCGTGACGAGAGCCGGTTGGGAGTGGCCTCAGTCGCGGAGCACCTAGCACTAACTGCAGATGCCATTGAGACAATTCCTGACCAACTGTTGGACAGTTCCTTTACGAAGGTTATTGAGTGGGACGATCACCACGCTTCCGAGTCCGCGACCATTGCGGCCGCCCCCACCGAGATCGTCGCATCAGAGCCGAAACCTGCTGCCCCCACCCCGGCGATTATGGCGCAGAGACTGAAGAACGTCAGCCAGGAGCAAGAACGGGAGCAGGTAGGGGAGTCGGAAGTCATCTACTCCAGCGGCGGTGCAAAGTCTGGTTTCCAAGGCAAAGCTGCGTATGAGCAAGAAGAAATGACTGTCGCCCAAGAAATTGGCGCAAACGTCGCTAATTCCTGGCTCGCCAGCACCACGCAACTTGAATTGGTGGAGCTCATGGCCGACCGTCCCCAGCTGCCGCCCGAGATCGATCGGACGCTACTCAAGGACTGTGCCCAGGTTATCGGTGAATGGAAAACCGACCAACAGCAGATCCGCCGTGTCCTGCGCGGAGCATTCTGGAGTTCGCTGGACAAGTACACCTAAGAGCTAGACAACGTCTCTGACTCCTGAACTACCATGCAACTAAGGTAAATTACTAACGTGACTTCGCAGCAGAAACCCTATTACATCACCACCGCAATTTCGTATCCCAACGGCATTCCTCATATTGGTCATGCCTATGAAGTAGTGGCCACCGATGCCATGGCGCGTTTCAAGCGTCTGGATGGATATGACGTCTTCTTCATGACCGGCACCGATGAGCACGGCCAGAAGATGATGCAGACGGCTGAGCGTGAAGGCATCTCACCAGCTCAACTGGCCCAGCGTAATTCCGATGCCTTCCAGGCGATGAATGATGAGCTGGGAATCAGTTACGACCGATTCATCCGCACCTCCGATGCGGATCATCACGCTGCAGCGCAGGAGCTCTGGCGCCGTATGGAAGCCAATGGAGATATCTACCTCGATGCCTACGCGGGTTGGTACTCGGTACGTGATGAAGCCTTTTACACCGAGGAACAAACCGAACTACGTGAAGACGGGGTTCGCTATGCCATTGAAACCGATACCGAGGTCACCTGGACCGAGGAGGAGTCCTACTTCTTCCGCCTCTCCAAATACCAAGATAAGTTGCTCAAGCTTTACGCGGAGCAGGAAGAATTCGGTGCTCCCAAGTCTCGCTTCAATGAAGTGATCCGCTTTGTTGAAGGTGGGCTGACCGACCTTTCGATCTCACGTACAACTTTCGATTGGGGCATCCCGGTTCCCGGTAATGACAAGCACGTCATGTACGTCTGGGTGGATGCGCTGACCAACTACTTGACCGGTGCCGGGTTCCCCGATTTGGATTCCGCGTCATTCAAGAAGTTCTGGCCGGCGGATGTCCATGTCATTGGCAAGGACATTTCTCGCTTCCACGCTATCTACTGGCCTGCTTTTCTGATGTCCGCGAAGCTGGAGTTGCCGAAGCGCATCATGATCCATGGCTTCCTGCACAACAA
The DNA here is from genome assembly GCF_059728615.1 of Glutamicibacter sp. St.4D3. Taxonomy (NCBI): domain Bacteria; kingdom Bacillati; phylum Actinomycetota; class Actinomycetes; order Micrococcales; family Micrococcaceae; genus Glutamicibacter; species Glutamicibacter sp. St.4D3. The sequence goes on from NZ_AP039380.1 coordinate 1,389,514, forward strand.
CGGTGTGAAGATGTCAAAGTCACTGGGTAATACCGTCTCCCCGGATGACTTTGTCCAGCAGTACGGGCTCGATCAAGTACGCTACTTCTTCCTACGTGAAGTCCCGTTCGGTGCCGACGGCAGCTACAACCACGAAACGATCGTTGCGAGAATCAACAGCGATCTGGCCAACAACTTCGGAAATCTGGCACAGCGTTCACTGTCCATGGTGGCCAAGAATTGTGGGGGAGCGGTACCGAATCCAGGGGTGTTCAGCGATGCTGACCGAGCCGAATTGGAAGCCGCCGCGGCGCTCTTGGAGGCCACTCGTGACTACTTCGCACGGCAGGAGTTCAGCCGCGCTCTGGAAGCGATCTGGCATGTTCTGGGCGATACCAACGCCTACTTCGCGGAACAAGAACCGTGGAAGCTGAAGAAGACCGACCCGGCGCGCATGGGGACGGTGCTTTACGTGACCCTCGAAGTGGTCCGCCAGGTGGCAATCCTTCTGCAGCCGGTACTGCCCCAAACCATGACGGCCATGCTAGATCTCTTGGCTGTGGGTAGTGGATCTGCCCGCACCTTTGAGAACTTCGACAAGGCGCTCGTTCCGGGGACCGAGTTGCCGGCACCGAGCCCGGTGTTCCCGAGGTACGAAGAGCCCAAGTAAACTCCGCATGCTAAAGATCCAGCCCTGGCACATGTGCCAGGGCTGGATCTTTAGGGACTGCGATTTACATAGCCACGAACCACCACCGTCAGGGAGTAGCCACGCCGGTTTGGTAGGCGAGGACGACAGCTTGAACCCGATCACGCGCTCCGAGCTTAGAGAGAATGTGTCCTACATGGGTCTTCACGGTCGCTTCAGATAGGAAGAGATCTTGCGCGATTTCAGGATTCGATCGTCCGGCGGCGATCATTTCGAAAACTTCGCGCTCGCGTCGGGTTAAGGAATCAACGAGAGCCTGCAAGTTGGCATTCGGCTGCGAATTGCGTTTCAGAATCGGTGCCATGTGGTTTAGCAAGCGTCGGGTGGTGGATGGTGCGATCACGGCATCACCTCGATTCACAGTCCGAATGGACTCCAGAAGTTCTTCCGGAGGGGCATCTTTGAGCAGGAACCCACTGGCGCCGGCCTGAATGGCATTGAGTGCGTACTCGTCCATATCGAAAGTCGTCAGCACGATGACTTTCGGAGCTGCTCCCGGGTACTTTTCTCCGTGGAGCAGGTGTTCTGTGGTCTCTATGCCGTCCATCTCCGGCATTCGTACATCCATGAGGATCACGTCAGCGGTGGGCAACAGCGTTGAGGCCAAGGCTTCCCGGCCATTGGCGGCCTCCGCGATCACTTCCATGTCGTCTTGGGAGTTGATCAGCATTCGAAAGCCGCTACGCACGAGCAGCTGGTCATCAACCAATGCGACTTTGATTTGCTCTGTATCGCCCACGTGTTTTTAGTCCTCCGAGTAAGGGATGAAAACTGAGACCTTGAAACCTCCACCCGGTTTCGGGCCGGCCGCGCATTCCCCATCGTATAGGGCAACCCGCTCGGCCATACCTCGTAACCCCTGTCCGGTACCTTCACTGGATAGGGCTCCGGCACCTCGTCCATCATCTTCAACGCTGATATCCAGGCCTCGTGTTCCCCAGGAGAGGGAAACTTCGGCGCTCGCGCTGGCGCCAGCGTGCTTGACTACGTTCGTCAGAGCCTCCTGCACACAGCGATACCCGGTGAGCTCTGCGCCAGCGGGAAGGGAGCGTCGCGGCGTTCCCTGCAACGCCAAATCCACTTCCAAGCCCGTGCGCCTGACGGTGCCAACCAGGTCAGGGATATCTGCCAGCGTGGGCAGTGGCCGGTTGTCTGCTCCGTGGCCCGTTCGGAGTACTCCGAGCAGACGCCGCATCTCCCGCAACGACGAACGCCCCGTGTCGGCGACGGTTTTCAACGTGTCGATGGCGACCTGCGGATCCTTCGCGGCGGCATAACGTGCGCCATCGGCCTGGGTGATGATGACCGACAGTGAGTGGGCCACGATGTCATGCATTTCACGCGCAATATGGTTTCGTTCATCGGAGGCCGCCAAGTCACGTTCGTACTGGCGTTCCAGTTCCAGCCGCTTGGCGTGGTCGCGCAGGGCATCCATTGTCAGTCTGCGTGTCCTTGCCAAGTCACCAAACGTCCAGGAGACCAGGACAATCAAGGAGAGCCCCACGAAGGATACGAAGGTGTCAAAGGAGAGGGGCTGAGCATAGGGCAGATTGGAGAACATCCGCACAGTTGCTGCCAGCGCGCCGAAGATCCCTATGCCCAGAGTGGTCAGCGACTGCCAGCGCTTGCCGTATTTGGCCATGGTGTAGACGAGGATTGGCACTGAAAATTGCGAGGGCAAAAAGTAGTTGCCGTGCAACAGCTGCAAAAGGTGGCCGACAACGACAACTACGGTGGCTGGCCAGGGAAAACGTCGTCTGACAATCAGCGGCGCCGACTGTAGGAACGCAATCAGAACAACAACGGATGTTCCCACTCCGTAGACCAGGCCGAAGCTGCCGACTACGCAGAAGAGTGTGTAGAAGGACCCGGCAATGGCATCCACGCGATACGGGTTGTCCCGCACCCACTGATCGATGCGCCGGTGAAGACTTAAGAGTTCCAAGAAAAGGTGCCCACTCGTGATTTTCCTACTGTTCCTCTCAGGGTACTGAACAGAAGCAGAACAAACCTCATGCCCAGGGTTGAAAATGAGAGGAGATTACAAATGAGTTCATATGATGAGATAACTTCTCACATGTTGGATTCCTCCGGCTAGGATCTAAACATGGGAAACGTATTGAATATTGCAGTCATACCCGGGGACGGCATCGGGCCCGAGGTCGTGGCCGAAGCCGTTAAGGTTCTGAAGGTTGCCACCAACGCCAGCGCCACGCGAGTTGAGCTCACGGACTACGCACTGGGAGCCGAGCACTGGCTGGCCACGGGGGAAAGCCTGAGCTCGGAAACCCTGGAGTCAATCAAGAAGCACGACGCTATCCTCTTCGGAGCCGTCGGTGCCGCGCCGGGGGATACCCGCATCCCTTCCGGGCTTATTGAACGTGAACTGCTGCTCAAGCTGCGCTTTTCCCTCGATCACTTTGTGAACTTGCGGCCAGCCAAGCTGTACCCGGGAATTGAGAGCCCTCTGGCCAACCCTGGCGACATCGACTTCATCGTGGTGCGGGAAGGCACCGAGGGACCGTATGTCGGCAACGGGGGATCGGTACGAACGAATACGGCCCACGAAATCGCCACCGAAGTCTCGGTCAACACCGCCTATGGCGTGGAGCGCGTGGTGCGTGATGCCTTCACCCGAGCTGCGGCACGCCCTCGCAAGCACGTAACGCTGGTGCATAAGCACAATGTCCTCGTACATGCCGGACATTTATGGCGTCGTACGGTCGAGGCCGTGGCAGCGGACTTCCCGGAGGTGACCCACGATTATCTGCACGTGGATGCCGCCACCATCTTCCTGACCACCGACCCTTCGCGGTTCGATGTCATTGTCACCGACAATCTTTTCGGCGACATCCTTACCGATCAGGCCGGTGCCATCACCGGGGGCATTGGCTTGGCCGCCAGCGGCAACATCAACATGGACCGGACCTATCCGTCCATGTTCGAGCCGGTGCATGGCTCTGCGCCGGATATCGCCGGGCAGCAGAAAGCCGATCCCACGGCAGCGATCCTGTCCGTGTCGTTGATGCTTGACCACCTGGGATTATCCAAGGAAGCCGCCGCGGTTGAGCAGGCTGTCGAAAAAGAGATCACCTCACGGCAGGAATTGACCGATCAGCGCACCACGGCCGAAATCGGCGATGCAATTGTGTCACTGCTGGCATAAGCTACACATAGAAGCCCAGCTGGCGAAGTGAATCTTCCCTGATGGGCGCAACCACGAACGGGTGTTCCGCTTTAGGCGTGGGCACCCGTTTTTCGTCACCGAAGTAAGGAAGTCCTAGGTCGATATGGAATTCACCGAACATCTCTCAACGAATCGCGCCACCGACGAAGAGCGCGCCCGCATCTTGGCGAACCCGGGTTTCGGTGACTTCTTTACGGATCACACCGCCGTGATTGACTGGACCTCCAACGAAAATGGCGAGGGCGGCAACTGGCATGATGCACGAATTGAACCCTACGGGCCCATTGCCCTGGATCCGGCCGCCTCGGTGCTGCATTATGGGCAGGAAATTTTCGAAGGCCTGAAGGCCTACCGCCATGCAGATGGCACCGTCTGGACCTTCCGGCCCGACAAGAACGCCGCGCGTCTCAACCGCTCCGCGGCCCGTCTGGCCCTTCCGCAGCTCGACGAGGAGCTGTTTGTGGAGTCCCTGCGCAGGCTCGTGAAGGCAGATGTTCAGTGGGTTCCTTCCGAAGAAGGCGAGTCGCTGTACATTCGCCCGTTCATGATCGCCACCGAGGCCTTCCTTGGGGTGCGGGCAGCACGCGAAGTGTCCTACCGCGTGATCTGCTCGCCAGCCGGAAACTACTTCGGCGGCGAGCTGAAGCCGGTGTCCATCTGGGTCTCCACCAAGTACGCCCGCGCCGGTCGCGGCGGCACCGGCAATGCCAAGTGCGGCGGCAACTACGCTGCCTCCCTGGTCGCCCAGATGGAAGCCGAGGCCAACGGATGCAAGCAGGTACTCTTCCTGGATCCGTTTAACAACAATGCCGTCGAAGAGCTTGGCGGAATGAACGTGTTCTTTGTCATGAAGGATGGAACGCTGGTCACCCCGGCTCTCACCGGAACCATTTTGGAGGGCGTAACCCGTGAATCGGTGCTGCAGCTCGCCAAGGACCGCGGGATGAAGGTCGAGGAACGAACCATCACCCTGGATGAATGGCGTGAAGGAGTCAACAGTGGTGACATCAGCGAAGTCTTCGCCTGCGGAACCGCGGCCGTGATCACCCCGATCGGTGTTCTGAAGAATGGGGACGAGATCATTGGGGACCCCCAGGCCGCTGCCGGGGAAGTCACCATGGCCATTCGTGAGGAACTGCTTGGCATCCAGCTGGGAACGGTGGAAGACCGTCACGGCTGGTTGGAGCAGCTGGCCTAACGAGCAAGCAATATCGATAGAATGGCTCGGGCTTTTCCTTGAAGTCCGAGCCATTCGCCCGCGAAGCTAAAGGAATACGATGCGCGTACTTGTCACCGGTGGAGCTGGGTACATCGGCTCCCACACCGTTCTGTTGTTGCTCGAGGAAGGGCACGAGGTGTTCGTTGTCGACAACTTCAGCAATTCCTCGCCTGAATCGTTGCGTCGTGTCTCTGCCCTCACCGGTCGGGCTCCTCGCTTCTTCAACGTTGATTTGCTGGACGCTGATCGCCTAAACGAGGTTGTCATTGAAGCAGCTCCCGATGCAGTAATACATTTTGCCGGACTGAAGGCCGTCGGTGAGTCGGTCTCAAAGCCACTGATGTACTATCGCAACAACGTCACCGGCACCTTGAATCTGTTGGACGCCATGGAACTTTCCGGATGCCGTCAGCTGGTCTTCAGTTCGTCGGCCACGGTGTACGGCGAGTCGACGGAGCTTCCCCTGGTGGAGTCCACCCCGCGCAGCGCCACCAACCCGTATGGGCGCACCAAGCTTCACATCGAGGAGATGCTTGAAGAGCTTGCGGCGGCAGATGAGCGTTGGTCCATTGCCGCCCTGCGCTACTTCAACCCGGTAGGCGCCCACGAGTCGGGTCGTATCGGGGAAGATCCCCAGGGAATCCCGAACAACCTCATGCCCTACGTGGCACAGGTAGCGATCGGGCGCCGTGAGCAGGTCAACGTCTTCGGCGGTGACTATCCAACGGTGGACGGTACCGGCGTGCGCGACTACATCCACGTCGTCGACCTGGCGTCCGGACACCTGGCCGCCCTGGACTATCTTTCAGACCGCACCGGATCTTTTGTTTGGAACTTGGGGACGGGTGAAGGCTCCAGCGTGCTGGAGGTGATCGAGGCCTTTGGGCGGGCAGCGGAGAAAGACATTCCCTATCAAATCGTTGAGCGTCGGCCCGGGGATGTCGCCGAAAACTATGCTGATCCAGTTAAGGCGCGGCTCGAGCTGGGCTGGAAATCCGAGCGTGGATTGGAGCAGATGGTCCGCGACATGTGGCGCTGGCAGGAGAACAATCCCACCGGTTTCCCGGAAGAAGACTCTTCGGCTACCGATGAGCAGCTTAATAACGAGCTGCTTCAGGCGGCGCGACGCGCCTCAGATCCCAAGAACGCCAAAGAAAGTAACTAGGTAAAGCAATGCGCATTGCACGATTCGTAGTAGACGCTGACCCTCTGTACGGCGTGGTCGAAGAGCAAAAAGTCCACACGCTGGCGGGGGACCCCTTCTTTCAAGGGATCAAACCGACCGGACAAAGCCACGAGCTCGAGGATGTCCGCCTGGTGGCCCCCATCATTCCTCGCTCAAAGGTGGTGGCCTTCGGACGCACTTATCGCAAACACGCTGAAGAGCTGGGCAATGAGGTACCCCCGGAGCCGATCATGTTCCTCAAGCCCAACACCTCCGTGGTGGGACACAACGAACCGGTCACGCTTCCTTCGTTTTCCGACGAAGTCTCCTTCGAGGGGGAGTTGGCCGTGGTGATCGGACGCATTTGCAAAGACGTTCCCGTGGAAAAAGTGCCCGAAGTCATCTTCGGCTACACGGCGGCCAACGATCTGACCGCCCGGGATGCCCAGCGCAGCGACCTGCAGTGGGCTCGCGCCAAGGGCTTTGATGGTTCATGCCCCCTGGGCCCATGGATCGAGACCGAGCTGGATAATCCCGACGACATTGGGATTGTCACCAGGGTCAATGGCGAGGTGAAGCAGGACGGCTCCACGAGCGAACTGATTTGGTCTGTTCACGAGCTTGTTGCCCGAGCTTCTGAAGCCTTCACGCTGTTGCCGGGCGATGTGATATTGACCGGCACCCCTGCAGGTGTGGGCGAGGTGCGTGAGGGGGACCGCGTCGAGGTCGACGTCGAAGAGATCGGTAGTCTTGGCAACATTTTCCGTCGCTGAGAATTGAGGCTTTCAGCGCTTTACCACGCTAAGTGAAAAGTTTGAGCAGGACCTTTAGGTGGATAACCAGAGGTCCTGCTTCTCTTTGCGCCCTTTCTAGCGCGGAATGGAGCGGCCCGTAGAAGTGGGCATAGAATGAAGTCATCATGATTGATCTATCGCTGATTCCCGCAGTAACCGATGACACTCCCGTCCGGGTTCGCTTTTGCCCCTCGCCAACCGGCACTCCGCACGTAGGCTTGATCCGCACCGCGCTGTTCAACTGGGCCTACGCCCGGCACACCGGTGGCAAGATGATCTTCCGTGTCGAAGACACCGACGCCAACCGCGACTCCGAAGAAAGCTACAACCAGCTGCTGGACGCGCTGGACTGGATGGGCATCGACTGGGATGAAGGGGTGAACGTCGGTGGCCCGCACGAGCCGTACCGTCAGTCCCAGCGTAGCGACATCTACCAGGACGTCATTGCCAAGTTGCGTGCTGCCGGTCATCTGTACGAGTCCTACTCCACCCCGGAGGAGATTGAGGCCCGCCACCGAGCCGCCGGCCGTGACCCCAAGCTCGGCTACGACAACTTTGACCGCGAGCTGACCGATGAGCAGGTTGCCGCGTTCAAGGCAGAAGGCCGCGAGCCGGTGTTGCGCGTTCGCATGCCCGACACCGACCTGAGCTTCACTGACCTGGTCCGCGGGGAAATCACCTTCAAGGCTGGTTCGGTCCCGGACTTCGTGGTGGTGCGCGCCAATGGGAAGCCGCTCTACACCCTGGTGAACCCGGTGGACGACGCGCTGATGGGGATCACCCACGTCTTGCGTGGCGAGGATATCCTTTCATCCACCCCGCGCCAGATAGCCCTCTACGCGTTGCTGCATGACATTGGCGTCGCCAAGTACATGCCTCGCTTCGGTCACCTGCCCTACGTCATGGGCCAGGGCAACAAGAAGCTGTCCAAGCGTGATCCGGAATCCAGCCTCTTCCTGCACCGGGAGCGCGGCTTTATCCCCGAGGGGCTGCTGAACTACCTGGCACTGCTGGGCTGGTCGCTGAGCGCGGATGAAGACATCTTCACCCGGGAGCAGCTGATCGAGGCCTTTGACGTGAAGGACGTGCTCTCCAACCCGGCACGCTTCGACCAGAAGAAGGCTGAAGCAATCAATGGCACCCATGTGCGCATGTTGGAGCCGCAGGACTTCAGGGACCGGCTTGTTCCCTACCTGCAGGCCGCAGGCCTGGTTGGTGAGGAGCTGAGCGAGCGGGAGGCGCAGATCCTGGATGCTGCAGCACCACTGGTCCAGGAGCGCGTGGGCCTGCTGGGAGAAGCAGCCGACATGATGGCCTTCCTCTTCCTGGCCGACGAGCAGATTACCGTGGATGAGAAGGCATTGAAGGGCATGCCGACCAACCTTGGCGAGGTTGTCCAGGCCTCCATCCAGGCACTGGAGCCGCTCACCGAGTGGAGTGCAGCGGCAATCCAGGAAGCCCTGCGGGCAAAGCTCGTCGAGGAGATGGAGCTGAAGCCGCGTCACGCCTTCGGTCCGGCCCGCGTCGCGGTCTCCGGCAAGAAGGTCTCACCGCCGCTGTTTGAATCCATGGAGATCCTGGGCAGGGAATCAAGCCTCAATCGGCTTCGGGCCTTTGGTGAAGGCCGCTAGAAACGGTTATCGCCGCTGCGGCTGAAACAGCTGACGCCCTCGACACTCTCGTTCTTTCGGGAGTCGTCGAGGGCGTTCTTTTCGATATTGACGATACACTCGTCGATTTGCGCCATGCTGCGGTCGACGGGTTCCTGGCCATCGTTCACGACAATTTCTCCGTCGTGGACCACGCGCTGCGGTTACAGATTGCTGGCGACTTTGCCGATGGCGGGGCCCACGCCTATGAACGTTGCATGGCTGGCGAACTGACGTTTATTGAACAACGTCTTCTGCGTGTTCAGCGGGCGTATGGCCTCGCTTCAGTTCCGGCGCCAGATGCCTTGGCGCTGACAGGCTGGGGGGCAAAGGTACGAATCCCGGGTTCGAAGCGCCTGGAAGCCCTTTTCAGACGTTCTCGAGCACCTTGGGGCGCTGTCGGCCCAAGGGATCCCGTTCGGTGCCGTGAGTAACAATGTTGCGGCATATCAGCGTGAGAAGCTGAGGCTTGCTGGACTCGACATGTTCGAAGTGGTTATTGGTTCGGGTACCGCCGGTGCCCCGAAGCCTGATGCAGCTCCCTTCCTGGCCGGTTGTGAGCAATTGGGAACCGATCCGGGCAGGACCCTTTACGTGGGCGACAACCCCATAAACAATGTGGTGGGGGCAAAGAATGCCGGACTGCCGGCAGTCTTGCTGGATCGTGGGGCACGTCACAAGAATTCCGAATCGGCGCGAGTGGAAAATCTGACCGAGCTAACCCCTGAAATCCGCGAGAATTCAAGGGATTTGGCGGCTCGGACAGCGGGAGCACTCTCGATTTGTTTCTTCCCGAAAACGCCGGTATAGTTATATCTCGTGCTGAGGCGAACAGGAAAGTTCGAAAAGCTGAGCTTTCCGAAAAGCCGCAGGTCACAATGGGATATGGTGTAATTGGCAACACAACGGTTTCTGGTTCCGTCATTCTAGGTTCGAGTCCTGGTATCCCAGCGCTTCACCAAATTTATTTGGTGAGCTAAGAAGAAGTTCTTAGCGTGCGGCCCCATCGTATAGCGGCCTAGTACGCCGCCCTCTCACGGCGGTAACGCGGGTTCGAATCCCGCTGGGGTCACAAGTTTTCTTCATCTTAGGTTCCCCGAGTCATCGGGGTTTTGCGGCCCCATCGTATAGCGGCCTAGTACGCCGCCCTCTCACGGCGGTAACGCGGGTTCGAATCCCGCTGGGGTCACGCATGAACAAAAGCCACGGGAAACCGTGGCTTTTGTTGCACCCGCTGCGTGTGCCCTCTTGCCCTGACTTCACTTTCGGGCAAGATGGGCATATGGATCCGATATCTTCCACTGGCCCGAACCCAGAGCCGCAGCCGAACAGCACTGAAGGACAAGCCAGTGCGCTGGAGCGGACTTTGGTGGGGCTGGAGGACATCCTGGCTCGGCTGATGTTCGTGCACGGCTATCGGTGGGAAACCGGGGATCCCGGGGAACTGAAAACCATGATCAGGAACCAGATCAGCGATTATCTCCTGCCTCGGGCCCGCAATGCCCACGCGCCACTGCTGGGCGTGGTCGGTGGTTCCACTGGGGCTGGCAAGTCGACTCTGGTCAATTCACTGCTTCAGCATGTCGTTACCCGTACCGGGGCCGTGCGTCCCACGACCCGCACGCCGGTGCTGGTGCATCACCCAGATGACCACCAGTGGTTCACCGGCTCAAGAATCCTGCCCTCCCTGACCCGGCTGACCGGCAGCGGGTACCAGAACGCCTCAAGTCTGCAGCGTTCAGATGCACTGCTCCTATTGGCCGACCAACAAATTCCATCGGGGCTGGCGCTACTGGATGCTCCCGACATTGATTCCGTTGCAGATGAGAATCGTGAATTGGCCGGCCAGCTGTTAAACGCGGCGGACCTCTGGATCTTTGTCACCACCGCGAACCGCTACGCGGACGCCGTCCCCTGGCAGCTGCTGCAATCCGCCGGGCGCCGCTCGGTGACGGTTTCGGTGATCCTAAACCGGGTGCCGCATGGAGCGGAGTCACAAATTGTGCCCGAGCTGGCAGCCCTGCTGGAGGCCCACGGGATTGACCCGGAGCTGTTGCAGGTGATCGATGAAGCGGAGCTAACCGAAGAAGGACTGATCCCCTATGAAGAAGTCCAGCAGCTTGGGGCTTGGCTGCAGTCCTTGGCCGCCGACGCGGCCGAACGCCGGAGGATAGCGGCCCAAACCCTACGCGGTGCCTTGGAGCAGTTGGCGGAGGATCTCGACACCCTGGTGGCCGCAGCCAATGAGCAGGATAGGGAAGTAGGCGAGCTTCAGGAGTATGTCAGGGAACGCTTTGCCTTGGCCCTGGAGCGAACCCAGGACTCGCTGCACGATGGTTCCCTGCTACGTGGCGAAATCCTGGCCAGATGGCAGGACTTTGTCGGTGCGGGGGAGCTGATGCGCGGTCTTGAGGGAACCGTAGGTCGGGTCCGAGACCGTGTTGCCGGCTTCTTTACGGGAAGACCACCGACCCCCAAGAAGGTGGAGAGCGCCATTGAGACCGGACTCCACCTGGTGCTGGTCAATGAAATCACCAAGGCATGCCAGGACGTGGATCGACGGTGGGTTGCCTCCGCACCGGGCACCGAACTGCTGCTGGGTATTGATTCTCCCCGTCCGTCGGCGGATCTTCCCGAGGATGCTGCGCAAACGATCCGGGACTGGCAACGTGATGTGCTGGATATGATCCGCAAGGAAGGCGCCGGCAAGCGCAAGACCGCGCGTATCGCCGCCTTCGGGGTCAACGGGCTGGCGGTAGCGCTCATGGTGGTGGTCTTCGCCTCCACCGCCGGCCTGACCGGGTTGGAAGTGGGAATCGCCGGAGGTTCGGCAGTCGTTGGGCAAAAGCTGCTGGAGGCGATCTTCGGCGAAGACGCTGTGCGCCGCATGTCGCAGCGGGCGAGCGTCCTGCTCCAGGAACATTGCCGCGCCTTGATAGAACGTTACGAGGGGAACTACACGCGCGCCACGGAGCATGTCCTAGAGCAAAGTGTTGCCAGTGAGCTGGCCAAACAAATCGGCGTGCTGGGGCGGGACGGAGGAAATTCTTGAGCGAGCGCAAACGGCAGCGTGCCGCATCAAATCTGACCGAACAGATCAATGCTTTGAACCAGGCGCTGGAACTCGGTGGCGACTTTATGGATCCAGTCCACTACCAGGAGAGCCAGGCTGTGCTGGACAAGGCAGCGGCACGGCGGGAACTGTCGGCTGAGCACACGGTCATCGGGCTCTTCGGGGCCACCGGCAGCGGCAAGTCCAGCTTGTTCAATGCCCTGGTAGGGAAGGACATCGCGTTGACCGGCGTGGTGCGTCCCACCACCCGCGCTGCGGTGGCCGCCGTATGGAAGCCGGAGAACGCGGCGGAACTGCTCGATTGGCTGCAAGTTCCAGAACGCCACAGTATGAGTGAACCGTTGCAGGGAGCGGCCTCCAGCCGCAAGGCGGCGCACACCAGCGGATTACTGCTGTTGGATTTGCCGGACATGGATTCCACTTCCGTTGAACATCACCAGATCGCCGCACGACTTGCCGGGCAGGTGGACTTTCTCATTTGGGTGCTGGATCCGCAAAAGTACGCTGATGCCAGCATCCACCACGGCTATTTGTCCAGCCTGGGTGCCCAAGCAGGCAACCTGATGGTGGTGCTGAACCAAATCGACACCCTCTCACCATCCGACCGGGAGGACGTCCTTGTCTCACTGAAGAACCTGCTGAAGGACCAGGGGCTGAAGGACGTGCCAGTCGTGGTGGCTTCAACATTGACCGGGGAAGGCGTAGAGGAAGTGCGAAGCCAGATTGTCACCGTCATGCGACGGCATGAACTGGCAACGCAGCGGATTCGCAACGATGTTGACGCCATTGCCCGGCAGTTGGAGGAGGAGCTTCCCGCCTCCCGGGTTTCCCTACCGGGAAAATTATCTCAACAACAGCTGGAGCGAAGCGTGGCTGCGGCCCACGGAACCGAGCGAATCGCTGACGCGGTGGGCACGTCCTACCGGTTGCGGGCCGCCAAGAGTACTGGCTGGCCGTTGACGTCCTGGCTCACCCGTTTGCGAAACGACCCGTTGCAGCGAATGAATCTGGGCCGAAACGAGAAACCCAGCGACCTGTCCCTGACCTCGCGGCCAGAACTGTCCGCGGGGGAGGTGGCCGCGGTTGACCGGGCAGTGGAAGGCTATGTTCACCAGGCCACCGAGCCGATGCCGCCAAGCTGGCGCCAACCGTTGCTGGATGACATGTCGGAGGCCGGAGAGCGGATGGAAGGGCCAATCGACCTGGCGATTGCCTCGACGCCGCTGGGAGTGGAAAAAGGTTCCTGGTGGTGGCCGCTGATCAAAATCCTGCAATGGGTAAGCGTTGTGTTTGCCGCCGCAGGTGCCCTGTGGCTCGGCGCGCTGGCTGCCGCCCAGTTCATGCAGTTCTCCTTGCCCGAACCACCACGAATTGAGGGAATTGCGATTCCCACCCTGCTGCTGCTCGGCGGTATCCTAGTAGGTATTGTGCTTGGCCTTGGCGGCTCGATTTTCAATCGGCTACTCGCTAGGATCAAGCGCAAGAAAGCCTTGGGGAACTTGAACAAGTCAGTAGCGCAGGTCGTGCGGCAGGAAGTCGTGGATCCAACAGGGGAACACGTGGATCGATACAACAGCTTCGCCGGAATGATTCGCCAAGCAGCAAAGAGAGTGCAATAGGTTTAGAGTGACTGATCACGTACAGACTTCCGAACGCACCGTGGCAAACATCGGCGAAAGCGGAATTCTTCAAGTCATCCTCCCCATCTTCAAATCCCAGGGTGTCGTGCTCGGCCCCGGGGATGACGCCGGCGTCTTGCAGATCGGCACCGGTGAAGTCCTGGTGACCGTGGACACCATCGTCGAGGACCAGGATTTCCGGCTGAAATGGCCCAGCGGCGCGGTGCATGAGGCCTTTGACATTGGATGGAAGTCTGCCGCCCAGAACCTCTCAGACATCAATGCCATGGGTGGCCAACCCACCGGCGTGGTCATTTCCCTATCGCTGCCCGGCGAGACGAGCATCGGTTGGGTTGAGGATTTCGCCCGCGGGTTCGCCCAGGCACTGCATGAGCTGAGCGAACACCCGATCGCCGTACTCGGTGGAGACCTGGGGCTGTCCAAGGAAATCTCCGTCACCACCACCGCGCTCGGAGAGACCAGCAAGGGACGGGTGCTGCGCAGCGGCGCGAAGCCGGGGGACCTCGTGGCGGTGGCCGGCCGGGTTGGTATGGCCTCGGCGGGCCTGGCGCTGCTGGACAAACCCGATTCCGAGCACTCGTGGAGCCGTGCTCTGCGCCGCGTGGTGCAGGGCCAATGCCGCCCGGTGCCACCGTTGGAATCCGGTCCGCGGGCAGCCGAAGCCGGTGCCACCGCGATGCTTGACCTTTCCGACGGCCTGATGATTGATGCCCAACGTCTGGCAACCGCCAGCGAGGTGACACTCGCATTGGATTCCCAGCCACTGGCCGACTTCGCCCGCCGGCTGCAGCCAGCGGCCGACTTCCTGGGTGAGGAAGCCATGCAGTGGGTTTTGTATGGGGGAGAGGACTTCGGATTGCTGGCGACCTTCCCCAAGGATGCCACCATTCCAGAGGAATTCAGCATCATCGGAAAGGTCGCAACGACGGGCAGCAAGGGGACCGCCATCACCATTGATGGGGAGCAAATGTCCACCAGCGAAGGGTTTGACCACTTTTCCTGACCGGTCACAGCGCCAGGTATAACCGCTGGCTTGCCCCGAATGCTGCTGCCGGGTGCTGCTAGTAGGCAGGTGCGTCCTCCTGGACGCGCAACAGCTCCGAGAGTTCGTCGGCCGTCTGCACGACCGCCTCGTGGTGGATCTTGCCTGGCTGACGGGTCAGACGCTCAATGGGGCCGGACATGGACAGGGCGGCGATCACCCTTCCGGACTGTCCGCGAACCGGCGCCGAAACCGAGGCGACACCCGGTTCGCGTTCGCCCAGCGACTGCGCCCAACCGCGGCGGCGCACCCCGGCAAGAATGGTGGGAGTGAAACGGGCGCTGCGCAACCCGTCGACCAGACGCTCGTTGTCTTCCCAGGCCAACAACACCTGGGCCGCTGAACCTGCCTTCATGGATAATTGCGTACCGACGGGGATGGTGTCCCGAAGTCCCACCGGACGCTCCGCACTGGCAATGCATACGCGGTACTCCCCCTGCCTGCGGAAGACCTGGGTGCTTTCGCCGGTCTGGTCACGTAATCGAACCAACAGCGGGCCGGCGGCCGTGACCAATCGATCTTCACCCGCTGCCCCAGCCAATTCAACCAGTCGGTTACCGAGTTCAAAACGACCGTGCATGTCCCGCCCAACCAAGCCATGATGAGCCAGCGACTGGGCGATTCGGTGAACCGTGGGACGGGAGATGCCGGTAGCGTCCACGAGTTGGGCCAGGGAGAAGGGGCCCTGTTCCAGGGCGTTGAGTATCGCGACGGCCTTATCCAGCACGCCGACACCGCTGCTAGTTGTCATGAAAGATATCCTCCCATCTCAATATTTGAGATTCAAGTCCGCATATTGGAAAACTCTGCCCTGGAGCTGGCACACTGGAAACTGTAGGAAGAACAAGTTGAAGGAGTGTGTCGTATGTCTGCGCAGCAGTCACCCATGACACTGGCCGAGAAGGTCTGGAACGCCCACGTTGTGCGTCGCGGAGAAGGCGAAGGAGCCGCGCGTCAGCCCGATCTGATCTTCATTGACCTTCACCTACTGCATGAGGTCACCAGCCCGCAGGCCTTTGAGGGGCTGCGCCTGGCCGGTCGAAAGCTGCGTCGCCCGGATCTGACCATCGCGACCGAAGACCACAACACTCCCACGCTTGACATTGACAAGCCCATCGCGGACCTGACCAGCCGTACCCAGATCCACACCCTGCGGGATAACTGCAAGGAATTCGGGGTGCGCCTGCACTCCCTGGGCGACAAGGAACAGGGAATCGTGCACGTGGTCGGGCCCCAGCTGGGTCTGACCCAGCCGGGCATGACCGTGGTGTGCGGTGACTCCCATACCTCCACCCACGGAGCCTTCGGTGCTTTGGCCTTCGGGATTGGCACCTCCGAGGTGGAACACGTCATGGCCACCCAGTCCCTGAGTCTGAAGCCGTTCAAGACCATGGCCATCAATGTGGAGGGAACACTCAAGCCCGGTGTCACCTCCAAGGACATCATCCTGGCCGTGATTGCCAAGATCGGCACCGGCGGGGGACAGGGCTACGTCCTGGAATACCGGGGCTCGGCCATCCGATCCCTGTCCATGGATGCACGCATGACCATCTGCAACATGTCCATCGAAGCCGGAGCCCGCGCCGGCATGATCGCACCGGATGAGACCACTTTCGAATACGTCAAGGGACGCCCACACGCGCCGGAAGGCGAAGACTGGGATGCCGCAGTCGAGTACTGGAAGACCCTGCACACGGACGAAGGCGCCGAATTCGACGCAGAAGTCTTCCTGAACGCGGACGAACTCGAGCCTTTCGTTACCTGGGGAACGAACCCGGGCCAGGGTGTGTCACTGTCTGACTCGGTGCCAAGTCCCGAGGACTTCGAGGACGAAAATGACCGTCAGGCGTGCGAACGCGCCCTGAAGTACATGGGGCTGGAAGCCGGAACCCCCATGAAGGACATTCGGGTGGACACCGTGTTCCTGGGCTCCTGCACGAACTCGCGTATGGAGGATCTGCGCGCCGCCGCAGAGATCATTCAGGGACGGGAAAAGGACCCGGACGTACGCATGATCGTGGTCCCCGGCTCGGCCCGTGTCCGCCTGGAGGCAGAAGCCGAGGGCCTGGACAAGGTCTTCAAGGACTTCGGGGCCGAGTGGCGTTTCGCAGGGTGCTCCATGTGCCTGGGCATGAACCCGGACCAGCTCTCGGAAGGCGAGCGCTGCGCATCAACCTCGAACCGCAACTTTGAGGGGCGCCAGGGCAAGGGTGGGCGAACCCACCTGGTGTCACCACTGGTCGCCGCGTCCACGGCCATTCGCGGAACCTTGTCCTCACCCTCGGATGTCGCCCAGACTCCGGTTGCCGTCTAGAAAGGAACACTTCCATGGAAAAGTTCATCTCCCATACCGGAATCGGTGTTCCCCTGCGCTCGAGCAACGTGGACACCGACCAGATCATCCCGGCCGTCTACCTCAAGCGCATTACTCGTACCGGTTTCGAGGACGCGCTGTTCGCCGGCTGGCGCAAGGATGAGAATTTCATCCTGAACCAGGAGCCCTACTCCTCAGGCAGCGTGTTGGTGGCGGGTCCCGACTTCGGTACCGGCTCCTCCCGTGAACACGCCGTGTGGGCGTTGAAGGACTACGGGTTCAAGGCAGTGCTCTCCTCAAGGTTTGCCGACATCTTCCGGGGCAACTCCGGCAAGCAGGGCTTGGTGGCGGCCCAGCTGGCTCAAGATGACATTGAGTTGATCTGGAAGGAATTGGACAACAATCCAGGTACGCAGATCACTGTGGACCTGGACTCCCGGACCGTCACCTGTGGTTCCCTCGTTGCCCCGTTCGATATTGATGACTACACCCGCTGGCGCCTGATGGAGGGGCTGGATGACATTGGCTTGACGCTGCAGCACGAGGACGCCATCACCGAATACGAACAGGCGCGGCCTTCCTTCAAGCCGAAGACCCTGCCAGCACGCACCGCCAGCTGACTCCTGCTATTCGGTCACATCATGCTGTGGGCGGCACCACCCGATTTCTCATTGGAAAGACGGCGGTGCCGCCTTTATTGCCTTCCAGCGCAGTGCTTTCCCAAGATGTGGTGTGAATTGCCTGATAAGACGGAAATAATGTGGACGGCTCGCAACGTTGGAACCAAGAGGACACAGGGCCAGGCGGTATGCTGGCTTAGTCCTATCCACTTTCGGAATCCGAAGGCAGTGGACAGTTTCAACTACGTGATGAGGGTAATTCATTCATGGGCAAGATCCTGACAATCCATGGTGGTGTGCCACTGAAAGGCACCGTAAGAGTTGGCGGAGCCAAGAACTTGGTCCCCAAGGCCATGGTTGCCTCTCTGCTCGGCAATACGCCCTCGGTCCTGCGCAACGTCCCGGAAATCAAGGACGTTTCAGTGGTGCGCAGCTTGCTGGAACTGCACGGGGTCAATGTCACACAGGATCCGCAGACCGGGGACCTGACGATGGATCCCACCGACGCGAAGTCCGCCTCCAACCGCGCGATTGACGCCCATGCTGGTGACTCGCGCATCCCGATTCTTTTCTGTGGCCCGCTGATTCATTCGCTCGGCCAGGCCTTTATCCCGGACCTGGGTGGCTGCCGGATTGGTGACCGACCCATCGATTTCCACCTGGATGTTCTGCGCGAATTCGGCGCCGTGGTTCACAAGGGTGAAGACGGCATCCGGATCTCCGCGCCCCAGGGTCTGTCCGGCGCCAAGCTCGATCTGCCCTACCCGTCGGTGGGCACCACCGAACAGGTACTGCTCTCGGCTGTTCGCGCCCGAGGCGTGACGGAGGTGCGCAACGCCGCTATTGAACCGGAAATCCTGGACCTGATCGCGCTGCTGCAGAAGATGGGCGCGATCATCTCCGTGCACCGCGATCGGATCATCCGGATCCAGGGTGTGGATGAGCTCCAGGGCTATGACCACACTGCCCTTCCGGACCGCAATGAGGCTGCATCATGGGCTTCGGCCGCACTGGTGACCAAGGGTGATATCTTCGTCGAGGATGCCCAGCAGCGGGACCTGACCGCCTTCCTGCACGTATACCGTCAGATCGGCGGCGAGTTCGATGTCAAGCACAATGGCATCCGCTTCTACCACCCCGGTGGCGAGCTGAACCCGCTGATCCTGGAAACCGACGTCCACCCGGGGTTCATGACCGATTGGCAGCAGCCGTTGGTGGTGGCCTTGACCCAGGCCAGCGGGGTATCGGTGATCCATGAAACCGTGTACGAAAACCGTTTCGGCTTCACCGAGGCGCTGCAGCGAATGGGCGCAACCGTCCAGGTTCACGTGGACTGCCTTGGCTCCACCCCCTGCCGCTTCGGCCACCGCAACTTCAAGCACTCGGCGGTTGTCATGGGCCCAGTCGACCTGCGCGGTACCGACGTGGATATCCCGGATCTGCGTGGCGGGTTCTCCCACTTGATCGCGGCCCTGGCCGCCGAAGGCACCAGCACCGTAACTGGAATTGAAATCATCAACCGCGGTTATGAGCACTTCACTGAAAAGCTCATCTCCCTGGGCGCCAATGTAGAGCTCCACGAAGCGGGAGTGAAGGTTGGCAGCTGACAGCACGGTGAGCAAGGAACCACTGAAGTCCAGGCTGATCTTTGCAGGCCTGGCCGGCGCCGTTCGGCCGGTGATGAATGCCTTGATCGGCAAGACCTGGAAGGGCTTTGACTCACTTCCGCAGGGCGGGTTCATCCTCTGCGTCAATCACGTTACCAAGATCGACCCGCTCGTGATTGGCCATGCCATGTACAGCAATGGCCGATTGCCGCGTTGGCTTGCCAAGGAATCATTGTTCACAGCCCCCGTGCTGGGTTGGATCATGAAAGCCTCAGGGCAGGTGCCCGTGGCGCGCAAGAGCAGCGCGGCCGGCGACTCACTGGTGGTGGCCAAGCAGGTGCTGGACGCGGGTGGGGTAATCATCATTTACCCAGAGGGAACGCTGACCCGCGACCCGAACCTGTGGCCAATGCGGGGGCACACCGGTGCGGCACGTCTGGCCCTGCAGACCGGTGCCCCGGTTGTGCCCATGGCGCACTGGGGCGACCAGGAACTGCTGCCACGCTACAGCAAGAAACTGAACCTGTTTCCGCGCAAGCACGTGGTGGTCTCAGCCGGACCCGCGGTGGACCTGGATGATTTGCGCAATGGTCCGAGGACCCGCAGCGTCCTGCAGGAGGCCACGGACCGCATTATGCGTGAGGTGACCCGTTTGCAGGCCGAGCTGCGCGGTGAAGAGCCGCCAGCCAAGCTATGGGATCCCAGCGAGCACGGCCAGGCGGCCACCGGTTCCAGCTATGAAGCATCAACTTCTGTCACCGAAAAGAACAAGCCAGCCGTAGAGGACTGAAAAGTGCCGAAAACCTTGCCACGTAAGATCGCCGTCATGGGAGCCGGAAGCTGGGGGACCACCTTCGCCAAGGTGCTGGCAGACACGGTGGAGCATCATGACATTCCCGTGATGATCTGGGCGCGGCGTAGCGAAGCAGCGGCTGAGATCAACGAGCGGCACACGAACTCGCGGTACCTGCGCGAAACCAAACTGCCAGCGAATATCAGCGCCTCAAGTGACAAGGCCGAAGTACTTGCCCAAGCCGATCTGGTGGTTCTGGCCATTCCTTCGCAGTCCTTGCGCAGCGAGCTCGCTGAGTTCAAACAGTACCTGGAGACCGGGGCGGTGCTGCTGTCCTTGATGAAGGGCCTGGAGCGCGGTACCGATCTTCGCATGAGTGAAGTGATCGCCGAAGTAACTGCTCTGCCACAGGACAAGGTCGCGGTGCTGTCCGGCCCGAACCTCGCCATGGAAATCGCCCGGGAGCAGCCAACGGCATCCGTCGTGGCGTGCACCGACCCGGAAGTCGCCAGCTGGATTGCCGAACTCTGCTCGGCTCCATACTTCCGTCCCTACACAAATGATGACGTGCTGGGTGTTGAGCTCGGCGGAATTGTCAAGAACATAATCGCGCTGGCCGTGGGAATGTGCGATGGCATGGGCTACGGAGACAACACCAAGTCCAGCGTCATTACCCGAGGTCTTGCCGAAACCACCCGCCTAGTTCTCTCCCTGGGCGGACGCATGGACACCCTGGCCGGACTTTCCGGGCTAGGGGACCTGGTGGCCACCTGCTCCTCGGCGTTATCACGCAACAATACAGCCGGCCGCCTGTTGGGCCAGGGCTTGTTCCTGGAAGAAGTCAACGACCGCATGTCGCAGACGGCTGAAGGCATCAAATCAGCACGGGCCGTTTTTGACCTTGCCACGGCACATGGAGTGGATATGCCCATCACCGAGGCCGTCACCATGGTTTTGGAGGGGAACTTGAGCGTGGAAAATATGGCCCAGCGCTTGCTGGCACGTGACCTTAAATCCGAAGGAGAGCCGCAGTCATGAGTGAGGCCAAGGAAACCAAACCGCGAGTCCTGCTTCTGATGGGCGGCCAGTCCTCCGAACACCCGGTCTCCTGTGTCACGGCTGCCGGCGTCATACATGCCATTGATGCGGAGCAGTTCGAGGTCATTCCGGTGGGAATCACCCGCAAGGGTGCCTGGACACTCGTCGAAGAGGATCCGCGCGACTGGTCGCTGAGCGGCAGCGACCTGCCCGAGATCACCAGTGTGAGCACCGCCGTGGCGCTTTCGAGCAACGGCGTAGAAACCAGGCTGATCGCCCGGAACGGGGACACGGTCGAGGATCTGGGCAAGGTCGACGTGGTCTTCCCACTCCTGCATGGACCTTTTGGCGAGGACGGCTCCATTCAGGGCCTGCTGGAAATCAGCGGAGTGCCCTATGTCGGTTCCGGCATCGCAGCCAGCGCTGTCGGCATGGATAAGCACTTCATGAAGGTCATTTTCGAGGCAGCAGGGTTTAACGTGGGGCCCTACGTTGTCATTGGTAACAAGGAATGGCAGCGCGAGCCACAGGCTTGCCTCGATAAGTGTGATGTCCTGGACTACCCGTTATTCGTCAAACCCGCTCGTGCTGGTTCCTCTGTTGGTATCACGAAGGTTGATTCCAAGGATGGACTGGCGGCCGCGATTGACTTTGCTCGCGCCGAGGACCCCAAGGTCATCGTTGAGCAGGGCATTGAAGGTCGTGAAATCGAGTGTGGCGTGCTGGAGGGCAACGGCGCTAACGTTGCACGTGCTTCACTGCCCGGCGAGATTGCGGTGGAAAGCCCGGATAACGCCTTCTATGATTTCCAAGCCAAATACGTCAACGGCGCTGCGGCAAAACTGACCTGCCCGGCGGTGCTCAGCGATGAAGCCACTGCCGCCATTCGTGACCTGGCGGTCAAGGCATTCGACGCCGTCAACGCGGAAGGACTCTCTCGAGTTGACTTCTTCTACACCCCGGAAGGGGAGTGGATCATCAATGAAATCAACACCATGCCCGGATTTACTCCGTCGAGTATGTACCCACACATGTGGCAAAAGACCGGCATTGAGTACCCGGAGTTGATTCATCGACTGATTGATCTGGCGTTGGAACGTACGACTGGACTGCGCTAAGGCGTGATTTACTGCCAATAGGCAGCGCCCGGTATGCCGGGTGCTGCCTATTGGTTCGTGTTCCTACATGTTGTCTAGGGCCTTGTCGTACGAGACGCATTTACGCTCGGCAGGGATCTTGCTTGCAGCATCAGCCAGAGAAGCCGTGACAGTGCTCGAGGGAATTTCTTGAGGATCTAAGAGAATCTCCGTGGCCGGGCTCCGTCCATAGGTGGTCAATGTCCACACCCCGTCGTCTCCCTCCCGAGCAATCCAGTCAACCCCGTTGACCGAGACGCAGGGGTCCGGAGTGGGGCCGGGCACCTGGACGCCGCACCGTAGCACCACTTGAGCAGGATCTCCCCACGCCGCAGTAGCCTGAGAACTGGTCGGGCGCTTTTCAACGTCACCCATGACTTCCGGGAGGACTACCATCATGTCGGCGCAGCGAGGATTCGCGGCATCTGGTGCGGCTTCAACGTTCAGCACAGCTTGGCACCCCGTCAAAAGTGTGACGGCGGCCATGGAGCCAGCAACCAAGCCTGCGCGTTTACTGAATCTTGAGACTCGACTTGATAACGGTTTGCGAAGAAAACTCATTTTGGCCACCTTATTAGCGTACCTGTCATTTCTGATAGCTAAGATGTAGTGAGTTAAAAGTGTGAAAGGTTGCATATGTCTGAACCAACTGCAGCGGTGGAAGAGACTAAACGTCCACGGCGAAAGAAACGTCGGGGACTAGGTGTCCTCATTACTGTCTTGGCACTTGTTGTCATAGCGGCAATCGTCGCCGGTCTCTATGTTTGGAACTTGGGACGCACTTTCGACGAAAACTCGCAGCGTCTGCCCGACGCATTTCCGGCAGAGCAAACGCGCCCGGAGGTGAAAGAGGAATCCAAGGACGCAGTAAATATTCTGCTTTTGGGCAGCGACACTCGCGAACAACGCGCTGACGGGGATGATGACGAGGGGTTCGGCACTCTGCCCAACGGTGGTCGGTCTGACACCATGATGTTGGTCCACATTCCGGAGAACCGTGAAAATGTGTATGTCACCTCCATCATGCGCGATACGTGGCTGGACATTCCCGGCGTTGGAACCGCCAAGATCAACCGTGCGTTTGCCAGCGGGGGAGTTCCCAAGGCCGTCGAAACGCTGGAAAACCTCTTCGGGGTGAGAATCAACCATGTTGCTTCGATCGACTTTGAAGGATTCAAGGGGTTGACCGACGCTCTGGGCGGCGTCACTATCAACAACCCGATCGCCTTCCGTCAGTCGATCACCAACGGGATGTATTTCCCGGCAGGAACCCAGACACTGGATGGCGAACAGGCCCTCGCATTCGTCCGGGAACGCAAGTCGTTCCCTGGCAGCGATTATCAACGCGTGAAAAATCAGCAGCTGTTCGTGAAGGCGATGTTGGGACAAATCATGTCACGGGAGACGCTGACGAATCCCGGAAAGGTTTCGGATGTTATTTCAGAGATCTCTCCCTTCATTGCGGTCGATGACTCGCTGAATTCTGCGGCCGTGGCTAAGCTTTCGACCGGTATGCTGGATGTGCGTCCCTCCGATATGACCTTCTTTACGCTTCCGAATAAGGGACCGGGACGGTCGGCAGACGGGCAATCCATTGTCATTCCTGACATGGAGGTCATCGACAAGTTCGGTAAGGCGTTACAAGACGATAAGGTCGATGAATTCGTGGCGTCCACAGACTTGTCACGATGATGCAGAAAGATTGATTCCCCATGAGCCAAAAACTCGATACCTCCGGACGAGCCATCACCCAATGGCTGGAACGGAGTGTCAAGAGTCTAGGCAATCACTCGGATCGGCTCAACGCGATTAACGTCTTTCCTGTCGCGGACGGTGATACAGGCAGCAACCTGTATCTCACCGCCCGCGCCGGACATGACGCCGTGAGTGAGTTGGACAGCCCGGACGTGGGTGGATATCTGGAAATAGCCGCCCGCGCCGCCATGGAGTCCGCGCGTGGCAACTCCGGAACATTGCTTGCCGTCTTCCTCAGCGGTTTGGCTGAACCGCTGATCGGCGCTGACCGTCTCACCGCGCCCGGGTTGGCGGCAGGCCTGGAACGGGCAAAGGTGCGGGCATGGTCCGCTCTCAGCGACCCAGTAGACGGAACCATGCTTTCGGTAATCAACGCTGCCGCCTTGGCGGCGAGCAGCACCGTAATGCACCTGAAGCATGACCCGGAAAGCCGCGCAGCCCTGGACGAACTGCTGACACAAGTCGCTCAGGCTTCTCGGCTGGCTGTCCAGGGAACAGAAAATGAACTGCCGAGCCTGGCGGAAGCCGGCGTAGTGGATGCCGGCGCTGTGGGCATGTTGATCATCATTGATGAATTGTGCGCCGCAGTGCGCGGCACTGACGCGCAGTTTGAATTCTATGAGACCTTCCACGGATACAACATCCAAGACCCGCACGTCCACCTTTCGGTGGACAACGCCGAGGGGGTAGAGGTGATGTGCACCGTCACCTTGGATGCACTCGGTGCCGCTACTTTGCGCGGGCAATTGGATTCCATTGGTGATTCGGTGATCATGTCGCCGGTGAACCAGCGGGGCAAAGCATTCCGCTGGCGCGTACACGTGCACGTCCCCGAACCCGAAGAGGCGTTGGCCCTGATCCGCCAGCATGCCGAACCGGTCAACCTTAGTATCACCGACCTATGCCACCACGATGCCTGAAATGACGCGCAGCTCCCTGCTTGAAGCTCCTTTGGCTACGGTTGTTGGGGGCAACAATGCCAAACAGCTGCAGAAGGCCTTCGGCTACGAAACAGTCGGTGAGTTTTTAGCACACTTTCCACGACGCTATGTCGAAGTAGGGGAACTGACCCCGATTTCGGAGCTTCCCTACGACGAACACGTCACCATCGTTGCCCGCGTGGTAAACACCAGCCAGCGCAAAATGCACTCCCGACGGGGATTCATCTTTGAGGTGACCGTCAGCGATGAGCTCGACGCCAACGGTCAGCAACTGCGGATGACATTCTTCAACGGATATCAGGCCCGCAACGAACTCCAGCACGATACCGTGGCAATGTTCTCCGGCAAGGTCAGCTGGTATCAGGACCACCTGCAGCTCAGCCAGCCGGAGTACGCGATCCTAGATGAGGCGGCCGAAGCCGACCCACGACCCATCCCGATCTACCCGGCATCAGCCAAAATGCCGAATAAGAAGATCCGCGATCTGATGCAGCTCGTACTTGACCGTCTATCGCCCGAGGATGTCCCCGAATTCATCCCACAGAACCTATTGGCGTCCCGCGGCTACGTCAACCGCTTCCAAGCCCTGCTGGAACGGCATCAGCCCCAGGAGATCCGTGACGGGTACCGGGCACGCAACCGCTTCGCTTATGAGGAAGCGCTGCTCTTGCTGTTGTCCTTAGCCGAACGCAGCAGCGAGGTCAGCCAGCAGCGGGCCACACCCCGTCCACCCAAAGTCGCAGGAATCGCGGCACGCTTTGATGCGAACCTGCCCTTCCAACTGACCGACGAGCAGATCACCGTGGGGAGGGAAATCAGCGACGACCTGCAAAAAGCGCACCCCATGCACCGACTGCTGCAGGGCGAAGTTGGCTCCGGAAAGACCTTGGTGGCCCTGCGAGCCATCCTCCAGGTCATTGATGCCGGGGGACAGGCAGCACTGCTGGCCCCGACCGAAGTCTTGGCGACCCAGCATTACGAATCAATCCGCAGCATGCTCGGACCCCTGGCTGATCCTGGCCTCTTCGGTCAGGGTGAAGGCACCGGTGTTGCCCTACTGACCGGCTCGGCCAAAACTGCGCAACGCCGACAGGCTCTGCTGGGGATTGCCAGTGGTGAAACCGGGCTCATCATCGGTACCCACGCCTTGCTGGGAGAGCAGGTTCAGTTCGCTGACCTCGGGCTGGTCGTAGTTGATGAGCAACACCGCTTCGGGGTTGAGCAGCGGGACACGCTGCGTGCCAAGGGCAACGACTCGGTCCCGCATACGCTGGTAATGACCGCGACCCCGATACCACGAACTGTCGCCATGACCGTGTTCGGTGATTTGGAAATCTCCACCATCCGGCGAATGCCCTTTGGCCGGGCTCCCATCACCACGCACCTGGTACCGCTGCAGCTGCCCGGGTATCAGCAGCGCATGTTTCACCGGATCGCCGAGGAAGTGTCCAAGGGGCACCAGGTGTATGTAGTATGCCCTCGTATTTCCGACACTCGCGGTGAGAGCGGCGTGCCCGCTGTATCTGCGACTGCGGGCGGCAGGGAACCAATGAGCGTCGAGGCCATGCATGAGCTGATGCACTCCATCCCGCTTTTCAACCAGGTGCGCGTGGAGTCGCTCCATTCCCAATTGCACGCCGAGGACAAGCACGCAATCATGGAAGAATTTGCTGCCGGGGAGATTGATGTGCTGATTTCCACGACGGTCATTGAAGTCGGTGTTGACGTTCATAACGCGACGTTGATGGTCATCGTTGATGCAGAAAATTTTGGTATTTCCCAGCTCCACCAGCTGCGCGGTCGAGTAGGCCGCGGTGGCTTGCCCGGCACCTGTTTGCTCACCACCTGGTTGGACGCGGATCACCCCTCGGTGAACCGGCTGCGCACCGTGGTGGGAAGCATTGACGGGTTCGAACTTGCCGAAGCGGATCTGGCCGAACGCAAGGAAGGCAACATCCTCGGAGTCCAGCAGTCGGGCAGCCGTTCATCGCTAAAAGTGCTCAGTGTGATGAAGGACCGGAACATCATCGAGAGGGCACGCGATGACGTGGCGCTATTGACGAGATCAGGGACATGGAAGACTGATTTTCCACGTCTTGCCACGACCCTTGCTTCCTGGGTGGATGACTCCACCCGCGAATTCCTAGAGAAGAACTAAAGTGACGTTTTTGAGCGATTCAGGGAAGGGCACATCATGAGCCGCATCATTGCAGGGGCCGCCGGTGGAATCAGTCTCAAGTCTGTTCCCGGGAACGCCACCCGGCCCACAACCGACCGGGTTAAGGAGGCCCTGTTCTCTCGGCTGGAAAGCTGGGGTGTCTTGCAGTCCGCGCGCGTATTGGATCTGTTTGCCGGCTCCGGGGCACTGGGCTGCGAGGCCGCTAGCCGCGGAGCTCGCAACGTCCTCCTGGTTGAAAAAGCGCCCAAGGCAGCGGCGGTGTGTCAGCAAAACGCCGGCACCATTAACCGCGTCCTAAAAGCCGAAACCATCCACGTGCACCGAGGCAGTGTCGATACGGTGCTGGAAGGTTTCTTTGATAACCAAACCGGGAATCCTGGCCGCACCTTTGACGTAGTGTTCTTGGACCCACCCTATCCCTTGACGGATGACGAATTGGCGAAGACCTTGCAGAAAATCACCCGAGTTTTGGCTGATGATGCAACCGTAGTGGTAGAGCGATCGAGCCGTTCTTCTGCGCCCCGGTGGCCCGAGGCGCTAGCGCCCTTGGCCGATAAAAAATACGGGGAGACCCATCTATGGTTTGCCGAACCGATCTAGGTCGGTTCCACTGAGCACTTCCGAAGGATGAGGCCCCGCAGCCTTCCATTCTGCGACGGTGGAGGAATTCACCGACCGATTCGTGGCGGTAAGTACGAGGTTTCCCGGATATCTCCGG
This sequence comes from Glutamicibacter sp. St.4D3, assembly GCF_059728615.1. Lineage (NCBI taxonomy): Bacteria > Bacillati > Actinomycetota > Actinomycetes > Micrococcales > Micrococcaceae > Glutamicibacter > Glutamicibacter sp. St.4D3. The sequence continues at coordinate 1,417,072 of NZ_AP039380.1, forward strand.
CTGAACATTTCGGTCGGGGCGCTGACGGCAACGAAGTTGAAATTGGCCCGCGCGGCCGCAGCCTGAGTGTCCGTGAAGCGCAGCGGTGGGTCATCTCCGATGTTGACGAACAGTACGCCCTCGGGGGAGAGCCGGGAAGCCAACAGCCCATAGTAGTCCGGGGTGGTGAGATGCTCGGGGGCATCCGGTCCACTGAAGATGTCCAGGACGATGACATCGTAGATCTCGTTAGCCAACTCTGAAGTCAACACGCTGCGCGCATCTGCAGTGATCGTGTTTAGATGTGTTCCTGCCGGCAGGGGCAATTCTCGAAGGACGAAGTCGACAAGTTCTCGTTCGAGGTCCACGGCGACTTGTGTGCTGCCCGGGTATTGTTGCCCCGCCCACCGTGCCAGAGTCAGGGCGCCCGCTCCCAAATGCAACAAACGGAGAGGCTCGGCTGTTGGATAGAGGACTTTCATGTGGTTGGCAATACGAGCCAGGTACTCGTAGGCGATCTCGCTCGGGTGATCCATATTGACATGAGACTGCGGGGCATCTCCGATGGAGAGCACCTTGGCGCCGGCAATCAATGGATCCGTCTCGATAACGGCATGGGCTTGACGGATGCTCAGCCATTGGGAGGGATGATGTTCTGCCACAGCTCAACCCAGTTTTGTTTGCAGCGAATTCAAGCGCTCAATAGCCAACTGAAGCACTTCAGGACGTTTGCAGAACGCGAAGCGCAACAACGTCGAGCTACGTTTATCTTGCGTGTCCTTGCAGAACACCGAGAGTGGAATGGCAGCCACGCCCGCTCTCTCCGGCAGGAGACGGGCGGTATTTACCGCGTCCGTTAGCCCAAGCGGTGCAATATCCGCTACGAGGAAGTAGGTGCCGCGAGGACGCAGGACCGTCATACCCGCTGCTTCCAGGCCAACTGCCAGCTGCTCCATCCGAGCAGCTAGACCTGAAGCGAAATCAGCGAAGTAGCTGGCGGGCAGTTGCAAGGCTTGGGCAACCGCGTGCTGAAATGCTGGCCCTGAAGAGTATGTCAAAAATTGTTTAACTGTCCTGACAGCATCGATGAGGTGCTCAGGGCCGGTGGCCCAGCCCACCTTCCAACCCGTGAAGGAGAAGGTCTTGCCTGCCGAGGAAATGGTGATGCTTCGTTCAAATCCTGCGGGCAGGGAAGCAATGGGGGTATGGGTGACCCCAAAGGTCAAGTGTTCATAGACTTCATCCGAAATGATCAGACAGTCATGCCGGTGGGCCAACTCGATAATGCGTTGTAGAACGTTGGGACTGAAGACGGCGCCGGTTGGATTGTGGGGGTTATTTAGGATGATCAATCGTGTGCGGTCGTTGATCACTGAAGCTAGCTCATCCAGATCGGGTTGGAAATCAGGTTGGCGCAGCGGCACGACCCGGTGAACCCCATTAGCCAACCCAATCGCGGCACCGTACGAGTCATAGAAGGGCTCAAAAGTGACCACTTCGTCACGAGGTTCCGTAAAGGCAAGGACGGAAGCCGCGATGGCTTCCGTCGCGCCAGTAGTTATTACCACCTGGCTTCCGGGATCCACCGTGAGACCGTAGAACCGGTGCTGGTGCTCGGCAACTGCTTCACGCAATGCTGGAACACCGCCGCCCGGAGCGTACTGATTCGCACCCTCCACGATTGCTTGGATGGCGATGTCGCGGATTTCTTGCGGGCCCTCGGTGTCGGGGAAACCCTGACCGAGGTTAACCGCCCCATGTCTGGATGCAAGCGCGGTGATCTCTTCAAAAATGGTGCGGCCCGTCTGGCCACGGGCATCAACCAGATTTGCGCCAAGAGCGGTTCGCAACCATGGGCTAGGTGTCGTCATGGGAACCATTATGCGCGGCTCTGGGACGGAATTCACACTTGTCGCGTCTTGTCTTGTTACACGCCACTAACTGAAGCTTCGGCGATGCCTGCCGGATTCTTGATAGATTCAGACTATGCGTCGAGCCGTCTGCCCCGGATCTTTTGATCCCATCCATAATGGTCATGTAGAGATCATCGCGCGTGCCGCGAGCCTTTTTGATGAGGTCATTGTTGCCGTCTCGACGAACTATTCTAAAAAATACCTATTCAGTGAGGAAGAACGCGCGGCCATGGTCGACGAGACTCTCGGTGGCCTGAGAGGGGTATCTGCGATGCCTATGGGCAATGGCTTGCTTGCCGATTTCTGTAAAGAACAGGGAGCGGAGGCCATTGTCAAAGGTCTGCGCAGCACTGTTGACTACGCGTACGAGATCCCGATGGCAACGATGAACCGGCACCTGACCGGAGTTGAAACGGTCTTCCTGCAGGCGGACACCCGGTATACCCATTTATCTTCCTCATTGCTCAAGGAAGTCTCGGCGTTGGGTGGAAACGTTTCAGAGTATTTTCCCCGAGCAGTTATGAAGCGGATTGCAAAGCTCTGAGTCTCCCGCAGCGTCTGGGAGGGGCAAACGCACAGGCTGCTATATTGCAGTTTCATCAACTAACAGATTGGTAGGTCTCACAGTATGAATTCTCAGCGCCGGATAACTAAAGCGGTAATACCAGCGGCCGGATTAGGAACGCGTTTCCTGCCGGCAACTAAGGCCATGCCAAAGGAAATGCTCCCTGTGGTAGATCGCCCTGCTATCCAATATGTGGTGGCTGAAGCAGTGAACGCTGGATTGAATGATGTCTTGATGATTACCGGACGTAGCAAACGTGCTCTCGAGGATCACTTTGACCGTGTTCCGGCTCTGGAGCAGACGCTGGAAGACAAGGGAGACATAGCTAAGCTTCGCAGCGTTCAAGAAGCTACGGCACTGGGAGACATCCACTACGTGCGCCAAACCGATCCGAAGGGTCTTGGGCACGCAGTGCTATGCGCGAAGAAGCATGTTGGCAACGAACCATTCGCCGTTCTTCTGGGCGACGATCTCATCGATGAGCGCGATGAGGTTCTTAACACGATGATCGAGGTTCAAGAGCGTACTGGTGGCTCGGTTATCGCACTGATGGAAGTCGATCCAAAAAACATCAGCGCATACGGGTGCGCAGATGTCACCGAGATTGACGGGGAGAGCTACGTTAAGGTCAACGGACTGGTTGAAAAACCAGCAGTGGAGGAAGCGCCTAGCAATCTGGCTGTCATCGGGCGTTACCTCCTCCACCCGCGCGTTTTCGAGGTTCTGGAGCACACGCAACCAGGGCGTGGCAACGAGATTCAGCTGACTGATGCGCTCCAGGAACTTGCCGCCGCCGATGGTGATGGTGCAGGCGTGTACGCGGTGGTGTTCCGCGGTCGCCGTTACGACACGGGTGATAAGTTGAGCTACCTGCAGGCGATCATCTCTTTGGCTGTAGAGCACGACGAACTGGGCGACGGACTGAAGCCGTGGCTTCGGGAGTTCGCTGCGAATATGGAGAACTAGGATCTTGGAGGGGCTACTCAGCATAATCACATTTATGTTGAGTAGCCTTTTCATTTGCGGCAACGAGAGTGAAAAGTATAGTAGCTTCGCTGTGAGCAAGAAACAGCCGACAAGCGGAGTATTGGATGTCCCATAAGAGCAAGGGTGGATCTACGCAAGTTGCTTCACGTAGCGTCCGATTCGGCACCGCACGTCGTCGTCGGCGTAGAGTGCGGGCGATTGTTCTTTCTGTTGTGAGCCTGGTGCTGGTGGCGGCGCTCGGTGCAGGCTACTATCTGTTCAACCTCAGCCATAAGTTCAATTCGCAGAAAAGCACAGTTTCGATTGATTTCACGCCTGAGGAGGAAGAAGCTCGTCCAGTTAAGGATCCTGAGGACGGCTCAATGAATATTTTGCTGCTGGGCGTGGATCACAGTGACGAAGCCGACGCTGGCGCGAATTCTCTTACCGAAGCGGCCGGTCAACGCAGCGATTCAATGATGCTGGTGCATATCCCGGAAACCCGGGATGAAGTCTTCGTCATGTCATTGGTCCGCGATACTTGGATTGAGATTCCGGGCCACGGAATGAATAAGCTCAACTCTGCGATATCCCTGGGCGGTGTCCCACTACTCATGCAGACGCTGGAAGGAACTTTTGATACGAAGATCGATCACGTCGCGATGATCGATTTTGAGGGATTCAGGGAGCTGAGCACTGCGCTAGGCGGAGTCACCGTTGATAACGACATCGCATTTACCGCTAACGATACTGATTACTACTACCCTGAAGGTTCAATTACCCTAGAAGGGGATCGGGCTCTTAGGTTTGTGCGCGAACGCAAATCCTTCACCGATGGCGATTACCAACGTGTACGGAACCAAAGGAAGTTTATTTCGGCAGCGGTCGATCAGATGTTGGCACCCGGAGTACTGACCAATCCGGCCAAGGTGTATGACCTGGTGGACAAGGTTTCTCCGTATCTGACCTTTGATGAATCTTTTGACGCTGCGACAATGGTCGGCCTAGGCATGCAACTTAAGAATGTGGGTGCAGAAGATCTTAAAATGTTCACAATGCCCACCGCTGGAAGCTCAATCAGCCCTGATGGACAGTCAATAGAGTTAGCGAACGAGAAAGCAATCTCTCAGATCCGCGAGGCGCTACGAACCGATAAAATGAGCGAGTACCTGGCTAAGAACCCGCCCCCCGATTAATATCGAACGTTAGTGCGAGATGAGTCACTAACGGAACTCAGAGGTGATTGCGCGTCTAGATGGCGCTATCAACTAGACTTTGAGCTGTCCTAATTGACTTTACGATTAGATCTTTACGCGTTGCAAGAGGAATCGAACGAACATGACAGTTGCCGAGGTCGCCGAACAACATGGTTTGCACCGGGTAGGCGCTCGCCCATCGCTGGGCAACTATCTCAAGCAGACTTGGGAGCGGCGTACCTTTATTTATGAACTTGCGAAGGCACGCGTCCAATCCCAAAATGAGCGCAATCGTTTGGGTATGGTATGGGTTGTCCTCAAGCCAACCTTGAACGCTCTCATGTATGGATTCATTTTCGGAGTTCTGCAGGGAGGTAGTCGCCCTGCTGATTTCCCCATTTACGTAGTAATTGGCGTCTTCCTTTTCGAGTTCTTCAGCTCGTCTATGACCGGAGGAGCAAAGTCAATCACTGGCAACACTGCGCTCGTGCAGTCGCTTTCATTTCCTCGAATGTCGTTGCCCGTCGCGCAGGTTACTCAGAACTTCCTAACTCTGATGCCGATGCTCGTAGTAATGTTCCTGTATGCGGTGATTTTGGGATCGATGCCTAAGTGGAGCTGGTTCGCAATCGTCCCGATAGTTCTGCTCTTTACTGTCTTTAACATGGGTATTGCTTTCATCTGCGCGCGAATCACTGTTCACATTAGGGACTTCACCAATATCCTTCCACTGATCGGTCGCGTTCTCTTCTACACTTCTGGCGTTCTCTTCAGTGTTGATCGACTCCTGGGATCGTGGCCGTGGATGATCTCTGTCTTTGAGTATCACCCGATCTATCAGACGTTAACACTCGCCCGCTCGCTAATCATGGACAGCGTTCCGTATGAGCCCCGAGCATGGTTTGTTATCGCAGCGTGGGCGATCGGAACTCTAATATTTGGTCTCATCTTCTTCTGGAAAGCCGAGGAGCGTTACGGCCGTGTCAATTAGTTTCGATGACCTAATCAATCCGCAACTGCACCCCGAATATCAACCCGAACCTGTTTTCTCAGATGCCACGACGTTTGAGGCCAGTGAAGGGCAAGAAAAGGAGGAGCAGTCCTCCCTGGAGATCGATCCCAACCGAAACCCTGTCGTAATTGTAGACAACCTACACGTCAAGTATCAGGTCTACTCCAGCGGAAAGTCTGTGGGAAATGCCGGAGCACGTCGTCTTCTACAGACAAAGATGAGGGGACTGCGCACCGTTCACGCTCTAAAGGGGATATCGTTCGTCGCGTACGAGAACGAGTCGATCGGCATTATCGGGACCAACGGGTCTGGAAAGTCCACACTTCTGCGAGCTATTACAGGATTGACTCCGCCATCTTCAGGAGCGGTGTATGCGACGTCGCGGCCGAATCTGCTAGGTGTAGGTGCTGCGTTGATTCCCGACCTTTCAGGCGATAAGAACATCACCCTCGGTGGGCTGGCACTTGGTTATGACAGACCAAAAGTGGAAGAAATGCGTGAGGACATCACTAAGTTTGCAGAGCTAGAAGAATTCATCGATCTGCCAATGCGAACTTATTCGTCTGGCATGAGTGCGCGTCTGAAATTCGCCATTGCAGCTTCCAAACAGCACGATATTTTGATCGTTGATGAAGCATTAGCTGTAGGAGATGCCAAATTCCGCAAACGCAGTGAGGCCAAAATCCGGGAAATGCGCGAGAACGCAGGAACGATCTTTCTGGTTTCCCACTCGATGGGATCGATCCGGCAAACTTGCAATCGTGTGATCTGGATTGAAAAGGGCGTGCAGAAAATGGACGGTGACCCGAATACCGTCATCAAGGCGTACGAGAAATTCAAGAAGTAGCGTATGACTAATTTTCCAGGTGTTTCATACGTCATGCCTGTGCTCAATGAGGCCAATTATTTAGTAGATGCCGTTGGTTCAATTCTTGACCAGAGCTACCCAGGGGCAAAGGAACTGATTATTGCTCTAGGGCCAAGTGTGGACGGAACCAACGAGGTCGCTCAGCGCCTTGCGGAGACAGACGAGCGTATCGTTCTCGTGCAAAATCCGGAGGGGCGAACGCCAATTGCCTTGAATCTGGCGATACGAGCCTCGAGCTATCCGGTCATCATTCGCGTCGATGCCCACAGTGAGTTGCCGGAGCATTACACGCGTCGAGGGGTCGAGACACTATTCCGGGTCCAGGCACACGATGTAGGAGGGTTGATGGACGCTCGCGGCAGAGCCCCGCTACAACGCGCCATTGCGGCTGCCTATAATTCACGCTTTGGTTTTGGTGGGGCCGCGTACCATTCCGGTGCGCCCGAAGGTCCAGCCGAGTCTGCGTATCTCGGAATCTTTCGGCGCGAAGTTTTCGACGAAGTGGGTTTTTACGATGAGTCCATGTTACGAGCTCAAGATTGGGAGCTATGCCACCGGATCAGGGAAGCGGGCTACAGAGTTTGGTTCGACCCAGAGCTGAAGGTAGGTTACTACCCACGTGACACTTTCCGTGCTCTGGTTTCCCAGTCATTTGCCTCCGGTACCTGGAGAGCGGAAATCGCTCGCCGATACCGCGATGGAAAATCATTGCGTCATGTAATACCGCCGCTGATGGTACTCGGTGTAACTGCTGGCGTCGTCGCAAACTTAGTGCGGCCTTTGGTCAAAAGATCGGCGTCGCCCAGCGCGAAGCGATTTTTGAACTTGGTCTCTGCTGCTCCCTATGTTTACGGAGGACTAGCTGTATGTGAGGGAATGCGAGGCCAGGCCCCAAGAACGAGTGAAAGGCTTCTCACAGGGACGGTATTCCCGGCCATTCATTTTCCGTGGGCTCTTGGGTATGTGCGTGGGCTGCTTCTCGGTGCGGGAAAGACTGTTGATCGAGGCAGAGTGAACCATGGACGTTGAGCGACCAAAGAATCCGACGCTCGAGCAACTGCGCGAGGTTTGTCAGCCCCCTGAGGTTCGCTCGCGGCGGAATGCTGAGCATTGGACCGCCGAACTGTACCTTCGGCATGTCTCCATCTATCTCACCGCAGTTTTGGTGCGCACCAGAATTACGGCCAATGGAGTCACCGGCCTGATGATTCTCGCTGGGTGGAGCATGTCATTGGCTCTCCTGATCCCCGGCATATGGGGGCCGATTTTGGCACTCGTGCTCTCGCAGTTGCAGCTTTACTTTGATTGCTCGGATGGTGAGGTAGCCCGTTGGAGATCAAGCCAGTCTCCAAAAGGCATCTTTATCGACATGGTGGGCCACCATACTACTGAGGCATTGATTCCCCTTGCATTAGGGTATCGTGCATTCCGGGAGCTCTCTGCTAGCGGAACGACGATCTCCCAGGCATGGCCCACTCTATTTATGGCAGCGTGTTTGGCTGTGCTACTCGTATTGAATCGCTCTCAATCGTTGATGGTTCATGCTGCACGCGGAATGGCTGGGTTAGCCAAGCTGCCTGATACCGCTGATGCGCGCGCAGTACCGACAACTACTGTTATCGGTCGATTGCGCGCCCTTGCCAAATTTCTCCCGTTTCATAAGTTGCTGCACGCAGTGGAGCTTAGTTTATTAATACTCTTTAGCGCCGCGATGTCAGCCTTTCTCGGCGAACCTGGGGTGGGGGAGAAATGGATGATTTGGATCCTGCTGCCAGCTACATTCCTGGTGAACGTTGGGCACTTCATCTCCTCAATGGCGTCTTCACGCCTTAAGTAGAGAAGCCTAAAACAATCCAGGGTCGTAAGGGGAACGTGATGCATCAAATGCCATCGTCGATGGGAGTAGTTGTTTTGACTATGGGGAGAAGACCAGCCGAATTACAGCGTGCACTCAATTCACTCCTTGCCCAAAAGGGCGTGAATATCGATGCCGTGGTGGTGGGTAATGGATGGAACCCTGAACGAATCCCTGCCCCGATCAAGACCCTGTTCCTTCCGGAGAACCAGGGAATTCCAGCCGGTCGTAACGCCGGTGTTCCAATGGTTTCAGGCGAATTCCTATGCTTCCTTGATGATGATTCTTGGTTCCTTGAGGACGATTTTCTAGCTTCAGCTATTGAGCGATTCCGCCTCCATCCGGGCATGGGGCTACTACAGCCTAGAATCACTGACCCAGGACGTGACGATGATCCCACACGTTGGATCCCGCGCCTGAACAAGCGTTCTGCGGAAGTACCGAGCAAGGTATTCCACGTCGGAGAAACGTGCCTGGTTATGCCCCGCGAGGTTTTCGAAGAAACCGGTGGATGGGCGGGTGGATTCTGGTACGCTCACGAAGGCATCGAATTAGCATGGCGTGTTTGGGATACAGGTAGATACGCTTGGTACGCGGGCGATATGCGAATCGGGCATCCGGTGGTCGATCCTAGAAGACACGACGAATTTTACCGCTTGAACGCGCGTAACCGGGTTTGGCTGGCGCGTCGCAACCTGCCGTTGCCGTTTCGGTGGTTATACACAATGGACTGGGCGCTGGTGGAATGTCTACGGCTCCGGCGGAACAAGTCGGCCGTGCGCCAGTACCTCTCCGGCTGGATGGCCGGATGGAAGGGGAGCCCTTGGTACCAACAGCCACGTCGGAAAATCCGCTGGACCACGATCCTGCGCATGACCTTGGCCGGCCGCGCGCCGCTCATTTAATTTAGAGTTTGCGCCGGCACCGACTACATTGGGAAGAGTCAACCCGGATGTCTGAAAGGTGAGCCTAAAATGAAAACCGTATTAACTTACGGGACCTTCGACCTGTTTCACATCGGGCACCTGAACATGCTCAAGCGGCTCAAGGAAAAGGGCGACCGGCTCATTGTGGGGGTTTCCACCGACGAATTCAACGCTTTGAAAGGCAAGCGCCCGATCGTGCCATTCGAACAGCGTATCGAGATCGTGCGGTCTATCCGCTACGTCGACGAGGCCATTCCCGAGTCCACATGGGAGCAGAAGCGCAACGACATCTCCAAATACGGCGTCGACGTGTTCGGCATCGGCGAAGACTGGAAGGGCCGATTCGACGACTTAGAGGACCAAGTGGAGGTTGTCTATCTGTCGCGCACCTCGGGGATCTCCACCACGGAGATGAAACGCGTGCTTAGCGAGTTCGACGAACGCCACGTCGAATCGCTGAAAAACACCCTCGATACTCTCAGTCAGATCGTCAAGGAGCTGAGCTAGCCCTACTACGGGTGGCGGGCCTCGTTTACCCGGCGATGATCGCAGTCAGGCCCGACCAGAATAGACAGGTGTTCGAAATGCTAGCAGGATGGCGGGGAAAAATTGGGCGCAGGCTACCCGAACCGCTGGTACGCCGCATGCTTGGGGCAACGCTGAAGGGCCCTTCTGGGGACACGACGCAAACCGTCACTCAACTGCGGGAGGACGCCGAGCGTGCCTCGGCCCGCATCGCCGCAGGTCTCGGCATCGCGTACGACCGCGTGGGACCGGGCCTGCCGTTCACCATTCAAGCAGCGAATTGGGAACGTCTGCGCGACGCGCTGCAGTCAGCCGGACTGCGCGTTCAGCGGTTGCACGATGCCCACTCCAACGCCGCCGCGACGGCCTGGAGCGTGAGCTCCGAGACGACGCCAAGCGCGGGCATCGCCGATCTGCGAGGTTGCGGGGCCATCTGGCAGTTGTTCCCCGGCAGTCTGGAAGCGCTGGTTGACGCGCAGGATTTCGATGAGACGGTCGACGCGGTCTATACCTGGGTGGATGCTAACGATCCCGCCTGGTACAGCTCTTATCTGCAGCAGCTGCGAGCTGCGGGACGTCCAGCAGGCGACAGTGCAGTAAACCTGGCTCGCTTCGCCTCCCGCGACGAACTGCGTTATTCGCTGCGGTCCTTGGAGATGAATCTGCCATGGATAAATAAGATCTATCTAGTCACCGCCGGCCAACGCCCCGCCTGGCTGGCCGAGGAGAACCCCCGGATCACCGTAGTGGATCACCGAGAGATCTTTGACGACCCCGTCCAATGCCTGCCTACCTTCAATTCGCATGCCATCGAATCGCAACTGGCGAACATCCCAGGGCTTAGCGAGCACTTCCTCTACGTCAATGATGACGTATTCTTTGGGCGGTATCTGCACCCTAACATCTTCTTCGGTCCCGCGGGTCAGGCCAAGTACTGCCTCACCAAGGGACACTTCGCACAGGCCGAGGACTCCGGCCTGCCGATCAACCAGGCTGCGGCTAACAACAGGGAAGTCATCCTGACGCGATTCGGCCGCACCACATCCCGCAAGTTCCAGCACGTTGCACACCCGCAGCGCCTGGCGGTCCACCGACGTATCCATGAAGATCTCGGTCCGCGTGTTGCCGAGATCGCCATGCATCGTTTCCGTTCGGCCACCGATCTGTCCATCCCTTCTTCACTGGCACACCAGTACGCCGCACGGCTGGGCCTGGGTTACCCCACCTCGGTCAAATACCAGTACGTGGACATCGGGGCGGACACCTTCCACCTGGACATGGTGCGTCTGGCCCGCAACAGCATGCTGGACATGTTCTGTATTAACGAAGTTCTATCAGTTGCCGACGAAGTTCAACGCACACATGTCGTGAGTCAGTTTTTGCGAACCCGCTTCCCGCTCTCTTCATCGTTCGAGAAGTGAAAATGGCGCTATTTTTTGAGACGGTTTCTCGAATCGGTTCTGCCCCAATCTGGGATTGATGGCCAACAGGGACGCCGCTACGTCCGCGTTCGGTGCTGACCGTCTGCCGTGGCAATGACCTCAACATCGGTGACCAGCCGGGCTTGTAGTTCGCCCACGCCGTGAGCTTTGAAACCATTATGCCGCTCTTACTTGGTCTTCCGGACGCAACGAGCTTCAGGCTCCACCGTTGAAGTCATTCAGTCTGCCGTGACCTTCCCGGCGCTTTTCCATCGACATCTATACCGTTTGACTTCCCGTTTGGTTCCGCGTCGTGGACTGTTACCAATGCGAGTAACGCGTTTGTCTGACACTGCTTCGAGTCTTGTCCGGCACCTTCCTAGCGGGGAATAACCGAGATCGGTACTCAGCGTACATTATCGGATTCTCGTGTGCGACTGCGACCAGAGCCGGCGGTGTTACGTCAAATCAAAGTAGGCCATTAATGCGTTCAAAGGTGGGCGACTTCAGCCAGTTTGTGGTCCAATAAAACGTCATCACCCGGTAACGGGTACTGCCGGCTCATGATATCAGCGCTTTTTCACCCGGGACTGACCCCGGAACTGCAGCAGTCGTCCATGACGCACCAGCCGGTCAATTACCGCGGCCGCCATGTTCTCATTCCCGAACACCATGCCTCATCGTTTGAACTCCAGATTCGTCATGATAACCAGGCTACGTTTCTCATACCCATCCGCAATGACCTGGCACAACAAGCGGACGCCTTCCTCGTCAATGGGCAGGTACCCGAACTCGTCAATGACCAGCAGGTCATTCTTCGCGATCGATGCCAGCTCCTTATCCAGCTGGCCCTCGTCCTTGGCCCGACGCAACTGCAACACCAGGGGCCGTTGTGAAGAACTTCGCCGGGATGCCGCGGCTGCACGCCACAGCCTGGGCCGCGGCCAGGTGCGTCTTGCCGGTGCCCACGTCTGCGAACAGGATCAGATCCTGGGCCTGATTTAGGAAATCCAGGTCGAAGAACTGCGCACGCCCACAATCGGCCGGAAACCTGATCGCGGTGAAGCCATATCCTTGCAGAGTCGTCATCGCCGGCAACTTCGCGGCACGCAACAAGCGGGCTCTGCGTGATTCGGTGCGAGGAGCCTGCTCCGACAGGAGCAATTCATACAGGAACTCATGCTATTTCGGAGTGCCCTTGCGCGCGAATTCATCGATCAAGCTGCCGGTCAGGGACGCGGCACGCCCGTCCTGGAGCAGGTCGTCAAAAGCGTTCGTGCTCATACTGCCGGCACCGCTTCCACTGTAGCTGCAGCGCGCCCTGCGGGCTGCTGATCAATTGGTCATGAACTCCCAGGTCCACGGGTCTCGTCTCGAACTCGGTGCCCTGGGCGATGCGGCGGACCAGTATGCCCAGCTTCGGGCCCAAGGGATCGTCGCCTTCGGTGACCAGTTGCTCGGCGGCTTCCAGCGCCGTCAGGAACCCGATCGCTGACGGAGCGTCCTGCAGTGCGGTGAAGAAGCGCCGTCGATCGGCGCTATGCGCGATATCAATCCAGCCCCGTACCGGGTCGGCGAACTGGGCATCCAACGGGGAATTTGCCCAGCCGCCAGACTTGGCCGCCAACAGCCCCAAGACCACCGAGGGTTCGGTAATCGTTTCCGGATGCTGCCCGAAAACTCTGGGGGAAGGAGGGGCTCATAACCACGTGCTCGTCCAGCACCTCAATGGCTTTATGCCGCAGCCCGACCGCCAGACGCTGGGAAGCAAAGCGCGCACCGACGGCATGTGTATTCTGCGCGACCTACAGGAGGCAGTACCTGCTGGCCTTGCGGGTCTTGTGCATCACCGGGTAGAACCTGACCCCGTGCAGGTTCAGCAGCGCGGCTTGGTCTTCGGTAAATAGCTTCCGGCTGGGGACCTTCTTATTCCATTGCTCCTTGGCCGCGAAGCGGGCGCTGCGTTGCATCAGCAACTCATTGGTCTGGCCCATGGACGCAACCTGGGGCACGGGGATCATGATGTTGCGGCGCAGGAATTCCACGGCGGTTTTCCACATTGCCGTTCTCGTTGCCCGATTCCGGGTTGTAGGACCTGGCCTCGAACCAATAGTGGTTCTTGAATGCCGCGAAGAGCTGGGTTTGGATGATTTTTATGCGGGTCCGCTGGCCCACGTCGGTGACGTTGTCAGAGATCATCAGCTTCGCTGCCCTACGTGCTCGAAAATGGTTCGCAGCCCGTGACAAACGCATTCAGCAGTTGTGGCGAACTTCTTGTCACTGTCGGCGAGAACGCAGAACTTATCAAGTGCAAAGTAGCATTCGCAGCAATGTGTGGTGTCTGCCTGATACGAGGCCACATCTGGCAAAACGAATCGCCATCGGTTCAATCGCGGTGGCACTCGGCAGGAAAACTGTGCCCTGCACCAGATCATGCTTGTACGCACTGCCACTGACCCACGAACAAAGGACTACGTCGCCAGAACGACTGCCCGGGTATAACTAGAAAGAGGTCGTGAGGTGTCTCAAACGCTACCCCGTCAACGAAATCTTCGTGCACATCATCCGGCGAGTAGAAGTACCTGGCGTTGAAGATCTGCGACCGTTGCGTCAAGCACTGCAGCTGACCCGCGAATCGTTAGTATTGCTACAGGTCAGTTTACGGTTTGAGCTCATCTTTTGGCTTATCCATCGGGCAAAATAACAGACGACACACAACTGCCTAGAAGCCGGAGGGGCAATTTCCGAGCTGATCGTCCAATGCAGCGTGTCTCCAAATGCGGGTCTGCCCGTCATCAGCAACTACAATTGACTCTTGTGAAAGCTATGTCTGAAAACACCGTCGATGGGGTCATGGATCCAACACACTCGAATATCGATGCGTCGGTCACGCCAATAATATCAATCGTATCGGCCGTGTATAACGTAGAGGACTATCTGCAGGACTTCCTTGATTCGTTAGATCGTCAGAGCAATAGAAACAGCTTTGAAGTGATCCTTGTGCTCGACGGCTCGCTGGATTCCTCCGAAGACATGATTCGACAGTGGAGTTCGAATACTCGGGTTAAGCATACGGTGATCAAAAAAGCGAATGGCGGACAGGCCTCCGCTCGAAACGTTGGTATTAAGCGGGCTGCGGGAGAGTGGGTAACTTTTTGCGATCCTGACGATTACTTAGCCGATGACTACATACAACAACTCCTGACTTTCATGGGCGAGGACTCCAGCGGGAACGTCGTTATGTACGTGACTCAAGTTGTGACGTTTGACGAAAAAACGGGACAGATATCGACTTCGCATCCCCTGAATAGGAGGTTTCGAGACGGTAACCGCTTCGTCAACTTGGATCGATCTCCTGATTTCTTTCACATGAGCGGTGCAACAGCTGTGGTGAGAACTCACGAGCTAAGAAAACTTGATCATTCCTTTAATGAACGCCTCACCTTCAGCTTTGAGGATGCGCATTTTGTGTCAGCGTACCTATTGCAACAACCAACACCGGTCATCGGCGTGGTGGCATCGTCATCCTATTACTATCGTCGTCGTGCAGCTGGAAATTCGTCAGTCCAAACATCGGCGCTTCGCCCGGAAAAGTATGGAGCAGTACTTGAATACGGTCATCTAGATCTTCTGGAACTAGCCAAAAAAAGGCAAGGCTCGGTGCCAATGTGGCTACAGATGCTTATTATCTACGATCTGTTATGGTATTTTCGGGGTGATCGGAAAGTAGCAGCTCCCTCGAAACGCCTATCACCAGAAGTGCTCACCAGATTCCACGAGCTGGTCGGTAAGATTTTACAAGACATCCCGGAGCACTCAATTCATCAGTTTGAGGTCATGCCTACCGACTTCGATCTTAAAGATGCGCTTATATTAGGCTACAAGAACGCTAGTTATCGTCCACGAGTTGTTCAAGTCGAAAGAATCGATGTTGAGCAGAAGATGACACTACTGCATTATGTGTATTCCGGTGAGCTCCCGGAAGAGACTATCAGGTTTAAGGGTCAGCATATCGTTCCGAAACACGCCAAAACGCGACCCATGGTATTTCTCGGGAAGACACTTTTCTCCCATAGATACTTGTGGATTCCCGCAACGGGAACCTTCAGCGTCTCCATTGACGGAGAGATAAGAGAACTAGCACTCGGAATGAGAAAGCGTCCGCACTATGCACTTCGACCCTTTGTCGTAAGTAAGGCATTGGCGGGTATGGATGTCACTCGCAGCGTAGGGGCACAACAGGCAGCACGAGATTTATTGCCGATGCATGTACGTGTGACACGGAGAGCGCTTGGTGCTTATAGGAAGTATGAGCAGAAAACAGCAGCCAAGTTGAAGTTCAATAGAGACAAAAATCAGCGTCTGCTAAAAAGGGCTGACAAAAAGGAAGTCCGCCATAAATACAGCAATGCCTGGATTTTGATGGATCGGATCTATCGGGCGAACGACAATGCAGAACATCTTTATCGGTATCTGAAGCTCAACCGACCGAAAGTCAATGCTTGGTTTGTTTTAGAGAAATCGTCACCAGACTGGGAACGCCTCGCGGATGAGGGATTCCGCCTTTTGGAACATGGCTCAGACGAACACAAATTAGCTCTCATGAATGCTCAGGTTTACGCTTCGTCGCATTTGGACAAGTTTGTAACGGATCCACTCGAAGGCGCTCTTAAGAAGAGAGCAACTTGGAAGTTTGTTTTCCTTCAACACGGGGTCACGGACCACGACCTGTCTTTTTGGTTTAATACGAAGCAAATCGATCTTCTTATAACGAGTACTCATGATGAATACAAATCGATCATTGGGAACGATACATCGTACCGCTTCACCACCAAAGAAGTGAAGCTGACGGGCTTTCCACGACACGACGCGTTAGGGGAAAAGCCAGAGACAGCTCGTGCGCGTTGGATCCTTGTCTCGCCAACATGGCGACAGTCTCTGGTTGGGCCGCCTGACATTCAGGGACGACGAACAAAAATTGAAGGATTCAGGACTTCAGAATACGCTCTTTCATGGGGAAACTTCTTGAAGGATCCTCGTCTCGTTTCCTTTGCTAGCGAGAATAACTTGCAGATCGGTCTTCTCCCGCACCCCGCCTTGGTTGATTATGTTCCGGACATGGAACTCGGCGAGAATGTTCATGTTCTTGACTGGGACGAAAAACCGTTCGCTGAATTCGTTCACGAAAGTGCTGTACTCGTGACGGACTATTCTTCGACTGCTTTCGAGGCCGCTTATTGTGGAATACCGGTTGTGTACTTTCAGTTCGATCAAGAAGACATTAAACTCGGAGCTCACACCTACGATGGCGGATACTATGACTTCGAGCAGGATGGGTTCGGACCAGTTACAGTAGAACCTGCTGAAGCGGTTAGTGAAACTATATCCTCAGTGAAAGGGCTTGCTCACGCCCGATACAAAATGCGCGTCGAACAGACCTTTGGCTTTTTGGATTCGAAGAACAGCGAAAGAGTCTACCAGGAAATAAAGAAGCTATTCCGTCCGGCTAAGTACAAGGAAGTAATAGACCGAGCTGAGAGTGAAAGTAATTAGATGAACGAGAAATTCATTCGCGCGAGTTTTGTCTAGGTGGTTAGCGATTTTCGTTGTAAGACGATTTCGTTAATCCTCTTCAATGTTGTCCTGAGGAATCTCCTTCTCGTGAGAAATATTGAGTACCGTAGTCCTGATGGAGGTTAGAATGAACTCTGATATTAAGAGTCGACTCGCCCAAACGTCTAAAAGTTTCATGAAGCATGTCCTTCCCATGCCGCTATATAGAAGAGTGCGAGAGAAGGGATTACAGCTTTATTACTACGCCGATCGTGTGGGTGGACGGATACGGTTGATTCTGGCTCAGGACAGTAAAATAAAATACCGCTGTCTAACTAAACGGTGGAAAGGTATTGATTGGCACGTAGCCACACCCTTGCTTCCCCGTGAGATGGGTCGGCAGAACTTTAAGCTAGTAACCGAGGCATTGAGCCGGGCTGGCATCGATTGGTTGTACCTTTCTCAGGACAATCACCAAGCCGTAACTGTTGCTGTGGATATCGCCAATCGGAAAGCCGTGTACGACGCTTTAGTTCAACTTAACGAGGGCGTTCCCCTGTACGTTCGAGGATGGAAGTCGAAGAAAGTCCTTCCTTATTATGCTTTGACGTCCGATAAGTCTTTGATGGATGATCGGGTGATCGCGGTATATATGCCAAAGCTGTTCGATGGATCCTCGTTGGCATACGGCGCCGAGAGAGGTTGCCAAATCGAATTCTGGGAGTTCGGACAGGGTGAGGAAGGGAATGAAGTTATTGCTCCTCGCGAGAACCGCGCTGCGCTTCGGATGTCCGCCGCGGACGCAGAGCCTGTGAGCGTCGAAAGTGATCTTGGTACCATGTCCACTCCGACGGTACTGACTAGGACAATGGTTGATGACATTACATTTCCTATTGATGCCGTCTATACTTGGGTCGATGGGGATGATCCTGCCTGGCTGGAGTCGAAGTTTAGACGCCAAGCGCAGGTTATGGGGCGCGAGTATCACGAGGAAGCCACGCATGCCGCTAGATTCCGTTCACGAGACGAGTTAAAGTATTCACTACGTTCGCTCGAAATGTTCGCCCCTTGGTTCCGCCGAATTTTCATCGTGACGGCTGGTCAGGTACCGAACTGGTTGGATACAAGCAATCAGCGGATTCAGGTAATCGACCACCGAGATATTTATCCAGAGGGGGATTACCTACCGACTTTCAACAGTAATTCCATCATTTCTCGACTGCATCACATTCCGGAATTAGGCGAACATTATGTATATATCAACGACGATGTGTTCTTCGGTCGAGATTTAGGCCCGGATCGGTTCTTTACAGCAAGCGGACTTGCTAAGGTATCACCTTCTAACAACCGTCGACCGTTTGGAGAGGCTTCCTCCTCAGACGAACCCCATTTCAACCTCACTCGTAATATTCGCCGACTTCTAGAACAAGAATTTGGAGTAACAGTTTCACGAGCGATCAAGCACACTCCACATCCGCAGTTAAAATCCGCTCACTTTGAACTCGAATCTCGGTTCAAAAAAGAATACGAGCAGACGTGGGCAAGTCCATTTCGTGACCATCGTGATATTGTTGCAGATCAATTACATCATTACTACGCCCAGATAATCGGGAAAGCGGTTCCTACAAGACTGCGTTACCACTACATAAACATTCTGGATGATTCGTACCTGATGGTTATGCAGAATACTTTGAGGCTGCGAGATAGAGATACTTTCTGTATCAATGATGCTCCTGTGGTGGGTGCTCAGCCAATTGAGGATGAATACGTTACGCATTTTTTGGAATCCTATTTTCCGGTTAAGTCTAGCTTTGAAAAATAACGTACGGTAAACGACAGTTTATCGGGTCTTTGCCTTAGGCACTACATACGAGGAAAATCGAGTGCGAAACTTACTGAAAATGCTGAAAAATCGCGTAGCTTCGAATAAAATTGGGCTTGTCGAAGAATTTAATACTGACGTTATTTCTGGAAGTATTTACAAAACCGATTTTGATAAGGCTAAAGCGGGGGTTGACTTATTTATTAATGAAACTTTTGTGCTAAAAGCCCCGCTCCAACCTGCACGTCAGAATAGGTTGAGCTTCGAGATCGGTATGTATGACGTCTGGAGGTTTGCGCAACGCAGTGATCGAGTGTCCGTTAAGTTTGCTGGGCAGGCGCTGCCGATGCCTAACGGTGCGTTTTTCATGCATCCGAATCAGGATGGTAAGGAGAATCTCGAGAAATTACGCCAACGATTCGCCTCCGGTCAATCATTTGATGCGCGGGGGCGAATAGCCAAAGTTGGCAAAGACCTTGATTATACGTGGCAGGAGGGTGTAATGTCCCTCTATCAAGACGTGGATCGAGTAATCTACCAAGTCACTGGCTCGCGGTCCTTTATCTACAGTGGTACGCTGTTGGGCTACGTGCGCGATAGAGGCTTCATTCCTCACGATAAAGATATGGATTGCGCCTATCTGAGTAGGAAAACTACGACTGAGCAGGTTGCCGAGGAATTCGCTGCGATCGGGGAGAGGTTGATCGCGGCTGGCTATTCCGTGACCCCTAAGGCGTCATGTATTTCGGTGAGACGTGCTACGGGATCAAAGATTATGGTTGATGTTGCTCATCTTTTCGTAAAAGACGACGGGATGGTCGGCTTTCCATTTGGTCGTGTAGGGACGGCCGCCGTTGCCCCATCAGTATTTGAACCTGTAATGTCAGGGTATTTAGCAGGGTATCAAGTGGGACTCCCCGCACGACCGCAGGATGTGGTAGGGCATGTGTACGGTGAGGAGTGGAAAATTCCCGATCCCGACTTCAAATGGCGCGACCGTCGGCGTAGCCGGGATGCCCAGCCGCTACTGACTTACACTCAGCGTACTCGGCTTGCGATGGACGATTTCTACTCGCGCCCGGAAGTTACTGAGCCCTCCAACTTTGCCCGGTGGCTTGTGGAGGCGCGTATACTTCCCGCGCTAGCCGTTGCCTACGATCTTGGGTGTGGCAATGGCAGAGATCTAACCGTACTTTCGGAAGTTGCGTCAACGGTATGTGGCATCGAGCGCAGTAGCTACGCTTTCGAAGCTGCTGTCAAGGAGGTAGCCGGCAATTCGCGAGTAGATGTAGTTCAAGCAGACCTATTGGAGGAAGGATCCATTGCTCGTATCACCGATCACAAGGTGCGAACGGGCCCCCGGTTGTTCTACCAGCGCTTTCTGCTTAATGGGTTGACTCACGACCAACAGCGGACATTGCTATCGGCGATGTCGTTTGCGATGGCCCCGGGCGACATAGCGGCGTTCGAGCATCGCACTACGTTAGACGAGCCATTGAGAAAAGCGCGCTTCCGCTCATATCGTCGGTTTGTCGACACTTTGCAACTTCGCCGAGAGCTTACCGACCTCGGTTTCGAGATCATGGTGTGCGATGAAGGCACAGGCTATGCGCCGTTCGAGCGTGAGGACCCGTATGTTGTGAGACTAGTCGCAAAACGCCTCTGACTCGCGGAAGTTGATAAATGCGCGTTTGGAGCACGTGGGCATCGTGGGCTAAAATGAAACGTCGGTATATGTTCAATAGGAGTTATCATCAGCGAAAAGCGTTCTGATCGGTCGCCACACGGTGAGCCTGATCGCAGCTCGCCTCTGGTTATTTCAACCAAGGAGCTTGGACGGGCGTCCGGAGCAATGACAACGATCGTTGAGCAAGTACCCGCGCCCGCTGAAGTGGGCGTAGCACTTATTGGTGTTCGTGAAGGATCCGAGGTTTCCTTGGACCTGCGGCTCGAATCCGTACATGAGGGTGTTCTGGTTTCTGGTGTAGCTACCGTGGAAATCGCCGGTGAATGCGGCCGGTGCCTGACGCCCATCGAGTATGATTATGATGCTGATATTCAGGAGCTCTTCTACTACGAAGAGAATGCCGAAATCGAGCAAGACGAGGAAGTTGACCAGTACTGGGTTGTCGATGGTCTCATCGACCTTGACCCGGTACTGCGGAACGCAGTGGTGACCGCCCTGCCGTTCCAGCCGGTATGTCGGGAAGATTGTTTAGGGCTTTGCAGCGAATGTGGCAAGAACCTTAACGAGGATCCTGAGCATCACCATGAGGTCCTTGATCCTCGTTGGGCAGCGCTTGCGCAGCTGGCCGACATAGTCGCAGAAGATGCGACACAAAGTAAAACGTCAGACGAGAGAGAAGAGAAGTAGTCGTGGCTGTTCCAAAGCGGAAGATGTCCCGTGCGAATACTCGTGCCCGCCGTTCTCAGTGGAAGGCTACCGCACCGAACCTGGTGAAGACCGTTGAAAACGGTCGTGTCACCTACAGCCTGCCGCACCAGGCCAAGGTCGTCACCGACTCGGCCGGTACCGAGCTGTTCCTTGAGTACAAGGGTCGCAAGGTCGCAGACGTCTAAATATGTCTTCTGAAGAAGAACTTCTGAAGCGTCTCGGGGTCACTATTGACCCCGAGACGCTTCGTCTTGCTTTAACCCATCGTTCCTACGCCTATGAAAACGGCGGGATCCCCACCAATGAGCGTCTAGAGTTCTTGGGCGACTCCATCCTGGGCTTCAGCATCGCCGAGTATCTCTACGATGAGCTGCCTCACCTGCCGGAAGGGGACCTCGCGAAGCGCCGCGCGGCTGTCGTCAGCACTCGCGCGTTGGCTACGGTTGGCCGGCAACTCGCGCTGGGCCAGCACATCTACCTGGGTCGTGGTGAGAAGCAGTCCAACGGGGCAAACAAGTCCTCGATTTTGGCCGATACCATGGAAGCCATTTTCGGCGCCGTGTACCTCAACCATGGGATGGATATTGCCAAGGAGCTCATCCTGCGTTTGGTGACGCCGATGCTTGAGGATGGTGAACTGCTCGGAGCTGCCACTGACTGGAAGACGGTCATCCAGGAAGAAGCAGCTGGCGGCAAACTCGGGGACGTGCTCTATGAAGTCACGGGAACCGGACCGGACCACGCCCGCAGCTACACCGCCACTTTGTGGATTGGGGAGCGCGAGCTGGGCCAGGGGCAGGGGCCTTCCAAGAAGGAAGCGGAACAGGAAGCCGCCCGGGCTAGTTGGAAGCTAATGCATCCCAATCAGACCTTGCCGCAGCTCTAAGGATCGCCACTTCGCTATGCCTGAACAACCGGAAGTCGAAGTAGTTCGCCGCGGAGTTGAAACCTGGGTCCGCGGTCGCAATTTCGAGAGGGTGGAAGTCCTAGATCCACGCTCCGTGCGACGGCACCTGGACGGTGCCGAAGACTTCGTAGCAAGTCTTCAGGGATGTCGTGTTGATGCAGTAGTTCGACGGGGCAAGTTCCTCTGGATGAACCTGACTGGGCTGGCGACGCCTGTTGCGCTCGTGGCGCATCTGGGAATGAGCGGACAGCTGCTGATAGAGGAACCTGAAGCGCCGGATGAAAAACATTTGAAGGTGCGTCTATCGCTGAGTTCCCGCGGCGAAGAACCAGGGGAGTTGCGCTTCATTGACCAGCGGGTCTTTGGCGGTATGTTCCTCTCGCCTCTTGTCAGCACTTCCGATGGGGGAGTTGGCGGACAGGGGAGCGACCTCGAACTCATCCCGGCAGCGGCCTCTCATATTGCCCGAGACGTACTGGATCCGTTCCGGACCACCGAGTCCCTTTACGCTGCCCTGCGCCGGCGGACCACTCAGGTTAAGCGAGCCATCCTCGACCAAACAGTGATCGCGGGTGTGGGGAACATCTATGCGGATGAGGCACTTTGGCAAGCTGGTTTCTCAGGACTCCGAAATACCGCGACGATTCGGCGGGCAGAAGTTGAGCGGTTGGATGCCGCCCTGCGGGACGTAATGCTTCGCGCACTGGACGCCGGGGGCACGAGCTTCGATTCGCTGTACGTCAATGTGAATGGAGCCAGCGGATACTTTGACCGCTCGCTCAACGCCTACGGCCGCGAGGGCAGAGAATGTGCTCGCTGTGCGAGCAATGACCGTACTTCATTGATTCGTCGCGACGCCTTTATGGGGCGTTCCTCATTCACCTGCCCTGTCTGCCAACCCCGCCCCCGCCGTCGTTAGACATCCTGCCGATTCAGCGCGAGAACTCCTGCAATACTCCGTTGTTGTAATCGCTCCACCGCTCGGCAGCCCAGGGGCCGAAAACCTTATCAGTCAGCGTGACACAGGCCAGCCGGTGTTCAGGGTCAACCCAGAGAAAAGTTCCGGATTGGCCGAAGTGGCCGAAGGTCGTCGCCGGATGATCCTTGCCCGTCCAATGCGGATTCTTGGTTCCGCGGATCTCAAAGCCAAGTCCCCAGTCATTGGGTTCTTGGCGTCCATAGCCGGGCAAGATGCCAATCCTGTCCGGGAAATGAACCGAGGTGGCGTTCTTCAACGTTTCTGATGCCAGCAGGGTGGGGGTGAGCAATTCCGCCGCGAATCGGGACAGATCTGCTGCGGTAGAGATCCCATCCTTGGCGCTGCTGCCATCCAACGTGGTGTCGTTCATCCCCAATGGGATGAACAGCGCTTCTGAAATGTATTCCGTAAAGGCGATGCCGCTGGAACGCTGCAGGTGCTCAGCCAGTACCTCGAACCCGGTATTCGAGTAGCCACGGCGGCTGCCCGGCTTGAAGCGGATGGTTTCACTGTCGAAGTCATAGCCGGACGTGTGGGCCAGCAGGTGATGCACCGTGGAGCCTTCGGGGCCCGCAGGGTCGTCCAGACTGATGGCTTCTTCTTCCAGGGCAAGCAGGAAGGCATAGGCGCTCAGCAGCTTGGTCACCGAGGCCAGCGGGTACTTGCGGTTTAGGTCACCGACAGAATCAAGCATCTGTCCGGAACCATCGATCACGGCGCTGACCGCGTTGTCGGCCGGCCATTGC
Organism: Glutamicibacter sp. St.4D3; assembly: GCF_059728615.1. Lineage (NCBI taxonomy): Bacteria > Bacillati > Actinomycetota > Actinomycetes > Micrococcales > Micrococcaceae > Glutamicibacter > Glutamicibacter sp. St.4D3. The sequence continues at coordinate 1,440,700 of NZ_AP039380.1, forward strand.
TCAATCTGCGAAAGAACACTCACTTGGATTCCAATCTCTTCGCTTACTTTCATGCAGTCCTACGCGCCGCTTCCCCCGGTTGTGGGGTGGGCTTCGATAGAATTGCCTCACCAAGCCTCTCGTGGTTCTTGACGAGCCAGCACCAGCCTATAACCCCAACACAGAACTCAGGAATCCTCCACCGTGCATCTAAAGACACTTACCGTACGCGGGTTCAAGTCTTTTGCCTCGGCGACGACCTTTGAGTTTGAACCGGGTGTCACTGCGGTGGTTGGCCCCAATGGATCCGGCAAGTCCAACGTGGTGGACGCGCTAGCGTGGGTGATGGGGGAACAGGGAGCCAAAACCCTGCGTGGTGGCAAGATGGAGGATGTCATTTTTGCCGGCACCTCCGGACGTCCACCGTTGGGTCGTGCCCACGTTTCCCTGACCATAGACAACACCGATGGCCAGTTGCCCATCGACTATGCCGAAGTCACGATCTCACGCACGTTGTTCCGGTCCGGCGGTTCAGAATACGCGATCAATGGAAACTCCTGCCGCCTATTGGATATTCAGGAACTCTTGTCCGATTCCGGGCTCGGTCGCGAAATGCATGTCATTGTCGGTCAGGGGCAGCTCGACAGAATCCTGCACGCCACTGCCGAAGACCGGCGCGGTTTCATTGAAGAGGCCGCCGGCGTGCTCAAGCACCGTCGGCGTAAGGAAAAGACCTTGCGCAAACTTCAGGCCATGCAGGGAAACCTGGACCGCCTAGAAGACTTAGGTGCTGAAGTACGCCGACAATTGGCGCCGTTGGGACGCCAGGCGAAAATTGCACGTCGTGCCCAAAGCGTTCAACTGGAGGTGCGCGATGCTAAGGCACGCCTGCTTGCTGATGACCTGGTGACGCTAAACAACAAGTTGGCCCAAGACATCAGCGACGAAGCTAAAATCCAGGCTGCGCAGCGGGAGACCAGTTCCCAGTTGGAGCACGCACGCCAGTATGTGGGGAATCTCGAGGCGAAGCTATCGCAGGCGACCCCGCGTCTTGCCAGAATCCAGGAAACCTGGGTTAGCCTCACAACCCTGCAGGAGCGCTATCGCTCCATGGCCGCGTTAGCGCGAGAACGCTCCTCACTGCTGGCATCAAACCCAACGCACTTCGACAGCAACCGGGACCCCGACCGTTTGGACGCCCAGGCCGAGCGGCTGGGTGAAGAACTAGCCGAACTGGAAGAAGCAGTTGAGGACCGTCATGAGATCCTCGCTGAAGCCGTCGAAGCAAAGGAAACCGCCGAAGAAGCCGCACGCGCTGAACAACAGCGAATGGCCTCCCTGCTGCGCGCCGCGGCCGATCGCCGCGAAGGCATGGCACGTTTAGCTTCCCAGGTAGCCTCCGCACGAAGCCGGGTGGATGTCACCAGTGCAGAAATCGTCCGGCTCAAGGACAGTGATCAGTCGTTTGACGCAAACCTTGCCGCCGAACGCCAATCTTTTGAATCCTTGTCCCAGGAACTCTTGGAACGGCAGGAGGCCGAAGAGGAACTGAACAGTGCGTATGAGGACGCCGCAGGGGAGTTCCATGCCCTACAGCATGCGCAACGCGTGGCCTCGGAGCGGGAGCGTGAACTATCCGTGCGGGTTTCCGGGCTCACCTCGCGCCTCGAAGCGCTGAAGCTGAACGCCCAGGACGATTCATCCGCAGAACTCCTCGAAGCACACGGCGAGCTCTTGCTGGGACGGCTAGGGGAACTGATCTCCACGGCCGGTGGCTATGAAAAGGCCATCTCAGCCATCCTTCGGGATAGCTCCGAAGCACTCGTTGCCTCTGACGTCACCGGTGCCTTGGACTTGATCGAAGAACTCACCGATCAACAAGAGGCCAACGTCTCGTTGATCCATGTATCGGCAAACCGTGCATCAGTAGTGCCCCGCGTCGACGGGCTCATCACTGCCCGCGAGGTCGTGACCAGCCGTCCGGAAATCGCCTCGCTACTGGACCGGCTGCTCGCCAACCACTACATTGTCGAGGACTTGAACATCGCCCGCGAAATGGCCCTCCAATATGCGGATGCCTGCTTCACCACCTTTGACGGAATCAACGTATCCGCGGCACGTAGCTCCGTGGGCAACAGCGCAGGCGCTTCCCTAATTGCCCAGCAGGCATTGATCGAATCCACCCAAACAGAACTGAGACAAACAAGTTCAGAACTGCAGCGTCTGGAACGTGAACTCGCCGAGCGGGAACCGGCCCTTCACGCCTCTGAAAGCGCCCACGATGACGCGCTCGCTGCCCTGCGGGATTCCGACGCGGGCATTACCGAGCTCACCAGTTATCTGGCCGAGTTGGGGGAGAAGCTGCGCAATGCCGAGGCACAGCGTCAGACCCTACGCGCAAGAATTGTCGCGGTGGAGGAAAAGCTGAGCATCGAGCAGGAATCGCTCGAAGAGATCACCGAGCGCATGGAGATGGCGTCCGAAGATCACGAAGACGAATCCGTTGATGATGCGTCGCGGGCTGCCATGGCGGATGCGGCCGCTGCCGCACGTCAACAGGAACTGGAAGCGCGCCTGGCACTGCGCAGCAGTGAAGAGCGCGTCACGGCCCTGCGCTCCCGCATCGAAGGACTCAAACGCACGGCAGCAGCCGAACGGACCCATCGCGAAGTAGCTGCACGGCGGGCCGAAGAGCGCCGTATCCAGGCAACGAACGCCGCCCAGGTGGAAGCCGCAGCGACTCGGATCCTGCAGTTCATTGATGTCTCTGTCCAGATGGCCGACAGTGAGCGCAGTGAGCTGCAGGAACACAAGAACGAGATCGAGGAGCTGCTCATCAGCCAGCGTGCTGAGGTTGAGAAACTTTCAGCGGAATTAACGCGCCTATCGGATGCCGCGCACCGTGATGAAATGGCGCGCGCCGAACTGCGGATGCGCATTGAGAACGTTGAAAACCGCGCGCTAGAGGAACTGGGGTATACCCCGGAATACTTGATCGAGAACTACGGTCCTGATCAGCTGATTCCCGAAGCGTTTGATCCGGAGGATAAATGGGCCGAACTGCGTCAGAGTGTTGACGAGGACGGCAATCCTGTGGGAACCAAACCCTTTGACCGCGTGGAGCAGGAAAAGCGGCTGAAGAAGGCCGAACGCGATCTGGGCGCACTGGGCAAGGTCAACCCCCTGGCCCTGGAGGAGTTCGCTGCCTTGGAGGAGCGACACAAGTTCCTCTCCGGGCAACTTGAGGACTTGAAGAAATCCCGAGCAGACCTAGAACAAATCATTCAAGACGTTGACGATCATGTTGAACGAGTGTTCACCGAGGCCTATAACGACACTGCAACCCAATTCAAGAGAATTTTTGACCGACTGTTCCCGGGCGGCGAGGGGCAGCTTGTCCTGACCGACCCCGACAATATGCTAACTACTGGTATTGAAGTCGAAGCCCGCCCTGCTGGCAAGAAAATCAAGCGTCTCTCACTCCTCTCCGGTGGAGAACGCTCCCTCACCGCCGTGGCGTTGCTGGTCGCCATCTTCAAGGCCCGGCCGTCGCCGTTCTATGTAATGGACGAAGTTGAAGCAGCACTGGATGACGTCAACCTGGGACGGTTAATCACCATCTTCGAAGAGCTGCGCGAATCCTCGCAGCTCATCGTGATCACCCACCAGAAGAAGACCATGGAAGTGGCGGACGCACTCTATGGCGTGACTATGCGTGGAGACGGCGTCACCACGGTGATTAGTCAGAAGATGGATCACCAACGTATCTAGTGTTCGTGCTCTTCATTCCCGGACGGCTGCCGCACGGCGGGGACGCTAGCCGGAGTGAACAACCACGCCACGACACCCACTAGGCATACGGCGCCTGAAGCGCTCAGCGCCACCTGGTAGTTAATGTGATCTGCCATAAGCCCGGCGATAAGCGGTCCGATGATCGCACCCAAGTCGGTGGCCATTTGGAATCCTGCCAATGCCTTGCCACCGTTACGCCCAGCCCCAATGACATCCGCTACGGCTGCCTGCTGGGCTGGACCCAGGATGCCGCCACCGAAGCCGGCGAGGATGGAAAAGATGATGAAGGCCGGCAGGGAAGTGAAGTAGCCCATTAGGACGATGGAGGAGAGCAGAATGGCCATGCCAAGAAGGACCGGCTTCTTACGTCCAATCGCGTCGGTCAGTTTTCCGGAGAACGTCAGGGCGACGCCATTGCCCACGGCGAAAATAGCCAGGGAAATACCTGCCACGCGTTGGCCGGTTCCCTCACCGAAGACCGCCAGGGCAAAGAGGGGGATCATTGAGGTACGGATGCCGAAGGCCAGCCAACCGTAGCTGAAACCGGAGGCCATTGCCGCGCGGAAGGTGGGGGAGCGCAGTGCTTCACGGGTGGTCAGCACCGGTACGGGCGCGCTCGGCTCGGCCACTTCGCTGTCTTCAAGTTTTTCCTGTACCGGTTTGCGTGCCAGGGCAAAGTACACCACGGCTGCGGCGATCAACAGGGCCACGCCATAGATGAGGAAGGGCAGGCGCATTCCAAAGGGGGCCAGCAGGCTGCCGAAGACCGGTCCCATGACATTGCCCAGCAGGAACGCGCCGGCGTACATCCCTGAAATCCGGCCGCGTGATCCATCTGGCGCCAAACGGGCGATGAGCGCCATGGCCGAGATCGTGAACATGGTGGAACCAAAACCTCCAAGCCCACGGGCAACCAATAGCTGTGTGTAGTCCTGGACCGCGGCACAGAGCAAGGTGGACACGGCAACCAGCGACACTCCGGTCACATAGATTTTCGGTTCGCCCAGCTTGGCGGTCAGCACTCCGGCCACGGGCGCGAAAATCAGCCGCGCAAACGCAAAGATGCTGACAATGATGCTGGCGGCGGCTGCACCTACATCAAAGCTCACCGCGTACTGCGGAAGGATGGGGGCAATCAAGCCGAAACCGAGGGCAATGATGAACGCGGCAATCAGTAGAATGGTGATCTCGCGGGGAACCCGCAGGCGTTCGGTGCGTGGAGCAATCTTGGGCATATGTGCTTTGCCCGCTGAATCCGTACCGGGCAGCGCGGGCTAACCAGCTTCCTTGTCAGGGGAGTGTTAACGGATTGAACTGCCAGCCAACATCATAGTCTGTGAGATGATTCTAAACGTGACTGATCAGCTTTTGACCATAATCATCGTGATCGCAGTCATAGCGATCGTCGGCATTGGAACCATCGCGTTGGTTTCCAAGGGCCGCAAACCCAAGACCCCCTACACCAGCGAACGCGACGCTAATGATCCGCCGGCCGGTACCGGAACCCTCACCGAGGAACGCCCGGACACCGACACGCTGGCCCCCGAGGCTCCAGGTGCTGGCGCAACAGCACCGACGGTTGAAGAAGAGCCGGCGCTCCAGCTGGAGGTTCCGGCCCCGGTGCAGGGCCGTCTGGCCCGTCTGCGTGCCCGACTGACAAAGTCGAACAACGTTTTCTCCAAGGGTCTATTGGCCCTGCTCAGCCAGGACAACATCGATGATGACGTCTGGGACGAGATCGAAGAAAACCTGCTCATGGCAGACCTGGGGACCGAACCGACCCTCGAACTCGTTGACGCATTGCGTGAGCGGGTCAAGATCGAGGGCAGCAAGGACCCGGCTCGCGTCAAGGCAATGTTGCGCGAGGAACTGCTGAAGCTGGTGGATCCCACCATGGACCGCAACTACCTTCCGGAGCCGCACCCGGACCGCCCGAGCATCCTGATGGTGGTCGGTGTCAACGGCGTTGGCAAGACGACCACCATCGGAAAGATGGCCCGTGTGCTGGTCGCCGAGGACAAGGACGTACTGCTGGGAGCGGCAGATACCTTCCGCGCCGCAGCTGCAGAGCAGCTGGCGACCTGGGGTGACCGGGTTGGCGTTCCCACCGTCCGCTCCGAAATCGACGGAGCGGACCCGGCCTCGGTGGCGTACGAAGCCGTTGCCGCAGGCATCGACCAGCAGGTAGACATCGTCATGATCGACACCGCAGGACGACTGCAGAACAAGGTCGGCCTGATGGACGAACTGGGCAAGATCAAACGCGTGGTGGAAAAGAAGGCTACCGTTGATGAAGTCCTGCTCGTGCTGGACGCCACCACCGGCCAGAACGGACTGTCACAGGCCAAGGTGTTCTCGGAGGTAGTGAATGTCTCCGGCATCGTGTTGACCAAGCTGGACGGTACCGCCAAGGGTGGCATCGTCGTGGCCATCCAGCGGCAGTTGGGAGTACCGGTCAAGTTGGTGGGGCTCGGCGAAGGGCCGGATGACCTTGCCCCGTTTGATCCCGAAGAGTTCGTGGACGCACTGCTCGAGGGCTAACTACAACAGGCTCAACGCTTGAAAGGCCTGCCTAGGCAAAGGCAGGCCTTTCAGTGGGCTACCCACTGAGGAACAGTAGGGGAGGCCAGCCACCACCGCAGCTACGGATGTGGTTGTTAATCCCCGTTCCTGTTCAGTGATCTAAAATTAGTTTGAGCAATAAGTTGACCAAGGGAAGTAGGACTGGTAGATGGCCGATGCGTCTAGGAGCGGGTTTCGTAAAGACATTCAGGGCTTACGAGCCATCGCTGTAGGGGCGGTAGTTCTTTACCATATGTGGCCGCATCGAATGTCAGGTGGTTTCATTGGAGTTGATGTTTTCTTCGTTATCTCTGGGTATCTAATTACCTCCCATCTCGTACGGCGCCCTCCAAGAAACGGTAAAGAAGTTAAGGAATTCTGGCTCCGTCGTGTAAAACGTCTAATTCCTGCGTCATTTACGGTGCTCTTCATTAGTTTACTGGGAATTCTAACTCTCGCTCCCGTGACGGTTTGGAAGGACTGGCTATTCCAACTCTTGGCTGCCACCTTCTACGTTGAGAACTGGAAGCTTGCTGCTAGTTCCACTGATTATCTCGCGGAAGACAACGCGGCTAGCGCGATACAGCATTTCTGGTCACTGTCAGTTGAAGAGCAGTTCTATTTCTTTTGGCCAGTATTTATCGGTGTGTTAGTTGCCGTTGCGTTAGCGAACGGTTTGAAGCCAAAACTTTGCGTCGGCATGGGGATCGGGGGAGTGTTACTCTTCTCTCTCGCATACTCCATATTTCTTACCGCTACAGAACCCGGAGCTGCCTACTTTTCAACTTTCACGCGTGCGTGGGAGTTCTCTCTTGGTGCACTCATTGCGTTATTGCCGAGTTCACGTAACACTTCCATGGGGACAAGATGGGTGAGCACGCTCGCCTGGATCGGCGTAGCGGCGATTCTATCGTCGGCTTTGTTTTACGACGGTTCTTTGCCTTTTCCAAGCGCAACAGCTTTACTTCCCGTTGTGGGTACCGCCCTTGTCATTTGGGCGGCTAGCCCGGGTATTCCATGGCAACGGCAGTCATTAACTGACTTAAAAGAAGAAAAGGTGACCTGAACTGGAAAAATAGGAGTTGTTGAAGCTCTAAATCATCAGATCAAAGGATCACCTTTTCTTTAATGGTCTTGGCAGGTCTGGTTACCCGCTGGCAAGATCGATGCCAACCTGACACAGCGTGACTCACACCTTTTCTGGCCAGAGGTTTACCCTCTGTGCCATGTCACTGATTTGTCCGCTGCGATGGGCTGGCATTGGTCTGGCCCCTTGCCATGGCTTGATAAAAGGCTGGCCGCTTCTTCACAAGAGGCGTGCCTCATTAAAGAACTGCCTGACAGGACTCCATTCCAGACAGATGCCACAACAACGGCCATCAACTGGAATAGAGGTCCACCATCATGACCAACGTGGCAGAGAAATACGACTACGTCATCGGAGTCGACACCCACGCCCGCACCCACACCTACGCGATCATTAACACCAGAACTGGCGCCCGTACTGGCTGCGAAGCATTCCCGGTATCTGGGCCCGGCATGGGCCGAGCCATCGCCTGGATCCGACGTAACACCACCAACGAGATCATTGCTGCGGTGGAAGGCACCAAATCTTACGGAGCGTCAATCTGCCGCAAATTTACGGAAGCCGGCATCACCGTCACTGAGGTAAAACCACCACGCAAACAAGCTCGCGCAGGCATCGGCAAGACGGACGAAATCGATGCAACCGCCGCAGCGATGAGCGTCCTCGGCACTGAAGTTGAATTGTTGTTACAGCCGCGCACCGACGGAATTCGGACAGCAATGAATCTCCTGTTGACCTGCCGTAGGCGGATCGAACAGCAATGCACAGCTAACCGCAACGCACTGAATGCTTTGGTTCGTCAAACCGATCTTGGCTTAGACGCACGTCGGGCTTTAACCGACCAACAAATTACGGAAATCAGTGCCTGGCGAAGTCGTCGCAACGATGGAATTGAGCAATGTATTGCCCGGCAGGAAGCCTCAGAATTAGCCAACGACATCCTCAGCGCGTCGGCACGGCTGAAAAGCAATAAGGCCCAGTTGGCTGAGCTCAGCGAACAGATTGCTCCTGGATTCCAGGACCAGCCGGGTCTTGGGCCTGTAACCACGGGAATCATTCTGGCGTCCTACTCGCATCATGGCCGGTTCCGTTCAGAAGCCGCGTTTGCGTCACTGGCAGGCGCGGCTCCTCTGCAGGCCTCGTCGGGCAACGTGACAAGGCATCGGCTAAATCGACACGGCGACCGGCAACTTAACATGGCCTTAGACGTAGTGATCAAGAACCGAATGATCCACGATCAAACGACCAAGGAGTATGCCGAACGGCGAACAGCTGAGGGGTTGAGCTATCGGGAGATCAAACGTGTTCTGAAACGGTATCTCGCACGCAGTATTTTCCGGCAGCTAGAGAAGATTTTTACCTTGACATGAGACATAAAAGGATCAGTGAACCATTCTACCCACGTTTTCCCTGCCCTCCCGACCCAACGCACCAGCCAAGCCCTCGTCTCCCATGCTGGGTTGTCGGTGCTCACCAGCTTCCTGAACGCCCTGGACTTCCGCCAGCTTTGCGAAGACCGGTTCAGCCAGTTCGTGCCAGCCACCGCAACACACCGGCCAGGAAAGATCCTCGGAACATTGGCCTTGTCGTTGGCCGCCGGTGGCGAGCAGGCCGCTGATATCGACCAGCTACGTGTCGCTCCAGGGCTCTTCGGCCCGATAGCGTCCGATGCCACAGTCAGCAGGTTCATGGGCCGCATCAAGGACCAGCCAGAAGCTTTCGAGTATGGCTTCGCCACCATGACCCGCAGCCTGCGCTCCAAAGCTTGGGCTGCAGCCGGGTCACGGAATCCTGCCCGGCTGGCCACGTCAGCCAACCCGCTGATCATCGACATCGATGCCTCGCTAGTACACGTGCACTCCGACAAAGAGAACAGTGCCGGCACGTATAAAGGCGGGTACGGATTCTCACCCATGATCGCCATGGCCGACTACGGCAAGACCAATGGAACCGGCGAAGTGTTGGCCGTTCAGTTGCGTCCGGGAAACCGGGGCGCAAATTCCGCGAAATCCCATATTGAAGTCCTCAACCAGGCGTTGGCGCAGCTGCCTGATGATTTCTATGACGAGCACGGAAACCTGCATGGAGAGAAGATTCTGGTCCGCACCGATAGTGCCGGCTCGTCCCGTGAGTTCTTGCACCACCTGCAGTCGCTGGGGATTCAGTTCTCCACTTCGTATTCGTTGCCGGTGCTCAAGGAGCGGTTCATCCGGTGGATCGATGAGAAGAAGTACTGGGAACCGGCCCTGACCGCTGGCGGGGAGCAGCGTGATGATGCGTGGGTGATCGACGCGAGCAAGGTGATCGAGCTGAATGACTACTCACCAGGAACAAGGATTTATTTGCGGGCTGAGCCGTTGCATCCCGGGGCGAAAGCGACTTTGTTCGATACGGACGGGAACCGGGTGACCGCGTTCTTGACCAATAGCCCGCGGTTCAACGTGGCGTTCCTCGATGCCCGGCACCGGGCGCGTGGCCGGTGCGAGAACAGGATCAAAACGCTGAAGAGCACGGGGTTGGGCAAACTGCCTTATTGGTCTTTTACCGCGAACCAGGCATGGGCTGATCTGGCAATGTTCGCAGTGAATCTGGTGTCCTGGCTGCAGCTGGCGGTGTTGCCTGGTGGCCATGAGGCAGGCTGCTGGGATTTGAAGCGGTGGCGGTACCGGCTGTTTTCAATGGCCGGCAAAATTGTCTCTGGCGGCCGGCAACGCCGGCTGCTGATCCCCAAAAATGCGCCGGAAGCTCAGCTGCTATTCCAGCTTCAGCAGAATATTAGGTTGCTGTTCCAGCGGTGGCGGCACGGCGAGCTCGCTGCCTGAACTGGCGGTTGTCCTGTTATTTCTTTGGTTTCGAAAGGTCATTTCAGTCCAGGTTGGTGGAGCCTGGCACCCAGCGCTGGTGGTTCAGGCGCTCTTGGTCGTGCGCGCAACCGGAAACGGCCACCGGGAATCACTCGGTAATGGATTTCGGTGGCCGTGTAAGGCGTGATGAAACATCTGGGCTAGTGAAGACCGTCATTCCCCGTATCGACTGCTATCTTGTAAGCCTGCACAATTTGTAGGTGATCATTCCTACTCTTTGTACTTGTGGCATTGGCCATTGATAGTATTAGTTCCCTACGCGGTGGGTCGGTCTCTGTACTGGCCGGATAAACTGTTGCTCTTATTTGCCGCCATAGTGCTATCGATACTCACCAAAAAATGGATTGAGGATGGATTCCGCGAAGTACTGAATAAATCCAGGTTTCTTACTGCAGGACGTTTTTTGTTGGTAAGCAGCCTTAGCCTGGGGTTGTTGAGTAGCGCTGGAACTTATGTAGTTAACCAATTTGAAGAGGTGCAGGCTCGGGAGATTTCAACCCGTGCCAACACAACGAAAGCTGAATTAGGATACGAATGCTTCGGAGCTCCTTCGCTGGACCATAACTGCCCGCCACCTGATGGAAGCATTGATTTGGTTCCCTCGCCTGTAGCGGTTAAGGCGGACAAATCAGATGCCTATCCTGACGACTGCTGGGCGAACGACTACGACAACTTTCAGCGACGACCAGTTTGCAAGTACGGGAATGGTGAGCGACAAGTTGCTTTGGTTGGTAATTCTCATGCTGGCCAATGGTTGCCAGCTCTTCAGGACTTTGCTGAAAAGCATGATTGGACCATTACAACCTATTTGGCCTCGCGTTGCGCTCCGATGAAAGACCCTCAAAAGTTTGAAAGTGAATCAAAGAGTGTCGGTTGTGCTGACTGGGGTCAGTGGGTCCAAGATCAAACGGTTGACAAGAAATTTGACTTAGTTGTCGCTTCCAGTCGCCAGTCGATGCCAATGGCTGGTTACTCTTATGCCGAGTCAAAAGACCCTGCTCATGATAGCTATCGATCGTACCTGCAGGTTTGGGTCGATAGCCAAATTCCTGTTGTTGTTATCCGTGATACCCCTTTCCCCGGAGCTACCATTGAAAATATTCCCGACTGCATCGCAGCGAATAGCCGTGATTTAAGCAGGTGTTCCGGAAACGAGCATGCGTGGCAATCGATGGATGAACAATTTACTGCTGCACAAAGTTTTTCGCGTAAAAAAGTCGGAACCATCAATATGAACGATTACCTTTGTCGAGATGCTGATTGTCCTGCGGTTATCGGACAGGTTATTACCTATTTTGATTCTTCACATATATCTGCAACCTACGCCGAATCTCTTGCACCGATGCTTTCAGAAAGGTTGCTAGGCGTGATGAGTCGTTTCGAGTAGATGCACTCCTCAGGATTGCCATTCAGAACGGTCTGTCGATTTACCTGGTTCGTCGGCGGGTATGCCGATCCATACCGTTTAGGATTACAGTGGTATGCGAATTGCAGTTCGAAGTGTTGGGCAACCTGAGTCGGCGTTGAAGGCCGTCGAGGCTTTATCTGGGTTCACAGCTGGAGCAACGTCATGCAGGAATTGAAACGCCATACGGTACGCATCGCACGAGACTGAGTTTCTCATATAGATGCCCCTGGGCGAAGGTGATCCTCAAGTTAGGTAGCGAGGCCAAAAACAGAAACCATGGTCATTTCCTCCGTGACGGGTCAGCCAACCGCGCCTTGGGGCGAGCCACCAATCTGCATCGTGTGGCCCTGCTCGTGTGACAGTGGGCGGGTGAGGCCCCGGCGACGTGTGCGTTGGGCCGCGATCTGGCAGAACAGTTCGTTCTGGTAGTGCCATTACGAGGCTACGGGTGGGATTGTTAGACACTGGGCCCGCAAGTCTTTACGTAGACCGCATGTTCATCCGTAGCCTCGGTGTTGATGAGCACCGCTTCCGCACTGTTCTCTACGCCCAGGGCAGGAGCGGGAAGGTCATCAGAGTTGAGCCGTGGTTCATAGTGTTCACGGACCGGGAAAGGGGAAAGATCCTGGATATTCTGGACGGGCGCTGCGCTGGGGTGGACAAGAAATGGCTGCAAATCCGCCCCCGGTACTGACGCCAGCGTGTGCAGTACGTGGCAATCGGTATGTCCTCACAAGTCCCGCAAAGCGGTGCCGGAGAATCTGTCCAAGGCGAAAATGAGTGCGAACCATTTCCACGGGTCCACGTGATCGGGCGGGCGAATTTGATGATGGCTCAGGTATCCCGGCGTGGTCCCCATGAGGTATTTGAGCGCCGAGGTAGGTCGACTGATCCGGTTTTCAAGTATCGGAAGCTGCTGACCTGCAATCAGGAGAACTTGTCGATCTAGCAGGTCGAACGCCTGAGGCTGATTCTTGATATGGATCCGGAACTGGGAGTGATCGGTCCGGGTGGAGCCCAGAGCTGTTGGTCTTTCTGCGCATCAGGCTGATTAACGGCTCTTAAAACTTAAGCGTGGTGCAGAGTGTTCAGCACGGCCGTAGCCCCGCCGTATATAAGAGTATCCGAAGCCGATAATGATCATGATTCCGATAACCCCTGCCGATCCGTTTCAGGTTCTTCGCTGTCAGATTCGCCGCCTCGCTCCGGGCGTTGGTCAGCCTCGTTCGGATGAAAACCAGCAGCTCCCTGCGCCAGGCGGTCAGCGTGCGGAACAGCGATTTCGCCTCAACCATTTTCATTGCTCTCACGGATTTCTCCAGCACCGCCCACCGAGTCTGGAAATCATGGATATCCCTGGTTTTCAACAGCTGCCTCACGTGCTCTTTGATCGCATAAATCACTCCTAGTTCCGGATCTGATTCCAGGATCAACTTCAGGCGTTCCACCTGCGTGATCGAGAGGTTCTCCAGGTTGCAGGTCAACAGCTTCCGGTACTTGTACGTCGGATCCGTGGCCCTGCCACGACGCTCGTGCACCTCGTGGGAACGGCGCCGGCGCACATGGGTGATCATCAGATTCGTGCGGGCAATCACATGGAAATGGTCCACGCTGATCTTCGCCTTGGGTAGGGTCTCCAGCACCGCTTTGCGGAATTCGGAAGACATGTCGATCGACACGACCTGTACCCGCTGGCGCCAATACCGCGGTCTGTTCTTCAACCATTTCCTCACCGCCGCGGTGCGGCGGCCGTCCACGATATCTAGGATCTTGCTGGTATCCAGATCCGTGAAAACGATGGACCACGGCTCGATCCGCACGACTTTCCCGTTCCCGCCGCGGGCGTAGCGGACCAAAGCGGAATCGGTGCTCGTCGATGCCCAGGCGCCGGATGAACATGCGCTCCACGTCCCCGACCAGTTCCCCGACGGTGTTCAGCCGGGCCATGACCGTTGGCCATGAGACCCCATGCGCCGCGGCGACCCGGGAAACGGCACGCAGCTCGCAGCTCATATCCTCCACCAGGCGTTGGGAAAGCCTGGCGGTGATCCTGGCCCGGAAGGGCAACTGCTCAGTGGTTTGAACGAACGAACGCCGCTCGCAGACAGGCTCTTGGCAGGCCATACGGCGCTTGCGCACCCAGAGCTGGAGGTCATCTCCGCCGGCGGGCAGGTCTTTGTCCCGATGCTGTGGTCTGGCTTGGATCCTGGTGGTCAGCACGCCGCAGGAGGGGCAGGCCGCTTCGGTGGCGACCGGTTCAATGAGGACGTGTCGTCCGGCAGCTTCGTGGACCACATCGATGACGCGGTAGTCAGTGAGGTTCAACAGAATCGACGCAGCATCGATTGGCCCGGTATCCTTGAACACGGCTCGTGGTTCCTTGCTAATGAATGTCTAGACAACACTCATCTTCGCAGAGGACCGCGAGCCATACTTATTTTCGGGTCACCACGCTAAAACTTGAAGAGCCTGATTAACGCCAGGAGTGAGGCGTCAAATCTGACAGTGAAGAAACTTAAACGATTCGGAAGGGGATATCTCATGGGCCCTACTGGCTAAGGATATTGCTGTACACGGCGAACCTAAGGCCGTGCGGAACATCCTGCACCACGCTTAACTTGAAGAGCGCTAAAAATTCATCGTACGGTCAGGATTTTCAACCATACGGCGAGTGTGAAAAGAGTTCACGTGCCGGGTACTTACCCAGCCATTCTTTCCAGACCATCAATCTTAACTGTTCGCGGGCTTACTTCCTTTTACAGGTCACTCAGTTAAAACTCGAAGCGCCAGTTCTTCTTGAGACGCCGTAGGCCGTATGATCGCAGCGGCCTATTCAAGCTGTTGTAAACACTTACGGCAAATGGTGTCGGGTTGACGATGCCGGATCAGGCTTTCCATTCAAGAACTCATTCATGTCGGCTTCACACGCCCTGTAGATCCACTTGGCATCAGCTAACGTGTAATAAACTTGAGGGACAGAGTCGCTGGCGATGGTCACTAGCCGAAACTAATGACCATGGGCGCATTTGGAAGCTGTTACTTACTCATCGCCTACAGGCAAGGGCCGATAATGATTCGTGGACTGTTTAATAGGTTTTCTGGACTAGGCCCCGAAGACCAAAAGGTTGTAAGGGTTGCTGATGTGCACGAGCATCAAGAGACTTCTATGGTTGGCGCGGAGCGGCTCGAGGAACAAAATGCTTTGCTGCGTGAGCAGCTGAAGCTTCTGGAAAAGTCCATTGAAGTGTCCCAACGTCTTTCGATGACGGTCGAGGCTCTTCGTTTAGCCGCCGAAGTTCCCGTAAGAGCCCAAATAAATTCAGCTCTCGGAAATAAGCAACTGTCGATGCTAGAGACTGTGGAACGCATTGCGAACGACAGGTTGAGTTTTGCCCGTTATGGGGACGGTGAGATCAGGCTCATGACACGCGAAGATTTCAACATTCGTTTTCAGAAAAACAGCCCGGGGCTCAAGCGCGATTTGAGGTTAGTCTTGGAAAGGGAGAAGAAAGATTTACTCCTGGGGATGCCCCATCGTTTTGTAAATGCAATGTGGTCGGGTCTCTTCGCGGAAAGTTGGGACTATATAAGTGCGGCAATTGAAAACAAAGCTATTCTTGGAGATAGTCACGTATCTCGTCCTCTATTTTTCGAGTTCTACCAAAAGGCAGCAGTGGATGCCTGGCGTAAGGTGTGGCAGGGCCGAAGGGCCATCGTTGTAGCGGGAAAAGACTCCCGCTTCGAGATGATAGATGAACTTTTTGACAATTTGGCGGGATATGAAAAAATTGTGGCCCCTGCGAAAAACGCTTACGTGGAATTAGATCGAATAGTAAATTCGGTTCTTAAAATCGCGCGTAGGGACGATATTGTCCTGGCGGCGCTAGGGCCAGCAGGTACTATCCTCAGCGCCCGTTTGTCCGAACAAGGAATACAGACGATTGATATCGGTCATATCGCAGCAAGTTACCGCAACGTTTTTCTTGGTGATGCGTTCCCCGAGGATTTACCTGTTAGTCAGTTGCCCCAGGCCTGAAGACGCATTTTGATCTTCGAGCACTGAGCTGCAACCCCTAGAAGATCGGGTAGTGATAACGGCTCCGCTATCGCTCTCACTCGTGGCGCGATGCCTGCCTTCAGCTGCGCGTGGGGCCGAAGCGAACCCGTCCCCATCGGCCCAAACCGATGGCGAGCGGTTTCACCGGACGCTGGGCGATGGATGGGCTTATGCCAAGTTCTACGACAGTGAATCAGCACGCCGCCAAGCCCTGCCGGCATGGATTCATGAGTACAATCACCACAGGCCCCCCCTGTGATAGGGAACCAGCTACCCATCAGCCGCATAACCCACCCGCCTGGACAGTGCACCTAGAGGTCTTCTTCAGATCTCATCCAAACGCTCTCGTGGTCCCGGGGCCGGCAAAACCTCGCCCTGCCCATCGTGGGCGAAGGCTGGTCTTTAGGCCATGCCGCGGAAAGATTTCAGGTCGCACTGGGCACCGTCTCCCGGTGGGCCCGCCGATACCGGGAGCATACCGAAGCAGGAATGCAGGGCCGCTCCAGTTGCCCGCGCACCGGCCCGCGCTGGGTCCCGACCCGCACAGGACAACGGATCATCGGTCCCGGTTGAACTGGCACTGGGGACCAGGTCGGATCGGCTTCCTGCTCGGCCTGTACCCCTCCATCGTGCACAAGGTCCTCTCTCCCGGTACAAGATGGCACGTCTGGCATGGCTGGACCGGGCGACCGGGCGCTGCACGCGCCGGTACGAGCACGAGGCGCCCGGGGGACCGATCCATGTGGACATCAAGCAACTGGGACTCATCCCTGACGACGGCGGCCTCGGGGTCACCGGCCGCTCAGTGGGCTTCCAGCGCCGGAACGGGCCAGCGGCCAACCGCTGGCCCGGCTACGACTACCTGTACAAGGTGGTGGAGGACCATTAACGGCGGGCCTATATCCAGATCCTGGCTGATTAGAAAAAGAAACCGCAGCTGGATTCTAACAGCGCCAACGCGTGCTTTGACTCGGTGGGAATCACGGTCAAGCAGGTGCTGACCGGTAATGGGTCCTGCCACTGACCCTACGCGTCCGATGACGCGCTGGGAGTACAGATGAAGCTCAAACGCACCCTCCCATACCATCCGCAGACCAACGGCAAAGTCGAAAGCGTCAACCGCTCCGTGCTGGAGGAATGGCGTACGCCCGGGCGTATGGGGCAGAGACCGAGCCGGTGGCAGCACCTCCCGCATGGTTGGAGTACTGCAATCAATAACGTAGACACACCGCACTGAACTGTCTAATTCCCGCCGATCGTGTTCCTAACCTCAGGGTGTAGTAGAGCTAGGTGACGCTTAATGTTCGGTATCCGGTGGCAATTCATAAGAAGTGGAGATTCTCAGGAGAATGGATAGAATCGTCTCCTGTATGTTTGGATGCCGTAGAGGAGTCCGAGCTGAGAAGGATCCGAGGAAAGTCGCCGGGAGACGTTACGTGGGAATTATCGAATTCGAAAACTCGCTGATCGAGCTAATCCGGGCCAGGAATCCGTTGCTGTACGTCGAGACCTTCGAAGAGGCGCGGGTTGTCGGCGCGGTGGAGAACATCGCGACCAACCCGAAGCTTAAGCGCGACCGCCGGGTAGTGAGCTACACACTGAGTTCCGGACTGCACCGGTTGGGTGAGCAGGGCAAACCCACCGACCCGGTCGCGGCCATCAATGAGGCTGCGAAATACCAAGAGCCCACCATCTTCGTGTTCTACGACCTGCACCACTTCATCTCGGCTTCCGGAGCCGGTTCCCAGGTGGATCCGAATGTGGTGCGTGCGGTGTTGGATGCGGCACGGTCCTTCCGCAGTGGCGCCGTGGCCCACACCATGATCCTCGTGTCCCCGGGCATGACCCTGCCGGTGGATCTGCAAAAGGAAGTCACGGTCCTGGAACTGCCGCTGCCGAACCGTGAGGAAATCGCCGATATCCTCGATGACATTATTCAAGCCAACTCCGCACAGATCAGCGTCGAGCTCACCGCCGAGGACCGTGACCGATTGCTGCAGGCGGCGCAGGGGCTCACACTGGGCGAGGCGGAGAACGCCTTTGCCCGAGCCATCGCCAATGATGCGCGGCTGGAACCCGGCGATATCGCACTGGTGCTGGAGGAAAAGCGCCAGACCATCAGGAAGTCCGGCCTGCTCGAATTCGTGACCGTCAGCGAGGACATCGATGACATCGGCGGTCTTCAGAACCTGAAAACCTGGCTGCGCAAGCGCAACGGGTCCTGGCTTCCCAGCGCCGCTGGCTGGGGCATTCCGGCCCCCAAGGGCGTATTGATCACCGGGGTGCCTGGCTGTGGCAAGTCCTTGACGGCCAAATGCATGGCCTCGCTGTGGGGTCTGCCCCTGCTGCGCATGGACATCGGCAAGGTCTTCTCGGGTCTCGTTGGCTCCAGCGAGCAGAACATGCGCGACACCCTGAGGCTGGCCGAGGCGGTTGCCCCATCGATCCTGTGGATCGATGAGATTGAAAAGGGCTTTGGCAGCAACAGTGGGGGAGACTCCGGAACCAGCCAACGAGTTTTCGGCACGTTCCTGACCTGGCTGCAGGAGAAGCAGGCTCCGGTCTTCGTGGTGGCCACCGCCAACAAGATCAACGCCCTGCCACCCGAGCTGCTGCGCAAGGGGCGGTTCGACGAGATTTTCTTCGTTGACCTGCCCACCTATGCCGAGCGTGAGGAAATCTGGCGGATTCAGCTAGAACACCGGCTCGCTAGCGCGCCCGAGGCCGCAGGAGAAGTCTCAGCCGAAGACCCGTCACTCATGGAGCGCCTGGCCCAGGCCAGCAACGGTTTCTCGGGCGCCGAAATCGCCGAAGGCGTCGTCAGCGCGTGCTTCGATGCGTACCATGAACGCCAACCACTGCGCGAGGCGGACTTGCTGCGGGCAATCAGCAACACGGTCCCGCTGGCCACCATGCAAGCCGAACAGATCCGGGCGGTGCGTGACTGGGCCAGCCAGCGCGCGGTGGCAGCCACCGCAGCCGAGGACGAGGAAGAATTTGCCGCCAGCACCTCCGGGAGCGCGGACGTGACCAGTTGGCGTGGCGGACGCCGAATCGATTTCTAGGGGGAGCACCGATGAGTTTGGAAGTTTTCCTGATCCCCGCCGGGATCATGGCGGTCAAGGCCGCGCAGGAACTACATAATGCGAAAAACAGGCAGTACGAGCAGGCTTTTGAGTCCACCCGGATTCAGGACCAGCAGCTGCTCATTGAGGGGCTGGACGCACTAGGGATCACCGAGCACCAGGTGCAAGGTGAGCTCGTCACCGCGCAGACTCAGGCCGGGGAAGCGGTCTTCGTCCGCGAGTCAGACCGTTACCTCGCACAGATTAGAAACGAGCAGGAAGCCACCGGCGCACTAGTGCAACAGCTGCACTCGGCGGTTGGTCAGATCCTGCAACGCAGG
Organism: Glutamicibacter sp. St.4D3; assembly: GCF_059728615.1. Taxonomy (NCBI): domain Bacteria; kingdom Bacillati; phylum Actinomycetota; class Actinomycetes; order Micrococcales; family Micrococcaceae; genus Glutamicibacter; species Glutamicibacter sp. St.4D3. The sequence goes on from NZ_AP039380.1 coordinate 1,459,855, forward strand.
AACGTGGAGAAAGTCCAGGCCCAGGCACGCACCATGGGAATGCGCCTCATGGAGCAGCGCGCGGTGGACGGAAGCGTCCAGCTGGTGTTCGAGGAGGCATAGATGTCAAAGAAATTCATCGTGACCATTGGCGCGGACGGCATGATTTCCGCCGAAACCAGCGACATTACCGGGGCCGCTTGCCTGGATGAGCTGGCCACCATCGAAGCGTTGGTCCCCGACGCACGGGTGCTCGACTCCCGATTGACGGGAGACTACTACCGCGCCGTCGTGCAGGAACAGCACCTGCCGGTGCAGAATACCGTCAAGGATCAGCGGGGACAGGCATGAACGTTTCGTTCCGGCAGTTGATGTGGGCGCTGCTGAGCAGTGTAGGAGTGCTCTGGCCGGCCCTGACAGTGGGGCTGGGTTCCTGCGTCGTCTTCTTCTACCGCGGTGTGCGGATGCGCAACTGGCGGTGGCTCATCATTGGCGCCGTAGCGCTGGCCATGACCATTTTCACCTTTGCGATGATGCCGGACAGCGGCAGTAAGACCATCAACGGATCCTCCGTGTTCTATAACCTGGTGGTCGTCCTGATGCTCGTCAACTGGTTCGGATCCACGATTGTCGCCCTGGCACTGAACCCGCGCTGGTTGCGTTTTCTGATTGAGACTTCTCCGATGGTGCCGGCGGAGGTACGCTCCCGCTACGGGCAGCCGCAGCGCCAGCGGACCCAGGAACCGCTGCTGGGACAGCAACAGGACCAGCAATGGTGGACCACAACCAACACCTCGTCCCCCGGGAAGGCAGCGGCACAGGGCACAATGTCTGGCTTCTCCCAGGCCGGGGCGTCTACTTCCTCTGACATCACTGCCGAACGCCAACTCCCCGTGCGGGAGGAGTACACGGGCAACGTGGAGGTCAACCAGGCACGCCCCGCGCAACTGCGGGCGCTGGGCCTGCGGCCGGCCGACATTGATTCCATTCTTTCGGCACGCAAACGCATCGGCTCATTCAACAGTTTTGAGGAACTGCTTGAATCCAGCGGGGTGGCGCCGCACGTGCTGCTCCCGTTGCGCTCCAGGCTGGAATTCTCCGGCAACCCCACGCGCAGTAACCGGCGCGGCTCTCGGACCCTGGACCTGTAGTGCCCAGTGCACTGAGGGTGGCCCGGGTCCTGCATGCCACCCGTGCCGAGGGCCCGCACCTGCGCAGCGCCATCTGGGTGCAGGGGTGTTCCATTCGCTGTAAGGGCTGCATCAACCCGCACCTGTTCACCGAACGCGGGGGAACACTGCGGGAAGTCGGTGACATTATTGCCGAGGCCCAACAGCATGAGGTTGAGGGCATCACTCTGATTGGAGGGGAACCCTTTGACCAGGCGGCCGCCGGAGCGGACCTGGCTGAGGCAGCCCAGGCAGCGGGGCTGGGAGTGCTCACCTTCACCGGTTACACCATGGAGTCCCTTCAAAACCGGGATCCCGACGCGGCGCGACTGATCGCCGCCACGGATCTACTCGTGGACGGTCCCTACAGGGAGGATGAACCGGAGACGGAACGCGCGCTGATCGGTTCAGCCAATCAGCGTTTCATCCACCTCAGCGCCCGCTACGAAGACTACGACCCGGTCTGGGCGCCAAACCGGGTGGATGTGAGAATCCATCCGGACGGGACAGTGGAGCTCGGTGGCTTCCTGGACAGTGAAAATCTGCGTGAGTTCTCTACCCAAAGTGGCCTATTGCGCCGGCGGCGTTCCTAAAACCGGCATTGTGAGTTCGAACAACTCTAACGGCTACCAACGTGCGGCGGTCGGGGAACACTTATGTGTTCCCCGACCGCCATCGTTTTTTCTGGGAGAAACATCCCCGTAACCGCCGTGACCCGCAGCCGTTACAGGCCGACCATTTTTGTCATCAAACCGAAACGCAGACCAGCGCACCGCCGAAACAACTTTCCAGCAAGATTAAGTTCGTGGGGATGCCCAAGGACGTGTACCGCCCCTTGCAGTCAAGCAAAGAGACACTTTTGCGAAGGTGATGGTGAAGGCGATGGAGATTTCGACAGCCGAGTTGTGGACGCTGATGGCCGCAAGCCTGGTGGTATTGATGACCCCGGCACTGGGTCTGTTTTACGGTGGGATGACCCGGGCCACCGGGGTCGTGAACATGATGTTGATGAGCTTCACGGCCGCTGCCATGACGGCGGTGGTCTGGGTACTGTGGGGCTACTCGCTGGCGTCCGGCGAGCCGATGTTAGGTGGCCTCCTCGGTGCGCCGCTGAACGATTTTGCCCTGCTGGGCACCGACATGGCCGATTTGTTGCCCGTCGGCTTTGCCGGCGCGTTTGCGATGATCGCCGTTGCCATCATTTCCGGGGCGATTGCCGACCGCAGCCGGTTCGGGGCCTGGCTGCTGTTTGTCCCGGTTTGGGTCTCCCTGGTCTACGCACCGGTTGCCTTCTGGGTGTGGGGCGGGGGATTGCTGGATGCCGACGGATGGCTGGGCCAGCGCTTTGGTGAGGCCATTGATTTCGCCGGCGGGGCGGTGATCCACACGAACGCCGGTGTGGCGGCCCTGGTGTTGGCCCTGAAGCTTGGGCCGCGGCACAATTTTCATGACCGCCCGCAGCCGCACAACACGCCGCTGGTGATGCTAGGAGCGGCTCTGCTCTGGTTCGGATGGTTCGGCTTCAACGCAGGCGCTGCGACCACCGTGGAGCAGGCCGGACTGATCTGGGTCAATACCCTCATTGCTCCCGGTGCCGCGGTGCTCGGGTGGATCCTGGTGGAGAAACTGCGCGGCCAGCGTCCCACCTCGGTGGGAGTGGCCTCCGGCCTTGTGGCCGGACTGGTCGCCATCACCCCGGCCTGCGCCAACGTGGCGCCGTGGGCGGCGCTGCTGCTGGGTCTGGTGGCCGGGATGGCCGCGGCCTGGGCGGTGAACTTGAAGTGGAAGCTGGGCTATGACGACTCGTTGGACGTCGTCGGGGTGCACCTGGTGGCCGGCCTGGTCGGCACCCTGGCCCTGGGATTCGTCGCGCTGCCGGGGCTGGAGGAGCCGGCTGGCCTGATCTACGGTGGCGGGCCGGCGCTGCTGGTCTCCCAGCTAGTGACCTGTCTGGTGGTGGTGGTTTTCTCGGCCACCGTCACCTGGGTGATTGCCCTGGTGGTGGACAAGCTCATCGGCTGGAGAGTCGATGGCTCCACGGAGGTCGCTGGCATTGATGCGGCCGAGCACCAGGAGTCCGGTTACCAGCTGGTGCGCTGACCGGGCCGTGCGGAATCAACCGGGCGTGCCTGGGTGGGGAACTGGCAGTAGTCGTCGGTTTCCCACCCGGGGCGGCGTTCAGGAAGAGGGGTCCCAGCTAAAGGCATCGCGTACCGCATCGTGGCGCCAGGCAGCGGCGTTGCGTCCGGGGCGGAAGGCGGATACGGTCGGATCCCCGGGAATCCAGAACCGCCACGGGAAATCGGTGCCGCCGGCGGTCCCGGCGACCCCTACCCGGGGGCCGTGGGCAATGTTTTCTACCCGCTGGGAGGGCAGTTCCAGATGGAACGGGGCAGCGAACAGGTCCAGCCCGTCATGTTCGGCCCGGGTGATGCCCAGTGCCGTACCCAGGTTTCCCGGTCCGCGGGCCAGGTGGGCGTGGTTGCTGGGCGCGGGCGAACGGCCATTGGCCGCCTGGTGGCGTTTGGCGGTGCGGCGTTTAACGGCCAGATCTTCACCCTCCACGATTTCCCCGGCCCGCAGCAGCACCGCCGAGGCGGTGCCGGTGGGGGAGCAGACCAGGTTGATGGCGTAGTGCACCCCGTAGCTCAGGTACACGTAGGCGTGGCCGGGAGGGCCGAACATGGAGGCGTTGCGTTCGGTCTTGCGGTCCTTGGAATGCGAGCCGGGATCATAGGGCGGCGGGGTGCCCACCCCGTGGTAGGCCTCGGTCTCGGTGATGCGTAGGGTAACGGCACCCTCGGGGCTTTGGACGCTCAGGCGGGCACCGAGCAGCTGGGGTGCGACCTCAAGTCCGTGGGCGGTGAACAGTTCGCGATCCATAAGGCCAGTATGGCATTGACCGGCCGGGCGCCGGGGGCGGCGGTGATTTTGCGTTCAGTTCTTCACGCTGGCGGCGAATCGGTGCCGAACCATGCCGGGTTATTGATATTCTTGATGGTTGAGTCCTGTGCGCTTTGCTTCGCGCACCACACGACCTACCGAAAGAAGTGCCCGGCACGTGTTTAATTCACTCTCCGATCGCCTGACAGCCACCTTCAAGAACCTGCGCGGCAAGGGCAAGCTCACCGAGGCCGATATTGACGGTACCGTCCGGGAGATCCGACGGGCCCTGTTGGATGCGGACGTCGCCGTGCCGGTGGTGCGCGCCTTCGTGGCCCAGATCAAGGAACGTGCCCTGGGCGCCGAGGTCTCCGAGGCACTGAACCCGGGCCAGCAGGTTGTGAAGATCGTCAACGACGAGCTCGTTGAGATCCTGGGTGGGCAGACCCGCCGCATCAACCTGGCGAAGAACCCTCCCACGGTCATCATGCTCGCCGGTCTGCAGGGTGCCGGTAAGACCACCCTGGCCGGAAAGCTGGCCAAGCACCTGAAGGCCGAAGGCCACACCCCGATGCTGGTGGCCTGTGACCTGCAGCGCCCGAACGCGGTCAAGCAGCTGCAGATCAACGGTGAGCGTGCCGGCGTGCCGGTGTACGCCCCGCATCCGGGCGTCTCCTCCGAATTCGACACCCCAACCGGTGACCCGGTGGTCGTGGCCCGTGACGGTGTGGCCGAGGCCAAGGCGAAGCTGCATGACGTGGTGATCGTTGACACCGCCGGCCGCCTCGGCGTGGACGCCGAGATGATGGCCCAGGCCGCGAACATCCGCGCCGCGATCAACCCGGATGAAGTGCTCTTTGTCATTGACGCCATGATCGGCCAGGACGCGGTGAACACTGCCCAGGCCTTCCATGAGGGCGTGGACTTCACCGGTGTGGTCCTGTCCAAGCTGGATGGTGACGCCCGCGGTGGTGCTGCCCTGTCGGTGGCCTCGGTGACCGGCAAGCCGGTCATGTTCGCCTCCACCGGCGAGAACCTGGACGACTTCGAGATCTTCCACCCGGACCGCATGGCCAGCCGCATCCTGGACATGGGCGACATCATGACGCTCATCGAGCAGGCGGAGAAGAACTGGGACCGCGGCGAAGCGGAGCGGATGGCGAAGAAGTTCGCCGACCAGGAAGACTTCACCCTGGATGACTTCCTGGCCCAGATGGCCCAGATCAAGAAGATGGGGTCCATGAAGAAGCTGCTGGGCATGATGCCCGGCACCCAGATTTCCCGTCAGCAGCTGGAGCAGTTTGACGAGCGCCAGATTGACCGGGTGGAGGCCATTGTGCGCTCCATGACCCCGCACGAGCGCAACGCACCGAAGATCATCAACGGTTCGCGCCGTGCCCGTATTGCCAAGGGCTCGGGCGTCTCGGTCTCCGAGGTCAACCAGATGCTGGAGCGCTTCACCGAAGCCCAGAAGATGATGAAGAAGATGGCCTCCGGCGGCGCCATCCCGGGCATGCCCGGTGCCGGCCGCGGCGGGGCCCGCAAGGCCAAGGGCAAGGGGAAGGGCAAGAAGCAGAAGTACGGCAACCCGGCCAAGGCCGCCCAGGCTGAGCTGGAGGCCAAGAACAAGAAGGCCAACGCTCCCAAGGGTGCCGCATTCGGGCAGGGCGGGGTCCCGGAGGACTTCGACCCGTCAAGCCTGAACCTGCCGTCCGGGTTTGAGAAGTACCTGGGCAAGTAGCTTCCTGAGCTGTTCGGGGAGGCGACCAACATTGTCGGTCGCCTCCCCGAAGTGTTTTAATTCCGTTTCTGGTGCTTTACCGGCCTTGCTGAGCAGCAGAGGGCTGGTGAAGGGCAAGTAACTTCCTTGGGTGGTCGGTCTCCCGCCAGTAGCATCTTGGCATGACATCACATTCCAAGCACCTTCGTTCCCTGACTCTCATGGGCGTGGCACTCCTTGGTGCCGCCACCCTCTCCGCCTGCACCGCCGAACAGGACTCTGCCGGTAACACGGAAACCTCCAGTCAGCCTGAGGCCGACAGCTCGCGGTTGGACGCCATCAAGAAGGCCAACCAGCTCAAGGTCTGCACGACCGGAGATTACCGTCCCTTCACCTACCTGGACCCGGAGTCCGGCGAATGGAGCGGCATCGATATCGACATGGCCCAAGACCTGGCAGAGGAGTTGGGCGTGGAGGTGGAGTTCGTACAGACCTCCTGGAAGAATCTCATGCCTGACTTCCTGGAGGAGTGCGACATGGCTGTCGGCGGAGTCTCCATTTCCTTGGAGCGGGCCGAGCAGGCGTACTTCAGTGACGCGACACTGGATGAAGGCAAAACACCAATCACCTTGTGCGAGAACGTGGAGAAGTACGACACCGTCAAGGAAATCAACCAGCCCGGCGTCCGCTCCATCACCCCCATCGGTGGAACCAACGAAAAGTTCGCAGACGAGCACTATCCGGAAGGGGAGATCATCCGATTCGAGGATAACAATGCCATCTTTGACGAGATCATTGCCGGCCGTGCGGACGTGATGACCACGGACGCCTCGGAAACTCGGTGGGTGGCCCACGAGAAGCCCGAACTATGCGCGGTGCACCCGGATAAGCCGTTCAACTTCTCACAGAAGGCATACATGCTCCCGCGCGGGGATGAAACCTTCCGACAGTACGTCAATCAGTGGCTGAACATGTCCAAGAATGACGGCACGCTGAAGCAAGCCGAGAAGCCCTGGTTCGGATAGCTTTCACAGTTATCGGACCCGAGGTGCGTGCCGAAGCCGCATTCGAAAAAGTGGCGTGACAACCCGGGCTGGGGCCTGGACTCTGGCGCCCGAGTTGTCACGCTCCGCGGAGCCTGTTCCTAGCTGCGGCCGGCAAAAAGCGCAGGGAAGTCACTGTCCCTGAATTCCCGAGAAGACGTCGTACCCGCACGGTGCTGTGCTTCCTCGTTGTGGCGCAGTTCTACCCGGCGGATCTTGCCGGAAATGGTCTTGGGAAGATCCGAGAACTCCAGGCGCCGGATCCGCTTGTAGGGAGCCAGGTGCTTCCGGCAATAGCCAAGTATCGCCTCGGCGGTCTGCGCGGTCGGGGAGTGTCCCTCGGCCAGGATCACAAAGGCCTTGGGGACCGAGAGCTTCATGTCATCGGGGGAAGGGACCACCGCCGCCTCTGCCACGGCGGGGTGTTCCAGGATCACCGATTCGAGTTCGAAGGGGCTGAGTTTGTAGTCACTGGATTTGAACACGTCATCGGCGCGTCCCACGTAGGTGAGCACCCCGTGCTCGTCCCGTTGGGCAATGTCACCGGTGTGGTAGACGCCATCGCGCATTGCCTGGCTGGTGGTGGCTTCGTCGTTGAAGTAGCCCTTCATCAACCCCACGGGTGGGTTATCCAGGCGCAGACAGATCTCACCTTCCTCGGCGACCGCGCCGGTGGTGGGGTCACGCAGTTCCACGGCATATCCGGGCATGGGCCTTCCCATGGCGCCAATGGTGATGCGTTCACCTGGAGGATTGGCAACCTGGACCGTGGTTTCGGTTTGCCCGTAGCCATCCCGGATAACCTGACCCCATGCTCGGTAGACATGGTCAATGACTTCGGCGTTCAATGGCTCGCCCGCCGATACCAGCTTGGTTGGCGGGGTGACCAGTTCTCCCAGGTCCGCCTGGATCAGGTATCGCCAGACCGTGGGTGGAGCGCAGAAGCTGGTGACATTCTTGGACTCCATCTGCTGCATCAGTGCCCGGGCGTCAAAGCGTTCGTAGTTGTACACGAACACGGTGGCCTCGGCGATCCATGGGGCGAAGAAGTTGGACCAGGCGTGCTTGCCCCAGCCGGGGGAGGCCACGTTGAGATGGATGTCGCCTGGTTCCAGGCCAATCCAGTACATGGTGGCCAGATGTCCTACGGGATACGAGGTGTGGGTGTGCTGCACCAGTTTGGCCTGGGAGGTCGTGCCGGAGGTGAAGTACAGCAGCAGGTTTTCATCCGCAGCCGTGGGGACGTCCAGCTGGAATTCGGTCGGAGCGTCTTCTGATCCTTGGTAGTCCAGGATCCCCGGTCCTGGCGTTCCGTTCACCTGCACGAGCGTGTAGTTCCCCGAGACCTCACTGAATTTGGGGATCTGCTCTTCATTCGTGACGACCCAGCTCGCGTTGCCACGCTGAATCCGCTCGGCAAGGTCGCTACTTGTCAGCTGCGTGGTGGAGGGGATGATGACGGCACCTAGCTTCATGCCCGCCAGCATGACTTCCCACAACGCGATTTCGTTGCCCAGCATGAGAATCATGGTCTCCGAGCGTTCGAACCCCTGATCGGAGAACCACCGCGCCACCTGTGTGGAACGCCGCGATAATTCAGCCCAGCTGTAGCTGGCGGTGCTGCCATCCGGCTCGGCCAGGATCAGCGCCGGGCTGTTGACCCGTCGCGGGTCTCGAGCGACCTGGTCAAACCAGTCATAGGCGAAGTTGAAGTCCGTGAACTGCGGCCAGCTGAACTCCTCGCATGCCCGCTGATAGTCCTCGCGCAAGGCGAGCAGCTGGTCTCGGGCGGCACGGAACTTTGCGGTGTTGTTCATCTGGGTCCTTTCACCTGCAGTGGCAGCCGCCGCTGTGTCAACAGCACGTGGGGCGCACTTAAATCCCAGACAAATATACTCTGGTGACCAATCTGGACGAAGTGTTGCGACAAACTGCGGGAGGAATTTGTGTTTGAGGCCGCGTTTTGATCAATTGCAATCCTTCCCGTCCCCGCTTCGACGCCTCGGGGACGGCGTTCACGTCGCGGGCTGGCAGCCTGCGTTCGGCTATGGGGGTGAACAGTCGCCCCGGTTACAGCGGCAATCTCCGATTTGGCTGCAAGTCATCCTTTGGGTCGACCGCGTTGTGCCGGATACTGCCCGATCTCCGCCTTGGGATGCCCGCTCGAATTGGAGCCACCCATAGGATGAAGCAAAGACCCGATCCTTGGAAGGGAATCCGCCATGAGTACCCAGGAATTCAATACCGCCGCAGCCGTCTTCAATTATGACGTCTACCGCGACGACGCCCAGCAGCGGGTCTTTGAGGCCCTCAGTGCGTTTGACCTCGTCGGCTATATCGAGGCGGCAGACCGCGAGGGTGCCAGTACCTACGTCCACGCAGAACTGGCCCTGAACGAGGACGAGCAGCCGATGACGGCCAGCGCCTCCGGCAACCTGTCGGTCTCCCAGCAGGGCCTGGAGCAGCTGGCCGGGAAGCTGATGGAAGCCAGCGGTGCCGACAGGCTCTATCTTGACGGCGACTTGGCGGCCGGCACGGAACTAGAGCACCCCGAGGACGCCGGAGCCGATGACGAAATGGAGATGGAGACCGACACCGAGGAATCCTTGCAGGCGATTGCCGGTCCAAGCCTGCGCCGCAGCGATTTGGCGTTGTCCGCGATGGGGCAACCAGGCTCGTGGCTAGTGAGGCAAGACGCTTCTGGATTACTCGCGCTGCGCCGCGGCGAACCGGTGGAGATCATCCTTGGGCGCAAAATGGTTCCGGCGCTGGAAATCCTGCGCCACGATGCGGCCTACGAACTGCGATTCCACGCACGCAGGGGAGCCGTGAATGTCAACGGCAGTGTGGCCGCGCAATACTGGATGGGTCCTGCGCAGCGGGCTGTTCCCACTGTCGCGGCAGAAAGCGCCGCGGCAAAGTATCAGGCCGATTTGGCGCAGTGGCTATATGGAATTGACGAGGAGGAGCTGGCCGCCCTGGAGTCGTTGTGGCCACAGGCCGCTCGTGAGCTGCGCGCATTGTCCAACGAGCGCACCGAGGAATCCCTCCGCCAGCTGGTGGGCAACCTGGGGATGCCGTCCGAGCTGATTGATGCGGTGCGTGATGAACTGGATCCCACGGGTTTTGAATCCCTCAAGGGAGGTCTGTTCACCGGTCTCGACCAGGCCCTTGAGGAGGAGATCTCAGACGCCAAGGGAGTAAAGAGACTGATTTACCGGACCGGCTGGAGCCCTTCGGCGTTGATTGGGTCCTCACTGGTGATCCTCGCGGCCGGCACGCAACTGAACCGGTGGATGCGTCGCAAGGCCAAGCCCGGTGCAGGATGGCGCCGAACCATCATGTTCTTCTGGTACTCCGACGCCATCTACTACCTCGCCCGAGGGTTCCGGCAGGTATTGGCGAAGAGGCTCCCCAAGGCGTAGGAGCCGCACCTACCTCCGAAGGGAGAGCACACAGGAGACAAGAGCAGGCGCTGCCTGACTGACGCGAACTCGTCAGCCAGACAGCGCCTGCTCTTTGTACTACTCCTGCCTACGCATGGGCTGGTGCCGGCCGCTGGGGGAGTTAGGAGCTTTGGGACTTCACGGCCGGAAAGTCCGAGTCGCGGTATTCGACTCCGCTCATCGATTCGCCGCGATGGCGTTCCTCTTCGGCCTTGCGCAGCTCCACCCGCCGGATCTTGCCCGAGATGGTCTTGGGCAGATCCGAGAACTCCAGGCGCTTGATCCGCTTGTACGGAGCCAGGTGCTCACGGCAGTACGCCAGGATGCTTTCTGCCAGCTCCGGACCCGGGTCATGCCCGGGCGCCGGGATGACATAGGCCTTGGGTACGCTCAAGCGCAGCTCATCCGGGGCAGGCACGACCGCGGCCTCGGCCACCCCCGGATGCTCAATCAGCACCGACTCCAGTTCGAAGGGGCTCAGCTTGTAGTCACTGGACTTGAACACGTCATCGGCGCGGCCCACGTAGGTCAGCACCCCGTGCTCGTCCCGTTCGGCAATATCACCCGTGTGGTAGAAGCCGTCACGGAACGCGTCCGCCGTCTTCTCCTCATCCCCGAAGTACGAATTCATCAATCCCAGTGGGCGGGGATCTAGTTCCAGGCAGATCTCGCCAAGATCCCCCTGCTCACCGGTGGCCGGGTCCACCAACACCACGTTGTATCCCGGCATGGGACGGCCCATCGCCCCAATGGTGATGCGTTCGCCCGGGGGATTGGCAATCTGCACCGTGCTCTCGGTCTGCCCGAACCCGTCCCGAATGACCTGCCCCCAGGCCCGCTCCACCTGGCCAATGACTTCCGCGTTCAGTGGTTCACCGGCCGAGACCAGCTTTGCCGGAGGATTCTTCAGGTGACCCAGGTCCGCCTGGATCAGCAGCCGCCACACGGTGGGCGGGGCACAGAAGCTGGACACCTGCTCGGCGTCCATCTGCTCCATCAGCGCCTTGGCGTCGAAGCGGTCATAGTTGTACAGGAAGACCGTGGCTTCGGCAATCCACGGGGTGAACAGGTTGGACCAGGCGTGCTTGGCCCAGCCGGGGGAGGCCACGTTCAGGTGAACGTCCCCTGGCTCCAGGCCAATCCAGTACATCGTGCTCAGATGCCCCACGGGGTACGAGGTGTGGGTGTGCTCCACCAGCTTCGCCCGGGACGTGGTCCCCGAGGTGAAGTACAGCAGCAGCGTTTCATCGGCCCGCGTGGGCTCATCCAGGCTGAACTCCACCGCAGCGTTCAGGGAGTCGCCATAATCCAGGACACCGGATGTGGGAGAGCCACCCACCTGGATCAAGGTGAAGTCGCCGGGAACCGATGCAAACTTCTCCACCTGGTCCTGGTTGGTCACCACCCAGCGGGCGTCGCCGCGTTCGACCCGGTCGGCCAGGTCCGCTGGGGTCAGTTGCACCGTGCAGGGAATCAACACCGCGCCTAGCTTGATCCCGGCCAGCATGGTCTCCCACAACTCGACCTGGTTGGTCAGCATGACAATCATCCGGTCAGCGCGGCGCACCCCCTGATCCGAAAGCCAGCGGGCCAGCTGGGTGGAACGCTGGGAGAGCTCCTTCCAGGTGCGCCGGGTTGAGGTGCCGTCCATCTCGTTGATGACCAGTGCCTCTTTCCCACCGCGCTCGCCGGACGCCACCTGGTCAAACCAGTCAAAACCGAAATTGAAGTGGGTGAACCGTGGGCAGCTGAACGTGTCCCGTGCTTCCTGGTAGTTCCCTCGCAGGGAGAGCAGGTGGTCGCGGGCGGCTCGAAACTCTTCGGTGACGTTCAATGCGCTTACCTTTCGCTTGCAGGCACGAGGCTTTCCGGATCAAGGGTGATCCGCATCACTGGACAATATACTTTGATGTCCAACAATTTGAAAGGGTGTCACCGTGAGGTGGGGGTTTGGCTAGCGCTGCTCGAAGCGGTTCAGCTTGTGGGTTCCGTCGCAGAAGGGCTTGATGGCCGAGCCGCCGCAGCGGCAGAGGGCCACGGTGCCCCGCCGCGGCTCAATGACCTCTCCGTCTGCGTCCAGGATCTCGAAGTCCCCGCGCACCAGCAGTGGCCCGCGTGGGCACACCGTGATCTGGGTGTTTTCTTGTTTGTTCTCCTGGCTCAAGCGGCTACTCCTGCCGGTTCGCGCAAGGAGGAATTGCCCGACTCCCAGGCGTCCAGCTGCCAGCGTCCCACCATCGCGTCCACCGCGGCGGCCGCCTGGGCGCCAAAGAAGACATCCGGTGCCAGGTCTGGCTGATCTTCCACCAGCCCGCCAGCCAGGTCACGCCCGGCGATCTGTTCATGAACCGCGTCGGCTTCCACGTGCTCATCGAAATAGTCCGTGACCGGCGCCTCGAAGCCCAGTCTGCGGAAGCCGCGGGCATAGGCGGCGTTGGGCAGCGAGGACGTCATTTCATAAATGGCCAAATGCCCGGTGATCGCGCCGCGCAGCCGCCGGTGCATTCCAAAGAGCGACATCATGTTCACCGAGGCCAAAGTGATTGCCGGTACCTGCTCAATGTAGGCGCCAAAGGTGTTCTCCAGCCCGGTGCCGTGCATGGTGAGTGCGAACAGTTCGCTGTGCATGCGGCTCAGCTGTCCGCCGCCGTACTCGTCGGCCTGGATCTCTACCATGGCCGCCTTGGCCCGGCCCTCCAGCCGCGGAATCGCCCAGGTATGCGGATCGGCCTCCTTGAGCTGGTAGACCGACTTGTGAATCAGGAACTCGCGGGCCTGCTCCAGGGTGGCGTGCCGCTGCACATACTTGGACACCGAAGGCCCCGAATCATCGGCGGCCAGTTCAAAGAGACGTTCGGCCACGGCCTCGGCCCGAGGCTCAACCTCTGGAGCCGAACCGGCGGCCTCCCGCAGCCGGGCCTCGAAGCGTTCTTCAAGCTTCCGGCGCTGGACCAACAGGCTTGGCTCCCACTCCCAGGCGGCATCCACCTCGTCAAACCCGCGGTAGGACAGCTCATAGATGATAAAGAGGCCCAGCTGGATGTCCTCGTCGAACAGCGGGTCACTCTCGGCGACCACCGCACGGCTGACCACGTCGGCCAGGATCGCGGTATCCGCGCCGGCAGGCTGGCGCAGCACCGAGGCCAGTTCGGTGGTCAGTGGTCCACGAGGTGTTGGAAGCTTCATGGTGTTCCTTCTCTGATGCTGAATGTCGGCTACAAGCCGCTGACGTTGGCCATATCGTGGCAGTATTCTCGGCTCAAGACCAGCGCTGACAGGAAAGGCCAAGGTATGTCATCTGCAAGGCATCGCGCCGCACCCGGTTCCGGGCCAACTGGGGTCGCCAACCTGCCGTTGCCCCGGTTGGAGGCCGAATACATCCTGCCGCTGAAGTGGGCGGACACCAGTGGCGATGACGAGCTCGTCTCCTACCTTGAAGAATTGTCGCAGTGGGTGGACATCACCATCGTTGACGGTTCGGCGCCGCCGGTCTTTGCAGAGCATCGGCGGCGTTTCGGGCCGCTGGCCCGGCATCTTCCGCCGGAAGGAGTGAAGCCGCCCAATGGCAAAGTGCACGGTGTTCTCACGGGGATTCGCCATGCGCGTCATGAACGGATCGTGATCGCCGATGATGATGTGCGCTATTCCAGGCAGAACCTAGGGCGCGCGCTGGATTTGCTGGAGCAGAACGATCTGGTGCGGGTGCAGAACTACTTTGACCCGCTGCCCTGGCATGCCAAATGGGATAGCGCCCGAAGCCTCATCAACCGTGCCTTCGGCTCGGATTATCCCGGGACGCTGGCGGTACGGCGGAGCCTTGTGGCGGGTGGCTACCGCGGTGATGTGTTGTTCGAGAACCTGGAGATGATCCGCACGGTGCTGGCGCGCGGAGGCACCGAAGTGCGTGCGGATGACCTGCTGGTGCGGCGCCTGCCGCCACAGACTGCCCACTTCCTGGGGCAGCGGGTGCGCCAGGCCTATGACTCCCAGGCGCAGCCGGTGCGGCTGCTGGTGGAGCTGTCATTGCTGCCTCTGCTTGCGTGTCTGGCCCGGAAACCAGCCAAGCTGTTGCTGTTCGTGGCCGGCACTGTTGTTCTTGCCGGGTGGGGGCGGCGTGGAACACAGGGTGCCTTCCCGTGGTCTACAGCGTCGTTTGCGCCGTTGTGGGTGATCGAGCGTGCCATCACGTCCTGGATAGCCTTGGGCTGGCGGTTGGCCGGCGGGGTTCCCTATGCCGGAGGGAAGCTGAAGCACGCGGCGAGCTCGCTGCGGGACCTGCGCCGGGCGCAATCCGGCTTTTAGGGCATCGGAGCGTAGCGCATAGAGCTTTCCGTATGTAACTAGCGAAAACTCTACGGCCTGTCGACGAGCTCTGCTGATGCGTCGACAGGCCGGTGTTCGGTTTCGCCTAGGTGTGTTCTGGCTGAGCCAGGGCTTGAGCTGGTTTACTCAGCACGGGCGCCAGGTTCTGCCTCCGGGTGCATAGCACCGCGGTCCGGTGTAGTTGGAGGGACCGCTGCTCTTCTTCCTTGGAGCCGGGTACGTCTTCTTAGGCGTCCGCGGTGCGGTCGGTCGTTGCGCTTTTTTGCGTGGCTGCGTTTGTTGTTGCGTATTGTTTTGCTTGCTCGGCGCCGCGGCCCGGCGCCGCTCGGCGGTAGCCGCCTTTTGCTGCTCTTGCGCCTTTTTGAGCTCCGCTGCGCGTTGCTTTGCCTTCTCTGCCTTCAGCTTCTCCTCTTTTTGCTTTCGCTCGGCTTCCTTGCGCTCCTTTTCTTCCTGCTTCAGCTTCGATTCTTGAGCGCGGTGAGCCTTTTCCAGATCCTCGGCGGTCGAGATGGAGTCCGAGAGCTGTGAACGCAAACCGGCAAAACTTGAGGCAAGAAGGGCGTGCGTGACAGGACTGCGGTCCGGGGTGATGCCGTCAAGGGTCTTTTTCAGTCCGAGTCCCATTGCCACTGCGGCCGCGGCCTCGGCGGCCTGTGAGCCGGATTCTTCTATGGAGTCGCTGAGCTCTTCCGGAACCTCTTCCAAGGCCGAGGCAACTTCGTCAACCTGCGCCGGTACGGTGCACTTGATGTCCGTGCTAAAAAGCCCGACTGAGTTTTCGGAGGCTTTGTTTTGCGCAGCCAACACCTCATCGTAAAACTTGATGTTCGGCTCGAACTTCACAGCGATTCCCAGGCCGAGTGCTGCAATCTCTGCGTTGACCAAGTGCCCATCCTTGAACACGCCGGCCAGGGTTCTGCCATAGCGGTCGGTTCTCTCGACATCGTATTCGAGGTCGACCTTGTCGCCTGGGGAAAGGATCGATTTGAGGTGATCGCTGGCCTCGGAGCCGAGGCACTCCACACCCTTATTGGGGTCTACGGTTTCGGGCGTATCCACGTTGAGGAGCCGAACCCGCTGTTCGGCGCCGGCAATCTTCATATCCACGGTATCTCCGTCGATAACCCGGATTACAGTGCCCTGTGTGTCACTGTCGGCGGTCGCGGCGTATACGACGCCGGAGGTAACCAGTGTTCCGGCAACAAGGCCCGCGACCCACTTTGATTTTGTGCTCAACAAAATGTTTCTCGTTTTCTCAGAAAGTGCAAGTGATTGGGGAGAATAACTCCTCCATCATTAAAGGGTTTTTCATTGAAAACGCCAAAACCTTCGTTCCCCGAGTTAGGCCGGACACGATGTGGTGTGAGGTAGCAGCCGATTCCAGTTATTCATTGAAGCTTCAAGTAAATTCCGGTAGGCTTGAGCCCACGAGGACCAATGATCTGTGCCGGGAAGGTGGCCGCGATGAGCGTGCGCGAAGAGAAACTATCCGATGAGTTGAGCATGAATGCCGTGCAACTCAAGGTCGGGGATATGCGGCTGATGAGCGATTACTACCAGAAGGCCCTGGGGTTGACGGTGCTGGCAGAAGACCATGACGGGCTCACGCTGGGACGCGGTTCCAGTGAACTGGTCAAGCTCCGGCACGCGCCGGGACTGCATCTGCCAGCCCGGGGAGATGCCGGGCTCTTTCACACGGCCCTGCTCTTTGAGAGCCAGGAGGACCTGGCGGCCACCGTCTACACCGCCGCCCGCTTCGACAACACCCGATTCGTGGGATCCAGCGACCACCTGGTCTCCGAGGCCTTCTACTTCACCGACCCTGAGGGCAACGGGATCGAACTGTACTGGGACCGCCCACGCGATACCTGGCGCTGGGAGCAGGGCAAGGTGGCCATGGATACCATCTACCTGGATCCCAACCAGTACCTGGAGGCGTACCTGGGGCAGGCGGCGGTCGAGCGGCAGGCGGTAGCCACCGCCGGAGTGGGGCACGTACACCTGCAAGTCGGTGATGTCTCCACCGCCCGACAGTTCTACGTCTCAACGCTCGGGTTTGATGAAACCACTGCGCTGGGGGACCAGGCCCTGTTCGTCTCGGCTGGAGGCTACCACCACCACATGGCCATGAATGTCTGGAACTCGCGGGGTGCCGGGCCGCGCCGCGACACCCTTGGACTGGGTGAGGTGCTGATCAACGTGCCCAACCAGGATGAGGTCGGCAAAATCGCCGAACGCCTGGACTTCGCGAAAATCCAGCACCACCACACCGGCGCGGAACTGCGCTTCAACGATCCCTGGAACAACCAGCTGCGCGTGGCCGTCGCGTAGATCCTGGCAACGCAAACGGGCCTGATCTCGCGATAGCAAGATCAGGCCCGTCAATCCTTAGGTGCCTGGGGTTTCGGTCGGTTCCTGCGGGGGCTGTTCCTGGATGTCCTTAAGCTGTTCGAAGGACATCATCAGGGACTTAAGTTGCGCGTACTCTTCGGTCTTGGCATAGGCTCGCATCCGTTCGGCACCCTTTAGATCCGCATCGACGTCGGTTAGTTCATCCTTGGGCCCGATCTTGCGCTCGAAGGTGGCACTGCCGCCCTGATAGTTGAACGGCACCGCAACGGCCGGATAGCCGGCCTGCTGGTCTGGGCTGAGCTCGGTGAGTTCAATGACCGCACTGTCCGGGCTGGCGGCGTCCGCCACGAAGGTCAGGTGTGCGCCCTTCTCCTCATTCAGTGTTCCGCCATCAATCAGGACATTGTCCTTCGCTGGGGGTGGGATGGCCTCCTTGGCCCACGGGTCCGCCCCGGTGCGCAGAGTGGCCATGACCTGGCCATCGGGATTGGTGAATTCGATGCTCGCGGCCGCTTCGGGGTTGTACTGGTAGTACTCGTTGGTGATTTCCTTCATCTGCCAACCCTTGGGCAGCTTGACGCTGAAGTGGCCGTTGGCGATCTGTACCGTCTCGGAATCAACCTCGTGCTCGGTCGTGGCGCTCTGTGAGGCCTTCGGCTTTGCGGGTTCATCGGAGGTGGCCTGCGAGCAGCCGGCCAGCAGTCCCGTTGCCAACAGCATCGAGGCAAGTGTGGCTCCCGTGCGGGTCATTATGTGCATAAAGGCCTTTCGTAGAGCCTGGCGTCGACCTACCGGGCGATACGCCGCTCAAAATCGGAAATGCAGCGGATCAAGCTGATCCGCTGCCATTTGTTCCGACGCTATGCCAGGCGACGACGAGTGAACCAGTTACACGAGGGGACTTCAGCGTCTTCCTAGTGAACATCCGGGCAGCATTGACGGAGAACCCATCCCTTGATGGTGCTTGCTGGCCGGGGTACAAAGGCATGTCGTTGTGGAAGTAGTGCGGGCATGCACAGGGCCACCCGTGATGGGTTGACTAGGGCCTGTTCAGTGCCACGCGCACACCGAATCCGATTAGCACGGTCCCGGTGATCCGATCCATGACGGTGACCCCCTTTTCCGTGCGCAGCCACTTGCCCGCCAGGGAAGCACCGAGAATGAGCACGGCTGCCCAGAGCATGGTGAGCAGCACATGGACCGCCGCCAGCGCCAGGCCCATCAGCAGGGCGTTGGCCCCGCTGGGGGTGAACTGGGGAATCACGGCTATGTAGAACACGCCAATTTTCCGGTTCAGCAGGTTCGTGGTCACGCCCATCCCGAAGGCCTTCCATTTGCTGGAGGCAACCGGAACCTGCACCGCGTCAACCTTCTTGCGCCGCAGGCTGCGGTAGATCATCTGGGCGCCGAGGAACACCAGATATGCGGCGCCGGCGTAGGTCAGGATTTGATAGGCCAGCTGTGAGGCCGCGAGCACCGCCGAGGCACCGGCCGCGGCAATGACACCCCACGCCAGTACGCCTGTGCAAATCCCCAGGGCAGCCACCGCGGCTTCGGCGCGGCTGCGGGCCACCGCTGAGCGCAAGATCAAGGCGGTGTCCACCCCGGGAACCAGGGTGATCAGCGCGGCCACCACGGCAAAGGAAAGCAGGGCAGAGGTAACGGTCATGGAACAAGGATAAGGGGAAGAGATGGCTGCCCTTGCCAGATCGGGGTTCGGTCCTTGAAGCCGTGCGCCCGGTTACTCCCGGCTTCTCCTAGGCGCGCTTCAGCAGGGCGGCAATGGCCTGCCCGCCACCGATGCACAACGTCACCACGGCATATTGGCCTTCCTTGCGAACCAGTTCCATGGCCGCCCGTAGCGTGAGGATCGCGCCGGTAGCTCCCACGGGATGGCCCAGCGCTATCGCTCCGCCATAGGGGTTGACCCTATCCGCCGGAAGATTCGCATCCCGAATCACCGCCAGGGCTTGTGAGGCAAACGCTTCATTCAGTTCAATGACATCAATGTCCTGCGGTGACAGGCCCGTCTCCTCAAACAACTTGCGCAGGGCAAAGGTCGGCGCATAACCCATGTACGCCGGATCCATGGCCGTGACGGTGACGTGTTCCAGGGTCGCCAGCGACGGCAGGCCGTGGGCGCGCACATAGGACTGCTTGGCCAGTACCAGGGCCGCAGCCCCGTCATTGAGGCCCGAGGAGTTTCCGGCCGTCACCGAGCCCTGTGGGTCAAAGACCGGCTTGAGGCCGGCCAGTGACTCCAGGCTCACCCCGGGGCGCGGATGCTCATCCACGTCCTGGGCTTTACTTCCCACCAGGGAGGCGTCAACGATTTCCTCGGCAAACGCCGCCCGAGCCTCCCGGCCGGTGGCCAGCTGCTGGGACCGCAGCGCAAACTCGTCCTGGTCTTCACGCGTGATTCCGTACTTGCGGGCGACATTCTCGGCGGTGGTGCCCATGTGCTTGTTGCTGAAAGGGTCGGTGAGCATGGCCAGGGTGCCATCCAACAGCTTGCGGTGTCCCAACGTCCTGCCGTGGGAGGCGGAGTAATCCAGATATGGCATGTTGGTCATGGACTCGTTGCCGCCGGCGATCACCACCTCGGTGGTGCCGAAGGCCAGTGACTGTGCGGCGCTGAACACCGCCTGCAGGCCACTGCCGCACAACCGGTTGACGTTGAATGCCGTTGTCCGCTGCGGCAGCCCGGCACCCAGGGCCACGCGGCGGGCGTTGTAGGACTCCGGGCCCACCTGGCCAATGCACCCCATGATGACCTCGTTCACGGCATCGGCGGGAACCCCGCTGCGCTGCAGCGCCCCGGAGACCGCAGCCGCGCCGAGCTCCGCCGTGGCCAGATCCCGGTAGAGTCCATTGAACTTTCCCACGGCGGTGCGCGCCCCGGCGATGATGGCAATCTTGTCGCTGTGCTCCACGTCCAACTCCCGATCTTCAGCCCAAGGTTTTTGAAAGTCTACGACAAGACCCACGTGTCGAAGCGCGGTGCCATCAAGCGAAGCTCCGCCGGCTTTGTCGAGCCTTCCGCGTGAGGTCGAGCACAACCGTGCGTGAGGTGGAGCATGCCAAGCTGCGCCGCAGATAACGACTGTTTAACGATTGGTTGCCACACCCCGAATCGGTTAGGTGTCACGGTGCTAAAACTTGGAAACTGGAACTCATGACCTCGAACCATGGCCGTGTGCTGCGTGCCGCTGCAATGACCCTCACCGGACTTTTGGCCCTCAGCGGGTGTGCTGTCAGCCAGCCTTCCGCCCCGGATGACGTCAATTCGCTGCAGCAGCTGCCGGACACCACCGCCAGCAGTGAAGCCGAGGGAGGCAACACCCAG
Organism: Glutamicibacter sp. St.4D3; assembly: GCF_059728615.1. NCBI lineage: Bacteria > Bacillati > Actinomycetota > Actinomycetes > Micrococcales > Micrococcaceae > Glutamicibacter > Glutamicibacter sp. St.4D3. Next base: position 1,480,116 of record NZ_AP039380.1, read on the forward strand.
CTCACCGGGCTGAACCGGGTCACCACCAGCAATGAGCGGCTGCACATGTACGCCGCGCACCTGGAGCTGAAGGATCACCCGCAGATCAGCCGGGCCACCCGGGAATCGGTCACCGCGAGCATTGACGCTTTCCTGGCTGATCACCAGGACGCCCTGGATGAGGACGTAACCGCCAAGCCGGAACTGAACATCAACTCCCAGGCTGCCTCGGCTGACCAGAGCGTGCTCGGGGTCTCGCAACAGATCTATGAATTCGCCGGGGCCTCTGGCGCCAACAGCTACCGCACCCAATGGTTTGATGTTCAGCAGGACCGCGAAATTCCCACCGGGGAACTGTTCTCCTCGTCCGAAGCCTGGGACCACGTGCGGCAGATGCTCGCCGAGCAGGCCAACAGCAAGGCCGGCATCGATCTGGAATCCGTTACGGATCTTCCCGAGGAGGCCACCGATGACGTGCAGTTCACCACCAGCGGGGACCTGCAGGTCCAGGTGGACGAATATCTGATCGCCCCGGGGTCCGAGGGCACCATTGTGCTGCAGCTGGATGCCGGGCGCATCGACGGGCTGCTCTCGGATCTGGGCCGCGCCGCACAGGGTTCGGTGGTCGAGCATGATGCGGCGCCAACCCCGGAACCGGTTCCCGGGACATCGGAGAGCGGCTCGGCGACGCCCGAGGAAGAACAACAGCAGAACACTCCGGCCCAGGTGCCCGAGGTCAGCCAGGTGGACTGCAGGGAAGCCAAGTGCGTGGCGCTGACCTTTGATGACGGCCCCGGTGCCAGCACCGGGTACCTGCTCGATTCGCTGAAGAAGGAAGGGGTCCCGGCCACCTTCTTCGTGGTGGGACCCAACGCCCAGGCGCGCCCGCAACTGCTGCGGCGCATGCAGGCCGAGGGGCACCAGATCGGCAACCACACCTTCTCCCACCGTTCCCTGCCCGCCCTGGCCTCCTCGGAAGTGGCCAAGGAACTGCTGCGCACCGACGAGGCCATCAGCTCGGCCACCGGGTACAGCTCAACACTGGTGCGCCCACCCTATGGCGCCCACAACAAGGACGTGGACCGGATCGTGACCTCCCCGCTGATCCTGTGGGATGTGGACACCCTGGACTGGAAGCACCGCAACACCAACAAGACCATCTCCACCGCCATGGATGAAGTGCGTCCCGGGTCAATTATCTTGATGCACGACATCCATGCCAGCACGGTGGCCGCGGTCCCAGGGCTGATCCGAGAGCTCAAGGACAAGGGCTACACCCCGGTACGGGTGGACCAACTCTTCGCCCACTCAAAGCTGAGCGCCGGAAAGGCGTACTACCGAGGCGAACACCCGGCTTCCTAGTATCGGTACCTTGAAACGGGGCGCGCCGGCAGCCGGTTGAAAAGATGGGAACAGCCCGTATCAACAAGGACGGCTGCTGAATCCCACTGTGTTGCCTAGGGCTACGTTGTCCCTGCCGCCCGCGAACCGACGGCAGCCTTGCACGTGGGGGAGGGGAAAGAGCCCTGGAACGTGTTGCAGCCAACACGATCACGGAATTGGTTTCCCTTGCCCTGCTCTGGCATAATTGCAGGGTACTCGATTTGATGTGGCCCCTCTCTCCATGTCAGGTCCTGTCCTTAGAACCAGCCCAGTATGGCTTGCCCCACAAGCGCAGAAACCGCTGGTTCGACCATGTTGAGAAACAGGAGTGACCACAAAAGTGGCCGTTAAAATTCGTTTGAAGCGCTTCGGCAAGATGCGCGCCCCTCACTACCGTGTGATCGTCATCGACTCGCGTGCCAAGCGCGATGGCCGTGCCATCGAAGAGATCGGTGAATACCACCCGACCGAGAACCCGTCGAAGATCCGCATCGACTCGGACCGTGCCCAGTACTGGCTGTCGGTTGGCGCGCAACCGACCGAGCAGGTGCACGCTCTGCTGAAGATCACCGGTGACTGGCAGAAGTTCAAGGGCATCGAGGGCCAGGAAGGCACCCTGAAGGTTGCCGAGCCGAAGCCCGAGTTCGTTGCCCCGCAGAAGGGTTCGGTGATCCTGCCGGAGGCCGTCACCCCGAAGGCTGACAAGCCGGCCGAGGCTGAAACCGCTGAAGCCACCGAGGCTGAGTAACCATGCTCGCAGATGCGCTTGACCATCTGGTGCGCGGCATCGTCGACGAGCCGGAGGACGTCAGGGTTGCCCTGAAGTCCACCCGGCGGGGAGACCTGCTGGAAGTGCGCGTGCATCCCGAGGACCTCGGTCGCGTGATCGGGCGTCAGGGCCGCACCGCACGGGCGCTGCGCACCGTGATGGCTGCGCTGGCCAACGAGCCGATCCGGGTCGATGTGATCGACACGGACCGCAACCGTTAGCCGCGAAACCTTGAAGTCTCGCGCAAGGTGACTTCACTGCAAGGGGAGTTCCCGCCCAACCAGGCGGGAACTCCCCTTGCGCTTTCCAACCCCTTGAATCACCCACCATCTTTTGCTGCTGCCGCACTAGACTATTGCCCAGACAGCACCACCGGCAGTTGCGGCCCGCCCGCCGCAACCGCCCCTAGAGTCACCGCCTTCCTAAGGAGAATGATCACCCCGTCATGCGCATGCAGGTTGCACGTATCGGCAAGCCCCACGGTATCCGCGGCGAAGTCACCGTCCAGGTCCTCACCGACGCCCCGGAGGAGCGCTTCGTCCAGGGCGCACAGTTCCACGTGGTCAACGGACCGGTCGAGCGGCTGACCATCCGCAGCGCCCGGTGGAACAAGGCCATCCTGCTGCTGGGCTTCGAGGAGATCGCGGATCGCAACGCCGCCGAGACACTGCGCCAGGCCCGCCTTGAATTCGACACCGAAGAAGAGCAGGAGGATGACCAGGACCAGTGGTACGAGCACGAGCTCGTGGACCTGAAGGTCATGCTGGAGGGCGAACAGGTCGGGGTCATCACCGAGATGCGCACCGGCACCGCCCAGGACCTGCTGGTCTTCAAGGGCAACGACGGTGAGGAGGTCTTCCTGCCGTTCGTTGAGGAATTCGTTCCGGAAATCGACCTGGAGGCCGGCACCATGACCATCACCCCGCCGGCCGGCCTGCTGGAGGTCAACCGCGAAGAGGGCGGGAAGAATTAGCCCATGCGCATCGATGTCATCTCGATCTTCCCGGAATACCTTGCTGCCCTAGACCTGTCGCTGATCGGCAAGGCCCGCACCCAGGGACTGCTGGATCTGAACGTCCAGGACCTGCGCGAGTACACCTACGACCGCCATCACAAGGTGGATGACACCCCCTACGGCGGGGGAGCGGGCATGGTCATGAAGCCCGAGCCCTGGGGTGAGGCGCTGGATGCGGTGCTGCAGACCCCCTCCAGCTCCGAACGTCCCACGCTCATCGTCCCCTCCCCGGCCGGAGCCGTGTTCAACCAGCAGATGGCCTATGAGCTGGCCGAGGAAGAGCACCTGGTCTTCGCCTGCGGACGCTACGAGGGCATTGACGAGCGCGTCATCGACTACGCGCACGAACACTTCAACGTCATCCCGGTGTCCATCGGCGACTATGTCCTAAACGGGGGAGAGGTGGCCGTGCTGGTGATGGTCGAGGCGATCGCCCGGCTGATCCCCGGGGTCATCGGCAACCCGGAGTCGCTGGTGGAGGAATCCCACTCGGATGTGCTGCTGGAATACCCCGTCTACACCAAGCCGGCCTCCTGGCGGGGCCGCGAGGTGCCCGAGGTGCTGCTGGGCGGCAACCACGGCCGGGTCGCCCGCTTCCGGCGCGACGCGCAGATCCAGCGTACCGCAGCCCGTCGCCCGGATTTGATCACCCAACTGGATGCCAACACGCTGAACCGCAAGGACCGCGACCAGCTATGGCATGCCGGGTTCGCGGTGCAGGATGGGCAGGTCATTCGCAAGTCCGAGCTGGACTGGGACGCGGAGTCGTAAATCACCGTGGCCCCGCCCACGGTGCGTTGGCACCAGGGCGCAGGGTTATGGCAGAATTAACTCTTGGTGTGTTTTGTCTTGCCGCCTGCCGCAGGGGGCGTTGCAGACATGAGGAACCACCGCACCGACAAGCTAGAGCCTTGTCGGTGGCTATGACGTTTCAAGGGCATGTGCACCGCACATGCGCCTTGCCAATAAGGACAGGTGACCTGCGGCAGTTGTCCTAGGAGATGCACCAATGCATATTCTCGACGAGCTGGATTCAGCTTCACTGCGCAACGATGTTCCCGATTTCGGTCCGGGCGACACCCTGAACGTTCACGTGAACATCATCGAAGGCAAGAACTCCCGTGTCCAGGTCTTCAAGGGCTACGTCCTTGGTCGCCAGGGCCGCGGTATCGGTGAGACCTTCACCGTCCGCAAGGTTTCCTTCGGCGTGGGCATCGAGCGTACCTTCCCGGTACACTCCCCGATCATCGACAAGATCGAGGTTGTGGCCCGCGGTGACGTGCGCCGTGCCAAGCTGTACTACATGCGCGACCGCCACGGTAAGGCAGCTCGCATCCGCGAGAAGCGCGAATTCGGCACCAAGAAGTAGTCCGCATTCTTCCATGAATCGGATTGCGCGCGCCGAGCGAGCAGTCACAAAGCGCCGGACCTGGTCTTGGGTCTGGCGCTTTGTCATTGCCGCCATCATCTTGGGATTCCTGGCCACCATCACCATCAGGGCCACGCTGCTGGATATCTACCACATCAAGTCGGTCTCCATGCAGCCCACGCTGAACCCCGGTGAATCCATTCTGGTGGACCTGCGCGCTTTCGGTGGGCAGGGACCAGAAAGGGGGGACATCGTGGTCTTTGACGGCCGCGGCTCCTTCCTGCCCTACCAGCGCGCCTCCTTCGCCGACACCATTTCCCGCACCCTGCACTGGAGCGGCTCCAACTCCAGTTACGTCAAAAGAGTCATCGGCGTGGGCGGAGACACCGTCGAATGCTGCAGCCCCGACGGACGGCTGATGGTTAATGGCCAACCCATCGAAGAAGAGTACGTCATGCGCGGCAATGCGCCCAGCGAACAGAAGTTCAGCGTCCAGGTGCCCGCAGGGCGGATCTGGGTGATGGGGGACCACCGCGAGAAGTCCGAGGACTCCCGCTCCCTGCTCGGCGCCAGCGGCGGGGGCATGATCCCAGTGGACCGGGTGCTGGGCGAAGTCACGGAAGTGATCTGGCCGCTGGAGAAGCGCCACCCCGTCGAGTAGCGCACCGACCTTGCGGTAGGACCACCACAGCAAGTTCCTCGCCGCGGGAAAGCAGCCGCACGCGGGCTGCACATTTAGATGTCATGGCTGATCAGGTCCTTATATGACGTGGCCGTGAAAAAGATTTTTAAGACGCTTGCGCGGGCGGTTCCGATTCTCCCTTTCCCGCTGTCCGAACGTGCGCCACGCGCGCATCGGCATTGCCCACCGGCGAAAGAACTCATGAATGTCATGTGTCACACTGCTCTGACCTCGGGCAAATAACAGTTGGTCGATCTCTAACTGCACGGGTCGGTGGCCCAGGAAACTCGTCTATGGCCGGTGACCAGCCGGTGACTAGGGAAGAGGCGCGACCGATTGCGGAGCGATGGCAAGATTCTTGCCTTGAAACTGATTATCTCCTGCGGATAGGGTTTCAATTTGGTAACACATCTGTGCCTTGCGTGTGATTAACAGCTGAGTTAGATCCGCCAGGTTTCACGCCAACTGGGAGAACCCTCTATGCCAAGTCCTCACCGTAAGATCGTGCAGCGTGGTGCCGTCGCGGTTGCCTCCACCGCCCTGGTGGTAGGCGGCAGCGTGCTGGCCTTTCCTGCTTCCGCAACAGAAGCACCAAACGACACCCCCGCCTCCTCATCTGCTTCTGAGGCCGCAGTCGATACGTCCGGCCTGAGCAAGGCCATTGAGCGCGATCTGAAGATGACGCCGGAGCAGTATGTGGCAGAATCCGAAGCCAATGTTCTGGCTGGCGAGCTGAAGAAGGCCTTAAGCATGGCGAAAATCGACGCCACCGTGCTCATCGAAGAAGGCGTAGTGGTCGTCCAAGTAGCTGATGTGCATCTGGAAGCCGCGAACGGAGTGATCGCTAAGACCCAGAAGTTCAAGGACATTGAGGCGGTTGCGGAAGCCACAGCGCAAAGCCCGAAGTCCACGGCGCCGAAGTCTAACGGATCAGACGAGTCTGACAATGACGACAAGGCCGCGGGAGCATCGAGGACGCCAAGCGGTCCAAAACGGACCAACAAGCCCGGTCGGTCCGTCACTGCTACCGGACAAGCAGAGGACAAGGAAAAGCACGAAAACTCGGGCGAGAAGAGTGTCGTCCTCAAGTCCGGTATTCCCTCCGACCCGATGGAGACCTTCGCTGCGCTGAAGCAGAACCTGGATCCCTCGCAATTTAAGCGGCTGACTTCTGTGACCAAGACCGCAGAAGGAATGATTCGTATTCGTGCGGCGGAACCGGCCAAGACCGAGCAGCGGCGTGGGGCGCGATCTTTGGCGACCGCAGAATCAGGCACCACCCTGGAAGGTTTCGACAAGGCCGTACCGAATGTCGAGTTGGTTTACGGTGGAGACCAGCCACATGCAATGCCAGCCGCGACCGAGGACATTTATGGGGGCATGGGATACCTGGCCTTCGCTGACGGGGGGCCCAAGCCCGGTGTGTGCTCAATGGGTTTCAACGCTTGGGACAAGAACGGCGAGGACGCCATTATTACCGCCGGTCACTGCTCCTCAGACGGAGCTCTGCAGTTAACCGCCGTGGTGGAACATTCCGCTCCAGGGCAAATCGAGGATCTTGGCGCTTTGCTCGGAACATTTGGTTTCAACCAATTCGGTCTGCCAAATAATCAGGGTGTCGACCGGATAGACCCAGTGGCTGAAAAATGGGAGCAAGGCACCGATATTGCAGTCATCGAGGACATCAATCCAGAACTTAGGCTTCACCCTGCCGTCTCAAAGTGGCCGGCTGGCAAAGATGAACGCGACGAAACACTGGCAATCACTGATTCGGGAGCTGCCTCCATAGGCGCCAAGGCGTGCAGCGTCGGACGGACCACTGGCTGGTCATGTTCCCGCATTATCGAAGAAGGAATCTTCCTTGTCGGCGGGATCGAGGACAAGGATGCAAGGGCTCGACCGGTCACGGGGTACATCGCGGAAAACCCGAATTTCTCCGTGGTAAACCAAGGAGACTCCGGCGGCGCCGTCGTTGTCGGCACCCGGGCGGTGGGCATCAACAGCGCCAACCAAGCTGGCGAGGACGGCAAGGAGTTCACCGACGACGACCTCGCGATGTACACCTCTTTGGCAGATGCCTCGGCGAAGACCCCGGTGAAGAACTACGAGATCAAACTGTTCGTAAACGCGCCGAAGGTCACTTCACCGCGCAATGGCAGCGAGATCGAACCCGGCTCCACGATCTCCGGTACCGTGGCCAAACCTGGACCCAACGCCAACGTTGAGGTTTTGGTGGACGGTGAAGTCATCGACACCGTCAAGGTCACCCGCGGTTCGTTCTCCTTCAAGGCCCCGCAGACTGAAGGAAATTTCGCTTTCGAACTGCGGGCCAAGAGCGGCAAGTTCAACGAATCCGAGCTGACGCCTGGCAATTACACGCTGGTGGCTCCGGAACCAAGCGAGCAGCCCACGCCTACGGAAGAACCCACCGAGGGCCCATCCGAGTCGGATGAGGCCACCCAGAGTCCTTCCCCGTCGCGGTCACCGACCAAGGACTCATCGGAGGAGCCCACCAAGTCCGAGTCCCCGAAGCAAACCGAGCAACCGGAGAAAGATCCGCTGGCAGACACCGGCTCGACTTCCATGCCTGTGCTGGCCATCGCAGGCGGTCTTGGCCTGACTGGCGCCCTTTTGTTGCTGCTGCGTCGATCCAAGCGTCGCCACGTCTAGTTTCCGGAAGTGATTCAGGACGCCTGACGACAGTAACGATTGAGAGGTGCTCCGGTTGCTCAACCGGGGCACCTCCCATTTAACACTCACCAATCTATTGGCTTGCTATACGCGTCATTCACTAGGCTCAAAGACAGAAGACCGGGTCCCTTGGCCTCGGTAGAAAGAAGTGAGAGACCTGGATGAATAAACTTCAAAGGCTCAAGGCGGCTGGCACCGCAGCGGTGCTCACTTTCGCGCTTTCTGCCTGCGCCAGCGGCGGTGGTGCGCCGAGCACGCCAAGCGATTCCGCGTCCGAAGAACAGCAAACACCGGAGAACGCCGTGGATCATGAACAGCTGTTGAACCTCAACGACCGACTCTCATCTTCATTGGGTGCCGCGTACGTGCAAGGCTGGATCGAAAACGACGAGCTGCACGTCGCCACTAGTGATCAGTCCAAGGCGCAGGAGATTGAAGAGGCCGGGGCTGTCGCAGAAGTGGTCGACTTCAGCTCGCAGCAACTACGGGATGCGATTGGTGAGATCATGAGCTGGCAATCCAAGCAGGAGCCGGAAATCGCCAACGCCATCCATGGGTACTCGATCAGTGCCAAGGACGGTGGGCTGATTCTCCGTGTGGATTCCAAGCACCTGGACCAGGTGAGGCAAATGCTGGAGCAGGATCAGCCAGCAGGGGATGTCCAGCTGACGTTTACCCCAAGCTCGGGGATCGCGAGTCCGGCAGCGGGGTAGTGGCGAAAACCTACACCGCTGACCGTGGAGCTATGCCCGCGGCGCTGCAACGCTCGCGTACCGGGCGGCCAACTGCTGCCGGTTGCGAGTTCCCGTACGTCGGTACAGCTTGGTGAGTCGGGCCTCGACGGCGCTGACCGAGATGAACAGTTCCTTGGCGATGGCCTTGTTGGTCAACCCGTCATGGATCATCCGAACTACGGCAATCTCTTCACGGCTCAGGCTCAGGGGAGTGTTGCGGGAAGTGGCTGCCACTGGAGCTTCCAGGTCCTCCAGGTTCGCCATCCACCCCCGAGCACCAAGACTGCGGTACAGGGCCCGTGCTGCCTGTAGATGCTCCCTTGCCGCCTCGTTGCGGCCCATCGAGCGGAGCCGCTGACCAAAGCAATGGCGCAGGCGCGCCAACTCAAACGTGTTATCCGAGCCCGTCCAGTCATCGAGCAATTGCTGGAACCGAGTCAGGGAGGCCGTGCCCTGCATGGCCAGCGACTGGGCGCAGCGCATTGCCAGCTTCGGACGCCGCCCAGGAACGGCGGCCATGATCTCTTGCCGTGAGCGATACTCATCTACGGCTTCTTCGGTGCGCCCCAGCATCGCCAGGGCCTCAATCAGTGCGCAGGTGGCCCTGACATAGCGCAGATTCCCCGGGCCCTGATGCAGCCGCAGCGTTCGCCGATAGGCTTCCACCGCTGCCGGATAGTCCCCGGTCATTAATCCCCGGTCACCGGCCATCATCGCGATCCGGGAGAGCAGCATCGGAGAACTCTCGCCCAGGATCCGTGGTTCCAGTGACTGGAAGTACCACTCGGCCATGTCCGCGCGGTTCTTGTTCATCCAATACCAGGCCTGGATTAGCTGGGGGATAGGGCTGAGCAAGGCCGGGCCATCGGCTGCGATCCAGCGTTCAACCAGTTGCATGGCCCGGGGATAGTTCTGATTTAGGATCGCGTTGGCCGCGTTCAGGAGCAGCAGCAAGCGTTCCATGAGCGGGCTGGCGCCTTCCAGGGCGGCAGCCAGCCGCGAAAAGACCTCCCGGGCTTCCAGGAAGCAGTCCGTGGTACTCAGCCCAACCCCGAGGGCCAGCATGAGAATCCCATCGCCCGGCTCCTTCGGGACCACCGGCAACTGGTGAAACCGGTCCATCAGCTGCTGCCGGTCGTGGTTTAGGGCAGCGCACAACAACTGCGCCGCTTCGTACTCAGGGCCCTTGGCTTCGGGGAAGCGTGAGACCAGCTCGGTGGCCTGGGCGGTGAGGCTTTCGGTTTGCTGATGATCCTCCCGCAGGGCGTATTCAGCGGCCAGTGCGCCAAGCAGGCGAACGCAGCCTTGCGGTTCAACGTTCTCCAGTTCGCTGATGGGCGCCGCGTGCTGGTTCTTGGCCGTGACGCGGCCCTTCAGAGTGGACAGCTGGACGTCCAAGGTTGCCAAGGCCAGTGACGCTGCCGGGTCCAGGGGCAAGCGGCGGCCGAAGCGCACATACCTGCGGGCGGCTTCCAGCTGCAGGTGTTCGCAGAGAATTTCGGCCAGGTGGTGCAGTGCCTGGGGCAGGTGTGTACCGGTAACCGGCAACAGCAGCCCCCGCTCGGCCACCTCGATGGCGGCGGCAACTTGTCCTTGTTCCACCAGTTGTCCGGCCGCTGCAACGAGCTCACTGGCGGTTACCCCGAGCTGATCCACATACGTGCGGTGGTAGAGCTTCAAGGTGGGGTCCTCACCGTGCTCCTGCAGGTGCCGGTGCAGTGACTGGCGTTCGGTCAAGTTCAGTCCCCAGTACAGTGTTGACCGCAGGGCGGGGTCCGAGATCTGCACGTGACCGTCCGCGCCCATCAGGAATCCGCGCTGCTCCAGCTCATCAATGCAACTGACGGCCCCGGGCTTCAGTGCCAGGACCGCAGAACGTTCGGTGACTGGGGCGGCGGCAAGCAGCGTCAGCACCTGCTGGTGTTCTTCTTCCAGCCGCGCAACCACCTTGGAAAGTTTGCCGGTGCGCTCGGTGCCCACCGGCAGGGGAAGGGTCAGCGGCAACTCACCGGCCTGAGCCTGCCGCTGCAACCTCTCCAGTTGTTCAATGATGGACCCGGGCATGCCCCGGCTTGTGGTGGTGGTGAAATGAAGCACGGACGGGTCGGCATCCACCCCGGCGGTTTCGCGGGCCAGGGCCAGCGATTCGGCCTCGGTAAGCCCGCGCAATTTCAGGATCTCCCATCCGGCCAGGGGCTCGGGGATGGGTCCTGAGGCCACGGTGACAATAAACTTCGCCCGGTTGCGTTGCAGCCAGGTGCTCATGAATCCCAGCGCTTCTAGACTGGCTTCGTCCATCAGATCCACATCATCGAGCAGGATTACCGTGCCGGGGGTGACCAGGGCGGGAAGCTTGGCGTGCAGGTGCCGGGCGACCGCGTAGGAATCCACACCCTGCCCCGGCGATTGAGGCAGGAAATGGTCCAGGGCCAGGGGTTCGGCCAGGTCCAGCTCGGAGAGCAGCTTGATCAGTGAGGACAACGGCCAGTTTGTTTCCATGGGGCTGATCCGCAGCAGCACGTGCGGGTGAGCCCCCAACTCGTGCTGCAGCTGACGCAGCAGCCAACTCTTGCCGGCTCCGGAGGCGCCGGATACCACCAGTGCCACTTCACGGGAGCCGGTGGCCTTGGATAGGAGAGTGTTCAGCAGATTTCGGCGGCTACGCATGCTGCGCCTCCTGATCCCACCCCAAACGCGGCGACGAGTTCGTCCCGTGCACGCAGCTGGTCGTCGTTGCCTCTGGTTTCACCAGATTGCCCCCAAGATTTCCAAGGTCGTACTGTCTCTTGCTCGGTTGGCTCCCCAGCCACCACACGCGCCTTTAGTCAACAAGTATAGACGAATGCATCTTTCGGCCTGCGACGCAGCCCTTGTCGTGAAGCACCGATGGAAAACAAGCGCATGCGCACTCGCTCCCTTTGGGGTGTTGGGGTTCTCCCCAATCCTTCATTGCAGGTACTAGCCAGGATTGGCAAGCAGGAGGACTCTGGAGAGGTCGGACTCACGCCCGGCCTTCTGTGCTGCATGTCAGTTCCTGGAACGCAGCGCTGGAGACGGGGTGTTAGGCAGAGATTTATGGGGGATCGCTGCCGCCGGATTCCGCGCCTCAGCGGAATCCGGTGCCGACGTTTTTAGGATTCTCTCCTTGGTGGCTCAATAGCGAGATTCTCGCGCCTTCATCGGAACCAGCGGTGGAATGATCTGGGGAGCTTCGTTGCCACGTGGCGCAGCGGTCGGCAGCACCTGCGATGCGATATTGTGAAATGCACGCAGATTAAGCCGTACCTAAGGGGACACGTGAGCGCCGAACCCGGTGAAGCCAACTCGAATGATGCAGGATTTCTGTTGAAGCTCTGGCGCATGGTGCGCGAGATCGTGGTCATCCTGGTGATTGCCATCGGCCTGTCCCTGATCATCAAGACGTTCTTCTTCCGAGCCTACTTCATCCCTTCCGGGTCGATGGAGAACACGCTGCAGATTGACGACCGGATTTTTGCGAACCTGATGGTTCCCGGCCCCTTCGACCTGAACCGCGGGGACGTGGTGGTGTTTCGCGACGATGACGCCTGGCTGCCGCCGGTCCAGACCGAGCAGTCCGGTTTCGACAAGGCGCTGAGCTTCATCGGCCTGTTGCCGGACCAGGGCGAACAGTACCTGGTCAAGCGAATCATTGGCATGCCCGGCGACACCGTCGAGTGTTGCTCAGCCGACGGGCGGATCAAGGTTAACGGCGTGGAAATCGACGAACCTTATATTTACCCGGGGGATAACCCCAGCGACATCCCGTTCTCGGTGACCGTGCCGGAGAACAAGCTCTGGGTGCTGGGTGATCACCGCGGTGCGAGCGCCGACTCGCGTTACCACATGGACACCGAGGGCGGATTCGTGGACATGGAAACCGTGCAGGGCAAGGCCCAGGTCATCTCCTGGCCCATGGATCGCTGGGGCGTAGTCGACTCGCACCGCGAAGTCTTTGACAACGTGCCGGATCCTGCCCGATAAGCCCGGCGCTCAGTCGTTTGCTGATCTACCTCCATAGCACGGCGATCCCGCGCCGTCGCGTTGCAAAGGCGTTTTAATTTCAGGCTGTGCCCTGGTGCGACCGGCGCCGATCGCACCGTCGTCACCCGATGGGTCCGGTGGGGTGACGGCAGCGAACCGGAAAGTGCGCTATCGTGATCGACACAGACCGCTAACGGCTCAAAACCACGAAAGAGGAAGCTGGCGAATTCGTGCCACGGAAAACTAAAGGCAGTCCCACCACCCTGGAGCATGAACGGGCCCTGGCCGCAAGCGGCAGCTACCGGTACGTTGGCGCCGTGGACGAGGTCGGCCGCGGCTCCCTGGCAGGACCGGTCAGCGTCGGAATGGTGGTCATCGACATCGAATCGGTCACCGAATACCCGGAACTGCGGGACTCGAAAATGCTCGAACCCCAGGTGCGCGAATCCATGGTCGAGGCCATCCGCTCCTGGGCCGTGGGGCACGGGGTGGGGCACGCCACCCCGGCCGAAATCGACCGGCTGGGGATCACCGCCGCGTTGCGGCTGGCCGGCACCCGCGCCGCCGCCCAATGCGCCATCCAGGCCCAGGCGGCCCTGGTGGACGGCAGCTACGACTGGCTTTCGGCCAAGGAAGCCGACCTGTTTGACCTGCTGAAGGCCGACACCGAGCCCTCCGGCCTGCAAATCCCGGTGCGCACCCTGATCAAGGGGGACATGACCTGCCAGGCGATCGCCGCGGCCTCCATCCTGGCCAAGGTGGAACGCGACGGCATCATGACCGCCGCCGCGCAAACCCACCCGCACTACGGGTGGGAGGTCAACAAGGGGTACGCCACCGCCAGCCACCGGGCGGCGATCACCGAGCACGGTCCATGTGCCCTGCACCGGATGAGCTGGCGCTTGACTTCCGAAACGAAAAAGACCAAGAGTGAAGCCATGGGAAGTGGGAAAGACTAATGGCGAGCGAAGATCTGGAAAACTACGAATCAGACCTGGAACTGCGGCTCTACCGCGAATACAAGGACGTGGTCTCGCTCTTCAACTACGTCGTCGAAACGGAGCGCCGCTTCTACCTGGCCAACCAGGTTGAACTCAAAACCCTGAGCAACGCCGGGGAGGTCTACTTCGAACTGAGCCTGACCGACGCGTGGGTGTGGGACATCTACCGCCAGGGCCGGTTCGTGAAGTCAGTGAAGGTGCTGACCTTCAAGGACGTGAACATCGAGGAACTGAACCGCAACGAACTGCAGATCCCCAAGGACGAGATGGGCCAGTAGCTTCAGCGCTTCCTCATGGAGGATATTGTCCCCGCGTGATCTTGGGCCCTTCGGTAGGCCGGGCAGCACACCGCTGCACCCCGGTTTACCACAGGGCCCTTGGCGTTTTCCCCGTCTGTTGGGTGCCCGTCCACCCACCGGTTCCCGCGGCGTAACCCCTCGCATGCGATAGAATTCAACCTTATTAAACTTGTGCGGACGGACTCGGGACTTCGGACCGGGTCCGTCCGCCAGCGAACTGGGGACGGGAACCAATTGAAGAACAGCCCACTGCGCCGCGGCGCAGCATTGGCCATGGCCGGAGGCCTGCTGCTCTCCGGCTGCGCGGCAACCAATGCCGACACCCAGACACCCGAACCCATCACCGCCTCCGCAAGCCAGAAGAATGAGGCCATTGAGCGGGTCCGCGAGGCGAACCCCGACCACCTGGGCGAGGGGCTGGTGTACAAGCAGCCGGGGACGAACGCGCAGGGCAAATACATCATCCTCGGCGCGGACCCGGACTCGTCGCTGGCCAGCTACGAGGCGCCGAAGTGGGCGGCCGTGGGCGAGTCCTGGAGCGAAAGGGAGATGGCGCAGCTGCAGGTGCAGGCCGTGGACTTTGTCTACTCCCAGATCCTCTCCGGCCCGGCCCTGGGCGGCAGCAAGGCGGACATTGACCGCCAGGTCGAGCAGATGAGCGCGCAGTTCAGCCAGCTAGCCCAGGGGGAGGGGGCCAAGCAGACGCTGGCCACCGTGTTCGCACAGCCCATCAAGCAGAACCCGTTCCTAGTGTGGAGCGATGCGAAGGCGAACAACTTCGCCGGCTACGAGCCCTACCAGGACGCCGGATCCAGCCGCATGCTGAACCCCACGGTGAAGATCAAGTCCGCCCACTCCTACGACAAGGGCGAAGTGCTGGAGGACGGGAACACCGCAGAGATCAACGGCGCCACCGTCAACGTGGTGGCCAGCTTCGAATGGAAGCTGACCAAGGACGGCAAGCGGTACGCGAAGCCCATGGAACTGGAATACGGGGTGCACTTCAGCAAGACCGAGCAGGACACCGGCCTGCACGGTGCCACCCTGGTCAACGGCGCCACCGACGCGAAGCCGAAGCCCGCGAAGTTCTAGCCGGTTTCCGCTTCGGTCAAACACCACGGTCGCTGCCATGAACCCCGTGCGGGGGCCTGGCAACGACCGTGGCGTGCTTTAAGCTGCGACCGGCAACGGCCGCGCTGGATCTGCCGATCCGGGGGCTACTAGGAGGTCATGCCCTCAACGTAGTCCTTGTTGTCTTCCATCCACTGCTTGACCAGCGGCTGGTAGTCATCGGTGTCGTTCTCCACGAACAACAGGTTCTCCAGGTCGTAGAGCTGGTCCAGGCTCATCTCAAAGTCCTGCAGCCACTGGTTGACCTCGGGGAAGTCATCGGCAAACCCGGTACGACTGTAGATGCTCAATTCCTCATCGGTATTCAGCACGCCCTTGGGGTCCTCCAGGTTCTTGAGCGGGAACTGGCTGTAGGCCCAGTGCGGCTGCCAGAGGGTCACCAGCACGTTCTCCTTCGCGGTGGTGGCCGCCTTCACCTCGGCGAGCATGGCCGCGGTCGAGCTGGTGGCAAACTCCATGTCCTGCAGCCCGTAGGCGGGGATCACCTCGTTCTCCATGGAGTTCACGATGCCCGAGCCCGGTTCGATGCTCACGATCTTGTTGCCGAACAAGTCGGCCTTTTCGGCCAGCTCGTCAATCGAATCAATGGGCGCGTCCTCGTTCACCGCCAGGGTCAGGGCGGCGTTGCCCTCATCGTTCCAGACCCCCACCTTTTTCAGGTCATCCTCGTACTGCTCGATGAACGAGGCGTGGGTGATGGGCATCCACACGTCGGTGGTGAAGTCGTAGTCGCCCTGGGACAGTCCGGTCAGCGCGGGGGCCAGGTCCGCGTACTCCAGTTCGACGTCGTAGCCCTTCTCCTCCAGCACCGCCTCCCACAACAGGCTGGTCGCCAGCGCCTCATCCCAGCCGTTGAAGACGGCCAGCTTGATTTTCTTGTCCGCATCATCCGCTCCGGCGGCACTGCACCCGGTCAGGGCCAGGGCGGAGGCAGCGGCGATGGCCGAGAGCTTCAGTGTGGTTTTCTGCATGGGCAAAAACATCCTTTCCAAGGGGGTGATATGAAAAAGGCCGCCGCCGGGTGAGCCCGCGGTAGGCGGGACCCGGCGGCGGCCGGGGGTCCAGGCGAACTGGACCACAAAAAGAACTTGGCAGGGGGCTACTAGGAGGTCATGCCCTCAACGTAGTCCTTGTTGTCTTCCATCCACTGCTTGACCAGCGGCTGGTAGTCATCGGTGTCGTTCTCCACGAACAACAGGTTCTCCAGGTCGTAGAGCTTGTCCAGGTCCATCTTGAAGTCGCCCATCCACTTGGCGACCTCGGCGTGGTCCTCGGAGAAGCCGTCACGCGCGTAGGTGTGCAGCGACTCGGTGCCGCCCAGCGCACCCTTGGGGTCTTCCAGGTTCTTGATCGGGAAGGAGGCGTAGGCCCAGTGCGGCTCCCAGAGGGTGACGACCACGTCCTCCTTCGCATCGGTCGCGGTCTTCAGCTCGGCCAGCATCGCGGAGGTGGAGCTGGTGGTGAAGTCCATGCCCTCCAGGCCGTACTCCGGGATCACCGAGGATTCCATGGTCTTGGTCAGCCCGGCGCCGGATTCGATGCCCACGATCTTGTTGCCGAACTTGTCGGCATTGTCGGCCAGCTCCTCCAGGGAATTAATGTCCGAGTCCTTGTTGACCGCCACGGTCAGCTTCGACTCCTCGTTCCAGGCGCCCAAATCCTCGATCTGGTCGCCGAACTTGTCGATGTAGTCCTTGTGGGTCACCGGCAGCCACACGTCGGTGGTCAGGTCGTAGTCGCCCTGGGACAGGCCGGTGAACAGCGGCGCGACGTCCGAGTACTCCAGCTTCACATCGTAGCCCTTCTCCTCCAGCACCGCCTTCCACAGCTCACTGGTGGCGATGCCCTCATCCCAGCCGTTGAACACGGCGATGGTCAGTTCCTTGTCATTGCCCTCGGCCTGGTTCCCGCCGTCGCTGCCGCAGGCGGTCAGTGACAGGGCGGCCGCGGCGGTCAGGGCGCCGAACTTCAGCAGACGATTCTTCATCATGAGTGTTATCCCTTTCCGTGGCGCTACGGTCTTTCCGCGCCGCCACCGGCACCGTTGCCGGTGCCCGCGGCGGGATCGGTGTGTGGCCGGATCCCGCCGGTCAGTTCTTCAGTACAGGTTCAAAGCTGCAGTGCGTGGTGCCCTTAGGCGGCCAGCTCCTGCTGCCTGGCGGTCTTGGCCGCCTTGCGCTTCTTCATCAGCAGGGCGAACAGGCCCGAGCGCTTGCCGAACGCGTTGGTCAGCCGGTCCAGGATCATCGCCAGGATCACCACGGCCAGCCCGGCCTCAACGCCCAGGGCCGTATCCAGGCGGGAGAGCGAGGCGATCACGTCGCCACCCAGGCCGCCGGCGCCGACCATGCCGGCGATCACGACCATGGACAGGGCCAGCATGATGACCTGGTTGACCCCGGCCATGATGGTTGGCAGCGCCAAGGGCAGCTCGATCTGGCGCATGATGCGCCCGGGGGAGGAGCCGAAGGCCTGCCCGGCCTCCACCACTTCCTTGTCCACCGAGCGGATGCCCAGTTCGGTGAAGCGCACGCCCGGGGCCAGGGCGAAGATGATGGTGGCCACGATGCCCGGGGCCACCCCGACGCGGAAGAGCATCAGCGCCGGGATCAGGTACACGAACGCCGGCATGGTTTGCAGGAAGTCCAGCACCGGGCGGATCACGTTGGAGAACGCGTGGGACTTGGCCGCCCAGATGCCCAGCGGCAGCGCGATCACCAGCGCCCAGAACGTGGCCACCAGCACCAGGGCCAGGGTGACCATGGCGTTGGACCACTGGTCCATGGCCACGATCAGCAGCAGCCCGATCACCGAGCCGAGCATGAACTGCCAGCCGCGGGCCAGCAGCGCGATCAGCGCCACGATGATGGTGATGACCCAGAACGGGGGAGTGGAGAGCACCACTTCCACCGCGTCATACATTTCCACGAAGATCGCGCGCAGCACCCGGAACAGTCCGTCCAGGTTCTTCACGATCCAGTCAACGCCGTCCTCGGCCACGTCTCCGATGGGGATACGGAATTCCACTAGTTCACCTCCGGGCTGCTCATCAGCGCTTGTTCAACCACATCGCTGGGCAGCGGCTTGTCCAGGATCGTCATCTCCTCGGTGGGCGGGTTGGTCTGGGCCAGGGCGGCCAGCAGGGTCACCCGCGGGATCACCCCGAGCAGCCGGTGCTCGGCGTCGGTGACCGCCACCGGCAGCCGGGATTCGACCGAGGGGACGAACAGGTCCACCAGCGGGGTGTCCCGGTCCACGGTCTCCAGCTTCTGGATCTTGGCCTCGATCGAGCTTTCCCCGGCGCGCACCAGCTTGAGCGCATCGCGGTCGGTGATCATCCCCAGCACCTTCCGGTCCCGGCCGGTGACGATCGCGGCGGAGAGGAACTGGTCGCGCATGGTGCGCAGCGCCGAACGCGGTCCGGCGTTGGCCTGGATCACCGCGCGGGTCGGCTCCATCACCGAGGAGGCGGTCAGCACCCGGGCGCGGTCCACGTCCTGCACGAACTGGGCCACGTAGTCGTTGGCCGGGTCGGTGAGGATCTCCTCCGGGGTACCCACCTGCACGATCTGCCCGTCGCGCATCACCGCGATCCGGTCCCCGAGGAACATCGCCTCGTTCAGGTCGTGGGTGATGAACACGATGGTCTTGTTCAAGGTGGCCTGCAGCTCGACCAGCTGTTCCTGCATTTCGCGGCGGATCAACGGGTCCAGGGCCGAGAAGGCCTCATCCATCAGCAGCAGGTCGGTGTCGGCCGCCAGTGCGCGGGCGATGCCCACACGCTGCTGCATGCCGCCGGAGAGCTCCGAGGGCATCTTCTCGCCCCAGCCATCCAGGCCCACCATCTTCAGCATCTTCGCGGCCGAGGCCAGGCGTTCGCTCTTGCCCACGCCCTGCTGTTCCAGCGGGTAGGCCACGTTTTCCAGCACGGTGCGGTGCGGCAGCAGCGCGAAGTGCTGGAAGACCATCGAGACCCGCTTGCGGCGCACCTCACGCAGGTGCTTGGCCGAAATCCCGGTGATCTTGTCCCCGCCCAGGCTCACGGTGCCGTCGGTGGCATCCCACAAGCCGTTCAGGGTGCGGATCAGGGTCGATTTGCCGGAGCCCGAAAGGCCCATGACAACAAAGATTTCGCCTTCCTTGACTTCGAAGGAGGCATCGATGACAGCTGCGGTCGTGTGGGAGGGCAATTGGTCCCTCGTCGAGCCAGCTTTAAGCTTTTTGACCGCTTCTTTCGGTTTACGGCCGAAGACCTTGTACAGGTTCTCGACCTTCACGGCGATATTGGTGGTCATGTTCTCCACTGCCCGCCTGGCGCCCATCGGGCGTCACGGGCTGGTAGCGGGCCGCAGGATTTTGGCGCCCGACAACGTGCCCGGCGGAACTGAAAAATGCGAGTGTTCATCCTGACTGACGCGGCCCAAATCAGTAACTTCTGGACCGCGTATGGCCCTTGGTTTCCTTGCTGGCGGTCGTGTCGGACGCGTCGCCGCCAATAACCGAGCGTAACAAGATCAAACGAAAAAGCACACTTTGACCGGCACCATTCCCCTCGAAATATGTCCAAGTGTAAGCACGGTTTTCCGCAGAATGACGCGGCAAAAGAGGTTGTTATGGAAATGTTATGGATCACTATCCACAACCGGTCGCCTCCACCGTCCGGGGAAGGTGCCCGCGCACATACTGGTCACATGGATTCGCACTTCACCGGCAGGGGGCAGACATGGACAACCACAACCAGCGGCTGGGGGTGCGCGGGGAGAGCATTGCGGCGGCCTTTTTGGCCAGCCGGGGCCACGAGGTCATGGCGCGGAATTGGCGCTGCCAGCGGGGTGAATTGGACCTGGTGACCCGAAGCGGTGGACACATAATGGCCATCGAAGTCAAAACTCGAACCAGCGACAAATTCGGCAGCGCTTTTGACGCAATTTCCCGGCAAAAGTACGAGCGAATCCAACGTCTATTGCTCGAATGGTCGAGGGAAAAGCGAATATGGTTACCCGAACTAAGGGTGGATGTGATCTGCATTTACCCCGAGCCCGGAGGCTGGCGGATCGAGCACCACCAGCGGGTGGCGTTATGACGCTGGCACGCACGCGCTGCGTGGCCCTGGCCGGGCTGGGCGGCGCCATGGTGGAGGTCGAGGCGGATCTGGGCAACGGCATCCCGGGCTTCGTGATCCTGGGGCTGCCCGACGCGGCGCTGCGTGAGGCCCGCGAACGGATCAAGGCCGCGGCCCGCAACACCGGCATCGCACTGGCCAACCGGAAACTGACCGTGAACCTGTCCCCGGCAACCATGCACAAGCAGGGCTCCGGCTTCGACCTGGCCATCGTGCTGGCCGCGCTGAGCGCCGACCGGCAGATCAGCGCCTGCCCGCACACCGTATACCTGGCCGAACTCGGACTGGATGGAACCCTGCGACCCATCCCGGGCATCCTGCCCGCGGTGCGCCTGGCCATGGCCGCCGGCGCCACGCACTTCTGGGTGGCACAACAGAACGCGGCCGAGGCGCGGCTGGTCCCCGGGGCCACCGTGGACTGCGCCGAGCACCTGGGCCAGGTGCTTGAACGCTTCGGCGCCCCGGCCGAGTACCTATCGGTCCGCGCCCGGCACCAGCCAAGCCAGGCGGTTACCGTACCGGCCGCGCCCACCGTCCCGGACCTGGCCGAAGTCAATGGCCAGCAGGAGGCCCGCCTGGCCCTGGAGCTGGCGGCCGTGGGCGGGCACCACCTGCTGATGACCGGGCCGGCCGGCGTCGGCAAGACCCTGCTGGCCCGCTGCCTGCCCGGCATCCTCCCGCCGCTGGATGATGCGGCGGCGCTGGAAGTCACCGCGATCCGCTCCATCACCGAACACGCCGGCAACGAGTTCACGTCCCTGCAGCACACGCCACCGTTTATTGCCCCGCACCACACCGCATCCACCGTCTCCCTGCTCGGCGGCGGCACCAGGAACATCCACGTGGGTGCCGTGACCCGCGCCCACCGCGGTGTCCTGTTCCTGGATGAGGCTCCCGAATTCCCCTCCGGCGTGCTGGACGCGCTGCGCCAACCGCTGGAGGACGGATATGTGAACATCGCCCGGGCCAAACTTCATGCCCAGCTGCCGGCCCGGTTCCAGCTGCTGCTGGCCGCCAACCCCTGCCCCTGCGGCCGCAATTACGGGACGGGACTGGCATGCACCTGCACCCCCATGCAGCGCCGCCGCTACTTCAGCCGACTCTCCGGTCCCATCCTGGACCGCATCGACCTGCAGCTGCAGCTGAACCCGGTCCCGGCCGCGACCCTGCTGGGCAAACAACGCAACGAATCCAGCGCCCAGGTCCGGCAACGCGTGCTCGCCGGACGGGAACGCTGTGCCCAACGCCTGGCGCCGTGGAACATCCGCACGAACGCCGCCATCCCCTCCGAGGTCCTGCGCCACGAACTGCCCTACCACCGGCAGGTGCGCGGGCGTCTGGAGCAGCTGGCCACCCGCGCCCAACTCTCGGCCCGGGGAATGGACCGTGTGCTGCGCGTCGCCTGGAGCATTAACGACGTCGAAGGTGGGACGACTCCCACGGTCGATGCCCTTGAACTTGCCGTCCACCTGCGACAGAAAATAGAAAGTTGAGGCTAACCATGTACGCCCAGCACGATGCGGCCGCCGAACGCCGCTACACCGACCTCAGCTTTCTCATCGAAGCCAACGACCACATTGCCGGGGCGTTGCTGAGCCTGCTCGACGCCGGTGAAGCGCTGCAACTGATCCGTCGGCAGGACTGGTACCCGAAGGATCTGGAATCCCGGGTCCACCAGGCCCTGGGCATCAGCACCCATAGTGACCACAGCTTCAGCTTCGCCTCGGCGCTACGACGCTGGCGCAAGCGCCTGCCCTACCTGCCAGAGGCCGACGCCCAGCTGGAACTGATGCGCCACAACGATGGGGGACTAATCCTTCCCGGCGACCCCGGCTGGCCGGCCCAACTCAACGACCTGGGTTTCGGGGCGCCGATCTGCCTGTGGTGGCGTGCAAGGAACCCGGAGCTGCTGATGACCCAACACCTGGAAGCCAGCGTCTCCATCGTGGGCTCCCGGGACAGCAGCGATTACGGGAACCAGGCCACCAGCCAGCTGGCCACCGGGCTGCGGCAGGCCGGGGCCACCATCATCAGCGGCGGAGCCTATGGGATTGACGCCTGCGCCCACCGCGCGGCGCTGCAGGTTGAGGAAGCGTTGGCGGAAACCCCGCCCACCATCGCCATCCTGGCCGGGGGACTGGATCGCCTCTATCCCAGCGGCAACCACAATCTGCTGCGCACCATCATCGACCGCGGCTTGCTGCTTTCCGAGGTACCGCCGGGTACGGCACCCACTCGTTTTAGGTTCCTGAATCGCAACCGCCTGATCGCAGGATTCGCGCAATTGGTGGTGGTCACCGAAGCCCGCTTCCGCTCCGGGGCCCTGAACACAGCACGTCAGGCGGTGGATCTTGGCCGGGAGGTTGCCGCACTGCCCGGCAGCGTGTTCTCACCCAACTCCGTTGGCACGCACCGGCTGATTCGCGCCGGCGAAGCCGGGCTGGTCACCAATGTCGAAGACGCCCTGGAACTGCTGCCCGCCTTATCCGTAACAGCCGGGACAGGACCGGCGAATGAAGAACCGGCCCGAGCCACCGACGGGCTGAACGGGCCGCAGAATCTCATCCTGGACGTGTTGCCGCGCCGCGGGGCCAAGCTGGTTGATGAACTCGGTGCCCTCAGCGGGCTACCGGTGATCGACACCCTCCGGGCGCTGAACGTCCTGGAGGGGCGTGGGCAGGCCCGACAGGAAGGATTCGGGTGGAAACGCGTGGGACCGTAATAGTGCTAGACGTATGAAGCCTAGTAATCCGGATTGCGATTGCTCAATAGTCCCACACTCGGCAGAACGAATGTGGCCCGGAGCGAATCCCACGCACTAGACCTCTTTTCGATAGAATTGCTGGAGGTTTTGTAGAGAAGTGGAAGAAGTAAATGGCGAGACGCGTGCTAATCGGATGTCGGGACTGCGTTAAATGTAACGCACCAAAGGTGGTCAAAGGGTTTCGTAATGTTGTGCGCGGAACAGTTGCCGTTGCCACTGCTGGTGGCTCC
Source organism: Glutamicibacter sp. St.4D3 (assembly GCF_059728615.1). Lineage (NCBI taxonomy): Bacteria > Bacillati > Actinomycetota > Actinomycetes > Micrococcales > Micrococcaceae > Glutamicibacter > Glutamicibacter sp. St.4D3. The sequence continues at coordinate 1,503,287 of NZ_AP039380.1, forward strand.
GAATTAGGGATGGCTGTAACTGGGACCTGCGGTACATGTGGTCACCAACGGTCTCTGCACGAATCAGAGCGTGAAAAGACGAGGGTACTGCGGGAAGAACAGAAAAAGGTTGCCGATGAACGACGAGCGCGTCAAGCAATCGTCAAAACGAAACCTTCGGGATTGTCCACGCCCGAGGAAACGAAGAATTATCTTTCAGAGATTGATGCGATGATTGCGCGATCGAAGGCGAAGCAGGGAGAGGAAACCGACCGCGCCGAAGTTGTTGAGGCCCAGTCTGATACGAACACGTTTGAGAAAGGCGCTCGACCGATTTCAAGTTCATTGCCACCGGCAGGATTTTACAATGACCCGGAGTCTGATTCGGCCACGCTTCGTTGGTGGGACGGGTCTCAGTGGACGGAGTTCACTAAAGCGAAAGAATAACGAACTTGGTTCAGCGATGATGTGTTGCCAGCAAGTGTGTACGCATCTACTGTGCGACGGGGGGTGCTGAACGTTAGCCGACATGCCCGCTGATTGACCTTCTCGTTGGTTACGGTGGTTTTGATTAGGCCGTCGTGACAGAGACTATTTGCCACTTACCGAAGCCCCACGAGCATACCCAAACAAAACTCCTTCGAGACGCATTAAGAGTTTATAGTTGCCGCCGTTCGCAGCGGGGGCCTTCCGTAGGCGAGGTACGGGTCCGGTTTGTCCCGTTCCTCGATCCGAAACAGCGGGGGCAGGCCTGATGCTTCCAGCACTTGGATCTGCTCGATGAGTAGTTCACCGGTTACCACCAAAACCGCGGTGAAGCCCCAATCACTGGTGAACCAGTGTCGGAGGCATTCCAGAAGTTGCCGGTTGAGGTCGCTTCCGTCCTTGGGACCGCGAGTCCAGAAGTAGACGGTGGCTTCAAAGTCCTTCCACTCATTCTCACCCAGTGCAGTGATCTTCGCGGTCGAGAACATGGACGCATCCGTCGGCATGACGTAGACGCAGCCCAGGCAGAGCTTCTGGTCGCGGGTCATCACCGTGTACGTGTAGGCCCTCTTCTCGGAGTGACGTTCTTCCAGCCGCGCAAGATCCTGATGGTTGTCCTCGACCGTGAACCCATCCTCCGGCCAGCCGGTCTGCTCCCAGTCCCGCAAAAAGTCCTTGCGCTCCATGACGGCCTCATAGTCCAGCTGCGCATCGGTGGCTCGAATAGGTCGCAGTACGAAACTCTCGGTCACCAGTTCGTCCGGGGCCTCAAAGCCACTATTGTGAAACGCCACTGCTCCTCCTAATCCCCACACGGAATGAGAACCCCGCGACCCGTTGCCCGCTGACCCGGATCCATGATGTCTCGCATCGTAGCGCAGCGTGACGTTCGATGCGCCCGTCCGATTCTGCCGGCGGCCAGATGGGTCGTCGAGACTGATGCGGCAAGAGAGGTAGGGGGAACCGTCCCGGAAAGTGTCCCCGGCGCGCGGTACATTGAATCTGATGAGTGAAGAACACGAAGTCGAGCCATCGGCCACCGCAGCGCCGCAGATTGACCCGGTAATCCAGCAACACCTGGAGGACTACCTGGGCTATCTGCTGTACCAGCGCGGGCGCAGCGAGAACACCGTGCGTGCCTACGAAACGGACCTTCGCTCACTCTTTGTCTTCCTCACCAGCCAACAGGTCACCGGTTTGGGCCAGGTGACGATCGAAGAGCTGCGTGGCTGGCTCGTGCGGATGCAGGAAGAGGGCCTGGGCCGCACCACCATGGCCCGCAGGATCTCGGCGGTCAAGAACTTCTTCGTCTGGGCCGACCGGCAAGACCACATCGCCGAGGACCCCGCGCTCAGGCTCCAGGCACCCAAGAAGGAACGCCGCCTGCCGCACGTCCTGCAAACTGGACAAGTTGAACGGCTGCTGACCGACATCAAGGAACCCCGAACGGCACCGTCGAAGCCGCCTCGGACCTCAGTGGATAATCCAGCGGGCGAGGACGGCGCCGCGCCCAGCGAAAAGGATGCGGCCCTGGCCGTACGCAACCAGGTCATTGGCGAGCTGCTCTACGCCAGCGGGCTGCGCATCAGCGAACTCGTGTCGCTCGACGTGGGTGATGTGGACTTTGAGCGGCGTGCCTTGCGGGTTCTGGGTAAGGGCAACAAGGAGCGGATGGTGCCCTTCGGGATTCCGGCCCAGCGGGCACTGGAGTTCTGGCTGCGGCAGGCGCGGCCGGTACTCAGCTCCACGGACGCCGGCAGCGCGCTGCTGGTCGGTGCCCGTGGCGGCCGGCTGAACGTGCGCCAGGCGCGCAAGGTAATTTCCGACGCCCTGGACAGGCTGGGAGATACCTCGGCCAGTGGCCCGCACGCCCTGCGGCACACGGTAGCCACGCACCTGCTCGACGGTGGGGCCGACCTTCGCGCCGTTCAGGAATTCTTGGGTCACTCCTCGCTGGCCACCACCCAGCTGTACACGCATGTCTCGGTGGATCGACTGCGCCAGAGCTACCAGCAGGCACACCCCCGGGCCTGACGATTCACCGAGTGTTTACCCGGAAGTAGGCTTTGGCTGGCGAAAACACCAGGTTTTCAGGCAAGATAGAACTAGCACATTAAGAAATGCTGAATCTGTTGCGGTTGACGTAGGGGAAGACGATCAACAGGTAACGGAGGATGGCATGTCTGCGTCAATGACCAGGGGAGTAGTGTTCATTCACTCGGCCCCTGCCGCGCTATGTCCGCATCTGGAGTGGGCTATCGGGTCGGTGCTCGAGCAGCCAGTCCGCTTGGACTGGACCGAGCAGGAAGCCGCACCCGGACTTCGTCGCGCCGAAATTCAGTGGACCGCCCCGCAGGGCACCGGTGCCATCTTGGCATCGGCCATGCGCGGCTGGCAGCACCTGCGCTTTGAAATCACCGAGGAACCCAGCCAAGGCTGCGACGGCAGCCGCTGGTCCTTCACCCCGGAACTGGGAATTTTCCACGCCACCGTTGATACCGCGGGCAACATCATGGTCAGCGAAGACCGCATCCGCTGGGCCTACGAAAAGGGCGACGGCAACCCCTCGGTCTTCTACCAGGAAATGTCCATTGCCCTCGGTGAGGCGTGGGACGAAGAGCTCGAACCCTTCCGCCACGCCGGCGACGGTGCTCCGGTGCGCTGGCTCAACCAGGTCGTCTAACGACGACCCCTGCTTTCACTAACGGAGTAGACCGCTAGTCATTAAGTCTCCGAGTGAGTTGTCACTGCGTATCGGCAGTGCCCGTTCGGGGCGAAGCCGGAGACGGCACGAGAGAGACCCGTATCGGGTCTACCTCGTGCCGTTTGGCATTTTCGTGAAGTCGCCATTCGCTGGCGGGAGTTTGGCTTCGCCGACCGCCTGAGTTTGGGTCAGCGGATCACGTCGAAGACGTTCTTTTGGATGCCGTTGGAGTAGGCCTCGGACTCCACCAGCTGCAGCCGCTGGGCCTCCAGTGGCTTGTCGCTGAACAACCGCAAGCCCTCACCGAGCAGGACCGGGAAGACCAGTAGGTGGTAGCGGTCCACCAGGCGGTGTTCCTGCAGGCAGTGCACCAGGGTGCCGCTGCCGTGCACGATGATGGGCCCGCCGTCCCCGGCCCGCAGCCGGGCCACATCGGCCATGGAGCGCAGGATGGTGGTCTGGCCCCAGTTCTCCACCAGGTCGCGTTCCTCCAGCGTCGTGGAGACCACGTACTTGGGCTGGTCGTTGTAGTCGGCGAACTCCTCGTCCATGTCCGGCCAGACCCTGCTGAACTCCTGGTAGGTCCTCCGCCCCAGCAGCATGGCGGTGGCGTCGGACTGTTCGATGGCCTTCAGCTCGTAGGCGGCCTCATCGGGTTGCACCAGGTTGAAGGTCCAGCCCGAATGCCGGTAGCCGCTCTCCCCGCCGGGGGCCTGCATGACGCCGTCGAGGGAGATGAGGGTGGTGACGATGAGGGTACGCATCCTGAGCCTTCCGCACGTGAACGTTTCCTGCGGCTGAATGTGGCAGCCGGGTCCGGTGCTCCCAAACTACCGGGCGCGCCCCGCCTTGGGAAGGGGATCCAGCCCGGCTGGAGGTGGTCGCTCCCGCCCCTGGTGGAGATGCCAAAGGGCGGCCGGCTCCCGTGCTGGGAATCCGGCCGCCCTTGTACTGGCGTGCGTGGCTGGTGCAGCTAGATGCTGCGGATGGCCACGACGGCATTGTGCCCGCCGAAGCCGAAGGAGTTGTTCAGCGCCACGATCGAGCCCTCGCGCAGTTCCTGCGGCTGGCCGGTGACGACCTTCAGCGGGATGTCCGGGTCCTGGTTCTCCAGGTTGATGGTCACCGGGGTCTTGCGGTGGTAGACCGCCAGGGTGGAGAGCACCGACTCCACGGCGCCGGAGGCGCCGAGCAGGTGGCCCATCTGCGACTTGGTGGCCGAAACCCACACGTCATCCAGCGCTTCTCCCAGGGCGGCGCGCAGCGCGGTGTACTCGGGCTTGTCGCCCACCGGGGTGGAGGTGGCGTGCGCGTTGACGTGCACGACGTCCTCGGGCTGGATGCGCCCGTCGAACATGGCGGCCTTCAGCGCGCGGGTGGCGCCCAGCCCTTCCGGGTCCGGGGCGGTGATGTGGAACGCGTCGGCGGTTACCGAGGAGCCGGCCAGTTCGGCGTAGATGCGCGCGCCGCGGGCCAGGGCGTGTTCCTCGGCCTCCAGCACCAGGGCGCCGGCGCCTTCGCCCATGACGAAGCCGTCACGGTCCAGGTCGTAGGGGCGCGAGGCGCGCTGCGGGTCGTCGTTGCGCTTGGACAGGGCCTGCATGGAGGCGAACGCGGCGATCGGCATCGGGTGGATGGCCGCCTCGGCGCCGCCGACCATGACTACGTCGGCCTTGCCGTTGCGGATCAAATCCAGGCCCACGTGCATGGCCTCGGTGCCCGAGGCGCAGGCGGAGACCGGAGTGTGAGCCCCGCCCTTCGCGCCCAGGTCCAGGGAGACGGCGGCGGCCGGGCCGTTGGGCATCAGCATCGGCACGGTCATCGGCAGCACGCGGCGCGGGCCCTTGGCCTTGAGCGTGTCCCAGGCGTCCAGCAGCGTCCACACCCCGCCGATGCCGGTGGCGAAGGCGACCGAGAGGCGGTCCGGGTCGACCTCTTCCAGGCCCGAGTCCTTCCAGGCCTCGCGGGAGGCGACCACGGCGAACTGGGTGGAGGGATCCATGCGCTTCATCTCCACGCGGGAGAGGGTTTCGCTGGCCGGGTTCGAGGCGCGCGCGGCGAAGGTCACCGGCAGCTGGTATTCCTCGACCCACTCGTCGGTGAGGGTGGCGGCGCCGGAGACGCCCTTGAGGGAATTGGCCCACAGGGTGGGGACATCCCCGCCAATGGGGGTGGTGGCTCCCAGGCCGGTGATCACTACTTTGCGCGCCATCGTCTAACTCTCTACTGGGCGGGAAAACAAAAATCAGGGGGTGGGCCGTTCAACGGCCCACATGCGTGGAGGGGGTGCTGCCACGCTCAGCGGCGGACGTGGTCCGGCAGGTAGCTACTGTGCTGCCGGACCACGTCACGCGGTGCGCCGGTACGTCGCTGCACCGGCGTGCGGCACTAGGCCTGGGCCGAAACGATGAAGTTGACGGCGTCGCCCACGGTCTTGAGGTTCTTGACTTCCTCGTCCGGGATCTTCACGTCGAACTTCTCTTCGGCGTTGACCACGATGGTCATCATCGAGATCGAGTCGATGTCCAGGTCCTCGGTGAAGGACTTGTCCAGCTGCACGTCTGCTTCGTCCAGGCCGGTCTCTTCGTTCACGATTTCGGCGAGGCCCGCCAGAATTTCTTCGTTGCTAGCCATGAAAGGCTCCTTTTCTTGTGTTGTGCCGGTACAACCGACGATGACTGGGCGGCACCGTCATCCCCGCCGGATCGCTCCGGGGCTGGGGGATGCCACCCGGCTTGGTGAAAACTTCACGTTGCCGTCAACTGTTTAGTTTATGGTAGTCGCACGACCTGGGCGCCAAAGACAAGCCCGGCGCCGAAGCCGATTTGCAGGGCCAGCCCGCCGCAGACCTCCGGATGTTCGCGGCGCATTCGGTCCATGGCCATCGGGATGGAGGCCGCGGAGGTGTTCCCGTTCTCGGCGATGTCCCGGGCCACGATCACCGAATCGGGCAGCTTCAGCTGCTTGACCATCTCGTCGATGATGCGCATGTTCGCCTGGTGCGGCAGGAACGCGGCCAGGTCGCTGGCCTCGATCCCGGCCTCGGTCAGGGCCTTGCGGGCCATCTTGGCCATCTCCCACACCGCCCAGCGGAACACGGTCTGCCCGTCCTGACGCAGCGTCGGCCAGCGCGGGGAGTCCGGCTGGGCGGCGTCGGCGGCTTCGCCCTGCGGGTCGGCGTCGCCCGCCCCGGCGGCCAGGGCCGAACCCAGCAGGCCTTCGCGCAGCTCCACCTGGGAGTGGGTCATGCCGATCGCGGACCACTTCGAGCCGTCCGAGCCCCACACCGAGGGGGAGATCCCCGGGGTGTCGCTGGCGCCGATGATCACCGCGCCGGCCCCGTCCCCGAGCAGGAAGGAGATGGTGCGTTCATGGTTGTCGATGTAGTCCGAGAGCTTCTCCGCGCCGATCACCAGCACGTTCTGCGCCAGCCCGGAGCGCACCAGCGCATCGGCCTGGGCGACCCCGTAGCAGTAGCCGGCGCAGGCGGCGGAGATGTCATAGGCCGGGGCCGGGGTCATCCCCAGCGCATCGGCGACCGCCGCGGCCGCGGAGGGGGTGGCGTGCGGGAAGGTGACGGTGGCGACGATGACCGCGTCGATCTGTCCCGGCTCCAGGCCGGTGTCGGCCAGGGCCGCCTGCCCGGCGGCCACGCACATGTCCAGCAGCGAGGTGTTCTCATCCGCCCGGTAGCGGGTGATGATCCCGGTGCGCTGGCGGATCCACTCATCGGAGGAATCGATCCACTGGCACACGTCCTGGTTGGTCACCACCACGTTGGGCCGGTAGCTTCCGGTGCCCAGGATGCGGCTGTGGGCGTTTGGTGTCACCTGGTTCAGCACAGCGCTCATGTTCTCTTCTTTCCTCGCCACGTCGTATCGGTTCGCAGGAACCGGGTTAGGCCACGTGCTCGTTGACGAACTTGCGGGCGTCCTCCAGGTCCTCGGGGGACTTCAGCGCCAGGGTCTTCACGCCCTTCAGCCCGCGGCGGGCCAGGCCCACCAGGGTGCCGGCCGGGGCCAGCTCCAGAATGCCGGTCACGCCCATGGCGGCCAGCTGCTCCATGCACTGGTCCCAGCGCACCGGGCGGGAGACCTGGGCGACCAGCGACGTCAGGTTCGCCTTGCCGTCGGCCACCGGCTTACCGTCGTAGTTCGACAGCAGCGGCACGGCCGGGTCGGCCGGGTCCAGCTTGGCCGACAGTTCCTTCAGCACGCCCACGGCCGGGGCCATGTGCTCGGTGTGGAATGCCCCGGCGACCTTCAGCGGGATGACCCGGGCCTTGGCCGGCGGGTTCTCGCTCAGCGCCTTGATCTGCTCCATGGTGCCGGCGGCCACGGTCTGCCCGCCGCCGTTGGCGTTCGCCGCGGTCAGCCCGTGCTGCTCGATGGCGGCCAGCACCTCCTGCGGGTCCCCGCCGAGCACGGCGGCCATGCCGGTGGGCTGTTCGGCGGCGGCCTCGGCCATCGCGTTGGCGCGTTCGCGCACGAAGGTCATCGCATCGCCCTCGCTCAGCGCCCCGGCCAGGGCGGAGGCGGTGATTTCCCCGACCGAGTGCCCGGCCAGCACGGTGTTCGGCGGCAGGGTGTCACCCAGCAGGGCGCGGGCGGTGACCAGCCCGGCGGCCACGATCAGCGGCTGGGCCACCGCGGTGTCCTTGATGGTCTCCTCGTCGGATTCGGTGCCGTGGGCGATCAGGTCGCGGTCGGTGATCACCGACAGGTCCTGCAGATGGTCGCGCACACCGGCCACATGCAGCCAGTCGTTCAAGAATCCTGGGGTCTGGGAGCCCTGTCCCGGGCATACAATTGCTAGCACTCTTACAGCTTTCCAAATTGGGGGCGGGTTGCGCTCATCATTTCGGCACCAAGCTGGCCGAACCTCTTTGTAGGAAGTCTACAAAACCACTGGGGCCGCTGTCGAAGGAAACCCGCCAATTTCGGCAGATGACACCCGCTGCATCTGTGCGCACCCTCCAAAGCTGCCCCCTCCGGACGTGACTCTGGGCGGCCTCCCGTGCTTCGGGTCAGCGGCAGCGGTTTAGCGTCGGGCGTCACGCAGCCGCCCGACCATCAGCGCGGTCTGCAGCACGAACGCGTCGCGGGGGACCAGCGGGTCCCACCCGGTCACCTCGCTCACGCGCTTGAGCCGGTAGCGCACCGTGTTGGCGTGCACGAACAGTTCCCGGGCCGTGCCCTCCAGCGAATGACCCAGTGCCAGGTAGCTGGCCAGGGTTTCGGTCAGCGCGTTGGCCGCGTGCTGCAGCGGCTGGTAGACCCGCTCATGCAGCGCATCCGCGGCCAGCTGGTCCCCGTTGACCACCCGTTCGGGCAGCAGGTCATCGGCGGCGATCGGACACGGCGCCTCCGGCCAGGCGGCGGCCGCGGCATACCCGGCCATGGCGGCGGTGGCCCCGTAGTGCATTTCCTTCACCGTGGGCGCGAGCGGCGAGTAGACCACCGGCCCCTCGCCGAACAGCCGGCCGAGCCGGCCCAGGTCCATCTCCTCGAATTTGGTGTCCGAGAGCATCAGGATCGACCGGTCCCCGAGGATCCCCACCAGCGAGTCCCGCCCGTAGCGGGTGGCGACCCGGCGCAGCGCGGAGACGAAGTTCACCGGGGGAGAGGAGGGGGTGGTGCCCACCATGATGCGGATGTTCGCCTGGGAGCGCCAGCCGATCGCGGCGAAGCGGGAGGAGAGCGAGTCCTGGGATTCGCCGTGCAGCACCGCGTCCACCACGTGCGCCTCCAGGCGCGAATCCCACGCCCCGCGGGTCTCCGCGGCCCGGGCGTAGACGTCGGCGGCGGCGAAGGCGACCTCCCGCGAGTAGCGCAGCACCGCCTCGCGCACCTGGCCCTGCTCGGATTCGGCGACGATGTCCGGCACCTGGGATTCAACGACCTCCACGATGGTGCGCAGCAGCGCGAGTGCCTTTTGCAGGCTGATGGAGCGGGTCAACTCGGTGGGCGCAGCCCCGAACACGTCGGTCATCACCCAGGCCGGGGTGGATTCGGGGTGTTCGTACCAGTTCACGAACGTGGAGATGCCCTTCTGGGCCACCAGGCCCAGGGCGGCGCGCTCCTCCGGGGCCAGGGAGCGGTACCAGGGCAGGGACTGGTCCAGGTACTTCAGCGCCGCGGTGGACAGCACCCCCAGATGGGATTTGAGCCGCTTGATGGTCTCCGGGCTCGGCTTGGCCAGCCGGCTGGGCCGTCCGCGCTGCAGCGAAGCTTCGGCCGTTTCATTCATGTCTATGAGCATATCGGTTCGTTTCACAGGCCACGTGTGCCAGGCGGTTTTTGGCCGCGGGAAGCGGGCACGCGGCACCCCCGGTGCCGTGGTGGCCGGGCAAATGGGAAACGGTGGCCACACGCGCCTTCACGAAGGAAGGGGTGTGGCCACCGTTTGCCGGGAGTCCCGCCGGTTGAACCGGTGGGTGGGTGGTTAGGCGTCGCCGCCGGCGTTGCCCGAACGTCCCGCGTTGGGGTTGTTCAGGTCATACTTCTGATGCGCCTTGATCGGGGTATCAGCCGGGATCTCGCCCCGCTCAGCCAACGCCTGCAGGGTCTTGACGACCAGGGAATGCGCGTCGATCTTGAAGAACCGGCGCGCCGCGGCCCGGGTATCACTAAACCCAAACCCGTCCGCTCCCAGGGTGTGGTACTCACCGGGCACGTAGGGGCGCACCTGTTCAAGCACCGCCCGCTGGTAATCACTGGTCGCGATCACCGGGCCGGTCGCCGATTCCAGCTGACCGGTCAGGTACGGGGTCGGACGCGTAGCACCCGGGTCGTCCATGATGACCTGGTCACAGTGCTGACCCTGACGGGCCAACTCGTTCCACGAGGTCACCGACCACACATCGGCGGACACTCCCCATTCAGTGGCCAGGATGTCCTGGGCTTCCAACGCCCACGGCACCGCGACCCCCGAGCCCAGCAGCTGGGCGCGCGGCCCGTCAATCGAGGCTTCCTTGAGCAGGTAAATGCCCTTGATGATCCCCTCAACATCCACGTTTTCCGGCTCGGCCGGCTGGACGATCGGCTCGTTGTACACCGTCAGGTAGTACATCACGTTCGGATCCGGGTGTTCCCCGCCATACATGCGCTCCAGGCCCGAACGCATGATGTGCCCGATCTCGTACCCGTAGGCCGGGTCGTAGGCCACCACCGCCGGGTTGGTCAACGCCAGCAGCGGGGAATGCCCATCAGCGTGCTGCAGCCCCTCACCGGTCAGCGTGGTGCGTCCAGCGGTCGCGCCGATCACGAACCCGCGGGTCATCTGATCCGCTGCCGCCCAGAACGCGTCCCCGGTGCGCTGGAACCCGAACATCGAGTAAAACACGTAGATCGGGATCAACGCTTGACCGTGGGTGGCATACGAGGTCCCGGCCGCGGTGAACGAGGCCACCGCCCCGGCCTCGTTGATCCCGGGATGGATCAACTGCCCCGAGGCCGATTCCTTGTACGCCAGCACCAGGTCACGGTCCACCGACAGGTAGTTCTGCCCGGCCGGGTTGTAGATCTTCTTGGTGGGGAAGAACGAGTCCATCCCGAACGTGCGCGACTCATCCGGCACGATCGGCACGATCCGGTGCCCGAAGTCCTTATCCCGCATCAAGTCCTTGAGCAAACGCACGAACGCCATCGTGGTCGCGGCCATCTGCTTGCCCGACCCGCGCTTGGCGATCTCATAGGACTTCTGCCCGGGCAGGGCGATCCGGGTCTCGGCGTGCGGGCGGCGTTCGGGCAAAAACCCGCCCAGCTCAGCCCGCCGGTCCATCAGGTACTGGTGCTCTTCGGAGTCCTGGGAGGGACGGTAGTACGGGGGCAGGTACGGGTCGGCTTCCAGCTGCTCATCGGTGATCGGGATCCGCAAATGATCACGGAACCCCTTCAGGTCCTCCAAGGTCAGCTTCTTCATCTGGTGGGTCGCGTTACGGGCCTCGAAATGCGGGCCCAAACCATACCCCTTGACCGTCTTGGCCAGCACCACCGTGGGCTTGCCCTTGAACTCGGTCGCGGCCTTATACGCGGCATACACCTTGTGGTAGTCATGCCCGCCACGCTTCAAATTCCAGATCTCATCATCAGAGAGGTGATTGACCAGTTCCTTGGTTTCCGGGCGCTGGCCGAAGAAATGCTCACGCACGAACGCGCCGGACTCGGCCTTGTACGTCTGGTAGTCCCCATCCGGGGTCTGGTTCATCACTTCCACCAGCGCACCGGTGTCATCGGCATCCAGCAGGGCATCCCACTCACGGCCCCACACCACCTTGATCACGTTCCAGCCCGCCCCGCGGAAGAACGCCTCCAGCTCCTGCATGATCTTCCCGTTGCCCCGCACCGGCCCGTCCAGGCGCTGCAGGTTGCAGTTGATCACGAACGTGAGGTTATCCAACCGCTCATTGGCCGCCAGCTGCAAGAATCCCCGCGATTCAGGCTCATCCATCTCACCATCACCCAAGAACGCCCACACGTGCTGATCACTGGTGTCCTTGATGCCCCGGTTGTGCAGGTACCGGTTCAACTGGGCCTGGTAAATCGCGTTGGCCGGACCCAACCCCATCGACACGGTCGGGAACTGCCAAAACTCCGGCATCGAACGCGGGTGCGGGTAGGAGGGCAGGGCATGGCCCTGCTTCGACTTCTCCTGCCGGAACCCGTCCATGTCCTGCTCCGAAAGGCGCCCTTCCAAAAACGCGCGCGCGTACATGCCCGGCGAGGCGTGGCCCTGGAAGAAAATCTGGTCCCCACCCCCGGGATGGTCCTGACCCCGGAAGAAGTGGTTGAACCCGACCTCGTACAACGTCGCCGCCCCGGCATAGGTGGAAATATGCCCACCCACCCCGATATCCGGGTGCTGGCCACGATGCACCATGATCGCCGCGTTCCAGCGCATGTACGCCCGGTACCGGCGCTCGATCGCCTCGTCCCCGGGGAACACCGGCTCCTGATCCACCGGGATCGTGTTCACATAATCAGTGGTCGTAACCATCGGCACGCCCACCGACTTCGCCCCGGCCCGCTGCAACAACGACCGGATAATGAACTGGGCCCGCTCGGTGCCCTGCGACTCGACCAGCTGGTCAAAGGAATCCAACCATTCCTGGGTCTCTTCCGGATCCCGGTCGGATAACTGATACGTCAGACCACTACGGATCTGGGAGATGTGTTCCTCGACAGCCACGGTTACTCCTTTATTGAAGCGGCTACATCCCGGTGGTGAGTTTCAGACACCGCGATGAGTTTGGGACTACGGGCGGTGGCGCACTGGAGTGGCGTGCTACGCCCGTTCGTCATCAACTCTAGTTCGCATTCCGGTATTTTGAGGACAAGTTTTCATGCTGTGAGAAGAAAAACAGCCGATTTTCGGTGACCTATGCAACTGCGTACAAGGTCATCTTGCGTAATGGTCATGACTTGGAGACGTGTAACACGGGATCGGGAAACTAAAAATCCCGGCGTGTTGGCCCGCTGGCGCTTGAACGCGCGGGGAAAAGCGTGTTTCGTTGGTAGTAACGCTTTGCACCAGCAGGAGGAAACAAGTGAGCGACGCCGTATCGGCAAGTGTGGAGCCCGCAAAGAAGATGGGCTTCAAAGAGGAAGATCTGATCCAGGAACTCGGCTACGACGACGACGTGGATTATGACCTTCGCGATTCCATTGAGGATCTGATCGGCTCGGAGCTGCTCACCGAAGAGGACCACGACGTCGTAGATGCGGTCATCTACTGGTGGCGTGATGGCGACGGCGACCTGGCCGATGCCCTCATGGACGCCCTGGCCAGCCTGGAAGACGACGGCGTGGTGTGGCTGCTGACCCCGAAGCAGGGGCGCGAAGGCCACGTCTCACCGACCCTGGTGCAGCAGGACGCCCCCACCGCGGGGCTGCACATGACCAACGCCGAAGGCGTATCCAAGGAATGGTCCGCCATTCGCCTGGTCCAACGACGCAAGCACTAACGCCCGTGCAACCCGGAACGAAACTTCCGGACTTTAGTCTGGAGAATCAGTACGGGGAGCGGGTCAACAGCCAGGATCTGTCCACGGGCCGGAGCATCATCGTGTTCTACCCGTGGGCATTTTCGCGTGTCTGCGGGGGAGAACTGGCCGAACTGCAGCAGCATCTGCCCGAGTTCCGTGACGTCAATGTGCGCCTGGTGGCCATCTCCGTTGATCATAAGTTCGCGCTGCGCACCTATGCCGAGCAGGAGGGCTTCGAATTCGAACTGCTGGCCGACTTCTGGCCACACGGGCAGGTGGCCGAACTCTTTGACGCCTTTGATGCCGAGCGCGGCGTCGCCCGGCGAGTCACGGTGTCCGTCACCGACGGCGTAATCCAATCGCGGTTTGAATCCCCGCTCAATGAGCCGCGAGATTTTCAGGCGTACCGGACCGCCATCGCTGACCTGTCCTAAACTGCTGACTGGGCATCGATTGCCAAGCCAAACCCGATGCTCCTTAGGGGCCACTCAGAAGCCCACTTTCTTGGGCACGCGATCAGTTCGCATAACCGTGGAGGAAGACCACCACGGCGTCAGAGACTTCCCGGAAACGCGATGCACGGATCGCCGCGATCGGCCAGGCGTTATCCAGATGCGTATTGGCGCTGGTCAGCCAACTGGTGGCCACCGCGTTCGATTCCTCAGCTGCGATCGCCAAGGCTTGGGCCAGCATAAAATACAGACGGTCCATGGTGTCCGGCGTGGGGGTCAGGATGCCAGCGGCCCACTGGTGAACCTGCTCCGTCTCTCGCACTCCCACCATGGAGGCGATCAATGCCGCAGGCAGAAATTCCAGCGAATCCTGCACGATCTGACGTGTGGGCAGCTCCCGCAGGTTGGCCTCGTTCATTTCAGGTGAAGTCGACATGATTCGCCCTCGTTTCCGGCTCGTCTCTTGGGAAACATTCTCCGCTTTTTGCGGGCAAGGTGCCACGGTGAGTTCGAGCAGGACGCGCCAGGCCCACCGACGTCGCCGACGTGGACATGGCACAGCATGGGTGAGGGGCAACGTGCGGGTGTTCCCCTTGGCCACAAAGTGCGGGCGTCGCGCACAGTCGCAGTCCCGCGCCTATACCGGGGTATGGCTAAGAGACGCAGCTCACGCGGCTCCGGCTTGCCCGGGCACTCGGGTTCCAGTAAAGTTATTCCCTGTTGGCAGGAAGGTTTTTCCTCTTGTCGCAGGTCAAGGGCCTTTAGCTCAGCTGGTAGAGCGTCACGTTTACACCGTGAATGTCATCGGTTCGATCCCGGTAGGGCCCACCACGCAGAACCCGCTATGATTAGTCCTAATTGACTGATGATAGCGGGTTTTCCTGTTGCCTGACGGATTTTCCGTCGTTCAAACTTCCGCGTATTTCCGAGGGTTGGCCTGCGGTTGCTGGGGCTAAATCGGTTCCCAAACTGCCCCTGATTGGGCCCCCTTTAGCAGTCCAGCAGCTATGCGATAGCTAATTGCTGGTCTGCGGTCCACTGATCCCAGTAGTTGGATGGTGTCATTCCGTCCAGGGACCCGTGGGGCCGTTCATGATTGTAGATGTCTTTCCACTCCTCGGCCAAGTACTTTCCTTCGGACATGGTGTCCATGATTTGTCCGCAGAGTTGTTCCCTTCTGAACTGGGCGTTGAATGATTCGATAAACCCGTTCTGCCGGGGCGATCCCGGGTCGATGAACGCGGTCTTCACACCAGCGGTGTTGCACCAGTCGATCAGCGCGGCGGCGGTGAATTCCGTACCGTTGTCGCAGCGCACGAACACCGGTTCGATGCCGGTCTCGTCGATGATGTTCTCCAGCACCGCGACCACGTCGCAGGCCTTGAACGAACGCCGCGGCACGATGGCCAGCGCCGTGCGCGTGTATTCGTCGATGACGTTGAAGAAGCGGATGTGGCGCCCGCAGGAAGTGACGTCGGACGGGAAGTCGAAGCTGATCACGTGCATCGGGTATTCGGCCTTCAGCCGCTTTTGTTCGCCCGCGTCCGGGCCGGTCCGGCGTTTCGTCTTCGGCCTGGGTTTGAAGACCAGTCCCTCCTCCCGCCAGAGCCGGCGTACCCGCTTCTTGTTCAGTACCACGTCCTGCCACTGCGGCTGGGTACGCAGGTGCCAGCGGGCCTTCTTCCAACCCCACGTAGGGTGTTTCTGCGCCACAGCCCGCAGGTCGGCGCGCAGCCGTGATTCTTCGAAACTAATTTCGGGTTTCTTCTTGCGCAGGGCCGAGCGGTTCTGCCCCAGCACTTTGCAGGCAAAGCGTTCCGATGCTCCGAACTTCTCCATCACCATGCGCACGGCGCGGCGGCGTGGTTCGGGGCTCAGAATTTTCCCTTGGGCACCTCGTTCAGGATGTCGATGGCTAGCTCCTTCTCGGCCAGCAGTCGTTTGAGCCTGGCGTTTTCCTTCGCCAGCTCCTTGGCTCGTTTCGTCGCCTCAGCGTTCTTCTCGGACCCGTACTGGTTCAGCCACCGGTACCAAGTCGCCTCGGTGACCTGCAGTTCCTTGACGAGCTCGATGAGGGGCCGTCCTTCGTTGGGCATTTTCTGGCCCTGCCGGACCTTGGCGATGACCCGCTCGGGGGTATGTCTACGTGTCATAACTGGTGAATTTCCTCCTGCGTCCATTCTGGGACATGAAACTCACATAGTCACCGGACTCCTACACGGGGACCCAACCACCCCAAGCTGTCCGGCCTACGCGGTTTCCAGCAAGCTCTTCGTGGGCTGAGCAACGTCTTCGAGATCGTGAACTACGAGGCAAGCAAAAGTGTCATGAGTGATGGCCGCGGTGGCGTGCCCCCGCCTCCGTTGCCGCAGTTGCCCATGCCCCGCAGAGGACGCGCCACGACATCCCTCGATTGAACCCGTCGTCTGGCCTTCCAAGAACGGATTTCGCAGCGATACTCCCAGGCGGCCACCACAACAAGTTCGTGGCTGGCTCCGATGTGGTGCACCTTATGACCCCGTTTGAGAACACAGTACGCGGCACAGGCATAGGCATAGGCGAGATGGTTCTCCGGAAAGATAGTGTACGCGGTGTTGAGGTCTGCGGCATCGACGGTGTCACCTCGTTGGTAGTATCTCATTCCCAGAGGGTAGATCATGAGCGGACAAGGTGATCGAAGATGGGCGGTCGCTGGGCAAAGCTTTTTGGGACTGAGGCGTTCTAGGATGTGCTCTGCCGCCGCAAATGAAGGGGTCTGCTGAAGGTTTGGTTGACACCGGAGTTTATGCCGCCAGAGCGACGGACTCGAGCATTTTAGCTTCGGACTGGACCGGGGTCATTTTCCTCAACCGTCGCTGCTTGCGCTTGTGGTGATACTTCCCTTCCAGCCAGGCGATGATCGCCAAACGCAGCTGCTGACGACTGGAGCACCACTGACGGTCCAGCACATTCTTCTGCAGCAGGCTGAAGAGCGATTCCATGGCTGCATTATCACCAGCTGCCCCGACACGCCCCATGGAACCGACCAGGTCGTGGCGCTCCAAGGCCTGGGTGAACTTCTTGTACCGAAATTGGGTGAGTTCAACCGGTCGTTGCAACACCATCGGTTTTGAGTGAGTGGATCTGCTCGGCGAAGACTTCGGCTGGCGTCTTCCAGCCGAGGACTTTCCGGGGCCGATTGTTCAGTGCGAGGGCGACAGCTTCGAGGTCTTCGGCTGACCAGCGGGAGAGGTCGGTGCCTTTCGGGAAGTACTGACGCAGCACCTCGTTCTCCATCTCCAGCTCCCTGATGCGATTGAGCGCTTGGGACATCTCCTTACGCTCATCAGCATCAGCAGAGGGACTCATTCCATGAGACTGGAGCCGGGCATCACGCGCCCATGTCTGCAGCGCGGTTTTCGAGACTCCCAGGTCCTTGCTGACCTGGGGCTGCGAGATGCCAGTCTCCAGTAGCGCCACTGCGTCATGCTTGAATTCGTCGGAGTAGATCTTCGGCATGGTTTGTTCCTTCTTTCAGCGAACCATAAGAGATTATGCGGTCGAAGTGTCAACCAAACCTGCAGCAGACCCGTAGGACGCCGGGACGACATACCTTCCTGCGTGAGCGTACTGCCGGGCACATTCGATATCAATTCCCAGGAAAGACGCGTAGACTGAAAACGTAGTGGCAGGTGCTATAGTCAGAGCGCTTTCCAGTACCCTGTCGCAGCGACTGTGCCGTGAATTAGAATCGCACGACGAACAGATGAAGCAGGCGCTTCCGTCAGATGTTTTACGAGTACTGGTTCTTTCAGGATCCGGCTCGTCCTGTGAATCAGGTCAACTGCGCATTAGCCAGATATATTCAGTCTGTTGAGCCTGGGCATCATCGCAATTTCATTGATTAGTCGCCCCGCATTCAGCATATCTTGCGAGGGGTAAGTGCTATAGGAAGGCGGACAGCAAATGATCAGGCCACAAATTTGTCCTAGATGTTACCGTAGCTCGCTCACAGAGACCGAGACGTACCGATTCATCGATGAAGATAATCAGGAGCAACGGTGGGAAGACGATGGGGGGCACGACGAAGGACAGCAGCAAGACCAGAGGATTGTGATGCGTGAAGTTCTTTGGAAATGTGCCCGGTGCGGGTGGAACAAGGTGGCGTTTAGCGCTCAAGAACCGCATCTGGGTCCCGAACGACAGCTTGAGTGAGCAGCATACTTCCGCCCGTCATGAAACCTCATCCGACCTTGGGATTTTCCTCCAGAGCAGAGGCGTCTTTTAACCCGGTGGTTTCATCACTTACGGGGTCATGAGCTGTCATTAACGAGGAAAAGGTGATCTGAACTGGGAAAATAGAGGTGTCTAAGCTTCATCTACCCAGTTCGAAGGATCACCTTTTCAATGCACCACTCTACCCCGATTTTCCCGCATGTCCCGGCCCAACTCACCAACCAAGCGCTGGTGTCCCAGGCAGGGCTCGGGGTACTGACCAGCTTCCTGAACGCCCTAAGCTTCCGCAGGCTATGCGAGGACAGGTTCTCCCAATTCGTGCCGGCCACTGCGGTGCACCGGCCGGGCAAGATGATGGCTGACTTGGCGATCATGCTGTCCGCCGGAGGCGAGCAAGTTACTGATATTGACCAGCTCAGCTCCTCACAAGGATTGTTCGGCACGGTCGCCTCCGAGGCCACGATCAGCCGGTTCATGAAGCGGATCAAGGATCAGCCCGCGGCGTTTGACTACGCCTTTGCCACCATGCACCGCACTTTGCGCTCCCGGGTCTGGGCCGCAGCCGGGGCCCGCAATCCGGCTTTGCGAGCTACCCGATTGGATCCGCTGATCATCGATATTGATGCCTCGCTGGTGCATGTGCACTCTGACAAGGAGCACGCCGCAGGCACCTATAAGGGTGGGTACGGGTTCTCTCCCATGATCGCCAGCGTGGATTACGGGAAAGGCAGTGGCACCGGGGAAATCTTGGCCGTGATGCTGCGGCCCGGGAACAAGGGCGCGAACTCAGCGGCGGACCACATCACGATCCTGGACCAGGCTCTGGCCCAGCTACCTGATGAGTTCTATGACCAGGACGGGATGCTGATCGGTGAGAAGGTCCTGGTGCGTACCGACAGCGCTGGCGCTTCGCGCGAGTTCCTGCACCACCTGGATTCGTTCGGGCTCCAGTTCTCCACCTCCTACGCCCTGCCGGTGGTCAATGAGCGGTTCATCGGATGGATCAACGAGAAGAAGTACTGGGAACCGGCCACCGACCAACACGGCAATCCGCGCCGGGACGCGTGGGTGATCGACGCGAGTGGGGTCATCGGATTGAACAACTACCCGCCGGGCACCCGCATCTATTTGCGGGCCGAGCCGCTGCATCCCGGAGCGAAGGCCTCGCTGTGCGACACAGACGGGAATCGCATCACCGCGTTCCTCACGAACGCGCCACGCTACAACGTCGCCTTCCTCGACGCCCGCCACCGGGCCAGGGGCCGGTGTGAGAACAGGATCAAGACCTTGGAGTCCACGGGCTTGGGCAAGCTGCCCTACTGGTCTTTTGCCGCGAACCAGGCGTGGATCAACGTGGCGGTGCTGGCCATGAATCTGACCTCGTGGATCCAACTGACCCTGCTGCCGGTGAACCATCCTGCCGGGTGCTGGGACGTGAAGCGGTGGCGTTACCGGCTGTATTCCATCGCTGGGAAGCTGATCACCAGCAGTCGGAAAACCAGGTTATTAATCCCCGGAACTGCGCCGGAAGCCACCCTGCTCACCGACCTGCTAGAACGAGCCCAGGCCGGGTATCAGCAATGGCGTCACGGCCACCTTACTGCCTGAACCGGCAATCAATTCTGCCCACGAACGAGATGAAAGAGCCACGACCGGAACTGTGGAGCCCGGCACCCGCACCAGTGACCCTGGTGTCATCGGCGACCCCGAAACAGGAGAGAGCCGCCGATTCTCAGAAAAACTGGAAATCAGCGGCCCTCAACGTCACGATGAAACCGTTGGGTTAACTGCGCGCCCCGATCGCTGCCGGCTAGTGAAGGCCAGCGGTCTTCTAACTCCTACGAGACGCACGACCCCATGGCTGATTCCTGATGCTGGCCTGCTGGCAGCACCTTCCTCTGATCGATTCTGAGTCTGTAGCATTTCGTCTGGTCGATGTGGTTCAAACTGCGTCCCGCGCCGCGGATGTCAGGGTCCAGTGGCTGCGCCACCAGCGGCCGGAAATCGCAGTGCCCCTCCGCTGTTTGCGACAACTTGGCGTCCGCCGGATCAACCGGTCCGGCGCATGACAAGTTAGTTATCGAATGCCGTGTCTTCCGCGAAGCACCAAATTCCGAAGAATTCTCCCGTGTCGTCCGAGACTAGAACATGTATAAGGCCTTGGGCTTTTACGGTGGCCAGACCGCGAACGGACACCTTGGCGCTCAGCACAGGCAGGATGACAGACACCGGGCGATGCGGTACGTAGTGGGTTTTCCTGGCGTTCGGATCTGGGTTCAGCCTCAGCAACTGGTGTTGTCGGCCATTGTGCGTGAACTTTCGCCCCTCCTCACCATCAAGGGGCCGCGAATCGGGGGAATCAGACATGCACCAACACTAATCCAGCACCGGCCCGAAGTGGGGTGGCTACCGGGAAACTGCCAGGGGCGCTTTGGTTGGTTCAGGTCTTGGCTTGTTCCTGGATCTTCAGAGATTCTCCACCAGGCGGTGGCGGCACGTGGATTCGCTCGCCCATTGGTTTCACTATTGTGGTCAAAGGGAGTCAAATACGTGCCCTTGGGGCCCTTTGCGGCTGCGGGGTCAGCGCCTGGGGCTTACAAGCGGATACGAACTGGTCCTCCAGCCGGATTGGGCCTTGAAATTCACCGTTGTGGCCTTAATTCCCCGAACCCAGCGGTGGTGTGCCCACCAAGGGTGTTCGCATAGCGCGTGCTCACATGCTGAGCGAACGGGAGCGCAAGCTGCTGCTGGGAGACACGGTGCATGCAGCGAGAGGTAGCCGAGCCTTTTATCCGCCTGATGCTTGCCTGTGAAGTTCTCAGACAACGTAGATCTCCCGGCCCAGCCAGTCTCGTTTCACTGACACGAGGCCACTGTCTGCATCAACTTCCGCATATTTTCAAAGACGCACATCAGGATGGCGCTGGGACTTCTGTTTTGCCCCGTTGACTTCTCCTCCATTGAGGATAGAGGGCTTCACGCCGTGGAAATCAAGTCTCACTGATGCTGTACTGGAACGAGTTGGGAGATTCGTGATTATAAAGAACGGGGTCTTACCCTAAAGGTAAGACCCCGTTCAGTCGTGCAGGTTAAGCCCGCTTGCGCGTGAGCAGTCCCCAGATAACGAGGACGATCAGCGAACCGCCGATGGCCAGCAACCACGTTGACAGGGACCAGAATTCGTCGACTCCGACTCCGAAGATCGCGGATCCAATCCAACCGCCAACGATGGCGCCAACAACACCCAGCAGCAAGGTCACGAGCCAGCCGCCACCTTGCTCACCTGGCTTGATCGCTTTCGCGATCGCACCGGCAATCAGGCCCAAAACAATCCAACCTATGAAACCCATTACTTCCTCCTAAACGGATCGAGTGACTTCGTTCAGCATCAGGACTGTGATGCACCCGGAAAACATTACCCGCAAGGATGGAATTCGGTGCGCACATCTGCAAGGACACGCCAGGCTGAGACTCAAAATACGACGTGAAGCACACGGTGACGAGCTGGGATCGCAACCGAATGGCGGAATGCAATATCGGGTTACGGCAACAACGGTTAGATGTTCGGCACCTTTCCAGAGACCGGCTGAAGCTCCAGCTGGGGCCAGTGCCCCAGATCCCGGAGCAGCTGCCGGTCGTGGCTGGAAAGCATAATCGTCGCCTCGGTCGCATCAAAGGCCTCGGTCAACTCGTCCACCAGCGTGATGGACAGGTGGTTGGTCGGCTCATCGAGCAACAGCAGGTTCGGGCGTGCGGCCAGCGCCAGCGCGAGGTCGAGCCGGCGCTGCTGTCCCATGGACAGGTCTCCCACCGGTTTGTTCATTTCCGCCGAGCGCAGCAGTCCCAGGCTCGCCAACCCCACCACCCGCTTGTCGGGCACCATACCGGCGGCGACCAGCAGGTCCACGTGGTGCGTGTAGACCGTGCTCACCCGCTGCTCCAACGGAAGCGTGGACTCCTGCTGCAGGAAGGCACGCCGGGCGTGGGCCGAGTGGTGAACCGCTCCTTGATCCGGGTCCAGCTCCCCGGCGAGGATCGCCAACAGGGTTGATTTCCCGGCACCATTGGGCCCGGTGATCAGTAGCCGGCTGCGGCCGCGCACCGTCACAGATACCGGGGCCAGCCGGCCGGGGACTCCCACGCCTTCCGCGGTGACCAGCGCCGCACCGGCCCGGGAGGTCAGCTCGGGGAAGTGGATGGCCTGTGGGGGAGCGGGCACGGTCAGCGCCTGGGCGTCCAGGGCCGCCTGCCGGCGGCGGACGCTTTGCACCAGCCCGCCGGCGCGGGTGGCCCGCTGGTGTTTTCCGGTGCCCTTCTCCGGGCGCCACCCGCTGATGAGCCGGTTCTGGGCCGCGCTGAGGTCATCCTGCAGCCGGGACCGCTCGGTCTGCTGGGCCGCGTATTGCTGTTCCCAGCGCTCGAGTTCGGCCCGGTGCCCCTCACGGTAGCCGGCGTATCCGCCGCCGTAGACGCGCGGACGGTCATCGTAGGTGGGGTCCAGGTCGATCAGGGTTTCGGCGACGTCGGCGAGCAGTGCCCGGTCGTGGCTGACGATGACCACCCCGCCGTGGCGGGACTTCAGCTGGGTGGTCAGGAAGTCCAGCCCGGCACGGTCCAGGTGGTTGGTGGGCTCATCGAGCAGCAGGAAGTCGTCGTCGCCGCCGATCAGGCAGGCCAGACGCACGCGGTAGCGTTGGCCGACGGAGAGTTCGGACAGCGGCCGGCTCCAGTCCGGTTCGGCGTCCAGGGCCTCCATGGCCACCCGCACCCGTCGTTCGGCGTCCCAGGCGTCCAGCGCCAGGGCCAGCTCCAGGGCCTGGGCGTAGCGGTCATCGGCGCCGGGTGTTCCCTCGGCCAGGGCGGTGGCCGCGGCATCGAGTTGTTCCAGCGCCGCGACCGCGTGCCGGACCGCCGCGGCGGCGACTTCACCCACGGTGCGCTGATCGTCGGTGGACATCTCCTGTTCGGCGATGCCCAGCGTGCCGATGCGGGTGACCTGGCCGCTGTCGGGGGTGAGGTGCCCGGAGAGCACATGCAGCAGCGTGGATTTGCCGCGGCCGTTTTCCCCGACCACGGCGATGCGGGAGGTGGGGGTGACCACGAGGTCCACCCCATGCAGGATGGGGTTGGCGCCCAGGGCCAGCCAGATGTCGGACAGGACGATTTGGGCGCGCGAACGGGCAGGGAAGGTTGGGGGAGTGATAGGCACGGTGTTCCTTTTGGGTGGGCGCGCCGCACCGCAGCAGGCAGGGCAGAATAGACCAGGCACTGACAAGGGGTGTGGGGGGCACGCAAAACGGTGACCACTGGGGTCATGGACGCATGACCACGCGCTCGGAGCAGGCTCAACGAGCGCGGCTGGCCGCGATCACCATTAGAGGAACAGCAAATATTGCATGGTTCAACGCTAGCACGCGGCGCCGGTGCGGCAACAGCGGGTGTGAGCGAATCGTGGCCGGGGTCTGGCTCACCGCGCGTCCTTGCGGTTTGCGTCCCCATCGGGGTTGTCCGTGAGCATCCGGTCCAGGCGCCGGGCGACGTCATCGAGTTCGTGGTCGAACAGCCCCGCATAGGTGTCCAGGGTGATGGCCGCGGTGGCGTGCCCCAGCATCCGCTGCACCACCTTGACCGAGGCGCCGGAGGCGACCATCCAGCTGGCGGCCGTATGCCGCAGATCGTGCACCCGCAGCCGTTCGGGCAGCCGGACCGCCTGCGGCCCGGCGTCCCGGGCCGCGGCGTTGACCGCCAGCACGGCCGGGGTGAAGCTGCGGCGCCGAAAGTTGTTGGGCCGGATCTGGGCTCCGCGGGCGCTGGTGAACAGCAGCCGGTCCGGATCGTGCGGCGCGGCCAGGGGCTGCAGCATCCCCATGAGCTGCGCGGTGAGCGCCACGCTGCGCGGTTGCCCGTTCTTTGGAGGCCCCACTACCGCAGGCCCGCCGTTGACGAACACCACCGAACGCTCCACCCGCAGCCGCCGCAGTTCCGGCTGCAGGTCCCGGCCACGCAGTTCCACCGCCTCCCCGATGCGCAGCCCGGTGCTGGCCAGCAGCCAGATCAGCGGCGCGTGGCGTTCGCCGGCGGAATCGGCCAGGGCCCGCACCTGCGCGACGGTCAGGAACACGTGTTCGCGCGGGTTCGGCGGCGGCAGGCGGATCTTGTGGCCCGGGTTCTTCTGCAGCAGTTCCTCATCCACGCACCAGGAAAGGAACGCCAGGAACCGGCCGAAAATGGTGTCCACGGTGCGCGGTGCGTAGTCCAGGTGGGCCACCCACGCCTGGATGTCCCGCCGGCGGATCGCCTCCAGCTGCCAGCGGCCCCAGTAGGGCATGAGGTGGGCGCGGATGTCCGAGGCCGCCGCGATGCGGGTCGAGGCCCGCCAGTGCAGGCTGCTGGCCTGCCACAGGCGCAAAAGATCGCCCACCACGGGCCCCGGGCATGCCGGCGGGTTTGCGCGGTCGGCTGCTGGTTCCACCTCTTGCCTCCCAACTATTCGGCGGTGCCCACCAGTCTCACCCGCTTCGGCTCCGGTGCCGGTGGATGACCGGGCGCAGTGGGGACAAGCGGCGCCCGGGAGGCGGTCATTGTTTCGCGCAAGCGCCGTGGGGCTGAGATACTGGGGCTCCGGTTCGGCAACAGGTTTTTTGTGGTGGCAGAGGGTGATTGGGTGGCTGTGATCGAGGATCCGTTCCAGGTGCGCCTGAGCGGGCGCGGGGGCGCGGTGAGCCTGCGCCAGCAGGTCTCCGATGCGGTGCGCGACGCCCTGGTGGCCGGCACCCTGGTGCCCGGGCAGGTCTATTCGGCCCCGGCCCTGGCCGAGATGCTGGGGGTTTCACCCACCCCGGTGCGGGAGGCGATGATCGACATTGCCCGCGAGGGGCTGGTGGAGGCGTTGCGCAACAAGGGCTACCGGATCGTGGGGTTCAGCGACCGGGACCTGGATGAGCTGGCCGAGCTGCGCGCGCTGATCGAGGTGCCCACCATGGCCCAGGTGGCGCTGCATGCCCGGGCCGAGGACCTGGAGCAGCTGCGCCCGCTGACTACGACGCTGAACTCCACGGCCGAGCGCGGGCAGCTGCGCGAGTTCATTGCGGTGGACACCGAGTTCCACCTGCGCGCCCTGGCCCTGGCCGGCAACCGGCACCTGGTGGATAACGTGCGCCAATTGCGCTCCCGGGCCCGGCTGTCCGGGCTGGCGCAGCTGGCCGAGGCCGGGCAGCTGGTGAACACCGCCCGGGAGCACGTCCAGCTGCTGGATCTGATGATCGCGCAGGACGCCGGGGCGGTGGCCGAGCTGATGCGCCGCCACATCGGACACACCCGGGGCGTGTGGGCCGGACGCGGGGAGCAGAACCGCACGTCAGCGACGTAATCCCCGCACATTTTCACCCTGCTGGCCCGGTCATTGTGAGCTGGGCCATTTGCTTAACCGACAGTAAAATTTTACTGTGGTGTCTGTTCGTGGCGCAGGTCACGGGCTTTCAATGACCAGATCGCGTTACCACCGCACCCCCGGCCGCACCCGCCGGGGAGGCGTGTGGGGGCGCACGGCAGATGGGCAAGGACATGAGTCAACAGGTTTCCGCGGCACCGAAGAAGGTGAGCTATCCCAAGGTGCTGACCGCTAGCCTGAGCGGATCGGCCATCGAGTGGTTCGATTTCTTCCTCTACGCGACGGCGGCGGCGTTCATTTTCGACAAGCAGTTCTTCCCCTCCGATGACCCGTACATCTCCCAGATGCTCTCCTACACGACCCTGGCGCTGACCTTCTTCATCCGCCCGTTCGGCGGGATCATCTTCTCCCACATCGGGGACCGGATCGGGCGCAAGAAGACCCTGGTGGTCACGCTCTCGCTGATGGGCGGGGCCACGGTGGCCATCGGCCTGCTGCCCACCTACGCCCAGGTGGGGATGCTCGCCCCGGTGCTGCTGATCCTGTGCCGGATCATCCAGGGCCTGGCCATCGGCGGGGAGTGGGGCGGGGCGCTGCTGCTGGCCTACGAGTACGCGCCGAAGAACCGGCGGGGATTGTTTGGCAGCATCCCGCAGACCGGGATCACCATCGGCATGCTGCTGGCCACCATCGCCTTCTCCCTGGTCAGCCTGCTGCCGCAGGCCTCCTTTGAGTCCTGGGGCTGGCGCCTGCCGTTCATCTCCAGCATCGTGCTGATCGTGATCGGGCTGTGGATCCGCGGCGGGCTGGGGGAGACCCCGGCGTTCAAGAAGCAGCAGGCCACCGGCGACGTGGCCAAGCTGCCGATCGCCGAGACGCTGCGCCACCACTGGCGCTCGGTGCTGATCGCCATCGGCGCGAAGATCGTGGAGACCGCGCCGTTCTACATCTTCGCCACCTTCGTGGTCAGCTACGCCACCGGCACCCTGGACTACGAGCGCTCCACCGTGCTGAACGCGGTCAGCGCCGGGGCGCTGGCCAGCACCCTGATGATCCCGGTGATGGGCTGGCTGGCCGATAGGTGGGGCCGGCTGCAGGTGTACCTGTGCGGCGCCGTGGTGATCGGATTGTTCGCCGCCCCGTTCTTCTTGCTGCTGGGCACCGGGGCCGACTGGGCGGTGTTCATGGCCGTGATCGTGGGCCTGGGCGTGGTCTGGCCGCCGGTGACCGCGACCCTGGGCACCTTGACCTCCGAGATCTTCTCCACCCGGGTGCGCTACACCGGGGTGACCCTGGGCTACCAGATCGGCGCCGCGCTGGCCGGGGGCACCGCCCCGCTGCTGTGCACCTTCCTGCTGGCCCGCTTCGACGGGTCCTGGGTGCCGATCGCGCTGTACATCGCCGCGATCGCGGTGCTCTCGATCATCGCGGTCTCCTTCGCCCCGAAGGTGGCGCGAGCCGATGACTCGATCGAGAACCCGGCCACCGAACACCCCGAGACGAACCACGACCTGCCCGGCGGGCTGCCGGACGGGCTGAGCATGACGGAAGTGAAATAGGAAGATGAGCACAATGACCGAGCACGCCCCGCGCTGGTACGGCGCCGATGAGGTGGCCGCGGCGATCACCCCGGCCCGCGCCCGCCAGCTGATCGAGCAGGCCCTGGGCGGGGACTTTGACCCGGCCGATGATCCGGCCCGCTTCCACGCCCCGGCCGGCACCGGGCACCTGCTGTTGATGCCCTCCACGATCGGTGAATGGTCCGGGATCAAGGTCGCCTCCGTGGGACCGCAGAACCCCTCCCATGGCCGCCCGCGGATCCAGGCGACCTACATCCTGATGGACGCCCTGACCCTAACCCCGCAGGCATTGATCGAAGGCTCGCTGCTCACGGCGCTGCGCACCCCCGCGGTCTCGGCCGCCGCGGTGAACCGGCTCGCCGCGCCCCAGGCCTGCACCCTGCTGGTGTACGGTACCGGCCCGCAGGCCTGGGGCCACATCCAGGCGATGGCAGAGATCCGCGACCTGGAGCAGGTGATGGTCTCCGGGCGCAACCCCGAAAAAGTGCAGGAGCTGATCGCCCGCACCCGGCAGCTGGGGCTGGCCGCGCGCGCGACCACCGAGGCGGACCTGGGGCAGGCGGACATCATCGTGTGCGCCACCTCCGCCACCGACCCGCTCTTTGACGGATCGCGCATCAAGGACGGGGCGGCGGTGGTGGCCATGGGCTCCCACGAACCGCAGTTCCGGGAACTGGACGCGAACCTGATGGGCCGGGCGCTGATCGTGGTGGAGGAAGTGGACACCGCCCTGCGCGAGGCCGGGGACCTGATCCAGGCCATGGCCGAGGACCCGGACCTCTCGGCCGAGTCGCTGCACACGCTGCGGGACCTGGTGCGCGGCCAAATCCAGCGGGCCACCGACCGGCCGAACGTGTTCAAGGGGACCGGAATGTCCTGGCAGGACCTGGCCATCGCCGTGGGAGTGCACGAAACCCGCTAATCGGCGGCGCCGCCGAGGTGTTCGGCACAGAGCGCGGGCCGCGGTGCCGGGACAAGGATTCCCGGTGCCGCGGCCCGCGCCATATTTGCCTGTCGGCAGATCCAGCCGATACCGGTTTCATTCTCACCGGGCTGCGCTGGGATACTGGGGCCATGAGTGCACCTAGGGAAAACGTGTGGCTTGCCGCCGTTCGAGCCAATCCGGACCATGCCCACAACTACGCGCAGCGCTGGCGCCGGCTGGCCGCCGAGGGCAGCGACATCTACGGCGAGGCCCGGATGATTGACGCGATGGCCGAGCGCGGCAGCCGCATCCTGGATGCCGGGTGCGGCACCGGTCGCATCGGCGGCTGGCTTGCCGCCCAGGGCCACCGGGTGGTGGGCGTCGACCTGGATGAACACCTGATCTCCGTGGCCCGGGAAGACTACCCGCAGGCGCAGTGGTTCGTCGGCAACCTCGCCAGCCTGGACCTGCAGGGCCAGCAGGACGCACCCGGAAAGTTCGACCTGATCGTCAGCGCCGGAAACGTGCTGACCTTCCTCGCCGAGGACGAGCGGCTGCCGGCCCTGCGCCACCTGGCCGGGCACCTGGCGCCGACCGGCCGGCTCGTGGTCGGCTTCGGGGCCGGGCGCGGCTATGACTTCGACACGTTCGAATCGGATGCCGCCGAATGCGGGCTGCGGCTGCAGCAGCGCTATTCGACCTGGCAGCTGCATGGCCCGGCCAGTGATTTTCTGGTGGCCGTGCTCGGACGCGGCGACCAGCCCGGGTAGTGCCTGTTCCAGCCCCAGGCGGCCTTTTCTTGCGGTTCGGGTTCGCCGCGGGACACAATGGGCGGCAACGGTTATTGACGTGGAGCAGCGTGCATTGAATTGTGCTCCTGGCCGGCCGCCCCGCCGCTGAGCACGGTGGGAGCGTGGCTGGCCCGTTGGCGCCACGGCTTTCGCTGCGTGGCGCCCTGCCAAGCGAGGGCCACCAGGTTCCTCGGCCACGACAGAAGCCGGCGGACCATCAGGGCCCACGTTCCCCGGCGGGTGCCGGCGGATAGGACGCCGCGATGAGCAATATCGCCGTAACCCATGCCGATTCCGGGCTGGTGCGCTGCCAGGTGCAGCGCAGTGAACGCATCACCCCGCACATGACCCGGGTGACCTTCGGCGGGCAGGACCTGCAGCGCTTCGAATACCGGGGCTTTGACCAGTGGTTCCGGCTGGCCATCCCGCTGGACTCGCACTCCCGCTTCGACAACCTGCCCGCAAAGTTCGGGGTCGGCGGCTACCTGAAGTACCTGACGCTGCCCAAGGGCACCCGCCCGGTGATCCGCAACTACACGATCCGCCAATTCCGCGCCGGTGCGGGGGAAATGGACGTGGACTTCCTGGTGCACGGCACCGAAGGGGTTGCCGGGCCGTGGGCGGCAAGCGTGCAGCCCGGCACCCCGGTGGCCTTCATCGACCAGGGGTGCGGCTGGAACCCGGTGCCCGCGGCCCGGCAGCTGATCATCGCCGATGAAAGCGCGATGCCCGCCGCGCTGGGGATCCTGCGGGACATGCCGCGCGACGCGGTGGGTGAGGCGCTGATTGAACTCTTTAATGAACGCGACCGCCAGGACGTACAAGCGCCCCAGGGGATGAACGTGCGCTGGCTGGTGCGTGAGCCGGGCGCCGCCCCGGGCAGCGCGGCGCTGCCGGTCTTGCGTGAGCTGCCGCTGGACGCGGACCTCTACGCCTTCGCGGTCGGGGAGTCCGCGCTGGCCACCGGTGCCCGCCGCCACCTGGTCTCCGAGCGCGGAGTGCCCAAATCAAACGTCACCTTCTCCGGCTACTGGAAGCTGGGCCGCGCCCAGGGGTAGCCGGTGTGAGGTGTTCGGTGAGGGCCTCTGCTGCTGCGCAGCCGTGTCTGCCGCCAGCAGTGCTCGGTGCCGACCGGGTGGCGGGCGGATCCTTCGCCCGGCCACGTGCGCGACGGGGCGAAGGATCATCAGCGGTTGACGTTGCGCAGGGTGAGGTAGCGCAGCGCCTCCCCGCGCACCTTGCGGTATTCGGGGATGGTGTCCATCGCCTCCCGCGAGGGTTCAGCCAGTCCCGCCCGGGCCACCGCGCGCAGCGTGTGCCAGCGTTCCCGGTTCAGCTCGCGTCGTTCGGCGCGGGTGCGCCGGGCGCGGTTGGGGGTCGCCGGACCCGGGGCGCGCAGGTGCCAGTGGTGGCCGAAGGGGTCGCAGAAGTCCGCGACCCGGCCCTGCTCCTGATGGTTCTGCGGCTCGGTCAGCAGTTTCACCCCGGTCAGCTTCACGGCGTGGGCCACCGCGTCCACGTCATCCACCATCAGGTGCAGGCTGACCGGCCCGTTCGGTGCCGTGGTGGAGGATGCTGGGTCATCCAGGGTGCGCAGCAGCACCGCCGCGCCGTGGATGTCCAGGGTGGTTTCCTGGGCCGGGCCGCGTGGGGCGCGCCGGTGTTGGCCGACCACCGTGGCGCCCAGGGCGGTGCGGTACCAGTTGAGGGCGCTGTCCGGGTCGTCGGTCAGCAGCAGTGGGGCTAGCGTGTACATCTTCCTGAACCTTTCGGCGTGGGCAACACCCCGTTGTGTCACCCCTAGGTTGACACCGTAAGTCGCCGGGCCTACTGTGTCAATACCCTATTGACAAAATGAGTCGGCGGCCGCGGAAACCCGAGGGTGCGGCCGCCGGCGGGAATGGACTGGCCATGGAGAATCGGCATGAAAACCTGGATGGACAACTCGCCCCCGCAGGGCTCGGGCAACGGCAGTCGAACGCGGGTCTTGCCACACTGCCGCGGCTCATCTGGGCCCGCTGGCCCTCGGTCGTGGGGCTGCTGGCGCTCCTGGCCAACATCTCCGATGGGCCGGACGCGCACCTGGCCTCGCTGGTGATCATCCTGGCCGCCATGTGCTACCTCGGGGCCGCGGCCCTGGGCTTCGCCCGGGCCGGCTGGCTGATGGTGGGGCTGAGCATCGTGGTGGTGTTCGCCGCCGCGCTGGCCGGAGTGGACAAGACCGTGGCGGGCCTGGCCCTCGGGATCGGCGTGGGCCTCTATGGGCTGGTGCGCGCCCCGGGCGGGCGGCGCGGGGAAGTGGTGCTGCAGGGCGTCGCCTTCCTGGGCTTCAGCGCGCTGGCGCTCAGCGCCATGCTGAGCCAGCCGGTGCTCGCCGCCTACCTGGCCGCGGCGGCCGCATTGAGCCACTGCGTGTGGGATGTGATCCACTTTGTGCGCAACAAGGTGGTCGAGCGTTCGTTGACCGAATTCTGCTTCGTGCTGGACCTGGGATTGGGGGTGGCCCTGCTGCTGGCCGCCTGGGGACTGTTCCCCGCCTAGCCCTATCGGCGGGACCGGGAAGCGAGTAAACTCCCTATTGACAGATGGCCACCGGCCGGTTGAGTGCAAAGGCGGGCAGATCATGAGCAACGGGCGCAGGCTCGAGACCACCAGCACCACCTGGCAACAGGTCCTGGCCCACCGCGAGCCCGAACAGATCCAGGAGATCGCCGCGCGCTTCGAGCAGGCCGGGGTGCGGCCGCAGCTGGTGGCCCAGGCCATCGCCGATGGCGGGGCACAGCTGGATGCGGCAATGCGCTCCAACACGCCTGGCTGGGAGCAGCCCTTCGGCGGGCTGCTGGCGGTCGCGCTGCTGGCCGGGGAGGTCGCCGCGCATTCGGCCTACCTGGTCTCCCGTGCCTCGGTGGTCCGGGCGGTGGCGGTGGACGGGCTGCTGGAGGACTTTAGCGCCATCGCCGTCGGTGCTAGCCTGGGCGTCTCACGCCAAAAGGTGTACGAGATCGGCCGCAACGGGCAGCGGGTGCGCGCCGAGGGCGGGCTCGGCGGGTCATGAGTCCGCGCCGGCGGGAACCGCTGCGTGGGCAGGCGCCCGCGCTGCTGCACCCCGTCGACTTCGCGCCGGCCCGGCGCTACTACCTGCTGGCCATGTTCCTGCAGCTGGCGGCCTCGCCCATCATCCTGGCCGCCGCCATCATCTTCCTGCTGGGCATCAGCGCCAACCTTTTCACCCCACTGCTTGGGCCCATTGTGGGGTTGAGCATCACCAGCTATGTGGAGCGCCGCTATCGGGCCGACGCCTGGGCGCACATCGCCCGCAAGGCGCAGGACCGCACGCGCAGCGACCCGGCTCCCTGGGCGCAGCTGGCCCTGACGCTGCAGCTGGTGCTCCTGCTGCTGGCGGTGCTGGGCCTGGTGCAGGCGGTGCGCGCCACCGGTCAGTCCGGGGCCGCCGCCCTCGGTGCGGGCATCCTGGCTGGCCTGGTGCTGGTCGAAGTCGCCGCGCTGATCTGGGACCGCCGGGCGCAGGCGGAACTGCGCAGCGTGGCGGTGGGCGGCAGCTGGCGGATCCTGCAGGGCTTGGGAGTGCTGGCCGTGGCGCTTCCCGGCGCTGGCGTCCTGCTGGGCTTCGGGCCATTGAACCCGTGGCTCTTGCTGCTGGGGGTGCTCGCCCAGGGCGGCACGTGCGTGCTCTGGTACGTCATCCGGATGATCCCGGCCACCAGCAGCTGCGTTCCCAAATCCTTTCCGCTGCCCTAGATGATTAATTCCTAATGGTTGTCCCGTGTGTTCAGTGGTCATACGCGGTCAATGAGCGTTTGCGGGGTGCGTCTATTTTCCAGTTGTGCCAGATCCCGGCCGCCATGGCTAGTAGCTTGGACGCAACACGGGCCATGACACCGCCCAGAGTACGCGCCCCATGACGTTCCAGGCCGAGTTGGCCTTTGAGGGTGTCAAAGACGGACTCAACCCACTGACGAATCCCTCCGAAGTCCCCGAATCGGGGTGTCTCGTCCTTCCGGTCCGGGCGTAGCAGGTGAGCTTTGAGATCTGCGGTGATGAATGTTTCAAACTCCTTGCCGGCGAAGCCCTTGTCCGCCAGGATTACCTGCCCATCGGCGACCAGGTCACTGCTGGCTTCCAACATCGCTGCGATGGCTTCGCGTTCGCCGATTTTCGGGTTGGCCAGGCCCCAGACCACTGGCATTCCCTCGGGCGTGCAGAGTAGGTAGAGCCGTAAGCCCCAGAAGTACCTGGAGTGCGAAGCGCAGTACCCGTACCCGGCCTGCCCGGCCAGGTCTGAGCGTTTGACTGTTTCGCGGGACTGACCACACGGTACCGGGGTGGAGTCCAAAAGTCGCAGAACATCATGCCAGGTGGGAACGTCTTGAGCCAGCGTTGTCAGGGTGTGGGCGATCAGCGGGGCAGCGGCGCGGATGCGCTTGTTGTATCCGGATTGCTGCGGGATATTTGGGAACATCGACTTCAGGTGGGTGCGGGCGTACCGGATCCACCGGGTCTCTGAGGAGTCTGCATGAAGCAGGTGCTGGGCCACGGCCAGGCAGAGCAGCTCCGCGTCGCTGAGTAGCTGGGGTCGTCCCCGCCGTGGTCCGGTGGGCAGGTTCGGGATGACATGGTCAGTGATGAACACGTAGAGTGTTGTCAGGAGAGTGTTTAGGTTTTTGTTCACACCATAACTCTTAACACTCTCCGCTAAGCATTAAAAGGCCTCCTGAACAGATTCTTTCTGTTCAGGAGGCCTTTTCGTACCTATACGGATTTAGGACTTACTCATCTAGGGGCGTCGGTGGCAGCAGAATTGTCATCCCCCTATTGACGGAACGTGGGGTGTGTGTCATTCTTGCGCTATAGCTGTCAACCGAGGGGTGACAGTAGTGCCGAGGGGAGGCCACCATGAGCATGCGCAACCCGGTGATCCGCGCCGAAAACCTGCACAAGTCCTTCGGGAACGTGCGGGCCCTGGCCGGGGTGGACCTTCACGTGGCGGCGGGGGAGATCTTTGGAATCCTCGGGCCCAACGGGGCCGGGAAGACCACGACCGTGGAATGCCTTACCGGAACGATCAAGCCCGACGCCGGGACGCTGTCGGTGCTGGGCGTTGACCCGGCACTGCAGCGCGAGATGATCCGCCGCCATGTGGGGTACCAGCTGCAGGCCACCACCCTGCCCGCCGCGCTGAAGGTCGGCGAGGCCATGCGCTGGTTTGCGGCCCTCTACCCGGATCCGGCCGACCCGGTGGAACTGCTGGAGCTGGTGGGCATGAGTCAGCGGACCAAACGCCGGATCGGCACCCTGTCCGGGGGAGAACGCCAGCGCCTGTCGATCGCCACCGCCCTGGTCGGCCGGCCCCGGATCGCGATCTTTGACGAACTGACCACCGGACTGGACCCGCAGGCCCGGCGCGGGATCTGGGCGCTGGTGCAGTCCATCCGCGCCGGCGGGGTCACCGTGGTGCTGGTCTCCCACGCGCTGGATGAGGTGGAGCGGCTGTGTGACCGGATGGCCGTGATCGACCAGGGGCGGCTGCGCTTTGCCGGGACCCCGGCCGAGCTGCGCCGGCAGGTGCCCGGGCAGCGCCGGGGAAGCGCCACCCTGGAGGACGCCTACCTGCGGCTGCTGGACGCCGGCGCCCAAAACGTGATGGAAGGACAATGACATGCGTTCCCTGCTCGCACTAACCCGGGTCGAATGGCTCCTGTTCCTGCGCAACCCGACAATGCTGTTCATGGCACTGCTGCTGCCCAATGGCCTGCTGCTGTTGCAGGCCTACATCATCCCCGGCACCCGCGCCCCGCTCGGGCAGGACGGGTTGAGCGCCATGGACCACCTGGTGGTGCTGGCCCTGGTGGTCGGGGCCACCAGCGTGGCCATCACGAACTACCCCTCCTCGGTGGCCGGGTACCGGGAGAACGGGGTGCTGCGCAAACTGGACACCACCCCGGCCGGGCCGTTCCGGCTGCTGCTGGCCCAGTGGATCATCGCCCTGATCTCGCTGGTCGCCGCGGCCGGGCTGGCCCTGGCGATCGCCTCGGTGAGCTTCGGGCTGCTGGCCCCACGCCACCCGGGCATGGTGCTGGCCGTGTTCGTTGGCGGCAGCGTGTCCATGATGGCGCTCGGTTCGCTGATTGCCGCGCGCGCGGCGAGCGCCCAGATCGCCTACGGGGTGGGACTGCTGGTGTTCATGCTCAGCCTGTTCGCGGCCGGGTTGTGGACCCCGGGGCCGCTGATGCCCGATGCGCTGGAACCGGTCGTGGGGCTGACCCCGGCCGGGGCGATGGCCCAATCGCTGCAGGCGGCCTGGTTTGAGGCGGATGTGTCCCTTGGGCCGCTGGCCGTCTTCGCGGTGTGGACCGCGGGCTGTGCGCTGATCGCCGCCCGGATCTTCCGCTGGCGCTAGCCTGGCCGGCCTGCATTGCACCGTCATCCATTGAATTTCGCAGTCAGGGGAGCACGTCATGCGCCAGTTGGTCGCCGTCGAGTTCCTGTCCGTGGACGGGGTCATGCAGGGACTGGGCTCACCGGATGAGGACCGCAGCGGCGGATTCGTACATGGCGGCTGGGGTGCGCGCTACGCCCCGGCCATCCACGCGGCGCTCGGCGCGCAGGGGCTGGAAGCCACCACCGCCTACCTGTTCGGGCGGCGCACCTACGAGAAAATGGCCGCCTACTGGCCGTTCGTGGGCAGGGACAACCCCATCGCCGCGCACATGAACCAGACGCCAAAGTACGTGGCCAGCACGAGGCTGCGGGATCCCGCCTGGCGGCACACGGAAGTGATTGCCGCTGAGGTGGGCGAGAAGGTGCGCCGGCTGAAGTCCGAAGGGCAGGGGGAGAGGGTGATCCTGGGCAGTGGCATGCTCACCCGCCAGTTGCTGGCTGAGGATCTCATCGACAGCCTGCGCCTGTTCGTACATCCGCTGCTGCTCGGTGCCGGCAAGCAACTCTTCGGGCCGCTGCCAGCGCCCCGCCAGCTGCGGCTGACCGGATACCAGGCCAGCGAGCTGGGCAGCTTGGTCCTCTCCTACGACGTGGAACCGAACCACTGAAGCTCAGTGCTCGAGTACCTGGTGCCCCTGAGCCGAGGGCAGGCGGGCGGCCACGGCGCTAAGCTCCACCAGCGCGCCGGGCACGCCGAGGCCTGCGACAAACGCCGCGGTGACCAGGGGTGGTTCCGCACCGGCCAGCCGGGCGGCGATCACCCCGTACGCGGCCCCGGGTTCCACCCCTTCGATGAGCAGCACGTTCCACTGGATGACGTCCGCCAGTCCTGCCCCGGCCGCGGCGAGCGCTGTTTCGGCATTGTCCAGCGCCCGGCTCACCTGCACCGCAAACCCGCCGTCGCCGATCAGGGCACCGGTCTCATCCACCGAGTTCTGCCCGCCCACATAGATGGTGCTGGCCCCGGCCGGGACGATGGCGACATGGCTGAAGGCCCGGGAGTGCACGAGCCCCGCGGGGCGCAGGCGCTGGATCTGGGACATGGGGAATCCTCGCTTCGGGGGCGTGGGGCCGGGTCACCGAGTCTACCGGGCACGGACCGGCCTGGACAGGGAGCCACCAAACAAGCGGCGCCCTCCAGAGGTCCGGCGGCTATCAGTCCTGGCTGATCCCGTTCAGCCGTGCGTGCAGCGCCTTGATCTGGGTGCTCAGTTCCTCATCGGGGCCGGCGACCTCCAGGCCGGGGGCCACCTCGTTGATGGGCAACGGCTTCACCGGGCCGGGTTCCACGCCCCATTCGCCGTGCCAGTCCATCAGCTGCCGGCTGCTGCTGGCGTAGACGATGCGCCCCAGCCCCACCCATGCGTGGGCGGCCGAACACATGGGGCAGTGCTCCCCGGAGGTGTAGACCGTGGCGGCGGCACGTTCGGAGGGATCCAGGTTCTCCGCGGCCCAGCGGGCGATCGCGAACTCCGGGTGGCGGGTGTGGTCCCCTTCGGCGACCCGGTTGCGGTCGGCGAAGCGCACCTGGCCCTGCTCATCGACCAGCAGGGAGCCGAAGGGCTCGTCCCCGGCCTCCAGCGCCTCACGGGCATAGTCCACGCACTGGGCCAGGAATGTACGGTCGGTCTCGGTGATTGATGTGGAAGTAGCCATGCCAACACCTAACCACTCTCCGGTGCCAAAGTGAAGTATGACTAGGAACTTCTCTGATCCAGGACGGGTTCACAGATGGCGGTGCCTGCATCAGTCGATTCCGGCGTAGTCGTACTGGGCGTATATCCGTACCGCGGTTCCCGCCACGTGGGCACCGATGCAGGTGCGCCGCCAAATCAACGGATTCCACGTACCACATTGCTCGGTCTCCAAACCGAGATCCGTGGTGAGCCGTTTGGCGTCGGCGGCGGAGCCGGCCTGGACTTCAAGTTCCCGCCAGCACCCGCCGGAGGCGCACTGCAGCTCGGGTTCGCCCACCCCCAGTTCCGCCGGCAGATCCGGGAACGCCGAGGTGCTGGGCACCGCGGCCTCATCCAGGCGCACCCAGAGTACCGCCGCCACCCAGATCAGCAGCAGCACGCCCAGCCCCGAGAGCGTTCGCAGAATCCAGAACAGCGTGCGTTTCGAAGTCTGCCGTCGTGGGGTGTTCTGCCGCCGCTCGCCATCCTCCATGTCTTGACCCTACGCCAGTCAAGCCGCGTGCGGAGCCGTGCCGGGGGCTTAGGCGGCATTATCGCGCCAAGTCACAGTAGGACTCGAAGCCTGTACCGGCCCGGAGGGATGTGACAGCATGGGCTGATCACATACGTCGCGTACGCCACAGCCTTGGGTGCGCGGTAACAGCAACGCACGAGCACATCAGGAGCAGCAGTGAGCGCAGCACCGGGTGAGAAGACCCTGAACGAAATCAATGAACTGATCCGCCTCGACACCACCAGCCGGGACACCAACCTGCCGCTGATCGAGAAGGTCATCGACAAACTGCAGGCCGTCGGGGTGGAGCACACCCTGATCCACAACGCCGAGGGCACCAAGGCCAACCTGCTGGCCACCATCCCCGCCCACGACGGAACCACCACCGGCGGCATCGTGCTCTCCGGGCACACCGACGTGGTTCCGGTGGACGGGCAGGAATGGAGCAGCGAACCATTCAAACCGGCGGTGCGTGAGGGCAAGCTCTACGGGCGCGGCACCTGCGACATGAAGGCGTTCATCGGGGTCATCCTCTCCCGGTTGACCGAACTGACCAGTGCCCGGCTGAAGGAACCGGTCCACCTGGCCTTCTCCTATGACGAGGAGGTCGGCTGCGTCGGCGCGGTCGGGCTGGTGGAGAAGATCACCGAACTCGGCCTGGCCCCGCGCGGCGCGGTGGTCGGGGAGCCCTCCAGCATGCGGGTGATCCGCGGGCACAAGTCCATGAACGTGTTCAAGGTCGACTTCCACGGGATCGCAGCCCACTCCTCGCTGCCCGGGGAGGGGCTGAACGCCATCTCCTACGCCACCCGCTTCGCCCGCTTTGTCGACGAGGTCTCCGCCGAACTGCGCCAGGGGGAGCGTGATGAGGCATTCATCGAACCGACCACCACCATGAACGTAAACCGCATCGATGGCGGCATCGCGGTGAACACCATCCCGGCGCTGTGCACCGTGTTCTTCGAATACCGTTCCCTGGCCAGCGTGGACCGCGAGGCGCTGACCGCCCGGATGCGCGCCGAGGCCGAACGCCTGCAGGACGAGATGCGCCAGGTGAACCCGGCTGGCAGGGTCGACTTCAGCATCCAGGCCGGAGCTCCCGGCCTGGATACCGCCCCGGAGGCCGAAATCGTGGAACTGGCCGCCCGCTGGGGCGGGGAACCGGCTCAGGACAAGGTCACCTACGGCACCGAGGCCGGCCTGTTCGCCGGCGCCGGGATCCCCACCGTGGTCTGCGGCCCCGGCGACATCGCCCAGGCGCACGCCCCGGATGAGTTCATTGAACTGTCCCAGATCACCGCGTGCGAACAGTTCATCGACGCGATGATCGCCGACCTGTCCCAGTAGCCCGCCCCGCACCCAACAGCCAGGAGACACCCATGAGCCCACCGCGTGAAGTGACCGCACACCAGCTGAAGGCCGCCCGCAAGGCGGTCATTTCCTCCTCCATCGGGGCGGCGCTGGAGTGGTTTGACATCATTGTCTACGCCACCTTCGCCACGGTCATCGCCAAGATCTTCTACCCCGAATCCAATCCGACGTTCGCACTGATCCTCACGTTCGCCACGTTCGCGATCTCCTACATCATCCGCCCGCTGGGCGGGATGGTGCTGGGCAGCTACGCGGACCGCAAGGGCCGCAAGGCCGCGCTGACACTGACCCTGATGCTGATGATGGTCGGCACGCTGATCATGGCCATCGCCCCCACCTACGAGATGGTCGGGGTGTGGGGTGCGCTGATCATCCTGCTTTCCCGGCTGATCCAGGGCTTCTCCGCCGGCGGCGAGTTCGGCACCGCCACCGCGTTCCTGATCGAGACCGCACCGCACAAGAAGGCGTTCTACGCCTCCTGGCAGGTGGCCAGCCAGGGCGCCTCAATGCTGCTGGCCAGCGCGTTCGGCTACGTGCTGACCACCCAGCTGTCCACCCAGGCCCTGGAAAGCTGGGGCTGGCGGGTGCCGTTCTTCGTTGGCCTGCTCATCGGCCCGGTCGGGTTGTACATCCGCGCCCGGCTGGAGGAGACCGAGGAATTCGTGGCCGCCGAGAAGGTCAAGGCGCCGCTGGCGACCCTGTTCGCCGGGCACTACGGGCGACTGTTGACCGGCTCGGCGATCATCGGGGTGGCCACCATCTCGGTGTACATGATCCTGTACATGCCCACCTTCGCGGTGACGAACCTGGGGATCCCGGCCGACGCCGCGTTCCTGGGCGGGGTGGCGGCCGGAACCATCACCCTGTTCGGGGTGCCGCTGGTCGGGCACCTGGCCGACCGGGTCGGCCCGGCCAGGGTGATGACCTATGCGGCGATCGCCGCCCTGGTGCTGGCCTGGCCGCTGTTCCGGCTGATGACCTCCACCCCGACCGTGCCGGTGATGGTGGTGGTGATCGCGCTGCTGGGCGTGATCATGTCCTTCTACTTCGGACCAATGCCGGCCCTGCTCTCCAACCTGTTCCCGGCCGCGATCCGCGGCTCGGGCCTGTCGGTCACCTACAACATCGGGGTGACGCTGCTGGGCGGCATCGCCCCGCTGGTGCTGACCTGGCTGCTGAGCGTGACCGGATCCCTGGACGCCCCGAGCCTGTACTACATGGCCATCGCGGTGATTTCGCTGATCGGGCTGGGCTTCGCCCGGCGCAAGTACGCGCAGCAGTAACCGCGCCCCGGCAAGCAGAACGCCCCCGAAAAACCATCAAGCGGTATTTCGGGGGCGTTCTTCGCGTGCGGAGAGTCTGCGGGTTCTTACAGTGCCACCAGCAGCACCGCGGTCCAGTGGCACAGGTAGGCCAGGATGGTGCAGGCGTGGAAGAGCTCGTGGAACCCGAAGACGGTGGGCAGCGGGTTGGGGCGCTTGAGCGCGTAGAACACCGCACCCACGGTGTAGAACAGGCCGCCGATGATGATCAGGATCATCACCGCGGGGCTGGCGGCAAAGAAGGCCGGCAGGTACATGACCGCGCCCCAGCCCAGCAGGATGTACAGGCTCACCGACAGCCAGCGCGGGGCGCCGGGCCACAGCGTGCGCACCAGCACGCCCAGCAGGGCACCGGCCCAGATGATGCTCAGCACGATGATCGCCTGCTTCAGCGGCAGGATCAGCCACGCCACCGGCGTGTAGGTGCCGGCGATCAGCAGGAAGATGTTCGCGTGGTCCGCCCGGCGCAGCCACGCGGTCTGCCGGGCACTCCAGTTCCCGCGGTGGTAGATCGCCGAGGTGCCAAAGAGCAGGATCGAGGTCAGGGCGAAGACCGCGGCGGTCCATTCCGCCGCCGTCCCATTGGCCAGCAACACCAGCAGCAGCCCCATGATGATGGACAGCGGCGTGGTCCAGGCGTGCAGGGTGCCCCGCCACCGGGTGCGTTCGGTGCCGAAGACCGGTCGTGGGATGCCAGAGGGCGTGGGAAGTGGGTGGTTGGCATGCGAGGACTGGGCGCTCATGATCACTCCTTGACGGGCCGGGGCGGAAGGCCGAAACCCTACGGTTGAGTATATTTCACCGGTCTGTGAGCGCACAGTGTGCGTCTTTGACGAACGCCGGGCGGCAAGCCGTGGGGCAGCGCCTGCCCACCCCTTCCGCCGGGAACGCTTCGGTGCTATCTTTAACTTTGTAATGCAAAGTGCTTGCCACTGGAAAGTCAGAAGTTTGTGAAAGGGACTCCGGCTTGGCAGCGCGCCGCGTATTTCGACACCCAGCAAGGGAATGGTTCACCATGGACGCCAACGAGAGCCACCTGGAACCCGCCGCCATCCTGCGCGGCATTGATGAACTAAGCGCCAGTACCCAACGGGCCATGGGCCCGAACACCAGCCTGCTCTACCTGTTGTGGGGAGCGGTGTGGCTGCTGGGGTTTCTGGCCTTCTACCTGGCCTTCATCCCGGGCGCCGAGCCGTTGTTGCCGCTGTGGCTGGCGGCCCTGGTCACCGGGATCCTGGTGGCCGGCGCCATCGTGTTCTCCGCGGTCCACTCCGCCCGCAGGGCCCAGGGCACCCGCGGACCGAGCATGATCCAGGGCGCCGTCTACGGCAACTGCTTCGCCCTGAGCTTTATCCTGGCTGGTCTGCTGGGATGGCGCCTGGCGGCCGCGGGGCTGGATGCGGCGGGGCTGGCCTCCTACGCCCTGGCCGCCGCCTGCCTGGTGATCGGTTCACTGGCCGCGGTCGGGGCGTTGATCTGGAACGACAGGGCGCAGCTGGTCACCGGTGGCTGGATTCTGCTGGTGGGTTTGCTCTCCCTGGCCCTGCCGTCCCCGCACCACCTGTTGGTCGGTGCCCTCGGCGGGCTGGGCATGATGCTGATCGGCGTGCTCCTGGCCGCCCGTCCGGCACTGGTGTCTGGTCCGGTGCTGCGGGTGGGCCATGTCTGAGCTGGACCCGGTGATCCACGCCCAGGCGCGACTGCGCACCATGACGGTGTTGAACACGCTGGGCGTGGGGGACACCATCGCCTTTCCCCGCCTGCAGGAACTGCTGCAGATGACCTCCGGCAACCTGGCCACCCACCTGCGCAAGCTGGAAGGCAGCGGTTATGTGAGCGTGGAGAAGGTCCTGGAGGGGCGAAGCCCGGTGACGTACATCGGGTTGAGCCAGGAGGGCCGCAGTGCGTTCGCCACCTACAAGCGGCAACTGCGCAAGCTCCTGGGATCCACCGGCTGATGCGTTCGGGGGAACGTTCAGTCCCTGAGGCCGGTGAGGGGGAGCAGGTCCTGGAGCAGGGCATAGAACTGGTCGTTGTTGAAGTAGGCGCCGTGGCTGCGGGGAAACGCCACCCCGTTATCCACCTGGTGGTCGCTGGCCTTCGCGCCGAACAGCCCGGCACTGCGGTAGGCCAGGAAGTCTCGATCGTCGTAGATGAAATGGGTGGGCGGGAAATCCGCGGGCAGCTGGTAGTCGGGGGCAAAACGCCCGGCAGGCAGCGCATCGAGCTCAAAAAGCAGCCCCGATGCCGAGCCCACCGCGATGAGTTGTTTCACCTGGGGCAGGGGTTCGCCCAGGAGCAGGTCCATTACTGCCACGGCGCCCAGACTGTGGGCAATGATGATGAGGTCCTGGTCCCCGATGTCCAAGATTTGCCGGCGGATGAATTGACGCAGGTCCTCGCCGCGCGCCAGGTATTTCAGTACGTCTCCCACGGCGGGAGCCGCCTCCTGGGTCAGCTGCACTCGACGCTTGGCCGCCCACCGGGTGGCGAAGCCCAGCACCAATTCCAGCAGGGCGCTGGTCACGGTGGACTCGCTGTGCTCGGCCAGTTCCCGGGCCAGCAGTACCGCTGCTGCCTGCCCCTCAATGGCCCGGCGGTGCTCCCCGTCCACCGCCGCATAGCTGCCCAGCTGCCCATCGCGGTGCCGCAGGGCCAGTGCGGTGAATGCTCGGGCCAGCCCCTGGGCGTGTTCGGCGGCCGAGAGCGCGGCCCGGCCAAAACGGCTGAAGGAGTCACTGGCCACCAGTTCGGTGGCTGCCGCCAGTGCCGTGGACTCCAAACCGGCATCGCGCAGCGATCGGCTTAGCTCGGTATCCGGTTCCAGCCCGGCACCCAGCAGCCGCGCCAAGTCACCTGGGTCCCGGGATTCGCCGCGGCGCGATCCCGTACCGGGTTCTGGTGAGGTGCCGGGTTGCGTGCCGTCCTGGTGGCGGTGGGAGAGCGCCTCCAGCTCCAGCAGGGGATCGGAGTCCAACAGCTCCCACAACTGGACATGCAATTGCCGCGGATCATGGACCACCCCGTCCTGGTCTGCCAGGGCTTGCGCCGTCGCCGACTTCCGCTGCGCCAACGCCTGAACCAGCAGTGAGCCAAACGCCGGTTCCATTCGCGTCGAGGCGTTCGTCAGGCTCTCGGAGGTGGCTGTTTCCAGGGATGGAGTATCGGGTTCGGCTCCGGGCACGGATATCCCGCCGGCCAGGAGGTTGGCGCCCACGGCATCGCCCCAACGGCAGGCATGCAGCGTGTACCCCGGACGCATCCGGTTCAAGTGGGCAGAGAGCTTGGCGAAGTAGTCATCGATTCCGGCGCAGCGCACGCCCATGCCGGGGATAAACAGAACGCTGGTCATCTCACCGCCCCTTCACCTGCGCGATGGTGGCGCAGGAGTGCGCCGTCTGCCCATTCTAGGAGCTGGGCCGAGGGTGGTGAAGGGTCGCGGTGTCCGAGCGTCGAGGGTCGGGAAGGGGCGGTCTCGTCTGCCGGGAAAGGCCGCGCTTAACGCGCGAGACCCGCCGCTTCCGAAAAGTATCCGGAAACGGCGGGCCAGCGGACCTAGGACCCTAACGGGCCGAGGCCAAGCAAGTGAGGCGGTTAGGCCCTCTTGCGGGTCAGTAGACCCCAGATGACCAAGACGACCAGGGCACCGCCAATGGCGAGTAGCCACGTGGACAACGACCAGAATTCGTTGATGCCCACTCCGAAAACGGCAGAGCCGATCCAGCCGCCGACGATGGCGCCTACGACGCCGAGCAGCAGCGTGACGAGCCAGCCGCCACCTTGTTCACCTGGCTTGATCGCCTTGGCGATGGCGCCGGCAATCAATCCCAATACGATCCATCCAAGAAATCCCATGGTTCACCCCACTGGTCTGAATGTTTGTAGTGGTCGGTTTTGATCCAGTTAGTGGTGAGACTACGTGCTCATTCTCCGAAGTCAAAGCACTTCTTGGGAAACGTTCAGCATCTTTTTGTGCCGCGCCGGATCCTTCAAATCTTGAACCTGTAGTTGAAGGTTAATAATCAGTTCTCCGGCCATTCAAACCCCTAGTGAAACTCGGGTTAGACCATAAAGTCCGTAGTTGCTGAAAACCAGCTGGTCTCCGTCACTGCCGGTGATGCTTGACACCCCTGCGGGCCGGGCCTAGTCTGAATAAATCAGATTTAAGACGTGAGTTTTTGACTTAAGTCTGACATTAGTGGAACACAACGGAGTGAAGAGATGACACAGCAGGTCATGCCCATGGTCATTATGGGCGTATCCGGATGCGGCAAGTCGACCATCGGCGAACTTCTGGCCCAGCGACTGGGCGTGGAATTCATCGACGGGGACGGCCTGCACCCCAAGTCCAACAAGGACAAAATGGGTGCCGGGATCCCGCTGACCGACACCGACCGCGCACCCTGGCTGGAAATCATCGGCCAGCGCCTGGCCGAACGCGACGCCAACGGCCAGCCGGTCATCATCGCCTGCTCGGCGTTGAAGCGCTCCTACCGGGACGCGATCCGCGCGCACGAGCCGGAAACCCGTTTC
Organism: Glutamicibacter sp. St.4D3; assembly: GCF_059728615.1. Lineage (NCBI taxonomy): Bacteria > Bacillati > Actinomycetota > Actinomycetes > Micrococcales > Micrococcaceae > Glutamicibacter > Glutamicibacter sp. St.4D3. The sequence continues at coordinate 1,547,669 of NZ_AP039380.1, forward strand.
ATTCACCTGGTCGGGGGCAAGGAACTGATCCGCGGGCGCATGGACGCGCGCGACCATGAATTCATGCCCTCCTCGCTGCTGACCAGCCAGCTGACCACGCTGGAAGTTCCCAACCCCGATGAACACGCCATCAGCGTGGACATCAACCAAACCCCCCAGCAAATCGTTGCCTACATCCTGGGCGAACTGGGCCTGGATAACCGCTAGCCGGCGCTGGCCCACCCTGCGGGGTCGACGAGTCGACCCCTTTTTACCAACCATTGATCAAGGACGACAATGAACACTGACCTAGATGAGTAAGTCCTAAATCCGTATAGGTACGAAAAGGCCTCCTGAACAGAAAGAATCTGTTCAGGAGGCCTTTTAATGCTTAGCGGAGAGTGTTAAGAGTTATGGTGTGAACAAAAACCTAAACACTCTCCTGACAACACTCTACGTGTTCATCACTGACCATGTCATCCCGAACCTGCCCACCGGACCACGGCGGGGACGACCCCAGCTACTCAGCGACGCGGAGCTGCTCTGCCTGGCCGTGGCCCAGCACCTGCTTCATGCAGACTCCTCAGAGACCCGGTGGATCCGGTACGCCCGCACCCACCTGAAGTCGATGTTCCCAAATATCCCGCAGCAATCCGGATACAACAAGCGCATCCGCGCCGCTGCCCCGCTGATCGCCCACACCCTGACAACGCTGGCTCAAGACGTTCCCACCTGGCATGATGTTCTGCGACTTTTGGACTCCACCCCGGTACCGTGTGGTCAGTCCCGCGAAACAGTCAAACGCTCAGACCTGGCCGGGCAGGCCGGGTACGGGTACTGCGCTTCGCACTCCAGGTACTTCTGGGGCTTACGGCTCTACCTACTCTGCACGCCCGAGGGAATGCCAGTGGTCTGGGGCCTGGCCAACCCGAAAATCGGCGAACGCGAAGCCATCGCAGCGATGTTGGAAGCCAGCAGTGACCTGGTCGCCGATGGGCAGGTAATCCTGGCGGACAAGGGCTTCGCCGGCAAGGAGTTTGAAACATTCATCACCGCAGATCTCAAAGCTCACCTGCTACGCCCGGACCGGAAGGACGAGACACCCCGATTCGGGGACTTCGGAGGGATTCGTCAGTGGGTTGAGTCCGTCTTTGACACCCTCAAAGGCCAACTCGGCCTGGAACGTCATGGGGCGCGTACTCTGGGCGGTGTCATGGCCCGTGTTGCGTCCAAGCTACTAGCCATGGCGGCCGGGATCTGGCACAACTGGAAAATAGACGCACCCCGCAAACGCTCATTGACCGCGTATGACCACTGAACACACGGGACAACCATTAGGAATTAATCATCTAGTCCTGAATTGGACGCTGAGTACCCCGGCGCTGCTGGGTCTGGCGGTGGCGGCCATCGCCCTGCTGCTGGTGCTGATCATCCGCTTCCGCGTCCACGCGTTCATCGCGCTGGTGCTCACCAGCCTGCTGACCGCCGTGGCCGCAGGCATCCCGGCCGGTGAAATCATCGGCACACTGACCTCCGGCTTCGGCGGCACCCTGGCCAGTGTGGCCCTGCTGGTGGGCCTGGGCGCGATGCTCGGGCGCATGCTGGAAACCAGTGGCGGCGCCCAGATCATGACCACCTGGCTGATCGACCGCTTCGGTGAGAAGCGCGCCCCGCTGGCGTTGTCGGTCGCCTCGCTGCTGTTCGGCTTCCCGATCTTCTTCGACGCCGGCCTGGTCGTCATGTTGCCGATCATCTTCACCGTCGCCCGCCGTCTGGGCGGCTCGCTGCTGTTCTACGCGGTGCCCGCGGCGACCGCGTTCTCGGTCATGCACATCTTCGTGCCCCCGCACCCGGGCCCGGTGGCCGCCTCCGGCCTGCTGAACGCGAACGTCGGGCTGGTGCTGCTGCTCGGCCTGCTCGTGGCGATCCCGACCTGGTTCTTCGCCGGTCACCTGTACGGCAAGTTCGTGGGCAAGCGCTTCAACGTGGCCGTGCCGGACATCCTGAACGCGGCGCTGGGTGCGCAGGACAAGGACGACTTCAAGTCCTCCCCGTCGGTGGGCACCGTCTTCAGCCTGCTGCTGCTGCCGCTGGTGCTGATCTTCCTGAACACCGGGCTGAACATGCTGGGCACCGCCGGCGTGGTGGACCCCGAGGCGATGTGGGTGCAGTGGCTGCGCCTGCTGGGTGAAACCCCGGTCGCGCTGATGATCTCGGTGCTGCTGGCCATGTACCTGCTGGGCTTCCGCAAGAAAAAGGACAAGACCCTGATCGAGACCGTCGTGGACTCGGCGTTGGGCCCGGTGTGCTCGATCATCCTGATCACCGGCGCCGGCGGCATGTTCGGCGGCGTGCTGCGCGCCAGCGGCATCGGCAACGCGATCGCCGACTCGCTGGAGCAGGTGGGCATGCCGCTGATCGTGGCCGGCTTCCTGATCGCCGCCGTGGTGCGCCTGGCCCAGGGTTCGGCCACCGTGGCCTTGACCACCGCCGCGGCCATCGTGCAGCCGGCCGTGCTGGACAGCGCGGACCTGAGCGCCTTCCAGGTCGCCACCATCGTGCTGGCGCTGGCCGCCGGCTCGGTGTTCGCCGGCCACGTGAACGACTCCGGCTTCTGGCTGGTCTCGCGCTTCTTCCAGATGGACGTGCCCACCACCTTGAAGGTGTGGACCGTGGGCCAGGCCCTGGTCGGTGGCGTAGGCTTCATCTTCGCGATGGTGCTCTACGGCGTGGCGACCATGCTCGCCTAGCAACACCACGCCCCGTTTCTGACGGCCGGTTCCAGCGCAACAGCGGTTGCACCGGGACCGGCCGCCGGCGTTAAGGCCCCGCGCCGGGTTTTCTACCGGATGCTGGCGCTGGGCATCCTGCTCGGGCACTGCCCGGAATGCTGGCCTTGGGATTGATGCTCGTGCCGCTGGTGTTCGCCGGGCTGCTTGGCGCCACCTGCGCCATGGGGCCAATCGTCGCGCCCACGATCGCCCGGATCCTGCAGCGGGAGTGGCGTGCCGTCTGCCCGCACTGCTGACCGGCGGGCCGCCCGGGGCAGGCCCGACTCCGTATACTCGTGATCCATGAGTTCGAAGCATCCCCACCTGTCACTGCCGGCCCTGAAGCCAACCCTGCTGATGCTGCTCCTGCTGGCGACGGCCGGCTTCGCCTCCTATGTCTTCAGGGAACCCATCTACCGTGGCGTCTCCGGGGCGGCCGCGCAGTTTCCGGCGCTGGGGCAGGTGGCCGCGGTGATCACCGAGCCGGGGCTGGTGGCCCTGGTGGTGCTCACCGGTTCGGTGGCGCTCTGGGGCTGGGCAAGGGATCGGGCGGCCTTCTGGCGCCTGGCCGGATCCGGGATTGGGGTCATCCTGGCCTATGCGGCCAGTGAGGGGATCAAGCTGCTGGTGGCCGAGGAGCGCCCCTGCCGGACCCTGGAAGTGGTCACGGTGCTGGCGTGCCCGGAGGCCGGTTCCTGGTCCTGGCCCTCAAACCATTCGGTGATCGCCGCGGCCTTCGCCACCGCCTGCGTGATGGCGGTGCCGCGCCTCTTGTGGATCGTGGCCCCGGCCGCGGGGCTGATTGCGCTCTCCCGGGTCGCGGTCGGCGCCCACTACCTGCATGACGTGCTGGCCGGACTGGCGCTCGGGGTGCTGGTGGTGCTGGTGTGCCTGGTGCTGCTGCGGCCACTGATCGAACGCGTCGCGCCACCGGCCGAACTGCGCGAAACCCAACCCGTCGCGGTGGCCGAGCGCTAGGGCAGTACAGCTAGCGGGGACCGGACGGGTCGATGAACAGCCGTTCCTGCCCGGCCCAGATCCCGCAGATCTCGCTGTGGGTGCGGCGCATGATGTTCTCCATGTTCTGGCGCGCGGCCAGCGCATCGTGGTTGGACACCGCGTCGGCGACCGCCTGGTGCCAGGCCAGGGCCTCCTCGTGCGGGCGTTCGGGCATCAGGCCCAGGTCGGTGCGCCCGCGCAGGGTCTCACCGATCGGGATGGCCAGGTTCGCGAACATTTCATTTCCGGAGGCGGCCAGCAGCACCGCGTGGAAGCGGATGTCCAGTTCCAAAAAGCGGCGCAGGTCCCCGATCCGGCCGTAGTGGTTCATCTGCGCCGAAAGCGTCATCAGCTCCTCGCGGAACTCGGCCGGGGAGTACTGGGCGGCCAGCTCGGCGGCCATCGGCTCCACGGAGATGCGCAGCTCGGTCAGCGAGCGCAGCTGCACGCCCTGCTGGTTGCTGGCCAGGCGCCAGCGGATCACCAGTGAATCAAACGGGTTCCACTTGCTCGGGCCCTGCACCCGGATGCCCACCCGCTTGGTGCTGGTCACCAAACCGCACTGGGCGAGCACGCGCACGGCCTCGCGGATCACCGAGCGTGAAACCTTCAGCTGCTGCTCCAGGTCGGCGGCAAGCAGGATCGTGTCCGCGGGGATGAAGCCGCTGACAATTCGTGAGCCGAGGTGCTCCACCACGTGGGCATGCAGACTGGTAGCCATTGCCTCATCATATCCAAGCGATGCCCCCAAAACGCCCACCTCAGGACACCCCAAGGCAAATAAATCAGATTTAAGTGGGCGTTGCCTCTGGGTATTGACCCGCCCGAGCGGTAGAATCAAAAACGTCACGAAGCCGTGCGGGCACGGAAGGTGCCCGGCGATGACGGCGCACCTTTCCGGTTACATATTGGAGAAATGATTTTATGCCTGCACAGATTGGCGTCACAGGTCTGGCCGTGATGGGCGCAAACCTCGCCCGGAACTTCGCCCGCAACGGATACACCGTTGCCCTGCACAACCGCTCGATCGGCAAGACCGATGCGCTGCTGGAGGCGCACGGTGACGAAGGCCAGTTCATCCGCACCGAAACCCTCGAAGAGCTGGTGGCCAATCTGGAAACCCCTCGCCGGGTGATGATCATGGTCAAGGCCGGCGCCCCGGTCGACTCGGTCATCGACCAGCTGGTGCCGCTGCTGGATGAGGATGACATCATCATCGACGGCGGCAACTCCCACTACACCGACACCCGCCGCCGCGAAGCCGCGCTGGCCGAAAAGGGCCTGCACTTCGTGGGCGTTGGCGTCTCCGGCGGTGAGGAAGGCGCCCTGCTGGGCCCCTCGATCATGCCCGGCGGCTCCAAGCAGTCCTACCAGGCCCTGGGCCCGATGCTGGAGAAGATCGCGGCCAAGGCCGATGACGGCACCCCGTGCTGCGCCTGGATCTCCACCGACGGTGCCGGGCACTTCGTGAAGATGGTGCACAACGGCATCGAATACGCCGACATGCAGGTCATCGGCGAAGCCTACGACCTGATGCGCCACGCCGCTGGCATCGAACCGGCCGAGCAGGCCAAGATCTTCGCCGACTGGAACCAGGGCGAGCTTTCCAGCTTCCTGATTGAAATCACTGCCGAGGTCCTCGGGCACACCGATGCCGCCACCGGCAAGCCGCTGGTGGATGTCATCCAGGACTCCGCCGGGCAGAAGGGCACCGGACGCTGGACCGTGCAGTCCGGCCTGGACATGGGCTCCCCGGTCTCGGCCATCGCCGAATCCGTCTTCGCCCGCTCGCTGTCCTCGCAGCGCGAAATCCGCGCCGTGGGCCAGGAAGTGCTCCAGGGGCACACCGCCGAGGTGAACCTGCCGGAGAACTTCGTCGAGGACGTGCGCCAGGCGCTGTTCGCCTCCAAGCTGGTCTCCTACGCCCAGGGCCTGGACATGCTCACCTCCGCCGCCGGCGAATACGGCTGGGAGCTGAAGCTGGACGAGATCGCCGGGCTGTGGCGTGAAGGCTGCATCATCCGCGCCGCCCTGCTCAAGGACATCATGGCCGCCTACAAGGGCGAAACCAGCCCGGCGAACCTGCTGTTCACCCCGGCCTTCACCGAGGCGATCGGCAAGGCCGTTCCGGCCTGGCGCCGCGTGGTGGCCGTGGCCGCCCAGCTGGGTATCCCGGCCCCGGTGTTCTCCTCCTCGCTGGCCTACTACGACGGCCTGCGCCGCGACCGCCTGCCGGCCGCGTTGACCCAGGGCCTGCGTGACTTCTTCGGTGCGCACACCTACCGCCGCACCGACAAGGAAGGCACCTTCCACACCCTGTGGAGCGGGGACCGCACCGAGATCTCCGCCGAGGACACCCACTAGGAAGCCTCTGCCGCACCCGTGCGGGAAACGGAATCGGCCGTGGCCTGGAAAGTCGAGCGATTTTCCAGGCCACGGCCTTTTTCATGTCCACGGGTGGGGGTGCCCCCGGGCGCCGGAGGGTCAGGAGTCGAGCAATTCCACCCCGTTGCGCAGCAGCTGCGCCGCTTCGCCCGGAACAATCCGGGCCAGGGCGAAGGCGGCCACCACCAGGCCGGTGAGCGTCTCGGCGAGCACCTCCTGGCGGTGCGCCGCGGCGGCGGGCAGGGCCGCCTGCACGCCGCGGGCCAGCGCCGCATGCAATTCACTGCGGTAGCTGGCAATGATTTCGGCGACCTGTTCATCGCTGGCGATCGGGGCGTTGGCCGAATTAATCAGCAGGCACCCATTCGCCGCGGTAACCGAGCCCGGGTTGGCGAAGGTCTCGGCTAGGTCCCCAAGGTAGGTCCTCAGCGCGCTTGGCTGCACGCTGGGTTCACGCAGCGGACGCAGGCGTGGGCGCACAATCTCCTCCAGATAGCTGTCCACGGCGGCGGCGAACAACCCGCGCTTGGAGCCAAAGGAGTTGTAGATGCTGGAGCGGCTGAGTCCGGTGGCCTGCTCAAGCTCGGGAATGGAGGCCGCCTCATAGCCGCGCGACCAGAACACGGCGCGGGCCTGCTGCGCCACCCGGGTCCGGTCAAAGGCTAGTGTTCTGGCCATCACGTTCCTCCAGTCTTTTCGTAACGACCATTCCAGTATATATTGGAATGACCGTTACAAATAGTGGTGGCGGGTGTGACGAGCAAGCTCACCTTGGCTCCGAGTCATCCGCCGGTTGATAAACCGCCACTCGACCTGCAATCTCCGCGACGAAAGGTTCACCATCCCATGACCGACTTCAAGACCACCGAAATCCGTCTTGCCTCCCGCCCCACCGGCTGGCCCAGTGAAGAGAACTTTGACTTCGCCACCGTCGAGAATCCGCCCCTGGGGGAGAACCAGGTGCGCGTGCGCAACGAGTTCATCTCCGTGGACCCCTATATGCGTGGGCGCATGAGCAATGCCCGCTCCTACGTGGCCCCCTACGAGGTGGGCGAGCGCATCACCGGCGGGGCCGTGGGCCGGGTCGTTGAATCCACCTCCGATGAACTGCCCGAGGGCAGCCTGGTCACCCACCAGCACGGCTGGTCCGACGGCATCCAGGCCGACGCGAAGACCTTCAAGAAGGTGCCCGAGATCGACGGGGTGCCGAACTCGGTGCGACTGCACATCCTGGGCATGACCGGGATGACCGCCTTCGTGGGCCTGAAGGAGATCGCCGGGCTGAAGGAAGGCGAGACCGTATTCATCTCCGGCGCCGCCGGCGCGGTGGGCACCGCCGCCGGACAAATCGCCAAGCTGATGGGCGCCAAGCGGGTCATCGGTTCGGCCGGCAGCCCCGAGAAGATCAAGCTGCTGACCGAAAAGTACGGCTACGACGCGGCCTTCAACTACAAGGACGGGGATGTCCGCGGCCAGCTGGCCGAGGCCGCCCCGGAAGGCATCGACGTGTTCTACGACAACGTCGGGGGCGAGCACCTGGAGGCGGCACTGGCCCAATTCAACGACGGGGGACGGGCCGCGCTGTGCGGCGCGATTTCCAGCTACAACTCCACCGAGGCGCCCGCGGGACCGAAGAACATGTCAAACATGGTCACCCGCGGACTGAAGATGCAGGGCTTCACCCTGGGCAACTACCTGTACGCCGCCGGTGACTTCAACGAACAGATGAGCCAGTGGTTCGCCGACGGGAAGATCGTCTACGACGAGACCATCGTGGACGACATCGAGAACACCGTGGATGCCTTCGTGAACATGATGAAGGGCGCGAACATCGGCAAGATGCTGGTGCGCATCTAGCCACCCCTCCCGCCAGCGTTCGGGCGCCGAGCAAAGGTGGGGGAGCCGGGTCTCTTAGGCCGGTTCCCCCACCTTTGGTGGTTAACCGTTTTCTAGCGCACCATCCGCAGATCGGTGATCCCCGGGATGTGGGGATCCTGGATCCCCACGCCGTCCAGTTCGAAGCCGTGCTTGCGATAGAACGCGATCGCCCGCGCGTTCTCATCGGCCACCCACAACAGGGCCGGTTCGCTGCCCAGGGCCGCCTCGAGCAGCTCCCGGCCCACACCCTGCCGGTATTCGCTGGCCAGCACATAGAGGCTGAACAATTGCAGCCCCCGCACGGGATCGGACCCCTCGGCCGGCAGCGGGGTCCCGGCGAGCGCGAATCCCACAATGCGTCCCTGGCGTTCGGCCACCACGCGGCGCAGGGCGGGGTCCTCATCGGCGAGCAGGCGGTCCCACAGGGCGCGCCGCCCCTCGGCGTGGGCCTGGGTGAAGAAGCCGCTGGGCAGCAGGTGCCCGTAGGCCTGTTTCCAGGTGGTCACGTGCAGTGCCGCCAGCTCGGCCGCATCGTCAGGGGCCGGGGTGCGCAGCGTGAAGTCCATGCTCAGCTGCCCACGTAGCGGGCCAGGTGCTCACCGGTGAGGGTTTCCGCTTCGGTCAGCTGGCGCGGGGTGCCTTCAAAGACAATGCTTCCGCCCTCGTGCCCGGCGCCGGGGCCCAGGTCGATGACCCAGTCGGCGTGGGCGATGACGGCCAGGTGGTGTTCGATCACGATGACCGTGTTGCCCTCGTCCACCATCTGATCCAGCAGGGCCAGCAGCTTGTCCACGTCCGCCATGTGCAGCCCGGTGGTGGGTTCATCCAGCACATAGGTGCCGGCCCCCTTGCCCAGGTTGATGGCCAGCTTCAGGCGTTGGCGTTCCCCGCCGGAGAGCGTGTTCAGCGGCTGGCCGAGCTTCAGGTAGCCCAAGCCCACCTGTTTCAGCCGTTGCAGCATGGCCTTGGCCTTGGGGACCTTCAGCTGCTGATGGGCCTGTTCGATGCTCAGCTCGAGCACCTCGGTGATGTTCAGCCCGTCCAGCCGGTAGTCCAGCACCTGGGCGGTGTAGCGCTTGCCCTCGCAGACCTCGCACAGCAGCGGCACCCCGGCCATGGAGACCAGGTCGGTGTAGGTGTAGCCCACCCCGTTGCAGTTCGGGCAGGCGCCCTCGGAGTTCGCGCTGAACAGCGCGGCCTTGACGTCGTTGGCCTTGGCGAATGCGGCACGGATCGGATCCAGCACCCCGGTGTAGGTGGCCGGGTTCGAACGCCGGGAGCCGCGGATCGCTGACTGGTCCACCACCGCCACGTCCTCGCGCTTGGAAATCGTGGTGTGGATCAATGTGGACTTGCCGGACCCGGCGACCCCGGTCACCGCGCACAGCACCCCGCGGGGGATGTCCACGTCCACGTTCTTCAGGTTGTGGGTGTTCGCCCCGCGGATCTGCAGCGGGTCCCGGCCCGGGCGCACCTGCTGCTTCAGCGGCACGGTGGCGGAGAAGTGCTGGCCGGTGAGGGTGTCGCTGGCCAGCAGCCCGGGCACATCCCCGGCGTAGGTGACCTGCCCGCCGTGGATGCCGGCCCCCGGGCCCAGGTCGATGACGTGGTCGGCGATCTTGATGACCTCCGGCTTGTGCTCCACCACCAGCACCGTGTTGCCCTTGTCGCGCAGGTCCGCCAGCAGGTGGTTCATCCGCTGGATGTCGTGCGGGTGCAGGCCCACCGTGGGTTCATCAAAGACGTAGGTGACATCGGACAGGGCACTGCCCAGATGGCGGATCATCTTCACCCGCTGCGCCTCCCCGCCGGACAGGGTGCCGGCGGGACGGTCCAGGGAGATGTAGCCCAACCCGATCTGCACCATGGATTGCAGCACGGCCTTCAGGTTGCCCAGCAGGGGAGCGGCGTCGGGGATCTGCAGCTGATCCAGGACCGGGATCAAATCCGAGACCTGCAGGGCGCTTAGCTGCGCGATCCCGTACCCGTCGATCTTCGAGGCCCGGGCCTTTTCACCCAGCCGGGCACCGCCGCAGACACTGCACGCGGCGGTGGTGGAGATCCGCGCGATCCAATCGCGGATGTGCGCCTGCTTGATCTCCCGCCCGGAGTGGATGTAGTTGTTCTTGATCCGGGTGATCAGCCCGGAGTAGCTCATGTTCGCCCCGTTCAGCTTCACCTTGCCCGGCTCCTCGTAGAGCAGCCGCTCCAGCATCGGTGCGGGCATGTCCTTGAGCTTCACATCCAGGTCCGCCTCGGTGCCGGCGGTCAGGGTCTGCCACAGCCAGGCGCCGGGGGCGAAGTTCGGGGCGTTGATCGCCCCCTCGTTCAGGGTCTTGTCCCAGTCCAGCAGCTCGTCCAGGTCAATGCTCGCCTCGGTGCCGAACCCCTCGCAGGCGCTGCACGCCCCCTCGCCCAGGTTGAAGGAGTACGCCCCGGCCCCGCCGGCGCTGGGAGTGGAGTAGCGGGAGTAGAGCACGCGCAGCAGCGAGTAGGCGTCGGTGGCGGTGCCCACCGTGGAGCGGGAGTTGGCGCCCATGCGTTCCTGGTCCACCACGATCGCCGCGGTCAGGTTCTGCAGCACCTCCACGTCCGGGCGGGGCATGGAGGGCATGAACGTCTGGATGAACGCGGTATAGGTTTCGTTGATCAGCCGCTGCGATTCGGCGGCGATGGTGCCGAAGACCAGGGAGGACTTGCCCGAGCCGGAGACCCCGGTGAAGGCGGTGATCCGGCGCTTGGGAATGTCGGCGTCCACGCCCTGCAGGTTGTTCTCCCGCGCCTGGCGCACACGGATCATGTCATGGGTGTCTGCTGCATGCTGGCTCATGGACTTCAGCTTACTGAATCGTCGGGCCCGTCGACTTCTTGATTCCTGCCCGTCTGCCACCGGTGTTGCTGACCAGGGGCCGTAACGCAGGCAGGGGCCCGCGGCACCGGGACGGTGCTGCGGGCCCCTGGGGCGGGTAGGGAGCTAAATCCACATGGCAGGGTCAATGTACTCGGCCGGGTCCACCGCCGGCTTGCGCTCCTCCGGGGAACGCGGGCGGTTGCGCGCCGGGATGCCGGTGACAATCGAACCGGCCGGGGCGTCCTTGACCACCACGGCGTTGGCGCCCACCGCCGAATCGTCCCCGATCACGATCGGGCCCAGGATCTTCGCCCCGGCCCCGACCACCACCCGGTTGCCGATGGTCGGGTGGCGCTTGACCTTGGCCAGTGAACGCCCGCCCAGGGTCACCCCGTGGTAGAGCATCACATCGTCGCCCACCTCGGCGGTTTCACCGATCACCACCCCCATGCCGTGGTCGATGAAGAAGCGCCGCCCGATCGTGGCTCCGGGGTGGATCTCAATGCCGGTGACTGCCCGGTTCAGCTGCGAGAGCATCCGCGCGGCAAAGCGCAGGGACGGGTTCTGCCACATCCGGTGCGCGATCCGGTGCATCCAGATCGCGTGCAGCCCCGAGGCGGCGAAGAAGTTCTCGGTGTCGCTGCGCGTGGCCGGGTCGTGGGTGCGGGCAGTGGCCAGGTCTTCCCGTAGCCGGGAGATAAAACTCATGTGTTCACCTTAGGGGTCAAGGGCTGGCGACGTGCCATCGTGGGTCCCATTACGGGAGGTCACACGACAAATCGGCGCGCCGGGGCGGGTCTATCCAGTCCAACCGCACGGCACGCCGATTTATTCGCCAGCCATCACAATCCGCGGAAACTAGCCGCGGATGTCGTCAAAGAGCAGGGTCGAGATGTAGCGTTCGCCGAAGTCCGGGACCACCGCCACGATCAGCTTGCCGGCGTTCTCCTCACGGGCGGCCACCTGCAGGGCGCCCCACACGGCGGCGCCGGCGGAGATGCCGCCCAGGATCCCTTCCTTCACGCCCAGCGCGCGGGCCACGGAGACCGATTCCTCGATCGGGGCGTCCAGCACCTCGTCGTACAGTTCGGTGTCCAGCACCTCGGGGATGAAGTTTGCGCCCAGGCCCTGGATCTTGTGCGGGCCGGGCTTGCCGCCGTTGAGGATCGGGGAGTCCTTGGGCTCCACCGCCACGATCTTCACCTCGGCGTTCTTTTCCTTCAGGTAGCGTCCGGCGCCGGTGATGGTGCCGCCGGTGCCGATGCCGGAAACCAGCACGTCCACCTTGCCCTCGGTGTCTTCCCAGATTTCCGGGCCGGTGGTGTCGTGGTGGATCTTCGGGTTGGCCTCATTGGCGAACTGCTGGGCCCAGATCGCGTTCTCGGTGGTGGCCACGATCTCCTTGGCCTTCTCCACCGCGCCGCGCATGCCGTCGGCGCCCGGGGTGAGCACGATCTCGGCGCCGAAGGCGCGCAGCATCACGCGGCGCTCGGTGCTCATGGTCTCGGGCATGGTCAGCACCACCTTGTAGCCGCGGGCCGCGCCGACCATGGCCAGGGCGATGCCGGTGTTCCCGGAGGTGCCCTCCACGATGGTGCCCCCGGGCTTCAGCGCGCCCGAGGCCTCGGCGGCGTCCACAATCGCCACACCGATGCGGTCCTTGACCGAGTTGGCCGGGTTGTAGAACTCCAGCTTCACCGCAACGTTGCCCGGCAGCCCCTCATCCAGCCGGTTGAGCTTCACCAGCGGGGTTCCGCCGACGACCTCGGTGACGTTGTTGTAGATTTTGCCCATCGTGTTGGTTCCTTCACTGTATCGGTTGGCTGTGATCGCTAGCTTGCTCCGGGCCCGCGCACGGATCCGGAAGAACGAGTTGTGCTTCGGCCCGCCCCTTGCGCTCAAGGGCACGGTGCCGAGAAAAGCTTTCCCTCTCTAGGGTAGTTCTCGCGCCAATTACGACTCGTTGTTAAGCCACGAACCGTAATATTTCTTTACCTTTGCCAGCTTTGGGTCGATTATGACCCGGCAATACCCGGCCTGCGAGTACTGGGTGTAATAGTCCTGGTGGATGTCCTCGGCCACCCAGAAGTCGGCCGGCTGCTCCATGGTGGTCACGATAGGATCCGGGTAGAGCTCGGCGAACTTCGCGATCGCCCGCTCATAGTCCTGGCGCTGGGCGTCATCCAGCGGGAACATGGCGCTGCGGTACTGGGTGCCCACATCGTAGCCCTGCCGATTCAGGGTGGTCGGGTCGTGCAGGGTGAAGAACATGTCCAGGATGACCTCGGCCGGCACCACGGACTCGTCGAAGGTCACCGCCACGGCCTCGGCGTGACCGGTCATCCCGGTGCACACCTGGTGGTAGTCCGGGTGGGAGGTGTTCCCGCCGGTGTAGCCGGAGATCACCGAATGCACCCCGCGGGTGCGCTGGTAGACGGCGTCAAGACACCAGAAGCAGCCGCCGGCCAGCACGAAGGTGCGCAGCGTACGGCCATCAATCTCACTGGTCGGCTCGAAATGATGGGCTTGGGTTTTGGTTTGTGAACTCACATCCATAGCCAACACCACGGCGTTGCATTCTGTTCCCGTTCCCGGCCCACCGCGTAGGCTAGAGGTATGCAGAGCAAGGTGAACAACCCGGTCGGCGATGCGCGCAAGACCGAGGCAACAAAGCAGGATCAGGCTGCGAAGAACCCCGAATCCCCGGCCGTGGCCGGCGGTGCGGCAGCCGCGGGCGCCGAGTCTGCCGTGCCCAGCGTGGGCACCGTGCTGGAGGCCGCCGAGGAGCTGTGGCCGCAGTCGCTGGCCGAGGACTGGGACGCCGTGGGCCTGGTCGCCGGGCGCACCACCGCCAGCGTCAAGAAGGTCGTCTTCGCGGTGGATCCCACCCTTCAGGTCATCGAGGACGCGATCGAGCGCGGCGCGGACCTGCTGATCACCCACCACCCGCTGCTGCTCAAGCCGGTCAACCAGGTCGCCGGCACCAGCTTCAAGGGCGAGGCCATCACCCGGCTGATCGAATCCGGGTGTGCGCTGCTGACCGCCCACACCAACGCGGACAGCGCCATCGGGGGAGTGAACGACGCCCTGGCCGACGCGTTTGGGCTCAGCGACTGCGTGCCGCTGGTCGTCTCGAAGGACGGGCTGCCCGAGGAGGGCCTCGGCCGGGTCGGCTACCTGGAAAAGACCATGACCCTGCAGGACTTCGCCGAACGGGTCTACACCGTGCTGCCGGCCGTGGCCGGCGGGGTGCGGGTGGCCGGGGACCGCAACGCCATCGTGCGCAAGATCGCGCTGTGCGGCGGAGCCGGGGACTCGCTGTTCGAAGCGGTGCGCTCCCATGACGCCGACGTGTACGTCACCGCCGATTTGCGTCACCACCCGGCCAGCGAGGCCCGCGAAGCGGCCGGGGATTCGCATCCCTACCTGGTTGACGTCTCCCACTTCGCCTCGGAGTGGGTGTGGCTCTCCGCCGCGGCCCGCGCCTTGCAGAACGTGTTACGGGACCTGGGCTTTGCCATCGAGGTGGAAGTCTCCCAAATCAACACCGACCCGTGGGACTTCGTGCTCACGCCGTAGGGTGTGGCAAGCTTTTCGAAACCCCTGATTCCCTTTCCCTCGACGAGCTGGAGCACCCGTGCTGCATCACCTGGAGTTGTGGGTCGCGGACCTTCAGCAGTCAACGGCCAGCCTGGGATGGCTGCTGCAGCGACTGGGCTGCACCGTGCTGGACGAGTGGGCGCACGGGGTGAGCTACGGCCGGGACGGGTTCTACATCGTGGTGGAGTCCGGGCCGGACGTGCTTCCCGGCCGGCACCAGCGGTGCGCTGCGGGGATGAACCATCTGGCGTTGAGCGTTTCGGCCGCCGAGTTCGATCAGGTCACCGAGGATGCGCTGAAACACGGATTCACGCTGCTCTTCGCCGACCGGCACCCGTTCGCCGGTGGCAGCGAGCACCGCGCCGCCTATCTGGAGGACGCGGAGGGCTTCGAAGTCGAACTCGTGGCACAGGACCCGCAGTAGATGCCCGCTGGGCGGCGGCATGGCCATGGAAGCCAAACAGCGCCCGAACAGGGAAACATCCCTTGTCAGACGGCGCCAAGTGGCCTAGGTTGAAGGTCAACGAAATTCGGCGCCGCACGCAGGCGGTGCCGAATGAACGCACCGGCAGGGGGCATTCAACGATGAAGGCAATCCACAAGAAGCTCATCGTCGTGGGACTGGGGGCCGTGGTGCTCGGGATCCTGCTTAGCGTCATTGCCCCGGTCATCTTCCAGCCGGTTGCGCTTAACATTGGCCCGAACAGCAATGACCCGCTGATCACCTACACGTTGGGCGCGATCCTCTTGTTCGCCCAGTCGTTCCTGACCCCGTTTGGCGCCACGCTGACCGCGATCGGAGTGGCGCTGCACTGGATGGGGCGCCAGGAGGCCACCGACAAGCAGTCGACTCATGAGGCGGGTGCGGAGCCTGAACCCATTCGGCGGGATGCCGTGCGTCCCAGCGATTCCGACGAGCTGCAGTAGTTCGGCCGGGCTACACCCCGGCGGTCGCCTTCGCCGGGGACGTGAACTGGTGGTCCTCGGCCAGCACGATGTTCAGGGCCAGCCCCTTCTTGTCCTCCGATAGGGTCGCGTCCCACCGGGTGTTCGCCAAATCCAGCAGCTCCTGCGCGTTGGCCGGCTCGCTTTCCTGTTCCACCAGGAAGCGGGCGACCTCACCGCGGGTGTGCTTGGCGAAGTGCGACACTACCTTCGGCGTCCCGTTGCGCAGCTGGAAAACGTTGACCGCCACGCTGTTGCCGTTGGACGGCTTATAGGCGGCAGCGTAGGTGCTCGAGCGCGCATCCACGATCAGCTGATCCCCAGCGTGCGCGTCCAGCACCGGGGTCAGGCGCTTTTTCCACCAGCTGGCCAGCTTGCCCACCGGCTCGAGCTTCACGCCCATCGAGAGCCGGTAGGGCGGGATCCGGTCGGCGAAACCCACGGCACCCCACAGCGCAGAGACCACCACGATGGACTCATCGGCCCGCCGCTGCGCGGCGGCATCCAGCGTGGAATACCCCAGGGCCTCGAAGAGCACGCCGGAGTACACGTCATGGGCCTGCGCCGCCGGTTCACGGTGCAGGGTGATGTTGCGTGCCACTTCCTCGGCCAGCGATGCCCCGACGCCCAGCACCTGCATGGCGTCCTCGGCGGCCGACACCGTGCGCAGCGCCGCCAGCACCTCACCGCGCGCCTCGCCCAGCTGGGGGAAGGAGAGCGCGGACATCTCAAATGGGTCACCGCTCGCGTGGGCGGTCTTACCTTCGGAAGGGGGCAACAGAATCAGCACGCCTTCCAGCGTACTAGCAGTCCACGCCCCAACGCCCATCGGGTGAAGGCATCCTGCAAGCGCCATGATCCCTTTCGGCAACCGGCTGATTGCCGTCGTTGCCGGGGCAGCGCGTAGAATGAAGGGCGAATGGGATGACCAGGCGACCGCGTGCCGCATCAGCGGCCCGAGGAACGTCCGGGCTCCACAGAACAGGGTGGTGGGTAACGCCCACTCGGGGTAACCCGCAGGCCAGTGCCACAGAAAGTAAACCGCCAGGTCTTCCTGGTAAGGGTGAAAGGGTGGTGTAAGAGACCACCAGCGTCCCGGGTGACCGGGACGGCTAGGTAAACCCCACTCGGAGCAAGGTCAGACAGACTGCGTCATGAGGGCTGTTCGCCCCAGCAGTTGGGTGGACCGCTAGAGGCTGTCGGCAACGGCAGCCGTAGATAGATGGTCGTCGCCGCCTCATGCAGGCGGAACAGAACCCGGCGTATCGGTCATCCCATTCACCATCCTCCTGCCTCCACCCTGATGCGGTTTTTTCCGAGCGCTGCCCTCCGGCTGGGTGACAGGTCTCACAGGGTCACATTCCGCACCGGTTCACCAAACGTTTATGATGGATGTGTATTCAACGGGGAATGATCCTGAAACCCCGTGCCACCGTAAATGCAATGGTGCTTCTCACGGTGCCAACCGACTTTGAGGATCCGGAAGTCGGCTGAAATTGGAAGGGATTTTCTGTGACCCAGCAGTCTGTCGTTGCCCAGGAAGATTGGAGCGGGCGCGAAGAGCTCGCCGAGGCCATGATTCCGTTGATCGGACGTCTTTACCGCAAGAACAATGTGGTGACCTCCATCTACGGCCGCAAGCTGATCAACCAGTCCGCCATTGACATCATCAAGGCCCACCGCCTGGTGCGTCGCATTGATGGCGAAGAGCTGGCTCTGACCGCGACCATGCCGATCCTCGAAGCCATTGATGAGCTGAACGTGGGGGCCGTGTCCGTTGACCTGGGCCGCCTGAACAAGAAGTTCACCGAATCCGGCGCCACCGACCTGAAGTCCTTCCTGAGCGAGGAACTAGGCGAGAAGGTCGGCCAGGCCGGCGCCACCGACGCCGAGCCGCAGGACGTCGTCCTCTACGGCTTTGGCCGCATCGGCCGCCTGCTGGCCCGCATCCTGATTGAACGCGGCGGCTACGGGCTGCGCCTGCGCGCCATCGTGGTGCGCAAGGGCGCCGAGAACGACCTGCAGAAGCGCGCCAGCCTGCTGCGCCGCGACTCGGTGCACGGCAAGTTCGACGGCTCGATCACCGTGGACGAGGAAAACAACACCATCCTGGCCAACGGCACCCTGATCCAGGTCATCTACTCGAATGACCCGGCCTCGGTGGACTACACCGAGTACGGCATCGACAACGCCATCGTGGTGGACAACACCGGCCGCTGGCGCGACGAGGAGGGCCTGGGCCAGCACCTGAAGGCCAAGGGCGTCTCCCGCGTGCTGCTCACCGCCCCGGGCAAGGGCGATGTGAAGAACATCGTGCACGGCATCAACGATTCGTGGATCGGCGCCGAGGACACCATCCTCTCGGCCGCCTCCTGCACCACCAACGCCATCACCCCGGTGCTCAAGGCCCTGAACGACAAGTTCGGCGTCGAGCACGGCCACGTCGAAACCGTTCACTCGTTCACCAACGACCAGAACCTGATCGACAACTTCCACAAGGGAGAGCGCCGCGGCCGCTCCGCAGCGCTGAACATGGTCATCACCGAGACCGGGGCCGCCAAGGCCGTGGCCAAGGCGCTGCCGGAGTTCGCCGGCAAGCTGACCGGCAACGCCATCCGCGTCCCCACCCCGGATGTGTCCATGGCAATCCTGAACCTGAACCTGGAGCAGGAGACCACCAAGGACGAGCTGAACGCGTACCTGCGTGAGACCTCGCTGACCAGCGACCTGCACAAGCAGATCGACTACATCGACTCCCCGGAAGTGGTGTCCACCGACTTCGTCGGCTCCCGCCGCGCCGGCATTGTCGACGGGCTGGCCACCATCGTCTCGGGCAAGAACGCCGTCGTCTACGTCTGGTACGACAACGAGTTCGGCTACTCCTGCCAGGTGGTGCGCGTGATCGAGAGCATCGCCGGCACCCACCCGGTCGCCGTTCCGGCGCTGAAGGCCGAGGCCGTCGCCGCCCAGTAGCACCGGCAGCAAACCCAACCACCGGGCGCCAGGAACGCATTGTTGCGTACTTGGCGCCCGGTGGTGCGTTTAATCACCAGTGATCAGCGACAATTTTTTGACGGTACTTGTTAGGCTCGGAAATATGAAAGCAGTTGCCGCAGACACCCGAAAGCGTATCCTTCCCCTGGTGGCAGTGCTCGCGTTGAGCCTGGCCGGCATGACCGCCTGCTCCGCGCAGCCCAACGACGCCAGCGCGTCCCAGGCTCCCTCCAGCCCGGCAGCCAGCAGCGAAGCGGCGCCGAGCACCCAGGCCGAGTCGACCCCCAGCACCGAAGCCAGCGCCAGCACTAAGACCAGCGCCCCGGCCAGCGAAACCGCTGCCGCTGCCGATGAGGCGAAGCTGAGCCTGACCAAGGAGAAGCCGCGCGGGGTCATCGCCGACACCGACTTCAAGGATGTGAAGGCCTCCGAGCAGAGCGGCAAGCTGATTGTCGCCGACGGCGGCTGCCTGCACCTGAAGGACAAGGGCGAGCCGACCCTGCTGCTCCTGCCGGAACAGGCCGAGGTCCTGAACCGCCAGCGCCCCGGCGTTGAGCTGGATGGCACCACCCACTACGTGGGCCAGCCGGTGACCATTACCGGTGAACTGGCCGAACTGACCGACGCCCAGGAAAAGGCCGTTCAGCAGTGCCACCCGCACGGCAAGGTGCTGCAGGTCCAGTCCATGAAGTAGGCGCCAAAAACAGCGCATCCACCGCGACCGCCGGAACCGGGCCGAAAAAGCCTGGTTCCGGCGGTCGCTGTCATTGACCCCAAAACGCTGCCGTACAGGTCACTGCGGGAACAGGGGTGGCGTGCATCTCCCCGGCGCTGTAGGGGCCGTGGCTAAGTGGCCGACGCCCAGCAGGGTTGCCTAGGATTGAGGATGGCCACAGTGAGGGCCGACTTTCCCCCAACCCAGGAGTTCCACCCATGCCAGGTACGTCCGCACCTGACCCGGTCCGCACCCACCGCCGCCCCGCACTGGCCGTAACCAGTGTGCTCGCGCTGAGCACGCTGGTGCTCACCGGCTGCGGGAATGACTACCCGCTGGGTGAAGAACAGCGCAAGGCCGCCGAGCAGAACACCTCCTCCCTGGCCGGAACCATCACCGGGGGCGGCTCCACCGCACAGAACGCGGCCATGAACGCCTGGACCACCGGGTTCTCCACCCTGCACCCCAAGGTGCAGGTGCAGTACGCCTCGGTGGGCTCCGGCGCCGGGCGCGCCGGCCTGCTGGCCGGCGGCACCGAATTCGCCGGCTCGGACGCGTACCTGAAGGATGAGGAGGAAGCCGAGTCGCGGGCCACCTGCGGCCCGCAGGGCGCCATCAACATCCCGGCCTACATTTCCCCGATCACCGTGGCCTTCAACCTGCCCGGGGTGCAGAGCCTGAACCTGGACGCGCCCACGGTGGCACGGATCTTCAACGGGCAGATCACCAGCTGGCAGGATGAGGCCATCGCCAAGCTGAACCCGGGGGTGAAGATCCCGGACGTGCCGATGACCGTGGTGGTGCGTTCGGATGACTCGGGCACCACCGAGAACTTCACCGAGTACCTGCACGAGGCCTCACCCCAGCAGTGGAAGAGCGACCCGAGCGGATCCTGGCCCTCGGGCACCCGGGTGGAACAGGCCCAGGGCAACTCCGGGGTGGTCACCACGGTGACCCGCACCGAGGGCGCCATCACCTACGCGGATGACTCGCTGGTCGATGATTCGCTGGGCAAGGCGGCCATCGGCTCGGGGGACACGTTTGTTGAGGTCAGCGGCGAGGCGGCCGCCCGTGCCGTGGAGGAGGCCGAACGGGTCGAGGGCCGCGGCGAGCACGACATCTCCCTGGCACTGGACCGCACCACCACTGCGCAGGGCGCCTACCCGCTGGTGATGGTCTCCTACTTCATCCTGTGCTCCAGCTACACCGACGCCAAGCAGCTGGAACTGGTCAAGACGTTCGCCGACTACGTGGTCAGCGACGAGGGCCAGCAGGTGGCGGCGGAGTCGGCCAAGAGCGCCCCGATGCCCAAGAACCTGGCCGGCCAGGCCCGCGACGCGGTCGCCTCGATCACGCTGCGCGACTAGACCTGCCGGACGGCGCCCAGGCACCACCGCAATGACAAGGACCGGGGTCCGTGAAGCACGAACTTCACGGACCCCGGTCCTTGCCGGGTTTGCCTGGTGGGCCTAGTGGCCGAACGGGTCCGCGTCGGTGCCCGGCAGCCAGGTGATGCCCGGGGTGCCCCAGCCCAGCGACTTCTTCGCCTTCAGCCAGCGCTTGTCCCACTTGGGAACCAGCTTGTCCACGTACAGCAGCCCGTCCAGGTGGTCGAACTCGTGCTGCATGATGCGGGCAAACCAGCCGTGGGCCTCGAAGGAGACCGGCTTGCCGAACTCGTCCACGCCCTCCACCTTCGCGTAGTCCGCGCGCTTGAGCGGGAAGGAGAGCCCGGGCACCGACAGGCATCCCTCGGACTCCTCATCCACATCCGGGGCCGCCTGGGAAACCTTGGACAGGGTCAGCTTCGGGTTGATCAGCACCCCGCGCTCCGGGGCGGTGTCCTGGTCCGCGTAGATGTAGGTGAAGATCCGCAGCCCGATGCCGATCTGCGGGGCGGCCAGGCCTACCCCGTGGGCGGCGTCCATGGTGGTGTGCATGTCGGCCACGAGCTCGCGCAACTCGTCGTCGAAGACGGTCACTTCCGCGGCGCGCTGATGAAGTACGGGTTCCCCGTAGACGGTGATTTGCCGGATGGGCACTGGTTCGGGTCCTTCCAAGATCCAGTCATTGACTTCTCCATAATTCCACGCCTGCCCCGCCCAGGCCACTTGGGTGGCGGCGCCGGCGGGCAAATGTGAGCGGGACGTCACCCCCGGTGGCACTACAGGTAGGCCGGGGCCAGCAGCTCCAGGTGGTTGCCGAACGGGTCCTGGACGAAGAAGCGCTCGTAGCCTTCGAAGCTGTGCCGTTCGGACCAGTCCACCTGGACCTCGGCCTGCTCCAGGGTGTGGGCCAGCAGCGCCAGCTCCTCCCGGTCTGCCAGGCGCAGCCCGGTGTGTCCGCTGCCTTCGGGCACCGGGGCGCCGACCTCCAGGTGGATTTCGGCGGTGATCAACCCCTGGTCGTCGAAGCAGCAGAACCACAGCTGCCCGTCACGGGCCCGGGCGGGGCGTTCGACTTCCTCCAGCCCCAGCAGCTCGGCGTAAAAATGGCGGGCGGTGTCTTCCAACCCGGCGGGCATGGCCAGCTGGATATGGTGCAGTCTCATGTATGGTCCCTAGATGACTTCCAGCGGCACCGGTGAGGTCGGGGCCGGGAAGGCGGCGTCGATGCGGGCCAGGTGCTCGTCGTTCAGCCGCAGGCTGCCGGCCTCCGCGTTTTGCCGCACATGCTCGATGCTGCTGGCCTTGGGCAGCGCGATCACGCTGCCCGAACGGATCGCCCAGGCGATCAGCACCTGGGCGACGCTAGCCCCCAGTTCCTGGGCAATGGCGTTCAGTGTGGGGTCGGACAGCATCTCGCCCTGCTCCAGGGGCGAGTAGGCCATGACCGGCACCGGCGGCTTCATGGACAGCTGCTGCGGGATCAGGTCGAATTCGATGCCGCGGCGGGAGGGGTTGTACAGCACCTGGTTTACCGCCGGGTGCCCGGGCAGGTAGGACAGTTCCTCCGGGTCAAAGTTGCTCACGCCCCAGGCCCCGATCAGTCCGCGGTCCTTGAGCTGTTCAAAGGCCTCCACGGTGTCTTCCAGCGGGTGCGCCCCGGGCCAGTGCAGCAGGTAGAGATCGATCCAGTCGGTGCCCAGGCGCTCCAGCGAGCGCTCGCAGGCGGTGATGGTGCCCTGCCGCGAGGCGTTGGAGGGCAGGACCTTGTCGACGAGGAAGACTTCATCGCGCACCGGCGCAATCGCTTCCCCGACCAGGTCCTCACTGCGCCCATCGCCGTACATTTCCGCGGTGTCCACCAGTGACAGGCCCAGTTCAATGCCGGTGCGCAGCGTGGCGATTTCCTTCTCCCGTGCCGCGGGATCATCTCCCATGAACCACGTGCCCTGGCCAATGGCCGGAACCGCATCCCCATGAGCGAGTTGTACCAAAGTATGGTGTTCCATGTCATACACCCTAGGCGAGGAGTCGTGTCCTGCCCGGTATTTGTTGGCCTCATCAACGGCGTTGGCGGCGAATTCCTAGCAAAATCGGCGTTTGTTAACAACAGCGCGCTGCCGCGTGCGGGTCGGCGCAGAACAGGGATCCGGGGGTAAAGTCGGCGCAACGAGAAAAGCCAGCATCTGTGAATGCTGGCTTTTCCCGGTATCGGCCGAAGTCGTTCTGCGCGTCATCGACGCGAGCGAGAAGACCGTGGCTAACTTACTCAATTGACCAAATGGCACGCCCCCCAAAGCGTCCAAGTGCCCCGTTGGCCAATTGACCATAGCTTATTGAGTGCCAAGGACATTTGGAGGGGTACTAAGTAGTGCTTTCGGAATTTTTAGGTAGTACTGCGTAGACGAATACCTGGCCTGTCCGACAGGGTTTGGACGAAAACCGGCCAACGGCGCGGATACTGCGCCAGGCACCGCTCAGGTGGCGCTATCCCAGTAGCTCGTGACAGCCTGCGAGGCCCGGTTCGGCTGGGCCGGTTGCGCCGCACCATGTTGGAAGCCGTCGGGGTTGCTGCCGTCATGGTCAATGAGCTGGCGCCGGTCGCGGATTCCCAGCTTGGCGTAGGCCCGCTGCAGGTGGCCCTCCACGGTGCGCGGGGAGAGGTACAGTGCGGTGGCGATTTGCGTGTTGCTTTCACCCTGGGCGGCTCGCACGCAGGCGGCGTACTCGCGTTCGCTTAGCAGGGCGGAATCCACCCGGGCCCGTCCCAGACGCGGGGAGTTCACATTGGCCAGCGGTCCGGCGATCTCGGCGCAGCGGCTGAGCAGGTGGGAGGCCCGCGCCCGTTTCCCGGCGGCCCGGGCCAGTTCGGAGCCGTGGTTGGCCAGCTCCGCGGCGTACAGCAGGCGCCCTTGCCGCACGTGGTTGTCAATCAGCTCATCCAGCTGCGGGCCCAGGTTCTCCAGTGCGGTGCCGTAACCGGCCAGTGTGGTGGCCAACGTACCTTCCACGGTGGCGGCCAGGGAACTGAACTGTTCGGTCTGCTCGGTCAGCCGCAACCGCCAGGCGTCATGCAGCAGCCGCACCTGCTGCATTTTCAGCCCGCGTTCCTCGGCCTGGGTGAGCAGCCGTGAGAGGTAGTACCGGGCCGCAGCGGTGCCCTCGCTGCGCAGTACTGCCGCCAGTAGTGCCCGTTCAGCCTCCAGGCGCAGTGGCTGTCCATCAAAACGGGCTGCGCGGGCCTGTTGCAGGAAGTGCCGTGCCTGTTCGGTGTTCCCCAGCAGGGAGGCGGCCCGGGAGCGCAATGCCCAGACAATTGAGGCGGCGTTCAGCGGGTCGTTGAGCTCGGCCAGGGACAGCGCCTGGTCCAGTGCCACCGCGGCGACCTGCGCGTTGCCGGTCTCCAGGTTCCAGGCACCCTTCCAAATCAGCTGGTCCAGGTGGTGGGCGGAGCTGGAGTCGTCCTGGATCCGGGTGATGCGCGAACGCAGCTGCTGGGACCCGTTGCCTTCGGCCAACAGGACCGGGTGCAGCGCCGAGAACATGGTGCGCCGGCCACAGGCGCCGGTGTGTGCCCACACCGGCGAGGCGAATACCTGGGTGAACAGCTCTCGGGCCCGTACCGCCTGCCCCTGATAGGCCAGCAGGAGTCCGTAGCGGGCGAGGCAGGCCAGGCGAAGATCCGCGTGGATCCGCTGGTCCTCGAATGCCGCCAACAGGCTGACCGGGTCCACCGGCTGGTCCTGCAGGCTCAGCAGCACCAGACGCTGGGCCTCCACATCCGGCGGATCCCCGGGGCGCGGCTGCAGCAGGTCTAACGCCAGCTGCGGGGTGGGGCCATGGTGGTGAATGTAGGCGGCCGCCTGACGGATTGGCGCCGCATGCTGATCCAACCAGGGGGATAGGGTCTCCAGGCCCTGATTTGCCGTACCGGTCTCGAACTGGGCCACGGCCCGGGCGGCGGCCAACAGGGTGCGGGTCTCCGCGCCCACCTGCTCCTGGGAACCCAGTTGCTCGGTCAGCGCCACCACGATGTCATACCGGTAATTCGCCCCAGCCCGCAGTACGGGCCGCAACAGCTCATCTGCCGGCAGCGGACATCCGACCCGCTGACGCAGCAGGGCCAGGTTGATTTCCAGCTCCCCGGTATGCGCCCCATTCGAGATCACCGGGCCCAGCGCCTGCAGATGCTGGCCCAGCCGGTGACGGCCCAGCAGGCCAACAACGGCCTCGGCCGGGATCCCGGCAGTCAAGTCGACCAAGGGGGTGGCGGGTGAGTCGTCATGGGAAGGCTCGGCATCCAGGACCCGCGCGAGTCCGGTATCGATGGCCCGGTCCAGCACCTCGGTGCCCAGCACCTCCCCGGCCCACTGCAGCGGCAATTGACCGGTAATGGCCAGGCGCTCCACCAGTTCGCGCATGGGAGGGGACTCGGCACCCAGCCGGGCGTGGACCAGATCGCTGATCCGCGTCCCATTGGGTTTCCACTCCGGGTGCAGGCTCCAGTACCCGCCTACAAAGCGCACCGCGTGCTCGTCCTGCGCGTCATAGAGCAACTCACGCAGCTGCAGGGGCTTGCCGCCAGAGACATGCAGTAAGGTGCACACGGTACTTTCGTTGACCGGGCCGCCAAGCACCTCCTCGGTGAGGAACCGTGCGTCCTCACGATTCATTGGTGCCATCTCCAGCCGCCAGGAGCTGTGCATGCTGGCCAATTGGGCCAGGCAAATGGGCAGCTGACGCAGTTGGGTGGTCGCCACCACCAGGTGCACCTGACCCGAGAGGGCCAGTTGTGCAAGGACGGCGGCGCTTTGCTCATCGACCTGCTCGGCTCGATCCAGCAGGATCCACATGGGTGAGTGGGAAGAGAACCCGGTGATGGCGGCAATCATTCGCATCGGATGCCCCGCCGCTTCCCGCGTCTGCGGGATCTGCGAACACAGGCTGGACAGGACAGCGAACTCAACATGGGCCAAGCCAGAAGCGCCGGTAATCCAATAGAACTTCTGTCCCAGCGCCCGCAGCAGACGCAAGGCGAAAGTGGTGCGCCCACTGCCGGGCTTGCCGATCACAAAGACCGTTTTGCCCTCCTGCAGTCTTTGCACGCCTTCGCGCATCGCAGTGTGACGGGATGGCAATAGAGCCGGCAGGGGAGCGGAGGGGCCAGTCATGGGCGCAAGGACTTTCAGTGCGGAGCGGGTAAAGGGGGCTGGGGAAGAGAGCTAATCCGGCACTCGCCGCGCATCACGCAGCACGGCCCAAGAGGGGCTGGGGCAATGCGCGGTGTCCATAACCCCAGTGTCGCACCGTGCGCGTTTTTGCGATAGCCCCGCGTCAGGGCGAACAGATGGCGCAGATATTCGAAATACGCTCTTGGAAGGACGGGGAATGCAACAACACCAAAACACCGATTCGAATACGTGTTCTAATCGAAGGATCCCCCCTGCTCCCGCTGGCCTAAATCGCACACGGTAACGCAGCGCTCGCCGAGAGCCGTCAAGACCAGTGATCCATCTAGCGGACGCCCAGTCGCTGGAACCGCAGGCCGCACGGCGTTACGCTACGGTCAGAAGCACGATCTTTAGAAAGGAAGCGTCATGAGCCACAAATTCTCCGTCGGAGACCACGTGTCCTGGAACTCCGAGGCGGGACGCGTCACCGGCAAGATCACCAAGGTCCACACCAGCGACTTCACCTACAAGGGGCACAACCGCCGCGCCAGTGACGACGAGCCCCAGTATGAAATCAAGAGCGACAAAACAGACCACATTGCCGCGCACAAGGGCAGCGCCCTACGCAAGCTGGAGAAGTGAGTAGCGGGCAGTGAGTAAGGCAACGGTCTACACCATCGGTCACTCAACCCACGACATCGACGAATTCCTGGCAATGCTCAAGGAACAACACGTCACAGTCCTCGTGGACGTGCGCCGCCTGCCCGGCTCCAACCGCTACCCGCAATACAACCAAGATGAACTGCAGTCCGCGCTCGCCGACGCCGGAATCGACTATCGCT
Organism: Glutamicibacter sp. St.4D3; assembly: GCF_059728615.1. Classification (NCBI taxonomy): domain Bacteria; kingdom Bacillati; phylum Actinomycetota; class Actinomycetes; order Micrococcales; family Micrococcaceae; genus Glutamicibacter; species Glutamicibacter sp. St.4D3. The sequence goes on from NZ_AP039380.1 coordinate 1,574,184, forward strand.
GGATGCAGTCGCTCACCGGCCGCCGACCCGTGAGCCGGACTGTGCCATTTGAAACCAACGCCTGGTGGCAGAACCGCAGTTTCCACAATTACGCCGATTACGCGTTGGGTGAGGACTTTAACCAAGGCCTGGGGGAGTTGGCTGAACTGTCCAAGGAGCAGATCCCGGCGGTGATGTGTTCCGAAGCCGTCTGGTGGCGCTGCCATCGGCGCATCATCGCGGACCACCTGCTGGCCCGCAAGTTCCCGGTGCACCACATCATGGGACCTGGCGAGGTGAAGGACGCCGAACTCAGTTCCGGCGCGCGCATTGAAGGCAGGGAGCCCGAGGTGACATATCCCGCCACTGCCGCCGAATAGGGGCCGAGGGCAAAGCCGCGTCGGCCGCCCAAAGGGGCGGCCGACGCAGCTGCGCTGATGTGTGACACGCGGCGTCTTTAAGCCAATTCACGAGGTTGCGCCTACTGGGCAGGTTGGATCTCACTTTCCGTGACCCACTTGTGGTTCGTCATGTTCATTCCGTCTGCTTCGTAATCCACCATGTAAACCGTCTCGTCGCTCGAATGAGCGATGGTGGCTTTCGCACCGCGCATTCCGTTCATGTGCTCAGCCAGCAGGGTTACTTCGCTGCCGTCCGCGAAGCGGCCGGATCCTGCATTCTCCAGCTCTTCCTGCACTACCCAGCGGTGGTCTTCGACCTCGTCGCCACCGTCGAGTGGCGTGTAGTTCACCGAATACGTAAACGTCTCGAAGGCGCCAGAGATGGTTGCCTGCGCGCCGCTCATGCCCATCATGTGGTCCGCCGTCAGGGTGACCTCTGTCCCGACCGGGTAGGTCGGGTTCCGCGCTTCCTTGATGCCCACCGGGGCCGGTCCGCCGTCCATCGGGTGTTCCATCTGTGAGTGGTCCATAGTCCACACCTTTCTCTGGTTGTTCCCTCTGTCAATGCCGACGCTATACCCCTAGGGGGTATGGATCAAGTTTGGTGATCTGCGCCCAGGAGCCGATGGAGAAGGTGAGAAGTTCCAGGAAGTCCCTGTCGGCCGAACTGAGATTCGCGGAGAAGGCGAGAGCCGACCCCGCTGAAGCCGTCACGGAATTCTAGGGGCCGTGTTGCCCGGGGTCGCAGCCAGAGTGAATCGCGTCTGGAAGCTGTTGACCAACCGGAGCGGTGGCTGGAAACTCCCGTGAATTGTCACCCCGCTATGGACACGGTGCAGGGGTGATGGGATTCTTTTGCCGTTCAATAGCCGTCCGGGTGTTCCAGCTTTGAGGATTATCTGTGCGCCAAGCGGTTCCGTTCACAGGCCAGTCAAGAGGCATCCGTCATGAGCGAACAGACAGCCGGGCAGCCGCTGCGCTATTCCATCAACCTCACCCTAGACGGGTGCATTGACCACCGAGTGGGGGTGCCGGACGAGGAACTACACGCGCACTCGGCCCAAACCATTGCCAAGGCAGACGCGCTGATCTTCGGCCGGGTTACCTACCAACTCATGGAGAGTACTTGGCGGGCCTCGCCGACGGCACCACAAATGCCACTGTGGACGAAACCTTTCGCGCAAACCATTGATCAGGCCAAAAAGTACGTGGTCTCCAGCACGCTGGAACACGTGGACTGGAACGCGGAACTGCTCGCCGGGGACCTTCAAATAGCAATCAGGGGGCTAAAGCGTCAGCCCGGCAGGGGCCTCTACGTTGGGGGAGTGCAGTTGCCACTGGCTCTGGCCGAATTTGGGCTGATTGACGAATATGAATTCATAATTCAGCCGCGGGTGGTCGGGCACGGGCCCGCGCTGTTTGCAGGGCTCTCGCAGCACGTGGAACTGGAGCTGGTGGGCCACAAGGAGTTTTCCTCGGGTGCCATCGCGTTGCAGTATGTTCCCCGGTCCGCGGCCGTTTAGCGGCGTCGAATTCCAAGAGCGCTGTGCAACGTCTGCAGGTCCAAAAACGACGGAGCGCGAACCAAGTACAAGCTGACGGCTTGCGCGTTAACGAGCCATGGCTAAGAGGGAAGGAGATTAATGATGGATAGCGGACATAGGGAGGAGACTCCAGGGGTCGATCGTGAACTGACGAGCTTCATCCATCGATGGGCGGAAGCAATAGTCACCAATGACGTGAGTCGAATGGAATCATTCACAACGGCGAACTGGATTCTCATCGACCGGCCAGGAGTGATTTCCCGCGATTCTTTTCATAATGCCGTGGCAACCGGCCGCCTTCGCCACGACAGCATGAGTCATGAAGTCCTGGGCATTGACCGGTATGGATCAATCGCCGTGATTCGAACTCGTGGCCGGAATTCAGGGCTGTTCCAGGGCCATCCGATTAAGGCAGATGAGTGGACCACCAATATTGTGCTCAAGGAAGCAGGAGGATGGAAGTGTTTCTTGACGCAACTGACGCCCACAGGCACCGGGGCGGCCGAGGAATGAGATACCGAAAAATCTGCTGCAGACGAAGTGGGCTGGCCCATTGATGCTGCAGAACAACGATTGTCGTGAACCTCAGCGTGGACAAAATGCCGACGCTGAACAAGTTTGCGCCCGAGCTGGTGTCACTGGGCGAACTGCGCAAAACTCGTGGGCATGCAGGCCAACCTTTGCGAAGCGACGAAGCATTCTTGGGCGATGCCGTTATCGCAGGGGTTCCTGCCGTCCTCTAGTAGAACGTTCGCACGTCTTGCGGGTTGACACTCAGGTTCTGGCCTTTTTCTCTGTCCGATGTTCAGCTCGCAGGGAGTCCATGACGTTCCGCCATGACGCCGGCAGGTCGTAGGCGAGCTCCCGGACGACGTCGGTTTTCTCCTCGTCCGCAGGACAATGCTGCGCCCCCCACTGCCCGACGGTGGCGATGATCGGAACGAGGTCGATGCCCTTTTCCGTCAATGTGTATTTGGCTTTTTGCCGGTGAGTTGGATCGTCGACGCGGATGAGGCCCCCCGTCGCTGTGAGTCGTTCAAGGCGATCGGCGAGGATGCTACTGGTGATTTTCTCTTCCGATCCGCGCAGAAGTTCGCGGAAGTGCCGGCGCCCAGCGAAGATGATGTCGCGCAGGATGAGCAGCGTCCACCGGTCGCCGAGGACTTCTACTGCGAGATTGATGGGGCAGCCGGAACGGTCCGTTGTCGCCATGATCTACCTTTCTTCCTGGCTGTAGTGCTCGACTTCTTCAGCGATAAGGTCAACGACCTCGTTCGGCCGTGACAGCATGGGCCAGCGCCCACTCACGAAGTGCTTATAGCGCCATCGGCCTTGGGAGTGGTCGATGGCCTGACTCGACGTCTGGCTCTTCTCCTGTGAAAGGACCACAGAGGTCGTTGGTTGTCCTGCAGTGTCCTTCGTCAGCCGTGCAGGGTCGATGACGGTGTACCCCGGATGCGGCGTGAAGCTCTCGGCCAGACGGTTTCGGTCGGTGGCCGTGAGGTCTCGCTCATAGTCCAGCATGTGCCGTTCGGGAGGCAACCACAGGTTTCCCGCCTCGATGATCGCCTGGCGCTCCTGGTTGCGCGCCGACTCCGAGTCGCCCCAGCCATCGAGCAGTGAACGTCCGTCCGTTGGCATGAAGCCGCCGAAGTGAACAAGCCCGGCTACCTGGTCACCAAGCCGGTCAGCGACCTGGGCCGTAACCATTGACGAATAGGAGTGAGACACCAGCACCACCGGTGCGCCCATCCGCTGGATGTGGGTGGTGAGCTGATTGACGTGATCTTCCAGGTGGACCTCGGCGATGGAGGCGTGCGCCTGACCCGCTTCGAGTCCAAGCAGGGTCACGGCTTGCGCTTCAAGGCCCCTGCGACGCAGAAAGCTGGCCGTCGGTTCCCAGGCCGAGGCTCCACTCCACGCGCCGGGCACCAGGACTATTGCGGGATGAGTTTTCATCTCAAACCCGCGCTATCTGATCGGCTTTTGCGAGCAGTTTAAGGCTAGGGGATCCGATCGTGAAACACAACCAGAATTTTCACTAGTTTTCTCAGGAGCGCTTCGCCAGCTAGTGCGCACCGAGTTAGGCCGCTATCTCGGGCCGCTGTTGCCCGTCCGCGCGGGTGGAGTCATCGGGAGGAGTGCCATTTTTCGGGTTCAGATCCGCATGAACAACGCCACGCCGTGCGCGTTTCTCCGCTCTGGATAGAGTGGAATCGTCGTCGATCGGCAAGGAGGAAGCACATGGACGGTGAGATGATCCAGCGGTTGGCCGCAGCGCGTACCGAGGAATTGCCGGGGACCGGTGTCAGCTGGCCGTTCGGCCCGGACTGGGATGTATTCAAGGTGCGCGATCGGGTATTCATGCTGCAGACGAGGATCACGGGCGAGCCGATCGTGATCCTCAAGGCCTGGCCAGCGGACGGTGCAGCGCTGCGCGAGGCCTACCAGGAGATCACGCCGGGCTATCACATGAACAAGAAGCACTGGATCACCCTGAATCCCGGTGAGAAGATTGACGCCCAGCTGGTCGAGGATCTGGTCACGGAGTCCTACCTGCTGGTGCTGGAGCAGAATGTGCCGAAGAGCCGGTGGCCGGTAGACCCCTCTACGTTCGGAAAGGGCACAGGACAATGAGCCTGAGCGGAAAACAGATCCAGCACATCGCGGCCGAGGTCGCCAAGCGGCTGCCGGGTACGAGCAGCGGGTATCCGTTCACCGAGCATCTGGAGGTGTGGAAGGTTGCCGGAAAGGTCTTCATGATCATCACCGAAGATGAGCCGGAGCTTGAAATCATCACCGTCAAGACCGCCCCGGATCACGGGGACAAGCTGCGGCGAGATCATGCTTCGATCGGTCGCGGTCACTACCTCAACAAGCAGCATTGGATTTCCGTTGCCAGTGGCGAGACCATCACCCGCTCGCTGGTGGAACAGCTCGTGGAGGACTCCTATGACCTCGCGAAACATCAAGCGCCGGTGAAAGACCGGCCCAAGGATGACGTATAGCAGCCGGCATCACGAGGGGAAGCGGGTTGCATCGACGTGAGCCGACGCCTGGGCAGCCCGACGTTCCATGGCGTGACAACAGCAATCTGGGAACGTGGCGTTCAGTGTGATCGTCCACCGGGAGCTGTCGACGACCAGGGTGACCTGGGTAGAGATCGACTTGAATGAGAACGAGGTGCGAACCTCGATTGCTTTCACAATCTGAAGTTCACACCTCGGCTACTTGGGGTGAGTAACGGGGCTTGAACCCGCGACCTTCTGGACCACAACCAGACGCTCTACCAACTGAGCTATACCCACCATATTCATTTTTTGTTTCCAGACTAGTCAGAAGGCTTTTGCTTCCTGATTTCGTACCGGGCAACGAGAATTATCATACACACAATCGGCTGGTGAATGCCAACTCGGAAAGCATCGGTTTCGCTGTGTTGTCGATCACCAGCCGATCGGGGGAGCCGCTACCTGCCCTGCGCGGCCGATCCGCTCACCTGGCGGGCCACCTTCGCGGCTTCGACCGAGGTCGGGCCGGGGGAGGGGACCATGATGGTGCCGCGGTAGTACTTCAGCTCGTCGATGGAGTCCTGGATGTCACCCAGCGCCCGGTGGTTGCCGGTCTTCACCGGGGCGTTGTAGTGCGCCTTGATGTACCAGCGCCGGGCGAGCTCCTTGATGGTGGACACGTCGATGACCCGGTAGTGCAGGTGGTCGATGACCGCGGGCATGTCCCGGGCCAGGAAGTTCTTGTCCATGCCCACCGAGTTGCCGCCCAGTAGGGCCTTCTTCGGTTCGGGCACCCGGGCGGTGATGTACTCCAGCACCAGCTTCTGGGCTTCGTCCATGTCCATCCCGCCGGCCAGCTCCGGCAGCAGACCGCTGGCGATGTGCATGTCGCGCACGAAGTCGTCCATCTGCTCCAGGGCCGCGTCATCCGGCTTGATCACCACGCTCATGCCCTCATCAAGCACGTTCAGTTCCGCGTCGGTGATCAGCACCGCCACCTCGATCAGCGCGTCGGTTTCCAGGTTCAGCCCGGTCATCTCGCAGTCGATCCATACAATCATTTCTGAGTTACTAGCCACGGGATCCAATCTACCGCCGTTGTGCGGTGAACATCGCACACGCGGGGCGGGTTGCCGCGGTGTCACGCCCGGAATTTGGCGGCCCCGGTGCTAAAATCGACAGAGATTTTCCAGCTCTGCACTAGGTTCGCCCCGGGCCTGCAACGGCGGCCCGATGCCGCGGCAGGGCGTCGCCCTGTCATGAACCCACGAGGTGTAATGGTGTCCACTAACCAGCCAGAGGTCCTGGAGCACAAGCCGGCCACCGGCGTGCCGCGCACCCTGGTCAGCGGCCTGATCGGCTCCACCCTGGTGCTCTTCGGCTCCTTTGGGGTCGGCTGGCTGGCCAGCGTCTCGCCGCTGAACCAGGACCCGTTCTTCATCATGATGCGCACCGAGACGTTCTGGGTGATCACCTCCGTGATCCTGTTGACCCTGGGCTGCTGGGTGCTGGTGCGCGCCTGGTGGCGGCTGGGGCAGAAGCTTGCGGGCTGGCACGAGGGCTCGCTGGCCGTGGTGCGCAAGGCCGTGCTGCTGTGGAGCGCCCCGCTGCTGGTGAGCATCCCGATCATGTCCCGCGACGTGTTCGCCTACATCGGCCAGGGCCGGCTGGTGATGGCCGGGCAGGACCCGTACAGCGACGGGATCTCCTCGGTGAGCAACTGGTTCCAGCTGGGCACCGACACCATGTGGGCGGAGGACGGCACCCCGTACGGGCCGCTGTACCTGTTGATCGAATACCTGGTGGTCGCCGCCGTGGGGCATTCCACGGACCTGTCGATCCTGGCCTTCAGGCTGATCGCGTTCCTCGGGGTCATCCTGTGCCTGTACTACCTGCCGAAGCTGGCCCGGCTGCACAAGGTCGACGGCGCGAAGGCGACCTGGGTGACCGTGGCCAACCCGCTGTTCCTGCTGAACTTCGTGGCCAGCGCGCACAACGACTCGCTGATGGTGGGCCTGGCCGTCATGGCCGTCTACCTGGCCTGCCAACGCAGGGGCGTGCTGGCGGTCATCGTGCTGACCGCCTCGATCGGGGTCAAGCCGATCACCCTGGTGCTGCTGCCGTTCATCGGCCTGCTGTGGGCCGGGCCGGAGGCGAAGTGGCCCAAGCGGATCCTGTACTGGTTCTACTCCGGCATGCTGCTGCTGGCGCTGATGACGCTGCTCGGCTTCCTCAACGGCTACTGGTTCGGCTGGCTGAAGGTCATGCTGTTCACCGGTACCGGGTATTCGATCTTCTCCCCGCTGGGCATCGTGATCATGCTGCTAAGCGGCGCGGTCTCCGCGTTCGGGCTGTCCACCGAGTGGATCCTGCCGGTGATCAAGCTGCTGGGCCGGCTGCTGGGGGTGGCGCTGGCGATGGTGGTGATCTTCCGCGGCAAGTACAGCCACCTGGTCCAGCGCCTGGCCATCGGCTTCTCCGCCATCGTGGTGCTCTCCCCGGTGATCCACCCCTGGTACCTGTTGTGGCTGCTGCCGTTCTTCGCGGCCACCGGGATCCGGGATGACTGGCAGATGCTGTGGGTGCACCTGACGGTGCTGTACTTCATCGCCTACCAGGCCGCCGACCAGCTGTTCATCTGGCAGTTCCTGGCCGAGGAGCTGGTGCCCGGGGTCCGGTTCATCTCCTGGGGCGTGTCCATCGCCGCGATCGCCTGGCTGCTGCTGGTGGACCGGCACACCCGCACGATCCTGCCCGGGCTGCTGAAGCAGACCCCGTGGCTGGCCAAGTTCACCCGTACCGCATGAGCGCCCCGGTGGTCCGCGCCCCGGCCCCGCCCAGCCTGCGCGCGCTGCGCTGGCACGGGGTGGGCGCCTCGGTGCTGATCACCGTGGCCAGCTGGGGGATCGGCTGGTTCCCGCGCAACCAGCATTCGCCGCTGGCCCGCACCGGCTTCTTCATCCAGTTCCGCACCGAGCTGATCGGGGTGCTGGCCTGCATGCTCATCATGGCGGTGGGGCTGGTGTGGCTCACCCGCTGCTGGCTGCTGCTGCGTCCCAGGGTGGAAAACCAGGGGCAGCTGCCCGGGCGATCGCTGGCCGGGCTGGTGGCCAGCTGGGGTGCCCCGCTGCTGGCCAGCTTCCCGATCCTCTCCCGGGATGTGTACTCCTATCTGGCCCAGGGCCGGATGCTGCAGGCGGGCAAGTCCCCGTACTCCGAGGGGATCTCGGCGCTGCCGGGCTGGTTTGACGGCGGCTCGGACGGCCTGTGGGCCCAGTCGCCCTCACCCTACGGGGTGCTGTTCCTGGTGGTGGCCCGGCTGATCTACGTCATCTCCGGCGGCATCCCGGAAATCGGGGTGGGGCTGCTGCGCCTGCTGGCGGTGGCCGGGGTGGCCGGCTGCTATTGGGCGACCGGGTGGCTGGCGCGCAGGCTCGGGGTGAACCCGCACTGGGCGCTGTGGGTGATCGTGGCCAACCCGCTGTTCCTGCTGACCATGATCGGCGGGGTGCACAATGATGCGCTGATGATCGCCGCGACCTTCTGGGCGTTCGGCCTGGCCCAGGGCCGGCGGATCATCGCCTCCACGTTCGCGCTGGCGGTGGCGGTGAGCATCAAGCCGATCGTGCTGGTGCTGCTGCCCTTCCTGGGACTGATGATGCTCGGGCGCAGCGCCGGGCTGCGCGAACGGATCGCGGTGTGGTGGCGCACCACGCTGGCCATTGCCGGGTGGCTCACGCTCTTCGGGGCGCTGACCGGACTCTGGTTCGGCTGGCTGCCGGCGATGCTGACCTCCGGTGCCGCCGCGTTCCCCTACGCCCCGGTGGGCCTGCTGGGCACCCTGTTCGGGCTGCTGGCCTCGCTGTTTGGCGCGGACGCCTCGGTGGTGGCCCAGGTGGTGTTCACCCTGGCCCGGCTGTTCTCCGTCTACCTGGTCGCGCGCCTGGCCCTAGCCAGGAACATCAGCGACCCGCTGCGCCTGGGCGCCTGGGCGCTGTCCGCGGTGGTGCTGCTGGCCCCGATCATCCAGCCCTGGTACATCCTGTGGCTCTTTGCCCTGTTCTTCATTTCCCAGCAGGTGTCCTGGACCAGCGAGAAGCTGATGATCGGGCTGAGCATGCTGATCACCCTGGCCGTGTTCGTCGACCAGATCTCCATCGAGCAATGGCATCCGGTGTGGCTGCTGCGGATCCTGGCCGCGCTGCTGGGGGTGGGCCTGCTGGCCTCGATGCTGCGCTGGGACCGCCAGGTGCGCCAGGTCGGGCAGCAGCTGGACGCCTGCCGCATCCCGCGCAGCTAAGAGAACCGGCGCCCGTGGACTAAAGAGCGCCAATTCACACCGGGTTTTGCTCCCGCCCCGACGGCAAATCGTTTTACCCTTGGGTATGCAAAGGATTATGGACCTGTTGTGGCCCGGGGCGATGGCACTGCTGATAGCGGGGCTGTTCGTGGCGACCGCAGGCATCTTCCTGTTGGCGCTGCAGTACCACAAGCACGGGCGCCTGTCCTGGCGCAGAACCATCACCAGCTCGGTGGTGGTGCTCTACGTCTTCGGGCTGCTGAGCTACACCATGCTGCCGATGCCCGAGACCCGCGACGCGTTCTGCCGGCCCGGGGTCGCCCAAACCCAGCTCGAGCCGTTCCACTTCTTCCAGGACTTCAACCTGGCCTGGGAGGGCGGACGCCGCGCGTTCCTGACCAGTTTTGAACTGTGGCAGGTGCTGTTCAATGTCCTGCTGTTCATCCCGGTGGGGATCCTGGCGATCCGCTGGGCGCGGCAGAACGTGTTCACCGGCACCCTGATCGGCTTCACCCTCTCCCTGGCCATCGAGGCCACCCAGTACACCGGCATCTGGGGGATCTACACCTGCGCCTACCGGGTGGCGGATGTCGATGACCTGATCGTGAACACCTTTGGGGCGTTCCTTGGCACGCTGCTGGCCTACCTGCCGGTCTTTGCCTTCCTCTCCGGGCCGAGCGAACGCGACGGGCAGTACGCCCCGGCCCGGGCGGTCACCCGCTCCCGCCGGGCGCTGGCGAACCTGTTCGACCTGGCGTTCATGTCAGCCCTGGTGATGGCCGTGTCCCTGGTGCTGGAGGTCGCCGAACGCCTGGGGGTGCACACCGCGCGCATCGACTACCTGCAGGACCTGCTCTCCATTGCCGCGGTGCTGCTGGTGGTGATCATCCCGTCCCTGGCGCCGGGGCGGGCCACCCTGGGACAACGCTGCGCCTGGTTCGAAGTGCGTGCCCTGAGCGGAGGGCCGGCCGGCACCGGGCGGGCGCTGGCCCGGGTGCTGCTGGGCCTGGGCGGGATCTACCTGTTCCAGTCGATCATGGCCATCGTGCCCGAGGGGAACCTGTTCCAGCTGCTTGCCCTGCCGCTGGTGCCCTACATCTGGTTCTCGGTGATCTGGCTGGCCTTTGACCGTTCGGCCCGCGGCGTCTCCGCCCGGGCCTCGGGCACCCGCTTCACCGACCGCCGCGCCTGATCCGCCCACTGCTGCGCGGCCGGGTGCCGGAGCGCTAAAATGGCTGGTGGCGCCGCCAACTCGCAAACCCTGGCGCCACCATTTTTCCCCATCTCATCCCCATGCAGCTCACTCACCCCGCCACGCGGTGTTCCCCCGGCGAGCTGCCGAGCACAGTTAGGCCTGCCATCCCGCATGGATCCCATGGATAACCAGCCCGAAATCCCCAACGAGCCGCACCGTGCCGTCTTGCGCACCGCTGTGGGCGCCACGGTGCTCATCGCGGTGGGCGCGTTCGTGCTCTCCTTCGCCGCCCTGACCGACCTGGCCACCCGTTCGGGCATCGACCCGAAGCTGTCCTGGATCTGGCCGATCATCATCGACGGCATGATCGTGGCCGCCACCGTGGCGATCGTTGCGCTGAACGGCTTCCCGCGCAAGGCCATGATCTACCCGTGGGCGCTGCTGTTCTTCGGCGCCATCGTCTCCACCGCGGCGAACTCCACCCACGCGATCCTGACCGTGGACTCGATCTCCAACGGCGTGCCGCCGCTGGTTTCCGCGCTGGTCGCCGCGATGCCGCCGGTGGTGCTGCTGGCCATCACCCACCTGACCGTGCACATGTACCAGAAGAAGTCCGAGGCGGCGAAGCTGCGCGAGGCCTACGAGCGTGACGTGGAGGCCGAGAACGCCGAGAAGTACGGGGTGGCCTACGATGATGGCTACCAGGCGGCGATGAGCGATGCGCAGAACGCCGAGGCCGAGCGCCTGGGCGAGCTGGAGCAGGAGCACCAGGACGCGCTGGCCCGCGCCCGGGCCGAGGCGATCGCCGAAGCCAAACGCAACCAGGCCAAGGCCGCCGCCGCGCAGGCCAAGACCGCCCAGGCCTCGGCCAACGGCAAGCCTGCGCCGGGTTCGGTGGCCACCGCGACCGCCGTGGATGAAAAGGCTCCGCTGTACGACGACCTGGCCCAGCGCCTGAACCGTTCCTAGCGCACCGGTGCCGGTGTCATCCGCCCGGCATCCGGCGTCATCGGATTCGCTGAAGTGTCCACCTGGCCAAGTAGACTCGCACCAGCACCACCGCGCGCACTACGGCGCCGTGGTGTGCAGTGACGGAACGACAGGGGAGCAGCCAATGAGCGAACAGGAGCCAGCCGCCAACGATTTCGCTGAACAGATCGACGAGTCGGTGCGGCGCTATGCCAAGGTGCGCCCGGCACTGCAGCAGGTGCTGGACACCATGCTCGGACGCATCCGCAACCTGTTCGAGGCCTCGGAGGAGGCCCAGCCGCTGTTCATCACCGGGCGGGTGAAATCGGTGCCCTCCTTCCGCGCCAAGGCCTCCCGCCAGCTGCAGGAGGACGCCGAGAGCGATCCGGTGCTGGAGTTCCCCAACCCGCTGCGTGAGATCCACGACATGGTCGGCATCCGCATCATCGTGAAGCTGCCCCACGAAATCCAGCAGGTCGCGAACATGATCAAGGCCCAGCGCGCCGCCTTTGACTGCCGCAGCGACCGGGAGAAGGACATCGGCTCGGTGGAGTCCGGCACCTACGGATACTCCTCCCGCCACCTGCTGCTCAAGACCCGCAACGAACCCAGCGTCCGCCGCTTCCAGGAGCAGCTGGGCAAGCCGGTGGTCCCCAGCGGCAACTTCACCTTCGAGGTGCAGATCCGCACCATCCTGCAGCACGCCTGGAGCGAGGTGGAACACGACATCCGCTTCAAGAACTCCGGCCAGGGGGTGTGGAGCCCGCAGCTGGACCGCCAATTCACCGCCACCGCCGCCATGCTGGAAACCGTGGAGAACTACTTCACCGACATCGACGAGCTGTACAACACGCTCAACGCCTACCAGGACCGGGACGGGCTGGGCGGCCAGGAGCTGAACAGCGACCGGATCGGGCAGATCTGGCAGACCCTGCTGCCGCACGTGGACCGCAAGCGCGATGACGACTGGTCCTGGGCGGCCGAGCTGCTCGGGGCGCACGGCATCACCCGGACCTGGCAGCTGGCCGAGCTGCTGGACCCGAACGTGGTCACCGAGGTGCGTTCGGCCCTGGACCACCGCTACTCGCCGGGGCCGGACCGGTTGCTGGATGACATGCTGCTGTGGCGCTTCGGTGCGGCGCACATCGACAAGACCAGCGGCAACGACGAACGCCGCGAATCCTCGCTGCGCCGGCGCCTGGTGCAGATGAACGACTACCGCAACCAGCGCAGCTAGGCCGAACACCACCCTGCCAACACCCGTCCCGAAACCTTCGGGGCGGGTGTTAGCTTATGCACTTTGGCACCACTGGCGGGCCCGAACCCCGGTAGACTGGATAAGTTGCCCGAAATCTGCTCGCCGGGCAACAGAACCAGGCAACCTTCGAAAGGGGTTCACCAGATGATTTCCGTGGCCAACCTTGAGCTGCGCGTCGGCGCCAGGCTGCTGATGGACGAGGTGAACTTCCGCATCGACAAGGGCGACAAGATCGGTCTGGTAGGCCGCAACGGCGCCGGGAAGACCACCATGACCAAGGTGCTGGCCGGTGAATCCCAGCCCACCGCCGGGGAAGTGAGCTCCCGCGGCTCCATCGGCTACCTGCCCCAGGACCCGCGCACCCCGGACATGGAGCAGCTGGCCCGCGACCGCATCCTCTCGGCCCGCGGCCTGGACAAGATCATCAACAAGCTGGCCCGCACCCGCGCCGAAATGGCCAGCGAGGATCCGAACATCGCCGCGAAGGCGATGCGCCGCTACGACCGGCTGGACGCCGAGTTCATTGCCGGGGGCGGGTACGCGGCCGAATCCGAGGCCGCGGCGATCTGTTCGAACCTCGATCTGCCCGACCGCATCCTGGACCAGCCGCTGCGCACCCTCTCCGGCGGCCAGCGCCGCCGTGTCGAGCTGGCCCGGATCCTGTACTCGGATGCCGAAACCCTGCTGCTGGACGAGCCGACCAACCACCTGGACGCCGACTCGATCAGCTGGCTGCGCGACTTTTTGAAGAACTACTCCGGCGGCGTGCTGATGATCTCCCACGACACCGGGCTGCTGGAAGCCACCGTGAACAAGGTGCTCTACCTGGATGCGAACCGCGGCACCGTAGACGTGTACAACATGGGCTGGAAGCGCTACCTGGTGCAGCGCGAAACCGATGAGCACACCCGCCGCCGGGAACGGGCCAACGTGGAGAAGAAGGCCAGCGCGCTGCTGGCCCAGGCCAACAAGATGAAGGCCCGCGCCTCGGGCGCCTCCGCCGCCCAGTCCATGCTCAAGCGCGTGGACCGCATGCTTTCGGGGCTGGAGGAGGAGCGCGCCGCCGACAAGGTCGCCGCCCTGCGCTTCCCGGACCCGGCCCCGTGCGGCAAGACCCCGCTGATGGCCGAGGGCCTGTCCAAGTCCTACGGCTCGCTGGAAATCTTCACCGACGTTTCCCTCGCCATCGACCGCGGCTCCAAGGTCGTGATCCTGGGGCTGAACGGTGCCGGCAAGACCACCCTGCTGCGCATGCTGGCCGGGGTCTCCGAACCGGACACCGGCGAAATCCAGCCCGGCCACGGCCTGAAGATCGGCTACTTTGCCCAGGAACACGACACCCTGGATCCGGAGAAGACGGTGCTGGAGAACATGCGCCGCACCGCGCCGAGTGAACTGGGGGACGCGGACGTGCGTTCAATCCTCGGTTCCTTCCTGTTCGTGGGCGATGACGTGCACAAGCCGGCCGGGGTGCTCTCCGGTGGTGAGAAGACCCGCCTGGCCCTGGCCACCATCGTGGCCTCCAGCGCGAACGTGCTGCTGCTCGATGAGCCGACGAACAACCTGGACCCGGCCTCGCGCGCCGAGGTGCTCGGCGCGCTGTCGAATTTCTCCGGCGCGGTGGTCATGGTCTCCCACGACGAGGGGGCGGTGGCGGCGCTGAACCCCGAGCGCGTGGTCATCCTGCCCGATGGGGATGAGGACCTGTACAGCGAGGACTACCTGGAACTGGTCTCGCTGACCTAGGCTCCAGCACAGTCAGGTTTTTCCCGGCCATCCGGGTACGAGAAAACCGCCCGATCCACCGGTGTGGGTCGGGCGGTTTTCTGCCTGCCCGCCGGGTCTGTGGCGGGGGAAAGATTGGTGTCGGGACCGGCGCTGCTCAGTTTATCGTGGGTTACCGGCCGCAGATATCCGGGGCTCCTCACATCAGATAAACGGAGCGCCGTAGGCCTTGAGAGCCACCTGTGAGATCTGGACGATCCCGACACCTTCAGCATACGAGAGATCCGGGAAAAGTCCATAGCAACCGGTATCTTGTATCGCGCCTAGAGTTGGGCGAGCCCCTACGAACGCCGCCGGTCCGTTTGTGATGTTCACGAACAGACCGGCGGCGGTCGGTAGGCAGGGGCGGATCTAGCCGCGCTGCCCGGCGTCCTGGTTGTGGGCCGGGTCCTGGCCCTGGTCCAGCATCGCGTCCTCCACCGCCTCATCGGTCAGCGAACCGTCACGGCGATACTTCTTGGTCTGCTTGGCACGGATCTTGCGCACCTTGTGGATCGGCTCATCAAAGCCGGCGGCGCGGGCCTCGGCCAGTTCCTCGGCGTCCTCCCGGTTCAGCTTCTTCTGCTGGCGGGCGGCGTACCAGAAGCCGACGAATGCCAGCACGCCGAAGGCGAACCACTGGTAGGAGTAGGACAGGTGCGGGCCCTCATCGGTGTCCGGCGGATCCAGCTGCATGGGCGCGGTGGCCGGGGCCGGGTCCTCGGTGTACATGATCCCGTAGGCGCCCTCGGCGATCGGGTAGCCCAGCTGCTGGGCGTAGTTCGGCAGGTTCACGGTGGCCAGCTGGCCCTCGGGGGCCGTGCGGTCCAGGGTCGGCTCGCCGGGCTTCAGGCGCACCTGGACCGAGACGGTGCCGGTCGGGGGAGCGGGCACCTCATCGGGCCACCCGCCGCGCTCATCGCCAATGGGAAGGAACCCGCGGTCCACGATCACCGTCTTGCCCTGCGTGGTGCGGAAGGGGACCAGCACCTCGTAGCCCGGGCGTCCGGACTTGATGCGATTGCGCACAATCCGGGTGTCATCGCTCAGGTACTGGCCTTGCAGGGCCACGGTGGTCCACTTCTTGTCCTCGGGCAGCTGATCGAACAGCGCCATGGCCTCCTTGGAGCCGCTGGCCGGGGCGAAGTAGTTCTCGTTCACGTGGGAGATCTCGGTGAGCACCTCGGCGCGGCGATCCATCTGCCAGCGCCCCAGGAACACGCAGGCGGTCGCGAACACGCACACCAGCAGCAACCAGCCGATCCAGCGGGTACTGGCCAAAAAACGATACATGGGGTGCGATCTACTCCTTCACCGGATCCACCGGCTGGGTTTCCTTGTACAAGAGCCGCTGGCGCAGGTAGTCCTCCAGCCAGTCGCGGTGCTGGGGGCAGGCCAACCAGACCTTGCGGCGTTCGGGGGTGTGGATCTTGGGGTTGTTCCACAGGATCTTGAATTCGGCCGGCTGCCGGCAGCCCTTGCGGCTGCAGATCAGTTCCCGTGGTCCTTCAGGTCCACCGCCAAGCGAGGACAGCAGATCCATCTAGTTCCCTTCCCGTTGCTCGTTTTCTGGTTTTCCCGCGGCGCCCTTATCCGGCTCCTCGGAGTCATCGGCCGCGTCCGCCCAGGTGCCCTCGATGGTTTCCCCGGCGGCGCTGGGCTCCGGCGGTTCGGGCTGCGCCTGTTCCTCATCCGGCTGCTGCCAAACCCCGGCGGGAAGCTGGCTGGCGTCCCGGTCGGTGAAGAACTCGGCCGGCGGCTGGCGCTTGGTCACGTCCGCGCCCCGGTTGGCGATCACCACCGCAATATAGGGAAGCACCACCGCCCCCACCAGCAGGATCCACTGCAGCGGACCGTGGGTGAAGAACGCGGCAATGAAGCACAGCACGCGGATGGTCATGGAGATCGTGTACTTGCGCACGCGCGAATTATGGTCCACGGTGTGCGACTCGTGGGCCTCGGTAATCCGGTGAACAGGCACCGCATTGTTGGGGCGATGCGGGTGGGTGTGCGTCATGACCTCAGGTTTAGCTTCCTGCAGAATATTCCGTAGCCATTGTCTCACCGAAACGGGGCTTAAGCGTAATTTCTACCCTGCGTCGAACTAAGAATACCCACTGGTAGGCAATAGGATGACAGGTGAGAGAATTTTCGTCGCCACGTGCGCGCCGCCAACCCCCACCGCAGCCCGGTGGAGTGCCGTGCGCCGTCGAGCCAAGGAATTGGAGAGAAGATTGAGCACTGAGACCCCGACCGGGCGCAGCGTCCTGGTCACCGGTGGAAACCGCGGCATCGGCCTGCAGATCGCCCGCGCCTTTGAGGCCAACGGCGACAAGGTGGCCATCACCTACCGCAGCGGCCAGGTGCCCGAGGGCCTGCTGGGCGTGAAGGCCGACGTGACCGACGCCGCGTCCATCGACGCCGCGTTCACCGAGGTGGAGGCCGCCCACGGCCCGGTTCAGGTGCTGATCGCCAACGCCGGGGTCACCAAGGACACCCTGCTGCTGCGCATGGGCGAGGAGGAATTCACCTCGGTCATCGACACCAACCTCACCGGTGCCTTCCGGGTCATCAAGCGCGCCTCCAAGGGCATGCTGCGCAAGAAGTACGGGCGCATCGTGCTGATCTCCTCCGTGGTGGGCCTCTACGGCTCCCCGGGCCAGATCAATTACGCCGCCTCCAAGGCCGGGCTGGTGGGCATCGCCCGCTCGCTGACCCGCGAACTGGGATCGCGCAACATCACCGCGAACGTGGTCGCCCCCGGGTTCATCAACACCGACATGACCGCCGCGCTGCCCGAGGCCACCCAGAAGGACTATCTCTCCTCCATCCCGGCCGGACGCTTCGCCGAGGCCGAGGAGGTGGCCAAGGTGGTGCGCTGGGTCGCCAGCGATGAGGCCGCCTACATTTCCGGGGCGGTCATCCCGGTCGACGGCGGCCTGGGCATGGGCCACTAGCCACCGCCCCAGAAGAACTTGGCGGCCGGCGCCCTGCCGGCGGCGGCCGCCACCCACAGATTCAGCAACATCAAGGAGTAAAGACTTTGAGCGACTACAAGGGCGCAATCGTCACCGGTTCCTCGCGCGGCATCGGATCGGTCACCGCACAGATCCTGGCCGAGAAGGGGATCGGCGTGGTGGTCAACTACCGTTCCAAAGCCCCGCGGGCGAACAAGATCGTCGCCGGCATCCAGGAGAAGGGCGGCCGCGCGGTCGCCGTGGGCGCCGACCTGACCACCGTGGAGGGTCCGGCTGCGCTGGTGGACGCCGCGGTGGAGAACTTCGGCTCGCTGGACGTGCTGGTGCTCAACGCCTCGGGCGGCATGGAAACGAACATGGGGGAGAACTACGCGCTGCGCCTGAACCGCGACGCGCAGGTGGCCATGCTCACCGCCGCCCTGCCCAAGATGTCCGCCGGCGCCCGCGTCGTGTTCGTCACCAGCCACCAGGCGCACTTCATCCACGAGGTCTCCACCATGGACGCCTACGACGCGGTGGCCAAGTCCAAGCGCGCCGGTGAGGATGCGCTGCGCGAGATGATCCCGCAGCTGAGCGAGAAGGGCATCAGCCTGGTGGTGGTCTCCGGGGACATGATCGAGGGCACCATCACCGCCACCCTGCTCAACCGCATGGAGCCCGGCGCCATCGACGCGCGCCGCGAGGCCGCCGGCAAGCTGTACTCCGTGGAGGAGTTCGGCGCGGAGGTGGCCAAGATGGTCTTCGCAGACGTGGAAACCGGGCACACCGAACTGGTCGGCGGCGCCGGGGACTTCTTGAAGGCCTCGGGCCAGTAGGCGCCGTCCAACGCGTTCACCCCGGTCCCGCCAGCTGGCGGGGCCGGGGTGAACACTGTAACCGGCAGGTCCAATCCCGGTCCGGAGATTAACGGCCGCGGGCCCGGAAGGAAGCGTGAAGGCTTCCTTCCGGGCCCGCGGTGCGCCGGCAGGTGGTTACGGCTTCTTGCCGCACACCACCTTGTGCCAGGGCGCGTAGGTCCAGCTGGTCACATCCGGCGGCAGAGTCTTCGAGCCGTCAATGCTGGTGCGGTTGCGGGTGATCGAGATGCTGAAGCCCTTCTTGCCCCCGCTTTCGGAGACGCACTTTTCCGCATCGTTGTACTTGGTCTCCGGGTTGGTGAAGCTGTGCTTGCCCGAGCTGGACTCGCTCACCTTCCAGTACTTGGTGCTCCACAGCCGGGTGTGCACCGCGTCGGGGGAGACCCAGGCCTCGATCATCACGCCGTAGGGGGTGTTGTTCTTCCACTTCATGTCCACCTGGCCCTCCCACAGGGTGGCCTCGCGGCCGGCCGGGTAGCGTTCAAACCAGCGCGAGTGCGGCTTGTGGGTGATGTCGTCGTAGCCGGCCAGGAAGCCGACGTTGTACATCTGGGTGGAGATCTGCGACAGCCCGCCGCCCACCGCCTCGGTGGAGAAGCCGTTTTCCACCACGCCGGAGCTGTAGTATCCGTTGGCCACGGTGATCGGGCCCAGCGCCTCCAGCAACGAGAAGGTCTCACCGGGCTTGACCACCACGCCGGTCAGCCGCTTCGCGCCGGCCTTCAGGTTCTTGGTGCGCACCGTGTCGCTGGCCGGGTACGGGGTGGAGAATTCAACGATCTCCTCCTTGATGCCCAGCTTCTTGGCATCCTCCGTGGTGAAGTCCGCCTCCTTGGTTTCCATCCGCACCTCGGCGGTGCGCGAATCCCCGGTCCCGGCGGCGAGCACCTTGGCGCCCAGATCCTTGGTTTCCAGGGCCATTCCCGGCGTGGATTCGATGATTTTCGGCTTGCCGCCGGAGAAGACAATCTTCGCGTCCTTCGCGGTGCTGCTCAGCTCCGAGTTCTTCGTCGCGGCCTTGTACAGCGCCTGGTCATCAAGCACCAGCTGCGGCTGCTGCTCGTCGTTGACGGAGTACTTCGCGGCGGAGGCGATCGAGGCCGGGGAGAGCTCGACCTGCTTCTCCCCGTTGCTCAGCGTCACCGGGGCGGAGAGCAGCTTGGCCACGGTCTCATCGTGGAAGGCCTGCAGCTGCTCAGCCGAGACGGCCGGTTCGGTGACCTCGGCCGAAAGCGGGATCTCTTCCCCGTCCAGCTTCCACTCATCCTGCACGGTGTGCGCCGAATCCTCCACGTCCAGCTGCACGCCGCTGACCGGGGAGACGACCTTCGCCTTGGCGCCCTCGAACTCGATGGTGCCCTCGGCAACCTCGGCATCCGCCTTCTTGGCCAGCTGCTCCAGTTCACCGGTCAGCTTCGCCTCATCGACGGTGGTCACCGGTTCGGCCTGGTAGGAGCCGGTCAGCCGCTGCCAGAGCTTGCCCGGGTTCAGCTCGTATCCGGTCAGCTGCGCCACGGTGGCGTCCACGTCCAGCCCGAGCCCGGCCGCGGCCGGGTCCAGCTGGTAGTCCTTGGCGTTCACGGTGACGTCGATGGGCTCCTCGGCCCGCGGGGCCAGCTGCTCCTGCAGGGTGGCCCGGGCCTCGTCCTGGCTCAGGGAGCCGATCGCGATCCCGGAGACCGTGGTGTTGGCCGGGATCTGCGAGCTGATCCACGCGGCCCCGCCGAAGTAGGCTCCGGCCACGGCCACCACCGCGCACCCGCTGATGATCCATGGCTTGGCGCTGGATTTGCGCTGCTTGGCTGAATCGCCGGAATCCGGTTCGCTCATCTGCACTGGTCTTAGACTCTTTCGCACGACATTGGGTCAGGCGCCGCCGCCGGGTTGCCTCCCGCCGTCGGGGAGGGTGCCGGTGCGCGCCACCAGAAATCCTATCGGTTAGACCAACACGAAAACGTGCTAAGGCCCGCTTGCCAGCGAATCGTTATCTAGTTGTTGGATTTGGGTGAAGATGCGCTTAACATTTCCCCGGTTGGCCTTGAGCTACTCGGCGGCGGCCGGGGTATCCAGGGCCGGGTGGTCGAACACCGAGCCCTCTTCCACCGCACTGCCCAGCAACAGGTCCGCGATGACCTCCAGGTCCGGGAAGTCCAGCTTCACCGCCGCGTGCTCGCGCAGCGCCGGCTTGGCGTTGAACGCCACCCCGAGCCCGGCCGCGCCCAGCAGGTCCAGGTCGTTGGCCCCGTCCCCGGCGGCGATGGTGGCCGTGAGCGGGATCTGGTTGCGTTCGGCCCATTCGCGCAGCATCGCCTCCTTGGTGGAGCGGTCCACGATCTGCCCGTGCACCGTGCCATCCAGCACCCCGTCGACGATGCCCAGCGTGTTGGCCAGCGCGTAGTCCAGGTTCAAGTCCTTGGCCAGCGGATCCAGGATCTGCTGGAACCCTCCGGAGACCACCCCTACCAGGTGCCCGGCCGCGTGGAAGCGCTCGATCAGGTGCCGCGCCCCGCGCGAGTACTCGATGCGCGCCCCGACCTCCTCCAGTACGCTTTCGGGCAGGCCCTTCAGGGTCGCCACGCGCTGGATGAGGGAGGCGGCGAAATCCAGTTCGCCGCGCATCGCCGCCTCGGTGACGGCGGCCACCTCCGCCTCCCGTCCGGCGTGGGCGGCCAGCAGCTCGATGACCTCCTGGCGGATCAGGGTGGAATCCACGTCCATCACCAGCAGCAGGCGTTCGGCCTGGACCAGCTGATCCGGCGCGACGGCCAGGCACGCGTCCTGCGCCTGCAGGGCGCCGGTGGCCAGGTATCCGGCGAAGAACCGCTCCACCTTCTGCCGGAAGCCGGCCGCCTCCTGCTCCACGTGGGTGCGCACGATCAAACGCTGGTTGTTGGAGAACACCGGCAGCTCTTCCGGCGGGGCGCTGAGCAGCCCGGCGGCGCCGGCGGCGGCAAGCAGCGCCTCAAAACGCTGGCGGGGCAGGGCGGGACGGGAAATCAGGGCAAAGGTTGCAGGCATGGCACCATTTTCGGCCCCGCAACGCCCCGGTGCCAAAAATGACGGGACGTATTGCGCGGCACCGGGCCGATGATTTAGGCAAAACGCACGGAAAAGTTTAGGGTTTTATCCATGAGCCAAGTCCTATCTTTCAACGATGTCAGCGTGGTGCGCGGACGCAAGGAACTGCTGTCGGGCATCAACTGGAAAGTTTCCGAAGGCCAGCGCTGGGTCGTATTGGGACCCAACGGCGCGGGCAAGTCCACGCTGATGAACCTCGCCGCGGCGCGCATGCACCCGACCCGCGGCACCGTGGGGATCCTGGATGAAACCCTGGGGCGGGTGGACGTGTTCGAGCTGCGCCCGCGCATCGGGCTGAGCTCCACCCTGATCGCCAACCAGATCCCGGCCCACGAGACCGCGTTGAACGTCGTGCTCACCGCCGCCTACGGCTACACCGGGCGCTGGCGGGAGCGGTACGAGAAGATGGATGAGCGCCGCGCCTTCGCCCTGCTGCACGAGTGGGGGATGAGCACGTTCATGAACCAGCCCTTCGGCAAGCTCTCCGAGGGGGAGCGCAAGCGGGTGCTGATCGCCCGCGCGCTGATGACCGACCCGGAGCTGCTGATCCTGGATGAGCCCTCGGCCGGGCTGGACGTGGCCGGGCGCGAGGACCTGGTGTACCGGATGAGCCAGCTGGCCGCCGACGAGGAGGCCCCCACCCTGGTGCTGGTCACCCACCACCTGGAGGAAATCCCGCCGGGCTTCACCCATGCGCTGCTGATGAACTCGGGCAAGATCGTCGCCGCCGGCACCATGGCCGAGACGATGACCGAGGAAAAGCTCTCGGCCGCCTACGGGATGGAGCTGGCCGTACGGGTGGAGGGCGGACGCTACAGCGCGTTCGCCCGCCGCTAGGATCCGCGGGGGCTGATGTTGCTCGATTTCTGGCAGGAGATCCTTGTCTTTTTGGGCGGGCTGTGGGCCGGGACCATCAACACGGTGGTCGGCTCCGGCACCCTGGTGACCTTCCCGATCCTGGTCGCCCTGGGCGTCGCCCCGGTCAACGCGGTGGTCTCCAACGCGATGGGCCTGGTCGCCGGCGGGTTCTCCGGGGCCTGGGGGTACCGCCGGGAGGCGGCCACCGTCAAGCGCACGCTGCTGAAGTTGGTGCCGCTGTCCATCATCGGCGGGCTGATCGGCTCCCTGCTGCTGCTGAACCTGCCCGAATCGGTGTTCGGGGTCGTCGCCCCGGTGCTGCTGGCCGCGGCCCTGGTGCTGGTGATCTTCCAGCCAAAGCTGGCCGCCTGGGCCAAGACCCGCCAGGCCGCCCGCGGCGGTACCGACCCGGACGCCGCCGACCAGGCGCGCATCCCGGCGATCCTGTACGTGCTGGTGTTCCTGATCGGCGTGTACGGCGGGTACTTCACCGCCGCGCAGGGCGTGCTGCTGATGGCCGTGTTCGGCGTGTTCCTGCAGGCCTCGCTGCAGCAGTCCAACGCCATCAAGGTGATCCTCTCCCTGCTGGTGAACATCATCGCCGCCTGCATGTATCTGATCATCGCCCCCGAACGCATCCAGTGGATCGTGGTGCTGCTGATCGCCGTCGGCTCGCTGATCGGCGGGTTCATCGGCGCGAAGATCGGACGCAAGCTCTCCCCGCTGTGGCTTCGCGCGGTGATCGTGGTGCTGGGGCTCATCGCCCTGGCCAACATGCTGCTCAAGCTGGTCAACGGTGGCTGAGCCGCACTACGCCCACCGGGTGATCGAGATCCGCGACCTGCACGGGGACCGGCGCCTGGATGACTACCTGAAGCTGAGCGAGGCGAACCTGCGGATGCGCAGCGACATCGCCAACGGGATCTACATCGCCGAAAGCACCATGGTGGTCCAGCGCGCGATCTCGGTGGGGCATGTGCCGCGCAGCTTCCTGCTGGCCCGCAAATACCTGCCCCAGCTGGAGGCCGAGTTCGCCCGCTACCCCGACGCCCCGATCTTTGTGGGCGAGGACGCCGAACTGGAGGCGCTGACCGGCTTCCACCTGCACCGCGGCGCCCTGGCCGCCATGCAGCGCCCGGCCCCGCTGGAACTGGATGCGGTGCTGGAAAAGTCCTCGCGGATCGCGATCCTGGAGGACATCGCCGATCACTCCAACCTCGGCGCCATGCTGCGTTCGGCGGCCGGGCTCGGCGTGGATGCGGTGCTGCTGACCCCAAACTGCGTGGACCCGCTCTACCGGCGCAGCGTGCGCGTGTCCATGGGCACGGCGCTGACCATCGACTGGGTGCGCCTTGGCACCTGGCCGGCGGACCTGGAGCGGGTGCGTGAGCACGGCTACCGCATCCTGGCGATGGAGTTGACCGAGGACGCGACCCCGCTGGATGAGCTGGTGCCGCAGCCGGGGGAGAAGATCGCGATGATCCTGGGCAACGAGGGCCGCGGAGTGCGTCCCGAAACCCTGCAGGCGGTGGACCAGAGCGTGATCATCCCGATGGCCCGGCAGGTCGCCTCCCTGAATGTGGCCGCCGCCAGCGCCGTCGCGTTCTGGCAATTGTGCCGCGGACCACGCTAGGCGGTTCGCCGAACACGCTCCCGGTGCGATAGGATGGACTGTCTGTGTGCGCACGCGTGCGTGGACACCATTTTTCCGAGTACGTTGCCGCTGGCAAAATCCAGGGGCAGATAACCAAAGGGTATAAAAGCATGAAGGCTGACATCCATCCGAAGTACAACTACGTTGTGTTCAACGACCTCGCATCGGGCGAGAAGTTCCTGACCCGTTCGACCGTTGGCAGCTCCAAGACCATCACCTGGGAGGACGGCAACGAGTACCCGGTCATCGACGTCGAAATCTCGGCCGCTTCGCACCCGTTCTACACCGGCAAGCAGCGCATCATGGACACCGCTGGCCGCGTCGAGCGCTTCAACGCCCGCTTCAAGGGCTTCGGCGGCAAGAAGTAGGCTGCAACGCCCACACCGCTTCAACCACGGCGGGCAGCCCCGGTTTATTACCGGGACTGCCCGCCGCGGCATTTAACGCCCCACCGGCCTTCCCGCTTCCGGCCCGGTGTGCCGAACCAGTCGCCGACGGCCACGGAAGAGGGCCCGGCGCAGCGGATAGGATGAAGTCATGACGCAACAAGGGCACGAAACGCAGCACGCAGATTCCACCGAAGCGCTCCAGTACCAGCACCACGGCGAGTACAAGGTCGTGGGCGGCAAGCTGGTCATCGCCGACCTGGACAGCGCCGACGGGGTCATCACCGCCTCCAACATCAACGGGGACTTCTTCCTGGAACCCGACGAGGCGCTGGAGGACCTGAACCGGGCGCTGATCGGGCTGCCCACCGACGCCACGCACTCCACCATCCGCGAGGCCGTGGTCAGCGGACTGCGCGAGGGCGCCGAAATGATTGGCTTCGACGCCGAGGCCGTGGCCCGCGTGGTGCGCCGCGCCCTGGGCCACGCCACCACCTGGGCGGACCACGACTGGCAGGTCATCGCCCCCACCACCATCCCGATCACCGAGCAGGTCGCCCTGGATGAGGTGCTCGCCCGCCAGGTCGCCGCCGGCACCCGCCCGCCGACCCTGCGCTTCTGGGACTGGAACGAGGCCGCGGTGGTCATCGGCTCCTTCCAGTCCCTGTCCAACGAGGTCGACGCGCAGGCCGCCGCCCACCACGGGGTGAAGGTGGTGCGCCGCATCTCCGGCGGCGGGGCGATGTTCATGGAGGCCGGCAACTGCATCACCTACTCGCTCTACGCCCCCGAATCCCTGGTCGACGGGATGAGCTTCGCCGACTCCTACCCGTACCTGGACCAGTGGGTCATGGACGCGCTGCAGAAGCTGGGCGTGCAGGCCTACTACAAGCCGCTGAATGACATCGCCACCGACCAGGGCAAGATCGGCGGCGCCGCGCAGAAGCGCCTGGCCCGCGGCGGCATGCTGCACCACGTGACCATGAGCTACGACATCGACGCGCAGAAGATGGTCGAGGTGCTGCGCATCGGCCGGGAGAAGATCTCCGACAAGGGCATCACCAGCGCCGTCAAGCGCGTGGACCCGCTCAAGAGTCAAACCCAGCTGGCCCGCGATGAGGTCATCCGCACCATGATGGAGACCTTCACCGGCCACTACCAGGCCACCGAGGCCGCCTTGGATGAGGACAGCCGCCAGGCCGCACGCGAGCTGGCCGCCGCGAAGTTCGCCACCGACGCCTGGACCGCCCGGGTGCCCTAATGCCCACGACCCAGCCCACCGGTCCGGACGAAACCAACCTGCTGCTGCACGGCAGCGGGGTGGTCCGCCGTCTCGGGCTGGGGGAGCGGCCACCCTACCTTGAGGTGGATGCCGGTGCCTCGGGCTACCGGGTGGTTCCGGGTACCCAGGAGCTCTTTGAGGCGCTGTGCCAGCTGCCGGCCAGCGCCCTGCTCGGCCGCCGCCTGGTCTTCGGCGGCTACCTGCGCCAGGATTCGACGCCGCCACAGGTCACGGCCCTGCAGCTGGGAATCACGCCGCAATTACCCACCGACAATGATCCCGCACCGGAGAAGCCATGATCAGTGACGTGGGCCGGGTGACCGGCTGCCGGGTGCAAGGGCACAACAACATCACCGAACTGCTGCTGCAGGCGCCGGTGCCCAAACCAGATGTCCATCTTGACGCGGTCCGGCACTACGTGCTGCAGTTCTTCACCGATCAGCCCGATGAGCTGGTGGAGCTGTTCGACCAGCTGCGGGGCCTGGATGCCTACTTCCACGGCCACGCCTCGTTCGCCCACGTACCCCAGGCCGGGACCGTTGTTGAAGTAGCGGTCCTGGACTGGGGCCTGACCCCGGCCAGCCTGCTCACATTCCACCAAACTGCCGCCAGGAGCGTGCCGTAAGGGCCACGAGCCCGACCTGAGCGTCGAACCGACTCGAAAATCTTTTCGAACTTTCCCCATCTGGTTGTGGTCGGGGTCATAGTGTCGGTGGGGGTTGGGATGATGGGGTATGGGCAGAAAAGAGATCTTCGATTCCGGGGATGACGTCCACCGGTTACCGATCCTGCCCAGCGGTTTTCGGGACCACTGGGGCATCGACGGGGTGCTGCACGCCGGGATCGATTACAAGATTGCGTGCCAGCCCCTGTCTTCGGCCGTGACCGATGAGTTGCTGGCGGCCGCGCCGGGGTCTCCCGGTGAGGTGTTGGAGCGGTTGGGAACGGTGGGGCGGCTGCGTTCGATGCTCGATGCCGTTGAGGCGGTGTTGCTGGCCGAGGGGCTGGAGTTGTCGTATTTGCAGGACCGGCAGAAGGACATTACTGATCCGCTGCAGTTGGCCAGTATCCAGAAGTATGGGGTGAAGCCGGGCTCGGAGCAGGTGATCCGGCAGAATTTCGTGGCCGAGGCGTCCTTGGCCACCCGCACCACCGAGTACTCGACCAATGCCCGCCTGTTGGTGGCCGAGGGGTTGCGCCAGTTGTGTCCGCGCACCTTGGAGGCGTTGCTGCAGGGGCAGATCACTACCCGCAGCGCGATCACGGTGATTCGTTCCAGTCAGGATCTGCAGCCGGAGCAGGTGGGGCAGTTGGAGCAGAACCTGTTGCCGGTGGCCCGGCGGGATACTGATGCGCAGGTGAGTAAGCGGGCGAAGAAGCTGCGCACCCGGATGTTGCCCGAGGCCCCGGCCATCCGGCGTGAACGTCGGGTGGAGGAGCGCTATGTGCGGTGGTGGGCCGAGCCTGATGGGATGGCCGCGTTGCAGGCGTGCCTGCCGGCGGAGGACATCATGGCGATCATGAAGAACATCACCGCACACGCCAATGAGCACCGGGAGCCGGATGAGCAGCGCAGCGACGCGCAGCTGCATGCCGATGTTTTCCGGGACGTGTTGATCCAGGGGTGGCCGGAGAAGCCCGGGCCGGGGGTGCGGGTGAAGCTGCACGTGTTGTTGCCGGCCGTGGAGTTGTTGGCCGCCCCGGGGACCGCGTTGGCCGAGTTGCAGGGGTACGGGCCGATTCCGGCTCCGGTGGCGTTGGCGTTGGCCCGGCACGCCCCGTCCTTTGCCCGGGTACTTACCGATCCGTGGGACGGGGCACCGATCGATGTGGGCCGTACCCGGTACCGGCCCCCGGCGGCGTTGCAGGAGTTGGTGCAGTTGCGTGATGAGCATTGCCAGTTCCCTGGTTGCCGGCGCCCGGCGGAGCGGTGCGAGATCGATCATGTCAAGGACTGGGCCAAGGGCGGGGCGACCACCCGGGATAACACCAAATTGTTGTGTACCCGGCATCAGATGTTCAAACACGCGTTGCGGTGGCAGAGCCAGTTCCTGCCGGATGGGTCGGTGCGGTGGGAATCCCCGAACGGGTTGGTGCACTTTTCTGATCCGGGCAGTCTGACCACCGTGAATGGTCGCTCCAACTACACGATGAGCGCTCCTTCGCGGGAGGCGGTGTATGTGGATGAGAAGCTGCGTGAGGTGTTGGCGTTGCATGAGATACCGCCGGGCGCCCCGGGGTATTGGCATGATCCCAGCGACCCGGATCTGACCTCGCAGATCCCCGGGGACCCGCCACCGGGGGCCGTGAACCGGGCACCACACGGCCCACCGGGCAACGCCCCCGACCGGCCGGGCGATGACCCGGAACCGCCGGATGCCACCTTGCCCTGGCATGGCGGGGATGAGCTGGAACCTGGCTAATCCCATCGGTCCATGGTGCGCCTTCGGCCTGTGGCCGCCCCACCCCCGGGACGGCCACAGGCTCCGGCACTAGCCGTTCGCGTTACTTGGTCTGACGCGAAAGCTTCTGGGCATCCAGTGAACGCTGCAGCTCGGCACGCTCCTCGAGCAGGATCCGGCGCAGGGCCCGTGGTGCTTCGGTATTCTTCTCCAGCCATTCGGTGACCGCCTTGAGGGCCGGGTTGTCGTCCGGCTCCTCGCTCAACTCCTGAGAGCGGGGGAACAGCCCGCGGATCACCCGGGTGGAGAACTCCATGCTCATGGAATCGAACACCTCGGAGATCTGCGGCCAGTAGCGTTCCTCAAACCCGGCCAGCAGCTCACGCGAACCGATCGTAAAGCCCTCGGCCGTGGCGCTGAGTGCATCGTTGGACAACTCGCCGTCCTGGTCACGGGCTTGGAGCACTTGGGCGAAGGCCTGCTCCTTGACTTCGGAAACGGGGCGGGCCGCCAGTGCGGTACGCACCGCGTTCTGGGCGACCGAGGTCGCGTTGGCGTCCAGTGCGGCGCGCATGCGCACCTCGTCGGACTCGTCCAGGCCCCGGGCCGCAGCCAGCGCCTGCCAGCTCAACCACTGCAGCTGCTCATCGACCTTGACCCCGTACTGGTTCGGCTCGGAGGCCAGGAATGCGTCGACAACATCCTCAGCCACCCCGGCGCGGGCCAACCGGGCCAGGGTGCGGGCCGTGGTGGTCTGGTTGTCGCTGCCCGCCTCCAGCTGGGTCAGCCAGCCGGTGAGTGCGGTCGCCGCCTTCTGGCGGGCGTCCTCACGCAGGGGCGGGGCCAGGTAGCGGTTGACCGAGGTGAGCAGCTGGTCCATCAGCACCGCGAACACCCCGGCATCCTCGACGGTCGCCGCATGCTGCAGCAGCGCGGCGACGTAGTCCTGCGCGGCCAGGCGGGCACCGCGCACCGCATCCCACAGCGAGGCCCAGCAGGTGGCGCGCGGCAGTGAGGCGTTTAGGCCGCCCAGGTGCTGGAGCAGGTTCTGCTGGGAGCGCTCATCAAATTCGATGATGGCGTAGGTTTCATCCCCGTCATTGGGCAACAGCACCGCAGGGGCCGGGCGGCCGACCAGGAACTCCAGCTCCACCCGTTCACCGTTCAGTTCCACGCGCTGGCTGTCCTGGCGCACCAGCCGGCCCTCTTCCAGTTCATAGCTGCCCACGGTGAGCACGTGCGGGCGCAGGATCGGCTCCCCGGAGACCGGGTCGGTGCCCCGCTGGACAAGCGCGGCCGAACGGACCACGTTCTGGGCGTCCAGCTCTAGCTCGACCCCGAGGTGTGGCACGCCGCTGGTGCGCAGCCAGGCGTCGGCCCAGTCGCCCATGTTCCGGCCACTGGCCTGCTCGAGCGCGGCCAGGAAGTCATCCAGGGAGGTGTTGGCGTACTCGTGCTTCACGAAGTAGGCGCGGGCGGCGTCACGGAACGCCTCATCGCCAACGAACGCGGCCAGCTGCTTGAGCACGCTGGCGCCCTTGGCGTAGGTGATGCCGTCGAAGTTCTGGTCCGCCGCCTGCAGATCGGTGATGTCCGCAACGATCGGGTGCGTGGTGGGCATCTGGTCGGCCACGTACGCCCAGGCCTTGCGACGGGCGGCGAAGGTGGTCCAGGCGGTGGCGAAGTCGGTGGCCTGGTCGTTGGCCAGGGTGCCGATGTAGTCGGCGAAGGATTCCTTCAGCCACAGATCGTCCCACCACTTCATGGTGACCAGGTCGCCGAACCACATGTGCGCCATCTCGTGCATGATCGTGTTCGCGCGCTGTTCGTGCTGCGCCTCGGTGGCGTGGGAGGTGAAGACGCAGCGTTCGGTGAAGGTGACCAGGCCCGGGTTCTCCATGGCTCCCAGATTGTATTCGGGCACGAACGCCGAGTCGTACTTGCCCCACGGGTAGGGGTAGTCGAACAGTTCGTGGAAGTAGGTCAAGCCCTGCTTGGTGACCTTGAGGATCTCTTCGGCGTCGAAGTCCTCGGCCAGGGAGGCGCGGCAGCTGGCGGCCAGTTCGATCCGCAGCGGTTCGCCGGAGGAGAGCATCACGGTGTGCTCGTCACGCACCACGTGGTAGGGCCCGGCCAGCACGGTGGTGATGTAGCTGGAAATCGGGGGAGTGGGGGCGAAGGTAACGGTCTTGGTGCCGTCCTCGTGCAGGTTCTGCGATTCGGCCGGCTGGTTGCTGGCCAGGTGCCAGTCCTCCGGCCCGCGCACGATGAAGCGGTAGGAGGTCTTCAAGTCAGGCTGCTCAAAGCAGGCGAAGACGCGGCGGGCGTCGGCCGGCTCGAACTGGGTATACAGGTAGGTCTGCCCGTCCTGCGGATCCACGAAGCGGTGCATGCCCTCACCGGAGCGCGAGTACAGTGCGCGTCCGGTGATTACCACGGTGTTCACGGCCTGGATGTCCAGGTCCTGAAGATAGATCCGCGCGTCCACAACGGCCTCGTCCACGGCGATCATGGTGCCGTTGACGTTGATCTCCTCCACGGTGTCGTGGATGAAGTCGATGAAGGTCTGCGGGTGCTTGGAGGTGAAGCGCAGCGTGGTCACCGACCGGTAGCTGCCCTGGTTGGGATCGGTGGCGTTGCTGACATCCAGTTCGACGTCGGCGGAGTGCCAGATGATGTTCTGGGCCCGCCAGGCGGCTTCGTCCCGGGTCAGGTTTTCATTCGGTGCATAGCGTTCAAGAGTGTCCACCACCCCAGCTTAGCTGTGAAACGTTTCCTTGATAATGTGCGGGCCGTGATTATGTCCGCCGTTTTCCGCGGCCGCGGATCGGGTGGCTGTGAAGCCAGTGCAAAGGCACGGGAACCTGCATAGCATGGGCCTGCACCACCAACAGTCAGGAGCCCAGACATGCCACGCATCCTCAAGCTCGACCATGTGGGAATCACCGTCGCCGACCTGGAGACGGCCACTGATTTCTTCCTAGGACTCGGCCTGGAAGTGGCCGGACGCCATGACGGGCTGGAGGGCGAATTCCTGGATACGGTGTGCGGACTGCACAATGCCCGCACCCGCATCGTGATGCTGAACGTGCCCGGCACGGAGCAGCAGATCGAGCTCTCCAGCTTCATCCGCCCCGGCCACGGACCCGGGCAGCCGGAGGCGATGGCCACCGAAGTCGGGCTGCGCAGCCTGGCGTTCGTGGTCGATGACCTGCCGGCCCTGGTCGACCAGCTGCGCTCCGCTGGCTACGGCCTGGTCGGCGGGATCGGCGAATACGAGGGGGTGTGGCGCATGGCCTACGTGCGCGGCCCGGAAGGCATCATCGTCGCCCTGGCCCAGCGCCTGGACTGAACGGTACCCCTGCGGCAGCCGGCCTGGACACACTTTTTGGGGTACAGCCCAGCCCCGGACCGCCGGTATTCAGACAGCTGCCGCGGCCCGGGGCTGGGCGTGTGGGGCGGAACGGGTCCGCCCCGTCGAGTTAGGCCTTGACCTTCTTCAGCGACTTCTCGCTGACCGGCGCGTCATTGCTGGCGCGCAGCTTGCGGAAGTAGTCGCGGGCCTCGTCCTGGCGTTCGGCCTCCACGCCGGAGGCGATCTCCGCG
This sequence comes from Glutamicibacter sp. St.4D3, assembly GCF_059728615.1. Classification (NCBI taxonomy): domain Bacteria; kingdom Bacillati; phylum Actinomycetota; class Actinomycetes; order Micrococcales; family Micrococcaceae; genus Glutamicibacter; species Glutamicibacter sp. St.4D3. The sequence goes on from NZ_AP039380.1 coordinate 1,605,703, forward strand.
CGCAGGTGCTCCTGGGTGTAGCCAAACGCGTCGACCAGGTCCTGGGCGTGCGGGCGCAGGCGGGCCAGCAGGCGGTTGATGTACTCCGGCAGGGTGCGGGCCCGCTGCATCGACAGGCGGCCGTGGGCCAGGTACCAGCCCAGGTCATCCTCGACGACGGTCAGGGCGAACACGTCGCGCAACCAGGTGAGCACCTCGCGGGTGTTCTCGTCCTTGGTCTTCTCCAGCGCCCGGGTGAAGGCCTCCCAGCGCAGCAGCTCGGCGTGGGCGCGGGCCGCCTGGATCAGCATGTCCTGGTTCTCGTTGAACTTGGCCGCGGTGCGGGCCTTGTCCTTCCCGGCGCTGCGCAGGTTCCCGGCCACCTCGGCGACCATGGCGTTGACCCGGTCGGCCAGCAGCTCGCGCTGGTTGGCCGGGTCCTTGAAGAAGTTCGCGCTCTTGCGTTCGTCGCTGACGTCGGCGAAGGCCTGGGCCACCGAACGCAGCCCGGTGCGGTGGTAGGCGGTGGAGCCGACCTGCTTGGCGACGTAGCGGGCGACGGCGCCGGTGTCCAGCTTGCGGAACTCGGCGGCGTAGTCGGTCAGCAGGCGCTTGCCGACCAGCTGCAGCAGCACGTTGTTGTCGCCCTCGAAGGTGACGTAGACATCCAGGTCGCTGTATAGCTGGTTGAAGCGGTTCTTGGCCATGTAGCCCGAGCCGCCGCAGGCCTCGCGGGCCTCCTGGATGGTGTCCAGCGCATCCCAGGTGCTCAGGGACTTCAGCCCGGCGGCCAGGGTTTCCAGGTCCTGGCGGTCCTCGTCGCTGTCCGCGCGCCCGGAGAAGACCTCGTCGAACTTGGTCAGCAGCTCATCGTGGGCGAAGGATGCGGCGTAGGTGCGGGCCAGGCGCGGCAGCAGGCGGCGCTGGTGGCGCTGGTAGTCCAGGATGGTGGTTTCCTCGGTGTCCGAGGTGCTGGTGAACTGGCGGCGCTGGTTCGCGTAGGTGATGGCGATCTGCAGGGCGATCTTCGCCGCGCTGGTTGCGGCCCCGTCCAGCGAGACCCGGCCCTGGACCAGGGTGCCGAGCATGGTGAAGAAGCGTCGGCCCGGGGAGGCGATCGGGGAGCTGTAGGTGCCGTCGGCGGCCACATCCCCGTAGCGGTTAAGCAGGTTGGTGCGCGGGACGCGCACGTGGGTGAAGTGCAGGCGGCCGTTGTCGATGCCGTTCAGTCCGCCCTTCAACCCGTCGTCCTCACCGCCCACGCCTTCCAGGAAGTTGCCCTGCTCGTCGCGGATCGGCACGTAGAAGCAGTGCACCCCGTGGTTCACGCCCTTGGTGATCAGCTGCGCGAAGACGGTGGCGTCCTTGCCGTGCAGCGCGGCGTTGCCCAGGAATTCCTTCCAGGCGGCCTTGAACGGGGTGTGGATGACGAATTCCTCGGTCTGCGGGTCATAGGTGGCGGTGGTGGCCACGTTGGCCACATCCGATCCGTGGCCGATCTCGGTCATCGCGAAGGCGCCCGGGACGCTGAAGTCCAGGATGCCCGGCAGCCACTTCTTGTGGTGCTCCTCGGTGCCCAGGTGCAGCACCGCCCCGCCGAACAGGCCCCACTGCACGCCCGCCTTGATCTGCAGCGAGGGGTCGGCCGCGACCAGTTCCTCGAAGGCGGCCAGCGAGCCGCCGTGGTCGTCGTTGCCCCCGAACTCGGCGGGGAAGGCGCGCTGCACGGCGCGTTCATTGGTCAGCACGTGCAGCTGGGAGAGCACGCGTTCGCGGTGCTCGTCCATGCCCAGCGAGGGGTCGCGCTGCAGCTCGGGGCGTGCGGCGCGGGCTCGCGAGTCCTTGCGGACCTGTGCCCAGGTTCCCAGCAGCTGCTCGGAAAGGGCGGTGACATCAATGCGGTTCGGGTTCATGGTGTACCTTTCTGGCAGCCTAGGCGCCGGTGTGGGGTGATGCGATTCCATGGGTGAGCCAGGTGCACAGGGCATCGGCAAGTTCTTCCAGGGTGGGTCGGTGTTCGTCGCGCGGCTGGCGCAGCCACAGTTCCCCGGCGGAGCGGACCATGCCCAGCGCCGCGCGTGGCCACAGTGCCACGGGGCTGCCGCTCGGTCCGGGGTCCGGGGAGTGCTTGGCGTAGTAGTCGGCCACGCGTTCGGTCATGATCCGGGTGATTTCCTCGAAGAAGGCGTTGAGCACCCCGGTGGATCCGGGGGCCTGCTCGTTCGGGGCGGTGAGCACGTCGGTGGACTGGGCGGTGACGAAGAAGTAGAGGTTCGGGCTGGATTCGGCCAGCTGCAGGTAGGCGGTGACCATGGCGTGCAGGGCACCGAGTTCGGCCTCCTGCGCCAATCCCGCGGCGAGCACCTTGGCGTGGAAGTCGCCGATGATGACTTCGCTCAAGGCCTGGCGCAGCCCCTCCTTGTCACCGAAGTACCGGTAGTACACCGGCTTGCTGGTGTTCCCGTGCGCGGCGATGTCATCCATCGAGGCCTGCGGGCCCAGGTGGTGGATCGCCTTGCGGGCCATGCTCAGCAGTTCCAGGCGGCGTTCGGTGCGGTGGCGTTCCCACCGCGCCGCGCGGCCGTCCTGGGTGGTGCTGGTGCTCCCTGAGATGTTGTTCACGTTACTTACAGTATCATGTACTCTTGGTTATAGTAATACCTGTCACAGCAGTCAGATCTCCAGGAGAATCTCAATGGCTTCAGAATCCGTCCGCCCGGCCGTGATCATTGGCGGCAACCGCATCCCCTTCGCCCGCTCGAACACCAAGTACGCGCAAGCCTCCAACCAGGACATGTTCACCGCCGCCCTTGACGGGCTGGTGGCCCGCTTCGGGCTGCAGGGCCAGCGGATCGGCTCGGTCGCCGGCGGCGCGGTGCTCAAGCACTCCAAGGACTTCAACCTGATCCGCGAATGCGTGCTGGGCTCCGCCCTGGATCCCAGCACCCCGGCCTACGACGTGCAGATGGCCTGCGCCACCGGCATGGAGGCCATCGGCTCGCTGGCCAACAAGATCAAGCTCGGCCAGCTCGACTCGGCCATCGGCGGCGGCGTGGACACCACCAGCGACGCGCCGATCGCGGTCTCCGAGGGGCTGCGCCAGGTGCTGCTGGAGCTCTCCCGCGCCCGCACCACCAAGGCCAAGCTCTCCGCGCTGTCCAAGCTGCGCCCGGCCCACCTGGCCCCGAACGCCCCGGGCACCGGGGAGCCGCGCACCGGGCTGTCGATGGGCGAGCACCAGGCCAAGACCACCCACGCCTGGGGCATCACCCGCCAGGCGCAGGATGAGCTGGCCCTGGCCAGCCACCAGAACCTGGCCGCCGCCTACGAGCGCGGGTTCTTCGATGACCTGATGACCAGCTTCAACGGCCTTAGCCGGGACAACAACCTGCGCCCGGACTCCAGCCTGGAAAAGCTGGGCAGCCTGAAGCCGGCCTTCGGCAAGTCGCTGGGCGATGAGGCGACCATGACCGCGGGCAACTCCACCCCGCTGACCGACGGGGCCTCCACGGTGCTCTTGGGCAGCGAGGAATACGCCAAGACCAACAACCTGCCGATGCTGGCGAACTTCGTGGACTCCGAGGCCGGCGCGGTGGACTTCGTGCACGGTGCGGAGGGCCTACTGATGGCCCCGGCCTACGCGGTCGCCCGGATCCTGAAGCGCAACAACCTGACCCTGCAGGACTTTGACTTCTACGAAATCCACGAGGCGTTCGCCGGCACCGTGCTCTCCACGCTGGCGGCGTGGGAGGACGAGGAATTCTGCCGCGAAAAGCTCGGCCTGGATGCCCCGCTGGGCGCCATCGACCGCAGTAAGCTGAACGTCAACGGGTCCTCGCTGGCCGCCGGCCACCCGTTCGCCGCCACCGGCGGACGAATCGTGGCGACGCTGGCCAAGATGCTGCATGAGAAGGGCTCGGGACGTGGACTGATCTCCGTGTGCGCCGCCGGCGGGCAGGGAGTCGTAGCGATTTTGGAGGCACGCAACTAATGGCAGACAAGTACCTGGAACTGGTCAACACCGGTTTTACCCGCACCCTGGCCAAGAAGCTGGGCCTACCGCAACCGGCCCGGCTGCGCCGCTGGTCCACCCAGACCCCGCTGCTGCCCGGCCCGCTGCTGATCCTGGGCGATTCGCCCACCGCCCAGCAGCTGGCCGACACCCTGGTGCAGTGGGGACTGGATGTGCGCCGCCACGACGCCGGGGGAGCGAAGCTGGGCGGGCTGATCCTGCTGCTCGATGAGCTCACCCACCCCGATCAGCTCTCCCCGCTGATGCTCAAGGCCGGCGCCGAGGTGCGCCAGCTGGTGCCCGGCGCCCGGGTGGTCTCCTTCTCCCGCCGCGCGCGGGCCGAGGATGAGCCGGCCGTGGCCGCCGTGCGCCAGGGCATTGACGGCACCATCCGCTCGCTGGGCCGCGAACTGCGCAATGGCGCCACCGCCAACGGCATCCTGCTGGCCGGGGACGCGACCCTGGCAAGCCCCAGCTCGCTGGCGGCCCTGCACTTCTTCCTCTCCGGGCGCAGCGCCTACGTGGACGGCCAGTTCCTGGAGGTCACCGGCAACGAAGGCGAACTGCCCGAAAGCTTCGACGCGCCGCTGGCCGGAAAGGTCGCGGTGGTCACCGGCGCGGCCCGCGGCATCGGCGCGGCGATCGCCCGCACCCTGGCCCGGGACGGGGCCGCGGTCGTGGTGGTCGACATGCCCGGGGCCGGGGATGCGCTGAGCAAGGTCGCCAACGAGGTCGGCGGCACCGCCCTGCAGCTGGATGTCACCGCCCAGGACGCCGGGCAGCGGATCATCGAACACGCCCGCCAGCGCCACGGCCGGCTGGACCTGGTGGTGCACAACGCCGGGATCACCCGGGACAAGCTGCTGGCCAACATGGACGCCTCCCGCTGGGATTCGGTCATCGCGGTGAACATCGCCTCCCAGCTGCGGATGAACGAGCAGCTGCTGGCCGCGGACCTGCCCGGGCTGCGCGTGGTGTCCCTGGCCTCCACTTCCGGGATCGCCGGCAACCGCGGGCAGACGAACTACGCCGCCTCCAAGGGCGGGGTGATCGGCATGGTGCGCGCCAGCGCCGCGGACTTCGCCGCCCACGGCGGGACCATCAACGCGGTGGCCCCCGGATTCATTGAAACCGACATGACCGCCAAGATCCCGCTGGGCACCCGCACCGTGGCCCGCATGGTGATGCCCTCGCTGATGCAGGGCGGGCTGCCGCTGGACGTGGCCGAGACCATCGGCTTCCTCTCCTGGGACGCGTGCGCCGCGATCAACGGGCAGACCCTGCGCGTGTGCGGCCAGTCGCTGGTGGGGGCCTGAGATGGGTATCGAAATCGTTGACCAGCTGCCCACCATGGGCCAGGTCTACGCCCGGACGGTCAAGACCCTGGGGCGCAAGGCCAAGAACCCGGTGCTGCCCGAGCTGACCCTGGTCAAGCACGGGGCGCAGGCCGATGCACAGAAGCTGGCCGAATTCCGCCGCGCCGTGGGCGCGCGCATGAACGGCCAGCTGCCCAGCCTCTACGTGCATTCGCTGGCCTTCCCGCTGGCGATGTCCCTGATGGTGCGCGAAGACTTCCCGCTGCCGCTGCTGGGGATGATCCACCTGACCAACGAGGTCACCGTGCGCCGCCCGCTGGCCGACGCGGAGGCGTTCGACGTGGCGGTCAACGCCGAGCAGCTGGCCAAGCACGCCAAGGGCGCGACCTGCGACCTGGTGGTGCGCATCTCCACCGAGGGCGAGGAGCGGATGGTGCTGCGCAGCACCTTCCTGTCCAAGGGCGTGAAGCTCGATGGCCCGAAGCCGGAGAAGGACGCGCGCTCGGACTTCCACCCCCCGCAGGCTACCGCCGTGTGGAAGCTGGGGGCGGACACCGGCCGGGCCTGGGCCGCGGTGGCCGGGGACTACAACCCGATCCACCTGTCCAAGGTGTCGGCCAAGGTGCTGGGCATGCCCCGGGCCATCGCCCACGGCATCTACCTGGCGGCGCGCGCGCTGGCGGAGATTGAACCGGTGGGCGTGGGCTACGAATGGGAGATCGAGTTCAAGACCCCGGTGCTGCTGCCGGGCACCGTGCACCTGGCCTATGAGCAGGAGGGCCGGGACTACGAGGTGACCGCCTGGAACCCGCGCAAGCTCAAGCCCAATTTCGAGCTGGAGCTGGAACTGCTGGATTAGCCTTACCCCGCGGGAACGTCGACGGCGGCCGGAACACGCTTTGGTGCTCCGGCCGCCGTTCGTGTTGGTTCGCCCTGTTCCTCCCGTCGCTAGGCCGTGGCCGCCTGCCCGGCCCGGCGGTAGGCCTGTAGCGACTGCTGCGCGGCATGCTGCCAGGTGAACCGGGCACTGTGCGCCAGCGCCGCGGCGCGGGCGGAGGCCAGCAGCTGCGGATCCCGGGCCAGGGTGAGCAGTTGCCGCGCCCACGCCTCGGGCTCCGGTTCGGGGATGAGCCAGCCCGAGACGCCGTCGGCCACCGAATAGTTCAGGCCCCCGACCCGGTTGGCGATCACCGGCGTGCCGCAGGCCTGGGCCTCGGCGGCCACCAGCCCGAACGTCTCGGACAGTGAGGGCACGGCCACCAGGTCCGCGGCGGCGAACGCCGCGGCCAGTTCGCGCGGCGGCAGCGGTCCGGCCAGGTGCACCACCGCATCCAGCGCAAGCCGGGTCGCGATGGCCCGCGGATCATAGTCGTCCGCACCGGAGCGTGCCCCGTACAGCTCGGCGGTGATCCGCACGCCCGGGTCCAGCTGCCGGGCCCTGGCGATGGCCTGCAGCAGCAGGTGGGCGCCCTTCAGCCGCTGCATCCTGCCGGCGTAGACCACGTGCAGGTCGCTGCCCCGGGCGGGTTTGCTCCGCGCGCGGCCGGCGTCGGACCCGGCATGCGGCGGGTGGAAGACCTTGTGCTCCACCCCGGGCAGCACCACGTCCAGCTTGTCCTGCGGCACCCGGTAGTGCCGGCGCAGCTGTTCGGCCTCCACCGGCGTGTTGGCAATGACGCGCTGGGCGGCGGCCAGCAGGTGCCGTTCACCTTCCTTGCGTGCGGCCGGTTCGGCGATCCCGGATTCGGCTTCCTTCGCCGCCGCCGAGGTGTGCAGGCTGACCACCAGCGGGATGTGCCAGGCGGTGGCCAGTTCCAGCCCCAGCATCCCGGAGAGCCAGTAGTGGGCGTGGATCACGTCCACCGGCAGGTCGCGAAAATGCTCCCGCAGGGCCCCGGCGGCCTCATCGATCAGGCCATACAGCCCGTCCTTGGAAACCCGCCGTCCTGGAGCCACCTGCAGTTCGTGCATCCACACCCGATCCTTGACCTGCTCGGTGCGCGTGGGCTCAGCGCTGCGGGTCACCAGGTGCACGTCGTGGCCCAGTTCGGACAGCGCGTAGGCCAGGTTGCGGATGTAGACGTTCATTCCTCCCGCGTCCCCGGCCCCGGGCTGCTCCATGGGGGAGGTGTGCAGGGAAAGCATGGCGATGCGCATGGGAAAGTTCCTGGAAGAGGTCGGCGGCAGGGGCGACTTGATGCTATCAATCAGGCCGCGCCACGCCCTAGGAATGCAAAATCCCGGCCTATAGGCAATAAAGTGTGTCTGAAAACCTGGTCCTGCCCCGGAAAGCCGGGACAGGATCAAGGTTCACATGGGTATTCAATCCATAAGTGTGAAGCTTACTGGACAATCCCATACTTGTATTATCTGCCATTCACCCATGAAAAAGAACGGCACGACATCCAAAGGAACCCAACGCTGGCGATGCAAGAACTGCAATTCGAGCACCACTTTCCAGCGAGCTGACACCACAGCTCGCAACCAACTCACTGGCTTCGTCGGTTGGCTCATGAGCAAGCTTTCTCAAGCCGAATTCGGCGGAGGCACTGGCCGGACTTTCCGCTACCAGACCGCTTGGTGCTGGAACGTCGAACCCTATTTACCGCGAACTGGTGAAGTTTTCAATGAAGTCCAAGTCGACGGTATCTATATCCGTCCAGGCTGGTGCCTGCTGATCGCTATCGCTAACGGAAGCGTTATCGGATGGCAGTGGTGCGACCGTGAAAAAGCCGTGGCATGGATCGCTTTGTTGGAGCATTTTCCCGAGCCGAAAGTCGTGCTGACTGATGGCGGATCAGGACTGATGAAAGCGTTGAAAAAGCTCTGGCCTAATGTGAAGATCCAACGCTGCTTGGTCCATATCCAGCGCAACGTTCGCACCTACCTGACGATGAATCCTCGGTTGCAGGCTGGTAAATCGCTGCGGCGTCTAAGCTTGAAACTCACGAAAATCCAGACGCAGGAAGCCGCGACAGAATGGATGGCCGCTTTCGCTGCCTGGCATGCAGAGAACCAGAACCTGATCAATGAGAAGACCTACGCTGCTGACTGGCCCGGTGCCAGACCGCAAGGTGTTCATGGCACCCGGAAGTGGTGGTACACCCATGAACGGCTACGAAGCGCCTACGAGTCCATGAGGAAAGCAATGCAGCGCGGTCACTTGTTCACGTACTTGAACAAGGACCTAAAAGGTCTGGGGATCAACGCGACGACGAACATGATTGAAGGCGCGGTGAACTCCGGGATCCGAGCCATGATCTTTCATCATCGCGGGATGCCGGTCGAGCATCGAAGACGAGCATGCGAGTGGTTCTGCTGGACGCACACCGATGAGGCGAATCGCCCTGCGTTGGGAGAGCTTTTACGGCCGGAGCACTTCTCTCCAGAAGCAAAGAAGGCAGCTGAGCAAGTGTCAGATGACGAGCCAATCGGCCCGGAGCTTTATGGCACCGGCGCTAGTACCGAAGATGGACAGTTCATCAGAAGAGGCTGGATTCGAAACAGCTACTAGTCACTGGTCTTGAAGGTGTCTGGCCTTGGAACACGCCCGGGCCAGACACACTTTATTGCCTATAGCCCAAATCCCCGGCTGGCCGAAGCCAACCGGGGATCTCCTGCGTGCGCGAAGGGGGACTTGAACCCCCACCCTCTAAACGAGGACTAGCACCTCAAGCTAGCGCGTCTACCTATTCCGCCACCCGCGCAGGTACTCGTTGTCTGCGTTGTTATCGCAAGCAACGAAGTAAAACTTTAGCACCAGTTTAAGCCGATTTCCAATTCGGCCCAAGCGCCGGCGAAACCTGCGCCATTCCGCGCCAAAAGGCGGACTGATCACGGCAAAGCATGTCACTGTCTTACTCCGGGTGCCAAGGATCACACTCTAGCCCCTGCGCGCTGTCCGGCTCAGGATTCGCGCTTCTCAATTGTCCGGCAGCAGCCGGGACAGCTCTTGGGCGCCGAGCACTTCGTTGAAGATCGGACCGTCCGGCTCCATGCCGCGCCCCTGGCCGAGGCTGGCCAGGATCACCGGCTCAAAACCCAGGGCGTCGATGAGCCTGGCGACCACGGCCGCCTCCCGGCGGTGGTCCGAGGCCACCGCCAGGCCCCGGCGCTGGCTCTGCTTGCGCCGCCCGCTGGTGTCCAGGTCCCAGTGGCTGATGTGGTTCAACGCCTTCACCACCCGGGTGCTCGCGAAGTGTGCGGCAATCGCCTCGGAGCTGGAGAGCCCGGCCTCCAGTGCGCGCTGGAACCAGTCCGGCAGCGGCTCGTCTTCCCAGCGGTTGGTGGCGTCCACCAGGATGGTTCCGGCCAGGGTATTCGGGTCCACCTCGTCCAGTTCCTCCTGCGGCACCATGAGCACCACCAGATCCACCCCGTCGGCAATCTGCTCGGCCGGCACGGCCGTGGCCTGCGGGGCGTATTGCGCCAGGTGGTACTTCAGCATGCGCGGTGGCCGGGAAGCGGCGATGTTCACGCCGATGCCGGCCGAGGCGGCCGCCCTGGCCAGGGAGGTCCCGGCCCTTCCGGCGCCCAGCACGCCGATGCGTGTGCTGGGCGCCCCTGATTCCCCCGTGGGCTTCTCGCTCATCAGGCCTCCTTCACTGCGGGTGGATAATTCCTGTCCTCCAGCATCCCATCACACGCGCGGGCGCTCGTGCCCATTGGGCGGTGGTGGAGCAATGTGAATGAAGCATACTGCCCCGCACCGGCAGCGGTGCGGGGCAGTGTGGAATCGGTGGCCATCGCCCCGGAAGCGCTAGCCGCCAAAGACCGGCGCCAGGGCCTTGACCAGTTCGTTGACTCCCAGGGCCAGGAACAGGGCAGCGGTGATGCCCAGCGCAATGTTCGTGTGCCACTTGTTGCGCCACTGCTCCGGAGTGCGTTTGCCGTTGAGCAGACCCAGCAGGGTCAAGGCCAGGAACGGCATGAACAGCGAACCGAGCACACCATAGGCCAGGATCAGCGCGATCGGGCGGTCCAACAGGAACAGCAGCATCGGCGGGAAGGTCAGCCACAGCACATAGAACCTGAAGTACTTGCCGCCCACGCGGGTGTCCTCGTGTCCCGATCCCTTGCCGCGGATGTTGCCCCAGAAGTCGGCGAACATCAGCGAGACGCCGTTCCACACGCCGATGATCGAGGAGAAGGACGCGGCCCAGAAGCCGACCAGGAATCCGATGCCCACCACGTCGCCGTAGCGTTCCTGCAGCACGTCGGTCAGGTCCAGCAGCCCGGCGTCACCGGCGGAGAGCGCCACCCCGGCCGAACGCACCACCTCGGCGCCGACCACCAGCATGGCGATCACGAAGATGCCGGTGATCACGTACGCCATCGAGTTGTCGATCCGCATCACGCGCATCCACTTCGGGGTGTACCAGCCCTTTTCGCGCAGCCAGTAGCCGTAGGCGGCCAGGGTGATGGTGCCGCCCACGCCGCCGGCCAGGGCCAGGGTGTAGACCACGCCGCCCTCGGGGATCATCGGGACCAGCCCGACGAACATCTGCGGAACGTTCGGCACCGCAATGATCGCCAGACCCACCACGGTGATGAACATCAGGCCCACCAGCACGGCGGTGACCTTCTCAAAGAACGCGTAATGCCCGAACCACACCATGGCAAAGCCGGCCAGTCCCATGAAGATCGCCCAGATCTTCAAGTCCACGGCCGGGAACAGCGCCGCCAACGGCATCGCCGCGGAGCTCATGGCCGTCGCCCCGTACACAAAACCCCAGATGACGATGTAGGGCCCGAAGTACCAGGTGGTCCACCTGCCCAGGGAGCGCCAGCCCTCGAAGATGGTCTTGCCGGTGGCCAGGGTGAATCGTCCGGCACCCTCGACCAGGATGATCTTCAGGATCACACCGAGCACCACCGCCCACAGCAGTGCATAGCCGTAGCGGCTGCCGGCCACGAGGGTGGCGACCATGTCCGCGGCGCCCACACCGGTGGCGGCCACCACCAGGCCGGGGCCGACGATCTTCCATTTCGGGGGCGCACCGGAGTCCAGCCCGGTCTCCCGGTCCCGCTCGGGGATCGCCGGTTGATTCTCTTCGGACATGACGTCATCAATCCTTAGTCGTCGTGAACATCGTCAGCTCCGGCTGGTGCCCCGACACCTGCGGCGCAGGCCAGGGCGGCAGATCAGCCGATGGTTCAAACCTAGTGTGTGAGACACCGCACAACCAGTATTCGTGACTCCGAATCCCGGCGTGCCGTCCCGCCCTCGTGGCGGAAGCATGTCGAAGGCAAAATGTGATCCTTGCGGCATCGGTTCCGGGCATCCGGACACGGGTTCCCGCGGAGGCCGCGCCGGGGCGCGTCAGGAGTTTCGCGCAACGACCGCGCGGGGCACGGGCGGGCATTTTGTTTGGCGGCCGATTGGGTAAGGTGGGGGACAGGAACACCGGGCGCCCGAACGAACCACGACGGAGCGCAACAGCAGGTGGGCCACCCCAAGCTTCAAAGTCTGGCGACCGTCAATGCGACGCGCCCGCAACCACCGCAGCAGCCCGGCGCGCCGGGCACGGCTGCCCCCCCAGGCGTTGCGCCTGGGCCGAAGACCAAGGCATGCCCGAAGGCATGCAACCCACACCGTGACACAGGGAGAGAGCCAAGTGAGCGTTGCCACCACCCCGATCAAGGCGATCAACTGGAACCGCATCGAGGATGAGAAGGACGTGGAAATCTGGAACCGCGTCACCGCCAACTTCTGGCTGCCCGAGAAGGTGCCGCTGTCCAATGACATCCAGTCCTGGGCGACCCTGAGCGGCGGGGAGAAGCAGATGACCATGCGCGTGCTCACCGGGCTGACCTACCTGGACACGCTGCAGGGCACCATCGGCGCCGTCTCGCTGATCCCGGATGCGCTGACCCCGCACGAGGAAGCGGTTTACACGAACTTCGCGTTCATGGAATCCGTGCACGCCAAGAGCTACTCCTCGATCTTCTCCACCCTGTGCTCCTCGCGCGAAATCGATGAGGCCTTCCGCTGGTCGGAGGAAAACCACGAGCTGCAGAACAAGGGCAACATCGTCCGCTCGTACTACGACGGCACCAACCCCTACAAGAAGAAGATCGCCTCCACCATGCTGGAGTCCTTCCTGTTCTACTCCGGGTTCTACACCCCGCTGCGCTGGGCCACCATGTCCAAGCTGACCAACAGTGCCGACCTGATCCGCCTGATCATCCGCGACGAGGCCATCCACGGCTACTACATTGGGCTGAAGAACCAGCGTGCCATGGACCAGAACCAGCTGCCGCAGGCCGAACGCGATGAGCTGAAGAACTTCACCTTCGAACTGCTGCACGAGCTGTACGAAAACGAGGTCAAGTACACCCACGACCTGTACGACGACATCGGCTGGAGCGAGGATGTCATCAAGTTCCTGCACTACAACGGCAACAAGGCGCTGATGAATCTGGGCTACGAGGCCATGTTCCCGGCCGAGCTGACCAACGTCTCCCCGGCGATCCTGGCCTCCCTGAACCCGGGCTCGGATGAGAACCACGACTTCTTCTCCGGGTCGGGCTCCTCCTACGTCATCGGCAAGGCCGAAGCCACCGAAGACGAGGACTGGGGCTGGTAACAGCACCTTGCCCCTCCCGGGCCGCCGGCTTCGCCGCGCGGACCCCGGATGAATCCTCGGCGCGGCGGGTCACCATTTGTGGTGGCCCGCCGCGCCGAGGACGTTAACACCGGCGCGCGGGCGAAAGCCGCGCTTTCGGATTAGGCTGGGAACAAGTCAGCGCACCGCAGCGCAAAACCCAGCATCACAAGGGAGATTGGCCATGCCCAAGGATCCGGCCCTGGAACGGCTTGAAGCCGAAACCGTTGAGTTCTGCCGTGAACTGATCCGCATCGACACCACCAACTACGGTGGCAACAAGGGCCAGGGCGAGCTGCAGGCCGCCCAGTACGTCGCCGAACTGCTGCGCGAGGTGGGCCTGGACGCCAAGATCTACGAATCGGCTCCCGGCCGAGCCAACGTCGTGGCTCGACTGGCCGGCAGCGACCCGGACCTGCCGGCGCTGGTGGTGCACGGGCACCTGGACGTGGTGCCGGCCATCGCCGAGGACTGGAGCGTGGACCCCTTTGCCGCCGAGCTGATCGACGGGATGATCTGGGGCCGCGGGGCGGTGGACATGAAGAACATGGACGCCATGATCATCGCGGTGATCCGCCACATGGTGCGCGAGCGGATCACCCCGCGCCGCGACCTGGTCATCGCGTTCTTCGCCGACGAGGAGGCCGGCGGTGATTACGGGGCCGGGTGGATGGTGACGCACCATCCCGAACTGTTTGCCGGGGCCACCGAGGCGATCAGCGAGGTCGGGGGGTTCTCGGTGGACATCAATGGCCAGCGGGCCTACATGCTGCAGACCGCGGAAAAGGGCATCGCCTGGTCCCGGCTCACCGCCCACGGCACCGCCGGACACGGCTCCCAGCTGAACCCGCAGAACGCGGTTACCGAGCTGGCCGCCGCCGTGGCCCGCATCGGATCCCACCGGTGGCCGCTGTCCTACACGCCCACCACCCGGGCGCTGCTGCAGCGGATCGGGGAACTAAGCGGCCTGGGCTTCGATGAAGCCGATCCGGCCCCGCTGCTGCGGGCCATGGGCAACGTTTCCCGCTTTGTCGGGGCCACCTTGCAAAACACCGCGAACCCGACCGCACTGTCCGCCGGGTACAAGCACAACGTCATCCCCGGACAGGCCGAGGCGCTGATCGACGCCCGCACCCTGCCCGGGCAACACGAACAGACCCTGGCCACGCTGCGCGAACTGGCCGGGCAGAACGTCCAGCTGCACGTCGACCACGAACAATCCTCCCTGGAGGTCTCCTTCTCCGGGGAACTGGTGGATTCAATGGGCACCGCGCTGCTGGCCGAGGACCCGGACGCGGTGGTGCTGCCCTACATGCTCTCGGGCGGCACCGACAACAAGTGGCTGGCCACCCTGGGCATCACCGGCTACGGGTTCGCACCGCTGCAGCTGCCGCCCGAACTGGACTTCACCGGCATGTTCCACGGCGTGGATGAACGCGTGCCGGTCAGCGCCCTGCACTTCGGCTCCCGGGTGCTCGCCCGGCTGCTGAGCACCTACTAGAGCACGCCCACCCACGAAAGGACACACCAGTGGAGATCACCGAGGCACTGCCCGAGGAACTGCTCGAGCGTTTCCGCGCCCGCGCCGCCGACTACGATGAGCGCAACACGTTCTGCACCGAGGACTTTGCGGAACTGAGCGACCGCGGGTACCTGAAGGCGCTGCTGCCGGTGGAGCGCGGCGGCTACGGCTGGGGGCTGAGCGAGCTGGCCCTGGCCCAGCGCCGGCTGGCCACCGCCGCCCCGGCCACGGCGCTGGCGGTGAACATGCACCACGTGTGGGCCGGGGTCGCCCAGCTGCTGGCCGCGCGCGGGGACCAGCGCCTGGCGATGGTGCAGGACTGGATCGCCGAGGGTGAGGTGATGGCCTTCGGGATCAGCGAGCCGGGCAATGACGCGGTGCTCTTCGATTCAAAGACCACCGCCGAGGAGCGCGGGGACGGCTCGGTGGCGTTCACCGGCACGAAGATCTTCACCTCCCTGGCCCCGGCCTTCACCCGGCTGGGCGTCTTCGGCAAGAACGCCGAAGGGCAGCTGGTGCACGGGTTCGTGGCCCGCGGCGAGGGGGTCGAGTCGCTGAACGACTGGAACACCCTGGGCATGCGCGCCAGCCAGTCGCACACCACCAAGCTGTCCGGGGCCGTCGCCCCGGCGCAGTGGGTGCACACCCGCCTGGCCGCGGGCCCGAACCCGGACGCCCTGGTGTTCGGGATCTTCGCCTCGTTCCTGACCCTGACCGCCAGCGTCTACGTAGGCCTGGCCGAGCGCGGGCTGCAGCTGGGCACCGCGGCCCTCCAGCGCCGGGTGCACCAGGACGGGCAGGCCTACACCCAGGATGTGCGCGCCCGCTCGATCCTGGCCGAGGCCGGAATGCGCATGCTCACCCTGGATGCGCTGCAGCGCCAGGTCGCCGGGGACCTGGACGCCCTGGTGGACCACGGGCCGCAGTGGTTCCCGAAGCTGGTCACCCTGCGCACCAGGGCGGGGGACTGGGCGCGGGAGAACATCCAAGACGCCGGACAGCTGATCGGCGGGGGCGGCTACTTCCGGGGCAGCGAGTTTGAGCGGCTCTACCGGGACGTGCAGGCCAGCTGGTACCACCCGTCCAATGCCGCCTCGGCGGCGAACACCGTGGCCAGCTGGCTAGTGGGACCGCTGGAAGACTGAGCCCTCCAGGGTGCCGGTCACCCGCATCACCCGCCGGCGCAGCCAGTATTTGAAGGCCCCGCCCTCGTAGCGGCAGGTGCGCACCAGCTCCCACTTGCCGTTCTCGGCGTGCTCCTTCAGGGCCGCGCGGGCCAGCTGCTTGGGCTCCCCGGGGAACGAGGTGATCACCAGGTACTCGAAGCGGTCATCCGCGGGCTGGTGCAATGGTGCCTTGATCCGTTCCTGAATCATCAAACCCCCTACCGTGCCGGTCTATTCGGCTGTAGCGTGTGTGCCATGAGCGTCGATCCCAACTATGCCTTGCAGGTCTTCATCGCCCGCCTGGAAAACCACCTGGAGGTCATCTCCACCAGCCGCGGCGCCACCGACGCGACGGTGGACGCCGCCTTTGGTGCGTTGGCCGATGCCTTCGAGGCGTACGACGATGCTTTGTACGACAAGTATGGCGAGTTGTTGCCGTTTACGATACCCAATGACGAGTCGTGACTACGACCACGGGCGGATTTTTGGGGACCCCGGTGTTTTCGGCAGGGGTTTGGCCTGGGACTTGAAGTAGTGTCGAGGGGTGAATTGGTTTGAAGCAGCGTTCCTGGGTCTGATCCAGGGACTTACCGAGTTCCTGCCCATCTCCTCATCGGCCCACCTGCGCATCGTGGGAGAATTCCTGCCCAACGCGCAGGACCCGGGGGCGGCGTTTACCGCCATCACCCAGCTGGGCACCGAGACCGCGGTCATCGCGTTCTTCTGGCGTGACATTGTGCGCATCATCGGCGCCTGGTGCAAGGCGCTGGTTGGCAAGATCCCGCATTCGGATCCGGACGCGAAGATGGGCTGGCTGATCATCCTCGGCTCGATCCCGATCGGCGTGCTGGGCCTGCTGCTGGAGGACTACATTGACACGAACTTCCGTTCGTTGTGGATCGTGGCCACCATGCTGGTGGTCTTTGGCCTGTTCCTGGCCGCCGCCGACCACTACGGCAAGCAGGTCCGCCCCCTGGAGCAGCTGACCTTCAAGCACGGCATCCTCTACGGCTTCGCCCAGGCGATGGCCCTGATCCCGGGCGTCTCGCGCTCCGGCGGCACCATCACCGCCGGCCTGCTGATGGGCTACACCCGCGAGGCCGCCGCCCGCTACTCCTTCCTGCTGGCCATCCCGGCCGTCTACCTCTCCGGGCTGTACAAGCTGTTCAAGTCCTTCTCCGAGCCGATGGTCTACTCCATGGCCGAGACCGGGCTGGCGACCCTGATCGCGTTCGTGGTCGGCTTCGTCATTGTGGGCTGGTTCCTGAAGTTCGTCTCCACCCACTCCTACATGGTCTTCGTCTGGTACCGCATTGCCCTGGGCCTGGCCCTGTTCATCCTGCTGGGCATGGGGCTGATCAGCGCCTAGCCGGAGCCTGCTCGTGCCCCACCCCGGCCCCGGTCAATTATTTGGCCGGGGCCGGGAATATCTGAACCACATGGTGACTTGGCACTTATAGAGAAACTTTGGTGATGCCCGGCCCGGCAGTTGGCGCGGGGCCGGGGCGTCACCGTTGATCGCGCACTTTTGCGCCGTTTGAAAGGACACCCCTGCGTGCACGCTTGGACCAGCCCGGAAGTACCGCACCTGGTGGGCAGCGCCCCGATCCTGGAGCTCTTCGACACCGCCACCGGCAAACAGCGTCCCACCGCCCCGGCCGAGAAGGCCAACGCCCCGGCCAGCATGTACGTCTGTGGGATCACCCCCTACGACGCCACCCACATGGGGCACGCCGCCACCTACGTGACCTTCGATCTGCTGCACCGCACCTGGCTGGATAACGGGCGCAAGGTCACCTACACGCAGAACGTCACCGACGTGGATGACCCGCTGCTCGAGCGCGCCGCCCAGCGCGGGCTGGACTGGCGCCAGCTGGCGCAGGAGCAGACCGACCTGTTCCGCGCCGACATGGAGGCGCTGAACGTGATCGCGCCGGACCACTACCTGGGCGCGGTGGAAACCATCGACCTGCTGATCCCGTACATCGAGGACTTCCTGGACAAGGGCCTGGCCTACCGGGTCCCGGCCGGGGCGGACGGGGTGGAGGGGGATGTCTACTTCGACACCCTCGCCGCCCAGAACGAGGCCTGGCAGCTGGGCACCGTCAGCGGCTACGGGCGCGAACTGATGGAGCAGCTCTCGGCCGAACGCGGCGGGGACCCGCAGCGTGAAGGCAAGCGCGATCCGCTGGACCCGCTGCTGTGGCGTGCCGCCCGTGAGGGGGAGCCCTCCTGGGATGGGGGCACCCTGGGCGCAGGCCGCCCGGGCTGGCACATTGAGTGTTCGATCATTGCCCGCTCCACCCTGCCGGCCCCGTTCACCGTGCAGGGCGGGGGCAGCGACCTGATCTTCCCGCACCACGAATTCTCCGCCGCCCATGCCTCGGCCGCCGACGGCAAGCCGCTGGCCGAACTGTACGTGCACACCGGAATGGTGGGCCTGGACGGGCAAAAGATGAGCAAGTCCCTGGGCAACCTGGTGCTGGTCTCCAAGCTGCGTGAGGCCGGGGTGGAGCCCGTGGCGATCCGCACCGTGCTGCTGGGCCAGCACTACCGCACCGACTGGTTCTGGACCGACGAACTGCTCCAGCAGGCCCAGGCCCGGGTGCAGCGTTGGCGTTCCCGGATCGAAGGGGCCGGGCTGGCCGAGGCGACCGCGCTGATGACCCGCATCCGCTCCCGGATGGCCGATGACCTGAACTCGCCGGCCGCCCTGCAGGCCATCGACCAGTGGGCCGAGGCCGGCGCCGAGGGCTCCGGGGAGGGCTCGGAAGTGATCCGTCGCGGACTGGATGCCCTCTTGGGGCTCAAGCTCTAGGGCCGAGGCCTGGGGCTGCCGCTAGATCTCAAAGTCGGGGCCGCTGCCGCCGTAGCCGCGGTCCCGCCGTTTGAGGTAGCGCTCAAACTCACGGGCGATCGATTCCCCGCTGGCTTCCGGAAGCTCGCTGGCATCGGTCGCCCGTTCCAGTTGCTGCACATAGGTGGCGACCTCCGGATCCGCGGAGGCCAGCTCATCGACCCCACGCTGCCAGGCCAGTGCGTCATCGCGCAGCTGGTCGGCGGGGAAGTGGGTGGCCAGCAGCTCCTCGAGCACCTCCACCAGGGCCAGCTGCACCTTCGGGCTGGGCGCCTGGGCCACGTAGTGCGGCTGCTGCGCCCACACCGACAGGCTCGGGGTGCCCAGCCGTTCAAAGATCATTCCCAGCACCGCCGGGATGCCGGTGGGCCCCTCATACTTCGACGCCCCGATCGACAGGTGCTCCTGCAGCAGCGGGTCATCGGAGTTCACCAGCACCGGCACCGGGCGGGTGTGCGGCACATCGGCCAGCAGCGAGCCGACGCTCAGGCAGGCCGCCACCCGGTGCGGGGAGGTGAGCTGATGCAGTTCCCGGCAGAACGCCTGCCAGCGGTAGGTCGGTTCCACCCCGAGCGCCACCAGCAGGTCCGCCGGGGCCTGGGGCAGTTCGATGCGGTACACATCGGTTTGCGGCCACTGGATGCTGCGCACCCCGTCCTCGCGGCTGACCTGCGGGCGGGTGAACTGGTAGTCGTAGTACTCGTCCTCGCCCACGGTGCCCAGGTATTCGGGTTCGGCCGTGTTCAGGATCAGGCGCACCGCGTCGCTGGCGGCGCTTCCGGCGTCGTTCCAGCCCTCGAACGCGCACACCAGCACGCTGTTGCGCCCCTGCTGGCCGCCGCGCGCGGCGAAGCCGGTCAACGTTGGACGTGGATTCTGCGTGCTCATCTGCGCTCCCTGCCTGTGCTCCGGCCCGCTTTGCCGGCCGGTCGGCGTCCTTCGCCACCCGCCTGCCGTTGCCCGCAGCGGGTACTGCCGAGTCTTCCACCCCGGCCCCGTGCAGGGCAACGCTGCAACGCCGGTTCGGCGCGCGGCGGCCGAAGCCGCCGGGCCGGGTGATCTTGCTCGCCCGTCGTGCCGCGCACCTGGGCGTTCGCCGGTCGGGGCGGGCCGGGATCCGGCGCGGTTCACGTAGAATCAAGACATGCCTAGCCACAACGAGCACGCCCCGCTCCCGCGCCGCGACCACCGCATCCAGGCGGTGCTGTGGGACATGGACGGCACGGTGATCGACACCGAGCCGTACTGGATGGCCGCCGAACGGCGCCTGGTGCTGGCCCACGGCGGGACCTGGAGCCAGGCCCAGTCCGAGGCGCTGGTCGGCGCCGCCCTGCCCACCGCCGCCCGGGTGCTGCAGCAGGCCGGGGTCCAGCTGGGCGTGCGGCAGATCATTGACGAGCTCTCCGCCGAGGTGATCAGTGGGCTGCGCCGCGAACTGATCTGGCGTCCCGGGGCGCTGGAGCTGCTCCAGCAGTTCTCCGCCGCCGGGATCCCGCAGGCGCTGGTGACCATGAGCGAACGCAGCATCGTGCAGGACTTCCTCGCCCAGCTGCCCGAAGCGTACTTCGACGTCACCGTCACCGGGGACGAGGTGGAGCACGGCAAGCCGGACCCGGAACCGTACCTGCGCGGGCTGCAGCTGCTGGGCGAGAAATTCGAGACTTCCCTGGACCCGGCCCAGTGCGTGGGCCTGGAGGATTCACTGCCGGGCATTACCGCGGCCAGCGCCGCCGGGCTGTTCGCGGTGCTGGTACCCAACGCCACCGACCCCGGCCAGGGGCCGTGGTGGCGCAGCGAATCGCTGCGGCAGCTGTCCATTGAACAACTGAACACCTGGTTGGAGCAGATCAACGCGTGAGCGAACTGAACGAGAAATCGCCCGGGCTCCGGCTGGGCAGGATCGCCGGGGTCCCGGTCTACCTTGCCTACTCCTGGTTCTTCATCACCGTCGTGATCACGGTGATCTTCGGCATGCAGCTGCAGCGCACCGCCTGGATCCCGGCCACCACCGCCTACCTGCTGGGGTTCATCTGCTCGCTGATGATCGCCCTGGCCGTGCTGATCCATGAGCTGGCCCACGCCATGGTGGCCCGCTACTTCAAATGGCCCAACTCCCACATCGTGCTGACCCTGTGGGGCGGGCACACCCAGTTCGGCTCCTTCCAGGCCACCCCGGGCGCCTCCCTGCTGGTGGCGCTGGCCGGGCCGGTGAGCAACTTCGTGATCGCCGGGATCGGCTGGGTCGCGGCCACCATCTTCGAACCGACGTTCATGATCGGGGCGATCCTGAACTTCGTGATCTACGCGAACCTGCTGCTGGGCATCTTCAACATCCTGCCCGGCCTGCCGCTGGACGGCGGGCGGCTGGTCGAATCGGCCGTGTGGAAGGCCACCGGCAGCCAGGACCGCGGCACCATCGTGGCGGCCTGGGTGGGCCGGGCGATCGCCGTGGGCATCGTGCTGTGGTTCGCCGTCATCCCGCTGGTCATGGGCCGCGCGCTGGAGACCACCACCCTGGTGATCGGGGTGATGGTGGCGCTGTTCATGTGGCAGGCCACCAGCGCGCTGATCGCCCACGCCAAGCTGCGCCTGCGCCTGCCCGGGGTGAAGGCCGGGAACCTGATGAGCCCGGCCAGCGGGATGCTCAGCACGGTGAGCGTCGCCGACGTGCGCCGGCGCCTGGCCGCCCGCGGCGGACAGATCGTGCTGGTGGACCCGCACGGGATGCCGATCGCGGTCGTCGACGAGGGCGCGCTGAGCGCGGTGCCCGAACACGCCGGGCCCACCACCCCGGCCACCGCGGTCAGCCGCGCGCTGGGACAGGGGGCGGTGATCGCCCAGGACTCGGACGGGGACACCCTGATCCACTACCTGGCCACCGTGGAAACCGCCGAATACGCGGTGATCAGCGAGGAAGGGTACATCGTCGGGGTGCTGCACCAGGAACAGATCCTGCGCGCCCTGAACGTGCGCTGACCCGCCCACCCACAATTTTTCGCCCGCACACCGGGCACATCAACCCTGTAGACAGCATCAGCCAGAAGGAAGCCAATTTCGTGAGCCAGAACCAAGCCAGCATGCCCCACGGGGCCGCCGCCCGCCGCGGACCGTTTCGGGTCGGGGACCGGGTGCAGCTGACCGATGAGAAGCGCCGCATCAACACCATCACCCTGGAGGCCGGCGGGCAGTTCCACTCGCACAAGGGCATCCTGGAACATGATGCGATCATCGGGCTGCCCGACGGGTCGGTCATCGAGAACGTGGAGGGCTACCGCTACCAGCTGCTGCGCCCGCTGGCGAAGGACTACGTGCTGTCCATGCCGCGCGGGGCGGCGGTGATCTACCCGAAGGACGCCGCGCAGATCGTGCAGTTCGGGGACATCTTCCCCGGAGCCCGCGTCGTGGAGGCCGGGGTGGGTTCCGGGGCCCTGTCGATCTCGCTGCTGCGCGCCATCGGGGACACCGGGTTCCTGCACTCCTTTGAACGCCGGGAGGAGTTCGCCGAGATTGCCCGCGGGAACGTGGACACCGTCTTTGGCGGCGAGCACCCGGCCTGGCAGATCTCCATCGGGGACTTCCAGGACAAGGTGGTCGAACTGGAGGAGCCGGGCAGCGTGGACCGGGTGGTGCTGGACATGCTCAGCCCCTGGGAATGTCTGGACGCGGTCGCCACCGTGCTGGCCCCCGGCGGGGTGTGGACCAACTACGTGGCCACCGTGACCCAGATGTCCCGGGTGGTCGAGGCGATCCGCGCCTCCGGGCAGTTCACCGAACCCGAATGCTTTGAAACCCTGGTGCGCGGCTGGCACGTGGACGGGCTGGCGGTGCGCCCGGACCACCGGATGGTGGCGCACACCGCGTTTCTGATCACCGCCCGCCGGCTGGCCGATGACTCCCAGGGCATCCCGAAGGCCAAGCGGGTGAAGGAGCACAACTTCGCCGCCGAGGACGTCTCGGCCTGGACCAGAGACCACGACGAATCCGAATGGACGCCCGAAGCCCTGGGGGAGCGCGGGGTCTCGGACAAGAAGCTGCGCCGGGCCGCACGTGATGCAACTCGCCCTGCACGGGTGCGTGAACAGGAGTAGATTCCAGTATGTGGGCAACATTCGCTCATCGGATTACGGTGCGGCGTACTTGCTCCGTAGGATGACCTAAGACGGGAAACCCATTAATGGGCCAGCTGACCGTTGCCGATGCCGTGGGAGGGATCAAGTGTCCGAGCACAATGACCAGGAACTGACCGAACGACTGTCCATGACCGA
This sequence comes from Glutamicibacter sp. St.4D3, assembly GCF_059728615.1. Lineage (NCBI taxonomy): Bacteria > Bacillati > Actinomycetota > Actinomycetes > Micrococcales > Micrococcaceae > Glutamicibacter > Glutamicibacter sp. St.4D3. The sequence continues at coordinate 1,628,427 of NZ_AP039380.1, forward strand.
ACGCCAGGTCAACGTGTTGCGGGACAAGAACCGCAACCTGGACCGGCAGCTGGCCACGCTCAGCGGCAACAACCAGCGCCTGGTGGCCATGCTCGAACGCACCCGCGAACAGATCGTGGACCTGAAGTCGGCCCTGGAAAAGGACGGGGACACCCCCTTCAGCCACGGCACCATCCTGGCCAAGCACCCGCGCCAGCACCCCGAGGCGGGCACCGGGATCGAATCCACCGCCGTGCAGTCCGCGGACATTTCCCAGGGCGGGCGGCGCCTGCGGGTGGGCATCAGCCCGCTGCTGGACTTTGAGAAACTGCACGTGGGCCAGCAGGTGCTGCTGAACGAGGCGATGGTGATCGTCGCCGCCCTGGGCTACGAGCACACCGGGGAACTGGTGACCATCAAGGAAATCCTGGAGCACCACCAGGTCGTGGTGATGGCGCGCGCCGATGACCAGCGGGTGGTGGAACTGGCCCAGCCGCTGCGCCAGGAGCACCTGCGGGTGGGGGACCAGCTCACCCTGGACCCGCGCACCGGGCTGGCCATGAGCCGGGTGCAGCTGACCGACATGCAGTCCCTGGTGCTGGAGGAAGTCCCGGACATCTCCTACTCCGACATCGGCGGGCTGAGCAACCAGATCGAGGCGATCCAGGACGCGGTGGAGCTGCCCTTCAGCCATCCGGAGCTGTACCGCGAACACGGGCTGAGCGCCCCGAAGGGCATCCTGCTCTACGGGCCTCCCGGGTGCGGCAAGACCCTGATCGCCAAGGCGGTCGCCCACTCGCTGGCCGCCCGCGCCGCCGCGAAGTCCGGGCGCACCGAGGCCCGCAGCTACTTCCTGAACATCAAGGGCCCGGAGCTGCTGGACAAGTACGTGGGCGAAACCGAACGCCACATCCGCCTGATCTTCGCCCGCGCCCGGGAAAAGGCGCTGCACGGAGACCCGGTGGTGGTGTTCTTCGACGAAATGGACTCGCTGTTCCGCACCCGCGGCACCGGGGTGTCCTCCGATGTGGAGACCACCATTGTCCCGCAGCTGCTGGCCGAGATCGACGGCGTGGAGCGGCTGGACAATGTGATCGTGATCGGCGCGTCAAACCGTGAGGACATGATCGACCCGGCGATCCTGCGCCCGGGCCGGCTGGATGTGAAGATCAAGATCCGCCGCCCCACCGCCGAGGGTGCCGCGGAGATCTTCGGCAAGTACCTGACCACCGACCTGCCGCTGCACGAATCCGAGGTCGCCGCCGACGGCGGGGACGCGCAGGCCACCGTGCAGCGGATGATCCACGGCACCGTGGCGGACATGTTCGCCACCGACGCCTCCAACCAGTACCTGGAGGTCACCTACGTCAACGGGGACACCGAGATCCTGTACTTCAAGGACTTCGCCTCCGGAGCGGTGATCCGCAACGTGGTGGACCGGGCCAAGAAGCGGGCCATCAAGGCGCTGCTGACCACCGGGGAACGCGGGCTGAAGATGGAGTACCTGCTGGCCGCGGTGCGTGAGGAGTTCGCCGAACACGAGGACATGCCCAACACCACCAACCCGGATGACTGGGCCCGGATCTCCGGGCGCAAGGGGGAGAAGATCAGCCACATCCGCTCCCTGGTCGACGCGCGGGGTGCCCAGTGAGCGCCCGGCGGCTGGTCGGGCTGGAGACCGAGTACGGGGTCATCCGCCCGGGCATGCCCAAGGCCAACGCCACCGTGCTCTCCGCACAGATCGTGGACGGCTACGCCCAGCTGGTGCGCCACGGGGACGCGGCCCGGCGCGCCGCCCGCTGGGACTACAGCGACGAAACCCCGCTGCGTGATGCGCGCGGCTACACCATCAGCCGCGAGCAGGCCCACCCCAGCCAGCTGACCGACGTGGAACCGACCGTGGAGGAGACCAAGGTCTGGGACGCGGAGTCCATCGCCCTGGACGGCGGGGATGCGCGCATCGGGCGCACCCTGTACCAGGAGGCCGAGTCCACCGACGTGGTGATGAACATGGTGCTGGGCAACGGCGCCCGGCTCTACGTGGACCACGCCCACCCCGAATACTCCAGCCCGGAGGTCACCACCCCGCGCGACGCGGTACTCTACGACCAGGCCGGGGACGAGGTGGTGCGCCTGGCCGCCGCCCACGCCGCCCAGCGCGGCGGCGGGGAACTGCTGCTGTACAAGAACAACACCGACAACAAGTCCGTCTCCTACGGGGCGCACGAGAACTACCTGGTGCCCCGCGAAATCGACTTCGCCCGCCTGGTCGAGGGCCTGACCCCGTTCTTCGCCAGCCGCCAGATCATCTGCGGCGCCGGACGGGTGGGCCGCGGCCAGCTCGGTGGGGGCGCCGGCTTCCAGATCTCCCAGCGCGCGGACTTCTTCGAGGCCGAGGTCGGGCTGGAAACCACCATCAACCGCCCGATCATCAACACCCGGGATGAACCGCACGCCAACTGGGAGAAGTACCGCCGACTGCACGTGATCATCGGGGACGCGAACCTGGGCCAGGTCTCCACCCTGCTGCGGGTGGGCACCACCAACCTGGTGCTCTCGCTGATCGAGGCCGGCCAGGCACCGGACCTGGAGCTGGCCGACCCGGTGGGCGCGCTGCAGGCAATCAGCCACGACACCTCGCTGCGCACCGCCGTGCGGCTGCGCGGGGGCGCGCGCCTGAGCGCCATCGAGATCCAGCAGCGCTACCTGGACGCCGCCGAGGCCTACTGCGCCGAACGCGGGATCACCGATGAGCACACCACCGAGATCCTCACCCGCTGGCGTGAAACCCTGCAGGTGCTGGCCACTGACCCGGCCAAGGCCGCACGTACCGTGGACTGGGTGGCCAAGCAGCAGCTGATCACCGGGTTCGCCGCCCGGCACGGGGTGGGCCTGGATGACCCGAAGGTGGCGCTGATGGATCTGCAGTGGGCTGACCTGCGCAAGGACAAGGGCCTGTACTACCGGCTGGCCGCGCGCGGGATGATGGAGACCCTGTACAGCCAGGACCAGATCGCCGCGGCGGTTTCTGAACCGCCGGCGGACACCCGTGCGTTCTTGCGCGGCAAGGTGCTGCAGCACTATGCGGACCACGTAATCGCCGCCAACTGGGATGCGCTGTCCCTGTCCATGCCCGGGGCCCGGCGCGTGCGGCGGATCCCGCTGCCCGAGCCGCTGCGCGGCACCCGCGCCGAGGTGGGCCAGCTGTTCGAGGCCGAGCTGGAGATTTCGCAGTTCCTTAGTGAGCTGGCCAAGCAGCACCCGGTCGGCTGACAATGGCAGCAAGCGCCCACCGGCACGGTGCGGCCCACAATTTCATAAGCAGAACGGCTGTCCCGTCAGCGGCCCACCGACCCGCCGGCGCCACCAGCCACCACGAAGAAGGAGTAAGCATGAGCCAGGAAAGCATTTCCCCGCGCAGCAACCGCCAGGAACAGGAACAGCAGGTCGAGCAGGCCCTGACCCACACCCAGGGCACCGAAGCCGGGGTGGATGACCTGCTTGACGAGATCGACTCGGTGCTGGAGACCAACGCCGAGGAATTCGTGCGCGGCTTCGTCCAAAAGGGCGGCCAGTAGGCCCAGCCCGCCTTCACCCGCGACGGGCAGTGGCCTGGCGCACCACCAACTTTGACTCAGGGCTGTGCCGGCAGCCGGAAGGGACCAGCACGTGGACCGCAGGATCTTTGGGATCGAAACCGAGTACGGGCTCAGCTACGTCCCGCTGGACGGGCGGCGGCTGACCCCGGAGGACGCGGCCCGGCACCTGTTCAAGCCGGTGGTGGACTGGGGACGTTCCTCCAACGTGTTCCTGGGCAACGGCTCCCGGCTCTACCTGGACGTGGGCTCCCACCCCGAGTACGCCACCGCGGAATGCGACCAGCTGCCCCAGCTGATCGCCCACGACCGGGCCGGGGAGGCGATCCTGCTGGACCTGGTCGAGCAGGCGGAGGAGGACCTGGCCGACGCCGGGCACCAGGGCAAGCTCTACCTGTTCAAGAACAACGTCGACTCGGCCGGCAACTCCTACGGCTGCCACGAGAACTACATGATCTCCCGGCGCACCGAATTCAAGCGGCTGGCCGACATGCTCATCCCGTTCCTGGTCACCCGGCAGATGCTCACCGGCGCCGGGCACCTGGTGGAGGTGGACGGGCAGACCCGCTTCGTCTTCTCCCAGCGCGCCGACCACGTCTGGGAGGGCGTCTCCTCGGCGACCACCCGCTCCCGGCCGATCATCAACACCCGCGACGAACCGCACGCGGACGCCGAACTCTACCGCCGGCTGCACGTGATCGTGGGGGACTCCTCGATGAGCGAGACCACCCAGCTGCTGAAGGTCGGGGCGACCGACCTGGTGCTGCGGATGATCGAATCCGGGGAGATCTACCACGATCTGCGCCTGGAGAACCCGATCCGCTCCATCCGCCAGGTCTCCCACGACTTCACCGGGCAGACCGTGGTGCGCTTGATGGGCGGGGACGAACCCACCGCCCTGCAGATCCAGTGGCAGCTGCTGGAGACCGTGCAGAACTTCCTGGACCGCCACGGCGCCCACCACGAGCTGGTCCCGCGCATCATGGAACTGTGGGAACGCACCCTCACCGCCGTGCAGGAGCAGGACTTCTCACTCATCGACGCCGACATCGACTGGGCGATCAAGCACAAGCTGCTCACCGGGTACGCGGCCAAGCACAACCTGGGCATGGATTCGCACCGGATCGCCCAACTGAACCTGACCTACCACGACATCGACCCGGCCCGCGGGCTCTTCCACCTGCTGGCGAAGCGCGGGATGGCCAGCACCGTGGTCTCCAACGAGCAGATCCGCCACGCGGTCAACCACCCGCCGCAGACCACCCGCGCGGCGATCCGCGCCAAGTTCGTCAATGCCGCCCGGGCCACCGGCCGGCGCTACTCCACCGACTGGGTGCACATGAAATACGAGGAGGGACCCGGGGGAGTGGTGCTGTGCAAGGACCCGTTCGCCACCGAAGATCCGCGGGTCGATGAGCTGATCGAGCTGATGCGCCAGCCGGTCTAGGTGCCGCGCATCGCCGGTTTAGCCAGCGGGGAATTAGAATTTTCACAGATTCCCGCATTAATCTGGAAAAAGTCCTCCCGCCGCGCCACCGGCTTGCGGCGGGCTGCAAACGATGAACCTGCTACGAAAGTAGAATCTGTGCGCAAAGTCCTGGCAGTATGTGTCACCGCCTCCGTGCTCGCCCTCACCGCCTGCGGTGCCGGCTCCAGCACCTCGCTGGACTCGATCGAGGTGAAGCCCGGGGCGGACGCCAACAGCGAACCGTCGGTGAAGATCGACGCCCCGCTGCTGACCGAGAAGTCCGAGGCCCAGGTGCTGGTCGAAGGCGAGGGGAACGAAATCTCCGAGGGCCAGACCATCAAGCTGAAGTCCGGCATCTACAAAAACATCGACGGGATGAAGGTCGATGAGAACTTCACCGGCGAAGCGGTGCCGATGAAGGTCGACGACACCATGAAGCAGCAGATGCCCGAACTGTACGACACCCTGATCGGTTCCAAGGTCGGCTCCTGGATCGCCTACACCACCGTGGAGGGCAACCCGAAGTCCGACGGCAGCGTCTCCGAGCCGGAGGACGGCGCCCGCGCCGAACGCATCATCGTGATGAACGTCGAGTCGGCCAGCGACCCAAGCACCGTGCTGGAGCAGTCCAAGGTCAAGGAGCTGAAGGACGCCAAGCAGCTGCCGAGCGTGGACACCAACGAGAAGGAACCGAAGATCAGCATCCCGAAGGACACCCAGGCTCCGCAGGGCCTGGCCGTGGACGTGCTGGAGGAGGGCAAGGGCGCGCAAGCCACCGAGAACTCCGACGTGGAGGTCAAGTACCACGGTGTCACCTGGGCCGACGGGAAGAAGTTCGACGGCAACTTCGACAGCGAAGACACCGCCAAGTTCAACCTCTCCCAGGTCATCTCCGGCTGGACCAAGGGCCTGAGCGGACAGAAGGAAGGCTCCAAGCTGCTGCTCAGCGTCCCCTCGGACATGGCCTACGGCGACAACGCCACCCAGGGTCCCTCCGGCCCGCTGGTGTTCTACGTAGAATTGACCAAGGTCTCCAACGCCGAATAACCTCGGCCCATCATCACCCACAGAAAGGCGACACGCATGTCGTTTGGCGAACGCAACTACGATCGCAGCAAGCCGGAAATCGATTTCCCGGGCACCGAGGCGCCCACCGAACTGGTCATCACCGACCTGATCGAGGGCACCGGTGCGGAAGTCACCCCGGGCACCACCGTGCAGGCCCACTACGTGGGCGTGGCCTGGTCCACCGGTGAGGAATTCGACGCCTCCTGGAACCGCGGCTCCACCCTGGACTTCCCGGTCGGCGTGGGCATGGTCATCCAGGGCTGGGACCAGGGCCTGCTGGGCATGAAGGTCGGCGGACGCCGCCGCCTGGAGATCCCCTCCGAGCTGGCCTACGGCGCGGCCGGCGCCCCCGGGGCCATCGGCCCGAACGAGGCACTGATCTTCGTCGTGGACCTGATGGGCATCAAGTAGCCGCAGGTCACACCCGCACAGCTGGCCCCGATCCGTCGGGGCCAGCGGTGCTTAACCTGCACGAAACCCCCACCCGGATTGGCTATTGTAGGCACGTGAGCACAAAGCAGAGCGAAGGGCCCAGCAGGGCCGAACGGCTGACCAGCCTGATCTACGCGCTGTCCACCAGCCAGCGCAAATGGACCGCCGAACGCATCGGCGACTACCTGAACCCGGGCGGGAACCCCGAGGCCCGGGAAAAGGCGATCGAACGGGCCAAGGACGAGATCCGCAACGAATTCGGGCTGCGCCTGGTCACCGAGGACTACGACGGGGTGCTGCACTACCGCATCGACACCACCGACTGGTACCTGCCGCCGATCTCCTTCAGCGCCGCCGAGAGCGCGCTGATCGCCCTGGCCGCCACGCTGTGGAAGGACTCCAAGCTGCAGGCCCTGGCCCGCAGCGCCACCGAACGGCTCACCGGCGCCCAGCCCAGCACCGAGGACATCGCCCCGTACCTGGGCTCCTACCTGCCGCGGCTGTCGATGGACGACCCGAACTTCAAGGCCTGCGCGCTGGCCGTGTTCAACCGCAAGAGCGTGCACTTCACCTACCGGGACGCCGGCGGCCAGCACAGCGAACGCACCGTGGACGTGTGGGGGATCGGCCAGCGCTACGGGCAGTGGTACTTCACCGGGTATGACCACACCCGCAACGAGCGCCGGGTCTTCCGCCTCTCGCGCATCACCGGCAGCTTCACGCTTTCCACCCTGCCCAAGGGCAGCACCTACCATCCGCGCCCCGAAGGGTTCTCAATGTCCCAGGTGCTGCAGGACTTCGACCTGCAGCACCACGCCGAACTGGCCACGGTGCGCATCCACGCCGAGGCGGCGCTGCCGCTGCGTGCCCGGGCCCTGGAAACCACGCCAGCCGAACCCGGCACCCCCGGGGACACCCTGGTGATCGCCTACGCCGACCAGGAGGCGTTCGCCACCGAACTGGCCGGCTACGGGCCGCACCTGAGCGTGCTCGGCCCGCAGGCGCTGGCCGAACAGGTGGCTAGCCTGCTGGAGCAGGCCCGCACCATGCAGCGCCAGGCGGCCGAACGCTACGCCGGGCTTGAGGTGAAATACCAGCCGCGGCGCTCCACCGGGCGCGGCACCACCGCCCAGCAGGTGATGCGCAACATCGACATGATCCAGTACGTGGTCGCTCAGGGCGGGGCCACGGTAGCCGAACTGGCCGAACGCTACGAGCTCAGCCCGGCCAAGGTGCGCCAGGAGCTGGCGCTGATCATGATGTGCGGGGTCCCCGGCGGGCAGCACGATGAACTGATCAACGTCAACGACGGGGACCTGGACACCGACTGGGTCTCCATCTCCAACGCGGCGCTGCTGGCCGAACCGCAGAAGCTGGCCCCCATGGAGGCGGTGGCGGTCCTGGGCGGGCTAAACGCGCTGGCCAGCATCCCGAACTTTGAACACCGCGCCACCCTGGACTCGGCACTGGCCAAGCTCAATGAGGCGGTCGCCCGCTTCGAGGGGTGGAACGGGGCGCTGGGCTTTGCGCTGAACCAGGTGCGCGAGCAGGACGCGGATGCGCTGCTGGCCCGGGCGGTGCGCGAGCACCAGGTGGTGCGCATCGACTACTACTCGCTCTCCTCGGGCAGCCACCACGAACGCGACATCGAACCAATCCGCTTCGTGGAGGACGGGCAGCGGCGCTACCTGCGCGCCTGGTGCCGCACCCGGAAAAAGATCCTGACCTTCCGGCTGGACCGGATCCTGGCGGCCAACACCACCGGGGAGCACTTCACCCTGGGCCGGCGCCATGAGGACAGCGGCCAACCGCAGCTGCGCTACGCGGCCACCGAGCAGGATCCGCAGGTGGAACTGTTCATCGACCAGAGCCGGGTGGCGCAGATCGAGGCGTACCAGCCCGACGCCTGGTCGAAGAAGATCGACGGCGGCTACCTGGCGAAGGTGCGTTTCTCACACTACTCGGTGCTCGCCCCGCTGGTGGCCCGCCATGGGGGTAGGATTGCTGTGGTCGCTCCCGCCGAGGCCGTGGACTACGTCAACACCTGGCTGGGTGCCGAACGCAACACGAATGAGGATGATTCATAGATGCTTCCCTGGTGGTTCTGGGTCCTGTTGTGGACCGTGCTGATCCTGGCCACGCTGCTGGCCGCCATCGTGGCCGGCTTCCGCCTCTTCCGCCGCGGCATGAGCGTCATGCAAAGCCTGGGCGACGCCGCGGACAAGCTCTCCTCCGATATGGCACAACCCGGCACCGTGGTGGACTACACCCCGCGCCCGCGCACCTACCCCAGCGGCACCGATGCGACCCACGGGGATCCGCATCAGATCCGGCAGCTGAAGGAGACGGGCAAGGCCGAGCGCGTTGAGGCCCGCCGCGCCGCCCGGGTGGCCCGCCGTGACGCCCGGAACCAGCGCCAGAACGTGTACGACGTACACCTGTTCTGACGTAGACTTAAAGGCAACAAAAGAAGGGAAATCCCATGGGTGGATTACAGGGATGGCACCTGGTCATCATCATCGTCTTGGCACTGCTGCTCTTTGGCGCCCCGAAGCTTCCGGGCATGGCCCGTTCGATGGGTCAGTCGCTGCGGATCTTCAAGTCCGAGGTGCGCAAGATGAAGGACGATGACGACGCCAAGAACGAAACCATCGACGGCGAATTCGTCGACCCCAAGAACGACGAGAAGAAGAACTCCTAACACTCATCTCTGTGGCTAAACAACCAGATACCAGCGGGCGGAAGAAACGGCGGCCCAAGGACCCCGAAGGCCGGATGGCGCTGCGGGAGCACCTGGCCGAAGCACGCAACCGCCTGTTCAAGGCGCTGATCGCGCTGGCCCTGGCCACCGTCGCCGGGTTCTTCTTCTACGACGAGGTCCTGGACCTGCTGTTCACCCCGGTCCTGGCCGCCGGCGGCTCGGTGAACTACGCGGCGGTGATGTCGCCCTTCGACATCATGCTCAAGGTCTCGCTGTTCATCGGCCTGGTCCTCTCCTCACCGGTGTGGCTCTACCAGCTGTGGGCGTTCATCGTCCCGGGACTGAAGAAGAACGAACGCCGCCTCGGGTACTCCTTCGCCGCCGCCGCGGTGCCGCTGTTTTTGGGCGGGGTCGCGATGGCCTATTACGTGCTGCCCTTCGCCCTGCAGTTCTTCGTCGGCCTGGCCCCGGAAAACTCGGAGATGCTGCTGACGATCGACAACTATCTGCCGTTCATCTTCCGGCTGCTGCTGGCCTTCGGGCTGGCCATGCTGGTGCCGGTGCTGATGGTGGGGTTGAACATGGTCGGCGTGCTGCCGGCCCGGCTGATCCTGAAGAACTGGCGCATCACCGTCTTCCTGATCGCCCTGGTCGCCGCGATGGCCGCCCCCGGCGGCGATGCGATCACCATGTTCGCCCTGGCCGGCCCGCTATTCCTCACCTTCGCGGCAGCCACCCTGATCTGTTACCTCAACGACCGCAAACGCTCCAAGAAACTTGCCGAGCAGGAAGCCGAGAATGAACGGCTGACTCGCGGGGAACGTCTGGAGTAGAGTCGGCCAACCCCCAACCTAGGAGACACCGAGTCAAAGTGAGCACCCCAGCCGAACGCTACCAGCAGGCCAAGGCCCGGGCAGTTGAGCGCGGCACCCTGATGCCCGACTTCCGTGCCAGCCTCGGATTCGACCTGGACCCGTTCCAGGAGCAGGGCTGCCAGTCGGTCGCCCAGGGCAAGGGGGTGCTGGTGGCCGCCCCCACCGGGGCCGGCAAGACGGTGGTCGGTGAGTTCGCGATCTTCCAGGCCCTGGCCCAAGGCCGCAAGGCCTTCTACACCACCCCCATCAAGGCGCTGAGCAACCAGAAGTACTCGGACCTGGTCAAGGTGCACGGGGCGCGCAATGTGGGCCTGCTGACGGGGGACACCTCCATCAACTCCGAAGCCCAGGTGGTGGTGATGACCACCGAGGTGCTGCGCAACATGCTCTACGCCGACTCACGCACCCTGGACGGGCTGGGCTACGTGGTGATGGACGAGGTGCACTACCTGGCCGACAAGTTCCGCGGGGCCGTGTGGGAGGAAGTGATCCTGCACCTGCCGCAGAACGTGCAGATCATTTCCCTCTCCGCCACCGTCTCCAACGCCGAGGAATTCGGCGGCTGGCTGGACACCGTGCGCGGGGACACCGACATCATCGTCTCCGAACACCGTCCGATCCCGCTGTTCCAGCACGTCATGGTCGGCACCAAGCTGATGGACCTGTTCGCCGAGGACGTCTCCTTCGACCAGACCGCCGGGCAGCAGTCCCGCGCGGCGGTGAACCCGGACCTGCGCAAGCTCACCCGGCCCTTCCGTCCCGGCGGGCGCGGACGCCGGGGCGGCTCGCGGGACCGCTACACCCCGCCGCATCCCGAGGCGGCCCGCGCCACCCGCCCGCAGAGCATCATCGCCCTGGACCGGGCCGCGCTGCTGCCGGCGATCTTCTTCATCTTCTCCCGCAAGGGCTGCGACAACGCCGTGCACCAGTGCGCGATGGCGGACCTGCGCCTGACCACGGACGCGGAAGCCGCGGAGATCGCCGAGGCGCTGGAGGAAGTCGCCTACCGGATCCCCTCCGATGACCTGGAGGTGCTCGAGTTCTGGTCCTGGCGGGACGCGATGATGCGCGGGTACGCCGCCCACCACGCCGGGCTGCTGCCGATCTTCAAGGAAATCGTCGAGGACCTGTTTGCCCGCGGCCTGCTCAAGGTCGTCTTCGCCACCGAGACCCTGGCCCTGGGCATCAACATGCCGGCCCGTTCGGTGGTGCTGGAAAAGCTGGTGAAGTTCAACGGTGAAGCACACGTGCAGATCAGCGCCGGGGAGTACACCCAGCTCACCGGGCGGGCCGGACGGCGCGGCATCGACATCGAGGGCCACTCCATCGTGATGTGGAACCCGGAGGTGGAACCCGAGGCGCTGGCCGGTTTGGCCTCCAAGCGCACCTACCCGCTGAACTCCAGCTTCCGCCCCACCTACAACATGTCCACCAACCTGCTCGCCCAGTTCGGCCGGGAACAGACCCGCCGGATCCTGGAGTCCTCCTTCGCCCAGTACCAGGCCGACCGCTCCGTGGTGGGTCTGGCCCGCCAGGTGCAGTCCCGCGAGGAATCCCTGGCCGGCTACCAGAAGGCCATGCAGTGCCACCTGGGGGATTTCCAGGAATACAGTGCGCTGCGCCGCAAGCTGAGCGCGGCGGAGAAGAACTTCTCCCGCAACCGCCAGCACGAACGCCGTTCGGCGGCGGAGAAGTCCATGCAGGCGGTGATCCGCGGGGACGTGGTGGACCTGCCTGGCTCGCGGCGCTTTGGCCGGGCCGTCATCGTGGAGGTGGACACCTCGCTCTACGACCCGCGGCACACCGTGCTCACCGAGGAAGGCCGGCTGCGCCGGCTCTCCGTGGAGGACCTGCGCGGTCCATTGGAGATCGTCTCGCGGATCAAGGTGCCCAAGGCGTTCACCGGCAAGTCGCCCAAGGAACGCAAGGACCTGGCCGCGGCGCTGCGCAACGCCATCCACGAGCACCGGCCCCCGCGCAAGGACGCGGCCGGGTTCGACTACGCCGGCAGCGACAACTTCGAACGCGAGGTGGAGGGGCTGCGCCGCCAGCTGCAGGACCACCCCTGCCACCACTGCTCGGACCGTGAGGAGCACGCCCGCTGGGCCGAACGCTACTGGAAGCTGAAGAAGGAAACCGACCGGCTGCGCCGGCAGATCTCCGGACGCACCAACACCATCGCCAAGCAGTTCGACAAGGTCTTCGCGGTGCTCGAGCACTTCGGCTACATCGCCCCGCAGGCCGAGGACGACGAACCGGTCATCACCGATGCCGGGCGCCGGCTGCGCCGCATCTACGGCGAACGCGACCTGCTGACCAGCCGGGTGCTGGAAACCGGGGCGCTGAACTCGCTGAACGCCGAGGAGCTGTGCGCCGTCACCGCCGCCCTGGTCTACCAGGCCCGGCGCGACTATGACCGCCCGGACCCGAAGATGCCCACCGAACGGGTGGCCGGGGTGTGGGAGCTGATGGTCAAGTCCTGGGCGCAGCTTTCGGACGTGGAGGAGGCCAAGGGCCTGGAACCCACCGCCCCGCCGGAGTCCGGGCTGATCTGGCCGATGTACAAGTGGGCACGCGGCGCCACCTTGAACACCTGCCTGCGCGGGGCGGATCTGGCCCCCGGGGACTTCGTGCGCTGGGCCAAGCAGGTCATCGACACCCTGGACCAGCTGGCCAAGAACCCTGACCTGCCCACCAGGCTGTCCAAGAACGCGCGCAAGGCCGTGGACCTGGTCAAGCGCGGAGTGGTGGCCTACTCGAATGTATTGGATTAGCACCTACAGGTGCGGATTGAGGACTAGGAATTCATGGCACTGACCCTGTACCGCAACGGATCGATCTACTCGTCGGCCGACCCGTTCGCCACCGCAATGATGATCGACGGGAACACCGTCGCCTGGATCGGCGGCGAGGAAGCCGCCGACCGCCAGGCCGAACGCGCCGATGAGGTCATCGACCTTGAGGGCGGGCTCGTTACCCCGGCCTTCGTGGACTCCCACACCCACCTGGCGGATTTGGGGGCCGTGCTGGCCGGTGAGGACCTCAGCGCCGGCCGCAGCCCCGAGGACCTGGTTGCGCGGCTGCGGGAGCTGGCCGGGGCAACTGAGGGGCAGATCATCACCGCCCACGGCTGGGACGAAACCCGCTGGGCCACCGGGCAGCTGCCCGCCACCGAGCAGCTGGAGGCCGCGGCCGGCGGCAAGGGCTACTACCTGACCCGCATCGACAAGCACAGCGCCCTGGTCAACCAGCGGCTGCTGGAGCTGCTGCAGCTCAAGGACATCACCCCTGGCCTGGTGCACGGCGCCGAACGCGATAAGATCGCCGCCGCCCTGGACGCCGACCCGGCCCGGGTGTCCGCCCACCAGCGCCGGGCACTGGAGCACTACGCCTCCCGCGGCTTCGCGGTGGTCGTGGAAATGGCCGCCGAACACCTGGGCGGCAAGCCGGCGCTGAAGGCGCTGCTGGCAGAGGATGACCCGCAGCTGCCCGAGGTCTACGCCTACTGGGGCCAGGCGGTCAGCGGCGCGGATGAGGCCCGCGCGCTGGCGGACGAATTCGATTCGCCGCGGCTGCTGGGCCTGGGCGGGGACCTGAAGGTGGACGGCTCGCTGGGCAGCCGCAGCGCGGCCCTGCGCGAGGACTACGCCGACGCGCCGGGTGAGCGCGGCACCCTGTTCCTGGAACCGGAGCAAATCGCCGCCCACCTGGTTGCCTGCAGCGAAACCAACACCCAGGCCGGTTTCCACGTCATCGGCGACGCCGCGCTGGACACCGTGCTGGACGGGTTCGACCTGGCCGCCGAACGCATCGGCGTGGCCCGGCTGCAGGCCGGCCGGCACCGCCTGGAGCACGCCGAAATGGTGGATGAGGCCAGCCGCCAGCGCCTGCTGGTCTACTCGATCACCGTGTCCATGCAGCCGCGCTTTGACGAGTACTGGGGCGCGGAGCACGGCATGTACCGTCAGCGCCTGGGGGAGCGGGCCGGGCAGATGAACAACCTGGCCGCGATGCTCTCCGCCGGGGTGCCGGTGGTGCTCGGCTCGGACGCCCCGGTCACCGAGGTGGATGGCTGGGCGACCGTGCGGGCGGCGATGCGGCTGAACCAGCCGGCCGGGCGGATCTCGGCCCGGGCCGCGTTCCTGGCCCAGACCCGTTCCGCCTACCGCGCCATGGGCCAGGCCAGCCCGTACACCGGGCAGCTGGTGATCGGCGCCCCGGCCACCTTCGCGGTGTGGAGCGCCTCCGAACTGGCCGTGCAGACCCCCGATGAGCGCATCTCCTCCTGGTCCACCGATGCCCGGGCCGGCACCCCGCTGCTGCCGGTCATCGACGAGCAGATCCCCGAATGCCTGCGCACCGTGCGGGCCGGAATCACCCTGTTCGACGCGCTGCCGGTACGCTCCTAGCACCGCGCCCCAAGCCCCCGGAAAGGCAACTGCCAGGAAGCGCTGATTGCATGTGTGACTTGGCGCAAGTTTGTGTATCCAGTAGTCACCGGATGGTTGACACAACCGGTGGGTAGGGGACTAGGCTGGTGATCAGCGCCACGCCGCGGGCCGCTTTCCGGGCCCCTGCGGCGTAGCACATCAAGTTGATCCCCGGTGACCTTAGATAACATTCCCTGCCGTGCGGCGGGGGATAGGGCCGAAGTCACCGGGGATCAACTGTGTCACAACGCGGTTGAGCGCTGCCCGGGTGACTATAATTTGAATTTGGACTAATTCCCCCGGACCGAGCTGGCGGGGATGCCAAGCAGAATTCGAGAAAGGTGCCGCGTGCGCGTCATTACGATCATCCCCACGTACAACGAGCTGGAGTCACTGCCCCTGACGGTGGGACGACTGCGCAAGGCCGTGCCGGACGCCGACGTGCTCATTGCCGACGACAACTCGCCCGACGGCACCGGCGAGCTGGCCGACAAGATGGCGGCCGAGGACAGCCAGATCCACGTCATGCACCGCAAGGGCAAGGAAGGGCTGGGCGCGGCCTACATCGCCGGCTTCCGCTGGGCCCTGGAGCGCGACTACGACGTCATCGTGGAAATGGACGCGGACGGCTCGCACATGCCCGAACAGCTGCCCCGCCTGCTGCAGGCCAGCGCCGAGTGCGCCGACCTGGTGATCGGTTCGCGCTGGGTCAAGGGCGGGGAAGTGGTCAACTGGCCGCTCTCGCGCAAGATCATCTCCCGTGGCGGCAGCTTCTACTCGCGCACCCTGCTGGGCCTGCCGCTGAAGGACATCACCGCAGGCTACCGCGCCTTCAAACGCGAAACCCTGGAGGCCATCGACTTCGACGCGATCGAATCGCGCGGCTACGGCTTCCAGGTGGATATGACCTTCCGCGTGGCGATGCTGGGCATGCGCATCGTCGAGGTCCCGGTGACATTCGTGGAACGCGAGCTGGGGGATTCGAAGATGAGCGGAAACATCGTGGTTGAGGCGATGCTGAACGTCACCCGCTGGGGCCTGTCTGCCCGCTGGAAGAAGCTGACCGGCAAGCTGCAGAAGTAGCCGCTGCGGCGCTTTGCCGCCAAGAACAGGACGCCGCGCGTTCGGGCCCACCGGCCCGGGTGCGCGGCGTTTTCCTTTCCCCGCCGGCCCTGGGCCTTAGGCGGAACACGGCGCCAGAGACGCAAAAGGTGAGGCTGCCCTCCCCGTGGGGAAGGGCAGCCTCACCGTGTGCTTGTGGCGGAAGGACGCGTCCTAGACCGCTTCGCCGCGCGAGGCGCGCAGCTGGGTCAGGCGGTCGGCCAGGATCTTTTCCAGTTCCTCTTCCGAACGGCGCTCCAGCAGCATGTCCCAGTGGGTACGAACCGGCTTCTCGTTGGTCGGCTCGGCCTCCTTGGCTTCGCCGTGCACCAGCTTGGCTTCCTTGCCGGCCTTGGTCAGCCAGGTGGCCGGGATGTCGGCTTCAGCGGCAAACACCACGAAGACGCGTTCGCCGTCCTCGCTCTGGTATTCCACGCGCTGGCGTGCAGCCGGCTCTACACCTGCCTCAGATTCCATGCTCTGTGCGCCCAGGCGCATGCCTCGTAGGCTGCGATCGCTCATGTTACTCCTTACGAGAGGTCTTCGTGTACGCTACACATTCCAACGGTCGGTGTGGCCAAAAGATTCCCCGCTCCAGTGGCCGGCACCCAAAATAACCATTATACGTGCCAACGGCGGGACCCGTTTCCGGATCCCGCCGTTGGGGACTGAATCATAGGGCGGAACCGGGTATTAGACGCCCGTGGAGCCCGAGTCGTTCTTCCGAGCCGAGTCGGATACGCCGCCCAGCGCGCCGCCGATGCCCTTCAGGGCCTCGGTGACCTCGCTGGGGATGACCCACAGCGTGTTCGAGGTACCTTCGGCCAGCTTCGGCAGGGTCTGCAGGTACTGGTAGGCCAGCAGCTCCTGGTCCGGGCGTCCGGCGTGAATCGCGTCGAACACCTTCTGGATTGCCTGGGCTTCACCGTCGGCGCGCAGGATCGAGGCCTGGGCGTCACCCTCGGCCTTGAGGATGGCGGCCTGGCGTTCACCTTCGGCGGTGAGGATGTCGGACTGCTTGGTGCCCTCGGCGGTGAGGATCGCGGCGCGGCGGTCACGTTCGGCGCGCATCTGCTTCTCCATCGAGTCCTGGATCGAGATCGGTGGGTCGATGGCCTTCAGCTCGACGCGGGAGACGCGGATGCCCCATTTGCCGGTGGCCTCATCCAGCACCCCGCGCAGCTGGCCGTTGATCTGGTCGCGGCTGGTCAGCGCCTCTTCCAGGTTCAGCCCGCCGACCACGTTACGCAGCGTGGTGGTGGTCAGCTGCTCAACGGCCTGGATGTAGTTGGCGATCTCATAGGTCGCCGCGCGCGGCTCGGTGATCTGGAAGTAGACCACGGTGTCGATGGAGACCACCAGGTTGTCCTCGGTGATCACCGGCTGGGGCGGGAAGGAGACAACCTGTTCACGCAGATCCAGCAGCGGCAGCAGTCGGTCAACAAAGGGGATCAGGATCGTCAGCCCGGGATTCAGGGTGCGGTTGTACTTGCCCAGGCGCTCGACGATGCCGGCGCGGGCCTGGGGTACGATGCGCACGCTGCGCAGCAGCACGACGATCACGAAGATCGCCAGAACCACGAGCACGATTATCAGCCCAAGTGAATTGGACTCCATGGGTACTCACTTTCTTGGTGCGTTGATGATTTGGTCTTTGGTCTGCTCCCTGGCCGGCGGGTTTGCCGTGGCCGCGCATCCGGTCAAGGGGCGCACCGGGGGAGCTGACGGGTGTTAAAGGTCGGCCTCGGGCTTCAGCTTCAAATAGGCGGTCGCCCCTTCGATGCGGCTGACGACGGCATAGCTGCCGGGATCCATGCTCGGCTGGTCCACGTCGGTGCGGGCCGTCCAGACCTCGCCGACGATCTTGGCGCGCCCGGAGATCCGGGAGACCGGTTCGAGCACCAGTGCGTCCTGGCCGATCAACCGGTCAATGTTCGTGCGGAACCCCTCCGGCGCCTTGCGCAAATGCCTGATGGCAATCGGGCGCACCAGCAAAACCATTGCCAGTGACACCAGACCGAACACCACCACCTGCAGCCAGCCCGGGCCGCCCGCCAGGGCCACGGCCAATCCGCCGAGCGAACCAACGCCGAGCATGATGAAATACAGGTCCAGTGACAGCATCTCCACGATCGCCAACAGCAGGAACACCGCGAGCCAGATGACCCAGGCGTTGCTAAGAACCCATTGCGCTGTACTCAATGCCTCATACCTTCGTTTACGAGTTCAGCCGCCCCGACAATCCGGTCGGCTTTGCCTCCATTCTGCCGCATACGCCACTGGATGTCGGTAGTCACTTAGGGGGATATTTGGTTTCGCACTATCCGAATGAGTAAATGCCGAAGGCGGCGGTGACCCGGCGCGGACCCAGGCGCTCGACGGTGGCGGCCAGCGCCTGTTCATCCAGGTGATGCCCGGCCGGCCCCATGAACGCCAGGTTGTACAGCGCCATGGGGTCCAGTTCCATGGGGTAGCTCAGCTCCCGCGAGTCGAGCAGCTCCAGCCCGGCGCCAGCGAACCGGGCCACCAGCTGCTCTTCCTTATCCGGGGCGATTCCCAGCATCTGCAGCTCCTGGCGGATCTCCTGCAGGTGTGTGGGCAGGGCGGTGACCACCACGCAGGTGCCACCGGAGGAGAGGACCCGGCGGAACTCGGCCGGGTTGTGCGGGGCGAAGCAGTTGAGCACCACCTGGCGCGAGGCATCCGCTGTGGGTAGGGTGCGCCACACATCCCACACCAGCGCCGTGGTGGAAGGCAGTTTTGCGGCACGGCGCATCGCATAGCGGGAAATGTCCAGCGCCACCGCATCCACGGCACGCGAGCCCGCGGCGCGCAGCAGCTGGCCCAGGTAGTAGCCGGTGCCGGCCCCGGCATCCAGCAGGTGCAGCGGCGCCCGATCCTCCGGCAGCCTGGCGGCGGCGATGATGGCCTCGGCCAGCGGCAGGTAGTGTCCGGCCTCGAGGAAGGCCGCCCGGGCGGCGACCATTGGCGCAGAGTCCTCAACGAAGTTCGTGCCCTTGCCGGTCAGGAAGTTGAAGTACCCCTGCTTGGCGGCATCAAAACGGTGCCCGTTTTCGCAGCGCAGGCTCGGGCGTGGGTCAGCGAACCGCTCCAGGGGAAACTGGCACAGCGGGCAACGCAAAGTCGTGGATGGCATCAGAACCCCAGCAGGCTGCGCGCCTGGTCCAGGTCGAACCCCGGGTAGCGGAAGGCCTCGGAGGCACAGACCAGGGAGCGGGTCTCGGCCCGGTCAATGTAGACCGTGCCGCGCAGGTGATCGATCTCGTGCTGCACGATGCGCGCCTGCCAGCCGGAGAAGTCGCGTTCCTGCGGGTTGCCGTCACGGTCCAGGTAGCTGGCGTGCACGGCGGTGGGGCGGCTGACTACGGCCTGGAAACCGCTGAAGGACAGGCACCCTTCGTAGAACGCCGCCTGGCGTGCGCCGATCGGGGTATAGCCCGGATTGATGAACTCCAGGTAGTCCAGGGGCTCGCGCTCCCGCTCGCGGGCGGCGTCGGCGTCGATTGGATACCGGTCCTCCAGCACGGCCAGCTGCAGCGGAATGCCCAGCTGCACGGCCGCCAACCCGACACCGGGGGCAGCGTGCATGGTGTGGCGCATGACCAGCAGCAGTTCGTTCAGGATCGGCGCATCCAATTGGCCGTCGTAGGGCAGCGCCGGCTGGCGCAGGGCCGGGTGGCCCAACTGCACGATGGGCGCCACGTTCTGCTGCGCGTGCTGCAGCACCTGCTCGACGATCTGCCCCAACTTCTCCGGGCCGAGTTCGCTATAGTCCATGGTTCCTAGTATTTCCGATGCCCAGCCGCTGCGGAAACCGGCAGCTGGGCCAGGCGGGAGAGCAGCCGGTCGCGTTCGATGCCCTGCAGGGCCTGGCCCAGACGCTGCAGGTTATCCGCGCAGTACAGGTGCACTTCGCGGTTCTGGTCGTAAAGCACGTCGATCAGGTTCGCGAATCGGCGCTGCTCATCCATGGGCATGTCCGCCACCGCGGGAATGTCGGTGATGATCCAGTGTTCGAAGCGACGGCTCATCTCCAGGTAGTCACGGGTGTTGCGGCGGGTGCGGCACAGCTGGTCAAAGGACGTGCGCAGCCCGGTGCCCTGCATGTACACCGGTTCGATCTCGTCGTAGCCAACGCGAAGAGTGGTTCGCGGGGTGGTCGGGGCCGGGGGAGTAGCCCCAACGTTCAGGCTTCCGGCCCGGTAGCCGCCGGCCGCCGAGGCGGTCGTGGGCACCGTGCGGTAGTCCAGCCGGTGATCCAGTTCGTGAACCAGGAAGCTGCTGCGCACAACGGCAATGGTGGGCTCGATCAGATGGTGGAAATACGGGTCATCCAAGAGGAATTCCGGTGCGTAGTTCGAGGTGGTGATCAGCCTGATCCGGTGTTCCTGGCAGTAGCCGACCAGCCGCGCCATGAACATCGCGTCCCCGGGCTCAACACAATGGAACTCATCGAAGCACAGGACCTCCAAACCCGACAGCTCGCGCTGCAGACCGCGCATGAAGATTGGTCCCTTGGGGCCGGTTTCCGAAGCACCGGCCCGGCTGACCGCATCAAAGAATTCGTGGAAATGCATCCGTGCGCTGCTGGCTGGATCCAGGGTCTGCATCAGGGCGTCCAGGATCATGGTTTTTCCGCGCCCGGGTGGGCCGTAGATGTAGCAGCCGGTCGGTGCCGTCTCGTTGGCCCCCGGGTCCAACAGCCGGGATAGCGCCCCCATTAGCTCCATCTGGGATTCATCTGGGGTAATGGCCTGGCGTTCCAGGAAGTGGGTGAGCATTTGTTGGCGTTCGGTGCAACTAATTCTTCCCAGGGCTGTCGGGGCTTCAGAGGCATGCATTCCACCAGTTTGCCAGCAGCTTCTGGCCACTCAAATCAGACCCGTGCTCCCATGCAGTGCTCCGCGGCGCCCAGTCGCTTGCTACCCAGTAGTGATAAACCTAAAAACACAGGTCAAAGTGCGTTTCGTCGTGGAAGAATGGTTTTACCTCAGGGGAGTGGGCGGCACTATTGCTCGCTGGTGTGCCGCAGATCATTTGCTGACGACCCCTCGCCATATCGTGGGCTGGTGCCCATAATGGGTAGCACCAGGGCGTGCATGGAACCGGTATCGGTTCCATGGAACTGCGGTGGATGTTCGGGGAGAGTGAGTGAAATGACCGACTATGCCGTAACACCTGCTCGTGATGTGATCATATCCAACGAGCTGCTGGAGATGTCGATGACGGTGCTGAAAACGTTGGCTGACCCGGCTCGGCTGCAGATGCTGTGGGCGTTGTCGTCATCCGATCACACCCTGTCGGAACTGTCGCAGTTTGTGGGTGTCCGTCCATCGGTGGCCAGCCAGCTGCTCTCACGCCTGCGAACCAAAGGTGTGCTTCAGACGCGTAAGGAAGGTCGGCACATGGTCTATTCCATGAGCGACGAGCGGCTCAAGCAGTTCATCGCGCAGACGCTGAACTTCGCGGACTACCGGCTCGACGTGGCAAATGCGGAACCCGAGGATGAGGACTAAAGGCAGAACCCAGGCAGCATCATCCCAGCGCAGGAACCTGCCGACCCAAGGCCCGGATACGGGTGCCACTACCCCGATAATCCCCAGTTCCATAAAGAGCCGATAATCTACATTATGTAAAGTAGAGGATTTCAGAATGCCTTTGGGGGCTCCCCTTGGTGACCTCTTGTCGCCTGCCACGTGCTCCCATTACGTGGCACCAATCGGTCATCGGGTAACCCGGCTTAGACACCTTCGGTGCGCTTGCTGACGATCAACCGGATTCATTGCACAGCGATATGGCGCATGATGCGTTGGTCTCGGCTTCGCATGCGGGCACGAGAATGCCCAGGGTCACGAACTGACGAGCGCGCACCGAAGAGGTCAATGACAGTGCGTGGGAACATCGGCACCTTGCGTTCGCTGGTGCCGCGGGTTCCAGGGGCCGCTCCCCTGGCCATTTCGCGATCCCAGCCGTGTCCAGAAGCCATCTTCCGGATTCACGTGCATGCAGAAGATGAAAGGAAACTGATAGGAAATCGGCCATCCTTGAATATCCCCGTCTGATCCCTCCATGGTGGAGAAAGTGTTCAATTCAATGGGGAACTTAAGGTAGGAACATGTGCCGTTTGTTCGGGATGCACGCAGGTAACGATCGAGCGAGGGCAACCTTCTGGCTGCTGCACGCGGCAAATAGCCTGGCGATTCAAAGCCATTATGAACCGGATGGCACCGGGGTGGGCACGTTTGACGCGTCGGGGCATGCCATCGTGAACAAGCAGCCGCTCACGGCCTGGAAGGACCGTGAGTTCGCGCAGGAAGCGAAGAACCTGAAGAGCGAGACGTTCCTGGCCCATGTCCGATATGCCAGCACGGGCGCGCATACGCAGATCAATACGCACCCGTTTGAGGAAGACAATCGGCTTTTTGCGCACAATGGGATTGTCGAGGGCCTGCAGGCCCTCGATGAGCGCCTGGGCGAACTGGGCACGGAGTCGCTGGTGCGCGGCCAAACCGACAGTGAACGGGTCTTTGCATTGATTACTGCCGAGATCCGCAGGGCAAATGGCGATATACGCGTCGGGATCAAGGCGGCCCTGGGCTGGATCGCCGAGAATCTGCCCGTGTACAGCCTGAACATGATTCTGACCACGGCAGATGAATTGTGGGCAGTGCGCTATCCCGAGACCCACGATCTCTATGTCCTGGACCGAACTTCCCAGAGCAGCGGTGAGGACCACGCCCTGGTGGCCGACAGCCGTCGAATTCGGACGCACAGCCCTGAACTGGCTGACCGTCATGTGGTCATAGTCGCCACCGAGAAGATGACCGACCATGCTGACTGGCGGCTGCTTGAATCTGGCGAACTGATCCGGGTCGGTGAAGACCTGCGGGTTTCCAGCGAGGTCATCTTTGATGAACCTCCGCGGCACCTGCTGAAGCTGGAACACCTGGATCAAAAGGCGGCAGCCTCGCAACATCCACCGAAGACTGCTTAACAGCTCTGGTGCAGGGTGATTGGGTGCCGCTGACGGTGCCTCGCTAGCGAGGATGTCAGGGGCTGCGCCAGGAAGAACCGGTCCCACTCCCCTGGTTGCAATGTGCATGAGTGGTTGCAATGTGCATGAGCTAACACGGTGGCGGTGTGTGCGCGGACAGGCAGGGCGTGGCGGGCGACCTAAGATGGAGGCATGACTGCCAAAGTTCGCTCATGGCCATGGTGGGTTCTGCTTGATGTGGTTCTCGTCGTTATTTTTGCCGCCTTGGGGCGCCGCTCGCACGAGCACTCGCTGTCCGTGGCGGGTATCGCCGAGACGGCCGCGCCTTTTGTGCTGGCCTACCTGGCCATGACGCTGATTTCCCGTCCTTGGCTTACTATCAACCGCATTTGGCCTACCGGCGTTCTGGTCTGGGTTGGCACCGTGGCTCTTGGCATTGCCCTGCGGCTTGCCTTTGGCTCGACCGCTGCGGTGCCGTTCATCATTGTTGCCGCCGTAGTCCTTGGCGTCTTCCTGATCGGCCGTCGCCTGTTGACCCGCCTGCTGACTCGTAGCTCAGCCGAGCAGCATTAGGCCCAACCCGTAGGCCCCGGCCGCACACAGGGTGCTGCTGAAGGTTCCAAGAATGAACTGCTCGGCCGCGTTGTGGTCTTTCAGTTCCGAGAACCGGCCCAAGCCCTTGATCGCCAAGATGACGGCAATGCCCTCAGGCCAGTTGGCCCAGAGGGTACAGACGAAGGCCGTGCGCTCGAGCAGGCCGATCCACAGTCCGCCGCGCAGGGGCGACTCCCCCGCCGGCGACTTGGTTTTCCGTGCCTGGTGATTGGCCGCCAGATGAAAGACCAGCTCCGTGTAGGGGCTCCCGATTGCCACGGCGAAGACAACCGAGGCGGTGACGACCAGAACAAAGGGCACTGCCGCGGCATCGGGATCATGCATCGCGATCACCGCAACGATGGCCGCTGCCAGCGCAATGGCGAAGGAGAGCACCGTCAGGCCAACCTTCAGCGGCGTGGGACGCTTTGCCGGCTTGAGCAGATGCGTGCCGGCGGCAACCACGGTGGAGGCCAGCATGAGAAGGAAGGCCGCCCAGGTCATGACTTCTCCCCCGGCTCAATCAGCTTGCCCAGGGCCTTCGCCGATTCGAGCATCATGCGATTGGTTTCAAACCACAGGCTCGACGCCAGGCGCATGGACACCGCCTGCTGGGTGATCCCCAATTCCTTGGCCACCTCGCTCTGGGTCATCCCCCGGTCCATTAACAGGCCGGCTTCCCAGGAGGTGCTGCGGCGCTTGGCGACGATGCTGGCCGTCAGCTGCAGCTCCGCCTCGAGCCGCTCCGTCTCTGGATGGGCGGAGCTCACCGCGATGCTCCCGGCTGCTCGCTTGGCGCGTTCCACCGCATCCCGGGCGTGTTCAAAGGCCGGGCCGCGCCCGGCCCGTGTCTCCTTCGGCAAGGGCAGTTCCACCTCGCCAAACCCCACTCCCACGCTCCACTCCCCTGAGGCTGCGAGCATGACTGCCAGGTGTACCGCTTCGCCGGCGTGATCCAGGACGCCCTGAACCTCGTCGCCGGCGGTACGCTGGAACGGACGCAGCGGTCCGACGGTGGAGTTGGCGTTTTCGATCAAGTGCTCAACCTTGTCCTCGCTTTTGCGGGAACCGCGCTGATCAACGGTCAAAACAATCATGCCACAAGGTTACAACTTTGTAATCGAACGCACAAGTCTATAGATTTGTGCGACCGGTCATTTACTGGGGGGCGCCCGAATGAGGTCGATCACGCCCGTGGATTAGACTTAATCTAGGTTCCCGGCCGCTTTGGCCTTCCGCATCACTCCAGAGAGGTACTCATGGTCACCGCGTTCGTCATGATCCAGACAGCCACGGACAGCATCCCCGAATGCGCACAGCAGATCTCGGAGATCGAGGGGATCAGCGAGGTGTATTCGGTAGCCGGTGACTGGGACTTGATCGCCATTGCCCGGGTGCGGCGGCATGACGATCTGGCCACAGTCATCCCCAATGAGCTGTCCAAGGTTCCCGGAGTTCGCGCTACCCAGACCCACATTGCCTTCCGCGCCTACTCCAGCCATGACCTGGAAGCGGCCTTCTCGCTGGGACTGGACGACTAGCGCTCTCCTCCACGACAGACGCGCAAGGCGTCTGCATCAGCCCCAGGGCTTGTGCAGACGCCTTGCGCGTTTTGGTTTCCGGTGGTTCAGGGAGCAGCTAGCGGCTGCTCTGCTTTGCGTTCTGGTTGGCCTCAGCCCACCGCTGTAGGGCCTGCGCCGCAGCGCCGCTGTCAATTGACTGCTCGGCCCGGCGCATGGCCGCGGAAATCCGCTCATTGAAGCTGCCCTCGGCTTGCTCGTCGTAGGCGACGATTCCCACCGCTGCATTCAATACGACGGTGTCCCGCACCGGGCCAGCGGCGCCGTTGAGGACCTCGTGCACAACCCGGGCGTTGTGTACGGCATCGGCCCCGCGCAGCTGATCCAGCGTGGTGCGCTCAATGCCCACCTCGCTGGCATCGAACATGAACTCCTGGACCTTGCCCTGACGCACTTCCCAGACGCGGTTCGATGCCGTGGTGGTCATTTCATCCAGCCCGTCCTCGCCGCGGAACACCAGGCCGCGAGCTCCCCTGGCCGCCAGCACGCCGGCCATGATCGGCGCCATGCGCAGATCCGAGCAGCCGATCGCGGAAGCCGAGGGCAGTGCCGGATTGGTCAGCGGTCCCAGGAAGTTGAAGGCAGTGGGGATGCGCAGCTCGCGGCGGGCCACGGCCACGTGGCGCATGGAGGGGTGGAAGAGGTTCGCGAAGCAGAAGGCGATGCCGGACTGTTCGTACACCCAGGGCAGGCGCTCCACCGGAACATCCAGTTTCACCCCCAGGACCTCGAGCACGTCGGCCGATCCGGAAGATGAGGAGGAAGCCCGGTTGCCGTGCTTGACCATCTTCACCCCGGCACCGGAGCACACCAGGGTGGCCATGGTGGAAATGTTCACCGTGTTCTGCCGGTCTCCCCCGGTGCCCACAATGTCTAGGGTTTGTCCCTCGATGTGAATCTTGCGGGCATTGGCCACCATGGAGTCGACCAGGCCGGTCAATTCGGCGATGGTTTCACCCTTGGAGCGCAGGGCCACCAGGAAGCCGGCGATCTGCACATCGGTGGCGTTGCCGGACATGATTTCATTCATCGCCCAGGCGGCCTCATCGCGCTGCAAATCCCGGCCGCTGATCAGGGCGGAAAGCAAGCTCGGCCAAGTGGGGAACTTTTGGGAAGACTGGGTCGTTGACACGAGTACAAGCTTAATGAGGAAGCGCGCCGGGCTGCCACTTCATTGCGTCGCATGAGTCACACCAAAAGCCCAGAATTCCGGGCAAAATAGCGGATAATTAAGGAACAATCACGTTGCTTAAGTCCTGCAACACGGCCCCCGGCGCGACACGGCTCTACAAATTGTAGAAACAGTTTCTCGGCTACTTCCGCGAGTTTCCGGGCTTGTGGCCGAGGTGTGGTGCAAAAAACCACTGTCACGTGCCTTTTGCATTGGTATCTTCGGTCCGTTTAGAGACATAATGACAGTGTGACAACTGCGACTCATGCCCCAAATACACCGGTGCCAAGTGCACCGAACCGCCCCAATATGGCGTCGGTGGGAACGATGGTGTGGCTCTCCAGCGAGCTCATGTTCTTCGCCGCCCTCTTCGCCATGTACTTCAGCCTGCGCGCTGCCGCGCCAGAGCTCTGGGCGAATGAAACTGCCAAACTCAACGTGCCTTTCGCGCTGACCAACACCTTGATTCTTGTTGCCAGCTCGTTCACCTGCCAGATGGGTGTCTTCCGCGCCGAGGAGTTCAAGGCCCGCCGTTCCGGTGGCGTCTTCAACTTCAAGGAGTGGGGAATGATTGAATGGTTCATCCTGACCTTCATCATGGGATCCATCTTCGTCTCGGTCCAGGCATATGAATACGCCATGCTCGTTCACGAGGGTGTGGCTATGAGCTCGAACTCCTACGCTTCGGCCTTCTACATCACCACCGGCTTCCACGGCTTGCACGTGCTCGGTGGCCTGATTGCGTTCCTGCTGATCATCAGCCGTGCGATGCTGGCCAAGAAGTTCGGCCACTTCGAGGCGACTGGCGGAATCGTCGTGTCCTACTACTGGCACTTCGTTGACGTCGTGTGGATCGCCCTGTTCGCGATCATCTACTTCCTGAAGTAGGCAACTAACAATCATCAGTTGCCTCCATAGAAGTAGGGCAACACCACACCAAGAAATAAGTGAGGAACCAGCAAAGTGAAGGCTCTTTCGAAAAAGCGCCGCCACCCGCTCGCCGCTGTGGCTCTGCTGTTGTTTGGTCTGCTGGTCACCGGCAGCCTCTACACTGCAGCGGGCAGCATCAACGAAGCAAAGGCGGCCACCGCGACCGCTTCGGCTGCAGACATCCAGGAAGGCCAGAAGCTGTTCGTTGCGAACTGCGCGACCTGCCACGGGATGAACGCCGAAGGCACTGACTCTGGACCGACCCTGATCGGCGTGGGCGCAGCCTCCGTTGACTTCCAGGTGGGCACCGGCCGCATGCCGATGCAGATGCAGGGCCCGCAGGCCCAGATCAAGCCGGTCCAGTTCAATGACGAGCAGATTTCGCAGCTCGCAGCCTACGTGGCCAGCCTGGGTGCCGGCCCGGCGATCCCGGACGAAGAGTACCTGGACACCGAGAAGGGTGACGCTGCCCATGGCGGTACCGTCTTCCGCGTCAACTGCGCCATGTGCCACAACGCTGCGGCAGCCGGTGGTGCTCTGACCCGCGGTAAGTTCGCACCAACCCTGGCCGGTGTCTCTGAAAAGCACATTTACGAAGCGATGGTTACCGGACCGCAGAACATGCCGGTCTTCAACGATTCGAACATCACCCCCGAAGAGAAGCGTGACGTCATCACCTTCCTGAAGACCATTGAAGCCAACGGCACTGCCGGTGGCGCCGCCCTGGGTGGCCTTGGTCCGGTGGCTGAGGGTCTGTTCGTTTGGACCGCCGGATTGGGCATCATCATCGGCTTCGCCGTTTGGTTGACCTCGCGTCCTTCCTAAGACGCCCACGGCTTCGGCCGACCCCATCACTACGTACATTAAATTCTTGAGAGAAGGATGAGAGACAACATGGGCAACCATAGTCACGGGAGTCCCGAAGACTCGGGCACCGTTGCTAAGGCTGACGATGTGGCTCAGGATCGGTTCCCGGATCCGGGTCTACCACCGCACCGTCCGCGCATCGCAGACCGCGACCCGCGCCAAGCCAAGCGACACGAGCGCCAAGTAGCGCTGCTATTCATTATCTCCATCATCGGAACCGTGCTGTTCTTCGTGGCCTACTTCGTGCTGGGCCACCTGGGCGACATGACCTTCGCCGAACTGCGCGTGCAGAACGCCATGCTCGGCCTGGGCACCACCTTCGCGATGCTGGGCATCGGTGTGGGCATCGTTCACTGGGCCCGTACCCTGATGCCGGACCACGAGCTGGTCGAAGAGCGTCACGAAATCCGTTCCGAGGAGGACCGCCAGGACGCCGCCGAGATCGTTGACACGATCCTGGAAGAGTCCGGCATCAAGCGCCGCCCGCTGATTCGCAACACCCTGATCGGTGCGCTGGCACTGGCCCCGATCCCGGCGATCTTCTACATGCGCGACCTGGAGCGCTCGGGCAAGACCGCCCACCAGATGGTCGACCAGCTGCGCCACACCATGTGGGACACCGGCGTCCGTCTGACCCGCGACCCCTCCGGCACCCCGATCAAGGCCTCCGACGTGCAGATCGGCTCCGCCCTGCACGTGATTCCCGAAGGCCTGAACGACGCCGAGCAGCCGCTGAACGAGAAGGCCAAGGCCGTTGTGCTGGTCATGCGCATGGATCCGGCCGAGATGCAGATCTCGGAAGGCCGCGAGGACTGGCACGTGGATGGCATCGTCGCCTACTCGAAGATCTGCACCCACGTGGGCTGCCCGATCGCGCTGTACGAACAGCACACCCACCACCTGCTGTGCCCGTGCCACCAGTCGACCTTCGACCTGACCCAGGAATGCAAGGTCATCTTCGGCCCGGCCGGTCACGCACTTCCGCAGCTGCCGATCATGGTTGACTCCGAAGGCTACCTGGTAGCCCGCAGTGACTTCCACGAGCCGGTTGGCCCGAGCTACTGGGAGCGTGGTTAGTCATGTCAACGAACGCTGAGTTCACTGCCAAGACCCGCACCGGCCGCATCACCAACTTCGTGGATTCCCGCGTGGGTGGTTCGGCCATCGTCAAGGAATTCGGCCGCAAGGTCTTCCCTGACCACTGGTCATTCATGTTCGGTGAAGTCGCCCTGTACACCTTCGTACTGCTGGTGCTTTCCGGAACGTTCCTGACCTTCTTCTTCGATCCGTCGATGACCCACATCGTCTACAACGGCTCCTACGTGCCGCTGAAGGGCACCGGGATGTCGGTGGCCATGCAGTCCACCATGGACATCTCCTTCGATGTGCGCGGCGGCCTGTTCATGCGACAGATCCACCACTGGTCCGCGCTGCTGTTCGTGGCCTCGGTTTCGGTGCACATGCTGCGCGTGTTCTTCACCGGTGCGTTCCGTCGCCCGCGCGAACTGAACTGGGTCGTCGGCTGTGTGCTGTTGATCCTGGGCCTGGCTGCCGGCTTCACCGGCTACTCGCTGCCCGATGACCTGCTCTCCGGTAACGGTCTGCGCATCATCGACGGCGTGATCAAGGCGCTGCCGATCGTTGGTACCTACATCTCGATGTTCTTCTTCGGTGGCGAGTTCCCGGGCGAGGATGTCATCCCGCGCCTGTACTCGCTGCACATCATGGTCGTGCCGGCGCTGATCATCATGATGGTGGTTATCCACCTGTTCATGGTTGTCACCCACAAGCACACCCAGTACCCCGGCCCGGGCCGCACCAACAACAACGTTGTCGGCTTCCCGGTTGGCCCGGTGTACGCTGCCAAGGCTGGTGGATTCTTCTTCATCATCTTCGGCATCGTGGCCTTCATCGCAGGCTTCTTCCAGATCAACGCGATCTGGAACTACGGTCCGTACGACCCCTCCCCGGTGTCGGCCGGTACCCAGCCTGACTGGTACATCGGTTTCGTTGACGGCGCCCTGCGTCTGATGCCCGGCGTGCTTGGCAACTTCTCGTTCGAATGGGTCATTCCGTTCCCATGGGGCGACAACACCCTGGTGCTCTCGGTGCTGCTGCCGGCCCTGGTTCCGGCAGGCATCCTGTTCGCGGTCATGTTCACCTGGCCGTGGATCGAACGCTGGGTC
Source organism: Glutamicibacter sp. St.4D3 (assembly GCF_059728615.1). Classification (NCBI taxonomy): domain Bacteria; kingdom Bacillati; phylum Actinomycetota; class Actinomycetes; order Micrococcales; family Micrococcaceae; genus Glutamicibacter; species Glutamicibacter sp. St.4D3. The sequence continues at coordinate 1,658,420 of NZ_AP039380.1, forward strand.
ACCAAGGACAACCGCGAGCACCACGTGCTGGACCGTCCGCGCAACGCGCCGTTCCGCACCGCCGTGGGCATGGCCGGTGTGGTCTGGTACTGCACCATGTGGGCCGCTGCGTCCTCGGACCTGATGGCCACCCACTTCCATGTGTCGCTGAACGACGTGACCTACTGGCTGCGCGTGCTGTTCATCGTGGGACCGTTCGTCGCGTTCTTCGTGACCCGCCGCATCTGCCTCTCGCTACAGCGCAAGGACCGGGAAACCGTCCTGCACGGCCGCGAGACCGGCACCATCCAGATGTCGCCGGAGGGCGGCTTCGCGGAGAAGCATGAGGAGCTGGATGCGTACACCCTGTACCATCTGACCAACTTCGAGGACCGCAAGTTCATTCCGGCCGAGCCGGATGCTGCAGGACACATCTCCCGCCAGGAGAAGCGTCGTGCGAAGTGGTCGAAGTTCTTCTTCGAAGATCGCGTCGCCCCTGTCACCCCGAAGGAGCTGGAAGCAGCACACGCTGCCCACGGCCACCATGAGGTCGAAGGTGCAACCGACAGCGCATCCATCGAGAAGTAAGCTCGAAACGCATTAGTCACATCTAAAACGGTGGGACCCGCAGCCAGCGGGTCCCACCGTTTTCGTTTAACCACTGGCCGCTACCCCGCCATGGCGCACCCAAGGCCAGCGCTTGGCGGCGGCTCAGCAAGCCGCCGGCCCGCCGCACGCCGATCCCCCTGCGCGAACCGGTGCGGGCCACTGCGCGGAAACCGGTGCGCTGGCCACCGACACCGCTGCTGGCACCACGGTGTGGGAAAAGCCTCTACTCCGCTCCGCCAGCGGTATCGTCCCGACCCGTCAGGCGCTCACTGAGATGATCCAACGCCAGCGCGACCTGCCCTGGATCCCGCAAAAATCCCAGATGCCCCAGCTGCAGTCGCTGCGCGGGCCACCCGGCTGACACCGCCCGCTCCCAGTCCCCAAGATAACCATCGCTCAGCAGAAGATATCCAGCCGCCGCCTGCGCGCTCCAGCCTGCGGGCAGGGGAAGACGTTCATCCACGTAGGAGGCCGCCACGCGTGGACAGCGCTCATCCAGCTGCGCGAAGTCCGCATCACTGTTCACCAGGGCCCGCACGCTCTCCCGCGGCCACCAGCGCGACCAGCGCGGTAGCAGGCCTGCCTCCGCCCTGCCCCGCAGGGGCTCTCCCAGTGACGCGGGCACCAGCGCCAGGCAGCGGCCGTCAAACAGCGGCAAAATGGCATCCAGGAAGATGGCTGGGGTTCCAGGAAAACGGTCCAGCAGGGAGGGTAGATAGGCGCCCGCGTTGGAGTGGGCGATCACGACCACGGGATCCGCCCCAACCTTGCCACGGAGGCCATCCAACGCCGCTGAGTACTGTTCAAGCGCCTCTTTGGCCCCTTCGCCGGGATCAGTGCCCTGAACCTCCACTTGATGTTCTCGGCCCGTCAGCTGTTCGGCCAGGGGCAGCAGGGCGCTCGGTTGCAGAAAGATGCTCGAGAGCAGCAGAAGGCGTGCCATGGCGCTGAGATTATCAGCTGCGGCAACGAGATGTACACGGCGGTTCCCCCTAGAACCCCCGCCAGGGGCTTGAAGGCGCTTGCACGCCGGCCGGGAGGGGGAACCCTAGAACGAGGTGGAATAACGCGGCGTGCGGGTCCCCAGGCGCTGCAGCGGTACGAAGAGCTTGTAGCGGTCCGAACGGTAGAGCGAGACCGAGTAATCGGCCAGGCGTTCGCCGATGTAGGCGTAGCGGGTGATCTGCAGCAGCGGAAACCCGTCTTCCACGGCCAGCAGTTGGGCCTGTGCGGGGCTGGCGGCCGTGCTCTCGACCTGATCCTCGCCCCACTCCAAGAGGATGCCGTAGCGCTCATGCAGTGTTTGGTAGAGCTTCGAGGGTGGCTGCCCGTCGACGAAACCGGGGACCAGGTCGGCCGGCATGTAGTTCTCGTCCAGGCTCATGGGGGTCCCGTCCGCCAGCAGCAGGCGCTTGAAGCGCACCACGGGTGTCCCCTCGTCGACCATCAGCTGGCTGGCCAGGTGGGCGGACGCCTTGATTTCGTCGAACTTCAGCACGTGCGCGTCCGGGACCATGCCGCGGCGCATCATGTCCTCGCTGTAGGAGTGCAGACGGACCCGCAGGTCCATTTTCTCCGGAACCACGAACGTGCCGATCCCGACGACGCGTTTGAGCACCTGTTCGTCCACCAGCGCGTCGATGGCCTGACGGATGGTTTTGCGCGCCACCCCAAAGTGCTCGGCCAGTTCACGTTCCGGCGGCAGCTTGAAGCCCGGCTCGCACGACTCCCGGGCGTGGGTCTTGAGGATGCGTCGGATCTGCCGGTACTTGCTCTCGCTCGATTCTGGGTCGAGGCGGGCCGTGACGGCCGGCTGCGGCGCGTAGCGCATGGCCAGCTCCTTCCACTGGGTCTTCTCCCATTAAACGCCATCCCGGAGGCCTGGCGACAACGCCCCTACGCTCGGGTTAACTGAGAAAGGGCGACGAGTTCGAAAACTCGTCGCCCTTTCTCAGTTTACTTAGTGAGCGTGCTTGCCACGGCTGAATTCGTTGACCCAGCCGACCACGCCGATGATGGCCAGGCCAGCACCGATGTAGAAGACCCACCAGCCAACGGCCAGACCCAGGAAGCTGATACCAGCTGCCGAGGCCAGAACCAGCGGCCACCAGCTCCACGGTGCGAACAGGCCGATGTCGCCTGCGTTCTCGTGGATCTCGCCGTCAACACGGTCCTCGGGACGGATGCCGACGTTCTTGGCGGTCATCTTCAGGTACCAGCCGACCATGCCGGACATGGCGGCGAGCATCAGCAGGGCCAGCATGCCAACCCATTCTTCCCAGTTGACCATGTAGCCGTAAACGATGGCTACCGGAGTGAAGAAGAAGATTCCGCCCATGAAGAGCCAGGATTCAATTTTCATTCTTACTTGTCCTTCTGGTCAGCCGGGCCGAAGATCTTCGCGACCGGGTTTTCCGGAGTAGCACGTCCGTTCAGTTCCGGGTGGTGCAGGTCCAGGGCCGGACGCTCAGAGCGGATCCGCGGGATCGAGTGGAAGTTGTGACGCGGCGGCGGGCAGGAAGTTGCCCATTCCAGCGATGCGCCGAAGCCCCACGGATCATCAACGGTGACCTTCTTGGCCTGACGGTGGGTGATCCAAACGTTCCAGAAGAACGGGATCATCGAGATGCCAAGGACGAAGGAGAACACGGTGGAAACCTGGTTCATCATGGTGAACCCGTCTTCCGGCATGTAGTCGGCGTAGCGACGCGGCATGCCGATGACGCCCAGCCAGTGCTGGATCAGGAAGGTGCCGTGGAAGCCGATGAACAGCAACCAGAAGTGGATCTTGCCCAGGCGCTCGTTGAGCATGTGCCCGGTCCACTTTGGCCACCAGAAGTAGAAGCCGGCGAACATGGCGAACACAACGGTACCGAAGACCACGTAGTGGAAGTGTGCCACCACGAAGTAGGTGTCAGACACGTGGAAGTCCAGGGCCGGAGCCGAGAGGATAATACCGGTCAGACCACCGAACAGGAAGGTCACCAGGAAGCCGATGCTCCACAGCATCGGGGTTTCGAAGGTGATCGAACCGCGCCACATGGTCCCGATCCAGTTGAAGAACTTCACGCCGGTCGGAACCGCGATCAGCATGGTCATGAAGCCGAAGAACGGAAGCATGACGGCACCGGTCACGTACATGTGGTGAGCCCACACCGAAACCGAGAGGGCGGCAATGGCGATGGTCGCGAAGACCAGGCCCTTGTAGCCGAAGATCGGCTTGCGGCTGAAGACCGGGAAGATCTCCGAAACGATGCCGAAGAACGGCAGCGCGATGATGTACACCTCGGGGTGACCGAAGAACCAGAACAGGTGCTGCCAGAGCACCGCTCCCCCGTTATCCGGATCAAAGATGTGTGCACCCAGACGACGGTCGGCACCCAGTGCGAACAGCGCAGCTGCCAGCGGCGGGAAGGCCATCAGGATCAGGATCGAGGTGATCAGGGTGTTCCAGGTGAAGATCGACATGCGCCACATGGTCATGCCAGGTGCGCGCAGGCAGATGATGGTGGTAATGAAGTTCACTGCACCCAGGATGGTGCCGAAGCCGGACAGTGCCAGACCGAAGACCCACAGGTCACCACCGACGCCCGGAGAGAACGTGGTGTTGGACAGCGGTGCGTAAGCGAACCAACCGAAGCTAGCGGCGCCCTGAGGAGTCAGGTAGCCGGCCAGGGCAATGGTCGAACCCAGCGAGAAGAACCAAAACGCCAGGGCGTTCAGGCGAGGGAACGCCACGTCGGGCGAACCAATCTGCAGGGGCATCATCACGTTCGCGAAGCCCGCGAACAGCGGGGTGGCGAACATCAGCAGCATCACGGTGCCGTGCATGGTGAACAGCTGGTTGTACTGTTCCTTGGTCTGCACGATCTGCATGCCCGGCTCAAAGAGCTCGGCACGGATCAGCAGTGCCATCACACCACCGATGCAGAAGAACACAAACGAAGAAATGAGGTACATGTACCCAATCTTCTTGTGGTCCGTGCTGGTGATGTAGTCAACGAAGATGCGTCCCTTTGACCTCGGGACGACGGCCGAGTTGATGCTCTTCACATCATCGGTCGCGTATTCAAAAGTTGTCATGACCGGTTACTCTCCTTCCCCTTGTCCTTCGTGCTCGACGACCACGGAGTTAACCTTGTTCGGCTGACGGTCATATTCCTCGCCGAGGTGTCCGTCTTCCAGCTTCGCCATCTGGGCCTTGAATTCGGCCTCGCTGACGACCTTGACGTTGAACAGCATCTCGGAGTGGTACTCGCCGCAAAGCTCGGCGCACTTACCGTCGAAGGTGCCCTCAACCTGCGGGGTGAGGTACATGTAGTTGGTGCGGCCCGGAATCATGTCCAGCTTCTGCACGAACGCCGGCACCCAGAACGAGTGGATGACGTCGCGGCTGTTCAGTTCCAGGGTGACAGTCTTGTTGACCGGCAGGTACAGGGTCGGCAGGGTCTCCTGGGCGCCGGCCGAGCCGTCCTCGTTCAGGTGAGCCTGCTTGCCAGCGAAGTACTTCTCCTGGCCGTCGTACGAGTAGTTGAAGTCCCAGGCCCACTGCTTGGCGCGGACGTCGACGACAACTTCGGAATCGACCTTGGTGTTGATTGCCTTTTCAACGTTGTTGTTGAAGCTAAAGAAGACCAACACCAGAACCAGCGGAATGGCGGTGTAGAAAATCTCGATTGGCAGGTTGTAGCTGATCTGACGCGGGTAGCCAGTATCGGACTTACGGCGGCGGTAGGCCACGACACACCAGAGCATCAAGCCCCAGGTCAAAACACCGATCACGGTCACAGCGATCCACGAGTTAACCCATAGATCCTGAATCATCCCGGTGTGGTTGGTGGTGTCACGCTCCACGTTCGGGAGCCAACCGCGCTTTACCTCCGCTGAACATCCCGTCAACAGCAGTGCGCCAGTACCTACCAAAGCCATGACTTTGGCTTTGGCAGATCCGCGACTGCCGGTTCGGTCTTGCGAACTCACAGACGGCCCTTCCTCTTTGTTGGTGCAGAATGTGTGGTCTTCGTAGGTCATCCCGCGTTTACGAGTGTGTCCCGTGAGCTGGCCCACGAAGCGAAACATAGTTTTACTACTTAATGTAGAGCTTACCCTCTCAAGCCCCTGAATGCAGAAAAACACCTCTGTTCCAACGAAAGTTTCTTAAACGTTTGAACAGAGGTGTTAGTTCCCGCTGATTTAGTGGAAAGAGTCCCCGCAGGCACAGGATCCGCCAGCCGACGGGTTGTCGATGGTGAAGCCCTGCTTCGAGATGGTGTCCTCGAAGTCGATGGAGGCGCCATTGAGATATGGGACACTCATCTTGTCGACGATCACTTCCACGCCGTCGAACTCGCGCACGTGGTCCCCGTCGAGCATGCGCTCATCGAAGTACAGCTGGTAGATCAGGCCCGAGCAGCCCCCGGGCTGCACGGCGATGCGCAGACGCAGGTCGTCGCGGCCTTCCTGGTCCAGAAGTGAGCGCACCTTTTCGGCGGCCACGTCGCTGAGGTTCACCTCGTGGGTCGGCAACTCGGTGGCGTCGCCCTTGACATCATTTGCTGGTGCAGTCATGTTTCTCCTCCCATACTGCAGTGGTGCGCCCTGCCCCGGTTCGTGGGGTGAAGATGTGCACCTCTCCTCTAGTTTCTATCGTACGACTCATCTGGGAATTCGCACCCATGTTTGTTTCACACTATGAGCCGATTCATAGCCGGACGGAGTCTACAGCCCTTCGCTGTCCAGCCGGGCCAGCAGCAGCGCCTCGGCGACGATCGCGTTCTTGAAGTCCCCCAGGTGCAGCGACTCGTTGGCCGAGTGGGCCCGCGAGTCCGGATCCTCCACGCCGGTCACAAGAATTTGAGCTTGTGGGAAGACCTCGAGCAGGTCGGCGATGAATGGGATGGATCCGCCCAAACCCATGCTCACCGGTTCGGTCCCCCAAGCTTGGGCCAGGGCCCACTGCGCCTTTTCGTTCGCCGCCGCATGCAGGTCCGCCTGGTAGGCGCTGCCCGCCTCGGTGGCGGTGAAGGTGACTTCGGCTCCGCGCACGTCCTGGGCCAGGATATGCTCCTCCAGCGCCTTCAGCGCCGCTGCCGAGTCCTGCCCGGGTGCCAGTCGCATCGACACCTTGAACCGCGTGCGCGGGATCAGGGTATTGGAGGAATGGTCAACGCTGGGCATATCCATTCCAATGACGCTCAGCGCCGGTTTATTCCACAGCCGGTCGGTGATCTTGCCGGTTCCGGCCAGGGACACGGAGTCCAGCAGGCCCGAATCGGCGCGGAACTGCTCCTCGGAGTAGTCCACGTCGGCGTGGTCGTTGGAGACGAGCCCGGGTACGGCAACGGCCCCGTTCTCATCGTGCAACGTGGAGATCAGCTTGGCGGCCAGCAACGGGGCGTCGAGCACCGGCCCGCCGAACATGCCCGAGTGCACGGCGTGCGTCATGGACCGAACCTCGATCTCGGCGGCAGCCATGCCGCGCAGCGAGGAGGTCAGCGCCGGGGTGCCCACGGCCCAGTTCGAGGAATCGGCCACGATGATCACATCGGCTGCCAGCTTGTCCTGGTGCGCCTCCAGGAAGTTGCGGAACGACGGGGAGCCGGCCTCTTCCTCACCCTCGAAGAAGAAGGTCACCCCGACACCGAAGTCGGCGACCCGGTCCAGCACGGCGCGCAGCGCGGCAACGTGCACCATGATGCCGGCCTTGTCATCCGCGGCGCCACGGCCAAAGAGCCGGTCCCCGACACGGGTGGCCTCAAAGGCCGGGGTGTTCCAGTCCGCTGGGTCTCCGGGGGGCTGTACGTCGTGGTGGGCGTAGAGCAGGATGGTGGGCTTGCCGGGTTTGGCTGGGCGGCGGGCCACCACCGCCGGGCTGCCCATGGTTCCCTCATCGGTGGGTTCGCGCAGGATCTCCACGCTGTCCACCCCGATGGCCTCCACCAGTGCGGCCACGGCCTGGGCGCTCTGCTCCAGGTTTGCCGGATCGAAGGATTCCCAGGCGATGCCGGGGATTGCCACCAGCTCGGTCAGTTCGGTGAGGATCTTCTCGAAGTTGGCCTCGACGTGCTCGCGCAGGCCGGCGATGTCCACCCCGTGGGCGGCCGCTGCGGCCGAAGTGTTACTAGTCATGCTTCCAAGCCTAACAACCGATCAAGTCCGGCCAATGTCACGTCACAGCCGCGGAACCGATAGGATGGGCGGGTGTTTGGACGTAAGAAGGAAGAACCTCAGCCCCCGCAAGAGCAGGCCCCAGAGACGCTGGCCTCGCCCGATGGCCGCAAGAGCGGCCCGACCCCGAAGCGCAGCCAGCAGCAGGCACGCCACCAGCGTCCGCTGGTGCCCAATGACCGCAAGCAGGCCAAGGAGATGGAGCGCAAGCGCCGCATCGAGGCTCAGCAGCGACTGCGTATCGCCAATGAAACCGGTGATGAGCGCTATCTGATGCCGCGTGACAAGGGTCCGCAGAAGCGTTTTGCCCGCGACTTCATCGACTCGCGCTGGATGTTCAGCGAGTTCATGATGTTCATCATCCTGCTGTTCCTGGTCGCCTCCCTGGTGTTCAGCCAGAACCTGACACTGCAGGTCTACGTGCAGTTCGGCCTGTACATCGTGTTGGGTGTGGTGATCATCGAAGGAATCCTCACCGGATGGCTGCTCAAGCGCGAGCTGGTCAAGCGCTTTGGCAAGCTCGAGCGCGGTGTCCGACTCTACGCCTTCATGCGCGGCATGCAGTTCCGCAAGCTGCGCCTGCCCAAGCCGCAGGTCAAGCGCGGTGCGAAGCTGAGCTGATCCAAGCACTCAGACATTAAAACAAGGAGGGTTCCTAGTGGAACCCTCCTTGTTTTTTGGCTTCGGGGCGAGGGTTATGCCCACCTTGTGCCTCCGGCCTAGGACTGCCCGGTGAACACGCGTTTTATGCACAAATCCACAGCGTTGTATCGCTCGATACAAACCGCAAGCTTTGTGCACGGCCTGAGCTCGGTATCGCTGCTCCCACGAGGACTACCGATAATCGGCCTCAGGCGCCTAGGCGGTATCCGGGCACAAGAAAAGGCGGGTGCCCGCTGGCACCCGCCGTCATCTTCAACTCGGCTGGCCGTATCTGGGTACGGCGAGCTGGTGAGAACTCCTAGAGCATCTGCGCCAGTTCCCGGTTGATGTTCCGGGCCCAGAACGGTCCTTCATACAGGAACGCCGTGTATCCCTGCACCAGGTCCGCTCCGGCATCCAGACGCTGCTTGACGTCCTTCGCATCGCTCACCCCACCCACGGAGATGATCGCCATTTCGGCGGGCACCAGTTCGCGCAGCTGGCGCAGCACCTGCAGGGAGCGTTCCTTCAGCGGGGCACCGGACAGTCCCCCGGCCCCAATGTCCTCGACGCGCGCCGAGTCACTGACCAGCCCCTCGCGACCGATGGTGGTGTTCGTGGCAATGATGCCGTCCAGTTCCAGTTCAATGGCCAGGCGTGCCACATCGGCCACGTCCTCGTCGCTGAGGTCCGGGGCGATCTTCACCAGCAACGGCACGTGCCGGCCGGCCACCGCATCGGCCTTGGCCCCCACCTGCTCCAGCAGCGGACGCAGGGAATCCACGCTCTGCAGCAAACGCAGCCCCGGGGTGTTCGGGCTGGAGACGTTCACCACCAGGTAGTCGGCGTGGTTCGCCAGCTGGCGGGTGGATTCCAGATAGTCGCCGACCGCGTCCTCCAGTTCGACCAGCTTGGTCTTGCCGATGTTCACGCCAACGACCGGACGGTGCCGGCGGTAATCGGCCTTCAGCTGCTGCCGGGCGGTGGCCACCCGGGCGGCGACGACCTCGGCGCCCTCGTTGTTGAATCCCATCCGGTTGATCACCGCGCGGTCCTCCACCAGGCGGAAGAGCCGCGGGGTCGGATTGCCCGGCTGGGCCTGACCGGTGACGGTGCCGATCTCCACGTGCCCGAACCCGATGTCGCTCAGCGCCAGGATGCCGGTGGCGCCCTTGTCGAAGCCGGCGGCCAGGCCAAAGGGCGAAGGGAAGTCGATGCCCATCACCGTGCGGCGCAGCTTCGGGTCGGGAGCAAAGAACTTGCGGGTCAGCTTGCTCAATCCGACACGCTGCGCCAGCTTGATGGCGTCAAAGGCGAAGTGGTGGGCCTTCTCCGGATCCATCTTGGTGAAGACGTGCTTGAAAACCAGGGGGTAAATGCGCATGGTTTCAATTTTCGCCGCTGGCCAGTGCGCTTGCCAAATTCTTTACCGGTTAGGCTGGTGCCATGAGCGGTCTGTACGGTATTCCATCAAGCCAGTGGCCGGATTTCTTGACCAGCACGGATCCCGGCGGTTGGGCCGCCGACCCGTTGGGCGAGGGCTTTGAGCACACCACCTTGAACCTAGGCGTTGATGGGGAGGGCCCGGTGTTGGGCACTTTGGTCCGCTATGTGCCGAAGCAGCCGCCCCCGGGCAATCCGGAAGAACGCGGCATCCTGCTCAGCGTCCATGGCTGGAGCGACTACTTCTACAACCGCGAGCTGGCCGAATTCTGGCGGGCCGCCGGCTACCGTTTCTACGCCCTGGACCTGCGCCGCTATGGGCGCAGCCTGCGCAGCGAGCACCAGCGTCCCGGCTATGTGGAGCACCTGGCCGAATACCACCAGGAGCTGGACGCGGCCGCGGATCTGCTCACGGCCGAGCACCCGGGGCTGCCGCTGCTGGTGCAGGGCCATTCCCTGGGCGGGCTGATCATCAGCCTCTGGGCCCAGCAGTCCACCGCCAGGCTGGCCGGGCTGGTGCTCAACGCCCCGTGGCTGGAATTCCAGGGCACCCAGTTCCTGCGGATACCGGCCCAGGGGCTGATGGAGGCGATGGCCCGGCGCTCCCCCACACGCACCCTGCACCTGCCCGAACTGGACCACTACTGGCTCTCGCTCTCCCAGGACGGGCACGGGGAATGGGACATCCACCCGCTGTGGCGTCCCCGGCACGCGTTCCGTCCCACCGTGGGCTGGATGCGCACGGTGCTCGAGGCGCACGCGAAGGTGGCCAAGGGGCTGGACCTGGAGCTGCCGGTGCTGGTGCTCACCAGCGCCCAGTCGCACTTCGGGGCCAGCTATGATCCGCTGATGCAGCGCACCGATTCGGTGGTGGACGTGAATCTGGTGCGCCAGCGCAGCCTGAAGCTGGGCAGCTTCGTCACCAATGCGATCATCACCGACGCGATGCACGACGTGTTCACCTCATCCGCCGGGCCGCGCGCCGAATCCTATGCGAAGGTCCGGCGGTGGCTGCACCTGCTGCAGGGCGCAAGCTAGCCGGCGCCGCGCCAGTTTTCCCCTGGCGGAGTGCGCTTAGCTGTGGGCCGGTGCGGCCTCGGGCTGGGGCTTGTCCACCGCGCCACCGTAGCGGCGGTCGCGTTGCGCGTACTGTTCGACGGCCTTGAACAAGGTGGTGCGGTCCACATCCGGCCACAGCTCGTCCAGGAACACCATTTCGGCGTACGCCGACTGCCAGAGCAAAAAGTTGCTGGTGCGCTGCTCCCCGGAGGTGCGCATGAACAAATCCACATCCGGCAGTTCCGGGGCGTGCAGGTAGCGGCCAATGGTTTTCTCGCTGATCCCGGAGGGCTTCAGCCGTCCGGCCTGCACGTCCTGGGCCATCAGGGTCATGGCGTCGGCCAGTTCGGCCCGTCCCCCATAGTTCACGCACATGGTCAGCTGGCAGCCCAGGTTGTCTTTGGTGAGTTCCTCGGCGGCCTTCAGCTCGTTGATCACGCTCTTCCACAGCCGCGGTTCACGCCCGGACCAGCGGATGCGCACGCCCCAGGAGTTCAGGGTGTCGCGCTGGCGGCGCAGCACGTCGCGGGAGAAGCCCATCAAGAAGCGCACTTCCTCGGGGCTGCGCTTCCAGTTTTCGGTGGAGAACGCGTACACCGAGACGTACTTGATCCCCAGCTGCACGGCCCCGGCCATCACATCCAGCAGCGCGGCTTCCCCCGCCCGGTGTCCCTCGGTGCGCGGCAGCCCGCGCTGGTTCGCCCACCGGCCGTTGCCGTCCATCACGATCGCCACGTGCTGGGGCAGCACGGCGGCCGGGATGGAGGGCACCTGCGGATTCTGGGGGTGCGCATAGGGGCTGACCGGGCCGCGCTGGCAGGTGATCGGGGCGAGCTTCTTCATGTTCTCTCCACATGGCGTAGGGACTTCACGGCACGTTCCAGGTGCCACTGCAGGTAGTTGGCTACGATCTTGGCGCCCTGGTCGCGCGCCTTGGGCCCGGCGGTGGCCACCGTGTCCCAGTCCCCGGTCAGCAGCGCCTGCAGGTAGCTGACGGTGACCGGGTGCGGGGAGGTGGAGCCCGGCGGGCGGCAGGCCGGGCAGACCACGCCGCCCAGCTGGATGTTCAGCGCCGAATGCGGACCGGGCTCACCGCAGCGCACGCAGTCGGTGAAGGAGGGGGCCCAGCCTGCCACGGACAGGGCGCGCAGGAGGTAGGAGTCCAAAATCGGCCCGGGGTCCACGCTGCCGCGGGCCAGCAGCGCGATCGCCCCGTGCAGCAGCCGGTACTGGCGCATCGTGGAGTCGGCGTCCGCCTCCAGCAGCCGTTCGGCGGTTTCCACCATCGCGGTAGCCACCGTGTAGGCGGAGTAGTCGCCGACCAGTTTTTGCCCGTAGGGGTGGCGCAGCTGGGCCTGGGAGATGATGTCCAGGCTGCGGCCCATCACCACCTGGGCGTCGACCTCCATGAACGGTTCCAGGGTGGCGCCCATCCGCGAGGAGGTGCGCCGCACCCCCTTGGCCACGGCCCGAACCAGCCCGTTGGGGGTGATCAGGGTGATGATGCGGTCGGACTCGCCAAGCTTGTGGGTACGCAGAACAATGCCGCGGGTGCGGTAACTGCGTGATGCGAATCCAGATCTTGCCACACCCCCAATTATCGCACTTTTGCACCGCACCCGCGCACCACGGCTCGCCTGCCCGGGGCTGGGGCCACACGGCACGGCGCCCCGCAGCGTTGCACGCTGCGGGGCGCCGGGTTGGTGGTGGTGCCGTTGGCCGGCGGGGCTACTGGGCGTCGCGGATGGCGCGGTTCACTGCGGAGACCACGGCCTTCAGCGAGGCGATGGTGGTGTTCGCGTCCATGCCCACACCCCACAGGATCCGGTCCCCGACCGCGCATTCAACGTAGGCGGCCGCCTGGGCGTTGCCGCCCTCGCTCAGTGCGTGCTCGGTGTAGTCCAGCACCCGCAAATCCACCCCGTCCTCGTTGAGCATCTTCACCAGTGCGGAGATCGGGCCGGTGCCTTCGGCGCTGCGCTCCTGGGCGGCGCCGTCCACCAGCAGCTTGGTGTGCAGCACGAAGCTGCCGTCCTCCGCGGATTCGGCGGTTGCCGAGGCGATCTTGTAGTACCCCCAGGGCTTGAGGCCATTGCCCTCGGCCACCGGCAGGTACTCGTCCTGGAAAACCTGCCAGATGGTCTGCGAGGAGACTTCCCCGCCCTCGGAATCGGTCTTCTTCTGGATCACCCCGGAGAATTCGATCTGGGCGCGGCGCGGCAGGTCCAGGTTGTAGTCGTTCTTCAGCAGGTAGGAGACCCCGCCCTTGCCGGACTGGGAGTTCACCCGGATCACGGCCTCGTAGCTGCGCCCGATGTCCTTGGGGTCCACCGGCAGGTAAGGTACCGCCCAGACCAGGTCGTTGATGTCCTTGCCCTGGGCGGCGGCCTTGGCGTCCATCGCCTCCAGGCCCTTCTTGATGGCGTCCTGGTGGGAGCCGGAGAACGCGGTGAACACCAGGTCCCCGCCGTACGGGCTGCGCTCGGGCACCGGCAGCTGGTTGCAGTACTCCACGGTGCGTCGGATGTGGTCCATGTCGGAGAAGTCGATCTGCGGGTCCACGCCCTGGCCGAACATGTTCATGCCCAGGGTGATCAGGTCCACGTTGCCGGTGCGCTCCCCGTTGCCGAACAGGCAGCCCTCGATGCGGTCCGCGCCGGCCAGATAGCCCAGCTCCGCGGCGGCCACCCCCGTGCCGCGGTCGTTGTGCGGGTGCAGGGAGAGGATGATCGACTCCCGGTTGGCCAGGTTGCGGTGCATCCACTCGATCGAGTCGGCGTACACGTTCGGGGTGGCCATCTCCACGGTGGCCGGAAGGTTCAGGATCACCTTGTTCTGCGGGCTGGCCTCCAGCACCTCGGCCACCGCCTCGCAGATGCGCTTGGCGAACTCGAGCTCGGTGCCGGTGTAGGACTCCGGGGAGTATTCGTAGGTGATCTTGGTGCCGCCAAGCTGCTCCTCATACTTCTTGCACAGCCGCGCACCCTGCACCGCGATGTCCACGATGCCGTCCTCGTCCTGGCGGAACACCACTTCGCGCTGCAGGATCGAGGTGGAGTTGTACAGATGCACGATCGCCTGCTTGGCGCCCTCCAGCGCCTGGTAGGTGCGCTCGATCAGGTGTTCCCGGGACTGGGTGAGCACCTGGATGGTCACATCCTCGGGGATGCGGTCCTGTTCGATGAGCTGGCGCACGAAGTCGAAGTCGGTCTGCGAGGCCGAGGGGAAGCCCACCTCGATCTCCTTGAAGCCCATCTGCACCAGCAGGTCGAACATCTTGTGCTTGCGCTCGGGGCTCATCGGGTCGATCAGCGCCTGGTTGCCGTCGCGCAGATCCACCGCGCACCAGCGCGGGGCCTTGGTGATGTACTTGTCTGGCCAGGTGCGATCGGGCAGGTTGACCTCGATCTGGTCCTGGAAGGGAACATACTTGTGGATTGGCATGTTCGAAGGCTTTTGCATGTTCTGCATTTCGGTATCCCCTGGACAATTGGTGGTTGTTTGTATGGGGCCGGATGAGGGCGAACTCCGCGACGAGGGGTCGGCCGTGGGACCACTAGCGGTCCGTTGGATCCTCGCAGCGGCTAAGTAGCAGTAGTAGCTCGAAATGCATTTTTCAAACATAGCACCGCCGGTGGGATGCGACGCAGTTGTTGCACGTTTGTGTCACATTCCGGACGCCGGGCCCTGGACCGCACCTTTCCCGGACATGGCACAACCCCTGCCCGACCAGGTCGGACAGGGGTTGTTCGCCGGCGCGGCAGCCCGTGGCGGCGGGCTAGAAGCCGAGGCGGCCCAGCTGCTTCGGGTCGCGCTGCCAGTCCTTGGCCACCTTCACGTGCAGGTCCAGGTACACCTTGGTGCCCAGCAGCTTCTCGATCCCCTGCCGGGCGCGGGTGCCGACCTCACGCAGCCGGGCGCCGCCCTTGCCAATCACGATCGCCTTCTGGCTGGGCCGCTCCACGTACAGGCTCACGTGGATGTCCACCAGCGGGTTCTCCTTCGAACGTCCCTCGCGCGGAGCCATCTCCTCGACGACCACGGCCAGCGAGTGCGGCAGCTCATCGCGCACCCCCTCCAGGGCGGCTTCGCGCACCAGCTCGGCGACCATCACGCTCTCCGGCTCATCGGTCAGCTCCCCGTCCGGGTACAGCGGCGGGCCCAGCGGCAGCTGTTCGACCAGCACGTTGGCCACCTGCTCCACCTGGAAGTCCTTCACGGCGCTGACCGGGATGATCGCGGCGAACCCGTCGGGCCCGAAGTTTTCGTTGCCCAGCTCCGTGACCGCGATCAGCTGGGCGGCCAGGGTCTCGCGGTCCACCAGGTCGGCCTTGGTGACCAGGGCGACGATGGGCTTGCGCTTGAGCTGGGCGAGCTGGCTGGCGATAAAGCGGTCCCCGGGGCCGATCTTCTCGTTGGCCGGCAGACAGAAGCCGATCGCGTCGACCTCGGAGAGGGTCTCGGCGACCAAATCGTTCAGCCGCTGCCCCAGCAGGGTGCGCGGGCGGTGCAGCCCGGGGGTGTCCACCAGGATCAGCTGCGCGTCGGGGCGGTGCACGATCCCGCGGATGGTGTGCCGGGTGGTCTGCGGCTTGGCGGAGGTGATCGCGATCTTCTGCCCCACCAGGGCGTTGGTCAGCGTGGACTTGCCGGCGTTGGGCCGGCCCACGAAGGAGGTGAAGCCCGAACGGAAGTCCTCGGGCCAGCTGCCGGAGGCGGGAAGGTTGTTAGTCTCTGCCATTGGGTGATTCCTCTATGGTTTCTCTCTGGTCGGAAGCGCCGTGGTGCAGGCGCTCTACATGAATTTTGCCCACGCGGTTGCGCCGCCCGGACAGGGAGACGACTTCCAGGCGCAGCCCGTGGATCTCGGCCACCGAGCCGAGCACCGGCACCGATTCCAGGGCCTTGGAGATCAGCCCGCCCACGGTGTCCACGTCCTCCTCCTCGATGTCCATGTCGAAGAAGTCGGCCACGTCGTCGATCGAGGTGCCGGCCTGGGCGGTCAGCGTGCCGTCCGGGTTTTCCACCACGTCCGGGCGGGAGCGGTCGTATTCGTCGTCGATCTCCCCCACGATCTCCTCCAGCAGGTCCTCCAGGGTGATCAGCCCGGCGGTGCCGCCGTACTCGTCGACCACGATGGCCAGGTGGATGGACTCCTGCTGCAGTTCCTGCATCAGCTCGGCCGCGTTCTTCGATTCGGGCACGAAGCGCACCTTGCGGGCCAGTTCGCCCAGCGATTCGGCGCGCTGCAGCCCGTGCACCTCGCGGATCACGTCCTTGAGGTAGATGATCCCGCGGATGTCATCGGCGTCCTCCCCGGCCAGCGGGATGCGGGAGAAGCCCGAGGCCATGAACAAGTCCAGGGCCCGGTGGATGGTGGTGTCCGCGTCGAAGTAGACCATGTCGGTGCGCGGGACCATCACCGAGCGCACATTGGTTTCCTCCAGGTCCATCACCGAGGAGATCAGCTCCGCCGATTCCTCCTCCAGGTCCGCGCCCTCGCTGGCCCGGTCCACGATGTCACGCAGCCGGTCCTTGTCCAGGTAGGTGTCCTCATGGCTGGAGCCCGAGGGGGCCAGCGCCTTGCCGATGGAGGCCAGCCAGTTGGTCACCGGGCCCAGCAGCACGCGCAGCAGGCGCACCAGCGGGGCGGTGCTGCGCACCACGGAGGCCGCGTTCGCCCGCCCGTAGCGGCGCGGGGAGACCGAGACCAGCACGAAGCCCAGCCCCGCCATGGTGATGGTGGCCAGCAGCCCGGCCAGCCAGATGTTGTGGATAAAGCGGGAGAAGACCAGGGCGATGGCCACCGCGGAGGCGGTTTCGAACCACATCCGCCAGAAGCGGATGGACTGGGCGTGGGATTCGCTGTCGTCCAGGATCCGGGTCAGCGCCTTGGAGTTCGAGTCGTTGCGCAGTTTTTCCGCCGTGTGGCGGGAGAGGGCATAAAAGGCCGAATCCGCTGCCGTGAGAACCGCCGCGCAGGCGAGGAAGATCAGGGCAGCGATCACTAAAACGGTGCTCACCGGCTACTCCACGGTCTCCTTCGGGGCCGGGCGGCCCAGGAAGGATTCCAGCAGCTTGCGCTGCAGGCCGAACATCTCGGCGCGTTCGGCCTCCTCGTCGTGGTCGAAGCCCATCAGGTGCAGCAGGCCGTGGGTGGTCAGCAGCAGCACCTCGTCCTGGACGCTGTGCCCGCCGGCGGCGGCCTGTTCGGCGGCCACGGCCGGGCAGATCACCACATCTCCCAGGATCCCGCTCTCGGCCGGGGTGTTGGCGCTGCCCGGACGCAGCTCGTCCATCGGGAAGCTCATCACGTCGGTGGGCCCTTCCAGGTCCATCCACTCGACGTGCAGCTGGCTCATGGCCTCCTCGTCGACGAACACCACCGAGACCTCGGTGCTGGGGTGCAGGTACATGGTCTCCAGCACAAAGCGCGCCAGCTTCTCCACGGCCTGCAGGTCGACCTGCGCTTCGGTTTCGTTATTGACTTCGATGCTCATCTATTGCTGCTCACTGGTTCCTGGAGGCTAAATCGGTGGGCGGGGTTCACTTGCCACGCCGTTCACGATGCGGCTGGCGCTGGGCGGCGTCCCAGCGGTCGTAGGCCGAGACGATGTCGGAGATCAGCCGGTGGCGGACCACGTCGGTGGCGTCCAGGCGGCAGATGCTGATGTCGTCGATGTCCTTGAGGACCTCGGTGACCAGGCGCAGCCCGGAGACCGCGTTGCCCGGCAGGTCCACCTGGGTGATGTCCCCGGTGACCACCATCTTCGAGCCGAAGCCCAGGCGGGTGAGGAACATCTTCATCTGCTCCGCGGTGGTGTTCTGCGCCTCGTCCAGGATCACGAACGCGTCGTTCAGGGTGCGTCCGCGCATGTACGCCAGCGGGGCGACCTCGATGGTGCCGGCCTCCAGCAGTCGCGGGATCGACTCGGGGTCCACCATGTCGTGCAGCGCATCGTAGAGCGGGCGCAGGTACGGGTCGATCTTCTCGGAGAGGGTGCCGGGCAAAAAGCCCAGCTTCTCCCCGGCCTCCACGGCCGGGCGGGTGAGGATGATCCGGTTGACCTGCTTGTCCTGCAGCGCGGCGACCGCCTTGGCCATGGCCAGGAACGTCTTGCCGGTGCCGGCCGGGCCGATGCCGAAGGTGATGGTGGAGTCGTCGATCGCGTCCACGTAGGACTTCTGGTTCACCGTCTTGGGGCGGATCGACTTGCCGCGCCCGGAGAGGATCTTCAACCCCAGCACATTGGAGGCGGACTGCTCCCCGTTGCCCGAGACCATCTTGATGATCTGCTCGATGGTCTCCACGCTCATGCGCGAGCCGCGGCCGGCCAGTTGCCGGGCCTCCTCCAGCACCCGCTGGGCGCGGCGCACCTGGCCGGGTTCACCCAGCAGGGTCAGCCGGGAATCGGCGGGGCGCAGTTCCAGCGACGGGTAGGCTCCGGTCAGGATCCGCAGCAGCTCGTCATTGGGTCCCAGAGTGGAGATCATATGCTCGGGATTGTCGAAGGTGACGGTCAGGGATGCGCGTTCGGCTTCGGATGGCATCCGATCTTTTTCTACCTGCATACGGTGTTGTGGGCCCCTTAGGCGTAAACGAGAAAATGTTGCACCTTCCAGTCTAGCGAGCGAAGGCTGTTTTGGGGCATGTGCCGTGGGATAAATCCCCAAATCTACCCCTCACTTTGGATGCTGAAGGTATAGATTTGGTTACAGATCGCTATCCTGTACGGTTTTTCGCCCTTTAGCCCAGTTGGGTATGGCATTGTGTTGAACCGTCAGCTACAAATGTTACTGGTGAGTTCCACGTCACAGGTGGGCCATGTGGATAGGTGTATTGATTGCCTCTAGGAAAGTTTTCGCGGCGCGCAACAGCGGCGGCCCTGGCCCTTGGCCTGGCCGTCGCCGTGGGCTGTGGGGCGAGCACCGGCAATGAGGAACACCGCATGCCCGACACCTCGAACAGCGCCCACCAGGACCTGCCCAGCGCCTCGGGCTCGGTGGAAACCCCCTCGGACAAGGAACTGATCCCGGTCTACTGGCTGCAGGCCGATAATGACGGGGTCTACCTGTACCGCGAGTACGCGCGGGCCAAGGCCAGCGGGGACCCGGTCACCGACGCCATCAGCTACATGCTCAACGACAAGCCGGCCAAGGACGGGTGGTTCACCTACCTGAAGCCCAGCACCGACATCGGGGTGTCGATCAGCTCCGAGAACGTGATCACCCTGGACCTGCCGAAGAAGGTCTTTGGCGCCCACCTGGATGAGGGCCTGGCCCAGCGCAGCATCCAGCAGCTGGTGTTCACCGCCACCGCCGCGGCCGCCAACGCCGGGGTACTGAACGGCAGCCAGCCGCCGAAGCTGCGCCTGCTGGTGGACGGGGCCGCGAACGCCACCGTGTTCGACGACTACCGCCTGGAGAGCGAATACGAACGCAACTCCAGCTTCATGGCCCCGATCTGGATCATCGACCCGCAGAACTCCAGCCAGTTCGCCGCCGGGAAGGTCAAGCTCAACGCCCGATCCGTCGCCTTCAGCGACGGGCTGTACTACCGGGTGGAGCGCAAGAACACGGCCGGGGACTGGCAGCCGGTGGACGAGGCCCAACGGGTAAAGGCCACCGAGCTGGATGAGGACGGGGCGCTCAGCCGCGAGCTGGCGCTCTCCCCCGGCGAATACCGGGTGACCCTGTGGGGCCAGAACAACGGTTCGGGCGCGAAGATCGCGCGCACCACCAGCATGTTCAACGTCAGCTAACCGGGCAGCCAAAGAACCGGGCCTCAAAGCCCCCGCGAACCACGCTTAACCACGAACCCGGCCACCACCGGCAGACGCGAAATCGCGTCCACCGGCGATGGCCGGGTGAAGTTTTTCCAAGCCCCCTACAGGTCCCCGAGCAGGTGACGGACCAGCACCAGGGCGGCCGGGCCGGCGGTGGAGGCCCGCAGCACATGCTGGCCCAGAACCACCGCCCGGGCACCGGCGGCGGTGAGCACCGCCAGTTCCCCGTCGCTGATCCCGCCTTCGGGTCCCACGATCAGGCACACGCCCGGCGCCGTGCGGCCCGCCGATCCGGCGGCGGCCTTCCAGTCCCCCACGATGCGCTCCAGCGGCACGGTGGCCGCCTCGTGCAGCACCAAGACCAGGTGCCCATCGGCGGTCCGGGCCGAGACCTCCTCGGCCAGCTGCCGCGTGGTGAGCATCGGGTGCAGCACCGGCTCATAGCTGCGCCGGGACTGCTTCTGGGCGCTGCGCACCTGGGAGCGCCACTTCTCCAGCGCCTTCTGCGCCTTGGCGGCGTTCCAGCGCACGATGGAGCGTTCGGCCTGCCAGGGACGCACCGCGCTGACACCCAGCTCCACGCTGGCCTCCACCGCCTGCAGGTCCCGGTCCCCCTTGGCCAGCGCCTGGATCAGGGTGACCGGGTGACCCGGCGGGGCTTCGTCCACGACCTCCAGGACGGTGACGTGCAGCGCCTGCCTGTCCCCGTCCTGCACCTCGACCACCAGCCGGCGGCCGTGGCCATCGAGCAGGTCCAGGTGCTCACCGGGCTTGACCCGCTTCACGTTCAGCGCGTGGTGCGCCTCGGAGCCCTGGATGGAGAGCCGGTCACCGGCAGCGACCTGGGCGGCCTGCTGCCGGTCGATGACGAAGCTGTGGTTGCTCATGGCCTAACGCTGGCCCAACTTGTCGCGCAGCCGGGCGAACATGCCCCCGGCGTGCTCCACCTGTCCGGCCGCCATTTCCTCCCCGCGCAGCTTGGCCAGCTGCTCGAGCAGGTCGCGCTGGGCGGCGTCGAGCTTCGTGGGGGTTTCCACGCTCAGATGCACGATGATGTCCCCGCGCTTGCCCCCGCGCAGCCGCGGCACGCCCAACCCCGGCAGGGTCACGGTGTGCCCCTCCTGGGCCCCGGGCTCCACCTGGATCGACTGTTCACCGTCGAAGGTCTCCAGCTTCAGCTCGCAGCCCAGGGCGGCGGCGGTCATCGGGATGCTCATCTTGGCGTGCAGGTCGTTGTTCGCCCGTTCGAAGATCTTGTGGCGGCGCACCTCGATCTCCACGAACAGGTCGCCGTTCGGCCCCCCGCCCGGCCCGGCCTCGCCCTGGTCACGCAGCTGGATGCGGGTGCCGCTGGCCACCCCGGCGGGGATGTTCAGCTGCTTGGAGACCCGTTCGCGCACCCGCCCGTCCCCGTTGCACTCCAGGCAGGGGTCCGGGATGGTAGTGCCGTGGCCGCGGCAGGCGGCGCAGGTTTCCACGGTCATCATCTGGCCCAGGAACGAGCGCACCGGGCGCTGCACCTGGCCGGCGCCGTGGCAGATGGAGCAGGTGACCGGGCTGGTGCCCTCGCGGGTGCCCTCACCATGGCAGGTCTTGCAGGTGACCGCGGTTTCCATCTCCAGCGGGTACACGGTGCCCTTGACCGCGTCCTCCAGGTCGATGGTCACGGTGATCAGTGCGTCGCGTCCACGCTGGGTGCGCGGGATCGGGCCCTGGCCCTGTCCGCCGCCGCCGAAGAACTGCTCGAAGATGTCCCCGAACCCGCCGAAGCCGCCGGCCCCGCCAAAGCCCTGGTGGCCGTTGCCGTTCTCATCCCCGGTGGCGTCGTAGTTGGCGCGCTTGGTCTCATCCGAAAGGACCTCGTAGGCGCGGGTGACCAGCTTGAACTGCTCCGCAGCGTCCTGCCCGGGATTCACATCCGGGTGCAGTTTGCGGGCCATCTTGCGGTAGGCGCTCTTAATCTGTTGTTGCGTGGCGTCCTTCGCGACACCCAGCGTCTCGTAATGCGAGCTCACGTTTCTCGCGTGTCCTTTCCTAACCGTTGGTCAAAGTCTGTGCCGGCGAGTCTCAGTTCGCCAGGATTCGGGACAGGTAGCGTGCCACGGCGCGCACCGAGGCCATCGAGGAGGGGTAGTTCATCCGGGTCGGGCCCAGCACCCCGAGCTTGTTGCGGGCATCGCTGCCGTAGCTGGTGGCCACCACCGCCGCCTCGGACAGCTCCCCGATATGGGTTTCGGTGCCGATGCTCACCGACAGGCCGCGCGAATCGGCTTCCAGTTCGGAAAACAGCTTCAACAGCACCACCTGCTCCTCCAGCGCCTCAAGCACCGGGGTGATGCTCAGCGGGAAGTCTCCCCCGGCACGGGCCAGGTTCGCGGTTCCCGCCATCACGATACGCTGTTCGGTGGCCGAATGCGCCATTTCGCGCAGGGCCGCAAGGATTTCTCCCAGCAGGTCCTGGTCCTGGCCCGGGATTTCCACGCTGTGGGTGGAGAGCAGCACGGACAGCTCGGAAAGCTGGTACCCGGCCAGCGCCTCCAGCAGCGTGTTCTTCAGCCCGGCCAGCGACTCGTCGGTGAACGGCGCGGCGGTGCTCAGCACGCGCTGGTCCACGCTGCCGTTGGAGGCAATGAGCACCAGCAGGAACTGGTGCCGACTGAGTCCCACCAGCTCGATGTGCCGCAGCGCGGCCGTGTCGTACTGCGGCACCTGGATCATCGCGACCTGGTTGGTCAGCTTCGCCAGCAGCCGCACGGTGCTGTGCAGCATCTCCTCCAGATCCTGGGAGGTGTCCATGATCCGGTTGATCGCCTCGCGTTCGGCGCGCGATAGCGGCTTGATCTCACCGATCTCGTCGACGAACCGGCGGTAGCCCTTTTCGGTGGGCACCCTCCCGGAAGAGGTATGCGGGGCGACGATCAGTCCTTCGTCCTCCAGCGCGGCCATGTCGTTGCGGATGGTGGCCGCCGAGACCCCCAAATCGTGCCGATCCAGCAGGGTCTTGGAGCCCACCGGCTCGCGGGATTGGACATAATCCTCCACGATGGCGCGCAGCACATCCAGGCGCCGCAATTCGCTCACTGTCACACCACCTTCCATGCCTCACGGCATTTAGCACTCTACGTCCTCAAGTGCCAAGTCTAGTACGTTCAGCGCTTGCTAGCATTGGAATCTGGTTCGTATTCGGTCACAGCGAAAGGGCTGCATTCAGTGAGCAACTACCCGTGGGGCGCCATGGATCTGGGCACCCCCGCTCCCAAGAAACTGCGTCAGGTTCCGGTGGAGCGCGGGCTTCTGCTGGAGGATGTGGCCTCCGGCTGGGTTGGTGAGCTGGTGCGCACCGAGAAGTCCGGGGGCATGCGGGTCATTGTCCTGGAGGACCGCCATGGACGCACCAAGTCCTTCCAGAGCGGCTTCGGCTTCCTGCTGGAGGGAGAGCCGGTGGAGCTGGTCGAGCCGCGCGCCCAGGCCCAGGCCGAAAGCACCCTGCGTTCCTCCTCCGGGTCCCGCGCGGTGACCGGGCAGAAGGCGCGCACCGCCCGGGCCAGCCGCATCTGGGTGGAGGGCAAGCACGACGCCGAGCTGGTGGAGAAGGTGTGGGGCCATGACCTGCGCGTCGAGGGCATCGTGGTTGAACCGTTGCACGGCGTGGACGATCTGGCCGCGGCCATCCGGGACTTCGACCCCTCCCCACAGCGCCGCCTGGGGATCCTGGTCGACCACCTGATTTCCGGGACGAAGGAGGAACTCATCGTGCAGCAGGCGATGGCCACGCCCGGCGCGCAGGGCAACGTGCTGATCCTGGGCCACCCCTACGTGGACATCTGGCAGGCGGTGAAGCCCGAGGTGCTGGGCATCACCGCGTGGCCGGTGATCCCCAAGGGCACCGACTGGAAAACCGGGGTGCTGCGCAGCTTCGGCTGGCCGCACCACAGCGCCGCCGACATCGGATTGGGCTGGCAGCGGATCCTGTCGAAGGTTGAATACTATTCGCAGCTGCAGCCCGAACTGCTGGGCAAGGTCGAGCACCTGATCGATTTCCTCACCACCGAAGATTACGGTTTCCTAACAATCGGTGAATCGCAGGGTTAGTTCCGCGAGTCGAGCTTCCGAAGCGGTCCCGGTGGCTAGACTCGAGGCAGTAACCACACTTCAGACATTGCAAGGAAATTCGACAGTGCCATCTCGCCAGACTGAGTCTTCACCGGAGAACTCACGCTTTGAGGGTTCGCAGGTGACCGCTTTGCCACTGAGCCCCACCGAGGATCGGCAATGGGCGATGCTCGCTCACTTCGGCAGCATCCTGGGGTGCATCCCCTCGGCCATCATCTACGCGGTGTACCGTGACCGCGGTCCGTTCACCGCGCAGGAATCCAAGGAAGCGTTCAACTTCACCTTCCCGCTCACGGTCCTGGCCATCCTGCTAAACCTGCTGAGCCTGATCCCGTTCATCGGCTGGCTGTTCGCCGTGGTCGGTGTGGCGCTGTGGGTGTTCATGACGCTGATGGGTGCCCGCGCCGGCATCCAGGTCAACAAGGGACGCCCCTTCCGCTACCCACTGAACCTGCGGCTGATGAAGTAGCCGGGCCTGGCCTGCGTCACAGAACCAAGGACAATCCCCGAAGCCCACCGCTGATGAAGATCAGGCGGTGGGCTTCGGACGTTTTGGCGGGCCGGTGGCGGCGGGCCAAGGTCTGCGAATTAGAAGTTCAGCAGTTCGCGCACCACCAGGTCGGCCAGCAGGCGACCGCGCTGGGTCAGCACGATCCGCCCGGCGAAGGCCTGGCGCGGATCGATCAGCTCATCGGCGATCAGCCCGGCCACGGCCCGGCGCCCGGTTTCGTCCAGTTCGGAGATCGGCATGCCGGTGTCCAGCCGGGTCAGCAGCATCGTGCGCTCAAGCTGCACCGCCTCGGCGTCCGGGAATTCGCGTCCGGCCCCCGGGGAGATCCCGGCGTCGATCCGCTGCTGGTAGGCGGCCGGGTGCTTCACGTTCCACCAGCGCAGCCCGCCAATGTGCGAGTGCGCCCCGGGCCCGGCACCCCACCAGTCCCCGCCCTGCCAGTAGGCCAGGTTGTGGCGGCAGGCATGCTCGCGGCCGCGGGCCCAGTTGCTCACCTCGTACCAGTTGTAGCCGGCGGCGGCGAACATCTGATCGGCCAGCTGGTACTTCTCGGCGTGGTCGTCATCGTCGATGTCCGGCACCACCCCGCGGCGGATCTGCGCGGCCAGCTTCGTGCCCTGTTCGATGATCAGCGCGTAGGCGCTGATGTGGTCCGGTTCGTAGCTCAGGGCCGCCTCGACGCTGGTGCGCCAGTCGGCGACCGACTCCCCCGGCGTCCCGTAGATCAAGTCCACGCTGACATCCAGTCCGGCCGCCCGCGCCCAGCTCACCGCCTCGGGAACCCGTTCGGGGTTGTGGGTGCGGTCCAGGACCTTGAGCACGTGCGGCACCGCGGACTGCATGCCGAAGGAGACCCGGGTGAACCCGGCCGCGGCCAGTTCCTCAAGGCTTTCGGGGCTCACCGAATCCGGGTTCGCCTCGGTGGTGACCTCCGCGCCCTGGGCCAGGGAGAAGTTCTCCTTGATCCGCCCCAGCACGCTGGCCAGGTCGCTGGCCGGCAGCAGGGTCGGGGTGCCGCCGCCGAAGAACACGGTGTCGATCGGCCGGGCCGGCACCGAGGAGGCCTCCAGCACCTGGCGGGAGAAATCAATCTCCCGGCCCACGGTGGCCGCGTAGGACTCCTGCGTCGCCCCGGAGCCCAGCTCCTTGGCGGTGTAGGTGTTGAAGTCGCAGTAGCCGCAGCGGACCGTGCAGAAGGGAATGTGGACGTAAAAGGACATGGTCCGCCCCTCGGCACCGTGCACACACGCTGCCGGGAGCAGACCATCGGCCGGAGCCGGATCCCCGTCCGGAAGGACTGCGGGCATCTACTTCTTTTTCGGTTCGTCGGTGGACAGTGCGGCGATGAAGGCCTCCTGCGGCACCTCGACGCGCCCGACCATCTTCATGCGCTTCTTGCCTTCCTTCTGCTTTTCCAGCAGCTTGCGCTTGCGGCTGATGTCGCCGCCGTAGCACTTGGCCAGCACGTCCTTGCGGATGGCGCGGATGTTCTCACGCGC
The DNA here is from genome assembly GCF_059728615.1 of Glutamicibacter sp. St.4D3. Classification (NCBI taxonomy): domain Bacteria; kingdom Bacillati; phylum Actinomycetota; class Actinomycetes; order Micrococcales; family Micrococcaceae; genus Glutamicibacter; species Glutamicibacter sp. St.4D3. The sequence continues at coordinate 1,684,228 of NZ_AP039380.1, forward strand.
GATGATGCGCGAGCCGATGGCCGCCTGGATGGGCACCTCGAACTGCTGGCGCGGAATCAGTTCGCGCAGCTTGGAGGTCATCATGGTGCCGTAGGAGTAGGCCTTGTCGCGGTGGGTGATGGCGCTGAACGCGTCCACCTGCTCGCCCTGCAGCAGGATGTCGACCTTCACCAGGTCCGCGACCTGCTCCCCGTCGGCCTTCCAGTCCAGCGACGCGTAGCCGCGGGTGCGGGACTTGAGGTGGTCGAAGAAGTCGAACACGATCTCGGCCAGCGGCAGCCAGTAGCGCATTTCCACGCGGTCCTCGGAGAGGTAGTCCATCCCGCGCATGGTGCCGCGCCGGTTCTGGCACAGCTCCATGATCGCGCCGATGAACTCACTCGGGGCCAGGATGGTGGCGGCCACCATCGGCTCGTGCACCTCCAGGATCTTGCCCTCGGGGAACTCGGAGGGGTTGGTGACGGTGATCAGCTGCTTGTCCTCACCCATCACCTCGTACACTACGTTCGGGGCGGTGGAGATCAGATCCAGGTTGAATTCGCTCTCCAGGCGCTGGCGGGTGATTTCCAGGTGCAGCAGGCCCAGGAAGCCCACGCGGAAGCCGAAGCCCAGGGCCACGGAGGTTTCCGGTTCGTAGACCAGCGCGGCGTCGTTCAGCTGCAGCTTGTCCAGCGCATCACGCAGCGCCGGGTAGTCCGACCCGTCGATCGGGTACAACCCGGAGAACACCATCGGCTTGGGTTCCTCGTAGCCGCCCAGGGATTCGGCGGCCGGCTTGGCCGCGTTGGTGACGGTGTCACCGACCTTGGACTGGCGCACATCCTTCACGCCGGTGATCAGGTAGCCGACCTCGCCCACGCCCAGGCCCTTGGTGGGGATCGGGTTCGGGGAGGACACCCCGATTTCCAGCAGTTCGTGGTTGGTGCCGGTGGACATCATCTGCACGCGTTCACGCGGCTTCAGGTTGCCGTCCACCACCCGCACGTAGGTGACCACGCCGCGGTAGGTGTCGTAGACCGAGTCGAAGATCATGGCGCGGGCCGGGGCGTCGGCCTGGCCCACCGGCGAGGGCAGCTGCTTGATCACTTCATCCAGCAGCGCCTCGACGCCCTCACCGGTCTTGCCCGAAACCTTCAGCACCTCATCGGGCTCGCACCCGATCAGGCCCGCCAGCTCCTCGGCGTACTTCTCCGGCTGGGCGTTGGGCAAATCGATCTTGTTCAGCACCGGGATGATCGTCAGGTCGCCCTCGATGGCCAGGTACAGGTTCGCCAGCGTCTGGGCCTCAATGCCCTGCGCGGCATCCACCAGCAGGATCGCGCCCTCACAGGCGGCCAGCGAGCGGGAGACCTCATAGGTGAAGTCGACGTGCCCGGGGGTGTCGATCATGTTCAGCGCGTACGAGGTGCCCTCGACTTCCCAGGGCATGCGCACGGCCTGGGACTTGATGGTGATGCCGCGTTCGCGTTCAATGTCCATCCGGTCCAGGTACTGGGCTTTCATGTCGCGCGCGGCGACCACGCCGGTCAGCTGCAGCATGCGGTCGGCCAGGGTGGACTTGCCGTGGTCGATGTGCGCGATGATGCAGAAGTTGCGGATCAGCGACGGATCGGTCGCGGCGGGCACCGGCGCGGTGCGGGCCAAGGGAGACACCTAAACAGACCTCACTAAGTAACGTAGAGAACAGGTGGATTTCGTCCCTATTCTGTCATGATTCACCCCAAACCGCGCTATTGCGCGCCCGCCCGCTGGTAGTTTGTGCTTCATGGCATTGAATGCGCGAAAGATCTTTTCCCTGCTGAACCGCGTGGTGCGCGAGGTTTCCCGCTACCAGTCCGCCTCCCGTTCCCGGCAGGCCCACTCCCCGCGGCCACATCCGGCTTCCGGGCAGAACCCTGCTCCCCGCCCGGCCGGCTCCGCGGTGCACGGCGGGGTCTACCCCGGGGACTACACCGCAGCGGTGGCGGTGAACTACAACCCCAGTCTGAACGGTGAGCCGGATCCCGGAGAGATCGTCTGGGGCTGGGTGCCCTACGAGGAGGACCACTCCCAGGGCAAGGACCGCCCGGTGCTGCTGGTGGGCCGTGACGGCAAGTGGCTGCTGGGGCTGATGCTCACCTCGAAGGACAACACCAACGGGACCCACCGCAACGATGACTATCTCGACATCGGCAGCGGCAGCTGGGACGCGCAGGGCCGGCCCAGCGAGGTGAAGCTGGACCGGGTGATCCGCATGGATCCGTCCACGGTGCGCCGCGAAGGCGCGGTGCTGGACAAACGGCGCTTCGACCTTGTCGTAAGTCACCTGAACCGGCGGCGCTAGGGGTTCGGCCCGGCCGGTGGATTCTGGTAGTGTTAATTGCTGTGTGTCGCGCAGGTTGGGCGACACGCCCCCTTCGGGTCGCCATAGGTGCCCCACACCGCTCAGTCGATGGCCTGGAGGATGAACCCTCTACCGACCGTATAAAACGATAAACGAGAGAGTTTATTAAGTGGCTAATATCAAGTCCCAGAAGAAGCGCAACCTGACCAACGAAAAGGCTCGCGTCCGCAACGTCGCAGTCCGCTCCGAGGTCAAGACCCTGATCCGCAAGGTCAACGAAGCCGTCGTGGCCGGTGACAAGGAGAAGGCAACCGAGGCGCTGCAGGCCGCCGGCCGCAAGCTGGATAAGGCCGTTAGCAAGGGTGTTCTGCACAAGAACAACGCTGCTAACCGCAAGTCGGCCATTGCCAAGAAGGTTAACGCCCTCTAAGCACTAGCAAGCTTCTCAAGGACCCGGGTTCCCGCAAGGGGCCCGGGTTCTTGTGGTTTAACCGGCAGGCCCCCGCCCCGCACCGCCGTGCCGGGATCCGCCGAAGACGGCGGGGCAGCACCACTTAGGAACGTGTGGGTGCTCAGCGCGGGGACTTCTCGGCGATGAACAGCACCGCCTGCTCCAGTGCGTACGCCGGGGCCCGTCCCCCGCCCTTGACCATGCGGTCGGTCAGGGCGACCTTCTCGATGCAGTCGGCCAGGTCCTTGCGCTTCCAGCCGCGGGCCTGCTGCTGGGCGGACTGCACCTGCCAGGGGGCCATGCCCAGTTCCCCGGCCAGTTTCGCCGCCGGCTCGTTCACTCCCAGCACCTTGGCCAGCTGGCGCACCTTCATGGCCAGCGTCGCCACCACCGGGATCGGGTCGGTGCCGGTGTCCAGGGCGTGACGCAGCGTCGCCAGCGCCTGCTCGGCGTCCCCGGCGATGGCCGCGTCGGCGACCTTGAACGCGGTGGCCTCCACCCGTCCGCCGTAGTAGCGGTCGACCACCTCCTGGTCCACGGTGCCGGTGGTGTCGGCGATCAGCTGGTGGCAGGAGGCCCCCAGCTCGGCCAGGGAGGAGCCGACCGCGGCGACCAGGGCCTTGACCGCGTCGTTGGTGATGCGCCGCTTGGCGGCCTTGAATTCATTGGTGACGAAGTCGATCTTGTCCGCATCGCGCTTCAGCGGCTGGCAGTCAACCACCACCGCCCCGGCCTGCTTCAGGGCATCGATCAGCTTCTTGCCGCGCTGACCCGAGTGGTGCATGATCAGCACGTTCTCCGGTGCGATGTCCTTCAGGTAGGCCAGCGCGTCGCGCAGGAACACCTCGTTCATGGAGGCCAGGTCCGTGATCTCCACCAGGTTCGCCGAGGCGAACAGGGAGGAGCTGGTGGCCATCAGCAGTTCGCCGGGCTCATAGCTGGAGGCCGAGAGCCGGGTGACCTCGATCCCCTCGCGCTGGGCGGCCTGCTGGCGCAGCGTGTCAAAGGCCCGGGAGGCCAGGTACTCGTCGGGGCCCGAAAGCAGGATCAGCGGCTGGGGGGTCAAGTCGCGCCAGGAGATACCGGCGGATTTGGGGGCGCGTGCCATCAGGCTCCTTCACGGGGACGAACTACCAGCTACGATCCTATCGAACCGGGACCCCGATCCGGGTGGCGGTGGCCCGCCCGTGGGCAAATGTGATGGTTACCGTCCCCTGCTGGTCGGTGCGCAGCACCTGGGCGCCGACCAGCTTCGCCGCTTCCAGGATCTGCGGGTGCGGGTGACCGTAGCTGTTGCCGGCACCGACCGGGATCAGCAGCAGTTTCGGGTGCAGCCGCTCGATCAGTTCGCTGCCGCCGTTGCGCGCCCCGTGGTGGGAGGCCTTCAACACGCTGATGCCCTGTGGTGGGTTCGGCGTCAGCAGCCGGGACATCGCCTCGGATTCCATGTCCCCGGCGGTGAAGAAGGAAACCGGCCCGCCCGGGGCCTGGAAGTCAACGCGCAGCACCAGGGAGGTGTCATTCACCGACGCGCCGCGCAGCAGGCCCGGTTCCGGGCCCAGCACGGTGAAGCTGACCGAGCCTTCCTGCTGCTGCTCGCCGGGCTGCAGCACGCGCAGCGGGGCCTGCACCGCGCTGCGGAACCCGGCCGAGACGAGCACCTCTCCCACCTCGATGGCCTGCAGCACCTCGGGCAGCGCGCCCATGTGGTCCTCATGGGCGTGGGTGATGAAGACCTTCTCCAGATGCCTGACCCCCAGGGTGTCCAGGCACTGCAGCACCCCGGAACCTGGATTACCGGTATCGATCAGCCACCCGCCCTGCCCGCCGGTGTTGATCACCAGTGCGTCCCCCTGCCCCACATCGCACATTGCCAGGTTCCACTCCGGCGCGCTGGGCCGCACCAGCAGCGTGGCCGGCAACACCAGGGCGCACAGGACCAGCACCACCGCGCCCAACAGCGCCCGCACCCCGTGGCGCAGCCACGGCACCTGCGCATGCGCCAGCAGCAGGATCGATGCACAGAGCACCAGCGTGATCACCACCGCCAGCAGCACCCCGCCGGTCCCCTGCGGCCAGGGCCGCTGCGCCCCGGGCCAGCCGGCCGCCCAGCCCGCCAGCCCGCCAATCCCCCACGCCGGCAGCCCCGGCACCCACACCAGCCAACCGGCCAGGACGGGAAGCGCCGGGGCCAGCAGCACGCACAGCATCCCGCTCACGGTGATCAGCGGGACCAACGGGGTGATCAGCAGGTTCAGGGGGATGGAGTAGAGGCTGAAATGCTCGGACAGGGCAATGACCACGGGCAGGCAGGTCAGCTGGGCGGCCGTGCAGATCGCGATGGGCTCGGCCAGCAGTTTCGGTACCCGGCGCGCCAGCACCTCGGTGATCGGCGGGGTGAACACCACGATGCCCAGGGTCGCCAGCACCGAGAGCAGGAACGCCGGTTCCCCGGCCAGTGACGGGTCAGCGAACAACAGCAGGGTTCCGGTCAGGCACAGGATGCCCAGGCTCGCCCGGCCCCGGCCGACATACAGGCTGAGCGCGGCGAGGCCGCCCATCACCGCGGCGCGCAGCACACTGGGTTCGGGCCCCACGAACCCGGAAAAGAGCAGCAGCGCACCACCCAGGCCCAGCAGCGCCAGCCAGCGCGGCGCCCCGAGCCCGCGCAGCACCAACAGCACAAGACCGGCAATGATGGCACAGTTCGAGCCGCTGACCGCGGTCAGGTGGCTGAGCCCGGTCTGCTTCATCGCGGTGCTCAGGGCATCATCCTGCAGGGAACGGTCCCCGTAGAGCATGCCCGGCAGCAGTGCCCGTGCCGGTTCGGGCAGCCGGTCCAGGGTGTGCACGAACCGCAGTTTCAGCCGTTCGGCCGGCCCGTGCGGGGCGCGGCCGTGCCCGGTGGAGGGGCTGTTGACGCTGGCGAAATACTGGATGCCGGTGCGCGACCCGGAGGCCTCCAGGCGCATCAGCGACTCGTAGCCGGCCACGGCCCGGGGCAGCGGAACCGTGCTGGTCGCGTACACCTGGATCGGGCAGTGGTGCCAGGTTCCGTCCTGCCAGTACCGTTGGATCTGCGCCCGGCCCTTCAGTGCGCCGTCCTGGCCGGTGCGCGGAGTCTCGCTGAACGTCCACATCACCCGGTAGCTTTGCGTCCCATGTTCGGGCAGCTGACAGTGCGCCCGGCCCTGGTCGCTGACGATCACCGCGGTGGCCGCCAACAGCGTCAGCAGCAGTGCGGTGAACCAGGGCGCGGAGTACCGCGGGTCGTGGCGGCGGCGGGCGGCCAGCACGAACAGCACGGCGATCATTCCCAGCAGCGGGACCAACACCCAGCGTTGCGGGGCGAACCAGGCGGTCGCCCACGCCCCGCCCAGCATCCACAGTCCCCGGAAGTCGGTGTTCACGGCGCCTGCACCAGTTCCCGCAGCTTGCCCATCAGCACCGGACCGATCCCGGAAACCTGCTCGAGTTCCTCGACGGAGTTGAACGGCCCGTTTGCCTCCCTAAAGTCGATGATCCGTCCGGCCAGTGCCGGTCCGATGCCCGGCAACTGCATCAGGGTCTCGGCGTCGGCCTGGTTGATGGGGATCTTCCCGCCCGGGGCGCCGGGGGCACTGCGGGCACCGCCTGCCGCGGCTCCCGACGGCGTAGCGGAGGTGGTGACGGTGCCGCCGGTGCCTGGTCCAGCGGATGGTGGCTGGGCCGCCGGGGAGAATCCCGGCGGGTCGTCCTTGTGCGGCAGCAGCACCTGCTGCCCGTCGCTGACCGGAGATGCCAGGTTCAGCAGTTCGGGCCGGGCCCCGGGGCTCATCCCGCCGGCCGCCTCGATGGCGTCCACGATCCGTGCCCCGCCCGGCAGGCGGTACACCCCGGGGCTGCGCACCGCCCCGACCACGTGTACGACCACCCCATCCCCCGTGGCGGGGCCAGCCTCGGTGGAGGCCGGCCCGCTGCTGCCCGGTTCGGGTGCCGTGCCCTGCCCCGGCGCCGGCGGGTCCGGGCCCGGCTGCCCGGTGGTGGTCTGCACGGTGCCCAGCGTCTGGTTGGGATCCGGGGGCGCGAACAGGATGGACAGCGCGATCCAGCCGATGACGGCCACCACCAGGGTGATGGCCGCGGCCCGGGACACGGCGAAGCGGACCCTGGAGGGGCGCGGGGAGCGCTGAGGAAAGAAGTTGTGCCGGCCCATGCCAGCCAGTGTGGGTGCTGCCCGGCGGCCCGGCTACTGCGGTTCGTCCGCTTGTGGATGCTCCGGGGCTGGCGGGTAGTGCGGGGCCACGCAGACGGCGAGCACCCCCACCCCGGTGTGGGCGGCCAGCACCGCCGGCAGCGGTTCCAGGGCCACCGGGTGATCGGTGAGCTCGGCGACCTCGCGGGCCAGTTCCTCGGCCGGGTCCTGCGCTCCGAAGTGCATGATTCCCACTTCCACGTCGGCCCCCGCCTGCCGGGCCTGCTCGGCCACCTGGCGCCCGAGCGCCACCAGCCGGCTTTGGGCGCGCGGGAAGGTGCGCGGCTTCTCCACCGGGTGGATCGCCCCGTCCTGGATGGCCAGGATCGGCTTGACGCTGAGCAGGTTGCCCACCACCCCGGACAGGGTGCTGATCCGCCCGCCGCGGCGCAGCTGGTCCAGGCTGGGCACCGCGAAGAATACGGAGTTGTCCTTCGCGGCGCGGGCAATGTCCAGCAGCTCATCCAGCCCCGCCCCGGCGGCGCGGGCGGTGAGCATGCGGCGCACGGCGAACCCCAGCGGCAGGGCGACGGTGCGTGAATCCACCACGGTGACCGGCACCTGGACCTGCCCGGCGGCCAGCCGCGCGGATTCGTGGGTGCCCGAGAGCCCGGCGGAAAGGTGCACGGAGATGATGGCTTCGCAGCCGGCCTCGGCCAGCTGCCGGTAGGCGCGCATGAACTGCCCCGGCGCAGGACGGGAGGTGCGCACCGCCTGGCCCATGGCCAGCCCCATCACCAGCGCGTCGGTGTCATCCCCGCACACCACGTCGTCGATGATCACCGGGATGGTGAGCATCTCAAAGTCCGGGTGCTCCAGCCATGGCCCGCCCAGGCAGGCGGAGGAGTCGGTGACGATCCCGATCCGGGCGGCGGGCGCCGGACGGGGACGGCGTTTGGCAAACCACCGTCCCCGCGCGGCGCTGGGGCGTTCACTCATGTGCCCGACCCTACGGTGCCGGCACCACGTTGACCAGCTTCGGGGCGCGCACGATGACCTTCAGCGGCGCCTTGCCATCCAGCAGGCGCACCACGTTCTCGTGGGCCAGGGCCGCGGCTTCCAGCTCCGCCTCGCTGATGTCCACCGACACCTCCAGGCGGGCGCGGACCTTGCCCTTGACCTGGACGACCGCGGTGATGGTGTCATCCACCAGCAGGGCCTCATCCACGGTGGGCCAGGCGCTGTTGGCCACGCTCGGCTCGTAGCCCAGCGCCGCCCACATGTCCTCGGCCGTGTAAGGGGCGAACAGGGAGAGCAGCTGGGCGACCACGCCGATGGCCTCGCGCACCGCCGGGTCGGCGGCGCCGGCCCCGGTGTCGATGGTCTTGCGGGTGGCGTTGACCAGTTCCATGGTCTTGGCGATCACCACGTTGAACTTGTGCCCGTCCAGCAGCTGGGCCGCCTCGTGCACGGTGCGGTGGGTGACCTGGCGCAGCGCCGTGTCCCCGGTGGTGTAGTCCACGCCCGGGGCGCTGGCCACATCCTGGGCCAGGCGCCAGGCGCGGGCCAGGAACTTCTGCGAACCGGACGGGGAGACGTCGGCCCAGTCCACGTCGTCCTCCGGCGGGGAGGCGAAGACCATGGTCAGACGCACCGCGTCCACCCCGTACTCATCGAGCTGTTCGCCCAGGTCCACGCCGTTGCCCAGCGACTTGCTCATCGCCTTGCCGCCGTTGAGGACCTGGCCCTGGTTCAGCAGGGCGCTGAAGGGCTCGGTCGCGTCGATCAGCCCCAGGTCGTGGATGACCTTGGTGAAGAAGCGCGAGTAGAGCAGGTGCAGGATCGCGTGCTCCACCCCGCCCACGTACTGCCCGACCGGCATCCAGTCGCGCACCGCCTTCGGGTCGAACGGGCCCTGGGTGTAGTCCGGGGAGACGAAGCGCAGGAAGTACCAGGAGGAGTCCACGAAGGTGTCCATGGTGTCGGTGTCCCGCTTGGCGTGCCCGCCGCAGCTCGGGCAGGCCACGTTGACCCAGTCCGCGGCCGCGGCCAGCGGGCTGGTGCCCTTCGGGGCCAGTTCCTCGCCGCGCAGGTTCTCCGGCAGGCGCACCGGCAGCTGGTCATCGGGCACCGGAACCTCACCGCACTGCGGGCAGTGGATGATCGGGATCGGGGTGCCCCAGAAGCGCTGGCGGGAGAGCAGCCAGTCACGCAGGCGGAAGTTCACGGTGTGCTCGCCCGTGCCGGCGGCCTCGACGATTTCGATGGCCTTGGCGATGGCGGCCTGCTTGTCCAGCCCGTCCAGCTGCCCGGAGTTCACCAGCTTCCCGTCCCCGGAGGTGGCGGTCCTGGACACGGTCGGGTCTTCCTCCCCGGTGTCCACGACCACGCGCACCGGCAGGTCGAAGGCCAGGGCGAACTCCAGGTCGCGCTGGTCGTGGGCTGGCACGGCCATGATCGCGCCGGTGCCGTAGTCGGAGAGCACGTAGTCCGCCGCCCAGATCGGCAGCTTCTCCCCGGAGAGCGGGTTGATGCCGTAGCGGCCCAGGAACACCCCGGTCTTTTCGCGTTCGGTGCTCTGGCGCTCAATTTCGGACAGGTGGTTGACCTGCTCCTGGTAGTCGGCCAGCGCCTGGCGCTGCTCGTCGGTGACCAGTTCCCCGGCCAGGTCCGCGTCCGCGGCCACCACCATGAACGTTGCCCCGTACAGGGTGTCCGGGCGGGTGGTGAACACGGTGACGTCCTTGGCCGGCTTGTCCCCGGCCGCCTCGATGCTGAAGGCGACCTCGGCGCCCTCGGAGCGTCCGATCCAGTTCTTCTGCATCAGCAGCACCCGCTCGGGCCAGTGGCCCTTGAGGTCTTCCATGTCCTGCAGCAGGCGGTCGGCGTAGTCGGTGATCTTGAAGTACCACTGGTTCAGCGACTTCTTGGTCACCTGGGTGCCGCAGCGTTCGCAGGCGCCGTTGACGACCTGTTCGTTGGCCAGCACGGTCTGGTCCTTCGGGCACCAGTTCACCGGGTGGTTCTTGCGGTAGGCCAGGCCCTTTTCGTAGAAGCGGTTAAACAGCCACTGGGTCCAGCGGTAGTATTCCGGGTCCGAGGTGTGCAGCCGGCGCGACCAGTCCGCGGAGATGGCGTAGCGCTTGAAGCTGGCGGCCTGGGTCTCGATGTTCTTGTAGGTCCATTCGGCCGGGTGCGCGTTGCGCTTGATGGCCGCGTTCTCGGCCGGCAGCCCGAAGGAGTCCCAGCCGATCGGGTGCATCACGTCGTAGCCCTTGAGCTTCCAGTAGCGGGCGACCACATCCCCCATCGCGAACGCCTCGGCGTGGCCCATGTGCAGGTCCCCGGAGGGGTAGGGGAACATGTCTAGGACATAGCGACGCTCGGCCGAACCGTCATCCTTGGGCTTGAAGACCTCTAGGTCTTCCCACACCTTGGCCCAGTTGGCCTCCATGGCACGAAAGTCGTAGGTTTTCGTCTCGTTCGTCGATGATGTCACTTAGCTCGTCTCACAAACATGCTCTGAATTGTTGGTCTCTCCCAGACACGCAAAGACCCCCGCAGCTGGCGTCGGGGGCGGCACCTTAGAGTAGGTGAAACTGGGAATACATATCACGATTCTACCGTACCGGCACCGGGTGGTGCCGCATCGGTGACGGGGTCCGATCCGCGGCCGGAACAGGCGCGCCACGGCACGCGCTTTGGGGCCGGTTAAACTGCCGCGCACCCCAGGCGTGGGCCTGGGGTGCGCGGCGCGCGGTGCCCGCGCCGCGGTGTGGCGGTGCGGGCGCCTGACCGGCTTAGACGTGCCGGGTGTCCTCGTCGACCCAGTCGAAGGTGCGGGTGACCGCCTTCTTCCACAGGCGCAGCTTGCGTTCGCGCTCCTCGGGGTCCAGGTTCGGCTCCCAGCGCTTGTCCTCGGACCAGTTCGACTCCAGCTCGCCCAGGTCCTTCCAGTAGCCCACGGCCAGCCCGGCCGCGTAGGCGGCACCCAGGGCCGTGGTTTCGGTGACCTTCGGACGCACCACCGGCACCCCGAGGATGTCGGCCTGGAACTGCATCAGGTTCTCGTTGGCGACCATCCCGCCATCGACCTTCAGCTCGGTCAGCGGGTCCGCGGCGTCGGCGTTCACCGCGTCCAGCACCTCACGGGTCTGGAAGGCGGTGGACTCCAGGGCTGCGCGGGCCAGGTGGTGCTTGTTCGCGTAGCGGGTCAGGCCCACGATCGCCCCACGGGCCTCGGAGCGCCAGTAGGGGGCGAACAGCCCGGAGAACGCCGGGACAATGTAGACCCCGCCGTTGTCCTCGACCTGGGCGGCCAGATCCTCGATCTCGGCGCTGGTGGCGATCATCCCGATGCTGTCGCGCAGCCACTGCACCAGCGAGCCGGCCACCGCGATGGAGCCTTCCAGCGCGTACACCGGCTCGGCGTCGCCCAGCTGGTAGGCCATGGTGGTCAGCAGCCCGTTGGAGGACTTGACGATCTCATTGCCGGTGTTGAAGATCAGGAAGCAGCCGGTGCCGTAGGTGTTCTTCGCCGAGCCGGGGGTGAAGGCGGCCTGCCCGAAGGTGGCGGCCTGCTGGTCGCCCAGGATGCCGGCCACCGGGGTTTCGCGCAGCAGCTGGTTGGTGTGCACGGTGCCGTAGACCTCGGAGGAGGAGCGGATCTCGGGCAGCATCGAGGCCGGGACCCCGAAGTCGGCAAGGATCTGCTCATCCCAGGCGCGGGTGCGCAGGTCCATGAACAGGGTGCGTGAGGCGTTGGTGACGTCGGTGACGTGCACGCCGCCGTCGGTGCCGCCGGTCAGGTTCCACAGCACCCAGGTGTCGGTGGTGCCAAAGAGCAGGTCCCCGGCCTCGGCGCGCTGGCGGGCGTTGTCCACGTTGTCCAGGATCCACTTGATCTTGGTGCCGGCGAAGTAGGTGGCCAGGGGCAGGCCGACCTTGTCCTTGTAGCGCTCCACTCCCCCGTCGGCGGCCAGGTCGTCGACGATCTGCTGGGTGCGGGTGTCCTGCCAGACGATCGCGTTGTACACCGGCTCACCGGTGTTCTTGTCCCACACCACGGTGGTTTCACGCTGGTTGGTGATGCCCACCGCCTCGATGTCGTGGCGGGTCAGGTTCGCCTTGGACAGGGCCTGGCCGATCACTTCGCGCACGTTGTTCCAGATTTCGGTGGCGTCGTGCTCCACCCATCCGGCCTGCGGGAAGATCTGCTCGTGTTCCAGCTGGCCCACGGAGATGACCTCACCGGCGTGGTTGAACACGATCGCCCGGGAACTGGTGGTTCCCTGGTCAATGGCGATGACGTACTTCGAGCTCATGGTTCACTCTCTTTTCGCTAAAAAAACTACGTTGTTCTTTCCTCGATGCCCGGCCCCCTCGGGTGAGGGGGCCGGGCAGTGGGGTCACGGCCGCGGCCGGTGCGGGCACCTGCCTGAGACCAGCTTGTGCGATCCCCGCTAATAGCTCAAGGTTCTAGAACAGCGCGGCGGCACCAAGACCGCCCAGGACACCGCCGATGAGCGGTCCGGCAACCGGGACCCAGGAGTAGGCCCAGTCCGATGATCCCTTGCCCGGGATCGGCAGCAGGGCGTGCGCCAGGCGCGGACCGAGGTCACGCGCCTGGTTGATCGCGTACCCGGTGGGTCCGCCCAGCGAGGCGCCGATGGCTACCACGATCAGCGCGACGGCCAGCGGGCCCAACCCGTGGGGGGTCTTGCCGAAGCCGTTGATCACGAACACCAGCACGAAGGTGGCGATGATCTCGGTGACCATGTTCCAGGGGTAGGAGCGGATGGCCCCTCCGGTGGCGAAGACGCCCAGCTTGCTGCCGCCGTCGATGGGTTCATCGAAGTGCTTCTTGTAGGCCAGCCAGGTGCCCACGGCGCCGAGCACGGCACCGATCATCTGGGCGGCGAAGTACAGCAGCATGTTCGCCACGGTCTTGTCCACGCCCGGTGCCAGCTCGGTGGCATCGGCGTTGACCATCAAACCGACGGTGACCGCCGGGTTCAGGTGGGCGCCGGAAGCGGCGGCCACCCAGACACCGGCGAAGACCGCCAGTCCCCAACCGAAACAGATCGTCAGCCAGCCCGCGGCGTGGCCCAACGTCCCCTTCAGATTCACATTGGCCACCACGCCGGTGCCCAATAGCAGCAGAATGAATGTGCCGGTGAGTTCGGCAAGAAATATATTCGGAGTCAACACTGACCTTCCTGGGGTGGATGCCGGCGGCCCACTGCCGCCGGCCACTGATTAGGTGAGAATCACCTCGTGGTGGGTTCGCAGCACCGAGAGCGCATGATTGATCTCGGCGTCGGTTTGGGCCCCATCCCAGCCCATGGGCACGGCGAGGCTGCTTGCCACCTCGTGCACCAATTCATTGGTCACCAGGCCGCGGAAGGCCAGGTTGGTGCGGCGGATGAACACGTCGATCAGGCGACCGACCTGCTCCTGCTCGGCCAGGTAGGCCAGCTCCTCGTGGGAGAGCTGGTCGCTGTGCTCCAGCAGGTGCTCATCCTCGCCCACGATGTCCAGCACCGCGTCGGCGCGGGTGCCGTAGCGTTCGAGCAGCACGCGCAGCCGTTCGCGTCCGGCCCGGTGCTCGCGGGCGGCGTACCAGGCATCCAGTTCGCCCTCGTTCATCGGGAAGTTCCGTCCGCCGCCGATCGGCACCCCGACGGTGCTCTGGCGCTGCTCGGCGCGCAGGAAGTTCAGCACCTTGCCGCCCAGGTTCTCACCCAGCGCGCGGAAGGTGGTCCACTTCCCGCCGATCAGCGAGAGCATCATGGTCTTGTCGGTCAGGCGGGTTTCCTTCACCTGGTAGTCGCGCGAGACGAACCCGGGGGCGGTGTCATCGTGGTTCGGCAGCGGGCGCACCCCGGAGAAGCGGTAGACGATGTCCTGGCGGTCGACCTTGATGTTCGGGAAGACGTGGTGGATCAGTTCGAAGAAGTAGTCCACTTCCTCCTCGGTGCACACCGCCGGTTCACGCATGTCGTGCTCCAGGTCGGTGGTGCCCACCAGCACGCGGCCAAGCATCGGGTAGATCAGCACGATGCGCCCGTCTTCGTGTTCGAAGAAGATTTCCCGGCCCCCGGTGGCGGCCAGCAGCTCGGGGTGGTCCAGCACGATGTGCGAGCCCTTGGTGCCGCCGGTCCACTTGGTCTCCCGGCCCAGGTCCTCGTTGGTCAGGTCCACCCAGGCGCCGGTGGCGTTCACGAGCACGTCGGCCTCGAACTCGAACTGCTCCCCGCTCAGCTCGTCGCGCAGCTGCGCCTTGCCGTCCTTGAAGCCGGTCAGCGAGGTGTAGTTGGTGGCGCGGGCCTGCGGATTGGCGGCCAGCCCGTCGCGCAGCACGTCCAGGGTCAGGCGCTCGGGGTTGTGCACCGAGGCGTCAAAGTAGGTGGCGGTGTACTTCACGTCCTGGCGCAGCGCCGGCAGGTCCTTGCGCGCGTTGCGTCCGGCCTTGAAGCTGTGCCACGGGGTGTTGCGTCCGCCGATGCCGGCGAACACGTCGTACATGATCAGCCCGGCCTTGATCAGCGCCGCACCGCGTTCGGTGGGCTTGCCCGACTTGTGGGTCAGGAAGCGCATCGGGGCGGAGAGGATGCCGGAGAAGGTGGAGAAGATCGGGATGGTGGTCTGCAGCGGCTTGACGTAGTGGGGGGCGATCTGCAGCAGCGAGTTGCGTTCCTGCACGGACTCGTGCACCAGGCGGAACTCACCGTTTTCCAGGTAGCGGATGCCGCCGTGGATCATGTGCGAGCTGGCGCCGGAGGCGCCCTGGCTGTAGTCCCCGCGCTCGATCAGCGCAACGTCGATTCCCTGCATGGCAAGGTAGCGGAACGTCGCCACCCCGTTGATGCCTCCGCCGACCACCAGTACCTGCGCATTCGGCCGTTGGCGCAGTAGTTTCAGCTGGTCCCGTTGCACGGTCACCGCCCCCTTGTATCTCAACCTTTGGTCTTTATACGGTTAGTCTTGTCACGCAGGAACAAACAGGTCAAATGATTTGCACAAGTGTGCGAAAAAGGTGGTTTCGATGCAGGAATCGGTGCGCGGCACGGCACGGGCCCGGCCCAAATCTGACACATCCGTGCAAGTGGACCCAAAGTCCCGTGATGCCCTGCGGGCCGCGCACCTGTATTACGTGCAGGACATGAAGATGGAGAGCATCGCCCGGGAGCTGGGCACCTCGCGCTCCACCGTCTCCCGCCTGCTCTCCTTCGCCAAGCGCACCGGCATGGTCTCGGTGGAGATCAACCCGGCGGCCAACATGTCGGTGATGGCCGCCGCCCAGCTCTCGGACCTGTACGGGATCTCGGTGCAGGTGGTGCCCACCGACGGATCCCTGGATGACACCCAGGTGCTGCAGCGGGTCTCCGCGCACGCCGCCTACGTGCTGGGCAACATGGTCTCCTCCTCCATGACCGTGGGGGTGGCGTGGGGTTCGACGATGCAGGCGCTCTCCGCGGCGCTGGGCAGCCACCCCACCCATGACACGGTGATCGTGCAGCTGAACGGGGCGGCGAACCCGAACACCAGCGGGGTCGGCTACGCCAGCGAGATCCTCACCCGCTTCGGCCAGGCGTTCACCGCCCGGGTCGAGCAGTTCCCGGTCCCGGCGTTCTTTGACCGCGCCGCCACCCGGGAGGCGATGTGGCAGGAGACCTCGGTGCGCCGGGTGCTGAAGGTGCAAAGCGAAATGAACCTGGCGGTCTTCTCCCTGGGCGCGGCCAACGCCGCGGTCGCCTCCCAGGTGTACCGCGGCGGCTACCTCAGCGAGGCGGAGAACGCCCAGCTGCGCGAGATCGGGGTGGTCGGGGACGTGGCCACCGTGTTCTTCGACGCCGCCGGGCGCAGCCAGGACATTGAGATCAACAACCGCTCCACCGGCCCCAGCCTGGCCGCGCTGCGCGCGGTGCCGCGCCGGTTGTGCGTGGTGGCCGGACGCAGCAAGATTCCGGCGGTGCGCGGGGCTTTGGCCGGTGGCTTAATCACCGACCTGATCATCGATGAGGGAGCGGCCCTGGCCCTGCTCGGTGGGTAGCATTAACCCATGCGCCTTCGTGATGAACTGATCTCCACCCACCACCATCGGCACTCCACCATGAAGGTCTTCACCTACCCGTCCAGCACCGACACCCCGGCCGGGGTGATCCTGGCGGTGCACGGCTTCCGCGGGGACCACCACGGCCTGGCCCGGATCACCGAGCTGCTGCCCGAGTACACGTTCATCGTCCCGGACCTGCCCGGGTTCGGGGCCTCCAGCCCCATGGACACCGAACACGACGTGGAAGGCTACGCCCGGGTGCTCGATGACTTGGCCAGCGAGCTGCAGCTGGGCGGGCACGTGATCCTGCTGGGGCATTCCTTCGGCTCCCTGGTGGCCGCGAAGCTGGCCACGCTGCGGGTCTTTTCCTCGCTGCTCCTGCTCAACCCGATCTCCGAGCCGCCCCTGGAGTCCTCCCAGCGGGTGATCGCCGCCGGCGCCGGGCTCTTCTACGAGGCCTGCGCGAAGCTGCCGGCCGGGGTGGGTGAGCGGATCCTGCGCTCGGGGCTGATCACCGATGCGATGAGCTGGTTCATGACCAAGAGCCGGGATCCGCAGCTGCGCCGCTATGTGCGGGACCAGCACCGCGCCTACTTCTCCGGCTTCCACAATCGCCAAACCCTCTCCCAGGCCTACCGGGCCTCGATCAGCCATACGGTGCAGCAGTGGGCACCGCGGATCGCCGAACCGGTGCTGATGGTCGGCGGGGAGGACGATGAGATGGGCAGCCCCGACACCCAGGAGCAGCTGCGCGCCAGCTTCCCGCAGGCGGTGCTGGTGATGCTGGAGAACGTGGGACACCTGATCCACTACGAAAAGCCGGAGGAGACCGCCTGGGCAATCCGCGAATTCCTCGCCGGGCGGCTGCGCTAACCGCGCCGGCGCACAGGCTGCGCGGGGTTTAGAGCACCTCATCCGGGTCCACCCGGACGGTGACCAGCGGGTCCTTCGCCGCGGACATGCTCGCGCGCAGGCCCCGCAGCGCGGCGGTCACCGCCGGGCCCTGGGCGTAGGAGAAGAACAGCACGTAGCGGTGTTCGCGGGTCTGCTCATCAATGCTTGGCCCGTGCACGGTCACCGGCAGCTGCAGCTGCCCAATGAAGCGTTCGGCGCCCGGACCGGTGACGATCGCCGAGCGCACCGCCGGGGGCAGGCCGATCTCATGGCGTTCGGCCAGCTCGCGTTCGGCAAAGCCGGCCGGGTCCCACCGCACCAGCGCGTTGCCGGCCGGGCTCGGGTTGCCGGTGAGCACCACCACCCCGTCGGGCCGGGCCAGCGCGGCGGCGGTGAACCAGCGGCTGATCACCTCCTCGGCGTTGCGCAGGGAATCGTGGGCCAGCATCTTATCCGCATCCAGCAGCAGCACCGCCCCGTAGCCTGCGGCGGCGACCGGCTCCACCCCGGGGGTGGCGACCACCAGGGCCGGCTTGTCCGGGACCTGGCGCACCGGCTTGGCGCCGGTGGAGGAGATCACCGGCACCTTCGCGAACGCCTGGCCCAGCTCCTCGGCGGTGCGTTCGGCTCCGATCGATACCGCCCGCAGCCGAGGCGAGCCGCAGTTCGCGCAGCGGTGGTCGCGGTAGTAGGTGCCGCACCAGCGGCAGTTGACCGCGCCTCCGGCCCCGCCCAGCTGCAGCGGGCCCTGGCAGTGGGGGCAGCGGGCGAAGCTGCGGCAGTCCTGGCAGGCCAGCGCCGGCATGAACCCGGTGCGGGCCACCTGCACCAGCACCGGCGCGCTTTCCAGGGCCTGGCTGGCCTCCCGCCAGGCCAGCGACGGGATGCGGGCGCGGGCCAGTACCGGGTCCCGCTCGAGCTCAAAGTCGGTGGTGGTCGCCGCGACCCGGGCCACCTGGCGGCGCAGCAGGTCGCGCGGCAGCTTCAGCTCCTGCGCCCAGCCGGTGTCCACCAGGCGCTGGGCCTCCACGGAGCGCGACGGGGAGGCGATCAGTAGCGAACACCCGGTGTGCTGGCTGCGCAGCAGCGCCACCTCCCGGCTGTGCTGGTAGGGGGCGCGCAGTTCGCGGTGGGACTGGTCCCCGTCCTGCCACAGGATCACCAGCTCCAGGTCCGGGATGTGGCACAGCGCCGCGGAGCGGGTGCCGATCACCACCGGCACTTGCCCGCAAATGGCGCGCAGGAAGTTGCGGTAGCGCGGGGTGGGCCCGTCCTCGGCCTGCAGCCGGGCATAGAACTCGGGCCCGATCGTCTCATCCAGGTAGGTGCCCAGCCGCTCCAGGTCGGCCGCGTCCGGCACGATCACCAGCACCCGCTTGCCGCGCTGCAGCACCGGGCGGGCTGCATCGAGCAGGAAGCCGGGCCAGGAGCCGGGGAAGTTCGGCACCCAGGTGGCCACCGCCCGGTGCAGGCTGCCCTCGCCCCAGTCGCTGAGCGCCTGCGCTCCCCCGGTGTAGTGGGAGAGCTGGTTCACCGGCACCGCGGGCAGGGTGAGCTGCCCGGCGGCCAGGGCGTCGGCGGCCAGGTCCTCCTTCTCCACCCGCGCCGCGCGCGGGGGCACGGCCTGGCGCACGACGTCCCACAGCGTGCCGGCGTAGCGTTCGGCCACCAGTTCGGCGGTGGCCAGCACCTCGGGGTAGAGCACCCGGGTTTCGGAGATGAGCTTGCCCAGTTCCCGCACCTTGAACCCGGGGTCCGCGTCCGGGATCAGCTCGGTGATGAACCCGTCCAGCTGGCGCCCGCCAAAGGGCACCTTGACCCGCATCCCGGGCTGCACCCTGTCGCGCAGCGAGGCCGGCACGCTGTAGTCAAAGGGCCGGTCCAGGTGCGGGACGGGGGAATCAATCAGCACCCGGGCCAGCAGCGGTATGCGCTGCGGTTCGGGTGCTGATATCAGGGCTTCTTGTTCCACGGGGCCTGCGGGCTACGCGTTGAACCAGGAGCGCAGCGCATCCACCTTGTCGGTGCGCTCCCAGGTGAAGTCCATGTCGTCGCGGCCGAAGTGGCCGTGCGCGGCGGTCTTCTGGTAGATCGGGCGCTTCAGGTCCAGGTCCTCGATGATGCCCAGCGGGCGCAGGTCGAAGATCTCGCGGATGGCCCGGGTGATTTCGGCCGGATCCACGGTCTCGGTGCCGAAGGTTTCCACGTACAGGCCCACCGGGGTGGCCACGCCGATGGCGTAGGCGACCTGGACCTCGGCGCGCCGGGCCAGGCCCGCGGCGACGATGTTCTTGGCCACCCAGCGCATCGCGTACGCGGCGGAGCGGTCCACCTTGGACGGGTCCTTGCCGGAGAACGCGCCGCCGCCGTGGCGGGCGAAGCCGCCGTAGGTGTCCACGATGATCTTGCGTCCGGTCAGCCCGGCGTCCCCGACCGGCCCGCCGATGATGAAGGGCCCGGAGGGGTTCAGGATGATCTCGGTGTTGGAGGTGTCCAGCCCGGACTTGGAGATCACCGGGGTGACCACCTCCTCCAGCAGGTCGGCCTTCAGGGTTTCCAGCTCGTATTCGGCCGCGTGCTGGCTGGAGACGACCACGGTGTCGATCGACACCGGCTTGTCCCCGTCGTAGCCGATGGTCACCTGGGTCTTGCCGTCGGGGCGCAGCAGCGGCAGCCGGGCGTTCTTGCGCACCTGGGTGAGCCGCTCGGAGAGGCGGTGGGCCAGGAAGATCGGGGTGGGCATCAGCGACTCGGTTTCATCCGAGGCGTAGCCGAACATCAGCCCCTGGTCCCCGGCGCCCTGCATGTCGCGCGGGTCCTTGGCGGTGCCCTGGCGGGACTCCAGGGAGTTGAACACCCCGTCGTGGATTTCCTGGGACTGCTGGCCGATGGAGACCGACACCCCGCAGCGGGCCCCGTCAAAGCCGTTGGCCGAGGAGTCGTAGCCGATGTCCAGGATGGTGCGGCGCACGATCTCCGGGATTTCCACGTACCCGTTGGTGGTCACCTCGCCGGCCACGTGGACCAGCCCGGTGGTGGTCAGGGTTTCCACCGCCACCTTCGAGTTCGGGTCCTGGGCGAGCATGGCGTCCAGGATGGCGTCGGAGATCTGGTCGCAGATCTTGTCCGGGTGTCCCTCGGTCACTGATTCCGAGGTAAACAGGCGTAGTTCAGGGGTTGTTGAAGTCACCTTGTTACTCTATCTGGTCGTGTCGACCCTTTGTCCTTCGTTGCGTCCTTGGGTGAATGGCTGTGACATGGTCCTGGTCACCATGTGACGGGCCGATGACGCTATATTGCGCCGGCCAGCTGTTCGATGACGCGCCGCGCCACCTCCAGCTTGCTACCGGCTGCGGAAACCGCCTCGCGCCCGTCGGCGAACAGGATCGTGGCCTCGTTCGTCTCCGCGCCAAACGTCTTGCTCTGCCCGACCTCGTTGACCACCAGCATCTCGCAGCCCTTCTTGGCCAGTTTGGCCCGGCCGTAGTCCAGCACGCTGCCCTGCTCGTCCCCGGTTTCGGCGGCGAAGCCGACCACGGTGCGCGGCAGCGTCTGGTCCTGGGCGCGGGCGGCGACCAGTTCGGCCAGGATGTCCGGGTTGCGCACCAGTTCGATCACCGGTGCCGAATGCTCGTCGCGCTTCTTGATCTTGGCCGCCTCCACGCTGGCCGGGCGGAAGTCGGCGACCGCCGCGTTCATGATCAGCGCGTCCTTGCCCGGGGCGTGGGCGAACACCGCCTCGCGCAGCTCCAGCGCGCTGGAGGCGTGCACCACCTGCACCCCGTGCGGGGCGGGGACCTCCAGGTGGGTGGCGATCAGGGTGACGTTCGCCCCGGCGTCGCGGGCCGCGGCCGCCAGCGCCACGCCCTGGCGGCCCGAGGAGCGGTTGCCCAGGAAGCGGACCGGGTCCAGCGGTTCGCGGGTGCCCCCGGCGGTGATCAGCACGCTGCGCCCGGCCAGCAGCGGCTCGCCCAGGTGCACCTGCAGCGCCTGGAAGATCTCCTCCGGCTCGGGCAGGCGGCCCGGGCCGCTGTCCTTGCCGGTCAGCCGCCCCACGGCCGGGTCGATCACGTGCACCCCGCGCTGGCGCAGCGTGGCGACGTTGGCCACGGTCGCCGGGTGCTGCCACATTTCCGTGTGCATGGCCGGGGCCATCACCACCGGGGCGCGGGTGGCCAGCAGGGTGCCGGTGAGCAGGTCGTTGGCGATCCCGGCGGCCGCCTTGGCCAGCAGGTCGGCGGTGGCCGGAACGACGACCACCAGGTCGGCCTCCTGGCCCAGGCGCACGTGGTTCACGGTGTCCACCGCGTCGAACACGTTCGAGGTAACCGGGTTGCCGCTGAGGGCCTCAAAGGTGGCGTTGCCCACGAACTGGGCGACGTTGCCGGTGGGAATCACATCGACGTGGTGCCCGGCCTCGCGCAGCAGGCGCAGCAGCAGGACGGACTTGTAGGCGGCGATCCCGGCGGAGACCCCGAGCACGATTCTCTTCAACTTCTACCTCACAATGTGGGACTGGGTGGCGGCCTGCGGGCTTAAACAGCGAATGGCGCCACCGGTGCTAACTGGGGCGCCATCCGTTGAAGTGTTGACTTACTCGGCGTCGGCCGGGGTGACCTTCAGCAGGCCCTCGTTCAGTTCACGCAGGGCGATGGTCAGCGGCTTCTCGTTGAGCTTGGTTTCCACCAGTGGCCCAACGTACTCGAACAGGCCTTCGTTCAGCTGCGCGTAGTAGGCGTTGATCTGGCGGGCGCGCTTGGCCGAATTCAGCACCAGCGCGTACTTGGACTCATCGGTCTTCAGCAACGAGTCGATTGAAGGGTTGATGATTCCTTCAAGGTTTTCGGTCACAGGACTCCCCTTATTTTTCGTCTAGCCCCATGAGGGACACAAGCTCTTCGGCGGCCCGCGACACACTGTCATTGACAATGGTCACGTCGAATTCCGGTTCGGCCGCAAGTTCCAGTTTAGCGGTTTCCAGCCGGCGCTGCTGTTCCTCGCTCGATTCGGTGCCGCGGCCCACAAGCCGGCGCACCAGTTCATCCCAGGAGGGCGGGGCCAGGAACACGAATTGTGCCTCCGGCATCGACTCCTTGACCTGGCGTGCGCCCTGCAGGTCGATTTCCAGCAGCACCTTCTTGCCCTCGGCCACGGCCTGTTCCACGGTGGAGCGGATGGTGCCGTAGCTGTTCTGCCCGTGCACGACCGCCCATTCAAGCATTTGGCCGGATTCGACCAGCTCCCCAAAGCGCTTGGGCCCAACGAAGTAGTAGTGGACCCCTTCCACCTCCCCCGGACGCGGATCGCGGGTGGTGGCCGAAACCGACAACCAGACCTGCGGATAGTTCTCACGGATGTAGGTGGAGACGGTGCCCTTGCCTACGGCCGTGGGGCCGGCCAGAACCGTTACCGACGCTGGGGTCATTTACTACGCTTTCGTCTTGGGCGGAGATTGCTTGAAGTGTTCAGTGATCGCCACCCGCTGCTTGCGTCCCAGGCCGCGCAGGCGGCGGGACGGGGAGATCCCCAGGCGTTCGAGCAGGTTCGCGGCGCGGACCTCGCCGACGCCGGGCACTGATTCGAGCAGATCCATCACACGCATGCGACCGACTGCCTCATCTTCGTACACCAAGTCTAGTACCTCAGTGATGGAGATTTTTCCGCTACTGAACTGGGACTTGATCTCAGCCCGACGGGTGCGGGCGGCCAGGGCCTTGGCACGGGCGCGGATCCGGTCTTCGTCTGAAAGTTCTCGCAGTACCATCGTTCAGCCATCCTTCATCAGTTGTGGACTAAGGCCATGTTGTGAACATAACCACCAAACGCGGCATTTGCAAGAGTAATCGCGCTGTGGCTACTAGAAACCTTAGTAGCCACAGCGCGATCCGACTACTTTACTAACCGGCGGCGAGCAGTTCGTCGCGTACCATGCGGGCCTTGTCCCGCAGCGCCTGGACCCCGGGTCCGGCGCGCAGGATGTCCCGGCTGCTGCTGGCCAGCACCTGGCGGTGGCTGCTGGCGAAGCTGTTGGCAAGATCACCCGCGGTGGCGCCCTGCGCCCCAAGCCCGGGGGTCAAAAGCGCCGCCTTCGTCGCGGACAGGTCGATGCCCAGCCGCTGCGGGGCATCCCCGACGGTGGCGCCGATGACCAGGCCCACATGGCCCAGGTCCGCGGCGTGCGCGTTCTCCTGCGCGACCGCGTCGATGATCCGCTTGGCCACCGAGGCCGCTCCCCCCACGTGCTGCACGCTTTGGCCCTCCGGGTTGGAGGTCAGCCCGAGCACGAACACCCCGCGCCCGGTCCGCCCGGCCAGGTCGATGGCCGGGCTCAGCGACTCGTAGCCCAGGTAGGGGCTGAGGGTCACCGCGTCGGCGGCCAGCGGCGAACCGTCGGCCAGCCAGGCGTTGGCGTAGGCGGCCATCGTGGAGCCGATGTCCCCGCGCTTGGCGTCGGCCAGGGTCAGCACCCCGGCATCGCGCGCCGCGGCCAGGGTTTCCTCCAGGGCCGCGAAGCCGGCCGAGCCGAAGCGCTCGTACAACGCCACCTGCGGCTTGAGGATCGCCGCGGTGCCGGCGACCGCCTCGATGACGCCCAGCGAGAAGCGGCGCACCGCGTCGGCGCTGTCATCCAGCCCCCAGGAGGCCAGCAGGCTGGGGTGCGGGTCGATGCCCACGCACAACGGCCCGTTCGCCTCCATCGCCACCCGCAGCCGGTTGCCGAAATGATCCATTTCGGTGTTCCCGGCCGTGGCGTGTCCCGCCCCGGCGCTAGCCACGGCCGCCTGCCGAGACCAGGTCCGGGTGCTCCTGCAGGCTGGTCACATCCCAGCTGTAGTGGCGCAGCGCGTCGATGGCCTGCACCGCGGCACCGAACTCGGCCACGGTGGTGATGATCGGGGTGCCCACGCTGGTGGCCGCCGCACGGATCTCGTAGCCGTCCCCGCGCGCCTCCGAACCCGAGGGGGTGTTCAGGATCAGCCCGATCTGGCCCTCGGTGATCATGTCCACAATGGTTTCCCCGCCCTCATGGACCTTGTTGACCACGGTGGTGGGGATCCCGTTGCGGCGCAGCACCTGAGCGGTGCCGCCGGTGGAGACGATCTCAAACCCGTTGTCGGACAGGTGCTTGACCGGCAGCACGATCGAGCGCTTGTCCCGGTTGGTGACCGAGACGAACACCTTCCCGGCGGTGGGCAGCGGGTTGTTCGCCGCGGCCTGGGACTTGGCGAAGGCGGTGTCAAAGTACTTGTCGATGCCCATCACCTCGCCGGTGGAGCGCATTTCCGGTCCGAGCAGCGAGTCGACGACCTTGCCCTGCGGGGTGCGGAAGCGGCTGAAGGGCAGCACGGCCTCCTTCACCGCCACCGGGGCGGTTTCCGGCAGGTGGGTGCCATCGCCCTGGGCCGGCAGGATGTCCCCGCGCAGCTGGGCAATGCTGCGGCCCACCCCGATCATCGCCGCGGCCTTGGCCAGCTGCACGCCGGTGGCCTTGGAGGTGAACGGCACGGTGCGCGACGCGCGCGGGTTCGCCTCGATGACGTAAAGGATGTCCCCGGCCAGCGCGAACTGGATGTTGATCAGCCCGCGCACGCCCACGCCCTCGGCGATCGCGCGGGTCGCGGCGGCCACCTTTTCACGCACGTCGTGGCCCAGGGTGATGGGCGGCAGCACGCAGGCCGAGTCGCCGGAGTGGATGCCGGCCTCCTCGATGTGCTCCATGATCCCGCCCATGTACAGTTCGGTGCCGTCAAACAGCGCGTCCACGTCGATCTCGATCGCGTCCTCCAGGAAGCGGTCCACCAGCACCGGGTGGTCCACGGTGATCTCGGTGGCGTTCTCGATGTAGCGCGAGAGGTTCGCCTCGTCGTAGACGATCTCCATGCCGCGCCCGCCCAGCACGTAGCTGGGGCGCACCAGCACCGGGTAGCCGATCTCGTCGGCGATCCGCTTGGCGTCCTTGAAGGACACGGCGGTGCCGTTCTTCGGGGCCACCAGCCCGGCGGCGTCCAGCACCTGCTGGAACGCGCCGCGGTGCTCGGCCAGGTCGATCGCCTCCGGGGAGGTGCCCAGGATCGGCACCCCGGCGGCCTTCAGCTCGGCGGCCAGCTTCAGCGGGGTCTGCCCGCCCAGCTGCACGAACACGCCCAGCACGCCGCCTGAGGCCTGTTCGGCGTGGATGATCTCCAGCACGTCCTCCAGGCTCAGCGGTTCGAAGTACAGCCGGTCGGAGATGTCGTAGTCGGTGGAGACGGTCTCCGGGTTGCAGTTGACCATCACGGTCTCGTACCCGGCCTCGCGCAGCGCCATCACCGCGTGCACGCACGAGTAGTCGAACTCGATGCCCTGCCCGATCCGGTTCGGGCCCGAGCCCAGGATGATCACCGAGGGCTTCTCATGGGCCGGCACCTCGGTTTCCTGGTCGTAGGAGGAGTACAGGTAGGGGGTGTACGCCTCGAACTCGGCCGCGCAGGTGTCCACGGTCTTGTAGACCGGGCGGATCTCCAGCGCGTGGCGCACCCCGCGCACCACGGCCTCGGCGTTGCCGGTGAGCTTGGCGATCTGCGCGTCGGAGAACCCGTGGCGCTTGGCCTCGCGCAGCATCTGCTCATCCAGGTTCGCCGACGCGGCGATCATCGCCGCGGTCTCGTTGATCAGCGCCAGCTGGTCCAGGAACCACGGGTCGATGCCGGTGGACTCATAGAGCCGCTCGATCGACACCCCGGAGAGCAGGGCGCGCTGCACCAGGGCCAGGCGCTCGGTGGAGCCGACCTTGATCTGCTCCAGCACGTGCGGGATCTGCTCCTGCTCCAGCGGCTCGAAGGACAGCTCCGCGCCCTTCTGCTCCAGGGAGCGCAGCGCCTTTTGCAGTGCCTCGGTGAAGTTGCGTCCCAGGCTCATCGCCTCGCCCACCGACTTCATGGTGGTGGTCAGCGTGGCGTCGGCGGCCGGGAACTTCTCAAAGGCGAAGCGCGGGACCTTGACCACCACGTAGTCCAGGGCCGGTTCGAAGGAGGCCGGGGTCTTCTTGGTGATGTCGTTCTGGATCTCATCCAGGGTGTAGCCCAGGGAGACCTTGGTGGCGATCTTGGCGATCGCGAACCCGGTGGCCTTGGAGGCCAGCGCGGAGGAGCGCGAGACGCGCGGGTTCATTTCGATCACGACCACCCGCCCGGTGTCCGGTTCGATGGCGAACTGGATGTTGCACCCACCGGTGTCCACGCCCACCTCGCGGATCACCGCGATGGAGATGTCGCGCAGTTTCTGGTATTCGCGGTCGGTCAGTGTCATCGCCGGGGCGACGGTGATCGAGTCGCCGGTGTGCACGCCCACCGGGTCGAAGTTCTCGATGGAGCACACGACCACGACGTTGTCGTTCTTGTCGCGCATCATCTCCAGCTCGTATTCCTTCCACCCCAGGATGGACTCCTCCAGGAGCACCTCGGTGGTCGGCGAGTACTGCAGGCCCGCCCCGGCGATGCGGCGCAGGTCCTCCGCGTTGTAGGCCATGCCCGAACCGAGCCCGCCCATGGTGAAGGAGGGGCGCACCACGACCGGGTACTTCAGCTCCTCGACGGCGGCGAAGGCCTCCTCCATGGAGTGCACGATGATGGACTTGGCCGATTCGGCGCCGCAGCGCTCCACCACGCCCTTGAACTTCTCGCGGTCCTCACCCAGCTCGATGGCCTCGATGTTCGCGCCGATCAGCTCCACGTCGTACTTTTGAAGCACGCCGTTCTTGTCCAGCGCGATCGCGGTGTTCAGCGCGGTCTGCCCGCCCAGGGTCGGCAGCACCGCGTCCGGGCGCTCCTTGGCGATGATCTGCTCGACCACCTCGGGGGTGATCGGCTCCACGTAGGTGGCGTCGGCGAACTGCGGGTCGGTCATGATGGTGGCCGGGTTGGAGTTGACCAGGATGACCCGCAGGCCCTCCTCCTTCAGCACGCGCAGCGCCTGGGTGCCGGAGTAGTCGAATTCCGCCGCCTGGCCGATGACGATGGGGCCGGAACCGATGACGAGAACTGATTTCAGATCGGTGCGCTTTGGCATTACTTGTTGTCCTTATCTGCGGTGCTGTCCAGCACGTCGGCGAAACGGTCGAAGAGGTTGGCGGCGTCGTGCGGCCCGGAGGCGGCCTCCGGGTGGTACTGCACGGAGAAGGCCGGGATGTCCAGGCAGCGCAGCCCCTCCACCACCTGGTCGTTCAGCGAGAAGTGGGAGACCTCCACCTGGCCGAAGCGCTCCACCGGGGCGGTGAAACTGCCCTGCAGCGGGGCCTGGACGGCGAAGCCGTGGTTCTGGCTGGTGATTTCCACCTTGCCGGTGTCCTTGACCATCACCGGCTGGTTGATGCCGCGGTGCCCGAAGCGCAGCTTGTAGGTGTCCAGCCCCAGCGCCCGGCCCAGGATCTGATTGCCGAAGCAGATCCCGAAGTACGGGATGCCAGCGTCCAGCACCTGGCGCACCAGTTCGATCTGCTCGGTGGCGGTGGCCGGATCGCCCGGGCCGTTGGAGAAGAACACGCCCGAGGCGCCCGAGGCCTTGATGTCCTCAAGGGTCGCGTCGTGGGGCAGCACGTGCACGCGCATGCCGCGTTCGGCCAGGCGCACCGGGGTCATCGCCTTGATGCCCAGGTCGATCGCGGCCACGGTGTGGCGTACTTCCCCGCTCCAGCCGTGGTCGGCCGGTTCCACGAAGTAGGGTTCGTCCACCGAGACCTCGGCGGAGATCTTGCGTCCGGCCATCGCCGGCTGGTCCTTGACCTGCTCCACCAGCTCCTGAACCGGGCGGGCGGCGGCCGCACCGGAGAAGATCCCGGCCTTCATGGCCCCGGCCTCACGCAGGTGGCGGGTCAGCGCGCGGGTGTCGATGCGTTCGATGCCCACCACGTCGTGGGCGACCAGGTCCTCTTCCAGGGTGCGCACGCTGCGCCAGTTGCTGGGGCGGCGCGAGCCTTCGCGCACCACGTAGCCGGCGGCCCAGATGCGGGTGGATTCGGGGTCCTCGTCGTTCACGCCGGTGTTGCCGATGTGCGGGAAGGTCTGCACCACGATCTGGTGGGCGTAGGACGGGTCGGTCAGGGTTTCCTGGTAGCCGGTCATGCCGGTGGTGAATACCGCTTCACCCAGGGTGGTGCCGACCTTGCCGTAGGCGCGGCCGGGGAAGACGGTGCCGTCCTCCAGGACCAGCACTGCGTCGGGGGTGCTTTGAGTGTTCACTAGTTTGTCTCCTGATCTGCCGCATCGTCCAAGTGCGATGCCAGCATCTGATAAATCTTTGCGTTGTCCGCGTGGTAGCGGGGGCGGAAGCCGGTGTCGAAGTCGAAGTCGTCCTTGACCCACCCGGTGATCACCAGGCCGTTGTCCTCCACGAACTTCCCGGCCATCCCCGAGGCCCGGTTCACCCGGGTCAGCGCCGCGAAGGGCACGTGCACCGCGCGGGCCCCGGCCCGCATGAAGTGCACCCCGCGCTCACCGATCACCAGGTCCGCGTTGGTGCGCACGCCCAGCTGGTGCACGGCGATCCGGTCCAGCCAGTCCTCCCCGCGGGTGGTGGCCACGTACATGCCCTCGAAGCGGGCGACCTCGGTGTCGGCAAAGTCCTGGAATGGGGCCGGCACGCCGGACTGTCGTCGCTTGCGGTTGCGCCAGCCCACCGCGATGAGCAGCAGCAGCACCAGGATGATGCCCAGCGTCCAGGCGATCGGGACGAAGTACGGGCTGTCGATCACTGGGCCACCCGGGCGCTGGCCAGGGCGCCGTCCAGGACCGTGGGGTGGCCGTGGAAGAAGGTGGCGCGCACCGCGCCGGGCAGCTGCATGCCGGCGAACGGGGAGTTGCGGCCCTTGGTCTCCATGGCGTAGGGGTCCACCGTCCAGCGGGCCTCGGGGTCCACCAGCACCAGGTTGGCGGGCTCGCCCTCGGCGACCGGGCGGCCCTGGTCCTCCAGCCGGCCCAGGCGGGCCGCGGCGCCGGAGGTGATCCGCGCGACATCCGGCCAGCCGATCAGCCCGGTGTCCACCAGGGTGTGCTGCACGATGGACAGGGCGGTTTCCAGCCCGGTCATGCCCATCGCGGCGGCCCCCCATTCGCAGTCCTTGGATTCGGCCGGGTGCGGGGCGTGGTCGGTGCCGATCATGTCGATGGTGCCATCGGCCACCCCGGCGCGCAGCGCCATGACGTCCGTTTCGCGGCGCAGCGGCGGGTTGACCTTGTAGACCGGGTCGAAGCTGCGCACCTTCTCATCGGTGAGCAGCAGGTGGTGCGGGGTGACCTCCGCGGTGACCTGGATGCCGCGGGCCTTGGCCCAGCGGATGATTTCCACGCTGCCGGCGGTGGAGACGTGGCACACGTGCAGGCGGGCTCCGACGTGTTCGGCCAGCAGCACGTCGCGGGCGATGATCGACTCCTCCGCCACGGCCGGCCAGCCGGCCAGGCCGAGCACGGCCGAGACTTCGCCCTCGTTCATCTGGGCGCCCTCGGTCAGCCGCGGTTCCTGGGCGTGCTGGGCGATCACCCCGTCGAAGGCCTTGACGTATTCCAGGGCCCGGCGCATCAGCAGCGGGTCAAACACGCAGATCCCGTCATCGGAGAACATGCGCACCTTCGCCCGGGAGTCGGCCATCGCGCCGATCTCGCTCAGCTGCTTGCCGGCCAGCCCGACGGTGACTGCCCCGACCGGGCGCACGTCCACCCAGCCGGCCTTGCGGCCCAGCTCATAGACCTGCTCCACCACGCCGGCCGTATCGGCGACCGGGATGGAGTTGGCCATGGCGTGCACCGCGGTGAACCCGCCCTTGGCGGCGGCGCGGGTGCCGGTTTCCACGGTCTCGGCGTCCTCCCGGCCCGGCTCACGCAGATGGGTGTGCGGGTCGACCAGGCCCGGCAGCAGGATCTGGCCGGAGGCGTCGATGACGGTGGCGTCCCCGGCCTGCAGGCCCTGGCCGATCTGTGCGATCGTCCCGTCGGAGACCAGCACGTCGGCGGTGTCCCCGCCCAGAATGCTGGCGTTGTGAATCAGATACTTCATGGACCTAGCTTTCCTTGATCAAGTCGCCGGAGAGGAGCATGTAGAGGCTGGCCATGCGCACGGCCACGCCGTTGGTCACCTGGTCCAGCACGGTGGAGCGTGGGGAGTCGGCGGCGGCCGAGGAGATTTCCAGGCCGCGGTTCATCGGGCCCGGGTGCATGATCAGCGTTTCCTCGCCGGAGGCGTCCAGCGCCTTCAGCCGGGCGTCGTCCAGGCCCCAGTAGCGGGAGTATTCACGCGGGTTCGGGAAGTAGGCGGCATGCATCCGCTCCCCCTGCACGCGCAGCATCATCAGCGCGTCCACCCCGGAGGCGATGACCTCGTCCAGGTCATAGCTGATGGTGCACGGCCAGGCGTCGGCCCCCACCGGCAGCAGGGTGGGCGGGGCGACCATGGTCACCTCGGCGCCCAGGGAGTTCAGCAGCCACAGGTTCGAGCGGGCCACCCGGGAGTGCAGGATGTCCCCGACGATGGCGACCTTCAGCCCGTCCAGGCCCTTGCCGTGCGGGGCGGTGCCCTCGCGCAGGCTGACCTGGCGGCGCAGCGTGAACGCGTCCAGCAGCGCCTGGGTGGGGTGTTCGTGCATGCCGTCCCCGGCGTTGACGATCGGCAGCCCGATCCAGTCGGTGGCCGCCAGGCGAGCCGGTGCACCCGAGTCGGGGTGCCGGATCACCACGGCGTCGGCGCCGATGGCCAGCAGGGTTTGGGCGGTGTCCTTCAGCGATTCACCCTTGGACACGGAGGAGCCCTTGGCGGAGAAGTTGATCACGTCCGCGCTCAGGCGCTTGGCGGCTGCCTCGAAGGAGATGCGGGTGCGGGTGGAGTCCTCGAAGAAGAGGTTCACCACGGTGCGTCCGCGCAGCGCCGGCAGCTTCTTGACTTCCCGGGTGCCGAACTCGCGCATTTCCTCGGCGATGTCCAGGATCCGGATGGCTTCTTCGCGGGTGACGTCCGCGGTGGAGATCAGGTGTTTCATGCGCCGGCCTCGATGATCACTTCGTTGTCCTGGTCGGTTTCCGCCAGGTGCACGCGCACCTTTTCGCTCTTGGCGGTGGGCAGGTTCTTGCCCACGTGGTCGGCGCGGATCGGCAGTTCGCGGTGCCCGCGGTCCACCAGCACGGCCAGGCGCACGATGCGGGGGCGGCCCCAGTCGGACAGGGCGTCCAAGGCGGCGCGGATGGTGCGTCCGGAGTAGAGCACGTCATCGACCAGCACCACGACCTTGTCGTCGATCCCGCCAGCGGGCAGCCGCGTGGGTGCCGGGGTGCGGGTGGTGGAGGTGCGCAGGTCATCGCGGTACATGGTGATGTCCAGCTGCCCGACCAGCGATTCGGGGTTGATGGCGCCGGAGGTGGTGGCGGCGATGCGTTCGGCCAGGCGCTGGGCCAGCGGATAGCCGCGGCGCGGGATGCCCAGCAGCACCAGGTCCTCGGTGCCCTTGTTGGCCTCAATGATTTCAAAGGCGATGCGCGTCAGCACGCGTTCGATGTCGTCCGAGGACAGCACCGTGCGGGCGCCAGGCGTTGCCGGCGATTTCTCGCTCATGCGTTGCATCTCTCCCTTCTCCGCCTCACGGGACGGTTCTTAAAGGAATATTGCTCCTATGAAATTATCACGTCCCGGCACCACTTCCCCACCGAAAAGCTATACATGACCATGAATGATGCGTTAGTTCGCTCACAAGCGGCGTCGTTGACGCTGCCTCCGCGCGCGCCGCAGCGTCACTTCCTGCCCGCGACGCGGTTGCAGGCAGCCACAATGTTCACTTGGCCACACTGCGCGCCACCGCCGAAACATTGCGCCGCATAGTACGGCGAGGGGCCGGCACCGCGGCCACCGGGACGTGGCCGAAAGGGAGGTTAAACGCCGCAAGCCGGAACCACGAATCGGGTTCCGGCTTGCGCGGGGACAGGCAGGGTGAGGATCAGTCGACCAGGGTGTCCTTGATTTGCTGGATGCGGCCGAGCACGCCGTTGACGAATTCCGGGGAATCGTCGGTGGACAGCTCACGCACGTTGGCCACGGCCTCGGCGACGGCGACGGCGTCGGGCACGTCGTCGTTGTACAGCAGTTCCCACACGCCGATGCGCAGGGCGATGCGGTCCACCGACGGCATGCGTTCCAGGGTCCAGCCGCGCACGTAGCTTTCCAGGATCTCATCGATGCGCTGCTGCTGGGCGGTGACGCCCTCGATGATCTGGATGGAGTACTCGTTGATCACGATCTCGGAGTTCTCCCGGCGTCCGACGGCCACGGCCAGCGGCTCGGCGCCGCGTTGTTCGGCTTCGAAGAGGAATTCCAGGGCCCGGCGCCGGGCCTTGGCACGGGCACTCACTAGGAGACACGTCCCAGGTAGTCACCGTTGCGGGTATCGACCTTGACCTTGGTGTTCTGCTCGACGAACAGCGGCACCTGGATGATCTTGCCGGTTTCCAGGGTGGCCGGCTTGGTGCCTGCCGAGGAGCGGTCGCCCTGCAGGCCCGGCTCGGTGTAGGTGATTTCCAGGATGACCGACGGCGGCATTTCCACGTACAGCGGGTTGCCGTCATACATGGCGATGGTCAGTTCCTGGTTTTCCAGCATGTAGTCGGCGGCGTCGCCCACGGTGGCGCCGGAGACGGTGACCTGGTCGTAGTCGTCCAGGTTCATGAAGACGTAGTCTTCCCCGTCCTGGTAGAGGTACTGGTAGTCGCGGCGGTCAACGTTGGCGGTTTCGATCTTCGCCCCGGCGTTGTAGGTCTTGTCCTGGACGCGTCCGGTGACGACGTTGCGCATCTTGGTGCGCACGAACGCCCCACCCTTGCCCGGCTTCACGTGCTGGAAGTCAATGATGGTCCACAGCTGGCCGTCAATCTTGATGACCTGACCGTTTTTGATGTCAGTCGTATCTGCCACGAGTCCTCAATCCTCATATTCAGCCGGCTCACGCCGGCCCTTTGTCAAAAAACCATGTCCTAGTCTAGCGCATCGATCCGCCGGCGCCGTGTTAGGCGCTGGCCTGCAGGCGCTGTTCGGCCATTTGCAGGCAGATGCGCGAGGCGTCCACCAGGTGCCTGGGCGCGTTGATCGCCTGACGCTGCTCCAGGGCCAGGGTGAAGCGGGTCACCGCCGCACGGTAGTCCCGGGTTTCGTAGAACGCCATGCCCAAATGGTGCTGCATCAGCGGCTCGTACTCGGTGTCGGCGAACTCCTCGGCCAGCTTGCGCAGCCGGTTGATGGCCCGCTGGGTGTCCCCCTGCATGCGGGTCAGCTCGGTGTCCAGCACCCGCAGGTGCGCGTTCATCGGGTCCAGCAGGCGCTGCTCGGTGATCATCTCCCCCGCCTGGGCCAGTTCGCCGCGGGCCAGGTGGATGACCACCTGGTCGGTGGGCGAACCGACCTGCATGGAGCGTTCCGCGGCGGCCTCATCGGCCACGTAGGCGCGCATCGTTTCGGGGTTGATCAGGATTCCGTCAATGGAGGTGTCCACACCTTCACGGTTGACGGAGGCGACTTCGAAGGACACCGCGTTGTGTCGTGCCTCAGTCATTTCTTACTCACCAATCTCCTGGTAGGCCGCGAACAACAACGAGTTATCCGGAACTTCATAGATCCGCGGCTTGCCAATATCTTCCAGGACCACGAAGCGCAGCTGGTCGCCTCGGGCCTTCTTGTCCCGCTTCATCCCGTCCAGCAGCGACGCCCAGCGGTCGTTGCGGTAGGTGGTGGGCAGTCCCAGCGAGGATAGGATCGCGGCGTGGCGTTCGGCCACCGCATCCGGGGTGTAGCCCACCGAGCGTCCCAGTTCCGCGGCGAAGCACAGGCCAATGGACACCGCCGCGCCGTGGCGCATCTGGTAGCGTTCGGCCAGCTCGATGGCATGGCCCAGGGTGTGCCCGTAGTTCAGGTATTCGCGCTCCCCGGATTCCTTCAGGTCCCGGGAGACCACATCGACCTTCACCGCGATGGTGCGTTCGATGATTTCACGCAGCCGCTCGCTGGTGGGATCCATGGCCTCTTCGGGGTTTTCCTCGATGAGCTCCAGGATCCGCTCGTCCTTGATGAAACCGCACTTGACCGCTTCGGCCAGCCCGGTCACCAGTTCGTGCTTCGGCAAGGTGGCCAGGGCGTCCAGGTCCACCAGCACGCCGGCCGGCGGGTGGAAGGAGCCGACCAGGTTCTTGCCCTCGGCGGTGTTGATGCCGGTCTTGCCGCCCACGGCGGCGTCCACCATGCCCAGCACGGAGGTGGGCACGTGCACGACCTTCACCCCGCGCAGCCAGGTGGCGGCCACGAAGCCGGCCACGTCCGAGACGGCGCCGCCGCCCACGGAGATTACCGCATCCGAGCGGGTGAAGTCGTTCTTGCCCAGGACCTCCCAGCAGAAGGCGGCGACCTGGATGTGCTTGCCTTCCTCGGCGTCCGGGATTTCGGCGGTGATCGCCGAGTAACCCTTGGTATCGAGTTCATCCTTGACCAGGTCCCCGGTGGTGCGCAGGGCCCGCGGGTGGATGATCAAAATCTTCTTGACACTTGGTCCAAGCAGTTCGGGAAGCTGTCCCAGCAAACCATTACCGACCAGAACCGGATAGTTCTGCTCCGGTGATGCTCCGGTGACCTGAAGTGTGGTGGGTGCTAAAGGCATCCGTAGAGATCCTCCTGTGGTGCTGATCTTTCCAGAGTACGCGCGGGATTCGCGAATAGCCCTATCTCGTGGCACTAATCACATGGCCCTGGATCAGCGCGACCAGCTCGTTCACGCTCTTGCCCTCGACCGTGACGGTCAGGTCCGCCAGGTCCTCGTAGATGTCCCGGCGCGCGGCAAACAGCTGCCGCCAGCGCTGCAGCACCCCGTCCTCGCCGGCCAGCAGCGGACGGTCCTGGCTGCGGGCCAGGCGCCGGGCGGCGGTGTCCTCATCCATCTGCAGGTAGACCACGGTGCCGCGGCGCAGCACCTCCCGGTTTTCCGGGCGCAGCACCGCTCCCCCGCCGGTGGCCAGCACCCCGGCCTGGGTGGCGCGCAGGGTCGCCACCTCCAGGTCGCGGAAGTGCTCTTCGCCGTGCTCGGCGAAGATCTGCGGGATCGAGCCGTGGCTCATCACGATCACTTCGTCGGTGTCCAGGAACGTGGTGTCCAGGGCCTTGGCCAGCGCCTTGCCCACGGTGGACTTGCCGCTGGCCATCGGCCCGATCAGGTAGATCATCTAGACCCCGGTGGATTCCAGGTTCTCGGGGATCGCGGCCAGGTAGCTGGCGATGTTCCGCTTGGTCTCGGCCACCGAGTCCCCGCCGAACTTCTCCAGCACCGCCTGGGCCAGCACCAGGGCGACCATCGCCTCGGCGACGACCCCGGCCGCCGGCACCGCGCACACGTCCGAACGCTGGTGGTGGGCCTTGGTGTCCTCACCGGTGGCGGTGTCCACGGTGCGCAGCGCGCGCGGGACGGTGGCGATCGGCTTCATGGCCGCGCGCACGCGCAGCACCTCGCCGATGGACATGCCCCCCTCGATCCCGCCGGCCCGGTTGGTGGCCCGCTCGATGCGCCCGTCGGCGGCATGCTGGATCTCGTCGTGGGCGGCCGAGCCGCGCCGGGCGGCGGTGGCGAAGCCGTCGCCGACCTCCACCCCCTTGATCGCCTGGATGCCCATCAGCGCCCCGGCCAGCCGGGCGTCCAGCCGGCGGTCCCAGTGCACGTAGGAGCCCAGGCCCGGGGGCAGGTTGTAGGCCAGCACCTCCACGACCCCGCCCAGGGTTTCCCCGGCCTTGTGGGCGTCGTCGACCTCGGCGACCATGGCGGCGGAGGTTTCGGCGTCAAAGCAGCGCAGCGGATCCGCGTCCAGCGCCTGGACGTCGGCCCGGGTGGGCAGCGCGGCGTCGTCGGGGACTGCGGCGGTGCCCACGGCGGTGGTGTGCGCGACCAGTTCGATGCCCAGCTCGGCCAGGAACGCGTCGGCCACCGAGCCCAGGGCGACGCGGGCCGCGGTTTCCCGGGCGCTGGCGCGCTCGAGCACCGGGCGGGCGTCGTCGAACCCGTACTTCTGCATGCCGGTGAAGTCGGCGTGGCCCGGGCGCGGGCGGGTCAGCGGCGCATTGCGGGCCAGGGACTCCAGTTCGCTGGGATCCACCGGGTCCGCGTTCATCACGCGTTCCCACTTGGGCCATTCGGTGTTGCCGATTTCAATGGCGATCGGTCCGCCCTGGGTGGCGCCGTGGCGCACCCCGCCCAGGAAGCTGACCTGGTCCTTTTCAAACTTCATGCGGGCCCCGCGGCCATAGCCAAGCCGTCGGCGCGCCAGCGCCGAACGGACGAGCTCACTGTCCACCGGGACCCCGGCGGGTAGACCTTCAAGAATTCCAACGAGTGCCGGGCCGTGCGATTCGCCCGCGGTTAACCAACGCAACATGCACTACATTTTGCCATGTGCCGGCGCTTTTACCGACCTCGATGAAGCGCCACGGCCGCAAACATGGTGTTTGTGACATTTTCGCGCTCTTCCTGCGCCAGGTCCAGCCCGGTGAACAGGCGCACCTGCTCCACCGCCTGGTGCACCAGCATCGCCAGCCCGTTGATGACCGGCCCCCGCCAGGCGGCGGCCAGGGCGGAGGGCCACGGGTCGTAGGCCACATCCAGCAGGGTTCCGGTGCCCGCGCCCAGGGTGGGCACCCAGCCGTCGGCGGCGGAGGGGGGCAGGGTGGAAACCACCACCGGGTCCCCGGTGATCTCCCGCACCGGGCTGACCTCGGCGGCCATGCCCAGCGCGGCGGCCAGGGCGGTGACCCGCCCGGCGCGGGCCGGATCGCGCACCACGAAGCGCACCCGTTCGGCGCCCATCTGGTGCAGCGCCTGCACGGCGGCCAGTGCCGTGTTCCCGGCCCCCAGGATGGTGCCGGTGCCGGTGTGCCC
The DNA here is from genome assembly GCF_059728615.1 of Glutamicibacter sp. St.4D3. Lineage (NCBI taxonomy): Bacteria > Bacillati > Actinomycetota > Actinomycetes > Micrococcales > Micrococcaceae > Glutamicibacter > Glutamicibacter sp. St.4D3. The sequence continues at coordinate 1,721,037 of NZ_AP039380.1, forward strand.
GATCCCGGCGTCGGCGAAGGCCCGCACGATCCCGTACACGTCGGTGTTCTGCCCGTGCAGGGTCCCGTCCGGGTGCACCACGATGGTGTTCAGCGCCCCGGTGGTGGTGACCAGGTCGGTGACGCTGTCCATGTGGCCGATGAACACGTCCTTCAGCGGCATGGTGACCGAGCAGCCGGCCCAGCCGCCGGCGCGCAGCCCGGCGGCGAAGTCCGGCGCGTCGGCCGGGTCCAGTTCCAGGCGCTGGTAGTCCAGGTCCACGCCGAGCAGCCGGTAGGCGGCGCGGTGCAGCTGCGGGGACTTGGAGTGGCTGATGGGCTTGCCCAGGACTGCGGCCTTCACGGTTACCTCACTGTCGGTGGCTTGCGCGTTGTTCTTCGGTGGCGATGGAGCCTAGCACTGCCCCGGGTTGGCCTGGCACCAGTCACGGAACTCCTGCTGGTAGCGCTGGTGCTCCTGGTAGGTGCGGGCGAACTTGGTTTCCCCGGTGGCGATGTTCACCGTCACCCAGTAGTAGAAGTCGTTCTCCTGCGGGTTCACGGCCGCGGCGATCGCCGAGTCGGCCGGGGAGCCGATCGGGGTGGGCGGCAGCCCGCGGTGCACGTAGGTGTTGTACGGGTTGGACTTATCGGCCTTCTCCTGCTTGGAGAACTGCAGGGTGTAGCGGTCCAGCCCGTAGATCACCGCGGAGTCCACCTGCAGCAGCCCGTGGGTCTGGTCGTTCTGCTCGGACAGCCGGTTGTTCAGTGCGCCGGCGACCACCGCGTAGTCCTTCGGCTGGGCTTCGGCCTGCAGGATCGAGGCGATCTTCAGCACCCGGTAGCCCTGGGCCGGGTCGTTCACCCCGTGCTCGGCCAGGGTGGCGGTGGTGGAGTCCACCAGCTGGCGCAGCACCTCTTCGGCGCTGGTGTCCAGGGCGAAGCGGTATTCGCCCGGGTGCAGGTAGCCCTCCAGGTTCTTCGCCTCCCTGGGCAGCCCGAAGCGTTCGGTGTCGTTGGCCAGCTCGGTCAGTTCCTTCAGCTCCAGCCCCGAGCCCTTGGCAATTTCCTCCAGGGCCGCGTTCAGGCGCATGTTCTGCTTCAGGCCCACGTAGAAGACCTTGTCCGGGCGGTTGTCCACCATCAGGTCCACGGCCTCGGCGGCCGGCAGCTGCTTTTGCAGCACATAGGTGCCCGGGTGGATGACCTTGTTCCCGGCCGCGGAGGCGTCCATGGCCTTGACGAACAGCTTGTCGTCGGAGACGACGTCCAGCTCCTCGAGCTTGCGGGAGATGATCCCCACGCCCCAGCCGTCCTCCACGACGAATTCAACCTGCGCCCCGCCGGGGCCGGGATAGTCATCGGGGTTGAACGCCTTGTAGATGCCGCGCACGGTGAACCCGGCGCCGGCCACGACCAGCGCGAAGATCAGCACGGTGGCGGCCATCACCAGGTTGCGCCGGCGCTTGCTGCGCTGGCGCCGGGCGCGGACCTGGGATTCGGGTTCCTCCTGGTACAGGTGCGCGGCCGCGACCGGCGCGCTGATCCCGGCGGCCGGCTCCCCGGCCGGCTGCGCGTCGTCCCGGCGCACGTGGTGCCCGTGGTGGGGGCTCTGCCACGGCGCCGGCTCGGCGGCGTCGAACTGGGTGGTGTTCGCCGCGGCCAGGGCCAGCTCGTCGGCGGAGGTGTGTTCCTCGCTCAGGGCGGGGGCGGGCAGGGAGGCGCCGATGATTTCCGGCTGCCCCGGGGTCGGCAGCCCGCCGTGGGCGCCGTCCAGGAACCGCTGGTGCAGTTCCTGGCGTGCCTGGCGTTGTGCTTCCCGTCGAGATTCGTCTCGCATTGGGCTCTCTCCTGCGTCGGATGGGGGCTGGGGCATCAGCGGATGACGACCCGGCTGGCCTGGATGGGCACCTGGTTGTGCTTGCGGTCCAGGACCTGTTGCAGTATTTCCACGGCGGCCGCCTGGTCCACCACCTCGCGGTGGCTGCGGGACTTGCGTCCGGCCTCATGCAGCGCCCGGTGCGCGCTGACCGTGCTCAGCCGTTCGTCGATCAGCCACACGCCGAGTTCGATCCCCGCCTCATGGGCCTCCTCGGCCAGCGAGATGGCGTAGTCACGGGCCATTTTCGTGGATTCGGTGGCGTTGCCGGACAGCGACTTCGGCTCCCCAATGTACACGTCGGTAACTTGGCGATCAAGCACCATTTTCAGCAGGATCCGCCGATCCGAGTTCTTCTTCACATCCCGGCGCAGCGTGGACACCGGCAGCGCCAGCCCGGAATCGGCCTGCGCGACGGCCACCCCCACCCGGGCCGCGCCCACGTCCACGCCCAGCAGCGCGCCGGGGCAGGCCCCCGCCGGTTTCCCGGCGGGGGCCTGCTGGCCGGCGGCGTGCCCCGGCTCGGGCACCTGGTGCGGATCAGGCATTGGCCACGGCCGAACGGATCGCCTCCAGGGCCGGGCCGATCTTCGACGCGTCCTTGCCCCCGCCCTGGGCCATGTCGTCCTTGCCGCCGCCACCGCCGCCAAGCACCCCGGTCGCGGTGCGCACCAGCGCGCCGGCCTTGTGCCCGGCCGCGCGGGCGGCCTCATTCGTGGCGGCCAGCACCAGCGGGCGTCCGCCGGCCACGCCGATCAGCACGATCACCGCCGGCTCGCTGCCCAGCTTGCCGCGCAGATCCAGGGCCAGGGTGCGCAGCGCATCGGCCGAATCCACGGCGCCGGTGTCGTGGGCCAGCAGCTTCACGCCGCCCACCTGCTGCACCGAGTCCAGCAGCCCCTGCGCCTGGGCCAGCAGCGCGGCGGCCTTCAGCTCGGAGATCTGCTTCTCGGCGGCCTTCAGCTTCGCCACGGTCTCGTTCACGCGCTCGGTGACCTGCCCGGAGGGCACCTTGAACATCGTGGACAGCTCGTTGACCAGGGCGCGCTCGGCGGCCCCGTGCTTGAACGCCTCCATGCCCACCAGCGCCTCGACGCGGCGGTTGCCCGAACCGACCGAGGCCTCCGAAAGCAGGGTCAGCTGCCCGATGGTGGCGGTGGAGCCCACGTGGGTGCCGCCGCACAGTTCGCGCGACCAGTCCCCGTTCATCTCCACCACGCGCACCTGGTTGCCGTACTTCTCCCCGAACAGCCCGATCGCGCCGCGGGCCTTGGCCTCGGACAGGGCCATCTCGTTGGTGATCACGTTGTGGTTGGCCAGGATCGCCAGGTTCACCACTTCCTCGATCTCCAGGCGGGCCTCGGCCGAAAGCTGCTCGGCCCAGGAGAAGTCAAAGCGCAGGTAGCCGGCCTTGTTGAACGACCCGGCCTGGGTGGCCTCCTGGCCCAGCAGCTGGCGCAGCGCGGCGTGCACCAGGTGGGTGGCCGAGTGGGCCTGCTCCCCGGAGTGGCGGCGGACCGCATCGACCTGGGTGCGCACCAGCGCCTCGGCCGGCAGCTCGCCCTCGCGCACCACGGCCTTGTGCACGTTCAGGCCCTTGAGCGGGGCCTGCACGTCGGTGACCTCCAGCACGAAGCCGTCACCGGTGATCAGCCCCACGTCCCCGGCCTGGCCGCCGGCCTCGGCGTAGAACGGGGTCTCATCGAGCACCAGGTCGATCTGCTGGCCCTGCTCGGCGAACGGCACCAGCTGCCCGTCGCGCACGATCCCGCGGATCTTGGATTCACCCTCCAGGGTGTCGTAGCCGGTGAAGTGCACCGAACCGGCCTCGGCCAGCTTGTTGTACAGCGACAAATCCGCGTGCCCGGACTTCTTGGCCTTCGCGTCCTTCTGCGCGCGGGTGCGCTGTTCGCTCATCAGCTCGCGGAAACGGGACTCGTCCACGGCCAGCCCGGCCTCGGAGGCGATCTCCAGGGTCAGGTCGATCGGGAAGCCGTAGGTGTCGTGCAGCGCGAACGCCTCGTCCCCGGACAGGTTGGCGCCCTCGGCCTTGGCGTGGGCCAGGGCCTCATCCAGCCGGGTGGTGCCCGAGGCGATGGTGCGGCGGAAGGCGCGCTCCTCGGCGTAGGCGATCCGGGCGATGCGCTCGAAGTCGGCCTCCACCTCCGGGTAGACGCCCTTCATCGCGTCGCGGGAGACCGGCAGCAGCTGGGGCAGCACCTCGGATTCGACGCCCATCAGGCGCATGGCGCGCACGGCGCGGCGGATCAGGCGGCGCAGCACGTAGCCGCGGCCCTCGTTGCCGGGGGTGACCCCGTCGGAGATCAGCATCAGGGCGCTGCGGATGTGGTCGGCGATCATGCGCAGGCGCACGTCGTTGGCGTGGTTCGGGTCCGCCGGGTCCTCGGTGGAGGTGTAGCGCACCTGGGCCAGGGCGGCGGCGCGGTCCAGCACCGGGCGCACCTGGTCGGTCTCGTACATGTTCTCCACGCCCTGCAGGATCATCGCCAGGCGCTCCAGGCCCAGCCCGGTGTCGATGTTGCGCTTGGGCAGCTCACCGGCCACGTCGAAGTCGGTCTTCGAGCGCACCGCTGAAAGCCGGTACTGCATGAACACCAGGTTCCAGATCTCGATGTAGCGGGTCTCGTCGACCGCCGGGCCGCCCTCCATGCCGTATTCGGGGCCGCGGTCGTAGTAGATCTCCGAGCAGGGGCCGCCGGGGCCGGGCTGGCCGGTGTTCCAGTAGTTGTCTTCCTTGCCGGTGCCCACGACCCGCTCGCGCGGCAGGCCGATCTTCTCTTCCCAGATGCGCCGGGCTTCCTCGTCGCGCTCCTCGCCGTCCTCGTAGACGGTGACCCACAGCCGCTGCGGGTCCAGCCCGTAGCCGCCCTCGGCGACCGGGTTGGTCAGCAGCTCCCAGGCGAAGGTGATCGCCTCTTCCTTGAAGTAGTCCCCGAAGGAGAAGTTGCCGCACATCTGGAAGAAGGTGCCGTGGCGCACGGTCTTGCCGACCTCTTCGATGTCCGCGGTGCGGATGCACTTCTGCACGGAAGTGGCCCGGCTGTAGGGCGGTTCCTCCACGGCGGTCAGGTAGGGGATGAACGGGACCATGCCGGCCACCGTGAACAGCAGTGACGGGTCGGTGGAGACCAGCGAGGCGCTGGGAACCGCGGTGTGACCCTTCGAAACGAAAAAGTCGATCCAGCGGCGGGCAATTTCCTGCGTTTTCATCGTGCTGAGGACGATCCCTTCATAGTGTTCTCTTCCACGCCCAACGCGGAGCGCAGTTCCTGTTCGCGGCTGTGCATGCCCTCACGGAAGGCGGCGGCCACATCCGCGATGTTGTCGGCGTACTTGCCCACCTGCCGGTTCAGCGCGCTGCCGGAGGAGATGTCGGTGTACTTCCGGGTGGCCAGGATGCCCACGCCGACACCAATGGCGACCCACATCAGCTTCTTCATGCCTGACTCCTAACGGCTGCGGCGGCCGGTGCCGCGCGGCTTGGTGTTCATCGCCGCCTTCACCCCGGAGGTGAAGGCGGCGACCTTGATCAGCGGCTTGCCCAGGGTGGCGGCCGCCAGCGAGGACAGCGCCGAGGCGTTCGCGGTGGCGTCCGAAACGTTGGAGGTGATCGCGTCGACCTTCTTCAGCTGGTCGTTCGTGGTGGCCACGGTGTTGGCCACTTCCCCGATCAGCGGGGTGGTGCCGTCGGACAGGTCCTTGATCGAGTCGCGCAGCTCATCGAAAACCTTTCCCAACTTGATGATGGGGACCGCCAGCAACGCCACCAGGATGGCGAAGACGCCGGCGGCGATGAGACCTGCAATATCCGAACCCGACATGAGCTTCCTCTTCTGCTGTTGTTCTTCGGTGCCAGTCCACCTTATCGAACCGATTGGCCGAACAGGTAGTTAAGGACCGATGGCCCGCAACCGTGGACGGTTGCGGGCCATCGGCGCACACGTGGCGGGTGGCCTAGCGTGCGTAGTACTCGACCACGAGGTTCTCTTCGCAGGTCACCGGGATCTCCGAGCGCTCGGGCAGGCGCACGTAGGTGGCCTGCAGCGACTCCAGCTTCACGTCCAGGTAGCCCGGAACGGCCGGCAGCACCTGTGCGTGCTCGCCAGCGGCGGCCATCTGGAACGGAACCATCTTCTCGCTCTTCTCGTGAACGTGGATCACCTGACCCGGCTTCACCTTGAACGAGGGGCGGTCCACACGCTGGCCGTTGACCATGATGTGGCGGTGCACGACCAGCTGGCGGGCCTGCTGGATGGTGCGGGCGAAGCCGGCACGCAGCACCAGGGCGTCCAGGCGGGACTCGAGCAGGGCCAGCAGGTTGCCGCCGGTCTCCCCGCCAAGGCGCTTGGCTTCCTTGAAGGCGTTGAGCATCTGGACTTCGCGGATGCCGTACTGGGCGCGCAGACGCTGCTTCTCGCGCAGACGCACTGCGTAGTCGCTGTCCTGCTTCTTGCGGGCACGACCATGCTGACCGGGGCCGTACGGACGGCGCTCCATGTACTTCTCAGCCTTCGGGGTCAGTGCAATGCCAAGTGCGCGCGACAGGCGCACGGTACGGCGGGCACGGGCGTTAGCCATAAATGTGTCCTCTTCTGTTTAGCGACGGATGGTAACTGGCCTCCAGGGTGGAGAGTGGTGGGGCGTCGCGTCCCGGTGAGCACTGCAACCACGCCCGAGGGCGCGGCTTGCCAGCCAAGGATCAACTTTACACCCTTCACCCCGGCCCGCGGGCATCGCGGCGGATCGGGCCGGCGGGGTGTAAGCAAGCTCGCATCCGAGCGTGGTCGGGACGCGGTTGGACTGTGGATGCGGGGTTCGGTGGGCTCCGGGCCGGTTCAGCGCTTGCCGCGGATGATCGCCCGCAGCCGGGCCAGCCGGTCGGCGATCGGCTTCTCCGCGCCGTTGGCGGTGGGCGTGTAGTAGTTCACCCCGGCCAGGTCATCGGGGGCGTACTGCTGGGTGGCGATCGAATGCGGGGCGTCGTGGGAGTAGATGTAACCCACCCCGTGCCCCAGCGCCTTGGCCCCCGGGTAGTGGGCGTCGCGCAGGTGGTCGGGCACCTTCGCGCCCTTGCCGGCCTGCACGTCGGCCAGCGCCTGGTTGATGGCCAGGTAGGAGGCGTTGGACTTCGGTGCGGTGGCCAGGTGCACGGTCGCCTGCCCGAGCATGATCCGCGCCTCGGGCATCCCGGTCAGCTGCACCGACTGGGCGGCGGCCACCGCCAGCGGCAGCGCGGTGGGATCGGCCATCCCGATGTCCTCGCTGGCGCTGATCATCAGCCGCCGGGCGATGAAGCGCGGGTCCTCCCCCGCATGCAGCATCCGGGCCAGGTAGTGCAGCGCCGCGTCCACGTCCGAGCCGCGGATCGACTTGATGAACGCGCTGATGATGTCGTAGTGCTGGTCCCCGTCCCGGTCGTAGCGGGCCACCGCCTGGTCCATGGCCAGGTGCACGTGCCCCTCCTCGATCACCACCGGCGGCTGCGGGTTCGGCCCGGCCGCGTTCCAGGCCACCGCTGCGGCCGCCTCCAGCACGGTCAGCGCGCGGCGGGCATCGCCCTGGGCCAGGCGCACGATCGTCTCCCGCTGCTCATCGGGCAGCGCCACCTCATCGTTGAACCCGCGCTCATCGGCCACCGCGCGGGTGAGCAGGGCGGTGATGTCCCCTTCCTCCAGCGGACGCAGGGTCAGCAGCAGCGAGCGCGAAAGCAGCGGGGAAATCACCGAGAACGACGGGTTTTCGGTGGTCGCGGCCACCAGCACCACCTGGCGGTTCTCCACCCCGGGCAGCAGCGCATCCTGCTGGGCCTTGTTGAAGCGGTGGATCTCATCGAGGAACAGGACCGTGGTCATCCCGCGCAGGTCCCGGTCGTCCTTGGCCTGCTCCATCACCCGGCGCACATCCTTCACCCCGGCGGTGATCGCCGAAAGCTCCACGAACTTGCGGTCCGTGGCCCGGGCGATCACGTGCGCGATGGTGGTCTTGCCGATCCCCGGCGGGCCGTAGAGGATCACGCTGGCCGGACCGGAGGGCCCGGTGGACGGCGACTCGGCCAGCTGGCGCAGCGGGGAGCCGGGACCGAGCAGGTGCTGCTGGCCGACCAGCTCATCCAGGGTGCGCGGGCGCATCCGCACCGCCAGTGGGGGCCGCGGGCGTTTGACCGGTTCATCGTTCAGCCCATCGAGCAAATCGTTCACCACTCCACCCTACCGATACTCTGGTACGGGCAGCCACCGGGGCCCACCCGCCCCGGCCGCCGCGGATCACCCGCGCGGCCTGCCCGCAGCTCAGCCGCGGAATCAGCGGTGGAACCAGCCGCCAGAAGCAATACCAAGCGAAGGGACAGTATGCGCGCCGTTGTGCAGGTAGCCAGCCAGGCCAAGGTCGAGGTGGAGGGGACGGTGGTCGGTGAACTGGGCGCCCCGGGACTGGTGGTGCTGCTGGGCATCACCCACGAGGACGACCAGGCCACCGCGCGCAAGGTCGCCGAGAAAATCTACCGGCTGCGCATCCTGGAGGGGGAAACCAGCGCCGAATCCCAGAACGCGCCACTGCTGGTGATCAGCCAGTTCACGCTCTACGGCTCGGTGCGCAAGGGCCGGCGCCCATCCTGGACGCAGGCCGCCGGCGGGGCGCACAGCGAACCGCTGTACAACTACTTCGTCTCCTACCTGCGCGAGCTGGGCGCAGAGGTCGCCACCGGGCGCTTCGGGGCGATGATGGAGGTTTCGCTGACCAACTCCGGTCCGGTGACCCTGCTGGTGGATTCTGCCGACCTGCCCTAACCTCCGGCTCCCGGCACTGCCCGGGCCATGTCCAGGCCTTGTCCGTGCAGCGCTGCACGGGCCGTGCGGGGCCAGGCCTGCTCGACCGACTCCAGAGGTCGGGCTCGTGTGGGCGGGTACCCAGGAACGGACTCATTGGACGGGCACTCGTGGGTGGGTAGGCGGGGGACCCCACAAATAGTTATCCACAATTTTCAGGCCGCCACCCCACAGCGTGCCCGCAGCGGGCACGCTGGGAGGCATGAACACGCAATCACTGGCCACGGCGCTTGCCACGCTGCGCCGCGCCTCCACCGAGCTGGGTAGCCGGCTCTCGGCAGGCATGATCCTGGAACTGGGTCGCCTGTGCCTTGCGCTGTTCACCGCCCTGGGCCGTCTGGTGCACTGCCACCACGATCCGCGCCTGGTGCTGGCCCACGCCAAGCTCGTTGAACAGTTCGCCTGGCTGATCCACGGCGAGCAGCTGGAAGTGGCGCTGGACGCCGAACTGGCCGGCGCGCACTCGCTGACTTTGCAGGAGTACGATGCCCTGGCCGCGGGCACCACCAACTTCCAGTCCCCGGCCCAACGGGTGCGCGGGCGCACCTGCTACAAGGACACCGCGAACCTGCTGGCCGCGTGGCTGAACATCGACTATCACGAGGCGGCCGGACGCATCGCCGACGCCCACCGGCTGGTGGGGCGGCGGACCATGGAGGGCACCCGCTGCAATCCGCGCTTCGAACGGCTGGCCGGGGTGTACCGCGACCCATCGATCGACCGGCGGCAGGTGGCGCAGGCAGCCCGCGCCCTGGACAGGCTTGAGGCCCCCGATGAAATCTTCAACGGGGTGGATACCACACTGACCGCCACCGCCCAGGACGGGCTGCTGCTCGAGGAGCATGCGGCCGCGATCCTGCGCGCTGAGGAGCAGCGCACCGCGAAGAAGAAGCTCGGCGCCCTGGTCGCCGAGTACCGGGAAGCCAACGGGGAGAACATCCCACCGGAGCTGGGCCTGTTTGTGCGGCCCACCCGCCACGGGGTGCAGGAGTTTGTGATCCGCGCCGTGGGAGCGGACGCCGAACGCATTCGCTCGCTGATCGCGCAGGCCGATAACTGGCGCACCCAGGCCGGAACCGCGGCCCGTATCGCCGCCGACGGCGCCGCCGCGCAGGCCAGCGGCACCGGTTCGGCCAAGGACCGGGGCATGACGGGGAAGGAACTGGATTCCGGCAACCAGCCGGAACCATCGGCCCCCGGTGGCCCCAGCGAGGCGAAAGGCAGTGCAGCATCCCCGGCGGCCACACCAGCCAATGGGTCAACCGGAGCGGACGGGGCACCGGATCCTGCTCCCCTGGTCCCGGATCCGGACTGGCTGCGCACCGACCAGCCACCGCCGCAGTGGGCCGTTGACCCCGACGCCGGTCCCCCAGCTGCAAGCGATCCGACTCAAGCTCCCCCGGCGCCGGCAGCAGCCCAAACACCAGAATCGGACTTCACGGCGCCGGAGGTCAGCGCCGCACGCCGCCGACTGAACGCCCTGGTGGCCCTGCTGTCGCAAAACATGGACGGAACCGGCAAGACCAAGACCGTCACCCCCGAAGTGGTGGTGCATCTGGACTATGACAGCCTGCTGAATCTGGCTCAAGCCAAGGGCGTCACCGCCCACGGCCAGCGGATCGGGGCCACGGAACTGCGGCTCCTGTTGTGCCAGGCACGGCTGATCCCGATGATGTTCAACTCCCTGGGGCAGGTGCTGGACGTTGGCAGATCCCAAAGGCTGTACAACACGGTGCAGCGCAAGATCATCATCGCCAGGGACGGGGGCTGCATTGTGCCCGGATGCACGGTGCCCCCGGAACTGGTGGAAGCCCACCACTACGAGGATGGGGGCTGGGCCGGAGGCTGTCCGACCAGTGTGGACAAGGGCGCCGGCGCCTGCAAGGGACACCACGCCGATGTGCATGCCGGATTGTTCAAGATCATCCGGTACAAGGGACTGCCCCATGTGCTGTATCCCAAGCACATAGATCCGTTGCAGATTCCGCGGCGCAACACCTATTGGAAGGCCGCCTAAGCCGGCGTTCAGCGTCCCCTCGGGCCGGTCACCAAGCCCCGCGCATCAGGCATCTATGGATCGGCCAGCCGCTCAGCCTGGCTGCCCCTGTTGCTGCGCACGGTGTGTCTCTGGTACCTGCACCACGACGATGCGGGTCAGGCGGTCGAAGGCCAGCAGGTAGTGCGCCAGCGCTTCGCGTCCCCGGTCGGTCAGCTCGTAGACCTTGCGGCCGGGCCCACCGCTGCCTTCCTCCCAGGAAGCCGCAACCTCCCCGCGCTCCTCGAGCTTGGCCAACGCCGGATACAGGGTGGCTCCCTTGACCGGATCCAGGCCACGCTGCTGCAGCGCCTTGCCCAGCGCGTAGCCGTGGCGTCGGCCCTGCTGCAGCTCGCTCAGCAGCAGCAGGGGCAGGACAGCGCGTTGCCAGGAGCCCGGCAGCTGGGGGCGCACCTCAGTCATCGTGCCCGCCCAGTGCTCGTTCCTGGGCGGCGGCGTCCTGGCGTCGCCGCCTCGCAATGCTGGCAATGGCCTGCTGGCGGCGGTGCGGCATCAGGTCGCGCAGCATCAGGATCAACAGCATCAGCCAGGCGGCGCTCATGACCCAGGTGCCAAAGCCGGGCCCCTCATCGAGCCACGTGGTGAGGATGATCCAGCCGTAGAACACCAGCGTCACGATCAGTGCCAGGCTGCGCAGCCGCAGCTGCCGGACGATCGAGGGCCGGCACGTGGCTGCCAGGATCGTGGCGTAGCCGGCGACCGGCCCAAATTCCCGCCGCGCTCCGCCCTCGGCACGCGTGCTCAGTGGCGGCTCGTCCTTACCCTCGGCATCCTGCTGCTGTTGCAGGTGGGCGCGCAGCTGCGCCACTTCGGCGCGTGCCTGGGCGCGGGTGAAGAGGTAGCGTCCGCGCAGGATTCGCTCCAGGGCGGTGAACCACTGCTCGTCGCCGAGCACCGGATCGTCCTGTGCCACCGGTTCGCGCCGCGGCAGCACGGCGGTGAGCACGATCATTCCGGCCGCCCCGAGGCCCACTACCAGGTTCGCCACGGGAAGGACCCGCTCGGTGTCCAGCGCCGAGACCAGCCAGCCAAAGGCCACCAGGGCGATCGCCGCACCGGTCCAGCAGGCGGCGGCGGTGCGCAGCCTGCCCATCCGGAAACTGATCCACCCCCACAAGCCGAGCGCCGCACACCACGGGACAACCAGGAAGCACAAGCCCTGCCACAGCTGCCAACTGTGGTTCAGCCATCCGTCGCGGAACCCCAGGAACACCGCGGCCAGCACGAACAGCCCGAAGCACAGGTAGGAGATGATCCGCAGCAGCTGGCTCCCCCGGAAGATCGGCAGGTCGCGTTCCAGGCGCTGGGTCTGATCCAGCAGGCTCGCAGCCCGCTGCTGCCCGAACCGGTTCGGTTCCCCCAGCAGCACCGCTGGGTCCTCACCGCTGTCGCGCACGGCCTGCAGCTGGCGCTCCAGCTCCGCGGCGGCCTGCGTGTCATCCAACCCGCCCCACACCAGCCGGAAGTGGAACTGGCCGACCCAGTCGCGGTAGCCCGCGGGCCATTGCTCCAGCACCACATCGCTGGCGGTGCGTCGAATCTTGCGGGCCACGGGCATCCTCCCTCAGTAGGTCAAGTTCCAACCTAGTTGATAATTCGGAGTATGGCCAGCCCTCCACCGGAAGCCGGCGGGCAGGTGCGGGGACAGGAAAACCCGGGGCGGGTGCCGGTTCCCTGCTGGAACCGGCACCCGCCCCGGGTCATTGTCTGGCGCGCGGTGCTACTTCGTGGCGTCGGGCTCCTCGGACTTCTTCTTCTCCGGCTTGGCCTCCGGCTTGAAGTCAATACCGGCTTCCTTGCGCTGCTGCGCGGTGATCGGGGCCGGGGCGGCGGTCAGCGGGTCGAAGCCGCCACCGGTCTTCGGGAAGGCGATGACGTCGCGGATCGACTCCGAACCGGTCAGCAGCTGCAGCACGCGGTCCCAGCCGAAGGCGATGCCGCCGTGCGGCGGGGCGCCGTACTTGAAGCCCTCCAGCAGGAAGCCGAACTGGGTCTGCGCCTGCTCCTGGGAAACGCCCATGACCTTGAAGACGCGTTCCTGCACCTCGCGGTCGTGGATACGGATCGAACCGCCGCCGATCTCGTTGCCGTTGCAGACGATGTCGTAGGCGTAGGACAGGGCCGAACCCGGGTCGGTGTCGAAGGTGTCCATGAACTCGGGCTTCGGGCTGGTGAAGGCGTGGTGCACCGCAGTCCAGGCACCGGCGCCCACGGCCACATCCCCGGAGGCCACGGCGGCGGAGGCCGGCTCGAACATCGGCGCGTCCACGACCCACACGAACGCCCAGTCCCCGTCCTTGATCAGGCCGGTGCGGTGACCGATTTCCACGCGCACCGCGCCGAGCAGGGCGCGCGCTTCGGCCTTGTCCCCGGCGGAGAAGAAGATGCAGTCCCCGGCCTTCGCGCCGGTGGCCTCGGCCAGGCCCGCCTTCTCCTCATCGGACAGGTTCTTGGCCACCGGGCCGGCCAGCTCCCCGTCTTCCTTGATCAGCACGTAGGCCAGGCCCTTGGCGCCGCGCTGCTTGGCGAATTCCTGCCAGGCATCCAGGGTGCGGCGCGGCTGGGAGGCCCCGCCGGGCATGACCACGGCGCCGACGTAGTCCGCCTGGAACACCTTGAAGCTGGTGTTGGCGAAGTACTCGGTCATCTCGCTCAGCTCCAGGCCGAAACGCAGGTCCGGCTTGTCGCTGCCGTACTTGGCCATCGCCTCGGCGTAGGACATGCGGCGGATCGGGGTCGGGATCTGCACGTCGATCAGCGCCCACAGTTCCTTGACCAGCGCCTCACCCAGCGCGATGATGTCGTCTTCCTCGACGAACGAGGCCTCGATGTCCAGCTGGGTGAACTCCGGCTGGCGGTCCGCGCGGAAGTCCTCATCGCGGTAGCAGCGGGCGATCTGGTAGTACTTCTCAAAGCCGCCGACCTGCAGCAGCTGCTTGAACAGCTGCGGGGACTGCGGCAGGGCGTACCAGCTGCCCGGGGACAGGCGGGCCGGGACCACGAAGTCGCGGGCGCCTTCCGGGGTGGAGCGGGTCAGCGTCGGGGTTTCGATCTCCACATAGCCCTGGTCGTGCAGCAGGTTGCGGGCGATCCGGTTCGCTTCCGAACGCAGGCGCAGCGCCTTGGCCGGGCCCGGGCGGCGCAGGTCAAGGTAGCGGTGGCGCAGACGCGCCTCCTCGCCGACCTCGACGTGCTCGTCGATCTGGAACGGCAGCGGCGCGGAGGTGTTCAGCACCTCAACCTCATCGGCCAGGACTTCGATCTCACCGGTCGGGATGGCCGGGTTCTCATTGCCCTCGGGGCGGCGTTCGACCTTACCGGTCACCTTCAGCACGAACTCATTGCGCAGCGGGTGGAAGTCCTCCTCGTCGCGCACCACGACCTGGGCGATGCCCGAGGCGTCGCGCAGATCCAGGAACGCGACACCGCCGTGATCGCGACGACGTGCGACCCAGCCGGTGAGGGTGACCTGCTGTCCAATGTGCTCGGCGCTTAGTTCGCCCAGCTGATGAGTGCGTAGCACTACGGTCCTTTCAGTCGAAAAAGGGGAAATCCTGTGAGGCAGGGTGGCAGGCGGGGATAGTGCCGCCAGCCACCCGTGGGGTTTTCTACGTGTGAGTTTAGTGCACGGCGCTAGCTGACAACATTTGTCAGGTCCTCGGCCGGCGGGGTCCAGGTGGCCGGGTCGGCGCTGAGCTGCTCGCCGGAGCGGATGTCCTTCACCTCGTGGGTGCCATCGGCGTGGGTGAACCACACGAAGGGAATCCCGCGGCGATCAGCGTACTTGATCTGCTTGCCGAACTTTTCGGCGCTGGCCGCCACCTCGCAGGCGATCCCGCGCTCACGCAGCGCCGCGGCCACGTCCTGGGCCTGGTGCCACGCCTCATCGTTGGCCAAGGTCACATAAACCACCGACGGCACCGAGCGGGCCGCAGTGACCAGCTCCTCGGCCAGGATGCGCGAAACCAGGCGGGTCACCCCGATGGACAGGCCCACCCCCGGGTAGGTCTTCTTGCCCTTGGAGGCCAGCGACTCGTAGCGTCCGCCGGAGCAGATCGAGCCCAGGGACTCGTGGCCCACCAGCACGGTCTCGTACACGGTGCCGGTGTAGTAATCCAGGCCGCGGGCGATGGACAGGTCGGCGACGACGTTGCCCGGGGCGCGCTTGGAGGCGGCGGCAATCACCTGGGAGAGCTCGTCCAGCCCGGTTTCCAGCAGTTCGTGCTCCACACCCAGGGCGCGCACCTGCTCAACGAAGGAGGTGTCCGAGGTGCAGATCCCGGCCAGGTCCAGGGCGGCCTGCGCCTGGGCCGCGGTGGTGCCCACCTCGGTGGTCAGGATTTCGGCGACCTTCTCGGCCCCGATCTTCTCCAGCTTGTCGATTGCCCGCAGCACCGCGTCCGGATCCTCCAGGCCCAGGCCGCGGTAGAAGCCCTCGGCCAGCTTGCGGTTGTTCACCCGCAGCCGGAAGTCCCCGATCGGCAGTGCGGAGAGGGCATCGGCGATCGTCAGCGCCAGCTCCACGTCGTAGCTGAACGGCAGCGACCCGTCGCCGACCACGTCGATGTCCGCCTGGGTGAACTCGCGGAAGCGTCCGTCCTGCGGGCGTTCCCCGCGCCAGACCTTCTGCATCTGGTAGCGGCGGAACGGGAAGGCCAGGTGCCCGGCGTTCTCCACCACGTAGCGGGCGAAGGGCACGGTCAAGTCGAAGTGCAGGGCCAGCGCGTTGGGGTCGTTCTTCTCCTCCTCCGGGTCCGCGGCCAGGCGGGAGAGGCCGTAGACCTCCTTGTCGATCTCGCCCTTGCGCAGCAGCTGCGCCCGGGTTTCGACCGCACGGGTCTCGATGTTCGCAAAACCGTGCAGTTCGAAGACCCGGCGCAGGGTGTCCAGCACATGCTGTTCAACCACGCGTTCGGCGGGAAGCCATTCGGGAAAACCGGACAATGAGGCCTTGCGTGCCATGAAACTCCTTAGTTCGTTTGCGGCCAAGTCCTATTTTAGGCCGCAATAGAACAGAATACTGCGCGTATCCGCTTACAAAGAAAGCGGGGCCACGGGTAGAGTTACTAGAAGCAAGTGCTCAGTTAGTGAAAGAGTTTCAGCGGTGACCACCAGTCAGAAATCCGACGACAACCAGATAACCCCGACCCCGCAGGCCGTGGCACCCGCCGCGAAGCCTGTCGGTGCGCCCGCGGCCAAGCCTGTCGGCGCACCCGCGGCCAAGCCTGTCGGCGCACCCGCGGCCAAGCCCGCCGTAGCCCCGGCGGCCCCGGCCCCGGCCGACCACTCCACTCCCCTGGATGAGGCGCGCAAGTTTGCCCGCGTCACCGAGGACGGCCACGTGTTCGTCATCATCGACGGCACCGAACATCCGGTGGGCCAGTACCCGGATGCCACCGAGGATGAGGCGCTGGCCTACTTCGTGCGCAAGTACGACGACGTGGTCTCGCAGATGATGCTGCTCGAGCAGCGGGTCGCGGCCAAGGCGCCCAGCGGCGACATGGCCAAGACCATCGACTCCATCGCCGCCCTGGTCTCCGAACGCGCCATGGTCGGCGACATCGCCGCCCTGGAGACCCGCATGGAAACCCTGCGCACCGCCGTGGAGTCCCTGGGCAAGGAGCAGCGCCGCGCCACCGAGCAGGCCCGGGCCGAGCAGCAGAAGATCCGTGAGGGCATCGTCGTGCAGGCCGAGGAGCTGGCGGGGAAGAACCCGGAGCAGATCCAGTGGAAGACCGCCTCGCAGACCATGAACGGCCTGTTCGACGCCTGGAAGGAAGCCCAGCGCTCCTCCGTGCGCCTGCCGCGCTCCACCGAGGACGCGCTGTGGAAGCGCTTCCGTGCCGCCCGCACCACCTTTGACCGCCACCGCCGCGCCTACTTCTCGCAGCTTGATGCGCAGAACGCCGAGGCGAAGAAGGTCAAGGAAGCGCTGATCGAGCGCGCCGAGGCGCTGCAGAATTCCACCGACTGGGCCGGCACCGCCGCCGAGTACCGCAAGCTGATGGACGAGTGGAAGAAGTCGCGCCGGGCCTCGCGCAAGGACGATGACGCACTGTGGGGCCGCTTCCGCGCCGCGCAGGACGTGTTCTTCCAGGCCCGTGCCGAGCAGAACGCGAAGGTCGACGCCAGTTTCCGGGAGAACCTGGTGGTCAAGGAGGCGCTGCTGGAGGAAGCCCGCGCGCTGCTGCCGATCAAGGACCTGAACGCCGCGAAGAAGTCCCTGGAATCCATCCGCGACCGCTGGGAAGCCGCCGGCAAGGTGCCGCGCGGGGACCTGCAACGGGTGGAGGCGGCGCTGCGCCACGTGGAGGACGCGGTGCGCAATGCCGAGGACGAGCAGTGGCGCCGTTCCAACCCGGAAACCAAGGCCCGTTCCAACTCGATGCTCTCCCAGCTGCAGGACACCATCGCCCAGCTGGAGGAGGACCTGGAGCAGGCCAAGAAGAAGGGCAACGAGAAGAAGATCGCCGCGGCCCAGGAGGCGCTGGACGCCCGCCGCATGTGGCTGAACACCCTGGAGAAGTCGGCCGCCGACTTCCAGTAGGCCGCCAACCGCCTTGAACCGCCCACCGCAGGCAGCACCTGCGGTGGGCGGTTCGCGTTTACTCCCCTGGTTCTTTCCGCCGCATTGCGCTGGCTTGCACTCGTAATCCACAGCCGGGCACTTCACCTGCCACAGCGGCGGGCAATCTGTTTCAGTAGCAGCATGGAAAAAACTACTAGGCAGCGCCCCGCGGCGCTGCGCATCCCCGAAGACCTGTTCGTTATCGGCCAGCCCTTTACCCGCAACGAGCTGGGGGCGATGGTCTCACGCGGCTACCTGCGCGAAACCCTGCCCGGGCACTACCTGGATGTCAGCCACCGCTACGACGCGAGCGTTCGGGCGCAGATCGCCCACTTTGTCGCCGGGCGGCGGCTGCGGCCCGGGGAGGTGTTCTGCCGCTCCGCGGCCGGGTGGATCCATGGCCTGGTTCCCTCCCCGTCCAGCATGGGCATCAGCAGCCCGGTCTACCGCCGGCCCGTGCCCTCCAGTTTCGGGTTGCCCTATGAGTTCATGCAACTGCAGCTGGAGCCCGATGAGGTGCTGGTGCGCGGCCCGGTCCCGGTGACCAGCCTGCTGCGCACCGTGTGCGACATGGCCTGCCACGACCCGCTGCCGATCGTGGTCGATGCGCTGGATCGCATCCAGCGCCTGCAGGACCCGTACCTGCACCTTCAGGCGGTGCTGCAGCGCCTGAACCGGATGCCGGGCAGTTCCCCGGTGCAGCGCGGGCTGCGCCTGGTGGAGTCGATGCAGCCCCAGGCCGCCTGAGGACTGGGGTGTGGGCTGCGGCGGACCGTAGCGGGGCCCCTTAGCGCCGGGAGCTGGCGGTGGTGCGGTACACGTCGTACACCCCGTCGATGCGCCGCACCTGGTTCAGCACGTGGGTGAGGAACTTCGGGTCGCCCATTTCGAAGGAGAAGCGGGAGATCGCCACCCGCTCCCGCGTGGTCTGCACGCTGGCCGAGAGGATGCTCAGGTGGTTTTCGGCCAGGATCCGGGTGACGTCGGAAAGCAGCGACTTGCGGTCCAGCGCCTCCACGATGATCTCCACCCGGAACACCCCCGAATGCTTATCCGCCCAGGACACCGCCACGATCCGGTCGGTCTGCTCCTTCAGCTGCGCCAGGTTCAGGCAGTCGGCGCGGTGCACGGAGATCCCCGAGCCGCGGGTGACGAACCCGGTGATCTCATCCGGCGGCACCGGTGAGCAGCAGCGGGCCAGCTTGACCAGCACATCGCCCAGCCCCTCGACCACCACGCCGGCATCGTTCCCGGTGGTGGGTTTGGAGACCACGGGGGCGACCGGGGCCTCCTCCTCCACCTGCTCGGACTCCGGCGGGCCGATCAGCGCGGTGAGGTGCTCGATGACGTTCTGGGCGCTGGTGTGCCCGTCACCCACCGACTGGTAGAGCGCCGAGATGTCCTGGTGGTGCAGCCCGGTGGCCACCGCGGTGAGCAGCTCGTGGGTCATCATCTTCTGCAGCGGCAGCTGGTTGCGCCGCAGCTCCTTGGTCAGCAGCTCCTTGCCCTTTTCGATGGCCTCCTCACGCCGTTCCTTGGAGAAGAACTGGCGGATCTTGGCCTTGGCGCGGGCGGACTGCACGAAGTTCTGCCAGTCCTGGGAGGGTCCGGCCCCCTCGGCCTTGGAGGTGAACACCTCCACCACGTCACCCTGCTTCAGCTCGGTGTGCAGCGGCACGAGTTTGCCGTTGACCCGGGAGCCGATGGTGCGGTGCCCGACGTCGGTGTGCACCGAGTAGGCGAAGTCCACCGGGGTGGAGCCGGCCGGCAGCGACATGATGTCGCCCTTGGGGGTGAAGACGTAGACCTCGTTGGAGGAGATCGAATAGCGCAGCCCGTCCAGGAACTCCTCGGAGTCCTCGGTGTCGGCCTGCCATTCCATGAGCGAACGCAGCCAGTCCATGTTCTGCTCGGGTGAGAGCGCGGAGTTGTCGGCGTTGCCGTGCTTGTACTGGAAGTGGGCGGCCACACCGTATTCGGCGCGCACGTGCATCTGGTGGGTGCGGATCTGGATCTCCACCGGCTTGCCGTCCGGGCCCATCACCGTGGTGTGCAGCGACTGGTAGAGGTTCAGCTTGGGCATCGCGATGTAGTCCTTGAAGCGGCCCGGCAGCGGGTTCCACTCGGTGTGCACCACGCCCAGCGCCCCATAGCAGTCCTTGACCGAGTCCACCAGGATGCGCACGCCCATCAGGTCGTGGATGTCATCGAAGTCCTTGCCGCGCACGATCATCTTCTGGTAGATCGAGTAGTAGTGCTTCGGACGGCCCGAGACCTCGGCCTGGATGCCCTGGGTGGTCAGCTCGTTGGCCAGCATGGCGCGCACGTTGCCCAGGTACTTCTCCCGCTCCGGGGTGCGGTCCCCCACCATCCGCACGATCTCCTGGTACACCTTGGGGTGCAGCGCGGCGAAGGAGAGGTCCTCCAGCTCCCACTTCACGGTGTTCATGCCCAGCCGGTGGGCCAGCGGGGCGAAGATCTCCAGGGTTTCCTTCGCCTTGCGCGAGCTGGACTCCGGGGAGACGTAGCGCCAGGTGCGCGCGTTGTGCAGCCGGTCCGCCAGCTTGATCAGCAGCACCCGGATGTCGCGGGACATGGCGATGACCATCTTGCGCACCGTCTCGGCCGGGGCGGCCTCCCCATAGGTGACCTTGTCCAGCTTGGTGACCCCGTCGACCAGCATCGCGATTTCCTCGGAGAAGTCCTTGGTGACCTGCTCCAGGGAGTAGTCGGTGTCCTCCACCGTGTCGTGCAGCAGCGCCGCGGCCAGGATCGCCCCGGTCATGCCCATTTCGGCCAGGATGGTGGCCACCGCCACCGGGTGGGTGATGTACGGGTCCCCGCTCTTGCGCTTCTGGCCCTCGTGGTATTTCTCGGCGACCTGGTAGGCGCGCACCAGCAGGTCCAGGTCCGCCTTGGGGTGCTTGGACTTGACCGTGCGCAGCAGCGGTTCCAGGGTCGGTGAGGTGTTCGCGGTGGTGCCCCGGCCCGGGAAGCGCACCAGACGTGAGATGGAACGTCGCCTTGAATTGTTGAGGTTAGCTGATGCCATGCCCAACTCCTTCCCGTCCGGTAGCGGCCCTGCCCGGGAAGCGTCCGGCCGGCAGGTGGTTAACCGCGAGTGCGCCAGTGCGAGGTCTTGCACCGGCGTGACACGTTGTGCTTAATCCATTGTTTATAGCACGTTCGCGCGGTGACAACTAATTATGCTCCCCTTGCCTGGAAACGCGAAACGCCGTCGATTCACGCGAATCGACGGCGTTTCTTACGGGTGCGGGGTTAGCGGGAGGCCAGCACCCGTTCGCGCTGGGCGATGACTTCGGGCTCGTTGCGCCGCAGCCAGGAGTACATCGGGGCCTGCACGAACAGCGTGGACAGCGCCGAGACGATCAGGCCGATGAACAGCGCCAGCGACAGGTCCTTGAGCGTACCGGCACCCAGCAGGTAGGAGCCGATGAACAGGATCGCCGCGACCGGCAGCACCGCCACCACCGAGGTGTTGATCGAACGCACCAGGGTCTGGTTCACCGCCAGGTTCACCAGCTCGTTGAAGGTGCGCTGGTCCTCCTTGGCGAAGTTCAGCGTGTTTTCCCTAACCTTGTCGAAGACCACCACCGTGTCATAGAGGCAGTAGCTCATGATGGTCAGGAAGCCGATGATCGCGCTCGGGGTAATCTCAAAACCGGAGAGCCCGTAGATCCCGGCGGTCACCACGATCACGGTCATCAGCCCGATCACCGCGGCGATCGACATCTTCCAGGTGCGGAAGTACGCGGCCATCAGCAGCGTCACCAGCACCACGAACGCGACCAGCCCGAACAGGGCCTGGCGTGAGACGTCCTGGCCCCAGGTGGGGCCGATGAACGTGCTGGTCACGTGGTCCGCGTTCACCCCGTAGGCCTCGGCCAGCTGCCCGCCGATGGCCAGGGTCTGGTCATCGCTGAGCCGGTCGGTCTGCACCCGGATGGTGCCCGGGGCGATGTTGGTGACCGTCGCCTCCTGGCCCGGGACGGCGGCGGAGACCGCGTCCTCCCCGAGCTTCACGTCGGTGTTCTGCACCGCCGAGACGGTGAACTCCGAACCACCGCGGAAATCGATGCCCAAGTTGAACCCGCCCTTGACCACGGGCACCAGGATGGAGAGCACCATCAGCACGGCGGCGATGGAGAACCACAGCTTGCGCTTGGCCACGAACGGGTAGGAGCGCTTGCCGGTGTAGAGTTCGTTGCCCCATTGAGCGAGCTTATTCATTGTTCTCCTCCCGGTTCGCTTCGGCGGCCCGGCGTTCGGCGATCGTCATCCTGCGGGTGGCCTCGGCGGCGGCCTTGGTGTTCTTCTTGCCGCGCGCCGTGGTGACGTTCTCGTTGAACCGGCGGACCTGCCCGGCCCCGCGGTACAGCGGCACCGCGCCCAGCAGCGACGGGTCCAGCCCGGACCAGCGGTGGCCCTCGGCGAAGAACTTGGTGCGCGAGAGCACCACCAGCAGCGGGTGGGTCAGCCCGTAGACGATGATCAGGTCGATCACCGCGGTCAGGCCCAGGGTGAACGCGAAGCCGCGCACGTTGCCCACCGCCACGATGTACAGCACCACCGCGGCCAGCAGGTTCACGGCCTTGGAGACCAGGATGGTGCGCCGGGCCCGCCCCCAGCCCACGTCGATGGCCCCGGCCAGCGGACGGCCCTCGCGCAGCTCATCGCGCACGCGTTCGAAGTAGACGATGAACGAGTCGGCGATCAAGCCGATCGCCACGATCAGGCCGGCGACGCCGGCCAGCGAGAGCCGGTAGTTCATCGTCCAGCCCAGCAGCAGCAGCGCCAGGTAGGTCAGCACACCGGAGGCCAGCAGCGACAGGATGGTGACCAGGCCCAGGGCGCGGTACTGGAAGAGCGAGTAGATGAACACCAGCACCAGGCCGATGACGCCGGCGATCAACCCGCCGCGCAGCTGATCGGCGCCCAGGGTGGCGGAGATCTGCTGCTCTGACTGGATCTCGAAGCTGATTGGCAGTGCGCCGTATTTTAGCTGCTCAGCCAGCGCCTGGGCGGACTCCTCGGTGAAGCCGCCGGTGATCTGCGGGCGCCCGTCGCTGATGACGGCGTTGGTGGTCGGCGCGGAGATCACGGTGCCATCCAGCACGATCGCGAACTGGTTGCGCGAACCCTGCAGCGAGACCAGACGCTGGGTGGTGTCCGAGAAGGTCTTGGTGCCTTCGCTGTTGAACTCGATGACCACGGCCCAGTCGCCGGTCACCGCGCCCTGTGCGCCGCGGGTCATCTGCGCGTAGGCGTCGGAGATGTCCTGGCCGGGGATTTCCACCGGGCCCAGAATGTACTTCGCGCCCATCCGGGGGTCGCACGAAATCATCGGCTCATCCGGGTCGTGGGTAGTCGATTCGCGCTTGTCCAGCTCGCTGGGGCAGTCGTAGGCCTCGAAGTCCTTGTAGAGCTGCGGGCTGATCCAGTTGGTGTCCGAGGCGTTCTCCGGCTTGCCCTCGGGCTTGGGGATCTCCGCCTCCGGGGTGCGTTCTTCCTTCGGGGTGGCCTCGAAGGCGCCGGTGATCAGCACCGGGCGGAACTCCATGTTGGCCGAGGCCTGGATCAGTTCGCGGGTCTTGGTGTCCGGCACGCCGGGCATCGAGACGACCACGTTGCTGCCGGACTGGGTGGTGATCTCCGCTTCGGAGACGCCGCTGCCGTCCACGCGCTGGCGGATGATCTCCACCGCCTGCTCCAGCTGGTCCTGGTCGATGCTTTCATCGCCCTGGACCCGCGGGGCCAGGATCATCTGGGTGCCGCCTTCCAGGTCCAGTGCGAGTTTGGGGGCGAAGCTGGTCTTGCCGGTGGCGACGCCGGCGACAAGGATGCCGGTGGCGATGATCGTCAACGCCAGCAGCCAGATCAACGCCCGGTGCGCCTGTTTTACAGGTCCAATTGATGACATCTAGAGTGCTTTCTCATCGAGGAGACTTCGGTGAGCCCACAAAACGGGGCCAAGGGGATTAGGCGTTGCGCTCGTCCTTGCCCTCGTCGTCCAGGCGACGCAGGGTCTCTTCCGCGGTCTCGGTGCCGGCGGCCGGGGCCTCGGTCTGCACCTCGGGCTCGATGAACTGGGCGATGGCCTGGCGGTGCACGGTCAGCACGGTGCCCGGGGCGACCTCCAGCTCAACCCGGTCCTGCTCGTCGATGCGCACCACGGTGCCGAAGATCCCGGAGTTGGTCATCACCTTGGCGCCGGGAACGGTCTTCTCCTTCAGCGTCTCCTGCTGCTTGCTGACCTTTTTGCGTCCACGGATCATCATGATGATCAGCACGGCGAACAGTCCGACCATCAGGATCATCGAAGGGTTGAAACCGCCCGCGGCGGCCTGTGCAAACGTCACGGAGTACACGAATATACCTGCTAACAAATCGACAAAAAGAGCGTGTGGCCCGGCATCCCGCGGTTTCGCGGTCATGGCACGGGCCACTTCAGTCTAGTCGCTGAAGCCAGCGGGGTAACACATTTACGCCTGCAGAGGACTAATCCTCATCGGATTCATAGTTTTGCGCCCCGGCGAACAGGGCGTCCTTCGGCACGGCCAGGCCCAGGTGCTCCCAGGCTTCGGGCATTGCGATGCGTCCGCGCGGGGTGCGTCCCATCAGTCCCTCACGCACCAGGTAGGGTTCTGCCACGGTTTCCACCGTTTCGGTTTCCTCCCCCACCGCGATCGCCAGGGTGGACAGGCCCACCGGTCCCCCGCCGAACTTCTGGCACAGGGCCTGCAGCACGGAGCGGTCCAGCCGGTCCAGGCCCTTGACGTCGACCTCGTACATGTCCAGTGCCGCGGCCGCGGCCCGCTGGTCGATCTGCTCCAGGCGGTTGACCAGCGCCCAGTCCCGCACCCGGCGCAGCAGCCGGTTGGCGATGCGCGGGGTGCCGCGCGAGCGGGAGGCGATTTCGGTGAACGCGGTGGAGGTGACGGCCAAATCCAGCATCATCGCCGAGCGGCGCAGCACCAGTTCCAGTTCGTCGACCGTGTAGAACTCCAGGTGCCCGGTGAACCCGAACCGATCACGCAGCGGCCCGGGCAGCAGCCCGGCGCGGGTGGTGGCCCCGACCAGGGTGAACGGCGGCAGCTCCAGCGGAATGGAGGTGGCCCCGGCCCCCTTGCCCACGATGATGTCCACGCGGAAGTCCTCCATGGCCATGTACAGCATTTCCTCGGCCGGGCGGGACATGCGGTGGATCTCGTCCAGGAACAGCACCTCCCCCTCTGTCAGCGAGGAGAGGATCGCGGCCAGATCCCCGGCGTGCTGGATGGCCGGGCCGGAGGAGATGCGCAGCGGGGCGTTCATTTCCGAGGCGATGATCATCGACAAGGTGGTCTTGCCCAGCCCCGGGGGGCCGGAGAGCAGCACGTGGTCGGCGGTGCGTTCGCGGATGCGGGCGGCCTCCAGCACCATGGACAGCTGCTGGCGCACCCGCGACTGGCCGACGAAGTCGTCGAAGTTGCGCGGGCGCAGTGCCGCCTCCAGGGTGCGTTCCTCGGCACCGCTGGAGGCGTCGGTGAGTTTGGTGGAATCGTTCACGCCATGTTCCTAGCTGTATTCCTATCGAGCGCGGGCGCCGGTGGACATGCTGCGCAGGGCCGCGCGCAGGATTTCGGGCACGTTGCCGGTTTCCACGATTTCCGGGGAGGCCTTAGCCAGCTTGCCCAGGGTGTTCTTGGCGTCCTTCTCGGTCCAGCCCAGACCGGTGAGCGCCTCGATGACCTGCGGTTCCCACACCCCGGCGGTGCCCGGTGCGGCGCCGTTGGCCGCGGCCGCGCCGGTGGGCACCAGTTTCCCGTTCAGCTCCAGCACGATCCGGCTGGCACCCTTGGGGCCGATGCCCGAGACCTTGGTGAACGCGGCGGTGTCCTTCGTGTTGGCCGCCACGCGCACCTGCTCGGGGCTGTGCACGGCCAGGATCGCCAATCCGGTGCGCGGGCCGATCCCGGACACGGAGGTGAGCACCTCGAAGACCTCGCGCTCCTCGGCCGAGGCGAAGCCGTAGAGGGTCATCGAGTCCTCACGGACCACCAGGGAGGTGTAGACGGTGGCCTGGCTGCCGACCTGCAGGCCCGAGAGCGTTTGGGGGGTGGCGTTGATGAGCATCCCGAACCCGTTGACGTTGATGACCGCGTTGTTCAGGGCCACGGCCTCAACCCGGCCGGACAGTGAGCTGATCATGCCACTCCTTTGCATACCTTGTCGACATCCCCAGCATATCGAAGATATGTACGAATATCGATTAGCGTCCGGTGCCGCGGCGCTTGGCCGAGGCCTCCGCGGCGATCCAGGCCTGCTGGGCGGTGGTCAGCTGGGTGGAGCCGACCCGCCCGGCGGAGGCCGAGGCGTTGGAGCCGACCGCCGCGCCGCGCCAGGCGTGGGCGATGGCCAGGGCCACCGCGTCCGCCGCGTCGGCGGGCTTGGGCGGGGAATCCAGCCGGCAGATCTTCGCGACCATCTTGCCCACCGAGTTCTTGTTCGCCTGCCCGCTGCCGGTGACCGCGGCCTTGACCTCGGTCGGGGTGTGCATCGCCACCGGGATCCCGCGCCGGGCGGCAGCGGTGATCACCACCCCGGAGGCCTGGGCGGTGCCGATCACGGTGGTCACGCTGACCGCGGAGAACACCCGCTCGATGGCCAGCACGTCCGGGCGGTGCTGTTCCAGCCAGGCGTCGATCGCCTCGGCGATCGTCAGCAGCCGGCGGTCCAGCGGGGTGCCCGGCGGGGTGCCGGCGACCGACACGTCCACCAAGGTGACCTTGCGGTTGGGTTCGACGTCGACCACGGCCAGCCCGCAACGGGTCAGGCCGGGGTCGATGCCGACTACGCGGAGCGTCAAGTGACTGCCGGCCCCTACTCGTCCTCGGCCAGGGCGGCCTGGACCTCGTCGGACAGGTCCGCGTTGGTGTACACGTTCTGCACGTCGTCCAGTTCCTCTAGGGCGTCGAACAGGCGCACGAACTTCTTCGCGGCCTCCACGTCCAGCTCCACCTTCATGGAGGGCAGGAACTCAACCTCGTCGGACTCGTACTCGATCTCGGCCTCGTCCAGGGCGGTGGCCACCGCACGCAGGTCCGCAGCCTCGGAGATCACCTCAAAGTTGCCGTCGGCCTCCTGCACCTCTTCGGCGCCGGCGTCCAGCACGGCCATCAGCACGTCGTCCTCGCTCAGCTCCCCGACCGGCAGGCGCACCACGCCCTTGCGGGAGAACAGGTAGTTCACGCTGCCCGGGTCGGCGATGGTCCCGCCGTTGCGGGTGATCGCCACGCGCACCTCGGAGGCGGCGCGGTTCTTGTTGTCGGTCAGGCATTCGACCAGCAGCGCCGAACCCTGCGGGCCGCGCGCTTCGTAGATGATCTCGGTGTAGTCGATGACCTCACCGGTCAGCCCGGCACCACGCTTGATGGCGCGGTCGATGTTGTCATTGGGCACGGAGTTCTTCTTGGCCTTGGAGACGGCCAGTTCCAGCGCCGGGTTGCCGGCGGGGTCGGGGCCACCAGTGCGGGCTGCAACTTCGATGCCCTTGATGTACTTGGCGAAGGCCTTGGCGCGCTTGGCGTCAATCGCGGCCTTCTTGTGCTTGGTGGTTGCCCATTTGGAGTGGCCTGCCATGGTGTTAAGCGTCTCCTTGCGTCATGTGGATGAAAAACTCGTGGATGGCATTGCTGCCGGTGACCTCGGGATGAAATGAGGTCGCCAATAAATTTTCCTGTCGTACCGCAACAATTCTATCGTGAACTGCCCGATTCTGGCCGGGGACGGTGGACAGGACCTGCACGGCGGGGCCGACCTGCACCGCTTCGGGGGCGCGGATGAACACCGCCTCGAAGCTGTGTCCGGCAAATTCCAGCACCGACTCGAAGGAGTCCACCTGGCGGCCAAACGCGTTGCGCCGCACCGTCATGTCGATCCCGCCAAAGCTGCGCTGCGCCTGCCCGGTGGCCGAGATGGCCGGGTTCTCGATCCGGTCGGCCAGCATGATCATCCCGGCGCAGGAGCCGTACACGGGCAGGCCGGAGGAAATCAGCGTCCGGATCGGCTCGGCCAGGCCGTAGTTGCGCGAGAGCCGGTCGATGACCGAGGACTCTCCGCCGGGGATGACCAGCCCGTCCAGGTGCTCCAGGTCCTGCGGGGTGCGCACCGGCAGCGCCGCGGCTCCCAGCCGGATCAGCGCCTGCAGGTGTTCGCGGAAATCGCCTTGCAGCGCCAGTACCCCAATGCGGGTCATCTGCCTGCCTTCCTGCGGTGGTGTGGTGCGCGCACCGGCGGGTGCGCGCACATCAGGTTAAGCCCGCGCCGGGGCGGCCGGCGTTTTTTCCTCGGCGTGTCGCACCGGGTTTCCGCCCCATCTGCCCTGCATTTCGGGGCGCTTGGGCGCCGGCTGGTTGCTGATTGGCGCGGGCCGGCAATCTTGGTAGGTTCGCAGGGACAGCTACGCCCAGGTGAGAAGAGCGGGGAGTTTTGACCATGACCGATGCCACGAACCATTCCACAACCCATTTCCAGCTGCCCGGCGACGTGATGATGCCGGCGATCGCCCTGGGCACCTACCCGATGCAGGGCGCGGAGGCCGCCCACGCGGTGGAGGGGGCGCTGCGGCTGGGCTACCGGCACGTGGACACCGCGGAGAACTACCACAACGAGGACGGGGTCGGCGAGGGGATCCGGCGCTCCGGGCTGCCGCGCGAGGAGGTGTTCATCACCACCAAGTTCAACAGGCAATGGCACAGCATCGACGGGGTGCGCCAGGCGTTCGAGAACTCGGTGCAGCGTCTGGGGGTGGACTACCTGGACCTGTTCCTGATCCATTGGCCCAACCCGGAGCAGGGCACGTTCGTGGAGGCGTTCGAGGGCCTGGCCCGGCTGCAGACCGAGGGGAAGGTGCGGGCGATCGGCGTGTCGAACTTCAAGCCCAAGCACCTGCAGCAGCTGTTCGACGCCGGCCTGGCCCCGGCGGTGAACCAGATCCAGCTGGACCCGGAGTACCGCAACCCGCAGGCCCAGCAGTTCCACCGGGAGCACGGGATCCGCACCGAGGCGTACACGCCGCTGGGACGCGGCGGCGCGTTTTTGCACAACCCGGCCCTGACCGAGCCGGCGCAGAAGTACGGCAAGACCCCGGCCCAGGTGACGCTGCGCTGGCACGTACAGCAGGGCATCGCCGCCGCCCCGAAGTCCGCGCACCCCCAGCGGCAGCAGCAGAACCTGGACATCTTCGACTTCGAGCTGACTGACGCGGAGATCGAGCGGATCAATTCGCTGGACACCGGCAAGCACGCCCGCCAGGATTCGGAGAGCTTCGGGCACTAGGGTCCACCAGGGCCCACCAACGCCCACCTGGGCCATGAGGGCCGACGAGGGCAACGCCGCGGTTCGAACAGTCCCCCGCCCGGTGAGTGCCGCTGGCGGGATGGGGCGCAGTTCCCTGGCGCCGCCGAGTTGCTACCTGGTGCCGGCCGGTTCCCAGGGCACCAGTCCGTCCTTGAACGCCCCGTAGGCGTCCACGGTCTTGGTGCTGCGTTCCCGGCTGGCTTCGGCCTGCCCGTCCCCCACGCACCGGCTGGCCTCGGCGACCTGGCACCAGCGCACCGGGTCCTCGGTCAAGAAGTGCGGCACCCAGGCCAGTTCGCTCACCGACCAGTCATCGTCCTGCTGCCGGGTGAACGTGGCCTTGACGCTGATGCCCTCCCGATTCAGCACGGTCGGGGTGGCGTGCTTGGCCACCGAGTTGCCCAGCCCATACACGATCCAGGTGCCCTTGTGCTTTTCGATGGGCAGCACCGAGTGGGTGTGGTGCATGTAGATGAAGTCGAACGCACCGGAGGCGGCCAACGCCCGGCCGAGCTTGCGCTGCTCGGCGGTGGGGCGGTTGGTGTACTCCGCGCCGTCGTGCACGGCGGCCACCACGACCTGCGCCCCCGCCTCGCGGGCATCCTTGGCCCGCTGGATCAGGGAAGCCGCGGAGATGTCGGTGTCCACCCGCCAGTCGGTGTCCGCGCTCATCCCGTTCAGCGAATAGGTGCCGGCGATGACCCCGAGCTTGACCCCGTCGACCTCCATGATCGGCGGGGCCTCGGCCTCCGCGGCGGTGCGGTAGGAGCCGGTGGAGAACATCCCGGCCTGCTCCAGGGTGTCGATGGTGCGCTTGACCCCGGCGGTGCCGGCGTCCACCGTGTGGTTGGTGGCGGTGGTGCACCCGTCATAGCCGACCTGTTTCAGGTCGGTGACGATCTGCGCCGGGACGGTGAACATCGGATAGCCGCTGTAGGGCGGAACCCCGATCGGGGTTTCCAGGTTGCACAGCGCCGCGTCCGCGTCCTGGATGTACGGCTCCAGCCCGGCCAGCAGCGGGGAGAAATCGTACTTTTGCCCTCCGGTGTTCGCCTCGCGCAGCAGCCGCGGGTGCAGCAGCACGTCGCCGGTCAACGCCAGGGAGAAGGACTGCGGTTCGGCGCTGGGCTCCGGCTCGGTTTCCTGCGGCGTCCCGGTTGCGGTGGTGGGGGCAGGCGCCGTGCCGGCACCGGAGGGGGCGGGGGTGCCGGGATCGGGAACGGTGGCGCAACCGGCCAGCAGGGCCGCGCCGGCCAGCAGGCTCAGGGCTCGAAGCTTCATGCCTCTTAGCGTACGCAATCAGCCAGGACGCCTTGGACCGCTTCGCGTAAATGCCCGCGAATGGGCGGTGAATATGACAACCTTTGATTATGGTGAACCCCCTCTTGCAACGCAGCGAACTGCCCTACCAGTGGCCTGACTTTTCCGCGCTGGGCGCCGACGACTACCTGGAGGCGGCCAGGATCGGCGCTACCGTCCAGATCGAGGAGATCGAGGTGATCCTGTCCAACGCGGACCCGGCAACCTTCGAGAACACCTTCCTGGCCCTGGAGCGCAGCGGGCAGATCCTGCGCCGGGCCCTGATGACCTACTTCAGCGTGCTCTCGGCCCACGGCACCGAGGAAATCCGTGCCGTCCAGCAGGAAATCACCGGACTCTACACCCGCCAAGAGGACGAGATCCAGCTCAACGGCCCCCTCTACGAACGGCTGAACCAGCTGGATGTTGAACAGCTGGAGGGTGAGGACCGGCGTCTGGCCACCGAAACCCTGACCCGCTTCCGGCTGGCCGGGGCCACCCTGTCCGGGACGGACAAGGAACGGCTCAAGCAGCTGAACGCCCAGATCTCCGATCTGTCCACCCGGTTCTCCGCCGCCGCCCTGGAGGCGCAGAACGCCCACGCCGTGCTGTTCGAGGACGCCGCCGAGCTGGCCGGGCTGGATGAGGCCGCGATCGCCGCCGCCCGGCAGGCGGCCACCGAGGCCGGACACGAGCAGGGGTACCTGATCCCGCTGCTCTCCCCCACCCAGCAGCCGGTGATGGCGCAGCTGCAACTCGCCGCCTCCCGGCGCAAGGTCTTTGAAGCCTCGCTCACCCGCGGGCTGGACACCCCCTACACCCTGGAACTGGCCCGGGACATGGCGGTGCTGCGTGCCGAGCGGGCCCAACTGCTGGGCTTTGCCACGCACGCGGACGCGGTGCTGGCCGACGCGACCGCATCGAGCACCGCCGCGGTCAGCGAGCGGCTGGCCGACCTGAGCGCGGCGGCCACCGCCAACGCCCGCCGCGAGGCCCAGGCCCTGGCCGAGGTCGCCGGGGTGGATCGCATCGACGCGTGGGACTGGAGCTACTACTCGCAGGCCGTGCTGCGCGAACGCTACGCGCTGGATTCGGCCGCGCTGCGCCCCTACTTTGAGCTGGAGCGGGTGCTGCGCGACGGCGTGTTCGCCACCGCCACGAAGCTGTACGGCATCACGTTCGCCGAACGCACCGATTTGCCGGCCTACCACCCGGACCTGCGGGTGTGGGAGGTTTCCAACGCCGACGGCAGCGCGCTGGGACTGTTCACCGGGGACTTCTTCGCCCGGGAGACGAAGAAGGGCGGGGCGTGGATGACCTCGCTGCGCGATGCGGCCAGCGACCTGGACGAGCTGCCGGTGGTGACCAACACGCTGAACATCACCAAGCCGGCCGCCGGGCAGCCGGCCCTGCTGACCCTGGATGAGACCCGCACCCTCTTCCACGAGTTCGGCCACGCGCTGCACGGGCTGTTCTCCAACGGCAAGTACGCCTCGCTCTCAGGCACCTCGGTGCCCCGCGACTTCGTCGAATTCCCCTCCCAGGTCAACGAAATGTGGGTGCTGCACCCGGAGGTGATCAGCAACTACGCCCGGCACCACGAAACCGGGCAGCCGCTGCCGGCGGAGCTGATCGAGAAGATCCGCGCCGCCGAGCAGTGGGGCGAGGGCTTTGCCACCACCGAGTACCTGGCCGCCAGTGTCCTGGACTGGGCCTGGCACACCCTGCCGGCCGGCCAGCAGGTGGGCGACCCGCAGGAATTTGAGCGCCAGGCGCTCACCAACGCCGGGTTCGACCCGGATTTGATCCCGCCGCGCTACCGCACCGGGTACTTCCAGCACATTTTCGCCAACGGCTACTCCGCCGGGTACTACTCCTACATCTGGAGCGAGGTGCTCGATGCCGACACCGTGGAGTGGTTCACCGAAAATGGCGGGCTCATGCGCGAAAATGGAGAGAGGTTCCGCGCCGAGCTGCTCAGCCGGGGAAACACGCGCGAACCGCTTGAATCCTACGAAAACTTCCGTGGCCGCGCCGCGCGGGTTGAGCCGCTGCTGCGCCGTCGAGGCTTGGTGAACGCATAAATATGACGACAATTGCTTCCGCCCAGGACGCTCTGACCCACTGGCACCAGGCGTTGGCCGTTGCCACCGGGGGAAAGATCTTTACCACCCATGGCTGTTCATGGGTGTGGCAGCCGGTGCGCAAGCGCCTGTTGCTGCTCTTCCCCGAACACCCTGAACCGGCGGGCCTGCGTCCGGGATTGGCCGAGGGGCGCCGGCTTGGTGCCCGCCGCGTGGAGGCCTGGCTGAATTCCGGGGCCCCGTCCGAGCACCTGCTCGACGCCGGGTTCACCGACAACGCGCAGGTCTCCTGGCACGCCGGCTACCTGGCAATCCCCCACGAACAATGGAAGGGCAAGATCCGCCTGGGTCCGAACGTACCCGAGGCCAGCGGCGCCGACGCCAAGGAACTGGAGGTAACCAGCCTGTGGCGGAACCTGGAAACCGGACTGAGCTCCGGGCACCCGGCGTTGCGCCGCATCGAACACGCGGTTGCGCGCACCGAGGAGAATGAGATCGTTGGCCGCGGTTTCGTCCAGCAGGGCCTGGAGGGCCAGCTGATGGTGCATTCGCTGGCGGTGGCGCCCAGCCACCAGCGCCAGGGGGTGGGCACCGCGCTGCTGCATGGGCTCTCCCGGTCGATGATCAACCCGCTGAACCCGATGGACGACACTGAACCGGTGGAGCTGCTGGCCGCCGCGACCCCGCGCAGCGCCGAGTTCTTCACCCACAACGGGTTGCGGCTGCTGGGCCGCGGTCGCCACCTGATCATGCGCAGCTGGTAACCAGCCTGGATGGCCTGCCGCGGGGCCCGATGCCACGCGGCAGACCAAGGCCCGCTAAGCGGAGCGGACCTCGTAGACGAGCCGCGCGAATGGGCCGGTCGGTTTCGCCTCAATGAGGCGCAACCGGTCGGCCTTGATGTTTCTGGGCAGCACCGGGGCGCCTGCGGCCAGGGCTGCCGGGGCAATGGTCAACGCGATCCGGTCCAGGGCGCCGGCATCGAAAAATTGTCCGGCCAGTTCCCCGCCCCCAAGCACCCAGATGTCCCCGCCGTTCGCGGCGGCCCGGATCTGCTCCAGGTGCTCCTGCACCGGGCCATTGACCAGCCGCACATCGGCGCCCTCGGGAATTGGCAGCTGACGGCTGGTGAAGACGAAGGTCGGCTTCTGCCCGTAGAGCTGTTGCCAGCGTTCGGGGTTCTCCAGCAGTTCCTCCTGCTCCAGCATCCACAGGTAGGTGCTTGATCCCTCGACGTGGACTGCCGCATCCGACGGGAACAGTGAGGGGTCCGGCTCCTGGGCACCAGGCACCTCAAAGAGCCACTGCAGGGAATGCTGACGGTCGGCTATATACCCGTTCAGGCTCATGGCCAGGTCGTAAATGATCGATGACATGTTCTCAGCGTAGACAGGCAGAGCGTTGACGGCCAACGGGGCCGAAGGAGCCGGCCGCGCGCGCCTGGAGGCATTAAATTGGGAGATCTTGAGCGGATTCTACTATTTTCGTAGTGGCTCGCGGCGTACACTTGGCCTACTACATCGCTTGCCGCCAAGGGAGGCGCGTCATGGCCCTGACAATGACATCCAGACCGGCCCTGCCGGAAGTTTCCGGGGTGGAGCACCAGTACGTGGATCTGCCTGACGGCCGAATGCATATCGCAAGCGCCGGGCACGGGCAGCCGGTACTGCTGCTCTCCGGGTTCGGACAGTCCTGGTGGGAATGGCGCGAGGTGATGCCGGCGCTGGCCGCGAACGACTACCAGGCGATTGCCCCGGATCTGCGGGGCGAAGGCTGGAGTGAGCTGCCCACCAAGTCAATGAACCGCACCCGGCGCGCCGAGGACATCCTGTTCCTGCTGGATCGGCTGGGTCTGGACCCAGTCAGGCTGGTCAGCCACGACCTGGGGGCCATCAGCGCGTATCATCTGACGCTGGATCACCCCGAACGCTTCTGCGCCCAGATTCTCTTCTCAGTTCCGCCGCCGCAGATGCGGTTCACCGCCGACCTGCTGCCGGGCATGCGGCATCTGTGGCACCAGGAAGTCCTGGCGATACCGGGCCTGGGGCCAGCCCTGCTGCGTGGAAACTACTTGCCGCGATGGCTGTTCTCGCATTTTGCTGCTCAGCCCTTGGCACCGGAAGCCGTTGAATTCTATGTCTCGCTGCTGCGTGATTCAGAATTCTCGCGGGGCAGCACTCCCCTGTGCCAGAGAATCGTGTTGCCCGAGCTGGCGCGGATTACCCGCGGGGCATACCGCCAGCAGCGCTTTGCCATGCCAACGCTCTTCGTGTTCGGCACCAAAGATGTCGGCTTCCCGCCGCACGTCGTCGACAAGCTCTTCGCGGATCCGAGCACGCTTGGTCGGGACGTACGTGTGGCGGCTGTTCCAAACGCCGGTCACTACGTGGTGGACGAGGCGCCCAACGCGACCATCAAACTCATCATGGACTTCTTCGGGGAACAGGCACCGTGAACCGTTGCCAAGCAGGCCCCCTTGGATATTTGCGGTGTTTACCCGCCGCATTCGGAGAGACCGTGAAGGAATCTGCCGTCTCGACATTGTCTCAATCGGGGCGAAGAACCTGGATTGTGTTAGGGTCGCCCCTAGCTGTCATCAGGTACACTCCCTGCACTCCGATCCTCTTCAAGTTTCCGGAGGGCAAAGCAGCCATAGTTCACATTCGGATCGCCATCATCGACGTCCTGGCGAGGAATGAAATCCTTCACCGAGAGTACGATGGTCGCAAATAGACCAATTTGATCCGTGAACAGCTATACCCCAGCCTGTCCTTGACTCTCTTGCTCTGGTTTATACCAACCGTATTTACGATGTTAAACCCTCGTATTGGTGCTTGAACTCACTCACCGCCTAGATCGCCAGCGATGGAATTCGAGCCAAAATCACGTATCTGTCCCGCGTACGAAGAGAAGATCAAGAACTACATGGGCGGTCCATGAAAGACGAAGAAGAATTCGAAGCTGTTCCCCTGTTTTAAAGAAGCAGATCGCTTTGAGATTTGGTTCAAAGTTCGTCGAAATCTCGTTGAACAGGTCAAATAGTGGATAGCGGCAGTTCCCGAGGAAATTGAAGAACTGCGAGCTCGTTCCGCATCGTGGTCGAGCATCAACCCATGGCTCAACGAAAGTAGTGAGGAACAGACGAGATCCGGTCGTGCAGCTCAAACACGGAGCCTATCCTCCATCGCCGGACCGTGACATCGTGGGGTGCGGGAATCCGCTGGAAAAGTCATAACGTCGGTGCCGGCGCATAAGCTGAGAGCACTTTCGAGACAGGAGCTTCACCTATGGCTGACTACGACGTTCAGTACGATAGGAGTTCGGGTGACTGGAGCGCTAAGCGCGCTGGAGCTTCTAAGGCTGCTGGCCGTTTCGGCACACAGGCAGCCGCTCACAACGCCGCACGGGGTTTTGCTGAACGAAGTGGAGGCGGCGAAGTTCGCGATCACCGAAAATCCAATAACATTATCAGAAACACCGACACTATCTGCAAGAAGGATCCGATCCCTCCCAAGGGGTGAGCGACCTGTCTTCAAGGAGCGTTCTCATAAACTTACCTGTAGTTCCCGAAACCTTGGCTGTTAGGCTTTCAGCCGAGATCCCGTCTCAACGCTCATTCGTTTGGAATCGTATTCCTTGGATGAAGGTCGGCAAGGATGTTCCGGAGATTTCGAAGTCACTGCATTCGCTTCCTGACGCACTCAATCGGGAGAGCACGCGGGAAACGGTGCAAATAAATCTTCAAAACGGTCAGGTACTCGCTGCATTCGTACCTGTGCTCATTTGGGGTGGCCCTGGCGGTTATGGACCCTTTCGTGCGCGTTCCATCCTGACTGGCGTACGGAATCGCTCCAATGCAGAGGCTCCCATCGATCCACTTGTCCAATTCAAACTTCGTGAGGCTGCAGCGACTGTCCGGACGGCAGGGCCAGAAGAGGCATTCCGGTTGATGAACAACGAAGGCAAAGTGAAGTACCTCGGCGGCGCCTTCTTCACAAAGTGGCTATCCTTCGCATCAATGGTCGACTCAACGGACGGCCCAATGGTCGCACCGATTCTCGACAAGCGCGTACGCGATTGGATCGCGCAAAACACTGCGCAGAACCAGACTATTGAGCTCTCCACCACTTCTACCGCCGACTATCGACGATATTTGGAACTCCTGGATGCTTGGGGCGGACCATTTGGTCGAACCCGTGTCCAGGTCGAACAGTCGATCTTCGACCTGACCAGAGACCGTCCTCCCGCAGAC
The DNA here is from genome assembly GCF_059728615.1 of Glutamicibacter sp. St.4D3. Taxonomy (NCBI): domain Bacteria; kingdom Bacillati; phylum Actinomycetota; class Actinomycetes; order Micrococcales; family Micrococcaceae; genus Glutamicibacter; species Glutamicibacter sp. St.4D3. The sequence continues at coordinate 1,757,359 of NZ_AP039380.1, forward strand.
TGAGTGAGTGAAACGAGGCCTGCGCTGTTTAATTGGTCCGCCTCGCAATGCTTAAGCCCACGCTGTCGATTCCCGACAGCGTGGGCTTAAATTACATCGTTTTTCGGTGTTTACCAGCCGCGCTCGGAGAGGCGGTGCGGTACCGGCACGTCGGCGACATTGATGCCGACCATGGCCTCACCCAGGCCGCGAGAGATCTTGGCCAGTTCATCCGGGTTGTCGTAGAAGGTGGTGGCCTTCACGATGGCCTCGGCACGCTGAGCCGGGTTGCCGGACTTGAAGATTCCCGAGCCGACGAACACGCCGTCTGCGCCCAGCTGCATCATCATCGCGGCGTCGGCCGGGGTGGCGATGCCACCGGCGGTGAACAGCACGACCGGCAGCTTGCCGGTGGTGGCCACCTCCTTGACCAGGTCGTAGGGGGCCTGCAGCTCCTTGGCGGCCACGTACAGCTCGTCCTCCGGCAGCGCGCGCAGCTTGGCGATCTCGGTGCGGATCTTGCGCATGTGCCCGGTGGCGTTGGAGACATCGCCGGTGCCGGCCTCACCCTTGGAGCGGATCATGGCAGCGCCCTCGTTGATCCGGCGCAGCGCCTCCCCCAGGTTGGTGGCGCCGCAGACGAACGGCACGGTGAAGGGCCACTTGTCGATGTGGTTCTCGTAGTCGGCCGGGGACAGCACCTCGGACTCGTCGATGTAGTCAACACCTAGGGACTGCAGGATCTGCGCCTCGACGAAGTGGCCGATGCGGGCCTTGGCCATCACCGGGATCGAAACGGTTTCGATGATCCCGTCGATCATGTCCGGGTCGCTCATGCGCGAGACCCCGCCCTGGGCGCGGATGTCGGCCGGAACGCGTTCCAATGCCATGACGGCCACGGCGCCTGCGTCCTCGGCGATGCGGGCCTGCTCGGGGGTGACCACATCCATGATGACCCCGCCCTTGAGCATTTCGGCCATGCCGCGCTTCACGCGGTCCGAACCGGTCTGGGCCGACGGGGTCTGATCTGGGTTAGACATTCTGGCGTTTTCCTTTCCAACACTGAACGCACTTCTGAGCTACGCCAGTAATCGTAGGATGACGCGTAACATTTCCCTCCGGTGTTGCGTCACATTCGGCAACCCGTAGATTTATCTCCCGATTCGCCTAGGTGACGTAACAATTCACTCACGGAAAAAACGCAGGTCAGATTCGCTTTGCCGCCTAGCGCGGGAAAGGGCGCAGAAGCAAGTCGGGATCCCCTTCGCAGGTTCCGCAGGGCGTCGATCGTGCGCCGGAAACACCGCGGGCCCGGAACCGCCAACTGATGGTTGGTGGCTCCGGGCCCGCGGGTATGCGTTCGCGTGTGAGGCGGTCTGCGCGGCGCGCTGTGCCTAGACCTGGTCCCAGGCATTGGCGACCTCGCTGCGCACCTCGCCCAGGGTGGCGGAGATGGCCTTGGAGTTGGCGATGATCGGGAAGAAGTTCCCGTCCCCGCCCCAGCGCGGCACCACGTGCTGGTGCAGGTGCGCGCTGATGCCCGCTCCCCCGGCCAGGCCCTGGTTCATGCCCAGGTTGAAGCCCTTGGCGTTGGAGACCTGGCGCAGCACCCGCATCGAATGCTGGGCCAGGGCGCCCATTTCCGCGGTCTCCTCGGCGGTGATGTCATCGTAGTTCGGCACGTGGCGGTACGGGCAGATCAGCAGGTGCCCGGGGTTGTACGGGTAGAGGTTCAGCAGCACGAAGCAGCTCTGGCCGCGGTGCACGATCAGGGACTGCTCGTCGCTGCGGGTCGGGGCGGCGCAGAACGGGCAGTCATCCTTGTCCTGGAACTGGTGCTGTCCGCCCTTGACGTAGGCCATCCGGTAGGGGGTCCACAGCCGCTGGAACGAATCCGGCACCCCGGCCAGCTCGAAATCGTCGGTGACCTTTTCATCGTCCGGATACTGCATCCCGTGGGATCCCTTCCCTCACCCGGCCGGCAGCGCTGCCCGGGCGGCAGGCACGGTGACCTGCCAGCGCCCGGGCAACGTGGCCCGCACGGGTTGCGTGCGTGTTGAAACGGCGTGCTAGTTGTTGTTCTCGCGGTTGGCGATGGCGTTGACGATGCGGGAGACCGCCTCGTCGACGGACACCCCGTTGTCCTGGCTGCCGTCGCGGAAGCGGAAGGAGACCGCCCCGGCCTCGGCGTCCTCGCCGCCGGCGATGAGCACGAACGGGATCTTTTCCTTGGACGCGTTGCGGATCTTCTTCGGGAAGCGGTCCGAGGAGTCATCCAGTTCCACGCGCACGCCATGGGACTTCAGCTTGGCCACGACCTCACCCAGGTAGTCGTTGAACGCCTCGGCGACCGGGATTGCGCGCACCTGCACCGGCGCCAGCCAGGCCGGGAAGGCGCCGGCGTAGTGCTCGGTGAGCACGCCCAGGAAGCGTTCGATGGAGCCGAACTTCGCGGCGTGGATCATCACCGGTTCCTGGCGCGAGCCGTCGGCGGCCTGGTACTCCAGCCCGAAGCGGGCCGGCTGGTTGAAGTCGTACTGCACGGTGCCCATCTGCCAGGTGCGTCCGATGGCGTCCTTGGCCTGGACCGAGATCTTCGGTCCGTAGTAGGCCGCGCCGCCCGGGTCCGGGACCAGCTCGACGCCGGTGGCGGTGGCGACCTTCTCCAGCACGGCGGTCGCCTCGGCCCACTGCTCGTCGGAGCCGATGAACTTGTCGCTGTCATCGCGGGTGGACAGCTCCAGGTAGAAGTCCTCCATCCCGAAATCGCGCAGCAGCGAGAGCATGAAGTTCAGCAGGTGCTCGACCTCGGCCGGGGCCTGCTCCTTGGTGACGTAGGAGTGCGAGTCGTCCTGCGCGAAGCCGCGCACGCGGGTCAGCCCGTGCACCACGCCGGACTTCTCGTAGCGGTAGACGTGCCCGAACTCGAACAAACGCAGCGGCAGTTCGCGGTAGCTGCGTCCGCGGGAGCGGAAGATCAGGTTGTGCATCGGGCAGTTCATCGCCTTCAGGCGGTACTCCTGGCCCTGGCGGGTGATGTTGCCGTCCTCGTCGCGCTCCTCGTCGATCTGCAGCGGCGGGAACATGGTGTCGGCGTAGTACGGCAGGTGCCCGGAGGTGTGGAACAGCCCGTCCTTGGAGATGTGCGGGGTGCCCACGTACTGGAAGCCCTCTTCGATGTGGCGGTCGCGCACGTAGTCTTCCATCTCGCGCTTGATGATGCCGCCCTTGGGGTGGAAGACCGGCAGGCCCGAGCCCAGCTCATCGGGGAAGGAGAACAGGTCCAGTTCGGCGCCCAGCTTGCGGTGGTCGCGGCGCTCGGCCTCGGCCAGGCGCTCCTGGTAGGCCTTCAGGTCCTCCTTGGTCGGCCAGGCGGTGCCGTAGATGCGCTGCAGCTGCTTGTTCTTCTCGCTGCCCAGCCAGTAGGCGGCGGCCGAGCGGGTGAGCGCGAACGCGTTCTTGATCAGCTTGGTGTTCGGCAGGTGCGGGCCGCGGCACAGGTCCTTCCAGAGCGTTTCCCCGCTCTTGCGGTCCACGTTGTCGTAGATGGTGGTTTCCCCGGCGCCGACCTCCACCGAGACCCCTTCGCCAGTGGTGTCATCGGCGTCGGCCTTGGCCAGCAGCTCGCACTTGTAGGGCTCGTCGGCCATTTCGGCCTTGGCCTCCGCGGGGGTGACCACGCGGCGTTCGAAGCGCTGGTTCTGGTTGACGATCTTGAGCATCATCTTTTCCAGCTGCTTCAGGTCCTCAGGGGTGAAGGGCTCCTCCACGTCGAAGTCGAAGTAGAACCCGTCGGTGATGTAGGGCCCGATGCCCAGCTTGGCGTCGGGGCGCAGCTGCTGCACGGCCTGGGCCATCACGTGGGCGGTGGAGTGGCGCAGCACCTCCAGGCCTTCGGGATCGGCGATGGTCACGCGGGTGACGGTGGCGCCTTCGTGCAGTTCGCGGGACAGGTCGCGCAGTTCGCCGTCGACGTGCATGACCACCACGTCTTTTTGGTCGGCGTAGTACTGGGCACCGGTCGTCCCCGCGTCCACCTGTACCTGCTCGCCGTCGATGGTGAGAGTCAGCTGCTCGCTCATGAGATCGGGTTCTACCTTTCGTAACGAAAATGGCTTCATAGCTTGCGGCATACCTTGGCCACAGCCAGCCACGACCCAGTTTAGTTCAGCCGGCCTGCGGCGTCCTGCTCACTTCGGGGTTTGTGGCGAATCGGGGCCTTGATGTGACTTGTTCAACAGTTCATCGGCCGAGAGCAGGGCGGAGAAGTGCCACAGTTCGCGCGTCGGCTCGGGTTGGGCGCTTGGGATCCTGCCGGCCTTCAGATCCTGGCGGAAGGCCGGGATCAGCGCCTCGATGCGGCGCACCAGCTCATCGGCCTCGTCGCGGGTGAGCATCAGGTTGCTGGTGCTCAGCGTCGCCTTGGCCTCGATGTCGCCGTCGGAGGCGTAGTGCTGCTGGGCGTGGGCCAGGGCGGCGGCCAGGCGGCGCTGCTCGTCGTGGGCGATCTGGCCGAGGTAGGCGTTCATGGCGCTGGTGGATCCGGTGCCCGCGTGCTCGGCGGGTTCGCCGGTGGTGTAGGCATCCCCCGCCGGGCGCCAGACCCGGTCGCGTTTGTCGCGGGCCAGCTCCGGGGCCTCGGCGATCATCCCGGCCTTGGCCAGTTCGCGCAGGTGGAAGCTGATCTTGTTGGCGGCCACCCCCAGCGCCTCGGCCAGGTCGGCGGCGCGGGCCGATTCCATGGCGGCCAGCGTGTCGAAGATCTGCCGGCGCAGCGGGTTGGCCATGGCCTTGAGCATCGGGGTGGTCAGGGTGACGTTGCGGGGGGCCTCGCTCATGGCATCAGCATAGCAATCCCCCAAATAATATTGCGCAAATTCTATTGCGCAATATTATTTGCGAGCCTATGGTGGTGTCATGACCTCGACCCCAGCCCCGGCTGCCGGCACCACCGCCGGTGAGCCACTGCCCCCTTCCCCGGACCCCGGCGCGCGGCCCGGGACCGTGCGGGCGCCGGAGAACGCCGCGCCGGCCCTGCCGCCGCTGCGCCGCCAGGGCCCCTACCGCCACTGGTGGGCGGCGGACACCTCCGCCCTGCTGGCCGGATCGGTGTACCAGTTCGTGATCCCGCTGCTGCTGCTGGCCGTGACCGGCTCCCCCGCCCAGGCCGGACTGCTGGCCGCCCTGGGCATGGCCGCCCGGGTGGGGCTGACCCTGTGGGGCGGTTCCCTGGCCGACCGGATGAACCGGTCCACGCTGATCGTGCTCGGCGGGTTGACCGGGGCCGGGCTGACCGCCGCGCTGGGCCTGCTGGCCGCGGGCGAATCACTGGGCGTCGCGGCACTGTGCATCGGGCACATCGTGCTGGAACTGCGCGGCGGGCTCTTTGGCACCGCCACCAACGCGGCGCTGAAGGACGTGGTCCATCCGCTGCAGCTAGGCCGGGCGATGGCCGCGAACCAAGGCCGGGATGCGGCGCTGAGCCTGGGCGGGGCGCCGCTGGGCGGGCTGCTGCTGGGGCTCGGGGCCGGGCCGGCGCTTGGATTCGTCGCCGTGTTCCAGCTGCTCTCGGCCGGCTTCGGGCGGCTGATCGCCCCGAGTGTGAAGGCCGCCGAAGAGCACGCCGCCGCCGATCCGGCCCAGGCGCCCAGCACGCAGGGGGTGCTGGGGGGGTCTGCGCTGGTGCTTTGCCCGCCCACAGCTGCGGATCATGCTCTGGCTGATCGTGGCGGTGAACCTGGGCACGAACGGTTCGGTGACCACCCTGGTCTACGGGCTGCGCGACCGCGGGCAGTCCCCGGTGAGCATCGGGCTGGTCAGCGCCTGCATGGGGGTGGGGCTGCTGCTGGGGTCGGTGTTCGCCACCTGGCTGATCGACCGGGTGCCCACCGGGTGGCTCTCCTGCCTGTCGCTCAGCGCCCTGGGACTGTTCCTGGCGCTCATCTCCGCCCACGCCGGCCTGTGGTGGATCGGCGGGATGCTGGCGGCCGCGTTCGTGGGGGTGCCGGCCCTGAACGCGGCGGTTGGCGGCTACTTCATGGCGATCGCCCCGCGGGACATGGCCGGGCGGGCGAACGCGGTGATGCTGTTTATGGCGCTGCTGGCCATGCCGCTGGGGCCGCTGCTGGCCGGGGCCGGTGTGCAGCTGGCCGGGATGGCGCCCACGATTCGCTTCTTCGCCGCCATCGTGCTGCTGGCCGCCCTTGGCGCCTGGCTCAGCCCGCACATCCGCTCCATCCCCGGGCCCGAGCACTGGCAGCACTCGGGCCGGGACACCGCACCGACCGGCGCCTCGGCGAGCGCGAGGGCCAAGCGTCCTGCACGCGGTGGGCGGCCGGCGAGCGCCGCTGGGCGCGGACGCGGCCTGGAGCCCCATGGACAGTGGATCTACCTCTAGATCCCCAGGGGAGATGCCGGCACCGGGCCTCACCGGTGGATGTGCGCCACCGGGTTTGGTGCGCCGCTCCAGCGGCACTCCAGCGGCTTCTGGTCGCTAGCCGTCGGCAATGACGGGACCTTCGGTGCGGCCCTTCCCCGGCAGGGGTCAGTGGCTCTTCCGCCCCGGGGTTCGCTTGCCTACTGTGGGGGTATGAACAAGCCTGCCCCGCCAACCATCAGCGCCATTACCCTCGGGGTGCGTGATGTGGGTGTCTCCCTGAAGTTCTATACCGAGGGCCTGGGCTTTGAGCTGGTGCAGCCGGCCCATGAACAGATCGCGTTCGTGCGGGCCGGGCACGGGCTGATGCTGGCGCTGTGGGATGTGGCGCAAATGCCCAGCGAGTACGGGCAGGTGGGGCATTCGCGGTTGGCTCCCCCGGTGTCGCTGGGTCACAACGTGGGGTCGGACCGGGAGGTGGAGGCGCATTACCGGCGAGCGCTAAAGGCCGGGGCCAGCCCGATCAATGCCCCGGCGAAGCAGCCCTGGGGTGGGATGAGCGCCTGTGTGGCGGACCCGGACGGGTTCCGCTGGGACTTCGTGCACAACCCGACGTTCGTGGTGGAGGCCGACGGGCGGATCTCCGCGGTTTGAGCGGCAGCTGGCCTATGCTGGGGGTTTAGCCCCGTGTGCCCACCCCCGTGTCCACTGCCCTGCCTGGGCCTCCCGTGGGGGCGCGGGAGCACGGTTTTGCAGGAAGGACCCATGCCCTCCCACGTCTACTTCGACTTCTTTGGCACCCTGGTCGACTATGACCCCTCCATCCACCCGGCCGGGTACAACGCGCCGTTCGAGTTCGCGCGGCGGGCCGGGGCCGGGGTCAACGCCCGGGACTGTGACCGGCTGTGGGACCGGGCCTGGGCGGAGCTGGACGGGCAGGCCCAGCGCAGCGAACGTGAATGCTCAATGCAGCAGATCGCCACCCGCTACTGGCAGCTGCTCGGCGCCCCGGGGATTGCCGAGGGTGAGATCTCCCGCCTGGTCGAGGAGTACCTGCAGGCCTGGAGCGCGCGGATCGTCCCGGCGCCCGCGGTGGGCGAATGCCTGGCGCAGCTGAGCACCGCCGGGCATCACCTGGCGGTGGTCAGCAACACCCACCACCGCCCGCTGGTGCCCCGCCTGCTGGCCCGGTTCGGGCTGGATGAGCACATCAGCGACGTGTTCACCTCCATCGAGCTGGGCTGGCGCAAGCCCAATGCGCGGATCTTCCAGGCGGCGCTGGACCGGCATGGCATCACCCCGGCCGAGGCGGCGTTCGTCGGGGACAACTGGGTGGCGGACATCGAAGGTCCCCGCAGACTGGGGATGGCCGCGTTCTACGTGGGTCCGGCCACGGCCCGGCGTCCGGCCATCACCCTGGCGCAGCTGCCCAGGCTGCTGCGCCACAGCTAGGCGCCCGGTCCCCTTCGGGGGGATCGCCGGGCGGTCCCGCCCCTAGGCTCCGCGCTGGTCCAGCCCCTCGGCCTGCATGCGGCGGGCCAGCTGCCCCACGGTTTCGGTGACCGGTTCGGCCGGTCGCATCCCGCGGGCGCGGGGCCGCTGCGGGTCCTGCAGGTAGCCGGCCGGCGGCCAGGTGTCCGGCTGGTGCAGGTCCCAGGCGTTCAGGGCCTGCACGGAGATGCCGCGCGGGCCGGTGCGCCGGGTGGTGCCGTGGATCAGCAGCATCCGGGTGTTGAACAGCAGCGGGCCGGTGCGCTGCTGCACGTCGTCGAAGAAGGTCGCGTCGATGCAGCCGGTGCCGTCGTCCACCGAGATGAACACCACCCGCTTGCCCCCGCGCATCGGCGGGGTCTGGGTGGCCACGCGCACCCCGGCGACCAGCACCTCCGACCCGTTGCGCAGCTCCAGCAGCTCCACCGCCCGGGTCATCGGCAGGTGGGCCAGGGCCTGGTTGTAGGAGTCGATGAGGTGTTCGCTCACGTCCAGGTGCATCAGGTCCAGTTCGGTGCGCACCTTCTGGCTGGGGCTCAGCTCTGTGCCGGTGGCGCGGATCGGCTCCAGCTCCCCCAGCGGCAGGGCCAGCTGCCCGGGGCCGGGACGGTACTTGACCGGCAGGGTGCTGTGCGCCATGGACTGGGTGTGGGCGATGGTGTCGGCCCGGGTGGTGCCGGCCAGCAGGGAGTCGAACACCCCCAGCGCGGCCAGGTTCTGGTAGGTGCGCCGGGAAAGCCCCGCCCGGTGGCGCACATCGGCCAGCGACTCGTAGGGCTGGCCGGCGACCAGGCGCTGCACCTCGCGTTCGCTCATCTGGTGGATGTCGCGGAAGGCCAGGCGCACCCCGTACTGTCCGGGGCGCACCGTGCCGGCGGCGCGCGGAACCACCGGGGCGGTGCGCGCACCCCCGTCGTAGATGCGTTCGACCCGGTAGTGCCCGGTGGAGCGGTTCACATCCAGCGGCAGGATCGGGATGTTCATCCGCCGGGCCTCGGAGACCAGCAGCCGCTTGGGGTACATGCCCGGGTCGTGTTCCCAGATGCCGGCCAGGAACGCCTCGGGGTGATGCGCCTTCAGCCAGGCCGAATGGTAGGTGGGCACCGCGAACGCGGCCCCGTGCGCCTTGCAGAAGCCGAAGGAGCCGAACCCGGCCAGCACCGCCCACACCTCGTCGATGGTCTGCTGGCCGTAGCCGCGCTGGGTGGCCGCGGTGCGGAAGAAGCGTTCGACCTCCGGTTCGCGCTGCGGGTTACCCAGGTGGCGGCGGTAGACGTCGGCCATCCCCAGGTCGCAGCCGGTCATCACGTTCAGGATGCGCAGCACCTGTTCGTGGAAGACGGTCACCCCGTGGGTTTCGGCCAGCGCCGGCACCAGGTCCGGGTGCAGGTACTGGGCCGGGGCGAAGCCGTGGCGGTGCTCCAGGTAGGGCTTGACCATGTTCGACTGCATCGGCCCGGGCCGGAAGAGCGAGATGTCGATGATCAGGTCGTTGAATTCGCGCGGGGCCAGCTTGCCGATCAGTTCGCGCTGGCCCGGGGATTCGATCTGGAAGCAGCCCAGGGTGTGGGTGGAGCGGATCAGCTCGAAGGTGATCTCATCATCCAGGGGCACCTTGGTGAAGTCGATGTGCCCGTCCTGCTGGATGTACTCCTCGTTCCGGTGCCCGCCGGCGCGGGCCACGGCCTGCCGGTTGGGGTGCAGGCGCTTGATCTCCTCCAGGGTGTAGGCGATCGCCGACTGCATGCGCACCCCGAGCACGTCGAGCTTGATCAGCCCCATCAAATCCATGTCGTGCTTGTCGAACTGGCTCATCGGCAGCCCGATGCCCGAGGGCTGCACGGCGGTGCGTTCCAGCAGCGTGGCATCGGAGAGGATCACCCCGCACGGGTGCATGGAAATGTGCCGCGGCAGCCTGTCCAGCCGTTCGGTGACGTCCACCAGCTGGTCCAGCTGCCGGTTGCCGCTGATTCGCCCGGCCAGGGCCGCCAGTTCGGGTTTCTCGGCCAGCGCCTCGCGGAAGGAGGAGGCGGAAAAGCGCCACAGCTGCTTGGCGATCTCATCGACCTGCTCCTGCTCGATGCCCAGCGCCGCCCCGGCATCACGCACCGCACCGCGGGCGCGGTAGGCGTTTTGCATGCTCATCAGGCTCACCCGTTCGGCGCCGAAGGTGTCAAAGATCTTGTGGTAGATCTCGTGGCGGCGCGCGGATTCCACGTCGATGTCGATATCGGGCAGGGTGGTGCGGGTATCGGAGAGGAAGCGCTCAAAGACCAGGTCGTGCTGCAGCGGGTTGACGTGGCTGATGCCCAGCAGGAAGTTCACCAGCGAGGAGGCCCCGGAGCCGCGGGCCGAGACCCGCACCCCCATGTCGGTGATCAGCCGCACGGTCTCGGCGACGGTCAGGAAGTAGCCGGCGAACCCCAGCCGGGAGATCACCCCCAGCTCCAATTCCAGCCGGGACTCGATGACCCCTTGATCGGTGTGCGGCAGCATCCGGGGCACCGCGGCGTGCACCCGCTGGCGCAGCTGGTGCTGGGCGTCCCCGGTGATCCCGATGATCCGGTGCTCGGGGATCACCGGCCGCTTCCATCCCAGGTCCTGGCCGGGATCCAGGGCGGCCCAGGCGGCCACCTGCTCGGTGGCGTGCAGCAGCCGGGAAGCCCAGCCGCGCTCGGTGGCCCGGGCGATGTCCCCGGCCAGGCGGTGCATCTCCTGCGGGGTTTTCAGCCAGCCCTGCCCGGTGGGCTGCAGCTCCTCAAGCGCATCCAGGCTGTGCAGCACCCGGGCCGAATCCAGGATGTCGGCGGTGACCGCCCCGTCCGGGCCGGCATAGCGCACGGCATTGCTCAGCACCGGGGTGATGCCCAGCTCCCCGGCCAGGCGCACCAGCTTGCTGGCATGGCCCAGGCAGTAGCGCTGCCCCTCGGCCGAGAGGTGGGTGGTGACCTCCACGCGCAGCAGCCTGCCGGCCAGTTTCCGCCACTGGGCCAGCAGCTGGCGGGCGGCGGTGTAGTTGCGGGCCTCGATGGCCTTGCCCACCTCGGATTCCGCGCCCAGCAGCACCATCAGGTTGCCGCCGGCCAGGTGCTCGCGCAGCTGGGTGCGGTTCAGTCCCACGCTCTTGCGGTGGGTGTGCGCGGCGCTGACCGCCCGGCACAGGGCCGCGTACCCGGCGCCCCGGCTGTTGCCCCGCGCCAGCAGCAGGATGCGTCCACCGGCGCGTCCCTGCCGATCAAGAACCGCCAGGTTGACCCCCAGGATCGGCCTCAGCCCGTGCTCCAGGCAGGCGCCCACGTGCTTCACCGCGCCATAGAGCCCGTCCCGGTCGCACAACCCCAATGCCCAGGCACCATCGGTCTTGGCCTGGGCGGCCAGCAGCGCCGGGGTGTCGACCCCGTAGTGGGCGCTGTAGGCCGAGACGACGTTCAGGTGGGTGAAACTCATGGGCGGGCATTCCTTCGAAACTTTCCAGACCCCTATTAGAACAAAGTTTCGAACAGTTGGCACACGCCCTACTCAGCCGCCCCTCCGAAGGCGCCACCACCCCTAAGCGCTACGCGCTCAGCGGCAGCTCCTGGTGCACCCGGATCAATCGCCAGCGCGCCGATTGCGGGTCAAAGCTGACATCGATGGTCCGCCCCTGGCTGCGGGAGGAGCCCAGGGCGATCTGCAGCCGCCAAATCTCGTAGTCAACCACCCCGGCGCCGGTGCCGCGCGGAACCCGCATACCCTCGTCCCACCACTTGCGGCGCTCGAACCAGCGATGCGGTTCGGCCACCAGGCGATACTCATGCCCCTTCCAGCGCACCCGCAACGGCACCCCGGCCGGAGTGCACGCAACCTCGATCGCCTCGGTGAACACGCCCACGGTTGACTCCTAACTGCTGCTCCATCAATTGTATTCGAACACGTGTTCGATCAGTAGCGACAGTAGTCAGCGCCCCGGACAGTTTGGGTCGGCCGCCGAGGCTGGTCCGCAAACAGGAACTGTAGAGTCATGCTGAGACCGCGGCGGGCTCGCCGCCTGGAGCAGAACATTCGAAAGGCCCCCATGGGATTATTTGGACGCAAGAGCCGCACCGCGGCTGAGGAGCAACAGCAGCAGCAACTGGCCCAGGGTGAACCCCTGCACGGCGACGGCTACACGCTGCGCGCCACCGGGCAGCTGGGCGGGGTGAGGAAACGCACCCCCATCACCGTCATGGAGCTGAGCACCCAGAGTCTCACCGGCTGGTTCCACTTGGATGAGGCGCGCAGCTTCTTCACCGAACGCAGCGCCATCCTCGAATCCTGGAACAACAGCCCGGCGGAGCTCTATCTGGCGACCACCAAGGCGGCGGGCAATGGTTCCCCGGCCGCCGCTGCTCTAGCGGGCCTGGGCGAGGGCCAGGCGGCGCTGCTTCAGCCCACCGGCAGCGGGATGCAGGTTGTGCTGTTGCTGGAGCAGGGCGAACTGCAAAGGATCCGCGGCTGGATCGAGCAATTGCCCTAACCCTGCGCGCGGTCGTAACACTCTTACGCCCTGAACGGACAAGCACACCGCAGCTCTCGCGGCACTCCACGCCGGGACGCGGCAAACCTGGGCGCAATGGACACATCCTAGAAACCCGGGCGCGCGACCGATAGCATCGAGAAGACCTGCAACTTTTCAATCTAAGGGGACCAAAACACATGCCTCATAAGGTTAAAGCCGTTATTTCCCGCGTCAAGGATGCCCCTGTCGAGGTCGTGGACATCATCGTCCCGGATCCGGGGCCCGGTGAAGTCGTCGTCGACGTTCTGACCACCGGGGTGTGCCACACCGACCTGCACTACAAGTTGGGCGGGATTGGCGACGATTACCCGTACCTGCTGGGCCACGAATCCACTGCGGTGGTTTCCCAGATCGGGCAGAACGTTACCAACGTCAAGGTTGGCGACCGGGTCATCCTGAACTGGCGCGCGGTGTGCGGCCAGTGCCGCGCCTGCGAAAAGGGCGAACCGCAATACTGCTTCAACACCCACAACGCCACCCAGAAGATGACCCTGGAGGACGGCACCGAGCTGAGCGCCGCGCTGGGCATCGGCTCGTTCGCCGAGAAGACCCTGGTGGCTGCCGGGCAGTGCACCAAGGTCGACGAGGATGCCGACGCCGCCGCGGTGGGCCTGCTCGGCTGCGGGGTCATGGCAGGCATTGGCGCGGCCATCAACACCGGTGAGGTCAAGCGCGGTGAGTCCGTGGCCGTGATCGGCTGCGGCGGGGTGGGAGCCGCGGCCATCGCCGGCGCCCAGCTGGCCGGGGCGACCACCATCATCGCGGTGGACGTCAACCCGGACAAGCTCAAGACCGCTCAGAAGCTGGGTGCCACCCACACCGTGGACTCCAGCAAGCAGGACGCCGTGCAGGCGATCCAGGAACTGACCGGGAGCTTCGGCGCCGATGTGGTCATCGACGCGGTGGGCCGGCCCGAAACCTACAAGCAGGCCTTCTACGCCCGCGACCTGGCCGGACGCGTGGTGCTGGTGGGCGTGCCGACCCCGGAGATGACCCTGGAGCTGCCGCTGCTGGACGTGTTCGGCCGCGGCGGGGCGCTGAAGAGCTCCTGGTACGGGGACTGCCTGCCCAGCCGGGACTTCCCGATGCTGGTGGACCAGTACAAGCTCGGCCGCCTGGACTTGGACACCTTTGTCTCCGAACGCATCAAGCTGGACGAGATTGAGGCGGCCTTTGACAAGATGCACGAAGGAACCGTGCTGCGATCGGTGGTGGAACTCTAATGAACGCACAGATTGAAAACGTGATCACCTCGGGGACCTTCAGCCTCGATGGCGGGACCTGGGATGTGGACAACAACGTCTGGATCATCGGCGACGCCAAGGAGGTGCTGGTCATCGACCCGGCCCACGAGCCGGAGAAGATCCTCACCGCCCTGGGCGAGCGCAAGGTCAAGGCGGTGCTGCTCACCCACGGCCACGATGACCACATCCGCGCCGCCGGGGAGTTCGCCGACAAGGTCGGTGCCCCGCTGTACCTGAACCCGGAGGACTCGATGCTCTGGGACGCGGTCTACCCGGAGCGCAAGCCCGACGCGGAGATCAAGGACGGGGACCAGTTCTCCATCGCCGGGGTCACCCTGCATGCGATGCACACCCCCGGGCACTCGCCGGGCTCCACGTGCTTCCACGTGCCGGAGCTGGATGTGGTGTTCAGTGGTGACACCCTGTTCAGCGGGGGCCCTGGCGCCACCGGGCGCAGCTACTCCAGCTTCGAGACGATCATCGAATCGATCCGCGAACGCCTGCTGAACCTGCCGGAGAAGACCGTGGTCTACACCGGGCACGGGCCGAGCACCAGCATCGCGGCCGAGGCCCCGAACCTGGATGAGTGGATCGCCCGCGGCCACTAGGTCCTGGGGCAACATTCCGCGCTAAACCTGCCGTCGCGCCATGGCTGACCCGCCATCGCCCGACGGCAGGTTTTTGCTTTGGTGACTCCCCAGTGGGTCCGGCCCGCGCGCCCGGCGCCGAAAGTGCGCGGGACCCGGTCATAATGACAACATGTCAACGAACCTTCCCGGTACGAAGCCGCGGCCTCGCGGGGCCGCCATCCTGATGCTGAGTGGAGTCCTGTGCCTGATCGCCGGGCTGGTCATGAAGTGGTGGGATGCCCGCCAGCTGCGCGAATTCGGCTGGTTCGCCTACGCGCCGCTGAGCGAGACCACGTATTTTCCCGGCCCCACGCCGATGGCGGTGGCCGCCCTGGTGCTGCTCTTCGCCGGGGTGGCGGCATTCTTCCTGGGGCTGGGCATCCGGCTGGGCCGGCGCCGGCGCTAGCCACGGCCGCTGCCTCGGGCGCCCGCCGGGCCGGAATGGGCTAGAACAGCTGGGAGGTATGGGGTTCGACCAGTTCCGGTGAGTTGTTGCGGACGTTGCCCACGGCGGAGTCCACCTCATGCATGGCCCACTGGGAGGCAACGTCGAAGGCCTGGTCACGCAGCTGCTCAATCAGCCCCGCCCCGTCCTCGTCCATGGGGGCCAGCCACCGGGCCATCATGTCCTTGTCCATGGGAATCGGCAGGCGGTCGTGCAGGCCAGCCAGTTCCCCCAGCACCCCGGGCTCCGATTCCTGGGGCGATTCCATGGTGAGGATGGAGGTGGACAGGATCCAGCTGCCGTCCTCGTCCTTCCACCACTCGTACAGGCCGGCAAAGAAGATCAGGCTTCCGTCCCCGGTGTGCACGAAGTACGGACGTTTCTTGCCCCCGGGCTCCTTCTTCCACTCGTAGTAGCCTTCCACGGGCACCGCGGCCCGGCGTTTCTTCACCGCGGCCCGAAAGGTCGGTTTGCTTTCGGCGGTCTCGCTGCGGGCGTTGAAGGCCCGCACCCCGACCGACAGGTCCTTGGCCCAGCCGGGAACCAGGCCCCACCGGGCCACGTGGACTTGTCGATGCAACTGCCCGTCGATCAGCCGCTCCAGGACGATCGGCACATCGGTGGTCGGCGCAACATTCCAGGACTGGCGCAATTCCAGGTTCGCATCCGCTTCGGCTTCCGCTTCGGCCACCAGATCCCCGATGGCCTTGGCCATGACGTATCTTCCGCACATGGGAACAAGTCTGCCAGCAAAATGGTTCAATGAGGTATGAGCAACCCAGTAAATTATGACCAGTACATCCCGGAATCCGGGTCGGTAACCATGTTCACGACCAGCTGGTGCGGTTACTGCCGCAACCTCAAGCGCATGATGGACCAGAAGGGTGTGAAGTACACCGAGGTGAACATCGAAGAGGTGGAAGGCACCGCCCAGATCGTCGAGTCCTTCAACGGCGGCAACCAGACCGTGCCGACACTGGTGTTCTCCGACGGCAGCGCAGCCACCAATCCGCGCATCGAAGAGGTCCTGGAACGCGCCTAACGGCGTCGGTGATTGATCAGAGAACTTAGCGCAATGCCCAGCAGCCCGCACCGCGGCCTGCTGGGCATTGCGTTATCCGGCAGTAGCTGGCTGACCCCGGGTCGGCGTTGCTAACTAAGTGTCTTCTCCCCCACCTGGTCCAACTGGTATCTGGTGGAGTACTCCTTTAGTAGAGCTCGGGTAAAGTCCTCGACGCTGAGCCCGGGAACCAGGTCATCAGCCGCCCCAATGGTCGATGGATCCATGGGGATCTGCATCCGCTGGTAGACCTCGTCGAGCACGGCACGGATGGGAGCCGATTCGCTGATGACGAAGACCGATGAAAAAAGCCACGCCCCGGCCACCACCCGTTGGGCCGTTCCGATGAGTTTCACCGGGGCGTCGACTCGTGCGCCTGGGCCGGGCACCCCGTGCACGGAGTGCTCTCCGGCACAGTATTCGCCAGCCAGTTCCCCCATTCGCGCCTGGACTCCCAGCCGCTGCAGCGCCCTGGCATACAGTTCCCCGAAATCGGTGAACCGGGCCTGGTGTCCCATCATTGCCTCGGCTTCGGCCTCAATGTGATCCACAATCAGTGTGCCGCGGTGGTAGGCCGCCGCCCGCCCACCGGCCTGGCGGACCACGGGCGTGAACCCATGACGTTGCGCCGCTTCCACGGCCGCCTGATAGCCCTCGAGCCGGACATCACGCTGCCCGAAGGCCAGGGTCGGATCGGGGCGGTAGATGCGCAGCAGTGCGGGCATCTGACCGGCGCGCACCTCACGCAGCAGCTGCACCCCGCGCTCCAGGTCCGCAGCCGGATCCCCGCTCGGTTCCTCGATGAGCACACGCAGCCGTGCCGGCTGACCTTCGCTAGCTAAACCCATGATGTCGATTCTACTGCCAGCCCGTACCACCGATCCGGAGGTGACAAGGAATGCCCCGACCAGGACCGCATCGTTTACCGGTCGGTACGGTTCTGCGCGATAATGGTCAGCGTGCCTCTTTCAACAACCCCGGTGATACTTATTGGCGGAGCCTCCGGCTCGGGCAAGTCCTATCTGGCTTCCCGCTACGGCAGGCCGCACCTGCCCCTGGATTCCTTCTACCGCCAGATCAGCGAAGACGGCCAACCGGAAATCTTCCCCCGCACCCAGTACGGCGAAATCGACTGGGACCATCCGGGAACCTGGAACCGCGCAGCGGCACTGGAGGCGATCGGCGAGCTGCTGGAAACCGGGTCAACGAACGTGCCGGACTATTCGATCGCCACCTCCAGCTACAGCGGGTACCTGCGGATCACCGGGGCCGGACCAATTGTTGCCGAGGGGATCTTCCTGGCTGAACTACTGCAGCCGCTGCGGGAGATGGGGGTAAACGTACAGGCCTACTACGTAGATGAGCCGGCCCTGGTCACCGCCCTGCGCCGCTTCGTCCGCGACGTCTCCGAACGTCGAAAACCGGTGGGTTTCCTCATCAAGCGCGGCTACGCCCTTTACCGCTCCCACAGCGCCAACCGTGAGGCCTACCGGGCCCAGGGATTCACCCTGCTGCCCAAGCCCACGATCAAGCAGCTGCTAGCCGACCTGGCGCAGGACCCCTCACGCAGCTAAAGCGGGCGAACCGTGAGGATCTGTTCGCTGTGCCCGAAAGGGCCCTGCTCGTCATGCAGGACCGCGGAGGTCAGCCCAATCCCGTCGGCGCCGTAGCTCTGCTGAGCCTGCAGCCCCAGCCACTGGCCCACCGGTTCACGGTACATGTGGATCTGCAGGTCCACGTTCGGGAACATCCAGCTGTTCGGGCCGGGTTCGGATCGTGGCGCCACACCGTTGGCGGTGTCCACCATTCCCAGCAGCCGCACCATGTCCGGGGAGCTGACCCCGTCCACCAGGCTGAACGGATTGCGCAGCCAGACGATGCCCTTGCCCGGCCGGTGCCCGGCCGCCGCACGCATTTCAACTCCACGAATGTAGCCGCCAGGCCACTGGGATACCGCGTCGTAGGGCTCGCACTCCTGCGGGCCGGGCACCCGCGCGTCCTCGCTCCCGGCCACTGCCGAGGAATCCCCGGTAGCCAGGCGCCAGGCCCGGGCAACGATGCTGGTCCGCCCATTGGTCACCATCTCGGCTTCAATCAGCTCAATCGTGCGTCCAGGACGAATCATGCGGGTATTGACTTGGAACTCACCGGCGTGGATCAGGCCGTGGATCTCCAGGCTCACCCGGGCCAGTCGCATGTCATCCCGGGGCTGGAAGTTCAGCATTTCATGCACCAGCACACCGGTGGCCGGAGCCATATGCTGCTCATGTTCATTCCAGGCGCCCTGGGCATGAATCGTGGAGCGGTATCGCCCCTCCCCCAGCGGTTCATAGTAGAAGTCACCGGTAGCCAGGATTTGTTCGAGCTCTTCGCCGACCTGATGAGTCATCGCATTACCTCATTGAAATGTTCCGATACGTGCTGCAACTCACCCTACCCGAACCGGCTTCGGCGCTAGGCATCACCATGTGAGCAGTGAATTTGCTGCCCAGTGGTGTCAAGAATGCTCAGCAGCTCGGCCACCCCGCCCACCGCCCAAAACGAATGCGGCGTCATCGTGTCGAACTGGGCGGCCTGTCCCGCCTTGACGTGGTAAATGCGCTCGCCGAGTCGCAGCTTCACTTCGCCGCGCAGCACCGTGAACCAGTCCTTGCCCGGGTGAACGCGTGGTTCGGGTTCACTGCCGCCTTCTCGCGGGTCGATGCGCATCTTGACGACCATGGACCCGTGCAGGCCGTCGGGTTCGGACAGGCGCCAGGTTGTCAGGCCCGGAACACTGACCGGTTCGGGGCGAATGAGCGCGTCCTGCTCCGCCGGGGGCGCCACCAATTCATCAAGGGTGGTGTCCAGGGCCTGGGCAAGCGGCACCAACTGATCAAGGGCCATGCGGCGATTGCCGGTCTCCAGGCGGCTGAGGGTCGAGACGCTCATTCGTGCCCGGGTCGCCAGGGACTCCAGCGACCACCCTTTGGCTTTGCGCAGTCCTCTGAGCCGAAGCCTCACGACAGAATCCACATCCATTTCTTGCGTCATAGGCAAAACTATATCCGATAAGAGCAAAAACGGTTAGCGTGGCATTGTCCCACTCCCCCACCTACAGAACGGATCAAACCATGGAACATTTCGATGTAGTCGTGATCGGCGGCGGAGCCGCCGGCTTGGCCGCCGCTTCAACTCTGGCCCGCTCACTACGCTCGGTGCTCGTCTGCGACGCCGGCGAACCGCGCAATGCGACATCGGCAGCAGCACACAACATCCTCGGACACGACGGCGCTTCACCGCAGCAGGTGCTGCAGCTAGCGCGAGACCAAGCGATCAGTTATGGGGTGAAACTGAGCGGGTCAGCGGTCACGGGCCTGGAAGGGTCCCTGAACCAGGGATTTACGGTGCGCACCGACTCCGAACACTTTGGCGCCCGCCGCATCGTCCTTGCCACCGGGCTGCGGGACACTCTGCCAAAAACCCTAGGCCTTGGGCAGGGCTGGGGAAAGAGCGTACTGCATTGCCCGTACTGCCATGGCTGGGAAGTACGCGGACAACGGATCGCGATACTGGGTGTCAGCGCGATGAGCTCACATCAGGCCCAGCTCTTCTCCCAGCTCAGCAAGCACGTCACTTACGTGAACCACGATCCCTCGGCACTCGCCGAAGATCAGCGGACCTTGTTGGAAGCCTTGGGCATTGAGATCGTCAATTCGGCGGTCCAGGCGTTGGACGTCCACGATGATGGCTCGCTGCATGGGATTACATTGTCCAACGGGGTAGTCCTTGACGCAGATGCGGCGGTAGTGGCCAGCAGCATGCACGCAAATGCGGGACTCTACCTGAGCTTGGGCGGCCAACTGGCCCAGCACCCAATGGGAGAATACATTGCCACCGACCAGATGGGCACTACTGATATTCCCGGCGTTTACGCCGCAGGCAATGTTGCCAGCCTGGGCGCTATGATCCTGGCTTCAGCTGCCGCAGGGGTGACCGCTGGGGCGGCAGCCAACGCTGACCTATTGCAAGAGGCTGCAAAGAAGGTCATGCTAGGCCGGAAGACCAAGTCCCCTGCAAGCCGCTAATCCTTCCCAGGCCCACCGCACCTGGGGTGGGCCTGGGGAATGGGGTGCGATAGAGGATCAGCAAGACCACCCCGGTCACCGGGCATCAAAGTGAACGGCGTAGGCACCCGATGGCTAGCATCGATTCACAGACTGCTTTCAGTTGGCACTCCCACTAGGCGCTATGCGGAAGAACGAACTGGGAAAGCTCAGTTTGGCAATGAAGAGTGCAAGTTCTGACCATAAACCTGCTAGACTCGTATAGTTATCTTGTGCACCGTGTCGGCCTAACAGCTTGCGGAGCACCGTGACTCGGCTCTGGTACATACTCAGGGCCGCGCACAGCAGCAGTTCAGCTCGATGTGTTCCACACGCGTTCGAGCTCTTAGTTTGAATCGAATCCTTAATCTCTTTTTATCCACTGTCTTTCGGCTCAGCACCGTCACCTTCCCTCAACAGGGTTCTCTTCGTGCATCCCCAAGCCATTCCCTTTCCAGTGGCCAACTTCAGCGCAGAAATTCGATTCACATCATTCACGTTGCATCACCACCCCGTGCGGTCTCTGCAGCATCCAAAGTTCAGTAATCGATCACCGATGCTAGTGCCTCGTGCTTCGGCGCGAGCCGAGTCAACGGATAACCCACAATTTTCGTGCCGCGAACGCAGCACGGCTTCATCGGCCACACTTGTGGCCAGAACAAAATAAGGAAACAAAAAATGGCCACTGGCACTGTGAAATGGTTTAACGCTGAAAAGGGCTTCGGCTTCATCGCTCCCTCTGACGGTTCCGCCGACGTCTTCGCCCACTACAGCGCAATCCAGAGCTTCGGTTTCCGCGCTCTGGAAGAAGGCCAGACCGTGGAGTACAGCGTTGAGCAGGGCCCGAAGGGCCTGCAGGCAACCAACATTCAGGCTCGCTAAAGCTTGAGCCGTGTGGGAGCCAGGAGATCATCCTGGCTCCCACACTCATTTAAGACCTGCCAAGACCAAGAAATTACGGCGCCTTTCGCCCGTCATTGTCGATTTTCGCGGTAATGCCCGAACCCTGGGCTGCCATCGGTGGACTCTCGCGCAACAGACCAACGCCGATCAGACGCGCCGGAATCCTCGCCAACTGTGGAATTCTGCGCAGCACCCATCCTATGGCGCTTGACAGTTCGACCTCGGAGTCACTGTCCAGGATCTGCACCAGGCCCCGGTGCAGAATCCGCTGAACCGACTGCACCACCATCGTCGGCAGTTCTCGTCGGCGCTGAACTGCAGCCACATCGCGATCGGTAATCCGGCCCGTCGCCAGCGGAACAGCAAGCCGCCGTGCGGCGCATACCGCATCCTGCACTGCCAAGTTCACCCCCACGCCTCCAACCGGACTCATCGCATGAGCTGAATCCCCGATGCACAATAATCCGCGCCTCCACCATTTATTGGCCCGGTTCAGCAGCACCTCCAACAGCTTCAGATCTTCAAGTTCC
Source organism: Glutamicibacter sp. St.4D3 (assembly GCF_059728615.1). Taxonomy (NCBI): domain Bacteria; kingdom Bacillati; phylum Actinomycetota; class Actinomycetes; order Micrococcales; family Micrococcaceae; genus Glutamicibacter; species Glutamicibacter sp. St.4D3. Next base: position 1,778,638 of record NZ_AP039380.1, read on the forward strand.
AGGTCCTGGACTGCCGATTCCAGGTCTGGAACGGCCGCAGTGACCTGACGACGGAACTCCTCAATGCCTTGACGCCGCAGCTTGGTGTCATCCCCCTTTTTGAGCAGCATCGCCGTTTGGACATAGTTTCCCCGGGGTATGAGCACGAAGACGCGATTGGGCGAGAACACCGGCAACAGCGTGTTGCTGGCCTGCATTGACCCCTTGATGCGGAACCACCAGACATCGACCGGTACTCGATATTCCCTTAAAGATAGTCCCGCTTGACGGCGCACGGTAGACCAGCGTCCGTCCGCGGCGATCGTGAGCAGCGCCCTGAGCTGCCCCTCCCCGGTCTCGCTGCGGTACTGGACTCCGACAACTTGGCCGGATTCAATCACCACGTCGGTCACTTCGCAATTCATCCGCAGCTCGAAGTTCTCCTCCTGCTCCCCCGCACGGGCCAACAGGCTCAAAAAATCCCACTGCGGCGCCATGGCGATAAATGGGTAGGGATGCTTCAGCCCGGCAAGGTCAACCACCCTGACGTCGTGCCCCCGGCGATCCGGGATGCTGGCACCAAAGACCTTCGAATAGGGAATCTTCTCGAATTCGCCCATCAGACCCAGCTGATCCAGAAGTTCCAGGGTCGAGGGATGAATGGTGTCCCCCCGGAAGTCGCGCAGGAAATCACCGTGCTTCTCCAAAACGACGACCTTCACCCCGCAACGCGCCAGCAGGAGTCCGGCAACCATTCCCGCCGGACCGCCACCGACAATGATGCAGTCGGGATTTTCTGCCATAACCACTCCCTCGCCTCGCAACCTGTTTCAACTCTCGCACCGAAAAGCGGCTCGCGGAAGCCCGGAAAGGTGCTTCCATCCAGGGGAAGGTCAGCTCAGGGTCTGGCTGAAATGGCGGGGAATGTTAACCAGCAGCACCACCGCGACCAGGCCCAGCAACACGAGCCCCAGGCCGCCGAAACCGAGCCACACGAGGATGGGGCCGGCGACCAGTCCCCCGGCCGCACCGCTGAGGTTCATCAGCAAATCCGAGGTGCCCTGCAGCTGCGGACGATGGGCAATGTCAACCGCCCCGCTTACCATGGCCGCGCCGGCCACGGTGGAAGCGCTCCATCCCAGGCCCAGGCAGACCAAAGCCGCGGTGATCAGCGCATAGCTCTCCATGCCGAACCACACCAAGATGCTCGCGGTAATGAAAAGCAGTTGGCCGGCATACACGACGGGGCGTGCGCCGACCCGGTCGGTCAACCAGCCGAAGACTGGGGAGAGCGCGTACATTCCGGCAACGTGGGCTGAAATGGTGACTCCTATCAGGGTCAGCGTTGAGCCGTGGTGCTGCAGGTGGATCGGGGTCATCGACATCAACGCAACCATGTGGGCATGGCTCATCGCGACCGTGATGACTGCTCCCCGGGCGGCCAGGGAGGTGCGCAGAATGGAGAACCCACTGGTTCGCGATACCGCTCCGGTTCCGGGGTTCCCCTCCCGGTGCTGGGCCACGAGCATCGGGTCGGGGCGCAGGCCAAACCAGTAGATCCCCAATCCCACCCCTTGGGCCACCATGGCGATGAGGAAGCCGCCGGTGAACTGCGGCAGATTCAGGGCCCGGGAGATCACTTCGCCCGGCTCAAACAAGTTCGGCCCGGTAACGGCACCAATCGTCGTCGCCCAGACAACCAGGGAGAGATCCCGTCCCCGAGTCCTGTCACTGGACAGGTCGGTGGCGGCGAACCGGGATTGCAGGTTGAGGGCGCTTCCGGTTCCCAGCACTCCCATCCCCAGTAACACCACCGGCCACCAGGCAAGAAGCGTTCCGGCCAGGATGGTCAGCACTCCCACGATGGCGATCAGTGCCCCGGTGGCCAATGAAACCCTGCGTCCCCGACGCTGGGCAAGAATGGCCAGGGGTATGGCCATCACAGCAGCCCCGATGGTGTTCATGGTTGCTGCCATGCCCGCCAGGGCGTCGGTTCCGGCAACGTCCACGATCAGCAGGGAACCGAGAGTCAGGGTGGCTCCGGCACCCAGACCGCCCAAGACCTGCCCCAGCGCGAGGACCGAGATTGAGCGGCGGCGCACAGCCTGAACCTGCTGTTCGGTCCATGTGATGCTCATAAGCCTCATTTCAGCACTGATGGTTCGGGGCCGATAGTAATACCTGTCATGATCCTAGCGGCCCCGGCGCCACCAGGAACACCGCTGTCGTTGTTGCGGGCGCATCGGTCGCGGTTGAAGCAGCCGTCCATGGACCTGTCCGGCTACACGGTGGCAGATCAGCCTGGGGGCCGTGCTATTGGCGGGCCCATTAAGCTGGGTTCGTCCTCCGCCCCTTTGAAAGCCAATGGCGTCGGTACACGCAAGGCCCGAAACCTCCCGATATTTTCGGGGGCCTCGGGCCCTGTTGCCGGTGCAGCTAGCCGCTGATCAGCTGGCTCGTTGTCTGGCTCCTAGAAGTCCCAGTCCTCATCCTCGGTGTTGACGGCCTTGCCGATCACATAGGAGGAACCGGAGCCGGAGAAGAAGTCGTGGTTCTCATCGGCGTTCGGGCTCAGTGCCGAGAGGATTGCCGGAGATACGCCGGTGACGGTGGCCGGGAACATGGCCTCGTAGCCCAGGTTCATCAGCGCCTTGTTCGCGTTGTAGTGCAGGAACTTCTTCACGTCCTCACTCAGACCGACCGGGTCGTAGAGGTCGTGGGTGTACTGCACTTCATTTTCGTAGAGTTCGAAGAGCAGGTCGAAGGTGTAGTCCTTCAGTTCCTGGCGGCGCTGCTCGTTCTGCTGTTCCAAGCCCTTCTGGTACTTGTAGCCAATGTAGTAGCCGTGCACGGCTTCATCGCGGATGATGAGTCGGATCAAGTCCGCGGTGTTCGTCAGCTTTGCACGCGATGACCAGTGCATCGGCAGGTAGAAGCCCGAGTAGAACAGGAAGGACTCCAGCAGGGTCGAAGCGACCTTGCGCTTGAGCGGGTCATCACCGTGGTAGTAGCTCTCGATGATCTGCGCCTTCTTCTGCAGGTTCTGGTTCTCCGTGGACCAGCGGAAGGCCTCGTCAATTTCCTTGGTCGAAGCCAGGGTGGAGAAGATCGAAGAGTAGCTCTTGGCGTGCACCGACTCCATGAAGGCGATGTTGGTGTACACCGCTTCCTCGTGCGGGGTCAGCGCATCGGGAATCAGTGAGACCGCGCCGACGGTTCCCTGCAGGGTGTCCAGCAGGGTCAGCCCGGTGAACACCCGCATGGTCAGCAGTTTTTCGTCTTCGTTGAGGGTGGCCCAGGACTGGATGTCGTTGGACAGCGGCACCTTCTCGGGCAACCAGAAGTTGTTGACCAGCCGGTTCCAGACTTCAACGTCCTTCTCGTCCTGGATGCGGTTCCAGTTAATGGCTTCGACCTTGTTGGTGAGCTGAATCTTCTCGGTCATGGTTCCTCGTTGAAGAGTCGTGGTTTGGTGGTTTAAGTCTACCGCCGCAGGCGGATTCCGGTCTGGCTGGAGGGGGCACCTGTGGGTTCGCCGGTACTGTCTGGAAGCAAACGAGGCATCTGAAAACATTGCGGTCTTCAGATGCCTCGTTTGTTGTGCCCCTCGCGGTGCGAGTCGGGCCAGCTCAGGTTAGAGCATGCACGAGACGCAGTTGTCGACCTCGGTGCCTTCCAGGGCCAGCTGGCGCAGGCGGATGTAGTACAGGGTCTTGATGCCCTTGCGCCATGCGTAGATCTGGGCCTTGTTGATGTCGCGGGTGGTGATCGTGTCCTTGAAGAACAGGGTCAGCGACAGGCCCTGGTCCACGTGCTGGGTGGCAGCGGCGTAGGTGTCGATGATCTTCTCGTAGCCGATCTCGTACGCGTCCTGGTAGTACTCCAGGTTCTCGTTGTTCATGAACGGCGCCGGGTAGTAGACGCGGCCGATCTTGCCTTCCTTGCGGATCTCGATCTTCGAGGCCACCGGGTGGATGGAGGAAGTCGAGTTATTGATGTAGGAGATCGAACCGGTCGGCGGGATCGCCTGCAGGTTCTGGTTGTAGATGCCGTGCTCCATGATGGAGGCCTTCAGCTTCTTCCAGTCTTCCTGGGTAGGGATCTGGATGTCGGCGAACAGTTCACGAACACGCTCGGTAGCCGGCTCCCACACCTGGTCGGTGTACTTGTCGAAGAACTCTCCCGAGGCGTACTTCGAGTCCTCGAAGCCGTCGAAGGTCTCGCCGCGCTCGATCGCGATTTTGTTCGAGGCGCTCAGGGCGTGGAACACCACGGTGTAGAAGTAGATGTTGGTGAAGTCCAAGCCTTCTTCGGAACCGTAGTGCACGTGCTCACGGGCCAGGTAGCCGTGCAGGTTCATCTGTCCCAGGCCGATGGCGTGAGAACGCGAGTTGCCGTCGGCAATGGAGGGAACCGAGTTGATGTCGGACATGTCCGAGACCGCGGTCAACGCACGGATGGCGATGTCCACCGAGCCGGCCAAGTCCTTGCCGTCCATGGCCTTGGCGATGTTCATCGAGCCCAGGTTGCAGGAGATGTCCTTGCCGACACGGGCGTAGCTCAGGTCATCGTTGTATTCCGACGGCGAGGAGACCTGCAGGATTTCCGAGCACAGGTTGGACATGGTAATCCGTCCGGCGATCGGGTTGGCCCGGTTCACGGTGTCTTCGAACATCAGGTACGGGTACCCGGATTCGAACTGGATCTCGGCGATGGTGGTGAAGAAGTCGCGGGCGTTGATCTTCGTCTTCTTGATGCGCGAGTCATCAATCATCTCGTAGTACTTCTCGGTCACCGAGATTTCGCTGAACGGCACCCCGTAGACGCGCTGCACGTCGTAGGGGCTGAACAGGTACATGTCCTCGTTCTTGCGTGCCAGCTCAAAGGTGATGTCCGGAACGACCACGCCGAGCGAGAGGGTCTTGATGCGGATCTTCTCGTCCGCGTTCTCGCGCTTGGTGTCCAGGAAGCGCAGGATGTCCGGGTGGTGCGCGTTCAGGTAGACGGCACCGGCACCCTGGCGGGCACCGAGCTGGTTGGCGTAGGAGAAGGAGTCTTCCAGCAGCTTCATGACTGGAATGACGCCGGAGGACTGGTTCTCGATCTGCTTGATCGGGGCCCCGTACTCACGCAGGTTGGTCAGCGCCAGGGCGACACCGCCGCCGCGCTTGGACAGCTGCAGCGAAGAGTTCACCGCGCGGGCGATGGACTCCATGTTGTCTTCAATGCGCAGCAGGAAGCAGGAGACCAGTTCGCCGCGTTGCGCCTTGCCGGCGTTCAGGAAGGTGGGGGTTGCCGGCTGGAAACGGCCGGAGATGATCTCATCGACCAGCTTTTCGGCCAGCTGCTCATCTCCGCGGGCCAGGTGCAGGGCCACCATGCACACGCGGTCTTCGTAGCGTTCCAGGTAACGCTTGCCGTCAAAGGTCTTCAGCGTGTAGGAGGTGTAGAACTTGAAAGCGCCCAGGAAGGTCTGGAAGCGGAACTTGTGGTTGTAGGCGCGCTTGTAGAGACCGCGGATGAAGTTCATCGAATACTGGTCGAGGGTTTCCCGCTCGTAGTAATCGTTCTTCACCAGGTATTCGAGCTTCTCATCCAGGTCGTGGAAGAAGACGGTGTTGTTGTTGACGTGGTCCAGGAAGTACTGGCGCGCCGCGTAACGGTCGACCTCGAACTGGATCTTGCCATCGGGACCGTAGAGGTTCAGCATGGCGTTCAGGTCGTTGTAGCTCAGTCCCTGCAGGTTCGCAGGAAGCTCCTTGGCATCCTTCATCAGGTCCGCTTCTGAGACTTTAGTGTCCAAAAGGTATCAAGCCCTTCTTTGACTTTGTGGACGTCTTCCGATGTCCCCATCAATTCAAATGTGTATAGAACCGGCACCTGGCATTTGGCTGCGACGCGTTTAGCCGCCAGACAATATGTGGTGCCGAAGTTGGTGTTGCCCGAGCCGATGACTCCCTGAAGAAGCCGGCGGTTCTGTTCATTCCTCAAGAAATTCAGAATTTGCGGTAGAACTGCCCGTTTTCCGTTCTCTCCCCCATAAGTGGGAATCACCAGAACGTAGGGCTTGGTGGCAATGAGCTCTGGTTCGCGCGCAAACAAGGGGATGCGCGCCGAACCGATATTCAGTTTTTGCACAAACCGGTGCGTGTACTCCGACGCAGAAGAGAAGTAAATCAACTTCTGGTCGGTGTACTGCACGGCGTGGCTAGCCTCATCCAACTGCTGATTCTCGGCCAGCGCTGATGGTGGCAAGTCGATCGCCTCCGCTTACTAGTTGAGACGAGTAAAACCCGTGGTTGTTTCGAGTGGCTGAGCCTAGTTTGCCTGGGCCAGAGTCTCGATCTTGTCCGGGCGGAAGCCGGACCAGTGGTCGTTGTCGGTGATGACGACAGGGGCCTGCATGTAGCCCAGGTTGCGCACACGCTCCAGCGCCGCGGCGTCCTGGGAGATGTCGACCTTGTTGTACACGATGCCCTTCTTATCCAGGGCTCGATAAGTGGCGTTGCACTGCACGCAGGATGGCTTGGTGTATACCGTGACGGTCATGTCCCTGTTCCCCTTTGGAAAGTCCCTTTTTGGCTCTGCGACACCCTTCAAGGGTTCGTCACGCGGCCGCCTCTCAAATGCCCCGAAACCGTGATATCGAGGTGTTTCCGGCGCCTAACGCGCCATCGGGTTCAATACTACATCTTGTGTTGGCCCGTGCAAGCAGCCACAACATGATGTATTACAAGTATGTCATTCGGCCATTGTCAAGTCCACACGTCTTGTGGATAAGAGGCCCGGTTTAAACCGCGATTTCTCGGGGTCGACCCCATCTTGTCCACAGCCGGTGGACGGCTCGATGTGCGTTAAAAATTCTTTGTGTGAGCCTCCTTTCGGCGTGTTGGGCGAGCCTGCGGCGGACACACTATCTAGTGCCGGGCGACGGCTGCCGGACCTATCCCTAGTGTCATCCCCGGCACCGACGTTTAGGCTTCGATATCGCCGAATGTGGGAAACTTTTCCGCACCCGTTTCCGCCGCCGCAGACCGCCCGCCACGGACTGATCGGAGCCAACCTCCCTTGCCTGACACAGACTGATACCAGTGCACGAGAGTGTGCGGGCATGCGGAAGGCCGCGGGGCTCGGGACAAGTGTCCCCAGCCCGCGCGACCTCTAGAACAGCGGATGGTTGCCGGAGAGCGCGCTCGAGGTTCCCAGCACCGCCTGTTCCACTGCCGGCAGCAGCTCGCTGCCGCGCAGCAGTTCACCGATCATCAGCCCGGCGAAGCAGTCTCCCGCGCCCTTGGCGGTGCTGGTGACCCTGGCGGTGTCTACCTGCTCGAAATGCTCCTCGTCCAGGGCGATCAGGCACCCGATGAGGGACGGATCATCGGTGGGCGCGGAGGTGAGCACCACGTAGCGGCAGCCGGCCTCCATCAAGTCCAGGCAGGCGTTCGCCGCGTCCTGCTCGTCGTAGATCGGCTCCCCGCTGAACAGCGCCAGCTCAAAGCGGTTCGGGGTGCTCAGCCAGGCGATCGGCAGCAGGTGCTCCCGGTAGCCGTCGGCAACGTCCTGGTGGGTGTAGAGCCCCACATCGTCATCACCCATGGCCGGGTCCAGGATCAGCTTTAGCTGCGGGTAGCGCTCACGGGCCCGGAGATACCAGGCGGCGATGATCTCGGCCTGCCGGGCCTCACCCAGGTAGCCGACGAACACGTACTGGGTGTCATCGAGCACCTGGCGGGCCAGCAGATCGTCAAGGAACCCGGTCAGCCAGGTCTCGGGCACCGGGCCCCCGGCCAGGCTCGGGTAGTGCGGCAGGTTGCTGAGCACCACGGTGGGCACCTGCACGCAGCGGTGCCCGGCCGCCTCGATCATCCGGGCCACGGTGTTGTTTCCCACCGCGCCGTAGGCCAGCTGGGATCCGATCACCACGGTCTTGACCGGGCGTCGGTCCAGTTCCAGCCCGCTCACTGCGCGGGCCGGTCCGGATAGTGGCGGGCGCCGAAGATTCCCTGGCCTACGCGCACCACGGTGGCGCCTTCGGCGATGGCCAGCTCGAAGTCCCCGCTCATGCCCATGGACAGCTGTGTGAAGCGTTCCGGGTTGGGTGCGGCATCGCGCACCGACTCGGCGCACTCGCGCAGTCGCCGGAAACTGGCCCGCACTATCGCCTGGTCGGTGGAGTGGGCCGCCATGGTCATCAGCCCGCGCAGTTCCAGGCGGTCCAGGGGCTGTAGCGCGGCGGCCAGTTCGGCGGCCTCGTCGGCCTGGATCCCGGATTTGGTGTCCTCGCCGGACGTGTTGACCTGGATGTAGACCTCCAGGGTCCGCTCGGCGGCCTCCAATTGGCGCTGCAGGATCTCGGCCAGGCGCAGCGAGTCCAGGGCGTGGAACTCGTGGGCAAAACGGGCCACGAACTTGGCCTTGTTGCGCTGCAGGGGCCCGATGATGGCATAGCGCAGGTGGGTCAGGTCCGCCAGCTCCTCGCTCTTGGCCAGGGCCTCCTGCACCTTGTTCTCCCCCAGCGTGTCAACGCCGGCGGCGATGGCCAGGCGCAACCGCTGGGAGGGGATGGTCTTGGTTACCGGCAGCAGCCGTACGTCCTTCGGGTCCCGGCCGGCCGCGGTGGCCGCCGCGGCGATGCGCTGGTGAACCGCCTGCAGGTTGTGGGTGAAATCCTCGATGGTCGCGGCGTGCGCCGCAGCTGGTTGCGATGTCATGAAAGCGTACAGGCCTCTTCTTCAACGTAGTCGATCTGAACGTCCGCAAAACGTGGTGCCCCGGCGGGCACGGTCCTGCTTAAGCATAGGCTCCTACGGGCGTGGGCTTCACATTTGACGCAGTAGCCCGCCGATGTCCGGGCGGGTGTCGATGATGCTGCGGATCGGGCCCAACACGGCGGCGACACTGGCCCGCCGGGTGAGCGCGTCGCGCACGGCGGCCCAGGCGGCGCTGCGCCGGAACATCAGCCGGGCCAGCCGGCGCGAGTTGTCCTGGGCGGCCAGCACGCGGGGCCTTGCGGCCTTCAGGTAGCCCGCGAGCAGCTGCGGCAGCGGGTAGCGGCCGTGTTCGGCCAGGGCGCCGGCCAGCAGCCAGGCCGAATCCAGGGCCATCCCGGCCCCGATCCCGGCGGTGGGCAGGAAGCCGGCGGCCGCGTCCCCGAGCAGCACCACCGGCCCGCTGACCCACCGGCTGGCCCGCACATCCTCCAGGTTCCAGTAGTAGGGGTGCTGCTGGGACATCAGCGTGTCCCCGACGGTGCGAAATTCCTGCGGGATGGCCCCGGTGCCGCGGTAGACGGTGTCCAGGAAGCCGGCCGGCCCGGCCTGGCACAGGGCGCTGGGCCCGCCCAGGAAGAAGCCGGTGGCGCCGGGAACCGGGTAGGCGCCCATGAAGTAGCCGTTGCCCCACAGTTCACTGCCGGTGGCTGGCGATGCGGGTTCAGCTGCCCCGCCGGGCTCAACGCTGCGCCGGCCTTCGGTTTCCTCCCACACCACCCAGCCGCCCCAGCCGGTGTTCAGCCGTTGGGTGGGTACCCGCAGCAGGGTTCGGGTGGAGGAGTTCATGCCTTCGGCAACGATCGCCAGGTCAAAGCGTTGGGTCCATTGCCGTTCGGGGTTCTGCAGCGTCACCGAGGCCTGCTCCCCCTGGACCTGCAGGTCGGTGAGGATCGTGTTGTAGGAGGCCGGGACCGCCGCGGAGCGCAGCAGCTGCAGCAGCCCGGCGCGGCCGATGCCGCGGTAGCTGCCGGCGGCGCCCATCAGCTCGCCCAGCCGGTCCTCGCGCAGCAGTGCGCCGTGCCGGTCGTAGAGCCGGTAGTTGGCCAGCTCGATGCTGTGCCGCCGGTAGGCTTCGGTGAGCCCCAGGGCGTGGAAGAGGTCCTCGGCCAGCGGGAAGAGGGCGAGCATGTATCCCGCCGGGGCGTGGGCGCCGGCGCGTTCAATCAGGGTGACCCGGTGCCCGCTGCGCTGCAGCAGCCCGGCCACCGCACTGCCGGCGATTCCCGCGCCGCAGACCAGCACGTCCAGTGGCGTACTGGTCTGCGGCAGCTGGTGCTCGGTCATGGCGGTGGGTTGGGGCTACCGGGGACTGGTGCGGGTCATCGGCGGTGTCCTAGAACATTCGGCGCCAGTTCGTCTTGGCCAGATCCAGCAGTTCGTCGCCGCGACCGGACATCACGGTCTTGATCGCGAACAGGGCAAAGCCCTTGGCCTGTTCGAACTTGATGGTCGGCGGCATGCTCAGCTCCTGGCGGTCGGTGAGCACATCGAGCACCACCGGTCCGTCGTGGGCGAACATCTGCTCCACCGCGTCGGGCAGGTCCGCCGAGTCGGTGACCCGGATGCCCTTGATGCCCATGGCCTCGGCCACGGCGGCGAAGTCCGGGTTCTCCAGCGTGGTGCCGTAGGTGAGGTAGCCGGCGGCTTTCATCTCCAGCTCCACGAAGTTCAGCGAGGAGTTGTTGAACACCACGGTCTTCACGTTCAGCCCGTTCTGTTTCACGGTCAAAAGCTCACCGAGCAGCATCGTCAGCCCGCCGTCACCGGCCAGCGCGATGGACTGGCGCTTGCGGTCCACGGCCTGCGCGCCGATAGCGTGCGAGAGCGCGTTGGCCATCGACCCGTGGTTGAAGGAGCCCAGCAGCCGGCGCTTGCCGTTCATGCTCAGGTAGCGCGCCGCCCACACGGTCGGTGAGCCGACGTCCGCGGTGAACACCGCGTCCTCGCTGGCCGCCTGGTCGACCAGGCGGGCCAGGTACTGCGGGTGGATCGCGTCCCCGCGCTTGGAGGGGGTGGCCAGCTCGTCCAGCTTTTCGCGGGTCTTGGCGAAGTGCTTGGTCGACTCGTCCAGGTGCTTGCGGTGCTTGGAGCGCGGCAGCACCTCGGACAGGGCCCGGGCGGTGTCCTTCACGGTGCCCACCAGGGGGATGTCCACCTTGGTGCGCCGCCCGATCTGTTCACCGCGCAGGTCCACCTGGATGGTGGTGGCCTCCTCGCGGAGGAACTGCTGGTACGGGAAGTCGGTGCCCAGCATCAGCAGCACGTCGCAGTCCTCGATGGCGCGGTAGCCCGAGGCGAAGCCGATCAGCCCGGTCAGGCCCACGTCGAACGGGTTGTCGTAGGAGATGTGGTCCTTGCCGCGCAGCGCGTGCACCACCGGGGCGGCGAGCTTGTCGGCCAGCTCCATCACCTCGGCGTGGGCTCCGGCGCTGCCGGCACCGGCCAGGATGGTGACCTTCTTGGAGCCGCCAAGCACCTGGGCGGCGCGTTCGATTTCCGCCTCGCTGGGCAGCACCCGTGGTTCGGTCTTGGCGATCTTGCGCGGGGTGATGCGCGGCATGTCCTGCAGGGCCACGTCCCCGGCGATCACCAGGACCGCCACCCCGCGCTTTTCAATGGCCTCGCGCATCGCGATGTTCATGATGCGTGGCATCTGCGAGGCGTCGGAGACCTGCTCGACGTACACCGAGCATTCGCGGAACACGTCGGTGGGGTGGGTTTCCTGGAAGTAGTTGGAGCCGATTTCCTCGGTGGGGATGTGGGCGGCGATGGCCAGTACCGGCACGCGGGAGCGGTTGGCGTCGTACAGCCCGTTGATCAGGTGCAGGTTGCCCGGCCCGCAGGAGCCGACGCAGACGGCCAGCTCCCCGGTGATCTCGGCTTCGGCGGCGGCGGCGAACGCGGCGGCCTCCTCATGGCGGGTGTGCACCCATTCGATGCGCCCGTTTTCCCGCAACGCGTCGGTCAGGCCGTTGAGCGAATCGCCGGGGATCCCGTACATCCGCTTCACGCCCTGGACTTCGAGCTGGCTAATGATGTTTTGCGCGACCGTAGGCATAGTGCCTCCTCATTTTCGCCGGCGGACGATTTCCACCGTTTGCCTCACTGCTGAGCCTACGACGCATTGCGCCCAGGTGCCACGTTTGGCCACAAATCTCACACCCCCGTGTGCATAAGGCCGCATGTCACCGGTGGAACTCTTAGGTCGGATCGGGGGTGGCGGCTAGCCGGCGAAGCCGGGCCAGTAGTGGCTGTCGGGCAGGGCGCGGGCCCCGAAGATCGCCTGGCCGACCCGCACCACGCTCGCGCCCTCGGCGATGGCCAGTTCAAAGTCCCCGCTCATCCCCATGGACAGTTCATCCAGGCCCACCGTGTCCGGGGCCTGCTGGCGCAGCCGCTCACGCAGTTCGCGCAGGCGCACGAAGCAGGCGCGCACCCGTTCGGTGTCGCTGGAGAAGATCGCCAGGGTCATCAGCCCGCGCACCCGCAGCCGGTCAAAGGCCGGCAGCTGGGTGAGGAAAGGCGCGGTGTCCTCGGGCGCCAGTCCGAACTTGGATTCCTCGGCGGACGTGTTCACCTGGACGAACACATCCAGCGTCCGGTCCTCCAGTTCCAGCCGCCGCTGCAGGGCGGTGGCCTGGCGCAGGTTGTCCAGCGCCTGGAATTCGTGGGCGAAGCGGGCCACGTACTTGGCCTTGTTGGTTTGCAGGTGCCCAATGACCGAGAACTTCAGGTTCGGGATGTCCGCCAGGTTCTCCGCCTTGCGCGCGGCCTCCTGCACCTTGTTCTCCCCCAGGTAGTCCATGCCGGCGCCGATCGCGATGCGCAGGCGTTCCTCCGGCACGGTCTTGGACACCGGCAGCAGGCGCACCGAGCCCGGCTCGCGTCCGGCGGCGCGTTCGGCTTCGGCGATGCGTTCGCGCACCGAGGCCAGGTTGTGCTGGAAGTCCTGCAGGGTCTGTGCGTGCGCTGCGGCGCTGGAACCTGGCTGGGGTGCTGTCATGATGCGTGCTTCCTTCCCACGATGCTGGTCACGGTGCGGGCCCGGCGGACCCGCCCACTGCCCTTCAGTCTAGGCACTCCCGGCGAAGAACCGGTTCCCAAAGGTCGCGGGGCTAAGCTGTGGCAAGAGCCGGCAGACCCAGCCGGCACACCCCAGGCCGTGAGATAGAGGAAGTCTTGTCCCCTAAAGACCCGCAGACCATCGATGTGCGCCAGATCCCCAAGCCGCAGCGCCACGCCCGGATTTTCGAGCTTTTCGCCCGGTTGCAGACCGGTGAACAGCTGGTGCTGCTGGCCGATCATGAACCGCAGAACCTGCGCCGCGAGTTCGAGCGGGACCAGCCCGGCGCCTTTGACTGGCAGGCCCGGGCCCTGGATTCCGGACAGTGGCGGGTGCTGCTCACCCGGCTGGCCTCCACGCCGCTGCCCCGGGTGCTGGCCAACACCACCGGGCTGGCCGCGGCGGCCCAGGGCAGCGGGGCGATCTGGAAGCTGGAGCCCGAACAACGGGATCTGGATGGGAACATCATCGCGCTGGGCCCCGGGGAGCAGATCGGCGAACACCGGGGCCCGGACCTGGACGTGCTGATCCACGTGTTTTCCGGCTCCGGGATGCTGTACACCGAAACCGGCAGCGTGCCGCTGGCGGTGGGCGACGTGCTCTACCTGCCGGCCCGGTCGCGGCGCCGCTTCGTGGCCGCGGATGCGGGACTACGCTACTTCTCGGTCCACCAGCGCAAGAAGACCCTGGGCCTGATGCCCACCCTGCGCCCTTCGACGTAGCGGCGCCCCGACCGGCGGAGCGGGCTACTGGCCCGGATCCCACTGCCCGGTCTGCAAAAAGTGCTCCAGCACCGCGGTCTGGTGTCGTGGCTGCAGGTCATTGGCCTGCAGCCACGCGTCATCGTAGTAGGTGTTCTGGTAGCGCTCGCCCCTGTCGCAGATCAGCGTCACCACGCTGCCCTGCTCGCCATTGCGCAGCATCCGGGCGATCACCTCGAAGGCGGCGTACAGGTTCGTGCCGGTGGAGGCCCCGGCCCAGTGCCGGGTCTTGGCCCGCAACAGGCGCATGGCGGCGATGGACCCGGCGTCGGGAACCTGCAGCATCTGGTCGATCACCCCGGGCACGAAGGACGGTTCGACCACCGGACGCCCGATGCCCTCGATGCGTGAGCCAATGCCGGTGGCGTAGTTCATGTCCCGGCGCCGCCAGCCCTCATAGAAGGCCGAGTTCTCCGGGTCGGCGACGGCGACCTTCGTCGCGTGACGCCGATAACGCACATAACGCCCGAAGGTGGCGCTGGTGCCGCCGGTGCCGGCGCTGATCACGATCCAGGAGGGAATCGGGTGGCGTTCGGCGGACATCTGGGAGAACACCGATTCGGCGATGTTGTTGTTGCCCCGCCAGTCGGTGGCCCGTTCGGCGTAGGAGAACTGGTCCAGGTAGTACCCGTTGCTCTCCGCGGCCAGCTCACGGGCCGACTGGTAGACGGCCGCCGGCCCATCCACGAAGTGGCAGTGCCCGCCGTAGAACTCAATCAGCTCCACCTTCTCACTGCTGGTTCCGTGCGGCACCACGGCTATGAACGGCAGCCCCAGCATGCGGGCGAAGTAGGCCTCGGAGACCGCGGTGGACCCGCTGGAGGCCTCCACCAGGGTGGTGTCCTTCCCGATGTGGCCGTTGACCAAGCCGTAGAGGATCAGCGAACGGGCCAGGCGGTGCTTCAGCGAACCCGTGGGGTGCACCGATTCGTCCTTCAGGTACAGGTCGATGCCCCACTGGGCGGGCAGCGGGAAGACGTGCAGGTGGGTGTCGGCGCTGCGGTTGGCGTCGGCGTCAAGCAGCGCAATGGCTTCGCGGACCCAGTGGGCGCCCTCGGAGAGTTCTTCGTTCACTTGATCAACACTAGCCGTTTGCCGCCAATCCGTCAGCGGCACGCCGTGTTTCGGCCCCGCGCCCACGCTGCGGTGGTATGTTGTGACAACCATCAGCTCACTAGGCAGGATCTATTGAGGACAGGAACGTCTTGAGCACCAGCACCCCACAGGTTTCCACGACCCTGGCCCTGGGCTGCGCAGCGCTGGTTTTCGCCGGTGCCCTCTGGGCGCTGCTGGCCCACGGGCTGGCCTTTGCCACCCAGCTCGGCCCGCACGGCGTCGGCGTGCTCTATGCCCAGCATGGCGCCCCTGCCGCGTCGGCGGACTGGATCTGGGTTCCGCTGCTGCTGGGGCTCGGACTGTATGCCCTGTACCAGTGCCGGGAGCCTCAGCGCCAGGCCCTGCTGCACTACCGGATCCGCTTCCTGGTCGCCGCAGCGGCCCTGCTGGCCGGGTTGTGGCTGCAGCTGCTGGATGCGCGGCAGCTCGGCGCGGCGCTGGCGATCGGGCTGCTGCTGCTGGCCGATCTGTTCCTGATCCTGCGCCGGATCAGCCGCAAGGTGCTCTACACCTCGGCGGATCGGTGGATTACCCGGGCCACGATGGGACTGTTCTTCGGCACGACGCTGGTGATGGTCCTGACGAATTTCACCGCCTGGGTTCCCACGCTCGGTGTCGAGGCCCTGGCCCGGCCAGTGCATGCGGCCACCGCGCTGCTGGTACTGCTCACCTGCCTGGCGGTCAGCGCGATGACGTTCTTTAACCCCATGGGGATCTATGTGAACCTCGGCGCCGCCTGGATGGCCCTGTGGATTGCCGTGGCCGCCTATGACGGTCCGCGGGCCTCCGCCCCGGTCGCGATCTGCGCCACCATCGGCACCGCGCTGCTGCTGATTTGCCTGCTCAGCAGCGTGCGCATCCGGGTTCGTCAACTCACCGGCGCCTGAGCTTTCGCGCCTGCCGATCTGGCCCATGGCACACCGGCCTTGGTCTTCCCCCGGTGTTCGCCCACAGCGGGATTACTGGGAGTTTTCCATAATGAGCCGGTGTTGCCTTGAGTCGGAACAACGCGCTGGCTAGGGTGTAATCAGTAGCTTTCGTGGTGTCCCCATCATGGAAGCGCTGGGGAATCCAAAGGAAAGAGGGAACGTATGTCCAAGACCAAGAAGAGCTTCAAAGAAGTCGAGAAGTCGCTGAAGAAGCTCGCCAAGAACGCGAAGACTGAAATCCCCCAGGAACTGAAGGAAAGCTGGAGCAAGGCCATTGCCGGTGTTGATGCTGGGGCCATCAGCGACGCAGGCGCCAATCTGGTCAGCAACGTGACCGGGAACTCCAAGGCCGCCAAGCGCACCCGCAGCTCCGTCGAGGATGCCGTGAACCGCGCGCAGAAGGCCTTGAACACCCAGAAGAAGGGCTCCAAGGGACGCAAGTTCCTGATGTTCCTTGTTGTGGCCGGTGTAGCCGTCGCCGCCGCCGTGGCCGCCAACAAGAAGACCGCCACCAGCTAATTCCCACACCCAGTTTTGGCTCACGCCCCGGAACGCTCGTCGTTCCGGGGCGTTCGCGTCTACCCGGCGGGCCGGCGACGCAAAGTGTCCCGGGTCCCTATTTCTTTCCGTACTTCCGGTGTGCCGCCTGTCGGCTGATGCCCAAAACCGTCGCGATCCCCGACCAGCTCATCCCCGCGGTGCGGGCGCTGCGAACCGCGGCGGCCTCACGACGGGCCAGCTCCTTTTTCTGGGCCACGATGTCACCCAGCTCCCGGATGGGGTCCCGTCCGTCATCCTGGCGCAGATTCGTTTTCATTTCCCTGTACCCTCCTGCCAAGTTGTCAATTAAAGGTGACACAGTTTGCCACGGCCGTCAATGGATGTTGACAACCATGCCCGATGGCTCCGAAGCGCCGACGATCAACCGGCGTTGGCACCGCAGGCACTGGCCGCATGAACGAAGGACGCCGACGCGTCGATAGGATGGAGCGGTGGCACACATCGACGTATCCGACATCCAGTACTTCCTTTCCGACGGCACGCAACTCCTTGGCGGCGTCAGCTTCAAGGTCACCGAAGGTTCCAAAACGGCCCTGATCGGCCCCAACGGCACCGGCAAGACGACGCTGTTCAAGATCATCGCCGGGGACCTCAAAGCCGATGACGGCGCGGTCAGCCGTTCCGGAAGCCTCGGCATCATGCGTCAGTTCATCGGCCAAGTCCGCGACGAAAGCACCGTGCGGGATCTGCTGCTTTCCACCGCCACACCGCAGCTGTCGGCCATTGCCGAGCGGGTGGCCACCCTGGAAGCCAAAATGCTGGAGTCGGAAGACGAAAAAGTGCACATGAAGTACGCCGAGGCGATCATCGAATGGGGTGACGCCGGCGGATATGAGCTGGAAACCGCCTGGGACAAGGTCTGCATGGCTGCGCTGGGGGTGGAATTCGAGGCGGCGGCAGGACGTCTGGCCTCCACGCTCTCCGGCGGTGAACAAAAGCGTCTGGTTCTGGAGGCGTTGTTTGCCGGACCCGACGACCTGTTGCTGCTTGATGAACCGGACAACTATCTGGATGTCCCGGGGAAACAGTGGTTGGAGCAGCGGCTGAACGAATCGGCGAAGACGGTGCTGTTCATCAGCCACGACCGGGAACTTCTGGATAACGCCGCCACTCGGATCGCCACCCTTGAACCCGGGCACAGCGGCGCCACGGCGTGGGTGCATGGCGGCTCCTTCGGCAGTTATGTCGAGGCCCGCCGCGAACGCAACGAACGCTTCGAAGAGCTGCGCAAGCGCTGGGACGAGGAGCATGCCAAGCTCAAGGAGCTGGTGAACATGTACAAGACGAAGGCCGCGTTCCGTTCGGACATGGCCAACCGCTATCACGCGGCACAAACCCGGCTGGAAAAGTTCCTGCAGGACGGTCCCCCGCAGGCAATTCCACTGGAACAAAACGTGCAGATGCGCCTCAAGGGCGGGCGGACCGCCAAGCGTGCAGTGGTCGCCGAACGGCTGGAACTCACGGGCCTGATGAAACCCTTCAGCAACGAGATCTGGTTTGGCGACCGGGTGGCCGTTCTGGGATCCAATGGGTCGGGCAAATCCCACTTCCTGCGCTTGCTCGCCTCCGGTGGCACTGATCCAGAACGCGAACACCTCCCGGTCTCGGACGTCGAGATCGCTCCGGTCAACCATGCGGGCACGGTGAAACTTGGGGCACGAATCCGCCCTGGCTACTTCGCCCAGACGCACACGCGCCCGGATCTGTTCGGCCGCACGCTGCTGGAGATCCTGCATCGCGGCGACGAGCACCGCAGCGGGCTGCCCCGCGAAGCCGCAGCCGCCGCCCTTGACGGCTACGGCCTAGCCGGGCAGTCGGAGCAAAAGTTTGAATCCCTCTCCGGTGGGCAGCAGGCACGCTTCCAGATTCTGCTGCTGCAGTTATCCGGTGCCACCCTGTTGCTGCTCGATGAGCCCACCGACAACCTGGATCTGCATTCCGGGGAAGCACTGGAACGCGCCATCAACGCCTTCGAGGGCACGGTGGTGGCCGTAACCCACGACCGCTGGTTCGCCAGGTCCTTCGATCGGTTCTGGGTGTTCGGGGCCGACGGACGGATCTACGAGTCCGACACCCCGGTATGGGATGAGCAGCGAGTGCAACGCCAACGCTGAGTCGGCGCTTTCTGTCACATTGAGGGTGACAGGGGTGATTTGTGGGGTGAATATTCCGCTGACCACGGTTTTCTCCACAATTTGAGGAACACTTAGAAGTGAGTGGTACACATGGGGGAGCCATTTGTTCGCAAATGACTCAAGTACCGGACGTCAGCCACAACTCGCTCAGGTCGGCGTCATGCTGGGTCCAGCCGCACCGTGCGTGCTGGACCCTAGCCATTCTGCCCGCCTGCCGGAACCGGGAAGTCTCCCTTTCTTCACAGATCGGTCAAGAACGGCATCTAGAATTCGTCTATCACAATCTTCTTCATCCCCATGAGTTTTTCGAACGCACCGGACAGCTGCATCAGCTCCCCCATGTTCTGCGGAACGATCTGCCAGCTGACACCGAACCTGTCGGTCAACCAGCCGCATTGCTCAGCCTCAGGGACGGCCGAGAGCGCCTCCCAGAGCGCGTCGATTTCAGACTGGTCACGGCAGGCAACTTCCAGGGAAACACCGGGCGTGAAGGTAAAAGCCATCTCCACTCCGGAATCCATGGCCGAGAACATCTGACCCTTGAGAGTGAAGTCACAGTACATCACCGACTCCGTGGTGACCGGCGGATTGGCCTCGGGATAGTGGAAGCGCTGCCCCGGCTTGCTGTCGCTGAAAGTGGCTACGTAGAAGTCCGCGGCTTCGGTGGCGTGGTTCTGCGCCGGTCCGCAGAACATGAGGCACGGAGTCAAGAACTCGGGCACCCTCTCCCCCTGGTCCACCAGGGTCAACTGCCAGCTAACCCCGTAGCGGTCCTCCACCCACCCGTACCGGGGACTGAACTCATACTCGTCCAGCTCCATCATGACCTGTCCGCCCTCGCTCAGCCGCTGCCATGCCTGGTCCAGCGCGGTCTGGGTTTGTCCCGGATCTCCCCCGAAGAACGCCGGGTGGAAATTGGCGGTGAAGGAAATGGCGGGATTGGGCCGAAAGTTGTCATCGGCGTTCACCAGGGTAATCTTTGTGCCGTTGACATCAACGGCGACCGTCAGTGGTTCCCCTGCCAACAGCTGCTGGAAGTCCAGCAGACCCTGGGTCGGGTACCGCGACTCAACCTCACTGGTGGTGCGCGGAAAAATCCCTGCGTAGAAATCCCCGACTTCCTGCGCATTGCCGTTGCACCAAATATTCGGAACGATATAGGCCATTGCTGCCTCCCGGCTTTCCCGACCACAGGCCTGTTGAACAAACGCCAGCCCTCCTGGCGCCATCGGGCCGCGGGCTGCAAGGCCCGGACCTGCGCAGTCCTTAGCCTACCGACAACGCCGAAAGGCCGGTACCCTCTGAGGGAAAATCACTGCCCACCGAGCCGAGACAGCTAGGGATCAGCCTCTGCCGTCCGGTCGGGGCTGGCTCTGAGCGGCGGTGCGGCCGGTAAAGCCATCCATGGATCGGTAGATTCCCAGCGGCCCTCCGGCCAGCCGGTCCCATAGCGAAGTGGGCAGCAGCCCACGCAGCACTTGGCCCAGCTTGCTTGTCCACGGCATTAACACAATCGGGGTGCCACGCAGCATCGCTTCCCACGCCTTCCTCGCAACCTGTTCCGGGGACAAAATCGGCGTGAACAGCATCTTGTTGACCCCGGCGAACATCCCGGTGGAGACATAGGTGGGGCAGAACGAAGTGATCTTCACCTGGTGTCCCCGGACCCGCTCCAACTCCAAACGAACCGAATCGCTCCAGGTCAACACGGCCGCCTTGGAGGCCGCGTAAACGCTCATGTTCGGGTTGGAGACCAGGGCCGCCGCCGAGGCGATCGTCAGGATCCGCCCCGGGCCGCGGCTGGCCAGCATCCCGGGAAGGAAGTGGGAGGCCAGGTACATCGGAGCTAGGGTGTTCACCGCAAGGGTGGCCTCAATGTGGTCGGGCTCCTGGTCCATGAAGGCTCCGCCGGTCACGACCCCGGCATTGTTGATGAGCACTTGCACCCCACCATGGTGGCGTACCTTCTCGGCGGCGCGCTCGATCGATGCGCGAGTGCTCAAGTCGACCACTTGAGCATGGATCGCCACCTGCGGGTGCTGCTGGCGCAACTCATCGGCGGTGCACTGCAGCAATTCTTCATTGATGTCCCAGAGGAACAGTGACTGAGCCCCCTCCGCCGCGGCCGTCCGGGCAAAGATGGCGCCCATGCCTTGGGCGGCACCGGTGATCAGCACCGTCATCCCCCGCACCGATTCCAAGGAGTCTTGGTGATTCATCCTCAGTCCTTCCCCCGCTTTCGATCAGCGGATCTTGCCGCAGGCGTCTACGCCTGGCGGAGCCGGCCATCACCTTCTATGTAGATTACGTCACAGTAACCCATGGATGGCATTGAGACATGGCCGGGGCGGCCCTTCGCCCCTGAACCAGGGCCAGAGACCCCACCGAGCGGTGCAGAGAATGCAGCCCACGCGCTATTCGGGAGAGGACTTTCCCACCGGAACGGTAATCTGGGATGAGACCCAAGCCACCAACTGCGAGGACCGACCCCGTGCGACTTGATCGATTGGATGCCCAGCTGATCCAATTACTCACCGACTCCCCCATGCTGCCAGCCATGGAGTGCGCTCGTCGGCTGGGGGTCGCCCGCGGAACCGTGACCAGCCGCCTGTCCCGACTCCAGGACAACGGGGTCATCGAGGCGATCGTTCCACGGATCCAGCCGGCCGGGTTCGAATACCAGCTGGTGGCATTCTGCTCCGTGGAGATCAACCAGAAGTTCGGACACGAGCGGGTCACCGGCGCCCTGGCGCGCAGCATCCCGGAAATCATGGACATGTACACGGTCACCGGCGACTTTGACCTGCAGCTGCGGGTCGTGGCGCGCAACGCCTCGGAACTTCAGGATGTCTTCGACCGCATTGCGCAGGTGCCGGGCGTCGCCCGAACCTCCTCCGCACTGGCCCTGCGCGAGCATTTTCAGGGCCGCACCCTCCCGCTCGTCCAGGCTCAGGCAGACCGGGAAGATTAACAGGTTCTAGCTATACAGTCTGTATAGTGAAATACCTCCGCCGTAGCCAGAAGTTGGTCAATTCGCACAGTGTGGTGCGCACCACTTGCAGTGGGCGCAATGAGACTTCTACCATCACAGTTCGTGATCCTGTTCACCGAACAGGGCTTTAATTACGGCCAAGCACGAGGAACAGAATCCGGGGAATGAGCACGCAATTCCAGCTGTCGACCAAACTTGGTGTCCACCGCGTTGGCGCGCGGCACCGATACGGCAGTCATCCCCCGGCCCGGCACTGGTTGATGTCCTAGTCTCGCGGCCGCGTCCAAACGCTTCCCACCTGCCACTGCCCGTACCGCCGCCACCGCGGCCACCGGGAGGGCGCATGTTCCATTCAGAGAGGAATGTCATGACCATCCACCACCGCCCAGGCCTGGAGCTGGTACCTGCCTACCGTCAGGGAAAGGCTGCCGCCCCGGGAGCCTCCAAGCTTTCCTCGAATGAATCCCCGAACCCTCCGCTGCCCTCGGTCGTCAAGGCGGTGGGCCAGGAGCTGGAAATGATTCACCGCTACCCGAACATGGGGGCGAGAGACGTCATTGCCGCGCTGGCGCAAAAGAACGGCGTCCAGCCGCAGAACATCACCCTGGGCTCCGGTTCGGTGGAGGTGGCAGCCCAGCTGATCCACGCAGTCGCCGGTCCCGGCGATGAAGTGATGTTCGCCTGGCGCTCCTTTGAGGCCTACCCCTCCCTGGTCCGCGTTTCCGGCGCCGTGCCGGTGCAGGTGCCGTTGGATGAGAACTACGGCCATGACCTGCCGGCCATGCTCGATGCCATCACCGACCGCACCCGTCTGATTTTCATCTGCAACCCGAACAACCCGACCGGCACCGTTCTGGAGGCCGAGGCGCTGGAGAAGTTCGTCGCCGCCGTTCCGCGCAATGTGCTGGTGGTCATCGATGAGGCGTACGTGCATTTTGACCGTTCAGAGGTTCGCGCCGACGGGCTGGCCCTGTTCGCCAAGTACCCGCACGTGGCCGTGCTGCACACCTTCTCCAAGGCCTACGGCCTGGCGGGTCTGCGCATCGGCTACGCGATCAGCCCAGAGCCGGTGGCTGAAAACCTGCGCAAAGTCGCCGTCCCGTTCGGCGTGACCAACTTGGCCCAGGCCGCGGCGGTGGCCTCCCTGGCCGCCGAGGACGAACTGGCGCTGCGGATCAACGAGGTCGTTGAACAGCGTGAGCGGCTCTACCAGGGCCTGATCGCCGCCGGTTACCCGGCCGTGCCGTCCCAGGCGAACTTCGTATGGGTACCGGCCGGTGAGGGCACCAGTGAGCTGGAGGCAACCCTGGACGCCGGCGGTGTGGTTGTGCGCGCCTTCCCGGGCGAGGGGCTGCGGATTTCCTCGGGGACCGCCGAGGACGTGGACCGGGTGCTGGCCGCCCTGGCTCCCAAACTGTCCGGGGTCAACGCATGAACGGGGCTGATGTGAAACACAGGACCACCACCAAGAGCACTGACTCCAATGCGCTGCATTCGGGTCTGACCCGCTCCCAGATTTCCATGATGGGCCTGGGCGGGGCCATCGGCGCGGGTCTGTTCGTCGGCTCGGGCCAGGCGATCTCCATCGCCGGGCCCGCCGTGCTGATCTCCTACCTGCTGGCCGGAACGATTGTCATTGTCATCATGGCCATGCTCGCCGAAATGGTGGCCGCCAACCCGTCCGCCGGTGCCTTCAGCACGTTCGCGCACAAGGCCCTGGGCCGCAGCGCCGGCAGCACCGTGGGCTGGCTGTACTGGATCCAGCTGGTGGTGGTGATTGCCGCCGAAGCCACCGGCGCCGCCGCGATGCTGGTGATCTGGTTCCCCGGCATCCCCCAGTGGGCGTGGGTACTGGCCTTCGTGGTGCTGTTCACCGGCATCAACCTGCTGGGTGTGGGCAACTACGGCAAGTTCGAATTCTGGTTCGCGTTCATCAAGGTCGCCGCCATCCTGGCTTTCCTGGTGCTCGGTGCCCTGGTGATCGTGGGCGTGATCCCCACCAACCAGCCCATTGGCTTCGCAAACTTCACCGCCCATGGCGGGTTCGCACCGGCCGGCATGGCTGGCATCGCTGCGGCGCTGCTGATCGTGATCTTCTCCTTTGGCGGTACCGAGGTCGTTTCGATCGCGGCGGCCGAGTCCGATGACCCGGCCGGCAACATCAAGCGCACCGTCTCGCAGGTGATGCTGCGCATCCTGTTCTTCTACCTCGGTTCGATCATCGTGATCGTGGCCGTGCTGCCGTGGAACTCACCAGAGGTTGTCGAGGGCCCGTTCGCCGCCGTGCTGTCGGTGCTCCACGTGCCGGGTGTCGAACTGATGATGTCGCTGCTGATCGTGGTGGCCCTGCTCTCGGCCATGAACGCGAACATCTACGGCGCCTCGCGCATGCTCTACTCGCTGGGTACCCGCAAGATGGCCCCCACCGCAGTCACCCACGTGACCGGCAAGGGTGTTCCGGCCAACGCGGTGGTCTGGTCGGTGTCCTTCTCGTTCATTGCGGTGGGACTGAACTGGATCTGGCCCGATGTGGTCATGCCGCTGCTGCTGAACGTGGTCGGCTCAACCATCATCGTGATTTGGTCGTTCATTGCGGTGACCCAGTTCGTGCTGCGCCGCCGGGCAGATCGCGAGAACCTGCAGATGCCGCTGCGTCTGTGGGGCTTCCCGTACCTGTCGTTGGCCACCATTGCGGCGATGGCGGCCGTGGTGGGCATTGCAATGACTGACGTGACCGCGCGCACCCAGTTGCTGCTGACCCTGGGGTTGACCGGTCTGCTTTGGCTGGTCTCCAAGCTCAGCTACCGCAACCGTCAGCCACAGGACGTCGCCTAGCTGTCGATTCCCAACTGGTGAATTGCTGAAGGCTCCATCGCAAATTGCGGTGGAGCCTTTCTGCATGTGTGGGACGGGTGAGGCCGCAGATGCGGGGCGCCGGGTTTATTGGGCCGCGGCTTGTTGGCGGCGCACCATTTCGTTGATCCATTCCGGGGCGAACGGTGAGGTGCAGCCCGGGGAGGTGGGGTAGTCGGCCAGGACCTGCAGCCTGTTTCCGATGGCCAGGGCCCGTTCGCGGTGCTTCGGGTGGTTGATGCCGATCTGGGCCAGTGTGGTGTTCATGGACCACTGCAGACGTTCTGGCGCGGCAGCCATCTGCTCCTCGATGGTGTCCAACAAGGCCGCAAACTCCAGCAGTTGTGGGGCCCTGATGACCTGGTGGGCCGTCAGCTCCCAGCCTGCGCTGGCAATTACGGGATCGAGGTCCCCGATCCACAACTGCCGCAGCGGTTCGAGGAACTTGCTCTTCTTCACCACGTAGTTCAGCAACCAGTCCTGCACCTTGGGAACCCTGGCCTCGCGCAACCAAGCATCGAGCTGCTCCTGGCTGAAGGCCTTGGGGCGGCAGATGAGGAGCGCCAGCAGCCGCAGGGTGCTCTCCCCGCTTTGCCAGAGCTCCTCGGCCAGCTCCTGGTTCGTTTTCAGGGCCTTGGCCATCGCCCGCAATTTGGTCAGGTTGATGCCGAAGTCATTGCCCTGCTTCTCATTGACGGCCCGCATCCGAGGATCCTCAAGACGCTGGATTTCGTCCCGAATCGCCACGATGCTGCTGCCCGGGTGAAGTTCGTCCTGTTTGGTCATGCCGTGCTCGCTCACCGTTTCTCCTCGTCGTACGTTACCCGTGGCTGCCTCACCGGCCCAGCCTGGGGCCTGTTCCCCAACTTTATCGCCGCGCTCGACGGTGCTCCTAGGCGAACAAAATATCGTCCACAGTATTCAGCCAGCGACGCTGAAACACGGTTTCGACCGCGCGCGGAGAGTAGCGTTACCTCACCCACTCGACAGCGCACCCGCAACGCATCCCGGCAAGCATGACCATGACCGTCAGCGCCGTACCGGTACGCCCAACACCTCCCCGGCAACTGATCAGCCCCCGCTCCTCGGCGCAGCGCTCGAACGCCGTTTGCAGCTCGTTGAGCGCTTGCCCGGTGTCGGTGGGGGCCCGAAAATCCGGCCATTTGATCCATCGTTGGTGCGGATCATCCTGAACCGGCCTGCGCCCAGCCAGGCGGACCAGCAGCTCAGGCGGTGGGGTCAATTGGAACGCGATTCGTCTGGGAAGCCCACGGACCGTACTGCCGTTGGGCAGCACCAGGACTTCGAGTGATTCGTCCCAGGCCACCATGCAGCAGAGCTTAGCAAGAGATGGCGCACGGGCGACATGGGCCAGGATGCCCACAGGGCAAGACCTTCCCCGGATGCCGGGAGCATGACGCTATTCGTGATAAATCAGGCCACCAATTTGACAGCGTGCCATCTGAGATTCGCGTACGGAATATTGCCTGGATCCCTCCGGCATTCGTCAGCTGCATTGCGCTCCCGCACGTTCTGGATTTCAATCGTATTCTGTAATCTGATTCCACGCATTTGCACCATAACATTATCCGAATATTCGTCCATATACCGTGGATCACCTATCAAATACAGGGTGTCAATGCCCTACTCAGCACGGAATTTCTACGTCGATCAGCGCGTCGCCCGCATGGATCACGCGCATATTTCCGCAGGTGCGGAGCCGAGTTCTGCTAGACTGAAAGACATTGGCTCCCAGAATTGGTGAGATTTTTCCTCGGCAAGTGACCACTTTTTGTTGCGTTTAGCCGAGATGGCGGCTGGTGCCTGTTCTTCCGCGCGGCGAACATCAGTCGGATTTTTTGTTTGGTTTGCCGCGCGACGAATGAGATCAGGCTCTAAGCCGGAGAGGTACTATTGGCACAACGCGTCGCAATTATCGGTGCAGGACCCAGCGGAATGGCGCAACTTCGAGCGTTCGAATCCGCGAAGAAAAAGGGAGCAGAAATCCCGGAAATCGTCTGCTTCGAGAAGCAGGATGACTGGGGTGGGCAGTGGAACTTCACCTGGCGAACCGGGCTGGACCGCCACGGTGAGCCGGTGCACTCAAGCATGTACCGGCATCTGTGGTCCAACGGGCCGAAGGAAGCACTGGAGTTCGCGGAATACACCTTTGATGAACACTTCGGTCGACCGATTTCCTCCTACCCGCCTCGCGCTGTGCTGTGGGACTACATCAACGGCCGCGCCGAAAAGTCGGGGGTGAAGCAGTTTGTCCGCTTCAGCACGATCGTACGGTGGGTCGACTTCGATGAAAGCAGTCAGAAGTTCACCCTGACCGTTGAGGACCTGAAATCGGGTACGACCGAGACCAGTGAATTCGATCAAGTGATTGTCGGTTCCGGACACTTCAGTTTCCCCAATGTTCCCGACTTTGAGGGGATTGAGACTTTCCCGGGTCAGCTGCTGCACGCCCACGACTTCCGCGGCGCGGAGGGCTTGGCCGACAAGGATGTCCTGCTGATCGGTGCGAGCTACTCTGCCGAAGACATCGGGGTGCAAACCTTTAAGATGGGTGCCCGCTCGGTCACCATGAGCTACCGCAGTGCCCCCATGGGCTTTGACTGGCCAGAAGGCATGGAGGAACTGCCGCTGGTGGAGCGGTTCGAAGGATCCACCGCCCACTTCAGCAACGGCGAATCACGGCGCTTCGATGCCGTGGTGCTGTGTACCGGCTACCTGCACCACTATCCGTTCCTTCCTTCCCACCTGGCGCTGTCCTCCCCCAATAACCTCTACCCGGATACGCTGTACCGCGGGGTGGTCAGCGAAGCGAACAACAAGTTGTTCTACCTCGGCTCGCAGGATCAGTGGTTCACGTTCAACATGTTTGACGCCCAGGCGTGGTACGTGCGCGACGTGATCCTGGGGCGTGCGCAGCTGCCGGGGAAGGCGGAGCAGCGCCGCAGCATCGAGACCTGGCTCGATCGGCTTCACAGCCTGGAATCGGCCGCCGATGAGGTTCATTTCCAGGCCGACTACATCCGGGATCTGATCGAGCAAACCGATTACCCGATGTTCGATCTGGATGAGGTTTCACGCATCTTCCTGTCCTGGAAGAACGACAAGCAGCACAACATCCTCAATTACCGAGATCAGGTGTACCCATCGGTGATGACTGGAACCATGGCGGCCGTGCACCACACTCCGTGGTTGCGCGAGCTCAATGACTCGTTGGAGCGCTACCTGTCGGTGCCCGAGGAAGACGATCTGGAAAAGATCATGCGCGGGGCCGACCAGGACGTTCAGGCCCGCAGCTAGCGCGGCCACAGGCTCACGCGTTCGCTCGTTGGCCAACGCATAAGGCCCTGACGAACCACCCGCGGGTGATTCGTCAGGGCCTGTGACAGTGGCCTAGGGGAAGCTAGCCCAGATCCGCCTTGCGCAGCCATTCTCGGGCGATCTCCGAGGCGGGCAACTGGTCCGCCACACTGCGCCGGTTCATGTTCAGCAGGTCCTCGGGTTGCATGGCGGCACTGACCTTGTTGATCACGTCCTCTGCTCCCTGATCCACGTTGTCGCTGGCCAGCGGGACCACGTGGGAGGCCAGGAACAGCCCCTTGGTGTCCTTGATCGGCACCAGCTTGTTCTGGGCGATGGTTGGGTCGGCGGTGTAGATGATGGCCAGCTGAATGGAACCGTCATTCAGTGCCTTGACGGTCAGCGGGCCACCGCTGTCCTCGATCGGGGTGAAGCCCACATCGACGCCGTAGGTTTCCTTTAGGCCCTTCGGTCCGTTGGGGCGTTCCTCGGCCTCGGAATTCGCCCCCATGGTCATTGGCTCGGTGACCTTGGCCAGGTCGTCAATCGTCTCGACTCCCCAACGCTCGGCAAACTCCTTGGTGACCGTGTAGGAGTCCTGGTCGGTGGCCGGGGACTGTTCCAGCACGCGCAGCCCGTCCGGGGCCGCCTTCTTCAATGACTCATAGACGTCATCGGACAGCCGTGCCTCGGTGTCCGGCTCCCAGTACTGCAGCAGCGGACCGGTGTACTCCGGGAAAAGATCGATGTCTCCGGACTCCAGCTCCGGAACATAGACCTCACGCTGTCCAATGCGGAACTGGCGGTCCACGCTGTAGCCCTCGGCCTCCAGTGCCTGGGCATAGACTTCAGAAATGATTTCGCTGGAGTAGTAGTCCTGTGAACCGATGACAATCGGCTCGCCCTTCCCGGAGGCTGAGGACTCCCCGGAATCCAGTGGATCACCGGAGCCACAACCGGCCAGCGCAAACATTGCGGCCAAACCGATGATTCCGGTTCGGATCATTTTCCTCATGGTTCGATCTTCTCCTTATACCTGGCTGCCGTTGCCGGACAGCTCCGAATCCTGTCTTTCACGGGCCGCCGGGCTCGCTTTGCGCCGTGCACGTCGTTGCCACATAGCCAACAGGATCTCGGCCAGCACGGCAAGCACCGCGACGAGAATGGCTCCGGCGAGCATCTGGGCGTAATCCCTGGTCTTCAGGCCGGCGAACAGGTAGCGGCCCAGCCCGACGTCGGCCGTGTAGGCCGCCAGGGTTGCCGTGGCAATGACCTGCAGCACTGCGGCGCGCACGCCGCCAATGATGACCGGAGCTCCCAGGGCCAGCTCGACACGGCGGATAAGCTGGCCTTCGCTCATGCCCACCGCCCGGGCCGCATCCACCACGGTGCGGTTAGCCGATTCGACCCCCGCGTAGGCACCCGCCAAGAGTGAAGGAATCGCCAGGATGATCAGCGCGATGACCGGAGCCTTCAAACCAATCCCGAGCCACAACCCCAACAGGGTGAGCAGCCCCAGCGTGGGTACGGCACGTGCCGCTCCGAGAACGCCCACAACCAGGGTCCGGCCGCGGCCGGTGTGTCCCACGGCAATCCCAACGGGCAAGGCAATGACGGCGGCGACCACAACCACCAGCAGCGTGATGAAAACGTGTTCACCCAGCCGGGTGCCGATGCCATTCGCCCCCGACCAGTGGGTGGGCTCAGCGAGCCACTGAAGTGCATCCAAGAACAAGCTCATGCGCTCACCTCACGGGTGGTGTCCTGGGCCTTGATTGCCACGTGCTGGGAGGCCCAGGGGGTGGCGATGCGACCCAGCAGGAGCACCAGCCCGTCAAGCACCAAGGCCAGGATGACAGTGGCGATAATCCCGGTCAGCACCGAGGCGGTGATTCCACGCTGGAAACCATCCGTGAACAAGGTGCCCAGGCTCGCGATGCCGACCAGCGCCCCAATCGTCACCAGCCCCACCGTGGAGACCACCACCACCCGCATTCCGGAAATCAGCACCGGGATAGCCAGCGGCAATTCCACCTTCCAGAACGTCTGACGCGGGGAATGGCCGATCGCCATCGCGGCCTGACGCACCTCAGCAGGCACGGCGTTAAACGCATCAGCGGCGGTACGCACCATCAATGCGATGCCGTACAGCGTCAACGCCACGATAATCGTCGCCGGGGACCGCAATGAGAACCCGAAGAGTGCTGGAATGATGATCAGCAGTGGAAGGGCCGGAATCGCGTAAAGCAGGGTCGCGGCCGAGAGCAACGCTCCGCCCACCCGCGGATGACGGTACGCCAGTCGCCCGAGCGGCACCGCGATCAGCACACTGAGCACGATGGCCGGCACGCTCAGTGCCAGGTGGCGTGCAGTGAGCTCAAAGATCCAAGGCCAGGAATGGCTCAGCCAGTTCACGAAGGCAGCACCCCTACCGCCCGGCCCCGGTCATCGACCGCCAGCCGAGTTCCGTTCACCAGCTTTTCGCTCAGTTGGCGGCTGCCGCGGTGTGCACCGGTGAATTCGCGGACAAAGTCATCGGCCGGATCACTGAGGATTTCGGTGGGTGAACCCGCCTGGGCGATCTGGGCACCCTCGCGCAGGATCACCACCTCGTCGGCCAACCGGAATGCCTCGTCGATATCGTGGGTGACCAGCACGATGGTCTTGCCCAGCTGCTGCTGCAGGTGGGCCAGCTCGTCCTGCAGTTCACGGCGCACAATCGGGTCAACCGCGCCGAACGGCTCATCCATCAGCAGGATGTTCGGATCCGAGGCCAAGGCCCGAGCCACTCCCACGCGCTGCTGCTGCCCGCCCGAGAGCTGCCCCGGATAGCGTTGGGCCATCTTCTGGTCCAAGCCGACCCGGGAAAGCAGCTCTTCAGCTTCGCCCAACGCCTGACGGCGCGCAGTCCCGTTGAGCATGGGTACGGTGGCAATGTTCTCCAGCACGGTCCGGTGCGGCAACAGGCCCCCGGCCTGCAGGACGTAGCCGATTGAGCGGCGCAGGCGCACTGGATCGGCGTCGGCCACGCTCTCGTCATCGATCAGCACACTGCCGGAGGTCGGCTCGACCATCCGGTTCACCATCCGCAGCAAAGTGGTCTTGCCGCAGCCGGAGGAGCCAACCAGGGCGACCACCTTATGGGAGGGGATCGTGTAGCTGAAATCGCGCACGGCAATGGTGCCGCCCGGGTACTGCATCTGTACTGCACGAAATTCGATCATGCTTCCCCTTCTCCCCTGCTGTAGGCACACAGTCCACGCCCACCTGTGTTCACCCTACCGAGGCGAAGGAACCCAATTCCAGCCGATGCGTAGTCAAACAGGAAATTCTGAGCGAGCGGCGTGAGCGGCGTCTATCCGGTAAGTATCGAACCTGACAGGAAACCGATTTGGTAACTACCAAGTGACAGGAGTAGTCTCGATTAAGTCAGGGGCTATAGCTCAGTTGGTAGAGCGTTTCGTTCGCAATGAAAAGGTCAGGGGTTCGATTCCCCTTAGCTCCACTGCTAAGAAACCCGCCCTCACGAGGTCATCAATCACTGGTGAGGGCGGGTTTTCTTGATTGTGCCGCCAGTTTCCCGTTCGCCTAAGGGGTTCGAACCGTAGGCGAACCGGAAATCACGGGTTAAGTCCCAAAATGTGTGTATGGAGTCGTTGTCATGTTTGCGTCATCGGCGTCCGCCCCATCCTTTTTGGATGCCGTTACCGTCTTCGTAGCTGAAGTGCCGGCCGTATAGTTCGGGGCCCGGGTCTTCTTCGGTTACGGGTCGTGGGGCTGGTTTGGCCGACCAATGCTTGGGGGTCACGAAGCTCCATGGATCCACCGGGTTCTGCGTCCGCTGGTACAGGTGCCAGCTCACCAAGGACATGGCATGTTTGGCTTTCAGGCCGCGGTGGGCCCGCAGGTGGTCTTTGATGCCAGCGTTGATGCCTCCTTCTAAGGGGCTGGTGGTCCGAGGAAGCGTCTCATCTTCTGCGGCCATTTCTAACCATGTGAACAGTTGCTTATTCTTCAGCAACCCGTGAATGAGGCGATCAGCTCGACGTAGGCGCAGATGCGTGTACCACCAGACCTGGTTGGGCTTGACGTGCAAGGGTCTGTTGCCGGCGTGGTCCTTGGCGTAGGTGCGGGCTTTGAGGGTGGTTTCGTGCATGGCCCGCCAGGCCATGAATTGTTCTTCCCACTTGTTGGCCAGTTGAAGTGTGGTGATGTCTTTCAGCGCTTTGATCAGTGAAAGGAGTTGCTGACCTGGGATGGTGCGGGGGTTGCGGGTCAGGTGTTTGTGGATGGTTTGTCGGATATGGAAGTAGCAGCGTTGGATGCGGGTTTCGGGCCATAGCGCTTTGATGACAGATTCCAGGGCGCCGTGCCCGTCAATGATCACTAGGTCCGGGGCTGGCAGACGTTGCAGCAGCAGGGTCCAGGAAGCGACTTTTTCGCGGTCGCAGTATTGCCAGCCGATGATGTGTTGGCCGTTGTAGGCGGTAAGGGCGCAGAAGCCGTTGAAGTAGGTGCCGTCGAGCATGAGGTACCGGTATTGTTCCCCAGTCGGGATCAAGGTCGGGTGAACTTTCCAGCACCAGTAGGTGTTGCGGTAGAACGTGGAACGGGCAATGCCGGTGTCGGACACGGAGAGCTTACCGGTGGCCCATTGGTGGAAGGCCCTAAATTGGGCTTTGGCGGTGGTGTCTGGACGGGCCAAGGTACTTGACGCGCCGCAGATCTTACACCGCCAGCGTGTGCGCCCGGAGCTGGTTTTCCCGTTCTTGACGAGCTTATTTTTGCATACACCACAGGTAGGTCGGTTTCCAACTTTTGCCACGGTACATGCTTTCAAAGCATGTGATTGAGGTGTTGCCCCTAGTGGTTAGATGGTTTTGAGGGTTTCTGTACACACATTTTGGGACTTAACCCGAAATCAGAGCTTGTCAGATGGATTGTGTAAGCCCCTAGTCACCTCTGTTTTTCAGGGCTTGTAATACTCAGTTCACGTACGGCTCGACACGTTCCGGGTAAGCCATCGCCAGCTGCTGCAATGCCTGTTTCCACCCGTTCGTCCCAGCGCCTTCCACCAGGTGCGAACCGGCACCAGCGCGCGGGGTGCGGCCTTTCCTGGCAGCGTCCTTGAACCGTTCACGGGCCCGCTTATCCTCGATATTACAGATCGCCAGCCACAGCATCTTTACCGCCGCCGTATCGGACGGGAAATGCCCTCGGGATTTAGTGACCTTGCGCAGCTGGTAGTTCATCGACTCAATCGCGTTCGTCGTATAAATGACCTTCCGCAATTCAGGGGCGAACTCCAAGAACGGGGTGAACCTTTCCCACGCGTTGCGCCAGGTCGCCACCGCCGAGGGGTACTTGCGCCCCAACTCGCTGGCCTCGAAGTCCTCCAACGCCGCCTGCGCGGCCTCGATGCTCGGAGCAGTGTAAATACTCTTCAACTGGGCACTGACCGCCCTGCGGTCGGTGTAGGACACGAACCGGTTCGCCGTCCTGATCAGGTGCACCACGCAGGTCTGCACCGTGGCCTTGGACCAGGTCGCCTCGATCGCCTCGGGGAAACCGGTCAGCCCGTCGCAGCAGGCGATCAGCACGTCCTTCACGCCTCGATTGGCCAACTGGGCGCACACCTGAGCCCAGAACTTCGCACCCTCATTCTCGGTCACCCAGATGCCCAGCACGTGTTTGATGCCCTCCACGCTCACCCCGACGGCCATGTGCGCGGCCTTATTGCGTACTTGGTGCCCGTCGCGGACCTTGATGACAATCGCATCCAGGTACAGGATCGGGTAGAACTCCTCCAAGGGCCGTTCCTGCCATGCAGCGACTTCATCCAGCACCTCGTCGGTGATCTTGCTGATGGTGTCGTGGGACAGTTCGGTGCCGATGGTGGTTTCCAGGTGGTAGGCGATATCCCGCACGGTCATGCCCCCGGCGTACAGAGACACGATCATCTCATCCAGGCCACCGGTACGCCGCGACCCCTTGGGCACCAGGGTGGGGGTGAACGTTCCGGCCCGGTCCCGCGGGATCTGCAGGTCCACGTCCCCGGCCACCGTGGATACGGTCTTGGGGTAGGAACCGTTGCGGGAATTCGGGGCGAACCGTCCTTGCCCGTCGCCCTTTTCGTATCCCAAGTGCTCAGTCAGTTCGGACTTTAGCCCGCGCTCCAGTCCGGCGCGGATGATCTGCTGAATAAACCCGTCCTTGCCATCGAGCTGGATCTCTCCTCGGTCAATAAACCCCATGAGCTC
Source organism: Glutamicibacter sp. St.4D3 (assembly GCF_059728615.1). Taxonomy (NCBI): domain Bacteria; kingdom Bacillati; phylum Actinomycetota; class Actinomycetes; order Micrococcales; family Micrococcaceae; genus Glutamicibacter; species Glutamicibacter sp. St.4D3. The sequence goes on from NZ_AP039380.1 coordinate 1,812,376, forward strand.
ATCGAACGCCCCGGACTCTTTGACCGCATCCATGGAACCCAGGGCGGCGAGTTTCTCGGCAACGTCGGAGGCATTCTTCATCGGGGTCTGATCCTGGTCTTTCTCAACGGTCATCGTGTGTTCTTCCTAGTCGTTTCTATCAACTGACTAGAGGTCTTACACAATCCCTCTGACAGGCTCCGAAATCACCAGGCCTCCCCCGGCAAATAATTAGCAGTACATCGTCCACGGGACTAACCGGCACTGATCCGCAGCATCCTTGGTTCGCTCCCACGTGAAGTCATCCTCGAAGGCCTCACAAACTGGGCCCTCGCTCCTCAAGCAGGGTAAGTAGTGGCAGCCGCTTCCCAGCGAATGAGGCGCCAGCCTGCTTTGAGACAAACGCGGCGACCAGGAACACGCTGGGCAATGGGCAACCACGCAAGAAGGGGTGGCCCCTCCAGATCGGCCCGTGCCCACGCTGTAACGACAACGACGTGAGAACCCAAAACGCGTTCCTCACTACCGCCGACCCGCGCAAAGGCGCTAGGGCGAGGAGCGTGAAGCAGGCGACGCCGTTCCTTGTTTCAGGCGCAGTAACAGGCGTGATCATGGTCACCCTTGCGTTCTTCATCGAGGATGCCGGACAGTCGAAAGGCACCTTGTTTGCGGGACTGATCGCAGCGGCGACCATTGCTGCGATGCCCATCTATGACATCAATTCATGGCCGCTCGCGAAACGATCGCTCGTGCATTTCCTTGCGATGCTCGTGACCGTGTTGCCGTTGCTTCTATTCAGCGCATGGTTCAGCGTACCGCTAGCTTTCGGCGTGTTCCTGCTATTGGCATCGCCGGATGAACAATCGGATATCTTGTCAACCGGATTCAGGAACTGAAGCGGTCCTAAAACTTGAACAGCCGACAGTGCACGGAACGAAGCTTCGAGGTGACGTGCTGAATGGTTCAATCCAAGAAAACTGCCAGGGACTAACAAACCTCGGCTTGACGCGCGAATGAGCGGCTTTCGTCGTTTAGCCGAAACCCCGTCATCGCCAGAGCCCTCAGGCAAGGCATCGCACAGCTACCCGCTTCTCTCAGCATGAGCCCGACCTAGACCCGTGGAGATCGCTTCCTGCGAGGTACTGGGCCAGAGTGCGTTGAGAACATAGGCAACTTCGCTGCCGCTTCTGCTATTCCTAGCGATATACCTGGGCACAAAAAGAAGATGACGCCGGAAACCCGACGCCATCTCTTATTCGGTGGACCTCCGTAGAGAGTTTGAGAACCCCTGCCCACACCTGAAAACCTTGTCTTTGCGCAGGTCACGGAGCTTCTACGACCACGACCGACGCCCCTCGGCACCTACCGTTTCCGACTCAAGGGGGCGAGTGGTGCGAACACTTGGGATGGCTCAAACCCTCCTTCGCCCCGAACAAGTCGACGATCTGGTGGCTCAGTACCGCGAGGGCGCAACGCTCGTCGAGCTGGGATCCATCTTCGGAGTGAACCGCCGGACGGTGGCCATGCACCTCAGCCGGCGTGAGGTGGCGATCCGTCGTGGTCGGTTCGATCCCTCCCGCATCCACGAAGCAGCCGACCTCTACCTCAGCGGGTTGACGCTGGTAGAGGTCGGCGTGAAGGTTGGGGCGGGGCCTCAGGCTGTCCGGAAAGCACTCGCTTCCCATGGTGTCGTGATCCGGCCTGGCGGAGGGCGTCGTTCGCGAATCACGGCATCCGCTGCCGTCGGCGGTTGAGCCTAGGAATGAAGGAATGGCACACGCCTGTCTGCTTCGGCGACCGCCTCGCAGCTCTGGTGCCGACGGATCACGGCCTCGCGCAGGCGCGCACGAGTGAGTAGAACGACGCTCACGGGTCCCATGATGATGAACTTCAGTGCGCTCCAGCAGGCCCACAGCACGATGAGGTGGAGCCAGCCAGGACCGCCGTCTGCTGCCGCGCCAGAGCAGACGCTGGCGATCAGGAAGTATGGAAGTGCGATCAGCATCGCGGGTGTCCCCCACTTGAGTCCGCGACGGGTGCGGATGGCAGCGAGCAGTCGGTTGCTCGGCATGTAGCGGTGCAAGTAGTCGCGGGTGCGAACGCTGAGCGTCCAGATAAGGCGGAACATGGCGGACCTCTCGTCACACGTGTTACTCCCTCGAGGAGGCAGAACGTGTGTCAGTGCCCGAAGGCCGTCCCGGAGGACCCGCAATATGAGGAGAACCTGCCTCACCATCCACTGTACGCCGGGGTTGGCGTTCACGAAACCCTCACCCCCGGCTCCCGCGTCGCAGCGCGCACCTTTCTGTAGAAGCTAGAGGAGCCGACGATGACGATCTTGAGCCAGGTAGTCCAGGACGAGCGCACGGCGCGGATGGCGCTTTCGATGCTCGTTGAACCGGACGATGCCGTGACGGGTCGCCTCTTGGGCGAGTTCGGTGCGATTGACCTGTTTCGGCTCGCCGAGGGTGAAGGCGCGGTGCCGGGGTTCAGTACCGTTGACACTCAGGTGTGGCGTGCCCAGTTCCAGCGCTCAGATGCTCGGACACTTGAGCAGAACATCGTCGGAGCAGGGCGCGCCGGTATCAGCACGCTGATTCCCGGCGACAAAGAATGGCCTTCCGCGCTCGACGATCTTGGCGACCGGCAATCGTACATCCTCTGGACTCGTGGCTCCGCATCATTCCTCGCGCGATCGCTCAACGATCTCGTCACGATCACCGGCGCGAGGGCCTCGACCTCCTACGGCGAGCATGTGGCCGGGCAGCTTGCCTCCGACCTCGCCAGCGCTGAGCGGATCATCGTGGCCGGCGGTGCATACGGCGTCGAAGGCGCTGCCCACCGAGCGGCCCTCGCTTCAGGCGGCGACACGATCGCTGTCATGGCGAACGGCGTGGACCGCATGTACCCGATGGGTCACCGTGAACTGCTTGAGCGGGTGGCAGGCCTCGGCCTTCTTGTCAGTGAGGTTCCACCGGGCGCGGTGCCGACGCACCATCGTTTCATTGCTCGGACGCGGCTCCTGGCTGCGCTCGCCGCGTCGACCGTCGTTGTCGAAGCTGGCGCTCGATCTGGATCGATGACCGTCGCCCGGCATGCGCACGAACTCGGGCGTGCAGTCGGAGCTGTTCCCGGCCCGGTGACCAGTGCGACGAGCACCGGGCCACACCAACTCCTGCGAGATGGCGCTTCACTGGTCACGGATGTCACGGACCTTCTCTCTCCACGAGGACATAACAGCGCAAGCGCGATCCGGGCTTCTGCGGCATCCCGCGGTACAGGGCGACGCTCAGTAGCCACGAAGTCGATGAGTACCCGCGACCTGTAGCCGCCTGCGAGCCGCTTCGACGCCGATCCGGCGTTCAGGTGGAGATGTATGCCGAGCGCGCTGCTTTCGCCTTCTCCCAGTCTTCCTGCACTTCGCTCACAGTCGGCTTGGTGCTCATGTACTCGGCAGCGTGAGAGTGTCCGGTCATCCGTTCGCAAGCACGATCGAAGAGGGGATCAATGACTGCAATGGCAGCGTCGAGCCGAGAGCTGTCGATCTTCGACAGGCGGGTCATCATGATGTTCTTGCGATATCGCTGTGTGACGTTCTGCAAGAGTTCCTGCTCAACGAATGCTTCGCACCAGGCGCGAATGAGGTCGTAGGTCTCTTTGATGAGTGCATCCTGGACCACGGGCTCCGCGCTGGTCATCTCTTGAAGTTTGACGTTGATCCGCTTGGCTAGATCGGCCGGCGTATCGAGTCTCGGCTCGACGTCGGCAGCCAGAATTCCCTTGACCTCTCCACCGTCGCGCACCTCGTATATTTTCGTCCTGAGCTTCTTGTTCTGCCTGGCTGCCATCAGCGCTGACGCGAACATAATGTTGTGGGTCAAAACAACGACCTGATGTGTCTCGGCGAGATTCTGGATGCGTGCAGCAACCTCATCAAGTCTGCGGTAGTCGAGACTTGTCACCGGGTCATCGAAGATCAGAGGTGCTTTGGTCCCTCGCATCCGACTCTCGGCAAGAAAGTCGGCCAGCGCCAGAACTTTCTGCTCACCTTCCGAGAGCACCGCAGAGGGCTTGTATGAGGCGACCGCTTTCTTGCGTTGCGCCTGCCCGCTGCGCCCTTGAAACCGAAGTGCGACTTGAGGCGCTCGGAGGCGCGCGCACTCCTCGGCGAACAGCGTCTCGAAGTTCTTGTTCACGAGGTCTTCGCTGGCGAGTTTGGACTGGACCGTGAGCTGCTTCGACGCGCCGCTTGAAATGACCCGTGAGAGCTTTTCGAGCTGTTGCGCTCTTCGCGCGCGTCGGACATACTCGCGGGCTGCGGCGATGTTCCGGTTCAACTCAATGCGTGCAGCGAGCTCTGAAAGTTCCTTCTGCTTTCCGGTGAGCGCGGTTGTCGCATTCGCTTTGTCCTCCGACATCTGCTGGATCGCTGCCCGTGCAGTCGCCAGTTCGGCTGCGACCGTCGAGGCTACTGTTTCTACGCTCTCTCGGAGGGTGCCTGCGGTCACGGGCGTCCCATTCGCAGTGTCCTGCGCGGCGGCCCGAGCCGTAGCGAGCACCTCACATGCTTGAGTGGCCCATGCCGGAGGGTCTTCACCATCCCGCTGTTCTGTGGCGAACTCATTCGCGCGGGTGAGCTCGGCTTCGTCGAACCTGAGGCTGGAGTTGCGCACCTCGGTGTTCGCGTCCTCGACCTGACGGACAAGCGTTTCATCGAGGAACGTGCGATATCGAGTCAGCAGATTCAAGGCCGTCGGGCTGAGCTCCTGCATGCAGTAGAGGCACTTGTCCCCGGCAGTTGGATAGTGCTCGCGGCCAAGGTGTTGGCGGTATGAGTCTCCGGCAACGATGAACTCCTGCCATTCCCCATCTGCTGGGCCTGGCAACTCATCCTGACTGAAGAGTTGCTCTCGCGCTTCTGTCCTTCGACCTTCAGCCTCCTGGAGTTTCACCCGAGCCTTCTCGTAGACGACCGCATCGAAGTTCATCGCCGTTGTAAGCACGCCGTGCAGCCGATTGAGGTGACGTCCCGTCTCCTGTGTGTTGGAAAGAATTGCGTCGAGCGAGTTGGAGCGCAATGCCGCGATCTCACCTTCGAGACGCTCGCGGTTGGCTTCGGCACCGTCCGGCAGCGTTGCCAGTGCGTCAAGCTCCGCGAGGTCCGTGGTAGCACCCAGGGTCTCGATCACGGGATAGACCTTCGTACCTCGCGTGAACCTCGACAACAGCGGGTTACTCCCCGGCGCCAAGGCCTTGACCTCGGTGGCGATCCGCTGCTGAATACCTTGCAGCCCGGCAGCGACGTGACCAAACAGTGCCAGTTCGGCCGGCGTGTAGACGTAACCCAGATCGCTGTCAACGTGCAACGAGACTGCGCTCGCGTCGAAGACGCTGATGCGGGTGAATGGCGCAAGGCCGGATTCGTCCTTCCACATCACCGAGGAGTCCGTGCCAGATAGTCGGTACTGGATGGTGGCACTGGGCGACGGCGGGCTGTCGAGATAGGCGGTGTGCGCGTTCGGCAGGATGTCCTCAGCGGTGCGAACCGCCGAGATGCGCTTCAGTATTCGTGCATACCCCGTCTTCCCCGATCCGTTCTGCCCAAAGAGCACGGTCAGTTCCGGGTCGAAGCCAAGTTCTTGGTCAGCGGCGAGCGCATTGACACCTTCGATATTCGTCAGACTGACGAGTTCAAGAGTCTCCTCTTCCGCCGCATCCGTGGCGACGAGTTCAAGCTTCGAAACTTCCGGGGCCTCCCCGTCGCCAAGCCCCTTTTCCGCAAGGAAGGTAGTGTAGGCGGCGTCCAGCAGAGCATCGCTCGGCGCCTGTCGAGAGAGGATCGTCTCGGCAGTGATCTGACGCACCCATGCGTCCTGCCCGTTCGCCCAATCCACGAGCAAGCGTCGGGGCGTCGCGTCTCCCAAGTTGACCGAGACCTCTTCAGCGGCCACGTCTGCCTCCGTCCTGGCGAACGGTGTCAGGAAATACGTGTCGCCGATCCAGCTCGAACTGTCATGGTGCTTTCCATCATGCCCGAGGAGTCGGGGTCGGGGCTGGACGACACAGCGGCTGCAGCGCTCCGAATCTCGTTCTGGCTCACAGCGACGGCCCGGTGCGCTGGGTCCCAGAGTGTCGGGAGTGTTCTTGATCTTGTTCGACGCGAGCGAGGTTCAGCGTTCTGTCTAGGGCTGTACGCGCCCGCGCCGCGTCGATCCTCTGCGCGGCAGACTCTGGCGCGGTGCCGAGGGGTGTGTCCTCGGTGAGGCGGTAGCGGTCTCGGTAGGCGGCGACAACCCGGGCAGCCTTGCGCCAGGCCGCGGCCCGTCGTCGGTCGTTCGGCTGCGCTCCAAGAGCTTCCGTCCACGGTGCGCTCTCCGTCAGCGCAGCTTCGAGTGCGGCGTCGGCGCGCGCCTCGATCAGTTCCTCTCGCTCGTCGAGAGCCGCTCGCATCTCGGCGTCGATGACTCCGCGCGCCGATGGGATGAGGCCGACGATGAGCCGCGATGGCTTGCGAGCCCTTCCTGATCCTGCCGGACGCGCGGTCGCCCGCTCGACCCGGTAGTGGAGGACGGCGGCGATGTCGTCCGCGGCACCAAACCCGCGCGCGGCCACAAGGCGCGGCAGCAACACATCGACGTTGTGATGATTGGCCTCGGCGCGTCGGAGTTCAGCCGCGAGCGGGCCGAACGCCTCAGACCCGACGGCGCTCTCGGCTTGTGCGTCGGTGAGCCCGGAGCTGCGGACGAGGGTTGCCCAGCGATCGTGCTGGGCCACCGCGGCGATGGTCTCGTACTCGGCAGCGAGCTGCACGATCGAGCCCCACTGCTCCTGCTCAGCCACGATGGTCTCGTGCGCCGAGAGTTCGGCGCCGCTGTGCTGCAAAACGCCGTAGAGCACGCTTCGCACTGTGGCATGCGGGTCGTCGCCGGGGTGCGGCTGGGCGTGGCCGTCGGCGCGGTCGAAAGTCACATAAGCGCGGGTTGCGTGCCGTCCCCGGGTCATCGCGACGTAGAAGGTCTCCCTCGTCGAAGTCGGCTCGACCACAACGTGCGCGGTGTCGGTCGTGATGCCTTGGGCACGGTAGGCAGTGACTGCATAGCCGAGATCGACATGCTCAGCCACATACGAGGCCGGAATCACGATGGTGCCACCGAACCTGCGCCCACGCTTCCGAGCCTTGATGGTTCCGTCTTCCCTGACCGCGGTGCCGGTCCCGTAGTCGTGTGCGATGGTGACGGTCCCGTCGTCACCGACGGCGGTGACAGTCCAGATGTCGCCGTTGCGCACCCAGTCCCGCCCCGTCAGGGTGCGGAGTTTCCGGTTGTTGAGCCGCGTGATGATGGTGTCGCCGACGCCTGCGGCGGTGCCGTCGCGCAGCTCGACCTCGCGATCGGGGTTCAGCGTCCTGTTGAGGATCAGGTCGGCACGGGCGCGTCCGTTCGGCGTGGTCACGTCTTCGTGGGTTTCGGCGATCAGCACCGAGATGAGTCCGGCGTCGCGGTCGGCGCGCCAGGCGTTGTAAGCGGCATCGGTCATGGCCTCGGCGTCGCCGTCGGTAATGCGCTCGCGGATGCGGTAGGTGTCGATAGCCGCCGTGCGTCCGTGGCGTAGTTCGAGTGAGGCGGTCTTTTCCCAGGAGTGGGTGAAGCGGTGGACGTCGACCAGTTCGGGGGTGTCGGCCCGGTCTCTGGCGATCATCGCGAACGCACCGCCCGCATCCACGGATTGCAGTTGGGCGTAGTCGCCATCGAGCAGCACCTTCGCGCCCGCGTCCTGGGCGAGGTGGGTGAGGCGGTCCAGTGACAGGGTGCCAGCGAGGGAGGCTTCGTCGATGACGACGAGCTGGCCCGCCTCGAACGTCGTGCCGTGGAGAAGGTGGTTCTGCCACCACTTCGCCGTGTTCTCCGTCGCGATACCGAGATCATCGGCGAGGACTTGGGCTGCGATCGCTGACGGTGCAAGCCCGACAACGGAACCGGTGCCGTGCTCGGCTTCCCAGGCGCGGCGGAGGGCGTACATGGCGGTGGTCTTCCCAGCCCCGGCGGGACCGACCAGTACATCGAGGGCGCGTCCCGAGACTGCGATGCGGGTCAAAGCGTCGGCCTGGTCGTCGCCGAGCATCCGGCCATCCGCGTCGGGACTGCGCGTGATCTTCTCGACCGTCGCGAGCTGTACCGTCGGACCGGCCAGGTTCGCTGCTCGTTCAAGGAGTCTGTCCTCGGCCGCGAGCTGGGACTCGGAAGTGAACACCGTTGAGCTCTTCGGCCGGAACACCGAGGTGCCATCGGGCCGACGGAACACAACCGGCGAAGCGGAGAGTTCAGGCGGCGTCAAACGAAGCGAGACGAGCTCGGCGGCGTCGGCGACCATCGCGACGACGGCTTCCCGGTCCTGCATAGTGGCGAACCGCCAGCCCATCGTCTGCCGGGACGCCTCGGCCATGAGATTCCACCGTCGCCAGGTCGAACGCTTCTCACCGACCACCTCGACGACCGACCCAGCCAGCTCGCCGATCACGTCAAGCGGCACGTCGTCGGCACGCAGCAGGAGCGGTCTATCATTGTCGGTCACCTCGCGCGCCCAGGTCGTCGCATCCCGCCCCAGCAACTTCGTGGCGCGCTCCCGCCATTCGGCGGTCAGTTCAGCCAAGGATCGGACCTGCTTCTCAGGCCGGGTAGCAAGCGTTGCTTGGGCTCGGAGTTTCATGATCGATGCTGGTGTCGGGCGTCGTCCGTGCAATGCGACGTACTCGGCGATGAGGTGATCGGTCTCAGCATCGATGTGACGGGCGCGGGTCGAGAACTCGGCGATCAGTTCCTCGGGCACCCCAGTGATTGCCCCTGCCGGGTTTCGGTAGCGACCCATCTCTCGGGCCTCCCAGGAGACGCCGAAGGTGCGCGTCATGTGGTCGGCAAACACGGCTTCGTGTAGTTCGGACAGGGCGACGACGGCGGCGTGCATCGGCCTGCCATCGAGTGATCGCCATTTGCCGTCGAGGACGGTCTTGGCCTTGTTGCTGATGACCACGTGCGTGTGGAGGTGGGGGTCGCCGGCGCGGGAGTCGAAGTGATCGAAGGCGGTCGCGATGAGCCCGGTGACATCAACTTGGGCAACCGCGCCGTCCCCGGCGGTTGCGCCCGTCCGCGTTGCTGCAACCTCGCGTTCCATGAACGCAACCACCTCCGCAACCGCACGATGATGCGCTTCCCCGATGAGTGCCTGAACCTCGGCATCGGCGACTGCCCACACCACTGATGCGGACTTCGGGATGGAGAAGGTGAAGTCGAAGCCTGCCACCGCTCGTCGGGTACTCCGGGCAGTCTCCTCGGCAACGATCTGCGCGACCGCCTCTCCCTTGGCCCCAGGTGTCATGGTCGGCTCGAGTTCGGCGATCCGCGCTTCGATCCGCTCCTCCTGGCTCTTGTGTGCCGGGAACGCCAGACCGAGGTTGTCTCCGGTGATCGGATCGCAACCCGTGCCCATCAGGAGATGGAGTTGGTCTTCAGATACTCGGTCGCCCACCTGAATCTCGCCCTTCCCGAGGGCCGCTACGCCCGCGCCGAGCCAGCGACCAGGCGGGGTGCCTTCCTCCATGTAATAGCGCGTGAGCGGCGTCGAGAGCGGCCGGTCTCCGTCGGCTGCCGCGACGGTCTTGAGCAGGTACTTGTAGCCATCACCCGCCGACATCACGCGCATCGAAACCGTCATGTTCACCTCCGCTCCTGGCGAGCAGGTGAGCACCCGTACCCGGTGACTTCTACCTCGACCTGCAAGAGGCGTGTGACCTCGGACGGCGGTCGGAGCGGAGGCCGGAGGTGGAGGCATCGGGCGGCGACAAGCGAGAGCTCGGTTGAGCAGCGGGCGCGTGCTGGAGCCGTGCACCTGACAGGTGACCAGCTCTGCATCAGCTTCGTGATGAGGCGATGCAGGGGACGACCGTCACCGGAGCGGACTTCATGCACGACCTCGACGCCAGCGGCGGCTCAGAACTCAGGATCGGGTCGCTGTTCAGCGGCTACGGCGGCCTCGACCTCGCGGTCGAGCACGTCTTCAACGCCAAGACCGTGTGGTTCTCCGAACTCAACGCGCCCGTCGCCCGCGTCTTCGCCCGCCACTGGCCCGACGCACCGAACCTCGGCGACATCACGGCCATCGACTGGAGCCAGGTCGAGCCCGTGGACATCCTCATCGGCGGGTTCCCGTGCCAAGACGCGTCCACCGTCGACAAGCGCGCCGGCCTCGCACCCGGCACGCGCTCGGGGCTCTGGGCGCACATGGCGGCAGCCATCGACGCGCTCTAGCCCGAATGGGTCGTCATCGAGAACGTTCGCGGGCTGCTGTCCTCACCCGCGACGCGGCCACCCGCACAAGGAGACGACCATGACCGACGCAACCCCGGCGATGCAACCCCCAACGGCGCAACCCTTCACGGCGTGGAATCCGACCCGTGGCATCTGGGAGACAACGCAGCTCGACCTCTACGGGCTCTCGGCGCCGTTCTCGGCGATCTGGCCGACCTGCGGCTGGATGCGCGATGGATCGGCCTACCGGCTTCCCTTGTCGGCGCTCCTCACCAACGCTTCCGCATCTTCGCCCTCGCCCGGCGCGCCGTCCCGCACCCCGCTGGCGACGGACTCCTCGCGCGGCGGGGAGACTCGCGATCAGGTGCGAGCGAGGCGAGGGACGATCGCGCTCTCGCACCAGATCATCGACTTCGCACTCCACGGGCCGGCTGGCTCGCCGAGCAGGAGAGCCGAATCGGAGACTCTGTGTTCTCTGATCGACGGACTGTTCAGCGCTGGGGACGTTACGCCGACGCCATCACCCGCTGGGAACACATCACCGGACGATCCGCTGCAGCGCCAGCCCTCTTGAACGACGCCGACGGCCCCCGCCCGGCACCAGCATTCGTCGAATGGCTCATGGGCCTGCCGACTGGATGGGTCACGGACACCGATGAGCTGACGCAGAATCAGCAGATCACCGCGCTTGGCAACGGAGTGCTACCTCTCCAAGCCGTGTCCGCACTGTCGCTGCTCGCCGCGTGAACGTCGGCTACGAGAGAACCGCGTCCTCCGGTGCGCCCGGTGTTGTTCCCAGAGCGGCGAGTAGACGGGTCCGGATTCGCTGCTTGCGCCCCTCGAAGAACGACGTGAAGTCGGCCAGGTCGAGCGGAAGGCCGTCGAGGTCGTTCTCGGCGAGGTAGGTGGCGCGCTTGTCCTCGCTCGGGAAGGCGGTGTCGATCCACTCCGCAGGCAGGCCGTCCTGCTTCTCGATGTTGGCAGTCCCGGCGAGCAACTGGAGGTTCGGCAAGAGGTTCACGGCAGCCAGATAGTCGTCGACGCTGTCGAGCGGGACACCGGCGTCGAGAAGCTTCTTCTTGGTGAACCGTGACTTCGGGAATATGTGATCCTCGTGGAACTTCTTGCTCAGGTCCAGCCCCGGGTATAGCACGGACAGCACTGAGAACGTCCGCTGGCCCGCGTACTTGAGGTTGAGCAGCTCGTCGATCTCGGCGTTGTCGAACGCGAGACTCTTGCCCACGGCCGCCATCGCCTCCTCAACCGCCACAACCGGGAAGCCATTCATCGAGTTGCTCCGGAGGACATCGCGGATGCGGGTGAGGAGCGTGTCGAGCCCCGAACCCCAGATGCCACGCTTGACCAGCGAGCGGGTCACCCACCGTTGGAGGGCGAGCCTGTCGGCAGCGTCGGCGGTGGAGTCGAGGTAAGAGTCGCCTGCACCCCGCAGGTGCAGGTAGTGCGCGACCGGGACGATCACGCTGTTAGCAGTGAGGTTGCGTTCGTTGTACCCGAACTGCTGAAGCAGCGTCGCGGCGCGGAGCAAGGCTCCCTTGATCTGCGGCCAAGCGGCCTCCACCTTGGCCATGTTCCCCTGGGTGAAGTTGGTGACCTTGAACCGCACGTCCACGTCCGCGATCGTCAGCGCGGTCTTCAGCACCACATCCTTGGAGAACGAGAACTGTCGGCCGGCGTTGCTGTTGATCTCCGAGACCAGCGATCGGACCTCCTCCCGCGCATCCAGATCTTGCCACTGGTTCGTCGCCATCGACAGCAGCAGGTCAGAGTAGGAGAGCGTGGTGCCGCCGCTGTTGACGCGGACGAAGATTTCGAGCACCTTGTCGGCGTCCTGATCGGTCACCAGGAAGTAGTTCATCGGCTTGAGAACCCGCACCGCCTCGTACAGGTCGTAGAGCCGCTGGAACGCGTCAGCCGATCCGGCGATACCCCGCTGCTCCAGCTTCCGCATGATCGCAGGGCCAGCGTTGGCGAGATCGAGGACCGCTCCGACCCGGAACCACTTGTCAGCCTCGCCGTCCGCCGCAGAGGCCTCCTGGTCGGTGAGGAACCGGAGGTCGTACTTCGTGCCGAGTTCTTCGTCGTCGGGATCGTCGACGAGATTGAGATAGAGGCGCTTGACGGGGAACGCGTCCGCGCTGTTCCACCACGCGTACTTCTTCTTCTCCGCGAAACTGCCGTACAGCGCGATGTTCAGGGAAGTGAGCCGCTGCTGTCCATCGAGCACCGCCGTCGTACCGCTCCCGGCGGGAACAGTCGCCTTGTCCGCGTAGGGGTTATCGCGCTCGTGGTAGTTCGTCAGGAACTCGTAGAACGTGTACGACTGCGCGGTTTCAGGCTTGACGTCCCAGAGCAGGAAGGACCCGACGGGGTACCCGCGCATGAGGCTATCGACGAGCTTGGTGATCTGATCGGCACCCCAGACGAACTCTCTCTGGATCGCCGGCATCAGGTACTCGCGCTTGTGGATAGCGGTCAGCATCTCCTCGATGCTGCGCGGGGTCTGGAACGACATGTGGATTCTCTCGGTAAGGCTGGCAGGTGGTCAGGCGATGGCGTCGGCATCTACGGCCACCACGGTGTCGTAGAGGCCGTAGCGCCGCAGCCCCTTGTGGGACTCGATCCCGGTGTAGGACAGGGACGAGTCTTCGTAGCGGCGGAAGGCGAAGACAGCCTGGTTCATGTGGGTCGCGTTGAAGACGCCAAGGTTGACGAGGAGGTGGAAGTCCTCGACGGTCAGTCCGGTGACGGTGCGGAACAGGCCGGGCTCGAGTTTGGTGATGACATCCTGGAGCGTGTTCTCGCGGAAGTCGGTCAGGTACATGAACGCTGGGATGCGGGTGGCGAACTTGACCAGCTTCTCCTGAATCTGCTTTCGCTTGGACTTGTACTCCTTCTCCTCCGCTGTGAGCTCCTTTTTCTCCGCCGGGGTGATGTCGTCGCCCTTCTCCTTCCTAGCCTTCTTCACGGCGTCGCTCTTGTTCACGACGGTCTCGAAGATGTCGTTGCCGAGTGCGCGGAAGCCTTCGATGTTCATGACGGCGCTTAGGGCGTCGGGGTTGTTCATGATCTTGCGCAGGGTGTCGTTGTCGACGTTGACGAGGATCGCGGACTCCCACTTGCGGGCCAGGAGGGTTGCGGAGGTGCCCGACATGGCGATGTCGAGGATGCCACCGGCATCGACCTGGGTCATGTTCGACCCGTCGTAGGCCAAGACGGGCAGGAACTTCACGAGCTCCTCGACGGCCTGCTCCGGGTTCGGCGTCTCTGGTGACAGACCGGCACCGTAGTCGGCGATCTGACGTAGCGCCCGGGTCGGCGCGAAGTCGAACACGAAACACACCGGCTTGAGTACGGCCTCGGCGCTCGGGTTGTCTCCGTCGGGATTCTTGATCGACCAAGGTGACTGCACGCGGAACGCTGCCTGGAAGTAGGTCTCGGGCGAGTTGAGGTTGCGCAGCATCAGGATCGAGGACCACTGTTTGACAGTGACGCCTGTAGTGAGCTTGCCGCAGGACAGGGTGATCGTCTTCGTGTCGTGGCCGTCGCCGATCGCCGCCCGTACCGGTGGAAGGGCATCCAGCCCGATGCCCGCGCCGGCACCCGCGACGACGAGGACCTGGTAGTCGTGCCAGAACACGTTCTGCTTCTCCGCGAGCAGGTTCGCCATCGCCTGGCACGCCGCAACGTTGGGCAGGAACCAGAACGAGTGCTGGAGGTACGGCAGGAGCCGGACATCGGAGTACGGGAACGGCGGGCGGGTGCCCATCCGCATCGCGTCAACCTGCGTGGGCAGGTGAGCACCGCGGATGAGATCGAGCCACTTCTGCACGTCGGTCTTGTGCGTGAACTCGGCGTCCTTGCCGATGCCCTTCGCCTCGAAGAACTCGTTGAGGTCGAACTCGTCGAACTCTCCCTGGTTCGCGACGGCGATGAGCTCGTCGGGCATCTGGTAGGTGAACAGGCGCATCTCCGGGAGTGCCCCGTACGGGTTCCAGACGTTCGGGTGCGCGACTGCGTACTCGGCCTTGGCGCGCTGCTCGTCGGTGTAGGTCCAGTTGAAGATTTGCTCCTCGATGAACTCACCTGTGGCCAGTGCTTTGAACGGCGTTCCCGACAGGTACAGGTAGGCGCGGGTGGTGATCGGCAGGAAGTCGTCCTCGTCGTTGCCGAGCTCGTCGAGTTCCTCGTCGAAGGCCACGAGGCCGTCGTTGTACTCGGCGGCCAGTTCCTTCTGCTTGACTTTCTCGTCCTCGCCCTCGAACAGCTCCTTGGCGGACTCTCGCCAGGCACCGAAGTGGTACTCGTCGAAGACGACGAGGTCCCAGTTGGTGGTGTGGACCCACTCGTTCTTCGCTTTGATGAGCCCGGTCTTCCGGTCGCGCCCGAGCAGGTCCTGGAACGAGCCGAAGTAGACCAGCGGTCTCGTCTTGTCGGCATCGTCCGGGCTACCCCCGGTGGCCGAGGAGAGGTACTGCCAACCGTCGAAGTCAGCGTGAGACTCCAGGTCGGTCTGCCAGGCATCTTCCACCGCAGGCTTGAAGGTGACCACGAGGATGCGTCTCGCGCCGAGCCGCTTCGCGAGCTGGTAGGAGGCGAAGGTCTTCCCGAAGCGCATCTTGGCGTTCCACAGGAACCGCGGCACCGCCTGGGAATCCTCGGCCCATATGGACTCGTAGTACCCCTCGGCCTTGTCCACGGCGCTGGCCTGCTCCGGGCGCATCGGGAACGTCTCATGATGGGTGCCACTGAGTTTCACGCCGGTGCGAAGCTCTGTGATCGCTGCGCGCACATCGTCCGGAGTGCAGCGCATCCACTCTCGCGCCGAACCGAAGATCGGGTTCGCGAAGCCCTTGTCGATCAGACGTTGGCGCACATCTGAGTCACGAAAGATGGACCCGTCGTGGCGCTCGGCAAGTTCATCAACGTGCAGCGTGTAGGCTTGCTGCATCTGGCCCTGCGACTCGCGAATGCGCGCATTAACGTCCGTCTTCGTCGTCTGCCCCACCTTCAATAGACCTGCGTATCCGACCGGTGGAGTTTTCGGTGACCACGCGTAAATGCGAAGACGCACTTCGGGCTTTGCAGGGAGCAGACCCTCAACGCCGCGCATCATCACGCAATGGGAGCACCTCGTCGTATAGCTCACCACAGTTGATTCGAGCCTTGAGTCGAGTACCACGCCCCGCCGTCCAGTTGCGTGTAAGGCCTACGGGAACGCCGGATTCGGAATAGAAGTGAATCCGCTTCTCCGGCGCCCAAGCCCCCTGCTCCTGATTCTGTTCATGGTAAAACTCCACGTCTTCAGAATTGATCAGGTACTCAAACGCCTCTTTCTTCTCCGCCTCATTCATGAATCTCACTTGCTGATTCTTGCCGTACACAAGTTTAGTCATTGGCCTGCCTCCTCCATTTCCTTGATGGTCTCGTTGATCAGTGCAACTTGCTCAGCCCTCAACTGATACTCGTGGTAAAGGGCGTCATCTGTCCATACTCGATCCAGTGGAGGGAGCGGGACAAACTCGAACATCGCCCGCGTGATGTTTTGCGTGAGAAGTATCGACGACACAAGGAACCGCGCGAAACGCGTGCGTAAATACGAAACGGCGCTTTCGGCCTCTGATTCAGACTCGAATGGACCTACGATTAAATAGGACTCCGTTGCGACGGACCCCGGAGGCATCACTTCCACACGTGATAGCACGCGCTTCATTCCGTTCTTGTCCGTCTGACCGGCATGCTCGCTCGACGTCTTGGACAACAGCACTTTCCACTTGTCGACCAAATCTTCGCCCCGCGTCACATTATTGCGGTCTGTCCACCCGTCCCCCGAGCTCGAGTAGAGACGCGTGTTCCCAGAGGCCGACGCACGTAGCGAAGCATCGAGCCCGAATGGACGCCTGCTCGACACGATGGTCGAAAACGAATCGCTGCCTAAGGAATTGACATGTTCGACGACCTCGAGCACCCGATTGTCACGGATGAACACGCTATACGCGTCCAACTGCCGCTCCGCGCGCGTTACGCCACCGGACCCGACGGTCTCGACAGAACAGAGACCCTGCCAGCTCCGGTCCCAGAGAAAGTAACACACGCCTCCCGCAACGTCGACGCCACCAAACACGTCCCTGGAATTGGGGAAGTCCACTAGCTTCTTAAGACGTCGGTCACCGAGCATTTCACTTCGAAAACCGTCAAGGCCTTTGCCGCCAGCGAACCAGCGTGATGGGATCACCATGGCCAAGAATCTAGGGTCAAGTGCTTTAGCGCGATCCACAAAGGCGTTATAAATTGGCCGTGCACTTGACCCAGCACCCCCTCCATCGCTGAGCTGGTACGGCGGGTTGCCTATGATGACGTCGAACTGCATGTTGTCTCCGAACAGCTCCGCGATGCGAGCATTGATGTCGTCTGTGTGGATGAAGGCGTAGGCGTGAGTCTCAAGATCGTCACCACGAGCGTAGTCATCCTCGCCCGCCCCGCAATAGATGCACTTGCGGTTGGTATAGACGGCGACTTCCTCGCTGGTCAGTGGATCAGCACGGAACTCGCGCTTCCCGCCACCCCAGGTGTGCTCGGTGCGCTCGAACCAGATATTGCCGTCCTCGGACGTGAACGACTTGCCGATCGAGTGCGGGCCGTTGGCGGACTTCGAGCAGTAGACGCTCCGGCGAGCAAGCAGCGCCGTGAGCTGGGTGATCCCGATGCCAAACACTTGGTGGGTGAGGATGTGATCGACGCGCTCGGTGAGGTCGGGTATAGCCAGGATCAGGCCGTCGGTGAGTCGACGGACGATCTCTCGGAGGAACACGCCGGACTTGGTGAAGGGGTCGAGGAAGGTGACGTCGGGGTTGGCCCAGATGTCGGCGCCGTCGTTGGCGTCTGCCCACGCGGTCGTGAGCGTGTCGAGCATCTGGTTCGCGAACTCTGGCGGCGTGAAGACCTCATCGTTGGAGAGGTTAGCGATGCAGGTCAGGACATCTGGGTTATGCCGTCGGAGGGTGAATGGTGCAAGGGTCACGCGGCGGCCTCCGCGATCTGGCTGACGGTCATCGTCGGGTAAGTCTGCGCGGGGATGAATAGGTCGTCCTCGTCGAGTTCGCCGAACAGGGTCCCCTCGTATGAAGCACGCTGGGTGAGGTCTTCGTAACGAAAGTCGCGCCTCTGGAATTTTCCTTTACCGAGGTAACCCCACTCAGGAAAAGTGATCGGTTGGCCGCTGGGCACGGTCATGGTCAAGGCATCGCCTTGGACAATGTTCACCGCTAGAACCGCGCGTGCTGCTTGCGCCCACCGGTCATCGTTGCTGATGCCCAGAAACAAGTTGAACAACTCGGCAAGGTT
The DNA here is from genome assembly GCF_059728615.1 of Glutamicibacter sp. St.4D3. Taxonomy (NCBI): domain Bacteria; kingdom Bacillati; phylum Actinomycetota; class Actinomycetes; order Micrococcales; family Micrococcaceae; genus Glutamicibacter; species Glutamicibacter sp. St.4D3. The sequence continues at coordinate 1,830,018 of NZ_AP039380.1, forward strand.
GTCGCGGCACTCGTTGGCGTTGTCTACTAAAAGTTCGATACCATAAGTGCACATCAGCGCGAATAGCGCGTAGTGGCGCTTCTCGAACTCGCTTTTGCCGTGGCGAAGCCGGACGGTCGCCAGCTTACGAGCCAGGACCGGGACAAGGAAGTTGCCCGAGCCGCAAGCGGGTTCGAGCACGCGAGAGTCGATCCGCTCAGACTCATGCTTGACGAGATCGAGCATGTCCTCGACCATCCACCCCGGTGTGAACACCTCGCCGTGATCCGCAACGCGTTGCTTGGACTTCACTAAGCGCTGGACTTCACGCAGCGTCATCGCCTCTCCTCCCTGTGCTCTTCGTCATAATCGTAGGAACGACCACCGACATTGGCGTGACATGCTGCGGCGCCTCGTGGTCGCTGGCTGCAGCCCCTCGTCGCACCCAGTCGTCGATCTCGCAGGCTTGGAACTTCCAGTGGCGGCCGACCTTGTGGGCGGGCATGGCCTTCTCGGCGATCCAGGTGTAGACGGTGTCTTTGGTGACCCCAAGGTGGGCGGCGATGTCGTCTGCTGACAGCCACGGCTCAGCCACGTTGGTCCTCCCTCGCTCTGGCCTGTGCAGGCCAACACTAATGATGATACCAGTGGAGGTACGGCTTGAGTTGGGTTTCTGCGGGCGTGGCCGAACGAGTGGGCTGCCGAGGGTGGTCGCTGCGTTCTGCCGATCAGTCCCGGACACGGGCCTTGAGCCAGGTCCACTGTCTCGTGCCACCGGTCGGGGTTGGCGTTCCAGCAGACGGTGTGGCCAGCGTCAAAGGTCGCCAGATCAACAAGGTCTGGGCGTGCGTCGTGGAGTGTTTGTGAGAGCCGGATCGGTACGTTGTCGTCTCGGGTGCCGTGGAGGATCATGGTCGGCTTGGTTATGTCTGGGGCCCACGCAGTCCAGTCGAAGGAGCGGAGCGGGACGCGGCGTGGTAACCCGCCTGCGCGCCCCAGTGGTGTGATGGTGAGCCACGGAATCGAGAGGTGCCCGGCTGGTGCGGGCAGTCCGCTTCGGGCGCAGTTGGCCTTGATGACCTCGCTCCAGTTCAGGATTGGTGAGTCGAGGACGGGCGCGGCGTTTAGTCCCTCGTGGCGAGGCCGGTCGTCGAGTTGGAGTGCGACGGCGGCACGCATTGACCAGCCGAAGAGAATGATTCTTGGGGCTCTGCGTCGTACGACGTATCCGATGGCCTAGTCAACGTTAGGAGTCACGGTATCGACGAGGGTTGATCGCCCGGTGCCGACTCGCGGCCCTTCGGCGGTGTTGCGATAGCTGAGGACGAGCGAGGTGTAGCCGAGTTCGGTCGCGGCGAGGACGCCGCGGAGGGTGCCTGATCGAGTGCTGCCGAGCCCGTGGACGTGGATCGCCCACGTCGAAGGGTTGCCGTCAATGCGCCACGCCGGGCAAGGTCCAGCCGGAGTGGTGATGGTGATCTCGCGCGTACGGAGCCCGGCGTCGGCTGGTGTGGCCTAGCAGATGCCGCTTCAGGAGACACGGTCGCCGATCTTCGGGGTGAGGCCAGGTGCAGTGCCGGTGATCCCTCGCGCCACGCGAGTAGCTCCGCGATCGACGATCTCGGTGGATAGCTGGCCCAGCTTCCGTGCTCGGACCAAAGATGGTAGCTGCCAGGCGCGGTGGTTTGGTCGGTGTGGCCGAGCACGATCAGGTCATCTTTGCCGTCGTGCTCAACACCTCGATTAGTGAGGTCGAACGTGAGTGGGCCGACGGGTGTGGTGAGCCGCCGAGCGATGGCCCACCTGACCCTAGCAGCCGTTACCGCTGCGACCCCCGCACCGACGGTGATGCAGCCGATCATGCTACACGCTCGTCGATGTTGGGAACGTGCAACGTCATTGCGACGGCCATGTCGTTTCCGACGAGGTGGCGCTCGGCGCGTTCGAGTAGGTCGCGGTCGTCGGCGCCGATGTCGAAGGTGATGCTGGGGTCGATCATCGCGTCGCGGATCTCGACGATCACGCGGTGGAGGTGTCCCTTGGGGGCGTCGCTGCTGGCGGCGAGGGGGCGGCCTATTTGAGCCCGGGTCGTGCGTGTGTCGCTCGGAGCCAAAGCGGCTCCAACTGCTCCGTGAACGAGATGGTGTGCTGACGCCGGGATCGGTGCTTGGCGCCGCGCGCAGCTGGCTGGACAGCGAACCCGGCGCAGAGGAACACGAAAGTGAGGACGGACAGCGGGTCGTAGACGGCCTGAATGGCGTGCATGAGGTCGAGGTGGCCTGCAGCGTGGGCGATGTCTATGACAATTACGGCGAGGCTGAGCGTGACACCGAACGCCGATCCTAGTACTACAGTCGCGTTTATTTTCATCGCTCACGGCGGTTTAATCGGACTTCACACCAGAATCCTGTTAATCCTGTTCCGTGAGCGATGATATTTGTGTGGCAGAAATACGTGAATGGGCCCAAGGACTTGATGAAATCCGTGAATTGATCGGTAGTCAGTTCGCCCGCACCGAGCCGAGAAACAACGCGATCGGATACATCGAAGGCCTGCTGTCCGATGAGGAACGCAAGAATTCCTGGACCCTGTCCGAACGTGCCGGGCACGGCACCCACGACGGGATGCAGCGCCTGCTGTCCACCACGGACTGGGATCCCGATGCTGTCAGGGATCTACTGGCCGGCTACGTCATCAAGCATCTGGGAGACCCGGAAGGGATCCTGGCCATTGACGAGACAGGTTTCCTGAAAAAGGGCACCGCCTCGGCCGGGGTCGCCCGCCAGTACTCGGGCACCGCTGGCCGGATTGAGAACTGCCAGATCGGCGTGTTCCTCACCTACGCCACCCGGCACGGGCGCACCTTCCTGGACCGGGAACTGTACCTGCCCAAGGCCTGGATGGATGACCCGGCACGCTGCGCCAAGGCCGGGATCCCCGCAACCCGGGCCATGGCCACCAAACCGGTGCTGGCCGCCGACATGATCGAACGAGCCCTGGACGCCGGAGTCCAGGCCAAATGGGTGACCGGGGACTCGGTCTACGGGCAGCATTCAGGCCTGCGCCGCCGGCTGGAATCGCGCGGCATGCACTACGTGATGGCCGTGCCGACGAACCAGCAGGTCATCACCCCGGCACCCGCCGGTATCGGCACCCAGGGCCGGGTCGATGAGCTGGTGGCCGCGCTGGATCCGCGGGCATGGAGGGAACGAACCGCCGGAACGGGATCGAAGGGCGAACGGATCTACGCGTGGGCGAAACTGCGGATCAACGGTCCTGGCGAGGACGGGGAGCATTGGTTGCTGGCCCGCCGTTCGGTGAAGGACCCGACGGACCTGGCCTACTTCGTGTGCTACACGCCCAAGGGCATCACACTGATCGCCCTGGCCCTGGTGGCCGGGGCCCGGTGGTCGATCGAGGAAACATTCCAGACGTCCAAGGGCCAGACCGGGCTGGATCACTACCAGGTGCGCCAGTACACCGGCTGGTATCGGCATATCACCCTCTCGATGTTCGCCCACGCGTTCTTAAGGGTGGTGCGGGCTAAAAAGGGGGCTCTGATCCAGGTTCCGGGGCTTTGGTGAGGCTTTCACTGCCTGAGATCCGCCGGTTGATGTGTTTGGTTGTTTTCCCTTGGGTTCAGCACCCGGAACTGGTGCTGGACCGTTCACGGTGGAGGCGTGCGCGTCAGTTCCGGGCGCGGGAGTGTCATTTCAGGGCACGGGGGTTCACTCGCGAAACGCGACTGTAGTACTAGGGCCCGGAACCCGGCCCACGGGCACCGGGTGGCGTGCGCTGGCCGGGCCAATCGGTCAACGCATCCTGGCTGGACTCCTGCCCGCGCGCAGGCTGCGCACCGGGCCACGCACGGTGAAACGAGCGATCTCGGAGTACCAGGCCAGGGCTCATAAGCCACACGGCCCCACCCTGCCGGCCTGGCTGCGCGTGCAGATCATCGGTGCGGAAACGGGGTTGACAGCCGGGGCCGTGACTTAACTGAACGGCATTGGCACTAGGCCGCGCCGAACAAGCCCGAGTAACGACGATACGACCGCACCTGTCGACCTGCCGCACGTCCTCGTCACCGTCGCAGAAGATGGCACTCTCACCGCCGCAGTCGATGGAACACCGTTCCCGCCCCAGGACGGGACCGCGTGGACGCGGCGCACCTGTCTGACAGAGCAATCGACACACAGTTGGTCGCCCGAGTCAGGAGGAGGCCATTATGGCCATTCACACCCAGAAATCGCTGTCAGGCTTCATCGCTTCGGAGCCGCAACTCACCGAGACAGCCAAGGGAGACGCCGGATTCTTCGCACGTATCGGCAAGGAGCACTTCCGCCGCGAGGACGACGGATCGTTCACGCAGACCGAGACGACCTACCACCACTTGGTGATGTTCGGGCGTTCCGCTGAGCACGCGCACGCAAACTTCTTCAAGGGCGACAACTTCGTCGCCGAGGGTTACACCCGGCCGGTCAACTACGAGCGCAACGGCCAGGCGATCGAAGGCGAAGCTTTCGTCGCCAAGAAGATCGGCCACGACGCGGCCCGGACCCGCTACGAGGTGGACCGCACACCGCGCAACGGAGTCGGCAGAGACGCAGCGGCATACAAGCCGACGAAACGAGCAGCGACCACGGCGCACGCCCCGGTCAGCATGTGAGTTCGGGAGCCACAGCGATGAACGATCAGCATGAGATGGTGAGCCGGACGTCTTCGACGGACCGCCCCGCGTCACCAACGCGGACATGCCCGAGCCGCCTCACCCCGTGAACTGGAACCTGCTGAGGGCGCACGAGCTAGAGCAGGAATGGCTCGCGCTGAACCGGTGGGTTGACTGGCTGCGACGCACCTATGGCCTCACCGTCGCGGTGGTGCCGCCGTTCTGGCACCAGCACCCGGAGATGGTCTGGGAGCTATCGGCGTTGGCTCGCGGCCTACGATCCCGAGCAGAACGCATCCGCGCCGCTCGGCTGGCACCGCGACTTCGCCGACGCACGCGAGCGCCTTCGCTACTCAGTCACCGCCTGTGGAACTCGTGGCGATCGTGACCGCCCGACCCGGCAAGCTGCGTGGCCCGGTGAGGACCCGGCACCCGCGATCCAGGACTTCACCTTCACCAACCGGGACACCGAGTTCGTCGAGTTCGTCATCGCCCAAGTCCGCAAGCGCCAGGAGGCCGAAGACGAGTTCTACGCCAACCTGGCTGACGACGAGGGTCCGTAGACCGATGAGCCGCTATGCCAAGAAGACCGACCGTCGCCCGTACGAGGAGCGTTCGTTCTCCGTTCGGGCCGTCCACCGCGAACGCGCCGACCTGCACAAGCTCGCCGAGGTTCTCATCCGGCTGACCTTGCAGGAGACCGGCGAGAGCCGCGCGGCCCGCGCGGCCACGCGGCTACCCGACACCTACCGAGCGGTTACGGATGATCTGGCCACTTCTGAAGCCGCCCGGTAGAATGAACACTGCAAGCCGCGCAATGCGGGGTGTTGTGGCCTAAACCTGGCCGCTCGGCGGGCAACTCGCACCGAGACCATCGGGTCTCGCCCTACAGTCTTCACCGGCTGCTCTCACGATCAACACCCCTCCCACGAACAGTTGGGAGCGCGAGGGTCGAACCGCGTGAGAGTGAGCCCCCGATGACCACCATTGCCAACGATTCGGCTGCCAGCCTCATCGACCCGCCCAAGACAATGGCCGCCGCTGTGTCCTACCTGCGGGTCTCGAACCGCGAGCAGGCTGAGAAGGGCGGCACCGATGAAGGCTTCTCGATCCCAGCCCAGCGCGAAGCGACCAGGCGCAAGGCCGAACAGCTCGGCGCCGGGATCGTCGAGGAGTTTATCGACGCGGGAGCGTCAGCCAAGTCTTCCGACCGGCCCGAGCTGATGCGGATGATCCAGTACGTCAAGGCCAAAAAGGTCGCGTACTGCATCGTTCACAAGGTCGACCGGCTCGCCCTCAACCGCGCCGACGACGTGAGCATCCACCTCGCACTCCAACAGTGCGGGTCCTGCTCGTATCCGCGTCCGAGAACATCGACGAGACCCCCTCCGGGATGCTGCTGCACGGCAGCCTGCCCACGCCGAAACGCCCCGCGAAGCCGCTGGCCGTGTCCTCCATCCACCGGCTCCTGACCAACCCGTACTACAAGGGCGATGTCATCAACCGAGGCACCCGCTACAAAGGCAACCACCCGGCGCTCGTTCCTGCCGAGGTCTGGTACCAGGTCCAGTCCGTGCTCACCGCGCACCAGCGCGCCGTCGAGGCGACCCAAATCCACGGCCACTACCTCAAAGGCACCGTCCACTGCGGACAGTGCGGCTCCCGGCTCATCGTCTCCAACGTGAAGAACCGCCACGGCAACGTCTACTGCTATTTCGTGCGCTCCGGGCGGCACTCCAAGCGCACTGACAGCACGCGCCAGGCAATGCTTATCCAGGACGTCGAGAAGCTCATTGAGGACTACTACTCGCGTGTCCAGATCATGCCTGCCCAGCAAGACGCCCTGTCAGGCATCCTCCACCACGAGTTCGACCGGCTCATGGCCGCCGAAACCGAAGAACTGGAACGCCTCACCAACAACCGCGACCGGCTCGAATGCGAGCAGGACCGGCTCATGCAGGCGCACTACGCCGACGCGATCCCGCTCTCCGTGCTCAAACGTGAGCAGAACCGCATCCTCGCTGAACTCGACCAGGTGACCCGCCGCATCGACGCCCACTTTGGCGACTATGCCGAAGCCCGCGCCCACCTCGACGACGCGCTCGGCTTGCTAGGTGATTGCGCCAAAATCTACCGCAGGTGCGACGACACCAATCGGCGCCTGTGCAACCAGGCATTCTTCACCAAGGTCTTCCATCGACGAGGACAACGAGGTGCGCGTCGAGCACAACCGGACCTTCGAGATGCTTCTCGATCCGCAGGTGAACGCCAACGCTCTGACCTGGGCCGCAGACCCGAACAAGGCCCGAACCTCGACCAACGTTTCCGTTGGCAAGGGTTCGAGCCTTGTGCATAGGGTGGAGGTAAGGGGATTCGAACCCCTGACCTTCTGCATGCCATGCAGACGCGCTACCAACTGCGCCATACCCCCGAAAGGTTTGCCGCCCTCATCAGGCAACTCAATAATCATAAGTGAGTTGCCGACTCAGACGCAAATCCAGACCTAGCTTTGTTCCTGAGCAACCTCTGCCGGCAGGTCGATGACCGGGCAGTCGGCCCAGAGACGTTCCAGCGCGTAGAACACCCGGTCTTCCTGGTGCTGCACGTGCACCACGACGTCACCATAGTCCAGCAGGACCCAACGGCCCATGCCGAAGCCTTCACGACGCACCGGGCGCAGGCCAAACTTTTCCAGCAGCTTCGCCTGGATCTCGTCCACAATGGCATTGACCTGCGGCTCGGAAGATCCCGAGACGATCAGGAAGGCGTCGGTCACGCCCAGGCGGTCGGCAATATCCAATGCGACCTGGTTTTCGGCCTTCTTCTCGCTGGCGGCCAGTGCGGCAGCGTGAACAAGTGCGATGGAATCAGCGTGTGCGCCCATATAGTGGAGTGTCTCCTCGACGATGAATTAAGTCAGCTCAATTATAGTTGACGGATACAGCTTAGTTGTTGAGCATCATGATGATTCCGACAACCAATGCGATCCCGCCCACGGCCAGGGCCGCAATCATGGCCAGGAACATGTTGTTGGCGCGGCGCACACCAGCCGTCTGGGCGTCCAGGGGCTGCAGTCCCTGGGCGCTGACGGCTTCGACACGCGGCATCTGCACCGGGTCGCCCGAAGTGGCCTGGGCCGAGGTGGCCTGCTCTTCTTCCTTGGGCTTCGGCTTGGCCGCTGGCGTGGCCTTCTTCACTGCCGGCTTCTGTGCCGCAGGCTTGGGCGCGGGCTTGGCCGCTTCCTTCGCCGTAGGCTTTGCCGGGGTCTTGCCGGCCGGCTTGGCTTCAGGTTTCTTGCCGGTCTTGTCCGCCGGCTTTTTGGCCGGGGCGATCTTGCCGGTGGAATCCAGGTCCAGGGACACGCTCTCGGTCTTCGGGCTGGGCACCCCGGAACGTGAGACCTTGTCCTCAAGTTCACTGATGTTGCCCATCGCTCCGGTGAAGGGATCCGAGGCGGGAGCTTCCTGGCCGGCCTTGGCGTTCTGCTGACGCAGGCGTTCGCGTTCGGCCGCACGGCGGGAGATGATGGCGGCGCGGGCCGCCATTTCGCGCTGGTGGGCGAGAACTTCCAGATCGATGTCGTTGTCGTCATCACGCAGCAGGTTCGGGTCCACTGGCGGCGCGGGGGCGCTTTCACGGCGGGCCGCCAGAGCCTCCTCCACGCTCATGACGGTGGTTTCCGGGGAGTCCTCGTCCTTGGACGGCGTGGAATTCTTGGGCTTGACCGGTACTGGATTGGCTGCCCCGGCGTTCTCCGCCTTCTGCTGTTCGGCCAGGGCCTGCAGACGCAGCTGGCGGCGGGTCAGCGGCTTCGGGTCATCCCCGGGCTCAACGGCGGGAATGTGGTTGGTCAGCTGGGAAACTTCCTCCTGCAGCCGACGGCGCTCTCGCAGCGCTTCACGGTCCCGGGCACGTCGCAGGGACGCGCGCTCCCCCGCCGCCGTTTCACCAGATTCGCTTTCGCTCGACTGGGCGGCAGGCTTGGAGTCCCCCGCCTTGGCGTCAGTGGGCTTCCCGTTTGGGGTCTTGACATCCGCTGGCTTCGCGGCGGGCTTGGCATCCGCAGGCTTGGGAGCAGCAGATTTCGCGGCCGCTGGCTTGGTTGCGGCCGGCTTCTCGGCAGCCTTTTTTGCCGCCTCAGGCTTGGCGCTCTGCTGGGTTGCGCCGCTCTTGGCGGTGTCCTTCTTGGCCTCGGCGGCCTTGGCGGCGCCGCTCTTGTTGGCAGGCTTCTTGGGTGCCTCGTCAGCCTTGGGTGCGTTCTGCGGTGCGGGCTTTGCGCCCGAAGCGGGCTTAGAGGTGTTCGAACCGGAGGTGGAGGAAGGCTTAGGGGTCTGCTTCCCTGGGGCCGCGGCGGGGGTTCGCGGAGCCTTCTTGGAATCGGCTGCCTCTTCACGGGCTGCCTGTTCCCTGGCTTCCTGCTCGGCCTTGCTGTTGGCCAGCAGGGCCTCCATTTCCGCCCGACGCTTTTCACGCAAAGCACGCCGGCTTGAAGCCGGTTGCGTGTTATCGCTCATCCTGTCCTTCTCCCGACCGCGTAGACTTCTGCATGCACCCTTACCAAGTGATTATGCCGTGTTTTGGGTGCCACTTTCAGGCTGCGACTCGGTATAGAGCCCATATTTTGCAATGTACTGCACCACACCATCCGGCACCAAGTACCATACCGGTTTTCCCTGTCCAACGCGGGCCCGACAATCCGTGGAGGAGATCGACAGTGCCGGGATCTCCAGTTCGGAGGCGCTGGACTGTGCGACTTCCGGCATCGGGTGGCCGGGACGGGTGACCCCCACGAAGTGTGCCTGGTTCCACAGTTCGTCGGCGTTCTTCCAGCTCATGATCTGGCTCATCGCGTCGGCGCCGGTGATGAAGAACAGTTCCGCCGTGGGGCGTTCGGCCCGCAGGTCGCGTAGCGTGTCGATCGTGTATGTCGGCCCCTCGCGGTCGATGTCGACGCGGCTGACGGTGAAGCGCGGGTTGGACGCGGTGGCGATCACGGTCATCAGGTAGCGCTGCTCGGCGGGGGTGACCTTCCGGTCGGCCTTCTGCCACGGCTCACCGGTGGGAACGAACACCACTTCGTCCAGGTCGTATTCGGCAGCGACTTCGCTGGCGGCGACGAGGTGGCCGTTGTGGATGGGGTCAAAAGTACCGCCCATCACGCCGAGGCGGAATGGGCGGTGCTGTGCTGTTGAATTCACCGGGGCCTAGTGCTTGGTCTCGTGCACCTTGGTCTGGCGGTGGATGTCGTGCGGTTCCGGCTTCACCTGGTGGCGGTTGCCGACGTTGGTGTACGACATGGTGATCAGCAGGCCGACCATCAGCGCGACGAAAATGCCCACACCGATCAGCAGTGCCCAGGTCTCGCCTGAGAGGGATGAGGTGGAGGCTGCGGTAGCCAGGTTCAGCGCGTTCAACTAACTCTCCAGATATTCTTGGTGATCAACGGCCTGCCATCGATCGTTTGTGAATAGTTTGTTCTTCTACATCGTACCGAAAACAGGTTGCAGAAACTATTTGCGGATGTGCCCGTCGCCCTGCACGATCCACTTGGTGGTGGTCAGCTCCGCCAGCCCCATTGGCCCGCGGGCGTGCATCTTCTGGGTGGAGATCCCCACCTCGGCGCCCAGGCCCAGCTGCCCGCCGTCGGTGAAGCGGGTGGAGGCGTTTACGATCACCGCGGCCGAGTCGACCTCGGCCACGAAGCGTTCGGAGTTTTGCAGGCTGCTGGTGATGATGGCCTCGGTGTGCCCGGTGGAGTATTCGGCAATGTGCTCCATGGCCTCATCGATCCCGTCCACGACCTTCACCGCGATTTGCAGGTCCAGGTATTCATTGGCCCAGTCCTGCTCATCGGCCTGGACCGGGTCCAGGCCCTCGGCCAGCTCGGCGGCACGCGGGTCGGTGTGCAGGCGCACCCCGGCCTTGGACAGCTCCTCCAGCACACTGCGTCCGGCGGCCGCGTCCTGGTGGATCAGCAGCGTCTCCACGGTGTTGCACACACTCGGGCGCTGGGTTTTCGCGTTGAGCAGGATGTCCACTGCGGTGTCGGTGTCCGCCGACTCGTCGATGAAGATGTGCACATTGCCTTCACCGGTCTCGATGACCGGCACCTTGGCGGTGGTGACCACCCGCTGGATCAGTTCGCGTCCACCGCGCGGGATCAGCACGTCGATCTTGCCGCGCGCCCCCATCAGGGCATCGGCTCCGGGGCGTCCGTATTCATCCACGGAGATCACGATATCCCGCGGCAGCGAGACCTTCTCCAGGGCGTCGCGGATCAGCCCGACCAGTGCCAGGTTGGAGTTCAGGGCGGCCGAACCGCCGCGCAACAGAACCGCGTTGCCACTTTTCAGGGCCAGTCCGGCAATGTCCACGGTCACGTTCGGGCGGGCTTCGTAGATGGTGCCGACCACGCCCATGGGCACGTTGACCTGGCGCATGCGCAGCCCGTTGGGCAGGGTTTCCCCGCGCAGCACGGTGCCCACCGGGTCCGGCAGTCCGGCCAGCTCCTCCAGTGCGCCGATCAGTCCGTCGATGCGGGCATCATCCAGCTTCAGCCGGTCCAGCATGGCCGCGGAGGTGCCGTTGGCGCGCCCGACCTCCAGGTCCTTGGCGTTGGCCTGCAGGATGGAGACGCGGTTGGCGTCCAGGGTGGCACCGATCTGGCGCAGGGCGCGGTCCTTCCAGTCCCGGTTGGCGCGCGCCAGCAGGCGTGAGGCCTTCCGGGCCCGGTCGGCCAGGCGGTAGACCTGTTCGGTCACGTCCTGGCCCTGGCCGGCGGCGGCGTCGGTGGCGTGCTGGCCCTGGTCGTTGGCGGGGGTGGCGGCATGCAGACTCATGCCTCCATGATAGGAATTGGCCCTAGACCAAGGCCAGATCGTCGACATGAATCACGGCCCGTTCGTAACCTTCACCCAGCCAGGTGGCCAGCTGGCTGGTGGTGCGTCCGAGCATGGCCGGCAGCTCGTGGGAGGCGTAGTTGACCAGCCCGCGGGCCAGCACGCTGCCCTGCTCGTTGCAGACCTCCACCGCGTCCCCGGCCTCGAACTCGCCGTGCACGGCGGTGATGCCCGCGGCCAGCAGCGAGTTTTCCCCGCTGCGCACCGCCCGGGTGGCTCCGGCGTCAATGTAGAGCTTGCCCTGCGGCTTGGCCAGGTGGGCCAGCCACACGTCGCGTGCCGAACGGCGGGTGTTGCGGGCGGCGAACCAGGTGCCCACGTCCTTCCCGGCCAGTGCGTCGGCCGCGTTCTCGGCGCTGGTCACCAGCGCCGGGATGCCCGAGGAGGAGCTCATCACCGCGGCCTCGACCTTGGTGATCATCCCGCCGGTGCCCACCCCGGCCTCCCCCGGGGTGCCGAGGTTCACCGCCTCCAGTTCGCTGGGGTTCTTGATCAGGGCGATGCGCTGCCCGCCGTGGCGGGGGTGCGCGTCGTACACGGAGTCCACGTCGGAGAACAGCAGCAGCGCGTCGGCCTTGATCAGGTGGGCGACCAGGGAGGCGAGCCGGTCGTTGTCCCCGAAGCGGATTTCGTGGGTGGCCACCGTGTCGTTTTCGTTCACGATCGGCAGCACCCCCAGGTTCAGCAGCCGCACCAGCGAGCGCAGCGCGTTCGTGTAGGTTTGCCGGCGGCGCAGGTCATCGGCGGTGAGCAGCACCTGGGCGACGGTCAGCTCGTGGGCGGCGAACTCGGTGGTGTACTGGGCCAGCAGCAGGCCCTGGCCGACGGCGGCGGCCGCCTGCTGGGTGGCCAGGTCCTTGGGGCGCTTGGCCAGGCCCAGCGGGGCCAGCCCGGCGGCGACCGCACCGGAGGAAACCAGCACCACCTCGGTGCCGGCCTTCACGGTGGCGGCCAGCGCGTCCACCAGGGCGGAGAGCCGTTCGTGCGAGATCCCGCCGTCCACCGTGGTCAGCGAGGAGGAGCCGACCTTGACCACCAGCCGCTGCGCCTGCGGCAGCTGGTGGCGGGAGGTGATGGCCGACAGCGTCTTGGTGGCACGTACGCTCATGAAGGTGGTTCTTCCCCTGCCTGGTTCCTGCGGCCCGTGGCGGGCCGGTGCTAGTCTTCCTCGGTCTGCCCGGTCTCGGCCGCGGCGCGCCGGGCGTTCTTGCCCTGCACGCTTTCGGTCCAGATCCCGGCCTTGCGCTCGGCTTCCAGTTCGGCGCGGGCCGCGGCCTTGGCGGCCTTGCGTTCCTCGTGCTCGGCGCGCTTCTGTTCGCGGGTGGGACGGCTGCGGTCTTCCAGGCGCACGTCCTCGCCACGGCGCGAACCACCCAGCAGATCGGCCCCGGCGGCCATGGTCGGCTCCCAGTCAAAGACGACCGCGTTGTCCTCGGCGCCGATGACCACCGCGTCCCCGGGGCGGGCCCCGGACTTGAACAGTGCGTCCTCCACGCCCAGCCGGTTCAGCCGGTCGGCCAGGTAGCCCACGGCCTCGTCGTTGGAGAAGTCGGTCTGCAGGATCCAGCGTTCGGGTTTCTCCCCGATGACCCGCCACAGCGGTTCCAGGTTCTGCTCCTCGCGGCGGATCGTGAATTCCTGGCGGTTCACCGCGCGCGGGCGGACCACCGGCACCTCCACCACGGGGGCGGCGTGCTCCAGCTTGGCGCGCTCCTGCTCCACCAATTCAGCCATGGCGAAGGACAGTTCGCGCAATCCGTTACGCGACAGGGCCGAGACCTCGAACACCCGGTAGCCGCGCTTTTCCAGTTCGGGGCGCACGAATTCAGCCATGTCCTGCCCGTCGGGCATGTCAACCTTGTTCAGCGCCACCAGCTTGGGGCGTTCGCTAAGCGGGATGATGGTCCCGTCGGTCCCGGCATAGGAGGAGTCGACCTCGTAGGCGGCCAGTTCGGCCTCGATGACCTCCAGGTCGGTGATCGGGTCGCGCTCGGATTCCAGGGACGCGCAGTCAAGCACGTGCACGATCGCGGCGCAGCGCTCAACGTGGCGCAGGAACTCGTGACCCAGCCCCTTGCCCTCCGAGGCGCCGGGGATCAGCCCGGGCACGTCGGCCACGGTGTAGCGCACTTCACCGGCCTGCACCACGCCCAGGTTCGGCACCAGGGTGGTGAACGGATAGTCGGCGATCTTCGGACGCGCCGCGGACAGCGCGGCGATCAGCGAGGACTTGCCGGCCGAGGGGTAGCCGACCAGGGCGATGTCCGCGACGGACTTCAGCTCCAGGACCACGTCCTGCTCCTGGCCGGGGATGCCCAGCAGCGCGAAGCCCGGGGCCTTGCGCTTGTCCGAGGCGATGGCGGCGTTGCCCAGCCCGCCCTGCCCGCCGGCGGCCGCCAGGTAGCGGTCCCCCGGGTTGATCAGGTCGGCCAGGATGTCCCCGGCACGGTTCTTCACCACGGTGCCAGCCGGGACCGGCAGCACCAGGTCCACGCCCTGCTTGCCCGGGCGCAGCCCGCCCTTGCCCGGTTCGCCGTTGCTGGCCTTGCGGTGCGGCAGGTGGTGGTAGTCCAGCAGCGTGGTGACCTGTGGGGAGACTTCGAGGATGATGTCGCCGCCGTTGCCTCCGTTGCCGCCGTCGGGGCCGCCGAGGGGCTTGAATTTCTCGCGTCGGATGGACACGCACCCATGTCCGCCGTTTCCGGCGGTGGCATGCAGGGTGACGCGGTCAACGAATGAAGCCACGGGGGTTCTTCTCCTTGGTTCTGGCGGTGCAAAAGACACTCGCCATTAAGTTTAGCGAAACGCACGCAAGGGGTGGGCCGGTAATCCGACCCACCCCTTGGCGTACTAAAAAGTTTTGCCTGGTGCCTAGAACTAGGCGGCAGAAACGATGTTCACCACGCGGCGACCACGACGGGTGCCGAACTCAACCGCACCGGCGGTCAGGGCGAACAGGGTGTCGTCCTTGCCACGTCCCACACCGTTGCCCGGGTGGAAGTGGGTGCCACGCTGGCGCACGATGATCTCGCCGGCGTTGACTTCCTGGCCGCCGAAGCGCTTTACACCCAGGAACTGCGGGTTGGAGTCGCGACCATTCTTGGTCGAGCTCGCACCTTTCTTACTTGCCATAGCTTAAACCTCTTTCGCTACAAATTTTCTTGATCTCTACGATACGCCAGAAATTAGGCGATCGAGGTGACCTTGACCTTGGTCAAGGCGGCACGGAAGCCCTGGCGCTTCTTGTAACCGGTCTTGTTCTTGTACTTCTGGATGACGATCTTCGGACCGCGGAGGTTCTCAACGACCTCGGCGGTGACCTTGACCTTAGCCAGCTCGGCAGCAGCGGAAGTTACCTTCTCGCCATCCACCAGCAGCAGGGCCGGAAGCTCAATGGAGCTGCCTTCGGCAGCCTGAAGACGGTCAACGGTAATGAGGTCTCCAACGGAAACCTTTTCCTGGTGGCCGCCAGCGCGGACAATTGCGTACACCACGTGGGTACTCACTTCTACTCGACGTTTCATTGTCTTACGGCGCAGAAATCAACCCGTATTCCTTATACAGCGGAACGACCTGGGGATCTCATGCGCTTGTGCCGTGACGCCGAGCGGACAAAACCGTGATCTTGGCGTTTAGCACCGATGAACCAGATTACGCTAGGAAAGCGTGCCGGGGCAAATGAAAACCCGCCCCGGCGCGCCCTGCGTGATCAGGATCATCATTTCAGTTCGCGTACCGGAACCCCGACCCCGAGCATGACCGGCTTGGCGGCCGGCTCGGCGGGAGTTTCGCTTGGCTTACTGGACGTATCCATCTGCACCCGGTTGCCCTGGGCAGTGGCTACTTCGCTCACGACAACCTCCGCGTTCGCATCCCCCTGGGCCGAGGTGGCCCGGCGGCTGCGGCGCTTTGGCTTCGTGGAACTCTGTGGGGCGGCCGGCGCGGACGACTGCACAACCGGCTGCTGTGCGGCAGCGGACTGCGCGGCGGCCTGGGCCGGCGCCTCAATGGTGTCGGCCGGCAGGGCCAGCCCGGTCAGCAGCGGCTGCTCACTGACCGCACCGGTGGCGGACCCGGCGGGGCTGCCGGCACGGCGCGAACCGCGCTTGGTGCGTGCCGGGCGCTTGTCCTCGCCGGACTCGGCGCGCTCGGGCGCGGTCTGGGCCGGAGCCTGCTCGGTCTGCTGCCCGGCGGCGGGCTGATCGCCCTGCCCAGCCTCCTGCTGCGGCGCACCGGCAGCCTCCTGGCCGGAGTGCTGCTCGGCGGTCTCGGCGCCCTGGCCGTTGCGGGACCGCGAACGCGGGCGGCGACGCTGCTTGCGCGGCTTCTGCTCGCCGGTCTCCTCATCCCGGTCCTGGCCCGGCAGGGCGGCTTCCAGCTGCTCCAGGCTCACCGGAGCCTGGTCCTTGCCGGATTCCTGCTTGGCTTCCGCTTCCTCGGCCTCGGTCAGGTGCGAGGCGGCGGCGATGCTGGCCAGGGCGCTGCGTGCGGCCTCGCTCTTCTCGTCGCTCTCGGTTTCCTGGGCGGCCCGCTGCTCGGCGGGCTTGGTTTCCTCCTGGCCGCTGGAGCCACCGCGACGGCGCCGGGAACGGCTGGACTTGGATTCCTGGTTCTTCTTGGCGTGCGATTCACCGTGCGAGTTGTAGCTCTTGCGGTGCTCCACCGGCTCCTCGTGGGTGATCACCCCGCGTCCAGCGCAGACCTCGCAGGCCTCCCCGAAGACTTCCAACAGGCCGGTGCCCATGCGCTTGCGGGTCATCTGCACCAGACCCAGGCTGGTGACCTCGGCGACCTGGTGCTTGGTGCGGTCGCGGCCCAGGCACTCGATCAGCCGGCGCAGGACCAGGTCCCGGTTGGCCTCCAGCACCATGTCGATGAAGTCGATGACGATGATGCCGCCGATGTCGCGCAGGCGCAGCTGGCGCACGACCTCCTCGGCCGCCTCCAGGTTGTTCTTGGTGACGGTTTCCTCGAGGTTGCCGCCCGAGCCGGTGAACTTGCCGGTGTTCACGTCCACCACGGTCATCGCCTCGGTGCGGTCGATGACCAGCGAACCGCCGGAGGGCAGGAACACCTTGCGATCCAGCGCCTTGTTGATCTGCTCGTCGATGCGGTAGTGGGCGAAGATGTCCTCTTCGTTCTTCCACTGCTCCAGGCGGCCCATCAGGTCCGGGGCCACGTACATCACGTAGGCCTCGATGGTGTCCCAGGCCTGGGTGCCGGAGACGATCAGCTTGGTGAAGTCCTCGTTGAACACATCGCGCACGACCTTGATGGTCAAGTCCGGTTCGGAGTGCAGCAGTTCTGGGGCGAGGGTCTTGTTCGACTTGGACTGTTCCTCGATGCCCTCCCACTGGGCGCGCAGGCGGTTGATGTCATTCATCAACTCTTCCTCGCTGGCACCCTCGGCGGCGGTGCGCACGATGACGCCCGCGTTCTCCGGCAGGTGGTCCTTCAGGATCTTCTTCAGCCGCTGGCGCTCCACATCCGGCAGCTTGCGGGAGATGCCGGTCATTGAACCGCCGGGAACGTACACCAGGTAGCGTCCGGGCAGGGAGACCTGGCTGGTCAGGCGGGCACCCTTGTGGCCCACCGGGTCCTTGGTCACCTGCACCAGCACCGAGTCGCCGGCCTTCAGCGCGTTTTCGATGCGCCGCGGCTGGCCCTCCAGGGCTGCGACGTCCCAGTTGACTTCGCCGGCGTACAGCACGGCGTTGCGTCCGCGCCCGATATCCACGAACGCGGCCTCCATGGAGGGCAGCACGTTCTGGACCTTGCCCAGGTACACGTTGCCGATCAGGGAATCCTGCTGGGTCTTGGACACGAAGTGCTCGGCCAGCACCCCGTCCTCCAGAACACCGATCTGGATGCGGTCCTCGCGCTGGCGCACGATCATCTGGCGTTCCACCGACTCGCGGCGAGCCAGGAACTCGGCCTCGGTGATTACCTGACGGCGGCGACCGGTTTCCCGCGATTCGCGGCGGCGCTGGCGCTTGGCTTCCAGACGGGTGGAACCGCGCACCGAGGTGACCTTGTTGGAGACCGGGGTGTCCAGGCTGGCGCGCGGGGCACGTACCCGGGTGACGGTGTTCGGCGGGTCATCCTGCGAACCGCCATCCAGTTCCAGATCCACTTCCCCGCGACGGCGGCGACGCCGACGGCGTGAGGTGACCTCATCGGCGTCCTCGTCGTGGTGTTCCTCCCCGCGCTGTTCGGCTTCGGCCTGCTGCTTGGTCTTGGGGATGGCGTGGCGTACGACCGTGTGGGCCGCCTCGGGCACGGCGAAGGGATTGATCATCATGGTGCTGCCGTGCTGCGCGAGCAGGGCGCCGGTGTGGTCCTCGTTTTCCTTCGCTGCGCCGCTTTCGCTGGCTTCAGCGGCGGCATCGGTTTCGGTGGTTTCGGTCGCCCCGGTGGATTCGGCAACTGCCTCGGTGGCCGCGGTCGGTTCCTGCTGGCGGGGCGCCTTGGAGGTCTTGGGCTGGTGGGACTCTGCCGGGGCTTGCTTGCGGTCGGTGTCCTGGCCGCCCTGGGCCGCGCTGGCCTTGTCCGTGCTGGTCTCGTTGGCGCTGGCCTCGGCGTCGGCCTGGGTGGCGCGCTGGCGGCGTTCGGCCTGGCGATTCATACGTGCGGTGTCCGGGGTGGAGACCGGGGTGCGGCGGGTGACCCGTATGCGGGTGCCGGTGGGTTCCACGCCGGCGGCCGCGTTCAGTTCGGCCAGGGTCATTGCCTGGCGCAGCGGGCGGGCCGGGGTGGTGGCTACGGTCGTGCGCCGGGCACGAGTCGAACGGTTGCCACGCTTATTTCCTCCGGAACCACTCTTGCGTTCTTTTGATGCGCTCATCAGGTTCGCGTACTCCTCTAAAACATTCCAGCGCCGGCGCTTCCACAGACAGCGCAGCAGCCGAAACTCTATTCATTTATGCCATGCGGTCGGCCACGTTTCTGGCCTGTCGGGCATCAAAGTCCTCTGTAGGTCCGTCTCACCGATTTTCGCGATGCAACGTATTGCACCGTGGAAACTGGACACGGTCAACGGGTGTGCTTCAGAACCGGCCGTTTTCCTATACGGCCCTTCGATCCGCGGTATTCCCCCGGGAGGCGCACTTTCTTGGGCACTCAACCGGAGCGATGCATCGCCTGACGATCTGTCGTTCAAAGTCTCTCGTTGGGTTGAAAGCAGACTGTGGATCCACGAACAACCACCAACATTCTCTCACATTTAGCCGCATAGCGGATGATCTTCGCTATGGGAGCACACAGTAAGTGCTTTTAGGATTGGAATAACCAATGCGCAAAACCGCGCATTCCAATGAGCAAACGGACTAGGCAGAACATGAATTCAGCTGTAGAGAATCCCCCGACACCGGGCGTGTTGCCCCGGTGGGCCAAGGATCGCGGTTTTGGAATTTTTACCGTGGTGACCGGCGTGATCGCCTGGATCGCCTCCGGTGTACTGGTGCTGGATCGGCTGGCCTTGTACAAGAACCCGGACTACGTCACCAGCTGCGACATCAACCCCTGGATTTCCTGCGGCACGGTCATGAAGTCCTGGCAGGCCGAACTGCTGGGCTTCCCGAACCCGCTGCTGGGCATCGTGGGATTCGCGATCGTGATCACCGTGGGCATGGCCTTGCTGGCCGGGGCCCGCTTTGCCCGTTGGTACTGGATGGGGTTCCAGATCGGCATCACCCTGGCGATGGTGTTCATCATCTGGCTGTGGTCCCAGGCACTGTATGACATCAGCGCGCTGTGCCTGTACTGCATGGTCGTATGGGCCATGGTGATCCCGCTGTTCGTGCACACCACCGCTCGCAACGTCATCCACGGGGTGATTCCGGCCGGGGCGGGCGTGAAGAAGTTCTTCGCCGAGTGGTCGTGGGTGATTACCGTGGTCCTGCTGCTGGTCGTCGCCGCGACCGTGGTCTTGCGCTTCCCGAACGCCTTCTTCGGCTAGGGCACGACGAAAGCCTGCTGATGCGCCGCATGGCACTAACGCGTCGGGCGTGGATGGGGATCACCGCACTGCTGGTGGTCCCCATCGGCCTTTTCGCCCGCTTCCTGCCCTTGGGGCTGGCCGCCGACCTGGCTGGGGGTCTGCTCTACGCCACGCTGCTGTATGTGCTGCTCGGTATCCTCTTCCCACGCGCGGCCCGGCTGCGCCTGTTCCTGGGTTCCCTGGGGTGGTGCGTGGCCGTAGAACTGCTGCAGCTGACTCCCCTGCCCCTGCAGCTGGCCCAGTCACTGCCCATCCTGCGCCTGGTGTTGGGCACCAGCTTCGCGGTGCTGGACCTGTTCGCCTATATGGCCGGGGCCGCGCTGGCCTGGACGGTGGATGGACTCATCCGCCGGACGCGGGCCCGTGCCCAGGCGGCCCGGGAGCTCTAGCGCAGGGCTTGCCCGGGCGTGTCGCCCGTACCGCGTCCGGCTGCTGCACCGCAATTGCGCCCACTCGTGGCGGTGGGCCACCCAGCGTAAACCATGGCAAAAGTGACCCATCTGGCACACCGGGAGAAAAACCGACTAAGTTTGAGTCATGGCCCATGACAATTGGAATACGGAAACAGCCCAGGATTACGGCATCAACCTGTTGGTCTCCGACACCATCAGGCTGCGAGAGCTTCAGGAAGAAGACCTGCCAGTCCTTGCCGGCTGGTGGAACAGCCCGGAATTCATGGCGCTGCAGGGCAACATTGTCCTGCCCCACCCGCGCACCGAGGCTGCGGAGATCTTCCGGGACTGGAGTCAGAACCGGGGCACGAAGGACGGCATCGGCTTGTGCATCACCCTGCCCGACGACACGCTGGTGGGGCACACTGCGCTGTACAACTACCACGCCTCGGCCCGCTCGGCCGAGCTGATGATGATGATCGGCGGCTCCTATGTGGGCCAGGGCTACGGCACCGAGGCGACCAAGATGATCGTGGATTTCGGGTTCCGCGAAATGGGCCTGAACCGCATCGGGTTGAGCATCTGGGAGTACAACGAGCGGGCGCTGCGCACCTTCACCAAGGCGGGTTTCCGTGAGGAGGGCCGGGCACGGCAGGCCGGGTTCCACAACGGCGAATTCCACGACAAGATCCTGCTCAGTCAGCTGGCCGACGAGTACTTTGGCTAGACCCGCCGCAGACTTCGGCGCCGCGGCAACCGGCGCGAGGCCTGACCGGGTTCGTCTGCGCGAACTGCGTGCGGAGGACCTGCAGCCGTTGTCGTGCTGGTGGAATGACCCGGCAACCATGGTGCACCAGACGAACCTGGTGCTGCCCCAGCCGATGAAGGGCCTTTACCGGGTTTGGCAGGTCTGGAGCCAGAACCGGCCGACTTCCCGCGAAGCCGGTTTCAGCATTGAGCTGGTCGGCGGGCCGCTGATCGGGCACGCGACGCTCTACGGCGGGAACACCCCGGCCCGGGCGGCCGAGTTCGCGATCATCCTCGGCCCGGATTTCCGGGGACAGGGCCTGGGGGCGCAGGCCACCGCGCTGATGCTGCGCCATGGCTTCCACCAGCTGGGGCTGAACCGCATCCACCTGGGGGTGTACGAGTACAACCAGCGCGCCCAACGCACCTACACCAGGCTGGGTTTTCGCCCCGAGGGCCGCCAACGGGCCGCCGTTTTTCATGATGGCCGGTTCCACGACCGGATCCTGATGGGCCTGCTGGCCAGCGAGTACCCCGCCTCCCCCGCCGCGGGGCTGGCAGCAACCCGCTGAGGGCGGGAACCAAGCAGTGACGGACAGTTGAATTAACTCATCCTTTTGGACGTGTCTCCCGCGCTTCGGCGACCGCTAGCCTATTGTTTAATTGATCAATCCCCCTGACGTAGGAGCAAGAATGGCGTTCTTCCGCAAGGCTGCATCCTCAAAAAACAGGCCACCGACACAGCAAGTGGTGGTCGCGGCAGAAGCACCGGTTCGTGAGCGGCCGGAGTTCACGGTTCAGGGATTGTGGACCGACATGCTCGGCCGGTTGGGGATCCGCTGCCTGCAGATCCTGATTGTGGGACTGGTCGCCGGCTTCGTCATCATTGGCATGCTGCGCCTGACCATGATCGTGATCCCGACGCTGATCGCGCTGATCCTCTCCTGCGCCCTGTGGCCGCTGGTCACCAAGCTGCGCAAGCACCTGTCCCCGATGCTGTCCGCCTGGGTCGTCTTCCTCGGGTCGCTGCTGGTTCTTGGCGGGATCGGCACCGGCCTGGTCTTCTCGGTCATGCGCGAATGGAACACCCTGGTCAACCAGGCCGCGGAGGGCTTTAACCAGCTCAACGACCTGGTGCAACAGTTCATCGGGGACATGCCGTTCACGGTGGACCAAGGCCAGATCGATGAGGCGGTGGACACCGTCACCTCGTTCATCACCAGCTCCCAGTTCGGCGCCGGAGCCCTGAACACCATCACTGCCGCCGGCAGCTTTGTCACCGGCAGCATCCTGCTGATGGTCATCCTGTTCTTCTTCCTCAAGGACGGGGACCGGATCTGGGCGTTCTTCATTTCCTGGACCCCGAAGCACTACCGCCACAAGTGGATCACCTCCGGTGATCGGGCGCTGCACACCTTCGGCGGCTACATCCGCGGCACCGCGATCATCGCAGCCGTGGATGCCATCGGCGTGACCGCCACCCTGCTGGTGCTGCAGGTGCCGCTGGCCCTGCCGCTGGGCGTGGTGGTCTTCCTCGGCGCGTTCATCCCCATGGTCGGCGCAACCGTGGCCGGCATCCTGGCCACCCTGGTCGGCCTGGTCACCAGCGGCCCGCTGGTTGCCCTGGTGGTGCTTGCCGCGGTGATCATCGTGAACCAGCTAGAGGGCAACTTCCTACAGCCGGTGGTCATGGCCCAGGCGCTGAACCTGCATGCCCTGGTGATCTTGATGGCCCTGACCGCCGGCACCGTGCTGGGCGGAATCGTCGGCGCCGTGCTGGCCGTGCCGCTCTCCGCCGTGGCCTGGGGAATCATCAAGGTGTGGACCGAGCGCGAGAACATGGACGCGGTCGCCGCCGCCAAGGCGCAGATCAAGATCGAGGCCGAGATCCGTGCCGAGGACAAGGCTTTGGAAAAGCTGAAGAAGAAGGAGAAGGTCGACGAGGTCAAGCAGGACGTGGACGAGATGGCAGATGAGATCATCGCCAACTCGGAAGAACACTCCGACAAGGCCCAACGTCCAGACACGGAGCAGTAGGTCGCAACACCGCAAAGCGTCATCAAGGGCAACGTCGTTGACCGGGTGAACCTCAAGTGTGTTTAATGTGAATTAAGTTAAAATTGTGACTCCGTCCTCGGCTTCTCGCGCTTTCGCCGCCGGCACCCGCGGGCAGCCAGGACAAGATCCGGGTCACAGCGAAACTCATGTGCCTTCGAAAGTTGGATGCGAAGGCAGGAAGGTAGCCTCATGCTGAACGTCAGTTCCTCAGAAGGGCCAGAAAATCCCAGAACCCTTACCGCCGCGGCCCGTGATTCACGCGCCGTCCATTCCGCGGGTGAAGGCGGCGGCGGTCAGCTGCTGACCGAGAACGGGTTTGCCGCCTCAGCGGCGGCCAAGGGCGGAAGCGCGGACAGCGGCTGGTTGGATGAGCCCGCGAGCGGCTACCTGCAGAACGCGGGCCGCACCAACGACACGCTCGGCGGCTGGCTCTAGAGCACGAACCACCCGAATCAAGCCCCAGGGGCTGCGGCATGCGCCGTGGGCTCCTGGGGCTTGTTTGTATCCGGGACGGGCCCTTGCCGGCGTGAGCGGCGCGGGAACGCAAAACGCCCGGGTGCTGCCTCCAATGGGAGGCAGCACCCGGGCGTGATCGACGGCGGAGCTTCGCCGAGTTAGTCCGTGACGGCTAGTTGCCGAACCAGATGCTGATCTCACGCTCGGCGGATTCGGGCGAGTCCGAGCCGTGCACCAGGTTCTGCTGCACCTTCACGCCCCAGTCGCGGCCGAAGTCGCCGCGGATGGTGCCCGGGGCGGCGGTGGTCGGGTCGGTGGCGCCGGCCAGCGAACGGAAGCCCGGGATCACACCGTGGCCCTCGGCCACGATCGCCACGACCGGCCCGGAGAGCATGAACTCCACCAGCGGCTCGTAGAACGGCTTGCCCTCGTGCTCGGCGTAGTGCGCGGCCAGCATCTCGCGGGTGGCCTGCAGCTGCTGCAGCTTGGCGATGGTGTAGCCCTTGGCTTCGATGCGGGCCAGGATCTGTCCGGTCAGCCCACGCTTGACGCCATCGGGCTTGACCAGGATCAGGGTGCGGTCAGACATGTAAATACCTCTTGTCTTCGACGAAATTGATACTTACCTAGGATTCTACCGGTGGGTTGTTGCGTTCCCATTCGGCCTGCTCGGCTTCCCGGCGCTTGTTCTCCACGTCCATCTGCCCACCCTTGTACAGGGCATACCACCAGCAGGCGGCGAACGCGGCGCCGATGTAGAACATGTCGGCCAGCACGAAACCGCACAGGATGAACATCAGCTGGATGATCCAGCCCATGACGATTCCGAACGGCTTGCGCAGGAAGGCGCAGGTGATGATGCACAGCGCGATCATCACCGCTCCCCCGCCCAAGATGAGCCCCGGGGCAACCTCAGAGCGCTTCAGCCCCAGGGTGGCCAGGGTGAAGAACAGCGCCACGAACGCCTCCAGGGACAGCACCGAGGAGGCCAACATGATTTTCAGCGAGCGCGGCTTCTTGCGCATGCCCGGGCGCCATTCGCGCTGGGCCTTGGTCAGACGTGCCATGAGTGCTACTCACGTCCCTTCAACAACAGTGAAATCTCGCCAACCAGCGTAATCGACCCGGTGACCAGCACGCCGCCGGCCAGGTCGTTGCCGGCCTCGGCCCGGCCCACGCACCATTCGATGGCGTCTTCCAGGTCCTCGGTCACGTGCAGGTCCTCTTCGGGCCAGCCGGCCTCCAGGGCCAGGTTCGCCAGTTCCCCGGCGGGGATGGCCCGCGGGGAGGAGGACTGGGTCAGGCACAGATCCTCAACCAGTTCCCCGTATTCCTCGCGCATCTGGTAGAGCATCCCGGCGGGGTCCTTCTCCTGCAGGATCCCGACCATCAGCACCAGGCGGCTGAACCCGAAGGATTCCTTCACCGCGGTGGCCGCTGCCTGGACCCCGTCCGGGTTGTGCCCGGCGTCCACCAGCACGGTCGGCGCGGTGCGCACGATCTCCAGGCGTCCGGGGCTGGTCACCTCGGCGAAGCCCTGGCGGATGAGTTCCACGTTCAGCTCCTTGGCTCCCCCACCCAGGAAGGCCTCCACCGCGGCCAGCGCGACGGTGGCGTTCTGCGCCTGGTGGGCACCGTAAAGTGGGAGGAACAGCTCGTCGTAGCGCGCGGCCTGGCCCTGGATGTCCAGCATCTGACCGCCCACGGCGACCTTGCGCTCCAGCAGCTTGAAGTCCAGGGTCTCAAAGGCGAACGGCACCTCAAGCTCCCGGGCCTGGCGCAGCAGCACATCGGCCGCGTCGACCGGCTGCACCGCGGTGACCAGGTAGCCGCCGGGCTTGAGGATCCCCACCTTCTCCTCGGCGATCAGCTCGGTGGTGTCGCCCAGCAGGTCGGTGTGGTCCAGGGAGATCGGGGTGATCACCGAGACGTCGCCGTCGGCGACATTGGTGGCATCGGTGATGCCGCCCAGGCCTACCTCCAGCACCAGCACGTCCACCGGGGCGTCGGCGAAGATCGCAAATCCCAGGATCGTCACGGCCTCAAAGTAGGTCAGCCGGTTTTCCCCGTTGGCCTGCAGCTCCGAGTCCACCAGGTCCAGGTAGGGGGCAATCTCGTCCCAGATCCGCACGAAGGTCTCATCATCGACCGGTTCCCCGTCGATGCTGATCCGCTCGGTGACCGAGACCAGGTGCGGGGAGGAGTAGCGCCCGGTGCGCAGGTCATGCGCGCGCAGCAGCGACTCGATCATCCGCGCCGTGGAGGTCTTGCCGTTGGTGCCGGTGATGTGGATGACCGGGCAGGCCTTGTTCGGCTCGCCCAGCACCTCCATGGCCCGGAACATCGGGGCCATGCGCGGCTCAATCTTGTTCTCCGGGGCGCGCGCCAGCAGTTCGGCGTACACCCGTTCCAGTTCGCTCACGCGCTGACCTCGACCTTCACCTGGGGTTCCTTGGCGGCACCGTTGGCCTGCAGGACCAGGTCAACGGTCAGCGTCTCGCCGCTGATCAGTTCCCGGTTCGCCTCCAGGGCCGCAATCACGGTTTCGTTCGCGCTGATGGTGGTGCGGATCCGGTCCGAGACCTGCAGATCCGCGTCCTTGCGGGCGGCCTGGATGCTGCGGACCATGTCGCGGGCGATGCCCTCGGCGGCCAGCTCCTCGGTGACCTCGGTGTCCAGCACCAGGAAGCCGCCATCGATGACCGCTGCGGCGATGTCCGCCTCCGCGTTCACCACGGTGTCCAGGGTGTACTCACCCTCCACCAGCTCCAGCCCGCCGGCGGTGACCACGCCGTCGGCCACGGACCAGTCGCCGGACTTGGCGCCCTTGATGGCCTGCTGCACGTTCTTGCCCAGGCGCGGGCCGGCGGCGCGCGCGTTGACCACCAGCTGCTGGCTGATCCCGTAGCTGGCCGCGTCCACCCCGGCCGCGTCGATCAGGGTGACCTGCTTCAGGTTCAGTTCATCCTTGATGATCGAGGCGTAGGTGCCTTCCAGGCGGGCGGCGTCACTGAGCACGACCTTCAGTTCGGCCAGCGGCAGGCGCACACGCAGGTTCTTGGCCTTGCGCAGCGAGGAGCCGACCGAGCAGATCTTGCGGGTGGTGTCCATGGTTTCCAGCAGCGCGGCATCGGCCGGGAACTGCTCGGCGTCCGGCCAGTCGGTCAGGTGCACCGAACGCTGCCCGGTCAGCCCGCGGTAGATTTCCTCGCAGGCCAGCGGCAGCAGCGGGGCGGCGACCTTCACCAGGGTCTCCAGCGCCGTGTACAGCGTGTCAAAGGCGTGGGTGTCCTCGTCGAAGAAGCGCTGGCGGGAGCGGCGCACATACCAGTTGGTCAAGGTGTCCATGTACTGGCGCACCGCGTCGGTGGCGTCGGAGACCTCGTACTCATCCAACGCGGTGGTCACCTCGCGCACCAGCTGGCCGGTGGCGGCGATCATGTACTGGTCCAGCGGGTCCGGGGAATCGTGGGAGATCTTCGCCTCGTACCCGGCGCCGTTGTTCGCCGCGTTGGTGTACAGGTTGAAGAAGTGCCACACGTTCCACAGCGGCAGCAGCACCTGGCGCACCCCTTCGCGGATGCCCTGCTCGGTGACCACCAGGTTGCCGCCGCGCAGGATCGGGCTGGCCATCAGGAACCAGCGCATCGCATCCGAGCCGTCGCGGTCCAGCACCTCGGTGACATCCGGGTAGTTGCGCAGCGACTTGCTCATCTTCTGCCCGTCGGAGCCGAGCACAATGCCGTGGGAGATCACGTTGGTGAACGCCGGGCGGTCGAACAGGGCGGTGGACAGGATGTGCAGGGTGTAGAACCAGCCGCGGGTCTGCCCGATGTACTCCACGATGAAGTCCGCCGGGTGGTGGCCGGTGTCGAACCATTCACGGTTCTCAAACGGGTAGTGCACCTGGGCGTAGGGCATTGAACCGGAGTCGAACCAGACGTCCAGCACGTCCTCGACGCGGCGCAGCGTGCCCCCGGCCGCGCAGCCCGCGTGGGCCTTGGTCAGCTCGTCGATGAAGGGGCGGTGCAGGTCCGGCTCGCCCTCATGGCTCACCGGCAGCCGGCCGAAGAAGTCCTTCAGCTCCTGCAGGGAGCCGAACACCTCGCGGTGCGTGCACTCCACCCCGTCGCACTCCCACACCGGGATCGGGGATCCCCAGAAGCGGTTGCGGGAGATCGACCAGTCGCGGGCGTTTTCCAGCCACTTGCCGAACTGGCCGTGCTTGACGTTCTCCGGGATCCAGTTGATCTGCTCGTTCAGCTCCAGCATCCGGTCCTTGATCTGGGTGACCTCAACATACCAGGAGGAGATCGCACGGTAGATCAGCGGGTGGCGGCAGCGCCAGCAGTGCGGGTAGGAGTGCTCGTAGGAGGCCTGCTTGACCAGTCGGGCGTCGTCCTTGAGGACATTGGTGATGGTCTTGTTCGCGTCAAAGACCTGCACCCCGACGATGTCGTTCAGCGGCCCGCCGGCGAACACCGGCAGGAACTTGGCGCCCTCATCGACCGAGAGGATCACCGGGATCCCGTTTTCCTCGCAGACCTTTTGGTCATCTTCGCCGTAGGCCGGGGCCTGGTGCACCAGGCCGGTGCCGTCCGAGGTGGTCACGTAGTCGGCGGTGACGATCTGCCAGGCGTTTTCGGTGCCGTACTTCTCGGTGTCGGTGTAGGTGTCCCACAGCGGTTCGTAGCGCAGCCCGGCCAGTTCGCGGCCCTGGTAGCTGGCGGTGATGGCGGCTGCGGCCTGCTTGGCGTCGGCGTAGCCCAGGTCCTTGGCGTAGGAGCCGAGCAGGTCGCGGGCCAGCAGGAAGCTGCCGCTGGCGGCCGAGGCCTTCACACCGGCTTCCCCGGCGGGCACGACCACGTATTCCACGTCCGGGTGCACGGCCAGCGCCTCGTTGGTGGGCAGGGTCCAGGGGGTGGTGGTCCAGGCCAGGGCCTGCACGCCGACCAGGTGGCGGGAGACCGGCAGCTCGCCCTCAAGGATTGGGAAGGTGACGGTCACGGTCTGGTCCTGGACGTTCTTGTAGACGTCGTCGTCCATGCGCAGTTCGTGGTTGGACAGCGGGGTCTCGTCCTTCCAGCAGTACGGCAGCACGCGGAAGCCCTGGTAGGTCAGCCCCTTGTCGGAGAGCTGCTTGAACGCCCAGATCACCGATTCCATGTATTCGACGTTCAGGGTCTTGTAGTCGTTTTCAAAGTCGACCCAGCGCGCCTGGCGGGTGACGTACTCCTCCCACTCGTCGGCGTACTTCATCACCGAGCTGCGGCAGGCGTCGTTGAACTTGTCGATGCCCATCTCCAGGATGTGCTTCTTATCGGCCATCCCCAGCTGCTTCATGGCCTCCAGCTCGGCCGGCAGCCCGTGGGTGTCCCAGCCGAAACGGCGTTCCACACGGTGTCCGCGCTGGGTCTGGTAGCGGGCGACCAGGTCCTTGACGTAGCCGGTGAGCAGGTGGCCGTAGTGCGGCAGGCCGTTGGCGAACGGCGGGCCGTCGTAGAAGACGAATTCGTTGTCTTCGCGCTGGTCAATGGAGGCCTGGAAGGTGTTGTCCCGCTTCCAGTACTCGAGGACTCGTTTTTCGATCTCGGGGAAGCGCGGAGATGCCGGGGTGGAACCGGAGGGATCGGTAGTGACCTTCGGGTAGAAGCTCATCGTAGGCGGCCATCCTTACAAGCGTAGGTTCGGAAACATCCACTGCGAGGACGACCTGTGGCCGCGGTACCACCCCGCTTGTTCCCCCATCCGGCACCGCGTGGGGGCCGGCGGACAAACCGCTTGTCTTCAGCTGTCACGGGCTGGTCCCGCTCGGTTCTACTAGGCCCGGAACCGGGCTGTTCTTCCAAGGACTCCCCGGTGATGGCCGGATCAACGTCGTACGTCTTCCACTTTACCCGGATTTGTCCACCACGTCATGCCACCCTGACCGCATGCTTCGGCACATCCTCGGCCAACACGGCCCCTGCTGCCCTGAACGCTGGCCGGTGAGCGGCTTCTGCCCTAGGCTCGGGGTGATCGGCACGGATGGGAGCACCGCGCCGCGCATTGTTCGAAGGGACCAGGAAAGTCAATGACGGACCATCACGGGCAGGACGGGATCTGGACGCATCTGGAGGATCTGCCGGACACCGACGCCGGTCCACCGCACGACAATGCCCCCATCGCGGGTGAGGGCGAGTTTAACTTTGCCGTCAAGGCCAATATCCAGGTGCAGGGCCTTCCGACGAACGCGGCCAGTCCCGTCTATGGCGGGTACCGGGCTCCGGCCGATGCACTGGTGGTTTCCATCCTGCGCCAGCATGGCGGTCGGGTGCACGGCCTGACGAACATGCATGAGCTGGCGTTCGGGATCACCAGCAACAACGCCGTCTACGGGCCGGTGCGCAACCCTTATGATCGGCAGCGCACCGCGGGCGGATCCAGTGGCGGCAGCGCCGCGGCCGTGGCCGCCGGAACCGTGCGCATTTCCCTGGGTACGGACACCGGCGGCTCAATTTCCATCCCGGCCTCCTCCTGCGGGGTGGTCGGGTTTCGTCCCAGCACCGGACGTTGGCCCATTGACGGGATCATCGGGCTGTCCACCTCCCGCGACACCATTGGCGTGCACACCCCCACCGTGGCCGAGGTGGGCCTGCTGGACAACTGGATCAGCAACACCCCGCCGGCACCTGCCCCGGTCGCGCGTGCGCGCCTGGGACTGCCCGCCGCTTTCCACCGGGACCTCGATCCCGACGTGGCCCGGGTGCTGCGCCGGGCGCTAAAGTCCCTGGAACCCCATGTGCAGTTCGTTGATGTGGACCTGTCCCCGATCATTGCCCTGACCGACCGGGCGCAGTGGGACCTGGTGGGGTGGGAGGCTCCGCGGCTGCTTAGCGCCTGCCTGGCGGCGGCCGAGGACCTGAGCCCAACCCGGGCGTGGGCCGAGGTGGTTCACCGGGCGGCCTCCCCCGACGTGCGCGGCATCCTGGACAGCTATGCCAGCGAGCCGGTGGACCAACGCTCCTATCAGCAGGCCAGGCTCGCCATGGCAGCGGCGCGAGAGCGGTATGCCCGGCTCATGGAGCACCAACGCCTCGACGCCCTGTTCTTCCCCACCATGCCTGCGCTTCCCCAGCGGGTGGGCGAGGACCATGTGGTGGACCACTGCGGCCAGCCGACTGCCCTGTTCCCACTGATGACCCGGAATGTCGGGCCGGGCACGATACTGGGCGTGCCGTCGGTGACCCTGTCCGCCGGCCGGGGCTCGCACGGACTGCCGGTGGGGATGACGGTGCAGGGTAGCGCCCACCAGGATGCTGATCTGCTGGCATTGGCGGGGCAGCTCGAGCCACTGCTCGCGCGCGCCGGCTGAGGCGGTTTCCGTCCGGCGCGCGGCTTGTTCCACGGGCGGGCCAGCTATTGACAGTGAGCCTCGGCACACCAGCTCGTGAGGCCGCGGTGTACCGCGGGCAAGGAAAAACCAAGGAGAACGCCATTGTTCTTCCCTTGGTACCTTCAGCATATCGTCTGGGTGGGGGCTGGCCGCAAGACCCGGGGCAGGATTGAAAATGAGTAGCCGAACCGCCACCCCGATCCCGTGCAACATCAACCATCCGTGCCACCTCCCAGCGGCCCTGCGACCTGCTGCTGGTGATGTCCGAATGGGGCAACGCCGTGCCCGCCGATTCACTGCGCCCTTACTTACCGCCGTCCGAGGCCTCTCACCGACAGCGGCCTCCACCGAAAATCATTGACGAACCGGCCGAATGCCAGGAGCATCTAGCCGCGGTGGCAGAGCGCATACCTCAGCTGCGCGCCCAAATGTAGCAGATTCCGCATCGGCGCATGATCCGGCGGAGGATAGAAATACGACTTCCAGGTATCAGACTCGGTCACTTGGCCACTGTGTGCGTACCGGACCGGTGACGCTCAGCCGCTGCGTCGACACGCCGCAGATACTCCGTCTGGTCGATCGCACCGCGGGCCTCGTCGGTCAAGTTCTCGACGTCCTCGCGGTTCGGGACCCATCCCTCATGCCAGGCTGCGGCCAGTGACTGCCGAACGGCATTGCGTTGGTTAGCATCGAGCTGCGCAAACAGTTCTGGCCAGCGTTCCTCAATATCAAACTTCTCGGTCACGGCCGGACTCCTTCCAAGAAAATGACCCACTTCATTTTACCAAGTCACCTGAAAACGATCCTTAGATAGTTTCGGTTGGTGCTGGTTTCGGGCACAGGTTTCGGGCCGCCTTTCTGCGGCGTGTCACTCGAAATAGTGAGTGCCAGGCAAGACGGTCTTAAAACGATCGTTTTTGGCGTCCGTATGAGGCACCTTCATTGGGCATTCTCGCGGGCGGGGTATACGCGACGCGCATCTTGGCCGCGAGCATAGAGACCTCTAGCAACCCACATCAGTAGAGCCGGTGCCCCGGTGAACGACGACCGTCGTATGGGACAAGCATCAGCACTTGAGAGAACTTCGTTTCTATCATCCTTGCTTTGGACCAGAACTTGTTATTGGTGATCGCCCCCGGCACAAAAAAGTCTGATCGCGAGGGTCAATGCCAAATCAGCAGGTCATTGGGTGGGCTGGTAGTCGCTTGGCGAAAACGTTCTAGGAGGAGTGCCGATCCAGGCTGTTTTCACGGGCAGGCTGGGGCTGGAGGGCGACGATGAAACTAATTGGGCCGGTGAGTGATCCAAGGCAGCATCCAATGATCAGGAGCAGCGTCACGTCATAGTCTGGAATCTGCTGCGTGAGGAGAGCAAAGACGAAGCCCAGAAGCAGCACGCCCGCGACGGATGCAATAATTCCTCCGGAAACTCGCCCCTTTCGGCTCCCCAGCACGAACAGTCCCGTCGAGACGACAGAAGCTATCAGTGCAGCGAAGACGCTGGAAACGGCGAAGAATACCACTAGCGTTGAGATGCTGTCGGAGAGTGAATTTGAGTTATATCCAAGGAGCGAAGAGAGCGTAGCCAAGACGACAGTTCCGAGCGAACTGATGAAGGAGAGACCAAAGCCACGAATATGACTAGATAGGTTTTCCTTCATTCGGGTCTCCTTACACGAGGTAGAGACCATTTCCCGCCCTCTTTAGCGAAGGGCGCGTCTCCTGGTTTCCGAATATGTCCCTCACCTTACCTCTGTGCTCCATTGCCGAATGCTCAGAGCTTCCGGCGAAGGCGTATTGGAGCCAGAGAGCCCTTCGCTGAAGAGTCGAGGACGGGGCAGCGTTAGGTTGATACGCTGCCCCGTGCTGTCAACCTGTTTAGGTCATGGCAACGCGCGCGGTCCGGTAGGCGAACGTCTTCCGGGGCTTCTCCGGTCATGGGCAAGGGCGTCTTTGGTTCTCGGTTACTGGTTCGGCGGCAGCTACGGCCGTGAGGTTGCTCGGAGGGGCGTCGTCCAGCACGAGCACATGCAGCCCGCAGAGCATGCCAGAACGGGCCAGGTGGAAGATAGTCGTGGGTCTTCCGACCCCGCCTTTCTGGTTGCCGAGAGCGCAAGTGTGGGTGGTCCTTGCAACCCGGGATCCTTCGGTGCCGGCGTCGTCGGCGCGGTGGACCTCTATATTTTCATAAACAGAGCCCCTGCCCAGCTGGTGATCCTTGGGCCATCCGAACCTGCGACCTAAGTGAGGTTGAACCGGCTGCCGGCCGGGTTGCGAGGCCCGGCCAGGCCGCCTAAGGGAATGATCTGGCTTTCTGAGGCACCGCGCTTGGGACATGGTTGAGCCCGCAAGGACCCGGTGGCGGCTCCTGACTGGCTCGTGTCGGTCGCAGTTTTCCGGCGTTCGCGAAGATACGCACGCCGCAACGGTTATCTAGGAATCCTTGCCGTTCTTGGAGGGGCGGGTCCCCAGTTCCCCGTCGACCTGATCGGCAAACTTCGTGCTCGCCGCGGTTTCGGGTGACTCTTCCTGCCAAATCATCTCAAGATCGGCAGCAAGGTTCGCTTCCTTCCGTGCCTTTTTCCTCTGTTCATTAGCCATGGCCTCAGTCTAGCGACCTTTGGGAAAAGAAGCAGTGACCCCCGATACCGGTGCACTCCAAAACCGCCTTGTCACCTCGAAATGGGCTGCCGGTTGCAGAACGGCCCCCGCGCCGCGACAGGGGGTTCCTGTCGCGGCGCGGGGGCCGGTTCTAGAGCCTGGGGTAGTGCTTACAGGCTCTCAGCAAATTTTTTTGCCCGGGCATGCTCCAGCATCTCTTCGCGGGAAACTACCTTGACGCGGTCACGGGTAACCTCGCCGAAGCGGGTCGGCACGGTTCCGGCCTCGCTGCCCAGCTGCTTCTCCTGCTGGTCCAGGGCCAGCCAGCCTTCCCAGGTGGCGAAGTCGACGCCGCGTTCCTCCAGCAGCTGAGTGATCGGTGCGTCCTGGCTCGGCTGGGCCAGCTGGTCCAGGTCGGTGAGCAGGTGGTTGATGGTCTCCAGGGCGTCGCCCTTGGTGTGGCCGATCAGGCCCACCGGACCACGCTTGATCCAGCCAGTGGCGTACAGGCCCGGCACATGCTGGCCGTGGGCGTCCAGGACGCGGCCGCCTTCGTTGGGCAGCACGCCGGCAGCGCCATCGTATTCGATGCCGTCCACGGCCGAACCGAAGTAGCCCACCGCGCGGTAGACCGCCTGGACGGGGTATTCGGTGAACTCTCCGGTGCCGCGCACGTTGCCGGTCCCGTCCAGTTCATTGCGTTCCATCTTCAGCCCGGCAACCTTGCCGTCCTCGCCGACGATCTCGACCGGGGACTGCAGGAAGTGCAGGTGCAGGCGACGCGAGGCGCTGGGGGCCTCTTCGCGTTCTTCCTGCTCGATCAGCCAGTTGGTCAGCGTGGAGACCATGGTCTTGGTCTGGTTGTTGGTCTTCATCGCTTCATCGGAGGCGGCGTCGAACTCGAAGTCCTCCGGGTACAGGACGATGTCCACATCCTTGGAGTGCGACAGTTCGCGCAGCTCCAGCGGGGTGAACTTCACCTGCGCCGGACCGCGGCGGCCGAAGATGTGCACGTCGGTGACGGCCGAGTTGTTCAGCTGCTCGTAGATGTGCTCCGGGATTTCGGTTTCCAGCAGCTGGTCGGCGTGCTTGGACAGGATGCGTGCCACGTCCAGGGCCACGTTGCCGTTGCCGATGACGGCCACTTCCTTGGCCGACAGGTCCCAGGTGCGGTCGGTGTCCGGGTGGGCGTCGTACCAGGAGACGAAGTCGGCGCCGCCGAAGGAGCCTTCCAGGTCCACGCCTGGGATGTTCAGGTCGGCGTCCTTCTGGGCGCCGGTGGCGATGATCACCGCGTCGTAGCGGGCCTTGAGTTCATCCAGGGTGATGTCCCGCCCCAGGCCCACGTTGCCGTAGAAGTCGATCCAGTCGTTGTGCAGCACCTTGTGCAGGGCGGTGATGATGCCCTTGATGCGCGGGTGGTCCGGGGACACCCCATAGCGGATCAGGCCGAACGGGGTGGGCAGCTCGTCGAAGAGGTCGACTTTCAGCTGCAGGGCGCCGGAGGAGACTGCTTCGCTTTTGGCCAGCATGTCGGCCGCGTAGATCCCGGCCGGTCCGGCGCCGACGATGGCCACGCGCAGGGGTCGGTTGGTCAGGTGCTCTGGAATGCTAAGTTCACTCATCAAACAACTTCTACTTTCTTAGTCAACGAATAGGGCCGGCACAGCAGTATCGGTGTGGGTCAGCGGCTGAAGCTCAGCCAGCTGCACTGCAGCATCGGGGGCCAGTCGAACCACGTCACCAATCACAATGACGGCCGGATTCGTTACTGCGGCTTGTTGGGCGCGCACTACGATCTCTTCTAGGGTACCGATAGTTGTGCGTTGCGTCTGTGAGTAACCTCGCTCAATTATGGCAATCGGAGTGTTAGTTCCCAGCCCACGCCCAGTTAACGTCTGCACTGTGGCGGCCAGGCGGCCCACGCCCATCAGGATCACCAGGGTGTGGTCCGTGCGCAACGGCACATCGCCAAGCTCCTGGTGGCCGGTGACCACGCTGAACCCGGTGGCCAGCCCGCGGTGGGTGACCGGGATGCCGGCGGCGGCCGGCACCGCCACGGCGCTGGTGATGCCGGGAATCACCCGCACGGTAAACCCGTGGGCGGCCGCGTAGGCGGCCTCTTCTCCCCCGCGGCCGAGCACGTACGGGTCTCCGCCCTTCAGGCGCACCACGTTCTTCCCCTGCCGGGCCTGGCTGACTAGGCATTGGTTGATTTCGTCCTGGGTGGCCAGGTGGCTTCCCGGGGCCTTTCCCACGTCAATGACCTGCACGTGATCTTCCAACTCGTCCAGCAGCGCCGTGGGACCGAGCCGGTCCGCCAGGACCACGTCCGCTCGCATCAATGCCTTGTACCCGGCCACGGTGATCAGCTCCGGGTCTCCCGGGCCGCCGCCGATGAGGGTAATGCTTCCTTTATCCATTGTTTTCTCCAGTTCGTCTCATTCCCCGGTCCCGCAGGAGTTTGCGTTCCACCGGGGCAAAGCAGGCCAGTTCAATGAGCACCCCGACCAGCAGGATGACCACTATGACCAAGATCACCAGGGGCAAATCGGCCAGGTCCCGTCCACGCTGCAGCAGGGAGCCGACCCCGGGGGCCAGCGCGCCGCCGACCGCGATCAGTTCCGCGGCCATCAACGAGCGCCAGGCGAAGGCCCACCCCTGGCGCAGCCCGGACACATAGCCGGGCAGGGCGGCGGGCAGCTCCACATGCCACAGGTGCTGCAGCCGGTTTGCGCCCAGCACCTGGGACAGGGCCCGGTACGCCGGGGGCATCAGGTCCATCCCGCCCAGCAGCCCGTTGATGATGGAGGGAATCGCCCCGAGCAGCAGCACCGTGTAGATCGTGGCGTCGCTGAGCCCGAACAGGATGATCGCCGCCGGCACCCAGGCGATGGAGGGCAGCACCTGCAGGGCGGAGACCAGTGGGCCGATGCCTTTGCGCAGCAGCGGCTGGCGTCCCAGCAGCAGGGCCATGGGGGTGGCGACCAGCACGGCCAGCACAAACCCGCTGGCGGCGCGCCAGAGGCTGGTGCCCACCGCAGCCACCAGCGTCCCGTCCGCCAGCACGGCCGGCAGCCGGGCCGCGACGTCGGCCGGGGCCGGGAACAGGTCATCGCGCAGCGGGGAAACCCAGGCCAGGATCTGCCAGAGGCTCAGCGCCACGACCACCACCAGCAGCGGGGCAACAACCGCATCAATCCGGGAGGGCACCGCCGGCGGGCGGCGCCGGGCGGCGGGTGCCAGGCCCCGTTCAAGCCGGGGTGCGAGAATGCTCATTTTTGGCCTGCTCCTTTCTGAGGATCGCGGTGAGTTCGTCCGCCAGGTCGGCGGCCCGGACCGCGTTGTTGCGCAGCGCGTCGCTGACCTGCCGGGTTTCCAGGATCCGCCCCGGGTGGGAGGAGAGCACCAGGATCCGACCGGCCAGCCGGATCGCCTCGCGCACGTTGTGGGTGACGAAGATGATGGTCTTGGCCGAGCTGTGCCACAGGGCGCGCAGCTGTTCATGCAGCAGGTCCCGGGTGATGGCATCCAGCGCGGCGAAGGGCTCATCCATCAACAGCACCTGGCGCTGCTGGGCCAGGGCCCGGGCCAATGCCACCCGCTGGCGCATGCCGCCGGAGAGTTCATGGGGTTTGCGCTGCGCGGCGTGCCCCAGCTGCACCAGTTCAAGCAGCCGGTGCGCGTCCTGTCCCCGCTGGTCCGCCGGCACCCCGGCCAGCTTCAGCGCCAGTTCCACGTTCTGCGCGGCGTTCAGCCAGGGCAGCAGGTTCGCGTCCTGGAACATGAACGCGGCCCCGTCGGCCGGGACCTCCACCCAGCCGGCGGTCGGTGGCTGCAGTCCGGCGATGATGTTCAGCAGCGAGGACTTCCCGCATCCCGACGCGCCGAGCACCGCCACGAACTCCCCGGCCTCGATCCGGGTGCTCAGCCGGTCGATCACCACCGGCCCACCCGGGTAGCGCAGACTGAGCTCGTGCAGCTGGACGCTCATGGCTCCTCCTGGTGGCGCACCCAACGCCGATCGATCAGCCCGCTCACGTCCCCCGGCTGGCCCAGCCCCACCTCGGCGGCGTGCTGCACCAGGGTGGTGAAGCTGCTGCCGTCCGGGACCGGGCTGAAATCCACCTCGGCGAGCGCGGCGCGAATCACGCTGCGGGGCAGGCTCGCCCCGTTGGCCGCGGCCAGGGCCTGCTGCACCGCCTGGACCTGCTGGTCCGTGGTGGCCTGGTTCAGCCAGGCGATCGCCTCGGTGTTCGCCTCGGCCAGCCGGGCCACGGTCTGCGGGTGGGCGTCAATGAATTCGGTCCGGGCCACCAGCACCGTAGTGGGGAAGCGTCCCTGCGGCCACAGGCTGGCTTCATCCACCAATCGGCGGGCCCCGTACCGTTCGACCAGCAGTGAGGCGTAGGGTTCGGGCAGCCAGGCCCCGTCGATGGCGCCGCGGGCGAACAGCTGGGCGACCGTGCCGTTGGAGGTGGGGGTGATGCTCACCGCGTCGGACAGCTGGTGCTCGGCCAGAAAGTGGCGCAGCGCCACGTCCTGGGTGCCGCCGTACTGCGGGGTGGCCAGCTGCCTTCCGGCCAGTTCGGGCACCGTGGTGATCGTGGGGTCCACCACCAGGCTGGCTCCGGATTCGGTGGCCCCGGCAATGATGCGCAGCGACTTTCCGCCGCTGGACAGGTAGCTGTTCAGGGCCGGGCTGGGCCCCAGGTAGGCGGCATCCAGCGCCCCGGAGTTCAGTGCCTCGATGGCGGCCGGTCCTGCGCTGAAGACCTGGGGCACCAGTTCGGTGCCATGTGGCTGCAGCGCCTGCCCCAGCAGTCCCCGGGATTCGGCGATCAGCGCCGGGGCGTGGGTGATGGTGGCGAAGTAGCCCAGGCGCAGCTGCTGGGCCGGGCCCGCCGCCTGCCGCCGTTCGCCTTGGGGCGCCGGCAGGAACGCGGTGAGGACCGCGGCCGCGGCCAGCAGCGCCACCAGCGTCCCGCCCACCCGACGGATGCGGTGCGGGGCCCGGGCGGCGCCGGCGCTGAAGCGGGTGCGGGCGCCGTCGTTAGGTGCGGGCACCGGTTGCCTAGGCGGGGACATGGCCGGGATCCTCGTGGTGTGCCGCATCCGTTTCGGCCCCTGGGGGCCGGATGATGCCGGCCGCCAGGGTGGCCCCGTCCCGCGGGTCGATCAGCAGCAGGGAGCCGGCGGCGCGGGAGTGGGCGTAGTCGCCGGGGGCGATCGGGGCGGAGCTGCGCAGATTGATCCGACCCAGGTCGTTCAGCCCCAGCGTGTCGGCCGGATGCCGGGTGTAGTCGGCGACCTGCAGTACGCAGTCGATGTCGGTGATGCGCGCCGGGGCCACCCGGGTGCCGTGCTTGAGCAGTACCCGGTCCCCGGCGCTGAGCCGACGGTTCTCGAGCACGCACACCTCGGCCTGCAGCTGCCGGGTGGGGTCCGGCAGTGCGCCGGCGATGATGGTGTCCCCGCGGGCGATGTCCACCTCGTCCTCCAGCAGCAGGATGACCGCTTCCCCGGCAGCGGCCCGTTCGGCCGGTCCGGCGGGGGTGCGCAGCTGGCGGATGCGGCTGCTGAGCACCTGGCCGTTGGACAGGATCTGCACCGGGTCCCCGGGTGCCAGCTGCCCGCCGCTCAGGGTGCCGGCGTAGCCGCGGAAGTCCCGGTACTCGTCCTGGTCCAGTCCGGGGGCCAGCGCCCCCTGCGGGCGGATGACGTATTGCACGTCCAGCCGGGCCGGGCCGTGTTCGGTTTCGGCCGGCAGCCCTTCGAGCAGCCCCAGCAGGGTGGGCCCGGTGTACCAGGGCGCCTGCCCGGCCGGTTCGACGATGTTCTGCCCGTGCAGGGCGCTGACCGGGATCAGGTGGGTGGTACCCACCCCGAGCCCGGCGGCCAGCTCACCCACCTGCTCGCTGATGCCGCGGAACACGGTTTCGTCCCAGCCGACCAGGTCCATCTTGTTCACGGCGATGATCAGCTGCGGCACCTGCAGCAGCCCGAGCACCCCCAGGTGGCGGCGGGTTTGTTCCACCACCCCGTGGCGGGCATCGACCAGCACGATGGCCGCGTCCGCGGTGGAGGCGCCGGTGACGGTGTTGCGGGTGTACTGCACGTGGCCCGGGCAGTCGGCCAGGATGAAGGAGCGCTGTGGGGTGGCGAAGTAGCGGTAGGCCACGTCGATGGTGATCCCCTGTTCGCGTTCGGCGCGCAGCCCGTCGGTGAGCAATGCCAGATCCAGGGCCGGGGTGTGGCCGCCGAAGCCGCGTTCGGCGCTGGTGCGGGCCAGCTCGTCCAGTGAGTCGGCCAGGATCGCCTTCGCATCGTGCAGCAGGCGGCCCACCAGCGTGGACTTGCCGTCGTCCACCGACCCGGCGGTGGCGATGCGCAGCAGGGTGGTGCTCGGCGGTGCGGTGGCGTGTGGTGTGGTGTGGGTGGCGGTCATTTTAGAAGTAGCCTTCCTTCTTGCGGTCTTCCATGGCGGCGGAGGAGATCCGGTCATCGGCCCGGGTGGCTCCGCGTTCGGTCAGGGTGCTCAGGGCCAGTTCGTCCAAAACCTTGGGGACGGTGTCGGCCTCGGAGAGCACCGCCCCGGTGCAGCTGGCGTCCCCCACGGTGCGGTAGCGCACCTTGCGCACGCTCACGGTCTCGTGCGGGTGCGGCTGGCTGACCGGGGTGACGGCCCGCCACATCCCGTCGCGTTCGAACACCTGGCGGCAGTGGGCGAAGTAGATGCCGGGCAGTTCGATGCCTTCGCGTTCGATGTACGCCCAGATGTCCTTTTCGGTCCAGTTGGAGATCGGGAAGGCGCGCACGCTCCAGCCGGGCTCGTGGCGCCCGTTGTACAGGTTCCACACCTCCGGGCGCTGGTTGCGCGGATCCCAGGTGCCGAATTCGTTGCGCAGGGACAGGATGCGTTCCTTGGCCCGGGCCTTGTCCTCATCCCTGCGGGCGCCGCCGAAGACCGCGTCGAAGCCGTTGGCCTCCAGCGTGTCCAGCAGCACCCGGGTCTGCAGCCGGTTGCGGGTGCCGTCGGCCGGCTGGATGAGCTCGCCGCGCTCGATGTACTCCTGCACCGAGCCGGTGATCAGGCGCAACCCGTACCGGGCGACGGTGGCGTCGCGGAACTTGATCACCTCACCGAAGTTGTGGCCGGTGTCGATGTGCACCACGGGGATGGGGATCCGGGCCGGGGCGACGGCCTTGGCCAGCAGGTGCAGCACCACCACCGAATCCTTGCCGCCGGAGAAGAGCAGGGCGGGTTTTTCGAATTCGGCCAGCACCTCACGGATGATGTGGATGGATTCGGCCTCCAGGGCGTCCAGCACGCTGCGGGCGGTGGCCGGTGGGGCGGTAGCGGTCAGGGTCATCGGGTTCTCCTTCGGAGGGCAGGGTCGGCGCCGGGACCGCGGGTGGGGTGCCCGGCGGCGGAGGTGTCATGGCGGGAAAAAGGGGGTGTCAGAGGTGGATGCCGCATTCGGTCTTGGCCAGCCCCGCCCAGCGTCCGGAGCGCGGGTCCTGGCCGTCGGCGACCGGCTGGGTGCACGGGGCGCAGCCGATGGACGGGTAGCCGTGGGCCAGCAGCAGGTTCAGCGGCACCGCGTGCTGGGCGGCGTATCCGCTGAGCTCGTCGAAGCTCCAGGCGGCCAGCGGGTTGAACTTGATCAGCCCGTGCGCCTCGTCGAAGGTGACCAGCGGGGTGCCGGTGCGGGTGGGCGCCTCGTCCCGGCGCACCCCGGTGAACCAGGCCGAATATCCTTCTAGGGCCCGGCCCAGCGGCTGCATCTTGCGCATCCGGCAGCAGGCGGCAGGATCCCGGGCGAAGAGGTCCCTGCCGTGGGCGGCGTCCTGTTCGGCCACCGACAGTTCGGGGGTGATGTCAATGACGTTCACCTTCAGCCCGGCGGCCACCGCATCGCGGGTCGCATGGGTTTCGGGGAAGTGGTACCCGGTATCCAGGAACAGGACATCGACCCCGGGCAGGCGTTCGGCCACCAGGTGCGGCAGCACCGCATCGGCCATGGAGCAGGCCACCGCAATCCCGGGTCGGGGCAGGTGCCGGGCGGCGAAATCCACCACGGCCGCGGCCGGCGCATCCCAGCCCAGCTCCTGGGCGCCGCGCTGCGCGATCGCGCGCAGCTGCTCCTGGGTGTGCGGTGTGCGGCTCATGACAGTTCCCCGTCCTCGGCGCGGTGGGCCCAGGTGGCAAAGGCCTCCCCGTCCGCGGAGTGCCGGGAGTAGCTGCCCAGCACGCGGGTGACGTACTCGGGCAGTTCATCGGCGGCGATCTTCAGCCCACGCACGGTGCGCCCCAGCCCGGCCTCCCCGTTCTCCACCCCGGCCAGGGTGCCGCCCAGGTGCACCTGGAAGCCGGGGACCTGTTCGCCGTCCTGGTTGGTGATCAGCTGTCCCTTGAGCCCGATGTCCGCGGTCTGCACCCGGGCGCAGGAGTTCGGGCACCCGTTCACGTGCAGGGTCAGGGCCTTGGGCAGCCGGCCCTGGTGGTCGCTGAGCCGGGCTTCGATCTGCCGGACCGCGTCGATGGTGGTGTCCTTGGTGTCCACGATCGCCAGCTTGCAGTACTCGATGCCGGTGCAGGCGATCGCCGAACGCTTGACCAGGCCCGGGAACGCGTCCAGGCCCAGCGCGGCCGCGGCATCGGTGAAGCGCCGCACGTGCTCGCCGGGGATGTCCAGGGCAATGATCTTCTGGTGCGGGGTGGTGCGCAGCCGGCGTGAGCCCTGGGCCTCGACCAGCTCGGCGAGCGCGAGCAGGATGCTGCCCGAGACCCGCCCGGCCGGGGCGGTCAGCCCGATGTAGTACTTCCCGTCGTGTTGTTCATGCACCCCGGAGTGGTCCCCGGCCTGTTCGGGCTTGGGCGCCGGCGGCCCGTCGGGCAGCTCGTAGCCCAGGTACTCCTCCTGCAGCACCTGCCGGAACTTTTCCGGGCCCCAGTCGGCCAGCAGGAACTTCAGCCGGGCCCGGTTGCGCAGCCGGCGGTAGCCGTAGTCGCGGAAGATGGAGGTGACCGCCTCCCAGACGTCCGGGGCCTGCCCCGGGGTGACAAACGCGCCGAGGCGCTCACCCAGGCGCGGGTTGGCGGACAGTCCCCCGCCCACCCACAGGTCGTAGCCGGTGCCCAGTTCCGGGTGCTGCACGCCCACCAGGGCGAAGTCGTTGATTTCGTGGACCACGTCCTGGCTGGGGTGCCCGGTGATCGCGGTCTTGTATTTGCGCGGCAGGTTGGAGAACTGGGGGTTGCCGATGTAGCGGCGGGCGATTTCCTGGATCACCGGGGTCGGGTCGATCAGTTCGTCCTTGGCGATCCCGGCCACCGGGGAGCCCAGGATCACCCGGGGCACGTCCCCGCAGGCCTCGGTGGTGTGCAGGCCCACCGCTTCCAGCCGCCGCCAGATTTCCGGGACGTTGACGATGTCCACCCAGTGCAGCTGGATGTTCTGCCGGTCGGTGATGTCCGCGGTGTCGCGGGCGAAGTCCCGGGAGATCTGCCCGATGACCCGCAGCTGTTCGGTGCTCAGTGCGCCACCGTCGATGCGCACCCGCAGCATGAAGTATTCATCTTCCAGCTCATGGGGTTCCAAGGTGGCGGTCTTGCCGCCGGGGATGCCCTGGGCGCGCTGGGTGTACAGCCCCCACCAGCGGAAGCGTCCGTGCAGGTCGTCGGGGTCGATGGAGTCAAAGCCGTGCACCGCGTAGATCGTCTCGATGCGTTCGCGCACATTCAGCCCGTCATCGGCCTGCTTGAGTTCCTCATTGGCATTCAGCGGGGTGGGGCCATCAATTTTCCATTGCCCGTTGGGTTTCGCGGCCCGTGGGGGCCGGCGGCTTGGTGTGGTTGTCTGCGTCATGGTTGCCAGCGTAGGAAGTGGGCCCCACCCGCTGGCAACCGGTCGCTGTCACATCTCTTCGTGCGGCTTAGCGGCCCTCAACTTCGACTTTTTTCGTCACCCACGCCGCCGCTTGCAGCGCCTGGAAAAGTCTTTCAAGGAAACATTGCGCGATCATGACGTCGGGCAACAGCGGTGTTGTCACCTGCCAGGCGCCGGTGCTACGCAGCTTGTCCTGGAAGAACCCCTCGGCCAGCAGGGCGCTGAGCACCAGGGCGCGCTGCCCCGCCTGTCCCTGCACCAGTGCTGGCACCCTTGGTTCGGCCCCGGCGCAGTAGCCCACCTGCACACCTCGGCCCAGGCGCTGGGAAAGCTGCCCGGCCAGGTCGCTGATCTGCTGCTGCCCGGCCGGCAGACGGGTGCCGGCGGCGGCCAGCACCACCGTCGTGGCACCGTGCAGGTGTGGTTCGGCCCGGTTGGCGAGCACCGCGGCCAGGGCCGGCAAGGCGCCCAGCGGTGCGGCGGCCACCGTGTAGGCCCGCCCGGCAACCGCCCCGGCGATGTCTTCGGTGGTGTGCACCCCATCGGCCACCAGAAGCGGCAGCACCAGGGCCGCTTCCCCCTCCGGCAGGCTTTTCAGGACCTCGGGCAGCTGCGGATGCTGCACGTCGACGTAGGCCTCATGCCAGATGAGCTCCACGCCCTGGTCCCGCAGGGCGCGGTGCCCGGCGGCCTGCTCGACCAGCTGCTGGCGC
Source organism: Glutamicibacter sp. St.4D3 (assembly GCF_059728615.1). Taxonomy (NCBI): domain Bacteria; kingdom Bacillati; phylum Actinomycetota; class Actinomycetes; order Micrococcales; family Micrococcaceae; genus Glutamicibacter; species Glutamicibacter sp. St.4D3. The sequence continues at coordinate 1,873,795 of NZ_AP039380.1, forward strand.
AGCCGGTTGATCTGCTCCTGCCCATGCGGGTTGTCCGTGCCGTGCGAGGCGGCCACTACGTGCACCGGGCGCACCGGCTGGTCGCTGCCGGGCTGCGGGCCGGTCACTGTCCCGGCTCCTGGCGGCGCACCAGCTTGTGGTTGGCGGCCTGCGCCTGCGGGCGGATCACAATCTCGTCCAGGTTCACGTGGTGCGGCAGGCTGACCGCGTAGCGGATCACCTCGGCCACGTCCGCCGCGCTCAGTGGTTCGGCCACCCCGGCGTACACCTGCTCGGCGGCCTGCTCGCTGCCCAGCCGGCGCAGCGAGAATTCCTCGGTGGCCACCAGCCCGGGCAGCACCTCGATGACCCGGACCCCGTGCTCGACTTCCTCCAGGCGCAGCGCCTGGGTCAGGGCCCGCTGGGCGGCCTTGGCCGCGTTGTAGCCGCTGCCGCCCTCGTAGCTGGCCAGGGCGGCGGTGGAGGTCAGGTTCAAAACGGTGCCCTGCACGGTGCGCAGGTGCGGCAGCAGCGCCCGGGTCAGGCGCATGGTGCCCATCACGTTCACCTGCAGCATGAAGTCCCAGTCCGCGTCCTTGGCCTGGGCCAGGTAGTCGACCCCGCGGGCCCCGCCGGCCACGTTGATGACGGTGTCCACCCCGCCGGCGGCAAGGATCCGGGAGGTCAGCTCGTCGACGCTGTGCTGCTCGCTGACATCCCCGGCCAGCGCGATGGCCCCGGTGTCCGCGGCCAGGCTCTGCAGCCGCTCGGCGCGCCGGGCGATGGCGTAGACGCGCCACCCTTCCTGGCGCAGCGCCCTGACGGTGGCCTGGCCGATGCCGCTGGAGGCCCCGGTGACGACGGCGGATCTTTCGGTGGCGGGGGCTGGGGAGTTTTCATGGTTGGTCATGGCACCAGAATAGAACGGCGCGGCGGCCCACCACGAGCGGGGTGAATGACTCTTACGCGCTGTCCGCCGGGTGTCCCACCCCATGGGCCGCAATGCCCGCCCGGGCGAGGAAACATGAAAGAATGGCTTACATGGCAGAAGAAAACTTGGGCACAGACACGCCCAACACGGTTTCAGTTCCCGACAAGCCCGCATTGGAAGGCCTGGAGGAACGTCTTTCGTCCCGGTGGCGCACCGAGGGCACCTATCACTTCAATGAGGACACCAGCCGCGAGGCGGTGTACTCCATCGACACTCCCCCGCCGACCGCTTCCGGTTCGCTGCACGTGGGCCATATGTTCTCCTACACCCAGACCGACGTGGTGGCCCGCTACCAGCGGATGAGCGGGAAGAACGTGTTCTACCCGCTGGGTTGGGACGACAACGGCCTGCCCACCGAGCGCCGCGTCCAGAACTACTACGGGGTGCGCTGCGACCCGTCCAAGCCCTACATCCAGGACTACCAGCCGCCGGCCAAGCCGGCGAAGAACCAGCGCGACTGGGACGTGGTCAGCCGCAGGAACTTCATCCAGTTGTGCGAGCAGCTGGCCGTGGAGGACGAGAAGGTCTTCGAACAGCTGTTCACCACCCTGGGCCTGTCCGTGGACTGGCGGATGACCTACCGGACCATCGATGACAACTCCCGGGCCGTGTCACAGCGCGCCTTCTTGGAGAACCTCTCCGCCGGGGACGCCTACATGGCCGAGGCCCCGACCCTGTGGGACGTCACCTTCCGCACCGCGGTCGCCCAGGCCGAGCTGGAGGACCGCGAGGTCGCCGGCGCCTACTACCGCTACCCGTTCACCACCGAGGACGGCGAGCAGGTCTTCATCGAGACCACCCGCCCCGAACTGCTGGCCGCCTGCGCCGCCCTGGTCGCCCACCCGGAGGACGAGCGCTACCAGCACCTGTTCGGCAAGACCGTCACCTCCCCGCTGTTCGGCGTCCCGGTCGAGGTGCGCCCACACGCCCTGGCCCAGGCCGACAAGGGCTCGGGCATCGCCATGGTCTGCACCTTCGGTGACCTGACCGACGTGACCTGGTGGCGTGAACTGCAGCTGCCCACCCGCGCCATCGTGGGACGCGACGGACGCATCATCGCCGAAACCCCCGAGTGGATCACCAGCCCCGCCGGGGCCGAGGCCTACGCCCAGATCGCCGGCAAGACCGTGTTCTCCGCCAAGGAGACCGTGGTTGAGCTGCTGCAGGAAGCGAACCTGCTCGACGGAGAGCCGAAGAAGGTCACCCGCCCGGTGAACTTCTTCGAAAAGGGCGACAAGCCCCTGGAAATCGTCTCCTCCCGCCAGTGGTACATCCGCAACGGCGGACGCGACGAGGACCGCCGCAAGGCGATGATCGCCCGCGGCGAGCAGATCGACTTCCACCCCTCGTTCATGCGCTCACGCTACGAGAACTGGGTCTCGGGCCTGAACGGCGACTGGCTGGTCTCCCGCCAGCGCTTCTTCGGGGTGCCGATCCCGGTGTGGTACCCGCTGGATGAGAACGGCGAGCCGAACTACGACGCGCCGCTGCTGCCGCAGGCCCAGCAGCTGCCGGTGGACCCGGTGGCCGAGGCCCCGGCCGGCTACACCGAGGACCAGCGCAACCAGCCCGGCGGCTTCATCGGGGACGCCGATGTGCTGGACACCTGGGCCACCAGCTCGCTGACCCCGCAGATCGCCGGACGCTGGAACACCGACCAGTCCTTCTTCTCCAAGGTCTATCCGTACGACCTGCGCCCGCAGGGCCATGACATCATCCGCACCTGGCTGTTCTCCACGGTGGTGCGCGCCGACGCGCTGCACGGGGACGCCCCATGGCGCCACGCGGCGATTTCCGGCTGGATCCTGGACCCGGACCGCAAGAAGATGTCCAAGTCCAAGGGCAACGTGGTGGTTCCCACCGAGGTGCTGGAGAAGTTCGGCGCGGATGCCGTGCGCTACTGGGCGGCTAGCGCCCGGCTCGGCGCCGACACCGCGTATGAGATCAACCAGATGAAGATCGGGCGCCGTCTGGCCATCAAGATCCTCAACGCCTCCAAGTTCGTGCTGAACCTGGGTGCCACCGAGGCGAACATTCTCACCGATGACGCCGCGGTGATCACCAACGGGCTGGACCGTTCGCTGCTGGCCCGCCTGGCGGTGGTCATCGAGGACACCAAGCGCGCGTTCGAGTCCTACGACTACGCCCGGGCCCTGGACATCACCGAATCGTTCTTCTGGTCGTTCACCGACGACTATGTGGAACTGATCAAGGACCGCGCCTACGGCGGGCACGGGCAGGCCGAGCAGGCCAGCGTGCTGGCCGCCCTGGCCACCACCCTGGATGCGGTGCTGCGCCTGTTCGCCCCGTTCCTGCCCTTCGCCACCGAGGAGGTCTGGAGCTGGTGGCGCACCGGTTCGGTGCACCAGAGCGCCTGGCCGACCGCCGGGCACCTGTCCCAGGTGCGCCAGAGCGCGGACACCGCGGTGCTGCCCACCGTGGGCCTGGCACTGTCCGGGATCCGCAAGGCCAAGAGCGATGCGAAGGTCAAGCAGCGCACCGAGGTGCTCTCCGGGCAGATCCATGCCCCAGCCAGCCTGCTGGACCAGCTGCGTCCGGGATTCGCCGACCTGAAGTCGGCCGGCAACGCCCGTGACCTGCAGCTGATCGAGTCCGACGGTGAGCTGCAGGTACTGAACGTCGAACTGGCTCCGGCCGAGGACGTCGCCGCCCAGTAGGTGCACCGCGCAGGGTGATCACCCAAAAAACAACCGTGGCTCCGGAAGAATGACAAACATCCTTCCGGAGCCACGGTTTTCCCAGAAGCCCGCAGCGCCTGCCCCCGGCGAGACGGTTTAGCGGCCCAGGGCGCGCAGGGCCGGGCGCAGCGAGAACAGGCCCACCACGGCCAGCACCACCACTGCGGCCAGTGCCGGCGGGGACACCGCGAATCCCAGGCAGAGCCACAACGCGATCAGCAGGATCGTCCCGTAGCCCACGCCTTCGCGCAGCCGTGCCCGCACATCCGCTCGGGCACCGGCATCCCGTGCCGCTCCTTCCCCGGGCGTGATGAGCAGGCGGCTGGCCACCGCCAGCACACCCACCCAGATCGCCAGCGCCACCAGCAGCGAATGCTCCTGCTGCACCAGGTTCGTGTACCCCTGGCGCACGATGCCGCCGCCCTGCCCATCCTGACCGAGCCAGCGGCCCAAGGAGGACTGGACGAAGTCGGACAGCGCGACCACCGCGGCCAGCAGCAGGCTGGCAGTGGCCGCCGTCAACGGCAATGCACGGTAGTTCAGCAGCAGCCCGGCAGCCAGCAGGCCCAGGCTCGCCCACAGCAGCCAGCCGCCGGTGGCGTCAAAGAACGCCACCCACCCCTTGGCCTGGCCCAAATCCGAGTAGTGCAGCAGCACCACCTCATGATCGACGTCCGGGATCAGTGAGGCCAGGGAAACCCCGCGCTGCTCCAGGTCGGTTTTCACGGCATCAACCAGCACCCCCAGATTGATGCTCAGGCGTCCGGAGTCCTGCAGGTTGACCGTGGAGCTTTCTTCACGCAGCACCGCCAGGCTCTGGGTGTGGCTCAGATGCACACCCTGCTCCCAGGCCCGGGCGAACGCGTCGGAACGCACCGCGGACTGCACCGCCTCATGCACCAGCGGCTGAACCTTCTCATCCAGAGCCGTGTCCAGTGCATTCCCCAGCGCCGTTCCGGTCTGCTGGGCCAGGGTCGAGAGCCACTTCGGCAGCCTATCGGCGGGGATCCGGGAGTCGTGCACCACGGATTCCACCCGGTCCATGATGGCGCCGGTGGCTTCGTCCGTGACCTGTTGCTGGATCCCTGGATCCTGGGCCAGCGGGGCCAGGGCGGCACTGAAGGTGGGGGTGTCCAGCAGCTGTGTTTTGCCCCAATGGCTGATGATCCCGGTGGGCAGGGCCAGCAGGCCCAGGATCAGCAGCACCGCCGCGATCACCCGGGGTATGGGGTGGAGCCGCATCGAGCCGTCGTGGGAAGCTTGCTTAGCTAGTGCCACTGATTTTCCTTTCACGTGGCCTACGATCTGGATGGGACTAAACGAGAAAAGCGACCACACTTAGTGGTCGCCATTCTCGTTGGGTCATGCCTAGTTCTCGAAGACCGGGCTCTCGGTGCGGGTGCGCTTCATCTCGAAGAAGTACGGGAAGGAAGCCAGCTGCACGGAGGCGTCGAACAACTTGCCCGCGTCCTCGCCGGTCGGGACCCGGGTAATGACCGGGCCGAAGAACGCGGTGCCGTTGACCTCCACGATCGGGGTGCCCACGTCCTGGCCCACCTTGTTGATGCCCGCCTCATGGCTGGCGCGCAGCGCCTCATCGTGGGCATCGCTCTGCCCGGCCTCGGCCAGCTCGGCCGGAAGACCCACCCGTTCCAGGGCCAGGCGGACCACTTCCTCGCGGTCCTGAACCTTTTCGTAGTGGATCAGTTCGCCCATGGCGGTGTACAGCTTGTCCTTGTACTGCTCACCGTGTTCGGCCGCGGCGGCAATGATCACCCGAACCGGAGCCCAGGCGCTGTCCATCGACTTGCGGTAGTCCGCATCCAGGTCGCGTCCCTCGTTCAGCACGGACAGGCTCATGACGTTCCATGTCACGTTCACGTCGCGGACCTTTTCCACTTCCTTCATCCAGCGGCTGGTGGCCCAGGCGAAGGGGCAGATCGGATCGAACCAGAAACCTACTTGGGCTCGTTCGGCCATGGTGATTCCCACTTTCTTCTCGACGTTGCGTTCTGTGTACTACTGCGCTCTCCCGCGGTGCCGACGCCGGCTGCGGTTCTGCAAAGCCGGCGGCCGGTCCTAGGCGGACTTCTTGCCGCGCTTGTCGGAGACGGCGGCGGAAACCAGGGTCGGTTCTGCGCCGTCGAGCACCACCTCACGGGTGATGACCACTTCCCCTATGTCCTCCAGGCTGGGCAGGTCGAACATGATCGAGGCCAGGGTCTCCTCCAGGATGGCGCGCAGGCCGCGGGCACCGGTTTCCCGCTCGATCGCCAGTTCGGCGATGGCCTCCAGTGCCGGCTGTTCGAAGCTGAGGGCCACCCCGTCCATTTGGAACATCTTCTGGTACTGCTTGACCAGCGCGTTCTTCGGCTCGGTCAGCACCCGGACCAGGGCCTCGCGGTCCAGGTGTTCCACGGTGGTGATCACCGGCAGGCGGCCAATGAATTCGGGGATCAGCCCGAACTTCAGCAGGTCCTCGGGCCGCACGTCCGAGTAGGAGGCGGTTTCGGATTTCAGCGCGGTCAGCGGCGCCCCGAAGCCGATGCCCTTGCGTCCGGCGCGGGAGGAGATGATTTCCTCCAGCCCGGCGAAAGCGCCGGCGACGATGAACAGAATGTTGGTGGTGTCCAGCTGCAGGAAGTCCTGGTGCGGGTGCTTGCGTCCACCCTGGGGCGGCACGGCGGCGACGGTGCCCTCCAGGATCTTCAGCAGTGCCTGCTGCACGCCTTCCCCGGAAACGTCGCGGGTGATGGACGGGTTTTCGCTCTTGCGCGAGATCTTGTCGATCTCGTCAATGTAGATGATCCCGGTTTCGGCCTTCTTCACGTCGTAGTCGGCGGCCTGGATGAGCTTGAGCAGGATGTTCTCCACATCCTCACCGACATAGCCGGCCTCGGTCAGGCTGGTCGCGTCGGCGACCGCGAACGGGACGTTCAGTTTCTTGGCCAGCGACTGGGCCAGGTAGGTTTTGCCGCAGCCGGTGGGGCCGATGAGCATGATGTTGGACTTGGAGACCTCGACGTCGCTGAGCGGGTCGTCGTTGGTCAGGGCCGCGACGGGGGCCTTGTCCTGGTTGCCGTGGATGCGCTTGTAATGGTTGTACACGGCCACGGACAGGGCGCGCTTGGCGGCTTCCTGCCCGATGACGTACTCCTCCAGGGAGGAGAAGATCTCCCGGGGCTTGGGCAGCGAAAATTCCTCGCTGGTGTGTTCCTCGGCGAACTCCTCGGCGATGATTTCGTTGCACAGCTCAATGCATTCGGTGCAGATATAGACACCGTGGCCTGCGATCAGCTTCTTAACCTGCTTCTGGCTCTTTCCGCAGAAAGAACACTTCAGCAGGTCCGAACCTTCTCCCATTCGTGCCATCGCGCTGTTCTCCCTATAAGTTGAGGACCGTGATCTAAAGTTAAGTCTAAGACAGGACGCCGACGCTTTAGCTGAAGATGGCGGTCTACCGATCGTGTGCCCGCTGCCTGCTCGGGGTTACTCTCGGTAAACCGCCATCGTTCACTTCTTTATTCCCGGGTCGCCACCCGGTTTGCTGCTAGTGCCCGACCTGGCGAGCGAGCTTGCGGGAGGTGAGCACCTCGTCCACAATGCCGTAGGCCTTGGCTTCATCGGCCGTCATGAACAGGTCACGCTCGATGTCGTTGCGGACCTTCTCGGTGTCCTGACCGGTGTGGGAGGAGAGGGTGTTCTCCAGCCATTCGCGCATGCGCATGACTTCCTCGGCCTGGATCTGCAGGTCGGTCGCGGTGCCGCGCTCCCCGCCGCCCATGGCCGGCTGGTGGATCAGCACACGGGCGTTGGGCAGCGCCAGGCGCTTGCCCGGGGTGCCGGCGGCCAGCAGCACTGCGGCGGCCGAGGCGGCCTGGCCCAGGCACACGGTCTGCACTTCGGGGCGGATGAACTGGATCGTGTCGTAGATCGCGGTCATCGCGGTGAAGGAACCACCGGGCGAGTTGATGTACAGGGTGACGTCGCGCTCCGGGTCCATGGATTCCAGCACGAGCAGCTGGGCCATGACGTCGTCGGCCGAGGCGTCATCGACCTGGGCGCCCAGGAAGATGATGCGGTCCTCGAACAGCTTCGCGTACGGGTCCTGGCGCTTGAAGCCGTACGGGGTACGCTCTTCGAACTGCGGCAGGATGTAACGGGCCTCGGGCATTGTCCCCGCGGTGGCTTCAGGGTTGAACTGCATGGTGTCTCCTACAAAAAATCTGGTGAATTCAATCGAGGGGCTGGCTTTAGGATTCGTTGCCCACGCCGCCGCCACCGCTGACGCTGCCGGCGTGCAGGGCGATCTTGTCGAAGAAACCGTATTCCAGGCCTTCTTCCGCGGTGAACCACTTGTCGCGCTGGTTGTCGATCAGGATCTGGTCCAGGCTCTGCCCGGTCTGCTCGGCGGTCAGCTCGCTCATGATCTTCTTCATGTGCATGATCAGTTCGGCCTGGATCTTGATGTCCGAGGCGGTGCCGCCGATGCCGCCCGAAGGCTGGTGCATCAGAATGCGGGCGTTCGGGGTGGCGTAGCGCTTGCCCGGGGTGCCGGAGGAGAGCAGGAACTGGCCCATCGAGGCGGCCAGGCCGGTGGCCACGGTGACCACGTCGTTCGGGATGAACTTCATGGTGTCGTAGATGGCCATGCCCGCGGTGATCGAACCGCCCGGGGAGTTGATGTAGAGGTAGATGTCCACTTCCGGGTCCTCTGCCGAGAGCAGCAGCAGCTGCGAGCAGATGGCATTGGCGTTCTCGTCGCGCACCTCGGAGCCAAGCCAGATGATGCGTTCCTTGAGCAGGCGGTTGTAGATGTAGTCCTCACGGTGGGCCGGGTCAACGCTGGCCATCGTGGGAGTGCGCGAATCATTTGACATGTTCTCTACCTCTTCCGAATGTGGAGATCAGATCGTGGGAGCCGGGCTGGCTCCCGCGACGAGACTGGTTATCTTTGAGATTACTGACTTCAACTGCCTCTTGGGGAGTTTCATGCCCGTGTTTCGCTCACGGCGCATGCCCGGTGGGGAAGAAGCACACAATTCGCCCCGGGGCGGGGCGCGGTGTGGTGCAGGCAGCGGATTCCTCTCACATTTGAGCCCAACCCGGTACTCCCCACGGTATTCCCTCCGTCCCCGGCGGCAGCAACGCAAAACGCCTCCGGGCTGCCCAGCGCGTGGCGGGCAGCCCGAAGGCGTTGCGGTTGGCTACAGGCCAGGACTACTTGGCGTCGGTCTCTGCGGCCTGTTCGGTGGCGGTTTCCTCGGCCGGGGCCTCGGCGGCCTCTTCCTCACCGGCCGGCTTCACGAAGGAGGTCAGGTCGACCTTCTCGCCGTTCGAGTCGGTGACCACGGCGTACTCCAGCACCTTGGCCAGTGCCTTGCGGCGGCGCACCTCACCCATCAGCATCGGCACCTGGCCGGCACCGTCGAGCATCTGGGCGAACTGGTTCGGATCCATGCCGTACTGACCGGCGGTCTGCACGATGTAGTCGATCAGCTCGGACTGCTCCACGCCAACTTCCTCGGCGTCGGCGATGGCGTCCAGCACCAGCTCGTTGCGGAAGGCACGCTCGGTGTTCTCGCGCACCTCGGCGCGGTGCTCCTCGGTGTCGTGGTCCGCTTCGGCGTTCGGGTTCTCGAAGTGCTGCGCAACCTGCTCTTCGATGACCGACTCCGGAACCGGTACCTCGACCATTTCCAGCAGCTTGTCCAGCACCAGTTCGCGGGCCTCGACGCCCTGCTCGACGACCTTGCCCTCGGCGGCGTCCTTGGCCAGCGACTCGCGCAGTTCGGCGATGGTGTCGAACTCGGAAGCCAGCTGGGCGAAGTCGTCGTCGGCCTGCGGCAGCTCGCGCTGCTTCACGGCGGTGACGGTCACCTTCACGGTGGCGTCCTTGCCGGCGTGCTCGCCGCCGGCCAGCTTGGTTTCGAAGGTGGCGTCTTCACCGGCGGACAGGCCGGTCACGGCCTCGTCCATGCCCTCAAGCATGTTGCCGGAACCCACCTGGTAGGACAGGCCCTGGGCGTTGTCGACTTCTTCGCCCTCGACGGTGGCCACCAGGTCGATGGTCACGAAGGAATCGGCGGCGGCCGGCTCTTCAACTTCCTTCAGGGTGCCGAAACGACCGCGCAGGTCGTCCAGGGCCTTGTCAACGTCTTCGTCGCCAACTTCCTTGGCGTCCACGGACACTTCCAGGCCCTTGTAGTCGGGCAGTTCCACGTCCGGGCGGATGTCAACTTCCAGGGTGAAGACCAGCTGGCCCTCGCCTTCCTTCTCGATGGAAGGCAGTTCGGTGATGTCAACCTCGGGACGGGAGAGCGGGGTCAGCTCGTTCTCCACCATGGCCTGCTGGTAGTAGTCGTTCAGGCCCTCGTTCACGGCGGTCTCGATGACGTAGCCGCGGCCAACGCGCTGATCGATCAGGCGTGCCGGAACCTTGCCCTTGCGGAAGCCGGGGACCTGGATCTGCTGTGCGATGGTCTTGTAGGCCTCGTCCACGCGGGGCTTGAGCTCCTCGTAAGGAACTTCAACGGTGAGCTTCACCCGGGTCGGGTTGAGGTTTTCGACGGCGCTCTTCACAGCGTTGTACTCCTGATTTATCTAAGAATTAGGTCTTATCTGCAAAAGAACCCCGCAACAAAATACTTGTTGCGGGGTTCTTCACACAGAGTCGGGGTGACAGGATTTGAACCTGCGACCTCACGCTCCCAAAGCGCGCGCTCTAGCCAAGCTGAGCTACACCCCGATTAGCAGTGACAAGTCTAACCGCAGTCAGACTCGATCCACTAATCGTTTGTGATTCCTTCCGGCAACCTATTGAGTTTCCGCTGATCACAAGAACTAAACGAATTAGATCTCATCTGCCCCGGAGGCGACACGGTCAAGTGCTTTAATCCGGTTCAGAGTCGGGGTGACAGGATTTGAACCTGCGACCTCACGCTCCCAAAGCGCGCGCTCTAGCCAAGCTGAGCTACACCCCGATCAGTAGGCTTTGAGTTCCACCCAAGGCAGAACATAAAGACACTAATCACATGGTCATTTCGAACTGTGCCGCGAAGGCTGTCCGGGATTGGCCACAAGAGACAAATTTACACTGCGCGAAACTGAAAACAAAATCTGCGGCGGATTGTGATTGAGCGTGTTCATTGGCCCAATTACGGGTTAAGTCCCAAAATGTGTGTACAGAAACCCTCAAAACCATCTAACCACTAGGGGCAACACCTCAATCACATGCTTTGAAAGCATGTACCGTGGCAAAAGTTGGAAACCGACCTACCTGTGGTGTATGCAAAAATAAGCTCGTCAAGAACGGGAAAACCAGCTCCGGGCGCACACGCTGGCGGTGTAAGATCTGCGGCGCGTCAAGTACCTTGGCCCGTCCAGACACCACCGCCAAAGCCCAATTTAGGGCCTTCCACCAATGGGCCACCGGTAAGCTCTCCGTGTCCGACACCGGCATTGCCCGTTCCACGTTCTACCGCAACACCTACTGGTGCTGGAAAGTTCACCCGACCTTGATCCCGACTGGGGAACAATACCGGTACCTCATGCTCGACGGCACCTACTTCAACGGCTTCTGCGCCCTTACCGCCTACAACGGCCAACACATCATCGGCTGGCAATACTGCGACCGCGAAAAAGTCGCTTCCTGGACCCTGCTGCTGCAACGTCTGCCAGCCCCGGACCTAGTGATCATTGACGGGCACGGCGCCCTGGAATCTGTCATCAAAGCGCTATGGCCCGAAACCCGCATCCAACGCTGCTACTTCCATATCCGACAAACCATCCACAAACACCTGACCCGCAACCCCCGCACCATCCCAGGTCAGCAACTCCTTTCACTGATCAAGGCGCTGAAAGACATCACCACACTTCAACTGGCCAACAAGTGGGAAGAACAATTCATGGCCTGGCGGGTCATGCACGAAACCACCCTCAAAGCCCGCACCTACGCCAAGGACCACGCCGGCAACAGGCCCTTGCACGTCAAGCCCAACCAGGTCTGGTGGTACACGCATCTGCGCCTACGTCGAGCTGATCGCCTCATTCACGGGTTGCTGAAGAATAAGCAACTGTTCACATGGTTAGAAATGGCCGCAGAAGATGAGACGCTTCCTCGGACCACCAGCCCCTTAGTACTACAGTCGTGTTTAATTTCATCGCTCACGGCGGTTTAATCGGACTTCACACCAGAATCCTGTTAATCCTGTTCCGTGAGCGATGATATTTGTGTGGCAGAAATACGTGAATGGGCCCAAGGACTCGATGAAATCCGTGAATTGATCGGCGGCCAGTTCGCCCGCACCGAACCGAGAAACAATGCCATCGGATACATCGAAGGCCTGCTGTCCGACGAGGAACGCAAGAACTCCTGGACCCTGTCCGAACGTGCCGGGCACGGCACCCACGACGGGATGCAACGCCTGCTGTCCACCACGGACTGGGACCCCGACGCGGTGCGTGATGCGCTGACTGGCTACGTCATTAAGCACCTGGGCGACCCGGAAGGGATCCTGGCCATCGACGAAACCGGCTTCCTGAAAAAAGGCACCGCCTCCGCCGGGGTCGCCCGCCAATACTCCGGCACCGCCGGAAGGATCGAAAACTGCCAGATCGGCGTGTTCCTCACCTACGCCACACGCCACGGGCGTACCTTCCTGGATCGGGAGCTCTACCTGCCCAAGGCCTGGATGCAGGATCCTGCCCGCTGCGCCAAGGCCGGGATCCCCTCAGATCGGGCCATGGCTACCAAACCGGTGCTGGCCGCCGACATGATCGAACGGGCCCTGGACGCCGGAGTCCAGGCCAAATGGGTGACCGGGGACTCGGTCTACGGGCAGCATTCAGGCTTGCGCCGCCGGCTGGAATCCCGCGGCATGCACTACGTGATGGCTGTGCCGACGAACCAGCAGGTCATCACCCCGGCACCCGCCGGTATCGGCACCCAGGGCCGGGTCGATGAGCTGGTGGCGGCACTGGATCCGCGGGCATGGAGGGAACGAACCGCCGGGACCGGTTCCAAGGGGGAACGGATCTACGCGTGGGCGAAACTGCGGATCAACGGTCCTGGCGAGGACGGGGAGCATTGGTTGCTGGCCCGCCGTTCGGTGAAGGACCCGACAGACCTGGCGTACTTCGTGTGCTACACGCCCAAGGGCGTCACACTGATCACCCTCGCATTGGTGGCCGGGGCCCGGTGGTCGATCGAGGAAACGTTCCAGACGTCCAAGGGGCAGACCGGGCTGGATCATTACCAGGTGCGCCAGTACACCGGCTGGTATCGGCATATCACCTTGTCGATGTTCGCCCACGCGTTCTTAAGTGTGGTGCGGGCTAAAAAGGGGGCTCTGATCCAGGTTCCGGGGCTTTGGTGAGGCTTTCACTGCCTGAGGTTCGCCGGTTGCTGTGCTTGATTGTTTTCCCTCGGGTTCAGCACCCGGAACTGGTGTTGCATCGTTCTCGGTGGAGGCGAGCACATCAGTTCCGGGCGCGGGAGTGTCATTTCAGGGCACGGGGCTTCGTTCCGGAAACACGACTGTAGTATTAGAAGGAGGCATCAACGCTGGCATCAAAGACCACCTGCGGGCCCACCGCGGCCTGAAAGCCAAACATGCCATGTCCTTGGTGAGCTGGCACCTGTACCAGCGGACGCAGAACCCGGTGGATCCATGGAGCTTCGTGACCCCCAAGCATTGGTCGGCCAAACCAGCCCCACGACCCGTAACCGAAGAAGACCCGGGCCCCGAACTATACGGCCGGCACTTCAGCTACGAAGACGGTAACGGCATCCAAAAAGGATGGGGCGGACGCCGATGACGCAAACATGACAACGACTCCATACACACATTTTGGGACTTAACCCCCAATTACCGGCGAAATTCCGCGGAATCAGGGGAAATTATCCCTACCACTCCTGGCCCTTGCAGGCCTGCCGCGACTCCGGCGTTGACCGAATGGCTGTGATAACCACGACACGCAGCGTGAAGAGACCGTGATTTGCGGGGAAACAGAAACAGGACCCCGGGTGAACGGGATCCTGTCGGTGGAGGGGATGACGGGAATCGAACCCGCGTCATTAGTTTGGAAGACTAAGGCTTTACCATTAAGCTACATCCCCAGATTCCGCAGCGACGGTGCCGCGAACAGGAATCAGTCTAGAACACTTTTCTTGACTAGCGCAAATCCGGGGTTATCCAGTTCCGACTAGGGCTCTCATTTCCCACTGCAGGGCACGCGCGAGCCGCTGACCGCGCAGATCACCGACCAGTGGCTGGGCCGGCTGGACGCTTGCGCGGCGGTCGCTGGCAGCGAGTGCACCAATACAGTTTGCGGCCCGCGACCTCCTCGAGCCGGATGGCGGTGCCGCAGCGCCGGCAGGCCTGCCCCTGACGCTGGTAGACGTAGTAGGCGTTATCGGGCCACAGAGGTCCCGGCTCGTTGCGGTCCTCCTGCCAGGTGGTGATGATTTTCCCGTCACGCACCCCGTCCTGCATGATCTGCACAATGTCCCACCACAGCTTCTTGGCCGCCCGGGCGGAGAGCTCATTGGCCGGCAGCTGCGGGCTGATCCGGCAGCGGTAGAGCGACTCAGCGCGGTAGATGTTCCCGACGCCGGAGATCAGCGCCTGGTTCATCAGCACCAGGCCGATGGGCGTGCGGGTGGCCGACAGGTTGTGCCGGAACTGGCGGTACCCGGCCTCCAGTGCGGCCTGCGGGTCGGCGTCCAGGTCCCTGCCCTTGGACTGGTTGAACCGGATCGCGGCTCCAGCCAGGGGGTCCGGCCCGAGCTTGTCCAGTTGCACCTGGACCTGTTCCCACTCCAGCACCTCGCAGGCGCTGGGGCCGCGCAGATCCGCCCAGCCGTGCTCGCTGACGATCCGGGCGCGCACCTGGCCCACCGGCTCGGGCGGGCCCAGGTATTCCCCGTTGGCCTCGGCGGCAACTTCCCGTTCGCCAATGCGCCGGGGCGCACCGATGGAGGAGGCGCCGCGGAAGAACTCGTCCCCGCCAAAGTCGAAGGCTCCGTAGAGCCCAAGGTGGATTCGCAGATACAGGTCGTTGGAGAACTGGCAGAACAGTTGCTTGCCCTTGGCCCACGCACGTTCCAGCTGCTGGCCGCTGATGCGTTCGGCGTCGGCGGCGAACCGTCCCTGCGGGGATGAAACCTGAACCGCCTGGCCGGCGAAGACGTCGTCGAATTGGCGGGCCAGGCGGTGCAGTGAATGTCCTTCCGGCACGGCTAGTCGATGACCTCGCCGGTGGTTTCATAGGTGGCGATCTTGCCGATGCGCCGGCTGTGGCGCTCGGCACCGCTGAACGGTTCGGCCAGGAAGGCCTCGATGATGGCGGTCGCTTCCTGCGTCGAGTGCTGGCGGCCGCCTACGGCGACCACGTTGGCGTCATTGTGCTGGCGCGCCAATTGAGCAGTGTCCAGGTTCCAGGCCAGGGCCGCGCGCACCCCTTCGACCTTGTTCGCGGCGATCTGCTCGCCGTTGCCCGAACCACCCAGCACGATTCCCAGCGCCTCAACCCCGGCCCGCTGGTCATTGATCACCGCGCGGGCCGCGTTGATGCAAAAGGCAGGGTAGTCATCTTCCGGGTCGTAGGAGCTCGGTCCATGGTTGACCATCTCGTAGCCCTTGGCGGTCAGGTGCTTGACCAGATGGTCGCTCAGTTCCAGGCCGGCGTGGTCGGTGGCGATGTGCACGCGCATAGGTTGTCCCTCTTCGTGTTTTTGCTTTGATGACATTTTGCCCCGGGGGCGGAGGTCTTCTGTGGCCGCTGCCGTCATTGGCGGCGGGCACCACTCCAGCTTATCCACCGGCGCTGGGGTTCGCGCATTGTGTAGCGTCTTCGCGCAGACTCCCCCGCCGACCGCGCCTTCCCCGATCGATCGGGGCGGGGCCGGCGGAAGCGGAAATATCCGCCAAATGACTTGCGCCACCCCCTTGCCGCAGTGGCAGAATAGGGACTAGTTGTTCAATAGATATTTCAGATTTCCCTAATGCGGCGCACGAGCCGCATGGATGCGGAGCGAATGCATATGCCCGGAATGAACCTGACCCGTGACGAGGCCATCGAACGCGCCAACACGCTGCGTGTTGAAAGCTACGAGGTGGAGCTGGACCTGACCAAGGGTGAGCGGGTCTTCGGCTCACGCACCACAGTGCGCTTCACCGCTACCGCAGGCGCTTCAAGCTTCATCGACGCGGTCACCGACACCGTCCGCTCGGTCACCCTGAACGGTACCGAACTGGATCCCTCCGAGGTCAGCGACGGCGTACGCATCCAGCTGCCGCACCTGGCGGCGGAAAACACCCTGGTGATCGACGCTGATGCGCTGTACATGAACACCGGTGAGGGCCTGCACCGTTTCGTGGATCCGGTGGATGACGAGGTTTACCTGTACACCCAGTTCGAGGTGGCCGACTCACGGCGCATGTTCGCCGTCTTCGAGCAGCCGGATTTGAAGGCCAGTTTCCAGTTTTCCGTCACCGCCCCGAAGCACTGGAACGTGGTCTCCAACTCCCCCACCCCGCATCCGCAAATGCTGCAGGAGGGCAAGGCCCGGTGGGACTTCTCCCCCACCCAGCGCATTTCCTGCTACATCACCGCGCTGATCGCCGGACCGTACCAGGTGCAGCGCGATTCGCTGGTTTCCCGCGATGGGCGCACCATTGAATTGGGCGTGTTCGCCCGCTCCTCGATGATGGAATACCTGGATTTCGAGAACATCATCACCGTCACCAAGCAGGGCTTTGAGTTCTTCGAGAAGAACTTCGCCGTGCCCTACCCGTTCGTGAAATACGACCAGCTCTTCGTCCCGGAGTTCAATGCCGGAGCCATGGAAAACGCCGGGGCGGTCACGTTCCTGGAAGACTACGTCTTCCGCTCACGTCCCACCCACGCCATGGTCGAACGCCGGGCCATCACCATCCTGCACGAGCTGGCGCACATGTGGTTCGGCGACCTGGTCACCATGAAGTGGTGGAACGACTTGTGGCTGAACGAGTCCTTCGCGGAGTTCATGTCCACCCTGGCTGCGGCGGAAAACACGGAATTCACCAGCTCCTGGACCACCTTCAACATGTTGGAGAAGAACTGGGCCTACCGCCAGGATCAGCTGCCCTCCACCCACCCGGTGGTCGCCGAGATGCGGGACCTGGCCGACGTGGAGGTCAACTTCGATGGCATCACCTACGCCAAGGGCGCCTCCGTGCTGCGCCAGCTGGTCGCCTTCGTGGGCCAGGAGGAGTTCATGGCCGGGGTGCGCAGCTACTTCGCCAAGCACGCCTGGCAGAACACCGAACTGCCGGACCTGCTGCGGGAACTGGAGACAGCCTCCGGCCGCGACCTGAGCAACTGGTCCGGCCAGTGGCTGGAAACCGCCGGGGTCAACACGCTCACCGCCGCCATCGAGGCCGATGAGAACGGAACCATCACCGACTTCAGCATCCGGCAGAGCGCGGTCACCGACTACCCCACGATCCGCGACCACCGTCTGGCCGTGGGCTTCTACAGCCTGAATGACTCCGGCCAGCTGGTGCGCACCCACCGCGAGGAACTGGATGTCACCGGCGAAAGCACCCCGGTGCCCGCACTGGTGGGACTGCAGCGTCCAGACCTCGTGCTGCTCAACGACGACGACCTGACCTACGCGAAGATCCGTCTCGACGAGCGTTCCCTGGCCACCGCCACGAAGCATCTGAAGGACTTCACGGAGTCCCTGCCGCGCACCCTGGTCTGGAGTGCCGCCTGGGATGCGGTGCGCGATGCCGAGGCCCCGGCCAGCACCTATGTGCAGCTGCTGCTGAACAACATCGGCCACGAGGTGGACTCCTCGGTGATCATGGTGCTGCTGCGCCAGCTGAACACCGCATTGGACTTCTACGTGAACGAACAGGCACGCGAACAGTCGGGCATCGACGCCGCAGACCGACTGTGGGAGCTGGCCGGCAACGCCGAGCCGGGCTCCGACGCGCAACTGCAGTTCACCCTGGCCTACGCCAAGCGCGCCCGCACCGAAGCCCAGCTGGATGCCGTGGCCGCGCTGCTGGAGGGTTCAGCGAGCCTGCCGGGGCTGGAGGTGGACACCGACCTGCGCTGGTCGCTGATCAGCGCCCTGTCCGCCGGTGGACGCCAGAGCCCGCAGCAGCTGCAGGCCGCCCTGGGCAGCGACTCAACCGCCAAGGGCAAGTCCAGCTGGTACACCGCCCAGGCGGCCCGGCCCACCGCCGAGGCGAAGGCGGAGGCGTTCGAGCAGATTCTGTCCGGAACGCTGTCCAACGACAACCACGGCGCGGTGATTGCCGGCTTCAACATGGTTCATGACCCGCAGCTGATTTCCGGCTACACCGAGCGCTACTTCGCCTCGATCCTAAAGAAGTGGACCGGCCTGTCCCATGAGATGGCCAAGCAGATCGTGGTGGGGCTCTACCCGTCGCAGGAGGTCTCACAGGCCACCATCGAGCGCACCGACCAGTTCCTGCAGGAGCTGGGCGAACAGCACCCGGCCCTGCGCCGCCTGCTGCTGGAAAGCCGCGCCGACATCGTCCGCGCCCTGCAGGCCCGGCAGGCCGACCAGGCCTGATCCCCCGGGTGACGCCCATGGCGTGGTCCACGGCCGCCGGCTGTGGACCACGCCATACCCGTTTGTGGGCGAACCATGGGAGAATCGGGCCATGGACCTTTCGCGACACAACTACCAGATTTCCATGCGCTGGACTGGTAACCGCGGCGAAGGCACCACCGGGTACCGCAGCTACGGTCGCGAGCACATCATCAGCGCCGCCGGGCTGCCCGATATCGCCGGCACCGCGGATCCCACCTTCCACGGGGACGCGCAGCGCTGGAACCCGGAGCAGCTGCTGCTGGCGGCCCTGAGCCAGTGCCACATGCTCTCCTACCTGCACATGGCGGTCAAGCATTCGCTGGTGGTCACCAGCTACGCGGACCATGCCAGCGGCACCCTGAAACTGAACTACGACGGCAGCGGGCAGTTCACGGAAGTCACCCTGCGCCCCGCGGTGGGGCTGCAGGATGAATCACAGCGCGAACTGGCCGATGCCCTGCACGCGCAGGCCAACAAGGTCTGCTTCATCGCCCGCTCGGTGAACTTCACCGTGCACCACGAACCAGTCATCCCCTCATCAGGAAAGTAGACATGAGCGAAGCCAACCCGTTGACGCCCCGCGTAGTGAACAACCCGTTCAACAACCCGGTGGTGACCGGCCCGTCGTCCCAGGAGTTCCTGGACCTGGCCACCGAGCCGGTCGACGCCGCCGAATACGGTGGAACCTTCTACGAGGAGGTCGGGGGCCGCCCGGTCTTCGCCGAGCTCACCCGGCTGTTCTACGCCTCGGTGGCAGAGGACGCGGACTTCCGGCGCATGTACCCCGAACAGGACCTGTACCCGGCGCAGATCCGCCTGCAGCTGTTCCTGGAACAGTACTGGGGCGGGCCCAAGACCTACTCGGAGCACCGCGGGCACCCGCGGCTGCGGATGCGCCACGTGCCATTCCACATCGACTCGCACTACCGCGACGTGTGGCTCGGGCACATGAACAAGGCCATCGACCAGTTGGAACTGCCGATGCTGCACGCGGAAACGCTGCGCGACTACTTCGAGCGCGCCGCCCATTCGCTGGTGAACCAGCCCGACTGAGTCGCCCCGGTCCGACTTCAACCGCACCAAACTCAAGGCCTGCAGCGAAGTGATCGCTGCAGGCCTTGGGCCTGCTCGGGCATCGCGGCTGGGAGCCCGAGCCCCTAGAGCAGGGAGTTGCTGCGCCGCACCAGCACGTGGCCGCGCGGGCCACTGACCCGCAGCCAGCTGCCGCTGCGGTAAACCGCACTGGTGCCCGCCTCGGTGATGAAACCCAGCGAATGCATCGCGAACCCCGCCCCGAGGGGAAGCTGGATGCCGCCGGGCAGGTTGGTCTCGGGCAACGGCGAGGACCAGATGCGCTGGCGCACCTGGGTGATGACCGGGGCTCCGGGGTTCTCCGGCAGCGCCTCGGTTACCGCGTTGATCCCGCTGCGCGCCGCCTCGGCCAGATGCGCGTCCCTGATCTGGCCCACCGGTTCCCAGCCCGCGACCGGCACCTGGATGCCGGCCCACGCCGGGTTCTCCTCCACCGGGGGCAGGGTGAACGTCGTGGAGGTTTCACCCATGCGGGCCAGGCGGTCCTGGATGGAGGCCAGCGAGTAGCAGGCATTGAGCTGCCGCGGCTCGGCCAGGCGGTGCACCCGCATGCCCAGCACCGTAAAGTCCCCGCCGTCGACCGACCCCTTGGCCAGCACCGGAACATAGACGGCCAGGGCGGTGCCCCGGGCGACGAACTGTGCCGCGTCATCCTCGATACTCTTGGCCCGGCTCACGAAGCTGGCCAGGTCCTTCACGGCGGAAATGTCATCAAAAATCAACGCTTCACTTGACATGTTTTCATGCTCTCACGTTTCTGCGGACCCGAGCCCGGCAATGTGATGATTTAGGCATTTGGCGCGGAATCGGGCAATATCTACTCATAAACCGACTTATGCCGACACACTGGAAGTTACTATTCCGTAAGGATACTCTTTTCCACAGATAGCCTCTGATTCGCACGCGCACCACACCGAGGGAGTACACATCGTGGCTGATGACAGTCAGAACACCCAGACCCTGCTGAAGCTGTTGGATCTAAACGGGATGGAGGCACGCACCGACGAGGACATCTTCGTCGGCCATACCCCGCACCAGTCCCGTCCACGGGTGTTCGGCGGACAGGTCCTGGGCCAATCGGTCATCGCCGCCACGCGCACCGTGCCGGAAGACCGGCAGATCCACTCCATGCACGGATACTTCCTGCGCCCGGGAGATACCCATGTGCCGATCACCTTCGGGGTCGAGCGGATGCGTGACGGTCGCTCCTTCTCGGCTCGCCGTGTGCACGCCTACCAAAACGGCAAACCGATCCTGTCCATGATCGCCTCCTTCCAGGAACCGGCCGAGGGCCTGGAACACCACGACCCGATGCCGCAGGGAGTCCCGGACCCCGAGACCCTGCCGACCACGGCGGACCTGCTGGGCAAGATCAATCACCCGGTCGCCCGCGAGTGGGCCTTCGAGCGCCCCTTCGACATCCGCCACGTCACCGAGCCGATCTACTTCGGCCCCACCAGCGAACGGACCGCGGAGAGCGCGGTATGGCTGCGGACCACCGGGCCGATGCCCGATGACCCGGCACTGCACCGCGCCGCCCTGGCCTACGTCAGCGACTACACGCTGCTCGAACCGGTGCTGCGCCGCCACGGGATCGGCTGGACCCGGGAGGACATGAGCGTGGCGAGCCTCGATCACGCGATGTGGTGGCACCGGGACTTCCGGGTCGATGACTGGCTGCTGTACGTGCAGCGTTCCCCGTCCGCTTCCTCGGCCCGCGGGTTGGGCACCGGCAGCATCTATGACCGTTCGGGCCTGCTGGTCGCCACCGTCGCCCAGGAGGGCATGGTGCGACTGCCCGAGGGCGAACTGGACTGAACCCGCGCCCCCCGGGGAGGATCGGCGCGCACGAGCGCCGGCGTCCCCGCGTGGGGCACACTAATGGGCCCGGTGTTTACCGGGCCCATTTGCCGTTGGCGCCTACTTGCGCTGTCCCTGCTCCAGGTGCAGCGCGGTGGACAGCCCCAGGTAGCGGCGGTCCTGGTACAGCAGGTGTTGATCCGTCGGTCCGTGGAAGATGTCCAGGATCTCGGCGGCGATCAGCCGCGAACCGCCCACCTGCAGGGAGCTGTGCATGCGGGCGCGCATCGCGACCGGCGCCTGGTCGAAGTACGGTTCACCGTTCTCCAGGTACTGCCACTGCTGTTCGGAGCTGAAGCGCTCCCCATCGGGGCGGGCGAACGCGTCGGCGACGCTGCTGTGCTGCTCGCCAAGCAGATGAATCATGAAGGTCGGCGACTGCAGCAGCGCCCCGGCCGAGCCCGAGGAACGGGTGAGGGAAAAGGACACGGCAACGGGGTCGATCGACAACGAGGCCAGGCTGGAAATTGTCAGCCCTACGGGCCGTCCATGCGGGTTCGCGGTTACCAGGGCCACTCCCGCTGGATGGGAACGGAACGCCGCACGGAAATCGTCAGCCAGGCTGCTCATGGATCGCTGCTCTCAATTCTTTGAAACCTCATCTTGTCGGCCATCCTAGACCACGCGAATGGGATGGCCGCCTGTCATGAACGATCCTAGAACCTCAAGTAGACTTGAGGTCAACGCCAAAGGTTCGGAGGTGCCCAATGTCACACTCGTCACGCCAGGAGGCCACAGCGGCCGATGAGCTGCTGACCATCGGGCAGGTGAGCGAGCGCACCGGCGTCGCCCGTTCGGCGCTTCACTACTATGAGCAGCTCGGCCTGGTTGGTTCCCTGCGCACCGCCGGCAACCAACGGCGCTATCCCCGGCATATGATTCGGCGCATTACCCTGATCTCCGTCGGAAGGAACCTGGGGATCGCGCTGGAGGACATTGCCCGTGCCCTGGAGCCGGTCCCCCTGGATCGCCGCCCGAGCGAAGCCGATTGGCAGCGCGCCTCCCAGGCCTGGATCAAAATCCTGGAACAGCGCCGCCGCGCCATTGAAGAACTGGAAACAAGGCTGACCGGGTGCATCGGCTGCGGCTGTTTGTCCATGCAGGCCTGCCAGCTGCTGAATCCACAAGACGAGCTGGCCACCGAGGGCGTGGGGCCACGTCGCCTGGCCGCCCAGGAGTCCGGCGTCTGCGATTAACGCGATCCGCCCGCCACCCTTTGGCAGGGCGGCGGGCGGTACAACCAATCGGAGAAGATCAGTCGCGGGTTAGGCGGCGGTGGGTGACGCGGTGCGGCTTCGCGGCATCCGGGCCCAGGCGGTCGACCTTGTTCTTCTCGTAGGAATCGAAGTTGCCCTCGAACCAGTACCAGTTCGCGGGATCCTCTTCGGTGCCCTCGTAGGCCAGGATGTGGGTGGCCACGCGGTCCAGGAACCAACGGTCGTGGGAGACGACCACGGCACAACCGGGGAAGTCCAGCAACGCGTTTTCCAGGGAGGACAGGGTCTCGACGTCCAGGTCGTTGGTCGGCTCGTCAAGCAGCAACAGGTTTCCGCCCTGCTTGAGGGTCAGCGCCAGGTTCAGGCGGTTACGCTCACCACCGGAGAGTACCCCGGCCTTCTTCTGCTGGTCCGGGCCCTTGAAGCCGAAGGCGGAGACGTAGGCACGCGAGGGCATTTCGACCTGACCGACCTGGATGTAGTCCAGGCCATCCGAAACCACTTCCCACAGCGACTTTTCGGGGTCGATGTTCTCACGGTTCTGGTCCACGTAGGAGATCTTGACGCTGTCGCCAATCTTCAGCGTTCCGCCGTCCAGCTCCTCCAGACCAACAATGGTCTTGAACAGGGTCGACTTGCCAACGCCGTTGGGGCCGATCACGCCGACGATGCCGTTTCGGGGCAGGTTGAAGGACAGCCCGTCGATCAGCACGCGGTCGCCGAAGCCCTTCTTCAGGTCCTGGGCCTCGATCACCAGCTGGCCCAGACGGGGGCCCGGTGGGATCTGGATTTCTTCGAAGTCAAGCTTGCGGGTGCGCTCGGCTTCCGCGGCCATTTCCTCATAGCGAGCCAGACGTGCCTTCGACTTGGTCTGACGGCCCTTGGCGTTGGAGCGGACCCAGTCGAGTTCCTCGGCCAGGCGCTTGGCCAGCTTCGCATCCTTCTTGCCCTGAACGGCCAGACGCTCACGCTTCTTCTCCAGGTAAGTGGAGTAGTTGCCCTCGTAGGGGTGCAGACGACCACGGTCAACTTCACAGATCCATTCGGCAACGTGATCCAGGAAGTAGCGGTCGTGGGTAACCGCCAAGACGGCACCCGGGTAGGAGGCCAAGTGCTGCTCGAGCCACAGCACCGATTCGGCATCCAAGTGGTTAGTCGGCTCATCGAGCAGCAGCAGGTCCGGCTTCTGCAGAAGCAGCTTGCACAGGGCCACGCGGCGGCGTTCACCCCCGGAAAGGTGGGTTACCGGCTCGTCGCCCGGAGGGCAGCGCAGCGCGTCCATGGCCTGCTCCAGCTGGGAATCAATATCCCAGGCATCGGCAGCATCAATCGCTTCCTGCAGCTTTCCCATTTCCTCAAGAAGTGCGTCAAAGTCGGCGCCCTCCTGGGACATCTCCTCGGAGATCTGGTTGAAGCGCTGGATCTTCTCGTAGATCTCACCGACGCCTTCCTGGACGTTGCCCAGGACGGTCTTCTCTTCGTTCAGTGGTGGTTCCTGCAGCAGGATGCCCACCGAGTAGCCTGGCGAAAGACGTGCTTCGCCGTTGGACGGGGTATCGATCCCGGCCATAATCTTCAAAATTGTCGACTTACCAGCACCGTTAGGACCCACAACGCCGATCTTGGCGCCCGGGAAAAACGACATGCTGACATCGTCAAGAATGACTTTGTCACCAACGGCCTTGCGGGCCTTGGTCATCGTATAAATGAATTCCGCCATGCTCTTAAGGCTAGTCGCTACCCAGCCCCATTTCCGAATTACCGCGTCACCAATTGGCGCGGGCGGTGCGCAGGGTCACAGGAAGGTTCTGCGCACCGCCTCGGGGAAGCAAAATCACGCGGCATCCGGGTGTTCTTCAGGCCAGTGAGTGACCGTGGGCCCCTCAGGGTTCCCCCTCGAGTCCGGTTGACTGCCCCGGTGGCTGACGCGCTCCTTCTCACCGCCTTCAAAGCGCACGCGGTTGAAGCTCGAGGTGCCGAACCTCAGGTCGTGCCCGACCGCATAGGCTTCGACATCGGCGCTGGTTCCCTGCGTGCCGTCGGTGCGCTCGAACTGCCGGATCTGCAGTTTGCCGAAGATGATCACCCGGTCCCCTCGCTGCAGGCTTTCCATCGCGTTCTCCCCCAGCGCGCGGAAGCATGAGACCGAAAACCAGTTGGTTCCCGCATCGCTCCATTCCCCGGTTTCCGGATCACGCTTCCGTTCGTGGGTAGCCGCACGGAATTTCAAAATGGTGGTTCCTTGGGGTGTGATGCTCAGCTGCGGTTCGGTACCGACCACGGCACGGATGGTTACTAGATCACTCATGGATCAACACTCCTTCGTTGGCTTCGTTCCCGGATTCCCTTACCCGGTCGTGCCACCATGTCTCAGTCATCGACCGGGCGCTGGTGGCGTCGAACGCTTTGTGGATAGTCGAGGCGAAGGTTGTTTCGTCTTGTCGGGAGCCAATGGGCTAAACTATTTTCGGTCAAGCCTCCATAGCTCAGCTGGATAGAGCAAGAGCCTTCTAATCTCTAGGTCGCAGGTTCGAATCCTGCTGGGGGCGCCGAAACCGCCGTCACCTGGATTCCAGGTGACGGCGGTGTTGTTTGAAGCTTCGCATTCAGATCATTGGGGTCAAGCCACTAGGACAGAGCGTTGGACAGCGCTCGGCCGGCCTGCAAACCGGAGAACAAGCAGCCACCCAAGAATGTGCCTTCCAATGCGTTATACCCGTGCAGGCCTCCCCCGCCGAAGCCGGCCACTTCCCCGGCCGCATAGAGCCCGGGTACGGGCGTTCCGTCGTTGACCAACACGCGACCGTCAAGGTCAGTTTGGATCCCACCCAGGGTTTTGCGGGTGATGACTCGAAGTCGCACGGCGATTAGTGGACCGGCCTTGGGGTCCAAGATCCGGTGCACCTTCACGGCGCGGGTTGCCCGATCCCCGAGGTAGCGGCGTGCGTTGTGGATGCTCTGGATCTGCTGATCCTTGCCGAAACGGTTGCGTGTCTGCAGATCCCGGGCTTCCACCTGCTGGCGCACAAGTGCATGGTCGATGGGGGTTTGCGGTTCCAGCCGGTTCATCCCTTCCACGAGCTGTTCCAGAGTGCGGGCAACAACGAAATCCTCGCCGCGCTCCAGAAAGGCCTGGATGGGCGCCGGGGCACCGCGTGCGAAAAGCCTGTCCATCACCACTCGTCGCCGATCACGGCTGGTCAGATCCGGGTTCTGCTCTGATCCGGAAAGCGCGAACTCCTTGGCGATGATGCGCTGGTTCAAGATGAACCAGGAGTGATCGTAGTTGTCGATTCCAGGATCCGTGCGAAGGTGCTGAAGGGTACCCATGGTGTCGTGACCGGGCAGGCACGGTGCTTCCATCCGGCGGCCCAGCGCGTCGAGCCACAGGGACGAGGGACCGGGCAGTATTCGAATGCCGTGCCCGGGCCACACGGGATCCCAGTTCTTGATGCCCTCGGTGTAGTGCCACATCCGATCACGATTAACGATTCGGGCTCCGGCGGCCTCCGCCACCTGCAGGCCACTGCCGTCAACGTAGCTGGGCACCCCGGTGAGCATGTGCCGCGGCGCCCGCCCCAGCCGTTCAGGCCAATGCTTGCGGATCAGGTCATGGTTGGCCCCGATCCCTCCAGTGGCGATGAGCACTGCCTCGGCCCTGAATTCGAATTCCGCGAGGACTTCACGTGAGGAGCTGACACCTCGCGCCGCACGGTCTTCTCTTAAGACCTGCCCACGCGCTCCGGTAACCGCTCCGTGTGTGGATACCAGCTCGGTAACTTTGTGCCGCCCGCGGAACACGAGTTTCCCTTCGTCACGAGAGCGCAGAACCTTCTCGGCAAATGGTGTCGAAACGCCGGTTCCGGTCCCCCAGGAAACGTGAAACCGCGGGACGGAGTTCCCATGCCCCTCGGCCCTCCCGTCGCCTCGCTCTGCCCACCCGACAATGGGAGTCAGCTCGATGCCTTGGCGGCGTATCCATTCCCGCTTCTCACCGGCAGCGAATTCCACATACGCCCGGGCCCACCGCTCGGCCCATTGGTCTTCATCGTCAAGACGGTCAAATTGGGCGCTCGACGTCCAATCGCTCCAGGCAAGATCCAGCGAATCCCTGATTCCGAGCCGACGCTGTTCGGGCGAGTCAACCAGAAACAACCCACCGAACGACCAGTGCGCCTGGCCGCCCAGGTTCGCCTCGTTTTCCTGATCAAGGACGAGGACCCGCAAACCCGCCTCGACCGCTTCGCAGGCGGCCACGAGCCCGGAAAGGCCAGCACCAATGATCAGCAGGTCCGCATGCTCTGTCTGGTGCACGGTATTGACGCCTTTCCCCGATGGGCCGCGCCGCGGCGGCTTTCCTCGACCCTACTGGGTAGTTCTCCTCGTGAGAAGGGTGTGAATCAGTACTAGTCGGCCACTTTGGCAGCGGAGGCCGCGGCCTGTTCGGCGTCCAGCATCGACTCGGTGCCGCGCCCGGTAGTGCGGGTGTGTGAGCGGAAAGCTCCACAGAGGATCATGAGCACGATGACCACGGCCGGAAGAATCCAGCCGGTCCACCCGGAGATGGTCATGCTGGTGGGGTCAAGGAATCCACCGAATGCCAGGAAAAGCACGCCGAAACCGACGCTGGCGTTGAACACTCCATGAGCCAGCGCTGCTGGCCACACCGAATTGCTGTACAGGCGCAGCCAGCCCAGCAGCGCACCGAAGACGATGCACATTCCGGACATGCAGGCGATCGCTACCGGCCCCGAGGAGTACGGGTAGTTGTATCCCAGCAGCAACAGGGGTGCATGCCAGACGCCCCAAACCACCCCGGAGATCAGAATCGCCGGAACGGACCCCAGGCGCAGCAGCCGTGGAAAGAGCCACCCGCGCCACCCGATTTCCTCCCCCAGCGCCGGTATCGCGTTGAGGAATCCTCCCATCACCGCAAAGCCCAGTTGGGTCCAGAGGAATTCGCTCGCACCAGTGCGTCCGGCCAGAATTCGCACCGTCGTCAGGTGCTCGAAATCTGCCGGGTAGACACCCAGCAGATCACCGACGAACAACGCCTGGAAGATCAGCGCCAGCGGTATCACGATGGCCAGCAGCACGCCGAAGAGAAAACGGCCCAGGGGACGGACGGGCCACAATCCCACGTTCCTCGCAAAGCCGCGCAGGCGTCGCTGAAAGGCGCTGACAATCACTGCCGCCACGGCCGGAGTCCACATCATGACGACCGCGATCCAGGTGAACTGCGGGTGCTGCAGTCCGGGCCCCAGCCAGAGCGGAAGCGCAACGAGCCAGGCCAGCCCCATGCTAAGAACGACATACCAGAGCACGGGAACAAGCCAGTGTACTTGACGCTGCTTCATTTCATCTCACTTAGACAGGGGCACGAGTTCGATCTTGCACCTAGTCAACCAGATTCGGAAGCAGCAAGGAGCAACGCCGTTGAAACCACGGCGCCAATCCCTGCGCTGTGCGTGCGCGCCGGAGCGCTCGTCCCGCGAAGCGAATGGTTTCCATTACTCCCGCCTTCGCGTCGGTAGAGGACGCACGCCTGCCGCGCATGCCAGAGTGCGGCAGGAGCCGCGGCTCTTCCTCGCGACTAACCACTTCGAAAAGTGATGCAGATAACACCAGCGTGAGGAAATTGCGAAGTGGAGCTGTGAGTTGGGTTTGCCGCACCTCAAACATTGCCCAATTGTTGGTCTTCCCGCGAGCTGTCTGTTGATACATCAGCAATTGAGGAGATAAAATCAAAGTACTGTAGATATTTGGAGGTTTCTCTCATGGCCATCGCCGCCAAGCCAGCCAGCCGGTTTACCGGCGAACGCCTGGGCATCAGCCTGGTGTTCTTTTTGGCCGGGCTTTGGTATGCCTCCTGGGTGGGCCGACTATCGGTCATCGGCGATGTATTTGACTTCTCCAGCAGTGGGCTCGGCGCGTTCCTAGCGTGCCTGACGGCCGGCTCGCTCGTAGGGCTATCGGTCGCCCCGATGCTGATTCGCCGTTTTTCGATCCGGAACCTTTTGTTCTACCTTCCCCTGGCACTGGCGATCGGCCTGTTGCTCATGGGGCTGTCCATTTCCACCTTCGTCGAACCGGTTCTTGCCTACGTCGTGCTGTTGGGCAGCGGAATCATCTTCGGAACTTTGGACGTGGCCATGAACGTCTACGGCGGAGGCGTCGAACGCCGTCAGGGACACAGCATCCTGCCCTCACTACACGGATTTTTCAGTCTTGGAACCCTGCTCGGCGCCGGTGCCGCCACCGCCACTATTAGTCTGCAGTGGCCAAGCCTCTGGCATTTCAGCGTCATCTCGCTGATTATCGCGGCACTGGCGGTCTGGTCCACAACCCTGGTCGCGGACGAGACCCCCGCTCCCGCGCCCACGCCGGTCACCGAAGAATCCTGGTCTTCCAATGCGGCAAGCGGAAGATACACGCGATACACGCTGCTGCTGTTGGGGCTGATGGTCGCCGGCCTGAGCTTCACTGAAGGAGCGGCCAACGACTGGCTGGCGGTCGCCACCAATACCGGCCACGGGTTCTCCCACTCCCTCGGCGCGCTGGTCTTCACCCTCTTTGTCGCGGCGATGACCCTGGGGCGCTTCACCGGCGGTCATATCGTGGACCGCCTGGGTTCGGTGCGGGCCCTGCTGCTCATGGGCGGCATCGGGCTGTTCGGCGTGGCGTTGTTCATCGCCGGAGACAGCGCCTGGAGCATCGGGATGGGCGCGCTCTTCTGGGGACTGGGCAGTTCACTGGGCTTCCCGGTGGGAATGTCCATCGCCGCCTCGCATTCCAAGCACCTGGGGCCCCGGGCGGTCAGCATCGTCAGCGGCTTCGGCTACGGGGCGATGCTCAGCGGTCCACCACTAATCGGGCTGCTCGGTGACCACATCGGCATCCTGCCGGCCCTATGGCTCCCGGCCCTGGTGATGCTCGGCTCCCTGCTGCTCACCCCAATCGTCGGCAAACCTGCGCGGCGAGAAGGGAAAAAGGTTACACCGGCAGCAGAGCCCGGTCCTTGATGTTGCGCATGACAATGGTGCTGGTTAGCTTCTCCACTCCGGGAAGTTCGACCAGCACGTCGTCATAGAGTTGCTGATAGCTGGGAAGGTCAGCGGCATAAACCCTTAAGAGGAAATCCGGTTCCCCAAAGAGCCGCTGCGCCTCGACGATGAAATCCACTTCCTCCACGGCGGCTTCAAACTGCTTCATCTCCGAACGGTTCTTCAGCGTCACGAAGACCAGCGCCTCAAACCCCAGCCCCACCAACTTCGCGTCGACCACCGCCTGGTAGCCGCTGATAACTCCGCTTCGCTCCAGTTCCCTGATGCGTCGATGACACGGCGCCACGGTGAGACCAACTTTTTCGGCCAGCGCGGTGGCGCTGAGCCTGCCGTCCCTCTGAAGCTCTGCGAGGATGGCTCGATCCAGCTGATCCATGCCGCTTTTCCTTCCTATGCGCAAATAAATTCTTAATTTCAACCTGCTTCACCTATTATCTTGCGCTAGGAGCGGGTAAAGGGAGAAACTTCGCAAGCACATTTCGCCGTTTTTTGCCTAGCGTTGAGGCAGAACGACCGAACGGAGAAACTCATGGACCCCTCGCTCCTGGCAGGCTTTGCGCTTGTCTCGCTCACCCTGGCGTGCACCCCGGGAGCCGATTGGGCCTACATCATCTCCTCGGCGATCTCCCGTCGCTCCTTTGTCCCGGCCGTGATCGGCCTGCTGGTGGGGTACCTGTTTCACACCGCACTGGTGGCAGCCGGGATCGCGGCGCTGGTGGCAGGATCCCCGCAACTGCTCAGCTGGCTGACCGCCATCGGGGCGCTTTACTTGTTCTGGCTGGGGATCAGCACCCTGCGCAATTGGAAGTCGGCCGCATTCCATGACGGACCACTGGAGGAAATCGAAGCAGAAGACCGCCTAGAAATGGCGGATGCTTTCGCACCGCAGCCAACATCCGGAACCCTGACCATGATTCGCAAACCAAAGTTGCGCCGTGCCACCCCGCGCGCCGATTTTGCCAAGGGCGTGCTGACCAGCGCGACGAACCCCAAGGCCCTATTGCTGTACGTTGCCCTGATCCCGCAGTTCATCACCGAGGCCGCCGCGTGGCCATTGGCATTGCAGACCACGCTACTGGGACTGCTGCACTTCGCGGTGTCCATTGGCGTGTACTTCGCGGTGGCACTCGGAGCGCGCATCCTGTTGCGCAGTCGGCCACTGGCCGCCCGTGCCGTGACCGTCCTGAGTGGGCTGATCATGATCTGCCTGTCCATTGGGCTGATCTTCGAGCAGATCCTGCTGAAGTAGGCCCGACCACAGATTTGTTGCAGCATCCGCCTCCAGTAAGCGCCGGGGCTTTCGGTCGACTTGCGGCCATAACGTGACGATTCTTGAACACTGATCAAGACAATTGAACAGTGATCAAGTATGCTCTTGCTTGACGGTTCCACGGAACCGGGCACAGCCGCCGCAGGATCTCAGGAAGAATCGCATGACACAGCCCCGCACCACCCCGATTCCACGCGAACTCCACTTTCAGGGTACGCCGGAGCAGGAACAGCTTTCCGCACTCCCCCAGATCCCGCAGCTGAGCATCGACCACGTGTCCGTGCAGCGGGCAGGCACACTGGTGTTGGATGACATCAACCTGACCCTCAACGAATCTCGCATTGGGGTAATTGGTCCGAACGGCGCGGGCAAGTCCACACTGGTGCGCCTGCTCAACGGCCTGGTTCTGCCCAGCACCGGTACCGTGCGGGTGGGCGAACTGAGCACCACCCGGGACGCGAAGAAGGTGCGACGCGATGTCGGGTTCGTGTTCCAGAACCCGGCCAACCAGATCATCATGCCCCTGGTCGAGGACGACATCGCCTTTGGCCTGAAGAACCTGCGCCTGCCGGCCACCCAACGCCGCGAACGAGTCAGCGCCACCTTGCATGAACTGGGGATCAGCCACCTGGCGCAACGCGAAAGCCACACGCTCTCCGGGGGTGAACAACAGATGGTGGCGCTGGCCGCCGTCCTGGCCATGGACCCGAAGGTCATCGTCTTCGATGAACCCACCACGATGCTGGATCTGCGCAACCGCCTGCGATTCCAGCGGGAGATCGCGCGGCTGCCGCAACGCTGCCTGGTGGTCACCCACGACCTGGAGCTGCTCGAGGACTTCGACCGGGTGCTCGTGGTCACCGACGGCGGCATCGGCTTCGATGGCCCCCCGTCCGCAGCGGTGCAGTACTACCGCGACTGGAGCGCCCAATGATAACGGCCCACAATGACTCATGGCTTGGCCAGGTGCCCGCCGGAGCGAAGTTCCTGGTGCTGCTTCTGGTGAGTATCGGCCTCTATCTGATCCCCAGCTGGCACGTCCTGGCGGCCGCCCTGGTCGTGGCGGTACTCCTGATGCTCTCCGCCCGGGTGCCGTTGCGCAGCCTGAGACTGCCGCTAATCACCCTGGTGGTCATCGTGGGGCTGGTCTTTGTGGTGATGGGGCTGCAGACCGACTGGAACCAGGCAGCGGTGGCGGCTCTGCGCCTGCTCACATTATGCGTCTGCGCCTATACGGTCAGTCTCACCACCACGTTCGACCAAATGCTCGAACTGTTCCAGCGCATTGTGGCGCCGCTGCGCCACGTCGGCGCGAATCCGGCGCAGATCGCCCTCGGGTTGGCCCTGGCCATCCGCTTCATCCCCGAACTCAAGCGCATTTACCTCGAAGTACGCGAGGCACAGCACGCCCGCGGACTGGGCAACAACCCGTTGGCCGTCTCGGTCCCACTGGTCATCCGGGCCCTGCGGGTTGCCGATGAGACCGCCGAAGCCCTCGACGCCCGCGGCTACGACAGCGTCGAGGCGGGCCAGCAGGCCCGAACTCGCCCAGAACGCCACGCATAGCCGGCCCGAACCACACCGGCCGGGCCTTGCTCGGCAACCAGAAATTCAGACTCTTCCCATCCACCCTTGATCCAGGAAGCAACAATGAATCGCACTCCTTCAGTTAGAGACTCCGCCAACGGCAGCTCGGCGCGCCCGTCGAACCTGCCGGAAAACCCTGGCCGTTCCAACGCCACCAGGGACACCGTTCTGGTGGCCGTGTTCGCGGCCCTGATCGCCGCGATGGGCCTGGTACCGCCGATCACCTTGGGTGTGATCCCCGTTCCGATCACACTGCAGACCCTGGGTGTCATGCTTGCCGGAGCCCTGCTGGGCCCCTGGCGCGGCATGCTGGCCAATCTCACCCTGGTGGCATTGGTGGCCGCGGGGCTTCCGCTGTTGGCCGGCGGCCGTGGAGGGCTGGGCGTCTTCGCCGGTCCGACCGGCGGCTACCTGCTGGGCTGGGTTCTCGGTTCGCTGCTGATTGGCCTGTTGTTCAAGTACTGGGTGCTGCGGTGCCACAGCAAGGGCGCACAGCTGGCCGCTGGCCTGGTGTCCACCATCATTGGCGGCATCCTGGTGATCTACGCCTGCGGCATCCCCTGGACCACCATGGTCACCGGCATCCCGATGGGCACCTCGGCCCTGGGCTCGCTTGGCTTCCTGCCCGGTGACCTCTTCAAGGCCGTCCTGACCACCGTGGTGGCCGTGAACGTGCACCGCAGCTACTCCGGACTGATGAAGTAGCACCCATGGATCTGGCCGCCACCCTTTATCAGCGTGCCCTAACGGCTCCGCAACAGCCGGCACTGATCGGCACCGAACGGACGCTGAGCTACGCCCGGCTCTACGCCGCGGCCAGCCGGGGCGCTGACCGGGTGGCGGCCGCCACCGGCAGCAAGATTTCCGAGGACCAGCTCCCGCCCCGGGTGGGCCTCTTGGCCTTCGAACCGCTGCACGCCATCACCGGGTTCTACTCATTGGTGCTGGCGGGGATCAGCGCCGTGGTGCTGGATCCGGCTTGGCCGGAATCCCGCCTGGGAGCCGTGATCCGCCAGCTGGATCTGCGCCACGTGCTGTGTGACGCGGCAGGCGCCCAGGCGCTGCAGCAGGCAGCCGTCCCCGGCCTGATGCGGTTGCCCATTGACTTGTCCGAAGATGAGCCAGAGTCCCTACTGGCCCCACCGCACATCGATGCGGACCGTGAATTGCTGGTCGTCTTCACCTCGGGTACCACCAGCTTGCCCAAGGCGATTTGCCGCACCCGCCACTCCTGGCAGGCCAGCGTCCGGTTGGGCAGCAAGATTCTCCACGCCACCGCCGGAGAAATCAGCCTCATTCCCGGGCCGCTGGCCCACGGACTCAGCCTCTACGCGGTCGTGGAAAGCCTTACCACCGGGGGCACGGCGCTGCTGACCGGACGCTGGATCCCACGGCAGGTACGAGAACTGCTCGAATCCCACCGGTGCACCCGCGTGGTGGCAGTTCCCTCCATCCTGCGCCGACTACTGGAGCAGTTTGATCCACGGCTGCTGGAGGGCCTGCGCTACGCGATCAGCGGCGGGGAAAACCTGCCCGCGCCCCTGCGCCGCCGGCTGCAGCAGCTGCCCGGCCTCGAGGACGTCGTGGAATACTACGGCACAAGCGAACACAGCCTAATCGCCTACCGCAGCACCACCACGGCGCAGCGTAATGCCTCCACCGGATTCGCCGGCACTCCATTTCCCGGCGTCCAGTTGCACATCGCCGCACCGGATCAAGAGACCGGCATCGGGGAAATCTACGTGCACAGCCCCCTGCTGGCCAGCGGATACCATCCCAGCGGTCAGGAACGCTTCCGCTGGGACGGCAACCGGCTCAGCGTCCGGGACATGGGCCGGTTTACGGACGGGACGCTGTTTGTCCTCGGGCGGGCCGGAGGAATGCTGAACCTGGGTGGCAACAATATCCACCCCAGCGAAATCAGCCAGGCCATGGCCGCCGCACTGGGGCTGGCCCATGTCGAGGTTCTGCTGCATGAGGAGCCTGAAGCGGCTCCCCGGCTGATCGCGGTCATCCACCGAGACGAGCTCTGCCCCACCCTGGATGCGCAGGAAATCCGCGCCCGGCTGGCGGCGGTCCTGCCGACCTACAAGATCCCGCACGAGCTGCGGTGCGTCGACACCTGGCCGCTGACCAGCAGCGGCAAGATCGCGGTCGGGCGGCTTTCCGACGTCTGGTCGCCCGAGGGCGCGGTGCTGCTGCGGGCGCCGGCCAACAACACGGTACGGGCTTAGGTTTGCGGCGCACGCGCGCGAAGCCCGCTGGGTCCGCACCTCGTGCAGGAAGGGAAGAGTTCATGAACCAGGTCTATGTGGTTGCTGCACGGCGTACCCCGATCCTGCGCAGCGCCAGGCAGTACTCGCAGATCGGCGCCGAACGCTTGGCCGCCACCGTGATCGATGCACTGCTACAGGAGACCGGGGTGCCGCCCGGGGAGGTGGATCAGGTGCTGCTGGGCAGCGCGGCCGGGCCCGGGGGCAACATTGCCCGGGTGGCCACCCTGGCCAGCGGCCTCGGCCCCGACGTGCCGGCCACCAGTTTTGACGCCCAATGCGCCAGCGGGCTGGAGGCAATCGCGGCCGGGGCCAGGATGATCGCCTGCGGCGAAGCCCGGGTAGTCATCGCCGGCGGCACCGAAAGCGTGAGCACCGCGCCCTGGAGGCTGAGCAACCCCCACGATCCGATGGAACCGGTCCGCCGCTATTCCCGTGCACGGTTCACGCCCGCCCCGGATCCCGACCCGGGCATGGGGGTTGCGGCAGAAAACATTGCCAGGCGCTATGGGATTTCCCGCGAACGACAAGACCGTTTCGCGCTGCGCAGCCACCATCGGGCGCTGGCGGCCCAACAGGCCGGGCACTTCACCGGCGAGCTGGTTCCGGTTGGCACGCCACAGGGGGTCGTCACCCACGATGGCTGCCCCAGAAGCAACCTGAGCATGGAGAAGCTTTCCGCGTTGCGTCCGGCCTTCGTGACTGGGGGCAGCGTGACGGCCGGGAACAGTTGTCCGATCAATGATGGCGCGGCGGCGGTGATGCTGGTCGATGCCGAAACCCTGGGGCGTCTACGAGTGGGTTTTGCGTTGCGGTACCTGGGCGCTGCCGCCGGCGCCTGTGATCCGCAGGTATTGGGAATGGCGGCGGTGCCGGCCTACCGCAATCTGCAGCGGCTGTTGCCGCAGCTGCTGCAGGCCCCGCCCCGGCTGGTGGAGTTCAATGAGGCCTTCGCCGTCCAGGCCCTGGCGTGCCTGGACGAACTGGATGTGGCCGAGGCCTGCGTCAACCTGGAGGGCGGCGCCCTGGCACTGGGACACCCGTATGGGGCCAGCGGCGGGATCCTGGTGTCCCGGCTCTTCTGGCAGGCCCGGCGGCATGGGCTGCACGGGGCGAATGCCGTGGCGTTGATGGCTGCCGCCGGGGGTACGGGCAGCGCGGTCGCCTTCGAGGCCCTGGCCTTGCAAGGCCCTGCTGCGGCCTAGGACTGCTCCTACGCGCGGGCCGGAACTAAATGTTGAAGCCCAGTGCCCGCAATTGCTCTCGTCCCTCATCGGTGATCCGCTGCGCGCTCCAGGGCGGCAGCCAGGCCCAGTTCAGGTGGTAGGTGCCGACCAGGTTCCTTAGGACCGAAGCGACCTGTTCCTCGATCACATCGGTCAGCGGGCATTCGGCGGTGGTCAGCGTCATGTCGATTTCCAGTACCCCGCGTTCGCTGAAGCGCAGCCCGTACACCAGGCCCAGATCGATGATGTTGACCCCGAGCTCGGGATCAATCACGTCCTTCAGCGCCTCGCGGATCTCGGCCATGGGCCGGGCCAACCGGGTGGGGACGCCGTGTTCCGGGGATTCGGACATCAACTGCTCCGCAAACTCATGTGACTAAGGCGAACCTGCATTGATTACGCCACTTGACCATCACGTTATCATCCGGCGTGGCGGTCCCCCAGCAGATGACGCCGCACCGGGTAACTTCCACGCAGCCGCTGCTTGTGGCGGCGCGGCTGCGGCCGGCTGCTGCACCCCCGCCGCGCGGGGGTTAACGCCAACAGGCCGGCACGCCCGCCCGTGGGCGGTGTGCCGGCCTGCTGGACCGTGGTCTGTGACTAGATGTTGAACCCGAGGGCACGCATCTGGTCACGGCCGTCGTCGGTGATCCGTTCCGGACCCCATGGCGGCATCCAGACCCAGTTCAGACGGTGCTCGTCGACTATGCTCTCCAGCGTCGCTGCCACCTGCTCCTCGATCACGTCGGTGAGCGGGCAGGCCGCGGTGGTCAGGGTCATGTCGATCAGAAGCACGCCGTCCTCGGCGTACTTCAGCCCGTAGAGCAGACCCAAATCGACGATATTGACTCCCAGTTCCGGGTCAATAACATCCTTGAGCGCTTCCTCGACATCCTCCAGCGGGGTCGTGGTCGACCCCTCGTGCTGTTCAGTTGATTCGCTCATGGTTTCCACCTAACTAGGCCGTGACCTTCAGGAAACGGTCGTAGCCCTCTTCTTCCAGACGGTCGGCCAGCTCCGGGCCGCCCTGTTCGGCGATCTTGCCGTCAACGAACACGTGCACGTGGTCCGGCTTGATGTAGCGCAGGATGCGGGTGTAGTGGGTGATCAGCAGAACGCCCATCTCGTTCTCGTCCTGGGCACGGTTCACGCCCTCGGAGACAACCTTCAGCGCGTCAACGTCCAGGCCCGAGTCGGTTTCATCCAGCACGGCAAACTTCGGCTTGAACAGTTCCAGCTGCAGGATTTCCACGCGCTTCTTCTCACCGCCGGAGAAGCCTTCGTTGACGTTGCGCTGGGCGAAGTCGGCGTCGATCTTCAGCTTGCCCATGGCTTCCTTGACGTCCTTGGTCCAGGTGCGCAGCTTCGGTGCTTCGCCGTCGATGGCGGTCTTGGCGGTGCGCAGGAAATTGGTCATGGACACGCCCGGGACCTCGACCGGGTACTGCATGGCCAGGAACAGGCCGGCCTTGGCGCGCTCGTCAACGCTCATCTCCAGCACGTCCTCGCCGTCCAGCATGATCGAGCCGCTGGTGACGTTGTAGCGCGGGTGACCGGCGATGGTGGCGGCCAGGGTGGACTTGCCCGAACCGTTCGGACCCATGATCGCGTGGGTTTCGTTGGTGTTGATCACCAGCGAGACGCCCTTGAGGATTTCCTTCTCGCCCTGCTCGGTGTCGATCGAGACGTGCAGGTCCTTGATTTCCAAAGTAGACATACGTCGTTCCGTTTCTGTGTCTAAAATCTTTCGAATTACCCGGCCAACTAGTTGTTGGTGACGGCCAATTCCTTTTCGATGATGTCGGTCAGGCGCGCTTCAAGTTCCTCATCGCGGATCTGCTGCACGATTTCGTTCAGGAAGCCGCGAACCACCAGGCGGCGGGCGGACTTCTCGTCGATGCCACGGCTCATCAGGTAGAACAGGTGCTCGTCATCGAAGCGTCCGGTGGTCGAGGCGTGCCCGGCACCCTCGATCAGGCCGGTCTCGATCTCCAGGTTCGGCACCGAGTCGGCACGGGTGCCGTCGGTGAGCACCAGGTTGCGGTTGGCTTCGTAGGAGTCGGTCCCCGAGGCCTCCTTGCGGATCAGCACGTCGCCGATCCACACGGTGTGTGCCCCTTCGCCCTGCAGCGCACCCTTGTAGAGCACGTTGGAGGTGCAGTTGGGCAGGTTGTGGTCCACGAACAGGCGGTGCTCCTGGTGCTGGCCGGCGTCTGCGAAGTACAGGCCGTACAGCTCCACCTCACCGTGCTCCCCGGCGAAACGGGCCGAGGGGTTCACGCGCACCAGGTCGCCACCGAAGGAGATGGCGATGTGCTTGAAGTAGGCGTCCTTGGCTACGGCAGCCTGCTGGCTGGAGGCGTGGATCGCGTCATCGTTCCAGGCCTGCAGCGACACGACGGTCAGCTTCGCCCCGGCGCGCACCTCGAACTCGATGTTCTGCGAGAGCACGGCGGAACCGACGTGGTCCAGCACCAGGGTCGCCTCGGAGTTCTCCTGGGCGATCACGATGATGTGCTGGGCGGCGGGGTCCATGGACTCACCGGTAATGGTCAGGTGCGACTTGATGCCCTCGGCGTTGGCCGGGATGGTCAGCACGTGCGCCTCGTTGGCGTACTTCCAGCCGTTGGCCGCCACCCGATCCTCCGGGGTGGAGACCACGCCGCGCAGCTTGTCGCTGGCCGGCACGGTGGTGATGGTGACCTTCTCGTCGCCGCTGAGCTCAACCTTCGGCGCGGCGCCGGTCAGTTCCTTCTTGTGCAGCCCGCCCAGGCGCTTGAGCGGGGTGAAGCGCCAGTCTTCCTCGCGGCCGGTCAGCGGCGCGAAGTCATCGACGTTGTAGCTGGTCAGACGGCCGGCACGGGAGGAGTCGGGAATGCCGACCCCGCCACCGTGGCTGTGGCCCTTGACCGAGTCGCCGGCCAGCGGCGAGGCGGCCTCGTTCAGCGGCGAGAGGTTCTCGCCCTCTTCGGTGAAACCCGGGATTGAGGGGGCGCCGATGCGGGCCTTCTCGTCCGGAATATGGGTAGTGGTCTCCGACATGCTTAGCCGACCGATCCTTCCATCTGCAGTTCAATGAGGCGGTTCAGTTCCAGTGCGTATTCCATCGGCAGCTCGCGGGCGATCGGCTCGACGAAGCCGCGCACGATCATTGCCATGGCCTCGTCCTCGGCCATGCCGCGGCTCATCAGGTAGAACAGCTGGTCCTCGGATACGCGCGAGACGGTCGCCTCGTGGCCCATGGTGACGTCGTCTTCACGCACGTCAATGTAGGGGTAGGTGTCCGAACGCGAGATCTGGTCGACCAGCAGCGCGTCACACACCACCGAGTTCTTGGTGCCCTTGGCGCCTTCGCGCACCTGCACCAGGCCGCGGTAGGCCGAGCGTCCGCCATTGCGGGCCACCGACTTGGCGACGATCGCGCTGGAGGTGTTCGGGGCGATGTGCACCATCTTCGAACCGGTGTCCTGGTGCTGGCCCTCGCCGGCGAAGGCGATGGACAGGGTCTCGCCCTTGGCGTGTTCGCCGACCAGGTACACGGCCGGGTACTTCATGGTGACCTTGGAGCCGATGTTGCCGTCGACCCACTCCATGGTGGCGCCCTCTTCACAGATGGCGCGCTTGGTGACCAGGTTGTAGACGTTGTTCGACCAGTTCTGGATGGTGGTGTAGCGAACGCGGGCGTTCTTCTTCACGATGATCTCCACCACGGCCGAGTGCAGCGAGTCCGACTGGTAGATCGGTGCGGTGCAGCCCTCGATGTAGTGCACGTAGGAGCCCTCATCGGCGATGATCAGCGTGCGCTCGAACTGGCCCATGTTCTCGGTGTTGATGCGGAAGTAGGCCTGCAGCGGGATTTCGACGTGAACGCCCTTGGGGACGTACACGAACGAGCCGCCGGACCATACGGCCGTGTTCAACGCGGCGAACTTGTTGTCGCCCGCCGGGATCACGGTGCCGAAGTACTCCTGGAAGATTTCCGGGTGTTCCTTCAGCGCGGTGTCGGTGTCCAGGAACACCACGCCCTGCGCTTCCAGGTCCTCACGCAGCTGGTGGTAGACGACCTCGGACTCGTACTGGGCGGCCACACCGGCCACCAGGCGCTGCTTTTCAGCCTCCGGGATGCCCAGCTTGTCGTAGGTGTTCTTGATGTCCTCGGGCAGGTCCTCCCAGCTGGTGGCCTGCTTCTCGGTGGAGCGAACGAAGTACTTGATGTTGTCGAAGTCGATGCCCGACAGGTCCGCGCCCCAGGTGGGCATCGGCTTGCGGTCAAAGTACTTCAACGACTTCAGGCGGCGTTCGAGCATCCATTCCGGCTCGCTCTTCAGGTGCGAGATGTTCTCCACCACGGCCTCGCTGAGGCCACGCTGGGCGCTGGCACCTGCCTCGTCGCTGTCAGCCCAACCGTATTCGTAGTTTCCGATCCCGTGGAGTTCAGGGTTCTTCTCCAGGATCTCGGAAATCACGCCCGGGTCGGCAGACTCATGTGCAATCTGATCCGTCATCGCGGCCTCTCCTGCTTCGTGAACTGAATTCGAGTTCTCTTCTCGGCGCGTCGCGGCGCCTTTTCACGGCCCACGGGGATGTGGGTCGTGCACACGTGACCGCCGCTGGCCAGCGTGGAGAGCCGACGTACGTCGACCCCCAGCAGCCGGGCGAACATTTCCGTCTCGGTGTCACAGAACACCGGGAACTCACGTGCCAAGTCTTGGATGGGGCAATGCCCCTGGCACAGCTGCACGCTGTGCATCAACGCCGTGGGCAGCTTGGTGTCCACGGTGCGCGTGTACCCGACAAATCCGTCGGCGTTCAGCAGCTCACCGAGCACCTCGGCCCGCTGCTCCAGGCCTTCGACCCCCTCAAGGGCCTTGGCGTACCGGGCCTCCATGTCCTGGAAGCGGCGGCGGGCGAACCCGCGGATGGCGTCCTCCCCGGCCGCGTCGCCCAGATCCCGCAGGGCCTGGGTGGCGATGTCCAGGTAGTCGTTGCCCAACTTCGCCTGCCCCCGGTGGGAGAGCACGTACCGACGCGAGGGGCGTCCGGCACCAGACTTCTGGTTTGCGACCAGCTTGACCTCGACCAGCCCGGCCTTGGACAGGGCGTCGAGGTGGCGTCGAACGGCTGCCGGGGTGAAACCAAGTTTCTTGCCCAACTCTGCCGCGCTGACCGGGCCGTCTTCCAAGACGGCATACAACACGCGGTCGCGCGTCCGTTCTTCGGTATCCCCAATCGCGCCCACTACCTTTGCCGGCTGATCGCCAACTGAGTTTGCTTTAGATGAATACACAACACAAGCATGACCATATTTAGCGCTAAGGTCTAGTAAGGAAGTGCTTACTAAGGTTAGCCATTGTCGGCACCTGCTCGGCACCGGCAATTTTCAACATGACCACGAAATTTATCTTAGCGTGTTTGCCCGAAAACCGCCGTGAGCAAAGCCTCATCGGACCCAACTTCGACCTAGCGTAGAATCGATGGGTGTCTTCCGATTCCCCCAGTCTCATCATCAGTGAGCTGTGCAAGGACCTTGGACCGGTGCCGGCGCTGAATAACCGGATGCTCCGGGTCCTGCACTCCGTCTCACTCAAGGCCCACCCCGGACAGGTGACCACCCTGCTTGGCTCCAACGGCGCCGGGAAGTCCACCACCCTCAGCTGCGCCCAGGGCCTGCTGCGCCCGGACAGCGGAAGCATCCAGCTGCTGGGGCAGGACCCCTACGGGGACAAGCCCGAACTGCGCTCCCGTGTGGGAGTGATGCTCCAGGATGGCGGGCTGCCCCCGTCGATGCGCCCGATCCCGCTGCTGCGCCACGTCGCTTCGCTTTACCGCAACCCCATCGACCTGGATGCGCTGATCAAACGGCTGGACATCGAATCTTTCGCCTCGCGCACCATCCGCCGGCTCTCCGGCGGACAGAAGCAGCGCGTCGCGCTGGCCGCGGCACTGGCCGGGGACCC
The DNA here is from genome assembly GCF_059728615.1 of Glutamicibacter sp. St.4D3. Classification (NCBI taxonomy): domain Bacteria; kingdom Bacillati; phylum Actinomycetota; class Actinomycetes; order Micrococcales; family Micrococcaceae; genus Glutamicibacter; species Glutamicibacter sp. St.4D3. Next base: position 1,915,624 of record NZ_AP039380.1, read on the forward strand.
GGAAGTCGTCTTCCTCGACGAGCCCAGCGCCGGGCTGGACCCGCAGTCGCGCCAGGTGGTGTTCGACCTGATCGGCGACCTGCGCGATGCGGGCAAGGCCATCATCCTGACCACCCACCTGATGGATGACGCCCAGAAGCTCAGTGACTACGTGTACATCATCGACCGTGGGCGCACCGTCGCCCAGGGCACGGTCAGCGAACTGACCACCCTGGCCGCCGCCGAACAGCAGACCCGCCCGGTCTCCTTCGGGGCCGGAGCCGGCCTGGCGCTGCCGGATGCCGTGCCCGCCGGACTGCACCTGAGCGAAACGGCCCCGGGCGAATACCGCCTGGACGGGGTCCGCTCCCCCGACCACCTGCTGTGGCTGACCACCTGGTGGGCCGAGGCCGGCATCCTGCCCCACCACCTGAGCCTGCAGGCCCGCAGCCTGGAGGACGTGTTCCTGGAGATCGCCCAGAAGGAGCCCGATAACGCATGAGCGCACCGACCGAGCTTCCCCGGCACCAGAGCGTGCCCAACAACGCGGTCTCCCCGTTGCGGCGCATCGCCCTGCAGGGCAAGTACGAGACCCTCGTGATGCTCAGCAACGGTGAACAGCTGGTGCTGGCCATCGTGATGCCGCTGATCGCCCTGTTCGCCCTGACCTTCACCAACCTCATCGACGGGGTGGCCGAACGCAACATCGACGCCGCCGTGCCCGGGGTGCTGGCCCTGTGCGTGGTGTCCACCGCGTTCACCGGGCAGGGCATCGGCACCGGGTTCGACCGGCGCTACGGGGTGCTGCGGATGTTCTCCACCACCCCGCTGGGGCGCACCGGGCTGATCTTCGGCAAGGTCGTGGCCGTATTGACCGTCCTGGCCATCCAGCTGGTGCTGATCGGGGCCTGCGCGCTGCTGCTGGGCTGGGAACCACGCCTGGTCGGCATCCTGCCCTCCCTGCTCTTCCTGCTGCTGGGCGCCGGCTGCTTTACCGCCCTGGGCCTGCTGATCGCCGGGACCGTGCGGCCCGAGGCGACGCTGGCCATCACCAACCTGGCCTGGATCCTGCTGGCCGGCGTCGGCGGGGTGCTCTTCCCGACCTCCATGGCCCCGGCCTGGATCCACCCCATCCTCAACGCCCTGCCCTCCGCGGCATTGGGCGATTCGCTGCGCGCGGCGCTCATCGACGGCGTCTTCCACTTCCCGGCAGGCCTGCTGCTGGTGGTGTGGACCGTCGTGGGCTCATTCGCGGCCGTCAAGCTGTTCAAATGGAACTAACCGCCACACCAATCCGAGGGAGAAGTTAATGTCTTCGTCCGTTGCCCCGTCCACGAGCTGGGCGGACAGGCTGCCCACCAAGGTCACCAAGACCGTGCACGGCTTGGCGATCGCCTCGCTGGTCTCCCAGGTGGGCATCATCATCAGTGGCGGCGCCGTGCGCCTGACCAAGTCCGGGCTGGGTTGCTCCCAGTGGCCGAACTGCATGCCCGGCACCATGACCCCGGTCCCGGAAATGGGCATCCACGGTTTCATTGAGTTCGGCAACCGCCTGCTGACCTTCGTGCTGATGGCCATCGCCCTGGCCTTCCTGGTGGCCATCTGGAGGATGCGCTCCACCCGCCGTTCGCTGTTTGTGATCGGCTGGGTCCTGCTCATCGGCATCCCCTTCCAGGGGGTCATTGGCGGCATCACCGTCTGGTCGGGGCTGAACCCGTGGGTGGTGTCCCTGCACTTCCTGCTGTCCATGGCCCTGGTCATGCTGGCCACCGTCCTGGTCAACCGCACCGGCCGCGAATACAAGCACACCCCCGCCCCGGTGCAGGACAAGACCATCGCCCAGGTCTCCTGGGTGGCCTGGATCGCCTCCATGCTGGCCATCATCTTCGGCACCGTGGTCACCGGCACCGGTCCGCACGCCGGGGACGCCTCGGCCCCCCGCCACCTGTTCGACCCGCTGACCGTGACCCGCATGCACACCGCCCCGGTGTACCTGCTGATCGGCGCGACCATTGTCCTGCTGGTGCTGGCGGCCAAGCGCAAGGCCGGTCCGGAATTCACCCACGGGCTGTACTGGCTGGTCGGCGTGCTGCTTTTGCAGGCCGCGATCGGGTACATCCAGCACTTCACCGGCCTGCCGATCGTGCTGGTCATCCTGCACATGCTGGGCAGCGCGCTGCTGGGCATCGCCACCACCAACGTGTGGGACCGTGCGGTGCGCCTGCCCAAGTACGAGGTGCCGCAGCACAACGTCTCCCAGCTCTAGCCGGCCCCAAGGCGGCCCCAGGCCGTCCCACCGTGGTGCGCAGCGACCCGGTGCCGGAACCCATTGCGATCCGGCACCGGGTCGCTGTTCTTTGTCCAGCATCACGCGCTTCCGGTGGCACTTCACTGCCCGAAACCCTGGCGCGGAGCCGCACACAGCCGGGGACGCCCGAGACCCGGGGCGAGGCTGCTGCACCCCTGCTTTCGGTCGGTTGATGGCCCTGGAAGCTAGGACAGCTCGCTGGCGGCCTCCGGCACCCGAAGCGCGCTGCGCGGGGGCAGGCGCAGCAGTCCGTACAGCCCCATCGCCAGGATGACCCCACCGCCGACCCACAGGGCAGCGACCAGGATTCCGGCATCAACAACCGCCACCCCCAGTACCAGCAGACCGTAGGCCAGGGTGACCCAGTGGGCTGCACGGGAGTTCGCGGCATAACCCGCGGCAAGCAGCACACTAAAGACGGCCCAGAGCAGCAATGGGATCTGAGCCGCGCCGAAGCTTCCCACCATCAAGCCGGCGAGGACCAGCACCACCGGCACCACCAACAGCAGTGCCCCGAGAATGCGCATCACCAGCGCCTCCGCCCGGGGCGCTGTCACCGTGCTGGCATACCCAATGACGGCGCCCATCCACGCGGTGACCGCCATGGGCACCAGGAACAGGCCCGCGTCGAAGGGCCCGATGAACACCAGCACACTCAGCAAGGCCGCGATGAGCATCATCAGCCACCGCCGCGCACCGTACGGCACCAGCACCACCGCAGCGCAGGCCAACGCCGGGAGCAGGGTCAACACGGCAGCGCCCGGGCCATACGCGTCGACCAGGGAAGATAGCGTCCCCTGCGGCACACTGGTCGCCTCCGGGCTCTGCCCCTCGGGATTGCGCAGGAAAAAGCTCACCACCACCGCGGCCAGAACACCCAGGGCGACCGTGACACCCCACAGCACCGCTGCCGGATTGCGCACGCCGCCCCGGGCGCGTGGATCCAGTTCGCTGCGGCTTGCCTCGGCGACGAGCCTGGGCTCACCCAATGCCGCCAGGATCCGTTCCGGCTCACGCCCCTGGGCCAGGGCCTCGTCAATATGGTCCCGCACGTCCTGCAGAATCGATTCCCTCTCAGGTCGCGGCACATCGGCCAAAGCACCCTTGAGCCGGCGCAAATACCGCTGGGTCGCACGATCGGTGGAAATGCTAGCCATGATGCCCTCCCAAGAGCCCGTCAACCTGCTGCTGAATCCCCCGCCACACCTCACGAAAGCTGGCCAGCTGATGTCGGCCGTGCTCGGTGATGGCATAGTACTTCCGCGAACGGGTGCCATCACCGGCCTCCCAGCGCGCATCGACGCTGCCAGTGTGCTTCATGCGCGCCAAAAGGGGGTACAAACTTCCTTCGCTGGCCGAAAGCTCGCGTTCCATGAGCTCGTTTGCGATCTCCAGGCCGTACATTTCGCGTTGATCGAGCAAGGCGAGCACACAGTACTCCAGCACGCCCTTGCGCAGGTTGGTTGCCATTTTCTCCACTGCCCGATCCATAAGTCGAAGATACCTTGTACCACAAGACTTGTACAGCAAGAGTTACCCATCGGCCGAACTTAGGAGCTGGACGAGAACGCAAAAGCCCCCGGTGAATGCACCGGGGGCTGAAGTGTGGGGTTCTAGCCGAACAGCGGGCTGCCGACGAACGGGTCGATGGCCAGCGCCAGGAACACGATCGACAGGTAGGTGATGGAGATGTGGAAGACCTTCATCGCCTTGCGGTTCATCTCAGCGGGCTTGTGCTCGCGCTGGGCTTCGCGGTAGAGCACGTGCGACTCGTAAACGAACCAGAGACCGGCCCCGCCGGCCAGGGCGGTGTACACGATGCCGGCGTAGCCCATGGGCACCAGCAGCATCGAGCAGACGAAGGTGGCCCAGGCGTAGAGCACGACTTGCACGGAGACGCGCCGAGCGTTGGCGATCGCGCCAAACATCGGCACCGAAGCCGCGTTGTAGTCATCGGCGTACTTCATGGACAGCGGCCAGTAATGCGGCGGGGTCCACAGGAAGATCACCACGAACAGGATGAAGGCCGGCCATTCCAGGGTGTTGGTGACCGCGGCCCAGGCGATCAGCACCGGCATGCATCCGGCGATGCCGCCCCACACGATGTTCTGGGTCGTGCGGCGCTTGAGGATCAGCGTGTAGAGCACCACGTAGAACAGGATGGCCAACAGCCCCAGCGCCGTGGTCAGCGGGTTGGTGCCAAACCAGAAGATCGCCAGGGAGGTAATGGCCAGCACCCAGGAGAAGATCAGCGCTTCGCGCGGAGTCACATCTCCGGTCACCAGCGGGCGGCCCTTGGTACGCTTCATCAGCCGGTCCATGTCCCGGTCGAAATAGCAGTTGAAGGCGCCCGAGGCGCCAGCGGCCAATGCGCCGCCAATCAGGGTCGAAGCCATCAGCCACACCGAGGGGAACCCGCCGTAGGCGAAGATCATCGTGGGCAGGGTGGTGACCAGAAGCAACTCAATGACGCGCGGCTTGGTCAATGCCACGTAGGCACTGGCCTTGCGCTTGATGAATTCGCCGGTGGTCTCATCGAGCTGACGCGAGGCCTGGGGGCTCGGCGCATCGGCGACACTAAGAGACTTCAATTAAACGCACTCAGTTCTTCACGGGTACAAGACAGACGTCCTTATTCTACGCGTAATAGAAGACTTAGGGTAGTTGAGTTGGGTCATATCCGGCCTACTCCGGCGTGATTCCGGCCATCTCCCGCACTAAATCGGCAAACGGGCGAGAACAGGGCAGGCGTGGGCGCACCGTCCCGCCCTGTGGACGGCGGCACATTCGCCCCGGCTGGCGGCCCGGCTCCGGCTACCACGTGCGCGACGCGGCAGCGGCAGGCCAAGCGCCGGACTGCTGAGAGAACCCAACGAACCGCGATCCTGCACCTAACAAGTAACAGGCTTTGTAATGTGCCAGGCGAACAATGCCGAAGACTTGTGGGCGCGTTCCGAAGACGGGTACAGGCAAGACAGCCTCCGCACCCGCAGGCCCGGGGAGGAGGCAGGGGTGTCCGCGCCGTCGGTCCCGACGGGGAAGCAGCCCGGAATCCGCGGCGGACCACGACAAATGCGTCCGGCGTACGCCGTCAGCTAACTTGGCCCCGTCATCTTGAAACAACCCACCACAAACCGGGTGATCCGCGATAGAGTGGACACTAGTTGCGCCGTCGCCGCCTTATCCCCGAGTTCGAACGACACGGGTTCGAGGTCGACGGCGTATTGCGTGTCAGCGGGAAAACACCATTCCCCCAGCCTGAATGGAAGGAAACGCCGCAGTGGCGACTGAATCCTTAGTTGAAGAATTTTCACTCACCGAGTTGGACCAGAAGGCCATCGACACGGCTCGCGTCCTGGCCGCTGATGCCGTCGAGAAAGTCGGCAACGGCCATCCCGGTACCGCCATCAGCCTGGCCCCGGCCGCCTATCTGATCTTCCAGAAGCACCTGCGCCACGACCCGAACGACCCGAACTGGTTCGGCCGCGACCGCTTCATCCTCTCCCCCGGTCACACTTCGCTGACCCTTTACCTGCAGCTCTTCCTCTCCGGCTATGGCCTGGAGATGGAGGACCTGGCCGCGCTGCGCACCTGGGACGCCAAGACCCCGGGCCACCCGGAGTTCGGCCACACCGCGGGCGTGGAAATCACCACCGGCCCGCTCGGCCAGGGCCTGGCCTCCTCGGTGGGCTTCGCCTACGCCCAGCGTCGGATGCGCGGCATGTTCGACCCGCAGGCCCCGGCCGGCACCAGCCCCTTTGACCACACCATCTACGTCATCGCCTCCGACGGCGACATGCAGGAGGGCGTCACCTCCGAGGCCTCCTCGCTGGCCGGACACCAGCAGCTGGGCAACCTGGTGGTGATCTACGACGACAACGAGATCTCCATTGAGGACGACACCGACATCGCCTTCAGCGAGGACGTGCTCGCCCGCTACGCCGCCTACGGCTGGCACACCCAGCGGGTGGACTGGACCAAGACCGGTGACTACGTCGAGGACATGAACGAGCTGGACGCGGCGATCCGCGCGGCGAAGGCCGAAACCACCCGCCCGTCGATCATCTCGCTGCGCACCATCATCGGCTGGCCCTCGCCGACCAAGGCCAACACCGGCGGCATCCACGGCGCCAAGCTGGGCGGGGAGGAAGTCGCCGGGCTGAAGAAGGCCCTGGGCTTTGACACCGAAGCCCACTTCCACATCGCCGACGACGTGCTCGCCCACGCCCGCAAGGTCGCCGACCGTGGTGCCCAGGCGCACCGTGAGTGGGACGAGAAGTTCTCCACCTGGGCCAAGTCCAACCCGCAGGACGCGGCCCTGCTCGAACGCCTGCGCGCCGGCGAGCTGCCCGAGGGCTGGGAGCAGAAGCTGCCGGTGTTCGAGGCCGGCACCTCCCTGGCCACCCGCGCGGCCTCCGGCAAGGTCATCAACTCCATCGCCGAGGTGCTGCCCGAACTCTGGGGCGGCTCTGCCGACCTGGCCGGTTCGAACAACACCACCATCAACGACGCCGCGTCCTTCGCCCCGGCCGAGCGCTCCACCGACGCCTGGGCGGCCAACCCGTACGGGCGCGTGCTGCACTTTGGCATCCGTGAGCATGCAGCCGCGGCGATCACCAACGGCATCGTGCTCGGCTCCCCGACCCGCGCCTTCAACGGTACGTTCCTGATCTTCTCGGACTACCAGCGCCCGGCCATCCGCCTGGCCGCGCTGATGGGCGTGCCCTCGATCTTCGTGTGGACCCACGACTCGATCGGCCTGGGCGAGGACGGCCCGACCCACCAGCCGGTGGAGCACCTGGCCAGCCTGCGCGCCATCCCGAACCTGGACGTGGTGCGCCCCGGCGACGCGAATGAGGTCTCCTACGCCTGGCAGGGCATGCTGCAGCTGAAGACCAACCCGGCCGGCATCGTGCTCTCCCGCCAGAACCTCGCCGTCTTCGACCGCACCGCCCCGGGCTTCCGCAGCGCCGAAGGCACCCTGAAGGGCGGCTACATCCTGGCCGAGGCCATGCGCGGGGGCGCCGAGGTCACCCCGGACGTCATCCTGATCGCCACCGGCTCCGAGGTGGAGCTGGCGGTGCAGGCCCGTGAGGAACTGGCCCAGAAGGACATTGCCGCCCGCGTGGTCTCCCTGCCGAGCAAGGAATGGTTCGCCAAGCAGGACGCCGCCTACCGCGAAGAGGTGCTGCCCGCCGCCGTCACCGCCCGCGTCTCCGTGGAGGCCGGGGTGGCCATGGGCTGGCGTGAATTCGTTGGCGCGCAGGGCGAGATCATCTCGCTGGACCACTTCGGCGCCAGCGCCGACTACAAGACGCTCTACCGCGAATTCGGGATCACCACCGAGGCCGTGGTGGCCGCCGCGGAAAAAGTTGCGAAGTAAGGAAACCATTTACCCATGAGTAATCCAAACACCCAGGCACTATCCGACGCCGGTGTCTCCATCTGGCTCGATGACCTCTCCCGTGAACGGCTCACCAGCGGTTCGCTGGCCAAGCTGATTGAGGAGAAGAACGTCACCGGCGTGACCACCAACCCCTCGATCTTCGCCGCCGCCCTGTCCAACGCCGAGGTCTACGGCACCGCGATCGCCGAACACCGCGAGAAGTCGGTGGACGCGGCCATCCTGGAAATCACCAGCGACGACGTGGCCCGCGCCTGCGACCTGTTCCGTCCGGTCTACGACGCCACCGGCGGGGTGGACGGACGCGTGTCCATCGAGGTGGACCCGCGCCTGGCGCACACCACCGCGGAGACCATCGCCCAGGCCAAGGCGCTGCATGAGCGCGTGGGCCGGGAGAACGTGCTGATCAAGATCCCCGCCACCCTGGCCGGGCTGGAGGCCATCAGCGAGACCATCGCCGAGGGCATCAGCGTGAACGTCACCCTGATCTTCTCCCTGGAGCGCTACCGCGAGGTCATCAACGCGTACCTGATCGGCCTGGAGAAGGCCCACGCCAAGGGCCTGGACCTGTCCAAGATCCATTCGGTCGCCTCCTTCTTCGTCTCCCGCGTGGACACCGAGATCGACAAGCGCCTGGATGCGCTGGGCACCGATGAGGCCGCCGCCGTGCGCGGGCAGGCCGGGGTGGCCAACGCCCGCCTGGCCTACCAGATCTTCGAGGAGCAGTTCTCCACCGCCCGCTTCGAGGTGCTGGCCGCCGCCGGCGCCAACGTGCAGCGTCCGCTGTGGGCCTCCACCGGCGTGAAGGACCCGGCCTACCCGGCCACCTTGTACGTCACCGAGCTGGTTGCCCCGCAGACCGTGAACACCATGCCGGAAAAGACGCTGGACGCCACCGCCGCCGAGGCCCAGGTGCGCCCCAACGCGATCGCCGGCAGCTACGATGCCGCCAACCGCGTGCTGGACAAGCTGGCGGCCCTGGGCATCGACTACAACCAGGTCGTGGAGCAGCTGGAGACCGAGGGCGTGAAGAAGTTCGAGGACTCCTGGAACGAACTGCTGCAGGACATGGCCGTCGCGCTCAAGGAGGCCAAGTAAATGGAACTGGGTCTGGTGACCTCCGGGGCCGCCCTGGCCTCGGTCGAGAAAAACCTGCCGCGGCTGCTGGAGGATAAGGTCGGCAGCCGCATCGCGGCCCAGGACCCCACCCTGTGGGGGCCCGAGGCCGAGTCCGAGGCCGCCATCCGGCTGGGCTGGACCAACCCCTTCGACACCGCCGAGGAACTGGTGCCGGCAATCCTGAACCTGCGCGATGAGCTGGTGGCCGAGGGCCTGACCCGCATCGTGCTGTGCGGGATGGGCGGCTCCTCGCTGGCCCCGGAGGTGATCACCGCGAACGACGGCGTGGACCTGGTGGTGTGCGACACCACCGACCCGCAGATGGTCTCCGCGATCCTCAACGAGGACCTGGAGCACACGGTGGTGGTCATCGCCTCCAAGTCCGGCTCCACCGTGGAAACCGATTCGCAGCGCCGCGCCTTCACCGCCGCCTTCCAGGCCGCCGGCATCGACCCGGCCACCCGGCTGGTGCTGGTCACCGACCCGGGCTCGCCGATGGACGACCCTAGCGGGGTGCGGGCGGTGTTCACCGCCGACCCGAACGTGGGCGGACGCTACTCGGCGCTGACCGCGTTCGGCCTGGTGCCCTCGGGGCTGGCCGGGGCGGACATCGACGCGCTGCTGGAGGAGGCCGGGCTGGTCTCGGACCTGCTGGCCGAGGACGACGAGGACAACCTGGCCCTGCACCTGGGGGCCGCGCTGGCCACCACCGGGCGGGACAAGCTGGTCTTCGCCTCCGACGCCCAGGCGCTGGGCGGGTTCGGGGACTGGGCCGAGCAGCTCATCGCCGAATCCACCGGCAAGCTGGGCAAGGGGATCCTGCCGGTGGTCGCCCACCTCAACGCCCCGGAGCTGCGTGACCCGGCCGGCGATGTGATGCCGCTCTACCTGTACGGGCAGCTGCCCGACGAGGTGGCCGAGGACACCACCGCCATCCACTTCTCCGCCCCGCTGGGCGCCGCGTTCCTGATCTTCGAGTACGCCACCGCGGTGGCCGGCTACCTGCTTCAGCTGAACCCGTTTGACCAGCCCGACGTGGAGGCCGCCAAGGCCGCCGCCCGCACCCTGCTGGACGCCCCGTCCGCCGGGGAACCGGACGCGGTGTTCGGCGCCATCGAGGTCTACGGTTCCACCGCCGACAGCCTGGCCGATGCGCTGGAGCAGCTCACCGCCCAGCTGCCGGAGAACGGCTACCTGGCCATCCAGGCCTACCTGGACCGGCACGGGGATGCGAAGCTGCAGTCGCTGCGCGACGTGCTGGCCGAACGCACCGGACGCCCGGTGACCTTCGGCTGGGGTCCGCGCTTCCTGCACTCCACCGGGCAGTACCACAAGGGCGGGCCGCGCACCGGGGTCTACCTGCAGCTGACCACCCAGTCGCAGCGGGACGTGCAGATCCCCGGGCGCAGCTTCGGCTTCGCCGGGCTGATCGCCGCGCAGGCCTCCGGGGACGCGAACGTGCTGTGCGATGAGGAGCACGCTCGCCCGGTGCTGCGCCTGCACTTCACCGACCGCGCCGCGGGCACCGCCCAGCTGCTGACCGCGCTCGGCCTCGAGGACGGCGCGCAGTAGCCGCGCCGGTGCCCCACCCGGCTTCCGGGTGAGTGTCCCGTCCATCCCGGCCAGCGCCGGCGTGGGCGGGGCACCGCCGGCGGCCGACCGGGTAGGCGGGCACCAAAGGATTTTTGACCATCAGCCAGCCGCTGATCGGTGAGCTTAAGGACGAGTGAGCTAAGGAACAGATGAGCAACCCACTACGCGATCCCCGGGACCGGCGGCTGAACCGCATCGCCGGTCCCGGAGCGCTGGTGTTCTTCGGGATCACCGGCGACCTGGCCCGCAAGAAACTCATGCCCGCGGTCTACGACCTGGCCAGCCGCGGCCTGCTGCCGCCGAACTTCGCGATCGTCGGGTTCGGGCGGCGTGACTGGTCCGCCCAGGACTTCGCCGCCGAAGCCCGTGAATGGATCCTGGCCAGCGCCCGCACCCCGTTCAACGAGACCGTGTTCGAGCAGCTGGCCTCCGGGATGCGCTTCATCTCCGGCGCCTTCGACGACGACGCCGCCTATGAGCAGCTGGCCGCCACCCTGGATGAGCTGGCCGAAACCCGCAACACCGGGCGCAACCACGCCTTCTACCTCTCCATCCCGCCCAGCTGGTTCGAGGTCGTCTGCCAGAAGCTCTCCGAGCACCACCTGGCCAACGACAACAACCCCGGCTGGGAACGGGTGGTCATCGAAAAGCCGTTCGGCCACGACCTGGCCAGCGCCCGGGAACTGAACAGCATCGTCGAATCGGTCTTCCCGCCCGACGCCGTGTTCCGCATCGACCACTACCTGGGCAAGGAGACCGTGCAGAACCTGCTGGCCTTCCGCTTCGGCAACCAGCTGTTCGAACCGCTGTGGAACAACAAGTACGTGGACCACGTGCAGATCACCATGGCCGAGGACATCGGAATCGGCGGACGCGCCAGCTACTACGACGGGGTCGGCGCGGCCCGCGACGTCATCCAGAACCACCTGCTGCAGCTGCTGGCGCTGACGGCCATGGAGGAGCCGATCTCCTTCAACGCCGACCACCTGCGCGCCGAAAAGGAGAAGGTGCTCACCGCCGTCACCCTGCCCGAGGACCTGGACGCGGCCAGCGCCCGCGGACAGTACACCTCCGGTTGGCAGGGCGGGGAGAAGGTCGTCGGATTCCTGGACGAGGAAGGCTTCAACCCCAAGTCCAAGACGGAAACCTACGCGGCGATCCGGCTGAACATCAACACCCGGCGCTGGCACGGGGTCCCGTTCTACCTGCGCGCCGGCAAGCGCCTGGGCCGGCGCGTCACCGAGATCGCGGTGGTGTTCAAGCGCGCCCCCAACCTGCTGTTCACCGACCACAAGGATGACGAGTTCGGGCAGAACGCGATCGTTATCCGGGTGCAGCCCGACGAGGGCGCCACCATGCGCTTCTCCTCCAAGGTGCCCGGCACCCAGATGGAGATCCGCGACGTGACCATGGACTTCGGGTACGGCAACGCGTTCACCGAATCCTCCCCCGAAGCCTATGAACGGCTCATCCTGGACGTGCTGCTGGGCGAGCCGCCGCTCTTCCCGCGCCACGAGGAAGTCGAACAGTCCTGGCGGATCCTGGACCCGTTCGAGGAACACTGGGCCGCGCTGGACTGCCAGCCCGAGCCCTACCACCCCGGGTCCTGGGGCCCGTCCAGCAGCGATGAGCTGATGGACCGAGACGGAAGGACGTGGCGCCGGCCATGATGATCGATCTTCCCAACACCACCACCAGCCAGGTGGCCAAGAAACTGATCACCGCGCGGCGCACCCACGGCGCCTCCGCGCTCTCCCGGGTGCTGACCCTGGTGGTCATCACCCGTGAGGGGTTCGCCGAGAAGGCGATCGACGCCGCCGACCTGGCCAGCCGCGAACACCCCTGCCGGGTGATCGTGGTGGTGCGCGGGCCGGTGACCGGCAAGAACTGCCTGGACGTGCAGATCCGCGTGGGCGGAGACGCCGGGGCCTCCGAGGTCATCGTGATGCGCACCCGCGGCCCGAACATCATCGCCGACGAGGCGCTGATCTCCGCCCTGCTGCTGCCCGACGCGCCGATCGTGGCGTGGTGGCCGCACGGGGTGCCGGACGACCCGGCCAACACGCCGCTGGGCAAGCTCGCCCACCGGCGGATCACCGACTCCGGGCAGGCCCCGGACCCGGAGGCCGCCCTGTTCCAGCGCGCCAAGACCTACCAGGCCGGGGACTCGGACCTGGCCTGGACCCGCATCACCCTGTGGCGCGCCCAGCTGGCCAGCATCATCGACCTGATCGGCACCAAGGGGCTGAAGAACATCACGGTGAAGGGCTCGGCGAACTCGCCGTCCACCACCCTGCTGGCCGCCTGGCTGACCATGTGCCTGAACGTGCCGGTCACGATCGCGGCGGACAAGTCCACCGGCGGGCTATCCAGTGTGCGCCTGAGCCGCAAGGCCGGGGACGTGGAACTCTCCCGCCCCACCGGGGAGGTCGCCCACCTGTACCTGCCCGGCAGCGCACCGCAGCGGATCTCCCTGCCGCGCCGCCCGATCGCCGACTGCCTGGCCGAGGAGATGCGCCGCCTGGACGCCGACGACGTGTTCGGCGAGGTGGTCACCCGCGGACTGCACCTGACCAACCTGAGGAGTATTGAGCCCAGTGATCGCTAGACAGATCGTCATCCACCCGGACGCGGACACCACGGCCCAGGCGGTGGCCGGCCGGCTGATCACCGCCGTGCAGGACGCCATCGCCGCCCGCGGGGTCGCCCACGTGGTGGTCACCGGCGGCAGCCTGGGCATCGCCGCGCTGCAGGCCGTGGCCGGCAACCCGGCCCGGCACGCCGTGAACTGGTCGCTGGTGCACTTCTGGTGGGGCGATGAGCGCTTCGTCGCCGCCGATTCACCGGAGCGCAACATCGGCCAGGCCGCGGAGCTGTTCACCGAACTCGACGCGCTGGGCCTGGACCGGCAGACCGTGCACCCGATGGGTTCCAGCGACGAATACGACACCGCGGAGGCCGCCGCCGAGGCGTACACCGCGCTGCTGGCCGCCGAGGCCCCCGAGGGGCAGGCCAGCCCGGCCTTCGACGTGCTGATGCTGGGCATGGGGCCCGACGCCCACGTCGCCTCCCTGTTCCCGCACCACACCAGCTCACAGGACACCGGGGCGATCGCCGTCCACGAGTCCCCCAAGCCGCCGGCCGACAGGGTGTCGCTGACCATGCCCACCATCAACGCGGCCCGCGAGGTCTGGCTGCTGGTGGCCGGCTCCGAGAAGGCCCCGGCCTTGGCCGCGGCCCAGCACGAGGTCAACGAGGCCGCGGTCCCGGCCAGCGCCGTGCACGGCACCACCGCCACGCGATGGCTGGTGGACCGCGCCGCTGCGTCCCTGCTCTAGACGCCACCGGGTAAAAGCCCCGCTCGCCGGCTCCCTGTCCTCCAGGACGGGCGCCGGCGGCCGGGGCTTTTGGCTGCGCCCACGCCCACCGGGCGCCGGGTCTAGCCGGGAAGGCTGAACAGCCAGAACGCGACCCCCAGCAGAAAGGCGGCCACTCCCCCGATCACGCAGGCGTGCCCCAAGCCCAGACGGTGGACGGCGGCCTCGGCCAGGCTCCTCTCGTAGCGGCTGCGGTTGGGGAAGCGCCAGAGGAACCAGGCGCGGCGCACCGCCTGCTGCGGTGGAGCCTCGGCGCGGGTGACAAACCACAGCCCGGTGAGCATCAGGCCCAGCCCGAGCAGCAACAGCACGATGATCAGGCTCCGCCAGGGTTCGGCCACCAGGTCCAGTGAATCCCCGCTGACCACCACCGCCGAGACCAGCAGGGTCAGCAGGCCCGTGTAGCCGGCACCCCACACCTTGGCCGTGGCCGCCGTGCGCGGCAGCATCCCCTGCACGATGTCATCCCACAGCTCCTTGCGTTCCAACGCATCAGCGCCCGGGAACGTGCTGGGCCGGCTGGGCACCCAGACCCCCGCATTTTGCTCCTTGAGCGCAACACGGAACACCGCCCCGCACCCCAGGGGTTCCTGCGGCGGATGCCCGGAATGGGAGTAGGTGCAGCGGCAAAACACATCCACCTCGATCCCCAGGGTCTGCGCGGCTTGCGCCGGAGCCGGAGTGTCCGTTTCGGTGCGTATTGAGATTCCGGGTTCCGCTGCGGACCGGCCGGGTACGGCCGCGACACCTCGTTCAACGCTGCGGTACGTCATCTCATCCGCACAGCGCGGGCACGCCCCGAGGACCGTGATCTCACTTGCCGCGGCGTCCGCGACGGTCACTGACAACCGCCCGTCGTTGATCGATTCCCAGGCCAGCTCCGTCCACAGCGGGTCCAGGCGCCGGCGTGACTCCAGATCGGGTATCCGCCCCTTTGGCACTCGTGTCCCCATCGCCTGCTCCTCCCCACGCCCGATCCAACGGCGGACGCCGCTGTCCCGTCCCCGGTGCCTCCACCGTACCGCCGCGCCGCCACGGCGTCCATGCACCCTCGGCCCGGCTCAACAACCGTGGAGAAGCACAGCCGCCGCGTTGCGGTTAACCCGCAGGCTGGGCCGCACCCCCTGGCATTTCACCGGAGCTGGCCTAGGCTGGGGTTAAAGCTCGATCCCCCGGGAAAGGAGCCCGACATGGAACCGTTCATCTCGCAATGGGTGTGTTCGCTCATCATGGTCATTGGTATTTTCTGCCTCCTCAGCGGCCGGGCGGAACTTGGGGTGCTGTGCCTGGTGTTGGGTGTGGGCCTGACCCTGGTGGACCGGTTCATTGCGCCCCAGGCCGGTGAAACCGAGGGACGCACGCAGCACACTTAGCAGGAGGAGCGCGCAGTTCACCTGCCCGTCGCCATGATGCCACCGGTTCCTCTTCCCTTTGCCATCGCCGAAGCCTACGGTGTTAGAAAGCGTGGGACCTAACGGGGTAAAGATGGCAGATGAAACGCAGTCGCTGACATGGCTCAAGGTGCTGTTGGGCGCCATGGGGACCGCATGCCTGATCACCGGACGGGTGGAGCTGGGCCTGTTGTACCTGGTGCTGGGGATGAGCGCCGAACCGCTGCGCCGCCTGCTGAGCACCCCCGCGGCGTTGCGTTGCCAAAGGCCCCCGGACTGACCTGGGCACTGATTCCGCCGAGCCAGCCCGCCGCTGTGCGCAGTGCTGCTCCCCCTGCCAATCCTTTGGATCGGACGCTGTCCCTGTTGACAAAACCTTCCGTCCGGTACCCTGAAAGACCAGGGTCCTCGACAGGGGGTGAACCGCAGATGAGTCCTCGGAGCATGATGCTGCTGCAGGGTTTCATTACGCTGGTCGGCATTATCAGTTTGCTCAGCGGAGCCACCGGCTTCGGAGTGTTCTGTCTCCTCGTGGCCATGGCGCCCAGTATTTATGACCACTACCGCAGGCAGAATCGCACCACCAGGCATCACCACGGCAGTGACGCCCGCTGACCGTCAGGGTGCGTTAAAAAGCGGTGGGGACTTCCCTCATGGAAAGTCCCCACCGCTTTTTTGGTGGTCTAGAGTTCGACGCTGAAGCGCATGATCAGCGCCAGCCCGATGATCACCGCGGCCCACACCAGGCCGAGCACGACGGTGATCCGGTTCAGGTTCCTCTCGGCGACGCCGGAGGAGCCGAGCGAAGAGGTGACCCCGCCGCCGAACATGTCCGACATACCACCGCCACGGCCCTTGTGCAGCAGGATCAGCATGGTCAGCAGAACACTGGTGATGCCCAGCAGTACCTGCAGGACGATCTTGATGATATCCACTACGTCGGTTCCTTACCTAGGGTTCAGTCGGTCACGAGGTGATGCTCGAACCTAACAATGTTAGCAAACTCTTCGGCATCCAGGCTGGCGCCGCCGACGAGCACGCCGTCCACATCGCGTTCGCGCATGATCGCCGCCGTGTTGGCGGCCTTCACGCTGCCGCCGTAGAGCAGGCGGATCGACTGTGCGACCTCGTCGCCGAAACGTTCGGCCAGGGCGGCACGGATGGCGGCGCACATTTCCTGTGCGTCGGCCGGTCCGGCCACCTCGCCGGTGCCGATGGCCCACACCGGTTCGTAGGCGATGACCAGGCTGGCGGCCTGTTCTGCGGTGAGCCCCGCAATGGAGCCCTCCAGCTGGTTGAGCGTGTATGCCACGTGCTCGCCGGCCTGGCGCTTGTCCAGTCCCTCGCCGATGCACAGCACCGGGGTCAGCTCGTGGCGGTACGCTGCGGCCAGCTTGGCGGCGACGACCTCGTCGGTCTCGTTGTGGTACTGGCGACGCTCGGAGTGACCGACCAGCACATAGCTGCAGCCCAGCTTGTTCAGGAACTGGCCGGAGATTTCCCCGGTGTAGGCTCCCGAATCCTGGGTGGACAGGTCCTGGGCACCGTAGACGATGTCCAGCTTGTCACCCAAGGTCAGGGTCTGCACCCCGCGGATGTCGGTGAACGGCGGGAATACGGCCACTTCGGCGCGGTCGTAGTCATGCTGGTGGTCCTTCAGGGTCCAGGCCAGCTTCTGCACCAGGGTGATGCCCTGGATGTGGTCCATGTTCATCTTCCAGTTGCCGGCGATCAACGGCGTGCGGACGAACTTTCCATCTTTTGAAATAGTCATTGACTAGCCTTCCAGAGCGGCCAGACCCGGCAGGGTCTTGCCCTCAAGGTATTCCAGCGAAGCTCCGCCGCCGGTTGAAATGTGACCGAAGTCGTCTTCATCGAAGCCCAGGGTGCGTACCGCGGCCGCGGAGTCTCCGCCGCCCACCACGCTGAAGGCCTCCGATTCGGCCAGGGCACCGGCCACCCGGCGGGTGCCTTCGGCGAAGGCCGGGATTTCGAAGACGCCCATTGGCCCGTTCCAGAAAACGGTGTTGGCGCTGGTGATGTAGCTGGCGAACAGTTCAGCGGTCTTCGGGCCGATGTCCAGGCCCAGCCCGTTGGCCCCAAAGCTGGCCTGCTCGATCTTGTCGGCGTCCAATACTTCGTGCGCGGCGTGGGCGTCGAACTTCTCCGCCACCACAACGTCGGTCGGGATGATGATGTCGCAGCCAAGCTTCTCGGCGCGGGTCAGGTACTCCTGGCAGGTCGCGACCTGGTCCTCTTCCAACAGGGAGCCGCCGACGGCGTGCCCCTGGGCCTTGAGGAAGGTGAAGGCCATGCCGCCGCCGATCAGCAGTTGGTCGGCCTTGCCCAGCAGGTTGTCGATGACCGCCAGCTTGTCCGAAACCTTCGAGCCGCCCAGCACGACCACGTAGGGGCGCTTCGGGGCTTCGGTGAGGGTCTTGAGCACCTTCACCTCGGTGGCCACCAGGTCTCCCTGGTAGGAGGGAAGCAGTGAAGCGATGTCGTAGACCGAGGCGTGCTTGCGGTGCACTGCACCGAAGGCGTCGTTGACATACGCGCCGTTCTGGCCGGTCAGCTCCGCCAGTTCGCGGGCGAACTGGCCACGCTCGGCGTCGTCCTTGGAGGTCTCGCGCGCATCGAAGCGCACGTTTTCCAACACCAGCACCTGCCCCTCGGCCAGTGCGGCGGCGGACTGCTGGGCGGAGGGGCCCACCACGTCCTCGGCCACGATGACCTCGAAGTCGGACAGTTCATTGAGCCGGTGGGCGGCCGGGGCGATGGAGTACTTGGGATCCACGGTGCCCTTGGGGCGGCCCAGGTGGGCCATCACGATCACCTTGGCGCCGGCCTCGGTGAGTTTGGTGAGCACGGGCAGGGACGCGCGCACGCGTCCGTCGTCGGTGACAGTGGTACCGTCCAGCGGCACGTTCAGGTCGCTGCGGACCAGAACGTGCCGCCCACGGACACCGTCGGCGAGCAATTCGTCGAGAGTGTGTGCAGACATGTCTCTAGATTATCTGACTAGAGCTGCGATCCCACGAATTGAGTCAGGTCAACGAGTCGGGAGGAGTAGCCCCACTCGTTGTCGTACCAGGCCAGGACCTTCACGCTCTTGCCCATGACGGTGGTCAGCTCGGAGTCGAAGATCGCCGAATGCGGGTTGGTCACGATGTCCGAGGAGACCAGCGGATCGGTGGAGTACTGCAGGTACGGGGCCAGGCTGCCTTCGGATGCCGCCTTCTCGAAGGCTGCGTTGACTTCCTCCACGGTGACCTCGCGCGGCAGGTTCACGGTCAGGTCGGTGGCCGAACCGGTTGGGACCGGCACGCGCATGGCGTAGCCGTGCAGCTTGCCCTTCAGCTCCGGCAGCACCGAACCGATGGCCTTGGCGGCACCGGTGGTGGTCGGGATGATGTTCAGGGCGGCGGCGCGGGCACGACGCGGATCCTTGTGCGGGGCATCCTGCAGGCGCTGGTCGGCGGTGTAGGCGTGGATGGTGGTCATCAGGCCGTCAACGATCCCGAATTCGTCGTTGAGCACCTTGGCCATCGGGGCCAGGCAGTTGGTGGTGCACGAGGCGTTCGAGATGATGTGGTGGTTGGCCGGATCGTACTGGTCGTCGTTCACACCCATCACGATGGTGATGTCGTTGTTCTTCGCCGGGGCGGAGATGATGACCTTCTTGGCGCCGGCGTCCAGGTGCTTCTGGGCATCCTTGGCCTTGGTGAAACGTCCGGTGGATTCCACGACGATGTCGACGTTCAGTTCGCCCCAGGGCAGGTTTTCGGGGTTCTTCTCCGAGAGCACCTTGATGCGCTTCTCGCCGACGACGATGACGTCTTCTTCCACGCTGACCTCTACGGGCAGAACACCCAGAACGGAGTCGAACTTCACCAGGTGGGCCAGGGAGTCGATTGAACCAAGGTCGTTGACGGCGACAATTTCAATGTCTGCGTTCTTGGCCAGGGCCGCGCGCAGGTAATTGCGTCCGATTCGTCCGAAACCATTGATTCCAACACGGGTTGTCACGTGACTATCTCCTCTAAGTGGGGATGTTGGTGCCACTACCGCGTGCTAACGGAAGCGGCCTTTCGTTGAAGGACACTCCGTTGTGTCGTGTCTTCGGGCCCCGATGGTTCGGGGCCCGAATCACTGATTACATTCTACGCCATCACTGGCGAGATGTGTGAGACAGCTAACTGTCTCTTTCGTTACTTGCCCGGAACGACGAGCGAGGTTGCACCCTGGCGGGCGGCCGCGAAGCGAGCCTGAACGTCAGCCCAGTTCACGATGTTCCAGAACGCCTTGACGTAATCGCCCTTGACGTTGACGTAGTCCAGGTAGAAGGCGTGCTCCCACATGTCCAGCATCAGCAGCGGGATGGTGCCGACCGGGACGTTGCCCTGCTGATCGTAGAGCTGCTCGATGACCAGCTGGCCACCGATCGGCTCGTAGGCCAGCACGGCCCAGCCCGAACCCTGCAGCGAAGTCGCAGCAGCGTTGAACTGGCCGCGGAAGGCGTCGAACGAGCCGAAGAACTCGTCGATGGCAGCTGCCAGTTCGCCCTCGGGCTTGTCGCCGCCCTCTGGGGAGAGGTTGTTCCAGAAGATCGAGTGGTTGGTGTGGCCACCGAGGTGGAAGGCCAGGTCCTTGGACAGCTTCGGGATGTTGCCGAATTCACCCTTTTCGCGGGCTTCGGCCATCTGCTCCAAAGCGGTGTTGGCCCCGGCCACGTAGGTGGCGTGGTGCTTCGAGTGGTGCAGCTCCATGATGCGAGCCGAGATATGCGGCTCCAGAGCGGCGTAGTCGTACTGCAGTTCAGGCAGCGAATAAACAGCCATGATTCTCCTCAATCTTCTCAATCGGATGAATCTCCGCGAACTGTTGTCCGCGGGGACACTTACTGTTCCAGTGCATCTACTGGAACGCTGGACTCAGTCCCAGGTATTCCCAGTTCGCCCGCCTTTTTGTCGGCCATGGCCAAAAGGCGGCGGATCCGGCCTGCGATGGCGTCCTTCGTCATTGGCGGTTCGGCCATGCGACCAAGCTCGTCCAATGAAGCTTGTTTGTGTTCCAGTCGCAGTAACCCGGCGTAACGCAGGTGCTCGGGCACCTCGTCGCCCAGGATCTGCAGGGCACGTTCCACGCGCGCTCCGGCGGCCACCGCCGCCTGGGCGCTGCGTCGCAGATTGGCGTCGTCGAAGTTGGCCAGCCGGTTCGCGGTGGCCCGCACTTCCTTGCGCATCCTGCGTTCTTCCCACACCATCAGCGCATCATGTGCGCCCATGCGTGTCAACAGCTGGGCAATGGCGTCTCCGTCACGGATGACCACGCGGTCCACCCCGCGCACTTCACGGGCCTTGGCGGTGATGTCCAGCCGGCGGGCGGCACCGACCAGGGCCAGGGCGGCTTCCGGGCCGGGGCAGGTGATTTCCAGGGCGGAGCTGCGCCCGGGTTCGGTCAGTGAGCCATGGGAGAGGAAGGCGCCGCGCCACACCGCTTCGGCGTCGGCAGTGGACCCGTTGACGATCACCGAGGGCAGTCCGCGCACCGGACGCCCGCGGGCGTCCAGCAGCCCGGTCTGCCGGGCCAGCACCTCACCGTCGCGGGCGACCCGCACGATGTAGCGGCTGCCCTTGCGGATGCCGGAACCGGTGACCATGACGATCTCGGCCTCGTGCCCGTACAGTTCGGAGATCGCGACCTTCAGTCGGCGGGCGGTCGCGGCCAGGTCGACCTCGGCCTCGATGACGATGCGTCCGGAGACAATGTGCAAGCCGCCGCTGAAGCGCAGCATGGTTGAAACCTCGGCCTTGCGGACCGAGGGCTTGCGGATCTCTACCCGTGACAGCTCGTCTTTGACGGAAGCCGTCAATGCCATGAATCAAACTCCCTTACATGGTTCTTCGTACTACGAGCCGATGGCGGTGAACACTTCGTGGTAGGCCGCCGCGAGTCGCAACGGGTCGTGAACAGCACGACCGTCAGATACCCCTACTGTACCGAAAAAGACCCGGGCCCCGAGCTTTTGTGCTGCCAGCTCAAAGCGCTCCCGGTTCCCCACCTTGGATTCTTCGGCGATAATGGCGTCGAACTTCACCTCCGGCGCGTAGCGGGCAATCACCTCCAGGTGCGCGGTGCCATCCATCCCGCCGGTCTCGGCGGTATTCGTGGACAGGTTCATGGTCAGCAGCTTCTTGGCCGTCGTCGAGGCGATCGCCGAACGCATTTCGGGCAGCAGCAGGTGCGGCAGCACCGAGGTGTACCAAGAGCCCGGACCCAGCACCACCCAGTCGGCCAGGTCGATGGCTTCCAGCGCCTCGATGCACGCCGGGGCGCCTTCCGGCTCCAGGTTGACGTTGGTGACTAGGGCGTTGTTCCCGGCGGCGGCCAGATCGGCTTGCCCGTCGATGCGCCCGCGCACCAGGTTTCCGTCCTGCCCGGCCTGCAGCACCTCACCGTGGATGGTCAGCGGCACGGTGCTCATCGGCAGCACCTGTCCGCGCGCGCCGAGCAGCGCCCCGGCCCAGCGCAGCCCGGCCACCGGGTCCTCCAGCAGTTCCCACAGCGCCAGGATCAGCAGGTTGCCCACCGCGTGCCCGTTCAGCGGCTCGGTCTCATTCGTCTTCGCCTCGAAACGGTGCTGCATGACGTCCCGCCACGTGCGCCCCCAGTCGTTATCGTCACATAGTGCGGCCAGCGCCATGCGCAGATCCCCGGGAGGCAGGACCGGGAAGGATTCGCGCAGCCGCCCGGAGCTTCCCCCGTCATCGGCGACGGTGACCACCGCGGTCAGCGACGTGGTCAGTCGGCGCAGTGCCGAGAGCGACGTCGACAGCCCGTGCCCGCCGCCCAGGGCCACGACGGAGGGGTTGTAGGAGTTGTCTCTGCTCAGCCCCTGGATGGGGATGGGCCCGGTTGCAAATGCCACGGTTTACCGCCGCCTATTCCCGGCCCAGGTCACGGTGGGTGACGTTGACGCGCACGTTGGGCAGCTGGGCCAGGCGGCGGCCCAGCTCGATGGCTGTGGCGACCGAACGGTGCTTGCCGCCGGTGCAGCCCACGGCAATGGTGGCGTAGTGTTTGTTTTCACGCCGGTAGCCTTCGAAGACCGGTTCCAGGGCCTTGAGGTAGCTGACAATGAACTCCTCGGTGCCCGGGTGCTCCAGCACGTACTCGGCCACCTCGGCGTCCCGCCCGGTTTTCGGGCGCAGCTCGGGCACCCAGTGCGGGTTGGGGATGAAGCGCACGTCCGCAACGTAGTTCGCGTCGGTGGGCAGGCCGTACTTGAACCCGAAGCTCATCACGTTCACGCGCAGGATGATCGGCCCGGAGTCGCTGAACAGTTCGTTGACCGCGCGGGCCAGGTCGTGCACCGACATGTCCGAGGAGTCCAGGACCACCTCGGCGGCCTCGCGCAGCTGCGCGGTGACGTCGCGTTCCCGGCGGATGCCGTCCAGGATGCGCCCGTCGGCCTGCAGCGGGTGGGGGCGGCGGCCCTGCTCGAAGCGGCGGACCAGCACGTCGTCGTGGGCGTCCAGGTAGAACAGCCGGTAGCCCACTCCCCCGGCGGTCAGTGCGGAGAGCGCCTCACGGATTTCGGGGAACAGGTCCTTGGAGCGCACGTCCATGACCACCGCGAGCTTGGGCAGCCCGCCCTGGGAGCGGCTCATCAGTTCGGTGAGCATGCCCAGCATGGCGGGGGGAAGGTTCTCCACCACGTACCAACCGAGGTCCTCCAGGGCGTGGGCGACGGTGGTGCGCCCGGCTCCGGACATGCCGGTGACGATTACCAGTTCTGACTCGGGGGGCTTTACTGTCTCATACTCGACGGTCATACCTCAAGGCTAGTCGAGAATTTCGCCGGTCGTCATGTTGACGGCGCCGGATGACTGACCTTCCAAGGATTCTTTGATCGTTTGCGCCAGCTTTTCACCTACGCCCTTGACCTGTGTTAACTCCTCGATGTTGGCGGCGCGGATCTTCTTCATGGAACCGAAGTGCTTGCGCAGCGCGGCCTGCTTGGCCGCGCCCAGTCCGGGGATCTTGTCCAGCTCGGATTCGATCATCGACTTCGAGCGCTTCTGCCGGTGGAAGGTGATCGCGAAGCGGTGCGCCTCATCGCGCAGGCGCTGCACCAGGTACAGGGCGGCCGAGGCGCGCGGCAGGATCACCGGGAACGGGTCATCGGGCAGCCACAGCTCCTCCAGGCGCTTGGCCAATCCCACCACCGGAATGTCATCGATCCCCAAATCGTCCAGGGCCCGCTGCGCGGCGGCCACCTGCGGCGGTCCGCCGTCAACGATCACCAGTGAGGGCGGGTAGGCGAACTTGCGGGTTTCCGGCTCGCTGCCGTCGATCACCCCGCTGGTGAACTTCTTGGCGTCCACCTTGTCCTTCAGGTACCGGCTGAAGCGGCGGTGGATGACGTCGTACATGCTGGCGGTGTCATCGCGGGCCGCTTCCCCGGTGATGGCGAACTTGCGGTATTCGCTCTTCTTCGGCAGTCCGTCCTCGAACACCACCATGGAGGCGACCACGTTGGTGCCCTGCGTGTGGGAGGCGTCGTAGCATTCGATGCGCAGCAGCGCATCCTCGGTGCCCAGCGCCTCCTGCAGTTCCTGCAGCGCCGCCGAGCGGGTGGAGATGTCCCCGGCCCGCTTGGACTTGTGCAGCCGCAGCGCCTGTTCGGCGTTGTCCACCACGGTCTTGGCCAGCGCCGCCTTGTCCCCGCGGCGCGCCACGCGCAGCGAGACCCGCGACCCGCGCAGTTCGCTGAGCCAGGTGGTCAGATCGTTGATGTCCTCGGGCAGTTCGGGAACCAGGATTTCGCGCGGGATCCGGTCCGGGTGGTCCGCGTACACCTGGGTGAGCAGGTGCTCAACGAATTCGGCCATCGTGGTGTCGACGACCTTCTCCACCACCCAGCCGCGCTGGGAGCGGATGCGCCCGTCGCGCACGTGGAAGACCTGCACGGCGGCTTCCAGCTCATCCTCGTGCACCCCGAAGATGTCGGCCTCGGTGTTTTCGGCCAGCACCACCGCGTTGCGTTCAAACACCCGCTTCAGCGCGGCAATGTCGTCACGGTAGCGGGCCGCCTGCTCGTACTCCAGCTCGGCGACGGCCTCGTTCATCTTCGTTTCCAGCTGGCGGACGAACTTGGTCGCCTCCCCGCCCATGAACGTGCACAGGTCATCGGCCAGCTGGCGGTGGTCCTCCACGCTGATCCGCCCGACGCAGGGGGCGGCGCACTTGTCGATGTACCCCAGCAGGCAGGGGCGCCCGGAGGCCTGGGCGCGGTTGAAGACCCCGGGTGAGCAGCTGCGTACCGGGAAGACGCGCAGCAGGGTGTCCAGGGTTTCGCGGATGGCCTTGGCCGGGTAGAACGGGCCGAAGTACTTCACGCCCTTGCGCTTGTCCCCGCGCATCACCAGGGCGCGCGGGAACTTCTCGTTCATCGTCACCGCCAGGTACGGGTAGGACTTGTCGTCCCGGAAAACGATGTTGAAGCGCGGGTTGTACTCCTTGATCCAGGTGTACTCCAGCTGCAGTGCCTCCAGTTCGGAGGCCACCACGGTCCATTCCACGCTGGCGGCGGTGAACACCATCGCATGGGTTTTCGGGGTCAGCCGGGCCGGGTTGACGAAGTAGGAGGCCAACCGGTTGCGCAGCACCCGGGCCTTGCCCACATAGATGACCCGCCCGTGTTCGTCGCGGAAGCGGTACACCCCTGGGCGGGTGGGGATGTCCGAGGACTTGGGTCGGTAACTGGCCGGATCTGCCATGGCTACTTCGCGTCCGGGGGCAGCTGGTTGTAGGACTCCACCCGCTCCTG
The DNA here is from genome assembly GCF_059728615.1 of Glutamicibacter sp. St.4D3. Classification (NCBI taxonomy): domain Bacteria; kingdom Bacillati; phylum Actinomycetota; class Actinomycetes; order Micrococcales; family Micrococcaceae; genus Glutamicibacter; species Glutamicibacter sp. St.4D3. The sequence goes on from NZ_AP039380.1 coordinate 1,940,630, forward strand.
GCCGCTTAGTTCGGCGATCGCGTCCACGATCCGGTCGGTGGCCCGGCGCCGTTCGGGCAGCGGGTGCTTGCGCCCCATCTGCTCGAAGTACAGCGGTTCACCGTAGTGGATGGAGAACTTGGTGGGGCGGATGCCCTTCTTGTCGGCTGGCTGCAGCTTTTCGGTGCCGATCAGCCCGACCGGGACCACCGGCGCACCGGTGGTCAACGCCAGCCAGCCCACCCCGGTGCGTCCGCGGTAGAGCCGGCCGTCCCGCGACCGGGTGCCCTCCGGGTAGATGCCGATGCCGCTGCCGGAGTCCAGCACGTCGATCAGCGAATCCAGCGCGGCCACGCTGGCGGCCTGCTCCCCGCGCTGCACCGGGATGGAGCCGACCGATTCGAAGAAGTTCTTCATCAGCTTGCCCTTCACCCCAGGGGTGGTGAAGTACTCGGCCTTGGCGAAGAACGCGACGTCACGGGGGGTCAGGGCCTGGATGATGATTGAGTCGAGGAAGGAGAGGTGGTTGGAGGCCACAATGAACGAACCCTCGGTGGGCACGTTGGACAGCCCGGTGATCTCGGGGCGGCACAGGGTGTGCAACGCCGCCCGGATCGATGAACGGGTCATCGTGTACAAGCTCATGGCCTGGTGCCTTCCTGTTCCAGTTCCTCATCGGCGGTGGCCGCCGGCTCCGCCCCGTCGGCCGCCGGCAGCAGCAGCGCCGCCAGCTGCTCGACGCTTTCCACTACGTGGTCGGCGGCCTCAAGTTCGGCGCCCTGGGCGAAGCCCCACCGCACGCCGATGCTGCGCACCGCGTTCTCGCGGGCGGCATCCAAGTCATAATAGCGGTCCCCGACCACGACGCTGCCGGCCGCGTCCAGGTCCGCCTCACGCAGCGCGGCGGCCACGATGTGCGCCTTGCTGGAACCGTGGTTCCCGCCCTCGCCGAGGTTCCCGTGCACGGCATCGAGCAGGGGGCTCAGTTCCTGGACGTCCAGCAGCTGCCGGGCGATCGGCTCGGGTTTGGCGGTGGTGACCGCCACGTGGATCCGCGCTTCGCGCAGCCGGTGCAGCAGCTCGCGGATTCCGGGGTAGACGCGGGATTCGGCCATGCCCGATTCGGCGTAGCGCTGCCGGTAGCTGGCGATCACCGCGTCAATGTTGTGCTCCCCGACCCCGTCCAGGGTGCGCAGCCCAATCTGCAGCGGCGGGCCGACCAGCGCGGCGACCCGCGCCTCCCCCGGATCCGGCAGGCCGTGGCGCACCAGCGCATGGCGGATGCCAGAGGTTATGGCTCCGGCCGGGTCCACCAGGGTCCCGTCCAGATCGAAAAGAACACTTGAAACCGACAACATCACCTAGTCATTCTCGCATGCCCGCGCCCCGGCCCCCGCCATCCATGCCCGCGGGGGCATACGCGGGGGCGCAGGCGGGCCGGGCGCCGGCTACGGAAGGATCTCGGCCAGGAAGCGTCCGGTGTGCGATTCGGGCACCTTTGCCACCGCCTCGGGGGTGCCGGTGGCCATCAGCTGCCCGCCCCCGGAACCGCCCTCCGGGCCCAGGTCGATGACCCAGTCGGTGGACTTGATGACATCCAGGTTGTGCTCGATGGTCAGCACCGTGTTGCCCTTGTCGACCAGGCCCTGCAGCACCTTCAGCAGCTTGCGGATGTCCTCGAAGTGCAGCCCGGTGGTCGGCTCGTCCAGCACGTAGATGGACCGGCCGTTGGAGCGCTTCTGCAGTTCCGCGGCCAGCTTCACGCGCTGGGCCTCACCGCCGGAAAGGGTGGTGGCCGGCTGGCCCAGGCGCACATAGCCCAGCCCGACGTCCACCAGGGTGTTCAGGTGTCGGGCAATCGGGGTGAAGGCGCTGAAGAACTCGGCGGCCTCGCTGATTGGCATGTCCAGCACGTCGGCGATGTTCTTGCCCTTGTAGAGCACCTGCAGGGTTTCGCGGTTGTAGCGCGCCCCATGGCAGACCTCGCACGGCACGTACACGTCGGGCAGGAAGTTCATCTCGATTTTCAAGGTGCCGTCACCCGAGCAGGCCTCGCAGCGTCCGCCCTTGACGTTGAAGGAGAAGCGCCCGGGCATGTAGCCGCGCAGCTTGGCCTCATTGGTTTCGGCGAACAGCTTGCGGATGTGGTCGAACACGCCGGTGTAGGTGGCCGGGTTCGAGCGCGGGGTGCGCCCGATCGGCGACTGGTCCACGTGCACCACCTTGTCCAGGTGTTCCAGGCCCTGCACCCGGGTGTGCCGGCCGGGCACCTGCTTGGCGCCGTTGAGCTTGTTCGCCAGCACCTTGTACAGGATGTCGTTGACCAGGGTCGACTTGCCCGAGCCGGACACGCCGGTGACGGCGGTGAACACGCCCAGCGGGAAGTCCACGGTCAGGTCCTGCAGGTTGTTCTCCTTGGCGCCGACGACCTTCAGCATCCGCTTCTTGTCGACCTTGCGGCGGTTTTCGGGCACCTCGATCCTGCGCCGCCCGGCCAGGTAGTCGCCGGTCAGCGACAGCTCGTTGCGCTTCAGCTCCTCCAGGGACCCGGAGTGCACCACGGTGCCGCCGTGCTCCCCGGCGCCCGGGCCGATGTCCACGATCCAGTCGGCCTCGGCAATGGTGTCCTCGTCGTGTTCCACCACGATCAGCGTGTTGCCCAGGGAGCGCAGCCGGATCAGGGTCTCGATCAGCCGGCGGTTGTCGCGCTGGTGCAGCCCGATCGACGGTTCGTCCAGCACGTAGAGCACCCCGACCAGCCCGGAGCCGATCTGGGTGGCCAGGCGGATGCGCTGGGCCTCGCCGCCGGAGAGCGTGCCAGCGGCCCGCTCCAGGGTCAGGTACTCCAGGCCCACGTCCAGCAGGAAGCGCATGCGCGCCCCGATCTCCTTGAGCACCTGCGCGGCGATCTGCGCCTCGCGTTCGCTCATCTGGACGGTTTCCATGAACTGGGCGGCGCTGCGCAGGTCCATGGCACACACCTCGGCGATGGACTTGCCGCCCACCAGCACGGAGAGCGAGGCCGGGTTCAGCCGGGCGCCGTTGCAGGTCGGGCACGGGATCTGGCGCATGTACTGCTCGTAGCGGTCCCGGGCGTGGTCGGACTCGGTTTCCTGGTGCTTGCGGTGCACGTAGGCGATGACGCCCTCAAAACCGGTGGTGTACTTGCGTTCGCGCCCGAACCGGTTGCGGTACTGCACCACGACCTTGTGGTCCTTGCCGTTGAGGATCGCGTTGCGGGCCTTGGCCGGCAGGTCCTTCCAGCGGGTGTCCATGGAAAATCCCAGGTCCTTGCCCAGGCCCTCGATCAGCCGGTTCCAGTATTCGGTGGTGGCCTTGCCCAGCGACCAGGGGGCGATCGCCCCGTCGGCCAGCTTCACCTCGTCATCGGGCACGATCAGCGCCTCGTCGACCTCCAGCTTGGTGCCGATGCCGCTGCAGGCCGCGCAGGCGCCGAACGGGTTGTTGAAGGAGAAGGTGCGCGGTTCGATCTCGTCGATCGCCAGCGGGTGCTCATTCGGGCAGGCCAGGTTCTCGGAAAACGCGCGCACCCGCTGCGGGTCATCGGCGTCCAGGTCCACGAAGTCCACTAGCACGCGCCCGTCGGCCAGGCCCAGCGCGGTCTCAATGGAATCGGTCAGCCGCTGGCGCACGGTGTCGTTGATCGCCAGGCGGTCCACGACCACCTCGATGGTGTGCTTGTACTGCTTGGCCAGCTTCGGCGGGTCGGTCAGCTGGATGGTTTCCCCGTCGACGCGGGCGCGGGCGTAGCCCTTGGCGGACAGCTCGGAGAACAGGTCCACGAACTCGCCCTTGCGGGCGCGCACCACCGGGGCGAGCACCTGGAAGCGGGTGCGTTCGGGCAGTTCCAGCAGCTGGTCCACGATCTGCTGCGGGGTCTGCTTGGAGATCGGCTCCCCGCAGACCGGGCAGTGCGGGTGGCCGACGCGCGCCCAGAGCAGGCGCATGTAGTCGTACACCTCGGTGATGGTGCCCACGGTGGAGCGCGGGTTGCGGCTGGTGGACTTCTGGTCGATCGACACCGCCGGGGACAGGCCCTCGATGAAGTCCACATCCGGCTTGTCCACCTGGCCCAGGAACATGCGGGCGTAGGCGGAGAGGGACTCAACGTAGCGGCGCTGGCCCTCGGCGAAGATGGTGTCAAAGGCCAGGGAGGACTTGCCGGACCCGGAGAGCCCGGTGAACACGATCATTGCATCGCGCGGCAGGTCAAGGTCCACATTCTTCAGGTTGTGCTCACGGGCACCCTTGACCACCAGGTGCGACAAATCAAGTGAAGTAGTCTCTGCAGTAATAGCCACCAGCCCATACTAATCGAAAACTGGTTCGAATAAGAGTGCCGTTGGGCACATCTTCCGGTGATGTGCCCCGCTCCCGGCGAGCGCCGCCGGCAGGCGCTACCGCTGCACCTGCCGGGGCACGTCAGGCGCGCCCGGGGCCGGTACGGCCGGCGGCATCCGGTAGGCGGTCATCCCCTGGGTCCCGGCCAACACCACCACCTGCTGCTGGTCGTGCCCGGTGCGCACGAACTCGGCGTAGCGCGGCGGCACCGTGCCGGGTTTGAGGGTGTCGCGGTCGCACGGGTGGATCGCGTCCTCGCCGTTGAGGTAGCGCGGCTCCCGGTCCCCGGGGATCGGCAATTCCAGCGTTTCACGCGCCGTCGTGCACAGCACACTCTGGCCCAGCACCTGCCCCAGTTCGCGCACGTTTCCGGTGGCGATCTCAATGGCGCGCCACCCCTGGGGCAGCGGCAGGATGGCGTGTTCGGTGTCGGACAGGATCCGTGCCCGCGGTTTGATCAGCTCCCGGGTGCGCTTCAGCTCCGGCAGCCCGTGGCTCCACTGTTCGACGCCGGTGCGGGCGTACAGGGCGGTGACCCGCCATTTCAGGCCGGTGAGCACGCTTTGGCGGGTGTCGCTGTCCGATTCGAGGATGGAGGACATGCCGCTGTCGATGGTGCACAGCACCACGGTGCGCCGTGCGTCGGTGACCCAGTCGGTGAAGATCCCCTGGCGGTAGGCTTCCGCCCCGGGCTGGCGCCACAGCACCGTGCCGCTGGCCGCGTCCACCGCGATGCTCATGTAGTCGCTGGCCAGATCGAGCAGGTAGGTGCCGCTACTGGCCCGGTTGTGGGCGCGCGAACCGCTGCCGATCAGCGTGTCGGACGGTTCGCTGGCCAGGGTCCAGATCCATCCGGAGTCGGAGGAGTACTCGGTGGCGAACGCCTTCTCGTAGGGCTGCTTCCAGAGGATTTTGCCGTTCCGGGCGTAGGCGAGCTGTTCCTTGTTTGGCCCGCACTGCCCGGTGGCCGACAGCCCGTGCCCCAGCAGGCGGGAGTCCTCATCCGGCAGGGGCACCGGCAGTTGGGCGGACGGCACCGCTGTCCAGCTGCCGCCGCTCGCGTCGAAGCGGTATTGCCTCGCCCCGCGCCGGTCGACCGAGTCGTTGGTGCCCTCGGTGCACCAGCTGGTGGCGCAGGGCTGGGGCCTGCTCCCCCAGTAGTGTTCGCCCCACCCCGGTGCCAGCTGCCGGCCGGTGTCGGTGTTCAGCACCACCAGTCGGGCGCCCTGCTGCCCGTCGGGGATCTGCACGGCCACCGTGTCCTGCCCGTCGATGCTCACGCTGTCCAATCCCACCGGCACCCCGGAGGGGTCATTGCCCGGGTAGGCCCGGCGCTGCCAGGCCAGTTTGCCGCTGTACAGCTCCCGTGCGGTGAGGTACAGCTTGTTCTTTTCCTGGGTGTAGGCCAGCACCCGTTGGCCGACCACGAGGCTCTGGCTGAGCAGCGCATCCTGGCTGTCCCACAGTTTGGTGGCCGGTTTGGCCAGGCGCTCGGCCTGCGCCGCCGCCTGGCGCTCCCGGTCGGGCTGCCCGCCGTCCTGCCCGGCCACGCAGCCGGTGAAGGCCAGCGTGCCGGCCAGTGCGGCGGCCAGTGCGGAGGCCAGGAACAGCGGGGCCCGTGTGCCCCGGTGCGGGGGCGCGGCGGCAGCTTCGGGCGGGGTGTCGGTGGCGGCTGGACTGCGGTGCATGATGGCCCTCCTGGTTCACCGGCGGGGCCGGTGCTGATCGGTGGGCTCATCCTATGGCGGGGAAGAAATCTGTGCGGAGGATATCCACAGCCGGGGCCTGCCGCTGGTCCGCCGGGGGTGGGAGGTGGGGCCGCAAGCCGGTCCGGCGGCCGGCCGGGGACCCTAGCGCGGCAGTGAGCTGAAGGCGGCGCGCAGGTACTGTATCGCCTTGTCCTCGGTGACGTTCCACAGCTGGCAGGCCCGGGCCAGGTCGGCGGCGGCGTCGGTGACCTCCTGCACGCCGCGCTCGGCGCTGGCCTGCACGATGGTGCCGTGCCGTCCCCGGGTGACCACCGCGCCCTGGGCCTCGAGCTCCTTGTACACCTTGGCGACCGTGTTCGTGGCCAGGGACAGCTGCTCGGCCAGGGCCCGCACGGAGGGCAGCTTGGTTCCCGGGGCGAGCTTGCCCCCGGCGATCGCCGCCAGGATCTGTTCGCGCACCTGCTGGTAGGGGGCGGTGGGATCCTGCGCGTCGATCGTGATGAACCCGAGGCTGTCCATGGCTGCTGTCACTTCCATTTCATCGAAAAGCTAAATCGTTGTTCCCTTGAGCCTATCGCCTTGCCCCGGGTGCCGGACGTAGGGTGGGGGCATGAATACCTTGGATCTTGACGACGTGATCATTCGCCAGATAAGCGTTTCCGACATGGACAACAACGTGTACCTGCTCACCGAGAAGGCCAGCGGCAAGCAGCTGCTGGTGGACGCGGCCGATGACTGGTCGGCGATCTCGGCGATGATCGAGCAGGCCGCCGGGGACGGGTCCGATCCGGAGCTGGTGGGCATCGCCACCACCCACCAGCATTGGGATCATGTGCGGGCGCTGTCCCAGGCGCATCAGGCGCACGCGGTGCCGACCTACGCCGGGGCCGAGGATGCGGCGCAGATCGAGCAGCATAGCGGGGTGGCGACCAGCAACCCGGTCAAGCACGGGGACCGGCTGCCGCTGGGGGACGTGGTGATCGACTGCGTGCACCTGCGCGGGCACACCCCCGGTTCGATCGCCTACGTGGTGCGGGATTCCTCGGGCAGGATCGCGATCCTCAGCGGGGATTCGCTCTTCCCCGGCGGAGTGGGCAACACCGGGGAAGATCCCCAGCGTTTCATGCAGCTGTTCGCCGATGTCAGTGAGCGGCTCTTTGGCGCCTACCCGGATGAGGCGGTGGTGCTGCCCGGGCATGGGGATTCCACCACCCTGGGCCAGGAGCGCCCGCACCTGGAGGAATGGCAGGAACGCGGCTGGTAGCCGGCCCGGGACCGGCTAGCTTCCCGGCCGTCCGAGCTTCTGCCCGACCATGAAGATCCGGCGGAACGGGAAGTTGGTCAGCTGCTGCCCGCCGGCGACCTCGATGCGCCGGTAGTGCCCGCCGACCGCCTGGCGGTAGTCGTCTTCGAAGCGCCGGTAGTCCTCCGGATCCAGGGCGGCCTTCACCGGCAGCAGTGCGGTGCCGCGCACCCAGTCCAGGATCGGGTCGCTGCCGGTGAGCAGCTGCTGGTAGCTGGTCTCCCACACGTCGGCGGTGAACCCTTCCTCGATCAGCAGCCGCTGGTAGTCCGCCGGCGCGGCGACCGCGTCGGCGTGGCGCAGCACCCCGGCCAGCTTGGCCGACCAGTCGGGGCGTTCGGCGACCTGGCGCATCACCGCGTGGGAGGGCGAGTCGAAGTTGCCCGGCACCTGGATGGCGATGGCCGCCTCGCTTTCCAGCTGCCGCAGCCAGCCCCGCAGCAGCTGCAGGTGCCCGGGGATCCACTGCAGCATGGCGTTGGAGAACAGCAGGTCGATCGTGTCATCGGCCTGCCACGAGGTGGCGTCGGCCAGCTCAAAGCGCAGGTTCGGCGGGTTGTCTCCGGCGTGGGCGGTGTCAATCATCTGCCGGGAAGAGTCCAGGCCCAGCACCAGCGCCTCGGGCCAGCGTTCGGCCAGCAGCCTGGTCATGTTCCCCGGCCCGCAGCCCAGGTCCACGATTTTCTTTGGCGCCAGGTGCTCCACCCGCGCCATCAAATCCAGGTAGGGCCGTCCCCGGTAGTCGGCGAATTCGGTATATGTGCTCGGCTCCCACTTCATAACCCAAGTTTATTGCCGCACACTGCGCCACGACTAGGGTCTGTTAACAGTTCGCAACCGTTAGGCTGGAAGCATCATGATGCTCACTGACTTGCTGCCGGCAGACCCGAACAACGTCTCCGACGAGGAAATCTACGAGGCCTTCGGCCGCTGGGTTTCCGACCGCGGAATCACCCTCTACCCCGCCCAGGATGAGGCGTCCCTGAACCTGGTGGCGGGGAACAACGTCATCCTGGCCACCCCGACCGGTTCGGGCAAGTCGCTGGTGGCGGTCGCCGCCCACTTCTACGCCATGTGCCGCGACCAGGTCAGCTTCTACACCGCGCCGATCAAGGCGCTGGTTTCGGAGAAGTTCTTCGATCTGTGCAAGATCTTCGGCGCCGAGAACGTCGGGATGCTCACCGGGGATTCGGCGGTGAACGCGGATGCGCCGATCATCTGCTGCACCGCGGAGATCCTGGCCAACATTGCGCTGCGTGAAGGTTCGCGCGCCGATGTGGGCGTGGTGGTGATGGACGAGTTCCACTTCTACGCCGACCCGCAGCGCGGCTGGGCCTGGCAGGTGCCGCTGATCGAGCTGCCCCAGTCCCAGTTCCTGCTGATGAGCGCCACCCTGGGCGATGTGACCCGCTTCGAACGTGAACTAAGCGAACGCACCGGGCGGGAGACCACCACCATCGCGCACACCGAACGCCCGATCCCGCTGCACTTCTACTACTCCATGGACCCGGTGCAGGAGGCAGTCGACCAGTTGATCAAGACCCGCCAGGTGCCGATCTACATTGTGCACTTCTCCCAGCTGGACGCGATCGACCGCGCCACCGGGCTGATGAGCATCAACGTCGCCACCCGCGAGGAGAAGGAGAAGATCGCGCAGCTGATCGGCGGGTTCCGCTTCGCCGCCGGGTTCGGCAAGACCCTGAACCGCCTGGTGCGCCACGGCATCGGGGTGCACCACGCCGGGATGCTGCCCAAGTACCGCCGCCTGGTCGAGCAGCTGGCGCAGGCCGGGCTGCTGAAGGTCATCTGCGGCACCGACACCCTGGGGGTGGGCATCAACGTGCCGATCCGCACCGTGGTGATCACCGCGCTGTCCAAGTTCGACGGGACCCGCACCCGGCTGCTGAACGCCCGCGAATTCCACCAGATCGCCGGGCGGGCCGGGCGCGCCGGGTTCGACACCGCCGGCACCGTGCTGGTCCAGGCCCCCGAGCACGCGATCGAGAACGCCAAGGCCATGGCCAAGGCGGTGAAGAAGCACGGCGAGGGTTCCTCCAAGCTGCGCCAGATCCCGAAGAAGAAGCCGCCGCAGGGCTTTGTCAGCTGGGGTGAGAAGACGTTCGAGAAGATCGTGCACGCCGCCCCGGAAACCCTGCGCTCCTCCTTCCAGGTGTCGCACTCGATGATCCTGAACCTGCTCGAGCGCGAGGACAACGCGTTCGAGGCCGCGAACCGGCTGCTGAGCGAAAACCATGAGCCGCCGGCCGCCCAGCGCCGGCTGAAGCTGCGCGCCCTGGGGATCCTGCGCGAACTGCTGGCCACCGGGGTGGTGGTGCGCAACGCGGAACCGGACCAGTACGGCAACCACTATGCGCTGACCGTGCACCTGCAGCAGAACTTCGCGCTGAACCAGCCGCTGTCCCCGTTCGCCCTGGCCGCCCTGGAACTGTTCGACCCGGAGTCGGCCAGCTACGCGCTGGACGTGGTCTCGGTGATCGAGGCGACCCTGGAAAAGCCGCGCCAGGTGCTCTCCGCCCAGGAGAAGAAGGCCCGCGGGGAGGCGGTCGCCCAGATGAAGGCCGACGGGATCGAATACGACCAGCGGATGAACATCCTGGACACCATCAGCTACCCGCAGCCGCTGGCCGAGCAGCTGGAGTCCGCGTTCGAACAGTACCGTGCCGGCGCCCCGTGGCTGGCCGACTTCGAGCTCGCCCCGAAGTCGGTGGTGCGCGACATGTACGAACGCGCCATGGGCTTTTCCGACTTCGTGCAGTACTACCAGCTGGCCCGCTCCGAGGGCGTGCTGCTGCGCTACCTGACCGATGCGTACAAGGCGCTGCGCCAGAGCGTGCCGCAGGATGCGCTGCGTGAGGACCTGGTGGATCTGATCGAGTGGCTGGGCGAGATGATCCGCCAGATCGACTCCTCGCTGCTCGATGAGTGGGAGGAGCTCTCGCGCGGTGAGCTGGTTGAGGAGACCGAGATCGCCCCGCCGGCCCCGGAGAACCTGACCAGCAACATGCGCGCGTTCCGGGTCATGGTGCGCAACGAGATGTTCCGCAGGGTCAAGCTGTTCGCCGACGAGCAGGAGGCGGCGCTGGGCGAGCTGGACGGGCACAACGGGTTCGACGCCGACGCCTGGGCCGAGGTGATGGACCAGTACTTCGAGGAGCACGAGGACATCGACGACGGGCCCGGCGCCCGCAGCCCGAAGCTGTTCCTGGTCACCGAGAAACCCAACCGCATCTGGCAGGTGCGCCAGATCTTCGCCGATCCGCAGCAGAACCACGACTGGGGCATCAACGCCACCATCTCGCTGGACGAGTCCGACGAGGCCGGTCACCCGGTGGTCACGGTGACCTCGGTGGGGCGCCTGGACTAGCGCGGCCCGGGCCCGGGCACGCCCAGGATCCGCAGTTCCTCCGCCCGGCTCAACCCGGTCGGTGCGGCGGTCTCCGCCCCGGCTTCCAGTACCGACCGGGCACTGTCCGCCACCGGGCGCACCCGCAGCCCGGCCCGCCGGGCCGGGGCGTGGTCCCGGTCCATCAGCGCGGTCAGCTGCGCGGGCAGCCACAGCGGCAACGACCGGGGCCCGGACCACGGTTCGATGCGGTGCGCGGCCAGCTGCTCGGGGCTCAGCCAGCGCACCGCCGGAGCCGGCGGGCCGAGCGTTGCCGCGAGCCGGTCGATGAACTGCGCACGGGTCATGACCGGGCCGACGGCATCGCACACCAGTTGGCGGCGCCCGTCGGCCAGCAGCAGAATCCAGTCGGCCAAATCCCGCGCGTCGATGAACTGCACCGGGTCGTCCCGGGGTTCGGGGGCGATGAACGGGTGCCCGTCGGCGGCGGCCGCGGCCAGGCGCAGCGGCCAGTAGCTGAAGCGCCCGGTCCGGTCCCCCGGCCCGATGATCAGTCCCGGACGCAGGATCGTGAAGCTCGGGGCGTGCGCGGCCACCAGCTGCTCGCAGCCCACCTTCATCCCGCCATAGGACTGCGGGGAGTCGATCGAAACGTCCTGCCCGATCGCCGGCACCAGCCGCTCATCCGGCCCGGCCGCATCCCCGGGCCGCGGGTCGGCGTACACGTTGAGCGTGGAAATGAAGATCCAATGCCCCGCGTGCAGCCCCTGCAAGGCCCGGCGCACGTGGCTGGGCTGCCCCAAGACGTCCACCGCCACATCGAAGCGGGCCCCGGCCAGGGCGGCGGGCGCCGCGTCCTTGCGGTCCCAGCGCACGAACCGGCAGCCGGCGGGCGGGCGGCCGCTCACGCCGCGGCTGGCGCAGGTGACCTGGTGCCCGGCGGCGAGCGCGGCGGCGGCCAGGTGGCGGGAGAGGAACCCGGTGCCGCCCAGGATCAATAGTTTCATTGGCCCAGTCAACCAAGCGGCGGCGGGATTGGGAAGGGGCAGGGGGCAGGCCGCCCGGGCTTTTCCTGCCGCCCCGGTGGTCCGGCGGTGCCTAGTGCAGCAGCAGCGCGACGGTCACATAGGAGGTCAGCGCGCTGGCCAGCACCCATTCGGCGTTCGAGCCGGTCGCCCCGAGCACCGGCACCGCCACCCGGCCGTTGGCCTTCCAGCATCCGCCGATCCCCGGCAGGCGGCGGAACCAGCGCGGGGCCTTGAAGCGGATCGGCCACAGCAGGTTCACCCCGCCGATGGTGAGCATGTCCCCCAGCAGGTGCACCCCGGAGCCCAGCACCACCGCCAGGAAGAACCAGGAACGCTCATCGGGGGCGTTCATTCCCACGAACGCGGCCCCGGCCAGGGCGATCACCCAGCACAGCAGCGCCGGCATGAACTTCATGGTCTTCACGGCGAAGGAGATCAGCAGCACCGCGAACACGGCGGCGCCCGGGTAGACCACCCCCAGGCCCGCGGTGTGGATCGACCACTTGTCCAGCACCCAGGCCAGCAGCGCGAACGCGCCGACCCCCAGCAGCGAGTGGGTGCCGTTGCGGTGTCCCCCGGAGATCGTGCAGACCAGGCGGGTGACCAGGTTGGAAATCGGCGGCAGGGAGCGGGCGATGGTCGCCGAGGGGTGGTCCGCGTCGGGCAGCATCGCCGCCCCGGCGCACACGATCGCCCCGGCCAGCGTCTCCCACTGGTTCATCTCGAACAGCCCGAGCCCCAGGTTCACCGGTCCGAGGTCCACCTGTGTTGTTATTGCCAGCCACGCGGCCGCGCCGCTCATGGCGTGGTGTCCACCCATCATGGATTCAACCTTAGAACGTATGTACGACACTTCCCGATCCGCGACAGGGGTAACCTTAGACACATGTCAACCGTGAGAATTGCGCAGAAGCACGATTGTGCCCGCATCCTGGAGCTGATCCATGAGCTGGCCGTCTACGAAAAGGAACCGGACGCGGTGAGGAACACCGTCGCGGACCTGCAGGAGCACCTGTTCGGCGCCAACCCGCAGGTCTTCGCCCACGTGGCCGAGGACGCCACCGGGCAGGTGGCCGGCGTGGCGATCTGGTACCTGACCTATTCAACGTGGGAGGGCCGGCACGGGATCCACCTGGAGGACCTGGTGGTGCGTGAGTCCGCCCGCGGGCAGGGGCTGGGCAGCGCGCTGTTGAAGGAGTTGGCGCGGATCGCCGTCGAGCGCGGGTACCGGCGCCTGGAGTGGGCGGTGCTGGACTGGAACGCACCGGCGATCGGCTTCTACGACGCCATCGGCTCCAGCTCTCTGGACGGCTGGACCACCCGCCGGCTGGACGGTGCGGCGCTGGCGAAGGCGGGTGCCTGATGGAGTACCGCGGCATGCACGTCACCGACCACTGGGTCCAGGTGCCGCTGGATCACCAGAACCCGCACGGGGAGCAGATCAGCGTCTACGCCCGTGAGGTGAGCACTGATCCGGCCAAGCCCTGGCTGCTGTATCTGCAGGGCGGGCCCGGAGGCAAGTCCCCGCGCCCGGCCTCGCTCTCGGGCTGGCTGGCCGAGGCGGTCAAGCATTTTAGGGTGCTGCTGCTGGACCAGCGCGGCACCGGGCTGTCCACCCCGGCCAACCGACAGTCCCTGGCGCTGCGCGGGGACGCGGCCGCCCAGGCGCACTACCTGCGCTTCTTCCGGGCCGATTCGATCGTGCGCGACGCGGAGGCGCTGCGCACGGCGCTGGGCATCGAACGCTGGAGCACGCTGGGCCAGAGCTATGGCGGGTTCTGCACGCTGAGCTACCTCTCGCTCTTCCCGCAGTCCCTTCAGCGCTGCCTGATCACCGGCGGGCTGGCCTCGCTCACTGCCGACGCGGACACCGTCTACCGGGCCACCTACCGCAGGATGGCCGAACGCAACGCCGAGTACTTCACCTGGTACCCGCAGGACCGCCAGGTGCTGCAGCGCATCTACCGCCACGTGCGCACCTTCCACGATGAACGCCTGCCCGATGGGCGGCCGGTGACGGTCCCGCTGGTGCAGATGCTCGGGCAGTACCTGGGCGGGAACACCCGGGTGCATTCGCTGCACCATGTGCTGCAGGAGGCGTTCATCGACACCCCGGGCGGGCCGCGGCTGTCGGACACGTTCCTGGGGGTGCTCTACGACCAGGCCCGCCGCGCCGCGAACCCGCTCTACGCGGTGCTGCACGAATCGATCTACGCCCAGGGCCAGGCCACCAACTGGGCCGCGGAACGGGTGCTGGAGGAATTCGCGGAATTCAGCCCGCAGGCCGAGGTGCCGCTGCTGACCGGTGAGATGGTGTACCGCTGGTACTTCGCCGAGGACCCGGCGCTGCGCCCGCTGGAGGAGACCGCCCGGCTGCTGGCCGAATACGAGCACTTCACCCCGCTGTACGACCTGCAGGTGCTGGCCCGGAACCAGGTCCCGGTGGCCGCCGCGGTCTACCATGACGACGTCTACGTGGACCGCGAGCTCTCCCTGGACACCGCCAGCCGGGTGCGGGGCCTGCAGACCTGGGTGACCAAGGCGTTCCACCACGATGGGATCGCCGACGAGGGCGCGTACATCTTCAAGCGGCTGCTGGACATGACCAACGGCGTTGACCCGGATGCGGCGCTGAAGTCCGCCACCGGCCACGGCTCCCCCGGCGCCGCCGTCGCGGACCCCGCCGCCGAGGACACTGCAGCCAAAGACACCGCCACCGAAGACACCACGGCACAGGGCACCACCGGGAACTGAGCGGAGGCCCCGGCACGAACAACGCCCTGCCCCGCGCATCAGTGGATGCGTGGGGCAGGGCGTGGTCCTGTCCTTGGGAGGACTGGTCGTCAGGCGTCCGCGGCGGTGAGGTCCTCGGCGAACTCCTGTTCGCTCTCATGCGAGACGCCGATGTGGCTCAGCGTGTGCCCGGCGAAGGCCAGCACCAGGATCGCCACCACGATCGACCCGGCACCGAACCAGTACGGCGCCCCAGCCCCCAGGGCGGTGGCCAGCGGACCGGCCACGGCCGGGGCGATCGCCCCGCCCAGGAAGCGCACCCCGGAGTAGGTGGAGCTGGCCACGTTGCGCGGCAGGTCGGTGGCCTCCATCACGGCCTCGGTCAGCGCCGTGTTCATCACGCCCAATGCCAGGCCGGCGACGACGATCAGCACGATCAGGACCACCAGGTCCTCGTGGAAGACGGCCATCGCGCCCAGGATCACGGCCAGCGCGCCGAGCATCGTGAACAGGGTGGGACGCAGCCCGAAGTTGCGGGTCAGCGGCGGGGCCACCAGCACCGAGGTGACCGCCAGGGCCAGGCCCCAGCCGAAGAACACCAGACCCAGCTCGTGGGCGCCGAATTCCATGCCCTGGGCGTGCGCGGCGGCCTCCAGCGGGAACGGCGAGTAGGCCAGCAGCACGAAGAACCCGAAGTTGTAGAACACGGCGGTGACCGCCAGCGCCAGCAGCGCCTTGTTGCGCAGCGCCCGGAACCCGGCCAGCAGGGACACCTGCACCGGCGCCTGGGTGGGGGCGCGCAGGAACGCCAGGATCGCGACCAGGCCGATGGCCATCAGCACCGCGGTGCCGAAGAACGGCCCGCGCCAGGAGATGTCGCCCAGCATGCCGCCCAGCAGCGGACCGGTGGCCATGCCCACGCCCAGTGCGGCCTCATAGAGCACGATCGCCTGGCGGCTGCCGCCGCTGGCCGCGCCGACGATGGCCGCCAACGCGGTGGAGATGAACAGCGCGTTGCCCAGCCCCCAGCCGGCGCGGTAGCCCAGGATCTGGTTGACGCTGCCGCTGGCCCCGGCCAGGGCGGCAAATGCCACGATCAGCACCAGGCCGGTCAGCAGGGTGCGCTTCACGCCGATGCGGGCCGAGACCCAGCTGGTGAAGAACATCGCAATGCCGGTGATGAACAGGTAGCTGGTGAACAGCAGCATCGTCTGCGAGGCGCTGGCCTCCAGTTCGCGGCTGATGGCCGGCAGGATCGGATCGACCAGGCCGATCCCCATGAAGGAGACCATGCAGGCAAAGGCGATCGCCCATACCGATCCGGGCTGTCGCCATAGTGAGGGCTTGCTAGCGGTACTCGTGTGGATCATCTTCTTTCTGTACGTTTGGTTCTCACAAAATTCGTGGGTGCCGGCCGCGGTCCGCGCCGCGGCCGGCGCGGGTCAGGACAGCTGGGATTCGAGGCTGGCCACCATGCGGGTGTACAGCTGCTGCGCCTGGCGCAGCGTGTCGAGCTCCGCCTGGCTCATCTGCCCCAGCGCCTGGGACAGGGCGGCGGTGGCGTGGGCGCGGTAGCCCTGCAACGCGGCTTGTCCCTGCCCGGTGATCTCCACCAGGGCGGCGCGCCGGTCCTGCGGGTCCGCCGAGCGGGTGACCAGCCCTTCGCGTTCCAGGCGGCCCACCAGGCCGGTCATGGTCGGCTGGGCGATCCGCTCGTGCCCGGCCAAATCCCCCACCCGTTGGGCGCCGTGGCGATCCAGCGTGGAGAGCACCCGCCAGGCGGTCACCGAGCGGCCCTGCCCGGCCACCCGGCCCAGCAGCCGGCTCATGAACGCCGCGGAGGTGGAGATCTGCGAGGCGAGCTCGGCGAAGTTCGCGGCGTCGGAGGCTGGCTGGTCTGTCATGGGTACCAGTATAGAAGAAATTACATAGCATGGCTATGTAAGAGCGTGGAGTGTGACTCTCCTCATCTCCGGCCGGGGTGCGCCGCGGGGGCGCCGGGCATGGCAACGGCCGGGACGGATCATCCGTCCCGGCCCTTGGCCCGGTGGGAGGTCTAGTGCCGGCGGCCCGTGCCGGCCGGCTCCCCCGCAGGCGTTACTTCTCGTCCTTCGCTGCGGCCTCGGCCTCGGCGCGGGCCGCGGCACGGCGTCCGAGCGGGGTCCACAGCGACATGACGGTGGCGACCACGATGGTGGAGGCGATCACGATCAGCGACAGGCTGGTGCTGATATCCGGCACCCACTCGATCGGCTGGCCGCCGTTGAGGAACGGCAGCTCGTTCTCGTGCAGTGCGTGGAAGATCAGCTTCACGCCGATGAACGCCAGGATGAAGCTGAGCGCGTGCTTCAGGAAGACCAGTCGGTTCATCAGCCCGCCCAGCAGGAAGTACAGCTGGCGCAGGCCCATCAGCGCGAAGATGTTCGCGGTGAACACGATGAACGCGGACTGGGTCAGCCCGAAGATCGCCGGGATCGAGTCAACGGCGAACAGCAGGTCGGTCATGCCGATGGTAATGAAGACCATCACCATGGGGGTGAACATCTTCTTCCCGTCGACCTTGGTGCGCAGCTTGTTGCCGTCGTAGTCGTTGGCGATCGGCAGCTTGCTGGTCAGCCGCTTGACCAGACCGGATTCGCTTTCCTCGTCCTCGTCATCGTCCTTCAGCTGGTGCCAGGCGGTCCACAGCAGAAAGGCGCCGAAGATGTAGAAGATCCAGGACAGGTGCTCGATCAGGGTCGCACCCAGCAGGATGAAGACCGCGCGCAGGATCAGCGCGATGATGATGCCGAACATCAGCACTTCCTGCTGGTACTTCCGCGGGACCGAGAAGCGGGTCATGATGATGATGAAGACGAACAGGTTGTCGATCGACAACGAGTATTCGGTGATCCAGCCGGCGTAGAATTCCTGGCCCAGCTGCGGACCGGCCTGCCACCACAGGATGCCACCGAAGATCACGGCCAGCATGACGTAGAAGGCGACGAACAGGCCGGCTTCCTTCATTGAGGGCTCGTGCGGCCGGCGGACCACGTACAACAGGTCCAAAAGCAGGATCA
The DNA here is from genome assembly GCF_059728615.1 of Glutamicibacter sp. St.4D3. Taxonomy (NCBI): domain Bacteria; kingdom Bacillati; phylum Actinomycetota; class Actinomycetes; order Micrococcales; family Micrococcaceae; genus Glutamicibacter; species Glutamicibacter sp. St.4D3. The sequence goes on from NZ_AP039380.1 coordinate 1,958,167, forward strand.
CGCACAGCGCGGCCAGCGAGATGATTTCAAATTGGAGGGTTAACCCTGAAACGCCCACAGAAAAGTAGCCTTTCGTCGTAAGGGTAGGACAAGGGAACCGAAGGTCTCTCCGCCGTCACAAGATCGTGTTGTGTTCGGCTGCTGCATCCGGCGGAACTTCCTCGTCCCACGTGTTGACGTTCACAGCATTTGGGATACTCCCCTACGTACGAGAAACCATTGTATCCCATCGCCCCGTCCCAGCCCATGGCCCCGGCCACCCCGCACCGCCACGCGCCGACACATCCATCCACGCCAGCGCCGCGAGCGGCGGCGTAGGCCGTAGGATGGATGAATGGAACAAATCGAGACCGACGGCAGCGCCAACCTCGAGGTCAGCCGCGGAACCCGAATCCATTTGGTAATGCCGGTCCCGGATGCCAGCGGCTTGTTGTGGACGCTGACCGAATGCGGCCAGGGACTGATGGTCGAGCGGGAGCCGGGCACGATCCGCCAGCAACCCGACGGCAACGGCGCCGCCAAGCGCACCGTCCCGCGGCACCTAGACGCATCACAGCGCGCGGACCAGGCCACCGCCACCCACGTGGCCTCGCTGCGCGCGATCACCGCCGGATACTGGTCGGTGGAGCTACAGCTGAGCCGGGCGTGGGAGAACCGCACCGCCCAGGTGCGCCGCTTCACCGTCACCGTCATCTAGCCGCGGCCCGCACCGGGCGTGTCGCTAGGCGTGCCCGGCGCCCTTCATCTGGCGCAGCTCCTTCTTCAGCTCGGAGACCTCGTCGCGCAGCCGGGCGGCAAGCTCGAACTGCAGTTCGGCGGCCGCCGCATGCATCTGCTCGGTCATCTGCTCGATCATCCCCACCAGGTCCTCGGCCGGGGCGGCGGCCAGCCCGTCGCTGCGCACCGGGGCGGACTTGCGCTTGGCGCCCTTGGCCAGCCGGTTGTTGTTCAGCAGCTCCTGGGTGTCGGCGTCCTCGCGGGCCAGCTGGTCGGTGATGTCCGCGATCTTCTTGCGCAGCGGCTGCGGGTCGATGCCGTGCTCCTCGTTGTGCGCCTGCTGGATCGCCCGGCGCCGGTTGGTCTCCTCGATCGCCTGGGCCATCGCGTCGGTCACCTTGTCCGCATACATGAACACCTGACCCGAGACGTTGCGCGCCGCACGCCCGATCGTCTGGATCAGCGAGGTCGCCGAGCGCAGGAAGCCCTGCTTGTCCGCGTCCAGGATCGCCACCAGGGACACCTCGGGCAAGTCCAGGCCCTCACGCAGCAGGTTGATGCCCACCAGCACGTCGAAGGAGCCCATGCGCAGTTCGCGCAGCAGCTCCACCCGCCGGATCGTGTCCACATCCGAGTGCAGGTACTGCACCCGGACCTGGTGTTCGGTCAGGTAGTCGGTCAAGTCCTCGGCCATCCGCTTGGTCAGCGTGGTCACCAGCACGCGCTCGTCGCGCTCCACGCGCACCCGGATCTCATCGAGCAGGTCATCGATCTGCCCCTTGGTCGGCTTGACGATGATCTGCGGGTCCACCAGGCCGGTGGGGCGGATGATCTGCTCCACCACCCCGTCGGACTTGCCCAGCTCGTACTTGCCCGGGGTCGCCGAGAGGTACACCGTCTGCCCGATCCGCTCCAGGAACTCGTCCCACTTCAGCGGCCGGTTGTCCATGGCGCTGGGCAGTCGGAAGCCGTGCTCGACCAGGGTGCGCTTGCGGGACATGTCCCCCTCGTACATCGCCCCGATCTGCGGGACGGTCACGTGCGACTCGTCGATCACCAGCAGGAAGTCATCCGGGAAGTAGTCCAGCAGGCAGTGCGGGGCCGAACCGGCCTCACGCCCGTCGATGTGCCGCGAGTAGTTCTCGATGCCGTTGCAGAAGCCCATCTGCTCCATCATTTCCAGGTCATAGGTGGTGCGCATGCGCAGCCGCTGGGCCTCGACGAGCTTGTTCTGCTGCTCCAGCTCCGCCAGCCGTTCGGCCAGCTCATCCTCGATCGACTTGATCGCCCGGTTCATCCGCTCCGCACCGGCCACATAGTGGCTGGCCGGGAACACGTACATCTCGTCTTCCTCCCGCACCACTTCCCCGGTCACCGGGTGCAGGGTGTGGATCGCGTCGACCTCGTCGCCGAAGAACTCGATGCGCACCGCCAGCTCCTCGTACATCGGGATGATCTCCACCGTGTCCCCGCGCACCCGGAAGGTGCCGCGGTGGAAGTCCATGTCGTTGCGGGTGTACTGCATGGCCACGAACTGGCGCAGCATGTCGTCCCGGTTCAGCTGCATGCCGCGGCGCAGGGTGACCATCCCGGCGACGTATTCCTCCGGGGTGCCCAGGCCGTAGATGCACGAGACGGTGGCGACCACGATCGTGTCGCGGCGGGTGAGCAGCGAGTTCGTCGCCGAGTGGCGCAGCCGCTCCACCTCCTCGTTGATCGAGGAGTCCTTCTCGATGAAGGTATCGGTCTGCGGCACGTAGGCCTCGGGCTGGTAGTAGTCGTAGTAGGAGACGAAGTACTCCACCGCGTTGTTCGGCAGCAGTTCACGAAATTCGTTGGCCAGCTGCGCGGCCAGGGTCTTGTTCTGCACCATCACCAGGGTGGGGCGCTGCACCTGCTCCACCAGCCAGGCGGTGGTGGCGGACTTGCCGGTGCCGGTGGCGCCCATCAGCACAATGTCCTTCTCGCCGGCCTTGATGCGTTCGGCCAGCTCGGCGATCGCCTGCGGCTGGTCCCCGGCAGGCTGGTACTCGCTGATGACTTCAAAGGGGGCGACGACGCGCTTGATCGGCTGTGCAAGGCTCATGCACCCAGCATAACGAGCCGCACCCCCGCGCGGCACCCGTTATCGCCCTCGGCGCATCCCGCCGCGGATGATCGCCCGCTTGGCCGTGTTGGACATCATCGAGCCAAAGAAGCCGGCGGTAAGCACGGTCGCCGCGGCCAGCCCCAGCAGCGCCAGCCACCCGGAAACGTAGACCACCGGGGAGTAGGGCCCGTTCGAGGCGACGAACTCACTGCGCCCGCCAAAGCCCAGCCACAGCACCAGGGCGACGGCGAACGCGGCAAGCATCACCCACTTGGAGATCCGCAGGGTCAGCTTCATGCACTGAACCCGTTCCGGAAGACGCGGGTGACCTTCTCGTTCAGCTGCTCGATGCTCCCGTCGTTGTGGATCACCACGTCGGCCACGGCCGCGCGCTGCTCGTCGGTGGCCTGGGCCGCCATCCGGGCGACCGCCTCGGCCCGGTCCCAGCCGCGGTCCTCCATCATCCGCCGGATCCGCTCATCGTGCGGGGCCTGGACCACCAGCACCTTGTCAAAACGCTGGTGCTGGTCGCTTTCCACCAGCAGCGGGATGTCCTCCACCACCACCTCGGCGCCGTCGGCCACCGCCGCGGCGCGCAGCCGTTCGGCCTCGGCGCGCACCGCCGGGTGCACGATCGCGTTCAGCTTCTCGCGCTCCCCGGCGTCGGCGAACACCACCGCGGCCAGCGCGGCCCGGTCCAGGCTGCCGTCCTCGGCGAACACCTGCGAGCCGAAGGCCAGCCCGATCTGCTCCAGCGCCGGGGTCCCGGGCTCCACCACCTGCCGGGCGATCGCGTCGGCATCGATCACCACCGCGCCCAGCTTCAGCAGCTGCGCGGCCACCGCCGATTTGCCCGAGGCAATGCCCCCGGTCAGTCCCACATGAATCATGACACCCGCTAAGTAAGAATGGCCTCAGGTCTAGAACTCCACCCTATAAACTAAGTCAGATGAACAGCAACGTTTCGGTGGCGAGTCGGTACACCACCTTGGCCGCGGACCTGTCGCACGAAGTGGAGATCAAGCGTTCGCGCTTCATCACCTACCTGTACCGGGTGTCCTCCGAAACCGACGCCCGCGGGCACATTGCCGCGCTGCGCAAGCAGCATTTCGACGCCCGCCACCACTGCAGCGCGTTCGTGCTCGGCGCGGACCGGATGACCCAGCGCTCCTCCGACGACGGGGAGCCGGCCGGCACCGCCGGGATCCCGATGCTGGAGGCGCTGACCAAACGCGAAACCACCCACGGCACCGATTTGAGCGACGTGCTGGCCGTGTGCGTGCGCTACTTCGGCGGGATCAAGCTCGGCGCCGGCGGGCTGGTGCGGGCCTACTCCGACTCCGTCTCCCAGGCGCTGGACGCGGCCACCCTGGTTACCCGGCAGCGGATGCTGCGCTTGGCCGTGCCCGCCGCGCACTCGCAGGCCGCACGCTACGAAAACGACCTGCGCGCCGCCGGCTACCAGCTCGGCGCCACCGACTGGCAGGCCGAGGGCGCGCTGCTGCAGGTGGCGATCGCCGACGAGCCCGGCGCCGAGGACGAGTTCCAGCGCCAGCTGGCCACCCTCTCCTCCGGCGCCCTGCACGGGCAGCTGCAGGGCCACGACTGGGTGGACGTGCCCCAGGGCGGTGGGCGATGAGCGAGCTGCTGGACGCCCTGCGCCGCTACCCGGACGTGGAGGCCGAGAACCTGCACGCCGTGGACGCGGCCGAACGGCTGATCCTGGACACCGTGCACAGCTGGCCGGGCACGGTCAGCGTGCTCAACGACCACTACGGCGCGCTCAGCCTGGGCGCGTTGGCCGCCGGCGCCGAACGGGTGCTGGTGCACACCGATTCGCTCACCGCCCAGCGTGCGATCACCGCGAACCTGCAGCGCCTGGCCCCGCAGTGGCTGGAGCGGCTGCAGCTGCTGGACCCCGGAATGGCGCTGCGGGATGCCGAACTGGTGCTGCTGAACCTGCCGCGCGGGCTGGATGTGCTCGACGAATTCGCCGCGCTCATCGCGGAACACGCCCACCCGGAGGTGGTGGTGCACGCCGGGGGGCGCATCAAGCACATGAACCGCTCCATGAACCAGGTCCTGCAGGCGCGCTTCGCCCGGCTCGACGTGTCCCTGGCCCGGCAGAAGTCCCGCGTACTCACCGCCCGCACCCCGCTGCCGCACCAGCCGGTGCCCAGCTTTCCGGCGCAGGCCACCCACACCGTCAACGGCCGGCGCTTTACGCTGCGCGCCTCCGCGGCGACCTTCGGCCAGGCCCGGCTGGATCCGGGCACCCGGCTGCTGCTGGAGCACCTGCCGGATCTTTCCGGGCAGGATGAACTGGTGGACCTGGCCTGCGGCAACGGCAGCACCGGGATCTACGCGGCACTGGCCACCCCCGGGCTGCGGGTGGCGGCCTCGGACCATTCGGCCTCCGCGGTGGCCTCCACCGCCGCCGGTGCGGCGCTGAACGGACTGGGCGGGCGCATCAGCGTCGTGCAGGATGACGGGCTGTCCCGGCTGCCCGCCGCCAGCACCCACCTGATCACCCTGAATCCGCCCTTCCACATGGGCAACACGGTGCACGCCGGGATCGCGCTGAAGCTGCTTGACGAGGCGGCCCGGGTGCTCGCCGACGGCGGCCAGCTGTTGTGCGTCTACAACTCCCACCTGCGCTACCGCGGGGAAATCACCCGGCGCATCGGCCCGGTCCGCCAACTGGCCCGCAACTCCAAGTTCACGGTGCTGCAGGCCACCCGGCAGCGGCACTAAACCGGGGCCTGTGGCCCGGCTCCGCTAGGCACCGAAACGCCATGCCGCGCCAGCCACCGGGCGCGGGAACGACCGGGCACGGGAACACGAAAAGAGTTATCCACATCTTTCGCTGCCCGCCGCCGCCTCGCGGATTGGCGGCGCACACTGGGGCCATGAGCAACAACAACCTGCGCCAGGCGGTCGAACAGATCGCCGCGCACCTGCGACAGCCGGCCGGGCTCAGCGCCCCGGACGCCGCGGCACTGTGCCAGCTCATGACTTCCCTGCCCGCAGCTCTGCATCAGGCCGCCCAGGCGAACACCGATCCCCGCTACGCCGTCCGGCTGGCCAGCAGCACCGAAAGCGCCGGGGACCACATCGCCCGCCTCAAGATCCTGTGCGCCCACCTGGCCGAGCGCCACGCCCTGCACTGCCTGGATCCCCGGGAGCTTGACGCACTGCGCGATCATTGCGATTCCCCGGACACCGCCACGGACGAGGCGTCCCCGGCGGCCCCCGACTCCGCCGACGTTGCGGCCCGCTACGCGCTGGGGCGGCCCACCTTCAAGGACCCGGCCGAATTCCTGGCCGGTTGGCTGCCGCTGGACTACCACGAGGCCAAACGCCGGGTGAACGCCGCCCGGCAACTGATTGGCCGGTTCGATGACGCCGGCGTGCCGGTCGACCCCCAATTCCCGAAGCTGGCCGCGAAATTCAACGACGCCTCTCTGCCGCCCCAACCGGTGATCTCCGCGGCCGGGCGGCTGGCCACCTTGGAGCCCGTCGCCGAGGGCACCGAGCAGCCGCTGCCACCGGTGCTCACCCCGGAGGGCGCCACCGTGGAAGACATCGCCCAGAGCCTGGTTGCCGAACCCGATCCGGCCACGCGCAGCAAGAAACTAAACCAGCTGTTCAAGCAGGCGCGGACCACCACCGAACAGCTCGATCCCGTCACGGCCACCGGCCTGTTCCGTACCGGGGCGAAGAACGGGCTGGTGAACTATGCGTTGCGGCTGTTGCCTGGCGACGCGGAACTGATCGAATCACTGATCGCCCAGGCCGATAATCCGCGCACCGATGCCGGGAACGACAGCCGTGTGCTCGATGATCCCGCGGAAGCTGGCGCACCGAGTGGATCTGCGCCGGCTCCGGACGCCGAGGATCGCCCGGACTTTGTCACCGCAGAGGAAGCGGCGCAGAGCGGTCCGATCAGCTCGGTGGCCGCCAATGTCCCACAGCGCCGGCTCAAGGCGCTGCTCGGGTTCCTGCGCCTGGACATTGACAAGATCCTGCGCGACCACTCGCGCCGCCAACGCAAGGCCAAGGGCAAGGCCCAAAAGCGGGCTGCCTTGCCGCCACTGGTCCGGCCCCTGGTAATGGTGCACCTGACACTGGCCGAGCTGCGCGGCGAAGCCAAAACCCACGGACTGACCGCACACGGGCTGGAACTGTCGGCCACCGACCTGCGCCGAATCCTGGCCCGGGCCAGGATCATCCCGATGACGCTGGGCGGCAAGGGGGAAATTCTCGATGTGGGCCGCAGCCAGCGCGAATACCCGCTGCCCATGGCCCGGGCGATCAAGGCCCGGGACCGCGGATGCATCGTCCCGGGCTGCAAGGTGCCGGTGGAGCACTGCGAAATCCACCACATCAGGTTCTGGAAGGATGGCGGAGTTACCGCCGTGCGGTGGGCCGCGACCATGTGCACGAAGCATCACCACGATGTGCATGCCGGGCTGCTCAAAGTCATCTCGAACGGCGGGGTGCCGCAGGTGATCCTGCCCAAATTCCAGGATCCGCTGCAGCTTCCCCGCCGCAATTCCATCAACTACCGGCTCGGCGACCGGTTCCGGCCGGCGGACCCGGTCGCTCCTCCCCCATAGGGCAACCCGCTCCCTGCCGCCGGCGCTGCTGGCTGCCCGTCGCGCGCCGACGCGATGAAGGTCTTCGGCCGTGGTGCGTGTTCAGCCCGCCTGTCGGTGCGGAAGCAGATAGGGCCGCCGCCCCTCAACCCGCACGGCACTGCCGTCAATCCCGACCCCGGTCAGAGGGATGCGATCCAGTTCCTTGCCCGGTTGCCCCTGCCACACCACCGGTTCCAGGGACACATCGCGCCGCGCCCGCCAGCGTACGGTGCGCCGGTTGCGGCACAGCACCTCCGAAACCCGATGCGGGTACAGCGCCAAACGTCCCTGCGGTGACCCAAGTGTGGAAACCGGGTCAATGTCCACCGGCACCGGGCGGCAGTCCCACCCGCTCAGCCCCACCACCTCCAGCTCGGTCCCTGCGGGAATCAGCTGGTCGTTCACGTGCTCTGCCCAGACCCACGGGTTCAGGGCGTGGCGCACAAACTCCTGCCTGCTCATGCTGTTGACAGCCTGCACCCCGTGCCGGGCACATTCTTCGTGGACCGGTACGAACGCAGCCAGCCAGGGATCGTCGTGTTCCGGTTCGGCGGCTGCCTCAAAGTTGCTTGCAGGTGCGCCACATCTGCAGTCCTCCTCGGAGGCTTCCGAGCGCGCCACCACTCCGCTCAGTGCGCCCAGGTGGATCGCGCCGCCTTGTCCCCCACCGACCGGGATCCGCAGGACCAGGGGCCCGACGAACCGCTGGGCGGCGAAACGCACCAGCACCAGCAACCCCCAGAACGCGAGCCCGCTCAGCCCAAAGGCAGCGGTTTGCAGATGTTGCATCTGGAGCCGGTCCACCTGTTGCTGTGCATCGTTGAAATAGTCGAAGCCGACCCTCGCCAAGCCGTACACGAACCCGGCCGCGGAGAGTTTGGCCAGCCACGGGGCCACTTGTTTCCGGGCGGCGGTGTGCTGCAGCAGACTCTTCTCAACCATCACGGATTGCACTGCTTCACGTCGCCAGGTGCGCAAGCTTCTGGTGAAACGCAGGCCACTGAGCATTCCGAGCCCACCCAGCAGGCCGTAATATCCGGCGCCCAGCGCAAGGACCCACTGTTCCAGCGGCGGCCATGGCATCCAGGCCACGAGGGCCAAGCAGGTGGCCGCGGCAACCCAGGGCGCCTGGCGCCCGCTGGCCACCATCACCGCGACCGCACCGACGGCGGCAGTGAGCGCACCCCACCAGCCCTGCGCCAGAAAGGGAAGGTCATGCCCGCGGCAGCCGATGAGCCAGATGAGCAACCCCAGTACCGGCAGCCAGGTGCCAAGGCTCAAGATCCAGTTGGGGATGCTGCGCGGAACATTGCCCCACTCCTGCTCGCTCAGGCGCCGGAACGGGACGCTGACCTTCTCGGAGCGCAGCAGGTCCCTTGCCATCTCGGTTTCCTGTCTCATCGGCCCCTTTGCCTCTCGTTCGTGATGCCCGCTTAATTGGGGTTCTCTAAATCAAGACTAGTTTTGGGGCAGCGGGGAAGAAGGCCCGGAAGGAGGACTTTGCGGCGCGGCTCGTCAACATTTAGGAGGAGCTACGCAGCCCGCCACGGTGACACGTGGCGTCCGATTAAACGACGACGGCGGGTTTGCCCCTGGTATCAGGGACAAACCCGCCGTCGTTCAGCTAGCGCTGGACGCTACGCGGCAATTAGTTGCCGGTCAGCTTCTCGCGCAGGGCAGCCAGTGCCTCGTCCGAAGCCAGGGTTCCGGAATCGGAAGCCGGTGCCTCGGAGGAGTACGACGCCGGTGCCGGCTCGGCAGCGGTCGGCTCGGCGGTGGCGTCGGCGTTCATGGCCTCGGCAACCTGCTTCTTGTGAGCTTCCCAACGCTCCTGGGCAGCAGCGTACTGTGCTTCCCAAGCGGCGCGCTGGGTCTCGAAGCCCTCCAGCCATTCGTTCGACTCCGGATCGAAGCCCTCCGGGTACTTGTAGTTGCCCTCTTCGTCGTACTCTGCGGCCATGCCGTACAGAGCCGGATCGAATTCGGTACCCTCCGGGTCGACACCCTCGTTGGCCTGCTTGAGGGACAGCGAGATGCGGCGGCGCTCCAGGTCGATGTCGATGACCTTGACGAACAGCTCGTCGCCCACGGAGACAACCTGCTCGGCCAGCTCGACGTGGCGCACGGCCAGCTCGGAGATGTGCACCAGGCCCTCGATGCCGTCTTCGACGCGAACGAACGCACCGAACGGAACCAGCTTGGTGACCTTGCCCGGCACAACCTGGCCCAGGGCGTGGGTGCGGGCGAAGGTCTGCCACGGATCTTCCTGGGTGGCCTTCAGCGACAGGGAGACACGCTCGCGGTCCAGGTCCACTTCGAGAACCTCGACGGTGACTTCCTGGCCAACCTCGACAACCTCGGACGGGTGGTCGATGTGCTTCCAGGACAGCTCGGAGACGTGCACCAGGCCGTCGACGCCGCCCAGGTCCACGAAGGCACCGAAGTTGACGATCGAGGAGACAACGCCCGGGCGAACCTGGCCCTTCTCGAGCTTGTTGAGGAAGGTCGAGCGAACCTCGGACTGGGTCTGCTCCAGCCATGCACGGCGGGAGAGCACCACGTTGTTGCGGTTCTTGTCCAGCTCGATGATCTTGGCTTCGATTTCCTGGCCGATGTACGGGGCCAGGTCGCGAACGCGACGCATCTCGACCAGCGATGCCGGCAGGAAGCCGCGCAGGCCGATGTCCAGGATGAGGCCACCCTTGACAACCTCGATGACGGTACCGGTAACGACGCCGTCTTCTTCCTTGATCTTTTCGATATCGCCCCAGGCACGCTCGTACTGAGCACGCTTCTTGGAGAGAATCAGACGGCCTTCCTTGTCTTCCTTGGTCAGGACCAGGGCTTCGACGTTGTCGCCGACGGTGACAACTTCACCCGGGTCAACGTCGTGCTTGATGGAAAGCTCGCGGGAAGGGATGACACCTTCGGTCTTGTAACCGATGTCGAGCAGGACTTCGTCATGGTCAACCTTGACGACGGTGCCTTCGACGAGGTCACCATCATTGAAGTACTTGATGGTGGCGTCGACGGCAGCCAGGAAGTCCTCAGCAGATCCGATGTCGTTGATGGCAACGACCGGGGTGCTGTGCTTCTCGTTCGAGGTGATGGTCATGTAGTAGGGACTCCGATGTGGATAGTTTATGGTCAGTCGAGACTCCGGAAGTCCCGGAATTTCGAGGTGTGTACTGCATAGCGAGTGGACATGGCAAAGCCATGACACACTTTTCAAGTTTACGCGCTTGCACAGGCCTCGGTCAAAGTCACGTCGACATCCGGTGGATGGCCGCGCAAGTGTTGTTGGACACAATTGCCTGCCGCCGCGTCCTACGCAATGCCGGCGCGGCTCTGGCTAGAACTCGTAGGGCGTGAACGCGCTGCGCGGTTGGGCGAACAGCATTTCCAGCTCGTTGAGGTCGCGGTCTGAGCGGCACTGCACCAGGCCCACGTCCGCCAGATCGGCCAGCCGAACGCTGGCGAGGTAGAGCCGCGGCAGCACCGAAACGTCCATGGACAGCTCCGGCAGCCGGTGTTCGGTGGCGGGATTCGGCGTGACCTTCGCCCGGCCCTGCTCGATGCGCACCTGATAGGTGCCGTCGGCCAGGCCCAGCTGATCACGCAGCACCAGCACGAAGGAACCGTCCCGGCTCCACGCGCGGGCCTGCAGCGCGGCGACGGGGTCCAGCAGCCGCAGCCACAGCACGTCCCGGGTCTCTTCCACCTTGTAGTTGCGGTCGTTGGCCAGCATCAGGCGCAGCGGGTCATCGACCGGCCCGGCGCCAAGCACCTCGCCGATCAGGTCGTGGTTGCCCAGGAATTCGAGCAGGGCCACCCGGGCGGCGGCGTTCTGGGCCAGCAGTCCACGCACCGTCATGGCCCGGGGCTTGGAGTCCCGGCTCTGGTACTTGTAGCTGATCAGCCCGTCGAGCGTTCCGTGCTGGTCGTAGTGCGCGGCCAGGCGCGCGTCCTTGGCCGGGGCGAGATTCTCCCACCCGTCCAGCTGGCCCAGGATGTAGCCGCGGTCGAACGCCGAGGCGTCAATGGAACCGTAGGTGCCGGCCATGCAGCGTTCGGCCAGTTCGTCGAAGTGCGGTTCGATCTGCTCGGCGCTGACCTCCATGACCCGCCCGGGCAACGGCTCGCGCAGCTTCAGCCCGTCGGTGCACTCCAGCGCGAAGCGGTTCTCGTAGCTGGCGATGCCGTAGCCCCAACGCCCGTAGATCCGGGCGTCCGAGGCGGTCAGCGCCGCCCACGGGTAGCCCTGCTGCTTCGCGTAGCCCAGATCCTCGGTGATCTGGCGTCCCAGGATGCCGCGGCGCCGGTAGCTGGGGCTGACCGTGACGGCGGTGATCTTGTAGATCGGCAAGTCGGTTCCCGCGCCTGCGTTCAGCCGCCCCGGGAAGCCGCCATAGGTGTGCACCGGTTCGTTTTCGTGCAGCGCCGGGCTGCCCGCACCCCGATCGTAGACCAGGGACATCCGCATTTTCTGGGCCGCGGTAATCTGCCGCCAGCGCTCGGCCGCGTCCTCGTTGGTCACCGGACTGTGGAAGCCGCGGGCGGTGGCGCGGTGGAACCGGTCCAGGTGTTCCATTTCTTGCTCGGTGAGCTGGTCGGCCTGCCAGTGCTCGGTGTGCAGCTTGTCCATGGTGGGTCCTTCCATCGGTTGATGGGACGTGGTGCGGGCCGCGCGGGTGTGCTGCCCGTCGAATCGTGGATGGTGCCGTGAGTCGTGGATGGTGCTGGGGGTGGTGCATGGTGCGGTGGGCGGTCAGTGGGAGCGCTGGCCCGTGGGGTGTGCGCCCCGGTGTCCGATCCGGCTGCGGGACCGGATCGGACACCGGCTAGGGGTGGCTTGGCCCCTAGTGGCCGGCCTCGTGCCAGGAGTGGCCGATGCCGGGCTGCACGTCCAACGGGACACGCAGCTGGGCCGCGTTGCCCATCTGTTCGGTGACCAGGGCCTGCACCTGCTCCAGCTCCCCCTCGGCGATCTCCAGCACCAGTTCGTCATGGACCTGCAGCAGCATCCGGCTCTTCAGCCCGGCCGCCGCCAGTTCCGCGTCCACCTGCAGCATCGCGACCTTGATGATGTCCGCGGCCGAGCCCTGGATGGGGGCGTTCAGCGCCGCGCGTTCGGCGATGTCGCGCAGGCGGCGGTCGGAGCTGTTCAGTTCCGGCAGGTAGCGGCGGCGCCCGAAGATCGTTTCGGTGAACCCGTCCTTGCGGGCCTGGTCGACCACTGAACGCAGGTAGGTGCGCACCGCGCCGAAGCGGTCGAAGTAGTCCTTCATCAGGGTGCGGGCCTCATCGACGGTGATCTTCAGCTGCTTGGACAGTCCGAAGGAGCTCAACCCGTAGGCCAGCCCATAGCTCATCGCCTTGACCTTGGAGCGCATCTCGCTGGAGACCTCTTCGGGGCTGACGTTGAACACCCGCGAGCCGACGTAGCGGTGCAGGTCCTCCCCGTCCTGGTAGGCCTGGATCAGGCCCTCATCCCCGGAGAGGTGGGCCATGATGCGCATTTCGATCTGCGAGTAGTCCGCGGTCAGCAGCTTGTCGTAGCCCTCGCCCACGACGAACACGTCGCGGATGCGCCGGCCCTCCTCGGAGCGGATCGGGATGTTCTGCAGGTTCGGGTTCAGGCTGGACAGGCGTCCGGTGGCCGCGACGGTCTGGGCGTAGGTGGTGTGGATCCGCCCGTCCTCGGCGATCGACTTGCGCAGCCCCTCCACGGTCTGGCGCAGCTTGATCGCATCGCGGTAGGCCATCAGCGCGACCAGGAACGGGTGCCCGGTCTTGACCAGCAGATCCTGCAGCGATTCGGCGTCCGTGGTGTAGCCGGTCTTGATCTTCTTGGTCTTGGGCAGCTCCAGTTCCTCGAACAGCACCACCTGCAGCTGCTTCGGGCTGGAGAGGTTCACCTCGTGGCCGATCGCGTCGTAGGCCTCCTGGGTGGACTGCTCCACCTGGGTGGTGAAGTGGTCGTAGAGCTCATCCAGCTTCGTGCGGTCCACCGCGATCCCGGCCCGCTCCATGTCGAACAGCACCCGCACCAGCGGCAGCTCAATGTCCTTCATCAGCTGTGCGGCGTGCTTTTCCTCCAGGCGCCCGACCAGGTACTCGGAGAGCTCGTTGATGGCCTGGCTCTGGGCCAAGGTGGCGTTCTTCAGCTCCGGGTCCACCCCCATCCCCAGGTCCAGCTGCCCCTTCTTCTCCGGCTTGACCACCGGGACGGTGGCCTTCAGGTGGTACTGGGCGATGTCGGCCAGGTCGTGGCTGCGCCGGTCCGGCTGGATCAGGTAGGCGCCGATCAAGGTGTCGTCGACGACGCCGACCAGGTCCAGACCGCGTTCTGCCAGCAGGTGCATGCTGGCCTTCGCATCGTGCAGCACCTTCGGCGCGCGCGGATCCCCCAGGTAGTCGGCCAGCGCGCGGTCGGTCTGCTCATCCAGTTCAGTCAGGCTGATCCAGGCGGACTCGGTACCGTGGGTCAGCGCCAGCGCGGCCGCTTCCCCGCCGCTGACGGCCGGCTGCAGGGCGATCTTCGCCCCCTCGGCGGCCTTGATGAACTCGTCCAGCTGCTGCGCGGTGGTGATCTCGGTGAGGTTGAACTCGATGACCTCGCGTTCGACCTCCTCTTCCTGGGCGGCGAACAGGTCAAAGAGGCGCTTGCGCAGGGTGTTGAACTCCAGCGCGTCGAACAGGTTTTCCACGGCCTCGCGGTTCGGGCTTTCCAGCACGGACTCTTCCAGGGTGACCGGCAGGTCCAGGTCGCGGTGCAGTTCGTTCAGGCGCCGGTTGCGCTTGACGTTCTCCACGTGTTCGCGCAGGTTGTTGCCGACCTTGCCCTTGATAGAGTCGATGTTCTCCAGCACCCCGTCCAGCGAACCGTACAGGCCCAGCCATTTCGCGGCCGTCTTGGGGCCAACCCCGGGCACGCCGGGCAGGTTGTCCGCGGTTTCCCCGACCAGCGCGGCCAGGTCGCAGTACCGTTCGGGGCGGACGAAGTACTTGGCTTCAATCGCATCGGCGTCCATCGGCGGGATGTCGCTGATGCCCTTCTTCGGGTAGAGCACCAGGGTGTCCTCGTTGATCAGCTGGAACGCGTCGCGGTCCCCGGAAACGACCAGCACCTTGAAGCCGGCGTCCTCACCCTGCCGGGCCAGGGTGGCCAGGATGTCATCGGCCTCGTACCCCTCCAGGGTGATGCTGGGAATGTTCATCGCCTTCATGACCTCTTGGATCAGGTCGATCTGGCCGTAGAACTCCTCGGGGGTCTTGTTGCGCCCGCCCTTGTATTCGGTGTACTCCTGGGAGCGCAGGGTCGGGGTGTCCAGGTCGAACGCGACCGCCACGTGAGTTGGCTTCTGCTGGCGGATCATGGTCAGCAGCATGGAGACGAACCCGTGCACAGCGTTGGTGTGCTGACCGGTGCTCGTGGCGAAGTTCTCGGCGGGCAGCGCATAGAAGGCGCGGAACGCCATCGAGTGCCCGTCAATGATCAGCAGTCGTCGGTCCGATTCGGACATCACTTTGGTTGTTTCACTCACACCTGCCAGCCTAGTTGCACTTCGGGACATTTTCACTTCCTGAACCACGCAATCTTTGGCACATCCCCGGGCCCTTGGCTCCGGCCGGAGCGGCAACATGGGCAGGTCAGGTGCGGGAGGGGGCGGTGCCACTGCCGGGCTACGGGGCGGCAACCCGGTAGCGGTCCTCCAATACCCCGTTCTCGTGGGCCGTGCGGTCGATCAGGGTGAAGTCGGCAGGGGTCTTGGTGTCGAAGACGCTCACCCCGCTGCCCAGGACCACCGGGACGGTAAGCAGCTGCAGCTCATCGAGCACCCCGGCGGTAAGGAACCGTCCGGCCAGCTGGGCCCCGCCCAGGATCCAGACGTCCTGCTGGCCGGCGCTGCGGGCAATGTCGTGCGACCACAGGTCAATGTCCCCGCGCACGAACGTCAGGTCGGCCCCGGGAGTGGAGGGCAGCTCGTGGTGGGTGAACACCCACACCGGTTTGCCGGCGTACGGCCAGGGCCGCTCAAGTGCGGTGAGCTGCTTGACCAGCCACAGGTAGGTCTGGCCGCCAATGACGATCGCGCCGACCTCGTCGAAGAACTTCTGGAACCCGGGCAGCGCGCCCTGCGCGTCGCCGAAGGGTTCAAGCCAGCGGGTTTCACCGGCCGAATCGGCGATAAAACCATCGATGGAGGCACCCACATAGTATTTGAAGCTCGTCATGGCTCCAGTCTATGGGTGCCTCCATCGGTGAAGGTACTCGGGCGGGAAATTAGCTCAAACGCCCAGGATTCTGGCGCTCAGGGCCGGCACGATCAGGATGATGCCGAAAAGCACCACGATTCCGCAGAAGGCGAAGCAGGCGAACGCGCCGAAGCGGTTCAGGGCCTCATGGCGGTCGTCATCGCGGGCGACGGCCAGCAGTCGGACGCCAAACGAGTACGCGCTGACGATGAGGATGGCGGCGACCCAGGTGGTTACCGCGACGATCAGGAATGCTGCCCAGTCGATGGTCACTTCTTGGCCCCCTGCGTGGGATTCTTCTTGGCGTTGTTCTTCGCCGCTTCCTTCGCGGCGGCCTTGGCGGCCTTCTCGCGCTTGCGGCGTTCCTTCTTCGACAGGATCTTCACTGCGGCACCCGAGGAGTCGATGTCGGAGATCGCGTTGTCGTGGCCGACAACGTCACGGCGCGAGAGCACCCAGAACACCAGCAGGATTCCGGCGCCCAGCACGCTGACGACCAGGGTGCCGGCGTTGCCCAGGTGCATGACCAGGGCGGCCAGCGCGCCGACGACTGCCGCTGCCGGCAGGGTGAACAGCCAACCCAGCGCGATGCGCCCGGCGGTCCCCCAACGCACCTCGGCGCCCTTGCGGCCCATGCCCGAACCGATCACCGAACCGGAGGCGACCTGGGTGGTCGACAGGGCGAAGCCCAGGTGCGAGGAGGCCAGGATCGCCGAGGCGGTGGACACTTCCGCGGAGAAGCCCTGCGCGGGCTTCACATCGGTCAGTCCCGAGCCCATGGTGCGGATGATGCGCCAACCGCCGGTGTAGGTGCCCAGCGCGATGGCCAGCGCACAGCTGGTGATGACCCACAGGTGCGGGCCGGTGCCGGCTTCCTGCATCCCGGCGGCAACCAGGGTCAGGGTGATGACGCCCATGGTCTTCTGCGCGTCGTTGGTGCCGTGGGCCAGTGCCACGAGCGAGGAGGAGAAGATCTGGCCGTAGCGGAACCCGCCGCGCTTGGGCGAAGCGCCTGATTGACGCTTAGTGATGGCGTAGGCCAGCTTCGTACACACGTACGCGGAGACACCGGCAATCACCGGGGCACACAGCGCCGGCAGCAGCACCTTGCTCATCAGCACGCCGTAGTCGATGGCGCCCAGCCCGGCGCCGACGATGGCCGCACCGATCAGGCCGCCGAACAATGCGTGGGAGGAGCTGGAGGGAAGGCCCAACAGCCAGGTCAGCACGTTCCAGATCACTGCGCCCATCAGGCCGGCGTAGATCATTTCCGGCATGATTTGCACGCCGCCCTCGCCCTCCTTGATGATTCCGCCGGAGATCGTCTTGGCAACCTCGGTGGAGAGGAACGCGCCTACCAAGTTGAGGGCTGCGGCGAGCAACACAGCTTTTTTCGCTGTGATGGCGCCGGTTGCGATTGGAGTGGCCATCGCATTGGCCGTGTCATGAAAACCGTTGGTGAAGTCGAAGAACAACGCCAAGGTAATGACCAGGACGACGATGAGCGTCAAATCCATTGAATACCAGCCTGGGGGTCGAACGGCTAAGGGAAAGTTTTCTGCTCAGCACACCGCGATATCGATCCATCTGCACGGTGAACGACACGGCACAATGGCCGCGAGCCAGTTCAATCATATGACTACCTGTCACTGAGTCAATCTGGAAAGTCAACCCAGATCTGGCGAACAACGGGTGACACGCAGGTGAACCCGGATCGTCCTATGATCAAGCTAACAGGCGGTTTCCGCCGGCTTTTCGTTTCTGCGGATGCGGTGCAAAGCACTGCTGGCACGAAAAATCCCCACCGCGCAACCCGCAGGTCGTGCGAAGGGGATTTCATCACCAGGTGCCCAAGGTGGGACTCGAACCCACACATCTTTCGATACCGCATTTTGAGTGCGGCGCGTCTACCGATTCCGCCACTTGGGCTGGCACTTTTACGATAGTACTGGACGGATTTTGGATTTCCTAATCGAATCTTCCGCGTCATCGGGCATACTGGCCCCCAGGCAAGTAGGCTGTTCTTAGAAACCCCGGTTTCCCGCCCAGCATCTGCCTTCCGGCGTTAGCGAGCGACCAGAATTGCTGCCCGTGTGAACACAAAGGAAACGAATTGAGCCAGCTGCCCGACATCACCAAGATCCCCGCCGAAACGCCTGGCACCGCCCGCCGCGTACTCGTGGCCGAGGATGAGACCCTGATCCGTCTGGACATCGTCGAAATCCTGCGCCAAGAGGGGTACGAGGTAGTGGCCGAGGTCGACAATGGGGAAAGCGCCATTGAGAAGGCCCGCGAGCTGAAGCCGGATCTGGTCCTGATGGACGTGAAGATGCCGGTGCTTGACGGGATCAGCGCCGCGGAAACCATCGTCAAGGAACGCATCTGCCCGGTCGTGCTGCTGACCGCGTTCAGCCAGAAGGAACTGGTGGACCGGGCCCGGGAGGCCGGCGCCATGGCGTACGTGGTCAAGCCGTTCACGGAGGCCGACCTGACCCCGGCCATCGAAATCGCGATCTCCCGGCACGACGAGCTGCGCGCCCTGGAGGAGGAAGTCAGCAACCTCAGCGAGCAGTTCGAGACCCGCAAGCTGGTGGATCGGGCCAAGAGCCTGCTGATCACCAAGATGGGGCTGACCGAGCCCGAGGCGTTCCGCTGGATCCAGAAGACCTCCATGGACCGCCGGCTGAGCATGCGCCAGGTGGCCGAAACCGTGATCGATCAGGTCAAGTAGGGACCACCCCTGCCACGGGTTCACCGCAAGGCAGCCCGCCGCCGCTGCGGACCGAATCTCACGCGGCCATCGCCTTGCCGGAGGTGGCCGCGTTTGACGTTTAAATCGTACCGTGGCGCCACAGCGGCGGAGCCGTCATCGCACCTCGGGCGCGGACGCCGCGCTGCACGGTTTGCTGCCCGGCACCGGAGGCCAGGGCCGAAGGCCGGGGCCCGGCAGCATGGGAAACGGCCACGGGCGCCAATCCCGCAAAGGATTGGCGCCCCTGGCCGGTGGCCGTGAGAAACCTCGCGGCCCGAGTCGGCGGCTATGCCTAGATGGAGGTGCCGCGCACGTTCTCCGGCGCCCACGGTCCGACCTTCTCCCGGTCCGGCATCGGCTTGCCGTCCAGCAGCTGGCCGGCATCGGCAAGGTCACCGACCTTGTGGATGCGCAGGGTGTTGGTGGACCCGGCCTGCCCTGGAGGCGAACCGGCGGCGATGCACACCAGGTCGTTGACCTCGGCCAGCCCCTCGGAGAGCAGGCGTTCGTCGACCTGGGCGGTCATCTTGTCGGTGTGGTCGGCGTATTCCACCAGGCGGGCCTGCACACCCCACATCAGGGTCATGATGTTGTAGGTCTGCGGCAGCGGGGTGAAGGCCAGCACCGGCTTGTGCGGGCGCAGCCGGGAGAGGCGGCGCGCCGAGTCACCGGACTGGGTGAACGCGACAATGTACTTCACATCGAGCTGGTCGGCGATCTCCACGGCGGCGCGGGTGATCGCCCCGCCGCGGGTCTTGGGCTTGGAGCCCAGCCGCGGGATGCGGTCCAGGCCGTGCTGCTCGGTGGAGGTGATGATCCGGGCCATGGTGGCCACGGTCTCCACCGGGTAGGCGCCCACCGAGGTCTCCCCGGAGAGCATGACCGCGTCAGCGCCGTCGATGACCGCGTTGGCGCAGTCCGAGGCCTCGGCCCGGGTGGGGGTCGGGGACTCGATCATCGATTCGAGCACCTGGGTGGCCACGATGACCGGCTTCGCCCAGCGGCGGGCCAGTTCGATGGCACGCTTCTGCACCATCGGGACCTCCTCCAGCGGCAGCTCCACGCCCAGATCGCCGCGGGCGACCATGATCGCGTCGAACGCGTCGATGATCTCCTCCAGGGCGGCGACGGCCTGCGGCTTTTCGATCTTGGCGATCACCGGCAGGCGGCGGCCTTCCTCGTCCATGATTTCGTGCACGCGACGGATGTCGCTGGCGTTGCGCACGAAGGACAGGGCGACCATGTCCACTCCGGCGCGGATCGCCCAGCGCAGGTCGTCCTCATCCTTCTCGCTCAGTGCCGGCACGTTCACCGCGACGCCGGGCAGGTTGATGCCCTTGTTGTTGGACACCTCCCCGCCGACGACGACTTCGGTGAGCACCTTGACCTCGTCGACCTGCAGGGCGCGCAGCTGGACCTTGCCGTCGTTGACCAGCAGCATGTCCCCCGGCTGCACATCCCCGGGCAGGCCCTTGAAGGTGGTGGAGCAGATGCTGCGGTCCCCTTCGATGTCCTCGGTGGTGATGGTGAACCGCTCCCCCGGCTCCAGGATGTACTTCGCGTCGTCCTTGAACCGGCCCAGACGGATCTTCGGGCCCTGCAGGTCGGCGAAGATCCCCACGGCGCGGCCTACCTCACGGGAGGCGTTGCGCACGTTTTCCAGGTTGTTCGCGTGTGTGGAATGGTCGCCATGGCTCATGTTCAGCCGGGCGACGTCCACCCCGGCCTGCAACACCGCCACGGTGTTTTCGTAGCTCTCAATCGATGGTCCCCAGGTAGCAACAATCTTCGCGCGTCTCATACCGTCAGCCTATTATGCCTTTCACTTTCCACGGTACGTCCGGCCGGGAATTCCAAGGCTGAAACTCCATGGCTGGCCGCAACGCACCCGTGACACTCACATGATGCTGATGGCCCTATCGGTGGGGGCGACCGGTGCGGGCAACATGGTGTGCCCCTGCAGGTGACGGTCCACCGCCGCGGCGACGGAGCGCCCCTCGGCGATGGCCCACACGATCAGGGACTGTCCCCGACCGGCGTCCCCGGCGGCGAACACATTGTCCGCGCCGGTGTGGTAGTAGCCATCACGGGCGACGTTGCCCAGATTGTCGAAATCGATACTGACCTGTTCATCCAGCCCGGCTTTTTCCGGTCCGGTGAACCCGAGGGCGAGCAGCACCAGATCCGCCTTGATCAGCTTCTCGGTGCCGGGCTTCGGGAGGCGTGAGCCAGCGACAAATTCCGTCTCTGCCACTGTAACACCGATCACCCGGCCCTGCCGACCATTAAATCTCACAGTGGAGGCCAGGTAGCTGCGCTGCCCGCCCTCCTCGTGGGAGGACTGCACCTCGAACAGCGGCGGCACCGTCGGCCACGGGTGCCCGGGCCCGCGTTCGGCCGGGGGCTGCTGGCCGATGGCCAGGGTGGTGACGCTGGCCGCCTGCTGGCGCAGCGCCGTGCCCAGGCAGTCCGCCCCGGTGTCCCCGCCGCCCAGGATCACCACGTGCTTGCCGCGGGCGTCGATCCGCGGGCTGCGGCGCGCCTGGGACACCACGCGGTTGCTGTCGGTGAGGTACTGCATCGCAAAGTGCACCCCGTCCAGCTCCCGGCCCGGCACGGGCAAATCGCGCGGCACTCCGGCGCCGATGGCGATGATCACCGCGTCATAGTCCCGGCGCAGCTCATCCCAGCCGACGTCCACACCGATGTTCACCCCGGTGCGGAAGATGGTGCCTTCCGCACGCAGCTGCTCCAGCCGGCGCTCGAGCACCCGCTTGTCCAGCTTGAAGTCCGGGATGCCGAAGCGCAGCAGTCCGCCGGGGGCCTCGTCGCGTTCGAAGACCACCACGGTGTGCCCCACCCGGGTCAGCTGCTGGGCGGCGGCCAGCCCGGCCGGGCCGGAGCCGACCACCGCGATCCGCGCCCCGGTGTGCCGGGCCGGCGGCTGCGGGGTGAACGCCCCGGCGTCCAGCAGGTGCCCGGCCAGTTCGGCCTCCACCTGCTTGATCGTCACCGCCGGCTGGTTGATGCCCAGCACGCAGGCGGCCTCGCAGGGCGCCGGGCAGAGCCGGCCGGTCAGTTCCGGGAAGTTGTTGGTCTGCAGCAGCCGGTCGGCCGCCTCGTCCATCCGCTGGCGGTAGACCAGGTCGTTGAACTCCGGGATCAGGTTGCCCAGCGGGCAGCCCTGGTGGCAGAACGGGACCCCGCAGTCCATGCAGCGCGAGGCCTGGGCCTGCAGGGTGCCGGCGCGCTGGCGTTCGCTGACCTCCCGGTAGTCCAGCAGCCGCAGCGGCACCGGGCGCCGGGGCTGGGTTTCACGGTGGCGGATGTTCAGAAAGCCGCGTGGGTCAGCCACGGGTCACCTCCAGGATCTGGGTCCACACCTGGGCCGAGTCCGGGTTCTGCCCGGAGTCGGCGGCGTGGGTGCGAAGTTCTTCGATGGCGGCGTAGTGCCGCGGGATGATGCTGGTGAAGCGGGTGCGGCTGGTGTCCCAGTCCAGCACCAGGCGCTGGGCCAGCGGGGAGCCGGTGCGGGCGATGTGCTCGGTGAGCAGCGCGTGCAGCTGCCCGGCCTGCGCGTCGTCCAGCGGGCCGATCAACAGTTCCTGCCCGGCGGCGGCCAGCGGGTTCAGCCGCCGGGGGTCGAAGTCCAGCACCCAGGCCACACCCCCGGACATGCCGGCGGCGAAGTTGCGTCCGGTGGGCCCGAGCACCGCCACGGTGCCCCCGGTCATGTACTCGCACCCGTGCTCGCCGATCCCCTCGGCGACCAGCGTCGCCCCGGAGTTGCGCACCGCGAAGCGTTCGCCAACCCGCCCGTTGATGTACAGCTGGCCGCTGGTGGCGCCGTAGCCGATCACGTTGCCGGCGATCACCTGTTCCTCGGGCGGGCAGGCGCTGCCGGAGCCCGGGTGCACGGCGATGATCCCGCCGCTCAGGCCCTTGCCGACGTAGTCGTTCGCGTCCCCGGCCAGGCGCAGGGTGATCCCGGCGGGCAGGAACGCGCCCAGCGACTGCCCGGCCTGGCCCTGCAGGCGCACCGTGATGGTGTCCGCCGGCCGGTCGGCGTCGAAGGCGGCGCGGGTCAGGTGGTGGCCCAGCAGGGTGCCCACCGAGCGGTCGGTGTTGGACACGCTGGCCGCCAGCCGCACCGGGGTGCCCGCGGCGAGCGCCGGACCGGCCTGGGCCAGCAGCCGCCGGTCCAGGTGGTTCTCCAAACCGTGCTGTTGCCCGGTGGTGCGCCGCCGGGCGGCCGGGGCCACGGGTGGCACGTGGGTGATCGGGCCCAGGTCCAGCCCGCGGGCCTTGTAGTGGGCGGCCGCTTGGGCGGTGTCCAGCAGTTCGACCCGCCCGATCACCTCGTCCAGGGTGCGCGCGCCCAGTGCGGCGAGCAGTTCGCGCACCTCCTGGGCCAGGAACTGGAAGAAGTTGACCACGAACTCTGCCTTGCCGCTGAAGCGCTCGCGCAGTTCCGGGTTTTGGGTCGCCACCCCGACCGGGCAGGTGTCCAGGTGGCACACGCGCATCATGATGCACCCGGAGACCACCAGCGGGGCGGTGGCGAAGCCGAACTCCTCGGCGCCCAGCAGCGCGGCGATCACCACATCGCGCCCGGTCTTCAGCTGCCCGTCGGCCTGCAGGGTCACCCGCTGGCGCAGCCCGTTGAGGATCAGCGTCTGCTGGGCCTCGGCCAGCCCGATCTCCCACGGGGTGCCGGCGTGCTTGAGCGAGTTCAGCGGGCTGGCACCGGTGCCGCCGTCGTGCCCGGAAATGAGCACCACGTCCGCCTTGGCCTTGGCGACTCCGGCCGCGACGGTGCCGATGCCGGCCTCGGAGACCAGCTTGACCTGTATCCGGGCGGAGGGGTTGGCGCATTTGGCGTCGTGGATCAGCTGGGCCAGGTCCTCGATCGAGTAGATGTCGTGGTGCGGGGGCGGGGAGATCAGCCCGACCCCGGGGGTGGAGTGCCGGGTCCGGGCGATCCACGGGTAGAGCTTGGTGCTCATCAGCTGCCCGCCCTCCCCGGGCTTGGCGCCCTGGGCCATCTTGATCTGGACGTCCGCGGCGCTGCTCAGGTAGCGGCTGGTCACCCCGAAGCGCCCGGAGGCGATCTGCTTGATGGCGCTGCGCCGCAGCGGGTCGTTCAGCCGGGCCCGGTCCTCCCCGCCCTCACCGGTGTTGGACTTGCCCCCGAGCCGGTTCATCGCGATCGCCAGGGTTTCGTGCGCCTCGGCGGAGATCGAGCCGTAGCTCATCGCCCCGGTGGCAAAACGGGTGACGATCGCGCTGACGGGCTCCACCTCCTGGATGGGCACCGGGGTGGCGGCCTGGGTGTTCAGCCGCAGCAGCCCACGCAGCGTCTTGAGCTCGGCGGCCTGTTCGTCGACCGCGGCGGTGTACCGCTTGAACACGTCATAGCGCCGGGTGCGGGTGGAATGCTGCAGCCGGAACACGGTCTGCGGGTCAAACAGGTGCGGGGGCCCGCCGCGGCGCCACTGGTATTCCCCGCCGCCGGGCAGCTGCGGGGCACCGCTCACGGCACTGCTCCCGGTGCCGGTACCGGGGTGGGAGGGGTGGACGGGGTAGGCGCGGGCGTGGCGGGCCGCGGTTTCCCGGGCGATCACCTCCAGCCCGATCCCGTCCAGCCGGCTGGGGGTGCCGGTGAAGTATTCGTCGACCAGCGCCCGGCCCAGCCCCAGGGCCTCGAAGGTCTGGGCGCCGCAGTAGGAGGCGATGGTGGAGATCCCCATCTTGCTCATGATCTTCAGCACCCCCTGGCCCAGCGCCCTGACCAGGTTCGCGGCCGCGGTCCGCCCGTCGGGGGCCGGGTCCACCCCGGGCAAGGTGCCCTCCAGGGCCATCTGCTCCACGCTCTCCAGCGCCAGGTACGGGTTCACGGCGCTGGCGCCGTAGCCGATGAGCAGCGCCACATGGTGCACTTCCCGGGCGTCGCCGGTTTCGACCAGCAGCGAGACCCGGGTGCGGGTGGAGCTGGAGAGCAGGTGGTGGTGCACCGCGGAGACCAGCAGCAGGGAGGGGATCGGCGCCCACGCGGCGGAGGAGTCCCGGTCGCTGAGCACGATGAAGCGCACCCCGCGGTGCACCGCGGCGCAGACCTTCTCACAGATCTCGTCCAGCCGGGCGCGCAGCTCCCGGTCCCCGCCGGCGGGCCGGTAGAGCCCGCGCACCCGCAGGCTCTGGCGGGCGCCGTGCCCGTCGCGCAGGAACAGCACCTGGTCCAGCTGGTCGTTGTCCAGCACCGGGTAGTCCAGCGCGATCTGCTCGGCCGAAACCGGCCCGGGCTGCAGCAGGTTCCCCTCCGGGCCGATCGAGGTGGCAAGGCAGGTGACCAGCGCCTCGCGGATCGCGTCCAGCGGCGGGTTGGTGACCTGGGCGAAGGACTGGGTGAAGTAGTCAAACAGCAGCCGGTCGCGCTCGGAGAGGACCGCGACCGGGGTGTCGGTGCCCATGGCGCCCAGCGGTTCGGTGCCGGTGGCGGCCATCGGCCCCAACAGCAGGCGCAGCTCCTCGTTCGTGTAGCCGAAGGTGAGCTGGCGCTGGCGCACCGAGGCGGCGTTGTGGTGCACGTGCTCACGCCGCGGCAGCTGGTGCAGCCGGCGCTTGTTCTGCCCCACCCACTTCGCCCAGGGCGCGGCTGCGGCCAGTTCGGCCTTGAGCTGCGCGTCGGGGATGATCCGCCCGGCCGCGACGTCCAGCAGGAACACGGTGCCCGGGGCGACGCGCCCCTTGGCGGTGACCTGCTGGGCGGGCACGTCCACCACCCCGACCTCGCTGGCCAGCACCAGCAGCCCGTCCGCGGTGGTCAGCCAGCGGGCCGGGCGCAGCCCGTTGCGGTCCAGCACCGCCCCGGCCAGCTGCCCGTCGGTGAAGCACACGGCGGCCGGCCCGTCCCACGGCTCCATGAGCATCGCATGGTACTCGTAGAACGCCCGCAGATCCCGGTCCATGTGCTCATCGTGTTCCCAGGCCTGCGGGATCATCATCATGATCGCCGCGGCCGGGTGCCGCCCGGAGAGCATCAGCAGTTCGGCGACCTCGTCGAAGCTGGTCGAGTCCGACGCGCCGGGCGTGCAGATCGGGAACAGCTCCTCGGGCACCTCCCCCAGCAGCTCGCTGGCCAGCTGGGACTGCCGGGCGCGCATCCAGTTGCGGTTGCCCTGCACGGTGTTGAACTCCCCGTTGTGGGCGATGGTGCGCAGCGGCTGGGCCAGCGGCCAGGAGGGGAAGGTGTTGGTGGAGAAGCGCGAATGCACGATCGCGCAGCGGGTGCCCAGCCGGGCGTCGGCCAGGTCCGGGTAGAAGCGGTCCAGCTGCGCGGTGGAAACCATGCCCTTGTAGACCAGGGTGCCGCTGGCAAAGGAGGCGAAGTACACCCCGTGGCGGTGCTGGGCCCGGCGCCGGATGCGCCAGCACACCGCGTCCAGCGCCCGGCCGGAGGGCACCCCGGTGACGAAGAACTGGGCGAGGTGCGGCATGCATTCGCGGGCGGCGGCCCCCAGCACCCGTGCGTCCACCGGCACCTGGCGCCAGCCCAGCACGGTGAGACCCTCGGCCTCGGCCAGCTGCTGCACGGCGGCCACCGCGGCCTGACGCTCAGCGGGGGCGGCGGGCAAAAATGCCATGCCCACGGCGTAGCGTCCGGGCTCGGGCAGCTGGAAGTCGGTGACCTGGCGCAGGAAGCGGTCCGGCAGGTGCAGCAGGATTCCGGCCCCGTCCCCGGTGTCCGTGTCGGCGCCGGTCGCGCCACGGTGTTCCAGGCGGCGCAGGGCGGTCAGCGCCTGTTCGACGATGCGGTGGCTGGCTTCATTTTTCAGGCTGGCGATCATCGCCAGCCCGCACGCGTCCTTCTCGGCGCCGGGATCGTAGAGTCCCTGCGCGCCGGGCAGCGCGGCGAATCGGGTGTAGGGCGAGGAGATGGGTTCCCCGCCACCATCTGGCGAGGCGTTCAGCTGGACTCCGGTCATGCTCATGAGCGTGCCTTTCAAGGGTGTGCCGTATTGCTTGGGGCAGCACGCAGGACGCTGGGTTTCAGCCCGAAAAACGGAGGCTGCCGGTCATCGTCGCCGCCCCGGCGGCAGGCCGACGCCGCGGGCCGGGTTCGCCGATGGGTGGGATACCGGGGCCGGGCAGCGAAGGCACGCCGCGGGCCAGGGAGTGGGGCCCGAAGGTGTGGTGTGCGCACGATGGATCCACCGCGTTGTGGGTCGTGTCCGACCGGTGGGCCGCGAAATGGTGGTGCGGGCCGCAAGCGGGTCGGGTGTTCCACGTTACAAGTCGTTTGTTTCCGCCGCGTGCCCGGTTGTGTTTCGGGGGCGTTAACGAATTCCCCCGGTTGCCCCGGCAGTTGCGGGCGGGTTAACGCACCGTGGCGGCACCCCTGGTTCGGGGTGCCGCCACGGTGGGCTGCTGGCCGGCACGGGCATTCCTGCCGGCGGCCGCCTTGCTACTTCTTTTGGGCGGGGCCGGCGGTGCCGGGGCCATTGCTGCCGGGGCCATCGGCAGGGTCCTGGCCGGCAGCATCCGGATTCCGCGCCGCATCCCTTGCGGTGCCCGCGTCCTTCACGTCGCCCGTCTTCTTCACGCCGCCCGTTTTCTTGGCGTCGCGTCCCCGCGGTGCGCGTCCGGCGCCGGCCTCCAGGGCACTCGAACCGCCCTCCACGGCGGCGGCCTCGGCCACCGGTTCCCGCCCGGGCAGGTAGATGGTGTCCTGGTGCTCCGAGCGCAGCCGGCCCAGCGAGTACGCCAGCCCGATCACCCCGCCGATCACCAGCAGGATCGCCAGCAGCTGGTGGATGCGCAAGTCCAGCGGGCCCAGGCCGATCACCTCGGCCGGGTCGATGCGGAACGATTCCATGATCGTGCGCCCGATGCCGTACCAGATGACGTAACAGGCGAACATCGCCCCGCGGCGCAGCTTGTACTTGCGGTCCAGCGCCAGCAAGAGGATCACCCCGGCCACGTTCCACAGCGACTCGTAGAGGAACGTGGGGTGAAAGAGCGTGTCGGCCGGCAGCCCGGCCGGGAAGTTGTAGCTGTCCGGGTCAATCTCCAAGCCCCAGGGCAGGGTGGTGGGTGAACCGAACAGCTCCTGGTTGAACCAGTTGCCCCAGCGTCCGGCGGCCTGCGCCAGCAGCACGCCCGGGGCGGCCGCGTCGGCGAACGCCGAAAGCCGGATCCCGATGCGCCGGCAGCCGATCCACGCGCCGACCGCGCCCAGCGCCACCGCGCCCATGATGCCCAGCCCGCCCAGCCACAGCTGCGGGATCTCGGCCAGGTGCGCCGGGCCGCCGCCCAGCCCGAAGTAGTACATCGGGTCGGTGATCAGCACGTGGTAGAGCCGCCCGCCGACGATGCCGAACGGGATCGCCCAGATCGCGATGTCCCACAGCGTGTCGCTGGTGCCGCCGCGGGCGCGCAGCCGGCGGCCGGTGAGCCACAGGGCCAGCACGATGCCGACCAGGATGCACAGCGCGTAGGCGTGGATGGTCAGCGGCCCCAGCGTGAAGCGGGACCATTCAATGGGCGGGGAGGGGATCGCGGCGCTGATCATGCGCTGGCTCTCCCGCTCAGCTCGGCGGCCAGCGCCCCGAGCGCCTCCACCCCGCCGTCACGCAGCGCCGCGACCAGGGCGGTGCCCACGATCACCCCGTCCGCGTACGCGCCGATCTGCTGGACGTGCTCCCGCTTGGAGACCCCCAGCCCGACGCAGGCGTTTTCCGCCCCGGCCGCGTGCGCGGCGGCGACCACGTCCTGGGCGGCGGCGGAAACCTCGCTGCGCGCCCCGGTCACCCCCATCACCGAGACGCAGTACACGAACCCGCTGGAGGCCTGCACGGTCATCTTCACCCGGGCCGGGGAGGAGCTGGGCGCAATCAGGAAGACGCGCTCCAGGTCGTACTTTTCACTGGCGGCCACCCATTCCCCGGCCTCGTCGGGCACCAGGTCCGGCGTGATCAGCCCGGACCCGCCGGCCTCGGCAAAGCGGCGGGCGAACTCCTCCACGCCCATGCGCAGCACCGGGTTCCAGTAGGTCATCACCATCACCGCGGCGTCGCAGCGGGCGGTGATCCCGGCGATGATCTCAAAAATCTGGGACACCCTGAAGCCGTTGGCCAGCGCCTGGGTGGTGGCCTGCTGGATCACTTCCCCGTCCATCACCGGGTCCGAATACGGGATCCCGATCTCGATGATGTCCACCCCGTTGTTGGCAACCGCCACGGCCGCGTCAATGGTGGTGGCCACGTCGGGGAACCCGGCGGGCAGGTAGGCGATCAGCGCCGGGCGGCCCTCGGCCTTCGCGGCGGCGATCTTCTGGGCACTTCTCACCCGGGTCATCTATTTCCCCTCCCCGGCCGCGTCGGCCGCATCAAGTAATCCAAACCATTCGGCGGCGGTGGACACGTCCTTGTCACCGCGCCCGGAGAGGCTGACCACGATCACCACGTCCTGCGGGTCGCGGCCCTCGGCGATCTTGCGCTGGGCGACCTTGATGGTCCCGGCCAGCGCGTGCGAGGACTCGATCGCCGGCAGGATCCCCTCGGTGCGGCACAGCAGGCGGAACGCGTCCATCGCCTCGGTGTCGGTGATCGGCTCGTAGCTGACCCGACCGATGTCGGCCAGGTGCGCGTGCTCCGGGCCCACGCCCGGGTAGTCCAGCCCGGCGGAGATCGAGTGCGATTCGATGGTCTGCCCGTCGTCGTCCTGCATCAGGTAGCTCTTGGCCCCGT
Organism: Glutamicibacter sp. St.4D3; assembly: GCF_059728615.1. Classification (NCBI taxonomy): domain Bacteria; kingdom Bacillati; phylum Actinomycetota; class Actinomycetes; order Micrococcales; family Micrococcaceae; genus Glutamicibacter; species Glutamicibacter sp. St.4D3. Next base: position 1,987,372 of record NZ_AP039380.1, read on the forward strand.
GCAGCACCCCGGGCTTGCCCAGGGTGATCGTCGCGGCGTGGCGGTCGGTGTCCACCCCGTCCCCGCCGGCCTCAAAACCGTAGAGCTCCACCTCGGCGTCGTCCAGGAAACCGTGGAAGATGCCGATCGCGTTGGAGCCCCCGCCGATGCAGGCGGTCACCGCGTCGGGCAGGCGTCCGGCCTGGGCCAGGATCTGCTCACGCGCCTCCTCGCCGATGACCTCGTGGAAGTAGCGCACCATGGCCGGGAACGGGTGCCCGCCGGCGGCGGTGCCCAGCAGGTAGTGGGTGTTCTCCACGTTCGCCACCCAGTCGCGCAGCGCCTCGTTGATCGCGTCCTTCAGGGTCTGGCTGCCCACGGTCACCGGGATCACGGTGGCGCCCAGCAGCTCCATGCGCGCCACGTTCAGCGCCTGGCGGCGGGTGTCCTCCGCGCCCATGTAGACCACGCACTCCATGCCCATCAGGGCGGCGGCGGTGGCGGAGGCGACCCCGTGCTGGCCGGCGCCGGTTTCGGCGATGATCCGGGTCTTGCCCATCCGCTTGGCCAGCAGCGCCTGGCCGAGCACGTTGTTGATCTTGTGGCTGCCGGTGTGGTTCAGGTCCTCGCGCTTGAGGAAGATCCGCGCCCCGCCGCAGGCCTTGTGCCCAAAGCGCTTGGCCTCGGTGAGCAGCGAGGGACGCCCGGAGTAGTTCTTGTTCAGGTCCTTGACCTCTGCGATGAACGCCGGATCGTGCTTGGCCTGCTCGAAGGTGGCGGCCAGCTCATCCATGGCGGCCATGAGGGACTCGGGCATCCATCGCCCGCCGTAGGCCCCGAAGTATGGTCCGCTGGCGTGCTTCAACGAGTCGTCGGAAGTGCTCATTGTTCCCTCTTTTCCCTCGCAATGTTGGCAGGTGCCCCCGCGGCGCTTCTCGCCGGGCGGGGGCACCACCGTGGATCGTTCGGATCGTGCGGCGTGCGCCGCTGGCCGTCAACTGTTGATTCTCTTTAACTGTGGCCGTTCACCGGCGGTTTGCGTAGTTTGTTGCGTCAGTTGTCCTGGCCGCGTGCGGGCTTCGCCGCGGTGCCGGCCCGGATGAATTCGGCGACCGTTTCCCGCGGGGCGGCGTGCTTCACCAGTGCCTCGCCGACCAGGATCGCATCGGCGCCCGCGGCCGCGTACTGTGCCACCTGCTCGGTGGATTCCACACCGGATTCGGCGATCACCACGGCCTCGCGCGGCAGCAGCGGGGCCAGCTTGGCGAAGGTGGCAGGATCCACGTCCAGGGTCTTCAGGTTGCGCACGTTCACCCCGATGATCTTCGCACCGGCGGCGACCGCACGCTGGATCTCCTCGGCGGTGTGGGTTTCGACCAGGGCGTGCATGCCCAGCTGTTCGGTCAGCGCCAGGAAGCGGCACAGTGTCGCGTCGTCCAGGGCGGCGACGATCAGCAGCACCAGGTCGGCCCCGTGGGCGCGGGCCTCGTAGATCTGGTACTCGTCGACCGTGAAGTCCTTGCGCAGCACCGGGATGTCCACGGCCTGGCGCACCGCGTCCAGATCCTGCAGCGAACCGTTGAAGCGGCGCTGCTCGGTGAGCACGGAAACCACCGAGGCACCGCCGGCGGCGTATTCGGCGGCCAGGGTGGCCGGCTCCGGGATCTCGGCCAGCGCCCCCTTGGACGGGGAGCGGCGCTTGACCTCGCTGATCACCCGCAAGGTGGTGTCCCGGGCGGACTGGTCGGTGTTTCCGCCCAGCGCAGCATAGGCGTCGCGGGCCGGGGCGGCGGCGTGGGCGGCGCCGATCATCGCCTCAAGGCCGGTACGTGCACGTCGGGCGTCCAGGTCTTCCCGGACGCCCGCAATGATTTCGTCGAGAACGCTCAACTTAGTGGTGTGCTCCGCTGCGCGAGCCGCCCACGCCGTAGCCGGCCTTGCGCATGATCCAGCCGACCACCAGACCCAGCAGGATCACGCCGCAGCTGATGTACACCAGCAGGTGGGCGTGGTTGGCGAAGGCGATTCCGCCCACGATGGCACCGACCATCATGATGATGACAGCCGTCCAGGCTGCGATCGAGTTACCGTGTCCAACCTCTTCGGCAAAGATCGGGTCGATCTCGGTCTTCTGCGACATAACGGAACGTCTCCTTGGTTTTCTACCCATGTCCGCGCGGTGGCCCGGGCGGATCCTTAAGCTTCCTGCTCTATTCTGCCACCAGTTCACACCGATGACACATTTGGGGGCAATCGTGTTGCCCACCGCCGCGGCGCACGAATCAGCGCCCGGACTCGGTGGGATCATCCCCCGCCGAGAGCTGCTCCCAGTCCGAGATTCGGTCGTTGCGCGGGGATTCGCCGGTGGGTTGCGCCTCGGAGCGCACCCGGTCGTACTTGGTGGTCTTGGACCAGTGCCCGGCGGCCAGCAGCACGCAGATGCCCTGCAGCACGATCAGCGCCCCGGCCACCGCAACCACCATCGGCCACGCGCTGACCTGGTAGTCGGCGACGATGTCCTTCAGCCCGGTCGCCTCGGCCACGGCCCCGGCGGCCGCGCCCTGCGGGTTCAGTGCGCCGTTCAGCCCGGCGCTGATCACCCCGGCCCCGGCCAGCACGGAGATCGCGCCGATGATGTAGCGCACCACCTTCCCGCCGATCAGCAGCGCCAGCGCCGCGGCCAGCACCACCACGCACAGCGCGGTGACCGCCGGGGCGGCCTGGGAGCCGTCGACCACGATCTGCGGCACCTGGACGGTGGTGGCCTGGACGTCGACCAGCACCCAGGTGCGGGTGGCGGCCCACAGGCCCAGCCCGGCGGCGACCACCCCGAACAGTGCCACGTTCCTCAGGCTCAGCATCTTGCGCATCATGCACCTTCCGTCACGTCGGTGGCCTGGCGCAGGCTCTGCGCGGCCCAGACCGCGCGCAGCGGTGCGGCGGCCTTGTTGGTGGTTTCCAGGGCCTCGTCGGCCAGCTTCGAATCGTTGACAATCCCGCCGCCGGCCTGCACATAGGCCCGCCCGTCCTTCAGCAGCGCCGAACGGATGGTGATGGCCATGTCCATGTCCCCGGCGAAGTCCAGGTAGCCAACCACTCCCCCGTACACCCCGCGGCGGTAGGGCTCGTACTCATCCAGCAGCTGCAGGGCGCGGGGCTTGGGTGCCCCGGAGAGCGTGCCGGCCGGGAACGTCGCGGCCAGCACGTCGTACGCTTCGATTCCCTCACGCACCTTGCCCACCACGTTGGAGACCAGGTGCATGATGTGGCTGAAGCGCTCCACCTCCATGAACTGGGTGACCTCCACCGTGCCGGCCTGGCAAACCTTGGACAGGTCGTTGCGGGAGAGGTCGACCAGCATCAGGTGCTCGGCGCGTTCCTTCTCGTCGGCCAGCAGCGACTTCTCATGCAGCTGGTCCTCCTCGTAGTTCGCACCGCGCGGGCGGGAGCCGGCGATCGGGTGGGTGACCACGTGCCCGTCGTTCACGGTCACCAGCGCCTCCGGGGAGGAGCCGACAACCTGGAAGGGCTGGCCGTCCTCGTCGACGAAGTTGTACAGGTACATGTAGGGGCTCGGGTTGGTGGCGCGCAGCACCCGGTAGATGTCCAGCGCGCTGGCCTGGGTTTCCAGCTCGAACCGGCGCGAGACCACGATCTGGAACACCTCACCATCCACAATCGCCTGCTTCGATTCGCGGATCGCCTGCAGGTACTGCTGCTCGTCCCAGGAGTGGGTGACCGCCTCCATCAGCTCTTCACGCGGCACGTCGGTGCCCTGCAGCACCGCCCCGCCGGTGGGCAGGTGCCCGTCCAGCTGCTCCAGCATCCGGTGCAGGCGCTGGACCGCGTCATCATAGGCCTGCTCCGCGCGTTCGGCCCGCCCGTCGAAGTTGATGGCGTTGGCGATCAGCGTGACCGTGCCCTCCGCGGCGTCGTGCACGGCCAGGTCGCCGACCAGGTTCATGCTCAGCTCCGGCAGCTTCAGGTCATCGGCCGGCGGGTTGGGCAGCTTTTCCCAATGCCGCACGCACTCCCAGCCGATGAAGCCGACCATGCCGCCGGTCAGCGGGGGCAGGCCCGGCATCGGTTCGGTGCGCAGGGCCCGCACGGTATCGCGCAGCACCTCAACCCCGACGCCCGTGGTGGGCAGCCCGGCCGGGGCCTGGCCCTGCCAGTACGCCTGCCCGTCACTGCGGGTGGAGAGCGTGGCCGGGGAGTTGACCCCGATGAAGGAGTACCGCGACCACACCCCACCGGCTGCCGCCGACTCCATCAGGAAGGTGCCGGCCCGTCCCCCGGCCAACTGCCGGTAGAGACCGATCGGGGTCAGTGAGTCGGCCAGGATCCGCACCGAGACGGGGATGACCCGCCGCGTGGAGGCCATCGCCAGGAACTGCTGGCGGGTCGGGGAAATGCTACCTAGGGTTTTCATCAGCTTCTTTTCAACAGCTACTTGCCAACAACTACTTTTCAACCGCTTGGGGCGCCGCGGGATCTCCCGCGGCCCGCGGGAACCGTCCCTGCCGCCTTCGGCCGGGGTGCTTAGGCCGGGCGGTGGCCGACCTGCGCCGGCAGCTGCCGGTCGGTGAAGCACGTCGGGGCCCCGGTGTGGCAGGCCGCCCCCACCTGGTCCACCTGCACCAGCAGGGCGTCCCCGTCGCAATCCAGCGCCACGGACTTGACGTACTGGGCATGGCCGGAGGTGTCCCCCTTGCGCCAGTACTCCTGGCGTGAACGGGAGAAGAACGTGACCCGCCCGGTGCTCAGGGTGCGGCGCAGGGCCTCGTCGTCCATCCAACCCAGCATCAGCACTTGGAGGGTGTCGGCCTGCTGGACGATCGCGGCCACCAGGCCGTTGGGATCGCGCTTGAGGCGGGCAGCGATCTGGGGGTCAAGCTGCGCCGCATCCGGCTGGGATTCGGCGCTGGAATTAGTAGTAGACATCCCCTCAAGCATACTTGCTGGGCCTGTGCGTCCTCACCGTGTGACAAGACTCAATGCCACTAGTTCGGGGCATTGCCTCGCAACATGTCTTTATAGGTGCTCAAGGTGCCGCACTCCATGCTAGGTTCAGAGGTAATGCACCTGGTACATGCTTCTCGACTCGCCCTGGCCGAGGCCCTGTTGGCAGCTGGCCCCTCGGCTGATACGTTGTGCGCGGGCTGGGAAACCCGCCACCTTGCCGCGCACCTGGTTCTGCGCGAAAATTCGCCGCTGGGCGCCGGGGCGGTTCTCAAGCCGCTATCCGGGAAGCTCGACGCGAAGATTAAAAAGCTAGCCGACGAGGCCCAGCGCCCCGAAAGCTATGCCGGGCTGGTGCGGCGTTTCCGCACCGGGCCGAGCAAGTACTCCCCGTTCTCCATCGAGCGGGTCAGCACCGCCGCGAACATGTCCGAGTTCTTCATCCACACCGAAGACGTGCGCCGGGCACGGACCCAGTGGGCTCCGCGCATCCTCGATCGCGGCTACACCGAAATGCTCTGGAATGACCTCACCCGCCGCGCCCGCATGTACTACCGCCACTGCCCCGTCGGCGTCATCCTGGCCCGGCCGGACGGCAAACGCCATGTGGCCAAGAAGGCGGCCAACCCGGTGACGATCACCGGCCCCGTCACGGAGCTGATCATGCACGCTTCCGGTCGCATCGACAGCGCGCTTGTTACCTTTGAGGGCAGCGACGAATCCATCAAGGCGCTGAAGAAGACGAAGCTGGGTTTCTAGCCTCCCCTGGCTTCAGTGCCGCGCGTTGACGCAGTTGCATTCGATGGCGTTTGCTGCCTTAGCGGCAGCAGTAGTTTTCCCCAGTTATTGCCGCGCCCTCCCAAAGCTGACCGTTCCGGTCTAGGATGTCGAACAATCGTGACGGCTTTCGAAGGCAACGGAGGTTCGAAATGTCTAGCCGATCCCGCGCACTTGCGCTATTCGCCGTTCCCCTAGCATTCTCGTTCGCGCTTACCTCCTGCCAAGACGGCAACGACCCCGCAGCAACAACTCCACCGTCAGAGTCACCAGCCACCGCTTCGCCCACAGCCTCATCGTCGCCGACAAAATCACAGCCACCGAAGCCAGTGCCAGCAAGCGCGGAAGGACCGGCGAAAAACATCCCGGTACCCAAGATGCCCGATGCAGCCAAACAAAATTCCAAGAATGGTGCCATTAGCTTCGCCGAACACTATTTCGAAGTTGTGAACTACAGCATCGCGACGACGACAACAGATGAGCTAAAAAAACTGACCAGCCGCCAATGTAAGTTGTGTGCTGAGCAACTGATTGATCCCATAGATGCTGCGGTCGACATCAAAGCCTGGCAAGTTGGAGGCGAATATGACTACGATTTTGTCGATCTTTTGGAGCCCGTGGATAACAAAGCTGTCGCAATTTTCAATTTCGACGCAGCAGCTCAGAAGCTCTACCGAGAGCCCCACAAGGTACTCAAAACTTGGGAACGCGTCAATCATCAAGTCGTATCATTTGAACTTAAATTCACCAAGGACTGGGAAGTGACGAAAATTGTCATACCGAAAAATTAGCGTCCTGTTGTCCGTCGTATTTCTCGGAGGAGCTGTTCTCCCCTGCCTAGACGTCCGCGCGGCAACAGCAGCGTCGTGCAACGATGTTGGAGGTCGAATGGGAGATAGAGACGCAAAAGTCGAATCTGATGACTGTCCGGGTGGAAAGCTGAGAGAAAGTTACTACAAAGAGCTAAACACTCTCTTACTGAAGGAACAGGCACCAAAATATCGGGTCGAACACTCCGAAACTTGCGGAAAGAGCGTAGAAACAACTGATAGCTGCAACGTAAACTCCGATCGAGACCGATGCGGAGACGGCAGCTTTCCCTACATAGAATCCTTTATTGGCTCTTCACAATCCAGGGTGTAAAACGGGTCTGAACCCGCCGGATTCCAAAAGTGAACGGGCAATATAATTCGCTAGGCTCCGGAACCCCAGAGCACTACCGCGCAGGTGTTCCAACCTGCCGTTGATCGCTTCGGTGGGCCCGTTCGAGGTGCCTGCCCGGTCAAAGTAAGCCAGGATATCCCCGGCCCGGCGTTTCAGGGTGCGGCCCAGGGACGCCAGTTCGGGCAGCCCGGTAGGAATTTTTGCTTTGATCAGCTCGATGACCTGCTCCATCGACCACTTGCCGATACTCTTCTCCTTTTGCCGGTACGCGTCCACGATGCGCTGATAGATGTTCCAGGTGAATTGCACTGGCTCATGCTGCTGATCAGCAAATAAGGCATCAAGCCGTTCAATCTGCTTCTCAGTAAGCAAACCATCCCCGGTCAATAGCGTGCGACGCGCCGCATAGAGCGGATCACCCTTGCGGCCGCGGTGACCACGGGTGTCTTGCTGCACCCGTTGACGGCACTTATCCAACGCTTCGGCAGCAAGGCGCACCACATGGAAGGGATCCATCACTTCTACCGCGTCCGGGAGTTCCTCGGCAGCTGCGGTTTTGAAGCCACTGAACCCGTCCATGGCCACCACTTCAATCCCGTCCCGCCATTCTTGGGGCCGGTTCGCGAGCCAGGACTTGAACACGGCCTTGGAGCGGCCTTGCACCATATCCAACAGCCGGGCCGGGCCAGCACCTTCGGTGACCGGAGTCAGGTCAATAATCACGGTGACGTACTTGCCTCCACTGCGGGTGTGGCGCCATACGTGCTCATCCACCCCAATGACTTTCACCCCGTTGAACCGTTCAGGCTTGTTGATCAGCACCCGTTGCCCCTGACCCAACACCGCGTCATTAGCGGTATTCCAGGACACGCCCAACCCCTCAGCGACCCGGGCCATGGACAAGTGCTGACACACGATCCCGGCCAGCGCCCAACCCAACCCGCCACGAGAAATCTTCGCCCGGGGCTCGGCAGCCTGGCTAGTGTCCTGACGCCACACAGTACCGCAGTCAGCACACCGGTACCGGCGCACCCGGATCACCAGCGTGGTCGGCCGCCAGCCGACTGGCTCATGCGCCAGCCGGCGCACCACGGTGCCACGAGGCGTTCCCGGCTGCCCGCAGTTACGGCACCACGGATCCGCCTCGGTGACCGTGCACAGGATCTCGGCACGTTCAGGCAACAACCGCTGACCGCAGGCTGTCAGGCCCAGCTCGTCCAGGCGGCAGAACGTGGTCAGATCCGGGGCGGTAAAGGTAGTATGGGACAACGTCGAGGTCTTTCAAGAAGGTTGTGTAGGAACTTCCATTCTTGTGAAGACCTCGACTTTTTACTGCCCTGCGACACGCCCAGAAATCAGACCAACGGCAATGCTGCCCTACACCCTCGATTGCGAAGAGCCCCTTTATTCGTCTTTCGGGGCCGGAGGCCGGAGAGGTTTTCGTGCAGCGCCTTCGGTGCCCAGAAGATGCGGAACTCGGGATACCAGATAGTGAAAGAATCCAGGAAATTCAAGTGACTCCCGCACAGTTCAGAAGCTTTCCCATCAAAGGATCCCTAGTAAACAGTAACCCTAAACAGTTTTCTCTTCGGAATGGGCATGTGCACTTATGGGCCTCCAGCGAAACTCAAACTTTCACAACTCGAATCGCGGAGACAGACGTCGAGATACGTGCGATACCGATTGCTTGGCGATGGGACTATGGCGACGGTTCTTCACGTAGTCTAAACCAACCGGGGAACCCTATGCCGAGTCATACGCTTCACGACAAAACACCGACCAGCCATTCCTACCTGGAAACCGGTCTCTTCAACGTCAATCTCACGACCCTCTATCGGGGCGAGTTCAGAGTGTCGGGCGGGTCGTGGCAAACAATCCCCGGTCAGGCGGCGGTTCCAAGCGAAGCAGTCCCGATCGATGTATGGAGGACCGAGAAAGAACTCATCGCTGGCGAGGGAGAATAAGCCGGAAACAACAAGGTCCCCAGTCCAAGAAGTATTAGATCTCCAGACTGAGGACCTTGCAAGGGTCCGACGCAACTAGCGTACGGGATATCCCGCTTCGCGAATTCTGTCCTTGACCTTGGCGATCATGTCGTTCGGTCCGAAGTGGAAGATCGATGCAGCCAGGACCGCGTCTGCACCCGCTTCAATAGCAGGTGGGAAGTCCTCAGGCTTTCCTGCTCCTCCGGACGCGATCAGCGGGACCTTGACCTCCGCACGGACAGCGCGAATCATCTCCAGATCAAAACCATCCTGGGTGCCATCGGCATCAATGGAGTTCAGCAGGATCTCCCCGACACCACGTTCAGCAGCTTCCTTGGCCCACGCAACTGCGCACGTTCCCGTACCGCTGCGTCCACCATGGGTGGTGACCTCGAATCCGGAAGCGATGTCCGGGTTGTCGGTCCGCCGTGCATCCAGAGACAGAACCAGAACCTGCGACCCGAAACGGTCAGTGATTTCGTTGATCACCTCGGGACGGGCGACAGCCGCGGTGTTGATCGAGGCCTTGTCCGCACCCGCACGCAGCAGACGATCGACATCCTGCGCTGTACGTACTCCGCCACCGACGGTCAGCGGAATGAAAACTTCGTCAGCGGTGCGGCGAACCACATCGTAGGTGGTTTCCCGATCCGAGCTGGAGGCGGTGACGTCGAGGAAGGTGATTTCGTCTGCCCCGGCCTCGTTGTAGCGGCGAGCCAGCTCCACCGGGTCACCGGCGTCACGCAGCCCTTCGAAATTGATGCCCTTCACGACGCGTCCAGCATCGACATCCAGGCAGGGAATGACGCGGATAGCCACAGTCATTTTCTTCTCCTTGGTTGGTGCCGAACTAGATGCGGCAGGCGTGGATCTGGCTGACGAGGATGGCGCGGGCGCCCAACTCGTAGAGCTCATCCATGATGTTGTTGGTTTGCGACTTTTGCACCATCGCACGCACCGCGCACCAGTCCGAGTCCTGCAGTGGGGACACGGTCGGTGATTCCAGACCCGGGGTCAGCGCGGCGGCCTGCTCGACCTGTTCAACGCGCACGTCGTAGTCAAGCATCACGTATTGGCGGGCCACCAGCACGCCGGACAGGCGGCGGATCAGCACTTCCAGACCGGAGGGCTTGTGATCCGTGCGTCCCAGCAGGACCGCCTCGGAGGCCAGCAGCGGGGGCCCGAAGATCTCCATGCCGGCGGCCTTGATGGTGTTTCCGGTTTCGACGACGTCGGCAATGGCATCGGCCACGCCCAGGCGGACCGAGGATTCCACGGCTCCGTCCAGGCGGACCACCGAGGCGTTGATTCCGGTTTCCTTCAGGTAGTGATCCAGCAATACGTCGTAGCTGGTGGCGATGCGCTTGCCATCCAGCTCATCCACGGAGCTGAAGGTGCCAACCGGGGCGGCGAAGCGGAACGCGGACTTGCCGATGCCCAGCGGCAGCAGCTCCTCCACCGCATCGTCCACATCGGCATCACGGTACAGGTCGCGGCCGGTGATGCCGACGTCCAGGATGCCGCGCCCAACGTACACGGCGATGTCGCGCGGGCGCAGGTAGAAGAATTCGACGTTGTTGTCCGGGTCGATGATGACCAGTTCGCGGTTGTCGCGGCGCTGCAGGTAGCCGGCTTCCTTGAACATGGTGGAGGCGATGTCTGACAGAGCACCCTTGTTGGGCAGTGCTACGCGAAGCATGTGGTTCTCTTTTCTGCTGTGGCGCACGGCAGGATGCTCACCTGCGGCGCCAAGGGATGATGGCTTGCCGGTGTCTATGCCGTCGGGCAGGGTGGGTTCGGGCTGGCGAACCCACCGCGCGACGGCTACAAATGCTTGTAGATATCGGCCAGGTCCAGTCCCTTGGCGATCATCATCACCTGGACGTGGTAGAGAAGCTGCGAGATTTCCTCGGCTGCCGCCTCGTCACTTTCGTATTCGGCGGCCATCCACACTTCGGCGGCCTCCTCGACGATTTTCTTGCCGATTCCGTGGACTCCGGAATCCAGTTCTGTGACGGTACGAGAGCCTTCAGGTCGGGTTTGGGCCTTGAGCGAGAGTTCGCTGAAGAGCTCGTCAAATGTTTTCACGTGTCTTAGCCTAGCGTTTTTGGGTACGCCGGTTCATCACGGCGTACCCATTGTGACGAAGCGGTAACCGGTTCAGCGCAGGGCTGCGGCGGTCATGACCGCGGCCGAGAACGCCTCATGCCCCTTGTCCTCCGAGGATCCTTCCAATCCCGCCCGGTCCAGTGCCTGCTGCTCATTGTCGCAGGTGAGCACGCCGAAGCCGATGGGGGTTCGGGTCTCCACGCTGACCTGGGTCAGACCCATGGTCGCCGCCTGGCAGACGTAGTCGAAGTGCGGGGTGCCGCCGCGGATCACCACCCCCAGGGCGATGACGGCATCGTACTTTTCGGCCAGGACCCGGGCGGCGACCGGCAGCTCAAAGGAACCCGGGACGCGCACCAGGTGTACGTCGGCGATGTTGGCTTCCTGCGCGGCGCGCTGGGCTCCGGCGATCAGCCCGTTCATCACGGTTTCGTGCCAGCTGGCCGCGACGATGGCGACCTTCAGGTTCGGGGTGTCCAGCGCCTTGAGCTGCTCGCTGGTGTTGGTGGGGGCTCCGTGCTTGCTCATGATTTTCCTTCTCTGGTGGTTCGTTGCCGGGTGGCTGGCGGCGGTGCGGCGCCCCGGCGTTGCTGTTTGCCGTCGGTGTGGGTCCGAGGGGCCCGGGCGCGCATCAGGGCAGCTGCAGGTTGTGCCCGAAGCGCTGCTGCTTGGTGCGCAGGTAGCGTTCGTTCTCGGCGCGCGGGGCGACCAGGCTGGGGACCTGCTCACTGACCTCGATCCCGGCCTGGCGCAGCTTGGAGACCTTGTCCGGGTTGTTCGTCAGCAGCCGGACGCGGTCGATGCCCAGGGTGCGCAGAATGGAGACGACCGCATAGTATTCGCGGGCATCCACCGGCAGGCCCAGGTGCTCGTTCGCGTCGGCGGTGTCCAGCCCGTGCTCCTGCAGCGAGTAGGCGCGCAGCTTGTTCAGCAGCCCGATGCCGCGGCCCTCGTGGCCGCGCACGTAGACCAGGTGCCCGCCCTCGGCGGCGATCTGCGCCAGGGCGGCGTCCAGCTGTTCGCCGCAGTCACAGCGGTAGGAGCCGAACACGTCCCCGGTTAGGCATTCGGAGTGGATCCGCACCAGCGGGGCCCGGCCCGCGGACCGGGCAGGGTCCGTTTCGGCGCCGCGGACCGGGTGGCTGAGCACGATGTGCTCGTTGCCCTCCACCAGGGTGGCCCGGGCCGTGAATTCGCCGAACGCGGTGGGCAGGTGGACCGGGGCGGTCAGCTCAATGGCGTCGTTCACCCGGCGCCAGCGGGCCAGGTCCTCGATCGAGATCAGCGGCAGCCGGTGTTCTGCCGCGAAGCCGCGCAGGTCATCCAGGCGCATCATCGACCCGTCATCGTGCACGATCTCCACCAGCACCCCCACCGGCTCCAGGCCGGCGGCGACGCACAGGTCCACGGCCGCCTCGGTGTGTCCGCGGCGTTCAAGCACCCCGCGTGGGTTGGCACGCAGCGGGAAGATGTGCCCGGGGCGGTTCAGCTGGCCCGCGGTGGTGCCCGGGTCGGCCAGCAGGCGTGCGGTCAGGGCGCGGTCGGCCGCGGAAATGCCGGTGCTGATCCCTTCGGCGGCATCGCAGGAGACGGTGAAGGCGGTGCCCTTGGCGTCCTGGTTGATCCCCACCATCGGGGCCAGGCGCAGCTCGTCGGCGCGGGCGGCGCCCATCGGCACGCAGATCACCCCCGAGGAGTGGCGGATGGTGAAGCCCATCAGCTCCGGGGTGGCGAACTGGGCGGCGAAGATGATGTCGCCCTCGTTCTCGCGGTCCTCATCGTCCACCACGACAACGGCCTTCCCGGCGGCCATGGCGGCCAGGGCGGTGGGGATGGAGTCGAACTCCTTCGTGCTGGTGCTCATCGGGTGACCTCCTGGAATTCGTTGAGCCGGGCGACGTACTTGGCCAGCACGTCGACCTCGATGTTGACCTCGTCGCCCACCTGGCGGGTTCCCATGGTGGTTTCGCGCAGGGTCGTGGGAATGATGCCCACCTCCACCCAGTGGGTTTCTGCGCCGGCCGGGCTCACGGCGGTGAGGGTCAGTGAGATCCCATCCAGTGCGATGGACCCCTTTTGCGCGGTCAGCGGCGCGTACTGGGTGGGCACAGCGACGCGGAAGCTGACCCATTGCCCGTGGTCTTCGCGTGAAAGCACGCGGCCCACGGCGTCCACATGTCCCTGCACGACGTGGCCATCGAGCCGGGCCCCGGCCTTGGTGCAACGCTCCAGGTTCACGCTGGCCCCGGGTTCCAGGGCGCCGATGGTGGTGCGGCGCAGCGTTTCTCCCATCACGTCCACGCTGATTCGCGGGCCGTCGATGGCGGTGGCGGTCAGGCACACCCCGTTGATGGCGATGGATCCGCCCAGTTCGAAGTCCTGCGCGTGCCCTGGGATGTCCAGGTCCAGCACGGCGCTGTCGCTGTGCGCGTCGTGCTGCAGCCCCAGCACGGTGCCGCGGCCGCTGATGATTCCGGTAAACATTGAAAACTCCTTGTGGTGGTGCGCGGGACGGTGGGTCGCCGCAGGACCCCTGCGGCGAGGGCCGGGGTTGGGGTGGGCGGTGGCGACCGGCCGCGCTGATTCTGGCGTCTGGTGCACGGTGCCGGGCGGCGCGCCTAGGGCCGGGTGTCGGGATCCGGCAGGGGCTCCAGATGCAGCAGCACGTCGGGGCCCAGCCGGGTGAGCGCCTCCTGGTGGGCGGCGTCGAGCCGGAAGCGGCGGGCCTGGCTCAGCGTGGTCACGGTGGGGATGTTCACCGCGGTGGTGCCGGCGCCGAGGATCATCGGCGCCTGGTAGCAGTACAGTTCGTCGGCCAGGTCCGCTTCGATGAAGGCGGAGGCGATCGTGGCCCCGCCTTCGATGAGCAGGTGGTGCAGTCCCAGTTCACGGGCCCGCTCCAGCAGCTGCTGAAGGTCGTGGGTGGGCAGCTGCTCCCAGTTCGCGTCGTGCGCCAGGGCCAGCTGGTCGGGCAGCTGCCGTTTGCCGAGCACCAGCCGGTAGGGCTGGCGTTCGTGCAGTCCCCCGGCGGCGGTGCGCGCGCTTAGCCGGGGGTCGTCGCTGAGCACCGTGCCGGTGCCCACCACGATCGCATCCACCCGGGCCCGCAGCTGGTGGGCGTGCACCCGGGAGGCGTCGGAGGTGATCCACTGGCTGCTGCCGTCCGGTGCGTTGATCCGCCCGTCCAGGGATTGGGCGGTCTTCACGGTGATGAACGGGCGGTTTTGCGCCTTGGCGCGGAACCAGCGGTGGTTCAGTTCCCAGCTGGCCCGGTCCGCGGCCTGGCTGACAGTCACCCCGTGGGCGCGCAGGTACTCGGCCCCGCCGCTGGCGGCGGTGTCATCGCTCATCGCGTAGTGCACGTGCCCGATCCCGGCGGCGGCGATCGCCTGCGAGCACGGGCCGGTGCGCCCGGTGTGGTTGCAGGGTTCCAGGGTGACAACCATGGTCAGCTTCGCCGCGGCCTGGGCATCCAGCCGTCCCAGCCGGCGCAGCGCGTCGACTTCGGCGTGCGGGTGCCCGGCCCCCTGGTGGAACCCGGTGGCGATGACCCGGGCCTGCTCATCCAGGATGCACGCGCCCACCAGCGGGTTCGCCCCGCGGGTGCCGCGCGCGGCGGTCTCCAGGGCGGTGCGCAGCGCCTGCTTCAGGTCCTGGCCGGTGATCATTCGGTACCGGCCTGGATGCGCGGGTCGGGCAGCTGGGTTTCCACGCTGGGCTTTTCATGGGACTTGGCGCGCATCCACACGAAGAAGCCGACAACGGTGAACGCCCCGTAGAACAGGTACATGAAGGCGGTGGCGTAGTAGCCGGCGGAGAACAGCAGCGGTACCCCGACCGCGTCCACGGCCACCCAGATCAGCCAGAATTCGACCCAGCCCTTGGCCATCCCCCAGGTCGCCAGCAGGGATCCGACGAACGTCCACGCGTCGGCCCAGACCGGTTCGTAGGAGCCCAGCACCCGGAACAGCGGGGTCAGGGCGATGGTGCCGATGACCAGCACGGCGGCCAGGCCCATGCGTTCGCCCAGGCTCGCCCAGCGCGGGGTGACCGCCTGGCCGCCCTCGTGCTTGGCCTTCTTCCAGCGCACCCACCCGTAGATGGCCACGGTGATGAACATGATCTGGCGTCCGGCCTGCCCCAGCAGGTTCGCCGTGCTGTCATGGCCGAACAGGCTGCCCAGGAATACCGTGAGCAGCAGCAGGTTGCCGATGATGCCCACCGGCCAAGCCCAGATCTTGCGGCGCATGCCGCCAAAGGCGCTGGCCAGCCCGAAGACGTTGCCGACGACCTCGCGCACCAGCAGCGCGGAGGAGCCGATCGTGATGTAGGAATTAAAAGCTTCTGTGAGCCACCGCAGGAAATCCATCTCTACCCTTCTCGAAGCGGCGGCTCCGGGGGTACCTCATTTGACGGCCTGCAATCGAATCACCCTGCCTCGGCTTAACGCCGCCGGCCGGATGGACTCCAGCTAATCAAATTCGTGCTTCTCCCATCCAGACTTTAACTGTCGGTACCGGAATTTCACCGGTTCAGCCAAGCCGGAGCCCCTGCTGGGGTTCCTGCTCGGGTCGCGGACTATCACCGCCGGTTCGGACTTTCACCGACCCCGGAGCACGTAATTGTTGTTACTACGCTCGATTATGGCACATTTAATGCCCACTGAGGGCAAGATTTCGTAACACATCGATTTCGACGGCCGGTTCGGGGGCGGAATACACCGCGGAGCCGGCCACGAACACGTCCGCGCCGGCCTCGGCGGCCCGAAGGATCGTGTCCCGTGAGATGCCGCCGTCGACCTGCAGGGCGATCGGCTTGCCGCTGCCGTCGATCGCGGCCCGGGCGCGGCGGATCTTGGGCAGCACCAGGTCCAGGAACTTTTGTCCGCCGAACCCCGGCTCGACGGTCATCAGCAGCAGCATGTCCAGCTCGCCGAGCATGTCCAGGTACGGTTCGACCGGGGTGGCCGGGCGCAACGCCATGGAGGCCTTCGTGCCGGCCGCGCGCAGCTCGCGGGCCAGGCGCACCGGGGCGGTGGAGGCCTCCACGTGGAAGGTCACCGAGTCCACGCCCAATTGCGCGTATTCCGGGGCCCAGCGGTCCGCGTCGGCGATCATCAGGTGGATGTCCAGCGGCAGCGTGGTGCTGTTGGCGATGGCCTGCACCACCGGCTTGCCGATGGTCAGGTTCGGCACGAAGTGGTTGTCCATCACGTCCACGTGCACCGCGTCGGCGGTGTGGATGCGTTCCAGCTCGCTGGCCAGGTTCGCGAAGTCCGCGGACAGGATCGAGGGGTTGATGCGCACCGTGTCTCTCCTAGGTGGTGGGGCCCGCCGCGGTGGCCGCGGCCGGCGGTGTTGGCGGGTGGCGGTCCGGTCCCGGGGCTTGGGTGGCCCGGCCGGTCAGGCGGTCTTGGTCAGCAGCGCTAGGAACATCGCGTCGCTGCCGTGGCGGTGCGGCCACAGCTGCACCGTGGAGCCCTCCCCCAGCGGGTGGCCGCTGGGGGCGGCGCCCGGCAGCAGGACCTGCTCCACCGCGGCGGCGGTGTCCAGCAGGCGTGCGTTCCGGGTGGATTTGAGGAAGTCCTCGATCACCAGCCGGGTCTCGGCCTGGTGGGGCGAGCAGGTGACGTAGCCGATCACCCCGCCCACGCGCACCGCGTTGAACGCGGCCCGCAGCAGCTGGCCCTGCAGTTCGGTCAGCTCCGGGATGTCGCGGGGGGATTTGCGCCAGCGGGCCTCGGGGCGGCGGCGCAGCGCGCCGAGCCCGGAGCAGGGAGCGTCGAGCATGATCCGGTCGTAGTCCCCGGTGTACTGCTGCTGGGCGTAGTCCCGCCCGTCCTGGTTGGTGACCATCCAGTAGTCCTCGGGCACCCCGGCCAGGGACTTCTCCACCAGCCGGGCACGGTGTTCGGCCAGTTCGTTGGCGGTCAGCCGCGCGTCGCGCTGCAGGGCGTGGGCGCCGAGCACGGCGGCCTTCCCGCCGGGGCCGGCGCACATGTCCAGCCAGTAGCGGTCTTCGCCGGGCACCGGCAGCGGCACCTCGGCCAGTGCGTGGGCGACCACCTGGCTGCCGGCGTCCTGCACGCGCACGCTCCCCTCGCGCACCCCGGGCACCCGGGTGACGTCCCCGTGCTGGTAGGTCGCGGACCCGGCCACCAGCGGCCCGGCCTGCGCGCCGGCCTCAAGCACCGCGTCAAGGTCCCCCAGACCGGGCAGGGCCACCAGGTTCACCACCGGTGCGGCATTGTCGGCCTGCAGCAGTTCGGTGATTTCCTCGGCCGGGCGCCCGTGGGTGACCAGGGCCTGGCGCAGGGCCCGCACGATCCATTCCGGGTGCGCGTGCTCCAGACCCAGGCGCTGGGACTCGTTGGCGGCGGTGGCGGTGATCTCATCCTTCCAGGCCTGGACGTCCTTCGCGCTGACCCGGCGCAGCACCGCGTTGATCAGCCCGGAAGGCCCGGCACCGATCTGGGCGCGGGCCAGGGACACGGTTTCATCCAGCGCCGCATGGTTCGGCACCCGCATCGCCAGCAGCTGGTGGGCACCCAGACGCAGGGCGTCCAGGATCGCCGGGTCCAGTTCGCCAAGTTCACGGTCGACCAGGGTGGCCAGCACCGCGTCGTAGAAACCCTGGGCGCGCAACGCGCCGTAGGCCAGCTCGGTGGCGAACGCCGCGTCCCGCTTGTCCAGCCGGTGGTCGCGGATCAGCCGGGGCAGCACCAGGTTCGCGTAGGCGTCCGAGCCGGAGACCTCCCGCAGCGCCTTGAAGGCCACCAGCCGGGCCGGGTCCGCGCTGCGCTTGCGCTGGCCGGGGGCGGCGGCGCTGTACTGGCGCGGGCCGCGCTGCCCGCGGTTGCGGGTGCGCCCGTGTTCGTTGCGCCGTGGGGCGGAATCCTGGCTGCTGGGGCTCATGCGAAACTCACTTCCGTGCCGTTGGCCAACAGGCCGCGGGCCCAGTCGGCGGCGTCCATCATTTTCTTGCCCGGCGGCTGGATCTGGGTTGGCTCCAGCGCCCAGGTGCCGGTGCCCACCAGCACCCGGGGGCGCTTGCCCGGTTCGATCCGCACCTGGCCGGGCGCCAGGTCGGTGACCTGCGGGTGTTCACGCAGCGCGCCGAACTTGAAGCGCCCGTCGGCGACCTTGATCCAGGGGCCCGGGAACGGGCTGGTGCCGTGGGCGCGGCGGCGGATTTCGGTGGCGGGGCGGGTGAAGTCCAGCTGCGCATCGGCATCGGTGATCTTCGGCGCGTAGCTGCCCGATCCGGTCTGCGGTTCGGGGCGGGCGACCCCCGCGTCCAGGGCCTGCAGCGTGTCGACCAGCAGCCGGGAGCCGCTGTCGCTCAGCCGCTGCAGCAGGGCCCCGGCGGTGTCCATCGCCCCGATCGGCTCGGTCACCTGCCCGAACACCGGGCCGGTATCCAGCCCGGTTTCCAGTTGGAAGGTCACCGCACCGGTGATGTCATCGCCGAAGATGATGGCGTGCTGCACCGGCGCGGCCCCGCGCCACTGCGGCAGCAGGGAGAAGTGCAGGTTGATCCAGCCGTGGCGCGGCACCTGCAGCGCGTCCTGCGGCACCAGTCCCCCGTAGGCGACGATGGCGGCGGCGTCCAGGTCCAGCGCGGTTAGCTGTTCGGTGACCTGCGCGTCGATCTTGGCGGCCTTGATGATCTGCAGGCCCAGCTCCTCGGCCCGCTGGGCCACCGGGGAGGGGGTCA
This sequence comes from Glutamicibacter sp. St.4D3, assembly GCF_059728615.1. Lineage (NCBI taxonomy): Bacteria > Bacillati > Actinomycetota > Actinomycetes > Micrococcales > Micrococcaceae > Glutamicibacter > Glutamicibacter sp. St.4D3. The sequence goes on from NZ_AP039380.1 coordinate 2,006,064, forward strand.
GCACGCGTTTGCGCCCCAGCGGGGCGTCGGGCCGGGTGAGCACCGCGGCCACGTCGAAGCCCGCGTCCACCAGGTGGTCCAGTGAGGTGACGGCGACCTCCGGGGTGCCGGCAAAGAGGATGCGCATGCTAGTTGCCTCCCAGTCCGGCGCCGAAGCTGGAGCCCAGGGCCCCGGAGCGCTGCTGCACGGTGCTGGCGGCGGTGTTCTGGTAGTTGCTGGCCCGCAGCTTCTTCCACGCGGCCTTGCGTTCGGCCTCGGACAGGCGCTCCAGGAACAGGATCCCGTCCAGGTGGTCGGTTTCGTGCTGGATGCAGCGCGCCAGCAGCCCCTCGCCCTCGATCGTGATCGGGTTGCCGTACTTGTCAAAACCGGTGGCCTTGGCGTGCCGGCGGCGCGGGACCGGGGCGGCGATGCCGGGGATGGACAGGCACCCCTCCACCACGTCCGGCTGGTAGTCCTGGCTTAGTTCCAGCACCGGGTTGATGATGTGCCCGCGCTGCCCGTTGATCTGGTAGGTGAACACCCGCAGCGACACCCCGACCTGGGGTGCGGCCAACCCGGCGCCCTCGACGTTCTCCATGGTCTGGTCCATGTCCTCTACGAGCTTTTGGACCTCGGGCCCGAACTCGGTGACCTCCTGTGCCCTGGTGCGTAGAACAGGATCCCCGATAATCCGAATTCCCAATACCGCCATAATCGGTGCGTCGTCCTTTCAACGTGTGACTTCTCAGCATGCGGCCCCGCCAGGATTTGAGGATCTCTGCCCGTGGCGTCAGCGCAGGGATCCGGCCAGGGCCGGATCAACTCTTGTCCTAGTCTACGGGCCGGGCGGCGCCGGGCTGTGGGGGCGGGCCGATCTCTATCAGCCCCGAGGGCTGCTGCAGCAGCTGGTACTGCGCCTGCCAGGTGCGGTGCAGTGCCCAGAACTTGGACCAGTAGGCGGGCATGGAGCTGGGCCGGGCGGTGAAGGTGCGCGCCCCGACCTCGCCCAGCGCGACTGCCAGCAACATCACATCGGTATCGAACGGCCACGGCTCCCAGGTCCCGGCGACCGGGTCGATGCTGTGCTCCTCGGCCTTCGCGGCCGCCGCCAGCTGCATGATGACCTTCGGGTCCGGGGACTTGACCTGTCCCTCACGGTCGGTGCCGCGGGTCTTGTAGTCCACCAGGCACACCTGGCCGCCGATGCGGGCGACCAGGTCGATGGTGCCGGCGTAGCCCACGCTCTGGTTCCACACGGTCACCTCCGCGGCGATCGGCTCCACCTTGAAGTCGCGCCACCAGGTCTCGAAATGCCGCACGAAGCCCAGTTCGCCGTTCTCCCGCAGCGCCGCCAGCGCCGCGTCCAGCTCATGCGGCTTGCCCATTTCCCGCAACGCGTACTGCTCCGCGTAGTTGTGTACCCGGTCCCCGCGGGCGGCGGCCAGGTCCCGGTGGCCTTCGGCGGCGGAGGCCGAATCGCGCACCAGCCGGCGCATGGTCGATGGGTCGCCGGTGGCCAGCGGCAGCCGGGCGTCCTCGGACAGCGTCTTGGCGGCCAGGTAGCCGGCCCACCCGGTCAGATCGACCTTCTCCATGCCGATCACGGTGGTGATGGACGGGACGGCTGGCTGCCCGCCGACCTCGCGGGCATACATTCGTCCCAGTGCTGTCTGTACGGCCAACCGAGGGGAAGTCATAGTGCGATCATGGCATACCGCCCCGACACTTCAGCCCTAGTCCGCTCCAGATTCGGTACCGATTCGCGGGGCGCGGCGGGGAAAAAGCGGCTGTGAACCAGATCTCAGCTTTTGGATTTGGTGCTTCGGCATTTTCTCGTATAGAGTTTTTACTCGTTGGAAAGACGCCGAAACGGCAGATGAACTTCCAATTTTGCGGACATAGCTCAGCTGGTAGAGCGCAACCTTGCCAAGGTTGAGGTCGCGAGTTCGAACCTCGTTGTCCGCTCGCAAAAAGATCACCGGATCGGTTCGCCGATCCACGCCCGGTTTACCGACCGGACCTGGTGGGGTGGCCGAGAGGCGAGGCAGCGGCCTGCAAAGCCGTATACGCGGGTTCGAATCCCGTCCCCACCTCGCTGGAGGCATTTGCCTCAGGCATTATCTTTTTTGCGCGATTGGCGCAGCGGTAGCGCGCTTCCCTGACACGGAAGAGGTCACTGGTTCGATCCCAGTATCGCGCACTGGACATTCATCCTCGGATGGCTGTTTACGCGGACATAGCTCAGCTGGTAGAGCGCAACCTTGCCAAGGTTGAGGTCGCGAGTTCGAACCTCGTTGTCCGCTCCAAAGTTCCTGGGGTATCCTAGGTGCTTGGCCGAAACTCTTCGGAAATTCGGCGCGATTGGCGCAGCGGTAGCGCGCTTCCCTGACACGGAAGAGGTCACTGGTTCGATCCCAGTATCGCGCACTGGACATTCATCGTATGATTAATGTTCAACACAACATGCGGACATAGCTCAGCTGGTAGAGCGCAACCTTGCCAAGGTTGAGGTCGCGAGTTCGAACCTCGTTGTCCGCTCCACTGTCAGAAGGCCACCCCCACGGGTGGCCTTCTGCTTTTCCCGCCAGCACCTCCAGCCCATGCACGCATGCATCTCGCTGATGGCTGAATTCTTGCCGACGACGGTTCAAACCTTCCCCCGGCACCGCTGTTCGGTTTACCATATCCACAAGAGTGGGGACGGCAGGTGTTCCCAGCGTTGAAGGGAGGTGGCCTTTTTGTCAGGTTTTGACGAGCTGAAGGGCAAAGCCGAAGGACTGGCGCACAAGGCTGGCCAGTTTGCCGCAGAGAATTCAGAAAAGGTGGCCAACGGCATCGATAAGGCCGGAAACTTCGTCGATGAGAAGACCGGCGGCAAGTACGCCGACAAGGTCGACTCGGTTCAAGACGGAGCGCGCAACCTCCTGAACAAGCTCAAGGGCGATAACACGCCATAGCCGTTTATTGCGCGTCGAGTCGGGCATCGCCCCAAGCGCGTAGAAGGGCGTCGAACCACCGGTTCGGCGCCCTTCGCCTATCTGCAGCCGCGTGTCCACCGCTTCAGGGCGCTTCCCGCAAGGCGGACACTGCCCCGCCTCCCCGGGCGGACAAGTGTCCGCATCGCCCATTCCTCGCAGGCCGGCGCCGCCCGCATCATGGCCCGGCCAGCGCAACAGCCTGAAACAAATTTCGCCAACATCACAGGTGGCGGCTAGGAAAGGAGTCATGCCCACAGAACTGCCAGCACGCCCCAACACCCTCTCCGACGCGGTCATGGCCGGGTTCGTCACCACCATGGTCGGGTTCACCTCCTCCTTCGCGGTGGTGCTGACCGGGCTGCTGAATGTGGGAGCCGACGAAGGCCAGGCCGCCTCCGGCCTGCTGGCCCTGACGCTGCTGACCGGGCTGAGCACCATGCTGCTCTCGCTCTGGCACCGGATTCCGATCACGATCGCCTGGTCCACCCCGGGTGCGGCGATGCTCGCCAGTCTGGGCTCGGGCTCCTACGGCTTCGCCGAGGCGGTGGGCGCGTTCATCGTCAGTGCCGCCCTCATTGTGCTTTCCGGGCTGCTCCCGGTGCTGCAGCGGCTGCTGGGACGCATTCCGGTGCCGATCGCCCAGGGCATGCTGGCCGGGGTGTTGATCCCGCTGTGCCTGAAGCCGTTCACGTCCCTGGCGGTGATCCCAATGGCCGCGCTGGTCATCCTGCTGGTCTTCCTCATCGGGCTGCGGCTGCTGCCGCGCTTCGCGGTGGCGGTGACAATGCTCGCCGCCGTGCTGCTGGGCATGTGGCACATCACCAGCACCGGAACTTGGGGTGAGGTGTCGGCGCTGCCGCAGATGCAGTGGGTGGCCCCGGAGTTCAACCCCACCGCCATCGCCGGGATCAGCGTCCCGCTGTTCATCGTCACCATGGCCTCACAAAACGTGCCGGGCGTGGCGGTGATGTCCTCCTTCGGCTACCGGGTGCCCTGGCGGCCGGCGATGCTGGTCACCGGGACCGGTTCGGGGATCGGGGCGCTCTTTGGCGGCCACGCGATCAACCTGGCAGCGATCTCCGCCGCCCTGGCCGCCGGGGAACAGGCCGGGCAGGATCCGGCCCGGCGCTGGCGCGCCTCCTTCAGCTCCGGCGCGTTCTACCTGGTCTTCGCGGCCGGATCCACCGCCATCGCCACCCTGGCGGCCGCCTCACCGGCCGGCTTGTTCGAGGCCGCCGCGGGCCTGGCCCTGCTGGCCACCCTGGGCAATGCGCTGATGGGCGCAATGCAGGAACCGGCGTGGCGGTTGAGCGCGCTGGTGACGGTGCTGATCGCCGCAGGCAATGTGACCCTGTTCGGCATTGGCGGGGCCTTCTGGGCGCTGCTGGCCGGGCTGGTGACCCACCTGGTCGTGGAGCGCCCGGCACTGGCGCGCCGGGACAACAGGGGGCAGCACGGCACCGGCAACCCCGATGCCGCTGGGCAGCCGGAACACCGAACCCAGGAACCCGCTACGGAAGCGGAAGCGGCGCAGGACAGCGCACCGCCTGCGGGCGGGTAGCGCAAAGGCCCGCCAACGCTCGCGTCGTTCACGCGATGCGGGCGGGCCTGCTGCGGTGTGCAAAGCCGGCTGCCGGAACACAGGGACCCGGCGTGCGGGGCTATTCGGCGTTCTCGCCGATCTGGCCTTCGCGGGCCAGGGCAGTGAGGCGGGAGACCGCGCGGAAGTACTTCTTCTGGTAGCCGCCGGACATCATCTCCGGGGTGAACAGCTCGCTGAAAGGCTTGCCGGAGGCGATGATCGGCACGTCCTTGTCGTAGAGCCGGTCGGCCAGCACCACGAAGCGCAGCGCAATGGACTGGTCGGTGATCGTGTCCACGTTGTGCAGCACCAGCACGTCGGCCTCGGCCAGCAGCTGGCGGTAGCGGCTGGGGTGCACCTTGGACAGGTGCGCGACCAGCTCATCGAAGTTGTCCACCGCCAGCGTCGCTTGCGGGAAGCGCTGCTGGGCGTAGGCCTCGATGTCAGCGTCCTGCAGCGGGTCGGGAGCTTCGGGCAGGCCGCGGTGGCGGAAGTCCTCCCCGTCCACCCGGTGCACGTCGAACTGGTCGGATAGTGCCTTGATTTCGCGCTGGAAGTCCACGGCGGCGAAGCGCCCCTCCCCCAGCGCCCCGGGCAGCGTGTTGGAGGTGGCGGCCAGCTTGACCCCGGCGTCGGAGAGCTCGCGCATCAGTCGGCTCATCAGGACGGTGTCCCCCGGGTCATCGAGCTCGAACTCGTCGATGCACACCAGCTTGTACTGGCTGAGCACGTCCACGGTCTGGCGGAAGGAGAGCGCCCCGACCAGGTTCGTGTACTCCACGAACGTGCCGAACGCCTTCGGCCCCGGGGCGGCATGCCACAGCGAGGCCAACAGGTGGGTCTTGCCCACGCCGAACCCGCCATCGAGGTAGATCCCGTTCTTGGTGGTCTTGGCCTTGCCGAACAGCTTGGCGAACACCGAGCCCTTCGGGTTCTTGCCGACGGAGTCCGCGAACGCCTTGAGCTTGGTCACCGCCTCGGCCTGGGAGGGCTGGGAGGGATCCGGATGGTACGTGTCGAAGGACACCTCGCCGAAGCGGTAGGAGGGGTGGAACCCGGCCAGCAGCTCCTCGACGGAGACGTTCGGTGTCGTTTCCGTCAGGTGGGTAATCGTGGCCATGCGCTCCATAAAGTCCTTCAATCCCGTGCTCGTGTGCCCAAGCGTGCTCAAGTGTGCCCTGCTCGACCGGCGGGCTGGTCCATCGGCCAGTTTACCCCGAACCGTGGTGGGGATTGTGGCCGGATGTGACGTATGACGGCGCGAAATATTACGGCGGGGACTAACCTAGATAGGGAGTCGAGGCTGCTGCCCGCATCCGGGCGTCAGCGCTCCAACCAGCGAACCAAGCAGTTAGGAAAGTGAACGCCGCATGTCGCTCCCCATCGACACGAACCCAGCGTACGCCCAGTACGCCCACCCCGAACGGCTGGTCTCCACCCAGTGGGTCGCCGACCACCTGGGCAGCGACGGGCTGGTGGTGCTGGAATCGGACGAAGACATCCTGCTGTACAACACCGGGCACATTCCCGGGGCCCTGAAGATCGACTGGCACACCGAACTGAACGACGAGGTCACCCGCGACTACGTGGATGGCGAGGGTTTCGCCGCGCTGATGAGCGCCAAGGGCATCACCCGCCAGAGCACCGTGGTGCTCTACGGGGACAAGTCCAACTGGTGGGCCGCCTACGCGCTGTGGGTCTTCACCCTGTTCGGCCACGAGGACGTGCGCCTGATGGACGGCGGACGGGACAAGTGGATCGCCGAGGGCCGGGAGCTGAGCACCCACACCCCCACCGTGCAGCCCACCGAATACCCGGTGGTGGAGCGCGAGGACAGCGCCATCCGCGCCTACCTGCCCGAGGTGCTCGAGCACCTGGGCAAGCCGCTGATCGACGTGCGCTCCCCGGAGGAGTACACCGGCGAGCGCACCCACATGCCCGCCTACCCGGAGGAGGGCGCGATGCGCGGCGGGCACATCCCCACCGCGGCCTCCGTGCCGTGGGGCCGGGCCGCCGCCGAGGACGGGACCTTCCGCCCGCGCGCCGAGCTGGAGGCCATCTACCTGGGCGAGGCCGGTCTGCAGCCCGGGGACGATGTGATCGCCTACTGCCGCATCGGGGAACGCTCCAGCCACACCTGGTTCGTGCTGCAGCACCTGCTGGGCTTTGAGCGGGTGCGCAACTACGACGGATCCTGGACCGAGTGGGGCAACGCGGTGCGCGTGCCGATCGTGCGCGGCGCCGAGGCCGGGCAGCTGCCGGCAGGATTCGGGGGCCACGCATGAGCACCATGCCCGACGCGCTGAACGAAATCGTCGAGGAGTTCACCGAGGTGCCCGAGCCCGAGCGCCTGGAGCTGCTGCTGGAGTTCTCCCGCGAGCTGCCGGCCCTGCCCGAGCGCCTGGCCGACCACCCGGAACTGTTCGAACAGGTCGTGGAGTGCCAGTCCCCGCTGTTCCTGGTCGTCGAGGTGGCCCAGGATGCCCAGCACACCACCCGGCTGTTCTTCTCCGCCCCGCCCGAGGCGCCGACCACCCGCGGCTTCGCCTCGGTGCTGGCCGCCGGGCTGGACGGATCCACGGCCGCGGACATCCTGGCCGTGCCCGAGGACATGCCCCAGCAGCTGGGGCTCTCCCGGGCCCTGTCCCCGTTGCGGATGCGCGGGATGAGCGCCATGCTGGCGCGCATCAAGCGCCAGATCACCGAGCAGCTGGGGGCCTAGCACCGCGGCGATGGGAAAGAAGCCGAAACTCATCACCACCCCGGCGACGCTGGCCCTGGGCCAGGCCGGGGTGGCGTTCACCGAGCACCCCTATGAGCATGATGCGCGGGCCACGGACTACGGCGCCGAATCCAGCCGCGCCCTGGGGGCCGACCCGCGCCGGGTGTTCAAGACCCTGATGGCCACCGGCGGCAGCGGGGCCTCCACCGACTTCGTGGTGGCCCTGGTGCCGGTCAGCGCCCACCTGGATTTGAAGGCGCTGGGCAGCGCGGTGGGCCTGAAGAAGGTGGCGATGGCCGACCCGGCCGCGGCCCAACGCCGCAGCGGCTACGTGCTGGGCGGGATCTCCCCGCTGGGCCAGCGCCAGCACAGCCCCACCTTCATCGATGCCTCGGCCGAAGAGTGGCAGACCATTTTTGTTTCCGGCGGACGCCGGGGGCTGAGCCTGGAAATCGCGCCCCGCGATTTGGCGGCCGTCGCCGGCGCCCGGTTCGCGCCGATCGCCGCCACATAGCCGCCGCACCACCGACGTCCACCGGCAGCCTCCCCGCCGGCAGCCTCCCCGCGGGCAGGCTACCGGCGGGCGGTCACCGAGGGCGCCGCCTGCAGCCGCGCGGCCATGAATGCCTCGATCGCGGCGGCGAAACCCTGGGGGTCGACATTCGGCTCCCGGGTGTGCGCCGCCCCGGTGAAGGTGCGCAGCTGCACCAGATCAGGGCGCAGGCGCGCCAGCTGCTCGCTGGGGCGGCTGGGCACGAAGTCGTCGTCCCGGCTGTGCATGATCAGCACCGGGTGGCGCAGCTCCGCGGCGCGTTCCACCCAGTTCAGCCGCTTGAGGTTCACCGGCGCTGCGAGCCCGGTGATCCAGCGCCCGGCCCGGTTGCTCAGCAGCCACTGGGCGAAGAGCCCCACGGTCTGCGGGATGCGGTTCATCCGCGCCTGGTGGGAGAGCACGTCCACCCAGTTGATCACCGGCCCGACCAGCATCAGCGAGTCGATCTGCTCCGCCAGGTAGGAGCGATCCGCGGTCTGCAGGCTGATCGCCCCGCCCATGGACCAGCCCAGCAGCACGATGCGCTTAGCCTGGTGTTCGATGGCGTAGCGGATGGCGCTTTCCAAGTCATGCCATTCGGTGTCCCCCAGCCCGTAGCGTCCGTCGCTGGCATCGGGTGCCACCCCGTCGTTGCGGTAGCTCATCAGCAGCGCGGTGACCCCCAGCCCGCGCAGCGTGGGCAGCGCGCGGATGGATTCGGTCGGGCGGGCCCCGCGCCCGTGCACGCAGATCACCCACGTGTCCGGGTGCTCGGTGCCGGGCATCAGCCAGGCCGGGCCGGGCCCGACCTCCAGCTCGAGCTGCACCTGGCGCACGTCGATGCCCACGTCGTTGGGGTGCTCGTAGACGCTGCCCGAGAGGTTGGCCCGCCGCGCCCCGGCCAGCTGGCCGTAGTAGGTGTGCAAGACCTTGCGGGCCACCAGCTTCGGCTTGCCCGGCACCGGTTCGGGCCCGGAGAGGCGCACGCAGCACGCCCCGGCGTGGGTGAACATGCTGTGCTCCCCGGCCGCGGCGGTTTCCGCGTCGCGCACCAGATGCACCCACATCTGCCCGTGCTCGTCGGTGTGGATCGAGCGGATGACGTCCCGTCCGATGCGGCTGTCCTCCGGGGTGACCACGCGGCGGGCGAAGTAGGCGGCCAGCGCGGAGACGCTGGCGGCGACCAGGGACCCGGCGGTGACGCCGATCAGGGTGCCCAGCAGCGTGGCGGGGACCGTCTTGCGCGGTTCAAGGGACTTCACGATCTGGGCCATGGGTTCATCCTCTCAAATGCCCGGCGCAGATTCATCCGGGTTTCCTGCCGTCCGGGCCGGGGTTGGGCGGCGAAGTTGGCCGCAGCGGGGAATCTTCTGCCGCTGCGGCGCGTTAAAGGGGTATGACTTCCAACGATCCTGCTGCCCGTAATTCCGCGACCCCCAACCCCGCATCCCCGAACCCCGCATCCCCGAACGCCGCCGGCGGCGCGGCGGGGGAAAAGACCGAACTGGACTGGCGCCAGGTGCTCAGCCCGCAGGAGTACCACGTGCTGCGCGAGGCCGGCACCGAACGTCCGTTCACCGGCGAATACTGGGACACCACCACCGAGGGAGTGTACTCCTGTCGGGCCTGCGGGGCCGAGCTGTTCGCCAGCACCACCAAGTTCGATGCCGGCTGCGGCTGGCCCTCGTTCTTCACCCCGCTGGCCGAGGACCGGGTGCGCTACCTCACCGACAAGACCCTGGGCATGAAGCGGGTGGAGGTACGCTGCGCGGCCTGCGACTCGCACCTGGGCCACGTTTTCGAGGGCGAGGGCTTCAACACGCCCACCGACCTGCGCTATTGCATCAACTCGCTGTCGTTGACGCTGCGCGAGGCCAACGCCTAAGCCTCCCGGAGGAACCGGTTGCCCCGACCGCAGGCGGCCAGGGCAACCGGTGTCGATGCCAGATGAGGTGAACGCCACACCAAGCATTAGACCTGCTTTGGCTCAGGCCGGGCGGCATTACGAAAACCTGATTCTGGGCGTAGCGTGAGGGGTAGCAACCACTGATCCCGATCGACACGATGAGGTGAACGTACATGACCCAGAGCCCAGTACATCCACAGGTAAACGCCGACGAACTGGTGAACTCCGATGCCTGGCAGAACCTGAAGGCCGCCGCCACCGAGTTCCAGTCGCTGCAGGTGAAGGACGGCTCGCTGGCCGACGCCAAGGACCTGGGCCGAGCCCGCGAACTGCTGCAGACCGTGATCGCCTCGGTGCAGTCCCTGGCCCCCAGCTTCCCGCACGACGCCTCCTACCTGCAGAAGCTGGTGACGGACCTGCGCCGCTGGTCCGAAGAGGGCGTGGGCGTTCCGGACTTCCTGGATTCGCTGCTGCAGTTCCAGCCGCAGGGCCAGCGCCAGGACGGGCTGCTGCACCTGGTCGTCTTCCCCATGTACACCCAGAACGGCTCGACCAACCGCCACCTGGAGGCCGTGCTGGTCCAGGTGATGTGGCCGGACTTCATCGCCGAGCTGGAGGCGTCGAACTACTCCAACGCGCTGTTCGTGCCGCTGCGCTTCCTGGACTTCACCCCGGGCTACGACACCAACTCCGCGGTGCTCTTCCCCGAGTCGGTGGCCATCCGCGAGACCCCGTCCTTCACCTGGGGCGCGATCTTCCAGGACCGCGAGGCCGTGCGCTTCCGCAAGGTGCTGAAGGAGGCGGCCGCGGTGACCAACCTTGAGCTGCCGGCCGACGCCGCAGAACTGCTGGAGGACCAGCAGCTGGCCGAGGACACGTTCATCATGTGGGACCTGATCCACGACCGCACCCACATGCGCGGGGACCTGCCCTTCGACCCGTTCATGATCAAGCAGCGCATGCCCTACTTCCTGTACTCGCTGGAGGAGCTGCGCTGCGATTTGACCGCGTTCCGCGAGTGCGTGAAGATCGCCAACGACGCCAAGGCCGATGAGCGCACCGCCAAGACCGCCAAGCTGGTGCAGTACGCAGTGATCTTCGACCGGATCTTCCGCTTTGCCATCACCGGCAGCCGGGTGCGCAACTACGACGGGCTAGGCGGGCAGCTGCTGTTCGCCTGGATGCACCAGAACCACGTGCTGCACTGGACCGACACCAAGCTGTCCATCGACTGGGACGAGGTCCCGGCCGTGGTCTCTGCCCTGGGAGACGCCATCGACGAGCTGTACTGGAAGTCCATCGACCGTCCGAAGCTGGCGCACTGGCTGGCCGCCTACGAGCTGGTCTCCACCACCGTCACCCCGCATCCGGCGTCCACCTGGGCCAAGGGCCCGGACGCGCTGCCGCTGACCGCGCCGCTGCGGGAGATCACCGACCAGGTGATGGACGACGAGTTCCCGCTGTCGATGTTCTACGAGGCGCTGAGCAAGAAGATGAAGCAGACCATCGAGTCCACCCGTGGCATGTATGGCGCCAGCCTCATCTAGGCTCGGGGTATGGATAACACAACTATCGCCGATCGCACGATCCTGATCGCCGGGGCCACCTCCGCCAGCGGGGTGGCCACCGCCCGCGCCCTGTCCGATGCCGGGGCGCGGGTGCTGGTGGTCGGCTCCAACCAGCAGCGCCTGGAGGAACGCCTTGATTTCGCCACGGCCCGCTACCAGGCCGACTTGGGGGACGAAACCGAAGTCCAGTCCCTGACCAAGCAGGTGCACGACGAGCATGGACGGATCGACGCGCTGATCCACCTGGTCGGCGGCTGGCGCGGCGGCAAGGGCATCGTCGGGCAGTCCAGCCAGGACTACGACTTCCTGCACCGCTCGGTGATGACCACGCTGCGCAACACCACCCGCGCCTTCTACCAGGACCTGGTGGACTCCCCCGCCGGACGCCTGGCGATCATCAGCTCGCAGGCGGTGGCCACCCCCACCCCCTCGAATGCGAACTACGGGTCGGTGAAGGCGGCCGCCGAGTTCTGGGTCCAGGCCATCGCGCGCGCCTTTGCCAAGCAGGCCCCGCAGGCCGCGGCCGTGATCTGGGTGGTCAAGGCGCTGACCGAGCAGCGCCCGGAGGCCCCGGGCTCGAAGCTGGCCGGGTTCACCCATGTGGATGCGGTCGCCCAGGCGGCCCTGGGGCTGCTGGGCACCAGCGCCGGGCAGCTGAACGGCCGGCGGCTGGACCTGCCAGCGATCGACTAGCACTGCCCGCGCCCACACAACCATCCACCGTGCTGTAGCGTGTCCTTGGAACGAGAATTGGGACACGCTACAGCCGTCTTTTTGAGAGAACCGACTCAAACGCAAAGGATTGCACCGCTAATGAGCATCAGCCACGACACCACCCTGCGCGGATTCGCCTCCGATAACCACTCCGGAGTGCATCCCGAAATCCTTGAGGCGATCGCCCGCGCCAACGGCGGGCACCAGGGTGCCTACGGCGATGACCACTACACCGCCAAGCTCGATGAACTGGCCCGCGAAACCTTCGGCTCCCAGGCCGCGATCTTCCCGGTGTTCAACGGCACCGGGGCGAACGTGACCGCCCTGCAGTCGCTGCTGCCGCGCTGGGGTGCGGTGATCTGCGCCAGCACCGCGCACATCAACGTCGACGAGAACGGCGCCCCCGAACGCATCGGCGGCATGAAGCTGCTGCCGGTGGACGCCGAGGACGGCAAGCTGACCCCGGAGCTGATCGACCGCGAGGCCTGGGGCTGGGGCGATGAGCACCGCGCCCAGCCGCTGGCCGTGTCGATCACCCAGGCCACCGAACTGGGCACCGTCTACACCCCGCAGGAGATCGAGGCGATCACCTCCCACGCCCACTCCAAGGGCATGCGGGTGCACCTGGACGGCTCGCGGCTGGGCAACGCCGCGGCCAGCCTGGGGGTGCCGCTGCGCGCGCTGACCACCGACGTGGGGGTGGACATCGTGTCCCTGGGCGGCACCAAGAACGGGATGCTGCTGGGCGAGGGCGTGCTGACCCTGCACACCGAACTGGCCGCCGACATGAAGTACCTGCGCAAGATGAACATGCAGTTGGGCAGCAAGATGCGCTTCATTTCCGCCCAGCTGCTGGAGCTGTACGGCACCGATTTGTGGCACCGTTCGGCCTCCCACTCCAACGCCATGGCCGCGCTGCTGGGCCAGGCCGTGCAGGGCTCGCAGGGCGCCGAACTGGTCTACCCGGTGCAGGCCAACGGCGTCTTCGCCCAGCTGCCCAACGCCGTGGCCGACAAGCTGCGCGAGACGTTCCGCTTCTACGACTGGGACCGCGCCGCCGGGCACGTGCGCTGGATGTGCTCCTTTGACACCACCGAGGATGACGTGCGGGCCTTCATCGCGGCGCTGAACAGCGAACTGGCGGCCCACCACGCCAAATAGGTCTTCCCGGCGTGCCGTAACCCAACCCCGGTTACGGTGCGCCTTAGACTCGAAAATGTGAACCGCGAGCAACAGCAAAAGCCCGTTCCCCAGGCCTTCCGCCGGGCCCTGGAGGAACTCTCGCGCGCCAAAGTCCGCCAGGAGCTGCGCATCGCCGAAATCCCGGCGCCGCTGCGCCTGGCGCCCTACGCCCTGGCCCTGAGCGGCGAGGTGGAACAGCATTCACGCTCACTGCACGGCCAATACGGCCAGGAATTCGCCAAGACGCCGCTGCTGGAAGAACACCATTCCCTGGCCACCGGCCGCTTCGTGCTGCTCTACGACCCGGCCAGCCAGGACCTGTGGAACGGCACCTTCCGGGTGGTCACCTACATCCGGGCCCGCATGGAAGAGGACATGGGCCAGGACACGATGCTCTCCTCCGTGGCCTGGAGCTGGTTTGAGGACGCGCTGCGCGGCCGGCAGGCCGGCTACCACTCGGCCGGCGGCACCGCCACCCGGGTGATTTCCGAATCCTTCGGGCAAATGGCCACCGACGAGACCAGCGTGGACATCGAACTGCGGGTCTCCTGGTCCCCCGCCACTGAGGACCTGGGGGCGCACCTGAGCGCCTGGGCGGACATGGTCTGCACTTTTGCCGGGCTTCCCCCGCTGCCCGAGGGCGTCGAGCAGCTGCCGCTGCGCCGCCTGAGCTAGCCTGCCGTGGCGCGACACGCGCCGGGGCGCGCCGTGCCCGCTTGGTCACCTTTGCCCCGCCACCACCGGGCCCGGTCGTAGAATGGGGCTATCATGAGCAGTCCTGAACCCACCTCCAGCGCACACCCCACCCCCGTCTCCGCCGCCAACGGCGCGCCCGCCGACCCCGCGCAGGGGCCGCAGCCAGCCGAACCGGTGCTGGTGCCGCTCAGCGCCCCGAGCGAGGGCATCCCGGAAGTCATCAACACCGCCCCGGGCCTGAACCGGGCGATTCGCGCACTGCGCGGCGGGCAGGGGGCGCTGGCCGTGGACACCGAGCGGGCCAGCGGGTTCCGCTACGGACAGCGCGCCTTCCTGATCCAGCTGCGCCGCGAGGGGGCCGGGACCTGGCTGATCGACCCGGAGGAACTGGACACGCTGCAGCCGCTGGCGGACTTCGTGAACAGCGAGGCCTGGGTGCTGCACGCCGCCACCCAGGATCTGCCCTGCCTGCACGCCGAGGGGCTCTACCCCGATGAACTGTTTGACACCGAACTGGCCGGGCGGCTGGCCGGGTTCCCGCGCGTGGCGCTGGGCACCATGGTCGCGCAGCTGCTGAACCTGAAGCTGGCCAAGGAGCATTCGGCCGTGGACTGGTCCACCCGCCCGCTGCCCGAATCCTGGCTGAACTATGCGGCGCTGGACGTGGAGGTGCTGCTGGATCTGCGCGAGCGCATGGAGGTGGTGCTGGCCGAGCAGCACAAGCTGGAGTTCGCGCGCCAGGAGTTCGAGTACGTGCGCACCATGCCCGAGGCCGAACCGCCGGCCGAACCGTGGCGCCGGCTTTCGGGGATCCACAAGCTGAAGAACCGCCGGGCGCTGGCGATCGCCCGCGAGCTGTGGCTGGCCCGTGATGCCCTGGCCCGCAGCCGCGACGTCGCCCCGGGGCGGCTGTTGTCGGACTCGGCGATCATGGTGGCGGTGCAGCACCGTCCCAGCTCGGTGCCCCAGCTGCTGCAGATCCCCGGCTTCCATGGGCGCAGCGCCAAGCGCGACGCCCCGCGCTGGCTGGATGCGATCTCCCGCGGCAAGCGCACCCAAGACGTGCCGGATCTGCGCCAGGCCGGCAATGGGCTGCCCAACCCGCGGGCCTGGACCGAGAAGAACCCGGCCGCCGCCGACCGGCTGGGGGCCGCCAAGGCGGCGGTCACCGAGGTGTCCGAGGCCTGGAACATTCCGGCCGAGAACCTGATCACCCCCAAGTACCTGCGCCAGCTGGCGTGGGAGCCGCCGACCTCGGCCTCCGCCCCGGCCGTCGAGGAGGCCCTGGAGCAGCTTGGCGCGCGCCCCTGGCAACGCGAACTGCTGCGCGCACCGCTGGCCACCGCACTGGCCAAGTAGCCCCGGGGCCGGCGTCTTGGCGCCGATGGTCCATGCGGCCGCACCCCTTGCTCCCGGCGCCCCGGGAAAAAGGGGTGCGGCCGTTAGTTGTATCCGTCCCGCCAGGGCGGCTGCCTCGCCCCGCGCGGCGCGTGATGCAGCGCACTTGCACTTCAAGTTACCGCTAAGTAACATATGTTGTGGGTCACAGAACCCCTCCGATCTTCCGAGACCTCGGATTCGACCGACCACAACAAGGAGCCACACGGTGAGTGCTAACGATCCGACAGTGCACGCAGCCCTCGACGACCGCGACGTCGTCTTCATCGACGGAGTGCGCACACCCTTCGGCAAAGCCGGCGAAAAGGGCATCTACCATGGCATGCGCGCCGATGACCTGGCCGTGAAGACGGTGCGCGAACTGCTGCGCCGCAACCCCAACGTCCCGGCCGAGAAGGTCGACGAGGTGGCCATGGCCGCCACCACCCAGACCGGCGACCAGGGCCTGACGATCGGACGCACCGTCGGACTGCTCTCCGGACTGCCCAAGTCCGTGCCCGGCTACGCCATCGACCGCATGTGCGCCGGGGCGATGACCGCGGTGACCAGCACCGCCGGGGGCATCGCCTTCGGCGCCTACGACGTGGTGATCGCCGGCGGCGTGGAACACATGGGCAACCACCCGATGGGGGCCGGGGCCGACCCGAACCCGCGCTTCCTGGCCGAGAAGATCGTGGACCCGCAGGCGCTGAACATGGGCAACACCGCAGAAAACCTGCACGACCGCTTCCCGGCCATCACCAAGGAACGCGCCGACCGCTACGCCGTGGCCAGCCAGTCCAAGCTGGCCGCCGCCTATGAGTCCGGCCAGATCCAGCCGGACCTGGTGCCGGTGGCCTCCCGCCGCCCCGGGGAAGGCTGGCAGCTGAACACCGCCGATGAGCCGCCGCGGCCGGGCACCACGCTCGAGGACCTGGAACAGCTGCGCACCCCGTTCCGCGCGCACGGCCGGGTCACCGCCGGCAACGCGGCCGGGCTGAACGACGGAGCCACCGCCGCACTGCTCAGCAGCGCCGCGGCCGCCCGCGAACTGGGCCTGGCCCCCAAGATGCGCATGGTCTCCTTCGCCTTCGCCGGGGTGGAACCGGACGTGATGGGCTACGGCCCGGTGCCGGCCACCGAAAAGGCGCTGGCCAAGGCGGGGCTGGGCATCGAGGACATTGGCCTATTTGAAATCAACGAGGCCTTCGCCGTGCAGGTGCTCTCCTTCCTGGACTACTACGGCATCGACCAGGACGATGAGCGGGTCAACCGCTACGGCGGGGCGATCGCGGTGGGCCACCCGCTGGCCTCCTCCGGGGTGCGGCTGATGACCCAGCTGGCCCGGCAGTTCCAGGAGGACCCCTCGGTACGCTACGGCATCACCACCATGTGCATCGGCCTGGGCATGGGCGGCACGGTGATCTGGGAGAACCCGCACCACCAGGACTTCGGGACCAAGGCTTAGGAGAAGAGCATGACACAGGATACGCAGGACTTTTCGGCCGTCGCCGAACTGAAGAAGGACGAGATCGTCACCCATTCGCTCAGCCAGGAGCTGACCCTGCCCAGCGGCAAGAAGCTGGTGCTGATCACCCTGGACAACGGGCTGGACCACAAGCGCCCCACCACCCTGGGCCCGAATTCGCTGCTGGAGCTGCGCGCACTGCTCACCGAGCTGAAGCAGCGCGCCGCCGAGGGGCAGATCGATGCGGTGGCCGTGACCGGCAAGCCGTACTTCCTGATCGCCGGCGCGGATCTGTCCTCGGTCACCGAGCTGCAGCGCGCCGAGGACGCCCGGGCGATGGCGAGCCTGGGCCACGCCACCTACGACCTGCTGGCCGATCTGGGGGTGCCGACCTTCTGCTTCATCAACGGCCTGGCGCTCGGCGGCGGCATGGAGATCGCGCTGGCCTGCACCTACCGCACCGTGTCCACCACGGCCGGGGCGCTGGGGCTGCCCGAGTCCTTCCTGGGCCTGATCCCGGGCTGGGCCGGAATCTACCGCCTGCCGCGGCTGATCGGGCCCGAGGAGGGCCTGAAGGTGATCATCCAGAACCCCTGGAACAACAACCGCACCCTCTCCGGCCCACAGGCCTACAAGCTGGGCGCCGCCGATGCGCTGTACGAGCCGGCCGACTTCCTGGAGCAGTCCCTGGGCTTCGCCGATGAGGTGCTCACCGGCCAGCGCACCGTGCAACGCCCGAATGCGGTGGATGATGCGGACCCGCAGGTCGCCGCCCGCTTCCACGCCGCCGCCGATGAGGCCGAAAAGTTCGTCGACGCCAAGGTCCACGGCGCCGCCCCGGCCCCGTACAAGGCGCTGGAGGTCTTCCGCGCCGGGATCGGCAAGAGCCAGAAGCACTCCGCGCAGCT
Source organism: Glutamicibacter sp. St.4D3 (assembly GCF_059728615.1). Classification (NCBI taxonomy): domain Bacteria; kingdom Bacillati; phylum Actinomycetota; class Actinomycetes; order Micrococcales; family Micrococcaceae; genus Glutamicibacter; species Glutamicibacter sp. St.4D3. The sequence goes on from NZ_AP039380.1 coordinate 2,023,680, forward strand.
GGAAATCGAGGCACTGACCGAACTGATGGCCACCCACCAGTTCCACAACACCATCTACGCGTTCCTGGACCTGGTCCAGCGCCGCTCCAAGCGTCCGGCCGGGGCGCCGGACAGGAAGCTGGCCAAGCCGGTGACCAAGGTCGGCGTGGTCGGGGCCGGGCTGATGGCCAGCCAGCTGGCGCTGCTGTTCGTGCGCCGGCTGAACGTGCCGGTGGTGCTCACCGACCTGGACCAGTCCCGCATCGACAAGGGCCTTGGCTACATCCACGGGGAGATCGACAAGCTGGGCGCCAAGGGCCGGATGAACGCCGACGCGGTCAACCGCGCCAAGGCCCTGGTCTCCGGCTCGGTGACCAAGGACGCGTTCGCCGACGCCGACTTCGTCATCGAGGCGGTGTTCGAGGAGCTGAGCGTGAAGAAGCAGGTGTTCGCCGAGGTGGAGGCCATGGTCTCCCCCGAGTGCATCCTGGCCACCAACACCTCCTCGCTCTCGGTCACCGAGATGGGCCGGGACCTGAAGCACCCCGAACGCCTGGTCGGGTTCCACTTCTTCAATCCCGTGGCCGTCATGCCGCTGCTGGAGATCGCGGCCACCGAGTGGACCGACGAGGCGACCTTGTCCACCGCGTTCGTGCTGGGCAAGTCGCTGCGCAAGACCTGCGTGCGCACCACCGACTCGGCCGCGTTCGTGGTCAACCGGGTGCTGCTGCGGCTGATGAGCGAGGTGCAGGCCGCGTACGACGAGGGCACCGACGCGCAGACCGCGGACAGCGCGCTGCAGCCGATGGGCCTGCCGATGAGCCCGTTCACGCTGCTGGCGATGGTCGGGCTGCCGGTGGCGCAGCATGTGAACGAATCGCTGCATGCGGCGTTCGGTGAGCGTTTCAAGGTCTCGGCCAACCTGCAGGCGCTGATCGACGCGAAGATCACCGCGCTGTGGGTGAAGGACGAGCAGGGCAACCAGGTCATCGGCCCGAAGGCGCTGCAGGTCATGAGCTTCGGTGACCAGCCCTCCACCGCCGAGCAGCTGCTCACCCGGGTTCAGGACGCCCTGGCCGAGGAGATCGGCCTGCTGCTGGAGGAAGGGGTCGTCGCCGCGCCGCAGGACGTGGACCTGTGCATGATCACCGGCGCCGGCTGGCCGATGCACCTGGGCGGGATCACCCCGTACCTGGACCAGATCGGCGCCTCGCAGCGGGTGAACGGCAAGAAGTTCCACGCCTAACCCATCCCTGCGCCAGCAGGCGCACAGCCCCGGTACACCCGCAGCGCGCGGGGGTGCCGGGGCTGTGCGCGTTGGGCGCCCGGCGCTTTTCCCGGGCAGGGTTTTCTCTGGAAGAATGGAGGCATGACTGACGCCGTTCGCCCAGATCGCCGCACCATCATGTGCGCCACCGCCCTGTTCGGAGCCACCGCCACGCTGAGCGCCTGCGGGGATGGACGCTCCGAGGCCCCGGTCAACACCCCCGGGCCGGTCCCCGAGCCCAGCGGCGAGGGCCAGGTGGTCCTGCCCGCCAAGGACCTGCCGGTCAAGTCCCGTGCCCAGGTTGCCGCGAAGGACCCCTCCGGCGCGGACGTCGGGGTGCTGCTCTACCGCCAGGACGAGCAGACCGTGCTGGCCTACTCGAACATCTGCACCCACCAGGGCTGCGCGGTAGGCGTGAAGTCCCCGGCCAAGACGGACTTCTACTGCGCCTGCCACGGCTCGCACTTTGACCCGCTGGACGGCACCGCCACCGAGGGCCCGGCCAAGGGCGCGCTGACCCGCTTCGCCTGCACCATCGAGCAGGGCAACATCCTGGTCTACGTCCCGGCCGAAGACTAGGCCCCACACCGCGAGATGCAACGGCCAGGGGCCGGGGCCGGCCCAAAAAGCCGGTACCGGCCCCTGGCCGTCCCCTTGTCCCCCACGCGTCCCACCCGCGGCGCCGGGCCGTGCCGCGGCGCTAGAACAGTGCGACGCGCTGCGGGCTGGGGAAGATCTCGTCCAGCTGTTCACGCTCGGCAGCGGTGGGCACCCAGCGCACGGCCTGGGCGTTCGCGGTGACCTGTTCCGGGCGGGTCGCCCCGGCGATGACCGAGGCCACCGGGGACTGGGCGGCCAGCCAGGAGAAGGCCAGCTGCACCGGGCTCAGCTCCCGTTCGGCGGCGAAATCCGCGAAGCGCTGCAGCTGCTCGAAGTCGCTGGTTTCCAGCAGGTGCTGGCGGGCGTGGGTCAGCCGGCTGCCCTTCGGTGCACTGCCCTTGGAGTATTTTCCGGTCAGCAGGCCGTTGGCCAGCGGGAAGTAGGGCAGCACCCCGAGCCCGAATTCGCGCGCCGCCGGCAGCACCTCCAGCTCGGCCCGCCGGTCGAGCAGGTTGTAGTGGTTTTGGGCGCAGATGAAGCGGTGGGATCCGAGCTGCCGGGCCACGTACTCGGCCTGGGCGATCTGCCAGCCGGCATGGTTCGAGTGCCCGATGTAGCGCACCTTGCCGGAGGTGACCAGATCATCCAGCGCGCGCAGCGTCTCATCGATCGGCGTATTGGGATCCGGCGTGTGGAACTGGTAGAGGTCGATGTACTCGGTTCCCAGCCGGCGCAGGGAGGCCTCCACCGCGCGCATGATGTAGCGCCGCGAGCCCCGGGCCCCGAAGTCCGCCCCGTTCACCCCCTGCATGTCCAGGCCGAACTTGGTGGCCAGCACCACCTCGTCGCGGCGCTTTCCCAGCGCCTTGCCCAGCCGCTGCTCGGACAGGCCGGGCTGCTTGCCGTACATGTCCGCGACGTCGAACAGCGTGATCCCGGCATCCAGTGCCGCGTGGACCACCGCATCGGTTCCTGCCTGGTCCTCGGTGGCGGTCCCGGCCCGGCCGAGGTTGTTGCACCCCAGGCCGACCACTGACACGCTCAACCCGCTGTGTCCCAGCTGGCGGAATTCCATGTTCCCTCCTTGGCGGGCACGCTGCTGCTGCCCGCGGTCACCCACCACCGCGCCCGGTTCCCGTCGGCGGCCGGCGGGCGGCCCGAGGTGCTGCGGCGGTGGTCTGCCTCTGATTTCCTCTCCAGCGCGCCGCAGCGCGCCGGAACCTGCTTCCAACCTATCGGTTCGGATGAGGTCACGGACATATTTCGGTCAAAATTCACTACATTGCATATTTATCCACTATGCTGGATACATGTCTAAAGTCCTCACTAACCTTCCAGTCGGAGAACGCGTCGGAATCGCCTTCTCCGGCGGCCTTGACACCTCCGTTGCCGTCGCCTGGATGCGCCACAACGGCGCCATCCCCTACACCTACACCGGGGATCTGGGCCAGTACGATGAGCCGAACATCGACGCCGTTCCCGGCCGCGCCCTGGAATACGGGGCCGAGGCCTCACGCCTGGTCGACTGCAAGCCGGCCCTGGTCGAGGAGGGCTTCGCGGCCCTGGCCTGCGGCGCCTTCCACATCCGTTCCGGCGGCAAGTCCTACTTCAACACCACTCCCCTGGGCCGTGTGGTCACCGGCACCCTGCTGGTGCGCGCCATGCGTGAAGACGGCGTGGACATCTGGGGCGACGGCTCAACCTACAAGGGCAACGACATTGAGCGCTTCTACCGCTACGGGCTGATGGCCAACCCGCGGCTGCAGATCTACAAGCCGTGGCTGGACCCGAACTTCGTGCACGAACTGGGCGGACGCCAGGAAATGAGCGAGTGGATGGTCGCCCACGGCTTCCCGTACCGCGATTCCGCCGAGAAGGCCTACTCGACCGATGCGAACATCTGGGGCGCCACCCATGAGGCGAAGACCCTGGAGCTGCTGGACACCTCGCTGGAATCGGTCGAACCGATCATGGGCGTGAAGTTCTGGGACGAGTCGGTGCAGATCAAGTCCGAGGACGTGTCGATCACCTTCGAGGCCGGACGCCCGGTGGCCATCAACGGCCAGGAGTTCAGCAGCGCGGTCGCCCTGGTCAACGAGGCGAACCTGATCGGTGGACGCCACGGCCTGGGCATGAGCGACCAGATCGAGAACCGCATCATCGAGGCCAAGTCGCGCGGCATCTACGAGGCCCCGGGCATGGCGCTGCTGTTCATCGCCTACGAGCGCCTGGTCAACGCGATCCACAACGAGGACACCGTGGCCAGCTACCACAACGAGGGCCGCCGCCTGGGCCGCCTGATGTACGAGGGCCGCTGGCTGGACCCGCAGGCCCTGATGCTGCGCGAATCGATCCAGCGCTGGATCGGCTCGGCGATCACCGGCACCGTCACCCTGCGTTTGCGCCGCGGGGACGACTACACGATCCTGGACACCGCCGGGGAGAACCTGAGCTACCACCCCGACAAGCTCTCGATGGAGCGCGTGGGCGACGCCGCGTTCGGCCCGCTGGACCGCATCGGCCAGCTGACCATGCGCAACCTGGACATCGCCGACTCGCGTGGACGCCTGGAGCAGTACGCCACCATGGGCCTGGTCGGTGGGCACACCGCCGATCTGGTCGGCGCCCTGGAATCCGGCGGCGCCGAGGCCATCGCCGAGGTTTCCCCGGTGGAAAGCGAGGAGCTGGCCCAGGACCGGATCATCGAAAGTGCCGCGTTCGACGCCGGCACCGACTAGGAACCCGGCCCCGGCACCATGCTGAACGGCCCCGGCCGGCTTCCCGTTGTGGGAGCCGGCCGGGGCCTTGGCATGTGCGCCGTCCGCCTGGTTTCCGTGTTGCGCCCAGCATGGGGCTGTGTGCCCGCCGGGGCGCCGCGGTGGGGGCTAGCCGATCCACCCGTTCAGGACGGCCAGGGACTGCAGGGCCAGGATGAAGCCGACCAGCGCGATCATCCGCAGGCCGGCGTGAATGATCCTTCCGCTGCGGGTGTCCTTGCCCGGCAGGGTGAACGCCTCGTCGGCCAGCCAGGTCACTAGCGTGGTCAGCGTGCCGATCAGCGCCTTTTGCTCCTCGGGCATCCGCATCAGCCTGGCCAGGGCGATGCCCAGCGCCAGCCCGAACAGCAGTTGGCCGGCCACCAGCGCGGCGGCGCGCCAGCCCGGCCAGCCCCAGCGGTTCCGGCGCGGGCTCGCGGCCGGTGGGCGGTCCATGGTTGTGTCCCGTGCGGTCCGTGGTGCCATTAGCCGAGCAGGCTCATCAGCGCGCTGACGCAGATGGTGAAGCCGATCAGCGAGACGAGCTTGAGCACCAGCATGATCCGTGCGGTGGTGCGCAGGTTGGCGGTGGACCACTGCACGCCGTGCTCCACGGCCCAGGCCACGATGCTGATGATCACGCCGGTCAACGCCAGTTCCGCCGGCGGCAGGGCGATGACCTGCACCAATCCGAGTCCCAGGATCACCCCGATGCTGGCCTGGAACACCAGGTGCATCGGTGCCCGGCTCTCGCCCATGCGGGAGGTACGCCGCCCAGTGGCGTCGTGCCCGCTCTTGCTTTGCTCCATGTCTCCTCTTCGGGGGGTGTTTCGCGCCAGGTGGTACTTCCGGCGGTGCCGCTAGGCGGGCTAGGTCAGCGAGAACGGCTTGGGCGGCAGCGGGTGGACCGCCTTGGCAGCCTGCAGCCCGTCGTAGCCGGCGGTGGCGATCGTCATCTTGGTGAAGTCGAGTTTGGCCTCGCGGATGCACACCTTCACGGCGGCCACGGCCTTTTTCGGGGCCGGGGTCAGGATCCGGATGTTCAGCTTGTGCGGGGCAAAGTCGCTGGATTCCACGGTGCCCAGCCCACGCCAGGCCAGGTGGGAGGTCAGCGCGTCGGTGGCCTTGTGTTCCAGGTAGCGGTCGCGTTCGGTGCCGGCCGCGCTCTTCAGTGCGTACTGCACGATCACCCAGGACTGCTCCTGCTCCGGGATCGGGGCATAGCCGTCGGCCTGGCACTGCTCCAGGAAGCCGGCGAACAGTTCATCGGCCCGTTCCATGTCCACATCCTGCACCGAACTGGTCTTGGACTGGTGGCCGACCGCCCCGTGGTTGATGACGAACTGTCCCAGGTCCTCGTTTTCGAACTGCTGGTACCAGGCTTCCCGGAAGTGCAGCTGGTTCTTCTCGTCCAGATGGTAGGTGCGGATGATTGCCATAGTCAGTGGTCCTTGGTTTCGCTCAGGTTCGGATTCGGTGCGCGCAGCTCGGTGGCCCTCTCCAGCCAGGTCGCGCGGTACTGCCGGTTGAAGGGCGGCTGGTCGGCGCGGACCGCGGTCATCAGCTCCGCGGCGCTGTTGCGCATCTGTTCGATGAGCGGCCCGGGGTAGCCCATGGTGCGCGCGTGTTCCTCGAACTCGTCCTCGTCATCCAGGAACAGGCCGCGGGAGTTGGAGCGGATCACATCCAGGTCCATGTCGATCGAGTTCACTTCCCAGCCCCCGGTGGGCAGCGTCTGCCAGCCGATGCGGGTGGAGATGTCCAGGTAGACGTCCACGTCTTCGCCCGGGTTGTCGTAGAAGGTGCCGACCCAGGAGCCGGTGTGCGGGATCAGGCACAGGGCGTCGCAGGCGGCCAGGTGGGCGCGTCCGGGCCGGGAGACCAGGGAGCCTTCGGACTGGAAAATCCAGTAGCCGTACTCGTCCGAGCCCAGCAGGTAGCCGGGCACCACCCAGTGCGGGGTGCCGTCGTATTTCCAGGCGCGCGCCACCACCAGCTGGCCCAGGCGGGGCTGGCCGGGGGTGCGGGAGAGTCCGATCGGGCAGGACACGGCGTTCACAGTTTGGGGATCTGGCCGGTGGGCAGGTCCTGGCCGGGCAGCGGGCGGGCGAAGGGCACCTTGGTGCCCAGTACCTGGGCGAGCGTGTCCTGGGCGACCTGCTGGGCGGTGAGCCCCACCCGTTCAAGCACCTCGGCGCGTGAGCCGTGGGCCAGGAACTCGGTGGGCAGGCCGACCTCGTTCAGCGCGGTGTCCACCCCGGCGGCCCGCATCTCGGTGCGCAGCCGTGAGCCGATGCCGCCGGCGCGCACCCCGTCCTCGATGCACACCACGATCCGGTGGCGGGCGGCCAGGGACACCACCGACTGCGGGACCGGCAGCACCCAGCGTGGGTCCACCACGGTCACCGACACGCCCTGGCTGTTCAGCCGCTGCGCCACATCCAGGGACAGTTCGCTCATCGCGCCAACGGAGACGATCAGCACGTCCGGGGCCGAACGGTCCCCGAGCCGGGCGAGCACGTCCACCCCGCCGGGCAGCTGGTCGATGGCCTCGATCTCCGGGCCCACCGATCCCTTGGAGAAGCGCACCACGCTGGGCGCGTCCTCGATGGCCAGCGCCTCACGCAGCTCCTGGCGCAGCCGGGTGGCGTCGCGCGGCGCGGCCAGGTGCAGGTTCGGGACGATCTGGGTCAGCGCCATATCCCACATGCCGTGGTGGCTCGGCCCGTCGGGCCCGGTGACCCCGGCCCGGTCCAGCACGATGGTCACCCCGGCCTTGTGCAGCGCCACGTCCATCAGCAGCTGGTCGAACGCCCGGTTCAGGAAGGTGGCGTACACGCACACCACCGGGTGCAGGCCCCCGAAGGCCAGACCGGCCGCCGTGGTCATGGCGTGCTGTTCGGCGATGCCCACGTCGATCACGCGTTCCGGGTAGGCCTGGGCCATCTTCTTCAGGCCCACCGGCTGCAGCATGGCCCCGGTGATGGCCACCACGTCGGAGCGCTCCTGGGCGACCTTGGCGATCTCCTCGCCAAAGACGCTGGTCCAGCTCTGCGAGCCGGGGGCGGCGACCGGCACGCCGGTCTGCGGGTCGATCACCCCCACCGCGTGGAACTGGTCGGCCTCGTCGCGCACGGCCGGGGCGTAGCCGTGCCCCTTCTCGGTCATTGCGTGCACCAGCACCGGCCCGGCATACTGGCGGGCCTGCAACAGCGCCTCTTCGACCGCGGCCTGGTTGTGCCCGTCGATCGGGCCAATGTACTTGATGCCCAGGTCCTCGAACAGGCCCTGGGGTGCCCACCAGTCCTTGATGCCCTTCTTGGTGGCGTGCAGCGACTTGTAGGTGAACTTGCCCACCGCGCCGGAGTCCTTGAGCTTGTCCTTGAGCTTGTCCATCGCGGTCTCATAGGCCGGGTGGGTGCGCACCTTGTCCAGCTGCTGGCGCAGCCCGGAGAGCTGGTTGGCCAGGCCCCCGATGGTCGGGGCGTAGGAGCGGCCGTTGTCGTTGACCACGATGACCGCCTTGCGGTCCTTGTCCGCGGCGATGTTGTTCACCGCTTCCCAGGCCATCCCGCCGGTCAGCGCGCCGTCCCCGACCAGCGCCACGGCGTAGCGTTCGGTTTCCCCGCCGAGCTTGTAGGCCCGGGAGATGCCATCGACCCAGGACAGGGACGAGGAGGCGTGCGAGGATTCGACGATGTCGTGTTCGGATTCCCCGCGGTCCGGGTATCCGGACAACCCGCCCTGCTGGCGCAGGGTGGCGAAGTTCTGGCGCCCGGTGAGCAGCTTGTGTACATAGGACTGGTGGCCGGTGTCGAAGACGATGGAGTCGGTCGGCGAGTCGAAGATCCGGTGGATGCCCAGCGTCAGTTCCACCACGCCCAGGTTCGGTCCCAGGTGTCCGCCGGTGCGCGCGACGTTGTCGATCAAAAAGGCTCGGATCTCCGCGGCCAGTTCCTCCATTTGCGCCAGGGACAGGGCCCGCAGATCGCCAGGCTTCTTAATGGTCTTCAATAAAGACACGGTCATCCCCTTTACATTCTCGCCCATAACGGACACTACCAGTCCGTGCGGCAGCAATTCCGCGCGAAAGCAAAAGTATAGCCGCGCACCGACCTGTTCCATTATCCGCCACGGCGCGGCCGCACGCGAATCAGCGGGCCATGAAGTGGGCTACCCTCGGCTCTTTTAGAATGGGTGGATGAGCAGCGCTGCCCCCAGCATGGTTTTCGATTTGGACGGCACCCTGTGCTTTGACGGCGTCAGTGTTGCCGCGCCGATCGTCCGCGCCATTGACAGGGTCATCGCCGCGGGACGGCCGGTGGCATTTGCCTCGGCCCGTCCCATTCGGGACATGCTGCCCCTGTTGCCGGCGGCCTGGCATGGGCACCTGTTGATCGGGGCCAACGGGGCCCTGGTGCGACACGGACGGCAGGGTGCGGCCCGGAGCTTTGGCGAAGTGGACCGCCGCGAACTGGATGCGATCATTGAGCGGCACCAGCTGGCCTACTTGATCGACTCCCCATGGGACTACAGCTATACCGGCCCGGCCGGACACCGGTTGCGCCGACAGGTGGATCCGGGCGGGCTGGCGCGTAACCTGCCGCGACGGCACCTGAAGCGGTACTGCAAGGTCCTGCTGTTCAGCGACGCACCGCAAGTGCTTGACTGCCTCTCGTGCCTGCAGCTGGTGGCGCACCGGCATACTGGGCAGGGGTTGATCGACCTCTCCCCCGGGCGCACGACGAAGGCCGAGGCCGCCGCGCAGTGGCTTGCCGGGCCGTTCGTGGCCTTCGGAAATGACGCGAACGATGCCCAGCTGTTCACGGCCGCCCGATTCTCGGTGTGCGTCGGCTCGCACCCGGTAGCGGGGCTTGCAGACCTGGTGATCGCCGAGCAGCAGGTCTCCTCCACCATCACTGCCGTGCATGAACGCCTGCTCGCCGAGGCCAGCACCCCCTTGCGCTAGGACCAGCACCGGTTCCCCCGCGGCAGGAGCCGTGGCCGCGGCGCTAGTTGCGGTCGATGCTCACCATGGCCGCCACGTCCAGGTCCGAGGGCACCCCCTGGAAGCCGGCCTGGCTGAGCAGCACGGCGCCGAACACGGTGCTCCAGAAGGTGCGCACTTCCTTTTCCACGGACTTGGGCATGTGCCAGGCCTTGTCCTCCAGCACCGTCTCCACATAGCGGGTGGACTGGCGGAAGAGGACCTTCATGCCGGCCACCAGGCTCGGCTGCACGGACGTGTTCGCCCGACCCATGCCCAGCGCGGTGACCACCATCGGGGTGGAGGGCACGGCCAGTGCGGTGCGGGCTAGGGCGGTCACAAATGACTGCGGACTGGAGGCCCGCCGGGAGAGGGACCGCAGGCGTGCCGAATCCCGCAGCAGCAGCGAGAACGCGGCGTCCACGTAGAGCCCGTCCTTGGACCCGAAATGGTGGGTGATCTGGTTCGGGTAGACCCCGGCGTGGGTGGCGATGCGCGAGACGGTGACGTCCTCGGGGGCGAAGCGGGCGAAGAGCTCTACGGCGCTGGCCCGGATCCGGGAGCGGGTCACCGAACCGCGCACCTGCTTGCCCGTATGACTGCTGACTCGCTGCGGCTGACTCATGGGTATAGTCTAGACAAACCAATAAGACTTGTTTCCCATACAAGAAGGATGATTCATGGCCAATGTTGTGGTTTCCGGATATGGTGCGATCACCCCACTGGGCCGCGGAGCCCAGCAGTTGTGGGAGGGGCTGAACGCCCAGGAATCGGGCATCGGCACCCTGGAGGATGAACGCTTCAGCGCCGCCGGACTGGGCACTGCGGTGGCCGCGGCGGTCACCGTGGACATGGAACAGCTGCTGGGCCGGCCGAAGTCACGCCGACTGGACCGGTCCCAGCAGTTCGCCCTGCTCGCCGCGCAGGAGGCCTGGGAAGACGCCGGCCTGGATGAGGTCGACCCCGAACGCCTGGCGGTGGTCATCGGCACCGGCATCGGCGGGCTGACCACGCTGCTGGCCCAGGAAGAGGTGCTGCACAATTCCGGGCCGCGGCGGGTCTCCCCGCGCACCGTGCCGATGCTGATGGCCAATGCCGCCAGCGCGCAGGTGGCCATGGCCTACGGTGCCAAGGCCGGGACCTATACCCCGGTCAGCGCCTGCGCCGCCGGGGCGGAGGCCGTGGCGAGCGCTGCCCGGCTGATCGCCTCCGGGGAAGCGGACGTGGTGATCGCCGGGGGCGCGGAGGCAGCGGTCGCCCCGCTCACCGTCGCCGCCTTCGGCCAGGCCCAGGCACTGGCCAAGCCCGATGAGCGTCCGGCCGCCGAGCTTTCCCGGCCGTTCTCCGCGGACCGGGCCGGCTTTGTGCTCGGCGAGGGCGCCGGGGTGGTGATCCTGGAATCCGAGCAGCACGCCGCCGCGCGCCAGGCCCGAGTGCGGGCCCGGCTGACCGGGTGGGGCATCACCTCGGACGCGTACCACATCACGGCCTCGGACCCCACCGGGGCCGGCCAGGTGCGCGCCATGCGCCGGGCCATTGCGCATGCCGGGATCCAGCCCGCCCAGGTGGGACACGTCAACGCGCACGCCACGGCCACCAGCGTGGGGGATTTGAGCGAGTCCGGGGCCATCAATGAGGTCTTCGGCCACGCTCCGGTGGTGACCGCGCCGAAGGGCGCCATCGGCCACCTGGTCGGCGCCGCCGGCGCAGTGGAGGCCATCATCACCATTCAGGCCCTGGAGGAGCAGCAGGTGCCGCCGACCCGCAACGTGGGCAGAATGGATGAGCAGATCCAGCTGGACGTGGTCACCGGTGCCCCGCGGGCGGTGCACCTGGAGCATGCGATCACCAACTCCTTCGGCTTCGGCGGGCAGAACGTGAGCCTCTTGTTCTCCGCGAACTAGCCGGTTCCCCGAGGACACCGAGGGCTCCGGGGTCGGCACCGTGAAGGTGCCGGCCACGGGGCCCTGGCCTTTCTCCCCCCGCCCGGACCGGCCGCGCCAGCAGGCTCAAAGGGAACCGTTGGCCAGGCTTAAAGGCCCGCAGGGGCCCGAAGCCATGCGGCTTCGGGCCCCTGCGGGGTGTTCCGGTGACGGTGTGACCGTACCGCGTCCGCCTTAGTTGGCGGCAGCGATCTGGCGCAGCACGTACTGCAGGATGCCGCCGTTGCGGTAGTAGTCGGCTTCACCGGGGGTGTCGATGCGCACTACGGCGTCGAACTCGGTGACCTTGCCGTCCTCGGCGGTGGCGGTAACCTTCACGGTCTTCGGGGTCGAGCCGTTGTTCAGCTCGGTCACGCCGGAGATCGAGAAGACCTCGGTGCCGCTCAGGCCCAGCGAGTCCGCGGACTCGCCCTCGGGGAACTGCAGCGGCAGCACGCCCATGCCGATCAGGTTCGAGCGGTGGATGCGCTCGAAGGACTCGGTGATCACGGCCTTGACACCCAGCAGCGCGGTGCCCTTGGCGGCCCAGTCACGCGAGGAGCCCGAACCGTATTCCTTGCCGCCCAGGACCACCAGCGGGGTGCCGGCGGCCTTGTAGTTCTCCGCCGCGTCGTAGACGAAGGACTGCGGGGCGCCGTCCTGGGTGAAGTCGCGGGTGAAGCCACCCTCAACGCCGTCCAGCAGCTGGTTCTTGATGCGGATGTTGGCGAAGGTGCCGCGGATCATGACCTCGTGGTTGCCACGGCGCGAGCCGTAGGAGTTGAAGTCCTTGCGGTCCACGCCGTTCTCGATCAGGTAGCGGCCAGCCGGGGTGTCCGATTTGAACGAACCTGCCGGGGAGATGTGGTCGGTGGTGACCGAGTCGCCCAGCTTCAGCAGCACGCGGGCGCCCTCGATGTCCGAGACCGGTTCCGGGGTCTTGGTCATGCCCTCGAAGTATGGGGGCTTGCGCACGTAGGTGGAGTCCTCGGCCCATTCGAAGGTCGAACCCTCCGGGGTCTCCAGGGCGCGCCAGCGGTCGTCTCCGTCGAAGACGCCCTCGTAGCCCTTGGCGAACATGCCCTCGTCGATCGACGAGTCAATGATCTGCTGGACCTCGGTCGGCGAAGGCCAGATGTCCTTCAGGAACACCTCGTTGCCGTCCGCGTCCACGCCCAGGGCATCGGTTTCGAAGTCGAAGTCCATGGTGCCAGCCAGGGCGTAGGCGATGACCAGTGGCGGGGAGGCCAGGTAGTTCATCTTCACGTCCGGGTTGATGCGGCCTTCGAAGTTGCGGTTGCCGGAGAGCACCGCGGTGGCGGCCAGGTCGTTGGCGTTGATGGCCTCGGAGATCTCGGCATCCAGCGGACCGGAGTTGCCGATGCAGGTGGTGCAGCCGTAGCCGACGACGAAGAAGCCCAGCTTCTCCAGGTACGGCAGCAGGCCGGACTTCTCGTAGTACTCGGTGACGACCTTGGAGCCCGGGGCGACGGAGGTCTTGACCCACGGCTTGGACTTCAGGCCCTTGTTGGCGGCGTTGCGCGCCAGCACGGCGGCGGCCAGCATCACCGAGGGGTTCGAGGTGTTGGTGCACGAGGTGATCGAGGCGATCGAGACCAGGCCGTGGTCGATGGTGAACTTCTCACCGTTCTCGCGGGTGACCTCCACGGCGGTGGACGGACGTCCCACACCCTGGCCGTCGGTGGCATCCGAAACGTAGTTGTGGATGTCCTTGCGGAACTGTTCCTTGGCGCTGGAGAGCTCGATGCGGTCCTGCGGACGCTTCGGACCGGCGATGGAGGGAACCACGGTGGACAGGTCCAGCTCCAGGTATTCGCTGAAGCGGATCTCGCGGCTCGGATCGTGCCACATGCCCTGTTCCTTGGCGTAGGCCTCGACCAGGTCGATGTTCTCCTGGCTGCGCCCGGTCAGGCGCAGGTAGTCCAGGGTGACGTCGTCGATCGGGAACATGGCGGCGGTGGAGCCGAACTCCGGGGACATGTTGCCGATGGTGGCACGGTTGGCCAGCGGCACCTCGGCCACGCCTTCACCGTAGAATTCGACGAACTTGCCCACCACGCCGTGCTTGCGCAGCATCTCGGTGATGGTCAGCACCACGTCGGTGGCGGTGGCGCCGGCCGGGATCGAGCCGGCGAGCTTGAAGCCGACCACGCGCGGGATCAGCATGGAGACCGGCTGGCCGAGCATCGCTGCCTCGGCCTCGATGCCGCCCACGCCCCAGCCCAGCACGCCCATGCCGTTGACCATGGTGGTGTGCGAGTCGGTGCCCACACAGCTGTCCGGGTAGGCGCGCAGCACGCCGTTGACCTCACGGGTCATCACGGTGCGGGCCAGGTACTCGATGTTGACCTGGTGCACGATGCCGGTGCCCGGGGGCACGACCTTGAAGTCGTCAAACGCGGTCTGGCCCCAGCGCAGGAACTGGTAGCGCTCACCGTTGCGCTGGTATTCGATCTCCATGTTGCGCTCGATGGCGCCCTCGAAGCCGAAGGTGTCGATCTGCACGGAGTGGTCGATGACCATCTCGGCCGGAGCCAGCGGGTTCACGCGGGTGGCGTCGCCGCCCAGGTCCTCGACGGCCTCGCGCATGGTGGCCAGGTCGACGACGCAGGGCACACCGGTGAAGTCCTGCATCAGCACGCGGGCCGGGGTGAACTGGATCTCGACGTTCGGCTGGGCCGAGGGATCCCACTGGCCCAGCGCGTTGACGTGGTCCTTGGTGATGTTCGCGCCGTCTTCGGTGCGAAGCAGGTTCTCCAGCAGAACCTTCAAGCTGTAGGGAAGGCTGTCCGAGCCTTCGACCTTGTTCAGTCGGTAAATTTCGTATTCGGTTCCATTGACGTCAAGTACGCCCTTGGCACCGAAGCTGTCCACATTGCTCACTGGGACTCCTCTCGCCAGACTTCATCTTGATGCACGCGCACACTGTCATTCCAGTTAGGCGCTCCTAACTGAGATGGTCATGCTAGTTCCGCGGCAGAGCTAGTCCCAGTCTAGCCGCTTTGGCCCGTTTTTCCCCGCCGAGCACCACAAATCACGTTAATTTCACGCCCAAGCACCCGAAAGTGACGTTCAGCGGCGTTCGAAGAGCCCGATCGTTTCCATATGGTGGGTGTGCGGGTACAAATCGTGCACCTCGACGTGCCCTAATTCGTAGCCGCGGGCGGCCAACCGGGCCGTGTCCCGGGCGAAGGACGCCGGGTCGCAGGAGACGTAGCAGATCCGCGGCACGCCGCTGTTGCCCAGCTCCGCGGCGACCTTCTTGTCCACCCCGGCGCGCGGCGGATCAAGCACCACCGCATCCAGGCGTTCTGCGGCCAGCTGGCGCAGCATCCGCTCCACCCGCCCGCGGATCACCCGCGCCTGGTCCAGGGCGCGCAGGTTGCGCTTGGCGTCGCGGTGGGTGCCCGGGGCGCCCTCGATGCTGAACAGCGCCCCGGCCGGGCCCACCCGCTGGGCCAGCGGCAGCGAGAACAGCCCGGCCCCGGCATACAGGTCCGCGATGCGCTGCCCCGGGCGCGGGTCGACCAGCTCCAGCACGCGTTCGGTGAGCACGGTGGCCGCCTGCCGGTGGATCTGCCAAAACCCCTCCCCGGTCACCCGGTAGCGGTGGCCCAGCACGGTCTCGGGCAGCCAGGAGTGTCCGCGCAGCTGGTGCAGGGCACCCTGCCCGTCCGCCGCCGCCCCGGTGCCCTGGCTGAACGCGGCGACGTTCAGCGCCTCGGGCAGCTGGCGGGCCACCCGCACCGCCGCCTCCGGTTCGGCCTCTGCCAGCAGCACCAGAACGGTGGCGTCATCCGCGCTGGACACGGCCACCTCCACCCGGCTGATCCCGGAGTAGTCCACCTGGTAGATCCCGCTGTTCTCGATGCCCGGGTGGGCCAGCGGCATCTGCTCCAGCGCGGTGAGCCGGTGGCTGCGGTGCGCGCTCATCGCCAACGCGCCCTGCCCGTTCACCGCGTAGGCCATCCGGGTGCGCCAGCCCAGCCCGTCGCGCTCCCCCGGGGCCGGCTGTACGCCGGTGAAGCCGATCTGCTGCGCGTCCACGCCGGCCAGGCGCTGCAGCTGTTCGGCGAGGATCCGCCCCTTCAGCTCCCGTTGGTGGCCAAGGCTGATGTGCCCGAACTCGGCCCCGCCCACCGGGTCGTGGTGGGCCAGCGCGTCGGCCGGGTCCCAGAAGTGCGCCACCCGGTGCTCGCTGGGCTCGAGCACCTCGGTCACATCGGCCCTCCAGAACTTCGCATCCGGTTCGGCCTCGGTCAGCCGGGCCCGCACCAGTTCGCCGGGTATCGCGTGGCGCACGAAGATCACCCGGCCCTCGTGGCGGGCCACGCAGTGCCCGCCGTGGGCGATGGGCCCGATGCGCAGTTCAAGGGTGGGGGTGCTGGGCATGGTTGTCCTTTGCGGTTGCTCGTGCGGGATTCGGCCGGTGGCCGGCGGGGCTTAGCGGTGGGCGCTGGATTCCTCGGTGGTGCCGCTGGCGGAGCTGAGCAGGCGCCAGGGCACCGAGGCGACCACCACGCCCGGTTCGTGGTGCAGCCGGTTCTTCACCCGCACCGCGGTCTGGTTGTGCACCAGCTGCTCCCACCAGTGGCCGACCACGTATTCGGGGATGTATACCACGATCAGATCGCGTGGGGATTCGCGGCGGATGGAACGGATGTGGTCGATCAGCGGATCCACGATGGTGCGGTACGGGGAGGCCAGCACGGTGATCGGCACCGGGATCTGCAGCCGCTGCCAGTCGCTGAGCGTGCGCTCGGTCTTCTCGCTTTCCACATCCACCATGATCGCCTCCAGCTTGGAGGGGCGCGAGGCGCGGGCGAAGGCGATGGCCCGCAGCACCGGCTTGCGCACGGTGGAGACCATCACCAGGGCGTGCACCCGGGCCGGCAGCGCGGCCGCCTGGTGGTCCTGGCTGACCGCCAGCTCCGCATCCACCGCCCGGTAGTGGCGGTTCAGCGACTCCATGACCGCCATCAGCAGCAGGATGCCGATCACCGCCAGCCAGGCGCCGTGGGTGAAGCGGGTGACCAGCACGACCGCCAGCACCAGGGCGGAGAGCACCAGGCCCACCAGGTTCAGCAGCCGCTTGCGGTGGATCGCGGCGCGGGCGTTGCGGGAGGGGACCTGCACCAGGCGCCGGGACCAGTGCCGCAGCATCGCGGCCTGGCTGAGCGTGAAGGAGACGAACACGCCCAGCACGTAGAGCTGGATCAGGATCGTGACATCCCCGTCGAACGCGAAGATCAGCACGATCGCGGCCACCCCCAGGGAGAGGATGCCGTTGGAGAAGCCCAGCCGGTCCCCGCGGGTGCGCAGCTGGCGGGGCAGGTAGCCGTCGGTGGCCAGGTGGCTGGCCAGGTTCGGGAAGGAGTTGAACGCGTGGTTCCCGGCCATCAGCAGCACTCCGACGGTCAGCACCGCCACGCTGCCCACCCCGATCACCGAACCAAACACCGCGTCGGCCAGCTGGGTGAGCACCGGGGCCTGGGTGTACCCAGCCCCCACCGGCACCCCGTCGGCCAGCAGGTTCGCCTGCGGGTCGGCGACCACCTTCACCCCGGTGGCCCGGGCCAGCAGCAGGGTGCCGAAGGTCAGCACCCCGGAGAGCAGCCCGATCACCAGCAGGATCCGCCCGGCGTTGCGGGCCCGCGGCTTGGTCAGCGTGTGCACGTTGGAGATCGGCACCTCGATGCCGGTCAGCGCGGCCGAACCGGTGGAGAACGCGCGCAGGATCAGCAGCGCGCCGGTCAGCCCCTGCAACCCGGTGGCGAACTGGGCCTCCGGGCGGATTTCGTAGCCGGCACTCGGCGCGTCGCCCAGGTTGCCGCTCAGGGCCAGCACCGCGCCGACCGCGATCATCAGCAGCATTCCGCCGACGAACAGGTAGACCGGGATCGCCAGCGCCCAGCGTCCCTTGCCGCGCCCGCGCAGGTTGCCGAACACCAGCACCGCCACGATCGCCGCGGCCACCAGCGCCCGATGTTCCTCCAGCGCCGGGAACACCGCGCCGACGTACTGGGCGGCGGAGGTGCTGGAGACCGCCACGGTCAGCACGAAGTCCACCAGCAGCGCCGCGGCGACCGCGGTGCCCGGGCGCGGCCCCAGGTTCGCGCGCACGATCTCATAGTCCCCGCCGCCGGAGGGGTAGGCTGCCACTGACTGACGGTAGGACAGCACCAGCACCAGCAGCACCGCCAGCACCGCCAGGCCCACGGCCGGGGAGAGCAGGGTGGCGGCCACCCCGGCGGTGGCCAGGGTCAGCAGGATCTCATCGGGGGCATAGGCCAGCGAGGACAGGGCGCTGGAGGAGAAGATCGGCAGCGCGATTTTTGGCGGCAGCGGTTTGCGTTTCAACCGCTCGGTGCGAAACGGCTTGCCCACCAGCAAGCGTTTGACACCATCAAAGAATGCAGGCACGCATCAACGGTATAACAGCACGCGCGGCATGCTGAAGTCTCTGCCGCCCACACCCAGGCGGCCGGGGCAAAACGTGGCAGACTAATGCAGTGCCGGTTTTGCCCGGCACGCCCCGGGCCGGCGCCCGGGAAGGATGGCAGCGAACCTAAGGAGTATGCGATGGCCCACTTCGTGATCATGGGCTGCGGCCGGGTCGGGGCGACACTGGCCCTGACCCTGGACGCGGCCGGGCATTCGGTCACGGTCATCGACCAGAACGAGCGGGCCTTCGGCGCGTTGGGCGAGGACTTCTCCGGGGACACCGTCACCGGGGTCGGCTTTGACCGCGACACCCTGGAAGCGGCGCGCATCCGTGAGGCCTACGCCTTCGCCGCGGTCTCCAGCGGGGACAACTCCAACATCCTGGCCACCCGGGTGGCGCGCGAAACCTACAACGTGCAGCACGTGGTGGCGCGCATCTATGACCCGGGCCGCGCCGAAATCTACCAGCGCCTGGGCATCCCCACCGTCGCGGCGGTGCGCTGGAGCGCGGACCAGGTGCTGCGCCGGATCCTGCCCGAACATTCGATGCGCGGGGACTTTCGGGAATCCTCCGGCCGGCTGATGCTCACCGAGGTGGCGCTGCATGCGGACTGGTACGGCCACCAGGTCAAGTCCCTGGAGCGGGCCGCCGGGGTGCGCATCGCCTACCTGACCCGGTTCGGGGAGGGCATCATCCCGCAGAGCAACACCCGGCTGCAGGGCGGGGACCTGGTGCACGTGATGATGCGGGTGGACGAAAGCAGCGACGTGGAAAAGATCCTGGCCACCGCCCCGCGCCAGGCCCAGGACTAGAACGGAGAGCCACATATGAAGGTGATGATTGCCGGTGCCGGCTCGGTGGGTTCCTCCATCGCGCGCGAACTGCTGAACAACGGGCACCAGGTGCTGATCATTGACCGTGACCCGGATCCGGCCGAGCAGCAGGAGCTGCCTGAGGCCCGGTGGCTGCGCGGGGACGCCTGCGAGCTGGTGGTGCTGCAGCGCGCCGGGCTGGACGATTTTGACGTGGTGGTTTCGGCCACCGGTGATGACAAGGCCAACCTGGTGATCTCGCTGCTGGCCAAGAGCGAGTTCGGGGTGCGGCGCACCGTGGGGCGGGTGAACAACCCGAAGAACGAGTGGATGTTCGACGACGCGTGGGGGGTGGACGTGGCGGTCAGTACCCCGCGGCTGATGACCGCGCTGGTCGAGGAGGCCGTGGAGGTCGGGGACCTGGTGGAGCTGCTGAGCCTGAAAAGCGGGGCGGTGCACCTGGTGGAATTCACCGTGCCCCACGATTCGGCGCTGATCGGGCGCACCATGGGACGGGTCCCGTGGCCCGAGGACACCACCATGGTCTCGGTGGTGCGCGACAAGTCGCCCTTCCCACCCACCCGTGACGACGTCATCGAGGGCGGGGACGCGCTGTTCTTCTTGACCACCGAAGAAGCGCGCGAGCAGCTGCGCAAGGTGCTGCGCGAAACCCGGCGCTGAGCGCGCCGGCTAGTCCTGCTGCGCCGTGATCTGGCTGGCGGGGCGGGAAATCATCCATGCGAACCACAGACCCGCCGCGTACAGCGGCACCCCCATCACCAGGCGGCTGATGCCCAGGGCCACCACCTGGTCGGTGAAGTACAGCGGAAGCTGCACGGCCAGCCGGGCGGCGAACACCGCGGCCATGATCCAGGTGGCAATCGCGTAGCGCCGCAGCCGTGCGGGCTGCTGGCGCCAGTCGGTGCCCTCCTGGCGCAGGAACCCGTAGAGCACCCCCAGCAGCGGCCACTTGATCGCGATCGAGATCACCATTGCCAGCAGGTAGGCCCCGACAATGAAGAATCCGGGAACGTAGTAGTCCTTGGCCTCCCCGGTGCTGCGCGCGGCCAGCGCGCAGATCAGGATGCCCACCAGCCCACTGACCGACTGGGTGAGCGAGGAACGCTTGACCAGCCGGGCAATCATGAACACCGCACCCACCGCGATCGCGGCGATCAGCGCCACGTCCAGCTGCCGGGTGAGGGCGAAGAGCAGCACAAACAGGAATCCGGGGACCACGGTTTCCAGCACCCCGCGCACTCCCCCGATGCTGGCCATCACATCGATGTGCCCGGCCGCGTTTTTGCTCAGGTGCGCCGAGGATCCCAGGCGCTGTGCCAGCGACGGGTCCGGTTCACCATGGGTGCCGGGCTGCTCGGGGGAATCTGGCGTTTGGGTCATCTCACTCGCATTCAGTGTCAAAGGGGCCGCCGGGGCGGCTAGGCCTGCGGGCGTTCCTGCGGCAGGATCAGGTAGCGCGGGTTGTGCACCGTGGGAACCTGGTCCACCAGGCTCAGCATCCCCGAGTAGCGGATCTTCACCCCGGGCTTGATCCCCGGCACCCGCTTCTGGCCCATGAACAGCAGCCGCACGTGCGGGGCGGTGCGCCGACGCACCCCTGGGCGGGCCAACTGGTCCACCACGGTCGCGGTCAGCCGCGGCGCCTCCCCCGGCGGCACATGGGTCACCGACTGGATATAGCCGGTGTGTTCGATGCGGCCGCGTTCAGGCATCTGTTCCAGGTTCTGCAGGTGGCGGACCGCGGCGCTCTGCGGCAGCGCACTGACCGAAACCTGTGTCTTGCCAACCATGTCAGCGTTCCGTTCCAGCTAGCCGATCTGGGTGATTTCCGGCCCGCGTTCCGGGCGCTGCACCTCGGGCTGCCCGGCCGGGGCCTCGGCGCGGGTGGTGGCGTTGCTCGGCACGGTCAACGGCAGCAGCTCACGCGGCGGCAGCGGCCGGTCCCCGCGGTCCACCACGACCTGGCGCACCAGCTCCTCCACGGCCTTGGAGGCCTGCTCGTCGGAGATGGCCGCGCCGCCGATCACGACCCGCAGGAACCAGCGCGGCCCGTCGATGCCGATGAAGCGCAGCGCCACGTGTCCGGCCCGGCCGTCGGGCAGCTGCTGCGGCACCTTGGCCAGCAGCTCCTTGCCGTAGTCGCCGTCACGGGTGAAGATCTCCCCATTCTGGCCGGTGATGTCCTCGGCGATCTTGCTGGAGATGCCCGGCCAGAGTTCCTCGGACTTCGAACGGGCGAACGCCTGCAGCTGCACGCGCGATTCGGCCAGTTCCAGGGACAGCGAAATCACGCGTTTGGTCTGGTCCTCGATGTCCATGCGGACCTTCAGCCCGGTCATCGGCTTGATCAGCAGGGAACCGAAGTTCAGGTAGTCGTCCGGGTTGTCAATGTCCTTGATGTCGAACGGTCCGGTCACCGGCTGCGGAGTGCCGGGGGCAGCGTCCTGCGCATCGGTGCCGGGGGCAGCGTCCTGCGCGTCGGTGCCGGAGGCCGCCTGCTGGGTCGCACCGTCTTCAACCGGCTGCTGTTCCTGCTGCCGCTTCTTGCGCTTGAAAAACATCTCGTCCTTAAAACTCTTGTGGTTTACCTCTAGGGTACTTAGTTCGAGCTGAACCCGCCCGTTGAACCGAATCCGGCGGCGCCGCGCACCGTCTCATCCAGGGAATCCACGACGGTGAACTGGGCCTGTTCCACCTTCTGGATCACCAGCTGGGCGATCCGGTCCCCGCGCTGCACCTCGAAGGTCGCGTGCGGGTCGGTGTTCAGCAGGGTCACCATGATTTCCCCGCGGTAGCCGGCGTCCACGGTGCCCGGCGCGTTCAGCACGGTGATCCCGTGCTTGGCGGCCAGGCCGCTGCGCGGGTGCACCAGGCCAACGTAGCCGTGCGGGATGGCCAAGGCGATGCCGGTGGGGATCAGCGCGCGCTGCCCGGGGGCCAGCTGCACCGCTTCACGGGCGCACAGGTCCGCCCCGGCGTCCCCGTGGTGGGCGTAACCGGGGGTGGGCAGCCCATCGTCAAGCAGTTTGATGGCGATCTGCAGGCTTGGTTCACTCATGGGTGGTGTTTCGTCTTCCGTTGCATCCGGCAGTGGCTTCACTGTGCCGCGGGGCGGGCAGGAGCACTGCCTGCGGCACCTGAACAACTCTAGCGCCTCGGGCTTCGCCTGTGGTGGGCCGGGGACGGATTGCCCATAGTTCTTTACCGGCCGCCCGGCGCTGCGGGCGGGCTGGGCGGCACGCACAGGTTTCAGCGCCTAAAATGGAAGGCATGAGTATTGCGAGCTCCGGTGAGTCGACCGTGCTGTTCAACGAAAAACTGTGGCCTTCGGCCGGAACCTGGATTTGGCCGCTGCTGCTGGCCTTGACCGCGGGGGTGGCCCTGGCGCCGATCGGAGTGGCCTGGGGAATCCTGGCCGGGGTGATCGCCTTTGTGGTGATGACGGTGATCCTGATGCTGAACACCCCGCAAATCACGGTCACCGAGGATTCGGTGCGGGTGGGCCGGGCGAACATTGAACGCCAATACGTTGGCGAGGTCATCGGCTACCGCGGCCAGGAGGCCTTCGAGCAGCGCGGCCAGAAGCTGCACGGGCTGGCCTACATGAACCTGCGCGGCTGGGTGGACGCCGTGGTGAAGCTTGAGATCACCGACCCGCGCGACCAGACCCCGTACTGGCTGACCTCCACCCGCCGCCCCGAGGAGCTCACCCGCGCTCTGGGTGGTGTGATGAACGCCTACCGGCAGCCCGACGAGGTGCCCGCGGCCGAGGACGTCACCGCCGAGGACCAGGCCCAGCCGGAATCGCGCTCCAACCACGGGGACTCCCAGGGCCAGTAGCCTGTCGACGGCGATCGCCACCAGATACAGCAAGCCGCCCAGCACTTGCCCTCCCCTTGACGGGGATGCGGTGCTGGGCGGCTTCGGTGGTTAATGGGCCGGGCCCGGATCGGGCGCGCTCACGCGGGGACCGGGCTAGTCTTCACACTCGGTGCAGAACATCTGCGCGCCGTCCTGGCGGGCCAGCTGGGAGCGGTGGCGAACCATGAAGCAGGAGGCACAGGTGAACTCGTCGGCCTGCTCGGGCATGATTTCGACGCTGAGCTCCTCCTGGGTGACCTCGCCGCCGGGAAGCACGAACCCTTCGGCCAGGTCCGTTTCATCCTCGTCGATCAGGGTCGCCTGCTTCGCCGTCCGCCCGGCGTTCAGATCCGACAGCTGCCTGGCCGTCTCGGATTCCTCCTGCTTTTCGCGCGGTGCGTCGTAGTCGGTAGCCATTGAAGTATCGTTCTCTTTTCCTTGACGGATGTGCAACAACTCGTGGCGGTACACTACACCACCACTGGCACGCGTGTATAACGTCCTGGACGGCAAAAAATTCCCCGGATCCGGCCTGGAAGGGCGTTCTTCGCCCGCCAGGCCAAGGAAATCGCGCCACACCCTTGGCGGTAATAGGAATTCCGGGCGTTGAGTGGCAAAGTTTTACTCAGGAAATAAACCGTGTGGAGGGTAGTAATGCGTCAGCTGAGACTGGTAGGAATACATGAAAATGGTTCCAGCCTGCAGGTCAGCAGTGACGACGGGATGAGCTTTGAGCTGCCCGTCGACGATGCACTGCGCAGCGCCATGGCCGAAATCGCCCGCGCCCGTGCACCGCGCAACCGTGAACAGTCCTCCGACCACTCGCCGCGGGAAATCCAGGCCCGGGTACGCGCCGGCGCCTCGGCGTATGACCTGTCGGTGGAGTGGGATGTGCCGATCGAGCAGATCCTGAAGTACGAGGGCCCGGTGCTGGCCGAACGCGCCCACATTGCCGAACTGGCGCGCCGCGTGGAGGTTTCCGGTCCGCAGACCGATGCCGAGTACCGTGAGGCGTTTGGCGAGGAGCCGGCCGACCTGGGTGCCATGGTCACCCACCGGCTGGGCCAGCTGGGCATTGATGCGGAGTCGGTGCAGTGGGATTCCTGGAAGGACCCGGAGGGCCAGTGGCTGGTGACCGCCATCTTCAACTCCCCGCTGCACGAGGGCAACGTTGAGTCGCTCTCCGAGGAGAACCAGGACGACTCCCCCAACGTGGCCAAGTGGTCCTACCATCCGCAGCGGCGCACGCTGCGCAACCTGAACCGCTGGGCCCAGACCCTCAGCGAGCAGGCGGCCCCCGAATACTTCTCCACCATCACCCCGGTGGCGGTGGAATCCCCGGCCGCCGAGGCCCCCGGGGAGGCGGCTCCCACCCAGCCTGGCGACAGCGAGGAACTCGTGGAGCTGCTCAACGCCCGCCGCGGCCAGCGTTCGGGCAAGGACGAGGACTCCGATGAGCGGCTGAATGAGATCATCGACCGGAACCTGAACAACTATGGGCAGGACGATGAGGACGAGGGCCTGCCGCACCTGCCGCAGACCATTTCCACCCGCACTTCGCAGCTGACCGTGCTCACCCACGACTCGTCCAAGGACAAGCCGAAGCCCGAGCCGACGGCCGAAGAGGATGCCAACGCCCGCAAGTCCAAGCGTTCCTCCGTGCCCAGCTGGGATGACATCATGTTCGGGCGGCGCAAGAAGGACTAGGGGCCTGGTCCCCGCACCACCCCGGAACGCTGAAGGACGATTCCCCGGCAGCCAGCTGGCTGCCGGGGAATCGTCCTTTGCTGGCCCCCGTGGTTGGGTGGCCCGGGGTTATTCGGTGTGCAGCTGCAGCAGTGGCACCAGGCGTTCGGCGGTGGTCAGCGATCCGTGCTGCCCCACCATCTCAAAGGCCTTCGGGTTCACCCGCCGCCCGTCGTAGAAGGCGATGGACTCGGCGGCCAGGATCATCAAGTCCCCCAGCCGTTCGGCCACCGCGTCGCGCATCGGCCCGAACAGGCCGTGCTGGATCGCTTCCTGGCGGGTCAGCACCCAGGCCTTGGTGCCGTAGCGGCGTTGCCAGGCCTGACGCACCCGGGCGCGCACCGCATCGCTGGTGGCGGCGGCGAAGCTCAGCTGCACCCCGCGCGGCTCCCCGCTGGTCAGCTCCACCCCTTCAATCAGCTCCGGTTCCCGGCTGTAGTCGATGCGCTGGCTGGCCGGCACGTCCACCATGCCGTGGTCCCCGGTGATCAGCACGCTGGTTTGCGCCGGCAGCCGGGACACCATGGTCTTGAGCGTATAGTCCAGCTCCTCCAGGGTCTGGCGCCACTGGTCCGAATCCACCCCGTACTTGTGTCCGGCCTTGTCCAGCTCGTTGAAGTAGGTGTAGACCAGCGCGTGGCGGTGCGCGTCGAAGACCTCGGTGGTGGCCCGGCTGCGCGCGGCCAGGGAGGTGGCGGCGACGAACTGGGGCCCGCGCAGGGCAGCCCGGGTCAGTGCCGAATTCTCGAACAAGGCCAGCGAGACGCTGGCGGTGTGCACCCCGGCGTCGGCGACCTGTTCGAACACGGTGCGGTTCGGCTGCCAGGCCAGCGGGTCCAAGTCCGCGGGCCAGCCGCCCAACTGGTTCACCGTCCGGCGCCGCTCCGGGTCGATCACGTCGTAGCCGAGCATGCCGTGCGCGCCGGGGGCCAGCCCGGTGCCCAGGCTGCTCAACGAGGTGGCGGTGGTCGAGGGGAAGCCGACGCTCAGGCGCTGGGCCTTGTCGAACAGGCGGCGCAGGAAGGGGGCGTGGGCGATGTTCGACTTCAGCTGGTTCCAGCCCAGCCCGTCGATCATCACCACGTTCACCCGGCGGGTGGACTTCAGCCCCAGCGGGTTCTGGAATCCCGGCACACCCAGCGCGTGCGCGGCCGAGGGCAGCACCTCGGCCAGGGTCTGGGTGCCGTAGGGGGCGGGGGCCGGCAGCGCGGTGGCGGGCACGGGCAGGGTCGGGTCAGGCACGATGAACCCCGGCCCTAGAAGTCGGTGGCCTGGCGCAGGCGGACCGCGAAGCTGCGGGCCTTGTTGACCGCGTCCTGCCCGTCGGCTTCGGCGCTGACCCGGATCACCAGGTCCTCGGGCTGCGCGGTGCCGGTCACCCCGTGGTCGGCGTCGCATTCCGGGTCCGCGCAGGCGGCGGGGGTCAGGTCCAGGCGGGTGGTGCCGTTCCAGGACAGCCCGAAGGTCAATTCGCGCACCGCGTCCCCGCTGCGGTAGTGCTGGGGCTGGTGGAAGACATAGCTGGTGGCCACCGAGGCGATGCGTTTCAGGGAGATCATTTCGGTGGAGACCTGGGCGACGACCTGCTGGCCGTGGTCATCGAGCTGCTGGTCATCAACGTGGATGATGAACAGCGAATTGTCGCTGAGCACCAGCACGGTGATGTGGCGGTGCACCTCGGTGCGGTCGAAATGGGTTTCCAGGTGGACATAGTGGTCCAGGATCGGCCGGGTGTACATCGCTTCGGACAGCACGTCCTGGATCATCTGCGGATAGAAGCCGGCCCGGACCAGATCCTGCTGCAGTTCAGCGGCTGCAGTGGTCGAATACGATGGAGAACTCATGCCTTAAGTTTACCCAGTGCACCCGACTCTTACCTATGAGCCGCCCGCCCGGTGCGCCCCGCCCGCCGGGCGGTGAGAGCCTGCTCACATCGTACAGCCACGGCGCGCGCGACCGGATCCGGCACCGGGCGACGCCGCCCACCGGTTTGGTAGGTTCGAAGGATGAAGCAAATCGGTGGGGCGCACATCGCGCGGGCCATGGCATACGCACGCCACAAGGCGGGACTGGGATGAAGCGCTGGCTGCTGCTGGCGCTGGCGGTGATCGCCGAGGTCAGCGGGTCGCTGTCCATGAAGCTGGCCCTGGACGCCCCGGCGTTGTACCTGGTGACCGCCGCCGGGTACATTGTGGCCTTCGCCGCGCTGGCCGCCACGCTGCGCGCGGGCATGGCCCTGGGCGCGGCCTACGGCATCTGGGGTGCGTGCGGGGTGGCGCTGACCGCGCTGTTCTCCCACCTGCTCTTCGCCGAGCCGCTGACCCCGGTGATGCTGCTGGGGATGGGGTTGATCATTGCCGGGGTGCTGCTGGTCGAGTTCGGCTCGCAGCTGGCCGCCGCCCGCCAGGGCACTGCCCCGGCCCCGCGCGGAAGGTCCGGGGCATGAGCGCCTGGCTGCTGCTGATCCTGGCGGTCATCGCCGAGGTGAGCGGCACGCTCTCGCTGCGCATGGCCACCCACGGTTCGCGGCGCTGGCTGCTCCCGATGGTGTTCAGCTACCTGGTGGCCTTCAGTTCGCTGGCCACCAGCCTGGCGCTGAGCATGCCGCTGGGCCTGGCCTACGGGGTGTGGGCCGCCTGCGGGGTGGCGCTGACCGCGCTGCTGAGCTGGCTGCTGTTCAAGGAGCCGATGAGCTGGGTGATGTCGCTGGGGATCGTGCTGATCGCCGGCGGGGTGATGCTGATCAACACCGGTGCCCCGGCCTGAGCCGGGGCACCGCGGCCGGCCATGCTGCTCCCTCCCGGTTCGCGCTCGCGCGCCGCTTAGCCGCGCAGTGCCCGGCGCACGGTGTCGGTACGCTGTTCCGGGTTGCCGACCTGCACCTCGGCAGCCAACACGCTCAGCCCGTGTTCGGAAACGGTGACCGGGGAAATCTTCAGGATCGCCACCTCCGGGTGGTTGTCCTTCAGCAGCGCCACCCGGTTCAGCAGGTCCTTCAGCGCCGCCAGGTCCACCTGCGGCAGCCCCTGGTAGCCGAAGAGCCGGGCGCTGCTGCGTGGACGGTGGATCAGGTCCTCCAGGTCCTGCACGGACAGCGGAGCCACCCCGTGCGCCCAGTCATCGAGCAGGTTCACCGGGTCCCCGGAGAGCCCGAAGGAGATCACCGGCCCCAGCAGCGGGTCCTCCACCGCCCGGATCACGCAGGCCTGCCCGGCCTCGGCCATGGACTGCACCTCCAGGGCCTGCACCCCCCACTGCCCCATGGCCTGGAACATGTGGGCGTAGTTGGCCCGCAGCGTGGGTTCGTCGGTGATGTTCAGCCGCACCCCGCCCAGATCCAGGCGCTGGCGCAGGTAGGGGTCATCGGCCTTCAACGCCACCGGCCAGCCCAGCCGGTGCGCGGCCGCGACCGCCTCATCGGCGCTGTTCACCGCCTGGGATTCCAGCACCGGGATCCCGTAGTGGGCCAGCAGCGTGCTGGCCTGGTCGTAGTCCAGTTCGCGCAGCGTGGTGCCCGGGATCTGGGCGGTGAGGGTTTTCAGGTAGTCCTCTGCCCCGTCGGCGTCGATGCCCTCCGGTTCGGGCAGCGCGTCGTGTTCGACGTTCAGCCACTGCCGGTAGCCGTGAGCCTTGTCCAGGGCCCGCACCGCCGCGGCCGGGGAGGTGAACACCGGCAGCCCGTGGTGCACCCCGGTGCCGATGCTGCGGTCCGAACGCCCGGAGAGCACCACCAGCACCGGTTTGCCGCAGCCGGCGAAGCGGCCCAGCTCCCCCAGCAGTGCGTTGTCGCTGATGCCGGGCACCGGCAGCAGGGCGATGATCACCGAATGCACGGTGGCATCCTGCACCAGCTGCTGCACCCGTTCGCGCAGCAGCGGCAGGGCCCGGGACTGGCCCAGGCTGAAGTCCAGTTCGCGCTCGTCCGCGGCGGCGCTGAGGGTGCGGCTGACGGCCACATCGCAGGTGACTTCCGCCAGGGTGAGCGAATTGGAGAGCACCGTCAGGTTCGGCCCGGCCGGGGCCGGTGAGGTGCACAGCACGCTGGCCACGTCCATCAGCTGCTCCACCGAGCCGACCCGGATCACCCCGGCCTGGGCCAGCACCGCGTTCAGCGCCGCCGGCGGGGCCTGGGAGGTGCGCACCGAGTGCCCCGGCGGCAGGCGCAGGCCCATGACATCGCTCTTGGCCACGATCACCGGTTTGCTGCCGGACAGGCGCCGGGCGATGCGGGAGAACTTGCGCGGGTTGCCGAAGGACTCCAGGTGCATGGCCACCACCGCGGTGTGCTCATCGTCCTCAAAGTACTGCATGGCGTCGTTGCCGGACACGTCCGCGCGCAGGCCCGCAGAGATCGCGGAGCTCAGCCCCAGCCCGCGCTGGGCCTGCACCCCGTGCAGCAGCACCCCCATGGCGGCGGACTGGCTGAAGAAACCGATGTTGCCCGGGGCCGGCAGCTGCTGGGCGACCGAGGCGTTCAGCTGCACATCCGGGTCGGTGTTCTGCAGCCCCAGGGAGGCCGGGCCGATGACCCGCATCCCGTTGATCCGCGCCCGGGTGATCAGTTCGCGCTGTTCGCGCAGGCCCTGGTCGGATTCGTAGCCGGCGGTCATCACCAGCAGGCCCTTGACCCCGTGGGCGGCGCAGTCATCCACGACCCCCAGCACCCGTTCCTTGGGCACGCAGATGATGGCCAGGTCCACCGGGCCGGGCACCTCGGTGATCCGCCCGTAGCTGGGCAACCCGCCGATCTCAAAGGCCTGCTCGTTCACCGCGTACAGCGCCCCGGTGAACCCGGATTCCACCAGCCGGTTCAGCACGTCGTAGCCCAGGGTGCCCCAGGAGCGGCTGGCGCCGATGACCGCCACGGAGGCCGGGGCCAGCAGCCCGGCCACCGACTTCGCTTCGGCGCGGTGCTCGCGGGCCTCCATCACCGAACGGGACTTGTCGGTCGGGTCGATCGGGAAGACCAGCATCACCACCCCGTCCTCAAAGTGCCGGGCCACCGCGTAGCCGGCCTCGGAGAAGACGGTGAGCATCTTGCGGTTCTCCGGCAGCACCTCTGCGGTGAACTTCTCGATCCCGTTTTCGCGTCCGGCCGCGGCCAGGTGCTCCAGCAGGATGGAGGCGATCCCGCTGCCGTGGTACTCGTCCGAGACGTTGAACGCGACCTCCGCCTCGGTGGGGTCATCGAGCCGGTCATAGCCGCCGACCCCGATGACCTTCGCCCCGCGCAGCACCACGAACGCCACCCGGGAGGTGTGATCGACGTTGGTGAAGCGTTCCAGCTCCTTGGGGGTCAGCTGGGACTTGTAGGTAAAATAGCGCAGGTAGACCGACGCCTCGGACTGCTGGCGGTGCATCTCCTGCAGCGCCTGGGCATCCTTGGGGGTGATGGGCCGCAGGTGCGCGGTTGAACCGTCGCGCAGCACAACATCTGCTTCCCAATGTGCCGGATATGCCGCAGAAACTT
This sequence comes from Glutamicibacter sp. St.4D3, assembly GCF_059728615.1. NCBI lineage: Bacteria > Bacillati > Actinomycetota > Actinomycetes > Micrococcales > Micrococcaceae > Glutamicibacter > Glutamicibacter sp. St.4D3. The sequence continues at coordinate 2,053,567 of NZ_AP039380.1, forward strand.
TACGATCCACCATAAGCTAAACAATAGTGCGCGGTACCGGCCACGGCCAGATGCCACGCACCACGGCCTGCACCACGCCCGCGGCGCGCAGTCCGCCTGTTTGCATTCGAACAGTTTCTTATCGACCAGAAGGTAGGGGCACGAACAGCTCAATGGCTCGCAAGAACACTCCGGCCCTTGACGAGGATTTCGTCGAGAACATCATCGACATCGACGTCACCAGCGAGATGGAGAACTCCTTCCTGGAGTACGCCTACTCGGTGATCTACTCCCGGGCCCTGCCCGATGCCCGTGATGGGCTCAAGCCCGTGCAGCGGCGCATCCTGTTCCAAATGGCGCAGATGGGTCTGCGCCCGGAGAAGGGGCACGTAAAGAGCGCGCGCGTGGTCGGTGAGGTGATGGGCAAGCTGCACCCGCACGGGGACGCGGCGATCTATGACGCGATGGTGCGCCTGGCCCAGGACTTCTCGATGCGCCTGGCGCTGGTGGACGGGCACGGCAACTTCGGCTCCCTGGATGACGGGCCGGCCGCCCCGCGCTACACCGAGGCCCGGCTGGCCGCGGCCGCGGTGGCGATGACCGCGAACCTGGACGAAGACGTGGTCAACTTCGTGCCGAACTACGACAACCAGTTCACCCAGCCCGAGGTGCTGCCCGCCGCCTTCCCGAACCTGCTGGTCAACGGCGCCACCGGCATCGCGGTGGGCATGGCCACCAACATGGCCCCGCACAACCTGGGCGAGGTGATCGCCGCGGCCCGCCACCTGATCGAGCACCCCGAGGCCACGGTCGAGGACCTGATGAAGTTCGTCCCCGGCCCGGACCTGCCCTCCGGGGGCACCATTGTGGGCCTGGACGGGATCCGCGACGCCTACCGCACCGGGCGCGGGGCGTTCCGCACCCGGGCGAAGGTGGCGCTGGAGAAGATCTCGGCGCGCAAGTCCGCCCTGGTGGTCACCGAGCTGCCCTACACGGTCGGCCCGGAGAAGGTCATCCAGAAAATCAAGGACGGGGTGGGCAACAAGAAGATTGCCGGCATCTCCGACGTGGTGGATCTGACCGACCGGCAGCACGGGCTGAAACTGGTCATCGAGCTGAAGAACGGCTTCAACCCGAACGCGGTGCTGGCCAGCCTGTACAAGTACACCCCGATGGAGGACTCCTTCGGCATCAACAACGTCACCCTGGTCGAGGGCCAGCCGCGCACCCTGGGGCTGCGCGAGCTGCTGCAGGTGTACGTCGAACACCGCCTGGAGGTGGTGCGCCGGCGCACCACGCACCGGCTGGCCAAGCGGGAGGAACGCCTGCACCTTGTCGAGGGCCTGCTGATCGCCATCGTGGACATTGACGATGTCATCGCGATCATCCGCTCCTCCGAGGCCACCAATGAGGCCCGCGAACGGCTGATGACGGTCTTTGACCTCTCCGAGGCGCAGGCCAACCACATCCTGGAGCTGCGCCTGCGCCAGCTGACCAAGTATTCGCGCATCGAGCTGGAGGCCGAGGCCGAGCAGCTGCGCAAGGAGATCGAGGAGCTGCGAGCCATCCTGGGCTCCGACGCCCGGCTGCGTGAGGTGGTCTCCGGGGAGCTGGAGCAGACCGCCGAAACCTTCGCCTCCCCGCGGCGCACCGTGCTGGCCAAGGATGCGGAGACCAAGCCGCTGAAGGGCACCGTGCTGCCCGAGGCGGTGGGCAGCGGCAAGAAGGCCACCCTGGCCATGGAGGTCGCCGACCGGCCCTGCCGGGCGCTGCTCTCGGCCTCCGGGCAGATCGCGCGCACCCACGACCGCACGCCGCTGGATTTTGCCGGCTCCCGGGTGAAGCACGATGTGCTGCTCTCCGAGGTGCCCACCAGCGCCCGCGGCGAAATCGGCGCACTGACCAGCACCGGGCGGATCATCCGGGTGTCAATGATCGACGTCCCGGCGCTGGGCGAGGGCCATGGCTTCCCGCAGCTGGCCGGCGGGGTGTCGGTCAGCGAGTTCCTGAAGCTGCCCAAGGGCGAGAAGGCGGTGGCGCTGGTCCCGCTGAACCGCGTCTTCGCGCTGGGTACCCGCAACGGCGTGGTCAAGCGCGTGAACCCGGACTACCCGCTGAACCGTGACGAGTTCGAGGCGATTACCCTCAAGGGCAAGGACGAGGTGATCGGGGCCGCGGTGGCCGAGGATGAGGACGAGCTGATCTTCATCACCGCGCAGGCCCAGCTGCTGCGCTTCACCGCCTCCACGGTGCGCGCCCAGGGCCGCACCGCCGGGGGCATGTCCGGCATCAAGCTGGGCGCGCAGGACTTCGTGATCTACTTCGGCGCGGTGCCGGCCAATGACGCCTCCGCGGTGGTGGCCACCGTGGCGGTCGGCTCCCAGACGCTGCCGGGCACCTCCGGGCAGTCGGTCAAGCTCACCGAGCTGGACCAGTTCCCGCTCAAGGGGCGGGCCACCGCCGGGGTGCGCGCCCACCGCTTCACCAAGGGCGAGGACAAGCTGAGCCTGGCCTATGCCGGGCCGGGTCCGGCCCGGGCCAGCTCCGCGGCCGGGGTGGTGCGCGCCCTGCCCACCGAGTTCGGCAAGCGGGACGGCTCTGGGGTGCCGCTGGCGCAGTCCATCGCGCTGCTTGGCGGCGTGCTGCCGGCCGACACGCAAAGCGCGGACCCGGTCTCGGCGCGGGAACTGGATCAGACGCTGCCCAGCCCCGAGCACGCGGCGCAGACCACCAAGATCGGGCACGAACTGGTGGAGGACACCTTGCCGTTCTCCGATGGCGGGGTCATTCTCGGCGACGACTAGCAGCACCATGCATGAGGGGCGGGAAACCAGTGGCGAACTGGTGCCCCGCCCCTTTGGCCTCCCCACGCCCCGCACGCGCTGCGCGGGCGTGCCTACACCGTCAGGCCGTGCCGGGCCCGTTGGCCCAGATCTATCCGGTGGTCGCACTCGCCGGCCAGCTGGGCGTCATGGGTAATGAGCACCACGGTGCGTCCGGCGAGCGCGGCCCGCAGCTGATCGATCAGCGCCTGTCCCTCGTCCTGGCCCAGGTGGGCGGTCGGCTCATCGAGCAGCACCACCTGCTTGTCCGCCAACAGGGCCCGGGCCACGGCCAGGCGGCAGCGCTGTCCGCCGGAGAGGCTGTGGCCGCCGCTGCCGATGCGGGTCTCCAGGCCCTGGGGGTGCTGGGCGTACCAGGATCCCAGGCCCACCGCCTGCAGCACCTGGAGCATCTGCGACTCCGGCGGCATCGGCCCGTCCAGGCCCAGCGCCAGGTTGCGCGCCAGGGTTGAGTCGAACAGGTGCGCCTCCTGCGGGCACCAGGCCACCGAATCCAGGGCCTGGGCCGTCAGCGGTGAGAGCCGCCCGGCGGTGTCGATGGCGTGGATTTGCCCGGACAACGGGGGCAGCACCCCCAGCAGGGCGGTGAGCAGGGTCGATTTGCCCGAGCCGGAGGGGCCGGTCAGTGCCGTCCAGTCCCCGGGGGCGATGCGGGCGCTGAGCCCCTGGAGCACCGGTTCACCCTCACGGTAGCCAAGGGCCACCTCGTGCAGCTCAAAGCCGGTGACCGGCCCGAAATCCTCCTCCGGCTCCGGCAGCTGCTGCTGTGGTGCGCTGCTCACCCCACGGTCGGCCAAGGTCTGGCGCAGTTCGGCCAGTGCCCGGGCCTGTTGGATCGAGGCGACGCAGGCGGCGGCGGGTTCGGACAGGGCCAGGGCCAGCAGGGCGGCCACCGCGGTCAGTTCGGGCGTCACCTCGCTCAGGGCCACGCAGGCGGTGGCCAGCACGGCTCCGGTCAGGGTCATCAGGTTCGCCCCGACGCCCTGGCCCAGGGCGTGCCAGCTGGCCTTGCGGGTGTTTTCCCGCTCGGTGTGCCGCAGCCGGGCCAGCAGCTCCCCCAGGGAGCCGTTGGCCCGCAGCGAGGCCCGGTTGCGCAGAATGGCCAGCACGCGTTCGTTGACCTGCAGCCGGTGCTCCAGCTGCTCGGTGGTGCTGCGCCCCTCGATGCGGCGGATCAGCGGAACAATGACAATGAGCATCAGCAGCAGCGCGCCCAGTCCCGCATACCCGAAGGTCGGCTGGATCAGGAAGAGCACCACGGTGCCCAGCAGCCAGACGATCAGGGCCTGCAGGGGCGGGAAGACCACCCGGGCCAGCAGGTCGCGCAGTTCATCGACCTCGGCCAGGAAGAAGCGCAGCACCACCGGGGAACGGGAGACAACGCCCCAGCTGGCGGGCTTGGCCACCATGGCGTTCCAGATCTTTTCCCGCAGCTCGGCCGCGTACCCCAGCACGGCGTCGTGGATGGCCAGCTGCTCCAGGTAGCGCAGCGCCGCCCGGCCGATGCCCAGGGCGCGCACGCTCACGATCGCCACCATCAGGTGCAGCACCGGGGGCATGTAGCTGGCCTTGACGATCAGCCAGCCGCTGACCGCGGAGAGGGCCACGGCGAAGAGCACCGACAGCACCCCCAGCAGCACGGCCTTACGGGCCCCGGTGTAACGGGTCAGCAAATCCCGCACCGGGGTGAATCCGGTCGCCTGCTGGCCGCGCGGCGGCCGGGGCGCCTGCGGCAGCGCCGCCGGTTCGTCCGCATCCACCGGGGCGGTGGTGGCCGCCGGTGCGGCGCCGGGCACCTGGCGGGCGCCCAGCAGCGGGTCGTGGCTGGCCACCAGGACCGCGCAGCCGGCAGGCAGTTCGCCCAGCAGCCGGCGCACCGCGGCCGCGTTGCGCGCATCCAGGTGGGCGGTTGGCTCATCGGCCAGCAGCAGCCGGGTGTCGGGTTCGCTGTGGATGCGCAGCAGGGCGCGCAGCACCTCAAGTCGGCGCAGTTCGCCCGGGGAGTATTCGGCGATGGGCCGCTGCAGCATCGTGTGCAGCCCCAGCTCGTGGGCCAGACGCTGGATTTGTTCGGCACTGGCCTGGGGCGCATCCAGGGCCAATTGCCGTACGCCGGTGTCCTGGCTGAATTCCGGGTGCTGGCTGATCAGCGCGAACCCGCCGCGCAGCCGCAGCCGGCCGCTGGTCTGCTCGGCGTCCAGCGCGTTGGCGCTGGCCCCCTCGGCGATGGCCTTGAGCAGGGTGCTCTTCCCGGTGCCGCTGGCCCCGTCCAGCAGCAGGCGCTGGCCCGGGTCCAGGCGCAGCGTGTAGTTGCGGTAGAGCGGCGCCTCGGTGCCGTAGCGGAAGGAAAAGTCCTCCAGCTCCAGGATCGGCTGGCGGTTCCCGGCATCCAGGGGCAGCCGTTGGACGCTGATGGCCGGTTCGGGGTTCTGCCCCACCATCTGCTCGTAGCGCTGGTAGGCGGCCAGCCCGTCATCGGCGGCATGGTAGGCCGAGCCGACCTCACGCAGGGTTCCGAAGACCTCGGGAGCCAGGATCAGCACGATCAGCCCGGCGGCCAGGTCCATGTGGCCGCCGACCAGGCGCAGGCCGATGAACACCGCCACCACCGCAACCGAGAGCGTGGAGATCAGTTCGAGCCAGAAGCTGGAGAGGAAGACCGTCTTCAGGTTCTCCATGGTGGCCTTGCGGTAGCGTCGGCCCAACCGGGCGATCGCCGTTCCCTGGGCGCGGGCCCGCCCCAGGCCCAGCAGGGCCGGCAGCCCCAGGGCCAGCTCATACAGCTGGTGGGCCAGCGCGTCGAGTCCCGCCTGGCTTTCGCGGATCTTCTCCTGGGTGTGCATGCCGATCAGGGCCATGAACAGCGGCACCAGCGGAATGGTGATCAGCAGCACGATGGCGCTGGTCAGATCCACGGTCAGGACATAGATCCCCAGCAGCGGCGGCAGCACCAGTGCGCTGACCATGGCCGGGATGAACTTGGTGAAGTAGTCATCGAGCTTGTCGATGCCGTGCGCCGCCAGGGTGGCGGTTACCGGCACGGAGAACTTCTTGGACGCCACCGGGGCGATGGTGCTGACCCCTGCGGTGCTGGCCACCAGCTGTTCGCGCATCCGCTCCTTCGCGCCCAACCCCATCCGCCGGGAGGACACGTTCAGCCCCCAGCCGCCAGCGGCCCGCAGCAGCGCGCCGGCCAGTGCCAGCCACAGCAGCCGCGGGCCGGCCGGCGCACCGGAGCCGGCCAGGGAGGCGATCCAGGTGCCCAACGCGAAGGCGAGCAGGATCAGCCCCAGGGCCTTGCTGATCGACCACACGGTCAGCAGCACCAGCTGCCGGCGCTGCAGCAGGTTTGAGGGCAGGAAGCGTGGTGCGGCCATCTTCTCTCCTTGGCGTTGGGCCATCGACGGTTACTTGACCACGGGGGTGATCAGGCGGGTCTCCGGGATGTGCTTTTCGTGGATGCGCTTGCGGAACACCCAGTAGCTCCAGGCCTGGTAGGCCAGGACCAACGGCACCCCGAACGCGGCCACGATGCTCATCAGCCGCAGCGTGTACGGCGTGCTGGAGGCGTTCATCACCGTCAGGTTGAACGCCGGGTCGATCGTGGAGGGAAGCACCACCGGGAAGGCGGCGGTGAAGATCGCCGCGACCCCCAGTGCCAGGGCCGCCCCCAGGGCGATGAAGGAGAATCCCTCGCGGCCCGACCGGGCGGTGCCCCAGGCGGCCACCATGGCCAGCGCAGCCAGCCCCAGCAGCGCCCAGGCGCCCATCGAGTCGTTGCGCAGCAGCACCGCGAGCGCCCACAGCACCAGCGGCAGCAGGCCCAGCGGCAGCCACCTGACCAGCAGCGAGCCGCTGCGTTCGCGGATCGGCCCATCGGTCTTCAGGCGCAGGAAGGCCAGCGCCTGGATCAGGCAGTAGCCCACGACCGCCAGGCCACCAAGCACCGCTTCCCAGCCAAACCAGGCGAACGCTCCGCCGACCCGGTCCCCGTTTTCATTCAGCGGCAGCCCCAGGGTGGTCAGCGCCAGCATGGCGCCCACACCGAAGGCGGCCACGAAGGAGCCCAGGCTCATTGCCAGGTTCCACATCTTCAACGCGGTGGCGGTGTGCGCCTTGCCGCGGTATTCAATGGATACGGCACGGAAGATCAGTGCGGCCAGCACGATCACCAGCGGCAGGTAGAGCCCGGAGAAGAGCGAGGCATACCAGTAGGGGAAGGCGGCGAAGGTGGCCCCGCCGGCGGTCAGCAGCCAGACCTCGTTGCCGTCCCAGACCGGGCCGATGGTGTTGAGCATGACCCGGCGCTGGCGTTCATTGCGGGCCATCACCCCCATGAGCATGCCCACCCCGAGGTCGAAGCCCTCAAGGAAGAGGTAGCCAAGCCACAGGACGGCGATGACCACGAACCATAGTGTTGGAAGCCATTCCATTGTCAGTTTCCGTTCCCGCTAGTAGGCGAAGGACAGCACATCATCATCGTGCTTGTCCTCGTCCTTGCGCTCGTCGTTGTTCAGTTCGGGCATGGAGGAGGCCACCCCACCGCGGATGAACCGGGTGAGCAGCACGAGTTCGACCACCAGCAGCACTGCGTAGATCAGCGTCAGGCTGATCGTGGAGAAGAGCATCTCCCCGGCACTGACGGTCGGCGAGACCGCGGCGGCGGTGTACATGAACACCTGGTCAATGCCGCCCATCTGCGGGTTCGGCGCCACCACGAAGGGCTGACGTCCCATTTCGGTGAAGATCCAGCCGAAGGAGTTCGCCCCGAACGGGGCGGCGATGCCCAGCAGGGCCAGCCGGGAGACCCACTTGTTGTGCGGCACGGTCCCCTTGCGGGTGAGCCACAGGGCCACCGCGGCGGCGACGGCGCTCAACCCGCCCAACGTGATCATCAGCCGGAAGCCCCAGTAGGTGACCTCCATGACCGGGACGTAGTTGATTTCCTGGCCGGCGTACTGACCGAGGTATTCCTCATCCGGGTAGTGGGTGCCGTACTTTTCCTGGTATTCGGGGATCAGCGTGTTCACGCCCTTGACCGGGGTTTCAAAGTCGCCGTTGGCCAGGTAGGAAAGCAGACCGGGCAGTTCGAAGACCGCGGTGACGTCATCGCAGCTGGTGCTGCCCTGGGTGCGGACATCGCCCAGCGTCAGCACCGAGAACCCGGTGCCGTCGTGGCAGGCGGCCTCGGCGGCGGCCATTTTCATCGGCTGCTGCTCGAACATCAGCTGGGCCTGGGTGTGCCCCGAGAAGGCCACCCCCAGGAAGGAGACCAGCGCCACCACTGCACCGATGCGCAGCGAGGAGAGCCATACCTTGTGGTCGGTCTTGTCGCGGTTGCGGCCCTTGCTCAGGTCTTCCCCAACGAGGACGCGCCCGTTGGCGTCCACCGTGTCGATGCCCTCCGCGCGGCGACGGTACAGGTGGAACCAGGAGATGCCCAGCAGGAATCCGCCGGCCACGGCGAAGGCGCCGAAGACGGTGTGCGGGAAGGTGACCAGCGCCGTGTTGTTGGTGAACACGGCCCAGGCGTCGGTCATGACCGCGCGCCCGTCAACGATTTCGGTGCCCACCGGGTGCTGCATCCACGAGTTTGCGACGAGGATGAAGTAGGCCGAGAGGATGCTGGCCAGCGAAGCGGCCCAGATCGTGGCCAGGTGCAGCTTTGCCGGCAGTTTCTTCCAGCCAAAGATCCACAGTCCCAGGAAGGTGGATTCGACGAAGAACGCCAGCAGCGCCTCCATGGCCAGCGGGGCCCCGAAGACGTCGCCGACGAATCGGCTGTACTCGCTCCAGGCCATGCCAAACTGGAATTCCTGCACGATACCGGTGGCCACGCCCATGATGAAGTTGATCAGGAACAGCTTGCCCCAGAACTTCGTCATTCGCAGCCACTGTTCATTGCCGGTGCGCAGCCATACCGTTTGCAGCACCGCTACGACCAGCCCCAGCCCGATCGTCAGCGGCACCATCAGGAAGTGGTATACGGTGGTGATGCCAAATTGCCACCGCGCAATTTCCAACGGGTCCATCGGTTTCCCTTCGAGTGTAAACACGTTTTCTACTGAACGTAGAAAAGTCGTTCACCACCACGATAGGCCAATTTCGACAAGACGTAGAACTCGCGGGTAACCGGCCTGTGGCCTGCAAAACAAGCCACCGACCAAACCGCGTGATGCCAGCAACAGGCAAGCGCCAAATTTGCCGAGTTCTCAAGGTGCGCCCAAGAGACTATGCCCGAATGTGATTTTGGCAACAATAATCTACTCAGACCCGATTTTTACGAAGTGTAGAAAATTTGGTCAATCCCCTATAGAATGGACTGCACGATACGTTCGTTGGCGCTTAATGGCGCCGGACGTTTTAGCACTAGTAGGCAAGTGAGGTACTGCCCTGTGGCCAGCCTTGGCGATCTGGAACGCTCAGTCATGGAACTTCTGTGGGACTCCGCAGAACCACTGACCGCCAATGATCTGCGCGATGAACTCGCCGCACCCGGCGATGCTGCGAAGGAACTCGCAGTCACCACTGTGCTGACGGTACTCGCGCGGTTGGAAAAGAAGGGCCTCGTCGCCCGGGAACGCTCCACGCGTCCGCACCGCTACACGGCCTCGTCGACCCGCGAGGATCACACCGTGAACCTGCTCAACGAGGCATTGGGAACCGCCCAGGACCGCGAAGCTGTTCTGGCGCGCTTCATCGGCGGCATTTCCCCCGACGAAGCGGCGGCACTTCGTGCTATCTTGGACGCACCGAAAACCGTCTAAATCCTTCACGATATAGAGGGCTGAGTGCTTCTCACCTCATACTTTCTTGCGGCGTTGGCCATCGCATTAGCGTGGCCAACGCCGTTGGCGTTGGCCAAAGCGAAATGGCCAGCCCGCTCCCCGGTGGCCGCTGTCCTGTTGTGGCAGGCCATCGCCCTGGCCGGTGGGCTGTCAATGATCGGCTCCATGCTCGTGTGGGGTCTGACTCCACTGGGCGATGACCTGCTCAGTGCCCTGCACCAGGGATGGCGCTTGCTGCTCGGGGACCCCGATGCCCCGTCCCCCGGGGTGGTCCACCTCTTTGCGCTCAGCGCCGCACTGCTCTTTGCCACCCATCTGGTCCTGACCCTGCTGCGCGCCGCCTGGCGGATCTCCCGGCAGAGGGCCAAGCATCGCCAGCTGCTGATGCTGTTGACCAACCCCGCCGAGGACCGGCCCAATACCCTGGTTTTGGACCATGACGTCCCGGTTGCCTATTGCGTTCCGGGCATGACCCGCTCGGTCACCGTCCTGTCCCGTGGCCTTCTGGACCAGCTCTCCGAGACCGAACTGCAGGCGGTGCTGGCCCACGAGCGGTCGCATCTTGAACAACGCCACGACCTGCTGATCCTGGCCTTCACCGCCTGGCACGAAGCCCTTCCCTGGCTGCCGACATCGCGCCTGGCGTTGGACGCGGTGCGCCAGCTGACCGAGATGCTGGCCGATGACACGGCCCTGCAGAAGGTGCAGCGCCCAGTCCTGTTGCGGGCCATCGTGACCGTCGCGTCCTCCGTGGCCCCCAACCCGGTCCACGATCCCGCCCAGCAGGGCGGCTCGGGCGGCGACCTGGAAACCGTGCCGAACGGAGAATTGTCCTCCGGACGCCTGCAGCGCCTGCTCAATGATCCGAACCCGCTGAGTGTTTTCCAGACCACGGCGATCGTCTTTTGCTCACTGATGCTTTTGGTCTGCCCCACCGTGTTGCTGATTGCGCCCAAGCTGCTGGGCTAGACGCAATCCACAACCGGCCACGGCTGAAGTCCCGGAACACCGGGCAAAAGGAAACGCCGACCGGTCCCCCCGGGTAATACCCGGGGCAAACCGGTCGGCGTTTTCGCTGCTGGCGCCCCTAAACGTCGATGCGTTCGCGTTCCAGGTTGTCAGCACCGGAGATGATGAATTCCTTGCGCGGTGCCACATCCGAGCCCATGAGCAGGTCGAAGATTTCCTCGGCCGCCTGGGCATGCTCCACGCCGACCCGGCGCAGCGTGCGGTGCCGGGGATCCATGGTGGTTTCGGCCAGCTGGTCCGCGTCCATCTCACCCAGGCCCTTGTAACGCTGGATCGGCTCCTTGTAGCGCCGGCCTTCGGCCTCGATCTTTGCCAGCAGGCGGGTCAGCTCGGCTTCGGTATACGTGTAAACCACTTCGTTGCTCTTCGAACCGGGATTGATGATCTCAATCCGGTGCAGTGGCGGCACCGCGGCGTAGACCCGGCCCTCCTCCACCATCGGTCGCATGTACCGGTAGAAGAGGGTCAGCAGCAGGGTCCGGATGTGGGCGCCGTCCACATCGGCATCGGTCATCAGGATGACCTTGCCGTATCGGGCCTGGTTGATGTCAAAGGTGCGGCCCGATCCGGCGCCGATGACCTGGATCATCGAGGCGCACTCCGCATTCGAGAGCATGTCCGAAATGGAGGCCTTCTGCACGTTCAGGATCTTGCCGCGGATGGGCAGCAGGGCCTGGAAGTCGCTGGACCGGGCCAGGCGGGCGGTACCCAGCGCACTGTCACCCTCAACGATGAATAGTTCGGAACGCTCGGTTTCCTTCGTCCGGCAATCCAGCAGCTTGGTCGGCAGGGATGAGGACTCCAGAGCGGTCTTGCGGCGCTGGGTTTCCTTGTGCACGCGTGCGCTCACGCGGGACTTCATCTCATTGACGACCTTCTCCAGCAGTGTGGCCGCTTCCTGCTTTTCTGCACGCTTCGTCGACGCTAGGCGCTCGTTGAGCGCCTTCTCCACGACGCGGGAGACGATCTGGCGCACCTGCGAGGTACCCAGGATCTCCTTGGTCTGGCCCTCGAACTGCGGTTCGGCCAGGCGGACGGTCAACACGGCTGTCATGCCGGCCAGGACGTCGTCCTTCTCGATCTTGTCCTTGTTGCCGAACTTCAGTTTGCGGGCGTTGGCCTCCACGGCCTTGCGGAAGGACTTCAGCAGCGCCTGTTCAAACCCGGTCTGGTGGGTGCCGCCCTTGGGCGTGGCGATGATGTTCACAAAGGTGCGCACCGTGGTGTCATAGCCGATCCCCCAGCGGACGGCGAGATCGACTTCGCAGACGCGCTGCAGATCTTCAATGTGGCTGCGCCCCTCGGCGTCGAAGACCGGCACTTTCTCATGGAATGAGCCGCTGCCCTGGATCCGCCAGATGTCGGTGACTGCCGAATCGCTGGAGAGGAAGTCCACGAATTCGCTGATGCCGCCGTCGTGTTGGAAGACCTCCTCGTAGGGCCCGTCCTCACCCAGGGTGCCGGGCAGGCCGCGCTCGTCGCGCAGGGTCATGCGCAGGCCGGGCACGAGGAACGAGGTCTGCCGTGCGCGGTTTTGCAGGTCCTCGTAGGAGAAGCGGGCATCGGAGGTGAAAATGTTGTCATCCGCCCAGTAGCGGATCCGGGTTCCGGTGACGCCGCGCTTGGCCTTGCCCACCACGTCGGGTTCGGTGGCCTTCTTGAAGGCCTCGAAGGGAGCATCCGCCCGGGGTTTGCCGCGATCGGTGAAGCGGCCCGGTTCCCCGCGGCGGAACTGCATGCCGTAGGTCTTGCCTCCGCGGTCAACTTCCACGTCCAGGCGTGCCGAAAGGGCGTTGACGACCGAGGCGCCCACACCGTGCAGGCCGCCGGAAGCGGTGTAGGAGCCGCCGCCGAACTTGCCGCCGGCGTGCAGCTTGGTGAAGACGACCTCGATGCCGCTCAGGCCGGTCTTGGGTTCGATGTCCACCGGGATGCCTCGCCCGTCATCGCGCACTTCCACCGAACCGTCGTTGTGCAGAACGACGGAGATGGACTGGCCATAACCGCCCAAGGCCTCATCGACCGAGTTGTCGATGATTTCCCACAAGCAGTGCATGAGTCCGCGCGAGTCGGTGGATCCGATGTACATGCCGGGACGCTTGCGTACGGCTTCGAGTCCCTCGAGCACGGAAAGATGGCGGGCGTTGTAATTATCGGCTTTGGCCACGTGGTTACTAACTCCTACTGCTGCCTGACGGGGATCCTGCCCCCATTCTAGTCGTCAATGTGTTCGAATTCTGTGAGCCGGACACCCGTGAAAACGGGAACTTGGCCACTATGAGTTTATCCACAAGCAGTACGCGGTGAGCGAAAGAGCGGCCCGAGGGGCATAAAGTTCGGGCCATAACTGGTTGTATTGAATACACCAAGATTTAAGGAGGCTGGCAATGACTACTACAACTGCAAGTCGCGAACTCAATGCCCTCGACCGGTGCGACCGTTGCGGCGCACAGGCCTACGTAAGGGCCGTGCTAGCCTCCACAGGTGGCGAACTGCTGTTCTGTGCACACCACGCACGAGCCGTAGAGGATAAGCTTCGCCCGCTCACCTCGGAGTGGCAGGACGAAACTTCGCGGCTTTACGAGAAGCCGAAGGTGGACATCCAGGACTAGCTCGCGCCGTCCGTTGTCTGCCAAACGCTGGGATCCGCCGAAGGGCGGGTCCCAGCGTTTTTGTTATGGGTCAAATATTGCTCCGCAGCGCCGGTGCCGCTCAGCAACCGCCAAGCAGGGCCCGCACCACTCATCGGTGTGCGAATTGCGGCGAAATGTTGGGTTTAACGACCGCGGCGGACGAAGCCACACAGAGCTTCGTCCGCCGCGGAACGATCGTTTTAGTCCAGGTAGTCGCGCAGCACCTGAGAGCGCGAGGGGTGACGCAGCTTGGACATCGTCTTGGATTCGATCTGACGGATGCGTTCACGGGTCACCCCGTAGACCTTGCCAATTTCGTCTAAAGTCTTCGGCTGACCGTCGGTCAGGCCAAAGCGCATCGCCACGACGCCGGCTTCACGTTCCGAGAGGGTGTCCAGCACCGAGTGCAGCTGCTCCTGCAGCAAGGTGAAGGAAACCGCGTCGGCCGGAACCACGGCTTCCGAGTCCTCGATCAGGTCACCGAACTCCGAGTCGCCGTCTTCACCCAGCGGGGTGTGCAGGGAGATCGGTTCGCGGCCGTACTTCTGGACTTCGACAACCTTTTCCGGGGTCATGTCCAGTTCCTTGGCCAGCTCTTCCGGAGTGGGTTCGCGGCCCAGGTCCTGCAGCATCTGACGCTGGACGCGGGCGAGCTTGTTGATGACCTCGACCATGTGCACAGGAATACGAATGGTTCGTGCCTGGTCGGCCATGGCACGGGTGATCGCCTGACGGATCCACCAGGTGGCGTAGGTCGAGAACTTGAAGCCCTTGGTGTAGTCGAACTTCTCAACCGCACGAATCAGACCCAGGTTGCCTTCCTGGATCAGGTCAAGGAACAACATGCCGCGGCCCGTGTAGCGCTTGGCCAGCGAAACCACGAGGCGCAGGTTGGCCTCCAGCAGGTGGTTCTTGGCGATCTTTCCGTCGTGGATGATCTGTTCATAGTCCCAGCGCAGCCGCTGGTCCATTGACCCGTCGTCCTTGTTCAGCTTGTCCTGAGCGAACAGCCCTGCCTCGATGCGCAGCGCAAGATCCACTTCCTGCTCGGCGTTCAGCAGTGCGACCTTGCCGATCTGCTTCAGGTAGTCCTTGACCGGGTCGGCGGTGGCACCTGCCACCATCACCTGCTGCTGAGGGGCGTCGTCTTCGGACGAGCTGATGACGAAGCCAACGGAATCGTCTTCAGTCTTTTCTTCAGTTTCGGCGTTGTCGGTCTGAGCCTCGGTCTGCTCTTCGTTGTCAACGACTTCTTCTGAGGCCTTACCGGCGGCCTTGCTGCTTGCCTTGGCCTTGGTTGCGCGCTTCTTCGCGACAGGTTTCTCTGCCACAGCCTTGGCGTTGGCTTCCTCAGCCGCAGTTGCGTTGGCAGCCTTGCGCTTAGCGTTCGTCTCAGTTGATGACACGAATAACCTTTCTCACGATGCGTCCCAGATGCACCTACCGGTAACACCACTATGACCCTGTCAAGTCCGTTAGCGGAAACAAGGAGTTTCCGCCATGGCGACAGTCACGTATTTCAACGCATCTACGCCTTCTTTTGTTCCCGCTGTGAAAAGACGGAACGCAAAAGAACAATCGGACCTAACCGGGTCTGTTGTCCCATTATCCACGAATAACCACGCAGGCACCACTTGGCGCGGCCGGATTTCGCGCTCCTAATGGAAACTTGAACGCCAGGCACGTTGGGGATCAGTGGCCCACTCCGGCATGATTCCGCGGTAAAGCAGTTGCTGCAGCAACTGCGCAAGACGGTATTCAGGGTCACTATCCAAGGCGGTCCGCAAGAGCGCCATGGACATGCTTCCCCTGCCTTTGGCCCATTCAATCCACGCCAGGATGCACAGCAGCGCCGAACGCTGTCCGGCTCGCGCCACCCCCAATAGGTCTCGGCAGATGAACCACAGGTTCTCCAGCCGTTTCCACTCCGGAGTGTTCGCCCCACCGCCCAACAGGAAATCGGCCAGTTCCTGGGCGCGTTCCTCGGTCTCGCGCAGCGCCAGTTCACGCACCGCCGTGCGCGCCGCGACCGCACCCACACCAGCGAGGTAGGGCAGGATGTCGCGCACGAGCCGGATTTCCAAGCCAGAGAGCAGCCGTGCCGCGACCAATGGTTCGGAGCGCATGGTTGCCTCGGACTGGTAGGCGTCTGTTTCCAGCAGTGCAGCCCAGGTATCCAGGCAGTCGTACATGTCGCCGTCGAGCGAATCGGCGAGGCTGCGGATCGTTCCGGCGTTCTCCCATTCCGGGACGCCCTCCCCGTCCCAGGGCTCGTGCAGTGGGGCGGAACCGGCCAGGACCATTCTGAGGTAAGTGTCGCTGAGTTCCGGGCAGGCCGGGTTCTCGCGCTGTTCTGGCACCGCCCCGTTGTAATTCCACACCATGCCCCGGTTGACAAACCACGCCTGATGCAGTGGCGTACGGCGCGCATCGAAGCTCTCGCTGAGCTCGGCAAGCAATTGGTGATAGGGCAGTTCCCGCCCGGCAGGTGGCGGGTCGTTGGAGTACAGGACGCACAGTGCTCCGGTCAGCTGCGGCAGCTTTCCCACCAACTTGCAGACCTGCTCCACCCACGGCCGGCGCTCCCCCGCGCTGTCGTGTTTTGGCAGATCAACGCGCAGGGTCGCTTCCAGCTTCTTGTCGACCATCAGCAACAGCACGGCCGAATCGGAGGGATGAAACCCCAGCGCGTGGGGCACGTAGGCAAGGATGTCTTCGGCGCGCTCCAGGGAGAGCGGCTCTTGTTCCGGTGTAGTAGTCATGACCCGACAGTGGGCCAAGACCGAGGTGCCCACGGAATCGGGGACCCCGAGTGTGGACAACTCGGGCCGCAGCCACCAGGGAAGCTAATGGCCGGGATTTTGCTGGCGGCGCGCCTTCTTGCGTGCCAGGAGCATCCCGCTGATGCCCACGGCCACGAACACGAACTGGACGCACAAGGCCAGCTTGAACGCGCCCAGGTTGTACAGTTCCCGTTCACCGCCGGCCAGCTGGAACTGGAAGTCCAGCAGCATGCCGACCAGGTACATGCAGATGAAGGCCCCGGAGAATCCTCCGACGTTGACCAGGCCCGTGGCTGTTCCCATCACGTGCGGCGGGTTGAAGGTGCGGGCAAAGTCGAAGCCGATCACCGACGCCGGACCGCCAGCGGCGATGCTGATCATCAGGACGATCAGCACCCACAGCGGCGCCCGTCCGGGCCACAGCAGCACCACGGCCCACATCACCGTCATCCCCAGCACGATGGTCAGGGCGATCAGCGACCGGCGGGTCGGATAGCGGGCGGTGAGGGCCCCCAGGATCGGGGCAAGGACAATCGCGACGACAACGAAGATCGACAACAGGCTGGAGGCCAGTGCTCCGGAGACCCCCTGGCCTTCGACGAGGAAGGGGAAACCCCAGGTAAGCATGAATACGTTGACCATGAACGCGGTGCTGAAGTGGGTCCAGAACCCCAGCCGGGTGCCCGGTTGCCGCCACGCCGCCGCCAGCCGCGCCCGGGTGCTCAGCGGGTCCTCTTCCCCGGTGCCACGCCATTCGTGCCCATTGTGCACAAAGGTGATGACCAGCAGCAGGGACACGAAGGCGATGACGGCAAGCATCGCAAATGCCGGGGTCCACCCGACGTGGATGAGCATCGCGTGGAACGGGAAGAGGCTGATCAGCTGGCCCAGCTGCCCTACCGTGCCGGTGATCTGGGTGAGCATCGGGATGCGGGACCCGGAGAACCACATGGGCAGCAGCCGCAGCACCGAGACGAAGACCATGGCATCTCCGGCACCGACCAGCACACGCCCAACCAAGCCCTGGGGCACGTTGTTCGCAAAGGCCAAGAATGCCTGGCCCAGGGTCATCAGGATCGCCCCGCCGACAATCATCCGGCGCGGGCCGACCTTGTCCAGGATCAGCCCGACCGGCACCTGGCCGGCCGCGTACACCAGCAGCTGGACGACCGAGAAGGTCGCCAGGATCGAGGCGGAGGCGTTAAAGCGTTCCGTGGCCTCCAGCCCGGCCACGCCGAAGCTGGTGCGCTGGGCGACCGCCGAGAGGTAGGCCAGCAGCGCCACCGTGTAGACGATCCAAGATTTTTTTGAATTCAGCTGGTCATGGCTCAAGGGGTCGGGTCACCGGAACCATCGGCCGAACCTTCGGGGCCGTGCGGGTCATCGTCCGAATCGGCGCTCTCATCGGCGTCGGTGTGCGTGGCGTCCTCGTCACGGTCCTCGGGCAGGGGGCCGGTTTCGGCCAACCAGGCATCCAGGTCCTCGATCCCGGCCAGGAAGGATTCGGCGCGGGCAGCGATCTGCTCGGCGTCGGGAAGCTCATGGTCCTCATCAAGCAGCAGCGACCGCGGCTGGTGCTCCTGGGCGTGGGCGTCAAAGCGCTTCTCAAACCCGGCCACCATCTGGCGCACTTCGGTGTTCGCGTCGATCTGTTCGGCCAGCTGTCCTTCGATCAGCCGGCCGGCTTCACGCAGGCTGTCGGTGGGCAGGGCCAGTTTCAGGGCCGCCCCCACAAATTCCAGGGCGGCCACGGCCACCGGTGGGTATTCGGCCTCGGCCAGGTAGTGCGGGGTGTGCAGCGAGTAGCCGACCACGTCGCGCCCGGCCTCGGCCAGGCGGATCTCCAGCAGGTCAGTGAAGGCGGCCGGCAGTTCGGCGGTCGGCGACCAGGTGGAAATCTGTTCGATCAGGTCCTTGCGGTTGCCGTGGGCGGTCACACCCACCGGACGGGTGTGCGGGACCGGCATCGGCAGCGAACTGGTGGAGACCACCGGGCCGATGTTAAAGGCCTCGATCAGCGCCAGCAGCTGGGAGCTGAGCTCTTCCCATTTCAGGTCCGGCTCAACGCCGGTGAGGAACCAGAAGTCCCGGTCCATGCCATCGGTCATCAGGTACAGCTCGATGACCGGCTCCTGGTAGGCGGCGAAGTGGTCCCCCAGGTAGGTCACCCGGGGACGCTGGGCGGAGTAGCACACCAGCTGATCGGCGTCGAAACGGGCCACCAGCTCGCCGGCCAGCTGCCCAAACAGCTCGTTGTGCACCTGGACGTGGGCGTTGCCCGCGTCGCTGGCCCCCTTGAGGGAAATGTACATTCCCAGCCCCTGCAAGCAGGGGTCATCGAGGTCTTCGGCCATCAGCTTCATCAACGACGAACTGGTCATTCCACCCCGATCCGAGATCAGCCGCCGGATCATTCCGACGGATCACTACTTGTCCTACCCGTTGGGCCAACGGCACCGTCGTGCACGCCATGCACGCCTGCCTGCCACCCAACGATTCTTAGCAGAACCCGGGCCCCCGGGTCATACTCCAACGTCACATTCTATCTCTTCGGGGCAACAGCCACTGTGAAGTGGGGCACGCGCGGGGTGTACCTCGGCTAACATCTACTAGTGGGACACGGTGCAGCTGCCGCATGCCGCCATCCGCGGCGCCCGCTCCGCCCGGTCCCCTACCCTTACAGATCCTCAAACCCTACAAAGGCTTAGAAGGAATGATTTCGTGATCAACTCCAGCGATCTCAAGCTGACCGCAATCGGAACCGACATCAAGCGCAAGAACGCCGACGCACTGGTGCTGGGCATCTACAAGAGCGATGAGAAGGTTCACATCGCCGAATCGGTGCTTGACCCCCAGACCACCGCAGAACTGGAAAAGTCCCTGGCCGACATGGGCGTCGGCGCCAAGGCCGATGAGCTGACCCGGCTGCCGGCGGTGGAGGCCTCCAAGGCCAAGTACGTGGCCCTCATTGGCCTGGGAGTTGATTCGCTGCAGGAGCTGACCGACGAGAAGCTGCGCCGCGCCGCCGGTTCGGCCGCCCGCCAGCTGGGCAGCGTGAAGAGCGCCCTGTTCGCACTGCCCGCCGCCACCGTGGCGCGCGCCGCCGCAGTGGCCGAGGGCATCGCCCTGGGCAGCTACCGCTTCGAGAACTTCCGCTCGGAAAAGAACGAGAAGCCGGTGCTCAGCGACGCGATCGTGGTCACCGCCGCCTCCGCGGACAAGCAGCTGCCGGCGGCGCTGAAGCGCGCAGCGGTGCTGGGCCGCGCCGTGCGCGCCACCCGCGACCTGATCAACACCCCGGCCAACGCGCTGTACCCCGAATCCTTTGCCAACGCGGTCAAGGACTACGCCAAGTCGCTGCCGTTGAAGGTCACCGTGTACGACGAGAAGCGCCTGGCCAAGGACGGCTTCGGCGGGCTGATGGGCGTCGGCGGCGGCTCCGAGCGGGCCCCGCGCCTGGTCAAGGTCGAGTACTCCCCGGCCAAGGCGAGCAAGCACCTGGCCCTGGTGGGCAAGGGCATCACCTTTGACACCGGCGGCATCTCGCTGAAGCCGGCCGCTGGCATGCACGCCATGAAGTCGGACATGTCCGGCGCGGCGGCCATGTTCCAGACCGTGGCCGGTGTGGCCGAGCTCGGCCTGGACCTGAAGGTCACCGCCTGGCTCTGCCTGGCCGAGAACATGCCCGGCGGGCGTTCGACCCGCCCGGGCGATGTCATCACCATCTACGGCGGCAAGACCGTGGAGGTGCTGAACACCGACGCCGAGGGCCGCCTGGTGTTGGCCGACGGGCTGGTCGCCGCCAGCGAAGAGAAGCCGGACGCGATCATTGACATCGCCACGCTCACCGGCGCCCAGATGCTCGCCCTGGGCCTGCGCACCGCGGGGGTCATGGGCGATGAGGCGCTGCGCGACGAGCTGGTGTCCGCTTCCGACGAGGTCGGTGAGCTGGCCTGGCCGATGCCGCTGCCCGAGGATCTGCGCGCCTCAATCGATTCGCAGGTCGCCGACCTGGCCAACATCGGTGAACGCATGGGCGGGATGATGACCGCGGCCGTGTTCCTGCGCGAGTTCGTGGGCAAGGTCGATGAGACCCCGATCCCCTGGGCCCACATCGACTTCGCCGGCCCGGCCTTCAACGAGGCCAGTGCCTGGGGCTACACCCCGAAGAACGGCACCGGTTCACAGGTGCGCACGCTCATCGGATTCGCGGAGCGCTTCGCCACCCGTTAAACGGGATTGATGAGTCACGAAATACATCCCGGTGCGGGAGGCGTCACAGCTTCCCACACCGGGTTTCGTGCAAAAATATAGGGGAAAGCGACTTTTCGCTGTCACGAGGTGACTGATGGCGGTTCACCGGACTAAGGTAAGTTTTGAAACATCACGGCACGCCGCCCTCCACCCTCCACCGGGAGGTGTTGTGCGCAGCGTGTCCCACCCGATCCCCGGTCGGCCAGAAGTCGACCAGATTAGCTATTACGAGGGAGCGTTCACGTGGCCGAATCGGCAGCAACGCAAGAATTCGATGTCCTCATCCTCGGTGGCGGTTCCGCTGGATACTCGGTCGCCCTGCGCGCCGTCCAGCTGGGCCTCACCGTTGGCCTGATCGAGAAGGGAAAGCTCGGCGGCACCTGCCTGCACACCGGCTGCATCCCGACCAAGGCCTACCTGCACTCGGCGGAGCTGGCCGACAACGCACGCGAAAGCGCCAAGTACGGCATCAACACCACCCTTGACTCCATTGACCTGGGTGCGGTGCGCAGCTACAAGGACGGCATTGTGGCCGGCAAGTTCAAGGGCCTGAGCGGTCTGCTGAAGATGAAGAAGATCAACGTCATCGAAGGCGAAGGCCGCCTGGTCTCCCAGGACACCATCGAGGTCAACGGCAACCGCTACAAGGGCAAGAACATCGTCTTGGCCACCGGTTCGACCTCCAAGACCTTCGGCCTGGAAATCGGCGGCCGCGTGCTGACCAGCACCGAGGCGCTGAACATGGACACCATGCCCAAGAGCGCCATCGTGCTCGGCGGCGGCGTGATCGGCGTCGAGTTCGCCAGCGTGTGGAAGTCCTTCGGCGTGGACGTGACCATCGTGGAGGGCCTGCCTTCCCTGGTCCCGAACGAGGACCCGGCCATCATCAAGGTGCTGGAGCGCTCCTTCAAGAAGCGCGGCATCAAGTTCAACACCGGCGTCTTCTTCGAAAAGGTCGAGCAGGACGAGAACGGCGTGAAGGTCTCGCTGGCCGACGGCAAGACCCTGGAAGCCGACATCGTGCTGGTGGCCGTGGGACGCGGCCCGGTCACCGAGGGCTTCGGCTTCGAGGAGCAGGGCATCACCATCGACCGCGGCTTCGTGATCACCGATGAGCGCCTGCACACCGGCGTGGGCAACATCTACGCCGTGGGCGACATCGTCCCCGGCCTGCAGCTGGCCCACCGCGGCTACCAGCAGGGCATCTTCGTTGCCGAGGAGATCGGCGGCCTGAAGCCGACCATCATCGAAGACATCAACATCCCGAAGGTCACCTACTGCGAGCCGGAAATCGCCTCGGTGGGCTACACCGAGCCGAAGGCCAAGGAGAAGTTCGGCGCCGATCAGGTCGAGACCACCGAATACAACCTGGCCGGCAACGGCAAGTCCTCGATCCTGGGCACCAGCGGCATCATCAAGATGGTGCGCGTGAAGAACGGCCCGATCGTGGGCGTGCACGGCGTCGGCAGCCGCATTGGCGAGCAGATCGGCGAGGCCCAGCTGATCGTGAACTGGGAAGCCTACCCGGAGGATGTGGCCCAGCTGGTCCACGCCCACCCGACCCAGAACGAGGCCCTGGGCGAGACCGCCATGGCCCTGGCCGGCAAGCCGCTGCACGGCTAGTTGCCCGTCATGAAGCAGCGTGTCCGCAACGGCACGCTGCTTCGTCCGCTAGGCTCGGAGGCAACGCCTCCATCAACCACGTGGGCTCGCGGGCCGCTTGAGGCAAGCCGGCACCGCGGACCAACCTAATAGCTTTTAAATTTTCAGAGGAGATACGGGAAGATGTCTGAAACCGTAAACCTGCCCGCATTGGGTGAGAGCGTTACCGAAGGCACGGTGACCCGTTGGCTCAAGCAGGTCGGCGATCGTGTCGAGGTCGACGAGCCATTGGTGGAAGTTTCCACCGACAAGGTCGACACCGAGGTGCCCTCCCCGGTTGCCGGCGTGATCGAGGAAATCCTGGTGGCCGAGGACGAGGAAGCCGAAGTCGGCGCGCCGCTGGTGCGCATTGGCGATGGCTCGGGCGCAGGCTCGGATTCCGGTTCCGATCAGCAGCAGGCCGAGGAACCGGCCGCTGAGGAGCCGGCGCAGGAAGAGTCCGCACCGCAGCAGGAATCGGCCCCGGCCGCCGAGCAGTCCACCGAGTCGGCTCCGGCCGCTTCGGGTGACGCCTCGGGCACCGAGGTCACCCTGCCGGCCCTGGGCGAATCGGTCACCGAAGGCACCGTCACCCGCTGGCTGAAGCAGGTCGGCGACGACGTGGAGGTTGACGAGCCGCTGCTGGAGGTCTCCACCGACAAGGTCGACACCGAGGTCCCCTCCCCCGTGGCCGGCAAGCTGCTGGAAATCCGCGTGAACGAGGACGAGGAAGCCGAAGTGGGCGCCGTACTGGCCGTCATCGGCTCCGGCTCGGCCGCACCGGCCGCCAAGGAAGAGGCTCCGGCCCCGGCCCCGGCCGAGAAGAAGGAAGAAGCCCCGGCCCCGGCTGAGAAGAAGCAGGAAGAGGCTCCGGCCGCTCCGGCTGCTCCGAAGCAGGAAGAGGCTCCCGCAGCTCCGGCCCCGGCCGAGAAGAAGCAGGAAGCTCCCGCTGCCGCCCCGGCTCCGGCCGCCGGCGGTTCCGAGGGCGCCGGCTACGTCACCCCGCTGGTGCGTCGTCTGGCCAACCAGAACGACATTGACCTGAGCACCGTAACCGGTACCGGTGTCGGTGGCCGCATCCGCAAGCAGGATGTGCTGGACGCGGTGGAGGCCAAGAAGGCCGCCGCCCAGTCCGCTCCGGCCGCTGCCGCGCCGTCGGCTCCGGCGGCCAAGGCCGCTCCGGCCGTCGAGGCCTCCTCGCTGCGTGGCACCACTGTCAAGGCTCCGCGCATCCGCCAGGTCATTGCCCGCCGCATGCGCGAGTCGCTGGATGTCTCCACCCAGCTGACCCAGGTCCACGAGATCGACATGACCCGCGTGGTCAACCTGCGTGCCAAGGCCAAGGCCGGGTTCAAGGCCACCAACGGCGTGAACCTGACCTACCTGCCGTTCATCGCCAAGGCCGTCGCCGAGGGCCTGAAGCAGCACCCGACGCTGAATGCCGAGTACGACGAGCAGAGCCAGCAGATCACCTACCACAATGCCGAGCACCTGGCATTCGCGGTGGACACCGATCGCGGCCTGCTGGTTCCGGTCGTGGCCAACGCCGGTGACCTGAACCTGGCCGGCCTGGCCTCGAAGATCGCCGATGTCGCCCAGCGCACCCGCAGCAACAAGATCGGTCCCGATGAGCTGGCCGGTGGAACCTTCTCCATCACCAACATCGGTTCGGTCGGCGCGCTGTTCGACACCCCGATCATCAACCAGCCGCAGGTTGCCATCCTGGGCACCGGCGCGATCGTCAAGCGCCCGATGGTCATCACCGACGCCGAAGGCAACGACTCGATTGCCGTGCGCCACATGATGTACCTGTGCCTGACCTACGATCACCGCCTGGTGGACGGCGCCGACGCCGGTCGCTTCCTGCAGACCGTCAAGGCCCGCCTGGAGGGTGGCGCATTCGAAGGTGATCTTGGCCTCTAGGCCCTGATCAGCCCGGCTTGCCCAAGGCCCGCTGACACGCGGCACCGCGTGTTCCAGCGGGCCTTGGGCATTTCTACAATTTGTCGAAGCAGACTATTCTTGAAGCATGACTTTCCTGTTTAACGTTCTGGTAATGCTCCATATCCTGGGTGCTGCGGCCATCTTCGGCGGCTGGCTGGCCAACTTCAAGACCCCTACCGTCAACCTGTGGCAGTGGATCGGCGCACTGACCCAGTTGATCACCGGCCTGGCCCTGGTCGGCGTCATTGAAATGCAAGACGGCAACCTCAACCACATGAAGATCGGCATCAAGCTGGTCATCTCCATCGCCATCGTGGTGACCGCGTTCCTGGGCCGCAAGAAGGTCAAGGCCGGCGAGGAGGTTTCCACCGGCATCGCGCATGCCACCGGCGGCCTGGCCCTGGTGAACATCCTGATCGCCACCCTCTGGAACTAGTCCTCGACAGGCCCGGTTTCATACCCGCTCATGGGATCGCCGTTCGCGGCGGTCCCATTTGTCGTCTCCCGGGCAAGAATCCGCGAGATGAGCCACTGCCCGGTATGCTGGCGCAGTTCGAAGCGGACTCGCTCGGCCCGGGCCTGCTGGGCCCGGTGAACATCTTCCTCGCTCGACAGGCTTCGATAGGCGTACGGGTCAAGCACACTATGCGCCTCCAGGACCACGGTGTCCGGGAAGCTTCGCGCCACGACTTCGATCCCGCTCAGTCGGGTTCGCATCCCGGTGACCCCCAGGTCCATATCCTTCAATTCCTGCAGGACCCGGGCATCTTCACCCAGTTGTTTAGCTTCCGGCACATAGAGCTTGGAGAGCGCCTGATAGTCGCCCGAATTGAATGCCCGGTCCCGCGCGTGGGTCAGTTTCAACAAGGCTGCCCCGACGGCGTCCGGTGACTGAGCGCAGGGCGGCAACTGGGCATCGGACTGAATGGAGCAGGTTCGGGAAGCATCCACTGGTGCCTGCTCGCCGTTGGCGGCGTTGGCATCGGTTTGCGACTGCCAGTGATTCACCCCCAGCCCGGCAATGACGACCATGAACAAACCGAGCAATGCCGCGGCGATCAGCCGTCGACCACCGGGCGTGGGTTTCAGGGCGTGCCGGTCCTCGAAGCGTCGGGCTTGTTCCTGGGTGACTTCGGGCCGTTCCGGAACCAATCGTTGCCGACGCTCCTGCCGCGAACGCATGGCCCGGCGTCGGCCGCGGGGTGCTGACGGATGAATGGTCGCCATCAGGTGTGATGCCTGGGCGGGAACCGATTCAGTCCAGTTCAGTGGTTCGGCCTGCCCGCTGGCGTACAGGCTGCGGGCGAATTGGTCGGCACTGGGACGCGCGGTCGGTTCCGGGTGCAGCGCATCCAGCAGCAGGTCCAGCACGGTTTCCGGCAGATCCTCAAACACCAGCGTCACCGGCGCACGCAGCGCCGGAGGGTCGGGGACCTTGGCGCTGAGCAGGTACCACAGGCAGGCCCCCAGCGCGTAGACATCCCGCGCCTCGCCGTTAGCCACCGCATCGGGCGCTGTTGCCGGTGAGTCCCCTGCTTCCGGCGCGATGAACCCTGGGGTGCCAGCCCTGTGATTATTTTCGCCCAGCAGGTTCACTTCTTGGAAGTCACAAAGCTTGGGCATCCCCTCGGCGGAGAGCAGGATGTTGTTCGGGGACACGTCCCCGTGCGCCAGCCCCTGGGAGTGCAGGCGCGCGACCGACTGGGCGACCGGAGCCAATGCGGTAATCACCTCCCCCAGCGGCAGTGGGCCGCGGGCAGCGACCATTTGGCCCAAGCTGCCCCCGGGACAGTATTCCACCAGCAGCGCCGGCCCCCGGTTGGTCATCACCGTGTCATGAAGCTTGATGGTGTGCTGATCGTTGGGCCCGTCGGTCCCCTGCCGGATCGTGGCCAGCGTTTCAGTCTGGGAGGCCAGCTTCATGACCAGGAAGCATTGGTCGGCTTCGCGCTGGACGAGCCACACCCGCGAATCTTGGGCATCGTCCAGCGACCTGAGGGTCAGGTAGCCTTCGCATTCGGGCCACGCGAAAGGACTGAGTTCATATTCCATGACTCAGTTGTAAAGCAAACTTGTATTACGCGTTTAAGTTATCCACATTCGTTGTTTCGTTACCAACTCGAGCCCTTTACGCATTAGGCGTAGGCTGAAGCTCATGACGATCGAATTCGAACGACTCGGTCTAGGCGAATCGCTGGTTCCCTACAGGGAAGCCTGGGACTACCAAATACGTCTCCACGACGCCGTGGCTGCCGACAAAGAAGCCCCCAGAATCCTTCTGCTGGAACACGAGGCGGTCTACACCGCTGGACGCCGTACCGAAGATGAGCAGTTGCCGCAGGACGGCACCCCCGTGGTTGAGGTTGACCGCGGTGGACAGCTGACATGGCATGGGCCGGGGCAGCTGATCGGGTATCCGATCGTCAAGCTCAAGAAGATCAACGCCATCCGCCTGTATGTGGAAACCCTTGAAGAAGCCTTGATGAACGTCCTGGCCGAACTGGGCATCCGAACCGTCCAGATCAAGGGACGCTCCGGAGTCTGGGTTCCGGGTGACGGCGTGCAGCAGGACCGCAAGATTGCCGCCATCGGCATTCGCATCAACCATGGGGTGACCATGCACGGTTTCGCCCTGAACTGCTCCAACTCCCTGGAACCCTACGAGCAGATCACTGCCTGCGGCATTACCGATGCCGGGGTCACCTCGATCTCCCAGGAGCTGGGACGCACCGTGAATCCCGTAGACGTCGCCGACCGGGTGCAAGAAGAGCTGGATCGTCTGCTCACGCCCCAGGTTGTCACCTCCCTTCCCGTCGCTTAAGACCTTCCTACTTCCTCAGAAAGAGCAATACACATGAGTGTCGCCCCTGAAGGCCGTCGAATGCTGCGCGTCGAGCAACGCAACTCCAAGGTTCCGGTGGAACGCAAGCCGGAGTGGATCAAGGCCAAACTGAACATCGGACCGGAGTACGTCGGTCTGAAGAACCTGGTCAAGTCCGAAGGACTGCACACGGTTTGCGAAGAGGCTGGCTGCCCCAACATCTTCGAATGCTGGGAGGACCGCGAGGCTTCCTTCCTCATTGGCGGGTCGGAATGCACCCGTCGCTGCGATTTCTGCCAGATTGACACGGGCAAGCCCTCGGCGCTGGACCGCTCGGAGCCATTCAAGGTGGCCATGAGCGTGAAGAAGATGGATCTGCGCTACGCCACCGTCACCGGCGTGGCCCGTGACGACCTGGAGGATGAGGGCGTGTGGCTGTACGCGGAAACCGTGCGCCGCATTCACCAATTCAACGAGAACACCGGCGTCGAGCTGCTGATTCCCGACTTCTCCGGCAAGCCGGAGAACCTGGACGCGATCTGCGATTCGGCCCCGGAGGTCTACGCCCACAACGTGGAAACCGTGCCGCGCATATTCAAGCGCATCCGCCCGGCCTTCCGCTATGAACGGTCCATGGACGTCATCACGCACGGTCACAAGCGCGGGCTGATCACCAAGTCCAACCTGATCCTGGGCATGGGCGAGACCCGTGAGGAAATTTCCGAGGCCATGGCGGACCTGCATGAGGCCGGCTGCGACCTGCTGACCATCACCCAGTACCTGCGCCCCACCGAACGCCACCTGCCGGTGGACCGCTGGGTCAAGCCCCAGGAATTCCTGGAGCTGCAGCAGGAAGCGGAGGAGCTCGGGTTCCTGGGGGTCATGTCCGGCCCGCTGGTGCGTTCCTCCTACCGCGCCGGACGCCTGTGGGCCGGGGCAATGCGCAAGAAGGGCCGCGAGATCCCCGAAGCGCTGGCGCACATTGAGTCCTCGGGCAACACCCGCCAGGAAGCAGCCTCCCTGGTCACCAACTAGCGTTACTGCCCCACGAGGCGCCCCCTAACCCGAGCAAGGTCCCGATCACCACTGTGTGGTCGGGACTTTGCCGTTCCCGGATGGAACGCGGGCAGTGGACTCGGGTAGAATTGAGTCACTATGGCCAAAAACTCCGACAATGTCGCATCCAACACAGACCCGCAGCCCAAGCGTGGCCTGTTCTCGCGCAAACCAAAAGCCGATAAGCCGAATAAAGAGCCCGGTCGCCTGAAGCAAATGGGCCAGGTGTTCCAGATGACTCGCCGCAATGACCCGATGGTCGTGTGGTGGATGTTGCTGGCTGGCCTGGGTGTCGTTGCGGTGGGTCTGCTGATCGGCATCCTGCTGAACAACTGGATCACGATGCTGCTGATCTCGATCCCGTTGGGCTTGTTGGCGGCCATGTTTGTCCTCTCCCGTCGCGCCGAGAAGGCGGCGTTTACGCAGTTGGAGGGACGCCCGGGTGCTGCCGGCGCCGCGATGAGCGTATTGCGCCGCGGTTGGATCCTGAAGCAGGAGCCGGTAGCCGCCAACCGCCACCAGGACCTGGTGTTCCTGGGTGTGGGCCGCGCCGGAGTCGTGCTGGTCACCGAGGGCCCGAACGGCCGTGTTCGCGAGCTGGTCAGCTCCGAGCGCAAGCGCATCGGCCGTGTGCTGCCCAACGTTCCGATCACCGTGATCAATGCCGGCAGCGGCGAGAACCAGACCCCGTTGCCTGAGGTCAGCAAGAAGATGAAGAAGCTTCCCAAGACCTTGTCGAAGCTTGAGGTCAGTGCAGTGGATAAGCGCCTGACCACCCTGAGCGCGAATCGTCTGCCGATTCCGAAGGGGATTGACCCGAACAAGGTGCGTCCTAGCCGTCGCGCCATGCGCGGGCGGTAAACCACCGAATGAAAGCGAGCCGTGCACCCTGGTGGGTGCACGGCTCGCTTTCATTTAACCCCAGTGCTTTCCTGACCGGCCGGGTCTTTGCCGCGTGGATCGGGCAGGCTTAGCGGATGCTCACCAGAACGCTGCCTCCGGCGCGGTCGTGCAAGCCCCGCTGGTCGGCGTCCGCAATCAGAGCGGGAATGACCAGACACAGCAGCACCGAGCGCACCAGACCGGTCAGCGGCTTGATCGCGGTGCCGTCCATGGACTGGACCTGCATGCCCAGCGCCCGATGGCCGATCGAGTGGCCGGTGAATCCAACGGTGATGATCTGGCCCAGGCAGAAGAGCAGCAGGGTGGCCAAGGCGGCGGAATCAAACAGCCACCAGCTCACCAGCATTGCCAGCGCCCAGTCGATGATGATCGCCCCGACACGCCGGGGGAAGCGGGCAATTGAACCGGGCCCCCGCTCGGGCCGTCCCAGTCGCTGTCCGGGCCATTGCTGGGTGTTGAGCTGAGGGGGTCCTTCCAGCCAGGAACCCAAGTCTTTTCGTTCCACTCCCCCAGTTTATCGGGGTTCACTGTGCGAACCCATTGAGTGTGCCCGGCGGCACAGGGCGGGCACTGTAACAGAAGCGAAAAACCCTGCTTTGTAACGCACAAGAAACAATAGAGACACCACTGGGAAACGGATCCTCGGTATTGTAGAGGGGTAGGCAAGGGCAAGCGATCATGATTTGACCGACTTGTTTACCGTTTCAATAGACAACAGGGAGTAACCTGCACATGTTTTCCAGTCCAGAAGAAGCTTTGGCGTACATCGCCGAGGAGGACGTCAAGTTCGTCGATATTCGCTTTACCGACCTACCGGGTGTGCAGCAGCACTTCAACGTTCCTGCCAAGTCAGTGGACGCCGACTTCTTTGTCAACGGCCAGCTCTTTGACGCGTCCTCGATTCGCGGCTTCGCCGGCATCTCCGATTCGGACATGCAGCTGATCCCGGATGTGAAGACCGGCTTCCTCGATCCGTTCCGGATCGAAAAGACCCTGGCATTCAACTTCTCCATCATCAACCCGCGCACCGGTGAGCCCTACCACCGCGATCCGCGCGGCGTGGCCGAGCGCGCCGAGGCCTACCTGGAATCGACGGGCATCGCCGACACCGCGTTCTTCGCCCCGGAAGCCGAGTTCTTCATCTTTGAAGACGTCCGCTACGAATCCAGCCCGCAGGGCGCGTTCTACCAGATCGATTCGGACGAGGCCCCCTGGAACACCGGCCGCAAGGAAGAAGGCGGCAACCAGGGCTACAAGACCCCGTTCAAGGGCGGCTACTTCCCGGTCTCCCCCACCGACAAGCAGGCCGACCTGCGCGACGCGATCTGCGTTGAGCTGGATAATGTCGGGCTGGAAGTTGAGCGCAGCCACCACGAGGTGGGTGCCGCTGGCCAGGCGGAAATCAACTACAAGTTCAACACCATGGTGCACTCGGCCGATGAGCTGATGCTGTTCAAGTACGTGGTGAAGAACGTGGCCGACGCCTGGGGCAAGTCCGCCACCTTCATGCCCAAGCCGGTCTTCGGGGACAACGGTTCGGGCATGCACGTGCACCAGTCGCTGTGGTCCAATGGGGACCCGTTGTTCTACGACGAGAAGGGCTACGCGGGCCTGTCCGACACCGCCCGCTGGTACATTGGCGGACTGCTGAAGCACGCCTCCTCGGTGCTGGCCTTCACCAACCCGACCGTGAACTCCTACCGCCGCCTGGTCAAGGGCTACGAGGCACCGGTGAACATGGTCTACTCGCAGGGCAACCGCTCGGCCGGTATCCGCATCCCGGTCACCGGGTCGAACCCGAAGGCCAAGCGCATCGAGTTCCGCGCCCCGGATGCCTCCTCGAACCCGTACCTGGCGTTCGCGGCCCAGCTGATGGCGGGCCTGGACGGCATCAAGAACCGCATCGAGCCGGCCGAGCCGATCGACAAGGACCTCTACGAGCTGCCCCCGGAGGAAGCCAAGGACATCCAGCGCGCCCCGGAGACCTTGGAGGAGGCACTGCTGGCCCTGGAGGAGGACTATGAGTACCTGCTCGAAGGCGGAGTGTTCACCGAGGACCTGATCCGCACCTGGATCGAGTACAAGCGAGAGAATGAGATCCGTCCGCTCTCGCTGCGCCCGAACCCGTACGAGTTCGAGCTCTACTACGGCTGCTAGCTAGAACCAGGTTGCCAGCTAAATAAGCAAGAAAAAGCCCGCGTTTTCATCGCCAAAAAAATTGGTGTGGGAAACGCGGGCTTCACACATTTAGCAAGGACTAGCACAGCGCCACCCTAAGCTTTCCCTTTAAGCTTGTTCCCCGTAATTTTCACGCCTAAATTACAGACAAGAGAATAGAGCAGTATTGCGGTCGGTCTACTGACCGCCGGTGAAAAATGGGAGACGTTATGGCAATCGATTTTCGCTGTAGCCAACGTATTTTTGTTTTGCTTAGCAGCGCAGCTCTGACCATCTCACTAACCGGTTGTATCACATTTGAAACGAGCGGACCGGAACCTACTAGTTCGCCGGAGTCGTCTCCGCAAGAGACGCCGGTTTCACCTAGTCCCACAGATACGCCATTAGAACAATCACCGTCAGTTCCCCCATCTGTCGCCCCAACGCCGCCTCCAGCAACGGAAGATTCTCAGGTACCCGAAACGTGGGCCGATATATACGACCGAGTCCATACTGGAGTAGCACTGATAGAGACGACACAATGTCACGGTTCGGCATCGCTGGGCACCGGTTTCCTAGTGGGTGAAGATTTGGTCGTCACTGCTGCGCACGTCGTTGATGGCAAAAGTTCAATCCGTCTGTCTCTTGGAGATCAACGAGTAGGTGCGCAAGTACTTGGCAGCAACGCGCTTGAGGATATTGCTCTACTAAAGACCGCACAGGATTTAAACGGGCATCAGTTCGAGATAAGCCGCGAAGCACCGCGAATGGCAATAGAAGTAGCCGCTATCGGCTATCCCTTGGCTTTTGATATTGAAGCTGCAGATCGAGCTGATTTTGGCATAAACGTAAACGATGGATCCATAAGTGGTCTAAATCAGACGATTAAAAATGACACGGTCGACGCCAAGGGCGCGATTAAGTTTGACGCAAAGGTAAATCCAGGAAACTCGGGCGGTCCATTGGTCAATAGACAGGGGACTGTCGTCGGCTTGGTCGCTGCCAAAGATTCTTCAGAGCGGGACATCGATACGTCAGCCTATGCTATTACGAGCGAGCGTGTAGGTCAGGCAGTCGAGGAGTGGAAGAACGTAAGTAATCTACGACCACTCGAAATCTGCGACTCAGGGACTGGTTCGGCACTACTGCCAGCGGAAAAGATTGACTCTCGACACGATCAAGCCGTTTATGTTTCTGAAACTTTCAAAAGACATGGGACAGCGATCAACCATGGAAACTATGAAAAGGCCTTCAGCTATTTCACCGACCGCCGACAAATCGAGTACGGCTCATCCGACGAGTGGTCAGCTGATTTGTGGTCCTCAAACTGGGTTCTCACTAACGTCCGAGACGTCGAGGGAACCGGTACCCGGCTTAGTGCTCGTGTTGAGTTTTGGACAATCCAACACCCCATTTTTGGCCCCTTAGAAACAGATCAGTGGTGTTCCGTTTGGGACAACACCTACGAACTGGAATGGAATGGTGTTTTGTGGGCAATCGATGCGGTGAAGTCCAATAAGAATCCGACACCCTGCGACGAGACCGCTCTCTTAGAGGAACTAACAGAGGAAGAACTTGAGGATCTCTCGAGCATGATCAGCTGGATGTACGAGTGATGGCGACAAGGGTATCTAGGAATCTATCTCAGCTTTCCATCAACGGAAAGTTCAGACCACACGCACGACAAGAGGCGGGGACAACTGATCCCGATGTGCACCCAGTGGATGCCGGTCACCCGTGAGGACCGCGAGGTCGTCGGCTATCTGGAACCGGTGACCGAGGATTTCGACACCGTCCAGTCGCGCAGCATTCTCGGCCACGCCGTGGGTCCGGCGTGTGACTTCCACGCCGGTGAAGAGCTGCTGTTGGAACGCGGCATCGCCGAATTGGCAGCCAACTGGCGGCTGCGCGATGCCCCACCGGGGCTGGAGGGCGACCTGGCGATCCTGGAGGTGGGCGGTAACGGGATCGTGCTTGCCGATGCCCTGCGTGCCAAGGCCCTGGTGGCCGGGGCCCTGGCCGTGGCGCAATGGCCGGACATCACTGGCCGGCTCACCCGCGCGCAGGGTTAACCGCCCCTAGTCCTCGAAACCGTAGAAGCGCTTTTCAAAGATTGCCCTCGCCCGCCGGGTGGCCTTCAGGTAGTCGTCCTCCAGCTGGTAGCCCTGGTTCGGTTCGTAGCCGCACCAGCGTCCCACCGCCTCCATGTCCCGGGCCGAGCGCGGCAGCACGTCACTGGAGCGCCCGGAGGTGATGATTTCGGCGCTGCGCACCTTGGTGGCCAGGGTCCATGCCATGTCCAGCGTCTTGACCTCCGATTTGGACAGGTACTTCAGCTCCGCCAAGGCCTTGAGCGCGGCGCGGGTCGTGGTGGTGCGCAGCTGCTCGTGTTCGCAGGCGTACTGCAGCTGGAAGAACTGGACCAGCCATTCCACGTCCGAAAGTGAACCGCGGCCCAGCTTCAGGTGCCGCGCCGGGTCGGCGCCGCGCGGCAGGCGTTCGGCCTCCACCCTGGCCTTGATCTTGCGGATCTCCTTGACCTCCGCCTCATCCAGTCCCCCGCCGTAGCGGACCGGGTTGATCAGCGCGATGAAGTCCTCACCCAATTGCCGGTCCCCGGCCATCGGCCGGGCGCGCAGCAGTGCCTGGCGTTCCCACACATCGGCCCAGCGTGCATAGTATTCGGCGTAGGAGTCCAGGCTGCGTACCAGGGCTCCGGTCTTTCCTTCCGGGCGCAGGTCCGCGTCGATCACCAGACGCACCTCCGCCGGGATGGCCGGCTTGAGCGGCCGGGAGACCGCGGCGATCAGCGCGGTGACGATGCGCAGCGCCTGTTCCTGGGCCTGCTGGCCATCCGCTCCGGGCACCGGGCGCTGGACAAACATGACGTCCGCGTCGGAGCCGTAGCCGATCTCCTGCCCGCCCTGCCGGCCCATGGCGATGACCGCCAGGTCAGTGTGCTCCCCGTGCTCGGCAACATCCGCGGCGCGCAGCACCCGCAAAATGGCCTCCACGGCGACGGCGTCGATGTCCGAGAGCGCTCGGCCGACCTTGGAGACGTTCATCAGCCCGGCCGCGTCGGCCAGGGCGACGCGCAGGAATTCCTTGCGCCGGGCCACCCGCACCTGGCGGATCGCGGTGTCCGGCTGGCGGTTGCGCCGGATAATCGCGTCGCTTTGCTGCTCCAGGGCGGTGCGGTCCAGCGGCTGCAGGGCGCTGTCATTGCCCAGCCAGGCTGCGGCGGTGGATTCCACGGCCAGCAGGTCGGTCAGAAAGCGGGTGTTGGACAGCAGTGCGCTTAGTCGTTCGGCGGCGGCGTTGGTGTCGCGCAGCATCCCCAGGAACCAGTGGGTCTTGCCCAGCGATTCGCTCAGCCGCCGAAAGCCCAACAGCCCGGCGTCCGGGTCCACACCCTCGGCAAACCAGCCCAGCAGCACCGGCAGCAGCTGGCGCTGCAGCGCCGCCGAACGGGAAACACCACTGGTCAGCGCCTCGATGTGGCGCATGGCCGCCTTCGGGTCCAGATACCCCAGGGCGCGCAGCCGCGCCTGGGCGCTGGCCGGGGTCAGCCGCACCTCTTCGGTGGTCAGGTTCGAGCTGGTGACCAGCAGTGGGCGGTAGAAAATCAGTTCGTGCAAGGAGCGCACCAGCCGCTTGGTTTCATTCCAGCGCCGCATCAGCTGCGCGGCACTGGTCAACCGGGTGTCCCCGGCGCTGCGGATGGCCCGGGCCAGCACCCGTTGGGCGTGTTCGGTGCGCGGCATCAGATGCGTGCGGCGCAGCTGGGAGAGCTGGATGCGGTGTTCCAGCAGCCGCAGGAAGCGGTAGGCCTCATCGAAGTTCATCGCGTCGGTGCGTCCAATGAACCCCAGCTCGCTCAGCGCCTGGATGGCCAGGGTGGTGGTGGGCACCTGCAGCGCCTGTTCCACCCGTCCGTGCACCAGCTGCAGCAGCTGGACGGTGAACTCCACATCCCGCAGTCCCCCGGGGCCGAGCTTGATCTGCCACTCGACCTCGTCCTTGGCGATGTTGGCGCTGACCCGGCGGCGCATCTTCTGCACCGATTCCACGAACCCGTCGCGTTCGGAGCTGGACCAGACCATCGGGGAGACCATCCGCTCGTAGCGTTCGCCCAGTTCCCGGTCCCCGGCAATGGCCCGGGCCTTGAGCAGCGCCTGGAACTCCCAGGAATGCGCCCAGCGCTGGTAGTAGGCCTCATGGGAGGCCAGGGTGCGGGTCAGCGCCCCCTCCTTGCCTTCGGGGCGCAGGTTGGCATCCACCTCCCACAGCGGCGGTTCCCCGCCGGGCAGCATGATGGTGCGCGCGGTGCCGCTGGCCAGGGTGGTGGCGATCTCGGTGGCCTGCTGTTCTGCCAGTTCCCCCATCCCCTGGTGCACGTAGATCACGTCCACGTCGGAGATGTAGTTCAGTTCCCGGGCCCCGCACTTGCCCATGCCGATGATCGCCAGGCGTACCTGGTCGACGTGGTGTTCTCCGTACTGTTCACCGGCTTCGGCCCGGCTGACGGCGAGCGCCGCTTCCAGGGCCGCGGCGGCCAGGTCCGCCAATTCGGCGGCGACCTGCGGCAGGATGTGCTGCGGTTGGCTGGAGCCCAGGTCCCGGTAGGCCAGGTCCAGCAGGGCCAGGCGGTAGGCGGTGCGCAGGGCGCGGCGGGCCGGTTCCCCGCGCTGCCCCGCCACCCAGTGTCCCGAAGGGCTGGGGTAGGCTTCCACGGCCTGCAGCAGCTGTTCAGTCAGCGCCTGGGGCGGGCGCGGCTGGAAATGCTGCTGCGGGGTGTGGGTGATGACCTGCAGGGCCTGCGGGCAGCGGATCAGGAATTCACCCAGCGCGTCGGAGGCTCCCAGCAGCCGGATGAGGGCCTGGCAGCTGTCCGGTTCGCACAGCAGCCTGCCGGCCTGCGGGTGCTTGTCCACCAGGCGCACGGCCAGCAGCAGCGCCTGGTCCGGGTCCGGGGCGTGGGCCATGCTGCGCAGGATCAGGCCGCGGTCCAAATCGGCCAGTTCCGGCGAGTCCAGGAACTGCTTGGCCCGCGTGGTGTCCAGGAAGCCTGCGTTGATCAGTTCCCGCGAACTCGGTGTCATCGGCCTTTCTTCTTTCCCCCGTTGTGCCGCTCTGGCCCTAGAGCATGCCCAGGTAGCGGTTCAGCTCCCAGGGGGTGATTTCCTGGCGGTATTCCTCCCATTCGGCCCGCTTGTTGGCCAGGAAGGAGTTGAACACCTGCTCTCCGAGGATGTCGGCCATCAGCTCCGAGTCCTCCAGGGTGCGCAGCGCGTCGTGCAGCGAGCCGGGCAGCGGGTCATGTCCCGAGGCGCGGCGTTCGGCAGTGGACAGGCTCCAGACGTCATCCTCGGTGGGGTCCTCCAGCTCGTAGCCCTCGTGGATGCCCTTCAGCCCGGCGCCCAGCAGGCACGCGTAGGCGAGGTAGGGGTTCGCGGCGGAGTCGATGCCGCGGTATTCCACCCGGGCGCTTTGGCCCTTGCCGGGCTTGTACAGCGGCACCCGCACCAGGGCGGAGCGGTTGTTGTGACCCCAGGACAGGTGGCTGGGGGCCTCGCCCCCGCCCCACAGCCGCTTGTATGAGTTCACAAACTGGCTGGTGACCGCGGTCAGCTCCTTGGCGTGGTGCAGGATGCCGGCAATGAAGGAGCGGGCCACATCGGAGAGCTGGTATTCGCGCCCGGCCTCGAAGAAGGCGTTGGAGTCGCCTTCGAAGAGTGAAAAATGGGTGTGCATCCCACTGCCGGGGTGTTCGGCAAAGGGCTTGGGCATGAAGGTGGCGTACAGCCCCTTCTGCATGGCCATCTCCTTGATGACGGTGCGGAAGGTCATGATGTTGTCCGCCGTCTGCAGGGCATCGGCGTAGCGCAGATCGATTTCGTTTTGCCCGGGGCCGGTCTCATGGTGGGAGAACTCCACGGAGATGCCCAGCGCCTCCAGGGTGGTCACCGACAGCCGGCGGAAGTCCTGGCCAACCCCGTCCGGGACGTGGTCGAAGTAGCCGGCGTTGTCGATCGGCACCGGGCGCCCGTGCGGTCCCAGCTCGGCGGACTGCAGCAGGTAGAACTCGATCTCCGGGTGGGTGTAGCAGGTGAAGCCGAGCTTGGAGGCCTCGTCGAGCTGGCGCTTGAGCACGTGGCGCGGGTCCGCGGTGGAGGGGGTGCCCTCCGGGGTGAGGATGTCGCAGAACATGCGGCTGGTTGGCTCCACCTCACCGCGCCAGGGCAGCAGCTGGAAGGTGGAGGGATCCGGCTGCAGCAGCATGTCCGATTCGTAGATGCGCGAGAGCCCCTCGATGGAGGAACCGTCAAAGCCCAGCCCCTCGGCGAACGCGTCCTCCACCTCGGCCGGTGCCAGCGCCACGGACTTCAGTGAACCGACCACATCGGTGAACCACAACCGCACGAATCTGACGTCGCGTTCCTCAATGGTGCGCAGTACGAATTCCTGCTGACGATCCATCTCTTACCGCCTTGCCTGTCGGGTGCGTGCGCCGGGCCTGACTCGCCGCGGCCATTTCTGCTCTGTTGCAAGACTATACGTTTTTGCACCGCGACGCCGGTGCAAGCGGCCATGCCAGCGGGCATTGCCGGGCCCAAGTGCGCTAAGGTCTTGCTATGCCTCAACCCTATCTCTCAGACCCTGCCACGCGCCCTGCACGCATCCGCATCGGGCACCTGGCCGAAGCGAAGAAACGCGGCGAGAAGTTCTCGATGCTCACCTGCTACGACCGGATGCTGGCCGAAGTGTTCGACGAGGCCGGCATCGAGATCCTGCTGGTTGGCGACTCGGCGGCGAACACGGTCCTGGGCTACGACTCGACCCTGCGCATCAGCATGGATGAGATGATCACCTTCTCCAAGGCGGTGGTCAACGGCGCCAAGCGGGCGCTGGTCGTGGCCGACCTGCCCTTTGGCAGCTACGAGCAGTCCCCCGCCCAGGCGGTGGAATCGGCGGTCAGGCTGATGAAGGAAGCCGGGGTGCACGCGGTGAAGATGGAAGGCGACGCCCGCCATGCCGGGCACGTGCACGCCATGGTCGGCGCCGGGGTGCCGGTGATCGCTCACATCGGCTTCACGCCGCAGTCCGAGCACGCCTTGGGCGGCTACCGGGTGCAGGGCCGCGGGGACGCGGCCGATGCGCTGCTTGAGGACGCGGTGGCGCTGCAGGATGCTGGCGCCTTTGCGGTGCTGCTGGAGATGGTGCCCAGCCCGGCCGCCGCGAAGGTGGAGGCGGCGCTGCGCGTGCCCACGATCGGCATCGGCGCCGGGAACTCGACCACCGGGCAGGTGCTGGTGTGGCAGGACATGCTGGGCCTGGGCTCCGGGCGCACCCCGCGTTTCGTGAAGAAGTATGCGAACCTGCGTGAAATCGTTTCCGGGGCGGTGAGCCAGTACCACCGGGATGTGGCCGATGGCAGCTTCCCCAGCGCGCAGTACGAATTCGACAAGTAGCCACAAAACCTACCCGGCGCGTCCGGAACCGGCAGCGGCCGCCCCTGAGGCGGCCGCTGCCGGTTTTAACGGCTATTCGTCCTCTTCGTCTTCCGCGTCCCAGGCCTCATTGCGCGCCTGGACCTTGGCCATCGCGTTGCGGGCCTCGTCCTCCGTGGCATAGGGACCCAGCAGTTTCGTCCAATCGGACTGCGGGCCTTTTTCGATGCCCCCGGTTTCCACGTTGTACCAGTACTGGCCTTCGCTCATGGTCTCTTCCTTCCTTGTGTTGCCCGCTCTTGGCGCAGCGGCGCGCCCATCACACCCCTTGGTGGCGTGGAACAGTCACCGCTCTCACCGCCAGCCTAGTGCCCGGTCGGGTTGCTGTCATTGAACCTTGAAGCGCGTCCCCAACGGGTGGGGCACCGTTCCCAGCCCGACGGGTGTGCCCTAGCAGGCAGATTCTGCCGGGGCGCCATGGCTAGAATAAAAATATGACTACTGCCGCAACAGCCCCCATTGGAAACCTCACTCCAGGCGTCGTCGGCCCACAACTGAAGGTGCCGGCGGATATCGCCCGCCCCGAATACGTGGGCAAGCCGGAGCCGACCTCGCACCGCCACCCGGACGTCAACACCCCGGAGATGATTGAGCGGATCCGTGTCGCTTCGAGGATTGCCGCGCAGGCGCTGGCCGAGGTGGGCAAGGCCTGCCAGCCGGGGGTGACCACGGCGGAACTGGACCGGATCGGGCACGAGTACATGATCGATCATGGCGCCTACCCCTCCACCCTGGGCTACCGGGGCTTCCCGAAGTCGGTGTGCACCTCGATCAACGAGGTCATCTGCCACGGCATCCCGGATGACACCGTGCTGCGGGACGGGGACATCATCAACATCGACGTGACCGCCTACATTGACGGCGTGCATGGCGACAACAACGCCACCTTCCTGGTGGGAGACGTGGATGAGGAATCACGCCTGCTGGTGGAGCGCACCGAGAACTCACTGAAGCGGGCCATCAAGGCGGTCATGCCCGGGCGCGAAATCAACGTCATCGGGCGCACCATTTCGGCCTACGCCAAGCGCTTTGGCTACGGCGTGGTGCGTGACTTCACCGGCCATGGGGTCGGCCCGGCGTTCCATACCGGGCTGATCATTCCGCATTATGACGCGGCCCCGGCTTACAACCAGCTGATTGAACCGGGTATGGTTTTTACCATTGAGCCGATGCTGACACTCGGAACGATCGAGTGGGACATGTGGGCCGATGGGTGGACTGTCACGACGAAGGACAAGAAGCGAACCGCCCAGTTTGAGCACACGCTGCTGGTCACCGACAATGGCGCCGAAATTCTGACCTTGCCGTAGCTGAGGTTTATTTTCCTTCCGTGTTTTAAAGGCTGAAAGGAGCCTCATGGTTCAGCAACGCGCCTCACAGCAGGAGCGCCTCGGGTTCGGCATCGACGTTGGCGGTACCGGAATGAAGGGCGGCATCGTTGATTTGACCACCGGGAAACTGGTGGGCAAGCGTTTCCGGATGCCCACACCGAAGCCTTCACTGCCCGAGGCTGTCGCCGAGGTGGCCGCCGCGATCTACTCCGAGCTGCGCAGCCGGGAGGGCGCGCCGTTGGATGATGCTCCGCTGGGGATCGCGGTGCCGTGCATTGTGCACCATGGGGTGGCGCGTTCCGCGGCAAACGTGGACAAGTCCTTTATCGGCACCGACCTGGTGCAGTTGTTCGGAAAGACGCTGGGCCGAGATGTGGTCATGCTCAACGACGCCGACGCGGCCGGACTGGCCGAGGGCGAGTACGGTGCCGGGCGCAACGTGCCCGGCAGCGTGATGACCCTGACCCTGGGTACCGGGATCGGTTCGGCATTGCTGTTCAACGGACAGCTGGTGCCGAACTTCGAGCTGGGCCACCTGGAGTTCAATGGGGCCGAGGCCGAGGCCACCACGAGCGCCGCGGCACGCGAACGCGAGGAGCTGCCCTGGGACCAGTACGCCCAGCGTCTGAGCGCCTTCCTGCGCCACCTGGAGTTCCTGTTCTCCCCCGAGCTGTTCATCCTTGGCGGGGGGATCTCCAAGAACCCGGAGCGGTTCGTGCCGATGATCGACATCGACACCGAGCTGAAGGTGGCCACCAACGCGAACAACGCCGGTATCATCGGCGCGGCCCTGCAGGCCTCGCGCATCCGCTGACCCGCAAGGAAAAGCACCGCGCACGTACCGTGGAAGACAAACAACCTCGACCAGTTACTACTGGTCGAGGTTGTTGTTGCTTAAGCCGCCTCACGGACGTCAAGCCGCGGCCCTATTCGGCGGTCAGTGGCCGCTGGTTGCCGCGCGGGAGGTCGCTGCGCTCCTCACGCAGCTTGGCGATGGCGGACTCAAAGTCGCTCAGCGACGTGAAGTCCTGGTAGACGCTGGCAAAGCGCAGGTAGGCGACCTCGTCCAGGCGCTGCAGCGGTTCCAGGATTGCCAGGCCAATCTGGTGGGCCGGGATCTCCGCGGCCCCAGACATCCGTACGGTCTCCTCCACCTCCTGGGCGAGCACGGCCAAGTCGTGGTCGGTGACCGGGCGGCCCTGGCAGGCCTTGCGCACACCGTTGATGACCTTGGTGCGGGAGAACGGTTCAGCGGCCCCGGACTGCTTGATCACGTTCAGGCTGGTGGTTTCCAGGGTGGTGAAGCGGCGGGAGCAGGCGGTGCACTGGCGGCGCCGGCGGATCGACACCCCATCGTCGGCCACACGGCTGTCGACGACGCGGGAGTCGGGGTTGCGGCAATAGGGACAGTTCATTGCACCTCCAGGATGTTTCCGGGACACGGTCCCCCTGGCCCTCATTGCGGCCACGGTTACCCGATGTCACCTAACAGTTTATCGTCTATTTACGCTGGCGTATTTGGACTGCGTCACCATGGGCGGGCAGGTCCTCGGCGTTGGCCAGGTTGATGACGTGTTCGGCCACCTCCCCCAGCGCCGCCTGCGGATAGTCGATGACCTGAATGGCCTTCAGGAAGGTGTTCACGTTCAGGCCCGAGGCGTGCAGTGCGGTCCCGGAGGTCGGCAGTACGTGGTTGGATCCGGCGCAGTAGTCCCCGAGGCTGACCGGGGCGTAGTCCCCCACGAAGATCGCACCGGCGGCGGTAATGCGCGAGGCGACGAACGTGCTGGATTCGGTCATGATTTCCAGGTGTTCGGCCGCGTAGGTGTTGCACACCTCGATGCCCTGCTCCACGTCGGCGACCAGGATGATCGCCGACTGGCTGCCGGAGAGGGCCGCACCGACCCGTTCGGTGTGCTTGGTGGCCGCCACCTGGCGTTCCAGGCTGGCCCGGACGGCCTGTTCCAGTTCCGCGGAGTCGGTGATGAGCACCGCGGCGGCGTTCTCGTCGTGCTCGGCCTGGGAAATCATGTCGGCGGCAACAAAGTCCGGGTTGGCACTGGCGTCGGCCAGGATCGCGATCTCGGTCGGCCCGGCTTCGGCATCGATGCCCACCACGCCCTTGACCAGACGCTTGGCGGTGGCGACAAAAACATTGCCGGGGCCGGAGATCACGTCGACCGGTTCAATGCCGCCGCGGGGATCGGCGGTGGCCGGCACCCCGTAGGCGAAGGCGGCCACGGCCTGGGCCCCGCCCATCGCGTGCACCTCGGTAATGCCCAGCAGTTTCGCGGCGGCCAGGATGGTGGGGTGGGGCAGGCCGCCGAACTCGCGCTGCGGCGGGCTGGCCAGGGCCAGTGACTGGGCACCGGCGGCCTGGGCGGGCACGGTGTTCATGATGACCGAGGACGGGTAGACGGCCAGTCCCCCGGGAACGTACAGGCCCACGCGTCGCACCGGCACCCAGCGCTGGGTGACCCGGGCTCCGTGCGGATACTCCACGACCGCGTCCTGGGGTACCTGCGCCGCGGCGAAGGCGCGGGCCCGCTCAATGGATTCCTCCAACGCCGCCCGTACCTTGGGATCCAGTTCTTCCAGGGCCCGCTGCAGCTCCTCCTGCGGGACCAGGGTATGCTCCAGGCGCACCTTGTCGAACTTCTCGGACAGTTCCAGCAGCGCGGGCATCCCCTCACCGCGCACCTTGTCGATGATCTGCTGCACCGATTCGGCGGCGGTCTGCGAGTTCACCACCGGCCGTGGCAGCTGCGCCTTCAGTTCGGCGCGCTCCAGCCGGCGTGCCCGCCAGTCGATGGTGGCCAATTGCGGGAAGGGGTTCTGAGCTGAGGAAGTCACCCGTCCAGTTTAACCGTGCCCGCCGTTGGGTGCGGCAATGGTTACCCGGCCCGGTCACACAGGATCAGGCCGGGTACCTAGGCATCCAGGCAGGCCGGACCGAGCAGCACCTTCAGGTCCCCGAACAGTGCCGGGTTCGGGTTCACCCGGTAGTTCATGCCCAGGCGCATCAGCGAGGTGCCGCGCGAGCCGGAGAGCTTGACCCGCACCTCGGTGTTGCCCCGGTGCGTGCGCAGCACGTCACCGAGCTGGGAGACCAGGGTTTCGGTGGCCTTGTGGGTGGGGATCGCAATGACCACCGGCCCGGTGCCGGTGGCGTCGGAGAGCTCCGGGATCATCATTTCCTGCGCGTTCAGGGTGATTGAACCGTCGTCGCGGCGCTGCACGCGTCCCTTGATGACCACAATCAAGTCTTCGGCCAGCACCTCGGCGATCGGCTGGTAGGCCTGGCCAAAGAACATGACCTCCATCGAACCGGAGAGGTCCTCCAGCTCGCAGCGGGCGTAGGGGTTGCCGGACTTCTTGGCAATCCTGCGCTGCAGGCCGGTGATCATGCCCGCGATGGAGATGATGTGCCCGTCGGAGGGGCCGTCATCGGAGATCACATGGGTGATCGACATGTCCGCGTACTGGTCCAGGGCCTGGCCCAGCCCCTGCAACGGGTGGTCCGAGACGTAGAGGCCCAGCATTTCGCGTTCGAATCCGAGCTTTTCCTTCTTGTCCCAGTCCGGCAGGTCCGGGATGCTTACGCTCATCGAGTCGGAGGCATCCTCGGTGCCCAGCGCGCTAAACAGGTCAAACTGGTTGGCGGCCTCATTGCGCTTGAGGGTGATCACCGAGTCCACGGCCTCTTCGTGGATCGCCACCAGGGCTCGGCGGTGGTGGCCCATGGAGTCGAACGCGCCGGCCTTGATCATCGATTCAATGGTGCGCTTGTTGCACACCACGGCCGGGACCTTGCGCAGGAAGTCGC
The DNA here is from genome assembly GCF_059728615.1 of Glutamicibacter sp. St.4D3. Taxonomy (NCBI): domain Bacteria; kingdom Bacillati; phylum Actinomycetota; class Actinomycetes; order Micrococcales; family Micrococcaceae; genus Glutamicibacter; species Glutamicibacter sp. St.4D3. The sequence continues at coordinate 2,097,066 of NZ_AP039380.1, forward strand.
TGAAGTCGGTGTAGGCGCCCTTCTCGGTGCGGGCCTCGACCATGCCCTCCACCACGTGGGTGCCCACGTTGCGCACCGCACCCATTCCGAAGCGGATGTCCTTGCCGACCGGGGTGAAGGTCAGGGCGGATTCGTTGACGTCCGGCGGCAGCACCGTGATGCCCAGGCGCCGGCATTCGTTCAGGTACATGGCCAGCTTGTCCTTGTCATCACCCACGGAGGTGAGCAGGGCCGCCATGTATTCGGCCGTGTAGTGCTCCTTGAGGTAGGCGGTCCAGTAGGACACCACCCCGTAGGCCGCCGAGTGCGCCTTGTTGAACGCGTAGTCGGAGAACGGCAGCAGGATGTCCCATAGGGTCTGCACCGCGGCATCGGAGTACCCGTTGTCGTTCATCCCCTGCTTGAAGCCGACAAACTGCTTGTCCAGTTCGGACTTCTTCTTCTTGCCCATCGCACGACGCAGGATGTCCGCCTGGCCCAGCGAGTAGCCGGCCAGCTTCTGGGCGATCGCCATTACCTGTTCCTGGTAGACGATCAGGCCAAAGGTGCCGCCCAGGATCTCCTCCAGCGGTTCGGCCAGCTCCGGGTGGATCGGCACCACGTCCTGCAGCCCGTTCTTGCGCAGTGCGTAGTTGGTGTGGGCGTTCGCGCCCATCGGTCCCGGGCGGTAGAGCGCCAGCACCGCGGAGATGTCTTCGAAGTTGTCCGGGCGCATCAGCTTCAGCAGCGAACGCATCGGACCGCCATCGAGCTGGAACACGCCCAGCGTGTCGCCGCGGGCCAGCAACTGGTACGTGGCCGGGTCATCCAGTGGCAGGGTCTCCAAATCCAGGTCGTCCCCGGTGTTGGCCTTGATGTTCTCGATCGCGTCGGAAATGATGGTCAGGTTGCGCAGGCCCAGGAAGTCCATCTTGATCAGCCCCAGGCCTTCGCAGGTCGGGTAGTCGAACTGGGTGATCACCTGACGGTCCTGCAGGCGGCGCATGATCGGGATGACGTCAATGATCGGATCCGAGCTCATGATCACCCCGGCCGCATGCACACCCCATTGGCGCTTGAGCCCCTCCAGGCCCTTGGCGGTTTCGAACACGCGCGCCGCTTCGGGATCGTTGGCGACCAGGTTGCGGAAATCCGCGGCCTCGGAGTAGCGCTTGGACTGCGGGTTTTCGATGTCGTTCAGCGGGATGTCCTTGGCCATCACCGCCGGAGGCAGCGCCTTGGTCAGCGTTTCACCCATCGAGAAGGGGTACCCCAGCACCCGGGAGGAGTCCTTCAGCGCCTGTTTGGTCTTGATCGAACCGTAGGTGACGATCATGGATACGCGCTCGTCTCCGTACTTCTCGGTGACGTACTTGATCACTTCGGGGCGACGACGATCGTCAAAGTCGACGTCGAAGTCGGGCATGGAAACGCGCTCCGGGTTCAGGAAGCGTTCGAAGATCAGTCCGTGCTGCAGCGGATCCAGATCGGTGATGCGCATTGCGTAGGCGACCATGGAACCTGCACCGGAACCACGGCCGGGGCCGACGCGGATGCCGTTGTCCTTGGACCAGTTGATGAAGTCGGCGACCACCAGGAAGTAGCCGGGGAAGCCCATCTTGATGATGACATCCAGCTCGTAATCGGCCTGCTTGCGCACCTCATCGGGGATGCCATCCGGGTAGCGGTAGTGCAGGCCCTTGTCGACTTCCTTGATCAGCCAGCTGGTTTCGTCCTCCCCTTCCGGGGTTGGGAACTTGGGCATGTAGTTGGCGTTGGTGTCGAAGGAGACCTCGGCCCGTTCGGCGATGAGCAGGGTGTTGTCGCAGGCCTCGGGGAACTCGCGGAACAGTTCACGCATTTCCCGGGCGCTCTTGAGGTAGTAGCCGGAGCCGGAGAAGGCGAAGCGCTTGCCGCCCTGGTCGTAGGTGGGTTCATCAAGGGTGGAACCGGAGTTGATGGCCAGCAGCGCCTCGTGGGCCTTCGCGTCGGCTTCGTGCGTGTAGTGCAGGTCGTTGGTGGCCACCAATGGGATCTGCAGTTCCTTGGCCAGGCGCAGCAGGTCCTTGGTGATCCGCCGTTCAATCTCCAGACCATGGTCCATGATCTCGCAGAAGTAGTTCTCCTTGCCGAAGATCTCCTGGAATTCGGCGGCGGCCGCCTTTGCGGCCTCGTACTGTCCCAGGCGCAGCTTCGTCTGGATTTCACCCGAGGGGCAGCCAGTGGTGGCAATCAGGCCCTTGGAGTGGTTGTTCAGCAGCTCGCGGTCCCAGCGCGGATACTTGCCGAAGACCGAATCCAGGGAGGCGATGGAGCTGCCCTTGAAGAGGTTGTTCATGCCTTCGTTGTTGTAGGACAGCAGCGTCATGTGGGTGTAGAGGCCACCGCCGGAGACGTCATCTCCCTTTTGCTTTTCCTCGGTACGCCATTTCACGCGCTGCTTGTCATCGCGCGCGGTTCCCGGCGTCACGTAGGCCTCGACCCCGATGATGGGCTTGATGCCGGCCCCGGTGGCCTGGCGCCAGAAGTCGAAGGCACCGAAGAGATAGCCATGGTCGGTGATGGCCATGGCTTCCATGCCCTGCCGGTTGGCTTCCTCGAAGAGCTCGCCAAGACGGGCCGCCCCGTCGAGCATCGAGTATTCGGTGTGGGTATGAAGATGAACAAATCCGTCGCGTGTGGCACTCACGCATCCAGTCTAGCCCTCGGCCCGCGCGGAATCAGCTCGGGCGCGGGTTGGGAAAAGCCACACTCGAGGAGGCGGTTTTTGCCATGGACCCGGCACGCTCCGCATAAGGAAACCGCTGGGTGTGGCAACAAAAACTAGTAGGTGCCTTCGCGCAACAGTTCCAGGGCCCCCGCCAGGTCTGCCGGGTATTCGCTGACGAATTCGATCCATTGCCCGGTAGCCGGATGGGCGAACCCCAGCTGATGGGCGTGCAGCCATTGACGCGTCAGGCCCAGCGCGGCCGCGAGCTTTGGATCGGCGCCGTAGGTCTGATCCCCGGCGCACGGATGACCGAACGCGGAGAAATGCACACGGATCTGGTGGGTTCGTCCGGTTTCCAGTTCGACCTCGACCAGGCTGGCCCGGCCAAAGGCCTCCTCCACCTTGTAGTGGGTGACCGAGTTGCGCCCGCCATCAAGGACCGCGAACTTCCATTCGAAACCCGGATGCCGGCCGATGGGCGCGTCGATCGTCCCTTCCAGGGGGTCGGGCAGACCCTGGACGACCGCATGGTAGATCTTCTTTGGGGTGCGTTCCTTGAACGCCCGCTTCAGCTCCGTGTAGGCCAGCTCGGTTTTTGCCACCACCATCAGGCCGCTGGTCCCCACGTCCAGCCGGTGCACAATCCCCTGCCGTTCCGGGGCACCGGAGGTGGAGATGTTGTAGCCCTCGGCGGCCAAGGCCCCGACGACGGTGGGTCCGACCCACCCGGGTGAGGGGTGGGCGGCTACGCCCACCGGCTTGTCGATCACCACGAAGTGTTCGTCATCGGCGATGATCTTTAGGTTCTCCACCCGTTCCACCCTCACTTTCAGTGGGTCTTCTTTGGCCGGCAGGTTGACCACCAGCTGGTCCCCCGCCTTGAGCTTCGGGGATTTGCTGATGGTCCTTGCATTGACTTGCACCTGTTCGCTGCGGCACAGTTCGGTGGCCTCGACCCGTGGGATTTGCAGCTGCCGGGCGATGAAAACATCGGCCCGACTTCCCTGGTCTTCGTCCGGGACCAGCAGTCGGTGCACTGCGGCGGGGCGATCCTGGCTCATTGTGGTTGATCCGTTCCCGTGGCCGTCTGGGTATTCTTGCCGGCTCCGTTCATCGGGACGTCACGCAGCAGCAGGATCGCCACCACGATCATCGAGCAGACGATGAAGGAGTCGGCGACGTTGAAGATGGCAAAGCCCGGTACGGAAATCATGTCGACGACGTGTCCGAAGCCCAGGCCGGGAGCACGGAAGATCCGGTCAATGAGGTTTCCACCGACTCCTCCCAGCAGCGCGCCGAGGGTCAGCGCCCAGGACAGGGTGCGCACCTTGCGGATCAGCAGGTAGATCACGTAGCAGAAGACGGCGGCCTGCAGCAGCGCGAAGACGATGGTGAAGTTCTCTCCGAAGGAGAACGCGGCGCCGGGATTCAGGATGTAGTGGATGTTCAGGATCCCGGGGATCACAGGAACCGACTCGCCCAGTTGCATCGTTGATTCGATATAGAGCTTGGTTCCCTGATCCAGGATCAGGGCCAGCACGGCCAGGCCAAAGCCCAGTGCGAGGAACCTGCCGGCGGAGCGGCGGGGATCCGGGGCGGCCGCGGGTGAGTTGTTTTCCATTCGTACCCTTTGTCAACGACGTGTTAAACGACAACGGTGGTGACCGGATGTCCGGTCACCACCGTCAACTGTACTGACTAGCTTTTCAAGTCAGCAAAACCGGTTGGTTAGCTGTTCTTGGTCGTGCTGTCGATCGATGCCTGGGACTCCAGGTCACGCAGCTGGCCTTCGATGTAGGTCTTCAGGCGGGCACGGTAGTCGCGCTCGAAGCCTCGCAGCTGTTCCAGCTTGCGTTCCAGGACGGACTTCTGCTGCTCCAGGGCCGAGAGAGTCTTGCGGCTCTTCTCCTCGGCCTCGGTGACCATGGTGTTGGCTTCGGTCTTGGCGTCAGCGATGATCTTGTCGCGCTGCTCCACACCGGAGGCCACGTACTCATCGTGCAGACGCTGTGCCATGGCAAGCACGTTGGCTGCGGATTCCGCGGTGTCGGTCCGGGCACCGGTTTCGGCTGCCGGAGCGGCCTTCGGAGCCTCGGTCTTCTTTTCCTCGGCAGGCTTGGCAGCAGGTGCCTCGGCCTTCTTCTGCTCGGCAGGCTTTGCAGCTGCGTCGGCCTTCTTCTCCTCGGCAGGCTTGGCAGCAGGTGCCTCGGCCTTCTTTTCCTCGGTGGGCTTGGCAGTCGGGGCTGCTGCCACCGGGGCCGGCACGGACTGCTCCTTGGAGGAGGAAACATCCTCACCCAGGGCAGACAGGCGGCGGCGGAGCTCGTCGTTCTCAGCGTTCAGGCGACGCAGTTCTACGACGATCTCGTCGAGGAAATCATCTACCTCGTCCTGGTCGTAGCCTTCGCGGAACTTGGTCGGCTGAAACCGCTTATTGACTACGTCTTCTGGCGTCAAAGCCATTGGGTCACCTCAATACTGGGATCTCTTCCGCACGACCTAGGTTGCCCTGCGAAACACTTACCTTGTTCAATACTACGACCGGTGTAGTCGAAGCACCATTTTTTAAAGGATATAACGTTTTGGTCACTAAACACGAAAACGACATCTAGTGGCCGTGTCATTCATTTTGAACCTACCGCGTCAGCCCCGTAAGGACAATCTGCGAACAGGTTCGACAAACACTAAATTCCGACGCTGTACCCGAGATTGCCGACGATCGCCTTGGCGATCACGACGACGATGAACAGCACCAGAAAAGACAGGTCCAAGCGTATTCCGCCCAAGTCAAGGGGTTTAATACGCTTGCGCAGCCAACGCAGTGGCGGGTCGGTGATCGTTACCACGACCGTGGCTGCGACCAGAGCAATTCCCTTCGGGCTCCAGTGCCGGGCAAAACTTTCAGTAACATCCAACACAATTCTCATTAACAGCAGAATTTGAAGAATGCTCAGCGCGAGATAAAGAATCCCGAATAGCATCGTGGCGTTCTCGCTCCTTGGCGGTTAGCTCTGATTGAAGAAAGTTGCCTGGGCTTCGGACTGCTTACGGTCCTCGCCCAGCACCTCTACAGTAGCCGGTGAGAGAAGGAACACCTTATTGGTGACGCGTTCGATGGAGCCATGCAGGGCGAAAACCAGTCCTGCGGAGAAATCTACGAGGCGCTTGGCATCGGTTTCGCCCATGTCGGTGACGTTCATAATCACCGGGATACCGTCACGGAAGTTCTCACCAATGATTTTGGCATCATTGTAAGAACGAGGGTGCACGGTTGTAATCTGACGCAATTCGGAATCCTCATCCCTAACCGAAGGGGCACGTTTGATGGGAGTGACAGGAGCCCGGTACTCGGTTTCCTGCTCATACTGATCTGGTTGCGGAATCGCTGCTCGGGCAGCAGGGGTTGGGCCTGCTGCTTCGGTCGGTCGCTGGGGAGCTTCCTCTTCCACGACTCGCACCTGGGCGCGCTGCTCAGGCTCGCGGGCAGGAGCTTCCTCGTGCTCGACCGCATCGGCCAAGCCAAGGTAGACCATTGCTTTACGTAGTCCGTCCGCCACGATACTCTCCTCGTTTCCCGTACATGCAACCCCAGTGCATGATTCCGCTAGTTCGACGCTACCGCACTGGATTCGGGTAGCAACGTAAATCTGTTCAATTCTCTGCGGTGTGTCGCAGGGAGCTAGTTTTCTCGCCAGATGATGCCGGCGAAGCGGCCGCTGTGACGGTCCCGACGGTAGGAGTAGTACTCCGGATTTTCCAGGGTACATATCCCACTGTTGCGCACCTCGACGGCCAGATCGCGAAGTTGCCCCGCGGCGGCCCTTGGCAGGTCCAAGGCCGGGGTGTCCCAGCTGGTGATGCTGCCGATGCCCGGCACCCGCGCCTCTGACTCCTCGAGCATTTCGTTCGGCACCTCGTAGCAGCGCCCGCAGATGGCCGGGCCGATAACGGCCTCAATGCGGGTGGAACCCAGCTCGGTGAGCTGCTTGACGGTTTCGGACAGGATTCCGTCCAGTAGTCCCCGGCGTCCGGCGTGAACCGCGGCGGTGGCGCTGGAGTTGTTCTGCGGGTTGTGCCCAACGAACAGCACCGGCAGGCAGTCGGCGACCATGACGGCCAAGGGCGTTGTCCCCGTGGGGCTGATCAGCCCGTCACAGGTGGCCGCCGCGCTTTCCGCGCCTTGCTGTTCGGCACGCTGTTCGGCGTTTAGCACGGTGGCCGAGTGAACCTGGTTCATGAAGGTCAGGGAAAAGCTTCGAACCCCGATCCGCTCCTCCAGCCTGGCGCGGTTGGCCCGCACCTGTTGCGGGTCGTCATTCACGTGCAGGGCGAGGTTGCCCTCGGCCTGCGAGGTGAATGCCAGGTGGATCTGCGGATCGAGGTTCGATGCGTAATGTAGCACTGCGTTCAGGTTCCGGTGCGGACTACTTCAGGAAGTCCGGCACGTCCAGATCGTCATTGGAGCCGTTCAGGTCCGAATCGACAACGTCGGGAAGGTCCTGGAAGTCCCTGGAGGATTCCGATTCGGGCTTGCGCTCGGGGATGGCGGCGGCGACGGGCTTCTCGGCTGGCTTGGCCGAGACGCTCTCCGCGGCCGCTTCAGCCGGCGGCGGGGTGGTGATCGACTGGGCCGGCAGCTTCGCCATTGGCTTGCTGGTGGCATCCACGGAGTCGAAGCCGGCGGCGATCACGGTTACGCGTGCCTCATCACCCAGGGCGTCGTCGATGACGGCACCGAAGATGATGTTGGCTTCGGGGTGGGCCACTTCCTGGACCAGGCGGGCTGCCTCGTTGATTTCGAACAGGCCGAGGTCCGAGCCGCCCTGGATGGACAGCAGCACGCCATGGGCGCCGTCGATGGAGGCTTCCAGCAGCGGGGAGGCGATCGCCAGTTCGGCGGCCTTGACCGCGCGGTCCTCACCGCGGGCCGAGCCGATGCCCATCAGCGCCGAGCCGGCACCCTGCATCACCGACTTCACGTCGGCGAAGTCGAGGTTGATCAGGCCCGAGGTGGTGATCAGGTCGGTGATGCCCTGCACACCGGAGAGCAGCACCTGGTCAGCCTGGCGGAAGGCGTCAAGCACCGAGACGTTGCGGTCCGAGATGGACAGCAGTCGGTCGTTCGGGATGACGATCAGGGTGTCGACTTCGTCGCGCAGCGCCTCGATGCCAGCCTCGGCGGAGTTCGCACGGCGGCGGCCTTCGAAGGTGAAGGGACGGGTGACCACACCAATGGTCAGTGCGCCCAGCGAGCGGGCGATGCGGGCCACGACCGGGGCGCCACCGGTGCCGGTGCCGCCGCCTTCGCCGGCGGTCACGAAGACCATGTCCGCACCGCGCAGGACGTCTTCGATCTCCTCGACGTGGTCCTCGGCCGCCTGACGACCAACATCCGGGTTGGCGCCGGCACCCAGGCCGCGAGTTAGTTCGCGTCCCACGTCGAGCTTCACGTCGGCGTCGCTCATGAGCAGTGCCTGGGCGTCGGTGTTGATGGCGATGAATTCAACGCCCTTCAACCCGACTTCGATCATTCGATTGACCGCGTTTACACCGCCACCGCCGATGCCGACGACTTTAATGACCGCGAGGTAATTCTGTGGAGCTGCCACGTCCCGCTTCCCTTGTTAGTTGTGCTACATGAATCACGAAACCAGCGCGAAACCTTCACCCTTAGCCTTAAGGTTTGGCTTCTGTCAAGCTATCGTTATAAGAACGCTATGAGTCGCGCCGGTCTAGTGCAACGACCGCTTGGGGGCGTGTCGTTTTCTACTACGTTCCATCTTTCCAGAATTTTCGCCCAAGTTGCTTCTCCCACACCCACGGCGCGCCAGTTAATGCGGGCAATCCGCGACGCCTAGTAGGTCACCGGATTTTCCGGATTGGAGATGTCCACCACCTTGGGCGGGTTGCTGGACGCGGATAGCTCCTTTAGGAAAATCTGGGCGACTTCGTTCTTCAGCTCTGGCTTGTCTCCCTCACCCCAGATCAGCGTGCGTTTCTTGGGAAGGTTCAGTTCCACGAAGTCCGCCTGGGTCAGTGTCGCGGAGCTCACCTGTTCCAGAACCTTGTTGTCGATGGTGCTCAAAACACCGGTCAACAGCTTGAAGGCTTCGGGATCCTTGGTGCGTTCCGAGGCCGTGATGCCCGGTAATTTATATTTTGCGTCCTTGCCCACTTTTTTCAGTTTGCGCCCGTCCGCGGCCACCAGGTAGCGGTCCTTGCCCTCGATGAGCACCGCCACCGGCTCTGCCTCCACGAGCTCCACCTTCAGGGTGTCGGGCATCTGGGCGCGCACGACCACCTCATCCAACGCCGGCTCCTGCCCGATCAGCTCCATCACCTTGGATTCGGAGATCCGCGGCAACGGGGTGCCTTCCAGGCTGGAGAGGCGTTCGGTGACCTTCTGCTCGTCAATCAGCTTGGTGCCGGTGACCTGGATGTGCTTGGCCGCCAGCACCGGGCTGAAGCTGAGCACCAACACCGCGGCCAGGCTGAGCAACACCACCGCTCCGGCGACGATCAGCATCACCCGGCGGCGTTTCCTCTCCGGCGGTTCGGGCAGCGGCAGGACTTTTGCGCTTTGGTTCATGGTCCTCCCGCCGCTTAGTCCTGCTGTTCGCGCATGGCCTGGACAATGCGCGGGCCCAGGTGGGTTACGTCCCCGGCGCCGATGGTCATGATCACGTCCCCGGGAGCCGCGGATTCCACGACCCGCACAATGGCCTGCTCGTTGTCCAGCACCGCGCTGGGCACCTCGATGCGGTCGGCAATCAGCTCGCTAGTGACCCCCTCGATCGGATCCTCCCGGGCGGCATAGATGTCCAGCACGCTGACCGTGTCGGCCAGGGAGAGCGCCTCGGCGAACTGCCGGTAGAACTCGTAGGTGCGGCTAAACAGGTGTGGCTGGAAGATGACATGCAGCTCCCCCTCGTCGGCGACGGCCCGCCCGGCGCGCAGCGCCGCGGCCACCTCGGTCGGGTGGTGGGCGTAGTCGTCGTAGACGCGGATGGAGGCGACCTCGCCCTTGAATTCAAAGCGGCGGGCCGCTCCGGTGAAGCTGGCCAGCGCGTCCAGCGCCTCCTCGACCTCCAGCCCCACGTGCATGCCCACGGCCAGGGCGGCGGCGGCGTTGAGCAGGTTGTGCTCGCCGGGGATGGCCAGGTTCAGCTCGTGCTCCTGCCCGCTGCCCCATTCCACGGTGGCCACGAAGCGTTCCCCGACCGGGTGGGCGTCGCTGAGCCGGCGGTCGGCGGTGTCGGAGAAACCATAGGTCTGCACCCGCAGTCCGGGCCGCTCGCGGCGCATGGTGCGCGCCAGCGCGGCGGCGCCGGGATCATCGGCGCAGCAGATCAGCAGCCCGTCCTCGGGCAGCAGCCGGGCAAAGTCCTCGAACGCCCGGTGCACGGCCTCTGCGGTGATGTAGTGGTCCAGGTGGTCGGCTTCGATGTTGGTGACCACGATGACGTCGGGCCGGTAGTTCAGGAACGAGCCGTCGGATTCGTCGGCTTCGGCCACAAAGATCGATCCCCGGCCCAGTTCGGCGTTCACCCCGAGGCTGGCGATGTTGGCGCCGACCGCGAAGCTGGGGCTGGTCCCGGCGGTGCGCAGCATGTGCGCGGTCAGCGCGGTGGTGGTGGTCTTGCCGTGGGTGCCGGCCACGGTGACCGTGTGGTGTCCGGCCATGGTGGCGGCCAGTCCCTCGGAGCGGTGCAGGATCCGCAGCCCGCGGGCGACGGCCTCATCGTATTCGGGGTTGCCCGGCTTGATGATCGAGGAGATGACCACCGTCTGCGCGTCCTGCAGGTTCTGCGGGTCGTAGCCGACGTGCACGCGCGCCCCGCGCTCTTCCAGCTCCCGCAGGACCGGCAGGTCCTTCGCGTCGCTGCCGGAGACCGTGACGCCGGCATCCAGCAGCAGCCGGGCCACGGCCGAGACCCCGACCCCGCCGATTCCCATCAGGTGGACCTTGCCCAAATCCGAGACCTTGTGCTGCATTTGCTGCGCCATTGCTACCCTTCCTCAGTGTTCTGCCCGCCGGCGGTGCCGGTGGTGTCCTGCCCGGCCGCGCCCGCTTCGATTTCCTCGATGACCATGCGGGCCATCACCTCGGCCGCGTCGCGCCGGCCCTGCCCCGCCGCGGCCCGGGCCATCTCCTGCAGCCGCGTCGCGTCGGAGAGCAGCGGCAGCACGGATTGGCGCACGTAGTCGGGGGTGAAGTTGGCATCCTCGACCAGCAGCGCGCCGCCGGCGGCGACCAGTTCACGGGCGTTGAGTTTTTGCTCGCCGTTGCCGATGGGCAACGGCACCAGGACGGAGGGCACCCCGGCCACCGCCAGCTCGCACACCGTTCCGGCGCCGGAACGGCACACCATCAAATCCGCGGCGGCGTAGGCGTAGTCCATGCGGTCCACGTACTCCACCTGCGTGTACCCTTCGGCGCGCAGCAGCTGCCCGGAGTCATCAAGCACCGGCTTGCCGCGCCCGGTGATGTGCACGGTGTGGATCCCGGCCGCGGCCAGCGCCGGCAGGGCGGCGGCGATGGTCCGGTTGATGTTCAGCGCCCCGGAGGAACCGCCGGTGACCATCAGCACCGGGGCCTGGGTGTTCAGTCCAAAGTGCTGCCGGGCCTGCTCGCGCAGCGCCGCACGGTCCATGCGGGCCACGTTCGAGCGCATCGGCATCCCGATCTGTGTGGCGTTGGGCAGCCCGGTGCCGGCGAACGTGGTGGCCACGACCTTGGCGGTCTTGGCGCCCAGCTTGTTGGCCATGCCGGCCACCGAGTTCGCCTCGTGCACGAAGATCGGCAGCTTCAGGCGCCGGGCGGCCAGGTAGGCCGGGGTGCACACGTAGCCGCCCACCCCGATCAGCCCCTGGGCCTGTTGCTCGCCCAGGATCTTGGCGGCCTGGCGCACGGCGGCCGGGAAGGCGAACGGGAAGCGGAACAGGCTCGGGGAGATCGAGCGGGGCATGGGCACCTTGGGGATCAGTTCCAGGCGGTAGCCGGCCTCGGGCACCAGCCGCGTTTCCAGGCCCCCGGCGGTGCCGATCGCGGTGATCTGCGCGTCGGGACGCTCATCGCGGATCGCGTCGGCGATGGCGAGCATCGGTGAGATGTGTCCGGCGGTCCCCCCGCCGGCGACCACAAGTTTCATGGGCTCACTCATGATGCTGGGCTAACTCCTTGTGCTTGGTGGAGGCAGTGCGCGCACTGCCCGGATGGGCCGGATGGCGCACCGGCCGGGCGGCGGCTTTCACCCCGCCCGGGGCTGTGCCTTCTATTCTGCCGTCTTTGGCGCGGAAAGCGGGGCCTTGGGCTCGGCGCGTTTCTGGTCGCGCGCTGCCGAGAGCACATATCCCATGGCCAGGGTGACGGCGAGCATGGCCGAACCGCCGGAGGAAATGAACGGCAGCGGCACGCCGATCACCGGCAGCAACCCGCTGACGGTGCCCAGGTTGATGAAGGACTGGCCAATAACCCAGGCCATCAGGCAGGCCATCAGGATGCGGGTGTACAGGTCGGTGGCGCGCACCGCAATCCGGTACATGGCCAGGGCCAGCAGGCCGAAGAGGATCAGCACCAGCAGCACCCCCAGGAAGCCGAACTCCTCGCCCAGGATGGAGAAGATGAAGTCGTTCTGCGCCTCTGGCACATAGGACCACTTCATGCGCGACTGTCCCGGGCCGACCCCGAACCAGCCGCCGGAGGCGAAGGCCTGGATGCCCATGGAGGACTGGTAGCAGATCGCGTCCCCCGGGCCGCAGTCGATGCCCAGCCAGGCCAGGATGCGCGAACGGCGGTTTTCCGAGAGCATGACCATCCCGGAGACACCGACCAGCCCGACCGCCCCGATGCCCAGCAGCAGCTTCATCCGCAGCCCGGCCATGAACATGGCGGTGGCGATGATCATGATCAGCACCAGGCCGGTGCCCACGTCGCGCCCGACCAGCACCAGGCCCAGGATGCCCACCCCGACCGGGAAGGCGACCGGGATCATGATGTGCTTGTAGTCGTGCAGCAGTGACTGCTTCTTCTCCAGCATGTAGGCGGAGAACACGGCCAGCGCCAGTTTGGCGAACTCACTGGGCTGCATGCCGATTCCGGCCACGCGCAGCCAGTTGCGGTTGCCCAGCACGGTGTGCCCCAGCGGGGTGAAGGCCACCGCGAACAGCGCCGCCCCGGCCAGCAGGATCGCCGGCACGGCGGCCTTGCGCAGCGTGGCGGGCTTGAAGAACTGCATGGCGAGCATCGCGGCGATGCCCACCCCGGCGAAGACTGCCTGGTTCAGGGCGACGGTGAACCCGTCCTGCCCGCGGGCGATGGCCTCCACCGAGGCCGAGGACTGCACCATCAGCACCCCGAAGACGGCCAGCGCGATCGTGGAGACCATCACCAGGGTGTAGTCGATCGATGCGCTGGTGCGGCTGCCGGACTCGATGCGCCCCAGCACCCGTTGCGGCCACGGGGGCCTGGGCGTGGTGCCGTTACGCGGTGTTGAGGTGCGCTTGTTCACCGGTGTCCTCCCCCGTTGCCTGTTGCCTGGTTAGTTGCCTTCTCCGCTCTCATCTGCCGGGTCCGGGGCTGCCGGATCGGTGGTGAGCGGGTCGTGTTCCATCAGATCACTGACCGCGCTGATGAACGCGTTGCCACGCTGCGCGTAGGAAGTGAATTGGTCGATGGAGGCCGCGGCCGGGGCCATCAGCACCGTATCCCCGGCGGTGGCCAGGGTGTGGGCCCGGCGCACCGCTCGGGTCATCACGGCCGGCCCGGCCGGCAGGGTTCCGTCCGCAGCGGTGGCGGCCGCGGTGATGTCCTCGACGGGGACCGCCGGGGCGTGCTTGGCCAGGGCCTGACGCAGGGCGTCGTCGTCGGTGCCGATCAGCAGCACGTGGCGCAGCCGAGCGGCGTGCTTGGCCACCAGCTGGTGGTAGTCCACGCCCTTGGAGACTCCCCCGGCGATCCACACCACCTTGGTGAAGGCGCTCAGCGAGGCGTCGGTGGCGTGCGGGTTGGTGGCCTTGGAGTCATTGATCCACAGGATGTCCTCGCTCCGGGCGACCGCCTGGATGCGGTGGGCCCCGGCGTCAAAGCCGCCCAGCCCCCGGGCCACGGCTTCGGCCGGCACCCCGTAGGCGCGGGCCAGGGCCGCGGCGGCGGCGGCGTTCGCGGCGGTGTGCCGGGGAACAATTTCCCCGATCTGCTCCAGGGCGACCAGTTCCACCGCGGAGCTGTGCCGTTCCTCGATGAAGGCGCGGTCCACCAGCAGCCCCTCGACGATGCCCACCATGGACACCGCCGGGGTGTTGGTGGTGAAGCCGATGGCGCGGCAGCCCTCGATCACCTCGGCGTTTTCCACCATCGTGATCGTTTCTTCCTGCTCCACGTTGAAGATCGCGGCGATCTGGGTGCGCGCGTAGATCTTGGCCTTGTCGGCCTTGTACGCCTCAAAGCTGCCGTGCCAGTCCACATGGTCCTCGGCCAGGTTCAGCACCACGGAGGCCAGCGGGGAGATCGAATGGGTGAAGTGCAGCTGGAAGCTGGACAGCTCCACCACCAGGACCTCAAAGCCCTGCGGGTCGCGCACGGCGTCCAGGATCGGGGTGCCGACGTTGCCCACCGCAATCGCCTTCTTGCCGGCGGCCAGCAGGATCGATTCGGTCATGCCCACGGTGGTGGTCTTGCCGTTGGTGCCGGTCACCACCAGCCACTTCGGGGCCGGGCGGCCGGCGCGGGTCTGCACCCGCCAGGCCAGTTCCACGTCGCCCCAGATCGGGATGCCGGCTTCCGCGGCCTCGGCCAGCACCGGGTGGCGCGGGTTCCAGCCCGGGGAGGCGATGACCAGCTCGGGCTGCTGCCCGTCCACCTGCGGCAGCCCGGTGACGTGCTCGGCCCCCAGCAGCACCTGCTGGGCCCCGACGATCTTCAGCGTGTCGGCGCGCTGCACGTTCACCGCGTCCTCGCGCCCGTCCACGACGGTGACCAGGGCGCCGAGTTCGATCAGGGTGTCGGCGGCGGAGAAGCCGGACAGGCCCAGGCCCGCCACGACCACGCGCAGGCCCTTCCAGTTCGCATCCCAGCTGGTTAGTTCGTCCAGACGTTCACTCACAGTGCCACAACCCATTCAGAGTAGAAGAGCCCCAGCCCGGCGGCGACGAACAGCCCGGCCAAGATCCAGAAACGGACCACCACGTTCTCCTCGGACCAGCCGGAGAGCTCAAAGTGGTGCTGCAGCGGTGCCATCTTGAAGACGCGCTTGCCGCCGGAGAGCTTGAAGTAGCCGACCTGGATGATCACCGACAGGGCGATCATCACGAACAGCCCGGCGATGATGACCAGCAGCAGCTGGGTGCGCGAGAGGATCGCCATCGCGGCGACCGCGCCGCCGATGGCCAGCGAACCGGTGTCCCCCATGAAGATCTTCGCCGGCTTGGCGTTCCACCACAGGAAGGCGACCAGGGCGCCGGAGATTGTGGCGCCCAGCAGCGCCAGGTCCAGCGGGTCGCGCACGGTGTAGCAGACCTGGGCGGGGGTGGGGATGGTGCAGGCCTGGTTCTGCTGCCAGATGCCCATCAGGGTGTAGGCGCCAAAAACCATGATGGAGGCGCCAGTGGCCAGCCCGTCCAGCCCGTCGGTGAGGTTCACTCCGTTGGTGGTGGCGGTGACAATGAAGTTCGACCAGATCACGAACAGCACCAGCCCCAGCATCGGGCCGGCGAAGGCCAGGTCGATGTTGGTGTCGCGCAGGAAGGAGATGGCGGTGGAGGCCGGGGTCAGGCCCTTGTCGTTGGGGAACTGCAGGGCCAGCACGGAGAAGCTGACGCCCACCACGGCCTGCAGCACGATCTTCTGCCAGGCGCGCAGCCCCAGGGAACGCTTCTTGGCGATCTTGATGAAGTCATCCAGGAAGCCGACCAGGCCCATCCCGCCAAAGAGCAGCAGCACCAGCAGACCGCTGGGGGTGATGCCGGCGCTGGCCCGGCCCAACAGGGCCAGGATGCCGTGGGTGGCGAAGTAGCTGATGAACACGCTCAGCACGATCACCACACCGCCCATGGTGGGGGTGCCGGACTTGACCGAGTGCGAGTTCGGTCCGTCGTCGCGGACGACCTGGCCGTATTGCTTCTTGGTCAGCAGGCGGATGTACAGCGGCATGACCACCATGGTCAGCACCAGGGCGATGCCTGCCCCCAAAATTAATGCGATCACGCTTTGCGGCCTTCCTTTACCTCTGCGGCAATCTCATCTCCGAGGAAACGCAGCCCCGCACCGTTTGATGACTTGAACAAGACAATGTCTCCGGGTTCCAGCTGCTCGTTCAGCAGCTGTCGTGCCTCGTCGAGGTCTTCAACATAGTGGGCTTCCTCTCCCCAGCTGCCCTCCAGGACCGCCGAGTTGTAGGCCGGTTTGGCTTCACGGCCCACGACCACCAGCTTCTTGATGTTCATGCGCACGGCCAGGCGTCCGAGCTTGTCGTGCTCCAGCACCGAATCCGGGCCAAGTTCCAGCATGGAGCCAAGCACGGCCCAGGTTCGCCGGGCCACCCCCTGCTCGTTGGGCAGGCCCAGTTCGGCCAGGGTGATCAGGGCGGCGCGCATCGAGTCGGGGTTCGCGTTGTACGCATCGTTGATGATGCTCACCCCGTCGGCGCGTTCAATGCGCTCCATGCGCCAGCGGCTGCCGGCCTGCAGGCCGTCGAGGGTCGCGGCGATCTGCGCCGGGGCCAGGCCCAGCACGTAGGCGGCGCTGGCGGCGGCGGTGATGTTGGTGACGTGGTGCCTGCCCAGCAGTCCGCTGGTGATCCGGTGGGTGGAGCCGTCCGGGAAGTTCAGCACCAGACTGAGCCGGCCGTTGGCGTCGGTGTCGGCCTCGCTCGCCCACACGGCCGCATTCGCCGGGGCCTGGTTGGCGGCACCGAAGTACTGCACGTCGGCTTCGGTGCGCGAGGCCATGCGGGCCACCCGCGGGTCTTCGACGTTCAGCAGCGCGGTCCCGTTGGCGGGCAGCGCCTCAACGAGTTCGCCCTTGGCCTTCTCGATGTTCTCCACCCCGCCGAACTCGCCGGCGTGGGCGCTGCCGACGCAGAGCACCACGCCCAGCTGCGGCTTGACCATGCCGGTCAGGTAGGTCAGGTGTCCGATCCCGGTGGCGCCCATTTCCACGACCAGGTACTTGGTCTCTTCGGTGGCGCTGAAGATGGTCAGCGGGACCCCGACCTCGCCGTTGTAGGAGCCGATCGGTGAAACGGTGGGGCCGGAGGTGGACAGCAGGGCCGCCAGCAGGTCCTTGGTGGTGGTCTTGCCGGCCGAACCGGTGATGCCCACGACGACCGCGTCGTTGCGTTCCTTGAGGAACTCGACGATGTGGGCGGCAATCGAGCCCATCGCCTCCACCGCGTCCGGCACGATGATCGCCGGGTGCGGCTGACGCTGTTCGGTCAAGGTTTCGCGTTCGGCCAGGGCGGCGATCGCCCCGGCCTGCAGCGCCTGGTCGATGAAGGCGTGCCCGTCGGAGAATTCGCCGGGCTTGGCAACGAACAGCGCCCCGGCGCCGACCTCGCGCGAGTCGGTGGTGACGGAGCTGATGACCCCGGCCGGGTCCAGGCTCTGGCTCGCCCGACCGCCGGTGATATCAAGGATTTGTTGGATGGACAGTTCAATCATGGCATTTAGGACTTTACACTCAGGCGGGTTAGTCAATCGTCTGTGCGATCGGCGAAAGGGGCGTGAATCCGTGTTTCGACAGCGCCTGGGCCAGCTCCTGGCGGTCATCCAGCGCAACGTCGATTCCGGCGACTTCTTGGCTAACTTCGTGTCCGCGCCCGGCCACGAGGATGGCGTCGGCCGGGTTGGCCAAACTCACAGCGAACTCCACGGCGGCATCGCGTGGCGCGACGTTGTACAGCTTGACGCCGTGGCCGCCCGCGTCGATTTCCGCCTGGGCGCCGGCGGCCACCTGTTCGCGGATCTGCGCCGGGTCCTCGTCGTGCGGGTCGTCGTCGGTGACGATGACGATGTCGGCGTTGCGTACCGCCACCGCGCCCATGTCCGGGCGTTTGGTGGTGTCCCGTTCCCCGGTGGCCCCGAAGACGATGATGCGCCGTCCCCCGTCGCCGGGGCGCAGTGAACCCAGCGCCTTGATCAGCGCATCGGAGTTGTGGGCAAAGTCGACCACGGCCACCGGCTGCTCGCTGATGACCTGCATCCGCCCCGGCACCGACAGGGAAAGCGGGTCGTGGGCGTCAAGCACCTGCTGCAGCCGCTCGGGGTCGACCCCGCTGGCCAGGACCATGCACACGGCCAGGGCCGCGTTGGCGACGTTGAACAGGCCCGGCAGCCCGGTGCGCAGCGCCAGGCGCTGTCCGTCGCGGTGGCGCAGTGTGAAGGCGTGGCCCAGCCCGCTGGGGGCCAGCTCGTCCACCACCCACTGGGCGGCCGGGTTAGCGGCGTCCAGGCTGAGCGTGGTCACCGGGACGCGGGCGTTCTCCGCCAGTTTGCGGCCGTACTGGTCATCGACGAGCACCACGGCCTGCTCGCAGCGTTCGGGTTCAAAGAGCCTGGCCTTGGTGGCGAAGTACTCTTCCATGGACCCGTGCAGGTCCAGGTGGTCCTGGGTGAGGTTGGTGTATCCGGCGACGGCGAACTTCAGCCCGGCCACCCGGTTGTAGCTCAGCGAGTGGCTGGAGACCTCCATGGCCACCGCCTGCACGTCCTGCTCCCCCATCCGGGCCAGCAGGCCGTGCAGCTGGGTGGATTCGGGGGTGGTGAGCACGCTGGGGATGATGCGCCCGCGAACGGACATTTCGATGGTTCCGATCAGCCCGGTGTTGCGGCCCAGGGCCTCCAGCAGGGAGCGGATCATGAAGGTGGTGGTGGTCTTGCCGTTGGTGCCGGTGACCCCGAAGAGCTCCGGCGTGCCGGCATCGGTGCCGTAGACGGCGGCGGCTGCGGTGGCGGCGATGGCCCGTACGTCCGGGACGATGCCCATCGGCACCTGGGCCTGGCTGCCGATCAGCTCCTGTCCGGCGGCGTCGGTGATGACCGCCAGCGCCCCATTGGCCAGGGCGTCGGGGAGGAACTGGGCACCGTGGCGCTTGGCCCCGGAAATCGCCAGGAACACGTCCCCGGGCTGCACGGTCTGCGGGTTCAGGCTCACGCCGGTCAGTTCCAGGTCCTGCTCGGCGCCGGAGGTGCTCTGCGCCTGGACGGCGGCGCACAGTCGGGCCCAGGAGATCGCCGTGCGGGCCGTGGGGCGCAGGTGGCGTTCGAGCTCGCGCGGTGATTCCGGCTGGTGGTTTACCAAGGTTTCTTCTGTTCCTTACCGACAAAGACGTTATAGGTATCGGGTTCCGTGGAGGACGGGGGCACGTTGAAGGTGTTCAGCGTGTGGCTCATTACCTCGGTGAAGGTGTCGGCCACCGAGAAGTTGCGCCAATTGCCCTTGGGCCGGTACATGGTGGCAACGACCACGAACTGCGGATCATCCAGCGGGGCGACCCCGGCGAAGGAATAGGTGTAGCCGTCGTAGCCGCCGGATTCGCCGGCGGCCTGACCGGTACCGGTCTTGCCGCCCACGCGGTAACCCGGAATCTTCATTTTAGTACCGGTGCCCTCTTCGACGACCGATTCCATGAGTTTGAGCATCTCTTGTGCTGTTGACTTCTTCACAACCCGCGTGTTCTGCCCGGCTTCGGGCTTCTCCTCGGTGCCGTCGGGGTTGACGTAGCTCTCAATCAGGCTCGGCGGGATGCGCACCCCGCCGTTGGCCAGGGTCTGGAAAATGGAGGCGGTGTGCAGCACGGTCTGCGAGTAACCCTGGCCGAACATGGTGGTGTACTGCTGACGGCGGTCCCAGGCCTTCGGCTCGGCCAGCAGGCCCTTGCTCGCCCCGTTCAGGCCAAGCTGGATTGCGTCACCCAGCCCGAACTTGCGCATGTACTCGTAGCGTTCCTGGTTGCTCAACTTTTCGCCGACCATCACCGTGCCGGTGTTGTAGGAGCGGGCGAAGATGCCAGAGACGGTCATGTCATAGGTGGCGTGCGGCAGGGAGTCGTTGATGGTCTCCTTGCTCACCGTGTACTTGTTCGGCACCCGGAATTCGTCGGTGGGCTTGACCTTCCCGGCGTCGATGGCCGCGGCGAAGGTGGCGGCCTTGCCGGTGGAGCCGGGCTCGAAGGCGCGGGTGATGGACACCGAGCGGCGGAACTCCCCGGGGGTGGCCCCCGGATTGTTCGGATCCAGCTGGGCGGAGTCCCCGATGGCAAGGATCTTTGCATCCTTGACCCCGAGCACTACGACCGAGACCCATTCGGCGTTGAATTCCGCGCGCTTCTTCTCGGCTTCGCGCTGGGCGACGAAGTTGATGTCCGAGTCAATGGTCAGCTTCACGTCCTGGCCGTCCACGGCCGGGACTTCCTCGCTGTCGGCGACGGCGATGCGCACCCCGTCGGCCCCCACTTCAATCTTGCGGCTGCCGTCGGTGCCGCGCAGGCGCTGCTCCTGGCTCAGCTCAAGGCCCTCGGCACCGACCACGGACGTCTGGTCCTCGGAGTTGCGCACGAAGCCCAGCAGCGGTCCGGCGATGACACCCTGCGGGTACTGGCGCTCACTGCGCAGCTGGGAGATCAGGCGCGGAACCCCGACTTCCATGACCTCGTTCTTGATCTCGGGGGTAACGCCCTTGGCGACAACCACGTACCCCTTGGGCTTTTCCCCGTCCTCGGGACGGATCGCATCGGAGACCTGCTCGACATCCTGGTCCAGGATTTCGGCGATCTCCTTGGCGGCCTGCTCGTAGGTGATCTTTTCGCGCTCATTCGATCCGTCGCGCTTCTTGCGCGAGATCATGTCCTTCTGCTCGCGCTGGTCGATCACCAGGTCGTAGCGGTCCACGCTGACAGCCAGCGTGGTGCCGTTGCGGTCGACGATCGAGCCGCGGGTCGGGGTGATGACCTGTTCGCGCATGCGGTTGTCCTGCGCGGTCTGGGCAACCTGTGCGGCATTGATGCCCTGGACATAGAACAGCCGCCCGGCGATGGCCAACAGCGCGGCCAGGGACAGGATGAGCACCAGCCGCATCCGGCGCTTCGCTGTATCAATGCTCGTTGAGTTCACGCTCCAGCTCTTTCCCCTCAACTTCATTTCCGACAGCGAATCCTGCCGCCATATTCAAGCTTAGAAAGCGATTCCTAGTTTGCCGGGGATTTGATCGACGGTGCCGGGATCGAGCCGCCGTTCAGCTCCTTGTCCTCGAATACCGGGCGCCCGTCGCTGCCCTTCTCACGTGCCGTTTCCTCGGCGGCCGGGGCCTTGGAGGATTCCTTGGGCTCGCTTTGCTGTGGCGCGTCGGATTCGGTCTTGGCTTCACCGGCCTCCGCTTCGCTGGAGGAGCCGGCCGTGGCTTCCTTTTCCTTGTTCGCCTTGGCCACGCGGGCGCTTTCGGCGTCATCGCTGGCCTTGGAGCGGATGTTCTCCCCCGGCAGCGGCAGGCTTGCGTAGTCGGCGTGCGCGGCGGAATCCTTGGAGGCCGACTCGGCTTCCTTGCTGATCTTGCCGTCTTCCAGGTCAACCAAACCCGGGGCGGCCGGGGCCACCAGCCCAAGTTCCTTGGCACGCTTGGCCAAGGTCTGCGGGGCGGCCAGGGACTGCGCTTCCTTCAGCAGGGCCTGATTTTCCTGTGACAGCTCGCGTTCCTGATGACGCAGCGACACCATTTCGTACTGGCGCTGGGCCACGGAGGTGTTCAGCAGAACCAGGGTGACGATCACCGCGAAGGCCAGCAATGCGAGCACGGAGACCATGACCACCAGCGGGCGACGGCGCTTCGGGCTGGTGTTGGGCACCAGGGACAACGTCGTGCGCTGTTTCGGATCAACGAACGGAACTTCGCTGGCGGCCACCGGTTCGGGGCGCGCCGATTTGGCGGTGGCGCCCTCAACCACGGGTTGGGCAGTCATAGCTGCGGTCCTCGGCAGACGTCGCGGGGCACGTTGGCTCATGCTAGCTCCTCTTCAGGATGCGCTCCACGGCCCGCAGGCGGGCCGAGGCGGCGCGAGGGTTTTCAGCGATTTCCTGTTCACTTGGCTTCTCGGTCCCCTTGGTGAGGACCTTGAATTCCGCTTTGTGCTCTTCGAGCTCAACGGGGAACCCCGGGGGTGCCGAGGACGTTGAACCCTGCACAAAAAATCTCTTGGTGATCTTGTCTTCCAGCGAGTGGTAGCTCATGACCACAATTCGGCCACCCACGTTCAGGGCGCCCATGGAGGCCGGAATGGCGCGCTCAAGCACATCAAGTTCCTCGTTGACCGCGATGCGCAGCGCCTGGAAGGTTCGTTTGGCCGGATGACCGGAGTTACGGGCAGCGGCTGCGGGAACCACCGAGCGGATGACCTCCACCAGCTGGGCTGTCGTGCTGATGCGCGCGTCCTGGCGCTGCTGAACAATGGCCGAGGCAATACGCCCGGCGAACTTCTCTTCGCCCCATTGGCGGATGATCCGCTGCAGCTCACCGCGGTCCAGGTCGTTCACCAGGTCCTCCGCGGTGGGTCCCACAGAGGTGTCCATGCGCATATCTAAGGGGGCGTCGTATGAATACGCGAATCCGCGTTCCCGCTCGTCCAGCTGCAGTGAAGAGACACCGAGGTCAAAGAGCACCCCGTCAATGCCGGTAAAGCCAAGGTCCTGGACCACGTCGGCGATTTCGTCGTAGACCGCGTGGACCAGGTCGATGCGGTCGGCGAAGGGCTCAAGACGGGCTCCGGCCAAGGCCAGCGCTTGTTCGTCACGGTCCAGCCCAATGAGGTGTACGTTCTCGAAGCGTTGCAGGATGGCCTCTGAATGCCCTCCCATGCCCAGCGTGCAGTCCACGACGACGGCGCGGCGATTCTCCGCATTGGCCCGCTCAATACCCGGAGCGAGCAAGTTCAGGCAACGGTCCTTAAGGACGGGAATATGCCGCTCGGATGTTGGACGTTCTTCGCCGCTAACCGGCATAGTGCCCCCTTTCGCCGTGTCGTGTGCTGGGATCAGATCCCCCTCCAACCCAAAAGCCGGTGTTCGGTTCTGGCTCCGGGGAAGTGAAGCCAGGGCCGAACCGCCTTGAGATGGCTGGAGATCTCATCCCAGCTGTGCCCCCATGGTTCGTAAAACTACTTATCCAAGTCCTGGAAGTTCGTCTTCATCGGTATCGGAGAAGGCTTCTTCCTGCTGCTGCAGGTAGTCCTGCCACGCCGTGGTGTCCCAGATCTCCACGCGGTTGCCTGCACCGATGACCGTGACCTCACGGTCCAGCCCGGCGTAGGAACGCAGCATCGAAGGAATGGTGACCCGGCCCTGCTTATCCGGCACTTCATCCGACGCCCCGGACAGAAATACACGTGCATAGTCTCGAGCCCGCCGGGATGAAAGAGATGCCTGCGCGAGCTGCTCGTGCTGCTTCTCAAATTCCCGTTGGCTAAAGACGTAGATGCACCGTTCCTGCCCGCGGGTCAGAACCAGTCCGTATGACAGTTCCTCGCGGTATTTAGCAGGAAGAATCAACCGCCCCTTGTCATCGAGACGCGGTGTATAAGTTCCAAGGAACATACACACCGCCTTTCGCATGAAGTGGTGATTCCGCCATCTTCCTCTACTGTCCTCCACTTTACTCCACCACTCCCCACTGTCAACGCGACCGGAGGTGTTTTAGCTCAGGAGTAGAGAAATAATCCGCGGGATTTCGGGCTAGTTTCACGGGGGTGGACGGTGGAGGGATTTGGGCTGTTTTGACCCAGGGCGTGGCTCGTACCCCCTCGCAAACCCCGATTTCGCGCGAAATTCGCTGGCCCGGAGGAGCAGTGGAGGAAAGTGGGGGAAGATTACTCGGAGCGGTGGAGAGTGGTGCAGAACACGCGAAACTCGACGGGTTAGGGCAACCTTGGAATCTACTTAGAGTTCGTTGCTCGCTAGCTGCCGCAGTACGGTATATACACGGCCGCTGCGGGTGCCTGCCGGCCGGGGGCCGCGGCCATCGCGTTGGGGTTTATGCAGCCTTGCCGGCGCAGTTGGCCAGAGCTGCCCGGCAAGAGGGTTAAAACGAAAAGGCACGATCCATTGGATCGTGCCAATTGCTTCGGGAAGCTCTAGCTATCCCGCTGGTCCCGCTTACGCTGGTTCCACTTTTCTTCAAGACCGCTCATGAACTGGGAGCTGCCGCGGTTGGCGGTCTTTGATCCGCTCTTCAGCGGATTTCCTCCCAGCTTACCCTTGGCGGACTTCTTCAGTGCCAGGGCTACGCCTGCAAACATGACGGCGAAACCGATCACGCCCACCACGATCAGTTGTTGGGAGATTCCGAAGATCAGCGCCCCCAATCCGACAATGAAGATCAGGGCGCCAAGAGCGATGTTGCGGGTCGACAGGCGTCCGCTATTGCCGGGAGCTTTCATGTTGGAAGCGAAGCGACGATCTTCATGCAGCTGCTTTTCAAGCTGCTCCAGCAGACGTTGCTCATGCTCAGATAGTGGCATCGTCTTCTCCTTCCAAGTCCCTGCGTGACGACCGACTCCGTCCTCACCCAGTAGAACGGTTTACCGCAAGATTTTGTTCCCCGCGAGAAATCTCCTACGTATCTCTAAGGATAGTCTTTTTAGACTCGAGGCTGCTAGTTCAGCCGTTGTGCTGTTAATAAGACTTAGTCTCAGCGCTGCGGCCCAGGTGTCATGAGTCGGTTGAAGACGGGCCTTTGGGTCGCAATAGCCGCGCTGGAGTGAGCCGCTGGGATGGGAACTTCAGCGCGATGCTGTCAGCGATCTTTTCCGCTTCACGGGTCTTCTCGTCAATCGGGTCCAAGGACAGCTGCACTCCCTGGGTTTCCTGCCCCAGCCGTTCTGCCCTAACCCCCACCAGACGCACTGCTTGCGGCAGTGGCAGCAGACGGCGGAACAGTTCAAGCACGCCGTTAGTCAGAGCCGAGGGAGAATCCGTGGCTGCCGGCAGCGTTTTGGAACGATTAACCGTGGTGAAGTCCTGGTACTTGATCTTGATGGCCAGCGCCTCGGCCAGCTTTCCAGAGCGACGCAGGCGTTGGGCAACCTTGTGGCTGAGCACCACCAGTTCATCTTCCAAAAGCTTTAACTCGCTCTGGTCCGATTCAAAGGTGTGTTCCGCCGAGAGCGACTTTTCCTGCCGCACGGGAACCACTTCGCGGTCGTCGATCCCCCGGGACAAACGGTGCAGGTTGCGACCATGCTCGCCAAATTTTTGCACCATGACATTTTCCGGGTACTGGGCCAGCTGTTCCACGGTTTCAATCCCTGCCCGATGCAGCTGCTCCAGGGAACGCTTCCCCACGCCCCACAACGCAGAGACCGGCAATTGATGCAGAAATTCAACGGTGCGCTGCGGTGCCACGACCACCAGGCCGTTGGGCTTGGCATGCTCCGATGCCAACTTGGCCACGAACTTATTGCGGGCGATCCCGACGCTGGCCGGAAGCCCCAGCTCATCCTTGAGGTACTGCTTGATCTGCTGGGCGATCCGCACCGGGCCGCCCAGGCGCCGCATGCTGCCGGTCACGTCCAGGAACGCCTCGTCAATGCTCAGCTGTTCGACCAGAGGGGTGATTGTGGAGAAGTACTGCATGATCTTGGCGGAAATCGCAGAGTAACTGTGATGGTTCGGTTCCACGATGGTTGCATTCGGGGCCAGGCCCATCGCCTGGGACATGGGCATTGCCGAATGAACTCCCAGGGCCCGGCAATCGTAGGATGCTGAAAGCACGACGCTGCGCCCCTGCGGGTGCCCAACAATCACCTGCTTGCCCGCTAGCTCTGGGCGAGACAGCAGTTCCACTGACACGAAGAAGGCGTCCATGTCCACGTGCAAAATCGCCCGCTCAGCCTTATCAGTCATGGCTTAAGTTTACCGGTGCGTACCTACAAATTGGCGGGTTCTTCCGGCGCCCGTCCAGCGTCTTTCCGCTGGCCGTGAATTCCTCCCCCGCAACGTGCGCCAACCCGGTGAGACGGTAGAGTGGATGTAATCTCTTTCCCTCGTCATACAGAGAATTGGAACCGAATGTCGCTGCCCCAGTCCATTGTTGCCCAAGCGCCTGAAGCTGAAGAGCTCACCCGGACTTACACGCAGCGGTTAACCGCAGAATTGGACTCATTCCTTGAGGCCAAAGCGGCCGAGGTAGGCTCCATTACCGCCAGCGCCGTGGCCTTGGTTGACGCCATTAAGGCCCTAACCCGTGGGGGCAAACGACTGCGGCCGGCTTTCGCCTTCTGGGGATTCATTGGAGCTGGCGGGGATGCGATGGACGATGACATCGTGAAGGTGGGTGTTTCGCTGGAGCTCTTTCAGGCGGCCGCGCTGATCCACGATGACCTAATTGACCGTTCCGATACACGACGGGGACAGCCCAGCGTTCACAAGCGCTTCGAGGCGCAGCACCGTGAGGCCGGACTGAGCGGTGATGCGGCGCATTACGGTGGGGCCAGCGCAATCCTGACGGGAGATCTGTGTCTGTCGCTGAGCGAAGAGGTGTTCGCCTCGGTAGCCTTCGCAACTGCCGATACTCGTCGCATTTTCAATCGGATGCGCACCCAGGTCATGGCCGGTCAGTACCTGGACATTCTGGAGGAATCGGCTGGGTCGGCTTACGACCCGGCCGAAGCGGTCAAGCGGGCGCGCACGATCGTGCGCTACAAGTCGGCGAAGTACTCCACGGAGAATCCCTTCCTTCTGGGTGGGGCTCTTGCCGGCGCCAGCCCGGACTTGTTGGATTCCTATCAGGCCTTCGCGTTGCCCCTGGGTGAGGCATTCCAGTTGCGGGATGACGTCCTGGGTGTATTTGGTGATCCCTCGATCACCGGCAAGCCGGCGGGCGACGACCTGCGTGAGGGCAAGCGCACGGAAATGATCGCGCACGCCATGCTCCTGGCCTCCGATGCGGAACGCCAACTGATCACCGAGCGCCTTGGCGCGCCCGACCTCGGCGACGATGAGGTACTGCGCATCAGCTCAATCCTCAAGGAATGCGGTGCGTTGAAGGCCACCGAACAGAGCATTGAGGAGTTGACCGCCACAGCGTTGACCGCGATGGAGCGGATCCCGGTTGCACCCCTGGCGGTGGCGGGCATGGCCCTGCTTAGCGATGCCGTGACCAAACGCATCAAGTGATTACTATTCGATAAAGTCCGACTGATACACCTGCGGATGCCTGAGGGGCATAAAAAATCCGTTGCCCTCCTCCGGGCAACGGATTTTTGTTCTGTTCGGCGTGATTACCAGGCCATGGCTTGGGCACGACGACGAATTTCGGTCTTGCGTCCCTGACGCAGTGCTTCCATCGGCGTCCCGGGCAGGGTGTCGTCCGGCGTAAAAAGCCAGCGGAGAGCTTCCTCGTCCGAGAAGGCAGCGTCGCGCAGCACCGTTAGGGTTCCCTTTAGGCTGTCTACAACTTGCCCGTCCATGACAAATTCTGCGGGAACCGAACGCACCGGAGGTTCCCCGATGCGAACCGCGATGATTTTTCGATCGTCGATGAGCCGGTGTACCTGACGAATATCGGTGTCCAAGGCCTCTGCCATGTCCGGCAGGTTCAGCCATTCCCCAATGAGATTCTCTAGTTCTTTCACGCTTTAAGGGTCGCACACTCCACGGGCGTTGTGTTCGCATAATGAAAACTTGAGGAAAACCTGACCCATTGGTTTCCTTGCGCCCCACTAGTAGTGTAAATTTTCAGATATCACTTTGATAACAATTGCAACACAATCCACAGCAACATCATGCTTGTCGTGGAAAGGGTTGCTCAGGTCTCATCGACTCCTTCAATTGAGGAAAAATACATGCCCCAAGATTCGATTCGTGTCACCAAGCATGCGTTGAGTGCCGTCGCTGGTGCAGCAATTCCGGCGGTTGTCCTGGGCAGCCTTGCCGCAGCCCCGGCCCAGGCCTCGCAAGTAGAGTTGACCAAGTCCTCCGTCTTGACGCCCAAGAGCGTTTCCCCCCAGACGGTGAAGATCGCTGAAGAACACATCAAGGCCCACCTGTTGGCCTCGCGAATCCCTACCCTGGGGTTGCCCGCGCAACGGCAGGTCAAGGAGATCAAGGTGCCGGCGGGCGCTTCGTTGTGGAGCCTGGCTCGCGAATACGATTCTTCGGTCTCCGAGCTGAAGAAGATCAATGACCTAGACAGCGACCTGATCCGCGAGGGCCAGAAGCTGAAGGTTCCAGGCAAGAATTCCTCGTCTGAGAAGAAGACCGCGAAGAACACCCGCGGCGTGGCCAGCAGCGAAAGCTACACCGTGAAGGCCGGAGACACCATGGGCCACATCGCCCACCGCCTGGACGTCTCCCTCTCCGAGGTCCGCAAGGCCGCAGGAAACCCCTCCGGCGACCGCATCTACGTCGGACAGAAGCTGAACTTCGGCGGCTCCTCAACATCATCCAAGAGCAGCCCCAAGAAGGACAGCGGCAAGACCACCGGCGGCAGCTACACCGTCAAGGCCGGAGACACCATGGGCCACATCGCCCACCGCCTGGACGTCTCCCTCTCCGAGGTCCGCAAGGCCGCAGGAAACCCCTCCGGCGACCGCATCTACGTCGGACAGAAGCTGAACTTCGGCGGCTCCTCAACATCATCCAAGAGCAGCCCCAAGAAGGACAGCGGCAAGACCACCGGCGGCAGCTACACCGTCAAGGCCGGAGACACCATGGGCCACATCGCCCACCGCCTGGACGTCTCCCTCTCCGAGGTCCGCAAGGCCGCAGGAAACCCCTCCGGCGACCGCATCTACGTCGGACAGAAGCTGAACTTCGGCGGCTCCTCAGCACCATCCAAGAGCAGCCCCAAGAAGGACAGCGGCAAGACCACCGGCGGCAGCTACACCGTCAAGGCCGGGGATACACTGGGTGCGATCGCGGCCCGCAACGGGATCAGCCTGAGCAAGCTGATGAGCATGAACAACTTGTCCTCCAAGTCGCTGATCTTCCCTGGTGACAAGCTCAAGCTCAGCGGATCGGCCCAGTCCTCCTCGCCGAAGCCGACCTCGCAGTCAAACAGTGCCCCGAAGTCGAGCGGCACCAGCAGCTACAGCGTCAAGTCCGGCGATACCCTCGGCGGCATTGCTGCCAAGCACGGGATTTCGCTGAGCCGTCTGCTGGATCTGAACCCAGAGGTCAGCACGCAGACTCCGTTGCAGATCAACACGAAGCTGAAGGTTTCTGGTTCCTCGGTAAAGCCGAACGCGGGCGTGAAGCCGACACAGAAGATCGGCAACACCTTCGCGGGGCGCACCTATCCTGATGCCACCGTGCGCAGCGCCAATGAGAACAAGGCCTACTTGGATTCGATCTCGGTTCCCAGCCGCTCCGAGATGCAGGCGCTGATCCGCAGCACTGCCAAGAGCATGGGGGTTGACCCGGCCCTGGCCCTGGCCCACGCCCAGCAGGAGTCCGGTTTCAATCAGCGCGCGGTCTCCCCCGCCAACGCCATTGGAGCCATGCAGGTGATCCCGAGCACCGGTGAATGGATGTCGGGCATGGTGGGGCGCAAGCTGAACCTGTTGGATCCGCGGGACAACGTCGCGGCCGGCGTTGCCACCATCAAGTACAACCTCGACAACGCCGAGAGCCTGGACCACGCCATCGCCGCGTACTACCAGGGCCTGGGCGGGGTGCGGAAGTACGGGATGTATTCCGACACCAAGGTTTATGTCGCCAACGTCAAATCCCTGATGAAGCAGTACCGCTAGTCGGTGGCCGGGTGCCGTGTTCTGCCAGGACGGGGGCACGGGGCCTGGCTAACCGGCACTCCGCATGACTAAGGCGGGTGAATCCATATTGGATTCACCCGCCTTAGTCATGCGCGGTATCGGCTCGCAGCGTTAGTGGGCGTTGCTGCGCAAGTCCAGGGGCATCTCAATGACCACTTCGGTGCCCTGGTTCGCTGCCTGGTTCCAGTGGATTTCGCCGCGCAGCTCGCTGGTGACCAGGGTGCGCACGATCTGCAGTCCCAGACCCTCGCTGTACTCCCCCTCGGGCAACCCATGGCCGTTGTCGCTGACCGTGACTCGCAGCCACTTGTGGCCGTCCCGGCCCAGGTATCGTTCGGCCAGTAGCCGCACTTCCCCGTCACGGCCGGCCAGCCCGTGTTCCACTGCGTTGGTGGCCAGTTCGTTGATGACCAGGGACAACGGGGTGGCCAGTTCGGCCGGCAGCATCCCGAATTCCCCTTCGCGCACGGTGCGAACCCGCTGGCTCGGACTGGCGATTTCAACGATGAACCGGAACTGTCGGTCCATCAGGTCATCAAATTTTACGGTTTCGTTCAAACCCTTGGACAGGAAATCGTGTACCGAGGCGATGGTTGAGACCCGGCGCATGGCCTGTTCCAGACCCTGTTTGCCCTCGGTCGAGTTCATGCGCCGGGACTGCATGCGCAATAGCGCGGCCACCGTCTGCAGGTTGTTCTTCACCCGATGGTGGATTTCGCGGATGGTGGCGTCCTTGGTGACCAGTTCCTTTTCCCGCCGGCGCAGCTCGGTCACATCCCGGCACAGAACCAGGGATCCCCAGCGGCGGCGTTCGTCGCGCAGCGGGATGGCACGCAGCGAAATGTTCACCCCGCGGTACTCCATCTCGGTGCGCCACGGCATTTTGCCCTGGACCACCAGCGGCAGGGTTTCGTCAATAACCCGCCGGTCGCTGACCAGTGCCATGGTCAGGTCCGAGAGCGACTGGCCCTGCAGTACCTCGGCGGCTCCGAGCCGGCGAAACGCCGACACCGCGTTGGGGCTGGCGTATTCCACCACCCCGGCGGCGTCCATCCGGATGAAGCCGTCGCCTACCCGCGGGGCGCCGCGCCGTGACCCGGTCGGGCTGGCGAAGTCGGGCCAGAGCCCGAGGGTGCCCATGGTCAGCAGGTCATCGGCGCTCTGCCGGTAGACCAGTTCCAGGTTGGAGGGGGTGCGGCTGGAGGCCAGGTCGAAGTGGGAGGTGATGACCGCGACCTTCCGTCCCTGGCGGACCAGGGGGACGGCCTGGACGGTACTCTGCCCGGCCAGGTCGGCCGGGTGCTGCACTGAACGCTGCAACTGCCCGGTGGCCCAGGCCTCGTCCACCATGATCCGCAGGTCCTTGCGGATCCGCTCCCCGACGAAGTCGGTGTGGAACGCGGTGTGCGAGGTGGAGGGCCGCACGTGCGCCAGGGCCACGTAGGACCCGTCCCCGGTGGGGAACCAGAGCACCAGGTCGGCGAACGCAAGATCGGCGACCAGCTGCCAGTCCCCCACCAGCAGATGCAACCAGTCCTCATCACCGGGCCCGAGCTGAGAATTTTCGCGCAGTTGCTCGGTGATGAGGGCCATGGTGTGTTACTTCCTCCGGACGATGGAACGCAGCAGGCGAAGTGCGACGGACAGCGAGGCCATGTCGTCGCGCTCCAGGTTGTTGACCTCCTGGAACATGTTCTTCGCACGATCAAGGTTAGCCGCGTTGGCTTCCTCCCAGGCCGCAACACGCGCGTCGGCGTCCTGCAGGTCTCCGGCCGCGTCCAGCACGTCCCCGGTCATGTCAATGATCGTGGAGTACAGGTCATCGCGCAGCGCGGCACGGGCCAGTGCCTTCCAGCGGTCGGTGCGCGGCAGCGCGGTGATCCGGTTCAGCAGGGCGTCGACCTCGAACTTGGCGTACAGCGCGAAGTAGGTGGTGGCCACCTGCTCGGTGTCGGCGTCGTTGCGGAAGATGTAGTCGGCGATGTCCAACAGGGCATAGGACTCGAACTGTCCGGCCCAGTGGATCGCCTGCTCCTCGGTCAGCCCATGCTGGATGGCATCTTCACGCCAGGTGGCGAAGCGGGCGGCATCCACCCCGCGCAGCAGCTGCGGCAGCTGGGCGCGCAGCTTCTGCACCTTGGCGGCGTAGCGTTCCACCATTTCCCCGACGCTCAGTTCCAGGTCCACATGGTTCAGGAACCAGCGGGTGGTGCGGTCCAGCAGACGGCGCAGGTCGTGGTGCTGACCCGACCAATAACCGATGTCCTGCCCGGCCGGCTGCAGGTTGATTTCCTGGAACCAGCGTTCGTACTCGTAGATCTCCCGCAGCGCGCAGAAGACCTTGGCGATCTGCGCCTCGGTGGCCCCGGTTTCCTCCATGGCGCGGAAGATGTAGGTGATGCCGCCGATGTTCACGATTTCGTTGGCCACCACGGTCGCCACGATCTCGTTGCGCAGCGGATGGCTGTCCAGTTCTTCCCCGAACCGCTCGGAGAGCTGGCTCGGGAAGTAGCGCTTGAGGGTGGCGAAGAAGTAGTCGTCCTCGGTCAGGTCCGATTCGGCCAGCGCCTGGGCCAACTGGATCTTCGCGTACGCGGTGATCACTGCCAGTTCCGGGGTGGTCATTGATCCGCCCGAAGCGCGCCGGGCCTCCAGTTCGCTGTTGGAGGGCAGGAACTCCAGCTCACGGTTCAGATCCGCGTGCTCCTCCAGCCAGTCCATCAGCCGTTCGTAGGCCGGGGTCCAGGTCTTGGCCGCGTGCTTTTCGTTCAGCAGCAGCACGTTCTGGTTGAAGTTGGTCTCCAGCACCAGGTCGGCGACGTTGTCGGTCATCGAGATCAGGAAGTCCGCACGCTCGGCAGGGTCGATGGCCCCGGCCTTGACCTGGCGGTCCACGAAGATCTTGATGTTCACCTCGCGGTCGGAGGTGTCCACGCCGGCCGAGTTGTCAATGGCGTCGGTGTTCAGGATGACCCCATTGGCCGCGGCCTCGATGCGGCCACGCTGGGTCATGCCCAGGTTGCCGCCCTCACCGATGATGCGGGCCTGCACCTGGCGTCCGTCCACGCGGATGGCGTCGTTGGCGCGGTCCCCGACCTGGCCGTGGCTTTCGGTGCTGGCCTTGATGTAGGTGCCGATGCCGCCGTTGTACAGCAGGTCGACCTTGGCCGAGAGGATCGCCTTGAGCAGGTCGTTGGGCGCCATCGCGGTGGTGTCATCGGGCAGGCCGAGCAGCTCGCGCACTTCGGCGCTTACCGGCACCGACTTCAGCGACCGGGAGAACACCCCGCCGCCGGCGGAGATCAGGTCCTTGTTGTAGTCGGCCCAGCTGGAGCGCGGCAGGTCGTAGAGCCGCTGGCGTTCGGTGAAGGCCGCCTCGGGCTCCGGGTTCGGATCCAGGAAGATGTCGCGGTGGTCGAAGGCGGCCACCAGCTTGATGGTCTTGGTGCGCAGCATGCCGTTGCCGAACACGTCACCGGACATGTCTCCGATGCCCACGGCGGTGAACTGTTCGCTTTGCGAGTCCACGCCGATTTCGAAGAAGTGGCGCTTGACCGATTCCCAGGCACCGCGGGCGGTGATGCCCATGCCCTTGTGGTCGTAGCCCACCGAGCCGCCCGAGGCGAACGCGTCGCCCAACCAGTGGCCCTTTTCCTCGGAGATTGCGTTGGCGGTGTCGGAGAAGCTCGCGGTGCCCTTGTCGGCGGCGACCACCAGGTAGGTGTCATCCCCGTCGCGGCGCACCACGTCCACCGGCGGCACCACCCGCTGGCCCTGCTCATCGGTGATGACGTTGTCGGTCAGGTCCAGCATGGTGCGGATGAAGATCCGGTAGGAGGCCTTGCCCTCCTCCATCCAGGCGCCGCGGTCCACGGCCGGGTTCGGCAGCTGCTTGGCGTAGAAGCCGCCCTTGGCGCCGGTGGGCACGATCACCGAGTTCTTCACCATCTGCGCCTTGACCAGGCCCAGCACCTCGGTGCGGAAGTCTTCGCGGCGGTCCGACCAGCGCAGGCCGCCACGGGCGACGGCGCCGAAGCGGAAGTGCACGCCCTCCACGCGCGGGGAGTACACCCAGAACTCGTGCTTGGGGCGTGGGAACGGGGCGAAGTCGATCTCGTTCGGGGCCAGCTTGAAGCCCAGCGCGTGCCCGGCGGCATAGTAGTTGGTGCGCTTGGTCGCCTCGATGACCTTCACGAAGCGGCGCAGCAGCTTGTCGGCATCCAGGGTCGGCACGCTTTCCAGGGCCGCGCTGATCTTCTGGTGGGCTTCCTCGCGGGCCGCCTCGGACTCCTCGGCCGAGAGCTTCGGGTCGAAGATGGCGTGGAAGAGGCTCACGATCCCGTGGGTGACCTCGGCGTTGGAGACCAGGGTGCTGGCGATGAAGTCGGTGGAGTTCGGAACCCCCAGCTGCAGCAGGTAGTGGGCGTAGGCGCGCAGCATGGCCACTTCGGTCCAGTGCAGTCCCTCGCGCAGCACCAGGGCGTTCAGCTCATCGGATTCGGCGGCGTTGCGCACCACCGCCGAGTAGGTTTCGGCCAGCAGGTCCTGGACGGCGGAGAAGTCGATGTCCTCATCGACCTTCAGGCCCAGGTCGTAGATGTAGCGCTGCTCGCCGTCCTGCGGCTGCAGCTCGAAGGGCCGCTCGTCCACGACTTCCAGGCCCAGGTCCTGCAGCACCGGCAGGATGCGCGAGAGCATCAGCGGACGGTTGACGTAGATCTTCATCCGGACGCTGACCGGGCTGTCCTCATGCTCGTCAGTCGGGGCGTAGAAGGAGACGACCGGGCCTTCCTGGGCCGGCTCATCGAGCTGGGCCAGGCGTTCAATGTCCGCCAGCGCATCCTCGATCTCGAACTGGACCTTGTAGGACTCGGGGAAGGCCTCGGACCAGGACCGGGCCAGGTTGCGGGCCTCGTTGGCTTCCAGGCGCTCGTGGGCCGCATCGTGCACCGCTTCACCCCAGGAACGCACCGCGTTGGCGATGCGGGTCTCCAGGTGCTTGCGGTCCACCACCGGGGCCAGGCCGTGGCGCTGCAGGCGGATCCGGTAGAACAGGCGGATCAGAGCCGAGTCGCTCATCAGCACGTCGTATTCCATGGAATCCGGGTTGAAGGACTGCTTGAGCACATCCTCGATGCGCTGGCGGACCAGGGTGGAGAAACGGTCACGCGGCAGGTAGACCATCACGGACATGAACCGGCCGTAGTCATCGGGGCGCAGGAAGACGGAGGTGCGGCGGCGCTCCTGCAGGCGCAGGATGCCCATGGCGGTGTTGGTCAGGTCCTCCACGGAGATCTGGAACAGCTCATCGCGTGGGTAGGTTTCCAGGATGGTGACAATGTCCTTGCCCGAGTGCGAGTCCGGGGCGAAGCCGGCGTGCTTGAGCACTGCGGCGACCTTTTCGCGCACCAGCGGCACGGCGGTGACGCTGGAGGTGTACAGGCTGGAGGAGAACAGGCCGATGAAGCGGCGTTCGCCGTTGACCTCCCCATTGGCGTCAAAGCTCTTGACACCCACATAGTCCAGGTAGGTGCCCCGGTGCACGGTGGAGCGGGCGTTGGCCTTGGTGATCACCAGGGCGCGCTTGTCGCGTGCCGTGGCCCGGCCGCGCTTGGTCAGGTGCAGCGGGCCGCGGTCATCGGCGTCGCGCATCAGGCCCAGGCCGCTGCCCGGGCGGGCGCGCAGCACGTCCTCGCCGTGCTCGGTGACCAGCTCGTAGTCGCGGTAGCCCAGGAAGGTGAAGCGGCCATCGGCCATCCAGTTCAGCAGTTCCACGGCCTGATCAAGGTCCGGGATGTCCTCGGCTCCCACGGTTTGGGGCAGCGTGGCGGCGATTTCGTGGGCACGGTCCATCAGCTTCGGCCAGTCCTCGACGGCCATGCGCACGTCGCTGAGCACGGACTGCAGGCCGGTGGTGACTTCCTCGGCCTGCTCCTCGCTCATCTCGTGGTCCAGTTCCACGGAGATCCAGGATTCAACCTCGGTGTTGCTCCCGGCCAGATTCAGGGTGCTCAGGTCGGCGAGCGCGGCAGTGTCGCCGCTGGCCACATGCTGGGCGTCGGTGGGGGTCAGTGACTTGATTTCACCGGTCTCGGTATCGCGGGAAACCACGAAGGTGGGGTGCACGACCAGGTGGATCGGGCATTTCTGGCGCACCAGCTCGGTGGTCACGGAATTGACCAGGAACGGCATGTCGTCGGTGACGATGTAGACCACGGAGCTGCCGGCAGTGGACTTCACCACGACATTCGCGGTTTTCGGCTGCCTAACGAACCCGATATCCAGGTGGGCCGCCACCCGCTCCTCCAGCTCTCCGGGCTGGTAGGCGGCAAAGTCCTCCCTGGCGATTTGACTATAGTACTCACTGATCAGGTCGTTGGTGAGTGTCGCATTCATAAATGCTTCTGACACGGCCGATTCCGACGAGTTCAACTGAACGCCTCCAAGAGTGAAGATCAACGATTCGCCCCATTGCGAATGCACGATGTCTACCAGCCTATCGCGTTTTTCCCGCCGTTTTCCTACACTCTCTCGCGCCCCGGCTTCGGGTTCGGTGTGGTTGCCCGAAATGGTAGTTTCTTGCCGGCCAGGGCGCGGATTTCTGAGCGTAGTGCGCAACGTGGCGCCAACTCCAACAATGAGCTTCCGGCCAGCACCGCAGCCTGGCAAACCGAGTGGTCATCAGGCAAAAATCCGAGGATGGGATAGGAGGGCCCGAAGCGCTCCCAGGCCTCCGAAATGCCGCGGCGCGGGGCCCTGCCGGAGGAAGCCGAGCCGACCTTGTTGAACAGGATCCGCAACTGTGGGTGAAGCTGCGCCTCGGCCAGTTCATCCAGGGCCCGGATGGCCCGGGGAATGCCCACACTGTTCGCGGCCACGACCATGATCACCTCGTCGGAAAAGCGCAATGCCTCCACGCTGACCCCGTTGCGCTGCGGGGCGTAGGTGTCGAAGCTGAGCTGTTCGTCGGTTTCCACCGGGGCGGCCACGTCCAGGATGACCCGGTCATGGTGTTCCTTCAGTACCGCCACGGCCCGGCGCAGCGAGGCGGCCCGCACCTCGGGCCAACGACTGGCGCGCGGGATTCCGCTGGCCACCTTCAAGGTGGAGGATCCGACCTGGATTGTGGTCAACACCGCTTCAAGGCGGGCAGCATCGAAGTGCCCGGTGTCCACAACCCGGCACAACTGTGCCACCGCTGCCGCCTCATCGAGCATTCCCAGCTGGATGGCCAGGGATGAGGCGTAGGTATCGGCATCGATGAGGACCACCGATTCGCCGGCGGCTGCCGCCTCCACCGCGAAATTCAGCGCCAGCGTGCTGCGCCCCGGGGAGCCGGCCCCACTCCAGAAGGTGCTCACCCTTCCCGGTTCGCGCCCTGACTCCGCTCCCATTAGGCCCTGGCCCAGGGCGCCGCCAGAGGGCCGGTCCAGCTCCCGCTCGCGCAGCCCCTGGGCGATCAGGGTTTCCAGTTCGGCGGCGCTGCCGCTGGGGGCGGCGGAAATCACCCCGGGGATCGGGGAGACCTCGGTGTCCAGCAGCACCAGCACCACGTCACGTTCCTGCACGTAGTCGACCTGCTCCATGGCCGGCATCAGGCCCGGTTCGGCAACCAGCAGCACGTCCACCCGATTGGAGGTGCAGGCCGCAACCGCCTCGGGGATCTCCTGGCAGACCCGCACCACCATCAGCTCCCCGCGGTAGCTCTCGATCCGGCGCACCAGATCGGGGTCTTGGCCAAGGACCACCACCGAGATGCTCATGAGGATTCACCGGCCGGGTTGTACACCACAATGATCCGTGATTCATTGGCCAATGCCTGCAACAGGGGTTCAAGATAGGCCGGTTCCACCAGCAGCTCCAGGTTGACGGCACTCTGCCCGACCAGACCGGCGGCCCGTTCGGTGCGTGCCGAAACTTCCACGAGGTTCGCCAGCAGTTCCGGGGTTCCATAGCTGGCGGTACCCGGCTCCCGCTGGGCGATCCACACGTCGACCCTGCTGCCGGGGGTGATGGCCGGGGACAGGTCCACCGGCAGATCAATGTTGATGGGCCGTCGCGAACCCAGTTCACTGCGGGTGACGAAGTCCTGGGCGATCAGCTGCCCGGAGCCGATGAAGGTGTTCGCCCGCGCATCCAGCAGGTGCTGCGCCTCGGCCGGCACATAGTGCTGCATGGAGTCCCCCAGCTGCACGTGGGCAACTTCCAGGTTCTCTTCACCCAGCGGCTCACCCAGCGTGATGTCCTGCTTGGCCACATACACCGCTGTGCGCTCATCCATGGAGTTGACCAGCACTACGGTGCCGGTCACGGCGGCCGCCACCAGCAGCAG
The DNA here is from genome assembly GCF_059728615.1 of Glutamicibacter sp. St.4D3. Classification (NCBI taxonomy): domain Bacteria; kingdom Bacillati; phylum Actinomycetota; class Actinomycetes; order Micrococcales; family Micrococcaceae; genus Glutamicibacter; species Glutamicibacter sp. St.4D3. The sequence goes on from NZ_AP039380.1 coordinate 2,134,840, forward strand.
GCCCAGCAGCAGCCGCGGTTCCTTCCATCTGGCACGGCGCACCCGGGGGCTGACCGGTACCGGCTGGTGCTTGCTGCGCGCCTCGGCAACCACGGCGTTCACCTCATTTGAGAACCTGCATGTTGTGCGGTGAGCCTAATGGAAGAACGGGCAACTGTGAAGGGGCGAATCCAGGATTGTGGATTTCGTGGGCGCTGGCAGGAACCTGGCGGGGCCTCAGTGCCGGTGTTCCAGCATCAACCAGCCCAGCGCGGTGTGCGGGATGAGCAGTTCGGAGGTAATGCTGCGCGGGCGGGCATATTCGTCCCGCGCGTGGGTGCCTAGCACGATGAAGTCCTGGGCTGCCTGCAGTAGTGTCCCCTCCCCCAGGAGTTGGCCATCAATTCCGTGCACCTGGACCGGGTTCCGGTCGCGTAGCAGGGCACGCAACACCGCCGCGAATCTTGCGGCCGCAAGTTTCACCGTCTCGCTGTGCGCGGAAGGCTTGGGCGGCAGGGCTACCGTCTGCACGGCGGCGGCGCGGATGAGCCAGCGGGTCGCGGACTCTTCCAGGCACAGGTAGTCATTGCCAACCGGCCCCAGCCGTGCCGTGAGTTCCTCGCCCCCGGCCAGCCGGAGCGACAAGGGCCGGCCCTGGCAGGTCAGCAGCCGTTCGGCCAGTGTCTGCCGCGCCTGCTCCACCCGAACCGATTCGGCGATTTCCGCTCGCAGGTCTTCTGCCAGCTGTGCCTGCAGCTGGGATTCAAGATCCGCAAACAAGGATTCCCATCGCATGACCACACCCTACGGGCCTCCACAATTTTCAACAAGAGCCTTCCCTTAATCAGCTTCAAGTGTCATTATCTTATTCAAATAACATCAAACGCTATCAAACAACAAAGGATGTGGTTGGGATGTGGCAGAAACGGCTGGCTGCCTCGCTGGTAACCGTGGCTGTGGCGGCGGCGCTGATCAGCCTGCTCTGGCTGCATCGGATGCTCTCTGGCGTTGAGCCGCAACGGTGGAGCAGCTGGCACCTGCCCGTCTCCTGCGGCCTGTTCCTGCGCGCACTGACCTTGTTCCTCATTGGCTACCTGCTCTGGCTCTGCCTGGGCTGGCTCGCGCACTTGCTCTCACGCACGGCGGCCCGTCGAGGTCATCAGCGCTTGGCGCTGATGCTGGGAAGGGTGGGTCCGCGGTTTTTGCGACGCCTCTACATTTCCGGGCTGGGGGTTGGACTGGTGACCGCCATGCCGCTGGGGACCGCTGCCGTGGCCGCTCAGGCCGTGGCCGCTCAGTCCGCCGCCAATACCATTCCCGGTCCCGGCTTCCCTGTCGGTGCAGGGACATCGGATGACCAGAGGGAACCGGGCGTACCGGTGCCCACCTGGAACGCGCAGCGCACCGCAATTCCCCTCGGCCGCACCCTGGGTACTCCCCCGGACGCGGCGCAGTCCCGGCCCGTGGTGCAGGAAGTGATTATCCGGCACGGGGACACCCTGTGGGACATCGCCCGGACCCGGCTGGGCGAAAGCGCTTCCATCGGTGACGTGGCCGCCTACTGGCCACGCATCCATCAACGCAACCGGGACGTGATCGGTGCCGATCCGGATCTTCTACAGGTCGGCATGGTGCTGCACCTGCCCACACCCTGATACCCAGATCGCCCCGGCCCCACGGGTTGATCATCTTGAAAGGTCATCGCCATGTCCACCACCACCCTCCACCCCAGCGTCACCTCGGTGAGCTGGTTGCAACGACCCGCTGCTCACCTGACGGTGCGCCTGCAGGGCCCGGCGTTGCCACATCCGACGCGCCATCAAAGCCCGCAGGCCATTGCCAAACCCATGAACTGGATCTTCCACCGGGCTCCGGCACCGCGTACCGGCAGAATGGCCGCGGTCCAGCTGTGCCACGCCGTGGCCCGTGCCGTCTTCGAGGTGCTTTCCGGGTACCGCAGCATCCGCCAGCTCAATTTCGCGATGGAGCCAGGCTGTGTTGAAAAGATTAAACGGCAGATGCTCATCGAGACCCGCAATTTCACCACCACCGCGCAGCCGGGAACCACCCACGGCTGTGTGCGCACCATCCGGATGGAGCAAACCCAGTCCGGGGCCTATGAATGCGCTGCGGTTCTGGCCTTTAAGCACCGCGTCCGTGCCGTGGCTCTTCGAATCGAGCCCTGGCACGGACGCTGGCAGGTGACGGAACTGGAAGTGCTCTAGGTCAGCGGCGCTTCTTGTTCTTCTTGGACTTTCCGGTCCCAGCCCCGGCAGCGGCCTTGGGCTTGGAGGACTTGGCCTGCTCGCGGGTGGTGCTGGCCTCCCCGTCCTCATCCGGTCCGGTGAACTGCAGGTTCTGCGGTTGCGCCGGAGTGCCCAGCGCCTCGCCGATCGCCTCCGGTTCCTTCTGCCCGGCGGGCAGTTCCAGGTGGAACAGGGTGCCGATGGAATCCTCGCGGATGCCTTCCATCATGGTCTGGAACATGGTGTAGCCCTCGCGCTGGTATTCCACCAGCGGGTCACGCTGTGCCATGGCACGCAGCCCGATGCCCTCCTTGAGGTAATCCATCTCGTACAGGTGTTCCTGCCATTTGCGTCCAATGGTCGAGAGCACGACGCGACGCTCCAGTTCGCGCATGGTCTGCGAACCGACCGCCTCTTCGCGGGCCTGGTACTGCAGGCGTGCATCGGAGAGGACTTCCTGCTCAATGAACGCCGGGGTCAGGTGGGAGACGCCGCCGGCTTCCTCGGCCACCTCATCAACGGTCAGCGAGATGGGGTAGAGCTGCTTGAAGTTGGTCCACAACTGGCGCAGATCCCAGTCATCCGGGTTGCCGGACTGGGTGGCTTCGACAACCATCGCCTTGACGACGTCCTCCAGGAAGTGCTCCACCTTCTCGTGGATGTCATCGCCTTCCAGGATGCGGCGGCGGTCGGTGTAGATCGCCTCGCGCTGGCGGTTCATCACGTCGTCGTACTTCAGCACGTTCTTGCGCTGTTCGGCGTTGACGCCTTCAACCTGAGCCTGGGCGGATTCAATGGCCTTGGAGACCATCTTGGATTCCAGGGCCACGTCATCGGGCATCGAGGGATTGTTCATGATCCGCTCGGCCATGCCGGAATTGAAGCGGCGCATCAGGTCATCGGTCATCGACAGGTAGAAGCGGGATTCACCCGGGTCGCCCTGGCGCCCGGCACGACCGCGCAGCTGGTTGTCGATGCGCCGCGACTCGTGGCGTTCGGTGCCCAGCACGTACAGTCCGCCCAGCTCGGCGACTTCCTTGGCTTCGCGGGCCACGGTTTCCTTGGCCTTGGCGAACACCTCGTCCCATTCGGCCTCGTACTGTTCGGAGTTCTCCTGCGGGTCCAGTCCGCGGCGTTCCATTTCGGCCACCGCGATGAACTCGGCGTTGCCGCCGAGCATGATGTCGGTACCGCGCCCAGCCATGTTGGTGGCCACGGTGACGCCGCCCTTCTTACCGGCCATCGCCACGATGGCCGCTTCACGGGCGTGGTTCTTGGCGTTGAGCACCTCATGACGCACACCCTGCTTGGCCAACAGCCGGGAAAGGTATTCGCTCTTTTCCACGCTGGTGGTGCCCACCAGGATCGGCTGGCCGCTCTGGTGGCGTTCGGCGATGTCGGCGACGACGGCGTCGAACTTGGCGATCTCGTTCTTGTAGATCAAATCCGACTTGTCTTCGCGGATCGCCGGACGGTTCGTGGGAATTTCCACCACGCCGAGCTTGTAGGTGCCCATGAACTCGGCCGCCTCGGTCTGGGCGGTGCCGGTCATGCCCGAGATCTTCTCGTACATGCGGAAATAGTTCTGCAGGGTGATCGTGGCCAGGGTCTGGTTCTCGGCCTTGATCTGCACGCCTTCCTTGGCCTCGATGGCCTGGTGCATGCCCTCGGAGTAGCGTCGTCCAGGCAGGGCACGGCCGGTGTGTTCGTCCACGATCATGACCTCGCCGTTGACCACGACGTAGTCCTTGTCGCGCTTGAACAGCTCCTTGGCCTTGATGGCGTTGTTCAAAAAGCCGATCAGCGGCGTGTTGGCCGCCTCGTAGAGGTTGTCGATGCCCAGGTAGTCCTCGATCTTCTCGATGCCCGGCTCCAGCACACCCACGGTGCGCTTCTTCTCATCGATCTCGTAATCGGATTCGCGCTCCAGGCGGGTGACCATCTTGGAGAATTCGGTGTACCAGCGGTTGACATCGCCTGAGGCCTGGCCGGAAATGATCAGCGGGGTACGGGCCTCGTCGATCAGGATGGAGTCGACTTCATCGACGATGACGAAGTGGTGTTCGCGCTGGACCAGTTCTTCCTTGCTCCAGGCCATGTTGTCGCGCAGGTAGTCGAAGCCGAACTCGTTGTTGGTGCCATAGGTGATGTCCGCGGCGTACTGCTTGCGGCGCTTGGCAGGATCCATGTTGGCCAGGATGCACCCGGTGCTCATGCCCAAAAAGCGGAAGACGCGGCCCATCAGGTCGGACTGGTATTCGGCCAGGAAGTCGTTGACGGTCACCACGTGCACGCCGCGGCCGGTCAGGGCGTTGAGATAGGCCGGTGCGGTGGCGACCAGGGTCTTACCTTCACCGGTGCGCATTTCGGCGATGTTGCCCAGGTGCAGGGCGGCACCGCCCATCAGCTGGACATCGAAGTGGCGCATCCCGAGTACGCGGTCGGCGGCTTCACGCACCGCGGCGAAGGCTTCGGGAAGCAGCGAATCCAGGGTCTCGCCTTCGGCGTACCGTGCCCGGAACTTATCGGTTTCCCCGCGCAGTTCCTCATCGGACATGTCGCGAAATTCGCCTTCCAACGCATTGATTGCGTCGGCGTAGACCCGCAGCTTCTTCAGGGTCTTCTTGTCGCCGGTACGCAGAATACGTTCTAGCAATGATGCCACGTGGTAGCTCCCAATATCTCAAGCACAGTAAATTCTGGCGGTTTACAGTCTACGTGAGTAATTTGAACTGCAAACTCATTTCAGACCGAGGCCTGGTGTTTCGCGGACAACCGCCATGGGCTGCACAGCAGCCGCTCAGTTCCCACGGTAACCGATGAGAGTCCAAGCCACCGTGCCATCAGCCACAGTTCGGCGTCGGTCCCCTGCAACACCGATTCGGTGGGGGCCGCTTCGAAATGCACGGATTTCACCTGCAGCTCCCCCGAGCTTGCGGTCCGCCTTCAGATCCACCCGGCCCACCAGGTCGTCGCCGTGCAGGATGGGAAAGACGTAATAGCCGTACCGGCGTTTGGGTTCGGGCACATAAATCTCGATGCGGTAATGGAATCCGAACAGCTTCTGCAGTCGGCGCCGGTTGAAGATCATGGAGTCAAACGGCGAAAGGATGCGGGTGGTACGTGACCGGCGGGAGGCAATCACCAGCCCGGGGCGCAGGTAGAAGTCTTCGGTGAGCGATTCAACCCGGCAGCGTTGCAGCTCACCGGCATGCAACAGTTCGTGGACCATCGTTTTGACCGGGGCGGCGGGGAGCCGGAAATACTCGCTGACGCAGTGCAGGCTGGCCACCCCCAACGCGTCCACGGCGGCGAGCACCAGGCGCCGCAGGGATTCCTGCGCCGAATGGGCTGGCTCCAGGTACTGTGCCTGGATGACGGTGCTGGCCGGGGCGAAGCGCCGTTCAAAGTGCTGGTTGCGCCCCAGCGAGAGAATCCGGGTTTGCCAGAACAGTGATTCGGTGACCAGTTTCGTGTCGTTCCAGTTCCATCCCCAGTGGTCCTTGTCCGTCGTGGCCGGGATATCCAGGGCCTGGCTGATTTGGCGGGCAGAGGAGCCGGGGTTGGAGTCCAGGAATTCCAGGACCGGGGCGACCAGCTGGTGCTGTTCGGGGGTGAAGCGGTGGGAGGCGTCGGCCCAGTGCCGCGGACGCCAGCGCCGCAGGTCCCCCACCAGGTCGCTGCGCACGTAGCTGGCTTCGTGGGACCAGTACTCGGTGACCGGGCTGGCCGCTCCGGCCACCAGCCGGTCCAATTGGGTGCGGCTGTAGTCCCCGAGCCGGGCGAACACCGGCTGGTAGTGGGCGCGGGCCACGACGTTGACCGAGTCGATTTGGGTTTGCGCGATCTGCTGGTAGACCTGCAGGATTTTTGCCCGTCCGCTGCGTGCGGGGCTACGTGTCCCGGACAGGCCTTGGGCGGCCACGGCGATCCGTCGAGCCTGTTGCAGGCTCAGGTCGCTGTGGCCGCCCATGGTCATAATGACGTGGTGTTCCACCGCCTGCTAGGCGTCGGTGGACACTTCGGAGTCACGGTAGCCGCGGACCTCGGTCGGCAGCTCATCGTCTTCGTTCAGTGACGGATCCAGGGTGAGCACGCCGTACTGGTACTGGTGGCGGCGGTACACCACCGAATGTGACCCGTTGGCTTCGTCGATGAACAGGTAGAACGGGTGACCCACCAGTTCCATGCGGTCCACGGCGTCGTCGATGCTCATGACCTCGGCAGGGAAGACCTTGCGGCGAATCACCACCGGGGTGTACTGCGAATCCTCGCTGTTTTGCGCGGCTTCCTCGGCGGCCTGGTTTTCCATGGCCTGTTCGACCAGGGTCTTTCCGGCGCCTATCGTCGGCAAGCCGCTGGTGGCCTGGTGGACGGCGACCGGGGTGTGATTCCCGCGGTGCACCTTCTGCTTGTCCCGCGCCTTGCGCAGGCGCTCCAGCAGCTTGGAGAAGGCCACGTCGAATGCTGCGAACTTTTCTGCGCCGGTGGCTTCGGCGCGAATCGCCGGTCCTCGGCCAACCACGGTCAATTCCACGGACAAGGCGGTGGATTGGTTGCGGGCGTGGGGTTCCTTCACGACTTTGACGTCGATCCGCTGCACCTTGTTGGTCAGTTGCTCGATCTTGACCATTTTCTCGTCCACGTATTCGCGGAAACGATCGGAAACGGTGACGTTACGGCCGCTGTAGTTCAGCTCCATGGTGTCCTCCAAAATAGAGTCGGGTGACACAACAATCCAGGGATTTTCCAGCCCCTGGACTGAAGATGGGCCTTACGCTGCATCTGCGATGCAACCCATACTTCACCATATGCCACTTCGTGTGGATTCCACTACTTACTGCCCAGATTTCTTATCGCGTTCAGCGAAACCGACGCTTCAGCGGCTACTTCGTTTCGGTGCTCGGTGGCGGTGTCAAGGCCAGGGCGATCGCTCCAATCACCCGGTACCCGGCCGCCCGGCAGGCGTTTGCCGCGGCGATGAGGGTGGCGCCCGTCGTGACCACGTCATCCACCAGCAGCACCTGCTGTCCCGGCCGGGCGGCGTCGAAGGCGTACAGTGCCCCACCGCTGCTGCGCCGCTGGGAGCGGCTCTTGCCCTTCTGGGCCCCGGCAGGACGCAGGGAGAACCGGTGACGCAGGATCGGCCGGCAGCTCAGCCGGGCGGGGATCAGCCCGTCGGCCTGGGCCCGGCACAGGATTCGTTGCACCGGCCAGTATCCGCGCCGGGTCCGGGCGGCCGGTGAGGAGGGAACCGGCACCAGCCACACCTGCTCCCCCGGAACGCACGGTGGGCTCAGCGCGGCGGCGACGGCCGCCAGGTAGGGCGCGAACTGCGCGGCGAGGAATACCCGCTGGCGGTTCTTGAACGCCAGGATCGCCTGGGCCAGCTCGTTGGCGTAGAGACCGGCGGCGCAGACCAGGAACAGTTCCCGGTGCTGGGGCAGTTCCAGCCGGCAGCGCAGTGCCGGGCCCAGCGGAGGCAAATGCAGCTGGGCGACCAGTTGCCGGGCACACCGCGGGCAGAGCCGGTGATCGGGGGCTTGGCACAGTGCGCAGCTGGTGGGCAGCAGCAGGGCTGCAAGCTCGCGCAGGCCAAAGGCGGCGGCGCGCGCCGGGGTCAAGGACAGGGCCCGGTCCACCCAGGCCGCCAACGGGGAACCCATGGCGCCCAGTGTGCATTGCCCGGGCACGGCAGGTGCCAGCACGGCGGCCGGTTGGGGATGCTAGCCGGGGTAGGACACGTCGGCGGCGAAGTCATCAAGCTTGCGCCAGGTGTTGCCCACCCGGGTGTGCAGGTCCTCCGGGGTTCCGGCGTAGACCGGGCGGCGATCGCCGGGGCCGGCGGCCAGGGACACCATGCCCAGCAGCGGGGAGAACGGTTCGGAGCCCGAGGAGAAGGTCAGCAGCTCGGCTTCCACCGATTCGGTGCGGCTGAACCTGGCCACGATGATGGACTGGTCCGAGTTCCACAGCGCGGTGTTCACCGGAACACTGGGGAAGATCTCCATCGGATGCTCACTCAGTCCCCGGGGCACCCCATCGGCGTCGCGCACCACGCCGCTGACCAGAACCCGGGTCTGTGAACCATCACGCACCACCAGCAGCGCCCGGGCCCCGTCCCGGGAAATCCGCAGCGACTGCACCTGTTGGCCCTTGAGCCAGTCCACGCTGATCGGCCGGGTTTCCCCGGAGACCGCCGGATCGGCGGGGGCCACCAGGATGGGGGTCTTGGCGGAATTACCCGCGGTCCAGGTCCACCCGGCCACATCCATGGAGGGGCGCAGCAAATTGGTGCCGGTGGCGACCTGGCGGACCCGGCCGTTTTCATCCACGGTCATCAGTGCGCTGCGTTTGCCGTTCAGGAACGCGTAGCGGTTGCCCACCGGCGACATCGCCGGGTCGCGGGGCGAGTATTCGGACAGGTCCGGCACCCCGCCCACCGGGATCACGCTGCCGCCCTTGACGTAGACCAAGGACCCCTCGTCGATGCCGATCAGCGTGTCCGGGGTGCTGGGGTTGCGTTCGGCCTTCTCGAATTCCGGCGGCACCTGTTCCAGGTTTACGTCCGCTTCCTCGGACTGCATCTGCACGCGTTCCACGGAGGTCAGTTCGTCCAGCGAGGCGACCAGCTGCTGCTGCATCAGCTGCTTGGCCAGGTCGGTGCTGTCCACGAAGGTCTCGGCGTTCAGGTCCACCGTGGCGGTGCCGTCCTTGACCGGGACCGCCGGGCGCACCAGGGAGCTGGCCGAGGAGAACGCGGAGACGACCGCGTTTTCCAGGTAGGGGGCCGGGCCCTCCAGCAGGGCCTCGACCACGGAGGTCGCCGCACCGCTGCGGGAGGAGAACCAGCGGATGTCCGGGACCAGGTACTTGTAGCTGGCGTCGTAGAAGTACAGGGTGCGCGGGGTGAAGATCCGCTCGAAGAAGCTGCTTTCGAGCATGATCCCGTCCGGGGCCTTGGAGATGCGCCATTCCCCGTCGATTTCGCTGAGCTCCACGTCCACCGCCCGGGTGGAATGGGAGGGGTATTCGGTGCGGATCCCGTTCGCGTCGACCTCGGCGGTGATTTCCAGCTGGATGGTGTAGCGGTTTTCCGCCCCCGCCTCGATGATCGAGCTGGCGTCGTACACCAGGGTGCGGCTGCTGCCCTTCCAGGCGTTTTGCAGCTGCGGGGTCATGAACTCGCGCGCCACCGCGTAGTCCTGGGCCAGGGACACCCCGGCCTCTAAGAAGCCCTCCACGATGCCGCGCGGGCTGGAGCCCGGCTGCGGTCCCAGCGCGTCAAAGCTGTAGTTCTCATCGCTTTCATCATCGGGCTGGGACTGGATCTGCTGGACCGGGGAGGAACGCGGGATGGAGGCGCAGCCGCTGAGCACCAGCACCCCGGCCAGGGCCAGGACCAGGGCGTGCAGCAGCCGGGCCGGACCCAGTGCGAAGCGCAGCCGGGCGACGGGGAACCTCAAGGTGCCCCTCGGCCGCGGGGTGCGGGGTGCCGGTGTGCTCATGACTGATCCCCCGCATCCGGGTTGGCGGCGCCGGGCAGGTCCCTGCCCGGCTTGTCGGTGCCGGGCCGTTCACTGCCCGGTTTCTGGGTGCCAAAGGCCCCGCGCGGGTCGATGACGTCATCGTCCAGCGGTTCATCCAGCAGCAGCGGCACGAAGCCGATCTTGGGCAGCTCCCCGGTCAGCGGGAAGTGTTCCGGGATTCCGGCGGCACCCAAATCCGGCAGCACGGTGGGCTCCAACGGCAGCGGTGAGCTGGAGATCGTGTGCCCGGCGGTACGGGGCAGGGTCAACCGGAAGTTCGAACCGACCCCCTCCTCCCCCCAGGCCTCCAGGCGTCCACCGTGCAGCGCGGTGTCCTCCTTGGCGATGGCCAGCCCCAGCCCGGAGCCGCCGGTGGTGCGCTTGCGGGCCGGATCGGCGCGCCAGAAGCGGTCAAAGACGTGGGAGGCTGCCTCGGCGCTCATCCCGATGCCGTGGTCGCGCACCGAGATCGCCACCGCGTCCTCATCCTGGCCGATGCTGATGTCGATCGGGTTGCCCTCCCCGTGTTCGGCGGCGTTGAGCACCAGGTTGCGCAGGATCCGCTCGACCCGCCGCGGGTCCACTTCGGCCACGCAGCCCTCGGCGGGGGCCGAGAGGCGCAGCACCGAACCGTATTCGTCGGCGACCGGGGTGGCGGTGTCGATGACCTTGCGGGCGATCACGTTCAGGTCCGTGGATTCACGGTCCAGCACCGCCACCCCGGCATCGAAGCGGGAGACCTCCAGCAGGTCATTGAGCAGGTTCTGGAAGCGTTCGATCTGGTTGTACATCAGTTCGGCCGAACGCGAGGTCAGCGGGTCGAAGGACTCCCGGGCATCATGGATCACCTCGGCGGCCATGCGCACCGTGGTCAACGGGGTGCGCAGTTCATGGGACACGTCCGAGACGAAGCGCTGCTGCATTGCCGAGAGCTGGTTCAGCTGGGTGATCTGGTCCTGCAGGGAGGCGGCCATGTGGTTGAAGGCGGTGCCCAGGCGGGCGACCTCGTCCTCGCCGATCACCCGCATGCGCCGGTCCAGGTCCCCGGCGGCGATCCGCTCCGAGACGTAGGCGGCGTCGGCGACCGGGCGCACCACGGTGCGGCTGACCGACCAGGAGATCACCCCGACCACCAGCAGCAGGATCATGCCGGTGAGCACCATGGCGCGGTTGATGAATTCCAGGGTGCTTTGCACGCTGGAGAGGTCATAGACCAGGTAGAGGCCGTATTCCCGGCCCGGGGGCAGCAGCACCTTGGTGCCGAAGATGATCCCCGGCGCCTGGCTGCCGGCGGTGGGGATCTCCACCGAACGCCAGTAGATCCCCGAATCGTTCATGACCCGTTCGGACAGGTCCGCCGGGATGATCCGGCTGGTCAGCTGCCCGGAGGCGGTGGGGGCCACATAGATGTTCTCATCGCCCGGGAAGGGCATCAGCACGAAGTCGCGCACCACGCTGGCCCCGTCGCCCTCCAGGGTGCTTAGCGTGCTGTTGACCAGCGACTGGGTGGAGACCCGGTCGGTGGTGGCCGCGGATTCGAAGATGGACCGGGCCTGGGACAGCCCGCGCTCGGACTCGGTGGCGACCTGATTGAAGCGCTCGGTGAACAGGGTGCTGGCGATCTGATTTGACAGGAACGCCCCGGCCGCCAGCAGCGCCAGGGAGGAAAACAGCAGCGTGGAGGCCACGGTGCGGTACATCAGGTGGCGGTTCCAGCGTCGGCGCACCGCCGCCAGCGGACGGCGCAGCCACAGCCGCAGCCGGTAGAAGGGTGGGGCCTTGGGAACCGCCGAGTCGCGCACGTCGACCGGGACAAGTTCGCTTCCGGTCGTGGTGCGCTGACTCAACTTGCCGATCCCGCCTTGTAGCCGACGCCGCGCACGGTCTGGATGATCGTGGGCTTCTCCGGGTCCTTCTCAATCTTCGACCGCAGCCGCTGCACGTGCACGTTCACCAGCCGGGTGTCCGCCGCATGGCGGTAGCCCCACACGGCCTCCAGCAGCTGTTCGCGGCTGAAGACCTGCCAGGGCTTGCGGGCCATGGTGACCAGCAGGTCAAATTCCAGGGGGGTCAGCGACAGCACGCTCTGCCCGCGGGTGACCCGGTGGCCGGCCACGTCGATGGTCACATCGGCCACGTTCAGCATTTCCGGGGCGTGGGTTTCGGCCGGGCGCAGCCGGGCCCGCACCCGGGCGACCAGTTCGGCCGGCTTGAAGGGCTTGGGCACGTAGTCATCGGCCCCGGACTCCAGCCCGCGCACCACGTCGGCGGTGTCGGACTTGGCGGTGAGCATCACAATGGGGACATCGGATTCGCCGCGGATCTGCTTGCACACCTCAATGCCGTCGATGCCCGGCAGCATCAGATCCAGCAGGACCAGGTCGGGGTTCGCCTCGCGGAAGGCCTCCAGCGCGCCGGAACCGTCGTAGCAGAACACCGGGTCGAACCCGTCGTTTTGCAGCACGATGCCGATCATCTCCGACAGCGCCTCGTCGTCATCGACGACCAGGATCTTAGCCTTCATACATTTCCCCCTGAATAGCGACAAGCCGGCTACTGGCGCGGCCCAGCGAAACGGCAGGCAGCAAACTTACCCGCTGCTCTTTAAGATACATGAGTTCCGGGGCCTTTCTCCCGGTCAGGGCGCACCCCGGGCGTGTACTCCCGGGTGCGGGCCTAGGCGTCCACACGGGTCTGCTCCAGCGCCTGGGCGTACCCGGTCAGCGCCTGCAGGCAGCTGATCACCTCGGCGGCCCCGGAGGCGGAGAAGTCCCCGCGCGGCATCAGGCGCAGCGCCCCGAGCCGCTCCAACCCCAGCCCCAGCATCCGCCAGGGACGCAGGATGTCCTTGACCGCCTGCACCACCCCCGGCGGCTTCTGCCCGGGCTCCAGGACCTGCAGGAAGAGCCGGCCCCCGGATTCGACCAGCGCCGCGGCCCGCTCCCAGCCGGCATGGTCCAGGCCCAGCGGGTCCAGCACCAGGGCATCGATCCCGGCCTGGTGGACCAGGTCCACCCGTTCGCGCCAACGCCCGTCCTGCTGCGCCAGCTGCGCCACCCAGGACACGTTGTGGTGCTGGTTCACGTGCTCCACCAGTGCCCCCAGCAGCTGGCGCACCTCCTGGCGGGGCACCGAGCGCAGGGTGCGGTACCCGCTGGCGGTGGGCAGCGCCCCATCCAGCACGGCGCCCAGCGCCGGCTCCTCCAGCTGCACGGTGAAGTGGCGCAGCGCGGTGATCCGGGACAGGCGGGTGAGCCAGTCCCCCAGCCCCTGGGCGTAGGCCTCGATGATGTCGCGCCGGGCCCCGTGGTCGGCCACCGCCCGTTCCCCGTTGCCCAGGTGCAGGCCGGCGGCCAGCGACCAGGGCCCGAGCACGTTCAGCTTGATCCGCGCGGCCGGTTTCTTCTCCGCGCCCAGCACGTCGGCCAGCAGGTTCTCGTCCCTGCGCAGCAGGCTGCGGGCGCGGCGGGCGTCCATCCCGTCCGGCACCCCAATCCGCCAGCCGTGCGGCTGCAGGTCAAAGCCCAGCTCGGTGATCATGGCGGTGCTGCGCGCCTGCTGGCGTGCCCACACTCCGCGGTCGGGCAGCTGCGGGAAGACCGCCAGGTTCGGTTCGCCCAGTTCCCCGCGCACCACCTTGTGCACTTCCACGGCTTCGGTGCCGGCAAAGCGGGGCTGGCAGGTGACGTGCACCGCGGCCTCGGCGGCGGCCACCGCAGCGGTGGCCGGATCTGCCGCCGGGCCCGGTTCGGCGGGCTGATTGCCGGATACGGCTTGTCGTTCACTCATCGTGCTCACCGGGCGGGCTTACTCGTTGTTGTGCGCGTTGGAGATGTGCTGGTGGTGGCGGATCACCTCGGAGATGATGAAGTTCAGCACCTTCTCGGCGAACTCCGGGTCCAGGTGCGCCTCACGGGCCAGGTGGCGCAGCCGCTCAATCTGCGCCTTTTCCCGGTTCGGGTCGCTGGGCGGCAGCTGGTGCACGGCCTTGAGGTGGCCCACCCGCTGGGTGGCCTTGAAGCGTTCGGCCAGCAGGTAGACCAGCTGGGCGTCGAAGTTGTCGATGCTGCCGCGGATGGAATACAGCTCATCGAGCACCGCCTGGTCGACCTCGCCGTGCAGGGAGCTGGCGTGCGGGTCGAAGTCCGTGGGCAGGGGGTTCGTGTTCGGCTCGCTCATGCGCCCAGTTTACGTGGGATTAGGCCACGACCCGCATTAAGTGACGCGCCGCCACCGGCCCGGGAGCTGGTGGCGGCGCGTGTTGCGCTCACTGTGCCAGGTTCAGCTGCTCGATCAGCGCCCGGCGCTTGGCCTGTTCACGCGGGTCGGGCACCGGCAGGGAGGCGATCAGCCGCTGCGTGTACGGGTGCTGCGGGGCGCTGAGCACCCTGGAGCCCAGCCCCTCCTCAACCAGTTCGCCGCGCAGCAGCACCCCCACCCAGCTGGCGAGCATGTCCACCACCGCCAGGTCGTGGGAGATGAACAGGGCCGCGAAGCCCAGCTGCTGCTGCAGCTCCAGGAACAGCTCCAGCACCTTGGCCTGCACCGAGACATCCAGCGCGCTGGTGGGTTCATCGGCGATCAGCAGCTTCGGCTCCAGGGCCAGCGCCCGGGCCAGCGAGGCGCGCTGGCGTTGGCCGCCGGAGAGCTCGTGCGGGTAGCGTTCGGCGTAGCCGGCCGGCAGCTGCACCGACTCCAGCAGCCCGCCCACCCGGGCCCGGGTTTCGCGCGGACCCAGGCTGCGGTGCACGTTCAGCGGTTCGGCCACGCACTGCCCGATGGTCAGCTGCGGGTTGAAGCTGGCGGCCGGGTCCTGGAAGACGAACCCGATCTGCTCCCGCAGCGGCTTGAAGCTGCGTTCACGGAAATCGGCCATCTCATAGTCCAGCACCCTCAGCGACCCGCCGGTCATCCGGTTCAGCCCGGCGATGGTGCGCCCGATGGTGGTCTTGCCCGAGCCGGATTCACCGACCAGCCCGTACACCTCCCCGGCGTGGATCTTCAGGGACACCCCGTTGACGGCCGTGAACCCCGGTGCGCCCAGGCGCCCCGGGTAGTGCACGCTCAAGTCCCGGGCCTCGACCAGCACCGGCTTCTCGGCGTGGGCGCGGGACTCCAGGTCCTTCGAGGCGCTGGAGCGGCCCAGGTGCGGCACCGCCTCCAGCAGTGAACGGGTGTAGTCCTGCTGCGGGTTCTCGAACAGGTCCAGCGCCTTGGCCTGTTCGATCACCAGGCCCTGGTTCATCACGATCACCCGGTCGGCGATGTCGGCGACCACCCCCATGTTGTGGGTGATGATCACGATCGCGGTGCCCAGCTCCTCGCGCACCTGGCGCAGCAGCTGCAGGATTTCGGCCTGCACCGTCACATCCAGGGCGGTGGTCGGTTCGTCGGCCACGATCAGTGAGGGGCGCAGCGCCAGCGCCGCGGCGATCACCACGCGCTGCTTCTGCCCGCCGGAGAACTGGTGCGGGTAGTAGTCCACCCGGCGTTCGGGGTCCGGGATGCCGACCTGGCGCATCGCCTCCACGGCGCGGGCCTTGGCCTGCCTGCGGCCGATCTTGTTGTGCGCCCGGATGCCCTCCATGATCTGCCAGCCCACCGTGTACACCGGGTTCAGCGCGGTGGAGGGTTCCTGGAACACCATGGACACGTCCCGGCCGCGGGCCCGGCGCAGCTGGGCGCCGCTGGCGTGCAGCATGTCCTGGCCCTTGAGGTAGACCGCGCCGCGCGCCGCCCCGTTCTCGGCCATGATCCCCAGGGCGGTGCGGGCGGTGACCGACTTGCCGGACCCCGATTCCCCGACGATCGCCAGGATCTCCCCGGGCTGGACGGAAAGGTCCACCCCGCGCACGGCCGGCACCGGCCCGGAGTCGGTGACGAAGTCGATGGACAGGTCCTGGACGCTGAGCACCTGGTTCGGTTCGCTGTGGGTGTGGCTCATGCCGCGGCCCCCTTCTGGATCATGCGCTTGGCCTTCTTGCGGCTGATGCGCCGCAGCCGCGGGTCGTTCAGGTCGTTCATCGATTCACCGACCAGGGTCAGCCCCAGCACGGTCAGCACAATCGCCAGGCCCGGGAACAGCCCGGTCCACCAGATCCCGCCGGTGGCGTCGCTCATCGCCCGATTCAGGTCAAAACCCCATTCGCTGGCGGCGGTCGGTTCGATGCCAAAGCCCAGGAAGCCGAGCCCGGCCAGGGTCAGCAGCGCCTCGGAGGCGTTCAGGGTGAAGATCAGCGGCAGGGTGCGCGTGGCGTTGCGCAGCAGGTGGGTGCCCATGACCCGCCAGCTGCTGGCGCCGATCACCTGCGCGGACTCGACGAACGGTTCGGCCTTCAGCCGGATCACCTCGGCGCGCACCACCCGGTAGTACTGGGGGATGAACACCACGGTGATGGACACCGCCGCGGCCATGATGCCGCCGAACAGGGAGGACTGGCCCTGGGAGATCACGATGGACATCACGATGGCCAGCAGCAGGGAGGGGAAGGCGTAGATGGCGTCGTTGAGCACCACCATCACCCGGTCGAACCAGCCGCCCAGGTACCCGGAGACCAGCCCCAGGAACACCCCGAGGAAGATCGACATGACCACCGCGGCGATGATCACCCAGACCGCGGTCTGCGCGCCGTACAGGGTGCGGGAGAAGACGTCGTACCCGGAGACCGTGGTCCCCCAGATGAACTTGTCATCCGGGGCCGACTGGCGCGGGAACGCGCCCGAGGCATCCCGGTTCTGGGCGAAGTCAAACGGTGCGATCACCGGGGCCAGCAGTGCGGTGAACACCAGCAGCAGGGAGAGCACCAGCCCGGCGATCAGCATTCCGCGCTGCAGCCCGGAGGACATGCGCAGGTGGGAGATCACCGGCAGGCGCAGCCACCAGGGCGCGTGGGCCTTGATTTCAGTGACGGTGGTGGTGCTCATGCTAGTACCTCACTCTCGGGTCGATCAGCGCGGCGACCACGTCCACGATGAAGTTGGTGACGGCCACGATGATGGCCAGCAGCACCACGATGCCCTGCACGGCCACGAAGTCGCGGGCGGTCAGGTACTCGGCCAGCTTGAAGCCCAGCCCCTGCCATTCGAAGGTGGTTTCGGTCAGCACCGCCCCGCCGAGCAGCATGGCGATCTGCAGGCCCATCACGGTGATGATCGGGATCAGGGCCGGACGGTAGGCGTGCTTGGTCAGCAGCCGGTACTCCCCCACCCCGCGGGAGCGGCCGGCCTCCACGTATTCGCGGCCCAGCGTGCCGATCACGTTGGTGCGCACCAGGCGCAGGAACACCCCGCCGGTGAGCAGGCCCAGGGCGATGGCCGGCAGCAGGGCGTGGCGCACCACGGCCCAGAAGGCCTCGAAGTTGCCGCTGCGCAGCGCGTCCAGCCAGTAGATGCCAGTCGGTGAGCCCAGGTTGGTCAGCTCCAGCTCGGTCTGCCAGTCCGCACGTCCGGAGATCGGCAGCCAGCCCAGCCAGATCCCGAAGATCAGCTTGAGCAGCAGCCCGGCGAAGAACACCGGGGTGGCGTAGCCCAGGATCGCGAAGATGCGCAGCGCCGCGTCGGAGTAGCTGTCCCGGAAGCGGGCGGCCAGCAGTCCCAGCGGGATGCCCAGCAGCAGGGCGACAATGACCGCGTTGATGGACAGCTCCAAGGTGGCCGCGCCGTAGGTGATGAGCACCTCGGTGACCTCCCGGTTGTCGCTCATGGTGCGGCCCAGGTCCCCGCGCAGGATCTGGCCGAGGTATTCGAAGTACTGGACCATGATCGGCCGGTCATAGCCGGCCTCGGCGATGCGTTCGGCCAGCTGGGTGGGGGTCAGCCGCCCGCCCAGGGCCGCGGTGATCGGGTCGCCGGTGACGCGCATCAGGAAGAAGACGACGGTGATCAGGATGAACACGGTCGGGAAGATCAGCAAAAAGCGGGTGATCAGATAGCGCAGGAAGCCGCCGCCGGCCCCCTTGGACTTTTTCTTGGTCGGTGTACTGGATGTGGGTTCTTCCACAGGCAGGGTGATGGACATGGTGGTGTTCCTCTTAGGTGTTTGATCTGCCGGCCCACGCCCCGGTGGGGGCTGGGCATGCCAAAGGGGCCTGCGGCGGATTCTCCCTGCAACGGGCCCGCAGGCCCCCTTTGGCTCATCTCAGGCCGCCTGGGCCGGGGCCTACTTGCTCAAGACGCCCATGCGGAACTTGAAGGAGGCATCCAGGGTCTTGTCAACGCCCTGCACGTCCTTGCCGGCGACCGCGACCTGCGCGCCCTGCAGCAGCGGCAGGGTGGAGAGGTCATCGGCCACCATGTCCTGCAGCTGGCCGATCATTTCGCTGCGCTTGCCTTCATCGGTTTCACCGCGCTGCTCGGAGATCAGCGAGTCAACTTCCTGGTTGTCGTACCCGTTGGACAGGAAGTTGTCCTTGGCGAAGAACGGCGCGAGGTAGTTATCGGCATCCGAGTAGTCCGGGAACCAGCCCAGCTGGTAGGCAGGGTAGTCGGTGACGCGCTGCTTCTGGTAGGTGACCCATTCGGTGGACTTCAGATCCACCTCGAACAACCCGTCGGCCTCCAGCTGGCTCTTGACCATCGCGTACTCGTCCCCGGAGCTTGGACCGTAGTGGTCGGGGTTGTACTGCAGCGCCAGCTTGACCGGGGTCTGCACCCCGGCGTCCTCCAGCACCTTCTTGGCCGCCTCGGCATCCGGGCCGCCGTCCTTGCCGTACTTTTCCTTCAGCGGCTCGGTGGCTCCGGTGAATCCCTGCGGGACGAAGGAGTAGGCCGGGGTGTAGGTGTCCTTGTAGACCTGGGTGGCGATCGCCTGGCGGTCCACCAGGTTGGCGGCGGCCTGGCGCACGGCCAGGGCCTTGGCCGGGTCGGCGTCGGAGGTTTCCTTGCCGTAGGGCATGGAGTCGAAGTTGAACACGATGTACCGCAGTTCCCCGCCCGGGCCCTTGTGGACGGTCAGGTTATCCTGGCCCTCCAGGTCCTCGATGTCGGTGGGGGTCAGCGAACGCCAGGCCACGTCGATCTTGCCCTGCTGGATTTCCAGCTTCATGTTGTTCGCGTCCGCGTAGTACTTGATGGCCGCCTGGGAGTTGGCCGGTTCACCCAGCACGCCCTGGTATTCATCGTTCTTGCTCAGCGAGACCAGGGTGTTCTTGTTGTAGGAGTCGATCACGTATTGTCCGCCAAAGGCCTTGGCGTCCACGATTTCCTTGTCGTCGATGACCTTGTCGGCCGGGAAGACCTCGTCATCGACGATCGGGCCCACCGGGGAGGAGAGCACCTGGGCGAAGGTCTGGTCGTTGGGGACCTTCAGGGTGAACACCACGGTGGTGGCATCCGGGGCCTCAACCTTGTCCAGGTTGCCCAGCAGCGAGCTTGGGCCGTTCGGGTCGGCGATCTTCAGCTGGCGGTCGAAGCTGTGCTTGACGTCCTTGGAATCCAGGTCATGGCCGTTGGCCCACTTCAGCCCCTCCTTGAGCTTGACCGTGTACTCGGTCGGCGAAGTGAAGTCCGCGCTGGCCGCGATGGCGGGCACCGGGTCCGGGGAACCGGGCTCATTGTTCAGCAGGAACGGATAGATCTGGTTCATGACCATGAACGAGCCGTTGTCGTAGGACGCGGCCGGGTCCAGTGAGGTGACCTTGTCGGTGGTGCCCAGCGTGATGACCGCGCTGCCGCCGCCCTGATCCCCGGACTGGCCCTCCTCCTGGGAACCGGAAGGGCCGGTGCAGGCACTCAATGCCAGCGCACTGGCCGAGAGGATGACCGCAGCCCGCGAGAGGCGCGAAAACTTTGATGACATTTCATATCCTTCGCATAGTGATGCAAGTGACCCCACTGGGTGTTCAGGGTCACACCCAAGTCAACTATACGACACTTCTTTCACGTTTCTGTGTCGCGCATCACGCCGATTGTGTGAAGGATCCGGGCCGAAGCAAGGGACGCCCGGGCGCGGGGACTACATCGCCAGCAGCACCGAAATGATGTTGCTCAGCGCCCAGGCGCCCAACAGCGACCACCCGATGGCGCCCAGCATCCGGGCGTGGGACACCGGCGCTGTGGTCTGGGGGTGCTGCTCGTGTCCGATGCGGTAGTACACGACGCTGGGCGCGGCGGTGTCGGTGAGCGCGTGCTCGTGCAGGGTGCTGCGCCGGGTGCCGTCGGCGGTGCTCCACACCAGGCAGGGCTGGCCCTCCAGGACCATCAGCTCGCACTCGGCCCGCCGCCATCTGCGCATCGAGCGCCTGGAAACCTGGGCGGCAAAGAGGAAGCCGAAGCAGGCGGCCAGCAGCAGCCAGCCGATCAACTCCAGTGCAGGTTGCAAGCTGCCCGACGCGTCGCCCATCACCCCATGATAAGGGCAGCACCGGCCGGCCGGGGTGCGCCCGGTGATCGCCCAGCCCAGATGCAGCTAGCGGTTCTCCCCGGTGATCTCGAACAGGCCGTGGGCGCCGCGCTCACCGTCGGACATGTAGTGGGTGACAAACGGGTAGTGCCCGGCCTCCGGGAAGACCAGCTCGACAAAGCCGCCCTGGGCCGGGGCCAGGGCCAGCGCCTGGCTTCCGCCCTGCGGGTCCTGCCGGTGATCCAGCCGGTAGCCGCCTTCGAACCAGACGGTGTCGAACTGACCGCCGATGACATGGAAGGAGGAGGGACGGTTGGGACCGGCATCCAGCAACCAGATCCGCACCCGTTCCCCGGCCCGGGCCCTGAGCGGCTGATGCAGGTACTGGTTGGCGTAGCCGTTGAAGGCCACGATGTCCGGGGTGCCGGCCAGCAGCTTGTCCATGTCCACTTCCCCGCCCTGGGCGCCCAGGTAGAAGTCCGACTGGGTGAGCACAAAGCTCTTGTCCACCTGCGGCAGGTCACCGGGTTCGATGACCACCGTGCCAAACATGCCGTTGGCGATGTGGGCGCTCATTGGCGCGGTGCCGCAGTGGTACATCCAGATTCCCGCCTTGGTGGCGGTAAACCGGTAGGTCAGGCTCTGGCCGGGCGCGATGGTGCGCATCGGCTCATCCGGGGCCAGGGCACCGGCATGGAAGTCGATGGAATGGCCCATGCTGCCGTCGTTGTACAGGGTGATTTCAAACCTGTCCCCCACCCTGCCGTGCAGCACCGGGCCGGGCGCGGTGCCGTTGAAGGTCCACAGTTTCTGGGTGACCCCGGGGGCGACGGCGGCCTGCAGCTCACTGACGGTGAACCGGTGTCGGTGAGTGACCGGTTCGCCGGCGTCCTTCGCCAGCGGCTCCAGTTCGGCCTCGCGCGAGGTGAACCCGTCCTGCGGGGCGGCGTTGAAGTCCAGCTCGCTGGCCGCGTCGGGTGCTGCCGGGCCCTGCTCCTGAGGTTCGCGGCCCATCATGGGATGGGAGCCGTCCTGGGCGGGCGCCTCACCCTCGCCCGGGTCCTGCTGCTGCCCGGGACCGGCGGAGGACTGCCCGGTGGCCACAATCTCCAGGACCATCCCCATCTGCTTGTGCCCGACAATTGAGCACCAGCCGTCCACCGAAGCGCCAACGACCCCGGCCTCGACTTCCGCACTTTGGCCCGGGGCCAGCCGCCCGCTGTCCTGCCCGGTGCCCAGCACCAGGTCGTGGGTCTGCTCGGCGTCGGTGTTCGTCAGCTCAATGATCAGGTGGGTGCCGGCCTGCACGTCGATGCGAGCCGGGAAGAAGCGCATGTCCTGGGCGGTGACCTGAACACGCTGCACCGGGGCGTCCACTTCCGCCGCGGACTGCTGCTGCCCGGCGGCCGGGGCCGGTTCGCGCAGCCCGGCCGCGGCCGGATCCAGGGCCACCCCCAGGGCGATGGCCACCACCACGGCCATGAACCCGGCCACCGCCTGACCGGCGCGTTGCCCGGCCGGGCGTTCGCCTTCCGGGGCCCGCGGCCCGCGCGGACGCCCGGCGGCCGGCAGCGTCTTGGCCTGCTGCACCTGGGCCTTCACCTTCCGATGGGTGCGCAGCGCGGCAAACAGCAGGGGCAGGAAGCTGGCCATGGCCACCAGGTAGAGCACCGAACAAACCACACGCACCAGGGAGGAAACCGGCAGGGCGCACACCAGCAGGGCGGTGTTGGCCATCGACACCCGCCACGCCGCTCCCCGGTCAAACACCGTCGCGGTTTCCCGCACCGGACGCGGCCCGCCGCCCAACGCCACCGGGATCAGGTAGGACAACGCCCCGAGCAGGACCTGGGCGGCAAAACCGGCCACCAGGTAGGGCGCCAGGGTGTCAAAGGCGCGCCCCATGACCCGCCAGTCCGAGGTGGTCACGAGCCCCACCAGCATCCACACCAGCATGCCCACCCACCAGCAGACCGCGGCGAGCACCGAGAGCGTGGCGAAACTGCGCGGCGGCTTGTTGCGGGCCGCGTAAATGAACGGGGAAGCCAGCAGGCCCAGCCCCACCAGGTATCCGGCCACCCCGGCGGCAGCCACCGGAAGCACACCGAACCCGGCCCCGGCCGCCGCGATCAGCACCGCCGCCAGCAGCACCGGCAGGCTGTGCCGCAGCCGGGCGGCGGCCTGCGGGGCGATGCGGGTGCGCAGCATGGTGGGCCACAAGGTGATCAGGGTGCCGGCCACGGTCAGCCCGACCCAGCCGAGCAGGTTCACCAGCGCGTGCGCCAGGGTCAACCGCTCATGCAGCGGGGAGGGCAGGCCGGTGGAGATCCAGGTGCCCAGCGCGGCGCCGACCGGCAAAAGCGCCGCGGCGGCCACATAGTAGCGCACACTGGCCCCATAGGGTGAGGGCAGCGCGCCGCGCAGCCGCCGGTACAGCCACACCCCGTGCCACAGTGCGGCCGCGGCGACCAGGCCCGCCCCACAGGCAGTGACCGGCCACCAGGCGCCAAGCACGCCGGTCATCACCACCACGGCCCCGGCGTTCAGCAGCAGCAGGCGCCGGGACTGCTGCCGCCGGGAGTCCTGGGTCACCGGCAGCTTGAGCAGGGCGGTGGCAAAATACTGGGACCAGACCAGGATGGCGTGGGACAGCGCGCCGAGCAGCAACAGGTGAATCATCAGCCAGCGTGGGGCCGGCAACTGGCGGTGGATCAGGGTGCTGAGCACCAGCAGGATCAGCCAGATCGCGGTGGGAAGATCCCGCAACGGCCAGAAACCCCGCCCCGGAACCTTGGCCGATGCCTCACTCATCACGTTTCCCTTCATGTTCTTCTCGGTTCCCCGCCCCGGCCCGGCCGGTCGAAGGGGCCGGAGCCATCCCGGGACGCAAGCCAATGGAATGCCCAGGCCTACCGGTAGGCACCGGCACGCTGCGTTTGGGCGCGTGCGCGGCGCCGCCACCCGGCGACCATGGCAGGGCACGCTCCCCCAGCAGCGCACTGGCCAGCGCCACCAGAACGAACAGCACCACGGCCACCACGTTCAACACCCCGCCAGCCTGCCACAGCACCTCGTACCCCAGGCCGTCACCCAGCCACAGACGCAGCACCAGTCCGGCGTGCAGCAGCACCGCGGGCACCCACATCAGTGCCCGATACGGCAGCTTGATGGCCAGTACCGCCGGCAGGATCGTAGGGGCGTGGGCCATGATCATGGACATCACGAAGCCCAGGAACACTCCGTGCACCACCGTGTCGTACGCCGCAACACTCACCGGGTACCCGAAACACCAGGTCACCGCGGCAACCAGCAACCAGAAGTATCCCGCCAGCAGGCACGCGGCCATGAAGCGCGGTGCCCCCTGGGCGTGTATGGTGCGCCGGGCAACGTCCTGGCGCACCAGCCACAGCACCAGCAACGCCAGCGCCGCACCGAACAGGACGGTGCCGGCCCAAACCCACAAGACGGAGGCCGCCGCGCAGCCCACCACGGCGCAGCACAACACCAGGGCCACCATCTCCGAGCGTGGGCCCAGATGCAGCCGGGCCAATTCCACGCGCTCGCCGGCGATGGTGATCACCAGAAAGCTGCACAGCCAGGGCAGGATCAGGGAGGTTTGCACGCCCGCCAGCCACAGCAGCGTCGCGGCCACCCCGGCCCCCGCCCCGAGCATTTGGATCAGCACCGCCACCGCCCGTTGGCGTCGCCACAGCGGAACGTAGAGCGCCACGGTGGCCACCATGCCGGCCAGCAGCAGCGTCCCGGCAAGGATCCGGGGCAGGGAAACCAGCAGGCCCAGCCCGCCCAGGGCGAGCAGCAAGGGGGCCAGGTAGCCCCAGGCTCTGCCCAGTGCCACGGCCCGCTCCAAGGCAATGAGGGCGCCGACGAATCCAAAGACCAAGACCATTCCGTGGGCCTGGCCCCAACTGGCGACGGGCAGCGGCGCATGCACATCCAGCAGGATCAACCCCGCATCCAAGCCGGCCAGCAGGCACAGGCCCGCAGGGATCATCAGCAGCAGACGCCAGCGCCCGCTGCGGCGGACCGGGCCGGGCTTGCGCAACGGGCGGCTCATGAGTCACGGTCCTGCGCATCATCCAGGCGCAGCAGGCAGTACCCCGGGCCGGCAAACGGCGTGATCGCGGTGCTCTCGGCCGGGTGGGGGTCAGCCTCCTGGCCCAGCACCCCGCGCACGATGCCCAGGTGCACGTTGCATACCACCTCGGGGTGTTCGCGGGCGGCGCCCAGCAACGGGCAGGCTTGCAGCCTGATCTGTCCGTCCGCCGCCTGGCTGGGGTCAAATCCCATGCGCCGCAGGACGGGCAGGACCCGCTGGGCCGCGCTGGCCTGAGGGTTCAGGTGTTGGGTCGAGTCTGCGTGTTGTTCCCGGGCCAGTTCCCGGCCCCAGCTGGTGCCGGCCTCCAGACCGGCGCTGACCGGGTCGGCGCTGCTGGCAGCGATCTGCCGGGCCAGCACCCTGGCCAGGGTGGCATAGGGGCTCTCGGGAGTCGGGGCGGGCGACCAGATCCAGGGCGGACGGCCGCGGCCGGCGACGGCGGCGGGCTTGCGCCGCACGTAGCCATCGCGCAACAGCGCCTCCAGCTGGGCGCGCACCGTGTTTTCATGCATGCCGGCAGCTTGGGCCAGCTGCGGGATGCTCAGTGCCTCGTTTGCCTCCTGGAGCAGGTGCAGGATGAGTTCGCGGGAGGGGGAATGCATTCGGCCGGCGCCGCTGCGCCGGTTTTCCCGCGGACTGCGTGGCCGAGTCGTCAATGCTTTCCCCTCACCGTGACGGTCTCCGTTGCCGAAACCGCTATTTTCCACTGAGTTAATTGTAATAAAATAGTGGCGGGCATGCCATGTGGCATCCCCGCCACCTGGCGGATCAGAGTGAAGGAGTCGGTGATGGCCGAGAACATTGAAATCTCAGCAACCCGGGAAGAGGCGCTGAAGCAGACAACGGCAGGCACCTGCGCCTGCGGTGGGCATGACGAGCAGCTGCCGGTCCTGGATGTGCAGACGATTCCGCATGCGGTGCGCCACGCGGCAATTTTTGGCGCCCTGGGTTCACTGCGCAGCGGGTCGGGGCTGGTGCTCAGCGCAACACACAACCCGTTGCCGCTGCTCAGGCAGCTCGATGAGCGCCATCCGGGCGAATTCGAGGTCAGCTACCTGCAGCAGGGCCCGGAGGTTTTCAAGCTCAAGCTGGTGCGCAACTAGCGCCCCCGGGGCGGTCCCGCCAGCGGCTACGTCAGCTGACCTTGGCCGGGTCCCAGGCCGTGGAGCGGGCCGAGTCGATGGTGGCCTGGCCCAGCACCCGGCTGTCCTGGTAGACGACCATGGTCTGGCCCGGGGCCACCCCGCGCATCGGCTCCACCAGCCGGGTCACCAGCTGGCACACCCCATCGGCCTGCTGCTCGACGTGGGCCACCGCCGCCACCGGATCCCCGTGGGCGCGCACCTGGACCATGCAGTCGAACTCGGTGCCGAGCCCAACCTCGCTGATGGGCCGCCCCGCCCAGGAGACGCGGATGCCGCGCAGCTCATCCACGGCCAGCAGCGCCTCGGGGCCAACGATCACCTTGTTGTCCTTGGGCCGGATTTCCAACACGAAACGGGGCTTGCCGTCCGCTGCCGGGCGGCCCAGGCGCAACCCCTTGCGCTGTCCCACGGTGAAGGCCTGGGCGCCGGTGTGCTCGCCCAGTTCGTTGCCGTCCTGGTCCACGATCTTCCCCGGCGTCATTTCGATCCGTTCGGCCAGCCAGCCGCGGGTGTCCCCGTCCGGGATGAAGCAGATGTCGTGGCTGTCGGGCTTGTTCGCCACGGTCAGCCCGCGTTCGGCGGCCTCGGCCCGCACCTGCGCCTTGGACGGGGTCTCCGCCAGCGGGAACATGCAGTGCTCCAGCTGCTGGTGGGTCAGCACGCCCAGCACATAGGACTGGTCCTTGGCCCAGTCCGCCGCGCGGTGCAGTTCTGGGTTGCCGGCCTCATCGCGGATGACCTTGGCATAGTGCCCGGTGCACACCGCGTCGAAGCCCAGCGCCAGCGCCTTTTCCAGCAGTGCGGCAAACTTGATCTTCTCATTGCAGCGCATGCACGGGTTCGGGGTACGTCCGGCCTCGTATTCGCTGATGAAGTCATCGACCACGTCCTCGGCGAAGCGGTCCGAGAAGTCCCAGACGTAGAACGGGATGCCCAACTTGTCGCAGGCGCGCCAGGCGTCCGAAGAGTCCTCGATGGTGCAGCAGCCGCGCGAGCCGGTGCGCAGGGTGCCCGGCATCCGGGACAGGGCCAGGTGCACCCCGACCACGTCGTGCCCGGCCTCGACGGCTCGGGCGGCGGCCACCGCCGAGTCAACGCCGCCGGACATCGCTGCTAAGACCTTCATCGTGTAAATCCTGTTCCCGCAGTATGGATACTGCTCTCGTCGGCCGCCATTCCGGCCTTCTTCGCCCGGGCGTAGGCCTCGGGCAGTGCTTCCAATAGTCTGTCAACGTCGGCCCGGGTGGTGCTATGCCCAAATGTGAAGCGTTGCACACTGCGGGCGCTGCGCGCATCGCGGCCCATGGCCAGCAGCACGTGGGAGGGCTGGGGCACCCCGGCGGTGCAGGCCGAGCCGGTGGAGGAGCAGATGCCCAGCATGTCCAGCACGAACAGCAGCGAGTCCCCCTCGCAGCCGGGGAAGGTGTAGTGCAGGTTTCCCGGCAGCCGGGCCTGGGTGTGCCCGGCATCGGCCGGGCCGTTCAGCTGGGCCTCGGGGATGCTGCGCGAAATCTCGGCGACCGCGTAGTCGCGCAGGCCGGCCAGCCGCTCGTATTCGGCCTCGCGCTGCGCGGCCGCTTCCTGGGCGGCGGCGGCGAACCCGGCGGCCAGGGCCGCGTTCAGGGTGCCCGAGCGCAGCTTGCGTTCGTGTCCCCCACCATGCTGCACCGGGGTGAGCACCACGTCGCGGCGCACCAGCAGCGCGCCAATGCCCACCGGCCCGCCGATCTTGTGGGCGCTGATGGCCATGGTGGCCACCTGGCTGGCGGCGAAGTCGGTGGCCACGGCCGTGAAGGCCTGGACTGCGTCGGTGTGTACCGGGATCTGGTAGCCGGCGGCGTGCCGCGCCAGTTCGGTCACCGGCTGCACGGCCCCGACCTCGTTGTTCGCCCACATCAGGGTCGCCAGGGCGATCCGTTCGTGGTGCTCATCCAGCAGGGCGGTGGCGGCGGGCAAATCCAGCACGCCGTCCCGGTCCACTGGCATCCACACCAGCTCGGCGCCCTCGTGGGCGGCCAGCCACTCGGCGGTATCCAGCACCGCGTGGTGTTCAATGCCCGAGAGCAGGATCTTGGTGGCCTGCGGGTTGGCGGCCACCCGGTTCCAGTACAGCCCCTTCAGGGCCAGGTTGTCCGACTCGGTGCCACCGGAGGTGAAGATCACCTCGGACGGGTGGGCGCCGGCTGCCCGGGCGATCTGCTGGCGGGCCTCATCCACCACCCGGTTCGCGGCGCGCCCGGCCCCGTGCAGGGAGGAAGGGTTGCCGGTGCGCGCGAACTGGGCGGTGACCGCCTGCAGGGCGGCACCGCTCAGCTGCGTCGTCGCGGCGTGATCCAGGTATACGGCCGAAGTGTTCATCCCTTCAATGGTACGAGTTCGCCGCCCCTAGGCTGAATGGCCGATTCGTGTGAGTTCTCCTACCTCCAGCGCCTCCAGCGCGTCGCTGCCCAGCACCGCATCGATCAGTGCCCGGCTGCCGCCGAGGATGGTGGAGTCATCGTAGGGTTCGGTGGACAGCATCCAGGAATGGTCGTGGGGGAAGGCCAGGGAGGGACGCTGGCGCTGCTCTCCGGCGGTGGTGCTCGCCCACAGCGGGTTGGCCAGCTGCGCCCTGTTGAGGGCGAAGAGCAGGTAGTTGCGGTAGCCGCCGCCCAAATCCAGGCGGGGCGCGGTGCGGACCGCTGCGGGCAGTCCCGGGCGCTGGGCCTCGGCGAGCGCCCGCGCATGGGCCTGGCGGTTGTGTTCCGCGTCGGCGTTGGGGTCCGGCTCGAAGTCGATCTGGATGCGTTCGCCTCCCTCGATGAAGGCGTACCCGCCCCACAGCCCGGCCACATAGGGGGCTGCGGCGGGTCCTGGTTCAGTGTGCCGGGACAACAGCTCCACCAGGGCGCCCCACTGGTCGATGGGCAGTTCGTAGGCCGGTACGTCCCCGTCCACCCAGGCGTCCTCCTGCTGCGGGTCGCCGTGCTCGTCCAGCCCGGAGACGTCCTCGAACAGGTCGGCGCCCTGCAACCGGTGCCCGCGCAGGGCCGCGATGCTGCCCCAGCTGACCGGGGCCCCGTCCTCGTCCATGGCCGGGTGCAGGATTCGGGCGTAGGCGGCATAGCCTGCGGGGACCTGGGCGGCGATGGTCCCGGGGGCGGCGCTGTCGATGGCCTGGCGGATCCAGGTCCCGGTCTGGGCGGGAAGATGTGGCATGTCCATGTCACCAGCCTACTGTTTGCGCGGCGACGGCTGTGGGGCCGCCGGCTCGGGGCACCGGTTCCGGCTGGGGGTTCAGTGGTATGTATTAAGTGAGAGTTGTCCCCGAAAAATCTGCAGTAAGGGTTTAGATAGCGATGTTCCTGCCGGATCTGAAATACCCCGTACACGATTTTTCGCACCGGAGCATCGATTTTTCGCAGCGCATCGCGGTGATGGCGGTCGTGAACCGCACCCCGGATTCCTTCTTTGACGCCGGGTCAACCTTCGGATTGGATCAGGCCATCGCCGCGGCGATGCAGGCCGTGCAGGACGGGGCGGATTGGGTGGATATTGGCGGGGTGCCCTTCTCCCCCGGCCCGGCACTGTCCTGGCAGGAGGAGGCCGAACGCGTGGTTCCGGTAATCCGGGCAGTACGTGAGCGCAGCGATGTGCTGATCTCCGCGGATACGTTCCTGCCGCAGGTGGCGCAGGCCGCGATCGAGGCCGGGGCCGATGTCATCAACGACACCACGGGCCTGTCACAACCCGGCATGGCCCAGGTCGTGGCGGACAGCGGCGCCCACCTGGTGCTTACCCATTCACTGGCCAAGCCGCGTACGGTGTACCCGCGCCCGCATTATGCGGACGTGGTCGGTGAGGTGCGAGACTACCTGGCGCGCAAGGTCGAGCTGGCGGTGCAGGCCGGGATCGGTGAGCAGAAGCTGATCATTGACCCGGGGCATGACCTGAACAAGAACACCCGCCATACCCTGGAGCTGACCGGCAACTTCTCCCCCATCGCCGAGCTCGGCTACCCGGCGCTGGCCGCGGTGTCGAACAAGGACTTCATCGGCGAAACCCTCAACCTGCCCAAATCGGAGCGGATGGTCGGTTCGATGGTCTCGGCCACCATGTGCATCATGGGAGGGGCGCGGATCATCAGGATGCACAATGTTCCCGAGGCGGTGCAGACCGTGCACCTGATCGAAGCGGCCGCCGGTTGGCGCGCGCCGGCCTACCAGGTCCACAACATGTCGGACATCAATCCCCCGGCCCACCCCGAACACAGCCGCAACTAGGAGCTATCTGCATGCACGGAATCTTCCCGGAACCCACGCCCGAACTGAGCGACAACCAGCTGCTGGAGCGCTACGCCATCGATCGCCGGCCCTATGTCCGGTTCAACTTTGTCTCCAGCCTGGACGGCAGCGCCCAGGTCGGCGGGGTCTCGGCCTCCTTGGGCAGTGCGGCCGACCAGCGCCTGTTCAAGTTGCTGCGCCGGCAGGCCTCGGTGGTGTTGGTGGGGGCCGGAACCGTGCGCGCCGAAGGGTATGACGGACCGCTGGTGGACCCCGAATCCCAGATTTGGCGCGAGGCCAACGGCCTTGGCCGCCACCCGGTGCTGGCGATCTTGAGCAACGGGCTGAACATCTCCCCCACCTCCGCGGTGGTGCGCAACAGCCCGGCCCCGATCCTGCTGTTCACCGCCGTGAACGTGGACCCGCAGACCGCCCGGCACTACCCGCAGCATGTCCAGCTGATCCAGGTCCCACAGTTCAATGGGCTGATCAGCGCCACGCACGTGGTCCACGAACTGACCGAACGGGGCCTGGAGTGCATCCACGCCGAAGGCGGTCCCACGATCTTTGGCCAGTTCATCGACCAGCAGATGGTTGATTCACTGTGTCTGAGCATCAGCCCGCAGCTCATTGGCGGGCAGGGGGCGCGCATTGCCTCCGGCACCGGGGAACACCCCCAGGCGCTGCAGCTGCATTCTGTGCTGCACGAGGAAGGGATGCTGCTCACCGAATACCGGCGCTCACGTCCATCAGCGACAGACACCCCGGACGCACCGTAACCCTGAAGTCCCCGGTGCCCAGCTGCTCCCCGTCCCCGTAGCTGGTTCCGGCAAATTCCACCCGGGCGGTGCTGAACACCCCGGCACGCCGGTAGCGGTGTTCACGCCCGGTGAGGATCTGCACGATCCGGGGCAGCACCCGGTACAGCGGGGCGGCGGTGACTATCATGGCGTCCATGCGCCCGTCATCGTCCCGGGCTGCGGGAAACAGACCGATGCCGCCGCCCAGGGTGCGGATGTTGGCCAGGCTGGCCAGGTACACTCCGCCGTGGAAGGAGAACCCGTCGGCGCTGATGCTCAGCTGCCGGGGTTTGATCCGAGGCAGGCACAGCAGCAGCGCCAACCCGTAGCGGGTGGCTCCCAGCCAGCGCGGCAGGGCGTTGGCCGCCTCGTTGACCTGCGCTTCAAAACCGCAGGAGACCGCCCCAAGCACGAAGCGCGTGCGCTGCGGCTCGTTGGCGAAGCTGACCTCCAACACGTCGCTGGTGCGGATCCTGCCGTGACCGGCCAGGAACCCAAGGATCGCCTCCCGGGTGGAGTGCACCGAGGAGGACCGGCCCATCCGCCACGCGTCGTTGCCGCTGCCGGCCGGAAGAATCCCCATCGGGATGCCCAGGTCGATCAGTGCGGGCAGGCAGGAGTGCACCAGCCCGTCACCTCCCACAATGACCACGGCGTCACTGCCGCGCAGCCGGCTGGGCAGTTCACTGCGCGGCACCTGCGAGGTGTCCACCAGCTGCGGGTTCCGTTCGGCGTCCTGCAGGGTGGCGTGCAGCGCCCGCGCCCGGGACAGGCCGCGGCCGTGGCCGGAGGCGGGGTGGAAGACAATGGAAACGCGGTGATACCCGCGCGGGGTGTTCATAGCCTCACAGCCTACCCATGGGCGGGCGGTGGGCGGAAAAGCGCCGGGGGCATTTATGCTTGTTACACCGCAGCTTCACTCGCGCCCTGCCCCACATCGTTGAAAGGACTTGCTCCTGACCATGAGCTCGCCAAGTCCCTATGAAGTCCTTGGCATTGCGCGCACCGCCTCCCAGGCCGAGATCAAGATGGCTTACCGCAAGGCCGCCCGCGAGTCCCACCCGGACCTGGGCGGCTCCGCCGAACGGTTCCGTGCCGTGCAGCGGGCCTACCAGCTGCTCTCGGATGAGGCGGACCGTTCGCGCTATGACCGCTCCTTCCAGGCCCCCGACACCCGCTCCACTGGATCCGCCGGCACCGGCTCACGTCCCTTTGACGAGCGCGTGCGCACCTCCACCCAGCCCAAGGCGCAGATGCAGGTGCAGTACGTTCCGCCGCTGGAGGATACCGGTTTTACCGACCTTTCCGCCCAGCTCTCGCGCCGCCAGGTCCACGGCGAGCCGCGCAAGCGGGGGCTGTTCACCTCCCGCTCGCGGCTTGAACGGGAGGCAGCCACCATTTCGCTGCTTGAGCGCAACGTCCTGTCGGTGCTGCCCGCGGCGCGGCTGATCAATGGAGTGCACTCCCCCGGCGGCGGACACTATGACCACGTGCTGTTGGCCGGGTACCGGATGGCGGTCATTGGCACCATGACCCTGCCCGAAGGGTACTACATGTTTGACGGGCAGGTCCTGCGCCACGGCAATCGCATGACCCAGCCCCCGGTCCTGCAGATCTCCGGTCTGCAGCGCGCCTTCATGAACCTGAACGTGGTGCCCTACACGCTGGTGCTCACCGGACGGGACAATCCCCATGAGCCGGTCATTGAATACGGCCGCAAGGGCGCCCCGGCGTTGGCCGCCTCCCCCAACGTGCTGAACGCCGCAGGGCTGGTGCGCGAGCTGAAACTGTTCCTGGGCTCCGGCCCGCAGCCCAACCTGGTGGATCGTCCCACTCTGGCGCGTCTATTGGCCGGCATGTACTGAGCACCAGATCCATGCCCACAAATCACCGCTGCGCAGGGTCTGAAGCACTACAATTGGGTGAGTGTTTCGAATCCTGTTTAACGCCCCCGAAATTCCGGGCAACACCGGTAATGCCATTCGTCTCGCCGCGGTAACCGGCGCCGAGCTGCACCTGGTCAAACCACTGGGTTTTGACTTTGATGACGCGAAACTGCGCCGTGCCGGGTTGGATTACCATGACCTGGCGGTGATGAGCATCCATGAGGATTTGGATGCCGCATTCCAGGCGTTGGGTGAGGGCCGGGTTTTCGCCTACACCAGTGAGGGAACGACCCTCTACACCGATATCGACTACCGCCCCACCGACATCCTGCTCTTCGGCAAGGAGTCGGTCGGGCTCTCCGCGCAGGACAAGTCCCACCCGCGGGTCAACGACCTGGTGCGCCTGCCAATGCTGCCGGCGCGCCGGTCCATGAACCTGGCCAACTGCGCCTCCATTGTGTTGTTTGAGGCATGGCGGCAGCACGGTTTCGCCACAGTATAGGACATTCAGCCTCGACACCCTTCAGTCACAGGTTGATAACAACTTTGTGCAGTAGGCTCAGTTAACGCGGTGCAGCGGAATTCCGGCTGGACCAGACACAACCGACGAAACTCTCGGGAGACTCCATCACCATGAACGGTAGCTTCGATCAGCGCCGCAACGAACAGCACGATGACGACCTGGGACTGGGAATCGTTGACGAACTTGCCAGCACCTCCCGGGCCGAGAAGTCCCATAAACCACGCGGCTGGATCTTTGCCGTGGTGGGTGTCGTGGTGTTGGCGGTCCTGGCCCTGGTGCTGTTCTCCCTGCTGAACTCCGGGGCGACGAACGACACCTCCGCGCTGAAGGCCAAGGACTCGGTGTCCAACACCCTGGAACTGCGCAGCGGCGGCAAGGCGACGGTGACCACCTCCGAATCCGATCGGGCGGTCGCCGTGGAACTCTCGGGTCTACCGGCCCTGGATGAGTCCGAGCGCTACGTGGTGTGGGGCATCGATGACGAGGGCAACACGATGGTGCTGTTGGAAACCGCCAAGAGCGCGGATCAGGCCGGGGTGAAGGACAAGCCGGCCCTGGCTTCCATCCTGGTCACCGTCGAGACCACGCCCACCCCGGAAACGCCAACCAGCGAATCCGAGGCCTCGGTGGATCTGCCCCTGGATCCCAACGCGCCGCAGGAAGACGGCACCACCAACGGCGACGACGCCTAGCGTCCGTCCACGAGCAGCAACGAAGGTCCGTGAATCCCCGCTGGGGTTCACGGACCTTCGTCATGCCGGGCCGTTTGCGCGGCCGCAGTTCAAGCCGGTGCGGCTAGAACCCGGCAATCGTGTCATCGGCGTTCACCGCCACCGCGTGGAAGCTCTCGGCGTGCCGGGCCTGCTCCAGCCCGCCGCGCACCGCGTTCTCCCGACACTGTCGTTCGACGAACTTCTCCATGGCTCCAACATCCGGGTGCTGGGTGAAGTGCGAACGCAGCGCCTCCATTTTGCGTCCGAAGTGCTCGGTGATGTCCACGAACGCGTTTTCCCGTTCCTTCGGCGCCCCGTAGAGCCACAGCCAGGGAACC
The DNA here is from genome assembly GCF_059728615.1 of Glutamicibacter sp. St.4D3. NCBI lineage: Bacteria > Bacillati > Actinomycetota > Actinomycetes > Micrococcales > Micrococcaceae > Glutamicibacter > Glutamicibacter sp. St.4D3. The sequence continues at coordinate 2,168,717 of NZ_AP039380.1, forward strand.
TTGTAGGCTTCCAGGCCCTGCTCGGTGATCAGCTCCGGGAAGCTGAACGGGTTCTCCACCGCCGGATAGATGGCCCGGGTCACCGCCTCACCACAGGCCAGGTGGTCCGGGTGTGAACGCTGCAGGCGGTCCCACGCCCGTTCCGGGTGCATGGCCATGACAATGTTCGGACGCACCTGGCGGATCAGCCGGACCACTTCGCGGATCACCCGCTGGTTCGGCTCCAAGAAGCCGTCGCGTTCGCCCAGGAAGTGCACCGTTTGCACGCCCACCTTGGCTGCGGCCTCGCGCTGTTCCAGGTGGCGCAGCCGGGCGGTTTCCTGTGGGTCCCGGTCATCAAAGCCGCCGGCGTCCCCGTCGGTCATGATGCAGTATTCCACCTGCACCCCGGCGGAGGTCAAGGCGGAGACGGTGCCGGCGGCCCCGAAGTCCAGGTCGTCCGGGTGCGCGGCAAAGGCCAGCACGCGGGCGGTGGATGGTTGAATAAATGGCAGGGTATCGATCATGACTTGCGGCGGCGAATCTCCTCGGCGGCCTGCGGCAGCACCTGGCGCAGGTCACCAATGATCCCGAAGTCGGCGATCTCAAAGATTGGCGCGTCTTCGTCCTTGTTCACCGCCACAATGTACTTGCTGGTCTGCATCCCGGCCTTCTGCTGGATGGCCCCGGAGATGCCCACCGAAATGTACAGCTGCGGGGAGACAGTGGTGCCGGTCTGCCCCACCTGGTAGTCGTGGTCGATCCAGCCGGCATCGGTGGCGGCACGCGAGGCACCCACCGCCGCGCCCAACGCGTCGGCCAGTTCCTCGATCGGTGCGAAGTCGCCATCGACGCCGCGCCCGCCGGCCACCACGATGCGTGCCTCGGACAGGGCCGGGCGTCCGGTGGAAACCTTCGCCTGGCGCTCGACAACCTGTACTGCACTGTTGGCGGCCGCGACCTGCAGGTCCTGCACCTGCGGCTGCTGCCCGGCGCCGGCGGGGGCGTCCTCAATGCTGTTGGGCTTCACGGTGACCAGCAGCACACCGGAGGCGGCATTGGCCTGGGTGGTGTATGAGCCGGCCAGTTCGTCCTTGGTCACGGTGCCGTCACCGGCCACATCCACGGCGTCGGTGATCACCCCGCCGTTGCAGCGGATGGCGGCACGGGCGGCGACCTCGCGGTTGAAGCTGTCGTTGGCCAGCAGCACCAGCTCGGGGTTCACCGAGCTGATTGCGGCTTCAAGGGCGGCCACCTCGTGGTCCTGGAAGGAGTCAGCGGCCGGGGCCTGCAGGACGCTGGTGATCCCGTAGCCAGCAAGAACCTCAAGGGCCGGGGCCGAAACCTCACCCACCACCGCCACGGTGGCAGGGGAGAAACGGGTGGCCAGGGTCAGCAGTTCGCGCTGGGCCTTGGTTGGTTCCTGGCCCAGGGCGTCAAAGAATACTAATGCGGAAGTCATGTGGTTCAGTCCTTAGATCAGCTTCTGTTCGGCCAGGTAGTCGACCAGCGCGATTCCGGCCTGGCCGTTGTCCGTGATGACGGTACCGGCCCCGCGCGCCGGGCGGGCGTTGGCCGAGAGCACACGGGTGGGCGAACCGGCTGGGCCAACGCTGGACGCGTCCAGCCCCAGGTCGGCGGCGCTGACCTCTTCCACCTTCTTCTTCTTGGCCGCCATGATGCCGCGGAAGTTCGGGTAGCGCGGCTCATTGGCCTGGTCGGTCACCGACAGCACGGCCGGTAGCGAGCCACGCAGCGTCAGGGAATCGGCGCCGTGATCGCGGGTGATGCTCAGCGTCCCGGCCGCCGAATCGAAGTCCACGTTCGAGGCGTTGGTCAGGGCAGCGAAGCCCAGCAGTTCTGCCAGCTGAGCCGGAACGATGCCGGTTTCGGCGTCGGTGGAGGCCATGCCGGTGACCACCAGGTCGATGTCCCCGGCATACTTGATCAGCGCGGCCAGGGCCTTGGCGGTGGCCACGGCGTCGGAGCCGGCCAGGGCCTCGTCGTTCAGGTGCAGTCCGCTGGTGGCGCCCATCTGCAGGGCCTTCTTCACTGAAGCCACCGCCTTGGGTCCTCCCATGGTGGCCGCAATGACTTGGTTGCCTGCCTTGGGCCCGCCGCGGTCCTCGGCGATCGCCAGGGCCGCCTCCACGGCGTATTCATCCAGCTCGGAAAGGATTGACTCGCTGCGGTCGATGCGCAGGGTGTCCAGGTCGATGTGACGGTCAAACTGAGCATCCGGTACGTGTTTGACCAGTACCAAGATGTTCAGTGGCGTGCTACTCGCGTCGCTCATTCTCGCCTTTCATGCAAAGTGTCTTCGCTGTCGTAAAGACCGTGGAAGGATCTCTTCCACCCTTATCGTATCGGCGCACCGGCAATACGCCAGAACCTTTTGAAAAATCCAACGGCGGTACGTGACGCATGTCCTTGCATGTCGTAACACGTACCGCCGTGGCCTCATTGCCGGTTCACATTCTGCTTCCCCCGCCGCGCATCGCTGCGCGGCCGGCCGGGATCTTCGTCAACTTCTTCAACACTGCTTCACACTTCGCCCCATAGGAGGGCGAAGTGTGAAGCAGTGCCTGCTGGGTTCTAGTCCTCCAGGGTGCCGACCGTGACCTCCACGTCTTTGGTTTGCCCGTCCCTGATGTAGGTGATCTTCGCCTGGCCCTTGGCCGGAACCTCACGGATGGCCGCGGTCAAGGTCTGTGAATCCTGGATGGGACGGTCGTTGACACCGGTAATCACATCCCCCGACTTCAGCCCCGCTTCCGCGGCGGCCGAACCGGAGCTGATGTCCACGATCTTCGCCCCGGTGCTGAACCCGGAGCTTTGCTGCCCGGTGCGTGCCGCGGCGGCCTGGACAGTGGCGCCCAGCAGCCCGTGGGTGGCCGAGCCGTTCTCAATCAGTTCGCTGGAGATGCGCTTGGCGTAGTCGATGGGGATTGCGAAGCCCACGCCAATGGACCCCGAGTCTTCGTCCCCCGAGGAGGCGATGGCGACGTTGACCCCGATGATCTCGCCCTTCGCATTGACCAGGGCGCCACCGGAGTTTCCGTGGTTGATCGCCGCATCGGTCTGCATGACATTGATGTAGATGGAGCCCGAGTTGTTCTTCTGCTGCGGTGCGCCGGGGAATTCGAAGTTGAACTCACTATCGCCCCCGCCGTCGCTGGGCTGTTCCGGCACTGCGGAGGAGGCCACGGAGATCGTGCGGTTCAACGTGGAGATGATCCCGTCAGTGACGGTGCCGCTCAGTCCCAGAGGTGCGCCGATGGCCACGGCGGTGTCCCCGACGTTCAGGCTGCTCGACTCGCCCAGAGTCGCTGGAACCAGGCCCTCGGCGTCAATCTTGATGACCGCCAGGTCCGACATCGGGTCGGTGCCCACCAGCTCCGCGGAATACACCTTGCCGTTGTTCAGTCGCACATTCAGCTGCGGATTGCCGGTGGCCCCGCCCAGGGTCACCACGTGGGTATTGGTCAGGATGTGCCCCTGATCATCCAGCACGATGCCAGAACCCGAGCCGGCCGAACCGTTGCCGGAAGCCTCGATCGTCACCACGCTGGGCGCGGCCTTGGCGGCCGCGGCGGTGGCGGTGGTGACCGTTTCCGGGTTGTTGATGACCACGCCGTCCTGCGGACTTTGCACCTGGGCGGTGCCGCTGGAGTTGGGGTTGATCAGGTAGGTGGTCCCGGCGGCGGTGACCCCGCCGATCAGGGCGGCGGCGACCATGCCGGAGATCAGGGTGGTCCCGGCATAGCGCTTGCGCGGCTTGCGCTCGGGAGCCTGCGGCGACTGGTGCGGGTGGAAGTCCCCCTGCCCATACGGGTTCTGCCCGGCCGCGGAGTGCTGCTGGTCAGCGGCCGAGTAGTAGTGGCTGGCCGTGGGGTATTGGGTGGTGGGCGCTCCGCTGTCGTGCTGGGAGCCGGCTGCCGAGCGCGGGTTTGGCTGGTTGGCATCCTGCGGGGTCACCGGTTCCCCGGCGTTGTGTGCCGGCTGGCCCACGCGCGGTTCGTGGTCCCCGCCCTGGCCCGGTTCCCTGGGATCACTCGGTGACTGGCTCATGGTTGCCTCTCTAGTTCTCTTCGATCTCTTGGTAATTATTATTCCGATGCGAACTGTGGCCTTAAGCGGGAGAAACTGAGCAGCCGCTGTGAGTTCGGCGCAAGTCAACACGGCCAACCCGGGCTTTACCGGTCTTACCCTATGGAATCACGAAAATTCGTGGCACGGTCCTGAATTCGCCGAACGGGCACGGGTATTGTGTAACTCATATCCGCATGCAGATCTGAGTAAGGACGAAAATGCGACGTACCGCACGGGGACTACTGGCGGCGGTCGTGACCGCCGTGGCCATGTTGTTTGCTCTGGCGCTGCCCACTCATGCCGAATCCCCGGTGGATATTCCTCCGGGCAGCTTCGTGGTGGACAACTCCGGGGTGCTGGGCGGCGGTGAAGCCAACGAGCTGGAGGAGGAGATCTCCAAGCTGCGCTCCGAGACCGGGGTGAGCCTGTTCGTGGTGTTCGTCGATCAATTCAGCAATCCGCAGGATCCGCAGCAATGGGCCGCCGACGTGGCCGAGCGCAAGAACATGGGCAGCAATGACACGATTTTGGCGGTGGCCACCGAGCAGCGCCAGGCCCAGTTCCTGACCTCGCAAAGCGGACCGCTGGGCGGCGCCGGTCAGCAAATCTATACCCAGTACATTGCCCCGGAACTGAACAACCTCGATTGGCTGGCCGCGGCCGAAGGTGCCATCAACGGCATTGAGGATGCCGCCAGGGGCACCGGCTCGCGCGGTGGATCCTCTGGCTCGGGCTTCTCCCTGGTGCCGATCCTGCTGGTTTTCGCCGGCGTGGCCGTCATCGGCTACTTCGTCTTGTCCCGCCGCAGCAAGAAACAGGTCCGCCGCGGTCAGGCCCAGCCCAACCAGCCGGTCCAGCCGGCCATCCCCCTGGACCAGCTGCGCAAGCAGGCCGACCACCTGCTGGTGGCGGCCGATGACTCGATCCGCTCCTCCGAACAGGAACTGGGTTTCGCCGAGGCGCAGTACGGCTCCGCGGCGATTGCCACGTTTACCCAGGACCTGTCCAAGGCCAAGGAGCACCTGCGCGAGTCCTTCAAGCTGCAGCAGCAGCTGGATGACGAGATCCCGGACACCGAAGAAGACCAGCGTTCGTGGCTCAACGAGATCATCCGCAGATGCCAGGAGGTCAATTCGAGCCTGGAAGCCCATGCCGCGGACTTCAAGTCCCTGCGTAAGCTGGAAACCAATGCGGAGAGCCACATCTCCGAGCTGGAGGCAGGACTGGAGCCGTTGAATCAGCGGTTGTCCCAGAGCGTTGCCCTGCTTGAGGACCTCTCCCAGCGCTACGCCCCGGAAGCCACCTCCCAGGTCTTGGATAATGCCTCGCAGACCTCCGAGCGCATCAGCTTCATCCGCTCGGCGCTGAACCAGGCCCGGACCGCGATCCAGAGCGGCGAACGTTCCCAGGCCGCGGTGCTGGTGCAAAACGCGGAGGAAGCCCACGATCAGGCCACCGGCCTGCTGGATGCGATTGCCAAGTCCAACGAGGCGCTGACCAACGCCGAGGCGGATCTGCGGGCGGCAGTGGCCGAGGCCGAGCAGGAGCTGTCCCAGGCCAAAGCGCTCATGGGCGCGCAGGGCGGACAGCGGTTGGCCGCCCCGATAGCAGCCCTGGAAACTGCCCTGGAATCCGTTAAGCGTTCCATGCGGCAGGGCAAGCCCAACCCCTTGGCCCTGATCGCAGCCCTGGACGAGGCGGGACAGGCGTTGAGCAATGAGCTGGGAACCCTGCGTGAGAAGGATGAGCAGGAACGTCACGCCCGCTCCCAGCTGCAGTCGGTGCTGCGCACCGCCGAATCGCGGATCAACGGCACCGATGACTACATTCGGGCCCGCCGCGGCGGGGTGCGTTCCTCGGCCCGCACTCGCCTGGCCGAAGCGCGGCGCTGCCATGAGGATGCGGTGCGGCTCTCCGGCTCGGATCCCATCCAGGCCCTGGCCACCGCCCAGCGGGCCATTCGCCTGGCTGAGGAGGCCGCGCGCATGGCCGAGAGCGATGTTGATAGCTTCGGAGGCCCGGGCGGCTATGGCGGTTACGGCCAGGGACGACGCGGTCCGTTCGACGGATTGGGCGGGGCCGTGCTCGGCGGCATCCTGATTGATTCGATCCTGCACGGGGGACGTTCCTCCGGCGGCCATTCCGACGGCGGCTTCTTTGGCGGCGGAGGATTTGGCGGCTTCGGCGGCGGGGGCGGCGGCTTCGGCGGTGGAGGCGGCGGCTTCGGCGGCGGGGGCGGCGGCTTCAGCGGTGGAGGTGGCAGCTTCTAACTTCCCTGGCGTCATTACCGGTTTGACCCTGTTGTTCAGATTCACCATTGTTTTACAACCAATAGGAAGGTTCACATCATGACCAAGCAGTCCATTTTTGGCCGCGTTGCCCAGCTGGCCAAGGCGAACATCAACGCCATGATCGATTCAGCCGAGGATCCGCAGAAGATGATGGATCAGATGATCCGCGACTACACGAACAACATCGCCGAGGCCGAACAGGCCGTGGCCCAGACCATCGGCAACCTGCGGATGCTGGAAGACGACTACCGGGAGGACGAGCAGGCCGCCAGCGAGTGGGGCACCAAGGCCCTGGCCGCCTCGAACAAGGCCGAGGACTTCCGCACCTCCGGGGAGGACGCCAACGCCGCGAAGTTCGACAACCTGGCCAAGGTGGCCATCCAGCGCCAGATGCAGGCCGAAAGCGAAATGAAGAGCGCGCAGCCGACCATCGCTTCACAACGTGAAATTGTTGAGAAGCTGAAGACCGGCCTGGAGCAGATGAAGAGCAAGCGCACCGAACTGGTTTCCAAGCGGGACGAGCTGACGGCCCGTTCGAAGGCCGCTGCCGCCCAGAACCAGATCAACGAAGCGGTCAAGTCCGTGAACATCATGGACGCCACCAGCGAGATCAGCCGCTTCGAGGAAAAGGTTCGCCGCGAGGAGGCACGGGTCCGCGGCGCCTCCGAACTGGCTTCTTCCAGCCTGGACTCCCAGTTCGAGCAGCTGGAGGATCTGGGAGAGCAGACCGAAATTGAGGCTCGTCTCGCGGCGCTGAAGTCCAAGCAGACCGGCGCCCTGGAGAACTAGTACCTGTAGGCAGCAACAGCATCCGTGGCCGTCACCGTTCTGGTGGCGGCCACGGGTTTATCTGGTCCGCTTGAGGCTGCGCGCCAGGCCCGGAAACCGGCCAAGCGATTGCGCCGGATAAAGCAAAAGAGGAGATCCTTTCGAATCTCCTCTTATCTCGTGGCGGGGGAAGGATTTGAACCTTCGACCTCCGGGTTATGAGCCCGGCGAGCTACCGAACTGCTCCACCCCGCGTCGGTAAATACAACATTACCAATCCTTGAACTCCATGGCTAATCCTGGACCGGTGACCTTCGTCACCGGAGGCTTTCCCGCCCTGCCCGGGACGACTTGGTTGGATTATGCCGCCACTGTTGAATGATGCCTGTCAGAGAATCCAGCCCCCGCCAACGCGGGGGCTGCCGGAACCACTGTCCCCGAAGTCGTGCACGCCCCTTGCGATCCCGTAAATGAGCCGGCAGGCCTTGCTGGACACAACGTCTCATCCGGACCGCGCGGTGAGCCCTGAAGCGGCCATAGCGCCTACCGCCGTCCGGCGTTGGGAAGCTTTAGGGCCACCGGGCCATTCCTGCGCCCCTTGCGACACGGCCCGGGTTGGAGGGCATCAAATCGTCCGGACATGCAAAAAGGTGGAAACGAATTGTTTCCACCTTTTTGTCTTATGTGGCGGGGGAAGGATTTGAACCTTCGACCTCCGGGTTATGAGCCCGGCGAGCTACCGAACTGCTCCACCCCGCGATGACTAGACTATTCTTCATCATCGCGGAGCGGAATGCAAATCGGGCTGCCTGGGGCTGGCCGGGACTAGTTCCCGTCCTGCGGCTGCTCGGTCGGAGCGCCGCTTTCCTCCGGGGCCGGGGCCTCGGTCCCATCGGCCTCCAGCGCCCGGCTCAGGGCGTCCTCCAAGGCCTTCTGGGCTTCGCCATAAGCACCGAAGTCACCATCGGACAGGGCCTGCTGGCCGCGCTTGATGGCTTCGTTCGCGTCCTTCAGCGCCTGGGTCAGCTTCTCCGAGTCGGTCTGCTCCGGGGCCTTGGGCTGCTCATCATCCGGCGAGTCGCCCGGGTCGGCGCCATCATGCTCCTGGGTCACCGCTCCGGAGTCGCCTCCGAAGATCTCATCCAGGGCTTCGCCCAGGGTGTCAGCGAACCCGACCTCGTCACCGAAGGCCACCAGGACCTTGCGCAGGGTTGGGAAGCTGGTCTGGCCCGAAGACTGCACGTAGACCGGCTGCACGTAGAGCACACCGCCGCCCACCGGCAGCGAGAGCAGGTTGCCGCCCTTGACCTCGGAGGCACCCTGACGCAGCAGGTTCAGCTGGGTGGTGACCCGGGTGTTCGTGTCGAAGTTCTGCTGTGCCTGGCCGGGGCCGGGGACCGCGGTGTCGCGCGGCAGCTCCAGCAGCCGCAGCTTGCCGTAGTCCTCGTTCTTCACGCCCGCTTCCCCGCCGGCGTCAGCGTTGGCGGAGAGGAAACCGAACAGCACGTTGCGCTGCTGCCCGTTGCGCGAAGCGGCCGGGATGAACGTGGTGGTCAACGAGAACGTCGCATCGTCCTGGGTCGGCATCTTCAACGACATGTAGTACGGAGGCTGCTTCACGTCCCCGCTACTGGCCGTCGGATCGCTGGGCACGGCCCAGGCGTCGTTGGCCTCGTAGAACGTGTCCGGGTTGGTCACGTGATAGGTGGTCAGCACCTCACGCTGCACCTTGAACATGTCCTCCGGGTAGCGCACGTGCTCGATCAGTTCGCCGGACATCTCCGACATCGGCTTGACCGAGGTCGGGAAAATCTGCTGCCAGGCCTTGAGCATCGGCTCCTGGTCATCCCAGGCGTACAGGTCCACCGAACCGTCATAGGCGTCCACGGTGGCCTTGACCGAGTTGCGGATGTAGTTCACCCGGCCCGAGAGCCGGTCGAATTCCGAGGCGTTGGTCAACGAATCGGTCACCGCCGATTCCAGCTGCTGCTGCTGCGAGTACGGGTAGGCGTTGGAGGTGGTGTAGCCATCCACGATCCACTTCACCCGACCGTCGATGATCGCCGGGTAGGCGTTCGAATCCAGGGTCAGGTACGGGGCGACCTTGCTCACGCGTTCGCGCGGGTTGCGGTCGTAGATGATCTGGGATTCGGCGTTCACCGCATCCGAGAGCAGCAGGTCGGTGGACGCGAACTTCAGCGAGTACACCAGGCGGTTGAAGAAGTTGCCGATGTTCGGCCCGCCGTCGCCCTCGAAGGTGTAGCGCACGTCCTCACCCTCGGAGCCGGTGCTGGGGCGGTCCAGTTCACGCGGCTGCCAGTCCTCCGGGCCACCGACAATCGAGTAGTCCGGGGACCGCTCACCAAAGTAGATCCGCGGTTCGTAGCTTTCATCGCTGGCCAGCTCACCGCTGGTCGGCACGCCCCCGAGCATGAAGTCCGGGCGTCCGCCGGCGGCCACGCGGTTGCCGTAGGCTGCCACCAGGCCGTAGCCGTGGGTGTAGGTGATGTGCTGGTTGATCCACGAATCGTTCGGGTCCACGGTGATCTCACGGGCGGCGATGACCGTGTCCTCGGTCTTGCCGTCGATCTCGTAGCGATCAACGTTCAGGTTCGTGGGGAACGCGTAGTAGCTGCGGAACTGCTGCAGCTGGGCGAACGCCGCGGAAACCAGGTTCGGATCCAACAGGCGGATGTTGGTGGTGGTCGCCTTCTCGGCGGCCAGCGCACCGGATTCGGCGGTCACCTTCGCCTCATACGGGGTCACCTCCACATCCTGCAGGCCATAGGCCTCCCGCGTCATCTTGATGTTGCGGTCAATGTATTCGCGTTCCAGGGACTTCTGCGAAGGCTGCACCTGGTATTCCTGGACCAGGAACGGGTAGATGCCCCCGGCCACGATCATGGTCACCACCAGCATCGCGGTGCCGATCAGCGGCAGGCGCCAACGCCCGGTGAAGGCGGCAATGATGAAGGTGATGGCAATCAGCACGGCGATGATCGCCAGGATCATCCGCGCCGGGATGACCGCGTGCACGTCCTTGTACAGGGCACCGGCCACGCGGCCGGACTGGTCGGTGAGCGTCTCGTACTGGCCAATCCAGTAGTTCACGCCCTGCAGCACCAGGAAGACGGCCACGACGACGGCGGTGTGCACCCGGGCGGCCTTGCCGATGGTCACTCCCCCGCGTTCCTCGATGCGGATCCCGCCGTAGAGGTAGTGGGTCAGCAGCCCGGCCACCCCGCCGAGCAGGACCACCGAAATCAGGAACCCGTTGATCAGTCCGATGAACGGCAGGGTGAACACGAAGAAGCTGATGTCCAGGTTGAACTGCGGGTCGGTGGTGCCGAACTCCTGCTGGTTCATGAACAGCAGGATGGTCTGCCACTGGCCGGCCACCGCGATTCCGGAGAACACACCGATCACCACGGGGATGCCGATCATCAAGAAGCGGCGGATCGGCTCCAGCTGCGCCTGGTAGCGGGACATCATGTCCGGGCGGTTTGAGCTGGGCGCGTACACCGGGCGGTGCTTGTAGGCGCTGCGCATGGACAGCCACATCGGCACGGCCATGAGGGCGGCGGCAACGATGAAGATGACCACCTTGGCGATCTTCTCGGTCCAATACACCTCCGAGTATCCCAGCTGGTTGAACCAGAGGATGTCGGCGTAGAAGTTCGAGAAGAAGACGAACAGCGCGACGAGGATACCCACCGCGAAAATCGTCAACGTCAGCGGCGAGGTTTTCCGATTCGGCGGGTTCGGTGGGCGCTTGGGTTCATCGGATCCCCGCGGGGGCCCTCCGAATGGACTGTCAGGTCCGAATGACACTATTTTTTCCTCACACTCAAGGTCCCGGTGAGCAAAGTTCGTGCCGAGACGCGTGTATTTACTTACATTGGTATCTGGTCTGCGGGGGTTTGGCTAGCGGAACCCGCCGCGGGGCTCACTTCAAGGTGCAGGTGGGCAGCTGCTGCGGGTCGGTTCCCGAGGCGATGCGGCTCAGGGCCTGGCGGGCCTCGGCCAGGGTGGACACCTTCACCACGTCCAGGTCCTTGGGGACCCGGTCCTGCACGTCGGGGCAGTTATCGGCCGGGGCCAGGAACACCTCGGCGCCGGCGCGCTGGGCGGCGGCCATCTTCTGCGCGATCCCGCCAATGGGTTCGACCTTGCCGTCATCGGTGATCGCCCCGGTGCCGGCCACGTGGGTGTCCCCGGCCAGGGAGCCTTCGGTGAGCTGGTCGATGATGGCCAGGGCGAACATCATCCCGGCGCTGGGTCCCCCGATGTCCTCCACCCCGAAGTTCACGTCCATGGGGAAGGTGTATTCCGGCTTCAGGAACACGCCAATTTGCCGGGTCCCGTCCTCGGCCGCGGCGGTGCTCACCTCTTCGTCCACCGATTGGCCCTCACGCTTGACGGTCAGTGTGGACGGCTTTGTCCCCTGGCGGGTCAGGGCCTGCTTCAGCTGGGCCAGGTCCTTGATGGGTTCACCGTTGATCTTCTCCAGTTCGTCCCCCTCACGCAGGGCGCCCTGGTTGAGCGGATCGCCGAAGCCCACCACCTGCAGGGTGGTTGTGAAGGGGATCTGCAGTTCATTCAGGGCCGCGGCCACCGACAGCTCCTGGCTGGAGGCCATCAGCGAATCGTTCTGCTGGCTCAGCTCATCGCTGGTCACCCCGCGCGGCAGCACGGTCTCTTCCTGCACCACGTCCTTGGTGGGATTCACCAACGCCTCCAGGATCACCGGGACGGTCACCCGGTGCTGCCCGCCACCCTGGACGTAGACCGTGGTCATGTCCAACTGGCTTTCGGTCTCAAAGGTCTGGGCGTCCTTGATGCTCAACAGCTGATGTCCGTCCAGCTCGCCCAGCGTGTTGACCACCGGACCCGGTGATTCGACCACAAAGTTGGTGGGCAGGAAGGAAATCACCGCCACCAGCAGCAGCGCAATGGTTCCGGCGATGGTGCCGCGCGGCCGAGGGGAGCTGGTGGTTGCGGATTCCCGCGTTTGGGCTGGGTCAGCTCCTGGCAGTGGTTCCATCTCTTGCACGTAAGTCGCTCCCGCCGCGGACATAAAAGTTGTGGCTCGGCCATTTGGGGACAAACGACCACTCCTAGCCTACTGAATAAGCCCAGGGAACTTCATCCGCACACAGAGGTATATTCGGTGTGCCGAAAGCGAACTGGTGCGTGGATCTATGTCAACGCTCAGCTCGAACGGGTACTTTTATTACATGGCACAGAACCCACCAAATAATCGACCGCACGGGTCGGACGACGAGAATGACCCACAGGATCCTTTTGCTGCGATGTTTGGACAACTCTTCGGTGGTGGATTCGATCCCAACAATCTTCCACCGCAGTTGCGGGCCGCGCTGGGCGACCAGGCGAACAATCCCGCGGCAATGCAGCAGATGATGCAACAGGCCCAGGCCTTCATGTCGGCGATGATGCAGTCCAATCCCGCCGAGGGCTCGGTGAATTGGAAGCTGGCTTCGGACACCGCGCTGCAGGCCTACGCCAGCGAAGACCCGGCCGTGAGCGAATCGCGGCGCAGCGCCATCGCCGACGCCTCCCACCTGGCCGGCATGTGGCTGGATAACGCGACCGTCTTTGAAGGCACCGGCATGCCGCTGGAGGCGTGGACCCGCCGCAAGTGGTTCGACAAGACCCTGGGCACCTGGAAGCAGCTGACCGAGCCGATCGCCGAATCGGTGATCAAGGCGATCACCTCCTCGATGCAGGAGCAGCTGCCCGAACAGATCAAGGGCATGCTGGGCAATTCCGACCAGATCTTCCGCAACCTGGGCGGCAGCATGTTCGGTGCCCAGCTGGGCACCGCGCTGGGCACCCTGGCCAAGGACGTGTTGGGCGGCACGGACATTGGTCTGCCCCTGGCGGGGAATACCCCGGGGCTGGTGGCCACCAACGTGCAGGCCTTTGGCGAGGGGCTGGAGATCCCGGAGCAGGAAATCCTGCTGTACGTGGTGCTGCGTGAGGCCGCCCATGTGCGCCTGTTCCAGCGGGTCCCGTGGCTGTCCTCGAAGCTGATCGGCGCGGTGGAAAGCTACGCTCGGGGCATCCACATCGACATGTCCCGCATCGAAGAGGCGGTGCGCGATGTCGACCCGTCAAACCCGGAGTCCCTGCAGCAGATGCTCGGCGAGGGCCTGTTCACCCCGCAGCGCACCGAGGCGCAGGAACGGGCGCTGAAGAACCTGGAACTGACCCTGGCGCTCATCGAGGGCTGGGTGGACCATGTGGTCTCCCTGGCCGCGAAGAACCTGCCGTTCTCCGAGCACCTGCGAGAAACCTTCCGTCGCCGCCGTGCCTCGGGCGGGCCGGCGGAGAACACGTTCGCCTCCCTGGTGGGCCTGGAGCTGCGTCCCCGCCGCCTGCGCGAGGCCACCGCCCTGTGGGAGCACCTGGATGCCGAACGCGGTACCGAGGGCCGTGACGCGGTCTGGGGTCACCCGGACCTGATGCCCACCGCCGAGGATCTTGATGATCCGGCCAGCTTCACCAGCCGCCGGGAGACCGCGGCGTCGGAGTTCGAGGACTTTGACGCCCAGCTGGGCAAGCTGCTCGACGGCGGTTTTGAGGCCACCGATGATCCGCAGGATCCAGAAGACCCTGACGGCCCGCAGGAGCCGAAGCCGTAGCCAGACCGCCTCATTCGATCACGGGCTGGGCCCCGACGACCGTGGTCGTCGGGGCCCGGCCCGTTTCTCAAGGGATGCAGCCCCGGAAGGACGGCGAGCGCCGGCGGAGCGCTTAGCGGTGCTCCAGGTCCCCACCCTCATCCAGGTCCTCGAGCTGATCATCCGGGCGCCCCATCTCCCGGGCGTGGGCCCGGTAGCCGGCGCTAAAGGCCTTGAGGTATTCGTCGGCTTCGCGCCGCCGCTCGAAACGGTTCAGCAGCTCGTTGAAGCGCGGGCCGTGCCCGTCCGCCGGTTCCACCAGGTGGCACAGTTCGTGCACCAGCACATAGTCCTGAACCCATTGCGGCATGTACTGCAGGCGCGTGGAGAGCCGGATGCGGCGCTCGTACACGGTCGCCGAACCCCAGCGCTTGGTCTGGTTGCTGACCCAGCGCACCGAGACCGGTGCGGCCAAACCCCCGGTGTAGTGCCGGTCCAGGGCTATGGCCCGCTGCATCAACGCCTCATCACTTAGCGCCCAGTCGGTGGTGCGCTTGCGCTGACGGAACTTCTTGAGCATCTCCTCGACAAAGGTGCGTTCGGCCGATTCGGTCAATGCCGCCGGGACCGAGACGACAAAGCGGTCATCCTTCCACTGGGAGGAGACGGTCTTGCGTCGTTTGGTGGAACGCACGATGCGTACCGGGATGTCATCCTCGGCATAGAAATCCACTGTGGTGGGATGCGCTGGCATGCCAAGCCTCCGATTCTAGAAGTTCGTGCCCGGGCTGCCGGACGTGGAATCCCCACCCTAGGCCCGCACTCACCGCCCCGGGCGATGCGGGTCACCGGTTGGGGATAGACCGGCTGGCCCCGCGCCCCGCAGCGCGTTACCGCATCACGGTACGGGCCGGCGGCTCTCAGCCCTGGTTCACCAGGTCCAGCACGGCCTGCCCGTAGCGTTCAAGTTTGGATTTGCCCACCCCGGAAATCCGGCCCAGCTCCTGTAGCGTACCGGGTTTGTCCTCAGCAATGGCCATCAGCGTTGAATCGGTGAACACCACGAACGCGGGAACCGAGTTCGCCTGGGACACCTCACTGCGCCAGCCGCGCAGTGTCTCAAAGAGCTGCTCGTCGTAGGCGGCCGGACAGTCCGAGCACCGGCGCAGCTTGCGTTCACGGGCGTTGCTGAGGAACGAGCCGCATTCCCGGCACACGGCCGGCGTCAGTTTCTGTTCCTTGCGCCGCCGGCTTGGCTGGCGGGCCGAGGAATGCGGCACGGCGCGGATCCCGTCCAGGAAGCGTGAGGGCTGGCGGTGGGCGCGTCCTCCTGGTGTGCGGGCCAACGACCAGGAGAGGAACAGCTGCAGCCGGGCCCTGGTGATCCCCACGTACAGCAGTCGCCGTTCCTCGTCGTAGCCGGCCTGGTCCTTGGCATAGGTGATCGGCACCAGCCCGTCACTGAGCCCGGCCAAGAAGACCACATCCCATTCCAGGCCCTTGGCCGCATGGAAGGAGGCCAGGGTGACCCCGTTCAGCGTGGGCGCGTGCTGGGTGGCGGCGCGCTCCTCAAGTTCGGTGATGATCTCCCGCAGGGTAATCTGCTCGCCTCCCTGTTCGCGGGCGGCGGCCATGTCGTCGGCCAGACGCACCAGCGCCGAGAGCGATTCCCAGCGTTGGCGTTGGGCCCCGCCGGCCGCCGGCGGCTGGGGGGCGTAGCCGTGGGAGGAAAGCACGTCGCGCACCATCTGGGGTGCCGGGATCTCCGATTCCACGTGCAGGGCCGCGCGCAGCGCGAGCATCCCCTCCTTGACCTCGGTGCGGGAGAAGAAGCGTTCGGCGCCGCGCATCACGTACGGGATGGAGTGTGCGGTCAGGGCCTGTTCGAAGGCCTCGGACTGGCCGTTGGTGCGGTACAGGATGGCGATTTCACTGACGTCCTGGCCGTTGCCCAGCAGTGCCTTGATCCGCTGGGCGACTTCCTCCGCCTCGTGCGCGTCATCACTGGCCTCGAAGAACTCCGGCTCCGGGCCGTGCTCGCGCTGGGCGATCAGCTCCAGGGGTTCAGGCCAGGTGACCGTGCGGTCCGGCACGGAGGTTTCAATGCGGCGCGTGGCCAGGATCTTGTTGGCCAGGGCCACCACTTCGGGGGTGGAACGGTAGTCGCGCACCAGCTTGACCACGTCAGCCTCCGGGTAGCGTTGGCGGAACTTCAGCAGGTAGTCGGAGGTCGCCCCGGTGAACGAGTAGATGGTCTGGGAAGCGTCTCCCACCACGCAGATGTCCCGCCGCTCCCCCAGCCACAAATCCAGCAGGCGCTGCTGCAGCGGGGAAACGTCCTGGTACTCATCCACCACGAAGTGCCGGTACTGGGCACGCACGCTGGCCGCGACCTTCTCATCGTCCTCCAGGATGGCGGCGGTGAGCATCAGGACGTCTTCAAAGTCGATGACCTGGCGGTCGTCCTTCAGCTCCTCATAGGTCTGGAAGATGCGCACCATCGTCACCGGCTCCAGCCCGTTGGGCAGCTCCCGGCCCTCGACCACCTTGGCGTAGGTTTCCACCGAATGCATCGAGACCTTCGCCCACTCAATTTCGGAGGCCAGGTCGCGCACCATCGCCCGGTCGCTGGAAATGCGCAACCGGCGCGCGCTTTCGGCCACCAACGGCGCCTTGTGCTCAATCAGGTTCGGCAGGGTGCCGCCAATGGATTGCGGCCAGAAGTACTGCAGCTGGCGCAGCGCCGCAGCATGGAAGGTGCGGGTCTGCACCCCGTTGGCGCCCAGGTGGCGCAGCCGGGTGCGCATCTCCGCTGCGGCACGGGTGGTGAAGGTCAGGGCCAGCACGGTGTTGGGCTGGTACACCCCGGTATAGACCCCGTGGGCGATGCGGTGGGTGATTGCCCGGGTCTTGCCGGTGCCCGCCCCGGCCAGGATGCACAGCGGTCCGGTCAGGCTTTCGGCCGCACGGCGCTGCTCGGCGTCCAGGCCCGCCAGCAGATCCGGGCTCACGCTGGACTGCTCGCTCATCGGGCGCCCGCCTCCGGCAGGGGCTGGCCGTACCAGTCGCGGATCAGGGCGTGGGCAATGGAGACCCCGCGCGGGATCTGGATGCTGCCGGCGGCCAGTTCCCGGCCCAGTTCCGCCCGGGAGAACCAGCGCAGGTCCAGGATTTCCAGTCCGTCGGGCACCAGGTCGGTGGTTTGGGCGTGCGCCGTATAGCCAAGCATCAGCGAGCGCGGCAGCGGCCAGGGCTGGGAGCCGCGGTAGTGGCATTCATCAACGCGCACCCCGGATTCCTCGAAGACCTCGCGCCGCACCGCCGATTCGCAGGATTCCCCGGCCTCAACGAAGCCGGCCAGCACCGAGTACACGGTCGTGTTCCAGCGGGCGTTGGCCCCGAGCAGGATCCGGTCCTGGTCATCGATGATGGCCACGATCACCGCCGGGTCGGTGCGGGGAAAGAGCTCATGCCCGTTCTTCACGCATTTAAGCACCCACCCGGCCGTGGTGGGGTGCACGGGGGAACCGCATTCGGGGCAGAAGTTGTAGCTGCGCCGCCAGTTGGTGATCGCCTGGGCGATTAGCATCAGGTGCTGGTGTTCGGGCCGCAGTTGGGTGAACGCGGTGCGCAGGTCCAGCAGCTCGTGGTGGGCCGGGGCCATCTGCTGCGGCAGCAGGGCCACCACGTAGTCGTGCTGCGCCGCGCGCCCCAGGTAGATGTACTCCCCGCCCTCGGGCAGGGTGGAGGATGGGCCAGGCACCAGCGCCAGCCCGCCGGCATCGGCCAGGGCCCTGCCCTCGACCATGCTCATGACCAGGGTGCTCTCACGTTGCAGAACCTGTTGCAGCAGATCCGGTTCATCATATTCGATAATCTGCCGTTCGAACCGGGCCTCCGCGAAGCTCAGGTCCTCCAGGGGCAGGTGGTATTTCTCTGCAAGCGCCATATCTACAACTTTAGGCGTGCTGTCAAAATACGGGTGGCCGCGGGCCCCGGAGTGTGGGCGACCCCACCCTGCTTCCCCCAGGGCCACACGGGGCCCACCGATTTGCGGTGACATACCGTGAGTCTTTGGCCATCAGCACTGTGCCGGTAGTTTACGGTGGAACATGTGAAACGCTCTGCCATGGAACTCGCCGCAATTGCCACCGCAGCAGTGCCCGGTCTCTGCCCGGTTGGCTATGCTGCGTTGTCCGATGACCCCGAAGATTTTGATTCGGCGCTGCTCATCGACGACAAGAAAAACCGTTGGCGGGTGCGTTCGCCCAAACACGATGAGGCCAGCATGCGCTTGGAGGCCGAGCTGTCGGCGCTGCGCGCTTTTTCGGCCAAGGTCCGCGCCGCGCTGCCCTTCGCGCTGCCGGCGATAGCCGGCACCGTCCGCCAGGGACCGCTGCGCACCTTCGTCTACAAGGACCTGCCCGGACACGGGGTGATGCTGGAGGACCTGGTGCAGCTGGGTGAACCGCTGGCCCGGGAGCTGGGCAACACGATGGCCGCGATCCACAAGATCCCGGATGAATCGGTGGAGGTCGCCGGGCTGCCCACCTACACGGCCGACGAGGTGCGCCAGCGCAAGCTCAACGAACTGGACACCGCCGCCGCCACCGGCAAGGTGCCCAGCCGGCTGCTGCGCCGTTGGGAGCACGCGATGGAAGACGTGTCGCTGTGGCGGTTTAATGCCGCGGTGGTCCACGGCTCCTTCGATGAGGAGCAGCTGCAGGTGCTGGGCAGCCGCATCACCGCCGTGAAGGGGTGGACCGACCTGCACGTGGGCGACCCGGCCGAGGACTTCGCCTGGCTTTCGGCGGTGGAGGATCACGAGTTCGGCGACAAGGTGTTTGCCGCATACATGCAGGCCCGCGCCGACAAGGCCGACCCGCACATCATGCGCCGCGCGGCGCTGAACGCCGAGTTCGCCCTGGCCCAGTGGCTGGTGAAGTCCCTGGATTCGAAGGACGATGAACGCATCGCCGACGCCGAGCAGATGCTGCACGAGCTGGATGAGAACATCGCCGAGTACGGCGGCCAGCCGCTGTCCGTGGTTGAGGAGCCGCGACCGGTCAGCTCCGTGTTCGGCAAGCCGCAGCAGGAGCAGGACCCGACCAACGAGCAGGGCAGCACCGCGCACGGCGAGGATTCAAACACCGCCAGCGCGCCGGATTCCTCCCAACGGGTCTCCAAGCTGCCCGAGCGTGCGCAGGCCCAGCCGGCCGGGGCCGATGAGGCAGCCAAAGATGAGGCAGCCAAGGATGAGGCAGCCAAGGATGAGACCGAAACGGGCCGGGAGGCGGACCAGCAGGAAACTGTGGCCCCCGAAACCGGCGGAACCCACACCGGCTCCACCGCGGCCAAGCAGCCCCCGGCACCGGAGCAGGATTCGACGAAATAGGTCATGGCGCACGGGCCTCGGCCGCGGCGGCACCCTTGGATGCTGCTGCGGCCGGGGCCCGTTGCGTTACCCCTGCCTGGTTGAACGCTGCTTGGTTCAGCCCTGCCGGGTTGGTTCGTCCAGCTGCTCGAACGCGGCGCCGATCATCTGTTCCAGCTCCGCTTCGGATTGCAGCTGCTGGGCGTGGATGGTGATCCCGGCCCCCACATAGTAGAAGGCGGCCTGGATTTCCTCCAGCGGAATCCCGTGCAGGCGCGACCAGCCCAACCGGTACACGGCCAGCTGCACCAGTTTGTCCTTCAATGACTTGCCGCTGGGCACGTTCCCGGTCTTCCAGTCCACCAGCAGCCAATGCCCCTCAGCGGTGCGGAACACCGCATCGATCCGGCCGCGCACCGCAATATCCCCGATGCGGGTTTCCAGGGGCACTTCCACGTGCACCGGTTGGCGTTCGGCCCATTCGCTTTGCCGGAACGCCTGCTTCATCCCCTCCAGGTCCAGGGTGTCGTCGATCAGCGCGTCGGCCGGTTCCAGGATCTCCCCCAGGTCCAGCATCTGGGTCTGTTCGTAGTATTCCTCCAGCCAGGCGTGGAACGCGGTACCGCGTCGTGCCGCCATGCCGGGGCGCCGCGGCACCGGGCGGCGCAGGTTCTCCAGCACCTCCTGCGGGTTCTCGGCCAATTCCACAAACAGGGAGGCCCGCACGTGTTCGGGCTTGTGCACACCGTGCTCCTGCTGGGCCGCGAACTGGCGTTGGGCGAGCAGCCGCGTAGCCTCCTCCGCCCAGGCCTGGCCCTGCTCGGTCTGCATCACCGCCTCCTGCGGGGTTTGGGCCGCCCCCAGCACCCCCTCGGCCATGGTCTGCAGGACTTCGCGGCGCGAGTACGGGTAGACGGTGCGTGGGTTGCCCCCGGTGACCTCCGGCCCCTGCAAAGGGTCGTAGGGCCAGCGCGCCTCAACCGGTTGCGAGCGGGTTGGGTTGGCTTCGGGCGCCTGCTCGTCCTGCACCCACACCCCGATCTCGGCCCCAGGGGTAGGGCCCTCGGCCAGCGGCAGCAGCTGCTCTATGAAGATAGATGGGCTTGAGGGTTTGGTGCGGGTCCCGTACCAGACGCTGCAGCTGCAGATCAGCAGCGATTTAGCGCGGGTCAGCGCCACATAGGCCAGACGGCGTTCTTCCTGTTCATTGTGCTCTGCCACGTCGGCGGCGAATTGCTTCTCGGCTTCGAGCAGCTCAAAAAAGGAGGCCTGGTCGGTGTCCCACTGCGGCAGGTCACGGCGGTCACCGCGCAGCGGCCAGGGCAGGGCCGCGTCCCCGCTGGTCCAGCGGTCCGAGGTGCGGTCCGGGAACACGCCCTCGTTCATGGACATCACCGCCACGATGTCCCATTCCAGTCCCTTGGAGGCATGGATGGTCAGCAGCTGCACGCTGTTTGGGTCGGCGTCCTGGGCCGGCAGCGGCAGCCCCTTCTCCTTGTCGGCCGCCTGCTCCAGCCAGTACAGGAACCCGGTCAGGTCCGCCTGCGGCGCGTGGCGGCAGTAGTCCTTGATGACATCGGCAAAAGCGTCCAGGTTGGCCCGCCGCTGCCCTGGCTCCACCCAGGGCCGGGCCGCGACCTCGATGTCCAGGTTCATGGCGCGCTCAATTTCCCTGACAAGGGCCTCGAGGTCGTCGTTTGCCAGCAGCCGCAGCCGGCGCAGTTCATCACGCAGGCTGCTCAGCCGCAGGTACCCGGTCTCACTCAGTGTCCGCCCATCGGCGCTGGTCCAGCCGGCCGGCGGCAGGAAGTCCAGCGCCTCAATCAGGCTCGCGGCGTCGTTGACCTCCGCCCGGGCCAGGGTTTGCTCATCTTCTTGCGCGTCCTGCACCAGCAGCTGCGCTTCGAGGGTTCCGGTCAGGGCGTGTTCACGGCGCCGGGCCAGGAAACGGGACCAGTCGGCGAAGGCCATCAGGTCCGCCGGGCCGATACGCCAGCGGGCGCCGGCCAGCAGCCGCATCAGCTTGTCGCTGCGCAGCGGGTCCACCAGCACGTGCAGACAGGAGACCAGGTCGTTGACTTCCGGGGTGCTCAACAGCCCGGAGAGCCCCACCAGCTGGTACGGGATTTCCTTCTCGGAAAGCACCTGGGCCATCAGGCCCAGCTGGGCGCGGTTGCGGCTGAGCACCGCAGCGGTGGTCTCCTGGCCTGCGGAGCGGCGCTGGAGGATTTCTGTCTCGATCGTTTGGGCGATCGCTTCGGCTTCCTGCCGGTCGGTCGCACAGCGGTTGAGCACCACCCGCCCCGGCTGGGCGTGGGCGGAGGCCTCCAGCGGTTTGACGGCCACCGGGCCGGGAGCCTGCTGTCCGCTGCCGGAGACCAGGTTGGCCGCCTGCAGCACGTTGACCGTGTTGCGCCAGGCGATCGTCAGGTGGCGCACGTGGGCGTTGCGCCGCTGCCCGTCCGGCTCGACGATGGGAAATTCGTTGGGAAAGTGGAAGAGCTGTCCGGCGCTGGCTCCGCGGAAACCGTAGATGGACTGGTTCGGGTCCCCCACCGCGGTGACCGGGTGTCCGTCGCCGAAGAGCTGGGAGAAGAGCACCATCTGGGCGTGGGAGGTGTCCTGGAACTCGTCAAGCAGCACCACCTTGTACTTGGAGCGTTCGGCCACCGCTGCGGCCGGGATCTGCTCGGCGATGCGTGCGGCGTGGGCGACCAGGTCCCCGTAGTCCATGACCCCGCGCCGCGCCTTCTCCTCGGCGTAGCGCTGGCTGAGTTCGGCGATGGTGGCCCGCGAGGCGATCTTGTCGATGAGTTTGCCGGCGACCGCGGTCTGCGCCTTGTCCTTGTCCGGGTACATGGGCAGACGGCGCAGCCGCTGCTCCAGGTCCCGCAGCCAGGCTTCGGCCTGCGCGGTGCCCACCAGGTGTTCGGAGGCCTCGGAGGAGAAGCTGACGATCGCGTTGATCAGGGTGCTGGTGGCGCTGCCCAGGTGTTCGTAGTCCCCGGTGTAGGCCTCAAGGACCTCGCTGGCCAATTCCCAGGATTGGGCGGCCCCCAGCAGGGCGCTGTCCTCTTCAATGCCCAGGCGCAGCCCGTAGTCCTGCACGAGCGTGTTCGCGTAGGAATGGTAGGTGGACACGGACGGGTCCAGGTAGTCCTCGGTGGTCTGCCCATCCAGCAGGCCGGTGTTCACCAGGGCGGCGATCTTCGCGCGGATGCGGGCGGACAGTTCCCCGGCGGCCTTGCGGGTGAAGGTCACCCCGAGCACTTCCTCCGGGCGCACCAGCTCGTTGGCCACCAGCCAGACAACCTTGTCGGCCATGGTCTTGGTTTTCCCGGACCCGGCCCCGGCGATGACCAGCATCGGTTCCAGCGGGGCGCAGATGATCCGGCTTTGCTGTTCGGTGGGCGGGAACTGTTCGCCCAGGGCGGCGGAGAGCTCTTCGGGGGTAAAGCGGATTTCACTCATGGTTCGGTCACCTGTCGTCCTTCGCTGCACAAGGGGCAGATGTCTGGCAGGGCGCACCCGCTGGAGAATCCGGCGCCGCGCGAGGCATCGTGCCGGGTCACGAACTCGGCGTCGCCCATCAGGGCCGCGGCCTCGATGATCAGCTGCTGCGCCCAGTCATCGGTGGGGGCCTGCTGGGTGCGCAGGCTCGGCTTTTTGGTGTTGGATCCCACGAACACCAGGGTCGCCCCGGCCGGTTCGGCCGGCAGGTGGCTGGTTTCGGGGGTGGAGTCCAGGGCCCCGAGCGTGATGGCGGCCTGGTAGACGCCCAGCTGCGGGTGGGTTAGCGCGTCCTTGGCGGAGGGCATCCGGGCCCCGGTCTTCAAATCCACCACATAGGGCCGGCCCTGCCCGTCCACCTCGATGCGGTCAATGACCCCGCGCAGTTCCACCTCCCGCCCCTCATGGGGCACCGGCACGTTGAACGGCAGTTCGCGGGCGACCAGGGAGCGCCCCTCGGAGCGCATCTGCAGCGAGTACAGGGCCAGCTTCTTCAGCATCTCCTCGGCCCGGTCATGGTCGCGCCTGCCTTCCCAGTTGTTCGGCATTTCCAGTTCCGGCCACCGCTCATCGAGCACCTTCAGGTATTCGCTGCCGGCGGCGTCGGGGTGCTCCTCGGCGATGGAGTGGATCAAGGTGCCCAGCGAGGCGGCAAAGTCCACGGCGCTTTGCCCGCCTGCGGCCTGCACGAACCAGTTCAGCGGCGAGGCGTGCACCGCCTCCACCTTGGAGGGCGAGACCCGGATGGGCTGGTCCTGGGGGAAGACCGGGGCCTGGGTGCTCAGCGGCGCCAATCCCCACCAGGTGGCCGGGGCCGCCCCGCGCACCGCCGGCTGTGCCGCGGTGAGCTGGCCCAGGACCGCCACCGCATCCTGGGCGACCGCGGAGACCGTTTGGGAGGAGTCCTGCTGCCAGGCGCCCATGGCGGCGGCGATGTGGCTTTCGGCCTCGCAGCGCAGCTCGGCGACCAGGGAGGGCAGGGACCGGATCCGGGGCACCGCGGTGTAGCTGCCCTGCTGGTCCGCGGCGGGGTCGATGATCTGCAGGAAGGAGGAGGGCTGCTGTTCCTCGCTGGCCACGGCGGTGCAGATCAGTGACTGGCTGGCGCGGGAGATCGCGTTGGAGAAGGAGCGCAGCTCGTCGTTGCGGATTTCGCGCACCAGCCGGCTGGGGGTGCGGGTGCCAAGGAAACCGACCCCGTGCTCCACCGCCTCGGCCAGGGCGTTGGAGCCGAGCAGTTCACCGCGCAGCCGCAGGTTGGGCCAGGAGCCCTCCTGCAGCCCCGGGACGAACACGACCGGCCATTGCCGGCCGGCGGCTGCCGCGGTGGTCAGCACCGTGACGGTCTGGTCGCTGGCCGAACGGCTGGCCAGGGAGTCCATGGGCAGCTCCTGTTCCAGGATGTGTTCGACGAACTGTTCGACACTGGCCCCGGGCAGCTGGTCAACGAAGCGTTCAGCCGCCTGGAACACGGAGAGCACCGCGTCCAGGTCGTGGTCGGCGCGGCGGGCCGCCGGTCCGGTGCCCAATGCCTCGGTACGCCAGGCCTCGGCCCGGCCGCTGGCCTCCCACAACGCCCACAGGGCGGTTTCCGGGGTGGCGTTGCCGGTGGCCAGTTCTTCGCGCAGGCGCTGGTACATGCCCAGGAGGCGTTCCAGCCCACGGGCCACCGGGCCCAGGTCCTGGGCCAGCTCCGGTTCATGCAAGGTGGCTTCGAGCAGTTCCTGGCTCGAACGCCGGCCTCCACCGGCACTGTCCTTCTGGCGCAGCAGCTGGCGCAGCCGCCGGATTTCCAGCGCGGTGCTCATCCCGTAGCGGGAGAGCAGCAGCGACTGCATGCGCAGCGGGTCCTCGTTGGCTTCGGGGTTCACCGCCAGCGCCAGCAGGTCCAGCAGCGGGCGCACCGCGTTCTCCTCCTTCAGCGGCACTTCCGCCGGAGGGGTGGTTACCGCGATTCCCTGGCCTTCCAGGAAGCGGCTGAGATTGCGCACCTGGGAGCCGGTGCGCACCACGATCGCCATCTCCGCCAGGGGGCGGTGTTCGTAGAGATTCAGGTGCACGATGTGCTGGGCGAGGAACCGCTCCTCCTGGGTGGAGTTTTCAAATAGATGCGTTTGCACCGTTGCAGGGTGGGGATCTTCCCCGAACTCCAGGGTTCGGCCGTGCAGTCCGGCGGCCACCGGGACCCGGCGCACCACGCGTTTCCACGCCTGGGCGATGGCGGGGCCCATCCGGTAGCTGGTTTCCAGTTCGTAGATGCCAGCCGGGTTGCGGGGCGTTGAGTAGCGCTGGGTGAACTGTGCCAGCTCATCGGCGCGGGCGCCGCGGAACCCCTGCACCACATTGTCGGGGGCGGCGAAGGCCACCAGGTTTCGGCCACGCCCCAGCAGGGTCAGCAGCCGGTGTTGGGAAAGGCTGGCCTCCTGCAGGTCATCGACCAGGACCAGCCGCAGCTGATCCTGTTCGGCGGCCAGGAATTCGGGGTTGGCTTCCAGCAGTTCCGCGGCCCGGGTGATCAGCCCGGCCGGGTCGAAGGCCTCGGCGCTGCCCAGGTCCAGCAGGTCCCGGTACTCCTGGTAGAACATGGCCGCGGCCACCCATTCGCCGCGTTCGGCCTGCTCCCCCAGCTGCGCGATGTCGTCCGGTTCCAGGCCGAGTTCGGAGACCCGGTCAAAGAACTCACGCACCTCCTTGCGAAAACCCCGGGTGCCCACCGCCAGGCGCAGTTCCTCCGGCCACGGCGGGGATGGGGTCAGCCCCTGTTCGTGGCCTTCGAGCAAGTGCCCGAGCAAGGTGTCCTGTTCCGGCCCGGAGAGCAGGCGCGGGGCCCGCTCCACCATGGGCAGCAGCCCCTGCAGCCGGGCGCGGCGAATCAGGTCGAAGGCGTAGGCGGACCAGGTGCGCACCACCGGTTCGGTAAAGGTTTGCTCGGCCCGTGCGCTAAGTTCATTGCGCAACATGGCGGCGGTGTTGCGGGTGGGGGCCAGCACCAGCAGGGAGAGCGGGTCCAGCCCGGCACGCAGGCGCTGCACGGCGACTTCAACCAGCAACGTGGACTTTCCGGTTCCCGGGGCGCCGGCGACCAGTGAGGGCCGGCGCGAGGTGACCAGGTGATCCAGCAGTTCTGGGGTGCCCGTTGCCGTGTCTGCCGATTCGCTCATGGTTCCATCCCATCACGCGGCTCCGACGTTTTGGTTCCACGGCCCGCCTGCTGCCCGAAGGCTGGGTCGGTGCGCGGCCGCTCTTCATCCGCCCTGGAGGTCCGCGGCCCGTCGAGGCTGGCGGACAGTTCCTGGATTTGGCGCCACTGCCGGTCATTGGGCTGCCAACGGGCCCGGGCGACATCCACTCTGCCCCCGCGCCGGGGCATGCGCTCTTGATCCCAGTGGGCGCGCGCCTGCTCCAGCAGGGATGCGGTGATGTTGCCATCTGCCCGGATGATCCGCCACCAGGGCGTGCCCGGCGCGGTGCCCTGCATCGCCTTGCCGACCTGGCGGGGGCCGGCGCGGCCAAGCAGCTCCGCCACGTCCTTGTAGGTGAGGATCCGCCCGGCGGGAACCAGGCCGGCCAGCTGGTGGACGGCCTCTTCGAAGTCCAGCGGCGGCGGGGAGGGGGACGGCAGGTGCATGCCCCTATTGTGCCAAGGCCCATGCTTCTGTCCCCAACCGGTGGGTCACGCCGCGTCGGCGCACCTTGGGACGGTAGCGTTATTTGCATGAGTGAATGGCATATCGGCCCCTGCCTGGGTTTTGACTTGGAAACCACCGGTGTTGACACGAATACCGCGCGCATCGTGACCGCTTCGGTGGTGTTGCTGGATTCCTCCGGGCAGATCCTGAACCAACGCGAGTGGCTGCTGGATCCCGGAGTAGAGATCCCGGAGGCGGCCACAGCGGTGCATGGGGTCACCACCGAGCGGGCGCGCGCCGAGGGCGTCGCGGCCGCTCGGGGGGTTGGCGAAATCCTGAACCTATTGCAGTTCGCGTCCCAGCAGGCACCGATCATTGCCTTCAATGCCTCCTATGACTTCTCGGTCCTGCACACCGAGGCACTGCGCCACGAGCTGGTGCCCTTCATCCCGGGCAACGTGGTCGACCCCTACGTCCTGGACCGGCAAATGGACCGCTATCGCAAGGGCAAGCGCACCCTGGAGGCGGCGTGCCAGCACTATGGGGTGGTCTTGGAGAACGCGCACACCTCCTTCGCGGATGCGGTCGCCTGCGTTGGGGTGGCCCGCGCCCTGGCCTCCCGTTACCCGGACCTGCTGGTGGATCCGGCCGAGCTGCACGGCCAGCAGATCCGCTGGGCCCGGGAGCACGCCGAGAATTTCCAGCAGTACCTGCGCCGCACCAAGCCCGAGGCGGTCGTCGACGGCGCCTGGCCCATCAAGGATTCCTAGGCGCTTCGAGACCTAATTCACAGCCGTGCCCAGCGGCCCGTGATGGCCGCCACGAGCCCGGCGGGCGTCCATCCTTTTTTGTGAATGATGTTCACTCAAAGATTCTTCGACCCCATCCGTGAGATAGCGGAGCTTTACGGCGCATTACCGAATGTGCAGGGCGATTCGGTCGATAATATTCGACGGTGATTCAATTGGGGGTACTCTCTTTACCCTTGAGAATTGAAGGACCACCACCCTGTGATTACGATCAAGGACCTGCGCAAGGTCTACCGCCAAGGAAGCGATACCGTTGTTGCCCTTGACGGGGTTAGCCTCGAAGTCCCCACCGGGAAAATCCACGGCATCGTCGGACACTCCGGTGCCGGCAAATCCACCCTGGTTCGGTGTTTGACCCTGTTGGATCAACCCACCAGCGGAACGGTTGCCGTCAACGGCCAGGAGCTGACCAACATCGGCGACAGCCAGCTGCGCGAAACCCGCCGGCGCATCGGGATGGTGTTCCAGCACGCGAATCTCTTCGATTCACGCACCACCGCCCAGAACGTGGCCTACCCGCTGGAACTGAGCGGGATGTCCAAGAAGGACAGCGCACACAAGGTCCGCGAACTGCTCGAGCTGGTGGGGCTGGGCAAGTTCAGCAACGCCTACCCCTCCCAGCTCTCGGGCGGGCAGCGCCAGCGCGTGGGCATCGCCCGCGCCCTGGCCACCGACCCGGACGTGCTGCTGTGCGATGAGCCGACCAGCGCCCTGGACCCGAAGACCACCGATGAGATCCTGGACCTGGTCAAGGCCCTGCGTGACCGGCTGAACATCACGGTGCTGATCATCACCCACGAAATGCACGTGGTGAAGCAGGCCTGCGATTCGGTCTCCCTGCTGGAGGCCGGGCGCATCGTGGAGCACGGGGACCTGGAAAGCGTGATCAACACCCCCGGCTCCACCCTGGCGGCCACCTTGCTGCCGTTGCCCGGCGAAGCGCCGCAGGCTGCCGGGCAGGGCCCGGTGCTGGACATCATCTACTCCGGTGCCCAGGCCAACGAGCCGGTGCTGTCCGGGCTGTCCCGGCACTTCGACATGGACGTCAACGTCATGGCCGGCTCGGTGGAACAGATGGGCGAGCACCAGTTCGCCCGGCTGCGCATCCAGCTGCCAGCCAGCGCCAACACCGAAGAAGTGGTGGCCTACCTCGAATCCATTGACGTCGCCGTGGCTCTGAAGGGAAGCGGAAAGTGAACGAATTTTTCAACGACCTGCTGACCAACCCGGGGATCACCAAGGCCATGTGGCCGGCGACCGTCGAAACCCTGCAGATGACCGCGATTTCCGGGATCTTCACGGTGCTGATCGGCCTGCCGCTGGGCATCTTGCTGCACACCACCGACAAGGGCGGGCTGACCCCGGTGCGCTGGCTGAACGTGGTGCTCTCGGGCATCATCGTGAACATCACCCGGTCGATCCCGTTCGCCATCCTGATGGTGGCCCTGATCCCGTTCGCGGCACTGGTCGTCGGCCAGGCGCTGGGGCCGATCGCGGCCTCGGTGTCGCTGACCATCGGCACCGTGCCGTTCTTTGCCCGCCTGGTGGAGACCGCGCTGCGTGATGTCTCCTCCGGCAAGGTGGACGCCGCCCTGGTGATGGGCTCGACCAAGATGCAGATCATCCGCAAGGTGATGGTTCCCGAGGCCCTGCCCGGCCTGGTGGCCGCCACCACGACCACGATCGTCACGCTGATCGGCTACTCGGCGATGGCCGGCCTGGTCGGCGGCGGCGGGCTGGGCCGCCTGGCCTACAACTACGGCTTCCAGCGTTACGAGCCGACCATCATGCTGGTGACCCTGGTGATCATCCTGCTGCTGGTGCAGATCGTGCAGCTGCTGGGCGACTGGCTGGCCCGCAGGGTCGACCACCGCTAATCGGCCGCAGCCCCTCCACAACCCCGCAAACCCCGCCCGCCGCCGAAAACCCGGCGGGCATCAACCGAACAAAGGACAACACCATGCTGCGCAAGAAACTCGCACTTGCCGCCACCGGCGTCGCCACCGTGCTGGCCCTGACCGCCTGCGGCGGCGGAAGCTCCCCGGAACCGGCCGCCGACGCGAGCCTGGACCCGGCGAACCCGACCGTTGTGAAGGTCGGAGCCAGTGCGGTGCCGCACGCCCAGATCCTGGAGTACATCGATGCCAACCTGGCCAAAGATGCCGGCATCGACCTGGACATCACGGAAATCGATGACTACCAGACCCCGAACATCGCCCTGGAAGACGGCACCATTGACGCCAACTACTTCCAGACCGAGGCCTACCTGGCCGACCAGGTCAAGGCGAAGGGCTACAAGTTCGAGCATGGCGAGGGCGTGCACGTCGAACCGCTGACCGCGTTCTCGCAGAAGTTCGACAAGCCCGAGGACGTCACCGACGGGGCGCGCGTGGTGCTGAACAACGACCCGGTGAACCAGCTGCGCGGCCTGCGCGTGCTGGAGTCGGCGGGTCTGCTGAAGAACCTGGCCGACGGGGATTCGGCGTTGACCGTTGAGGGCGATGCCGAGAAGAACCCCAAGGGCCTGACGTTCGAGGAAGTCAACTCCGAGCAGGTCCCGCAGTTCTACAAGGACGGCAAGTCGGCGGACCTTGCCCTGGTCAACGGCAACTACATTGTCCAGGCCAAGCTGAACCCGGAGGAGATCCTGTACCAGGAATCGGCCGAGAACAACCCGAACGCCAACTTCCTGACCTGGCGCGAGGGTGAGGAAACCGCGGCGATCGCCAAGCTCGAAGAGCTGCTGCACTCCGATGAGGTGCACAAGTACATCGAGGACACCTGGAGCGACGGCAGCGTGCTGCCGGCCACCAACAAGTAGGCCGGTTCCGCGGCCCGGCCCGGCGCCAGCACCCGCATACCGGCAAGGCAACGGCCCGCTTCCGGCGGGTTCGGGCTCAGCGTGGGCGGATCAGGCGCTGGCGTTGGCGGCGGCGCGGGCCGCGGCCGGCAGCGCGTTGATGATCCGTTCCATGGCCGCATCATCGTGTGCCGCAGAGACGAACCAGGCCTCGAAGACGCTCGGGGGCAGGTAGACCCCGGAGTCCAGCATGGAGTGGAAGAACGGGGCGTAGCGGAACGCCTCCTGCTTCTGCGCCTCCGCGTAGTTCTGCACCCCGGTGTCCGCGGTGCCGAAGGCCACCGAGAACAGCGTGCCGGCACGCTGGATCGAGTGGTTCACCCCGGCCTCGTTCAGCGCGTTGACCAGGGCGGTCTCCAGGGCCTGGGACTGCTTGGCGAGGTGGGCGTAGACCTCGTCGGTGGCGTGGGTCAGCTGGGCGATGCCCGCGGCCATGGCCACCGGGTTCCCGGAAAGGGTTCCGGCCTGGTAGACCGGCCCCAGCGGGGCCAGGTAGTCCATCACCTCGGCGCGTCCGCCCAGGGCGGCGGTGGGCAACCCGCCGCCGATGACCTTGCCGAAGGTGTACAGGTCCGCGTTCCAGCCCTCTTGCCGGCCGGTCAGCCCCCAGTACCCGGCGTCCGAGGCCCGGAAGCCGGTGAGCACCTCATCCAGGATCAGCAGGGCGCCGTGCTGGGCGGTGGTGTCCTTCAGGAACTTGTTAAACCCCTCCTGCGGGGTCACCACGCCCATGTTGCAGGGCGCCGATTCGGTGATGACCGCGGCGATGTTCTGCCCGTGCTCGGCGAAGGCCTCCTCCACGGCGGTGCGGTCGTTGTAGGGCAGCACCAGGGTCTCGGCGGCGGTCGCGGCGGTCACCCCGGCCGAGCCGGGCAGCGCCAGGGTGGCCACCCCGGAACCGGCCGAGGCCAGCAGCCCGTCCAGGTGCCCGTGGTAGCAGCCGGCGAACTTGATGATCAGCTCGCGCCCGGTGTAGCCGCGGGCCAGGCGGACCGCGGTCATCGTGGCCTCGGTGCCGGTGGAAACCATCCGCACTCGTTCCACCCCGCCCATGCGCTGCTTGATCAGCTCACCGAGCTTCACCTCATCCGGGGTGGAGGCCCCGAAGGACAGCCCCTGGTCCACCGCGCGGTGCACGGCGGCCTGGATCTCGGGGTGCTGGTGCCCCAGCAGGGCCGGGCCCCAGGAGCAGACCAGGTCCACATACTCGTTGCCGTCCACATCGGTGAGGTAGGCGCCCTTGGCGCTGGCCATGAACGGGGGCACCCCGCCCACGGAGCCGAAGGCCCGCACCGGGGAGTTCACGCCCCCGGGCATGACCTCTTGGGCCCGGGCGAAGAGTTCATCTGATTTCGACATCTACTTCTTTCCTTCGTTCAACCAGCCAGCCACTTCGGCGGCCCAATAGGTCAGGATCTGCTGTGCCCCGGCACGCCGGATGGACAGCAGGGATTCAAGGATCGAGGCCTTGCGGTCGATCCAGCCGTTCGCGGCGGCGGCCTCGATCATCGAGTACTCCCCGGAGATCTGGTAGGCGGAGACCGGCACGCTGCAGGCCGCGGCGATGTCCGCGACGATGTCCAGATAGCTCATGGCCGGCTTGACCATCACCATGTCCGCGCCTTCGGCCAGGTCCAGTTCGACCTCCACCAGCGCCTCGCGGCGGTTGGCCGCGTCCATCTGGTAGGTGCGCCGGTCCCCGACCAGCTGGGAATCCACGGCCTCGCGGAACGGGCCGTAGAAGGCGCTGGCGTATTTGGCGGCGTAGGCCAGGATCGCGGTGTTGGTGTGCCCGGCCGCTTCCAGGGCCTGGCGGATCGCGGCGATCTGCCCGTCCATCATCCCGGAGGGGCCCAGCACGTGGGCGCCGGCCTCGGCGTGCATCACCGCCATCTGCGCGTAGATGGCGTTGGTGGCGTCGTTGTCGACCTGGCCCTGGGCGTCCAGCACGCCGCAGTGGCCGTGGGAGGTGAATTCGTCCAGGCACACGTCGGACATGACCACCAGTTCGTCCCCGACCTCGGCGCGCACCGCGGCGATCGCCCGGTTCAGGATCCCGTCCTCGGCGATGGCCCCGGAGCCGGTCGCATCGCGCACCGCGGGCACGCCGAAGAGCATGATGCCGCCCAGGCCCTGCTCGGCGGCCTCGGTGGCGGCGGACTTCAGGGTGTCCATGGTGTGTTGCACGACCCCGGGCATGGAGGCGATCGGGTTGGGTTCGCTGATCCCCTCGCGCACGAAGGCCGGCAGGATCAGCTGGCGGGCACTGAGTTCATGTTCGGCGACCAGCCGGCGCATGGCCGGGTTCTGGCGCAGCCGGCGTGGCCGGTGTTGCGGGAATGACATGGCAACTTCCTCCATCGGTTCGGGACCTGAAACGGTCCGGGCTAAGTGTGTGGGCGGTGCCGGCCGGGCTCCGGTTCGCGTTGCAGCAGCCGGCGGGCGCAGGCGGCCAGGCCCGCGGGGGTGGGGTCCGCGGCGGTGGCGTCCACCCGGATCCCGGCCTGTTCCAAGGCCCGGGCGGTGGGGGCGCCGATGGCGATGGTGCCCAACCCGGCGGCCAGGCTGGTTCCGGCCAGTTCGGCGAAGCGGCGCACGATGCTGGGGGCGGCGAACACCACCAGCTGGCTGTGCGGCAGCGCGCCGAGCATCTGCTGCGGGTCCAGGACCCGCACCCCGTCCGGTGCCGGCAGCGCGTGCACCGGATGCTGGTCGCCGCCGGCCGGAACGGTGGCATAGGCGATGACTTCATCCAGCGCCACCTGCCAGCCGCGCAGCCCCTGGCTTAGGGTGGGGCTGGCCAGGTCCCCGTGCGCGTAGAGCACCCGGGTGCCCGGCGGTAGAAAGAACTCGCGCACCATCCCGGCGGCGGACTGTTCGGCGGGCAGGAAGTCCACCTCGCGCCCCAGCAGCCGCCCGGCGGCCGCCGCGGTGCTGGCACCCACCGCCGCGAACCGGGTGTGCGGGGGCAGGGGCCGGCCGGCCAGGCGCTGGGCAAGCACGTGCACGGTGCTCACCGAGGTGAGCATGACCCACTGGTACTCCCCGGCGGCCAGCCGTCCCACGCGTTCATCCAGCGCCGCCAAATCCTGCGGCCACACCGTTTCGATCAGCTGGGTGCAGCTGGAGTCGATGCCCAGCCGGGCGAACTCGGCGACGGTGGCCGCCGCCCGGTGGGCGGCGCGCAGGATGATCGCGTGCGGGGCCATGGGCGCCTAGGCCAGCCCGGCGATGACCGCCGCGCCGTTCTCCAGCATCCGGTGGGCCAGCGCCCGGCCCACGTCCAACGCCCCGGCCTCATCGCGAACCGGTGCCGCGTGGGACTGGCGCATGATCTGGGTGCCGTCGGGCCGGCAGGCCACGGCCTCCAGCACCAGGTGTTCGCCCTCGAAGTGGGCCAGGGCCCCGATCGGGGCGGCGCAGCCGGCCTCCAGGGTGTTCAGCAGCGCCCGTTCGGCGGCAACCTGCCAGCGGGTGGCGGTGTCATCGAAGCGTTCCAGTGCGGCATCAAGTTCGGGGGCGCCGCTGCCGGTGGAGCGCACCTCCACGGCCAGGGCCCCCTGGCCGGGGGCCGGCAGCATGATCGCCGGATCCAGGTATTCGGTGATGTGCCGTTCCATCCCCAACCGGTGCAGCCCGGCCGCGGCCAGGATCACCGCGTCCAGATCCCCCTGCACGGCGCGTCCCACGCTGCCGTCATCCAGGGTTTCGCCCACGCCCTTGACCCGGCCGAGCCGGGTGGGCACGTTGCCGCGGATGTCCACGATCTGCAGGTCCTTGCGGTGGGCCAGCAGCTGGGCGGCGCGGCGCGGGGAGCCGGTGCCGATCTTGGCACCGTCGGGCAGCTGGGCCAGGCTCAGCCCGTCACGGGCGCACAGCGCGTCCCGCACGTCCTCGCGGACCGGGATCGCGGCCAGCGCCAGGCCCTGGGGCTGCACGGTGGGCAGGTCCTTGAGCGAGTGCACGGCCAGATCGCACCCGGCATCCAGCAGGTGCTGGCGCAGTGCGGCGGCGAACACGCCGGTGCCGCCCAGGGTGGCCAGTGATCCGGTGACCACATCCCCCTCGGTGCGCACCAGCACGGTGTCGGCACGCAGCCCGCTCAGCTCGGCCAGCTGGTTTGCGGCCCACGCGGTCTGGGTGGTGGCCAGGGCGCTGCCCCGGGTTCCCACGGTGAAGGATTCGCTCATGGCTGGGGCACCCCCACCTCGGAGTCCATCCCGGCGATGGTCGGGCGCAGGGAGCCGTCCTGGGCCGGCTTCACGCAGCACGCGGCCGGGCACACGTCGAACCACGGCCCGCCGGCCACGGCGCTGACCCGCCCGGTGCGCCGCGGGGCCCCGTCGGGGCCGGTCAGGCGTTCCTCGATGACGTCGATCAGTCCGGAGACGAACTTGGTGTGGGTGCCGGGGGTGGGCACCCGGCAGAAGGCCAGGCCCAGTTCGGCGCAGGTGTCCTTCGCCTCGGTGTCCAGGTCCCAGAGCACCTCCATGTGGTCGGAGATGAAGCCGATGGGCACCACCACCACGCCGGCCACGCCATTGGCGGCGTCCTGTTCCAGCGCGTCGTTGATGTCCGGTTCCAGCCACGGAATGTGCGGGGCCCCGGAGCGCGACTGGTAGACCAGCGAATCCTCCAGGCCCTCCGCCTCGGGCACATGGGCCAGGATGTGGGCGGCGACCGCCCGGTGCTGGGCGGTATACAGGTTCTCCGGGTAGTTTTCGTGCTCGGCGGCCGGCCCGGCGGCGTTCGCGTCGCTCATCGGGATCGAGTGGGTGACGAACACGATCTTGATCCGTCCCTCCGGGTTCCCGCGATCGGCCAGCTGCTCACGCACGTCGGCCAGGGACTGCCTCACCCCGTCGATGAACGGCTCCACGAAGGCCGGGGTGTCAAAGAACTGGCGGACCTTGTCCACCTCCACCACGCCCTCCAGCCCGGTTTCGCGCAGCCCCATGCCCAGATCCTCACGGTACTGGCGGCAGGCCGAGTACCCGGCGTAGGCGCCGGTGCCCAGCAGCAGCACCTTGCGGTGCCCGTCCGCGGCGATCTGCTTGAGCGTGTCGTTGATCATCGGGTACCAGTTGCGGTTGCCCCAGTAGACCGGCAGCTGGATGCCGCGGGCCTCCAGCTCGGCCTCCAGGGCCGCCTTCAGCGCCCGGTTCTGGGCGTTGATCGGGGACACGCCCCCGTTGGTGCGGTAGTGGACGGCCACCTCCTCCAGGCGCTCATCGGGGATGCCGCGCCCGGCGGTGACGTTGCGCAGGAACGGGATCACGTCCTCCTGGCCCTCCGGTCCGCCGAAGCTGGCCAGCAGCAGGGCGTCGTAGGGCTTGGGGGTCATGGTGCCGTTGGCGTCATACCCGGTGCGCGGGTCGAAGTCCTGGTTCACTGCAGGACCTCGGCAACCTCGGCGGCGCTGATGCGCCGGCCGGTGTAGAACGGGGTTTCCTCGCGCACATGGTGGCGGGCCTCGGTGTAGCGCAGGTGGCGCATCATGTCGACCAGGTCGATCATGTCATCGGCCTCCAGGCAGACCTGCCATTCGTAGTCGCTGAAGGAGAACGCGGCCACGGTGTTGGCCAGCACGTTGGGGAAGTCGCGGCCCAGGATGCCGTGGTCGCGCAGCATCTTGCCGCGGGAAGCCGGGTCCAGGGTGTACCAGTCGTGGGAGCGCACGAACGGGTAGACGGTCATCCATTCCTTGGCATCCAGGCCGCGGGCGAACGCCGGGGAGTGGTCCTTGGCGAATTCGGCCTCGCGGTGCACGGCCATGGTGGAGTAGGCGATCTCGGTGCCGGCAAACAGGGCGCTGCGCCGGATCCGGCGCATGCCCGCCTGCAGCAGCTCGGCGGCCGGACCGTGGATCCACACCATGACATCGGCGTCCTGGCGCATCGCGGAGACGTCGTAGAGCCCGCGCACGCTCACGCCCTGGTCGGCCAGCTCCTGAACGAGGGTTTCGAACTCGGCCGCACCCTGCCCGCGCTCGGCCGGGACCGAACGCTTGAAGACGGTCCACAGGGTGTAATACATGGTGGCGTTGCCGGCGGCCTCGCGGTCACGCAGCACCGGTGAGTTGTTCTCTGGACGTTCAGTCATGGTTCTCTCCTCGGTTGGATTCTCGGTCAATGGTCTTGGTGGCCGGCGCATGGGTCCCGGGCCGGCGGGCCGGGTGGGGCTAGCTGGCGCTGATGGCGACCTGGGCCCTGGTATGGGCGATGACCCGGGCCAGGCCGGTGCCCGAACGCCAGGCCCCGACCACGCTGAGCCCCTGCAGGTCCTGCAGCGCCTCGTCCAGCCGGGCGTTGGCCTGGCGCTGGGCGCTGCCGGTGAGCGGCACCATGTCGCTGAAGCGGGAGATCGCGCTGCCCAGCACGTCGTCCTCGCCCACGTCCACGCCCAGGATGGTGGCGGCGTCGGCGATCGCCTGGCTGGTCAGCGCCGCGTCGTTGCCGGCCTCCACCAGCGGTTCGCGGTGCCCGATGCGCCCATAGGACAGGCGCACCACGTGGGTGCCCGGTCCGGTGGCGTCCCCCAGCCACGGCCATTTGGCGGTGGAGTGGGTCAGGGCCTTGGCCTTGATCGTCGAGCCCTCGGTGACCAGCACCCCGCTGCCGCGCGGGGCCTCGTCCAGTTCGGGCTTGTCCACCACCAGGATCACCAGGGCAATGGAGTTCGACTCGCGTCCGGCGCCGGCCAGGGTGCCGGCCGGCAGCAGCGGCTGCAGCAGCGGGGCCGCGGCGGCGGCTTGGGTGGCCACCACCACCTTGTCGGCATGCAGCACCTCGGTGTGGCTGGTGACGGTGAAGGGTTCGGCGGCCTGCGGATCATGGGCCAGGGCGGTGACCGGGGCGTTGCGCACCAGGTTCACCCCGGCCTCGCGCAGCTGGGCCGTCAGTTCGGTGATCAGCGTGTACATGCCGTCCTGCAGCCCGGCCACCCGGGAACCGGCCGGGGCCTGGCCCTGCAGCTGGGCGACGGCGCGGGCCAGCGAGCCGGTGTCCTGCATCGCCTGGCGCAGCCCGGGCGCGGCGGCGTCGATGTCCACCTGGTTCGGGTCGGTGGAGTACACCCCGGCCACCACCGGGGCGACCAGCTGCTCCAGAACGGCCGAGCCCATCCGCTGGCGCACCACCTCGCCCACGCTCAGCTTCTCGGTGGCCCACTTCTTGGGCATCGGGGTGACCAGGTCGGCGGCGGCGCGCACCACGGCCGGACGGCCAATCAGGGCCCGGACCTCGTCGCTGCGCACCTGGGCGGGGATGCCCATCAGGGAGCTGGCGGGCATCGGGTGGGATTCAACGTGCTCGTCGCGCTGCTGGGTGAGCCAGGCGCTCATCCCGCTGGTGGGCACGATCTTCTGCCCCATGTCCAGCTCCTGCAGGAACTCGGCCACCGTGTTCGAGCGCACGGCGAAGGATTCGGCGCCGGCATCCAGCTGCAGCCCGGCCACTTCCATGCGGCGCAGGCACCCACCGAAGTCGGCGGCGGCCTCCAGCACGGTCACCCGGTGCCCGGTCTGCTGCAGTTCGTGGGCGGCCACCAGCCCGGAGATCCCGCCGCCGATCACGATCGCGTGCGGTTTGCCCGCCTGCTCGCCGGCCGTGTCCGGGCCGGGACGCTGGGTGGAGGTGCGGATCTTCTCCAGTAGGCGCAACGCATGGGCGGCGGCGTCGGTGGCGATGTCACGGCGCACCCGGGTCGTCGATGGATTGTGCCGGGCCTGCTGGCCACGCTCGTCAATCATGTTCCTACGCTAACCCCTTGCCTGTTTCGGCGTGTTGTTACCACTTGATCTTGGGCGCCGCGTTCGGTGCGGCGCTGCCGGCGGCCGGTGCCGGTGGCGGGAACCGCACGGCGCCCGCCACCAGCTTAGTCCCCCGCGGCTACAGCGAATGAATGAGTTCGACCACTTTGCTCAGCACCTCCGGGTCGGTGTTCGGCGGCACCCCGTGACCCAGGTTCATCACGTGCCCACGGGCGGCCTCACCGCGCCGGGCCACCTCACGCACGTGCGCCTCAAGCACCGGCCAGGGGGCGAAGAGCAGCGCCGGGTCGATGTTGCCCTGCAGGGAAACCGTGTCCCCCAGGCGCTGGGCGGCCACATCCAGCGGGATGCGGTAGTCGATGCCCACCGCGTCCACCCCCACATCGCGCATGGCGGTGAGCAGTTCCCCGGTGCCGGTGCCAAAGTGCACCAGCGGCACGCCCAGGTCCCGCACATGATCCAGGGTGCGCACCGAGGCCGGGGCCACGTGCTGCTGGTAGTCGGCCAGCGGCAGGGAGCCGGCCCAGGAGTCAAACAGCTGGGCGGCCGAGGCGCCGGCCTCCACCTGGGCGCGCAGGAACTTGCCAGAGGCGTCCGCGGCCCAGTCCATCAGCGCCTTCCACACCTCGGGTTCGGCGTGCATCATGGTGCGCGGGCCCAGGTGGTCGCGGCTGGGCTTGCCCTCGACCATGTAGGCGGCCACCGTGTAGGGGGCGCCGGCGAAGCCGATCAGCGGGGTGGAGCCCAGCTCGGCGACGGTCAGCGCCACCGCCTCGCGGATCGGTTCCAGGGATTCGTCGGTCAGTTCGGGCAGGGCCGCGACCTGTTCGGCGGTGCGCACCGGCTCACTGAGCACCGGACCGACCCCGGGGACAATGTCCACCCCGATTCCGGCCAGGCGCAGCGGAATGACGATGTCGGAGAAGAAGATTGCCGCGTCCACCTTGTGCCGGCGCACCGGCTGCAGGGTGATCTCACTGGCCATCGCCGGGTTCAGGCACGAATCGAGCATCGTGGTGCCCTCACGCAGTTCGCGGTATTCGGGCAGCGAGCGCCCGGCTTGGCGCATGAACCACACCGGGGTGCGGCGCGGGGTGCCGCCGCGCAGGGCGGTAATCAGGTCGGAATTACTCGTACGTCCATCAACCATCGGATGGTGTGCAGGCAGGGTCATGTGCCCAATTCTGCCAAGTCTTGGCGACAAATGCCCACCCCGTCGGGTGAGCAGGCTCACGAGGTGAGCAAGATAACCTCTACGACGTGTCGAAAAACCTCTACAACTCGTCGAAAACTTTTCTACAAAATGTCGAAAACGACCTCGAGGATAGGTTCACCTACGTTGTCGAAACAGGTACCCAGGCCTAATCTAGGTATCACTGTGGTTTACCTATCTCTCGTTGCATCTCACTCGCAGCTCGATCTGGAAACCGTGGCACAGCTCAGCGCCGCGGCCACCGAGCTGGCTCCCGCGACCCTTCAGGCCTGCGACAACATCAACGGCACCGTGGTGTTATCCACCTGCAACCGGTTCGAAATCTACGCCGATGTCGCCTCCCCGCTCTCCGCGGCCACCGAACTGGTTCACCAGCTCTCCTCCCACAGCGGCGTACCCGCCCACCTGCTGGACAGCAAGCTGCTGCGCTTCGAGGGACGCGCCGTCATCGACCACCTCTTCTCCGTGGGCGCGGGACTGGACAGCGCCGTGGTCGGTGAACGCGAAATCGCCGGACAGGTGCGCCGCGCCCTGACCCAGGCCCAGCAGCAGAAGACCACCACCGGCAACCTCACCCGTCTCTTTGAATCGGCCACCCGCGCCGCCAAGGACGTCGGTTCCCAAACCGCACTGGGCGCCCAGGGCAAGTCCGTGGTCTCCGTGGCCCTGGACCTGGCCGATGACCTGATGCAGGCCAACCGCTCCTGGCAGGATCAGGAAGTGGTGCTCTTTGGCACCGGAGCCTACGCCGGGGTGACCCTGGCGCTGCTGCGTGAACGCGGCGTGAAGCACATCAAGGTCTACTCCACCTCCGGGCGGGCGGCGGACTTCGCGCAGAAGCGCGGCGTGCAGGCCATCAGCACCGAGGAACTGGAGCAGGCACTGCGCCAGGCCGACGTGCTCGTGGGCTGCAGCGGCAGCGGCACCCAGCTGGCCGCCGAGCGGCTGGCCGCACTGCGCGTGCCGCGCCACCCGCTGATCGCCATCGACATGGCCCTGACCCACGACTTTGACCCGGCCCTGGCCGAGCTGTCCGATGTTGAGCTGATCACCCTGGAATCGGTGCGGATGGCCGCGCCGGACGAACAGTCCCTGGCCGTATACGAGGCCCGCAAGATCGTGGCCCGCTCCGCCGAGGAATTCGACGCCTCCCAGCGTGAACGCGACGCCGACCAGGCGATCGTGGCACTGCGCCGGCACACCCAGCAGGTGCTGGAGGCCGAGGTCGCCAAGGTCCGCTCCCAGCACGGGTGCACCGCCGCGGCGAACGAGGTGGAACTGGCCATGCGCCGGATGATGCGCCAGCTGCTGCATGTGCCAACCGTGCGGGCCCGCGAACTGGCCGCCGAAGGACGCACCGAGGAGTACGTCCAGGCGCTGAACACCCTCTACGGCCTGGAGCTGCCGCAGGCCGGCGCCCCGGCCCCCGCGGCCCAGCCCACCCCCTCCCCGGCGGTGCAGCCGGCCAGCTGCCCACTGCAGCAGGACACCCGAAGCGCCTAGCCCACCGCGTTGCCGCGCCCCGCCGGCCCCTCCCGTTCAGGG
The DNA here is from genome assembly GCF_059728615.1 of Glutamicibacter sp. St.4D3. NCBI lineage: Bacteria > Bacillati > Actinomycetota > Actinomycetes > Micrococcales > Micrococcaceae > Glutamicibacter > Glutamicibacter sp. St.4D3. Next base: position 2,209,202 of record NZ_AP039380.1, read on the forward strand.
CTCTGGCCACCGCGAAGAGCGCCACTTTTGCAACGCAACGTGGAATACTACACACAAGGAGGCTTCCCGGCCTGCCCCTGACCAGGGGCGCCGCGAGCCCGGGCCACCACGCTGAAAGGCACGAGATGTCGGGTACCGATGAACGCAAGGGGACACGCACCCAACGCCTGCCCCGCGAGGCCCGCCGCCGCCAGCTGCTGGCCGCCGCCCACCAGGTCTTTGTGGCCCACGGCTACCACGGGGCGTCCATGGATGAGATTGCCGAGGTCGCCGAGGTCTCCAAGCCGGTGCTCTACCAGCATTTCCCGGGCAAGCGGGAACTGTACCTCGCGCTGCTGGACGTGCACCTGGCCGAATTCTCCGAACTGCTGGACACCGCCATCTCCTCCACCGATGACAACCGCCAGCGCGTCTACAACACGATCGACACGTATTACCAGTACATCAGCCGTGAATCCCAGGCCTACCGGCTGATCTTCGAATCCGATGTGCTGGCCGACCCATTGATCTCCGAACGCATTGAGAAGTTCAACGCCCAGCTCTCGGAGGCCATCGCCGCGGTGGTGGTGGCCGATACCCCGCTCACCGAGGACGAGGGCAACCTGCTGGGCCGGGCCCTGGCCGGGCTTTCCCAGGTCTCCGCCCGCTACTGGGCGACCACCGACAGCGCCGTGCCGCAGCAGACGGCGATCGAATTGATCTCGCTTTTAGCTTGGCGCGGAATTGCGCGGTTCCCGAAGGAAAAGTAGCTAGATTTGGTTCTAGGTCCAGCGTATGGGCGCAGCAGGCGCCCGCACGGGGCAGTCAATGAACCTTCGAGAGGATCAAGAACTCCATGGAAATCCGTATTGGCATCCAGAATGTCGCCCGCGAAGTCGTGCTCGAATCCGACAAGGACAACGCTGAAATCTCCGAAATCGTTGCGAAGGCCTTGAATGACGGCGGGCAGCTGCGGCTGACCGACAACAAGGGCCGCGACGTGATCGTCCCGGTTCCGGGCATCGCCTACGTTGAGATCGGTCCGGACCAGGTGCGTCGCGTGGGCTTCGCCCAGTAGCGCCCAATCTTTTTCGCCGGCCGCAGACCGGCCTGCCGGTGGCCCCCGCCGCGTTCCGCGCGCCGGGGGCCACCGGCGTTTTCCATGACTGGCACCATCGCCGGTGATTATGCTGGGCTTGTGTTCAATCGTCAGGTCCAAGTCCCCGCCCCGGTCCGCAGCACCACCCTGCAACAGCTGCTTGAGCAGCTGGAGGGTGAGTTCCAGCTGCCCGGGCCCTTCAGCGCCCCGGTGCTCGCCGCCGCCGAACGCGCTGTGGCCGAACTGGCCCCGGCCCCCGAAGATCACACCGATCTGCCCTTCTTCACCCTGGACCCGGCCACCTCCACCGACCTGGACCAGGCCATGCACCTGAGTGAAACCGCCACCGGGTACCGTATCCACTACGCCATCGCCGATGTGCCGGCCCTGGTGGAGCTGGGCGGTGTGCTGGACGCCGCCACCCGCCAACGCGGGCAGACGATCTACCTGCCGCACCGGCGCATCCCGCTGCATCCCGAGGTGATTGGGGAGGATCACGGTTCGCTGCTGCCCGGGCGCCCCCGGCGGGCGTTCATCTGGATGCTGGACCTGGACGCGGAGGGCCAACTGCGGCACACCGCCCTGCACCGCTCCATGATCCGTTCCCGGGCCAAGCGAGACTACCTCACCGCCCAGCAGCAGCTGGACGCCGGCGCCCCTGATGCGCAGCTGGTGCTGTTGCAGCGCATCGGCAGGTTGCGCATCAGCCAGGAGGCCCGCCGGCGCGGGGCCAGCCTGAACCTGCCCGAACAGGATGTTCAGGTCGACGCCCACGGCAACTACACGCTGGTCAGCCGCACTCCCCTGCCGGTGGAGGACTACAACGCCCAGATTTCACTGCTGACCGGGATGGCCGCCGCCGAGCTGATGTTGCAGCACAAGGTGGGGATCCTGCGCACCATGCCGCCGCCGCGGCCCGAGGACCTGGCCGAGTTCCGGCTGCAAAGCCGGGTGCTGGGCCACCGCTGGGAGGAGCATCTGGACTACGGGCAGTTCCTGCGCACCCTGGATGTCTGCGACCCGGCCCAGCTGGTGCTCATGCATCGGGCGGCCGCGCTCTTCCGCGGCGCCGACTATCAGGTGATCAACGGCAAACCCGACACCGAGCTGGTGCAGGCGGCACTGGCCGCCCCCTACGCGCACGCCACCGCGCCGCTGCGCCGCCTGGTGGACCGTTTTGTGCTGCTCACCTGTCACCTGCTGTGCCGGCAGCGTCCCATCCCGCAGCCACTGCTGGAGGCCTTGGAAGAGTTGCCCGGGCTGATGCGCACCAGCTCCGCGGAGGCCGCAGCGGCCGGGCGGGCCAGCATCGCCCTGATCGAGGCCTGGGTGCTGCAGCACCGGGTGGGTGAGCACTTCGACGCGGTGGTGCTTACCGCCGCAACCGCCAATGGCCAGGGCAAGCTCCGTCCCGGACAGGTCCAGCTGCTCGGTGAGGCAATCACCGGATCCTTCACCGGCAGCGCTCCGGCCGCCAGCCTGGTCTCGGTGCGGCTGGAGGAGGCCGACCCGCTGACCCGGCGCTGCCGTTTCAGCCAGGTGGCGAGCAAAGTCACACCATGAGACGTCCGGGGGCAAAACCCGATATGCTAGAAGGACAAAGTTATTTAGGATGCCCGGTCGCGCCGCGCTAAACGAGAGACAACAGTTTTCGTGGTGACTTCCCAGCGGTCACCATCCCCCACCGCCACTACGCCGCGGTGGTGCATGTAGCGATCGGCTCCGCTGGACCGCGTTCCCCTGCCCGCCGGGACACCGTTCCCGGGCACCGTTCGCCGGAGGCCCAGGTCAGGCCGGGACGCCAACGTGAAACGAGAATATGGACATCGTGACTGACACGACCACCCAGGACGCCGCCGCGGCGCCTGAAGAAGCACCCAAGACGTTCGCCGACTTCAATGTGCGCCAGGACATTGTCGCCTCGCTCTCCGAAGCCGGCATCATTCACCCCTTCCCGATCCAGTCGCTGACCCTGCCGGTCGCGCTGGCCGGCAATGACATCATCGGCCAGGCCAAGACCGGCACCGGCAAGACCCTGGGCTTCGGCATCCCCGCGCTGCAGCGCGTGGTGCGCGAATCCGATGAGGGCTACGAGCGCCTGGAATTCCCCGGCGCCCCGCAGGCACTGATCGTGGCCCCCACCCGCGAACTGGCCCTGCAGGTCTCCGCGGACCTGGCCCAGGCCTCCCGGCACGCCGGCGTCCGGGTCACCACCATTTACGGTGGGCGTCCCTATGAGGAGCAGATCGCGGCCCTGAAGGCCGGCACCGACGTGGTGGTGGGCACCCCCGGGCGTCTGATCGACCTGAACCGCCAGCGCGTGCTGAACCTGAAGCAGATCGCCACCGTCGTGCTGGACGAGGCCGACGAAATGCTGGATCTGGGCTTCCTGCCCGATGTGGAGCGCATCCTGGCCGCCCTGCCCCCGGTGCGCCAGGCGATGCTGTTCTCCGCCACCATGCCCGGCCCGGTGATCACCATGGCCCGGCGCTACATGTCCCGTCCCATGCACATCCGTGCCGCGGATCCGGGCGACGACTCGATCACCAAGCGCAACATCCGCCAGCTGGTGTACCGCGCCCACTCGCTGGACAAGGACGAGATGGTCGCCCGCCTGCTGCAGGCCGAGGGCCGCGGCAAGACGATCATCTTCACCCAGACCAAGCGGTCGGCCGCCAAGCTCTCCGATGAGCTGATCGACCGCGGCTTCAACGCCGGGGCCCTGCACGGGGACCTGGGCCAGGGAGCGCGCGAACAGGCGCTGAAGGCGTTCCGCTCCGGCAAGGTTGAGATCCTGGTGGCCACCGATGTGGCCGCCCGCGGCATCGATGTGGACGACGTCACCCACGTGGTGAACCTGCAGTGCCCGGATGACGAGAACACCTACCTGCACCGCGTGGGGCGCACCGGACGCGCCGGGAACACCGGCATCGCGGTGACCTTCGTGGACTGGGACTCGGTGCCGCGCTGGTCGCTGATCAACAAAGCGCTGGGGCTGAACGTGCCCGAGCCGGTGGAAACCTACTCCTCCTCCCCGCACTTCTTCGCCGACCTGAACATCCCCAAGGGCACCAAGGGACGCCTGCCGCGGGCCAAGCAGGCCACCGCCGACGGCGGGGAGCCGCGCCGCGCCCGCTCCGAGGGCTCGCGCAACTCCTCGCGCAACCGCCAGCGCACCCGCCGCGAGGACACCTCCGGCAACCCGCGCGCTGCCGAGGGTGCGGACCGGCACGGGCATTCCAAGGGCAAGCAGGACCGCCCGGCCCGGGAGGCCGAACGCCACCGCGAAACCCGGGACGCGAACCAGGAAGAGGGGCGCACCGCCCCGCGCCGGCGCCGTACCCGCCGCCGCACCCGCAGCCAGGACTCGGCTCCCCGGCAGGACGACTAGCCTGCCGGACTCAGGCAGCAGCAACGCTTTGATGGAAGGAACACCGCGCACGTGACACTGCCGACGCTCGATGCACACCCACCGCTCTTCGACCCGGCCGGTCCGAACACGGTGGTGCACGGCGATAACCAGCATGTGCTCGGCCTGCTGCCCGACGCCAGCTTCTCCCTGATCTACGTCGACCCGCCGTTCAACACCGGACGCAAGCAGACCCGCGCGGCACGCACTACGGTGCGTGCCGCCGCCGGGGAAGGCGACCGGATTGGCTTCAAGGGCCTGGACTACATCACCGAGCTGGGCCAGGCGCGCTCCTACCAGGACCGCTTCGATGACTATCTGAGCTTCATCGCCCCGCGCCTGGTCCAGGCGCACCGGCTGCTGGCGGAGGACGGCACCTTGTACGTGCACCTGGACTACCGTGAGGTGCACTATGTCAAGGTGCTGCTCGATGAGATCTTCGGCCGCGATTGCTTCCTGAACGAACTGATCTGGGCGTATGACTATGGGGCGCGCACCAACCGGCGCTGGCCCTCCAAGCACGACACCATCCTGGTGTATGTGAAGAACCCCAAGGCCTACCATTTCGACTCCACCGAGGTGGACCGCGAACCCTATATGGCTCCCGGGCTGGTGACCCCGGAAAAACGTGAACGCGGCAAGCTGCCCACCGACGTGTGGTGGCACACCATCGTTTCGCCCACCGGCAGGGAAAAGACCGGCTACCCCACCCAGAAGCCCGAGGGCATCCTGCGCCGGATCATCACCGCGTCCTCGCGCCCCGATGACTGGGTGCTGGACTTCTTCGCCGGTTCGGGCACCACCGGCGCGGTGGCCGCGAAGCTTGGACGCCGCTTCCTGCTGGTGGACCAGAACCCGCAGGCCATTGAGGTCATGCAGTCCCGCCTGGGCGAGGGAACCCGCTACATTGAGGCCGGGGAGCCGGTGCCGGCGGACAAGATCCGCTGAAGCATCTGCGGGTCGGTGCTGTTCTCCCCCAGCCGGTTCGGCTTGCCCGCCCCGTGATAGTCCGAGGACCCGGTGATGATCAGGTCATGGCGCTGGGCCAACTCGCGCAGGAACTTGCGCCCGGGCTCGGAATTGTCCCGGTGGTCAATCTCCAGACCGGCCAGCCCCGCCTCAATCAGCTCCTCGAAGTCCTCCGGGGGCACCACTCGTCCGCGGGCCGAGGCCATCGGGTGGGCGAAGACCGGAACCCCGCCGGCCTCGCGCACCAGGCGCACGGCGTCCACCGGGTACACCGCCGGGTGGGAGACGTAGTAGCGCGACCGGGAGGAGAGCATGCTGGCGAAGGCCTCTTCCCGGGTGCCGACCACCCCGGCGGTGACCAGCGCGTCGGCGATGTGCGGGCGGCCCACCGTGGTGCCCGGCTGGGTGTGTTCCTGGACCAGCTCCCAACTGATCGGGTAGTCCTCCGAGAGCAGCCCCACGATCCGCTGCGCCCGGTACTCGCGGGCGGTGCGGGTGACCTCCAGTTCATCAAGCAACGGCTTGTAGGTCGGGTCATGCAGGTAACTGAGCAGGTGCACGCTGATCCCGGTGCGCGAATGGCAGGTGATCTCCATCCCCGGCACGAACCCGATCCCGCGTTCCACGGCCCGCGCCCGCGCCTCGTGCCACCCGGTGGTCTGGTCGTGGTCGGTCAGCGCCACCACGTCCAGCCCCGCCGCCACCGCCGAATCAATCAACTGGCCCGGAGGTTCGGTGCCATCGGAAATATTCGAATGGGCGTGCAGGTCGATCAGCATGGCTCTAGACTATCCGGTCGCCCCGCGCTTTGTGCGCACCGGCGGCAGGTGAGAATATGGGAACTATGACCACTGATGCATCGAACACCCCCGGCAACGATCAACCACTGGAAGACCGCGTCAACAACCGCTCGCAGCGACCCACCTCGCGGGCCTTCAAGGAATTCATGGCCTCGAACTGGGCACCGGACAACTCCGAGCTGCCCGACGCCGATGAGGCCGCCAGCTATGCCGCGCAGCGCCGCAAGGCCCTGTCCGAGCGCTTCCCGGGTGAGCGCCTGGTCATCCCGGCCGGGCCGCTGAAGGTGCGCAGCAACGACACCGACTACCGTTTCCGCCCGCACTCGGCCTTCGCCCACCTGACCGGGCTGGGTGTGGACCATGAGCCGGATGCCGTGCTGATCCTGGAACCCACCGACAAGGGCGCCGGGGATGAAGGCGGCAACCACAGCGCCACCTTGTACTTCGCCCCCATGGCCGGACGGGACTCCACCGAGTTCTACCTGAACTCGCGCTCCGGGGAATTCTGGATCGGCCCGCGCCCCACGCTGTCCAAGATGTCCGCCCGCACCGGCATGCCCACCGAGGGGCTGGAGCAGCTGGAAATGGCGATCACCAAGAACTCCGGCCCCCAGGCCCTGGGCGGCATCCGCATCCGCCTGGTGCGCGAGGTCGATTTGAACGTCGAGGCCCTGGTGGACACCTCCCGCATCAACACCGGCCAGGACCTTGAGGCCTCCGACGCCCTGGACAACGAGCTGGCCGAATTCGTCTCCGAACTGCGTCTGGTCAAGGACGAGTACGAGATCAAGGAACTGAAGCACTCGGTAGCCGCCACCATTGAGGGGTTTGAGGACGTGGTGCGCAGCCTGGACAAGGCCATCGCCCACCAGCGCGGGGAACGCATCGTCGAAGGCGCCTTCTTCGCCCGCGCCCGGGCCGAGGGCAACGAACTGGGCTACGACACCATCGCCGCCAGCGGCAACAACGCCACCATCCTGCACTGGATCCGCAACAACGGGACCGTGCGCGAGGGCGAAGTGCTGCTGCTGGACGCCGGGGTGGAAGCCGATTCGCTGTACACCGCCGACATCACCCGCTCGCTGCCGGTCTCGGGCAAGTTCACCGACGTGCAGCGCAAGATCTACCAGGCCGTGCTGGATGCCGCCGACGCCGCATTCGCCGCGGTGAAGCCGGGCCTGAAGTTCCGCGACCTGCACAACATCGCCACCCGCGTGCTGGCCGAGAACCTGGACTCCTGGGGCCTGCTGCCGGTGCCGCTGGAGGAGGCGCTCTCCCCGGAGGGGCAGCACCACCGCCGCTGGATGCCGCACGGCACCAGCCACCACCTGGGCCTGGATGTGCACGACTGCGCCCAGGCCCGCGCGGAACTCTACCTGGACGCCGAGCTGCAGGAGGGCATGGTCTTCACCATCGAGCCGGGCCTGTACTTCAAGAACGAGGACCTGGCGATCCCCGAGGAGTACCGCGGCATCGGGGTGCGCATCGAGGATGACATCCTGGTCACCGCCGAGGGCGGGGTGAACCTCTCGGCGGCGCTGCCGCGCGACCCGGATGAGGTTGAGGCCTGGATGGCCAAGCTGCGCGGCTAAGCCGGCCGGCGCGACGCCAGGGCAGGACAGCGAAAAGCGGTGGGCCACGGAAGAATTCCTTCCGTGGCCCACCGCTTTGTCTTTCACCGGCAACCGGGTGGCACGCCGTGGTGCGCGCCGGTGTCCGGTAGCTAGCGTCCCTCGTTCTGCGGTCCGCTGCCCGGGGTGCCCGGTTCCCCCGGATGTCCTGGGTTGCCCGGGTGCTTGGATTCGGGCTGTGGCTCGCCGCTGGGGGTTGCCTCGTTTTCCGGGCGGATCACCACCGGTTCGGCCTGGCTCTCGTCGCGTTCACCGGGCTCGGTGTGCTGCGGGGCCTGGCCTTCCGGGTGCTGCTCCTGGCCGGACTGCTGCTCGGCGCCGGGCGCGGCCTGCGGCTGATTCACCCGCACCCCGTAGCGCGGGCGCCCATCGGGCAAATCCGGGAAGGTGCCGCTGGGACCGGAGGACGGGGCCTGCGGTTCGGCCGGGGCACCAGGGGCCGCCGCGGTGGCCCCGGTGGAGGCCGGAGGGTTCTGCGGCGCCGGCGGCTGGGCGGCCGGCGGCTGGGCGGCCGGGGCCTGGCCCGGGTGCATTGGCAGCTTCGAGGCCAGGGCGCGGGCCTTCTGCGCGTTGGCGAAGTCCACCACCACGTCATAGCTGGTGGCCACAAACTGGCTGGAGGAGGCGAAGTCGCGCTTGCCGCGGCGCATCGAATAGCTGACCACCCCGGCGATCATCCAGATCGCCATGCCCAGCCCGATCGCCGAAAGGATCTGGTAGAGCCCGCCGTCCGGACTGAATAGGGACAACAGCAGGCCCACGAAGAAGCCCATCATCGCGCCCTGCGCGGCACCGGCCAACGCCACCTTCGGGTAGGAGAGCTTGGCGGTGACCCGTTCGACGGTACGCAGGTCATTGCCCACAATGGTGACCGAGGAGACCGGGAAGTCATTGTCGGCCAGATAGTCCACCAGTTTCTGGGCATCAAGGTATGAGGTGTAGCGGCCTAGCAGTTCGCCCCGCGGCAAACCCCCGGCACTTTGCATATTGGCTCCAAGCGGCTGGGTCATACCTATATTGTGCATGCATTTGCTGTGCAAACCCCCATACGGTGCCCAGCTATCGCTGAGGGTGAAAGCTTCACGCCGGGCAATCGCATCACAATTGCCCCCGTTGCACCAGCTGACCGCGATACGCTGGGGTGGTGAGCTCCACTGTTTCCAAGATCTTCGTTGCCCGCCTGCTGGGGCTGGACGTCTTTGACCCCCTCGGCGACCGGCTGGGCCGGCTGCGCGATGTGGTCGTGGTCTCCCGCGGGCCCAAGAAGTCAGAATCCTGTGTGGGCGTGGTCGTCGAGGTCCCGGGCAAGCGCCGGGTCTTCGTGCCGATGACCCGCATCCAGTCCATGGAGGCGAACCAGATCATCTGTTCCGGGCTGGTGAACATGCGCCGCTTCCAGCAGCGCGGGGCCGAAACCCTCATCGCCGCGGAAATCTTTGACCGCAAGATCGCCTTCCGGGACGGCACCGGGCACGGCGTGGTCGAAGACGTGGGCCTGATCCAGACCCGGATGGGCGACTGGGAGGTCAACGAGTACTTCGTGCAGCGCGCCGAACCGGGCTCCAGCCTGCTGGGCCTGCGCCGCAACCGGCGCCACCGGGTGCTGGTCTCCTGGGAGCAGGTGATCCCGGTCGGCGCCCACGAGCCACAATCCGCGGACACGTTCGTCGCGGCCCACGATGAGATGAAGCCGGCGGACTTCGCCGACGCGCTGCATGAGATGAACGCCAAGCGCCGCCTGGAGATCGCCGCCCACCTGCAGGATGACCGGCTGGCCGATGTGCTGCAGGAAATGCCGGACCGCGAACAGGTCCAGATCCTCTCCGCCCTGGGCCTGGAGCGTGCCGCGGACGTGCTGGAGGAGATGGACCCGGATGACGCCGCGGACCTGCTTGGTGAACTGAACGAGGACACCAAGGTCCAGCTGCTGGACATGATGAGCAAGGAGGAGGCCGATGACGTGCGCCGCCTGCTGGCCTACCCCGAAGGCACCGCCGGCTCGGTGATGACCCCGGTGCCGGTGATCCTCACCCCCGAATCCACGGTGGCCGAGGCGCTGGCCGCCGTGCGCCGCGAGGAGCTCTCCCCCGCCCTGGCCTCGGCCGTCTACGTGGTGCGCCCGCCCTTGGAGACCCCCACCGGCAAGTACCTGGGAGCCGTGCACATCCAGGCGCTGCTGCGTGCCGCTCCCCCGGAGCCGCTGGGTGACATCCTGGACAAGGAGCTGGAACCCATCCCGGACAACGCCAGCGTCTCGGAGGTCGTGCGCCACCTGGCCACCTACAACCTCACCTCGTTGGGCGTGGTCAACTCCGATGGCCGCCTGGTGGGGGCGATCACCGTGGATGACGTCCTGGACCACCTGCTGCCCGAGGACTGGCGCAGCCAGCACTAGACCACGCTTAGCCCGGTGCCGCCCCGGCCCGGGAACCGCACGCACACCGTCCGAACCGGTGCCGCCGCAGCGCGGACCGCGTTCCCGATCGAAGGAGCAACACGCATGCCAGAGCAGCGTCAGGCCACCGGCCTGGACACCCCGATGTCGGCCCGCGCCAGGCTGTTGCCCCGATTCAGCCCGAACCCGGACGCCTTCGGCTCCACCACCGAAAAGTTCGCCCGCTTCATGGGCACCCCGCAGTTCCTGGTCTACATGACCATCTTCTGCGCGTTCTGGCTCATCTGGAACACCTGGGCCCCGGCCGGTTGGCGCTTTGACTCGGCCGCGCTGGGTTTCACCGCGCTGACCCTGATGCTCTCCCTGCAGGCCTCCTACGCCGCCCCGCTGCTGCTGTTGGCCCAGAACCGGCAGGATGACCGCGACCGGGTCTCGCTCACCGAGGACCGGGCCCGGGCCGAACGCAACCTGTACGACACCGAATACCTCACCCGTGAGCTGGCCAGCCTGCGCCTGGCCATGCAGGATGTGGCCACCCGCGACTATGTGCGCTCCGAGCTGCGCAACGTGCTGGAGGAGCTGCTGGAAACCACCGAGGGTGAGGAGCTGCACCTGCGGGCGAAGAACCCGCGCCGCAAACCGGCCCAGCACACCGGCCTGATCCCGCAAATCGACCAGGGCCCCGGCCCGCATGAGAGCCAAGGTGGCAAGTGAGCACGAACGAGCAGCTGCGCACCGCACTGTCCAAGGTCATCGACCCGGAACTGCGCAAATCCATCACCGAACTGAACATGGTCCCCCACGCCAGCGTGGAGGGGAACACCGCGCGGGTGACCGTGCTGCTGACCATCGCCGGCTGCCCGATGCGCTCCACCATCGAGGCCGACGTGCGCGCCGCGGCGCTCAGCGTGCCGGGGATCAGCCAGGTGGACCTTGAGCTGGGCGTCATGAGCCCGGAACAGCGCAAGGAACTGCGCGACTCGCTGGCCGGACGGCGCACCCCGTTCTCCGACCCGAACTCCCTGACCCGGGTCATTGCCGTGGCCAGCGGCAAGGGCGGGGTCGGCAAGAGCTCAATCACCGCCAACCTGGCCACGGCGATGGCCGCGGACGGGCTGAAGGTCGGGTTGATCGACGCCGACGTGTACGGGTTCTCCATCCCGGCGCTGATGGGCACCAGGCAGAACCCGACCCGGGTCGATGAGATGATCCTGCCGCCGGTCGCCCACGGGGTGAAGGTGATCTCCATCGGCATGTTCCTGGATTCAAACCAGCCGGTGATCTGGCGCGGACCGATGCTGCACCGGGCGCTGGAGCAGTTCCTGTCCGACGTGTACTTCGGGGACCTGGACGTGCTGCTGCTGGATCTGCCCCCGGGCACCGGGGACATCGCCATCTCGGTCTCCCAGCTGCTGCCGAACTCGCAGCTGCTGGTGGTCACCACCCCGCAGTCCACCGCCACCCAGGTGGCCGAGCGGGCCGGCACCATCTCCCTGCAGACCCAGCAGAAGGTCATCGGGGTGGTGGAGAACATGAGCTACCTGCAGCTGCCGGACGGCACACGCATGGAAATCTTCGGCTCCGGCGGCGGTCAGGTGCTCAGCAACTCGCTGGGTGAACAGCTGGGCTACCCGGTGCCGCTGCTGGGGCAGCTGCCGTTGGAGGAATCCCTGCGCGAGGGTTCGGACGCCGGGGTGCCGGTGGTGCTCTCTGACCCGGACGCGGAGGTGTCCCGGCGGCTGCGGCAGATCTCCCGCACCCTGGTGCACCGGCCCCGTGGCCTGGCCGGGCGCTCGCTGCCGCTGAACGTGTAGTCCGCGGCCGGTCACGGGGTGGACCGGCATCGCGCAGCGTCTTGCCCCGGCGCCGCGGCGCTGCTAGTGTCCTAAGCACGCTGCGGCGTCCTGGATCAGCAGACAGGCAAACTGAGCTGGCATTTTACTTTTTCAACGAAAGGAATGTCGGCCATGCCGCACCCGAGCACCCTTTGGATCAAAAACCCGCAAGGCATCCTCAGCGACACCGATGCCGGCAACGGCATCGTCGTCCGGGACAATCTGATCATTGAACTGGTCCCCTGCGGGGCGCAGCCCACCACCGCGTATACCGAGGTCTTTGACGCGGCCAACCATGTGCTCACGCCGGGGTTGGTCAACACGCACCACCACTTCTACCAAACCCTGACCCGCGCCTGGGGACCGGCGGCCAACGCCCCGCTCTTCCCGTGGCTGCAGAACCTCTACCGGGTGTGGGCGCGGCTGACCCCACAAGCCCTGGACGCCGCGGTGCGGGTGGCGCTGGCCGAACTGCTGCTCTCGGGCTGCACCACCGCCGCCGACCACCACTACCTCTTCCCGGCGGGCATGGATGAATCCATTGACATTGAGGTCGCCGCGGTGCGGGACTTTGGGATGCGCGCCACCTTGACCCGCGGGTCGATGACGCTGGGAGAGGATGACGGAGGGCTGCCGCCCCAGTCCACGGTGCAGGAGCTGGATGTGGTGCTGGCCGACAGCCAGCGGCTGATCGAGGCCTACCACGAGCCCGGGGAGGGCGCCACGATCCAGATCGCCCTGGCCCCCTGCTCCCCGTTCTCGGTGACCACCCAGGCCATGAGCGAAAGCGCGCGCCTGGCCGGGCACTACGGGGTGCGCCTGCACACGCACCTGGCCGAAACCCTGGATGAGGAGGAGTTCTGCCTGAGCCGGTTCGGGCTGCGGCCACTGGACTACCTGGACAGCGTGGGCTGGCTGGGACCGCACACGTGGCTGGGGCACGGCATCCACTTCAATGACGCCGAGATCCGCCAGCTGGGCGCGGCGGGCACCGCCGTGGCCCACTGCGCCACCTCGAACATGCGCCTGTCCTCGGGCATTGCCCGGGTGCTGGAGCTTGAGCAGGCCGGGGTCCCGGTTGGGCTGGGCGTGGATGGTTCGGCCTCCAACGACGGCTCGAACATGATCCTGGAAGCCCGTCAGGCCCTGTACCTGCAGCGGCTGCGCTACGGGGCGGACGTACCGGTGGAACGCGCGCTGCGCTGGGCCACCGAGGGGTCGGCGCGGGTGCTGGGACGCCGGGACATTGGCCGCATCGCGGTGGGCCAGCAGGCGGACCTGGCGTTCTTCAAGACCGATGAGCTGCGCTTCTCGGGCAGCCACGACCCGTTGGCCGCCCTGCTGCTGTGCGGTGCGGACAAGGCCGACCGGGTCATGGTCGCCGGGCGGTGGCGGGTGCTGGACGGTGCCATCCCGGGACTGGACCTGCCGGCGCTGATCCATGAGCACCGCCGCCACGCGCGGGCGCTGGTGGATTCGTCCACCCCGGTAATCCAGTACAGCTAGCCGTTCTCCGGCCGGATGCCGGTTCGCCCGTTACCGGCAGCGAACCGGTGTCAGGCTTTAGGAACAAGTAATCCCCTGCTGCCGGACTCATACCGGGGCAGGGGATTGTGTCGTTGGGGGAAACCTCCAGGCTAGGTGGCCTCGTCGTCGAAGGGGGCCGGCTCCCCCGGGGCCAGGCGGTCGGTGGCCGCCGGGGCCACGGATTTGCGGATCGGGGCGGCCGGGGCGGATTTTGCTGCGGTGACCGCCTCATCGAATTCGTCGACCAGGGCTTCCTTGATGATCCGCCGCGGGTCGTACTGACGCGGATCCAGTTTCTTCCAGTCCATGTCGGCGACTTCGTCGCCCACTTCCTCCCGCAGCTGCTCCCTGGCCCCGTTGGCCATGCGGCGCAGTTCCTTGACCAGGTTCGCCAGTTTCCGGGCGTACTCGGGAAGCTTTTCGGGGCCCAAGATCACCACCGCGAGAATCGCCAAAACGACGAACTCGCTACCGTTGATACCTGCAAACTCCACGATAGAAAGATTACCCTGTCATCCGGGCATCGGCCTAAGCGCGCTGCCGTGTCGAGAGCCGGTGCCCCGGCGTGCTAGCTGGCGCTGGGCATGATCTTGCCGGCGATGCGCGGCAGCGAAACCGTCAGCGGGGCCTTGGTGTTGGCGGGGTTGCGGTGTGCCAGCGCATCACGCAGCATCGCCCGTCCACGGTGGATGCGTGAGCGCACCGTGCCCAGTTTCACGTTCAGGGCGTTGGCGACTTCCTCGTAGGAGTACCCCTCCAAGTCACACAGGACAATCGCGGCTCGGAACTCCGGCGGCAACGCCTTCAGGGCGTTGTGCACGTCCACATCCAGGTTGTTCAGTTCAAAGCCGCGTTCGGGGCCCGGCGCGGTGCCTTCCAAACGGTCCTCGGCCCCTTCGGCGAAACGGTCGAAGCGGATCTTGGAGCGGCGGCGCGCCCCGTCCAGGAACAGGTTGGTGGTGATGCGGTGCAGCCAGCCGCCCAGGGTGCCCGGAGTGTAGTTCTCCAGGCCCTTGAAGGCGCGCACGAACGCTTCCTGGGACAGGTCCTCCGCGTCCTGGCGGTTACCGGTCAGCCGGTAGGCCAGGCGGAAGATGCGATCCCCATGTTCGCGCACCATGGCATCCCACGTGGGTGCGGGATCGGCGGGGGCGGCGAGTTCGTTGCGTGTAGTGCTCACGTATTAAGTCTCGGCTCTCCAGCTGAGCACAAGCTAAGAATCCACTGCGCTGAAGCCGTCAGTTGTCCTTGGGCAGCACGCCCCGGCCCGGATAAGCCACTGCGGGGAACGCCCGCGGTCGCATCAGCGCCGGGACTTCAAGGTTCTGTGACAAAGAGCGCTACGATGGACGGTGGCCGCCATTTTCATGGAATGAGGAACGCACCCACATGCCGTCGATGAACACCGAGTTGTTTGCCAGCTGGACCCATGCCCAGAACGCCGTGACCGAAGATGAGGTCATGACCCGCGCCCGGGAGCGCGGCAGCGAACTGGGAGCGCACACCATCGACCCGGCCGGCGCGTCCATCCTGCAGCTGCTCTCCAATCTTTACAGCCCCCGCAACGCAGTGCAGATCGGCGCCGGGGTCGGGGTCGCCTCCCTGTCGATCCTGCGCGGCATGGGAACCAACGGCACCCTGACCGTGATCGAAAGCGACCTGGAGAACGTGGGGGCGCTGCGCGAGGCGCTGCGCGAGGACCGGGTGCTGGGCGCCCGGGCGCGCATCATCACCGAACGCGCCGCCACGGTACTGGGCCGGCTCACCGATCGCGCGTACGACATGGTGCTGATCGATGCCGAGCACGAGAACCTGCTGGACTACGTCGCCGAGGCCAAGCGCCTGATCGGCAAGCGCGGGGTCATCATCATCTGCAACGCCTTTGACGAGCACCGCCTGGCCAAGCCGGCCGTGCGCAAGGCCTCCACGGTGGCCATGCGTGATGCCATGCGGATGCTGCGAGAGGACCCGAACCTGCTGTGCCACCTGCTGCCCACCGAACAGGGCTTGTTCATCGCGGCAGCCAAGCACTAGTACGTCCGTAGGACGCAGGAGGAACGGGGCCGCCTGCCGCGGCGGGTGCGCGACGGGCTGGTGACAGACCAAAGGGCCGGCGAATGCCGGCCCTGAGAATCCTTATTCAGTGACGTTTACCAGACAATTACGCAGCTCGGTGGCCTCATCTGCATTCAATTCGACCACCAGGCGACCGCCGCCATCGATGGGCAGGCGCAGGATCAAGCTTCGGCCTTCCTTGGTGACTTCCATTGGCCCATCACCGGTGCGTGGCTTCATCGCCGCCATGTACGTTGTTCCCTTCGTCAGTGACCGGAACGTTCAACCGCATACCGGTTCAACGCCCGAGCCGTCCTATAGTCCGCTCAATCAGCTGGGATTACCTTGTTGATTTGGAGACTCTATACTCTCCATTATTCCTAATTTTCACCCGTGTCGCTAATCACACGCCGCGACTCGATGTCATGAATCTTATTCTCCAGCCGGTTGATGCGCGCAGCGAGCTGATCCAGAACGTCGTCCACCTGGTCGCACCGGTAGCCGCGCAGCCCAATGGAAAAACGCACCGCATCCACGTCGCGGGCCGAGGGTTCATCGGGCAGCAGCACCGGCGGCAGTGACGCCTCGGGCTCAATCAGGCCGGCCACCGGTTCGCGCGGCACCTCGAAGCGCCGCCCCGCGGAGCGTGCCGGATGGCGCAGCGCACTGAGGTAGAACGCCGCCGCACCACACAGCACAATCGCCAGCGCCACCAGCAGGAAGGACATCAGATCCCTTCCGAGTTATGCGAGGAGTTTGCATCAATCAGCGCGCTGATCACCACGTCAACCGCTTCGTCCGGGTCATCGGTGAGGGTGAACAGGTTCAGGTCCTTCGGCGAGATGCAGCGCTCCTCGGCCACCACGTTCGTCAGCCAGTCGACCATGCCGCCCCAGTAGTCCTTCCCCACCAGCACGATGGGGAAGCTGGTGATCTTCTCGGTCTGGACCAGGGTCAGCGCCTCGAAGAGCTCATCCAGGGTTCCAAAGCCGCCGGGCAACACGATGAAGCCCTGGGAGTACTTCACGAACATCGTCTTGCGCACGAAGAAGTAGCGGAAGTTGATTCCCTTGTTCACCCACTGGTTCAGTCCGGTTTCGAAGGGCAGCTCAATGCCCAGCCCCACCGAGACTCCCCCGGCGTCGCTCGCGCCGCGGTTCGCCGCCCCCATGATGCCCGGGCCCCCGCCGGTGATGGTGATCAGTCCGGCTTCGGCCAGGCGGCGTCCGATGCGCTCTGCCTGTTGGTAGTAGGGGCTGTCTTCCCCGGTGCGGGCCGAACCAAAAACGGAGACGGCCGGGCCGATCCCCGCCAGGGTGCCGAAGCCGGAGACGAACTCGCTTTGAATCCGCAGCACGCGCCACACGTCATTGTGGGTGAAGTCCTCCTGCGGCCCGGAAAGCAGGTAGCGGTCCAGCTGCATGCCCGGGGTCTTGCCGGGCCACGAGGCTTCGACGTGCAGTTTTCTGCCGGCTCGTGCGTTTTGTTCACTCTTGCTTTTGTGGGCCATGACTTCACTCTATCCGTCCCGCCACCACTATGGGCTGCTTCATTGCATCCTGTTAGCGAACAAATGACGCCCTTGCTCCCGATCCGGCGCCACACCCCTACCCCAGGGCAGGTACCTCCGCACCCACTCCGCTGCTGGCGGATGCCTTCACCGCACTTGGCAGCTCAGACTGGGTTCACCGTGCGTGCATCGCTCGGACCACCGGCACGCAAGGAGCCTGCCCGGGCACCGGCCTGGTCACGCCTTTGCACTCCGAATTTGCGCCATTCCCGCTGCGACGTGCGCGTTACCATTTGGTAACAACTTCTGGACGAGTGTGATTCGTATCGCGTTACCCCGGTCACATGGGCTAATGTCTAATCTATGAAAAGAGATCCTGCGACTCAATCTTCATATGACGGCCCGATTGTTCAGCTGACCACGGTCAACAAGCATTACGGTGCCCTGCATGTCTTGAACGACATCAACCTTGAAGTTACCAAGGGCGAAGTAGTCGTGATCCTCGGTCCGTCGGGCTCAGGGAAGTCGACCCTGTGCCGTGCCATCAACCGCTTGGAAACAATCGATGACGGCACGATCAAGATCGATGGCAAGACCCTGCCCGAAGAGGGCAAGGCCCTGGCCAACCTGCGGGCCGATGTCGGGATGGTTTTCCAGTCCTTCAACTTGTTTGCGCACAAGACGATTCTGGAGAACGTCACCCTGGGCCCGATCAAGGTCAAGGGCATGAAGAAGTCTGAAGCCGAGAAGCTGGCCATGCAGCTGCTTGAACGGGTGGGAGTGGCCAACCAGGCCAACAAGCTGCCGGCCCAGCTCTCCGGCGGCCAGCAGCAGCGTGTGGCCATCGCCCGGGCACTGGCCATGCGCCCGAAGGTCATGCTCTTTGATGAGCCGACCAGTGCGCTGGACCCGGAAATGATCAACGAGGTGCTGGACACCATGGTCACCCTGGCCAAGGAGGGGATGACCATGCTGGTGGTCACCCACGAAATGGGCTTCGCCCGCAAGGCCGCGGACCGGGTGATCTTCATGGCTGACGGAAAGATCGTCGAACAGGCCGCACCGAACGACTTCTTCACCAACCCGCAAACCGACCGGGCCAAGGACTTCCTTGGCAAGCTCATCACCAACCACTGATACACACACCCGCATCACAAGTAGGAGAACATCATGCGTAAGACACGTTTCGGTTCGATTCTCGCCATGGCCGCGGTGGCAGGCCTGGCCCTGACCTCATGCGGCGGATCGGGCTCCGATGACGCCGGAAGCGGCGACGGTGGCGGCGAGAAGGTGCGCATCGGCATCAAGTTCGACCAGCCGGGCCTGGGCTTCAAGGAAGGCGATGAGTACACCGGTTTTGACGTGGACGTCGCCAAGTACGTCGCCAAGGAGCTGGGCTACGACGAGGGCAACATCGAGTTCGTCTCCGCCCCCTCGGCCAACCGCGAAACCCTGCTGGAAACCAACCAGGTCGACATGATCTTCGCGACCTACACCATCAATGACGCCCGCAAGGAGCGCGTGGCCTTCGCTGGCCCGTACTTCGTGGCCGGCCAGGACCTGCTGGTGCGCACCGATGATTCCACGATCACGGGCAAGGACTCGCTCGATGGCAAGAACCTGTGCTCGGTCACCGGTTCCACCTCGGCCGAAAACGTGAAGAAGGACATCCCGGGCGTCAATCTGGTCGAGCAGCAGGGCTACGCCGACTGCCTGGGCCTGCTGGAGACCGGTGGGGTGGACGCGATCACCACCGATGACATCATCCTGGCCGGCTTGGCCGCCACCGAGGCGAACAAGGGCAAGTTCAAGGTCGTGGGCGCACCGTTCAGCGAAGAGCCCTACGGCGTGGGCCTGAACAAGGAAAACGACAAGTGCGAGGACATCAACACCGCCATCAAGAAAATGATCGATGAGGGCGAGTGGGAGAAGGCGCTGAACGCCAACACCGAAGGCACCGGCTACAAGCCGAACGCCGAGTTGAACCCGCCGACCGAATTCGAGGCCTGCAGCTAGTCAGGCCAGCGCACTAACGACGTGGTGCCGTGTTTCGGTTCGCACCGGGCACGGCACCACCGGTTTCCACCCCATCCACCGACCAAGGAGAACACGTCGTGGAAGGCTATTTAAGTCTTTGGGATGAGTACGGTGAGCGGATCCTGGAGTCCTTCTGGGCCAACCTGCAACTCACCTTCTGGGCCGCCTTGGCATCGCTGGTGCTGGGCACCTTGCTGGCCATCATGCGGATCAGCCCCATCCCCAGCCTGCGGGCCTTTGGCACCGCCTACGTCAACATCTTCCGAAACACCCCGCTGACCATCATCCTCACCTTCGGTGTGCTGGTGCTCTTTGGCGTTTTTGAGCTCAAGCTCAGCTCGGATTTCAACCTGAACTTCTTCCAGATCGCGATCATCGGCCTGAGCATCTACCATGCCGCGTTCTTCTGTGAAGCCATCCGCTCCGGGGTCAACACGGTGCCGCTGGGACAGGCCGAGGCGGCCCGCGCCATCGGGCTC
The DNA here is from genome assembly GCF_059728615.1 of Glutamicibacter sp. St.4D3. NCBI lineage: Bacteria > Bacillati > Actinomycetota > Actinomycetes > Micrococcales > Micrococcaceae > Glutamicibacter > Glutamicibacter sp. St.4D3. The sequence continues at coordinate 2,228,927 of NZ_AP039380.1, forward strand.
AGCTTCCTGCCCGCGGCGCGCATCATCATCCTGCCCCAGGCGTTCCGCGGGGCGATCGCCCCGATGGGCAACGTGCTGATCGCACTGATCAAGAACACCACCGTGGCCATCGCCGGATCAGTCGCCGAGATTTCCGGGCTGATGAAGACGATGCTGGAGTACCGCGCCGACGTGGGCATCCTGATCTTCCTGACCGTGGCACTGATGTTCGTCATCGTCGTGCTGCCGATCGGAGCGCTGACCACCTGGCTGTCCAAGAAACTGGCGGTGGCACGATGAGCAACGCACAATCGGTTCTCTTCGATGCCCCGGGGCCCAAGGCGCGCCGGCGCATCATGGTCCTGAACATCATCGGCATCCTGCTGGCCCTGGCCCTGATCGGCTACATCCTGTACGTGATGAACAGCAAGGACCAGCTGAACCCCGAACGCTGGGCGGTCTTTGCCAAGGGTTCGATCTGGTCGAACTACGTGCTGCCGGGCCTGCTGAACACGCTGAAGGCCGCGGCGATCTCGATCGTGACCTCCCTGGTCTTTGGCTTCATCTTCGGCATGGGACGCCTGGCCCACAACAAGCTGATCAACTTCCTCAGCTCGGTGGTCGTGGAATTCTTCCGCGCCGTGCCGGTGCTGCTGATGATGCTGTTCCTGTGGATCATGCTGGCCCGGGCCGGCTGGGTTGAACCGGCCAGCTCACCGTTTGTCGCGGTCGTGATCGGGCTGACCCTTTACAACGGGTCCGTGGTGGCCGAACTGATTCGCTCCGGCGTGCATGGGCTGCCCAAGGGCCAGCGTGAAGCGGGCATCGCCATCGGGCTGACCCGTGGCCAGTCGCTGCGCCTGATCGAGATCCCGCAGGCGCTGACCGCGATGCTGCCGGCACTAATCAGCCAGTTCATCGTGATCCTGAAGGACTCGGCGCTGGGCTACATCATCAACTTCAACGAACTGCTGTTCAACTCGAAGCTGGTGGGTACCGGCAACTCGAACATGCTGCAGGCGCTGGTGATCTGTGCGCTGATTTTCATCCTGCTGAACTTCGCCCTGTCGAAGCTGGCGGAGATCGTCTCCCGCCGGCTGAGCAGCCGGGTTCCGCGGGACAAGAAGGCGGCCCCGGCACCCAGTGCCACCATGCCGCCGGATGTGGGGATCCCGGCCGCGGGAAACAACTAGGGATGAGGGGCCTGCCCCTTGCCACTCCCCCGAATAGCACTGCAGCGCCGGCGATGGAACACCCATCGCCGGCGCTGCAGTTTTTTCGTGCCCGGCGCCAGGGCCTGTCCGTAAAGGCCCGTAACGCTTCCGGCGCTACTCCTGGAGCCAGCTGCGCAGCGCCTGGGCGCAGCGCCGGATGGCCTCCAGGGGCACGTGCTCATCATCGGTGTGGGCCAACAGCGCGTCCCCGGGACCGAAGTTCACGGCCGGGATGCCCATGGCCGAGAACCGGGCCACATCCGTCCAGCCGTACTTGGGTTTGGGCTCCTGGCCCACGGCGGCCACCAGTGAGGCGGCGATCGGCTGGTCCAGGCCCGGGGTGGCCCCCAGCGCCCCGTCGGTGCGCTCCACCTCAAAGCCCTCCATCAGCTCCCGCACCACGGCCTCGGCCTGCTCCACGGTCTTGTCCGGGGCAAAGCGGTAGTTCACGCTCACCTCACACAGGTCCGGGATCACGTTGCCGGCGATGCCGCCGCTGATCCGCACGGCGCTCAGCGACTCCCGGAAGGCCAGGCCTTGCACGTCCACGGTCTGGGCCTGGTAGTCGGCCAGGCGCTGCAGGATCGGGGCGGCGGCGTGGATCGCGTTCTGCCCCATCCAGGCGCGCGCAGAGTGCGCCGCCCGGCCGTGGGTGCGCACGATGAAGCGGCTGGTGCCGTTGCAGCCGCCCTCCACCGTGCCGTTGGTGGGCTCCAGGAGGATCGCGAAGTCCGCGGCCAGCAGGTGCGGGGCCTCGCGCTGCAGCCGGCCCAGTCCGGACTTGGCCGCTTCCACCTCCTCATGGTCATAGAAGATGTAGGTGATGTCGTGGGTTGGGTTGCGCAAGGCGGCGGCCAGGTGCAGCTGCACCGCCACCCCGCCCTTCATGTCGGTGGCGCCGCGCCCGTAGAGCACCCCATCGATTTCGCGCGCGGGCACGCCGCCGCGGGCCAGCGGGTCGGTGGGCAACGGGACCGTGTCCAGGTGTCCGGCCAGCACGACCCGGCGTTCCCGGCCCAGGTTGGTGCGCGCCACGATCGCATCCCCGTATCGGTGCAGCTCCAGGTGCGGGCAGGCTTCGAGGGCGCGGTGGATCGCATCGGCCAGGGCGCGCTCATTGCCGGAGACCGATTCCATGTCGATGAGTGTCGCGGTCAGCTGGGCGACATCCGCTTCCAGGTTCAATTCCATCGGGTTCAACCTACTCATTCCTGCTGCTCATTGCGTAATGGGAACGTCATTTGCCCACGATACCGGCAGGATACGCCGGTACGATATCTTCATGACTTCAGCAGTTGACTCAACCCATCCTCCCGTCCGCCTGGCGTCGGCGCACGGCCTGGCCACGATCACCCTGGACGGCACCGTCCTGGATGTTTGGTACCCCGGCCCCTGCCTGGGAGTGCTCAACGACCTGGAGCCGCAAACCGGTGAGCTGGCGGCCCTGGCCGTGGAGGATACGGCCCGCGGCACCCGACAGGAAGTCATCTCGCTGACCATCAACCTGGATGTCGCCCCGGCCGACACCGCTGACGTGTGGCTGCGCCTGCACCTGCTCTCGCACCGGCTGGTCACCCCGAACTCGATCAACCTGGACGGGATCTTCTCCCACCTGCCCAACATTGTCTGGACCAACTTCGGCCCCTGCCTGGCCGAGGGGTTTGAAAAGACCCGGCTGCGGCTGCGTTCACGCGGAGCGGTGACGGTGTACGGGGTGGACAAGTTCCCGCGCATGGTCGACTACGTGGTGCCCTCCGGTGTGCGCATCGCCGACGCGGACCGGGTGCGCCTGGGCGCGCACCTGGCCACCGGCACCACGGTCATGCACGAGGGGTTCGTGAACTTCAACGCCGGAACACTGGGCGTTTCCATGGTGGAGGGCCGGATTTCGGCTTCGGTCGTGGTCGGCAACGGCTCGGACGTCGGCGGCGGCGCATCCATCATGGGGACCCTCTCCGGCGGCGGCAAGGAGCGCATCTCCATCGGTGAGCGCGTCCTGCTCGGGGCCAACGCCGGGGTGGGGATCTCCATCGGGGATGACTGCGTGGTGGAGGCCGGGCTGTATGTCACCGCCGGCACCCGGGTGAGCTTGCCCGATAACCGCACCGTGAAGGCCCTGGAGCTCTCCGGGGTTCCCGGCCTCCTCTTCCGGCGCAACTCGGTGACCGGCGCCGTCGAGGCGCTGGCGCGCACCGGCGGGAAGGTGGAGCTGAACACCGAACTGCACCAGAACTGATCAGGCTGCGCCCAGCCCCGAAGCCGGGCTGCCCCCGCGCGGCACAGGCCGTGGCCGCCACCTTTCACCGGTGGGCGGCCACGGCCTGTGGTTGATCTGATTCCGTTGGGTCAGTGATCCGTTGGAAGGCTACCGGGAATCAGCATGGGTGCCTCCGCGCTCGTGGTCCAGATCGCTGTCTCCGCGGATCAGGCGGTAGCAACCGTAGACAATCACCATCACGCCCCAGATAACGGGGATCCACAGCGGACTGCGTGACACCTCATGGCCTTGCGGGACCAGGAACAGGAATGCCGCAAATGCCAAGGTAAAGATCAGTCCGCTGAAGGCAAAGGCCAGACCACGCGTGTTGCGTCGCGGGTGGCTGATTGCTCCATGGAACACCATGATGTCCTCCATCCTGCCGTATTGCCGCATCGGCCGACCGCAAGGACGGCCGAGGGCTACTGAAGTTCAGGTCGCGAATCGTTCATATGTTCTCCCTCCCCCGGGATGCGCCACCGAAGCAAAGACCTCGCCCCGTGACCCGGCTTGGCTCTCATTATCCCCATTAAGCTCGACGACGGGAAGGGTGGGCAGGATCCTGTCCGGCTCTTCCGCTTGGTGGGCGCTACATGAAGATGATGCTCACGATCGGCTCGATGTACCCGTGGAAGGCCTTGCCGTCGCGCATCAGGGAACTGCTGGCCACCACGGTGGCCTGACCCATCAGCCAGGCGCGCGGTTCGTTCAGCGGCACCTCCACCAGCTGCATGTGCGCCGCCTCCCGCCCGGCCAGGTGCTCGATGCCCCGGTCGGCCAGCAGCACCTCGATCTCATCCATCCGCTTGGGAACATACTGGGCGCTGCGCAGCACAAAGTCTTCAAGGCATTCATGGGCAAACAACGTGGTTTGCCCATAGTGGGCGTTGGCCAGCTTCGCCAGCTCCGGGTAGCCCTGAGCATCCAGGTCCGGGATCCCGCCCACGTGATGTCCGTTTTGCAGCGAGCGCCCGTCTTTGACCAGGCTTTCCCACCACGAATACCATTCCTGGCGGATCTGTCCGTGGGAGGCCGGCGGCTGCAGGGGGCGCAACCGTCCCCGCTGCTCCAGTGCACAGTTGGGGCCGAGCTCGTGGGGGTTGATTCCCCCCAGCTCGCGCAGGTACAGGGCCATCAGCAGCTGCGGGTTGGCGCAAACACCAATTGACCAGTTATTCCCCTGCCGGAAATACATGCGCACCACCTTGCCTATCGACGCACATCCCCCATAACCTTCCACGATACGCCGTACCCACTGCTTAAAAAAGGGCACCGGCACCCCGTGGCCCGCTGGGGGCCTGGGGGTGCCGGTGCCAAGAGACTGGCGCTACACGGGTTTAGAGGCCCGGGTAGTTGCGCTCGGTCTCGCCGATGTACAGCTGACGCGGACGGCCGATCTTGGTGTCCGGGTCCTTGATCATTTCGCGCCACTGGGCAATCCAGCCGGGCAGGCGACCGATGGCGAACAGCACGGTGAACATCTTCTCCGGGAAGCCCATCGCCTTGTAGATCAGGCCCGTGTAGAAGTCCACGTTCGGGTAGAGCTTGCGCTCGATGAAGTAGTCATCGTTCAGCGCCTTCTCCTCCAGGCTCATGGCGATGTCCAGCAGTTCGTTGCTGCCCTGCTTGGCCAGGATGTCATGGGCGGTCTTCTTGATGATCTTCGCGCGCGGGTCGTAGTTCTTGTAGACGCGGTGCCCGAAGCCCATCAGGCGCACGCCGTCTTCCTTGTTCTTGACCTTCTCCATGAACTTCTCCGGGGAGATGCCCTGGGCATGGATTTCGCGCAGCATCTTCAGCACGGCCTCGTTCGCGCCGCCGTGGGCGGGACCGAACAGGGCGTTGATGCCGGCCGAGACCGAGGCGAAGAGGTTCGCATCGGAGGAGCCGACCAGGCGCACGGTGGAGGTGGAGCAGTTCTGCTCGTGGTCTGCGTGCAGGATCAGCAGCAGGTCCAGGGCCTTGACCATGTCCGGGTCCAGCTCGTACGGCTCGGCGGCGGTGCCGAAGCACAGGCGCATGAAGTTCTCGACCATGTTCATCGAGTTGTCCGGGTAGAGCAGTGCCTGCCCGATCGACTTCTTGTGCGCGTAGGCGGCCAGCACCGGCAGCTTGGCCAGCAGGCGCATCGTGGAGCGCTCGACCTGTTCGTCGTTGTTCGGGTCCAGCGAGTCCTGGTACCAGGTCGACAGTGCCGACACGGCCGAGGAGAGCACCGGCATCGGGTGGGCGTCGCGCGGGAAGCCGCCGAAGAAGCCCTTGAGCTCCTCGTGCAGCAGGGTGTGGCGGCGCAGGCGGTTGTCAAAGTCTGCCAGCTGCTCGGCGGTGGGCAGCTCCCCGTAGATCAGCAGGTAGCTGACCTCAACGAAGCTGGACTTCTCCGCCAACTGCTCAATGGGGTAACCACGGTAGCGCAGGATCCCTGCATCCCCGTCGATGTAGGTGATCGCGGACTTGGTGGCCGCGGTGTTCATGAAGCCCGGGTCGTAGGTGACCGCACCGGTGGTCTTCAGCAGCGGAGCCACGCTCAGCCCCTGGTTGCCTTCGGCGGCCGGTACCACTGGTAGTTCCAGGTTCGTCTGCCCATATGTGAGCTGCGCAGAATTGATCTCTGTCATTGCTTCTCCTAACCGGAAAGCTTGTAGTTCCGAAAGGTCAGTCGTCATCGTCGAACATACCGCCAATTGGCCTCACCGCGCTAATCAGCGGATCATTTCAGCCCTGGCCGGCAGAGGTCAACCGCTCCACGGCCTGGGCGACGCGCTCGTCGGAGGCAGTGAGCGCGATCCGTACGTGCGCTTCGCCTTCAGAACCGTAAAAAGCGCCGGGACCTGCAATGATTCCCAGCTCGGCAAGCCGTTGCAGGGTGTCCCAGCTGGAACGGCGTTCAGTGCACCACAGGTACAGACCGGCCACGGAGTCCTCGATCCGCAGCCCGAAGCCCTCCAACGCCGGGCGCAGCGCGTCGCGCCGGGCCCGATAAATGTCTTTTTGTTCACGGACATGCGCCTCATCGTTTAGCGCGATGACCATGGCGTGCTGCACGGGTGCCGGGACAATCATTCCCGCGTGCTTGCGGTTGTTGATCAGGGCCGGCATCAGGTTAGGGGCCCCAGCCACGAACGCGGCGCGATACCCGGCCAGGTTGGATTGCTTGGACAGGGAGTACAGCGCCAGCAGGTCATCGATGTTTCCGTCGCACACCCGCGGATCAAGGATGCTGGGGACCTGGTCCTCGTATTCATCCCAACCCAGCTCCGCATAGCATTCATCGGAGGCCACCACGGCCCCCAGCCCGCGGGCCTGGCAGACCAGTTCACGCAACGCGTGAATGTCGCGGACCTTGCCGGTGGGGTTCCCCGGCGAATTGACCCACACCAGTTTCAGGTTCGCCCGCTGCTGCTCGTCCAGGCTGGAAAGGTCATCGGTGGCCACACTGGTGGCGCCGACCAGTTGTGCGCCGATGTCGTAGGTCGGGTAGGCGATGCGCGGGCGCACCACCACGTCCCCGGGCCCCAGCCCGAGCAGCAACGGCAGCCAGGCCACCATTTCCTTGGAACCGACCGTCGGCATGACGTCGTCGGTGCTCAGTGAGGTGACGTTGCGGCGCCGGGCGTACCACTCCACGATGGCCTGGCGCACCTCGGTGGTGCCGTGCGTGGTGGGGTATCCCGGCGCGTTGCTGGCTTCGCGCAGTGCTTCCTGGATCAGTTCCGGGGTCGGGTCCACCGGGGTTCCGATGGACAAATCGACACTGCCCCCCGGATGCTTGGCGGCCACCTCGCGGTACGGGGCCAACTGGTTCCAGGGGTAATCGGGAAGCTGGAGCATGCGGTGATGAACCTCAGTCTTGGTTTTGCGGCGGCAGGGCGGCGACCAGCGGGTGGTCGGTGCCGGTGTTGCCAATTTTAGCCGCACCACCGGGCGAGCCCAGTTCGTCGAAGAAATCAACGTTAACGTTGTAGTAGTCGGCCCACTGCTCCGGGACATCGTCCTCGTAGTAGATGGCCTCTACCGGGCAGACCGGCTCGCACGCGCCGCAGTCCACGCACTCATCCGGGTGAATGTACAAGGAGCGTTCACCTTCGTAGATGCAGTCGACCGGGCACTCTTCGACACACGCCTTGTCTTTCACGTCCACGCACGGCTGAGCGATGATGTAAGTCACGGACCCGAGACCTTTCCTTGCACTTTTGATAGTTTCAACGTCTAGTCACCAGCGCATTGCCGGCCTATGGGCGGAACGCATATCTGGCTTTCTGGATACCAGTCTAGTCCTGTTGTGCAATGTGGGAAGCTCCCGGAGGCCCGCTGTGACGTAACCGACCGAGGCCACCGGACGCAACGGTCTCGAAATGAAATTTTTGGAAATCTTGGAGCTGCACGGTGCTTAACATTCACGATTTAAGACCCGGGGACCGGGTTGTGTTGCGGTATCGGCTTGACCAGCCCACACCGACGGGGCACGGAGAAACGCTAACCGACGCGTTGGGTGAGATAGTGGGCGTCACCGAAACCAGCGTTAGCGTGCAGACCCGGCGCGAAGTGGTCACGGTGCAGCGTTCGCGCATCACCCACGCCAAGCGGGTTCCCCCGCCGCCGCCCCGCCGCGCCCGGCGCCCCCAGCAGCAATAGCGCAGTGCCGCCGACCGGCGTGGAGGAGCGCGAAACGCGATGTGATTTGAAGATACCAATCACTGACGGAAAATCACGTATGCTGGCTGTATGCCAACCGATGAGCAAGTCCAGGCCCGGGCGCGGGCCCTGAGTTCGCCCCTGCGGCTGAGGATTCTGCGCCTGTGTCTCCATGAGTCTCGCACGAACAAGGAGATCGCCGACATCCTTGAACTGAACCCGGCAACCTCGCTGCATCATGTGCGCACGCTGGTCAGCAACGGGTTCCTGGCCGCCGAGGAGCCGCGGCGCGGCAACCGCGGGGCGAAGGAAGTCCCCTACCGCAGCACCCGGCAATCCTGGGGCACCCGGATCCCGGATGCGGCGCCGATGCTCGTTGACACGTTCCTGCAGGAGATCAACGGGCTGGATCCGGAGGAGATCCAGGTCATCCGGGTGGGTCTGAAGCTCTCCGAAGCCACCCAGAAGGAAATGATTGGCCGGTTGCGCGAAGTGATCGAGGACTACGCGTTGCGCGAGCCCGAAGCCGACGGGGTGCCGACCTCCCTGTTCATGGCCCACCACCTGGACATCACCGGCAACTGACGCGCCACCGGTGCGGCCTGGCTCCCACCCAAAAACCAACAGCGGCCCCCGCGTCCGCCGGCAGTGGCGGGGACGCGGGGACCGCTGCTTGTCTGTTGCTGTTCTCTAGGGCCGGGCGCCAATCGCGGCGCGTGCGGGCCGGCGCAGGTTGCGCCGGGCCAACAGCAGGGCCACGACCGCCGGAACCAGCATGCCGTAGACCCATAGGGTCGAGGCCAGGGCCGGGCCGGGCATGTAGTCGTACAGGCTCAGCGGGGTGATCAACCGGTCGTTGCCGTTGAAGGTCAACACCCCGACCACCACGTAGCATCCGATGAAACCAAGGGCACCGCCCAGCAGCTTGCCGCTGGCCACGCTGGCCCAGTAGACCAGCAGGCCCAACAGCAGCCAGGCCAGTGCCAGACCCCAGAACACCGGGACATCCCCGGCGTAGAACAGGGAGGCGTGGATGGTGCTGCCCAGGAGCCCGGCCACGAGCGCTGTCACCAGCGCCCGCCACAGGGCCCCGGGCAGCGATCCGCGGAAGGGGCCCTGGTTAGCTGCGCGCGCGGGCACGGTAGGCCTTGACGCGGTCGTTGGCCGAGAGGATCACCTTGCGGATGCGGATCGCCTCCGGGGTGACCTCCACGCATTCGTCCTCACGGGCGAATTCCAGCGACTCTTCCAGGGTCAGGGTGCGCGGCGGGGTCAGGTTCTCGAAGCTGTCCGAGGATGCGGCACGCATGTTGGTCAGCTTCTTTTCCTTGGTGATGTTCACGTCCATGTCCTCGGAGCGCGAGTTCTCACCCACGATCATGCCCTCGTACACCTCGGAGGTCGGCTGCACGAAGAAGGTGCCGCGTTCCTGCAGGTTGATCATCGAGTACGGGGTGGCCACACCGGCGCGGTCGGCGACCAGCGAACCGTTGTTGCGGTATTCGATGGCACCGTGCCACGGCTCGTAGCCCTCGGCCAGCGAGGCGGCGATGCCGGCACCGCGGGTTTCGGTCATGAAGCGGGTGCGGAAGCCGATCAGGCCGCGGGCCGGAACCATGAACTCCATGCGCACCCAGCCGGTGCCGTGGTTGGTCATGTTGGTCATCCGGCCCTTGCGGGCGGCCATCAGCTGGGTGACGGCGCCCAGGAACTCCTCGGGCACGTCAATGGTCATCAGCTCCATCGGCTCATGCACCTTGCCGTCGATGACCTGGGTGACCACCTGCGGCTTGCCCACGGTCAGTTCGAAGCCCTCACGGCGCATCTGCTCGACCAGGATCGCCAGGGCCAGTTCGCCACGGCCCTGCACCTCCCAGGCGTCCGGACGCTCGGTCGGCAGCACCTTCAGCGACACGTTGCCGATCAGTTCGCGGTCCAGACGGTCCTTGACCTGACGGGCGGTGACCTTGGCTCCCTTGACCTTGCCGGCCAGCGGGGAGGTGTTGATCCCGATGGTCATCGAGATGGCCGGCGGGTCAACGGTGATCATCGGCAGCGGCTTCGGGTTTTCCAGGTCGGTAAGGGTTTCACCGATCATGATGTCCTCGATGCCGGCCACGGCCACGATTTCACCCGGCCCGGCTTCGGTCGCCGGGACACGGTTCAGGCCTTCGGTGGCCAGCAGCTCGGTGATCTTCACCTGCTTGTAGGTGCCGTCCTGGCGTGCCCAGGTCACCTGCTGGCCCTTGCGCAGGGTGCCGTTGAAGATGCGCAGCAGCGCCAGGCGGCCCAGGAACGGTGAGGCGTCCAGGTTGGTGACGTGCGCCTGCAGCACTTCGCCCGGGGTGTAGGACGGGGCCGGGACGTGGTCGATGATGGTCTTGAACAGCGGCTCAAGGTTGTCATTGTCCGGCAGTTCGCCGTCGCCGGGCTGGTTGGTGGAGGCGTAGCCGGCCTTGCCCGAGGCAAAGACGATCGGCACGTTCAGGATCTGGTCGATGTCCAGGTCCGGGGCCTCGTCGGCCAGGTCGGAGGCCAGGCCCAGCAGCAGGTCCATGGAGTCGGAGATGACCCCGTCAATGCGGGCATCGGGGCGGTCGGTCTTGTTGACCACGATGATCACCGGCAGGTTGGCGCTCAGCGCCTTGCGCAGCACGAAGCGGGTCTGCGGCAGCGGGCCCTCGGAGGCGTCCACCAGCAGCACCACGCCGTCGACCATGGACAGGCCGCGCTCCACCTCGCCGCCGAAGTCGGCGTGCCCGGGGGTGTCGATGATGTTCATGGTGATCTTGTGGCCGTTCGCGGCCGGGCCCTCATAGAACACGGTGGTGTTCTTGGCCAGGATGGTGATGCCCTTTTCGCGTTCCAGCTCACCGGAGTCCATCACGCGGTCTTCGGTTTCGCCGTGGCTGTCGAACGCACCGGTCTGCTGCAGCATCGCGTTGACCATGGTGGTCTTGCCGTGGTCAACGTGCGCCACAATGGCAACGTTGCGAAGATCTTCGCGAAGTGTGGTGTTTTCTGACATGCGTGAAGGCTCACTTCCGTCCGAGGAATTTCGGGTCATAGGGATCGGGGCCACTTTTGACCCAGCTATTTATTTTACGCGCTGCCGAGAAGTCCTCCGGTTTTCTGTGGCGTATTGAACACAAAAAAACTTCGGGAACCGCGTTTCAGGCGGTCGGGACCCAGAACCTAAGCACCGTGGTGTCCCCGTTGTAGACGACGGCGGGTTGCGCCGCATCGGGCACTCCCCCACATCGTTCGATGGTAGCCCGGGACGCGGCGTTTGTCTCATTACAGGTAATCAGCGCCTGCTTTATCCCACGCTGGGCCAGCTCGGCGAGCGCGAAACGGCAGAGCCTGGTGGCCACCCCCTGGCCCCGGAAACCCGGTCGCACCCCGTAGCCGATGTGTCCGGCGAATTCGCGCAGGTAGTCGTTTAATTCATAGCGCACTCCGACACGCCCGACCAGCCGTCCGTCGATGAAACCACCGAAGGTGCCCGAGGCGACCCACCCGTCGGGAAGCCCCACCCCCTGGCGGTTGGCCTCCAACCTGTCCACAAAGTCCGCCCAGCTCTCCTTCGCCCCTCGGCCAACCAAAAAGTCGAAGTCATCGGCCTGAAGTTCGGCCTGGGCGGCCAGCGCCTGCTGCTCATCGGCCAGCTCGAATGGTCTGACCTGCCAGGACATTGTGTTCTCCATTCAGCCATTATTCGCGCCCGGGCCTTGAATCGTCGAATTTCTGCAGCCACACTGGTCACAATGGCGGCGCACCTGCCGGCACGGAGGGCGCCGGGAAGGAGCGGGAGCTTGACGATTCCCGATATCGGGCAGCGGCCGCGGGTTCCTGCCGCCACCCAGGTGCTGGTGCTCAGTGCCGCCTCGGCCCTGGGCTGCTACCTGCTGGCCCTCTCGCTGCCGGCCCCGCACACCTGGTTGCTGATTCCCTTTGCCACCGGCACCGGTCTGCTGATCGCTTTGGCCGGTGGCCTGGAACAGGCCTGGATGCGTATCCTGAGTGCCGTGCTGTTGGCGGCCTGTGTGCTCGCCGCGGTGCTGATCGGCTCCGCGGCCCTGTTTTCCTGGAGCTTCGCTCCGCTGGTGTTTGTGCACCTGCCCGCCGCGGTCGCCACCTGGATGCGCCGGCGCAAGGCGATGACTCCCCGGGCAGGGGCCGGCAGACGGTGAAACACTGCCGGCTCGCTGGCACTAGTAGACCAGGGTCCGGCCCCGAACCTGTTCGAACCACTGCACCGTTCCGCCCTGAAGGCTGAAGACCTGCGCATCCGGGCGCTCTTCGCTCAGGATGCGTGCGGCACGCTGGGAACGCACCCCGGACTTGCAGGCCAGCACCAGCTGGTCCGCCGTGGCCAGCCCATCCAGCGCCGCCCAGCCCTGCTCCGTCAGCCGTTCCAGGGGGATGTGCACGCTGCCGGGGATGCTTCCCATTTCGCGTTCCCAGGCTTCACGCACGTCCACCACCAGCACCTGGTTTCGTCCCTGCCCGTCCTGCAGTTGCCCGGCATCAATCTGCCGTACCGCGGCCGGCAGGGCGCACCCGTGCTCGTAGTCCTGCAGCTCGGTGACGGGCTGGCGATGCGGGTCCGCGGCAAAACGCAGGATGTCGGTGGTGGCTTGCAGGGCGTCGTAGCGCCAAAAGCGACCGATCAGGGGTTCCCCGATCCCGCAGATCAGTTTCAGCGCCTCGGCGGCCATGGTGGAGCCCACCACCCCGCACAGCGCCCCGAACACCCCGCCTTCGGCGCAGCTGGGCACCGAGTCGGCGTCGGGGATTTCCGGGAACAAATCGCGCAGCATCGGGCCGCGGCCCGGGGCAAAGACTGACACCTGGCCGCTGAAGCGGAAAATGGTTCCCCAGATCAGTGGGGTGCCGCTCAGCTCCGCGGCGTCATTGGACAGGTAACGGGTGGCGAAGTTGTCGGTCCCGTCCAGCACCAGGTCGTGGGCGGCGAACAGTTCCACCGCATTGTGCCGGGTGAGCTTGTCCACGACGGCGGTGAGGTTGGCCTGCGGGTCCAGGCGCAGCGCGGCCTGGCGCGCCGACTCCGCCTTCGCCCGGCCCAGGTCCTGGTGCCGGTGGATCACCTGGCGCTGCAGGTTGGAGGCTTCCACCACGTCATCATCGATGACGCTTAGCTGCCCCACCCCGGCGGCGACCAGGTAGTTGATGATGGGGGCGCCCAGTCCCCCGGCCCCCACCACCAGCACCCTGGCGTTGCGGATCCGGCGCTGGCCCTCGGGCCCGACCCCGGGCAGCGTCAGGTGCCGGGAGTAGCGGGCCAGCTGGTCCGGCGTCAGTTCGGGGCCCGGGGCCACCAGCGGTTCCAACGGGCTCATGAGAACTGTCCCGCCAGGCTTTGCATGGTGCCCTCGACCGGGGAGGAGGCCAGGGCCAAGTCCCGTTTGGGGATGCGCCCGGCCAGCCGGGCGGCCCGTCCGGCGCTGACCGCGTCCCGCATGGCCGTGGCCATCAGCGGGGCGTTGTGCGCCCGGGTTACCGCGCTGGCCAGCAGCACCGCCTCACAGCCCAGTTCCATGGCCAGGGCCGCGTCCGAGGCGGTGCCCACCCCGGCATCCAGGATCACCGGGACGCTGGCCCGGTTCACGATGGTGGCGATGTTGTGCGGGTTCAGGATGCCCAGCCCGGAACCGATCGGGGCGCCGGCCGGCATGATCGCCGCGACTCCCACATCATCCAGTCGCTGGGCCAGGGCCGGGTCGTCATTGGTGTAGGCAAAGACCTGGAACCCGTCGGCCACCAGCTGTTCGGCGGCGGTAAACAGTTCGATCGGATCCGGCAGCAGGGTGTGCTCGTCGGCGATCACCTCCAGCTTGATCCAGTCCGTTTCCAGGGCCTCGCGCGCCAGCCTGGCGGTGAGCACCGCATCGCGGGCGGTGTAGCAGCCGGCGGTGTTCGGCAACGTCAGCACGCCCAGGCGCTGGAGCATGGCGAACACCGAATCCCCACCGGCTGCGGCATAGTGCCTGATGGCCACGGTGGTGACCTCGGTGCCCGAGGCGACCAGGGCCTCTTCCAGGGTGCTTAGGGAGGTCGCTCCCCCGGTGCCCATCACCAGGCGGGAGCGCAGTTGTGCCCCGGCAATGCTGAAGACATCTTCGGGCGTGTGGGGTGCTTCGTTGCTCTGGGTCATCTTCCTCATCCTCCCTGTGCGGCGGTGACCAGGTCGATGCGCGCCCCGGGCGCCACCGTGTGGCTGGCCCAGGCGCTGCGCGGAATTACGTCCCCGTCGATGGCGAGGGCGATTCCCAGCCGGGAGCCGTCCACGGCCAGGCCTTGTTCGTTGATGAGCTTTTTGGTGTGCCCGGCGACGATGTCACGCACGGTGGCCCCGTCGGGCAGGTTCAGTCTCTGGCCGTTGAGCTGCACCTCGATCTCGGTGATTTCAGGCATTGCGTCTCGTGCCTCTCTTTCTGGTTGCTTTGGCTTTGTCTGGTGGCGCTCACCGGGGTGGCGGGCGGCGCCGGATGTCTGGGGTTGCCCGGGTTCGGGGCCGGCTGCGCGGCGGACAGGACCGCCTGATCGGGTGACCGGGATCAGTGGCTGGTGCTGCTGGCCGCGACCGGAAAGCGGTGCAGCCCCAACAGCCCACGGTGCGTCCCCGGGTCGGCGCCCAGCAGCAGGTCACTGGCGATCCGGGCGCCCAGGGGTGCCAGCAGGACGCCGTGGCGGAAGAACCCGTTGCTCACCACCGTGTGCGCGTCCACCCGGTCGATGATGGGCCGGTCATCGGGGGTGCCGGGCCGGGGCCGGGCGATCACCTCACGCAGGGAGGCGTCCATGATCCCGGGCACCAGGCGCCGGGCATCATCCAGCAGGGTGTACAGCGCCTCCACACTGACCAGGTCGTTGCCGTCCTCGCGGCTGCTGGCGCCAAGCACGATGCTGCCGTCGCTGCGCGGCACCAGGTACACGTTGCGCCGGTGCACCACCCCGCGCACCGTGTGGGTGAGCAGCGGGTGTAGGTGGGCCGGCAAGTGCAGGCGCAGGATGTCGCCGTGCACCGCCCGCAACGGCAGCCGCGGGGTGCCGGGCACCTGTCCCAGGCCCGTGGCCAGCAGCACCTGGTCCGCCTCCAGCACCCGCCCGGTCTGGGTGTGCACCCGCGCCGTGGCGCCGCAGTGCTCCACTTCGCTGACCTGCTCCCGGATCAGGTCCTGCCCAAAATGCTCGATGAGGATGCCGGTCAGCGAGCGCGGATCGACCTGGTGGTCCTCGGGGAATACCAGGGCTCCGGCGATGTTCCCGGCCAGGGCCGGTTCCCTGCGCCGCGCCTGGGAGCCCAGCAACATTTGGGTGGGCAACCCCAGCCGGTGGCGGACCTCCTCCAGCTCCGCCAGCGCCTGGCGGTCGGCGGCCTCGGCGGCGACGACCATGGTCGGGTTTTGCCGGTACGCCACCGTCGCACCGGTGGCCTGCTGCACGCGCGCCACCAGTTCCGGGTAGAGCTGCGCCGAGTCGGCCATCATCTGGTGCAGCCGGTCCTGTCCCCAGACGATTTCCGCGGCCGGGGCCAGCATGCCCGCCGCCGCATGGCTGGCGCCCCCGGCGGGGTCAGGGTCGCAGAGCGTGACGCGCACCCCGCGGCTGCGCAGTTCAAAAGCGGTACATAGTCCGGCGATCCCGGCACCAACGATCACGACATGCATCAGGGCACTTTCCTTCCTACGGCGGCATGACCCGCATCAGGTGTGGCGGTCGGCACGAAGCCCTCTCAGCCCGGATCAACAGATCGCGCAGGCTCCCGCGGAGTTAGAAGGATTATAGGCATGGTGCAGCTCACAAACACCAATTGCATGACGGCCGGTCCCGCCGGCGGGCCGCCGCACACACAACCCGTGGTTCACTGGGAGGCATGAACGCATCCGGCACCACTCACAACGCGCAGTCCTACCCCCGGCTCCTGGAGCGCAGCGACCCGTTGGCCCAAGAGCTGCTGGCCCTGGAAGAGCAGTTGCTCTCACCAGCGGTCCGGGGGGATGCGCAGCAGCTGGCTGTGCTGCTGCACGAGATGTTTGAGGAGGTGGGGGTCTCGGGCCGGCACTACACGAAGGACGAGATCATCGCGCTGTTGGCCACCCAAACGCGCACCGATAATCCCCCGGCCGCCCTGCACGCCCCGAGCCTGTTGGCCTTGTCCGAGCATCAGGTGCTGCTGCGCTGGCAGAGCACCGGGGTGCGTACCGCCCACCGTAGTTCCCTGTGGCAGTTGGAGCGGGGACGCTGGCAGCTGCTGTACCACCAGGGCACCGCCAGTGCCGTTGGCGCGCAGCAGCAGTCGACCCCGGCGCCACGCCCGGCCCCAGCCCCGGCAGGACTGGAAGCGACGAGGGCGCGTCTGCGCCCGCTGCGCCCCACCGACGCCCCGGCGGTGTTGGCCGCGTTCACCTCGGATGCGCAGATGAAGCGCCAGGGATCGGTAAGAACCCTGGATGAAGCCCACGCCTACATCGACCGGCTGCTGGCGTCCCCGCAGGAGCAGCGCCCCTACGCCATCGACGTGGACGGGACGCTGGTGGGCCTAGTGTGCGCGAGCCTGGACCGGGCCAACACGCTGGGCTGGTTCTGGTACTGGGTGGCCGCCGGATACCGCGGCCGGCAGCTGGCCAGCCGGGCCGCGGCCACCGTGGCTGATCACCTGCTCAGCAGTGGCGGCGTGCACCGGCTGGAACTGGGGGCGCGGGCGAACAATCCCGCGTCCCTGCGGGTGGCCCGGGCCGCTGGCTTCATCCAGGAGGGTGTGGAACGCGAAAAGTTCGTCATGGACGGCACCCGGGTGGATGTGCTGACCTTTGGACGGCTGCGCAGCGACCCGTTCCCGGCCATCGCCGCCCTGGAGCTGGAACCGGCTCCGGGCGAGGCATAGCTGCGCTGTATCCGCGGTTGGCCCCAAGCCGGGGTGCGCGGCCCGGAAAGGCGGGGGCGCCACCGGCATCAGCCGGCGGCGCCCCCCTCGCGTTCCTAGTTTTCGACCCGCGTGCTGGTCACCGGCGTGCCCAATTCCACGGTGCGTGAGACCGTGCAGTACTTGTCGTGTGAAAGCTTGATGATCCGGTCAACCATTCCAGCGGCCTTGCGCCCCTCCTCGGTGTCCGGGAACTTCAGGTCGAAGGACATGGAAATGTCCTTCATGCGGCTGGCCCCATCCTCGGTCACCTTGTATCCGGCGGCCTCCACCTTGAAGGTCTCCGGTTCACTGCGCCGGGTGGTGGCCACATCAACGTCAATTGACGAGCAGCCGGCAATGGCGGCCAGCAGCAATTCGACCGGGCTGAGCAGCCCCTCGCCCTGCCCGAATTCGATGCTGGCTCCGGTTTCGGTGCTGGTGGCGCGGTATTGGCGGCTGGTGGTGCGTTCGACGGTTACCGCACGTAATTCTCGTTTCTCTTCACTCATGACTCCATCCTGCCACTGTCCCCGCTGGGGTCGGAACCGGAAACGGCAAGCCGCAGCACCGTACCGTGGGGTACACCGTCCGTGGTTTCCGCCGGTGCGAACCCCACCGCGCGCAGGAACGCCGCGACGGCATGCTCCGGCTGACCCACCTCGACCTGCAGCTCAAAGCTGAGCGCTTGTGCGTGGCCGATAAGTGCCCGGCCCACGCCACGGCGGCGGTGCTCGTGGTGCACCCAGAGCAGGCAAAGCCGCGCCCCCTCCAGGGCCAGGGATCCAACAACCTGCCCCTCGCGCTCGGCCACCACCACGCGGGCGTTGCCCAGGTAGACGGCCTCCAGCGCCTGGGCCAGCCGATCCATGTCGGCGGCAGAGACCAACTCGCGTCCGGTTGCAGCCGAAGCCCGCCAAATCTCCAACAGCCCCGGCACCTCGTCCACCGTTGCGATCTCGCGTGTACTGATCATCGCTGCCCCTCCTGTTGCTGCCACCGCTTAACTTCTCCCAGCCAGTGCCGTACCGCGCACACCACCGCGGCCGGTTGTTCCACATGGACGTTGTGTCCGGCCCGCTCAATGACGTGGTGGCTCATCATTGGGTAGCGGCGCTGCAAGAGCCGGGCGTCCTGACTGCCCACAATATGGTCTTGCGCGCCGCTGATCACAACGACCGGGACCCTGAGCTGGGTCATGCGCCGCACGGGGACCGGGTCAAGGTCATAGCGCTTGGCCAGGCGCGCTATGGCCCGCAGGTTCGCGGATTCCGTTCCGGGCAGGATCTGGGCGGCGAAGCGCCGCCATGTTGCCTCGTTCTGCAGAACTGTCATGGTCCGAAAGTTTTCACGTGCCGGCAGAGGCAGGCGGGCCAGCAGCTGGGGATCTTCTTCCAGCACGGTGCGTGGCGGCAGGGTGCGCTCTTCGGTGCGCGGAAAGACCACCGGGGCCAGCAGCCCGAGCCCGAGGATGCGCTCCGGCATCCGGTCAGCTAGTTCCTGACAGAGCAGCCCGCCCATTGACTGCCCGAACGCCACGAACCGGCGCCGCCCCAAATGACGGTGTACCCAGTCCTCCAGCCAGTCGGCCAGCTCGGGCAGACCTCCCGGGGAGTGCAGGGGCGGGGTCGCGCCGTATCCGGGCAAATCCAGGTAGTGCCGGCGGAAAGCCGGTTCGGCGGCAAAGGCTTGATCCAGCATCAGCAGGTTTCGGTGATCCAGCCCGTTGCCGTGCACGATGACCAGCTCAGGTTCCTGCCCCGCCCCCTGCCCGAAGGTCGCCCCTGGCGGCCTACCCGGCATGGAGTCCAGCGGGCTCAGTTGCCTGGTTGTCTTCTTGGACTTTTCGGGCCACCGCCCACGCCAGCAGGCTTTGGCCGAGTACGTAGGTTGAGATGATCCAAAACCCGGAGACCGGGATTTGAAGATCGGTGAAGGAACGAAACGCGATCATCGCGTCGGAGGCGAGGAAGCTCGCCGCACCGGCACCAGCCAGCGGGCCCAGCCCGGTAGCAAGCACGGCCATGGTGCTCAGGGAGATTCCGTAAAGCAGCACCGGGAGCAGGAACTGGCCGGCCTGTGGTGCGCATCGCACGACCAAACCGGCCAGCGCCAGGACGTAGGGCGCCAAACCCCATGGCCGGCACAGCAGCGAGGTCGCCCGGTAGGGCCAGAAGGCGGCGATGTAGGTGCCCTGTGCGGCCAGGAAGGACAGGACCAGTGCGAGAAATCCGGGTTCTGCCCTCACAAAGCGTGGGATGGTGTCCCCCAACCAGGAAAAGACCAGTGCCGCGCTCACCAGCGGCACCAATCGGTGCTGGTGACCGCCGGTGGCGGCATGAAAGGCGGCAGCCAGGGCAGGCATCAGCAGTATTTGGGTCGCATCGGCCAGCAACCCGTCGGGTTCAAAGATCTGCACCCCCAGGTGCAGTGCGCTGCATAGACCAAGCGCACCAACACCAACCCAGACTCCCGGTGCGAGCCGTGAAGCTGCGGAACCCGAACCTGACCGGCCGCGAACACCGTCGCAAAGCCGGTGCTTCCCGGAAATTTCCCCGCACCCAAAGCTGCGCGATCCCACCCAGCGCGGCACGGATTCCTGGTACTCACGGTAGGCCTGGGGGTGAATTTTCTCCAGGGCCCGTTCCTCGGCCGGGATCTGTTTTCGGTCCAGCCACACCCACAGCCCGGCAGCCGGCAGCAGCCCCCAGGGGTTTTGGCGCCATAGTGCATGAGCGGTGACCACACCGGTTAGTCCCAGATACATCGGGTTTCTGGTGAACGCGTTGACCCCGTCGGTGACCAAGACGCTGGATTCCTCCGGCTGGGCGGGATCCAGGGTGGTTCCGGACTGTCGAAACCTTGCCACCGCGGCACCGGCTACGGCTGCTGCGCAGGCGGCCAGCCCAGTCGCCGCGATCTTCATGGTGCGGCTGGGCTGGGACGAGCGCGGCAGCAACCGCTGCGCAGCCACTGCCAGACCGGCGGCCACGGGAGGTATCAGACGGGGCACGTGAGGTAGGTCCATGTCCCTCATCCTACTTCGGTGACGAGGCACCCCAATAGATCCCCGGGTAAATAACTAGTGACTAGTCAGCACGCAAAATTCGTTGCCGGACGGGTCCTGGTAGACCCGCCAGGGCAGTTCTCCCCAGTCTGGGTGCAGTTCCCTGCCGCCCTTCTGACCAATCACGCCCGCCAGGACTGCAGGATCCTCTCCAGGATCCAACCGGATATCCAGGTGCCAGCGGTTCTTCTGCTCCCCCTTGGGCTGTGATTCGGCTGCGAACTCCAGCGTCGGGCCGCGGCCGGATGGGTGCCGCAGTTGGTCGTGCGCTGAATTCGCCGGCCGTTTCCATCCGGTCAGACACGCCCAGAACTCAGCATCGCGCCCCGGCTGGGCCGAGGCCAGCACCACCGTTGCCAAGCCGCCGCGGCTGTTGTCTCTTGCCTCCGATGGTTCAATCGAAAAAGGGTTTCCCTCCGGATCTAGAAACCACCGGGTGGCGTGCTGCCCGATTGCATGACCCGGTGCCTGGGCTGGGGTGCTTGGCTTCCCACCCCGGTGAAGAATCCACTGTTCGGCCTGGGCGCCAGTCCCGGGCCACACAGCGCAGACATGCATTCGTGGCCGCGCGAGCGGTGCCTCGGCAACCGGCTGGAAGCACAGGTCCAGGTAGGCGTCGTCGGCGAATCTCGTGCGGGTCTCGAAGCCCGATGGCGAGTCCGTCAGCTGTTCTGCCTGCAGCAGCTCTTGCCAAAATCTGCCCAGCCGCTGGGGATCGTGTGCGTCGATCACGATATTTTCCAAGAACATGAGCTCACCCTACTCCCCCGATCTTCAGCAAGACAGGGCCACCTTGGGCGCTCAGCCGGCTGCTGATCACTAATACCCCAGGCCCGGATTGCGCGGGCCGGGAGGGGTGTCCTCCACAAATGCCAAGGAGCCAAGGTGTCTGCGGCGCACACCACCTTGGCTCCTGCTGATGAGCACAACGCTCTAGGCTTTGGACCAGATTCTCGTGTTCAGGTTGAAGTCTTCGACTAGGGACAAAAAGGCGACCAGGTCCTCATAGATGGCCTTGGCTACCGCGTAGCCTCCGTCGTTCTTCTTATCGACCTGAAAACTGAAGCGGTCCTCGTCAAGCACGACCGCGAAATACATCCACGAGCCACGAAACGACACGGCGATGTGTTCGGAGTTCATCCGCGCAGCCGCATCGCTGATGGCCAGCATCAGTTGCGGGGTGATCAGATAGCGCGCTTCGGTTTGGTCGGTGGTCCAGCCAACGAAGCGTTCGGTGATGCCGGGATCCTCCAACGTCATCGGCGCCAGACCGGTTTTCGCGGCACTTTCCTCGGTGAAGTTCCGGATGGCCAGGTCGACCGGCCGGCGCGGCAGCAAATAGGTTCTGGAGGTGAACTCCTTGTGAAAGTCCGCCGCGAAGACGATCATCGACGGACCCATCTTCTCGACCGAGCTTTCGAACTGCGCGTATTTTTCCTTCACGGTCTTTCTGACCGAGGCGGGAACCAAACTCAACAGGGAGGAGTTCTGCAATGGGTCGCTTTGGTGCAGTTTCCAGTCACGTCCGTATTGCTCCCGGAGTTTACGCTCTCGAGTTCTGCGGGCCTGACGCTCGAGCCGCTGCTGGGCCTCTTCGCTGAGCTCGACCTTGGAACTCTGCCATTTGACGTCCGAGAGCATGAACTGGGTTTGCCCCAGAGTTCCGATGATGAAATCCTCCTGCGGGGCCCTGGCATCACGAATAAATCCGGCGTTGCTCAGGACGCTGACCGGCATCGATCCCTCCGGCGTGTACTTGGCGCTCAGACCCGCTTCCGAGCCGGTCACTGAAGAAACCCGCAACTGTTGCACCAGCTGCTCGACCATCGGTGCCACCACTTCTTGGGCGTGTTCTTCCGAAGCTGCCTCGAAATGCCTAATGCCGTAAATAACCGAGGGCGCGGCGAGCACGATCGCCAGGACGAATGCAATCATGCCTACGAGCCCGTCGCCGATGAACATGGAGCCCAGGGCCACAACGAACAACAGCAGAGCGATGATGATCGGGATCATCAACAGCAGGCTCTTGCCTCCCCAGCGCCCCATCCACGCGGTTCGTTGAGAGAAATCCCCGGCCGACTCCTGCACCGTGGCCCAGACCGTTTCGAAGTCCGGAACTGAAATTCGAGTTTGCTCGCTCATGACTCAAGAAACCCTTCCAGGTCGTACTGGTTGCGCTTGCGCTGATCCGAGAGCTCAAACAGGTCATGCCCACCAAAGCCCAAAAGCCTGGCAATAATCACCGTCGGGAAGACCTGGCGCGACGTGTTGTAGTCCGTTGCTGCCCGGTTGTACACCCGGCGAGCTGCCTGCAACCGTTCCTCGGTCTCGTTGATGGTGCGTTGCAACAGTTCCACGTTCTGCGTGGTTTTCATCTCTGGATAGTTTTCCAGTGACGCCAGGGCTCCCGGCCCGGAGCCCAGCCCCTGAGGCTTCCCTGCCTCCGCGACGATTTTTTGCTGTGCGTCATCCATTGCGGTGTTCAGTTCCGTTTTTTCTGAAACACTCAGCTGCTCGATGGTGCGACCGGTGCGCAGTGACGTGCTCCCCAAGATGAGGTCCACTTCTTTCTTTACCACTCCAGCGACCGCGTCGGCTTGCGCCTTGATCTGATCAAACCTGTTTTCCAACACAATATCGATCCCTTGCAGGGATTCTGTGGAGGAGTTTCTCTTCGTCACCAGCCGGTTGTAGACGGCAATGGCCCATCCGATGATGAGAAGCACCAGGACTCCGATGATGATCGCCGGAGCCCAGGAAGCGAGTGATGAGTTGCCCATGAAATCACATCCTTAATAAATCCATCCATAGTGGCAAAACTTCCCAATACGCTACCAAACAAGCACAGGGACTTCAGGAAGATGACGTGACCGCAACGACCCCGTGACCTCCGGGCGTTGAAGCTCCCAGCGGATCCGGGTGCTTTGGAATGAGAGCCGAAGGGGCGGCAGCAATGGCGCGTCGCCAATCCCTGCCAAGTCAGAGAGTTAGTACTTCCATTGACTTGTTTCTCTGGCGACAGGTTCAAAGGAGCGGGCCTCGGGGTCTGTGCCGTTTGGTGATGCCGCCATGGCCACCCAAATGACAACTACGCCGTGCACGTCGAGAGCATGAAGCTCGTTCTTCAATACAACTGCGGACAATGCGCGCAAAAAAGCGGCCACCCATTCCAGAATGGAATGTGTGGCCGCTTCTCCTCACGGAAAGGGCCTTGATTCAGGCAATTTCCCGTCCGATCGACGCTGGCGTAAGCAGGGCCGATCAGCGAAAGGTTGTTCGGGGGGTACGGCTACCGGACCCACTTGGCCAGGGCGTCTGCTGAGACCCCGGCCAGCCACTTCTGCCACAGTGGACCGAAGGACACACGGCGCACTCCAAGGGAAGACAAGGCCGGTAGGTCACCCGCGCCGTGGCCCTTGACTGGATCGGCGGTGACGTTGAGAGGCACGCTCACGGCTTCCGCCAGCTGGCGGACCTGATCGGCGGTGCTCAGCCCCACCGGATAGACCGAGCGGGCACCGGCCTGTTCCATGAGCTTGATGCGCTCGGCGGCCTCTGCCAGCGGATCGGAGAACACGTCGGTGCCAAGTTTGACCGCGTCGGTGCGCCCGTTGATCACGAACGCGACCCCTGCCTCGTCGGCGGCCTGTCGAGCTGCGGCGATGTAGTCCGCATGTTCCTGGCGTTCCCGGACGCGTTTTCCTTCCGAATGCACCACGTCCTCGATGTTGGCGCCCACGGCGCCGACTTCCAGCAGACGCTGAATCAGCTCAGCCGGCTCCAGACCGTATCCGGATTCCACATCGGCGCTCACCGGCAGGTCGACCGAGTCAACGATGCGCTTGACCACCGCCAGGTAGTCCTGGAAGTCCATGTTCTCCCCGTCGGAACTTCCGATCGCGTCGGCCACGGGGTGGCTTCCGACGGTCAGTCCCTTGAAGCCGGCATCAGAAGCCATCTTCGCGCTCCACGTATCCCACACCGTGGGCAAAACGATCAGCTCGTTGGATGCGTGGGCATCGGCGAATACTTGAGCAAGCCGTGTTACGTCGGACATTTGATTCTCCTTCAGTTGGCTCAACAATCGTCAGCCTACCAGCCGGCCCACCAGGGGAATATGGCGCCAACCGGCCCGGTGCCACACCACGGCCACGAGGAGCACATGCGGCACATAGAGCTCGGCCGATCCCAGCTCGATACTCTGCCGGTGTTCGGACAGCAAGAACTCATGGGTTGCCGCAACGGCGCTGCGCCACACGGTAACCCGCTGCGCGAATTCTTCGAGTTCCCACACCTGCCGGATCACGACATCGTGGTACGCAGGCGCCATCATAGGATGACGTCAGCAGCCTCCCGGTTCACTGCGCCGCATTCCTGCAGCCCGACCATGGCAAACCCTCCCCTATCGACTCAAATCCGCGACCAGTCGCTGTGCCAGTTCTGCAGCGGACTTTGGATTTTGCCCAGAGTACAAGTTGCCGTCAACCACAACATAGGACCGCAACGGCAACCGTCCCTTGCTGTAGTTCACCCCCATTTCCTTCAGCTTGTCCTCCAACAGCCAAGGAGCCTTGCGGGCGAAGCTATTGAACAGCTCCTCACGGTTCGAAAGCCCAGTCATCCGCCGTCCACTGAAGGGAGAATGTCCCGCCTCATCGACGGTCGCCAGGACCGCGGCCGGGGCATGGCAAAGCAGCGCCAAAGGCCGACCGGACTCCAACCGTTCCCGCAGCAGTTCCCCAGATCGATGGTCGTAGGCCAGATCCTCCATCGGACCATGGCCTCCGGGGTAAAAGACAAGGTCGAAGTCATCAGCGGAAACCTGCTCAAGATCCACCGGCTGTTCCAAGACTGCAGACACGCGGGCCAGGTTCCGGCGCATCTTCTTGGTTGTTGAAGGCAGCCCGCCAGCCAGACCCAGACTGAGCTCATCGACCACCGGGGTTTTGCCGTCCGGCGTTGCAACGCCACCGACAATATCTTTGAGACAACAAAGTTCATCATGCGCTTCCCGGATTATAAGGTCACTACCTACAGTGAAGGGCTCAAGGCAATCCGCGAGGAATCCAATGCCATCCCGGGTGGCGGCACCAGGTAGAACAGTCCAAGACGTAGGCGCTGAGTCCGGCCCCGCGCCAGCAGACTTCCCGAGCTTAGGATTCGTTATTCAAAGTGCACCGCCGCGGTCAGACTCGGATGACTCAGCCTGAACCGCGCGCACCCTGCCGTTCGTACATAATCGGTGCGATAATCCTGAGACGACCGGCGAGCGCGCCGCTGACCGACGGGCTCGAATCCAATTGGCATAAGGGTGACCCGTGAACACTGCCCAAGACTTCCAGCTGCGCGACGGACGCCGTACCAAGATTCATTTCTCCGGATCCCGGGAATCGGAAGCAAGAACGCTGGTCATGCATTATGGAACGCCGCATAGCGGGCAGCACCCTTCACCCCTCGTAGGATGCGCTACCGATCTCCAACTCCGTCTGATCTCGGTGACACGGCCTGGTTTCCCCGGGGCTGAACGCCGGCCCGGACGCACCGTCGCCGACAGCGCCAAAGACGTCATCGAAGTAGTCGACGAACTGGGAATTGAGCATTTTGCCACCGCCGGATATTCCGGTGGCGGGCCCCATGCACTCGCATTGGCCGCATTGCTCGGCGAACGGGTCACGGCAACGGCAGCGTTCGCCAGCCCGGCGCCCTTTGAACCGGCACCTTCCTCGTTTAAAGGCATGGCCGGCGGGGGTGCCGGATTGCGGGCAGCAGCACAAGGTGTTGAGGCCAGAACGGCGTACCAGAGTACCGCCGAATTCCCTGCGGACAGCTTCACCGCGGCGGACTGGCAGGCCCTGTCTGGCCGTTGGGCCAGCATAGGTCAGCAGGCACAAGCTGCAGCTGACGAAAGTGATGATGGGGAGATTGACGATGATCTCGCCTTTGTTTCGCCCTGGGGCGTGGACCTGGCCGGGGTGTGCGGGGCGGTGGATCTCTATCAGGCAGTGGACGACCATATCATTCCCCTGCATCACGTGGACCTGCTCGCCTCGATGATCCAACAGGCCAGGATTCACAAGATGCACAGTTCCGGACACGTGGCCGTCCTGGATGAACTCCTGCCGTGGATGCGCAGCCTGGTCGCAGATTAGTGCGCCGCGTATGTGGCCCGGCCCGGCCGGTGTTGGCGCCGGCCCCAGGAATGTAGGCTAATGAGAATGCGCCCGATTCTTCCCGCCGATTGGTCTGCCTGGCGCGCGCCCTCTCCACTGGGTGGCCGCCGGCCCGACCGGTCCGATCTTGAGCATGCCCTTCGCTCCGACCTAGGCAGGGACGATGTGCTGCCCTACCCGACGGACGAGCAGTCCGCCGGGATGTTGCAGCTGCTCATGGTGGGCATCAATCCCAGCCCCTGGACCTCCGCCGTCAATGCGCCGTTTGCCCGGCCGGGAAACCGGTTTTGGCCCTCCTTGCACCTCGCTGGCCTAACCGGTCGGCTGGTGGATGCTTCCCGGGGCCTGGTCCCGGAAGATGAGCGGATGCTGGCCGAGCTGGGGTTGGGCATCACCAATCTGGTCGAGCGGCCCACCGCCCGGGCCGCCGAGCTCGCGGCCGCTGAACTGCGCGAGGGGGCATGTCGGCTCGTTGAACGGGTGCAGGTGCTGCGTCCCAGCGCCGTTGCCGTATTGGGCATCACGGCAGTTCGGGCCGCGTTCGAACTGCCACGGGCCCAACTGGGCGAACAGGACGTCTCCGTCATTGACCGCTGGCCCACGAATGTTCCGCTTTGGGTGGTGCCCAACCCCAGCGGCCTGAATGCTCACGAAACAACGGCGAGCCTTGCCGAGAAGTGGCGCCAGGTGTTGGCGGCAAGCACCGCGCGGTCCGCGTCATCCCGGAGAGATGTGGTTGACCGATGAAGCGAGAAACTGATCGACAGGAGAGCTCTTAAAGTCCAGTGATCAGTGTGGCAGCGTTCTCCAAAGCTAGCGGAATAAGCGTGTAATAGGCCCATGTTCCGCGCTTTTCGCGTGCCAGCAGACCGGAATCAACAAGGATCTTCAAGTGGTGTGAGACAGTCGGCTGACCCAGCTGCAACGGCTCGGTCAGATCGCAAACACACGTGCCATCCGCCGGTCCGTTCTTCACGATCGAGAGCAGGCGCAACCGGTTAGGATCAGCCAAGGCTTTCAAGACCCGGACACGTTCCTGGGCAGCGACTTCACTCAACACCTCAGCGGCAGGCGCAGCGCAGCACGCGGCCTCAGCGGCCGCCGCGCTCATGGATGTTGCGGTCATGCAAGCGCACTCCATCTAGATTGACAATCTTCGATGCAAACAATCATACTCGAACCGAAACTGAATATCGATGAATATCAATATTGCGTAAGGATGTGTTCGTGTCTTCACCGACCACGTCGCAGACTCAACAAGTCTCCGGCAAACTCTCTACCCTTGACCGCTTCCTGCCCGTCTGGATTCTGCTGGCCATGGCCCTGGGACTGGGGTTGGGCCGACTCATCCCTTCTTTCGGGCAAGCCGTGGATTCGGTGCAGGTCGCCGGAGTCTCCCTGCCCATCGCTTTAGGACTACTGGTGATGATGTACCCGGTCCTGGCCAAGGTGCGCTACAACGAAACCGGACACGTCCTGGCGGACAAGAAGCTGATGATCACCTCCCTGGTGATCAACTGGCTACTGGCCCCAGCCTTCATGTTCCTGCTGGCCTGGGTTTTCCTTCCCGACCTGCCTGAATACCGTACCGGGCTGATCATCGTCGGGTTGGCACGCTGCATCGCCATGGTGTTGGTCTGGAACGACCTGGCCCGCGGCGACCGGGAAGCGGCCGCGGTGCTGGTGGCGGTCAACTCGGTGTTCCAAGTCTTCGCGTTCGGCCTGCTGGGCTGGTTCTACCTCCAGGTCCTGCCCGGCTGGCTGGGCCTGCCCACCACCAGCGCCGAATTCTCCGTCGGGGCCATCACCCTGTCGGTGCTCGTGTTCCTCGGGATCCCGCTGCTGGCCGGATTCCTCACCCGCACCTTCGGCGAGAAGGCCAGGGGACGCGACTGGTATGAGAACAGTTTCCTGCCGAAGATCGGCCCCTGGGCACTCTACGGGCTGCTGTTCACCATCGTGCTGCTGTTCGCGCTGCAAGGGGACACCATCATCAGCAAACCCTGGGACGTGGCCCGCATGGCGCTGCCGCTGCTGGTGTACTTCGTGGTGGTGTTCGGCGCGGGGATGATCATCGGCCGCGCACTGAACCTCGGCTATGAACGCACCACTACCCTGGCCTTCACCGCAGCCGGCAACAACTTCGAGCTGGCCATCGCGGTGGCCATCGCGACCTTCGGGGCCACCAGCGGCCAAGCCTTGGCCGGGGTCGTCGGTCCGCTGATCGAAGTCCCGATCCTCATCGCCCTGGTCTATGTGGCGCTCTGGTCGCGCAAATTCTTCCCCACTGCTTCTCTGCCGTTGAAAGGCTGAACCATGAATACCAAACCCTCTGTTTTATTCGTTTGCGTTCACAACGCCGGACGCTCGCAAATGGCCGCCGCCTACCTCCAGCACCTTGCCGAAGGCCAGATCGAGGTCCGCTCCGCCGGGTCCGTGCCGGCTGATCAGGTGAACCCCGCAGCGGTGGAAGCGATGCGGGAAGAAGGCATCGACATGTCCACTGACATCCCGAAGATCCTGACCACCGAAGCGGTGCAAGCCTCGGACGTGGTCATCACCATGGGCTGCGGCGACACCTGCCCCATCTTCCCGGGCAAACGCTACGAGGACTGGAAACTCGAGGACCCCGCCGGTCAAGGCGTGGAGTCGGTACGCCCGATCCGCGATGAGATCCGCACCCGTATTGAAACCCTCATCGGCGAACTACTTCCCCTGCGTTAGGAGCAACCCCTCATGATCACTGATCATCCCGTCCTCATCATTGGTGCGGGCCCTATCGGGTTAGCCACCGCTGCGCACCTGCGCGAACGCGATCAGCACGTTCTCGTCCTGGAATCCGGTGACCATGCCGGAGCGGCCATGAGCCAATGGGCACACATCAAGCTGTTTTCCCCGTGGAAATTCAACGTCAATGCCGCAGCACGCCGCCTGCTAGAAACCCCCACGGACACCTACCCCGGTGACTGGGCCATGCCAAGGGAAACCTCGCTGCCCACCGGCGGCGAACTGGTGGAAAACTATCTCAAGCCGCTGGCCGCGCATCCCGAGCTGGCCCCGGTAATCCGCTACCAACACCGCGTCACAGGGATTTCCCGACTCACCGAAACCGGGCTGGGGCTGGATAAGACCCGTACGAACGGACGCGAGCAAGCGTTGTTCCTGGTCCGCGCCCAGACCCCAGAAGGTGTCCAGGACTTCACCGCCAGAGCCGTCATTGACGCCTCCGGCACCTGGAATACGTCCAACCCAGTAGGACGCGCAGGACTCAGCGCCCCAGGAGAAGCGGAAGCTCATGCTCAGGGCCACATCACTTCACCGCTGCCTGATCCGCTGGGCGCTGACCGGCAACTGCTGGCAGGAAAAACCATCCTGGTGCTCGGGGCAGGTCACTCGGCCGCGAACACCCTCATCTCCCTGGGACGGCTCAAGCGAGAACAGGAGGACACCCAGATCCTGTGGGGTCTGCGCGGGATCGCGAACCCGACCAAGCTCTACGGCGGCGGCGCAGCCGATCAGCTGCCCGCTCGCGGGCAGCTCGGTACGAGCGTGCGCCGCTTGGTAGACACCGAACAAGTCACTCTCCTGGAAAACACGGCCATCACCGGCCTGACTCCGGGCGAGCGACTGCACGTGCAGCTCGCTGACGGACGAGAACTGAACGTGGACTACCTTGTCCCTGCCACCGGTTTCCGACCCGATCTGAACATCCTTTCTGAGCTGCGCCTGGAACTTGACCCGGCGGTGGAGGCTCCTCGGCAGCTTGGTCCGCTCATCGACCCCGAATTCCATAGCTGCGGCACGGTCAGCGCCCACGGCGAACAGGTGCTGGCACACCCTGAACCGAACTTCTATATCGTCGGCATGAAAAGCTACGGACGTGCGCCCACGTTCCTTATGGCCACCGGCTACGAACAGGTCCGATCCATCAGCGCACACCTCGCCGGGGATACCACCGCTGCTACCACCGTCGAGCTGAATCTGCCTGAGACTGGCGTCTGCTCCACCGACCTCGGCGGTTCCTACGATGCTGCGTCCATCGACGCGACAAGCTGTGAGACTGCTGAGTCTGGACGGAGTGGTTGTTTGCGCTGATCCGTAACCGGCGACTCTCGGGTTCCCTACCGGAACACTGCACGATTTCACCGAGCCGCGATCCACGAAATGTCGCGTGAGGGTAGCCCCGTTGAATGCCTCGGACCATGGCTACCCACGGTGAGCCCGAACGACGAACACGTGTTAGTTGAAGATTCCATGTTGGTGCTCTTGGCCATGGTGGATCGATGGAGATTTATGAAAGTGATACCAGTGGGTGTTGGTGGCTCTCCAGCTTGGGGTTCCTGAACATACTTGATGTGGCTCGGCTTCCATACGGGGTACGCACGTAGCTACAGGTCACCACCGCCAAACCGCCGTTGACCGCCCGGACTTGTTGCTCAGATCGGCCAGCCGGCCGGGGTGCGACTGGCAGAACCCTGCGGCTTGTCCGTCCACCCTTGCCCGGCAGCTTCCGAGGCGTTAGATTGATCAGCATTCGACGACGCCGTCTGGAGGCACTTTCCGTGGGGCATCAGTTACATTTCACAGTCGACGGCCAGGAGCACACATTGCCCCTGGACCCCCGAACCACCCTGCTCGACGCACTGCGCGACCGGCTGGGGGTGATGTCTGCGAAGAAAGGGTGCGACCACGGTCAGTGCGGCGCGTGCACGGTCCTGGTCAACGGGCGGCGGCTGAACTCATGCCTGGCGCTGGCGCTCTCCTACGACGGAGCCGAGATCACCACCGCCGACGGTCTGGCCGAGGCAGGTGAGCTCTCCGGGCTGCACCGGGCGTTCCTGGAACAGGACGCCTTCCAGTGCGGCTACTGCACTCCCGGACAGGTGTGTTCGGCCGCCGGGGTCATTCAGGAGGCCGCCGACCAGGCGCCCAGTGTGGTCACCGAGGACCTGCAGGCACCGGTGGAACTGACCGACGCGGAAATCCGCGAGCGGATGAGTGGGAACCTGTGCCGGTGCGGGGCCTACATCAACATCGTGGCCGCGGTCCGCCAGGCTGCCGAGGATCCGCGATGAAACCTTTCGAGTTTCAGCGTGTGAGCGACCCCAACGATGCCGTGGCGGCCGTGGCAGGGAATCCCAAGGCGAAGTTCCTGGCCGGCGGCACCAACCTGGTTGACCACCTCAAGCTGGGAATCACCACCCCCGAACTGCTGGTGGACATCAGCCGCCTGGACCTGACCGAGGTGGAAGAACTGGAGAACCAGGGCCTGCGGCTGGGCGCCATGGTGCGCAACAGCGACGCGGCCGCCCACCCGCTGATCCGCCGGAACTACCCCGTACTCTCCCGGGCGCTGCTCTCCGGTGCCTCGGGACAGCTGCGCAACGCCGCCACCACCGGCGGGAATCTGCTGCAGCGCACCCGCTGCGTGTACTTCCAGGACCTATCCACTGCGTGTAACAAGCGGGAGCCGGGCAGCGGCTGCTCGGCCCTGGACGGGTATACCCGCTATCACGCGATCCTCGGTGCCTCACCACACTGCATTGCCACCCACCCCTCGGATATGGCGGTCGCCCTGACCGCGCTGAATGCCACCGTGGTGGTGTGGGGGCCGGAGGGGGAACGGCGCATCCCGATCAGCAAGCTGTACCGCCTGCCCGAAGACCACCCCGAACGTGACACCGTGCTGGAGCACGGGGAGCTGATTACCGCGGTGGAACTGCCGCCGCCCTCCGGTGCACGCTCCACCTACCGCAAGATCCGCGACCGCGCCTCATATGCCTTCGCCCTGGTATCGGTGGCCGCTCTGGTTGACGTCGATGACTCCGGGTCGACCCCGCTGATCCGCGACGTGGCCATTGCCCTGGGCGGGGTGGCGCACAAGCCATGGCGTGCCGAACGCGCCGAGGCGATCCTGCGCGGCAGTGAACCGAGCCTGGAGGCTTTTCGGCGGGCGGCGGACGCCGAACTTCAAGGCGCCGAACCGGTAGCGGGCAACGCCTTCAAGGTCCAGATGGCCCGTGGGGCCATCACCACGGTGCTCGCAGAACTGACGGATCTACAGGAGGCCGACCATGAGTGATCCGCTGAAGGTTTCCTCAATCGGGACCCAACCGGTGCGTTTGGACGGCCCGAACAAGGTGCGCGGCCGCGCCCCCTACGCCTACGAGCATGAAGTCGAAGACCCCCTGTTCCTCTACCCGGTTCAGGCCGAAATCGCCCGTGGGAAGGTGGTGAACCTGTCCACTGCGGCGGCCGAGGCGGCCGAGGGCGTGGTGCACGTACTCACCGCCCAGAACGCTCCGGCCCTCAAGGACACGGAAGACGGTGAACTGGCGATCCTGCAGTCCCCCGCGGTCCGCTTCCGGGGGCAGTACCTGGGCGCGGTCATCGCCACCACCCCCGAGCAGGCCCGCAGCGCCGCGGACCTTATCGAAGTCGGCTATGAACGCGAAGACCACGACGTCCAACTGCGCAAGGACCATCCCGGGGCGCGGAAGCCGCAGTCCGGCGGGGGTGATGTCACCGAGGGCGACTTCGATGCCGCCTTCGCCAAGGCCGAGGTGAGCATAGACACCTGGTACAGCACGCCAATGGAACACAACAACCCGATGGAGCCGCACACCACGGTGGCCAAATGGGACGGCAGCACGCTGACGCTGTGGACCTCAACCCAGGGCGTACACCCCGCCCGGACGGCGATTGCCCCGGTGCTGGGACTGGACCCGGAGCAGATCCGGATCATCTCCCCGCACGTGGGCGGCGGATTCGGGTCCAAGGGCGTGCCGCACGCGGACATGATGCTCACCGCGCAGGCCGCCCGCGCACTGCCCGGACGCACCGTGAAGTATGCGGTTTCCCGGCAGCAGATGTTCTCCATCACCGGATACCGTGCCCCAACCCTGCAGCACATCCGGTTGGGTGCCGGGGCCGACGGGCAAATCACCGCCTTTGGTTTTGATGCCTTGTCAATGTCCTCCCACACCAAGGAATTCCCGGAGGAGGCAACCAAACCGGCCCGCATGATGTACGCCGGGGAGCATCGCCGGCTGACCCAGCGTGTGGTCCCCCTGGATGTGCCGGTCCCGTCCTGGATGCGCGCCCCCGGGGAGGCTCCGGGCATGGTGGGCCTGGAGATTGCCATGGACGAGCTGGCCGTGGCCTGCGGCATTGATCCCATTGAGCTTCGGGTGCGCAATGACCCACAGACCGACCCGGACACCGGGTTGCCGTTCAACCAGCGCCGCCTCGTGGACTGTCTGCGCGAAGGTGCCAGGCGCTTTGGCTGGGCCGCGCGCAGCGCACAGCCGGGCACCCGGCGGGAGAACGGGTGGCTGATCGGGTTGGGCGTGGCCTCCTCCACCTACCCGGCCAGCCGACAGCCCGGATCCATCGCCCGGATCCGGCGTATACAGGACGGCTACCAGGTGACCATCGGCGCCGCGGACCTGGGGACCGGTACCTGGACCGCTCTCACACAGGTCGCCGCCGACGCCCTGCAGGTTCCACTGGAGCAGATTCAGCTGCAGATCGGTGACACCAGCCTGCCCAACGCCACCGTGGCCGGCGGTTCCACCGGCCTGGCCAGTTGGAGCGCCGCGGTCCTCGCCGCCGCCCAGGCGCTGCATGCCGAGCATGGCAGCGATCCGGCGGTCGGGGCCGAGGCCCAGGGCGAGGCCAAGAAGAACCCGGCGGCCGAAAAATGGGCGATGCACTCCTTCGGCGCCCAATTCGCCCAGGTGCGAATCCACGAATCCACCGGTGAAATCCGGATGGACCGGATGCTCGGTGTCTTCTCGGCCGGGCGGATCGTGAACCCGCGCACCGCCCGATCCCAGTTCATCGGCGGCATGACGATGGGGCTGGGCATGGCGCTGCATGAAAAGAGCGTCCTGGATCCGCGGTTCGGGCACGTGGTCAACCACGACCTGGCCGAGTACCACGTCCCGGTCAACGCGGACGTGCCCGACATCGAGGCAGCCTGGCTGGACGAGGAGGATCCGCTGGCCGGCCCCGTCGGTGCGCGCGGCATTGGCGAGATCGGCATCGTGGGCGCGGCGGCCGCCATCGCCAACGCCGCGTACAACGCCACCGGGGTGCGGGTGCGGGAGCTGCCGCTGTTCGGCGATGCCTTCCTCCCCCAGTGAGCATGCCATCGCGTTGACTACGGTGTTTGATCAGGATCAGCGGGCCCCCGCGGACCACGCGGTGGCCCCGGTGGGGCTGGTACTGGCCGCTGGTGCCGGCCGACGGCTCGGCCAGGGTCCCAAGGCCCTGCTGCGGATCAACGGTGCCCCGTTGGTGGTGTCCGTGTCCAGCACGCTGCTCGCCGGGGGTTGTTCCGACGTCGTAGTTGTCACCGGGGCCGGAGCCGCGGACGCCACGCACGTCCTTGCGGGTCAGCCCAGTGTGCGCACCGTGCACAATCCCAGCTGGGTGGAGGGCATGGGGACCTCCCTGCGCCGCGGACTACAGGCCATTGCACCGGATCGGGACGTCATGGTGACCCCCGTGGACCGGCCGGGCATCACGGCCGCGGAAGTTGCCCGCATCATCGCCGCCCATCGGCCCGGACGCATCACGGCGGCCGCCCATCAAGGCCCCGACGGGAGGCTGCGGCGCGGCCACCCGGTGCTTTTCGATGCCCGCTGGTGCCCGGCGGCGAGCGCTGCGGCGCACGGTGATGTGGGGGCCAAGCAACTGCTCAGGGAGCAGGGTGCAATGCTGGACCTGGTTGACTGTTCGGATCTGGAGGATGGCTCGGATCTGGACGTCCCGGCGGATCTTGCCCGTTGGGTCCGCTCCCCGATCCCTGCTCCCGCGTCAGGTGGTACTGGGGTGTAGCGGTTGGCTGCCGCGGCTGAGCGGAAGAATCCGTGCGTGCCCACCTTGTACGGCCAGGATCTCGGCCAGGATCGAGACGGCCACCTCCGCGGGGCTCTGCGCACCCAGCCCCAGACCTATCGGTGAGTGCAGCCGCTTCAGCGCCTCATCGTCCACCCCCGCTTGTTGCAGGGCGGAGCGCCGCTCACGGTCACTGCGCCGCGAGCCCATGGCGCCCACGTAGCCGACGCCGAGACCGAGCGCGCAAGTCAGGGCCGGGATATCGATCTTCGGGTCATGGGTGAGGATGCAGATCATGGTGCGCCGGTCGAATTCGCCCGCCTCTGCCGCGTCGGCCAGGAAACGGTGCGGCCAGGCCTGCACCACCTCGGCGTCGGGAAACGCTGCGGGGTCGGCGAAGGCGGAGCGAGGGTCGCACAATGTGATCCGGAAACCGAGTGGCTTGGCGGCTTCCACCAGCGCCTGCCCGAACGCGTTCGCCCCGACAACCACCAGGTGTGAAGGTGATTCTCGCGTCTCGACGAACAGCTCGACCGGCTCGTTGCTGCCGTCCGGGGCAGCAACCCGCACGGTACCGGTCCGCTCGTGGCGGATCATGGACGCTACCTGCTCCGCTACCGCAGCGAGCGCCTTGGCCTCCACAAGCGGTTCCAGAGCGGCCAGCATCCCGTCCCCGTCACTGTCCCGAACGGCAGCGAGGTGGCTGCGCTGCTCCCGGTGGGTGGAGGGAAGCCGCATGACCATCGCTACCGGGTCGTCCTGGGTTGCGCACTGAGCCACGTCTGCGTCGCCGATGCGGAAAGGCTGCACCAGGACCTCGATGGCACCGCCGCACATCAGGCCGACGGCAAAGGCGTCCTCATCGCTGTAACCGAAGGTGTGAACCGCGCAGATTCCGGTGGCCAGGGCTTCCTGGCAGGCCTCGAACACGGCGCCTTCGACGCACCCTCCACTCAGGGAACCATGTACCGCGCCCGCCGAGTCCACGAACATTGAAGTTCCTACCGGTCGCGGGGCGGAGCCCTGGACCGAAATAATGGTCGCGACCGCGAGATCCCGTGGATTGTCCAGGTCGAAGAGCCGCTGCTGTGCGGCAGTGAGAATGTCCAGCACAGTGCAAAGCCTATCCCGCATCGCATGGCCCGCGAAGGCCCTTGGATCTTGTTCGAAGCTTTGGCCCAAGGAGTTGCTGACACGTCCTCACCATGATCGACCATAACGCTGCCTGAATACGTCATGATGGCGTCGGCAAGAGCTCTCCGGTTATCGCGAAGGAGGTGCGGTCAACGCCGCGCAGGTGAGGGGTGCTCCTGGAGTCAGGAACACTCCTCACGACGCCGCCGGGTGGCCCACATTCGTTACCGTGCCACCCGCACAAGGGCAGGCCGATGGCTACTCGGAGATAGAACCGACCACAGCCCGAACGATCTCGATGATGCGTTGTTCCGTAGCCGCATCCACGGTCTCGAAGTACCAGGCCGCGGGCATGAGCGCTCCGTCGGCTCCTCCTGCAGCGCGGAACGGCACTTTCTCGGTGAGTGCGAGGTTCAAACGCTCATCGTTACGCAGTGTCACGAGCGCGGGGGTACTCGCCGACTTCGCGTATGCGGGCATTCCGTACCAAATCCGCGGCTTCAGCGTGGGAGCCGCGGCCACGATGATCTCATGCACACGCTGCATGGTCGAGCGCTCCGGCTCGTCCATCTTTGCGATCTTCTCGATCACCTGCGTCAGATTCTTCTCATCCTTCGACGACATGTCATGTCCTTTCGTCAGCCGATGCGTGGCAGCGGCGGAATGAAGTTGGCGCACGAGTGCGCCGCACCCCAACGGGACATGTCCTGAATGCCTCAGGCCTCTCCGCGATGATTCACGTGATCCTCACGTGGAAGCGCAGTCAGTGGTACGCGACCACCACCAGAATATCCGAAGAACCTTCCAGCCGCCCGTTCCTTCGGGTCCTAAGAACTGCCGCCACCGCAACCACCGGATTAGTAAGTGGCAGCATCTTCACCGCAAGACCATCACGCTCTCCGACGGCAGAAGCCGGCACACCCGGCTGACCGCACCATACCTCGGCGTCGCCGACGCGAACATAATGATGCATCGTGCCATTCGCAGCCATCGAGCGCGATTGGCAAGGCACCCGTCGAGCGCGACCTAGAATGAGTACATGTGCGCGATGAATCTCTGGGTGGTGAACGCCGCCGCCTTCACACAGCAGTTCTGCCGGTTCACGGCGGAGCAGATCGGCGTCGAGCCGGTGCTGTCCGACCTGCGCATCGCGTCGGGTCGCATCCGCAGTTCGTCAGTGGTATTCACTCTGACGCGCAACATGTGCGATTGCAGTACACTCATCGGCGGTCGCAACGATGCCCCTGCGCGGGATGAGGTGGCGGCCGAAGCGTGGCTTGACTGGTTGCGCACACTGCCAGCTCACGTACCCCACGTGTCTCGTGTCGCGGTGCTCCGTGCCTGGAGCCCAGAGGAAGACAGCGTGGTTCCAGCTCAAGCGCGTGGCATCCAGATCAGCGAACTCGACGAGGATGTGCTGCGCGATATTCGCGACGATGGACTGCTGACGATCGATTACCCTCGCGTCGATTGACCAGATCAGGTGCACTCACACGAGCAGATCTCCTCAGCGCGGTCATTCGGGACATAAAGAGTTGGTTCGGAAAACTGTCCGACCCATGAAGCGGATCTGCATCCGTCGACAACCCGCGACCGGAACCCGCATAGGCCACCGTTTCTAAGCGTTCCACCGGCGTTCAGCCACGCGCACGGGCATCACACCCAATGACGAGTACTCCAGGCCAGCCCGACAGAAAGGTCGGATGCACGCGGTCGACGGATCGTACTACTTTCAAAAACTGCAACTAGTTGCTATCGTGAGTCCTATGGATGACGCCAAGCCCCATGAACCCGAGCTCCTTTCCCCCGGGGAAGCACAGCACCTGCTCGATCTGGTGCCCAGCCGACCCAGAAGGGAATTTCGCATCGGCGATCATCTCAGCACCGCCGCCACGGTAGCTCTCTCCCTCATCGCCGGGGCTCTGGCCCTGGGCGGGTACCCCTGGTGGGCCGCCATCCCTGCGCTGTGCGCCATCATCAACGCACACACGTGGATCAGCAAGCGCCTCAATCGCGCAAACGAGCCTCGCCTGAGGCCAACATTTATCTCTGCCGCGTTCACCGTTTGGGTTCTCATACCGGTATGGCGAGGTGTCAGGCATGGCGAGACGATCCCCTTTCCCGAGGCATGGCTCTTCGCAGGCCTCGCTCCCGGCGCTTGGCTCGTGTTCTATCTCGTGCTTCTGATTCGTCGCTGAACGCCATGTCATATACGGAGATCAACGCGCATCTCGTCGCACCGAAGCGCTTCGTGACGATGGCGCACCTGAATCAGGTCGAGCAGGCCGACTATCCGGCACTGCAAGAATCAACAGGTTTGTCGGTGTCCGACCTTTCGAAGATCCTGCGCGACCTTGAAGAACGCGGCTTGGTTGAGATTTCCAAGGAGCGCCGCACACGTTACGGGGCGACCTTGGTCAGGCTCTCGCCCCAGGGCAAGAAAACCTTCGGCAACCTCCTGGCGACGCTCAATCGGATCGCCGGACACTGAGGCAGCGGCGTCAGGAAGACTCCGTGACAATACGGCCGAGTTGCGCACCGAATCCGGCGCACAGGACGTGTGCCTGTTCAAGCGGCATCCACCAGCACGTCCAATTTTGGGGCGCGCCACCGTCGGATGGTTGTTCTTCCCCCGCACTCCATCGCTCTTCGACGTCGGCATCGAGCGGGGCAAGCTGGAAGAAATGCCGTTGGTGCATTTCCGGTTTAGACGGCCAAACGTCGTAGCGTTCGATGCCGAGCGCTCGCACGATGCGCACACGGAGTCCAGTCTCTTCAAACACTTCCCTCACGACTGCTGCCTCAGCCTGCTCAGCAGCTTCAATCGTTCCAGCGGGCACCTGGATCCCTGCAACTTCAAGGGGGATCCCGTCATGCGCGAAAACCAACAGCCGACCGTCGTGCACGACATATCCGACAACCTTTCGCACGACACGACGCTCAGGCTCAGCTGCCAGTTCCGCCTGGGAAATGATGTCCGGCTGTTCCTTCCCAAGGTCGAGAACAGCCAAGTCGGGGCGCAGCACGTCGTCATACATACGTGTCAGATCCCGCCGCAGCTGCGCGAGTGATTCCCCAAAGGGGCGCGCACTGCTCGCCGTGTATGCCGGCGCCTCATTGACCTCCGAGCCGTACAGCTCCCGCACGTCCCATGCCTCATCCCCGTTGCCGTCCACTTGTCGGCATGCCACGTATCGCCATGTGTGCTGACCCATCGCTGCCCTCTCACCAATTCGTCTGCTGAAACTCAGGATATGTGGTGGATGCGCACGCTATCCCGATGCGGTCATCAGCCACCACGTAATCGACAACTATTCCTCCGCCGACTGTTTCCATCGTTCGACCCATTCTCATTGCCCTTTCGGCCTGTCCAAATGCGCATTGAACAGTGCGTATGCCACCGAAAATGTTCTTCTTGGGCCATCAACTCCAGTCTGGAGCTTTGTCGCCAGCAATCAATAAAATCGCCCTCCGGCCGGGACCAAATGCGGACAGAATCCTCAGTTGGGTGTTGCCGTAGGAACCTGTCCGCAGTTCCTCTATCTCAAGTCGACGCAGATCCGCGACCGCGTATTCCCCCGCATGCCGTGCTGGCCTCAACGACCGTCCACCAGTCGCTCCCGTCGACGTCCGGAGGAATTCGGGGGTTTGCCAAATCCTGGGCCGCTTGGATCAGTTCTAGCTTCCGCAGGGTCGTGGGACGCACGGGTGTCACCAGTTTGTTGCTATGGGTTTGCGGGTGGCGAGTGACTAGGCTGGGGGCATGGCGACAGTTATTCTCGTGCGACACGGCCGATCTACAGCCAATGCCACCGGACTGCTGGCTGGCCGGTCCGAAGGTGTCAGCCTGGACCAGGTGGGGCGGGATCAGGCGGCCCTGGCCGGACAGCGGCTTTCAGCAGTGCCATTGGTCGCCGTGGTTTCCAGTCCTCTTGAACGGTGCCAGCAGACCGCCCAGTTCATCCTCGATCGCCAAACCGCACCGCCCTACGCGCCCATCGATCCCGAACTCGTCGAGTGCGATTACGGCCAGTGGCAGGGCCGCCCGCTCAGTGAACTCGCGACCGAGGATTTGTGGAAGGTTGTCCAGTCCCAACCCTCCGCCGCCACTTTCCCCGGCGGGGAGTCCCTGGCGGTGATGCAGGCCAGGGCCGTGGCAGCGGTTCGACGCCATGATGCGGCGTTCGAATCCGAGCATGGGCCTTCAGCTATGTGGGCGGCAGTGAGCCACGGGGACATCATCAAGTCGATCCTTGCCGATGCGCTGGGTATGCATCTTGACATGTTCCAGCGCATCAACGTGGGCCCCTCCTCCATCTCCATCGTGCGCTACGGAACTGCTCAGCCCAGCGTTTACGCGATCAACACCGATGCCGGTGACCTGTCATGGCTGGCGCAGGGCGCCCATTCTGGTGACGCTCCAGTAGGGGGCGGCGCCGGGCACCAGACGTCGGGAACCACTTCGGCCTAGAATATTGACATGTCTACACGAGTTCACGAGTTTTCCTGGCCAGATCGTGTCATCGTGGGGGTCATTGGCTCTCCAGGGTCGCGGGCGTTCTACCTGCAGGTGCGTGCAGGCAAGCGGCTGGTGAGCCTGGCCTTGGAAAAACAGCAGTCGGCGGCGCTCGCGGAGAAGATCGACGAGGTTCTCGATCAGTTGGGTGCAGTTGCGGGCAATCCCTTCAGCGTTCCGACAGGAACACCGATTGAGCTTGTCGATAACGACCCGCTCGAAGACGTCGAGGTGCAATTCCAGATTGGCACCATCAGTCTGGGCTGGGATGCCTCCCTGGCTCAAGTCGTCGTTGAGCTCTACCCGCTACGTGACGAAGACTCCGCCGATGACGATGAGATGATGGTGGTGCGGATGCCCGTTGGCACTGCCCGTGCCTTCGCCAAACGCACCCGTGAGATCGTGGCGGCCGGTCGTCCGATGTGCCCGCGCTGCGGTGACCCCATGGACCCCGAGGGGCACAGCTGCACCCCTGACGACTTGTGATGACATCACCGGATCTGCTGGCCGGGGAGCTCACTCTCAGCGGTCGCATCACCACAGCCTCGAACGCCACGTTTCTTGGCAGCATCGGCGATACAGCGGTTGTCTACAAGCCCGTCGCCGGCGAGAGCCCGCTATGGGATTTTCCCCACGGCATGCTGGCCCACCGGGAGGTGGCTTCCTACCTGGTCTCGCAGGTCCTCGGATGGGACGTTGTGCCGCATACCTGGCTGCGCGATGGCCCACTGGGTGAGGGCATGGTGCAGCTGTGGAAAGAACCGGACCCCGACCAGAACCCCGTAGACCTCCTCCCGGCGGAAGAAGTGCCGCAGAGCGGTTGGAAACACGTGCTCAAGGGACAGGATGAGACCGGACGGATCGTCGAGCTCGTCCACGAAGACAGCCCGGCGCTACGGCGCATGGCGGTATTCGACATCCTCGTGAACAACGCCGACCGCAAGGGCAACCATATCCTTGCCATGCCGGGTGGTCACCGTTACGGAGTGGATCACGGGCTCACCTTTCACCGGGAGCACAAGCTGCGTACGGTCCTGTGGGGCTGGCTGGGCGAGACTCTCACCGACGAGGAAGCAGCAGGCATAGATCGAGTCACCGGTGGACTGGGCGGTGAACTCGGTGCCCGTCTGGATGACTTGCTGAGCGCCGAGGAGATCGCGGCGCTGGCTGCGCGGTGCACGATGCTGCGCGCGGCAGGGCGGTTTCCGGCGCCCAGCGGCCAGATGACAGCGGTGCCATGGCCGCTATTCTGAAGCAGGAAGCTGCGGACGCACGCTAACCAGCCCACGTCGTACGGATCCTCCAAGAACCGGCAGCAATATCGCATCGCCGCAGCCAGACGATGATCCCGGCAGTTAAGCGGAACAACTGGCTATCGCTGACGCAGGCTGCGAGGCGCGATAGCCAGTCGCACATATCAGTCCTGCAACACGTAGCGCAGCGTTTCCACGACCTGATCGGTGGTCTTGCACCACCCCTGGGCCTCCGCGTCAACTTCCTTGAGCGGATGAACGATGTCCTCATCGTGCAGGGTCACGTAGGGCTTGCCCAACGCGGCGCAATAACCAGCATCGAAAGCCGCGTTCCACTGCTTGTACTTGTCGCCGAAACGCACCACAACGAAGTCCGCCTTTTCGATCAAGGTGCGGGTGCGAATCGCATTGATCTTGGAGGACTGGTGATCACGCCAAAACTGGGTGGAGGTCTCCCCCAAGTAGTCGCCGGCGGCATCGCTGGCAGGGTGGTCGGTTACCGGTGCGGTGAAGACGACATCCAAGCCGGCGGCTTGCGCCCCGCGCTGGATCTCCTCGCGCCAGTCAGTGTGGATCTCACCGGAAAGATAGACGTTGAAAGTCAATATTCAAGGCTCCTTGATTCGAGATGAACGGACGTGGCTGGTCCACTGGATCAACCACCCATCCTAGTGAGTTGCACCACCGGTATCATGAGACGCACGTCATCATCTGTCATCGGAGCGCTTTCACTTGCAATATCGCTGCAGATCGGCGAAAACTCCGGAGCCCGGCCCAAAGCCATCGACGACTGGCTATACGCGTCGTCATGAACTAACCGTGGCCGTGAATGCGATCGAATTACTTCCGGGCCTTAACGTAGCAACGACTACGCCCGGACTCTCTTTCTTAACGGCAGCAGCGTGTTCAGCGTGCCGAGGAACCGCGTACCCTCACCTCTTAGGCTCTTCTTTATGGGAGAGAGGAAGCCGAATTTCTCATAGCAGGGCCTCGTACACGCGTACCAATCGTCTGCGTGTGATGGCCCCAAGATCTTCACGGCAAGCAAGTGAACCGCCCGGCCGTCCCGCCGCGCAAAGAGCTATCTCCCACTGATCCCGGCGAGCGTCGAATCAGTTTGAGGACCGCAACTTCGCTATGTGCCCTCGTGTAAAGTCACTGGGTCAGTAGTGGTAGCGGGCCTGAAGAATCACGAGGTCCTCATCCTCCACCAGGTAGACGAGCCGGTGCTCATCGGTGATGCGCCGTGACCACGAGCCCTGCGCTCCGTACTTTAGCTGCTCGGGCTTGCCGATCCCGGAGAACGGTTCGCGCAAACAGGCATCGATGAGAGTGTTGATGCGCTTCAGGATCCTCCGGTCGGCAGTCTGCCAGTGCTTGTAGTCCTCCCAAGCTGACTCGTCCCAGACTAGACGCACTCAGGATTCCTCGTCGGCGCGATCCAGGTCGTGAACCTCGTGCTTTCCGGCGCGGGCACGTTCGTAGGCATCGAGCAGCCGGCGGGCGTTGGCCGGCGAGCGGAACAGGTAGGCGGTTTCCTGCCACGCAGCATATTCGTCGGCCGACATCAGAACAGCGTTGCCCTTACGAGAAACGATCTCAACGGCATCACGGTCCTCATTTACGCGCTCAATGAGAGGGAACAAGGTCTTGCGCGCCTCGCTTGCGCTGATGGACATGATGGCATCCTCCCCATTTGGACCAGTGGTACTTATTTATGGTACCACTCACCTTTGTCGAGTCACCTCGGGCACGGAGATCGGCGACAACTGTGCTCACCGTACTCGCCGGGCAGACTCAAGTAGACTCGCACTGCTCAAAGGTTGCTTACTTCTTGTTTCCAGACGCTAGACGTTGAACCGAAACTCCACGACGTCGCCGTCCTTCATGATGTAGTCCTTGCCTTCAATGCGCGCCTTGCCTGCGGCCTTGGCGTTGGCAACGGAGCCGACCTCGACCAGGTCATCAAAGCTGACCACTTCGGCCTTGATGAAGCCGCGCTGGAAATCGGTGTGGATCACCCCGGCGGCCTCCGGTGCGGTGGCCCCCTTGGGAATGGTCCAGGCACGGGTTTCCTTCGGGCCGGCAGTCAGATAGGTCTGCAGCCCCAGGGTATCGAAGCCAACCCGGGCCAGCTTGTCCAGCCCGGATTCCTCGATGCCCGCGTCTTCGAGCATCTCCACGGCCTCGTCTTCTTCCAGCTCGGCCAGCTCGGCCTCGAACTGGGCGTCCAGGAAGATCGCCTCGGCCGGGGCCACCAGCTCGGAGAGCTTGGCCTGCATCTCGGCGTCGGCCAAGCCCGCCTCATCGGTGTTGAACACGTAGATGAACGGCTTGGTGGTCATCAGCTGCAGCGAGGCGATCTCCTCCAGGTCGACCCCGGCCGCGGCGCCGGCGGCGTAGAGCGTCTTGCCCTCTTCGAGCACCTTCTGCGCGGCGAGCACGTTGTCCATGAAGGACTTGTCGATCTTCTTGCCGCGCAGTTCCTTCTCCAGGCGGGGCAGCTGGTTCTCAATGGTCTGCAGGTCGGCCAGGATCAGCTCGGTGGCGATGGTCTCGATGTCCGACTCCGGGTCCACCTTGCCGTTGACGTGGATGACGTCGTCGTTCACGAACGCGCGGGTGACCTGGCAGATGGCGTCGGCCTCACGGATGTTGGCCAGGAACTTGTTGCCCAGCCCTTCACCCTCGCTGGCGCCCTTGACGATGCCGGCGATGTCCACGAAGGACACGGTCGCGGGCAGGATGCGCTCGGAGCCGAAGATTTTGGCCAGCACCTTCAGCCGCTCATCGGGCAGCGGGACCACACCGACGTTGGGTTCGATGGTCGCGAAGGGGTAGTTGGCCGCCAGCACCTGGGCACGGGTCAGCGCGTTGAACATGGTGGACTTGCCGACGTTGGGCAGTCCGACGATTCCGATAGTAAGAGCCACGGGAGACGATTCTACCTTTTGCTAGGGGTGGGAGGTGAACTGGGTG
This sequence comes from Glutamicibacter sp. St.4D3, assembly GCF_059728615.1. Lineage (NCBI taxonomy): Bacteria > Bacillati > Actinomycetota > Actinomycetes > Micrococcales > Micrococcaceae > Glutamicibacter > Glutamicibacter sp. St.4D3. The sequence goes on from NZ_AP039380.1 coordinate 2,273,904, forward strand.
CGCCGCGCACCTTTTGGCGCGTGGCGGAGCCGGGCGGGCAGTGCGCGATTAACGCGAGGTGGTGGGGGTGCCGCGTCCGCCCAGGGCGCGGGAGTCATCCCCAGCTTCCTTGAGCTTGCCGCGGATTTCCTTGGGCAGCGAGAAGACGATGTCCTCCTCGGCCAAGGTGATTTCTTCCACGTCCCCAAAACCGTATTCGGCCAGCAGCTCCAGCACTTCCTGCACCAGCACGTCGGGCACGGAGGCCCCGGAGGTCACACCCACGGTGGAGACTCCCTCGAACCAGGACTCATCTACTTCGTGAGCGAAGTCCACCCGGTAGGCGGCCTTGGCGCCGTAGTCAAGGGACACCTCGACCAGGCGCACCGAGTTGGATGAGTTTGAGGAGCCCACCACGATCACCAGATCTGATTTGGGGGCAATTGTCTTGATGGCCACTTGTCGGTTGGTGGTGGCGTAGCAGATGTCGTCGCTGGGCGGGTCCTGCAGGTTCGGGAAGCGCTCCCGCAGCCGGCGCACGGTCTCCATGGTCTCGTCCACGCTCAGGGTGGTCTGCGAGAGCCAGATCAGCTTGTCCGGGTTCTTCACCTGGACGGTGTCGGCCTCTTCGGGGTTGTTCACGATGGTGGTGGCGTGCGGCGCCTCACCGTAGGTGCCCTCCACCTCCTCGTGGCCCTCGTGGCCGATGAGCAGGATTTCATAGTCATTCTTGGCAAAGCGCACCGCTTCGCGGTGCACCTTCGTCACCAGCGGGCAGGTGGCGTCGATGGTCTGCAGACCACGGTCCTCGGCGGAGCGCACCACAGCCGGGGAGACGCCGTGGGCGGAGAAGACCACCAGGGCGCCCTCGGGCACCTCATCGGTTTCCTCCACGAAGATCGCCCCGCGGGCCTCCAGCTCGGAGACCACGTGCAGGTTGTGCACGATCTGCTTGCGCACGTACACCGGCGGGCCGTAGTGCTCCAGCGCCTTTTCCACCGCCACCACGGCACGGTCCACCCCGGCGCAGTAGCCGCGCGGGGCAGCCAACAGCACCTTGCGCTGGTTCACATTCGGCGAAGCGTCGGCAATCTCCTGAGGTGAACGTCGGGTCCGCGGGATGCGGGGCATCGGCAGGGAAACCGGAATGGAAGTGGAAGTAGCCATGGCACTAGTCTACGAAGTGGACGCAAGTAAGCCCATGCTCATATGATGCGCACCACCGCCGCGGGCCTGTGAGGTTGGCCTCTGCCGGTCAAGACCAGGGCGCCGTGCGGCACGGAATTGTCGGTGCGGTGGTGTAGCGTCACAGGTGCGAACGGGGCCGGTCCAGGCCTTATTCGCCCCGGACCCAGGTGAGGAGAAGCGCGAATGGAATCCCGTGCCCCGGACACGATGCCGCTCACGGCCCGTGAAACCAGCCCGGAGAACCCGTGGCCGCTGCGCGTGCTCTCCGAGAAGCTGAAGGCCCATATTGAGAACTCCCCCATCTCCTGGGTGGAGGGCCAGCTGCTGGAGGCCAATATCCGCAACGGGCACGCCTACCTGACGCTGCGTGACGTGGATGCGGACTACTCCTTCTCGGTGACCGTGTGGGCCTCGGTGATGCGCGGGCTGGCCACCAAGCCGGAGGTGGGCTCCCGCGTGGTGGCCCGGGTGAAGCCGAATCTCTACACCAAGACCGGACGGTTGTCGCTGAACGCCACCGACCTGCGCCCGGTGGGGCTCGGCGAGCTGCTGGCCCGGCTGGAACGCCTGCGCCAGGCGCTCGGCGCGGAGGGGCTGTTTGCCCTGGAGCACAAGAAGCCGCTACCGGTGCTGCCACGCACCATCGGGCTGATCACCGGGCGCGATTCGGATGCGGAGAAGGACGTGGTGCGCAACGCGACGCTGCGGTGGCCGGCGGCGCGCTTTAGGATCATCAACACCGCCGTGCAGGGCCGCGACGCCGCCTCCCAGGTGATGGAGGCGCTGGCCCAGCTGGATGCGGACCCGCAAATCGATGTCATTGTCATTGCCCGCGGCGGCGGGGCGCTGGAGGACCTGCTGCCGTTTTCCAGTGAGGAGCTGGTGCGCGCGGTGTTCGCCGCAACCACCCCGGTAGTCTCCGCCATCGGGCACGAGGCGGATCGCCCGATCCTGGATGACGTGGCCGACCTTCGGGCCTCCACCCCCACAGACGCGGCCAAGCGCATCGTGCCGGATCTGCAGGAGGAGTTTGCCGGGCTGGCCCAGGCCCGGGACCGGCTGGATAGGGCCATCAACCACCAGCTGCAGCGTGAGGCCCAGCTGCTTGAATCGCTGCGTGCCCGCCCGGTCATGGCGTTCCCCGAAACCATGATCACCACTCGCCGCGAGGACCTCTCCCGCTGGCGGGAGCGGTCCACCCAGCTGCTGCGCCATCGGGTGGACCGGGCACGGGACGAGATCCGCCACCTGGCCACCCAGGTGCGGGCGCTCTCACCCCAGCAAACCCTGGACCGCGGCTACGCGGTCGCCCAGGACGCGTCCGGGGCCATCATTCGTGATGCCGCGGTCCTGGAGGCGGGGGCGGCGGTGCGGGTGCGCGTCGCGGCCGGCCGGTTCGACGCCCAGGTGCGCGATGTCCACCCGGAACCTCGTGAGGCGTAGTCCCGCCCGGCGCCGCCCCATGTGAAACTTCCCAGACGCCCGTGAATGACAAGGATATGAAAATGACCCAGCAGCTCCCCGAAGACATCGTCCAGCTCAGCTACGAACAGGCCCGCGAGGAACTGGTCTCGGTGGTCAACCAATTGGAGACCGGCGGCGCCAGCCTGGAGCAGTCCCTGAAGCTGTGGGAGCGCGGTGAGGCGCTGGCCCTGCACTGCGAGAACTGGCTCAACGGCGTTTCCCAGCGCCTGGAGCAGGCGCGGCAGCGGGTTGAGGACATGGAGGACGAGGACTAGGTTCCCCACCCACCAACCTGCGCGCTGCTCCGGGGCACACGACCACCCCGCTGCCCGGCCGGGCAGAGCCAGCCTGGGGGCGCGGATCCGCACTCCGGCGGCAGCCTGCTGGCTAGTGCGCCGCTTCCAGCCGCGCCCGCTGTGCGGCGACATCGTAGGTGGCCTGTGGCCACTGCGGGTTGATCTCCCCCAGCACCTGCTGCAGCAGTTTGGCCACGCACCACCGGGCGGCCCACTTGTGGTCGGCCGGAACCACATACCATGGAGCCGCCTTGGTGTTGGTCCGGCTGATGGCGATCTCGTAGGCGCTCTGGTATTCGTCCCACAGCAGGCGGTCATCTACGTCCCCGGTGGCGAACTTCCAGTGCTTGGTTGGGTCATCCAGGCGGGCCATCAGCCGCTGGTACTGCTCCTCTCGGCTCAGGTGCAGGAACACCTTCAGCACCCGGGTGCCCTGGTTCACCAGGCGCTGTTCAAAGTCATTGATCCGCCCGTAGCGGGATTCGACTTCCTCGGCGGTGCTCAGCTTCCGCACCCGGTGAACCAGCACATCCTCATAGTGTGAACGGTCGAAGACACCAATCATCCCGGCCTGCGGCACTTGGCGTTCAATGCGCCACAGGAAGTCGTGGGCCCGTTCCTCCGGGGTCGGGGCCTTGAAGGAGTGGTGGGAGACGCCCTGCGGGTCCACCAGTCCCAGCACGTGGCGGACGATGCCGCCCTTGCCGGAGGTGTCCATCCCCTGCAGGATCAGCAGCACCGAATCCTTTGAGCCGCCGGCGATGGCCGAGGCGAACAGTTTTTCCTGATCATCGGAGAGCTGCTCGCCCAGGTGCTCCAGGGCCTTCTTCCCCTCGGCCTTGGATTGTGGTGCCTGCACCGGCCACCAGTGCGGCAGGCCGGTCTGGCGCTCGGCCAGGCGCGGCTCGCCGCCAACCCGCATCCCCAGGATCAGGTCACTGTTTTCGACGTTGCCGTTCATGGTTGCACCACTTCCAGGTAGTTGGTCAGGCGTGGGAACGCCAGTCTGCCAAGAATTCCCCGATGCGTCCCACCGCGTCCTGCAGGTCGCGGACCGAGGGCAGGGTAACGAGCCGGAAATGGTCCGGGCGCACCCAGTTGAAGGCGGTCCCCTGGGTCACCAGGATCTTTTGGGCCTTGAGTAGTTCCAGGGCGAAGGTTTCGTCGTTGTGGATCGGATACACCTGCGGATCCAGCTTCGGGAACATGTACAGGGCGCCCTTGGCCTTCTGCACCGAAACACCGGGGATCGCGGTCAGCAGGTCGTAGGCCGCATCACGTTGTTCGCGCAGCCGGCCGCCGGGCAGGATCAGGTCATTGATCGACTGGTACCCGCCCAGTGCGGTCTGGATGGCGTGCTGGGCCGGAACATTGGCGCACAGGCGCATGTTGGTCAGCAGGTTGATGCCCTCAATATAGTCCCGCGCCTGCTGCTTCGGCCCGGAGATGGCCATCCACCCGGAGCGGAAACCGCACACCCGGTAGGCCTTGGAGAGCCCCGAGAAGGTCAAAACAAGTACGTCATCGGCCAGGGAGGCCGTGTTCACGTGCACCGCCTCGTCGTAGAGGATCTTTTCGTAGATCTCATCCGAGAAGACGACCAGGTTGTGCCGGCGGGCCAGCTCCAGGATCGCCTCGAGCGTCTGCTTCGGGTACACCGCCCCGGTGGGGTTGTTCGGGTTGATGATCACGATGCCCTTGGTGCGGGCGGTGATCTTCGATTCCATGTCCTCGATGTCCGGCAGCCAGCCCTCGGACTCGTCATTGAGGTAGTGCACCGGGGTGCCCCCGGCCAGGGACACCGAGGCGGTCCACAACGGATAGTCGGGGGCCGGGATCAGGATCTCGTCCCCGTTGTTCAGCAGCGCGTTCAGGCTCAGGGTGATCAGCTCGGACACCCCGTTGCCCAGGTACACGTCATCCACGCCAATGGTCTGGATGCCGCGGGTCTGGTAGTACTGGGACACCGCGGTGCGCGCCGAGAGGATGCCACGGGAATCCGAGTAGCCCTGGGCGTTGGGCAGGTTGCGGATCATGTCCACCAGGATCGCGTCGGGGGCTTCAAAACCAAACGGGGCCGGGTTGCCGATGTTCAGCTTCAGGATGCGGTGCCCTTCGGCCTCCATCCGCTGGGCGTGCTCAAGCAGCGGTCCACGAATGTCGTACAGGACGTTGTGAAGCTTGGTGGACTGCTTGAATTCCGGCATGTTCCCTACTTTCTCACGCCGCAACGGTGCAAGTCTCGCGGCGCGTAATTCCATTTCAAACTTTTTTGGGCACCGGCCCGGGCGGCTACTGGGAGAGCCACTGCCAGCGTTCAGCGACGTCCTCGGCGCTGGCCGGCTCGGTGCCGTGGGCCATGCGCGACACGGCGGTGAGCGTATCCTCATCCAGCTTCGCGGTCACCTCGTTGATGGCGCGGGCCGCGCCCTCATCCACGTCCGCATCGCCCAGGGCGAGGACCGGTTCGCTGTCAAACAGCGCCTCGGTGCCGGCCACGGCCACAAAGCCCTCGTCTGCGATCAGCGCGTCGGCCTGCGAAAGCACCACACCGTCCACCTCGGCGTTGCGCAACATGCCAGGCAGGCGGTCCGCGGTGGTGGCCTCCACCTTGGCGGCGGAGCAGTTGGCCCCATCCAGCCCCTCACGCAGCAGGGTGGCCGAGGCCTGCGGGGCGGCGAGCTTCAGGGACGGGCACTTCTGGGCCAGCTCCTTGTAGTCCTCCACGTCCTGCAGGGCCAGCTGCGCCCGGCTCATCACCAGCACCGAACCCAGGTCCCCGGGGCTGGCATCCAGCGCGCGGACATTTTCGGGTAGGGCGCCGGCGATCATCTTGGCGCTTTGCTCCCGGCTGAGCACCGCGCTGTCGGTGTTCTTCGTATCCGGCCTGGCCGGGGCCACCTGGTGGGCGGCGGTGCCGGCGCTGGTGATCACCAGGTCGGCCTGCCCGGCCAGGACCTGAGCGGCCGGGTCCGCCACCGGGTCCAGCAGCGTGACCTGGTAGCCCTTCTGCTCCAGCTGGTCGGCGTAGATGGCCCCCAGCGCCCGGTAGGTGGGCTCGGAGTGGGTGGCCATGCGCAATTCGACCGCTTCGGTGGGCGGTGCGGGGTCTTGGGGGTTGCCGGTGCAGGCGCTGAGACCCAGGACCAGCACCGCGCCGGTGCAGAGGACCGGCAACACTTTGCGACGTTTCATACTTCCCTTAGCCTATGCCACGACCCGGTGTTTGGCCGGGTCACACGCTGTGTTCTAGTACAGGCGCAGCATCCTGTCGACGCGTTCAATGCGCGGCAGCTTGCTGATTTCCTCGCGGGTGAACCATTCGGCGCGGCTGGTGCTGCCGCCGACCTCGTGACGCAGCGACCCGCCGCCGATGCTGGCCCGGTAGACAATCGCCACGGTCTGCATGGCGTGCGCGGTCTGCACATAGCGTTTGGCGGCCGGAATCACCCCGGTGGAGGCATCGAGCAGGACCAGGTCCTTCACGTGATAGCCGGTCTCCTCAAAGACCTCGCGCGCCGCGCCCTGCTCAAGGTCCTCCCCCAGTTCAATTCCCCCGCCGGGCAGTGACCAGCGCGGCATGAAATGGGTGTCACGGTGACGCATGTCCCACAGGGTCAGCAGGAAACGGCCCTCCGATTCCACCAGGCAGTAGGCGGCCAGCCGGGTGTCGTAGAGCTCGCCGGTGAATTCTGATTGTCGCGTCATAGGTTCAAATATAGTGATCCGCCACCCTGGTTTTCCTCCGGCGCACCCGCAACGTTTAAGCACATTGGATCCTGGGGCCGGCAGCCGAGCCGGGCAGCTGGCGGCTGGCCGGTGGATTCCGGGGAAGCGGGAATGTGATGAAATGTTGCTATGTCTTCGCACTCCGATTCGCACCCGAACACCGAACTTGACGAGATTGACCGAATTATCATCGATGAGTTGGTCGGCAATGCGCGCATCTCCAATGCCACACTGGCCCAGCGGGCCGGCATCGCCCCGTCCACGGCGCTGCTGCGCACCCGTTCGCTGGTGGAGCGCGGCATCATCACCGGATACCACGCGGAGATTTCCCTCACCGCGGTCGGCCGCACCGTGCAGGCGCTGATTTCGGTGAAGTTGCGGGCCCATGACCGGGAGAAGATTGACCGCTTCCGTGAACGCATCCCGCAGCTTCCCGAGGTGCTGTCCATGTTCCACGTCTCCGGCGGCACCGACTACCTGCTGCACATTGCGGTGCGCTCCACCGAGGAATTGCGGGACTGGGTGCTGGATAACCTGGCCACGGACGAGTCGGTGGGCCACACGGAAACCACGCTGGTCTTTGGCCACCACAAGGGCAGCGGCGGGCCGCTGCTGGGTGAGGACGAACAGCTTTAGCCGTACACCGGCTAAAACCTGCGACAACGGGCTGGGAACCAGTGGTTCCCAGCCCGTTGCTGTGTCGTGGTGCGGTGAAGTGCTAGGCCCGGCGGCGCTGCAGCACCGCGTCCAGGTTCAGCCGCTGCTTCGATCCCTCGGCCTCGGTCTTCGCCTTGGGCGCCGGGGCGGCCTTCTCGGCCTTGGCTGGCGCAGCCTTGGCGGCTTCCTCGCTGGCGGCCGGCTTCACCGGGGTCTCGGCGGCCTTTTCCTCGCCCGTGCCGCGGGCGGCGTCAAGCTTGGCGATGGCCGCCTTGTCTGCCGCGGAAACCTGCTTGGCGATCTCGCGGGCCTCCTCGGAGGCCTTCAGGCTGATCTTCGCGCTGGGGCGCAGCGGTTCGGCCTTCGGCAGCGGCTCGGGACGAACCTGCTCGGCGACCTGCTGACGGGTGGCTTCGGTGGCTTCGCGCACGGCAACGTACTTCGGCTTGGGCACCTCGGTCGGTTCCCAGGTGGCCGGCTGCTTCACGCCACCGTCGCCGCGGGCCACGCGCAGGGCCTCGGCACGCAGTTCCTCTGCGGTAATCGAGGGAGCCCGACGGCCGGAATCCGGTCGGGCGTCAAAAACCTTCTCATCCTTCGCGGACTTGGCGATGACCTGGTTGCTGGAGTCCTCGAAGGCCGGGGTGTGCAGGGCCTGCTCACGTACCGCTTCCATGCGCTGCAGCAGCTTGCGGTTGCGGTCACGCACGGCCATGGTGCGCAGGGCGGCGAAGCTGGCCACTCCCAGGGCGAAGAGGAAGAACACCAGGCCGAAACCGATCGAGGTGAACGGGGCCAGCACCGCGGTGACCAGTGTCGCCACCAGGGCCAGCAAGCCGACGAGGGCCACGCTCAACCGTCCATAGCGCAGGCGAAGTTTTGGCTGGGCAGCTGAAACTTTTTTCTGCGGTGCGCTCTGCGACGTGGCAGCCATTGATTCCTCCATCACCGATTCCGGTCGGTCAACATTGAATCCAGGTCAGGGATTCTCGATTTAACCCTATGCAACCGATCACGCGGCGCTGGTCAAATGTCGCGGTGTGTCTACAAGTTTTCTGCCCAGTTGCCTCACATCAGCGCGCAAACCACGACTCAGGGCCGCGGTTCGGGCCGGGATTCGTTGATACGTTCTAATAGTGTCCCGCTGAAGTCCTCTCGGTTCAGCGCGAAGGTGCGGTGATCCCGCCACTGCCCGTTGATGTGCAGAAAGCGTTCGCGCACCCCTTCGTCACGGAACCGCAGCTTTTCCACCACCCGCAGGCTGGCCGCGTTTTCGGGGCGGATATTGATTTCCAGCCGGTGCAGCCCCAGCTTTGCGTAGCTGTAGTCCCCCACCAGGGCCACCGCCTCGGGGATGTAGCCGAACCCGGCGTGCCCGTGATCAATCCAGTAGCCAATCGAGGCGCTGCGCGCGGCCCCCAGTTGGATCCCGGACAGGGACACCTGCCCAATCAGCGGCGGGTTGGCCGCGTGCGGGTCCTTCAGGGTGACCACCCAGCAGTAGCCGGTCCCTTCCAGCGCCGACTGGCGTTGGGAGCGGACCATCTGTTGAAAGGTGGTGGTGGGGGTGCGTCCGGCGGGGTCGGTGGGATCCCATGGTTGCAGCCACTGGCTGTTGACCCAGCGCAGGTGCATCCACGCCTCGTAGTCCTTCCGGGTCAGCCTGCGCAGCAGCAACCGGTCGGACTCAAGCACGTCCAGTGCCGGACGCGGCAGCCAGGAGGAAAACATATGAGTATCGTATGCCGCCGCCGGCCCTGCGCCGCGCCTGACACATCGAAGGGCCACCGATATGACGCTGTGGATCCAGGGCGAATCGCCACCCCGGCAGGGCTGGGCGGGATGCGGACAAAAGGTACAGTAGCTTGCATGAGCCAGCACCCTTCGCATCGTTTGGAGCATCACCCGCCCGTGCCGCAGGACAAGCCCAGCTGGCGCCGGGCGATTCGCGCCGAGCGGCGTCGGCTCTCCCCGGAACTGCGCGCCGAGGAGGCTGCCCAGCTTCGCCAGCGGGTGCTGGAGGTACTGGACGCGGCCCCCGAGGGGCATTCGAAGAAAGTGGCGGCATACTTTTCCTCCCCGGACGAGCCGGACACGGCCCCGTTGCTCCAGGAGCTGACCGGGCGCGGCTTCGAGGTCTACCTGCCGGTGTGCGAGCCGGGACATGTCCTGTCCTGGACCCGCTGGGAGCCGGGCACCGAGATCGTGCAGAGCCGGGTGGCCCCGGTCAACGAACCGGTCGGACCGCGCCACGATGCCAGCTTGTTTGCCGAGATTGACCTGATGTTCATCCCCGCCCTGGCGGTGGATGCTGCCGGGCTGCGTCTGGGGCAGGGCGGGGGCTACTATGACCGGTTCCTGCCCAAGATTGACGGCTACCAGACCCGGATTGCGGCGCTGGTGCGCGATGACGAGTTCGTGGAGGCCGGCTCATTCGCCGTGGACCGCCATGACCGTCCGGTCGGAGTGGTGATCATGCCCTCGGCGATACGGCGCCTGGACAACGGGTTCTAGGGATCCTCCTCCCCTAGCATCCTCCACAATCCGCGGACGCGGGCGCCCGGAACCGGGGCCGCGGTGGTTGCATGGGGCCATGAGCCGATTTCGCACCCCGCGTGTCCCACGAATTCCGCGTCCCCGCCGCCGCCCGGCGTCCTCACGGGCCGAGCTGTTCCGTCGCTACCGCCGCCCGTTGGCGGTAGCCTTCGCCGTGCTGGCGGGCGCCTCGCTGCTCAGCGCCCTGGCGCCGGAAAGGACCAGCGACCAGCAGGTGCTGACCCTGGCCGTGGAGAAGTCCGCCGGGTCCCAGCTGCTGGCCCAGGACGTGGTGTTCTCACCGGTCAGCGGCCTGTCACAGGTTCCGGGGCTGCTCGATGACCCCCAGCAGGCCATCGGCCAGCGCCTGGCGGTGGGTTTACCGGCCGGTGCATTGCTCAATGAACAGGTGTTGATTGGTCCACAGCTGCTGACCGGGATGCCGCCGGGCAGTGTGGCGGTGCCGATCCGGTTGTCGGATCCGGCCACCGTTCAGCTGCTGCACCCCGGGCAGCTGGTGGATATCGTGCTCAGCAGCGGGGACGGCTTTGAACAGGAGATCATCTCCCACACCATTGGCCGGCGCCTGCCGGTGCTGTGGGTGCCGCAGCGCGGCGAGGGTGATTCGCTGGGCTTGTTGCCGGCCTCCGGCACGTCCGGGGAGGGCATTGTGGTGGTGGCCGCCGACGGGGCCCAGGCCGATGAGCTCTCCGGGGCGGTCACCCGCGGCAAGGTTTCCGCCGTGCTGGTGAACTAGGGTGCGGCCGGCGGCGTATCAGCCCCAGTGCGGCGGTTTTTCGCGGCGCATCCCCTCGGCCAGGTCATCAGGCTTCTCACCCCACCCTGCCGGGTCCTCGTCCTTGGCGCGCAGCTGTGAGAGCGGGTCCCCGGCCCCCGGGTCTTGCGCGGTGCCCGGTTCGTTGGCGGCGTGGCTGTTGGCCAGGGCGGCGTCCACACTGGCCGGACGCTCCAGCTGCCGGTAGCTGCCGGTCAATTCGGTGGCCACCGGCAGGTGCTGCGGCTGGGCCACGACCCGGGGGCGCCGCTTGCGCCGTGGCGCGGCTGCGGCGTCCCCGGACAGGCCCTGGTGTTCGTCGCTCACTTGTCGCCGGATTCGGTGCTGCGGCTGGCCGGCACCGGGGCCGGGGTGCCGCCAGCGGCGGGCTGGGCCGCCTGGGCCTGGTCCGGTTCCGGCTTCTGCCCCTGTTCGGCCTGCTTTTCCGGTTGCGCCTTCGGCTCGGCGGAGGGGCCTTCCCCGGCCTGCGACCCGGCGTCCTGGGCCCCGGGCTTGGAGTCCTGGTCCGGCTTCGGCGCCTTCACTGCCGTGTCTTCGGTTTCCGGCTTCGGCGCGGGCTTGGTGCCGGACTCGGCCGCAGCACCGGCCGCTGGGGCGGCGGTCACCGAGCTGGCGGACACCGGCTTGGCGACCGAAAGCTTGGCGCGCGGCTCGTCCGGCTCCTGGGTGCTGGGCTTGGCCAGGTTCAGGTAGGCGGCCAGCCTGTCGGCGACCGAGGTCGGGTCGGTGAACACGTCAATGGTCCACAGCGGCACGTACCGCCAGCCGTTCGTCTCGAAGAAGTCGGGACGCAGCCGGCTGCGCTCGCGCACCGTCAGGTGGCTGTAGTGTTCGGTGCCGTCGTACACCACGGCCAGCGGCGGGATCTGCCCGGACTCGGTTTCCAGCACATGGGCGGACAAGTCCAGCACCCCGCGGTAGTCCTCGGTGACGATGGCGCCGCGTTCACGCAGCCGCTTGGCCAGGTCGGCCACCAGCGGGTCGTGGCGCAGCGAGCGGTTGGTGCTCACCCCGGAGTCCCCGGCGTGCACCCGGCCGAAGAGCTCGAAGAACTGCTTGGCCCCACGGTACACGCGGTTCAGCTCCACGTCCTCGGGCAGCAGCCCGGAGACCAGGACCATGCGCTTGCGCGCCCGGGTCATCGCCGCAACGAACAGCGAATCGCCGTCGCTGCGGGAGAGCGCACCAAATTCGTGCAGCGCCTTGCCGTGCGGGGTGCGTCCATAACCCCAGGCGAAGATCACCGCGTCACGGCGCAGCCCGATCAGCCGGTCCATGGTGGTGACCACGAACGGTTCGTGGCTGGCCCGGAAGTGCTCCATCGCGTAGCGGTGGTTGGGCAGCTGCACCCGGATCGCCTCGGCGATCGCGGCGGCGTGCACCCGGTTGGAGGCAATGACCGCCAGCGACTCGTGGCCGTTGCGCCGGAAGTGGCTGAACACCAGGTCCACCACCGCGGCGACTTCCGCCGCCGTGGTCTGCACGCCCTCCTCGGAGCTGGACAGCGTCCCGGTGGCGTCCGGCACATAGTAGCTGGACAGTCGCGGGGCGGTGTAGGACAGCGAGCTGGCCCCGGGCAGCCGGGAGAGCTTGTCCTGGTAGTAGGCGTGGGAGAGCTGTTCGACCAGGCCTTCGTCGATGCCGCGGTAGACGGTGGACAGGGTCTGGGTGACCAGCACCTGGTTCAGCGCCTGCAGCGCGGAGATTTCGGTGCCGCGTTCGGCGACCCGGGCGGTGGGGTCCACCGACACCTCGAACGGCTTGGGGCCGCCGAGCATGGTGTCGCCCACGGCGATGACCTGGCTGGAGCGGCGGATCGCGTCCAGCACCTCACGCAGGGTCAGGTAGTTGGCCTCCAGCAGGATCACCGCGTCAAAGTCGGCCTCCTCGGGCAGCGCGGTGCCCAGCAGCAGCGGGGCGGCCACCCAGACCGGGGTCAGCGAGTTGGCCAGCGGGGCGCCCAGCGCCAGCAGGCCGGACACCGAGGGGGTGCCGTCCTTGAGCATGGCGCGCAGTTCGCGGCCCCCGGCACGGTGGTCGGCCAGGGCGCCCTTCCAGTTCTTGGCCAGCGCCCAGCGGATCCGTTCGGGCCCGGCGGCGATGTGCGCGCCGTCGGCCAGGCGGTAGTCGGCCTCGATCTTCTCCAGCTTCGCGCCGTCGTTCATGGCCAGGAAGTCATCCCCGGAGATCATCGCCTCCAGGGCGGACTGCCACCAGGCCAACTCCAGTTCGGCGTCGACCTCGTCCGCGTCGATCTCCCGCTCGGCGAAATCGGCGAGCAAATCCCCCAGCCCGGCCTCGGCCAGCTGTTCGGAGATGATGGTGCGTTCGGGCAGTTCCTTCAGGTCATCGGCCCGGTCCACCAGGCTGGCGATGGTGTTCATCAGCTCCTTGACCGGCATTTCGCGCAGCCGGGTGCCCAACCGGGTGGGCAGCATCCCGGCCAGCGAGTCGATGCGGGAGCCGGCGTCATGGTAGCCGGCCTCCACGTCCAGCAGCCCGCCGGGCACCTGCGGGTTGCGCTGGCTGGTGGCGTAGACGCGCCAGGCCTCACGCTGTTCGCTGATTGCCTGCAGGGCGGACTGCAGGTCCGGCACATGCATGCCGGGACGGACGTATTCCTTGGCGATCTTGCGCAGCCGGGAGCGGACGATGGAGCCCATCTCCACCCCGTGCTCGCGCCGCCACTGGCTGGAGGCGGTCGCGGCGATCAGGTCATCGATGTCGCCTTCGAAGATGTCCGGCTCGAACTTGTCCAGCGAGCCGCGCACGGCCACCAGCAGGGCCAGCTGGTCCCCCCACTTGTCGTAGGTCTCCTCCAGGCGGATCTGGGACTTCTGGGCGACCTCCACCATGTGCTCGTGCAGGATCGGCAGGTCCCGGCCCAGCCCCGAGGCCAGGGCCAGGGCCTGTTCGGTCTGCTCCTGGTTGCGCAGCGGTGCCCCGTGCCAGGGGCTGGAGGTGTGCTCCTTGCTGAACGCGCCAAGCTGGGCGGCGCGCTTGAGCTGCGCGGCGACGTGGCCGCGCTGGCCCATGGAGTCCAGCACCGAACGCTTCAGGCGCACCGTGGTGGACGGGGCCGGCTCCAGCGCGGAAAGCCGGGCCAGCTCCTGCATCGCCTGGTAGGGCGAGCAGCCCCAGCGGCTGCGCACCGTGTGCAGGGACTTGACGTGCTCCTGCAGGGCGGTGCGGTGTTCGCGCAGCTTGGCGAAGAGCTTCTGCTGGTGCGGTTCGGTGGCCTTTTCGTTGCGCAGGATGGCCCGGGTCAGCTGCCGGCGCAGCGCGTCCGGGTCCTCGTTCGGGCCCAGCAGCAGGCTGGCGGCGTCCAGCTTCTCGTTGAAGCGGGTAACGAATTCCTCGGCGGCCGAACGCTGTTCGGCGATCACCAGCACGCGCTTGCCCTGGGCGGCGAGCACTGCGGCCGCGTTCAGCGCGGTCTGGGTGGCCCCGGTGCCGGCGGCGGCGTTCACGCTCACCGATTCCCCGGCGGCCACGTAGTCCAGCACCTTGGCCTGGGACTCGTCGGCGTCCAGCAGGTAGAGTTCGTCGGCCGGGTCGCGTTCATCGGAGCTGCGGCTGATCACCCGGGTACCGGTGTGCACCCGCTGCGGGGCGCCGAGGGCGGGAGCCGGCTGCCCGGGGGCCGGGGCCTCCCGCTTGGGTCCGCGGGCGCCCTCCTTGAAGCGTTCGGCCACGCGGCGCAGCCGGGAGCCGGAGTGGGCCGGGGCCTGCTCGTCCTCCTCGGTGCCGGCGCCCTGCGCCGCGTCCGCGGCATCCTGGGCGGTGTCCTGCCCGGCCGCGTCCTGGATGCCGGCGGCGTGTTCGGCGTGGTTGACCAGCCCGGCGATGACCGGGTGCCCGGCGCTGAGCTTGGCCGGGTCGGCCGGGTCGGTCAGATCCGCGAAGGTGGACAGCAGCAGGCGGTGGCCGATGACGACCCCGGGCACGTCGGCCAGCTGGTGGCGCAGCGCGTCCATGCCGCGCACCGGGTCGAAGCGGGCGATGGAGTAGGCGGCGGCGTGCACCGCCTGGGTGTCAATGGCGGCGTGGTGGTCGGCCTCGACCTGGCGGATGAACGCCGGGGAGACGATGGCGCGGCCCACCAGCTGCACGTCGTAGTCGTCCTGGTCCAGGTGGCGGGTCAGCTTGATCCGCCCGAGCATGATCGGGGCGGACAGCGCCTCGCTGCGCCCCTCATGGGTGGCGCGCCAGTTCGCCACGCCCGCGGCCAGGTAGCCCACGTCGATGCCGCGCTCGTCCCACAGTTCATCGATCTTCGCGTCCAGCGCGCGGGCGGTGCGCTTGGCCACCGCGAACTGGTCCGCGTCATGCAGCAGGGTGGACAGGCGGGTGCGCCGCCCGGCCAGGAACTGGGCCAGGCCCGAGGGGTTGGCGTGGGTGATGTCGATGCTGTTGGAGGTCGACGGGGCGAACCGCAGCGTGGTGTCCGCGCCGGTCCCCTGCCCCAGGGTCTTTACCCAGCTGGCCACGCGTTCGGCGGCAGCAGTTCGGCCACTAGTCACGACTCTCATTCCCTTCGTTCGCTTCCCGTCGGCGGCGCCCGCCGATGCCGGGATCAGATTTTGCCCCCGTGCCGCGCGGTCGCCGCGGGCCGGTTTTGGCACACAACACGCCACTTCCTAAGGTAGTGCACGCACGGCCCGGTTCGGCTGTACGAAACACTGTTTAAGCGCCACGGGCGGAACCGGTGGCCGGCCGAGGCGGCGTGCGCCGCCGGCTGGCCTTTGTCCGATTCCGCCCGTGGGCGATCCGCTAGGGGCGGATTACTCCCATTCGATGGTTCCCGGGGGCTTGCTGGTCACATCCAGCACCACCCGGTTGACCCCGTCGACCTGGTTGGTGATCCGGTTGGAGATCCGGGCCAGCAGGTCGTAGGGCAGGCGGGACCAGTCCGCGGTCATCGCGTCCTCACTGGAGACCGGGCGCAGCACGATCGGGTGCCCGTAGGTGCGCCCATCGCCCTGCACGCCCACGCTGCGCACATCGGCCAGCAGCACGACCGGCATCTGCCAGACCTCGTCATCCAGTCCGGCGTTGGTCAGCTCCTCGCGGGCGATCGCGTCGGCCTTGCGCAGGATCGAAAGGCGTTCCTCGTTCACCGCACCGATGATGCGGATGCCCAGGCCCGGGCCGGGGAACGGCTGGCGTCCCACTATCTCCTCGGGCAGGCCCAGTTCGCGGCCCACCGCACGCACCTCGTCCTTGAACAGGGTGCGCAGCGGCTCAACCAGCTCGAACTGCAGGTCCTCGGGCAGCCCGCCCACGTTGTGGTGGCTCTTGATGTTCGCGGTGCCCTCGCCGCCGCCGGATTCGACGATGTCCGGGTACAGGGTGCCCTGCACCAGGAACTTCACCGGCTCCCCGGCCTCGGCTTCGGCCTCGACGATGGCCTTCTCCGCGGCCTCGAAGGCGCGGATGAATTCGCGGCCAATGATCTTGCGCTTGGTTTCCGGGTCGGTCACCCCGTCCAGGGCGCTCAGGAAGCGTTCGCGTTCGTCGGCGATGTACAGCTTCGCGCCGGTGGCGGCCACGAAGTCCTTCTCCACCTGCTCGGCTTCGCCTTCACGCAGCAGCCCGTGGTTCACGAACACGCAGGTGAGGTTGTCCCCGATGGCGCGCTGCACCAGAGCGGCGGCCACGGCGGAGTCCACGCCGCCGGACAGCCCGCAGATCGCCTTGCCGTCGCCCACCTGGGCGCGGATGCGTTCGATCTGCTCGTCGGCGATGGACCCGGCGGTCCATTCGGCCTCCAGGCCGGCGCCGTCGTAGAGGAAGTTCTCCAGCACGTTCTGCCCGAACTCGCAGTGCTTGACCTCCGGGTGCCACTGCACGCCGAAGAGCTTGCGCTCATCATCGGCGATCGCGGCGACCGGGGCGCCGGCGGTGGAGGCCAGCACCTCAAAGCCCTCCGGGGCCGCGGTGACCGAGTCGCCGTGGCTCATCCACACCGTCGGTGGGGTGTGGGCCCCGGCCAGCACGGAGCGCGGGCCGCCGGAGAATTCGGTTTCGGTGCGGCCGTATTCGCGCAGACCGGTTTCGGCCACGGTGCCGCCCAGGGCGTTGGCCATGGCCTGGAAGCCGTAGCAGATGCCCAGGACCGGGACCCCGGCGTCAAACAGCTTCGGGTCCACCCCCGGGGCGTTTTCCGCATAGACGCTGGACGGGCCGCCGGAAAGGATGATGGCGGCAGGTTCCTTGGCCAGCATCTGATCCAGGGGCATGGTGTGCGGGACGATCTCCGAGTACACGCGGGCCTCACGCACACGCCGAGCAATCAGCTGCGCGTATTGGGCCCCGTAGTCGACGACCAGAACCGGCTTATGTTCTGTGGTGAGGGGCGCAGTAGTCACGGATTCAAGTCTACTAGCTCACCGCGCCGCTGAAACCCCCGCACCCCTGTCATCCCCGTCACCAGCCGGGAACCGAAGACGCTAGTAGCGCTTGGCGGCCTTGGGGAACGCGGCCAGCTCGGCCTCCACCTCACGGTGTACCTTGTGCTCCACGAAGAAGGAGAGGAACGGGACCACCCCGCCCAGGGCGATGGTGATGAAGCGCATGAACGGCCAGCGCATCATCGACCAGAGCCGGAAGTCGGAGAACAGGTAGACCACGTACATCCAGCCGTGCACGATCAGGATCAGCAGGGAGATGTTCACCCCGCCGGCAATCTCGGCGCGGTTGAACAGGCCCAGCGTGTTCGCGGTGCCATCCAGGTGGGTGCCCCCGGCGAACAGTTCCAGGCCCCAGAAGTACTTCAGGACCATCTCGGCCACCAGCAGCAGCAGCATCACACCGGTGGCGTAGGAGAGCACCTTGTAGAAGGCCAGCGCGTTGCGGATCTGGGTGGGGGTGCCGCCGAACTTGCGTGGGCTGCCGGGGGTGGTGGGGCTGGACATGCTTGGAGTGTTCCTTCCGCGAAGGGGCTTTGGGGCAAAGCCCCGAGGGGTCTTAGTGGTTCTGGGAGGTGCCGTGCGGGCCGGAGGACGAATGGTCTTCGCTGGGCTCCTGGCCGGTGGGCTCCTGGCCGCGGCGGTGCTCGGCGGCGCCCTGCTCGGCCAGTTCATCCAGTTCGCGCTGATAGTCATCGCGCACCAGGCGGTACCACAGGAAGAACGCGAAGCCGGCGAAGACCACCCATTCAATCCCGTAGAAGACGTTCAGCCAGTTCACGGTGGCTTCCTGCGGCTGGGTGCCGACAAAGATGTGGCTCAGCCCCGGCTCGGTGACCGGCCCGGCGTCGTTGGCCAGCTCGTGGATGGAGACGAATCCGGAGTACAGCGGCAGATCCCAGGTGTTGGCCAGCTGGGCGCTGGAGACCGCGGCGTAGTACGGTTCGCGCACGTCGCGCTGCAGCACCGGGCCCTCGGGCGGGATCAGCCGGCCGGTGATGGTGAACTGG
Source organism: Glutamicibacter sp. St.4D3 (assembly GCF_059728615.1). Taxonomy (NCBI): domain Bacteria; kingdom Bacillati; phylum Actinomycetota; class Actinomycetes; order Micrococcales; family Micrococcaceae; genus Glutamicibacter; species Glutamicibacter sp. St.4D3. The sequence goes on from NZ_AP039380.1 coordinate 2,291,968, forward strand.
CCCTCCGGGGTGGCCGGCGGATCGTCCGGTTCGGCTTCCCAGCCGCGCACCACCGCGATGGCCTCACCGTCGGGGGCGCCGTCCACTGCGAACGCGCTGATGACCCAGTAGCCGGTCTGGCCCTCGTGCACGCGCTTTTCCACCAGGATCTCGGTGTCCGGCAGGAAGTGGCCCTGCATGGTGACAATCTGGTCCGCCTTCGTGCCCAGCAGTTCGGTGCCCGGCTGCACGTGCTCGGTCAGCGGCACCGGAACCTCGGTCTTCTCGGCCTTCACCGGGGGTTCGGTGGTGGAGGAACCGAACTGCCATCCGGAGAGCAGCACGAAGCCGGTGGCCACGATGAGGGCACCGAGCAGCGCGGCGATCCATTTGGGTTTGAAAGCGGTTTTCAGCACATCACTACCGTACTTCGATTGCTTGTAGAAGAGCCAATGCGCGGCGGGTGAGATTCTTCCCTTTGGCCCCGCCGCCGCGGTGGCCAGGACCCGGCAGGGCGCCCACCGGACAAGGGGGCGAACATGCTGGCGGCCGCCACCACACATGGTGTGGCGGCGGCCGGTAGGTGCCCGCGCGCCGGCGCGGCGGGTTAGAAGCGGTCGGCCTCGTAGGGCGAGACCACGACGTCCACCCGCTGGAATTCCTTCAGCGTGGAGTAGCCGGTGGTGGCCATGGCCCGGCGTAGCGCGCCGACCAGGTTCGAGCTGCCGGTGGTTTCATGGGACGGGCCGAAGAGCAGCTGCTCCATCGGGGCGACCGTGCCCACCTTCACCCGGTCCCCGCGGGGGCTGGCCTCGTGGACGGCCTCCATGCCCCAGTGCCACCCGTCGCCCGGGGCCTCCTCGGCGCGGGCCAGGGCGGTGCCGAGCATGACGGCGTCGGCTCCCATGGCCAGGGCCTTGACCATGTCACCGGAGTTGCCCACCCCGCCGTCCGCGATGACGTGCACGTAGCGTCCGCCGGACTCCTCGATGTAGTCGCGGCGTGCCGCGGCCACCTCGGCGATGGCGGTGGCCATCGGGGCGTGGATGCCCAGGGTGCGCCGGGTGGTGCTGCTGGCCCCTCCCCCGAAGCCGACCAGCACGCCGGCGGCGCCGGTGCGCATCAGGTGCATGGCCGGGGTGTAGCCGGCCGCGCCGCCGACGATGACCGGCACGTCCAGTTCGTAGATGAACTGCTTCAGGTTCAGCGGTTCGGTGGTCTTGGAGACGTGCTCGGCCGAGACGGTGGTGCCGCGGATGACGAAGATGTCCACCCCGGCGTCGATGACGGTCTGGTAGTGCTCCTGGGTGCGCTGCGGGGTCAGCGACCCGGCCACCACCACCCCGGACTCACGGATCTGGGTGATCCGCTCGGTGATCAGTTCGGGCTGGATCGGTGCGGTGTACAGCTGCTGCAGCTTGCGGGTGATCGCCGGGTCGGCGCGGCGGGCGCTTTCCGAACGCAGCGCGGAGATTTCCTCAAGCACCGTGGTGGGGTCCTCGTAGCGGGTCCACAGCCCTTCCAGGTTCAGCACGCCCAGCCCGCCGAGCTTGCCCAACTGGATGGCGGTGTCCGGGCTCATCACCGAATCCATCGGGGCGCCGAGGATGGGGGTGCTGAATTCGAAGGCGTCGATCTGCCAGGTGACCGAGACGTCCTTGGGGTCCCGGGTTCGCCGGTCCGGCACGATGGCCACGTCGTCAAGGGAGTATGCCTGGCTGGCGCGCTTGGAGCGGCCGATCTCAATCTCGTTAATCACTGCTCTAGGTTATCAAGTTCCCCTGCGGTTCACGGCCTTTGCGTCGCCACCGGCTGCGCCTGGCCGGCGCCGGTTCCCGGCAGTGAGGCCCGGATCCCGTCCAGCTGCGTAGCGGCGGCCTGTTCGGCGTCGGCCAGTGCCGCCAGCTGCCCGGCCAGCGCGCTGAAGCGCTGCGCCGGCGCCTGCCCGTCCCCGGGGGCCAGCAGGGCTGCGGTGAAGCCTTCCCAGTCCGCGGCCAGCTGCGTGTAGGCGGGCACGGACTGGGCCAGGGCGCCGAGCCCGGGCAGGGCGCTGGCCTCCTGCAGGAACTGGGCGTACAGCCCGCGCAGCCCATCGGCGCCGGCGAAGCGGGAGTCAGCGAAGAATCCGTGCAGCTGCTCCAGGGCCGAGTCGTAGAGCGCCAGCTCGGCCAGCATGGTGGCCCAGCCGGTGTCCCCAGTGGTGTCGGCCAGCCGTTCGGCCCAGCGCCGCATCCCGCTCACCCCGAAGTTGCGGGCGTAGTGCTGGGGCAGGCCGGGCAGCTCGGTGGTGCCCAGCATCCGCCCGGTGGTTTGGGCGATCGCCTCGCGCACATTGGCGGCCAGCGCGGCGGGGCGCGGCCCGCGGCGGGAGGGCACCCAGGCGCTGAAGTTCCGGTCCCGCTTGTGCCGGGCTCGGGCTGCGGCCAGGTCGGAGTCGCTGATCTGCTGCAGCTCACCGCTGCCGTCATCGACCAGCAGCATCCCATCCAGTTCGCCGAGCACCGCCACATCGATGGTGTCCTCGGCTTCCACGCTGCCGGTGGCCACCCACGGCAGGGCGGCGCGGGTGACGCGCACCGCGATGGCCCGCCCCGCCTCCAGTGCGGCGTCCAGGTTCGCGGCGGCGGCCTGCTGGTTGCCGGTGGTGCGGATGCGCACCTTCGCCCCGCAGCGCTCCAGCAGGGTGGCGGTGAACGGTTCGGGGTGGGCGCGGGTGACCAAGGCCAGGTTCACGGTGTCGGCGTCCACGAAGCTGTGCAGCATGAACCCGATGCCGCCGGCCAGTCCGGCAAGCATCGCCTCGCTCAGCGGTTCACCGCTCAGCGGGTCCTTCACCCCGGACTGGGTGAGGATCCGGTGCCACAGGGCCGCATCGTATTGGCGCACGTTCTGCGGCGCCGGGTATTCGGGCAGTTCCTCCGGTACCGGCTCCCCCGCCGGGGCCGCGCCCTGCTGGCGTGCGGCGGCATGCTGGGCGGACTTCGGCTCGGGCCGCCCGTCCAGGATTGCCTTGCGGGCGGTGGTGTAGCTTTCGCCGGTGCGCTCCATCCGGGCCCGGACAAGCTTCTTCAGGTTCTTGGGCAGGGTCTTGGCCTGGCTCTTGGGGTGTTTCGCCGGGTTCTTCGCTGCCGCGCGGGACGGGCGGTTGGGGTGGGCCACGGGGTGGATGTCCTTCCTTCACTGGTGCCCGTCCATCATGTCACGTTCGGTGCGCCGCGGCGCATAGACTGGGGCCAGTCTCCCGGGCCCGGCCGGCGGGCGGGTGATGGGGCACAAGGGGGCGCACATGGGCAGGGACGGCACGCGAAATCGGCTGATCATCTGGCTGGCGGGGGCGGGTTACCTGGTGGCGCTGGCCCTGATAGCGGCCTGGCCGAGCCCCGTGGACGCCCCGGTGAACGCGCAGCTGATGGCGTTCTTCGATGCGCTGCACCGCCGGGGTGTGCCGCAGATCATTGGATACAACCTGCTGGAGTTTGCCGCCAACGTGGTGCTGTTCATCCCGTGCGGCCTGCTGCTGGCCCACCTGCTGCGCTCCTGGGTCCCGGCGGTGCTGCTGGGGGGGGTTGGCCGTGGCGATCGAGGCGGGCCAGTGGCTGGTGCTGCCCGGGCGGCACGCCGATGTGCGGGACATCATCGCCAACTCTGCCGGGGCGCTGTTCGGCGCCCTGCTCTGGCTGCTGCTGCGGACACTGCGCCGGCGCCGGGCCGCCACCCGTTCCCGCACCGAGTACGCCCGGCGAGCGCGGCGGAGCTAGGCGCGCACCGGCCGGCGGGCGCAACGCCGCAGGCCCCGCACTGCCCCGCGCGGGGCGGGTGGGTGCGGGGCCTGTGGGAAGAACCGCTGGCGGGGCTGCCGACTAGGGCAGCGCCCTGGGGTTAGCGGGACTTGTAGTTCGGTGCCTCGACGGTCATCATGATGTCGTGCGGGTGGGATTCCTTCAGGCCCGCTGCGGTGATGCGCACGAACTTGCCGCGCTCCTTCAGTGCCGGGATGGTGGGCCCACCGACGTAGAACATGGTCTGGCGCAGGCCGCCGACCAGCTGGTGCACCACGGCCGAGAGCGGGCCGCGGTAGGGCACCTGGCCTTCAATGCCCTCGGGGATCAGCTTCTCATTGGTGGGCACATCGGCCTGGAAGTAGCGGTCCTTGGAATAGGAGGTGTTCTTGCCGCGGGTTTCCATGGCGCCCAGCGAGCCCATGCCGCGGTAGGTCTTGAACTGCTTGCCGCCCATGAACACCAGGTCACCCGGGGACTCGGCGGTGCCGGCCAGCAGCGAACCGAGCATCACCGAATCGGCGCCGGCCACCAGGGCCTTGCCGATGTCACCGGAGTACTGCAGCCCGCCGTCGGCGATCAGCGGCACCCCGGCCGGGATCGCGGCCTTGGCCGACTCGTAGATGGCGGTCACCTGCGGCACGCCCACACCGGCCACCACGCGGGTGGTGCAGATGGAGCCCGGGCCCACGCCGACCTTGATGGCGTCCGCGCCGGCGTCAATCAACGCCTGGGCGCCTTCGCGGGTGGCGGCCTGCCCGCCGATGATGTCCACGTGGGCGGCGGCCGGGTCCTTCTTCAGGCGGGAGATCATATCCAGCACGCCCTGGCTGTGCCCGTTGGCGGTGTCCACCACCAGGGTGTCCACCCCGGCGTCGATCAGGGTCATGGCCCGCTCGTAGCCTTCACCGAAGAAACCAACGGCGGCGCCCACGCGCAGGCGGCCCTCATCGTCCTTGGTGGCCAGCGGGTACTGCTCGGCCTTGTCGAAGTCCTTCACGGTGATCAGCCCGGTCAGGCGGTCCTCGTCATCGACCAGCGGCAGCTTCTCGATGCGGTTCTTGGACAGCAGCTGGATGACTTCCTCGCGGGAGACCCCGACCTTCGCGGTGATCAGCGGCATGCCGGTCATCACCTCGTAGACCTTGGTGGTCATGAAGTTTTCGCGCGGCACAAAGCGGGTGTCGCGGTTGGTGATGATGCCCAGCAGCTTGCGGTTCTCGTCAACCACCGGCAGGCCGGAAACGCGGTAGCGGGCGCACAGGTCATCCCACTCGTCCAAGGTGGCGCCCGGGTGCACGGTCACCGGGTCGCTGATCATCCCGGATTCGCTGCGCTTGACCTGGTCCACCTGCTTGGCCTGGTCCTCGATGGACAGGTTGCGGTGGATCACGCCGATGCCGCCCTGGCGGGCCAGGGCGATCGCCATCGGGGCCTCGGTGACGGTGTCCATCGCCGCCGAGATGATCGGGGTCTTGATGTTGATGCGCTTGGTCAGCCGGGTGGTGGTGTCCGCGTCGGAGGGGATCACGTCCGTGGGGCCGGGCAGCAGCAGCACATCATCGTAGGTGAGTCCTTCAAGGGCAAAGGGGTTGAACTCAGACACGTAGGAACCTTTCGGACGAGACGGCGATTGATTACATGGTAGAACCATAATTGCCCCGTCGCGATTCCCGTTTGGCGCCATGTGGTCAAAGTAACGCGCCGGGGGCGGCTGGTTAACGGCCCGGTCCTTCCCAGCCGGTGGCCTTGATGAAGCGGCGCGCGAAGATCTCATCGGCGCTTTGCACAAACGTCTTGGACAGGTGCGAATCGTCCAGGTAGGTGACCACGTTGCCGATCACCGGCTGGCACAGCCCGTCCGGGCAGATCAGCCGGGTCATGTCCAGGGACACCACCCGGTCCCCGTAGTCGTGTTCGGCCAGGAAGGTGTCCACCGGGTTCACCGCGGCCATCCGTTCGGTCACCGGGGCGGAGCAGCGTTCGGGGTGGTTCGGGTAGCGGTCCACGCATTCGGGCACGTTGAACTCAAAGCGCGGGGTGTCGCGCATCGCGATCACCCGGCTGCCGGCCTGCAGCAGCGGGGCGATCGCCTCGGCGTAGGCCGGGGCCATGCGCTCCTGCTCGGCGGCGCTGCGCCCGAACTCGTCCTCATACTGCCCGGTGACCGAGGCGACGGTCAGCACCATTTGGGGAGCCAGTTCGGCCACGAAGTCGGTCGCGGCCTCCTGGAACTTGGCGCAGCGCACCGCATCATGCTGGCCCACGTCCCCCAGCCGGCAGCCCGGCTCGTGCAGCATCATCCAGCTGCCGCCGGTTTCCTGCATCATCGCGTCCACCGCCTGGCTCCAGTGCTGGGTGTGCGAATCCCCCAGCAGCACCAGGTCCGGCTTGCCCTGCCGGTCCCCGCCGCGCTGGCAGAAGTAGATGTCCTCATCATCCGGCGCGTAGTCCCCCTCGCAGCCCTGCCCCGGGTTCTGCCACTCCTCGGCCAGTTCGGTGCTCAGCGGCAGCTTGATGGAGGCGCGCTGCGGGTCCCAGTCGCTGGAGGCCATGGCGCCGGGGTTTTCCTGGCGGTCCTGGGCGGCGGCCAGCACCCGGGTGTGTTCCACGCTGGACTGCCACACCGCCACCGGCGCGCACACCAGCACCAGGCCCATGCCCAGCACCACGGCCTGGGCCAGCGGCACCCCCAGCTGGCGGCGCTGCAGTCCTGGCAGTGCCGGGCTCCAGTTGCGCAGCGGTTTTTCAATCCACCGGGTGGTGGCCATGGCCAGGGCGATGGAGCCAAGGATCAGCAGGGTGCCGGTGAGTAGTCCCACCGAGGACTGCTGGGTGAAGTGCAGGTAGAACACCAGGATGGGCCAGTGCCACAGGTACATGCCGTAGGAGACATCCCCCAGCTGCACCAACGGCCGGCGGGAGAGCAGCCAGGCGGCGTTGCGGTGCTCGGGCTCCCCCGGGGCCATCAGCAGCAGTGCCGCCCCCAGCGTGGGGATCAGCGCCAACCAGCCGGGGAACTGTGCCTGGACCTCCAGCACCGCCCCGCAGCTGATGATCACGGCCAGTCCCACCCAGCCGCCAACCCGGCGCACCGGTTTGGCCAGCCGCTGCAGTCGCGGCAGGGCCAGGGCCACCATGGAGCCCAGCGCGAACTCCCACATCCGGGTGCCGGTGTGGAAATAGGCCAGCGGCTGGTTCACCTGGGTCAGGTGGACCGAGTAGCCCAGGGAGAGGGCGAAGACGATTCCGAACATTCCCAGCGCCACCGTGCTGAAGCGGTGGCGACAGAAGAAGCGGCGCCAGATCAGGGCGCAGGCCAGCAGCAGCAGCGGCCAGATGATGAAGATCTGTCCCTGGACGGACAATGACCAGAAGTGCTGCAGCGGTGAGGCGACGGAGGTGTTGAACGCGTAGTAGTCCACGTTCGCCTCGGCCAGCTGCCAGTTTTGCCGGTACAGCAGGGAGGCGGTGGCCTCGTCCATGATCTGTTGCCAGCGGGTGCCGGGCATGAACGCCCAGGCGGCAACCACCACCACGGCGATCACCACCGCGGCCAGACCCACCAGCCGGGAGAAGGTCTTGAGCCAATAACGCGCCGGGTTCGGCCAGCGGCCGGACTCGATCTGCCGAGCCATGGAGGCGGTCATGAAGAACGCGGAAAGCATCAGGAAGATGTCCACGCCGCCGGAGACCTTGTCGAACCAGAAGTGATAGCACATCACCAGCAGCACGGCCAGGGCACGCAGCCCCTGCAGGTCCATGCGGTAGCCGGAACCGGCCGGACGAGGTGCCGCCGCGGGCCGGGGGTGAAGGGAAGTGGAACTGTTGTCGCTCATAAGAAAACGGGGTCAGGGGTGGGCGCCGGAGGGTGCCCGGGCCCGGTTCGGACCCCACGGTGGGGTCCAGGGAACACTAGGTGACCCCTGATCCTATCAAAGATCGTTATCGAATCGTGACAGAACCGGGCTTCCACCTCCCCGGATACGGCAACGGCCCCGGAACGTCGCTGCCACAGCAGCTGGGGTTCCGGGGCCGTTGGCCTTAGGTGTTGCCGTCCCTAGTGGGCGTGGGCTGCTTCCTCGTCCTCGGCGGGCTTCTCAGCCACCAGGGTCTCGGTGGTCAGCACCAGCGAGGCAATCGACGCGGCGTTGTGCAGCGCCGAACGGGTCACCTTCACCGGGTCGATGACGCCGGCGTGCAGCAGGTTCTCGTACTGCCCGCTCTTGGCGTTGAAGCCCTCGTTGGCCGGGGACTCGGCGACCTTGGAAACCACCACGGAGCCGTCAAAGCCGGCGTTGGTGGCGATCCAGTAGGCCGGCTTGACCAGGGCGCGGCGCACGATGGCCACACCCGCGGCCACATCGCCGGCCGCAGCGGTGGCGCGCTCGTCCTCATCCAGGGCGGAGAGGGCGTCCACCAGGGCGGTACCGCCACCGGCGACGATGCCCTCTTCCAGCGCCGCACGGGTGGAGGACACGGCGTCCTCGATGCGGTGCTTGCGCTCCTTCAGCTCCACCTCGGTGGCGGCGCCGACCTTGATCACGCCGATGCCGCCGGCCAGCTTGGCCAGGCGCTCGGAGAGCTTCTCGCGGTCCCATTCCGAATCGGTGCGATCCAGTTCGGCCTTCAGCTGCGAGACGCGCTCGGCGACGTCCTCATCGGATCCGGAGCCGTCCACGATGGTGGTCGAGTCCTTGGTGATGGTCACGCGGCGGGCCGAGCCGAGCACCTCGGTGCCGACCTGGTCCAGCGACAGACCCAGCTCCGAGGAGACCACCTGGGCGCCGGTGAGGATGGCGATGTCCTGCATCATGGCCTTGCGGCGGTCGCCGAAGCCCGGGGCCTTGACGGCCACCACATTCAGCAGGCCGCGCAGCTTGTTGACCACCAGGGTGGACAGGGCTTCGCCCTCCACGTCCTCGGCGATGATCAGCAGCGGCTTCTTGGTTTCCAGGACCTTTTCCAGCAGCGGCAGGAACTCTGCCACGGTGGAGATCTTGCCCGGGTTGATCAGGATCAGCGCGTCCTCCAGGACGGCTTCCTGGCGGTCGGTGTCGGTCACGAACTGCGGGGAAAGGTAGCCCTTGTCGAACTGCATGCCCTCGGTGACCACCAGTTCGGTGGCGGTGGTGGAGGACTCTTCGATGGTGATGACCCCGTCGGTGCCCACGGTCTTGAAGGCCTCGGCGAGCAGTTCGCCGATTTCCTCGTCCTGGGCGGAGATGGCGGCCACGTTGGCGACCTTGTCCTCCACGTCCACGGCGTTCTTCGCCAGGCGGGCGGCGACGATCTCGGTGGCCAGTTCGATGCCCTTGCGGATATCGCCCGGGGCGGCGCCGGCGGCCACGTTCTTCAGGCCTTCCTTCACCAGTGCCTGTGCCAGCACGGTGGCGGTGGTGGTGCCGTCACCGGCCACGTCGTTGGTCTTGGTGGCCACTTCCTTGGCCAGCTGTGCGCCAAGGTTTTCGTAGGCGTCGTCCAGGTCGATGTCCCGGGCGATGGTCACCCCGTCATTGGTGATGGTCGGTGCGCCCCAGCTCTTGGCCAACACGACGTTGCGCCCGCGTGGGCCCAGGGTCACCTTCACGGTGTCGGCGAGCTTGTCGATGCCCGCCTCGAGGGCACGGCGTGCTTCCTCGTTGAATGCTAGCTGCTTGGCCATGCATTGACTCCCTATGAATTCTTGGGTCGTAATCGACGCAAAGCCCCGAATCGCGAGGGTCTCGCTGTGCGGGGCTCGGTCGGCTACGAAAGGTGGGTGACGTTACTTGACGACAACTGCCAGCACGTCGCGGGCCGAGAGCACCAGGTACTCCTCGGCGCCGACCTTGACCTCGGTGCCCCCGTACTTCGAGTACAGCACGACGTCGCCTTCGTTGACGTCCAGCGGAACGCGGTTGCCGTTGTCGTCAATGCGACCCGGTCCAACGGCCACAACGGTGCCTTCCTGCGGCTTCTCCTTGGCGGAGTCCGGGATCACCAGGCCGGAGGCGGTGGTGGTTTCGGCTTCGACCTGCTTGATGACAATGCGGTCTTCGAGTGGCTTGATAGAGACAGACACAGTCTCTCCTTTTCGTTTATGAACCAATGGAAAAAACGGTAACGCCCCGTGGCATTGCTCCAACCGTCGTCGCGGTGCCAGTTGGTCATATCCAGTAAGGCATGGACTGCCGCGCCCGATCGGGATCGGGTACTGCATCCATTGATGACTTTAGGACGAAAATTAGCACTCGGTCAAGGCGAGTGCTAATGATCGGGATTCGTGTTGCTTCTGGTTCACTGACAGCTGACCCGGACCCGACGGCAGGCCGGATCCGGGTCAGCGCGAAGAGCTGAGGATCCGGGTTAGCGCGGGTCCACCTCGACCAGGCCAGCATCCTCCGGGGAGGACAGGTCCATGTCCTTCAGCGGAACCACCTTGGACTTGGTGACCATGCGGTGACCGAGCCACAACGCCAGGAACAGCGGGATCCCGATGTAGGCCGAAAGCACCTCCATGCCCCGCCCCGCCAGCACCGCCTCGTAGTTCTGCCCGGCGATCACCAGGATCAGCACCGCGAAGGCCACCAGCGGGCCAATCGGGAACAGGGCCGCCTTGTAGGGCAGCTCGCTGACCGAGTGCCCCTGGGCCAGGAAGCCGCGGCGGAACCGGTAGTGGGAGATGGCGATGCCCGCCCAGACTATGAACCCGCACAACCCGGAGACGTTCAGCAGCCAGGCGTAGGCCGCACCCTGGCCAACAATCGCGGTCAGGAAGCCGAACAGGCCCACCGAGGCGGTGGCCAGCAGCGCCGGCATCGGCACGCCGCGGCGGTTCAGCTTGCCGAAGACCTTCGGCGCCTTGCCATCCAGCGCCATGGAGTAGAGCATGCGGGTCGAGGCGTACAGCCCGGAGTTGCCGGCCGAGAGGATGGCGGTGAGGATCACCGCGTTCATCAGGGCGGCGGCGAAGGCGATGCCGGCGCGCTCAAAGACCATGGTGAACGGGCTGGCGGCCACGTCGGCCTCCCCGGAGGCCAGCAGGCTCGGGTCGGTCAACGGCACCAGGGTGCCGATGATGAAGATGGCGCCAATGTAGAAGAGCATGATGCGCCAGAAGACGGTGCGGATGGCCCGGGGCACCTCGCGGCGCGGGTTCTTGGCTTCTCCGGCGGCCACGCCGACCAGCTCGGTGCCCTGGAAGGAGAAGCCGGCGATCATGAACACGGCGATGATGGAGACAAAGCCGCCGTGGAAGACGTCGTCGGGGTTGGTCCACTGCCCGAAGCCGGACTGTCCCTGACCGATGACCCCAAAAATCATCAGCACACCGGCGATGAGGAAGGCGATCACCGTGACCACCTTGATCAGCGCCAGCCAGAACTCCCCCTCACCGAAGGCCTTGGCCGACAGTGCGTTCAGGCCCGTCAGCAGGGCCAGGAAGACCGCTGCCCAGATCCAGCCCGGAACCCCGGGCAGCCAGAAGTTCATGACAATTCCGGCCGCCACCAGTTCGGCGGCCACGGTGATGGCCCAGTTGAACCAGTAGTTCCAGCCGATCGCGAACCCGAAGGACGGGGAGACGAAGCGGGTGGCGAAGGTCTGGAAGGAGCCGGCGACCGGGATCTTGGCCGCCATCTCCCCCAGGGACTGCATCAGCAGGTAGACCATCAGGCCCACTGCCGCGTAGGCCACGAGTGCACCACCGGGACCGGCCTGGGAAATGGTGCCGCCGGAGGCGACAAACAATCCGGTGCCGATGGAACCGCCAATGGCGATCATCTGCAGGTGGCGGCTGCCTAGGGAGCGCCGCAGTTTCTTATCTGGCTCCTGGTCTCCACACGGTGCGCCGGGCAGCGTTGCCTGGTCACCGAGCGAAGAATCAGGCCTCTGTTCCTGGGTTTCCACGCTTGTTTTGCTCATCGGTGACATACAACACCATTTCCTTCACCGAGTGCGACCTCGGTCACAGCCTGGATAGTGGATCGATTAGAGTACTTGGCGCTCACGGTTCGGGGTCGCGGAGGCGAGGCCGGCGACCTGCGGGCAAGCCGGGATTCAGTTCGGGCGGGCAAAAGATAGCCCGCAACTTCGCCTGGCGAAAACGGGTCCGTTCGAGCGCCAGCGACAGGAAGGGTTTTCGTGATGCTGTCGTGAGCCAAGACACAGCATTGCTGTGGCTGATCGAAAGGCGTTAAGGACGTTTCGTCAGCGGGTGAGCTCGGCGCGACGGCCTTATCTGGACGCCACAACGGGTTTTCCACGACCGGCCAGCCACGGCAATTGCGCGACAAGCGCGGGAGCGGCAGCCCAAAATATGACGCAAATATGTCATATTCCTCCGCCAATGGCGCCCCTACGGCGGCACGACGGGCAGCGGCTCGCGCGCTCGCTCCGCCGGGCGGCTGGGTCAAAGTCATGCTCGTGGTGTTCCTTGGTTCTGTTCGCTCGGCGCCTTTGGGCACCGAGCTAGCTTCTGTCGTCTCACACATCACTTCTGCATCACAGGCTCCGCAGTGGTGAGGTATCGACACTGGATGTCAATGACGTCCTTGCGGTTCAACGCGGCGCCGGATTATATTCTTCCCCCGGCGTTCGCTCGAATCCGATCCCCTGAGCATTAGCAAATACTGCTGTAACTTCCGCGACGATGAACTTTTGGTGAAGCACTTCTGTCGCATGAACGTGTTTGACGACGTTGCAGACAATACCGCCAACGCCTGAGACCAAACCCGTGAGGGTGAGCAAGATCCCCTATCTGGTGCGGGAGCCTGAATTTGAGCGTGAAGAAAGTAACACCAAGACGAGCCAGTTCGGGCTGCTGGCGACGGTCTCGCCCGTTGTGCGCGGGCGCTGCCCCCGTCAGTGGTCGTGCCCGAGTGTCAGTCCTAGGGGAAGCCTGACTGGTGGCCTGTTGATGGGCGTCAGCGCCCGTAAAGGGTTCTCCGATACTCTGGATTCATGCCCCAGGCCTCCAATGACTCCGCACTAAATGACCAGTTCGCCGCCCTGCTCTCCCCCGAGGGATGGCAATTATTGGCGAGCATCGACCCCTCGATGCTGGCCAGTAAGGATGCGGCATGGGCACTGAATGAAAAACTGCGCAAAGAAGGGCATGACCCTGCGGTTGTGCGCGCCGTCGTCGCCCAGTCGCAGTTGCGCTATCGGGGCAGGGTGAAATTCGGTCCCTTTGCCGACTCACTGATCTTCACGCCGGCAGGCCTGGAACAGGCCACCCGGTTGATGATTGCCGGACTGCATGCCCGCCGCTTCGTGGAAGCCGGGTGCACCCATGTAGCGGATCTGGGCAGCGGCATCGGCGCAGACGCCATCGCCCTGGCCAGCGCGGAGCTGAGGGTCACCGCCGTGGAGCGTGATGAAACCACCGCCGCAGCTCTGACACTGAATTTGATGCCGTTCCCGCAGGCGACCGTGGTGCACGGTCAGGCCGAGGATGTGGATTTGGAAGCGGTGGATGGGGTCTGGCTGGATCCTGCCCGCCGCACCGAGGCCAACGGCACCACCAAGCGCATCTTCGATCCCGAGTCCTTCTCCCCTCCCCTGTCCTTTGTCGAAGCCCTGGTGGATGCGGGCAAGGATGTGGGAGTGAAGCTGGGACCAGGCGTGCCGCATGAGGCCATTCCAGCCACCGCCGAGGCCGTATGGATCTCCGATCACGGCTCGGTCATTGAAGCCTGCCTGTGGTTCGGCCGCCTGGCCCGTCTCGAGGTGAAACGCGCCGCACTGGTCATTGACAAAGACGGCGCCCACGAACTGACCTCCCCGCTCCCCGCCGAGCAAGGTGCCACCGCTCCGGTGGGTGAACTTTCCAACTACATCTACGAGCCGGATGGCGCGGTGATCCGTTCGCACCTGATCGCCGAACTGCTCCAGCAGACCGGCGGCACCCTGCTCGATGAGCACATTGCCTACTTCACGCACGAGAATCCGCTGACGACTCCCTTCGCCCGCGGGTACAAGGTCATCAAGGTGCACGACTACAACATCAAGAAGCTGCGTAGCTGGGTCAAGGCAAACCAAATTGGTCAGCTGGAGATCAAGAAGCGCGGGGTGGACGTAACCCCCGAAGAGCTGCGGAGGATTCTGCTGTCCGGAGTCCCGAAGAGCGCCAAAAACCACGCGACACTGGTGCTGGCCAGGATTGGCGACAAGCGCCTGGCCATCGAGGTTGAAGCCATCACTGGGCCGTAACCTTCACGCGATTTGCCCTCCCTGCGGCCCGTCACCGGCCGATTGGAGCGCACGTGCGCGAAAATGAACTAGTTTGAAGTAACCACACTGGCCTGTGGGGCGGCCGTCGGCAAGACATCCGGCACGCCCGCACCACCGCGGATTCAAGGAGTGCCGTGCAGAAGATCGACTTTGCCCAGTCCGAGCAGTCAACCATCGGCGTCGAATGGGAAATCGCCCTGGTGAACCAGCAGACCGCCGATCTGTGCTCGGTGGCCGAAGAGGTACTCGCCGCGGTCAAGGAACGGGACGGGATCGCCCCCGATGAGGAGCACCCAACTATTAAGCCGGAACTGCTGCTGAACACGGTGGAAGTGGTGACCGGTGTGCATCACACGGTGGCCGAGGCCGCCGAAGAACTGTGCCAGAATGTCCGGTTGTTGACCGAGGTCACCAACCCGCTGGGCGTGGACCTGTACTGCGCTGGCTCCCACCCCTTCGCGGCACCCACCCTGCAGCCGGTCACCGACAAGGACCGCTACGCCAAGCTAATTGACCGCACCCAGTGGTGGGGACGGCAGATGGTGATCTACGGAGTGCACGTCCACGTAGGCGTGGACAGCCGGGACAAGGCGCTGCCGATCACCGACGGGCTGATCAACTACCAGCCGCACTTCCAGGCGTTGACCGCCTCCAGCCCCTACTGGGGCGGGGAGGACACCGGCTACGCTTCACAGCGTTCCCTGCTCTTCCAGCAGCTGCCCGCCGCTGGCATCCCCTACCACTTCAACGACTGGGCTGAATATGAATCCCATGTTGGGGACATGATGCACACCGGGGTCATCGACGACGTCTCAGAAATTCGCTGGGACGTGCGCCCGGTGCCCCGGCTAGGCACCGTGGAAATGCGTATCTGTGACGGGGTAAGCAGCATTGCCGATATCAAGGCAATCACTGCGCTAACCCAATGCCTCGTGCACGACATGTCGCTGAGCCTGGAAGCCGGGTACAAGATCCCGGTCATGCCCCGCTGGTTCCGTACTGAGAACAAGTGGCGTGCAGCCCGCTATGGGCTGGACGCGATCATCATTCTTAATGCCCAGGGGGACGAGATGCTGGTGACCGACCACCTGCGCCAGGAGGTCAAGCGGCTCATGCCGGTAGCCGACCGGCTGGGCTGTGCTGAGGAACTGGCCAGCGTCCTGGATATCATCGACCGCGGTGGGGAATACCAACTGCAGCGTCAGGTTTTTGCGGCGTCAGGTGGGGACTTCAAGGCTGTGGTAAAGGACAATGTTGCGCGGCTCGAAGCGCTGTAGCCACAGAAGTAAAGATCATATCTGCTGAAGTTGGTGCGTAGTGGAAATCATGTCCAGTCTCAGAAATCTTCGTTTTTGAAACTTCCGCTTCAACAACGTGCTGCCGGCAATCCCATAGGGCACTTGAACCCCAGCGCGGTTTACCGTCGTAGGCGTCACACCGGAAGGGTCCCCTGCGATACCGAAACGGCGGGCAACGGCTCTGACTCCGCGCTGCATCCAAGCCACCGGGAGCAGACATTCTGCACAGCTCATAGACTGATTAGGTGGTGAAGACGTATGAAAAAACGCAAATGGTGGCCGCCCTCTTAGTGACTGCCGTGTCAGCCATCGGAGCGTGGCAATATTCCCAGCCAGCCCATGCGCCCGTTCCTGCACTGAGTATGCCGGGAGCGATCTTCATCGGTGTAAAACCCGGGTCAGCGTCAACGCCCGTCCGAGTGGACGTCGACCTACGCTTCTACCCTGCTCCAAGCCTGACCCGGTTCGATATGGTGCTCAAAGGAGATAAC
This sequence comes from Glutamicibacter sp. St.4D3, assembly GCF_059728615.1. NCBI lineage: Bacteria > Bacillati > Actinomycetota > Actinomycetes > Micrococcales > Micrococcaceae > Glutamicibacter > Glutamicibacter sp. St.4D3. The sequence continues at coordinate 2,307,730 of NZ_AP039380.1, forward strand.
AACGCTGCTGTGCCACCGAGCCGAGCAGGAGACCTACTAATTGGGTTCTGCGGAGCGATGAAGGACGTTCACTTGCGAAAGACGAGCAATGGCGAAGACCTCAAGTTTGAGCCTCCAATACCTCCGACAGATTCGACTCCGAGGCTAAGTGAGATCGGACTCGAATATTCCTTTGACGACGACTGCGTTATGACCCACATCAGCCCTACGGATTTCCCGGATAAGACTGTGGGAGAAGCGGGCATTGGCTGGGCCGTATCTCTCGTCGGCTATACGACTGCGACGACTGAAGCTTTTGCGGGATCCCATCGCCGCTATGCCTTTCCTCGCATAGCTACTCTGACTGTGCCCGCTACCATTGACCCGCCGGGCATCCAGGCAGTAGCTGCTGATTCCGTGGTCAGCATCCAACCCAGGGATCTCCCAGCCGAGTACGTGCCAACTATCTCAAGCCCACAGGTGGAAGATCCAACAGCTCCCACTTGGAGGCTTCCCCTTCGAAGAGCTGACACCGCCGCAGGATTTCGCCTGACCGGCATTGATCAGCAAGAGGAGGCGGGGGTCCAGCGCAAGCTTTTCCTCGCTTCCGCGGCGGCAGGTATCGCCGGAGGTGGTTTGATCTGGCTATTTGGAGCCATAGGTCCTGTACTCCGTGGCGTCATTCAGAAGCGTAGGAATCATAGAGCGTTTTTAACAGAAGAAGCAGGGGAGTTGACGCCACCTATGAGTAACGGGACCGATGCCTCTGATTCCTCTGCCTATCCTCGGATAATCGCAGCATCCGCACTTCTAGCCCTTGCGGGATCTACATTGGCTTGGATGATCAGGAAACTTCGGCGTTAGCTCCAGGGTGCTGCCTCGCCGAGGAGGACGGGTTATGTACGTTCGATGCCGTTGGTTGGTGAGCTGCGAATCGCCTTCAAGGACGACTCCCTCGAACTCCACCAAACCGACTGCAACCGTGCAGGCTACAAACGAGTAAGCCTGCATTCAAAAACGGTCGTTATTGACACATCGCTCGGTCGACTCAGGCGGAAATCTTCGATAGTTGTAAACTCAACCGATTTTCAAAGTCGTTTAGTCGCAAAACTCAGTGTCATAAACTATGCGTCGGAACAGTGATCGTTCCACGAGTATTGATACATTTAGTCCCATGGGACACCTCCTCGGGTACGCCAGAGTCTCCACCGGCGACCAAGACGCGCAGCTTCAACACGATGCACTCACCAAAGCCGGCTGCTACCGCATCTTCACCGACACTGCCTCCGGGGCTCTCGATTCACGACCAGAACTCGATAAGTTACTGGACCAGATCCGCCCCGGGGACACTCTCGTGGTTTGGCGCCTGGATCGGCTCGGCCGTTCCATCCGGCACCTAATCAACCACATGGACGCACTGCAGCAACGCGGCATCGAGTTCAAGTCCCTGCAGGAGAACATCGACACCAGCTCCTCCGGCGGCCGGCTCGTGTTCAATATCTTCGCGTCCCTCGCCGAATTCGAACGAGACCTCATCCGCGAACGCACCAACGCCGGCCTCCAAGCAGCCCGAGCCCGCGGACGCACCGGCGGACGGCCATCCGCCCTCTCCCCCGACAAGCTGCGCACTGCCAAGCGGCTGTACGAGCAACGAGATATGACCGTAGCTCAAATCGGTGAAGTCCTCGGCGTCAGTCGCAGCACGGTCTATCGGGCGGTAAACAAGGGCAGCTGAAACAAAAGAATTTAAAGTGCCCCCATGTACGCAACCGGCTCCTAAGTACGCCCACTCACCGGTCGGCATAATATCTTTGTCATTCTCGGCGCACTCAGCAGCAGAGAATGCGAAACTATTAAGAACGATAGAAAGTTGCATGATATGGACGTGTGGTGGGTTATTGCAATCGTTCTAACACTGCTACTCGGCGTTCCACCGCTGATGATCATGTGGGCGAATCGTAATAGTCACGTCCGCAAGTTATGGGTAAGACTTGACCACATATGGGAAAACGGCACTCGGAGGGGAGCATGGCTTACTCTCAACAATGGTAGCGAGTGGCCTATATGGAACACAGTCGTCATTGCTCCAGAATCTCTCACTGGGAAAGACTTCGATAGCATCGGTCCCGGTGAAACTCGAAAGTACTATATCCCTGAAACAGAACTGTCAGGAATATCTGACGACAAGGTTACCGTTCAGGTCGATGACTCTCGCCGAAAAACTTGGCTCTGGACTCCTCTTGGACAAGTATTGAGTCCCATTCCTCCTCGGCTCACTCCATTCGCGCGCTTAGTTCAGTGGCTGGCTCGGAAATTACCAGATCGTGCGGAAGAGAATTTCTATGCACTTTTCCTGTCCCGACTACCACGCCGGCTGATCATTTTTTTCTGGGGTTATGACCCCGTAGAAGGTGATTCGGGAGAATATTTGGAAAATCATCTCAGGGAAGCACAGTCGGACCTGTGAGAGCAGGAACATCCCCGAGTTGTTTTTGCGGCAGAGGATGCGAGACACAAAGGTCATCAGAAACTATCCATTGATGAATCGTGATCGGTCCTTTAGGCGAGCTAAAATGAGGGTGAGCGCCACGAAGTTGCTTGCGCCAGTATTGTGGATTTTCCTGAGAAGAATAGGTTGGTACCGATATCTCCGCGCCCATACCTTCAGAGTCCACATCTCCCGAGGATCGCCGCCAGCATTTGGACTTCATCCAGTCGGCCATCGCGCGGATGTCCGCAGCGTCATCAGTTGCCAAAGGTTGGGCTCTAACAATTGCAACAGCAACTTTCGGGTACGCTGGCACTCAATCGTCTGCGGTTGTCGCCCTCCTTGGGATATTCGCAGTGACACTTTTTGCGATTGTAGATACTAGGTATTTGCGAGAGGAACGCAAGTACCGTCTATTATTCGATGCAGCTCGGTCCGGAAACATCAAAGTGTACGAGATGAACGCGACTCGCTACTGCGGCACTCTCACCCAAACAGAGTGTGAGCAAATCTCCTGGGCGAAGGTTGTGTGGTCATGGTCAGTGCGTGACTACTACGGCCTCATGCTTCTGGTAGGGCTCATTCTGCTGATGTGGCTGCAGTGCCGATAGCTCGGCATGATTCACGGAGCGTCTCCCAAGCCTTGTCCTTTTGCTCTTCACTAAAGTCGCTCTCCGGGGGCCAGAGTCGGCCAATACGATCACCCGTTCTTCGTGGCACTAGATGGACGTGAAGGTGCATCACTGACTGACTTGCAGCCGCTCCATTGGACTGAATCACATTAAGGCCATCCGGTTGAAGACTCTGACGAATCGCTCCAGCAATCCGTAGGGTAGTAACACTAAGCCGTTCAGCGGTGGGTTCATCTAGTTGCCAGATATTTTTCACGTGCTTCCGTGGGATGACCATCGTGTGCCCAAGTACTGCGGGCTCGGTGGGGAAAAAAGCAATCGTGAAATCATCTCGATACACCTCGCGAAGGTCTAGATCCTCGTGGTTGACGATCTCACAGAATGGGCAATCTTGTTCCTCACCGGCGGCGCTCATGAGCGTGAGTACGCTCTCTCTACCCATGCGTTGATGTTCGCTGCGATGTCCGCATGCACCTCTTTGCTAGTTGTTCCCAAGGGGGTATAGACGGGCACGTAGTCGGCGAGGCTTCCCCCTTCTTGAAATGTCACCTTTGCAAATGGATTAGCACCGGCGCTGTCTGTTTTACCGGAAGAGTCGGCGAGTCCATTGATTCGGATCCCTACAAGTGGCTTTTTCGCATTCCAAGCCTTCGCGATCTCGTGCTGGACCCAGGGCCGGTTCGCCGTGCCGGACCCAATCAATACAACGACCGCCTTCTTGTAGGCCATTTGATTGTCGATCCACTTCTCGATCGCAGCATCACCTTGCTGTTTAACCTTTTCCCAGTCTTGCGCATTAAGGATTGTCTGACCTTCAAGCGCACCCATATTAACGATCTGCTGGACTCGCCAAGCATCTTTATCGTAGTGGAAGCTATAGAACACAGTCTTGGCCATGAGTTCCTCTCGTGCGCCCTAGTTGGCGTCTGTCCAGCGTAGCTTGTGGGCCTGCTAATCTGTAGGTCTATTTCAGCTTGAAACCAAGCGCCCAATTCTTGAGAAGATCCACTGGCAATGTCCTGAGACGCCAATTATCTTGTATCCCATAGGTTGCAAGACGTCTCGCCGCAACCCACTCCCCTGGTGAAAAATCCCCGGAAACTCAACGATTCGAAATTCTCGCAACTATGTGTCGTAACTAATGTCATAGAATGATGTAAACACTATTAGTTGCGAGACACTTTCGAAGGACCGATGACCAAACTGATCGGATACGCCCGCGTATCGACAAAAGCCCAAGACGCTGATCGGCAAATCCAAGACCTCCTCGCCGCCGGAGTCCGGCGTGACGACCTCTATGTCGACCACGGCTTGTCCGGTGCGTTGGCGAATCGGCCCGGACTCGATAAGGCGCTCGAATCATTGCAGCCGAACGACACTCTCGTGATCACCACCCTGGACCGGCTCGGGCGCTCGACGCAGAAAATGCTCGACCTCGCCCAAGATCTACGCGAATGCAATATTGGTCTGAGGGTGCTGAATCTCGGTGGCGGCGACGTCGACACCAAAACACCTATGGGTGCCATGGTCTTCACCGTCATGGCAGCCCTCGCTCAAATGGAACTCGAGATCAAGCGCGAACGCATCAACGACTCCGTCACCAAACGCCGCACCAACGGCGGTGACCTCGGAGGCCGGCGCCCGACCTTTACCGACTCCCAGATCCGCACTGCTGCTAAACTCATCCAGGCCGGCGAACCGGCAACCCAAGTCGCCAAAGACATTGGGATGTCCCGCGCGACTCTCTACCGCAGAATCAACGCCACCAATTCAGCAGAGAGGGCCGGAAGTCATGAATGAGAAAACTACGCATAAGCCGAAAACTGCGTATCTGAAATCGATCTCTCACGAGACGTTGCTCAGCGACTACCAGCTACAAGCGCTCTGTAGAGAAAACTCCATCCAGGTAAACCATGGCGCTGCAGGTGACTTCATTTCAGCAGCAGACCGACGCGCCCTCTTACAAATAATCGGGCCAGTCAAACGGCCCTATAAATACAAGCCGTCGCGTGCAGTCAAAGATCCTCAGCAGAAAACTCTAGAGCTAACCAACCAAATAGCTCGCCTACGTCAGGGGCTCCATCACCGGGATCGCGATGACGCGCTAACTGCAATTTCACGCTGCACCAAACTGCTCGACAATCTGGAAAAGCAACGAAACCTCACGAGTCTAGACCTCGGATCGGTCAAGGCGCTGTGGGAACAGTTAAGTTCACTACACGCAGCGGCTCTTACACTGCCGACCAAGAATGTTGTGCCGAAGTCGAAAAGACCGAACATACTAGGTGGACTCCCCTCGTTGGGTAAGAACAAGCGGTAGCAAGAAAATTTAAAGTTCAAATACAAATTGCGTTGAAACGTGGCGGTTCCAGAAACGGCTCCTCGGAGCTTAGCGGACAAAATGTTTCGGTCCCAGCTATCGGGATAACCCACGACGAATGACGGCCACGATTTAGGCCGACCGTGCATTCGGATCTTCTGTCACTTTTCTATTGGTCTCAGAACCGCCCTATTGGTCAAGCCTAACCTCAATTTCAGGGTTGAATAGAGAGTAAGACTTGTCAGACCCCATCGATGGGTCCGGCGCGCAACATCCACGATGAATCAGGTAAGACATGAGCAATCACGCAACATTCATTTGGGGCATCGCTGACCTCCTTAGAGGCAACTTCAAAGCCCACCAGTACGGGGATTTCATCCTCCCCTTCACCGTACTGCGCCGCTTGGACTCTGTCCTGACAGACACCAAGCCCAAGGTGCTTGAAGTCGTTGCCGAGACAGAAGCCAAGGGCCTACCGGTGCGCCCGGTATTGCTGAAAACCCGTGCCGGGCACCAGCATTCCTTCTACAACACCAGTCGCTACGATCTGGGCACCCTCATCGGTGACACAGAGAACCTGCGTGAGAACCTGTTGGCCTATCTGAACGCATTCTCCGAGAACGTGCGTGACATCTTCGTGAAGTACAAGATCGAAGACCGCATCGAAGAGCTCGAAGAGAACAACTTGCTGCTGCTGGTGATCCAGCGTTTCGCCGAAGTTGATCTGCACCCGGAGCAAGTCTCAAATGCCCAGATGGGTCATATCTTCGAGGAACTGATTCGTAAGTTCGCCGAAGCTTCCAACGAAACTGCCGGTGAGCACTTCACCCCGCGCGAAGTCATCGAACTCATGGTCGACCTGCTCTTCGAGAACGACGATGAGGCCCTCCGTGACGGGGACATCGTCCGCTCCGTCTATGACCCGACCGCCGGGACCGGCGGTATGCTCTCGGTTGCCGAAGACCACCTCACTGATATGAACCCCAAGGCCCGGCTTACTTTGGCCGGGCAGGAACTCAACGCTCAGTCCTACGCGATCTGCAAGGCCGATATGGTCATCAAGGGCCAATCCGTCGACGCCATCGTCAACGACGACACACTACTCTACGACGGGCATGCAGGCACCACATTCAACTACTGCCTCTCCAATCCGCCGTTCGGCGTGGATTGGAAGAAGCAGGAAAAAGCCGTACGTGAAGAACACGCGGAGAAGGGCTTCGCTGGTCGCTTCGGACCAGGCTTGCCCCGCGTCTCCGACGGTTCCATGCTCTTCCTGCTTCACCTGATTTCCAAGATGCGCGAACCAGCCGAGGGCTCCACTGGAGGCCGTGCCGCCATCGTCCTGAACGGCTCTCCCCTATTTACCGGTGGCGCGGGATCCGGCGAATCGAACATCCGCAAGTGGATCTTGGAACGCGACTATTTAGAAGCCATCATCGCCCTGCCAACCGATATGTTCTACAACACCGGCATCAGCACCTATATCTGGGTGCTCTCCAAGGAGAAAGTGGCGGAGCGGCGCAACAAGGTGCAGCTTGTTGATGGATCCAAGCTGTTCCGCAAGATGCGCAAGGGCCTCGGCTCGAAGCGCAACGAACTCGGCCCAGAAGACATTCAAGCGATCGTCAAGCTCTACGGGGACTTCGCTGAAACTGATCGGTCGAAGATCTTCGACACCACCGATTTCTTCTACCGCACCATCACCATCGAACGCCCGCTAAAGCTGAACTTCGCCACCACGCCCGACCGCATCGACACCGCCCTGGCGGCCAAGGTCTTCGCCAAGCTCACCGCCGACACGTTGGCCAGCCTGCGCACTGTACTGGATTCCATGGACGCAACCAAGCTCTGGAAGAATCGTGATGGCTTCACCAAAGCGTTGAAGAAGAAGTTCAAGGACGCAGGTGTCGATCTGAGCACTCCGCAGCTGAAGACACTTATCGCCGGGCTCTCCGAGCGCGACGACACCGCCGATGTGTGCACCGGATCCAAGGGCAAGATCGAACCGGACACTGACTTACGCGACACTGAAAACGTCCCCTGGAACGAAGACATCCACGCTTACGTCGAACGCGAGGTGAAACCCTTCGTCCTTGAGGCCTGGATCGACGAAGACAAAACCAAAGACGGTTGTGAAATCCCCTTCACCCGGCATTTCTACCAATACGTACCACCGCGGCCGTTGGAGGACATCGATGCCGACCTCGACGCGGTCCTCGGCCGCATCCGTGCACGCCTTGAGCAGGTCAAAGCATGAGCCTAAAACCATATCCCGAGTACAAAGACAGCGGATTTGACTGGCTAGGTTCTTTACCTTCAAGTTGGAAAGCTTTGCGTCTAAAATTTGGGTTTGACCTTCAAAAACGACCAATCTCATCTGATATGGAGATCGTTACGGCCTTTCGCGACGGCGAAGTAACGCTCCGAAAGAACCGGCGGCTCGAAGGTTATACCGAGGGCGATAAGCAAATTGGCTATCAAGGAATTGAACCCGGTGACATCGTAATCCATGCAATGGATGCGTTCGCCGGTGCAATCGGAGTCTCCGACTCTCGTGGCAAGTCCACGCCTGTTTACAATGTCTGCAGACCCAAGCCCGGTGTCCAAGCGCGTTTCTTCGCATTTGCTTTAAGGCATTTGGCTCTTACGGGATACATCGAGTCCTTATCTAAGGGCATTCGGGAACGCTCTACAGATTTTCGGTGGGCTGATGCCAAAAACGTTATCGTTCCTTTTCCACCACAGAGCGAACAGCATGAAATAGTCGCCTTTCTTGACGATGAGCTCTCTGATATTGATGCGTTCATCGCGGATCAGGAAGAACTCATCACCCTGCTGGCAGAGCGCCGTACAGCCACAATCGCTGTTGCTGTAACTCAGGGTCTGAATCCCAACGCGTCGATGAGAGCAAGCAGTATCAAGTGGTTGGATAGAATTCCTGAGCATTGGACGTTGTCGAAGCTTAAGCATCTCGGTTATATAAAATATGGCTTGGGCGAACCACCCAGCTATGTTGAGGAAGGCGTTCCACTTATCCGTGCAACTAATGTATCCCAAGGGAAAGTTACATCCGAGAATCTAGCCCGAGTTAACCCTGAGGACATCCCCCAAAGCCGGATACTTTGGCTTCGCACCCGCGACATAATCGTGGTAAGAAGCGGTGCTCTGACAGGCGATTCAGCGACTATCACCTCTGAATATGAGGGAAGCATTGCAGGATTCGACATGGTATTTCGCGCTGGATACTCTGCGAATCCAGAGTACATCCAATACAGCCTATTAGCGCCCTACGTGAAGTCCGCTCAAATCGACCAAGTTCGTATTCGCGCTGCACAGCCCCATCTGAATTCCAAAGAACTCGGCGACTGCTCAATCGCGATTCCACCGAAAACCGAACAAGACGAAATCGTCGCCTATCTCGACCGGGAGACCGCTGAGATTGACGCAGCCATTGGTGATGCCCGCGAAGCCATTGCATTATCGAAAGAGCGCCGGGCTGCGGTGATCAGCGCCGCGGTGACCGGCAAGATTGATGTCCGCGGCCTCGTCGCCCCGGAAGCTAACAACGTGGAGGGTGTTTCTGTTGGCATTGCATAACGAAATCGAATTCGAGAACGAGATCTGCGAGCACCTCGCCGCTCACGGGTGGCTCTATTCCCCCACCGATGAGGGGTATGACCGGGACCGCGCGCTCTTCCCCGACGACGTATTCGGCTGGCTGGAAGACACCGCATCAGACGAACTAGCAAAGATCCTCAAGCCCGGGTTGAACCCCACCATGCTGGCCAAGGCGAAGCTGAGAGTGCTGGATCGCCTGGCCACGGTGATGGGTACCGATCCGTTCAATGGCGGCGGCACCCTGAACGCCATCAAGAAACCGGTCGGGGTGACCCCGGCGACGTTGCGAATGTTCCAACCCAAGCCAGCCGACGGGCTGAACCCCATCACCGTCCAACGCTACGGTCACAACCGGTTGCGGGTGATGCGTCAAGTCCACTACTCCACCACCAGCAACAAGTCCCTGGACCTGGTGCTCTTCCTCAACGGGCTCCCGGTCGCCACGGTCGAGCTGAAAACAGACCTGACCCAGGACGCGCAGGCCGCCCTGAAGCAGTACAAGCACGACCGGAACCCCAAGGGCGAACCACTGCTCTCCTACGGCCGCGGGGGCCTGGTGCACTTCGTGGTGTCCAACCAGGAAGTGCACATGACCACGAAGCTAGAAGGCCCCTCGACCCGGTTCCTTCCATTCAACTCCGGCAGGGACAACGGGGCCGGCAACGCGCCCCGCGAAGGCACGAGCCCCACAGCCTACTTCTGGGAAGACCTGCTGGACCGCGAGGCGTGGCTGACCGTGCTGGGCAAGTTCATCCACTACCGCTTCGAGGAAGACACCCACCCGATCACTGGGAAGAAATCCTTCAAGGCCTCTACCCGGTTCCCGCGCTACCACCAGTGGCGCACTGTCAACGCCCTCACCGCCGCCGCCCTAACGGAGGGACCGGGCCACAACTACCTGATCCAGCACTCAGCCGGGTCAGGGAAGACCGACTCCATCGCGTGGACCGCCTACCGGTTGGCCTCCCTGCACAGGCAGGACGGGTCGAAGGTCTTTGACGGGGTCATCGTCATTTCCGACCGCACCGTCCTGGACGGGCAACTGCAAAAAGCCATTGAACAGCTGGAGACTGTCGCCGGCGTGTTCGCCCCGATCACCCGAGGCTCCGAAGGATCCAAGTCCAAGCAGCTGGCCGAAGCGCTGCTCCATGCCCGGCAAATCATCGGCGTCACCTTGCAGACCTTCCCCCACGCTCTGGAAGAGATCCGCAAGAACAAGGGCCTGGCCGGACGCAATTATGCGATCATCGCCGACGAAGCCCACTCCTCACAGTCCGGAGACGCCGCCAAGTCACTGAAGAAGGCCCTGACAAGTATCGGGCTGGAAGAAGGCGAGGAGATTAGTGCCGAGGATGTGCTCGCCGCGGAAATGGCCGCCCGCGCCGGCTCGACCATGAACCTGTCGTTCTTCGCGTTCACCGCCACCCCCAAAGCGAAGACCATCGAGCTTTTCGGCCGCCCCGACGCGAATGGCAAGCCACAGGTCTTCGACCTGTACTCGATGAAGCAAGCCATAGAGGAAGGGTTCATCCTCGACGTGCTGCAGAACTACACCACATACCAAATGGCAGCCAGGATCGCCCACACCAACCAGAAAGCCACGGAGTTGGAGGTGGACCGCGACCAAGGCACCAAAGCCCTGATGCAATGGGTGAAGCTCCACCCGCATAACATCGCCCAGAAGGTCGCGATCATCGTGGAGCACTTCCGCGAGAACGTCGCCCATCATTTGGCCGGCCGCGCCAAAGCCATGGTCGTGACCTCCTCCCGCAAGGAAGCTGTCCGCTACAAGCTGGCCATCGACAAATACCTGGACGACAAGGGCTACCAAACCGAGGTATCGGCCTTGGTCGCGTTCTCTGGCGAAGTCACCGACCCTGAATCCGGGCAAGAGCCGTTCACCGAACACACCATGAATCCGGGCCTCAAGGGACGGAGCCTGCCCAAGGCTTTCGGCACCGACGAATACCAGATCATGCTGGTGGCCAATAAATTCCAGACCGGGTTCGACCAGCCGCTGCTGGTGGGTATGTATGTGGATAAGAAGCTCTCGGGCATCGCCGCAGTACAGACCCTGTCCCGGCTGAACCGGGTCATCCCCGGCAAGGACAAGACCTTCGTCCTGGATTTCATCAACGACCCGGGCATCATCCTCGAAGCGTTCCAGACCTACTATGAGGATGCCTCCATCCAGGAGGAATCCAACCCTGACATCATCCACGACATGATCATGAAGCTGGACTCGATGGGGATCTACAACGACCGGGACGTGGATCTGGTCGCCGCGAAATGGGTGGCCCAACGCAACCACAACGGCCTGGTATCGCACCTACAGCCAGCCATCGACGTGTTCCATCACCGGTACAAGAACGCCACGCTCAATAGCAACACCCTGGAACTGGAACAACTGGACGAGTTCCGCAAGACCGCAGCAGCCTTCAACAAGTCCTACGACTTCTTCTCGCAAATCATCGACTACCAAAACACCCGCATCGAGAAGCTCGCAATCTACCTGAAGCTGCTGGCCAAGGCACTGCAGACCACAGCGACAGGCAACGGCGTAGACCTATCCGATGTGGTGCTCACCCACTACGCCTTGAAGAAGCAAGAAAGCCATGACCTGAAGCTCACCGACGGGCAGGGCCAGGGACTCAAAGGGATCACGGCTGCAGGGTCAGGGGTGGTGCGGGAGAAGTCCGTGGGCACGTTCGGCGCGTTGATCGAGCAGATCAACAAGCTCTTCGAGGGTACCGGGATCAGTGACGAGGACCAGATCAACGTATTCGAATCAGTCATGCGACATGCCCAAGCGCACGAACAGCTGCAACGAGAAGCCGTGGCCAACGGACCCCTGGACTTCAGCTCCTCCCCCACGCTGGTGGAGACCGTCGAAGAACTCATCTACACCGCTGGCGAAGGGCATCAGCAGGCCACTAACGTCCTTTTGGAGCTGGGCGGTCCCGAGAAGATCGTCGAAGTCCTCCTCGCAGCAGGGCTGCAGAACCGGCTGCGGGACCAAGCCCAACTCGATGCCATGGCCAACGATTAAGTGGCCCAACTCCGTATCGAAATTTCAGCTATTTGAACATTTCTTCCAAGAAGAACAAACAACGCTTCCTCGAAAGCGAGCATTCCTGAGAAAACTCCAATCGAGATCTACTCAACAAGGCTTTTCAGCCTCACGACCCGAGACAAGGATTATGAACGATTCCAAAGAGCACAATCAGGTGACTATTCGTCCAGCCGGACCTGCAGACATTCCAGGAGTGCGCGATTTACTCGCCCAAATGCCACGCTGGGACAGCGCTCACAGGAGTATGCTCCAAGATGAAGACCTCATCGCGCTCAATAGCGAGGGCAAGGTAATTGGATGGCTCATGGGCAATCATGTCTCCGAAGCGTGGAAGAACGTTATTGGATATGAGATGGCCGATAGTTGGCTATGTTCATACATCGCATGGCTGCTCGTGGATGGTAGTTATCGCTCAAACGGGGTCGGCTCACGTCTAATGGAAGCTTTCAGACGCAATTCGGTCGCTGCAGGACGAGATACGATCATTGCTTCGCCTCAGTCCGGAGAGGATGAGGAGAAGCTCTTAGGTTTTTATTCGCGCTTAGGCTACAGGCGGGCAGCATCCGGTCAAGTACATCGGGGGCCATGGGGACCACCTGAAAATGTACCCCTACCGAAATCTGAAGTGAATTCTAGATCCTCGGCACCAGAACCCGAAGCGGAAGCAATTATGCAGGAATACGTGCGGCGACTGGGATACAGACAATAACCTCGAACCCAATCTAGCAAGTAACGCTTTATCCTTGTGAGCGCTATTGGCAGCTGGCTACATCTCGAACTGTCGGCATGTCATCATACGATCAAGCCTTAGAATATATGTTCTAAGAAAGTGTGCTGTGATGAAAGTTGATAGTATACATATTTGCGAGCTGGCGACCACGCCGCAACGGGTGATCGCCGTGGCTCTGGACCGCGTCCCGGCCGGCTACCCTTCCCCCTCCCAGGACTACTCCGATACGAAAATTGATCTCTCCGAGATGCTGATCCGGGATCAGGTCTCGACGTTCATTGTGCGGGTCTCTGGTGAGTCGATGCAGGGCGCGGGGATCAGTGATGGGGATGAGCTGATCGTTGACCGGTCAGTGTAGCCACGTGATGGGCATGTGGTGATTGCGGTGATCGACGGGGAGATGACCGTCAAACGTCTCTCCACTGGCCCTGCCGGGGTGGTGTTGAAAGCAGAGAACCCGGACTACCCCGATCTGCGCGTGGCAGAACTGTCGGATTTTCGGATTTGGGGTGTGGCCACCACATGCCTCCATCACCTCTAGACTCCCCCGCCCCGGCACAGCGGGGCGAATACATCGCGCACGTGGACGTGAACAGCTTCTATGTCTCCTGCGAACGCGTCTTTGACCCGAAGCTCGAAGCCCGCCCGGTGATCGTGCTATCCAATAATGATGGCTGCGCGGTCGCGCGCAGCAGCGAAGCCAAAGCCCTGGGCGTTGAGATGGGTGCGCCTTGGTTCAAGCTCGCGGCCGACGCTGACCGCCTCGGGCTGGTCGCGAAGTCCTCTAATTACGAGCTGTACGGGGAAATGTCGACCCGCGTCATGAAGCTTTTAGGCCGCTTCTCGGCCTGGGTGGAGGTCTATTCCATTGACGAAGCGTTCCTGGGCGTCTCCGGCACCCTGGATGAGCTGCAAACCCTGGGTGAGCGGATCAAGGCGGAGGTGTTCCGGCTGACCGGGTTGCCCGTCTGTGTGGGGATCGCCAAGTCCAAGACGCTGGCGAAAATGGCGAACAAGACCGCCAAGCACCTCAAAGAACTGGGCGGGGTATGCGTGTGGGATCGAGCCCCGGCGCAGACCACCGAGAATCTTCTGGCGCGTCTGCCGGTGGTGGAGGTGTGGGGCATCGGTCCCCGGCTGACCAAGCGGCTGCGCGGGTTAGGGATATGGACGGCCAAAGACCTACGAGATGCCGACGAGGTGCGGATCAGGGATAAGTTCTCCATTGTGCAGATGCGCACCGTTTTAGAGCTGCGTGGGATTGCCTGCATTCCGATGGAGGAAGAACGGGTGGTCAAAGATCAGTTGATTTTCTCCCGCAGCTTTTCCGATCCGATTACTGATCGGGTGGGGATGGAGCAGGTGATGGGAATTTATGCGCAGCAAGCCTCCGCCCGTCTACACAAGCACCAGAAACAGGCCAAGATTCTCTCGGCGTGGGCGATGACCAGCTATTACAACCAGCACCAGGATCATCAGCCAGCGATCACGGTGAAGCTGCCCGGGCCTACGGCTGATCCGGTGGTGCTCACCCGCGCGGCTAAGCAGCTACTCCCCCAGATCTTGGTCGGGGTGAAGTATGCGCGGGCGGGGGTGGTCGTCATGGATCTTCAACCGCTAGCCATGCAAGAAACTTTTGACCCGTTCGTGTCAGCGCATGAGGCGAAACAGATTGGTCCGTTGATTCAGCAGATTCGTTCTGAACACGGTGTGAAGTCCATTGGTTTAGGCGCTGCTGGGTTGCAACAGGGGCCGGCGTGGGAGATGCGGCGGGAGATGATGAGTCCGCGGTACACGACCCACTGGCGTGAGCTGTTGACCGTGAAAGCCGCCTGAGATTATTATTCGTCGTTGTCGTCACTGGTGAGCAAAAAGTCCCTGACATCCTTCTTCCGGTAACGCCGCACCCGGCGCCTACAGAAACGGCTTTAAGCCCATATTCCCTGTTCCATTTCAAAACCGTTTGCGGCTTCACCCGCATAAGATCGGCGATCTCCTCGGTCGTTGCCCATTCTGGAAGATCGGTGATCAGATCATCGACAGCTTCGGGATCGTTCATCATTTCTTTCCTCGAAATTTTCTGTTTTCAGTGTGATTAAATGGCGTCCTGCGCCCGGGCGGTATATGTCAGCCCTGCCCTACGCAGCGCGTCGGCCGGGGTGCCTTCAGTCCAGTCCGGGGCTTCTCCGGTCATCGGCAAGGGCGTGTTTTTTCGGGCGAGCTCGTGCAGCTCGTCGGTGAACGACTCCCAGATGAGGGTATCGGCGGGCTCGTCGACGATTACCACTTCGACGATGAGTCCCCGCTTGGTCAGTTCGTGGCGAATTGAGGCCAGGTATGCCTCGCGGTAGGCTGCCTGGTCCTGTTCCCATAGCCGTTCGATTTGCGTGGCGATGGCGTCGGCGCGGGCAGCTTGTTCCTCGGTGAGGCTGTCGTCCTGCTCGTGCTTGATGGCCTGTCCGGCTTCCTCGTCCCAGAGTTGTTCTAAGCCGAAGTCGTAGAACACTCCCTCAACATCGAGGTGCAGGCGCACCGGCTCGGTCCGCCAGGTCAACAGTTCGTCGTCGGGGGTGCTGCTGTGGACGATCTGCCGCACGTAGTCGGCTTCCCAGGAGCCGGGGCGACCGGCCAGCAGCGTGTCAACGTCTCCGAGGTTTGCCGCCACGCTCGTGATGACGTGACAGGCGATCTCTCCAAAGTCTGCTGGTTCGGTGTGCTCGTTATCGGTTCCCGCACCGATGGTGCGTGTCGTGCGCGCTGCCGCCGTGAGGGCGGCGATGGCTGGGGCGATGTAGTCGGCCCTGGTGTCGGGCTGCGCTGGGGTCGGTGCGGGGTCGATGGCGCTCATGGGGTTTCCTCTCGGATGGTCACGACGGTTCCGGCTTCGATGCTTTCAAGGGCACCGGCACGGACTTCTAACAGTGCGTCGACGTCGTTAGGAGACGTCCAGCGCGGACAGCGATCTTGTTCAGCCTCGGTGCAGGGTTCCAGTGTCTGCACAGCGATCACGCGGTGATCCGCGATCCAGGCGATGTCGATCGGGAATTTCATTCCGGCCATCCACACTTGGCGTTCTGATTGGCTGGCGAAGGAAAACAGCATGCCCTGGCCCTCCGACAGCTCGGACCGGCCAGCCAGGCCCGTGCGCTGCTCGTCGGCAGTGCGGGCATGCTCTACCTGGAATTCCAGGGTTGGGCCGAGAGCGACGAGGGCGGTCGCGGGTTCCTCAGGCGTCGAAGCGCATCCGGCTAGCAGGGCAGCTAAGCCCACTGCGGCGGCCGCGTGCGCCCGCATGGCCTAGTCCTCGGACCCTGCGGCCGCCGCGCCGCCCTGGGGCATTTCGCGGGCTCCCACGGAGGGGAAGGGCTCGCCGTTGTTGTATTTGGCTTCCAGGCGCTCAACCTCGGCCATCACGGCGCGGTTGACGAACTGGGACAGGTTGCGGTTTCCCTCGATAGTCATCGTGCAAAGGATGGCACCGCGGACCCGGGCGGTGTCCTCGGGGTCCTGGTGAAACGAGACCTTGTGCGGGTACTTCTTTTTGCCGTCGGCCGGCTTCGGCGTCACTGCCCGCGTTGCGGTAGTTGGGGCGGCCGGCAGGCTGGCTTTTGGCGCCGGGCCCGCCTACGCAGCCGGTTGAGGCGGGGTGACGGGGCTTGTACCGCCAAGGGATGATTTGCGCGGGGTGGGGCGGGTCATGGCTTGGCTCCTTCGATAGTGGCCAAATGCTCGCTGTAGAGGGTGGTCAACGTTGTCGCTTCGACGCGCCCCCCAATTCGTCGTGGCCGCGCGCGGCCTCGGTGGCGTCTGCGATAACAACGCGCTTGGGGAATGGCGGGGTCAACACGCGTCCTGGACTCCGTTGGTTGACTCATGCCGAAGACGGAGACCCTCGCCGATGCGGAAATCCGCAGCTCAGGGCTGAGGTTCGGTAACTAGAACACTGGAGCTACATTTTCGTCCTGACACGCAAAGCGAATGGTTTCCTTGACGGGCAACATTCCGATAATCAATAGCCACTCTCTGACTGGTGCGTTAGCATAATCTTTATGGCTGGGTGGGGAGTGTCGCGGCACCCTGAATGGGACATGATGTACGCCGCTGGCCTGACGGTGCGTGAAATCGCTGACCGTTGCCGTCAGAACGTCGCCACCGTGAGTCTGCACCTACGAGTCAGGGAGAAGTACTCCCCCGGGCTTCGCGACACGCATGAAGCCGCACTAGCAGCTAGAGGCCCGGATCGCCCTTCGACTCTGTGGCGCAAACGCCTCACCGAAGCTCTGGCTTTCCAGGATATGCATCAGCGTTTACCGCGCAGCGATGGCGACGAAATCGAACGCTCTTTGGCTCACTGGGTCGCTGATCAGCGGCTCTCCTACGCCAAGGGGCGTATGTCTGTGCCGAAGATTGTCCTTCTAGATGACCTGCGGGACTGGCACATTAACGCTCATCAGCAAGAACTCGATCAGAAATGGCGTTATCAACTAGCAGCGGTCAGAGAGTTCATAAACTTCACCGGCAGGTTGCCGCGGTACAGCAAATTCGAGAGTGAACACGAACGGATTCTCGGGGTTTGGTTGCACAATCAGCACCAACGTAGAGCTGAGAACACGCTCCAGCATTGGAGGCTTGCAGCGCTCAACGAGACCTTGCCATCCTGGCATAGCTACGCATGAGCTACCTTCTGTGTATCCAGGGAACTCCTAGCGGTACTGCCCGATCTCAGATCCTGTAGGAACGAGCTCACTCATCACGGCAACCGATATGACCGTCAACGGGCTTTGGACACTGCCTTTTTCAATCCTCAGCCGGCGTCGCGATAGAATCCAGTGATTCATGGGACTAAAGCTCTGTGCTCCCGAATGTGCCGATTATGGGTAGCGAAAAGCTCCAACTCTCCCCTAGCTGGCATCAATAATTGAGTAAAGACTGCGACCCGCCTGGTTCATTAAGTGGAATGAATTCCTAAACGAAAGCTCAGGATTCCCTGCCCCAATCAGCAGCCTGGGAGCCGGAAATGCTCAGCCCTGCCGGGACGCCGGAATCCCGACCGAATCCTCTCCTCCAGCAAGCTCGAGGACCATACGACGTTGAACAAATTTCGTCCACCCGATAAACGGATTTCCACATGAGCCGGAGTAGGTCGCGTCAGGCGCTACAAGGAGTGGACTGAGACATTGACGCGACAAGCATAACTTTTTTGGACCGAACCGGCGACGGCTCCAGCATGGGCCACCCGATACCAAACAAATTGCAGATATTGTGAAGACATATGAGACAGGACGATTGCGCTCCCGAAAGTACGCGTAGTTGCTTTGTCTACTCCCGTCGCTATTGAGTTCCGGACCTATTCAAGGCTCGCGCTGTTATCTCGTCAAAGAGCAATCTGTGTCACCGGCTGCGAGGAGTCGGTCGCGAAGTTCACGCCACTTGGCGCAGCGCCAACTTCCACCAGTTGCGCCCCCAGCGCCGCAACCATCGCCCCATTATCGGTGCACAGGTTAAACGGCGGAACCGTCAGGTCGATGCCAGCCGAGGCGCAGCGGGCCGCCAGCAGCTCGCGTAGCCGAGTGTTGGCCGCCACTCCCCCGCCGAGCAACAGGGTGTTTAGTCCGTTCTCGGTGCAGGCGCGAACCGCCTTGGCGGTGATGACGTCTACGACCGCTTCCTGGAAGGATGCCGCGATATCAGCCACCGGTACTTCCAGCCCCTGGGACTCGAAGTGCTCAACAGCCCGTGATACCGCGGTTTTCAGCCCTGAGAACGAGAAGTTGTAGCGGTGCTTGCCCGGGTTCTCAGCGGTGCCGGTGAACTTGGGCAGGCTCAATCCGCGAGGGAATCGGAATGCCTTGCGGTCTCCCTGGGTAGCGGCCTTGTCAATGGCCGGACCGCCGGGATATCCCAAGCCCAGCAACCGGGCGACCTTGTCATAGGCTTCGCCCGCGGCATCGTCAATCGTTGCGCCGAGCAGCTGTACGTCATCGGTCAGCGAGGTAACCTTAAGGATTTCGGTGTGCCCGCCCGAGACCAGCAGCGCCCCGAACTGGGCGGGCAGCGGCTTGCCGCCGAGGACCCCGACACCCACGTGGGCGACCAGGTGGTTGATGCCGTATAGAGGTTTACCGGTGGCCAGGGCCAGCGCCTTCGCGGCGGCGACACCAACCATCAGTGCACCGGCCAGGCCCGGACCGCTGGTCACGGCAATGGCATCGACTTCATCCAACGTCAGCTTCGCGTCGGCGAGCGCCGCATCGAGGGTCGGGATGAAGGCTTCCAGGTGGGCGCGGGCCGCGATTTCCGGGATGACCCCGCCGAAACGCACGTGCTGATCCATGGAACTGGAGACCGTGTTGGTCAGCAGCTGGGTGCCGCGCACGATGCCGACCCCGGTTTCGTCGCAGGAGGATTCGATGCCCAAGACGATGGGGGCTTTGGACGTGCTCATTTCGTCTCCTCTTCGCGCAGCCGTAGGCGCATGATCAGTGCGTCAGTGCCGTCGCGGTAGTACTTGGCGCGTTCATGGATTTTGGAAAAGTCCAGCGACAGGTACAGCCCGATCGCCACCGGGTTGTCCTTGCGCACTTCTAGCATCACATCGCGGGCGTTGCGTTGCCGGGCACGCTCAATCATCATCTGCATCAGCTTTCGTCCCAGCCCCTGGCCTTGGGCATCGGGATGGATGGCAATGGTCTGCACATCGGCGAAGGGCAGTACGGTGCACAGGCCTGCGTAGCCCAGGATCTGCCCTTCTGCTTCGTACACCCAGTAATCACGGGTTTCGTGCTGGGACAGTTCGGCTTCGAAGAGTTCCACCGGCCAGGCGTCGGCCGGGAAACTGGCCACTTCCAGGGCGTGGACCGCAGGGATGTCCTCTGGCAGCATGGTGCGCAGCACCGGGTTCAGGGACTGAGCTGCTTCATGGCTCATGATTTGGCCTGCCTCATGAACTGTGGAACCTGGGCGTCGGACTCGCGCAGGTAACGTGGGGCGGTATCAGACAGGTCCGCGCCTTCTGCCAATTCGGCGAGCGCACGCGGTCCCAGGTCGGCAGCTCGGGTCAGCCAATCTCGGCTTACGGCGACCGGCTTGGCTCCGGCCTCTTCGAGTTCTTGTGCATAGAGTCCGGCACCTACACCGTGTACTGCCAGGGCCGGTAGTTCCCCGGCGGCCGAGACGTGCGGACCATCCAGCAGCTTGCCGTCAGCGGCGAAGCGTGCCCAGTAGACCTCGCGGCGGCGCGCGTCCGTGGCAATCAGGTATTCGGCGTCCGGCTGCAGTTCGCGGCGCACCCGTTCGGCCAGCGCTCCCAGGGACATGGTCCCGTGCAGCGGCACACCCCATACGTAGGACAGGGTGCGGGCGGCCACCAGGCCCACCCGCAGCCCAGTGAAGGGGCCGGGTCCGGTGCCCACGATGATGCCGGCCAGTTCTTTGCCTTCCAGCCCCGCCTGGGCGAGCAGTTGGTGGATGTAGCTGACCAGGGTTTCGGTTTGGTCGTTGGACCGTTCACTGGTGATTTCGGCGTGCACTGTGCCGTTGGCGTCAATCACGGCCACGGAGGTGTGCGCCGAGGTGTCTATGACCAGGTAGTTGCTCATGGCTGGCCTTCCGGGTTGCTGAAGCTTTTCAAGGTGGCTTCGAGTGCCGCGCGCAGCTGCTCCCAGCGCGCCGGTTCCCAGTCCGGACCGGTGGCGCTTAGTGTCAGGGTGCGCGGTTCATCGTTGCCCTCGTCATCGAATTCCCAGGACGCGGTGGTGGTGTCCGCAGGCAGAGCCGCGCGTGCCAGGGTCAATTCCAGGCGGGAGCTGTTCAGGTGCTCCACCTTGCCGGCGCCCCATTCAACGACGGTCACCGCTTCCGGGGCGGTGGCCTCCAGATCCAGGGTGTCCACTTCGCTGGGGTCGCTCAGCCGGTAGGCGTCCACGTGGACCAGGTTCGGTCCGCCGACCAGGCTGGGGTGTATGCGCGAAAGCACGAAGGTTGGGGAGATGACCCCTTCGCGGACCTGCAGTCCTGCTCCCAGGCCCTGGGTGAGCGTGGTCTTGCCGGCACCCAGTTCCCCGGTGAGGATGACCAGGTCCCCGGCGTGCAGCTGCCGTCCGAGTTCTGCGCCCAGCGCCTGGGTGGCTTCCACGGTGGCCGGATGCAGGGTCAGCTGCTGGGCGTGCCCGTCCTGCTGAATGTGATGCTGCGGGGTGCTAGGCACCGGTGTCCTCTTCCTCGTCCAGGTAGGACTCGCCCCAGCTGCCTTCCAGGTAGATGCGCGGCACGCGCGGGGAGATCCGGGTGACGACCTCGTAGTTGATGGTTCCGGCGGCGTTGGCCCATTCGGTGACCGGCGCGGCGGATTCGCCGAACACCCGGGCGGTGGCGCCCAGGAAGTGTTCCGGATCAATGTCCGGGCCCAGGTCCACCACGCACTGGTCCATGGCAATCCGCCCGCGCACCGGGTAGGTGGTGCCGTGGATGTTCACCGGTGCGCCGGTGGCGATGCGCGGCAGGCCGTCGGCGTACCCGAGCGGGATCAACCCCAAATAGGTTTCCCCGGTGGTGCGGTAGTTCAGTCCGTAGGAGACGCCCTGGTCCTTCTGCACCTTCTTCACGTTGGCGACCCGGGTTTCCAGGGTCATGGCCGGACGCAGTCCGAAGTTGGAGGGTTCCTCGTCCTGGAAGGGGCTGAGCCCATACAGGCCCAAGCCGAGGCGGACCAGATCGTGATGGGAGTCCGGGCGGGAAAGGATGGCCGGGGTGTTGGCGATGTGCCGTACCTCCAGGTCGAATCCGGCCTGCTCCACCTGGGTGATGGCGGCGTCGAAGGCGGCCAGCTGCTCGTCGGTTTCGTGGCGCTGCGGTTCATCGGCAACCGCCAGGTGGGAGAAGATCCCCACCACGCGCAGCAGTCCCTCGTTCTGGTAGGTCATGGCCTGTTCCAGCAGGGTGGGAAGGGTGTCAAGCATGGCGCCGTTGCGTCCCAGCCCGGTATCCAGCTTCAGGTGGATACGCGCGGGGGTTTCCATCTTGCGGGCCGCGGCGGCGATGTGCTCCAGTTCCCAGCCGGAGACGCCCAGGTCAATGTTGGCGGCGACCGCCTGGTCGAAGGGGGTGTCCGCGGTATGCAGCCAGGCCAGCAGGGGGGCGTCGATGCCCTTGGCCCGCAACGCCAGTGCCTCGGTGACGTGGGCGCAACCGATCCAGCTGACCCCGGCTTCCAGTGCCGCCCGGGCCACCCGGTAGGCGCCGTGGCCGTAGCCGTCGGCCTTCACCACGGCCATGACCTTGGCCGGGGCCACCAGGTCGGTCACCTGGCGCACGTTGTTTCGGATTGCTGACAGGTCCACCAGGGCTCGGCGTTCCCACGGGGCACTCATGGGATCGCCGCCGGGTGCTGCTTGCTGCTCTACCACTTCAAAGTTCACATCTGCTATCTTCGCACTTTTCGCTTCTCTGCGCGCGCGACACCGGTTCGCTAGGACGTCACGCGCGCTAAGGCGGGGTGCATCTTGGCTGTGAACCGTGATGCACCCCGCAAGGTTGGCTGATGTGGGTGAGGGACTGGCCTTTAGCGCAGGGTGCGCAGTTCGTCGCGGATCTGTTCCAGCAGCGCCAGCTGCGGATCCGGCTCCTCTTCCTCTTCCTCCAGGCCGCGGTGACGCTTCAGGGCCTCGGTGGCCTTGGTCATCGGCAGCACGATCACGAAGTAGACGGCGGCGGCAATGAGCAGGAAGTTGACCAGGGCGGTGAGGAAGACACCCACCTGGATCAGGTTGCCGTTGATGTTGAACACCAGGAAGTCGTCAAAGCTCGGCGCACCGACCAGTGCGGAGATCAACGGCATCAACACACTATCCACCAATGCGTTGACCACGGCGCCGAAAGCGGCACCAATCACGACGGCAACGGCGAGGTCGACAACGTTGCCCTGCATTATGAAATCGCGGAAACCCTTTAGCATGGGTCGATCATACACATGGATAAACTCTGAAAGAGCTTCATCTAGGAATATTTTCTAAAGAATTTGTAGCCCGTTGCCGATATTTTGAGCGTACTCTCAGATTTTACGCAGCAGCATCCGAGTGACCGAATGATCCCCGCTTTTACGCAGCACCAACTGCGCGCGCCCGCGCGTTGGCAGCACGTTCTCCTTCAGGTTCGGCTCGTTGATGCTCTTCCAGATGCGCCGGGCGGTGGCGCGGGCCTCGAAGTCACTGAGCTTGGAGTAGCGGTGGAAGTAACTGGCCGGGTCCAGGAACGCACCGGAGCGCAGCTTCATGAAGCGGCTGATGTACCACTCCTCAATATCGCTGGTGCGCGCATCAACATAGACGGAGAAGTCAAAGAAGTCGCTGAGCGCGAGCCCCACGGTGCCATCCGAACGGGTGCGGGCCGGCTGCAGCACGTTCAGCCCCTCGACAATCAGCACCTGCGGCGAGCGCACCACGTTGCGCTCATCGGGCAGGATGTCGTAGGTCAGGTGCGAGTAGACCGGGGCGTTGACTTCCGGGGCGCCGGACTTCACCGCCGAGACAAAGCGCAGCAGCGCACGGCGGTCATAGGATTCGGGGAAGCCCTTGCGTTCCATCAGGCCCCGGCGTTCCAACTCGGCGTTCGGGTAGAGGAACCCGTCGGTGGTGATCAGCTGCACGTCCGGGGTTTGCGGCCAACGCCGCAGCATCTCCTGCAGCACGCGCGCGGTGGTGGACTTGCCCACCGCCACCGAACCGGCCACCCCGATCACGAAGGGAGTTTGGCGGGTCTTCTCCCCCAAAAAGGTCATGGTCGCCTGGTGGGTGGCCCCGGCACCGGTGACATAGAGGTACAGCAGCCGGCTCAAGGGCAGATACACGTCGCGGACCTCACGCAGGTCCAGGCCGTCGCCCAGACCACGCAGCCGTTCAATGTCCTCCACATTCAGCGGCTGCTCCATTTTGTTGGACAACCGAGCCCAGGTTTGCCGGTCAAGTTCGACAAACGGGGAGATCGAGGTGTCCTGAAGCTGCGTTGGTTCCACGAGAGGAAATTGTGCCAACTTTTGACCTCACACCCAAACAGGAGACTGGCCCGTGACTCATAACACAGGTTTTTCTGGCGGGACGGTATCACATTTTCTATCTGCCGGGCACCGTCAAAAGGTAGGCTTTCTGGCATGTGCGGAATTGTTGGATATGCAGGTACACCGACCGGAAACAACGGTCATGATGCGTTAGAGGTCCTCATCGAGGGCCTGCGCCGGTTGGAATACCGGGGCTACGACTCGGCAGGGGTTGCGGTCGTCGCCGACGGCGCCATCCATGCCCGGAAGAAGGCCGGCAAGCTGGCCAACTTGGAAAACGAAATCAGCGAGAACCCGCTGCCGGTCTCCCAGACCGGTATCGGCCACACCCGCTGGGCCACCCACGGCGGGCCCACCGACGTCAATGCGCATCCGCATCTGGCGGACAACGGCAACCTGGCCGTCATCCACAACGGCATCATCGAGAACTTCGCCGAAATCAAGGCCCAGCTGCTGGCCGAGGGCGTGCAGTTCCTGTCCGAGACCGACACCGAGGTTGCCGCGGCACTGCTGGGCAAGACCTACCGCGAGCTGGGCACCGGGGACCTGACCGAGGCGCTGCGGCAGACCGTGAACCACCTGGAGGGTGCCTTCACCCTGCTGGCCACCCACAAGGACCACCCGGGCGTCGTGGTGGCCGCCCGCCGCAACTCCCCACTGGTACTGGGCCTGGGCGAGGGCGAAAACTTCCTGGGCTCGGATGTCTCGGGCTTCATTGACTTCACCCGCCGGGCGGTGGAACTGGGGCAGGACCAGATCGTGACCATCACCCCGGACACCCACCAGATCATCGGCTTTGACGGTGAGAGCGCCCAGGGCAAGGAATTCACCGTGGACTGGGATGCGGCCAGCGCCGAAAAGGGCGGCTTCCCCTCCTTCATGGAGAAGGAAATCTACGACCAGCCCGCCGCGGTGGCCGACACCCTGCTGGGCCGTTCGGACGCCGAGGGCCGGATGACCCTTGATGAGCTGCGCATTGACGCCGAGGAACTGGCCAACGTCACCAAGATCGTGGTGCTGGCCTGCGGCACCAGCGCCTACGCGGGGTCGGTGGCCAAGTACGCCATCGAGTCCTGGTGCCGGATCCCGGTGGAGGTCGAGCTCTCCCACGAGTTCCGCTACCGTGAGCCGATCGTGGATGCGAACACCCTGATCGTCTCCATCTCCCAGTCCGGGGAAACCATGGACACCCTGATGGCCGTGCGCTATGCCAAGGAGCAGGGCGCGAAGACCCTGTCCATCTGCAACACCAACGGGTCCACCATCCCGCGTGAATCCGATGCGGTACTCTATACCCACGCCGGTCCGGAGATCGCGGTGGCCTCCACCAAGGCGTTCCTGGCCCAGATCACCGCCACCTACATCCTGGGCCTCTACCTGGCCCAGCTGCGCGGGAACCTGTTCAGCGGTCAGATCAAGGACATCATGGCCGACCTGGGCAAGATCCCGGCCAAGATCCAGGACATCCTGGACCGCTCGGATGCCATCCGCGAACTGGCCCGCTCCATGGCCGACGCCACCTCGGTGCTGTTCCTGGGTCGCCACGTCGGCTACCCGGTGGCCATGGAGGGCGCGCTGAAGCTGAAGGAAATCGCCTACATCCACGCCGAGGGCTTCGCCGCCGGTGAGCTGAAGCACGGCCCGATCGCGTTGATCGATGACGGCCAGCCGGTGTTCGTGGTGGTCCCCTCCCCGCGTGGGCGGGACTCGCTGCACTCCAAGGTTGTCTCGAACATCCAGGAAGTGCGCGCCCGCGGCGCCAAGACCCTGGTGTTGGCCGAGGAAGGCGACGAGGCGGTCAAGGCCTACGGTGAGTTCGTCTTCTACCTGCCCGAGACCCCGACCCTGCTGATGCCGCTGCTGGCCACGGTGCCGCTGCAGCTGTTCGCCTGCGAGTTGGCTACCGCCAAGGGGTATGACGTGGACCAGCCGCGCAACCTGGCCAAGTCGGTCACCGTCGAGTAAACGGCCCCCTCTGGCAACGGCCGGGCACCACCTGCAGGTGGTGCCCGGCCGTTGTCTCGTTCACCCTGGGCACTACCGGCCCGACCGTTCTGATCCCCTAGGCTAGGAAGCATGATCGCAGGAATTGGCGTGGACATTGTCGATGTGCCACGTTTTGGACGCCAGCTGGAACGCACCCCCGCATTGGAAGGGCGCCTGTTTACCCCGGAAGAGCGCGGCCTGCCGTTGCGCTCGCTGGCGGCCCGTTTCGCCGCCAAGGAGGCCATTGCCAAGGCGCTGGGCGCCCCGGCGGGTATGAACTGGCAGGACTGCTCCATTATCAAGGACGCGGCCGGGGACCCGCAGGTGCACGTGACGGGTAGTGTGGCCACCGCCGCGGCGCTGCGCGGCATCCACTCCTGGCATCTGTCCCTGAGCCATGACGGGGACATGGCGGTGGCGATGGTGGTCGCCGAGCGCGCCTAGTGCCGCTACTATCCCGCCACCCCGGCTGGGAGTTTACGACACGGGACGCCTTAAACCTCACCATGCCAAGCTACGGTGAGTATTCTGAATCTATGATCCCCGTCTTCAGTGTTGCGCAGGTCCGAACGGTTGAGAAGGCCGAAATTTCCCGGCGAGGCTCCGAGGAACTGATGAAGCAGGCGGCCGCCGCGGTCAGCGACGCGGCCGTGCAGCTGCTGCACGGCGAGCCGGGGAAGAACATCGTCGGGTTGATCGGCCCGGGCAACAACGGCGGAGACGGGCTCTACGCGCTGGCGAACCTGGCCCGCCAGGGACACAACGCCACCGCGGTGCTGCTCAGCGAGAAGTCCCACGCCCCGGCGCTGGAGGAACTGCGCACCGCCGGGGGCACCATCACCACCGCCGCGGACGCGCCGCAGGCGGCCTCCGGTGCCGATCTGGTGATCGATGCCATTTACGGTCTGGGCTACCGCCCTGGTGCCAAGCTGCCCACCGTCCCGCGCGGCGTGCCCGTGTTGGCGGTGGACGTGCCCTCCGGGCTGGATGCTGCCACCGGTGCCGCGGATGACGCGGCGCTCCCCGCCGTCCGCACCGTGACGTTCGGAGCCCTGAAGGAGGGCCTGCTGACCGGTGACGGGCCGCTGCTGACCGGGGAACTGTCCCTGGTGACCCTCGACTTTGATTTTTCCGCCCAGTCCCCCATGGCCTGGCTGGTGGACCCCGAGGCTGCCGGGCAGCTGCTGGACGAACACCGCAGCTGGCGGGACGCCGCCCGCCACAAGTACCAGCGCGGCGTGCTGGGCCTGATCGCCGGTTCCGACCGCTACCCGGGCGCCGCCCAGCTGACCGCCCGTGCCGCCCTGAATGCCGGGGTGGGGCTGCTGCGCAGCCACATGCCCGACAAGGTGCAGGCCTACATGGCGGCCAGCGCCCCCGAGGCGGTACCGCTGGGCGATCAGGAGGTCGCCGAGGCGCTCTCCCAGTCCCGGCGCCACCTGCATGGGCGCGGGGCGAAGATTTCGGCGTGGGCGATTGGACCGGGTCTGGACCCCTCGGGCCAGCCGTCCGAGGTGATTGGCAAGGTCTTCAGCAGCCGCCAGCCGGCGGTCATCGATGCCAGCGGGCTGGAGATTGTCCCGGCCGGACCCAGTGAGCAGCCACGGGTGCTCACCCCGCACGCCAAGGAGCTGCGGATGCTGCTGCGCCGCGCCGGGATCACCGTTACCGCCCAGGACATTGCCGAGGAGCCGCAGAAGTGGACCCGGTGGGCGGCGCTGTCCTACAACGCGGTGGTGCTGCTGAAGGGGCCAACGAACTACATTGTGGAGCCCGGGGGCAAGACCCTGGTGGTCTGCCACACCAGCCCGAAGCTGGCGACTGCCGGCAGCGGGGATGTGCTCACCGGCATCCTGGGCACCCTGCTCAGCGACTCCTCGCTCACCGGCGTGCAGGGCACCGCGCTGGTCAGCAACCAGCGGCTGCTGGAGCTGACCGCCTGCGCCGCGGTGATCCACGGCGAGGTGGGACGCGTCGCCGCCGAGGACTCCACGGTGTGCGCCACCCGGCTGATCGAGGTGCTGCCCCGGGTGATGGCCCGCTTCGGCTTCTAGCCGCCGCCAGGCGACCAAGGGCCCGGCCGCAGACCCGCAGGAGCAGCGATCCTGTGGGTCTGGGGCCGGGCCCTTGGGGTTTTTGCGGATGTCCGGCGGCTCTTTTTCTGCTGCCGGGCGTCGCCGTACCTAGTTGTCGGTGCCCGGAACGGGCACCACGGTCAGTGACTGGGTCTGCAGTTCGGGGCTGGCCACCTCGAAGCGCTCCCCCGGACCGGTGATGGTCCACCCGGCCTCCCGCCACAGGGTCCGGTTCAGCACGTTGCGCCCGTCAATCAACTGCCGCTGGCGCACCACGGCGCCGAGCTGTTCGGGCTGCAGTTCACGGAATTCGGCCCATTCGGTCAGCAGCAGCACCGCATCGGCGTCCGCCGCGGCCTCCTTCCAGGAATCCACGTAGTGCAGGCGCGGGAAGCGGCGCCGGGCGTTGTCGTTGCCTTCCGGGTCATACACGGACACGTCCGCTCCGGAGTTGTAGAGCCGTACCGCGATGTCCAGGGCCGGCGAGTCACGCACGTCGTCGCTGTCGGGCTTGAACGTCACCCCCAGCACGCACACGTGCTTGCCGGCCAGGTTGTAATCCAGCATGGCCTCGGCCAGCGCGACCACCCGGTCGCGGCGGCGCAGGTTGATCTGGTCCACCTCGGCCAGGAACCCCATGGTCTGGCTCAGCCCGAGCTCGGAGACCCGGGCCTGCAGGGCACGGATGTCCTTGGGCAGACAGCCACCGCCAAAGCCCACCCCGGCGTTCAAAAAGCGCCGTCCGATCCGGGCGTCATACCCGATGGCGTCGGCCAGGGTGCGGATGTCCCCGCCCACGGTTTCGGTGACCTCGGCGAAGGCGTTGATGAAGGAGATCTTGGTGGCCAGGAACGCGTTGGCAGCGACCTTGACCAGTTCACTGGTTTCCAGGTCGGTGACCACCTCGGGGGTGTCCTGGGCCAGGATGTCGGCGTAGACCTCCCGCAGCCGGGCCAGGTCCTGTTCGTTCTGCACCCCGTAGACCAGCCGGTCAGGGCGCAGGGTGTCCTTGACGGCGAATCCCTCGCGCAGGAACTCGGGGTTCCAGGCCAGGGAGATGTCGCTGCCGGGCCTGGCGGCGGCCTTGATGCGTTCGCTCAGCCGGCGGGCGGTGCCCACCGGCACGGTGGACTTGCCCACGATCAGGGCGCGGCCGGTGACGTGTTCGAGCAGGCTGTCCACCGCGCCGTCCACGTAGCTCATGTCCGCGGATTGCGAGTCGGTGCGCTGTGGGGTGCCCACGGTGATGAAGTGGATGTCCGCCGCCGCGGCGACTTCGGCGTAGGAGTCGGTGAATCGCAGCCGTCCGCCGGCCACGTGCTTCTGCAGCAGCTCAGGCAGCCCGGGTTCGTGGAAGGGCAGGATGCCACGCGAGAGCGCGTCCAGCTTCTCCCGGTCCACGTCCAGGCCAATGACTTCAAAGCCCAGTTCGGCCATGCAGGCGGCATGGGTGGCACCCAGGTATCCGGTGCCGATAACACTCACGCGTAGACTCATGTTCTACCCCCATCAGTTGCTGCCCGCCGTTTGGGCGGGCCGGTGTTGGCCGCGTCGCCGTGAGTTTATGGCCCGCAGCATTCGGGCAGGGCGGGATGTTGCCCAACCAGCGGCAAACACTGGATAAATTCTCGTCCCGGACCCGGCACGGGCCGGATCCGGGACGCAGGTGTTACAACGGTGTGTTGGCGTTCCTAGAGCGCCAGGTGCTGCAGGACCGCGGCGGCCAGCAGTTCGGCTTCGCTGCGGGCCTGTTCCTGGCTTCCGGCCTCCACCATCACCCGTACCACCGGTTCGGTGCCCGAGGGGCGCAGCAGCACCCGGCCGGTGCTGCCCAGGCGTTCCTCGGAGACGGCGACCGCGGCCATGACCTCGGCGCTGTCGTGCACGGCGGCCTTGTCCACCCCGCGCACATTGATCAGCACCTGCGGCAGCACCGTGAGCACCTGGGCCAGTTCCTTCAGGGACTGGCCCGAGGCCTTGACCCGGGCGGCCAGCTGCAGCCCGGTGAGCACCCCGTCACCGGTGGTGGCGTATTCGCTGAAGATCACGTGCCCGGACTGTTCCCCGCCCAGCGAGTAGCCTCCGGCGTTCATCTCCTCCAGCACGTAGCGGTCCCCCACCCCGGTTTCCCGGATGGTGATCCCGTTGGCTTCCATGGCCAGTTTCAGACCCAGGTTGCTCATGACGGTGGCGACCAGCACGTCATCCTTCAGCTTGCCCTGTTCCTTCAGGGCCAGGGCCATGATGGCCATGATCTGGTCCCCGTCGATGACGGTGCCTTCGTGGTCCACCGCCAGGCAGCGGTCCGCGTCCCCGTCGTGGGCGATGCCCAGGTCCGCGCCGTGCTCCACGACGGCGGCCTGCAGCTTCTCCAGGTGGGTGGAACCGTAGCCGTCATTGATGTTCACGCCATCGGGTTCGGCCCCAATGACCACGACCTCGGCACCGGCTGCGTTGAACACCTCCGGGGAGCAGCCCGAAGCGGCGCCGTGGGCGCAGTCCAGCACCACTTTCAGCCCATCCAGGCGATTGGGCAGGGTCTGCAGCAGGTGGATCACGTAGCGGTCCTCAGCGTCGGCGAAACGCGAGACCCGTCCCACCGCTCCCCCGGTGGGGCGCGGCGGCTCCATCTGCAGGCACGCCTCGATGGCGTCCTCCAGCGAGTCGTCCAGCTTCTTCCCGCCGCGGGCCAGGAACTTGATGCCGTTATCGGGCGCCGGGTTGTGGGAGGCGGAGATCATCACGCCAAAGTCGGCCCCGAGGTCGCCTACCAGGAATGCGGCGGCGGGGGTCGGCAGGGTGCCGGCGTCCTTCACGTCCACACCGGAGGCCGAAAGGCCCGCTTCAATCGCAGCGGAGAGGAAGTCGCCGCTGATGCGCGGGTCCTTAGCCACTACGGCTACCGGGCGCCGGCCGTCTTCAGACTGGCTCAACCCCAGAACCACCGAGGCGGCTTGCGACAGACGCATCGCCAGCTCCGGTGTCAACAGTTCATTCGCTTTTCCACGGACCCCATCGGTCCCAAATAACCTTGCCATCGTCCACCATCATATGCCTTGAACGGGGCGAAAAAGCGCTGATTTGGGTGCCGGAACCCCATTCGTGAGTGAAATTTGATGCTCGTCGCACCGCCCGGGCAGCGGTTTTTCACATTAGTGCTTTAAAAGGGACAAACCCCACACCCGGAAGATCCCGGGAATGGGGTTTGTCCTGCGCAGGTACTGCTTAGCGCTTGGAGAACTGCGAGGCCTTGCGGGCCTTCTTCAGACCGGCCTTCTTGCGCTCGATGACGCGGGCGTCGCGAGTCAGGTAACCGGCCTTCTTCAGGGTCGGACGGTTGGCGTCGCGGTCGATCTCGTTCAGCGCGCGGGCGATGCCCAGGCGCAGTGCACCGGCCTGGCCGGAGGGGCCACCGCCGTGGATGCGGGCGAACACGTCGTAGGAACCTTCAAGGCCCAGGACCTTGAACGGCTCGTTGACGTCCTGCTGGTGCAGCTTGTTCGGGAAGTAGGTTGCCAGGTCGCGACCGTTCAGGGTCCAGGTGCCGTTGCCCGGCACCAGGCGCACGCGGGCGATGGCCTGCTTGCGGCGTCCCACGGCTCCACCGGACACGGTCAGCGGCGCGCGCTCGACGTCGCCGCCGGCAGCTGCGGCCGGGGCCGACTCGGTGGTGTAGGTCGACGGGGTGTCGCCTTCGAATTCGTTGATCTCTTCAGCGTTCTGAGCCACGATTATCTCCTAATAAGTTTTTCTTCTCGGGGCCAGGACTACTGGGCGACCTGGGTGATTTCGAACGGCTTCGGAGCCTGGGCCGCGTGCGGGTGCTCAGCGCCACGGTAGACCTTCAGCTTGCTCAGCTGGGCTGCGGCAATCTTGTTCTTCGGCAGCATGCCCTTGATGGCCTTCTCGACAGCCTGAACCGGGTTCTTCTCCAGCAGTTCGGCGTAGTTCGAGCTCTTCAGACCGCCCGGGAAACCGGAGTGGCGGTAAGCGCGCTTCTGCACCAGCTTGTTGCCGGTCAGGGCAACCTTCTCAGCGTTGATGATGATGACGTGGTCGCCCATGTCCATATGCGAGGCGAAAGTAGCCTTGTGCTTGCCGCGCAGCAAGGTCGCTGCTTCGACAGCCAGGCGGCCGAGCACAACATCGGTGGCGTCAATGACGTGCCACTGACGGGTCTGGTCAGCCGGCTTAGGGGTGTACGTACGCACAGTAATTGCCTTACGTTGATTCGTTTCTGGTCAAACAGCTGCAGGTGTCATGGCGTGAGATCCATCAGGGACAAGCACTGTCGTGTTTACTTTGTGTCAGGACCAGTACGTCAGGTGAGGACTGATTTAACCGGCCGTCCAGGTGGTGTTCGCATGCCCAGCAGACCAGCGGCTATGCAACTAAGCCGTCACGCTGTGGCATGTAGTGTCGAACGTGGACATACACAACTTTCACAAGTTTAGCCGATTAATGGGCCAGCACACAATTCGGCTAGTGGGCCCGGTGGGGCCCAAATGCCCGCAATGACGGGTATTTTCCGTCACAGTCCCCAAGCCCACCTGTCAATCAGCTACCGCCCGGATTCCGCCGAAGTGCTCTTCGCCGGGTGCTCTTCGTGGCCCTGAGCGGTGGCGGTGCCTTCCTCCACGAGCGCCCCGGTGGCCTCATCGGCGCGGCGCCGGGCCCTGGTCTGCTCGGCCCGGGCCAGCAGCTGCCCGGCCTGCGGGTAGCGCACCTCCTCCAGGACCAGGGCGCGCGGGTGGGCCAGTTTCGTCTTCGAATCGCGCACCATGGCCTGCAGCCGGTCGGCGAGGAAGCCCTGGGTTTCCCGCCCGTCCCCCACCATCAGCGCGGCCCCGATCAGGGCGCGCACCATGTTGTGACAGAAGGCGTCCGCGACCAGGTGGGCGGTGATGATCCCGTCTCCGCCCCTGGTAAAGGAGAACTCCTGCAGGGTGCGGATGGTGGTGGCATCGGGGCGAGGCTTGCAGTAGGAGAGGAAGTCGTGGCGGCCCAGCACGCTGCGCGCCTCGGCGTCCATCAGCTGCACATCCAGTTCCTCTCGGTGCCACATGGTGATCTGCCGGGTCAGTGGGTCCCAGCGGTGCAGCCCGTCCGCAATGCGGTAGGAGTAGCGGCGCTGCAGGGCCGAGAAGCGGGCGTCAAAGCCCGGCTCGGCCACGGCCGCGTCATGGATGAGCACGGCCCCCTCCTGGCTGGCCAGGATCCCGTTCAGCCGGCGCACCAACGCCTTGGCGGGGCTCAGCGGTGAGCGCCGCGGCAGCGCCTCGTATTCGGTGGGGGTCAAATCAAAGTGGACCATCTGGTTCCGGGCGTGCACCCCGGCGTCGGTGCGCCCGGCCACAACCACCCGGACCTGGCGGCGCACCAGGGTGGCCAGCCCCTCCTCGATCAGCTGCTGGACCCCGAGCACGTTTGGCTGCCGGGCCCACCCGTGGAACTGGGAGCCGTCATAGCCCAGGCGCATCCGCATCCGCACCGTGGCCGGTTCGCTGGAACCGGACGCCACGGTGGCGCCCAGCGGGTGGGTTTCGGGTGCTGGGGTGCTCATGGGTTCCATTATCCAATCTGTGTCCGGCGTCCTGCCAAATCCGGTGGTGGTCCCGCCCGCCGTTGCCGGCAGGCGCAGCAACCTCGAGAAGAGCAGCGGGCTTTGGTGGGCGTTTAAGCACCGAACCCCGGAAGCATGCGCTTCCGGGGTTCGGTGACCGAGGTGGCCCGTGCGTGCGGGCCGTGGGCCTTAGGCCTCTTCGGTGGCCTCAGGGGCGGCGTTCTCGGCAGCCTTTTCGGCTTCCTTCACGACGGCCTGCTTCGGCGAAACCGGCTCCATGACCAGTTCGATGACAGCCATCGGGGCGTTGTCGCCCTTGCGGTTGCCAATCTTGGTGATGCGGGTGTAGCCGCCTTCACGGTTGGCCATCACCGGGGCGATGTTCTCGAACAGCTCGTGAACGATCGACTTGTTGGTGCGGCTGCGCGATGCGATCACGGACTGCACGCGACGACGCGAGGCCAGGTCTCCGCGCTTGGCGAAGGTGATCAGGCGCTCGGCGTGCGGGGCCAGGCGCTTGGCGCGGTTCAGGGTGGTGGTGATCTGCTTGTTCTCGAACAGCTGGGCAGACAGGTTGGCGAGGATCAGTCGCTCGTGAGCTGCGCTGCCGCCGAGACGCGGACCCTTGGTGGGGGTTGGCATTGGTGTTCTCCTAGATGAATAATCCTGCGCTCCCGGCCCTTAGGCCGGGAACCCGGATGAAGTTATTTGTCGCCAGACGCGGTGCCTAGAGGCTGCCGTCGCCGTAGACATCCTCGCCGTCTTCCATGGCGGCACGGCTGCCCATGTCGAACCCTGGAGGGGAATCCTTCAGGGACAGGCCGAGGTCTACAAGCTTTGCCTTGACTTCGTCAATGGACTTGGCACCGAAGTTGCGGATGTCCATCAGGTCGGCCTCCGAACGCGTGACCAGTTCACCCACGGAGTGGATGCCCTCGCGCTTCAGGCAGTTGTAGGAACGCACGGTCAGTTCCAGGTCCTCGATCGGCAGCGCCATGTCGGCAGCCAGGGCTGCGTCGGTTGGCGACGGGCCGATCTCGATTCCCTCGGCTGCGGTGTTCAGCTCGCGGAACAGGCCGAACAGCTCCACCAGGGTGGTGCCGGCCGATGCCACGGCGTCGCGCGGGGAAATCGACTCCTTAGTCTCCACATCAACGATCAGGCGATCGAAGTCGGTGCGCTGCTCAACACGGGTGGCCTCCACGCGGAAGGTCACCTTCAGCACCGGCGAGTAGATCGAGTCGACCGGGATCCGGCCAATCTCGCTGTCGGCGCTCTTGTTCTGGGCGGCGGACACGTAGCCACGGCCACGCTCAATGGTCAGTTCCATGTCGAACTTGCCGTTGGCGTTCAGGGTGGCGATGTGCAGATCTGGATTGTGGAACTCAACACCGGCAGGCGGGGTGATGTCCGCTGCGGTGACGACGCCGGGGCCCTGCTTGCGCAGGTAAGCGACGACCGGTTCATCGTGCTCGGAGGACACGGACAGGTTCTTGATGTTCAGAACCAGTTCGGTGACGTCTTCCTTCACACCGGCTACGGTGGAGAACTCGTGCAGTACGCCGTCGATGCGAACGCTGGTGACGGAGGCACCAGGGATCGAGGACAGCAGGGTACGGCGAAGCGAGTTACCTAGGGTGTAGCCAAAGCCCGGCTCCAGCGGTTCGATGACGAACCGGGAGCGATTCTCGGAAACAACTTCTTCGGTCAGGGTTGGGCGCTGCGTAATGAGCACTTACATTTCCTTTCGGCGAGCGTCCGCTATATGACGCAACACGGGGGTGGAAACGACGGTAGCCTCTGCGGCGTACGTCTGTTGCAGGTGTGAGGCCTGGAAGCCGGCCCTCGCCGGGGCGGGGGCGGCTTCCAGGTCTCTTCCTGACGGCTGAGTTAGACGCGGCGACGCTTTGGCGGGCGGCAACCGTTGTGTGCGCTCGGGGAAACGTCCTGGATGGACCCAACCTCAAGGCCGGCGGCCTGCAGCGAGCGGATCGCGGTTTCGCGTCCCGAGCCCGGGCCCTTGACGAAAACGTCAACCTTGCGCATGCCGTGCTCCTGGGCACGCTTGGCAGCCTGCTCGGCGGCCATCTGTGCGGCGTACGGGGTCGACTTGCGCGAACCCTTCATGCCAACCTCACCGGCCGAGGCCCACGAGATCACAGCACCGGTCGGGTCGGTAATCGACACGATGGTGTTGTTGAAGGTGCTCTTGATGTGCGCCTGGCCCAGCGCGATATTCTTTTTGTCCTTGCGACGCGGCTTACGCACCGCTCCACGAGTCTTTGGGGGCATTTCTTCTCCTACGAAAAAGTTTTTGGATCTAGACCGCTAGGAATTAGCGGGTCTTCTTCTTACCGGCGACGGTACGCTTCGGGCCCTTGCGGGTACGGGCGTTGGTCTTGGTGCGCTGACCGTGAACCGGCAGACCCTTGCGGTGGCGAATACCTTCGTAGGATCCGATTTCGACCTTGCGGCGGATGTCGGCCTGAACCTCGCGGCGCAGGTCACCTTCCACCTGGTAGGTGCCTTCGATGAAGTCACGCAGCTGAACCAGCTCAGCGTCGGTGAGATCCTTCACGCGAGTATCCGGGTTGATTCCGGTTGCTGCGATGGTCTCTTCTGCACGGGTCCTGCCCACGCCGTAGATGTAAGTCAACGCGATGATCACGCGCTTTTCGCGTGGGATGTCCACGCCTGCTAAACGAGCCATAAGTGGCTACCTTTCAACGTTCGGAGGTCTTCAGCAGCACCTTCCCACCGAAGTGGTCCCCAGCCTCCGAAACCGGGGGTGTGCATCGCGCGTATTCGATGCGGTGCTGCCATTTCTTGACTACGCGTGGGACAAATCCGTAAGGGATTTAGCCCTGACGCTGCTTGTGGCGTGGGTTCGAGCAGATCACCATAACGCGACCATTGCGGCGAATCACCTTGCAATTGTCGCAGATCGGCTTCACGCTGGGGTTAACCTTCAAGGGTTTACTCCTCTTGCGGTTGCAGTTATTTTTGGAGCGGTAAACAAGCCTGCCTCAAGACAATGCTCAAGCGGCCGTCCGGGTGATCATTCACTGGACGTCCGCAAGATCGCTGTCTCAAAAACTACTGATTTACTTGTAGCGGTAAACGATACGACCTCGGTTGAGATCGTATGGGCTCATTTCTACCTGCACCCGGTCCTCTGGGAGGATTCGAATGTAGTGCTGGCGCATTTTACCCGAGATAGTTGCAAGCACGACGTGCTTGTTGGGCAGTTCGACGCGGAACATTGCGTTCGGCAATGCTTCGGTCACTGTGCCCTCTACCTGGATGACACCTTCCTTCTTGGCCATTTTCCCCGCTAACTTTGGTAGTTGCCGCCGGCGGCGGCAACAAGTAATTGGTTCCGGAAGCCCGTTTCAGTGTTTCCGCGCAGCCCTTGCGAGCTTTTGGGCGCACTTAAATAGACAACCAACAGTCAAGAATACGCCATGGGCGGGCGTGGCGACAAATCGATTCGGCCGCTTAAAGTGTTAGATCCGGCACCTCGGTGCCGGATCCATGCCGCGGTTACGGCTTGATGGGTGAGGGGCTCACGCCGAAGGGCTCCAGCCCCGCCGCTCCCCCGTCGTGCGCGGTGAGCACCCAGATCCCGCCCAGGTGCACGGCCACGGTGTGCTCCCACTGGGAGGCGTTCTGCTTGTCGTTGGTAACCACGGTCCAGTCATCGTCCAGCACCGAGGTGGCCAGCTTGCCGCGCACCAGCATCGGTTCGATGGCCAGGGCCATACCGGGCTTGACCCGCGGGCCGCGGTGGCCGCTGTTGTAGTTCAGCACGTCCGGGGCCATGTGCATGGCCGAGCCGATGCCGTGCCCGCAGTACTCCTCCAGGATCCCCAGGCGCGGGCCTGGCTGGGCGTGCACGTACTTTTCGATGGCCTCGCCGATCTGCCCGACGAAGCGGGCCTCGGCCAGGGCGGCGATGCCGGCCCACATGGCCTGCTGGGTGATCTCGCTCAGTCGGCGGTCGGCCTCGTCCACGTCGCCCAGCAACACGGTGCGCGCCGAGTCGGCGTGCCAGCCGTCCACGATGGCCCCGCCGTCAATCTTCAGCACATCCCCGTCCTTGAGCACGTATTCGCTGGGGAAGCCGTGGACCACCTCATGGTTGACCGAGGCGCAGATCGTGGCCGGGAATCCGTGGTAGCCCAGGAAGTTGCTGGTGGCGCCGTGGCGTTCGAGCACCCCAGCGAAGACCGCGTCGACCTCCTTGGTGGTGACCCCCGGCTGGGCGGCGGCGACGGCCTCATCCAGGGCCTCGGCCAGCACCAGGCCGGCTTCGCGCATCTTCAGAATCTGCGCATTGGACTTGTATTCGATTTTCGGCTGTCCGAAAGCCACGGGTTCTCCCTTTGCTGTGTCCCAGTCCCGGTGGGCCGGGTGGGACGGTGTTCCTGAAAATGGCCAAGGACCGTACCGCGCCCGCCGTTGGGCGGCTCGATACGATCCTTGGCCGGTAGCGCCTTGCGTACTAGGCGTTCACGTTCAAGGCGGACAGGACGCGGTCGGTGACCTCGTCGATGGCCCCGATCCCGTCGACCTTGCGCACAATGCCGCGCTCCTCGTAGCGGTCGACCACGACCTGGGTCTCCTCGTGGTAGAGGGCCAGGCGGTGGCGGATGACCTCTTCGGTGTCATCGGCGCGGCCTTCGATCTCGGCGCGCTTGAGCAGGCGGGCAACCAGCTCGTTGTCATCGGCGGTCAGCTGCAGCACGCCGTCCAGCTTCTGCCCCTGGGCGGCCAGGATCTCATCCAGCGCGTCCACCTGGGCGCTGGTGCGCGGGTAGCCGTCCAGCAGGAAGCCGTCCTTCACGTCCTGCTGGGCCAGGCGGTCACGCACCATGTTGTTGGTGACCGAGTCCGGCACGAAGTTGCCGGCGTCAATGTACTTCTTGGCCTCGACGCCCAGCGGGGTTCCGCCCTTGACGTTGGCGCGGAAGATGTCACCGGTGGAGATCGCCACGATCCGCAGGCGCTCGGAGATCTTTTCGGCCTGAGTGCCCTTGCCGGCCCCGGGAGGTCCGATAATCAACAGTCGAGTCATCGCAAAAGTCCTTCGTAGTGTCGTTGCTGCATCTGAGCATTAATCTGCTTGACGGTCTCCAGGCCCACACCAACCATGATGAGGATCGAGGTCCCGCCAAATGGGAAGTTTTGGTCGGCGTTGAACAAAACGAATGCGATCAGTGGGATCAACGCGACGACTGCCAGGTAGAGCGATCCGGGGAAGGTCACTCGGGAAATCACGTAGTTCAGGTAGTCCGCGGTCGGCTTGCCGGCACGGATGCCGGGGATGAACCCGCCGTACTTCTTCATGTTGTCCGCCACTTCAACCGGGTTGAAGGTGATGGCCACGTAGAAGTAGGTGAAGCCGATGATCAGCAGCGTGTACACGGCCATGTACCACGGCGAGGAGGTGGCCGAGTGGGTCTGCAGCCACAGGGCCCAGTCCGGCAGGGTGCCGTCGTCACGGACGTTGAACTGCACGATCATCTGCGGCAGCGCCAGGATAGAGCTGGCGAAGATCACCGGGATCACGCCGGCCATGTTCACCTTGATCGGGATGTAGGTGGAGGTTCCTCCCACGGTGCGCCGGCCGATGGTGCGCTTGGCGTACTGCACCGGCACGCGGCGCTGGGACTGTTCCACGAACACCACCAGGGCGATGACCAGCAGGCCGATCAGCAGCACTCCGGTGAACACGCCCCAACCCTGGGAGCGGCCGATGGCGCCCATGGCGGAGGGGAAGCCGGAGGCAATGGAGATGAAGATCAGGATCGACATGCCGTTGCCGATGCCGCGTTCGGTGATCAGCTCACCCATCCACATGATCAGACCGGTGCCTGCGGTGAGCGTGATGATCATCAGCAGGATCACGATCAGGCTCTCGTCGGGCACCAGCGGCAGCTGGCAGCCCGGGAACAGGGTACCGGTGCGTGCCAGGGTGACCAGGGTGGTCGCCTGCAGCAGGCCCAGGGCGATGGTCAGGTAGCGGGTGTACTGGGTCATCTTGGCCTGGCCGGCCTGACCCTCCTTGTGCAGCTGTTCGAAGTGCGGGATCACCACACGCAGCAGCTGGACGATAATGGCCGCGGTGATGTACGGCATGATACCCATGGCGAAGACGGAGACCTGCAGCAGTGCTCCACCGCTGAACAGGTTCACAAACTGGTAGATGCCACCGGTGGTTTCACCCTGTGCCAGACACTGCTGAACGTTGCTGTAGTTGACTCCCGGAGCCGGGACGAACACACCCACACGGTAGATCGCAATAATACCGAGCGTGAACAGCAACTTGTTGCGCAGATCAGGCGTCCGAAAAACTCGGGCTATGGCGCTGAACAAGCGTCCTCCTGACGTATTTGCCTGAGCCTGGTCTGCAGACTCTTGCGTTGACTTTATGAATTCTAGCGGTTCCTGGCACCGGCGCGCCAAATAGGCGGCACAGCATGGACGTAATTTCCCCCGAACTCCCACCATAGTCCACGGTGGTGATCGGGCCCGGTGCACAGGTCAGGTGCTGTAAATGTGGCAAGGCCCCGGTGAATCCGTGCAGTACGGATTCACCGGGGCCTTACCGTGGTTCAAACCCTGTTTAGAGGGTGGTCACCGAGCCGCCGGCAGCGGCGATCTTCTGTTCGGCGGAAGCCGAGAAGGCGTTGGCCTTCACGTCAACCTTGACCGAGATCTCGCCGGTGCCCAGCACCTTGACCGGCTCGTTCTTGCGAACGGCGCCCTTGGCAACCAATGCCTCGACGGTGACTTCGCCACCCTCGGGGAACAGTTCGTTGATCTTGTCCAGGTTCACAACCTGGTACTCGACGCGGAACGGGTTCTTGAAGCCACGCAGCTTCGGCAGACGCATGTGCAGCGGCAGCTGACCGCCGGCGAAGCCTGCCTTGACCTGGTAGCGGGCCTTAGTGCCCTTGGTACCGCGGCCTGCGGTCTTACCCTTGGATGCCTCACCACGACCCACACGGGTCTTGGCGGTCTTGGCACCTTCGGCCGGACGCAGGTGGTGGACCTTGAGTGCGTTTTCCTTTTCAGCCATGTTTACTTAGCCTCCTCAACCTTCACCAGGTGTGGGACCTTGTTGAGCATGCCGACGGTCACCGGGTCTGCGGTGCGGACAACGGTGTGCCCAACACGCTTCAAACCGAGCGAACGAACGGAGTCGCGGTGGCCCTGCTTAGCACCAATGACGGACTTGGTCTGGGTGATTTCCAGCTTGGCGTCGCTTGGGACAATGTTTGCCATTGCCTATGCACCTGCCTTCTGGGTCTGGATGTGGTGGATCATTGCGGCCGGGGCAACCTCGTCCAGAGGCAGCCCACGACGGGCAGCCACAGCCTGCGGCTCTTCCAGAGCCTTCAGGGCTGCAACGGTGCCGTGCACAATGTTGATCTGGTTCTGCGAACCCATCGACTTGGACAGCACGTCGTGGATGCCGGCGCATTCCAGCACCGCACGCACCGGACCACCGGCGATAACGCCGGTACCCGGGGAGGCCGGACGCAGCAGCACAACGCCTGCAGCGTCTTCGCCCTTGACCAGGTGCGGGATAGTGGTGCCAACGCGCGGAACGCGGAAGAAGTTCTTCTTCGCTTCCTCGACGCCCTTGGCAATGGCCGCGGGAACTTCCTTGGCCTTGCCGTAGCCGACACCTACGGTGCCGTTGCCGTCACCGACAACGACCAGTGCGGTGAAGCTGAAGCGGCGACCACCCTTGACAACCTTCGAAACGCGGTTGATGGTGACCACACGCTCAAGGAACTTGTCCTTGTCTTCGTTGCGGTTTTCACGGTTATCGCGACCACGACCACGGCCACCCTCATTACGACGGCCACGGCCCTCGTTGCGACGAGAGTTGTTGTTGTCGTTAGCCGCTGCAGTTTCCACTGCCTCGGTAGCTTCAGACACCTGAGTTTCCTTCTCGTTAGTTGATTCGCTCACAGTGCCAGCCCACCTTCACGAGCGCCGTCTGCCACGGCGGCAACGCGACCGTGGTACTTGTTTCCACCGCGGTCGAAGACAACTGCCTCGATGCCAGCAGCCTTGGCGCGCTCGGCTACGAGCTCGCCAACGCGCTTGGACTTAGCGGTCTTGTCAGCTTCCAGGGCGCGCAGGTCGGCTTCCATGGTCGAAGCGCTGGCCAGGGTGATGCCCTTCGAGTCGTCCACGATCTGTACGAAGATGTGGCGAGCCGAACGGTTGACAACCAGGCGCGGGCGGACCGAGGTGCCAACGAGGCGCTTGCGCACACGCAGGTGACGGCGGCCGCGGGCTGCGGACTTGCTCTTGCCCTTGATTCCGATAGCCATAATTACTTACCAGCCTTTCCGACCTTGCGGCGGATTTGTTCGCCGGCGTAGCGAATGCCCTTGCCCTTGTAAGGCTCGGTCTTACGCAGCTTGCGGATGTTGGCAGCAACCTCGCCGACCTGCTGCTTATCGATGCCAGCAACGGTGATCTTGTTGTTGCCCTCGACGGTCAGGGTGATGCCCGCCGGTGCCTCAACGCTGACCGGGTGCGAGTAGCCCAGAGCAAGCTCCAGGTTGGCGCCCTTGGCCTGGACACGGTAACCGGTGCCGTGGATTTCGAGCTTCTTCTCGTAACCCTGGGTGACGCCGATGATCATGTTTTCGATCAGGCTGCGGGTCAGGCCGTGCAGCGAACGCGATTCGCGCTCGTCGTTCGGGCGGCTGACGGTGAGGGTGGTTTCCTCCAGGGCGACGGTGATCGGCGCTGCAACAGTCAGCGACAGTTCACCCTTCGGGCCCTTGGCGGTGACGTCCTGTCCGTCGATCTTCAGGTCGACGCCGGCAGGAACGGTAATCGGAAGACGTCCAATACGTGACATTGTGTATTCCCTTCCTTCCCGTTACCAGACGTAGGCGAGGACTTCCCCACCCACGCCCTTCTTTGCAGCCTGGCGGTCAGTAAGCAGACCGGAGGAGGTGGACAGGATAGCGATGCCCAAGCCACCGAGCACGTGCGGCAGGTTGGTGGACTTTGCGTAAACGCGCAGACCTGGCTTGGAGATGCGACGGACGCCGGCGATCGAACGCTCGCGCAGCGGACCGTACTTCAAAGTGATGGTCAGCTTCTTGCCGACTTCTGCGTCCTCTTCCTCGAAGGAGGCGATGTAGCCCTGTTCCTTGAGGATGTTGGCAATGCGAACCTTCAGCTTGCTCGACGGCATCGAAACGCTGTCGTGGTATGCCGAGTTGGCATTGCGCAGACGAGTCAGCATATCTGCGACTGGATCTGTCATAGACATGTGGGCTTCAGCCCTTCCTCGTTACGGTTTCCTTTGTATCGGACCTGTAACGTAGTGAGTTTAGTTTTCGGTCTTGAACGGGAAGCCCAGTGCCTTGAGCAAGGCGCGGCCTTCGTCGTCATTCTTGGCGGTGGTCACCACGGTGATGTCCATACCACGAACGCGGTCGATCTTGTCCTGATCAACTTCGTGGAACATCGACTGCTCGGTCAGGCCGAAGGTGTAGTTTCCGTTGCCGTCGAACTGGCGGTCGCTCAGTCCGCGGAAGTCGCGGATACGCGGCAGCGCCAGGGTGATCAGGCGGTCAACGAATTCCCACATGCGGTCGTTGCGCAGGGTGGCGTGGGTACCGATCGGCATGCCTTCGCGCAGCTTGAACTGAGCGATGGACTTGCGAGCACGGGTGATCACTGGCTTCTGACCGGTGATGGCCGTCAGGTCGCGTACGGCGCCTTCGATGATCTTCGAGTCCTTGGCGGCTTCGCCCACACCCATGTTCACGACGACCTTGGTCAGGGTCGGAACCTGCATGGGGTTGGAGTAGTTGAACTGCTCCTGCAGCGCCGGACGGATGTCGGCGGTGTACTTTGCCTTCAGACGTGGCTGGATCTTGGTGGCTGCTTCAGTCATTACAGATCCTTTCCGGAAGCCTTGGCGTAACGGATGCGCACAGTCTTGCTCACACCGTTCTTCTCTACGGTTTCCTCGCGGAAACCAACGCGGGTCGGCTTCTTGGTTTCAGGATCCACCACGGCAACGTTCGAAACGTGCATGGGGGCCTCGACAACCTCGATACCGCCGGTGGTCGAACCGGATTCGGTCTGACCGGCCTTGGTGTGCTTGGTGACGCGGTTAACGCCTTCCACCAGGACGCGCTGGGCGGCCGGGAAGACCTTCAGGACCTTGCCCTGCTTGCCGCGGTCGCCGCCGCTGATGACCTGAACCAGGTCACCCTTCTTGATCTTTGCACCCATGGTTACAGCACCTCCGGAGCCAGGGAAACGATCTTCATGAACTTCTTGTCGCGAAGCTCACGACCCACTGGGCCGAAAATACGGGTACCGCGAGGCTCACCCTCGTTCTTCAAGATCACCGCAGCGTTCTCGTCGAACTTGATGTAGGAACCGTCAACGCGACGGATTTCCTTCTTGGTGCGAACGATGACGGCCTTGACGACGTCACCCTTCTTCACGTTGCCGCCAGGAATTGCGTCCTTGACGGTAGCGACGATGGTGTCGCCGATGCTTGCGTAGCGACGCTTCGAGCCGCCGAGAACACGAATGGCAAGGATTTCCTTGGCACCGGTGTTATCGGCAACCTTGAGTCGCGACTCCTGCTGAATCACTTATTACTCCTGTCGTCTCGCTGGTTCTCGTGAACGAGCCTTGCGGAACGGATAATGGTCTCCCCGATACGATCGCTTACCCCCACCGGCGAGGGCGCACCGAATGCTGATCCCAAATGGCGGCAGGGCCGAGGCGTAAAATACCGGGGT
Source organism: Glutamicibacter sp. St.4D3 (assembly GCF_059728615.1). Taxonomy (NCBI): domain Bacteria; kingdom Bacillati; phylum Actinomycetota; class Actinomycetes; order Micrococcales; family Micrococcaceae; genus Glutamicibacter; species Glutamicibacter sp. St.4D3. The sequence continues at coordinate 2,352,052 of NZ_AP039380.1, forward strand.
CGTGCTGCGGGCGGAAACATGTTCCCACACCGCTGCAGCGTGCCGAAGGTGGATAGTCCTCGGACACAATGCGCACAAGTATCTATCCTATCCCAGATTCGCGCTGTTCCGAAATGGTGTGGTAGGGGCGGGCAACGCGTGATTCGTCACAGTACCGGCCACTGCGGGAGAGACGTCAAGGCATGGGTGCGAGCACGCAGAGACGCACCGGCAGCAGTGCCGCGCGACCGGTGCGCTGGCTCGAATAATCGCGGCATATTCAACCGGGTTACTCGGTGCCCGCCTGATCCTGCGCCCACCGTGCCACCCGCCGGTTGCTTTCCTCCTCGGTGAGGTCCTCGACCCGGCTCATCACCGACCAACGCACCCCGAACGGGTCACGGATGGAGGCATAGCGGTCCCCCGAGACGAACGTGGTAGCCGGTTCACGCAGCACCGCCCCCGCGGCGAGGGCGCGCTCGAGCACCTCATCCACATTCGGGCAGTACAAGCCCAGCGAATAGCAGGCCTCCTCCCCCGCTGGCGGTGGCACCAGACCGAACTGGGGGCTGGGAACACCCAGCTGCAGGTGGCCTTGGCCGAAGTCCAGATCGGCGTGGACCAGCACGCCGCCCATCTCAGTGACGTCCACCAACCGGGCGCCAAAGACTCACGGTAGAACTCAACGGCCTCCCGGGCGTTTTCGATGGCCAGGAAAGGGGTCAGGCTGGTCGCCCCGTGGGGCGTCCCGTTGGTGGTGTGCGCTCCAGTGACCCCGCGCATCGGGGTGTTTTCTGTGCTCATGCATTCAGGTTAGGGCCCGGCCGTCGTAGGATTCTTGCAAATATGCGACATTCGCCGGGACGGCCCGAGAAGCACGTGGAGGTTCACATGGCAGGGGAAGCCGGAGACGAACGGGGCGTGCTCTACCCTGCGTCGCTGCCCCACTTCGAACGCCACGACCCTCCGCCGTCCTTGGCCGAGACGGTCCAGTGGTTCTGGCTGGCGCGGTGGGACTTGGCCCCAAACCAGGTACGTCGCCAACAGCTGCTGACCTTCCCGACGCTGAACCTGGTCGTGCAGCCCGGCTGCGTCTTGCTGAGTGGGCCCAGCACCGGCACCTCGCATCGGGACCTGGAAGGCACGGGCTGGGTGCTGGCCGCACTGCTGCAGCCGGCGGCCGCCGAACAGCTGGGTGTGGACCCTGCCGGGCTGGCGAGTCGGGAACTCCCCTTCCCACAACCCGCCCTGCAGGGCAGGGTTGAAGCCCTGATGGCTCAGGCCGTTCCAGCGTCTGACGCTTTCGAAGCCATCGAAGTGCTCGCCCGATGGCTCGCAAAGCTGCCGAAACCCAGCGACACCGGGCTGCTGGCCAATCGCATGCTGCGGTTGGTTGCCACCAACCGTTCGATGACCCAGGTGTCAGACCTGGCCGATGCCCTGGATGTGGGCGTACGCAGCCTGCAGCGCCTGAGCGCCGCCCATCTCGGTGTCCCGCCTTTGCAGGTTATTCGTCGCTACCGTGTGCAGGAGGCGGCGATGCGGTTGCGCCGGGAGCCCGGGTTCTCCCTGGCCCGGTTGGCCGCCGAACTGAGCTATACGGATCAGGCCCACTTCGCCACGGACTTCCGCCGGTTCATTGGCCTTACCCCTGGCAGTTATCAACGCCAGGCCGCTGCTTCCTCGTCGGAATTCACGTAGCGCGTTGTTCCGCCCTGGCCTCGGTAGACCGGTGGCGTCCAGGTCGTCGTTGTCCCGCAGAAGCCGGCCAACGCGTGGTTATGAAGCTCGCGGGCCCCCGTTGCTCAGTGGTGCGCGGGGCTTCCTGGGCCGGACGGCAGTACCCAATTGAACCAGCCGGTGCAAGGAAGATTCTGGAAGGGGGTGGCTCCCGGACCGCAGTTGTCCCCCGCTATATTGGCAAGCGGGGTTACTCGTTGTCCGTGTTTCAAGCGGCCTTCCGAATCAATCCATCGGTCCGTTCTTGGACATGGACCAACTTCACTGGGACAGCGCCCTACTTCGGGTAACAAATGGCGATGTGCGGACATGTATAAGTATGAGCACCTCAAAAACAAGGCAGGAGAGGGAGACACGGTTCTCCGGGCTATACGAGCTGGTGTACACCGACGTACTCCGCTTCGTGCAACGCCGGGCTGGTCCCGAGCACGCCGAGGATATCGTCCACGAGGCCTTCCTCGTCGCTTGGCGCCGCTTGGATGACCTTCCAACCGCACACGAGGACGCCCGAGCCTGGATGTTCGCCGTCGCGCGGAACTGCATGTTGAACACCGCGCGCGGGGAAAAACGCCAAGGATCGCTGGCGGTCAGGATCGCTGCCCACGCTTCAACTTTTACCGATGCAGCAACCGAGTTGATCAATGAACACGTCGATTTGGTCGCAGCTTGGCTCCAATTGCGACCCCTCGACCAAGAAGTGTTGGCCCTTGCAATCTGAGAAGAGCTTCCCTCGTCCAAGGCCGGACAGGTTCTGGGGATTTCATCGGCCGCCTACCGCCTTCGGCTTCATCGTGCGCGCAAGTCTTTGCGCCGCATGCTCGATGCTTCTGCATCCCGTACCTCCTTCGCCGAATTCCTCATGACGGAGTCATAGACATGAACAAGAACGCGCAAATGGAAGCTTTTCGCCTCCTGGATGCGGCCCCCAGCGGCAGTCTGAACGAGTCCGAACGAATCAAAGCCAACGCAGGGCTGCAACAAATCCTCGCGAGCGATCCCGACAATGGGCGAGTCACCGATCACCGACCCCACGCGCTCCGGTCCCATCCGGTACGTCGGATAGCGACACCCGTTGCGGTGGCCCTGGCTGCCGCCGTCACCGCAACGGTGGTACTTTTTCCCGGGCCGGGGGCCAATGATGCGGCCTACGCATCGTGGACTGCCGATCTCGGAACCATCAGCGCCGCCGACCGCGCCGTGGCCGATTCCGCCTGCCGGGGCCGCTTGGATCTGGCATCTGCTCAGTTAGACCTCGCCGAACGACGCGGTGAATGGGTGGTCCTGCTCTATACCGCTTCTTCCGAGCATATGGCTGGTATGTGCCTTGCTCACCTGGCAGTCGGAGCAGCAGAAGCCGACACCATTGATTCCAGCCGGGCAGGCGGAGACTGGGGTTTCCTTCCCGTCGGCGGGGAATTCACTGAAGGGAACATTGCCGAGTTTCGTGGCCGCAACGCTTTCGGGTTCCCAGAACGGCCCGACGTTGCCCTGACCCACGGGAACGTCGGTGAGGACGTGAAAGCCGTGTCCATCACTACTCCGGACGGCCAAGTGGTAGAAGCTACGGTTCAGGACGGCCGATACGCCGCATGGTGGCCAGGAAAAGCCTTTGGCAGCCGTTTGGAGGGTAATGGCGGGCCGGCACCTGCGCTGTCCTACACGATAACCCTGGAGGACGATACCGTCATCCAGGACGCCTCCCCCAGGAATCCGGCTTAGCACCGGAGCGATATGCGTGGTTGCGACCTTGTGTCCTGTGCACTGCCGTTCGGTAGTTCGTCACAGTCATCACGTCTGCCGGGGTCTGAGGTACTGGTTATCCAAGCTCATACTGGGTGTGATGATGTGCCTTGGAAATACGTTTGCCGGGCGGCCGCTCGGCAACGCGGCTGCCCGGCATCTGGTTATCGGCGGGCATGAGTTGTTTCAGGAATTGAGTCCCAGCAAGTCTCCTGCCTATGGCACACGGTTGACGGTCATTTAGGTCTGCCGCGTCGATGCTGGAGGATTGAGGAATGAAGCGGATCGTTGAATGGTGGGATAGGCAGCAGGTCCCGCTCTATCTATTGGCCATCGGCGTAGGAGCGGTCCTGGGGCTAAGTGCACCGCAGCTGGCCCCGGCGTTAGAGCTTGGGATCGAGCCGATTCTGATGCTCTTGCTGTTCGCAACCTTCCTCGGGGTGCCTTTGGTCGAGGTCGCACGTTCGTTTGGAGATTTCCGGTTCCTGGGTACGGTCCTGGTCGCGAATTTCGTGTTCGTGCCCGCTATCGCCTGGGCGCTCTCACGTTTCGTGGCTGATGACAAAGCGCTGCTGCTCGGAGTGTTGCTCGTGTTGCTTACCCCGTGCATTGACTACGTCATCGTGTTTACGGGTCTAGCTGGTGGCGCGCGCTCACGTTTGCTTGCGGCGGCACCCCTGCTGATGCTCGCCCAAATCCTGTTGCTGCCCGTTTACCTTTTCTTGTTCGTTGGCGCAGAAGTGCTGTCGGTCATTGAGATTGGGCCATTTGCCAAGGCCTTCTTCTTGCTGATCGTGATACCGCTCGCCGCCGCGGCCGCCGTGCAAAGCGTTTCCCGACGCCATCATGTGGGAAGAGCCGTCGAAGAAGTCATGGCGGGCGCGATGGTGCCGCTCATGATGGCCACGCTCTGCGTGGTTCTCGGATCACAGATCGCGGCCGTGGGGTCGCAGATCGGCTCGCTTGCCCGAGTAGTTCCCCTTTATGTTGTCTTTGTGGTTGCCGCTCTTGCCATCGGCCGGCTCGCGGGCAAGATCACCGGGCTCGATGTGCCATCCACGCGTGCCGTGATGTTCTCGGCTGCAACCCGCAACTCCCTGGTGGTGCTTCCCTTGGCGCTCGCGCTACCGGCCCCGCTGGGGATCGCCCCGCTTGCGGTAGTGACGCAAACCCTGGTCGAGTTGGTCGCAATGGTGGTGCTTGTGCGGCTCGTTCCGATGCTTACGCCTGAGGAAGGCAGGCAGGTCGTTTAGCTTTCCCCAGCCGGATCTGGATGGAATGCACAATAAGATCCCTCGTGGTTTCGCAGACGTCCAACCGCTGGCGTGAGAGGCGAGGCCGGACAGAGATTTCGTGGCAGATAACTGAACGTGTCGGTTGCTGACACGGAATCCGAGGCAAAAGAGGCCTCCTTCTTTGACCTGCCCGTAGCCGCGCCCTACCGATCCGAGGCTAGAACCCGGTCCGGGCATGCGAAAACGCCCCGCAGATCTCCCAAGGGAGTACTGCGGGGCGTTCTCAGCAATTCACGTCAACCGTGGAATCACCGGGAGGGCTTACTTGGCCTTCTCGACGATTTCCACCAGGCGCCAGCGCTTGTCAGCGGACAGCGGGCGGGTCTCAGCGATAACAACCAAGTCGCCGATGCCGGCTTCGTTGTTCTCGTCATGAGCCTTGACGTTCTTGTTGCGGCGCATCACCTTGCCGTAGAGGGCGTGCTTCACACGGTCCTCAACGTCAACGACGATGGTCTTCTGCATCTTGTCGGAAACCACGTAACCACGGAGGGTCTTGCGGTAGTTACGCTCGGTTGCGTCAGCCACACCGTTCTCCTTCTCGCTCATTACTTGGCTTCCTTGCCCTTCTTGGTTTCTTCAACCGGGACAACGACTTCCTGGCGAATGCCGAGCTCACGTTCGCGCAGCACAGTGTAAATGCGAGCGATATCGCGCTTGACAGCCTTCAGGTTGCCGTGAGTTTCCAACTGACCGGTAGCCGACTGGAAACGGAGGTTGAACAGCTCGGCCTTGGCCTTCTTCAATTCCTCGTTCAGACGAGCATTGTCGTAGCCATCCAAAGCCTCAATGGTCAGGTCCTTTGAACCAATAGCCATTCCTATTCACCACCCTCACGACGCACGATGCGTGCCTTCAACGGCAGCTTGTGGATTGCCAGGCGCAGGGCCTCGCGAGCTACCTCTTCACTGACGCCGGACAGTTCAAACAGAACACGTCCCGGCTTGACGTTTGCGACCCACCATTCCGGCGAACCCTTACCGGAACCCATGCGGGTTTCGGCAGGCTTCTTGGTCAGCGGACGGTCCGGGTAAATGTTGATCCAGACCTTACCGCCACGCTTGATGTGGCGGGTCATGGCGATACGGGCGGCTTCAATCTGACGGTTGGTCACGTAGGCCGGGGTCAGAGCCTGGATGCCGTATTCACCGAACGATACGGTGGTTCCGCCCTTGGCAGCACCCGAGCGGTTCGGGTGGTGCTGCTTGCGGTACTTCACACGACGTGGGATAAGCATTTAAGCCTCTCCTCCTTCCGCAGCAGGAGCCTGTGCGGCAGCCTTGTTGCGGTCGTTGCGACGACGACGGTCGCCACCACGGTTCGGGCGGTCACCGCCACGGCCACGTGCCGGAGCGGCAGCGGCCTGCTGTGCAGCCAGTTCCTTGGCGGTTACGTCACCCTTGTAGATCCAGACCTTCACGCCGATGCGGCCGAAGGTGGTCTTGGCTTCGAACTTGCCGAAGTCGATGTTCGCGCGCAGGGTGTGCAGCGGCACACGACCTTCGCGGTAGAACTCCTTGCGCGACATTTCGGCGCCACCCAGGCGGCCCGAGCACTGCACGCGGATGCCCTTGGCACCTGCACGCATTGCCGACTGCATGGCCTTCTTCATCGCGCGGCGGAACGCCACGCGCGAAGCAAGCTGCTCGGCGATGCCCTGGGCAACCAGCTGGGCTTCGATGTCGGGGTTCTTGACCTCGAGGATGTTCAGCTGCACCTGCTTGCCGGTCAGCTTCTCCAGCTCACCGCGGATGCGATCGGCTTCGGCGCCGCGGCGGCCGATGACGATGCCCGGGCGGGCGGTGTGGATGTCCACACGCACGCGGTCACGGGTGCGCTCGATCTCAACGCGGGCGATGCCTGCGCGGTCCATGCCGGTGGACAGCAGTTCGCGGATCTTGACGTCTTCCTTGACAAAATCCTTGTAACGCTGGCCTGGCTTGTTGGAATCGGCGAACCAGTGCGAAACGTGGTCAGTGGTGATGCCGAGACGGAAACCGTTCGGGTTTACCTTCTGTCCCATTTACTTTTCCCCACCCTTCTCCGGGGTTGAAACAACCACGGTGATGTGGCTGGTGCGCTTCTTGATCTGGAAGGCACGACCCTGAGCACGCGGCTGGAACCGCTTCATGGTCGGACCTTCGTCTACAAACGCCTCGCTGATAATCAGCTCGTCCTCATTGAATGCTTCACCTGCGCGGTCCGCGGCGACACGGGCGTTAGCCACTGCCGATGCGACAACCTTGTACACGGGCTCCGAAGCTGCCTGCGGGGCAAACTTCAGAATTGCCAGTGCCTCGTTGGTCTGCAGACCACGAACAAGGTTGACGACGCGCCGGGCCTTCATAGGCGTTACGCGGAGATGACGCGCAATTGCCTTGGCTTCCATTGCTTTCCTTCTCTCGTCTATCGAAGAAGTGCTAAGCGACACTAGATCCCTTCCGGGGCCTAGCGGCGCTTGCCCTTCTTGTCGTCCTTCACGTGGCCACGGAACGTGCGGGTCGAGGCAAACTCACCGAGCTTGTGCCCAACCATCGATTCGGTGACAAACACCGGGATGTGCTTGCGTCCGTCGTGCACGGCGATGGTGTGTCCCAGCATGTCCGGGATGATCATCGAACGGCGGGACCACGTCTTGATGACGTTCTTGGTGCCCTTTTCGTTCTCAGCAACGACCTTCAGGTACAGGTGCTGATCGACGAAGGGGCCTTTCTTCAGGCTGCGTGGCATGTCTCCAGGCTCCTATCGCTTGTTCTTGCCGGTACGACGGCGACGCACAATAAGCTTGTCGCTGTCCTTGTTCGGACGACGGGTGCGTCCTTCACGCTTACCATTGGGGTTGACCGGGTGACGACCACCGGAGGTCTTACCTTCACCACCACCGTGCGGGTGATCGATCGGGTTCATGGCCACACCACGCACGGTCGGGCGGACGCCCTTCCAGCGCATACGGCCGGCCTTGCCCCAGTTGATGTTGATCTGCTCGGCGTTGCCCACTTCGCCGATGGTGGCGCGGCAGCGCACATCGACGTTGCGGATTTCACCCGAAGGCAGGCGCAGCTGGGCGAACTTGCCCTCGCGGGCCACCAGCTGGATGGAGGCACCTGCGGAGCGGGCCATCTTGGCACCGCCACCGGGGCGCAGTTCCACGGCGTGGATCACGGAACCCACCGGGATGTTGCGCAGCGGCAGGTTGTTGCCCGGCTTGATGTCCGCGTTCGGACCAGCTTCCACGATGTCGCCCTGGCTCAGGTGGTTCGGGGCGATGATGTAGCGCTTGGTGCCGTCCACGTAGTGCAGCAGGGCAATACGGGCGGTACGGTTCGGGTCGTACTCGATGTGAGCGACCTTTGCCGGCACGCCGTCCTTGTCCTGGCGACGGAAGTCGATCAGGCGGTAGGCGCGCTTGTGTCCGCCACCCTTGTGACGGGTGGTGATCTTACCGGAGTTGTTGCGGCCGCCAGTCTTGGACAGCGGGCGAACCAGCGACTTTTCCGGAGTCGATCGGGTGATTTCTGCGAAGTCGGCTACCGACGAGCCGCGCAGGCCCGGGGTAGTCGGCTTGTACTTACGAATTCCCATTTATTCTTATTCCTCGTTAAAGTGGTCTCCGCTTAGGAAAGCGGACCGCCGAAGATGTCAATCGAGCCTTCCTTCAGGGTGATGATGGCGCGCTTGGTGTCCTTGCGCGTACCCCACCCGAAGCGGGTGCGCTTGCGCTTACCCGGCCGATTGATGGTGTTTACGGAATCAACCTTCACGTTGAAGATGGCTTCAACGGCGTTCTTGATTTCCGACTTGTTCGAACGCGGGTCGACCATGAAGGTGTACTTACCTTCATCGATCAGACCGTAGCTCTTTTCCGAGACGACCGGTGCGATGACCACGTCGTGCGGAGCCTTTGAGAAGACGCTCACTTGGCTTCCTCCTTCTGAACCAGGGCATCGAATGCAGCCTTGGTGAAGACCACGTCGTCCGAAACCAGAACATCGTAGGTGTTCAGCTGATCCACGTACAGGGCGTGGACCTCAACCAGGTTGCGAACCGACAGTGCGGCCACATCGTTGGCGCGTTCGATCACGAGCAGGACATTCTTGCGCTCGGTCAGCGAACGCAGGGTTGCCAGAGCTTCCTTGGTCGACGGCTGATCGCCGGCCACCAGGTTCTCGATCACGTGGACGCGATCGTAGCGAGCGCGATCAGACAGGGCGCCGCGCAGGGCAGCAGCCTTCATCTTCTTGGGGGTGCGCTGCGAGTAGTCACGCGGGGTCGGACCGTGGACGATGCCACCGCCGGTCATCTGCGGTTCGCGGATCGAGCCCTGACGGGCGCGGCCGGTCCCCTTCTGCTTGAACGGCTTGCGGCCGGCACCGGCAACTTCGGCGCGGGTCTTGACCTTGTGGGTGCCCTGACGTGCGGCGGCCAGCTGTGCAACAACTACCTGGTGCAGCAGCGGCACGTTGGTCTGCACATCGAAGATCTCTGCAGGCAGGTCTACGTTAAGTGCCTTAGACATTTACTTATGCTCCCTTCACAGCGGTGCGTACGAGTACGACGCGGCCGCGAGCGCCTGGAACGGCACCCTTGATCAACAGGAGGTTCTTCTCAGCGTCGATGGCGTGGATGGTCAGGTTCTGCGTGGTGACACGCTCGGCACCCATGCGACCGGCCATCTTCTGTCCACGGAAAACGCGACCGGGAGTGGACGCGCCGCCGATGGAACCTGGCTTGCGGTGGTTCTTGTGCTGACCGTGCGAAGCACCAACACCAGCGAAGTTGTGGCGCTTCATGACGCCGGCAAAGCCCTTACCCTTCGAGGTGCCCACGACGTCGACCTTCTGGCCGGCCTCGAACAGCTCGACGGACAGTTCCTGGCCTGCAGCGTATTCGGCTGCATCGGCGGTGCGGAGTTCTACCAGGTGGCGACGCGGGGTCACACCGGCGGCCTCGAAGTGGCCAGCCAGCGGCTTGGTCACCTTGCGCGGATCGATCTGGCCGTAGCCGATCTGAACTGCGGCGTAACCGTCACGCTCGGCGTTGCGCAGCTGGGTGACAACGTTGCTGTCAGCCTGCACCACGGTGACCGGGATCAGGTTGTTGTTTTCGTCCCAAACCTGGGTCATGCCGAGCTTCGTGCCCAGCAGGCCCTTGACATTACGGGTTGCGGTCATAGTTCTCTCAGCACCTCCCCTAGAGCTTGATTTCGATGTTGACATCCGCCGGCAGGTCGAGACGCATCAGCGAGTCAACGGCCTTCGGGGTCGGATCGACGATGTCGATCAGACGCTTGTGCGTGCGCATTTCGAAGTGCTCACGGCTGTCCTTGTACTTGTGGGGCGAACGGATAACGCAGTACACGTTCTTCTCCGTTGGCAGCGGCACTGGGCCGACCACGGTTGCGCCTGCGCGCGTTACCGTCTCAACGATTTTCCGGGCCGAAACGTCAATGACCTCGTGGTCATACGACTTCAGCCGGATGCGGATCTTCTGTCCCGCCATGGCGTCACGCCTCTTTCTGATAGCACTCTCTACAGTTACTGTGCCCTACGGGCCCTCGCGGACCGGCACGCCTTGCACTGCGACTGAATCCGGATCAGATCCGGGTTCCTCACCCGCAGGAGGCTCCGACCCCCGCGGTCGGGCGTGTCGTGAAGTTTTTGGTCACAACTCTACCCTCGACGCTCACGCGAAGTGCGGGAATCCAATGCATTCGAAGCAGTCGTATCGTTCCCGAACCCCAGGCATTATCCTGGGTGAGTGCCGATCTCGGTCGTTCGAATTCAGTTTTTTGTGCTCTTTCGAGCACGCGGCTGCAATCAAGCAACTTATCCAGTGTGACAGGTTCACCCCCGGGCGCGCAAATCATTTGCCGCCCGGGACCCTGGTGATCTTCGACTCAGCGCCCGCCAGCGCCCCGAAAGGCGCCGAGCAGCGCGCCGGCTTAGTTCCTGCGGTTCTCCACCCTTACCAGCCGGGAAAGCGCCAGCACAATCAACGCTATGGCCACCAAGACCAGCAGCACGAACGCATAGTTGCGCAGGAACCAGACTACCGCCGCTGTAATGGCGACCGCGGCCCACCACGTCAGCAACCGCTCCCCCTGGGTCAAACCCAGGGCCAGCAGTCCGGCGAAGAACAGCAGCACCAGCATCTGGGTCAGTGTTCCGGCATCCAGCACCGAGGCCAACTCGGCGGCACTGCCCAGCGTCGCGCCGGCAATCAGCCAGCCGCGGCCCAGGGCGCGGTGCGGCGCCCAATGACGCAGCCCAATCCCGGCGGCCACCACCGCCAGGTACAGCAGCGCCGCGGAAGCGCCCAGCGGCTCGACCAGCACCCCGTAGCAGCGCAGGGCCACCAGGGCTGCGGCCACGACCACCGCATCGGTGCCATGCTGGCGCCAGGCGCGCGGCAGCTCGTGCAGCCGCGCCACCAGCAGAGACAGCACCAGCACCAGTGCCCCGCCCAACAGCGGCAACGGTTCGCGGTGCAGCAGGTGGGCCACCGCCCCAGCGGTGAACCCGGAAGCCAGCATTGCGGCGTAGTAGATGCGCGCGGCCTGCCCGCCGGCGTCCGCAGATTTCTGCCAGTGCCGCGGGTAGTGCGGCACCGGCTCCTGGAAGCGGCCGTGCAGCAGTGCAAGGACCAGCAGCACGAGCGCGCCACCCAGCAGGGCCCAACTCAAATCCAGCGACCTCTCACTCACCATGGTGCCCGAGCGCAGGGCCTGCAGGCCGGTGTCCGCGGCCCCCAGCAGCAATAGCGCAGCTGCCGCCGAGTACAGCCCCATCTGCCGGGAATGCACCAGCAGGATTGAGCCAGCCCCGCCGATCAGGAAGACCAGCGCCAGCCAGCGCAGTTCGGGCTGATAGCCCAGCATGAGAACCAGCGGCACCAGCAACGCCGCCAATCTGATTCCCTGGTGGCCCTGTTGCCGGCGGTATGTCCATTCAAGGCCCAGGGCAACCACCGCCTGGGCGGCGAGCAGCCACATCGCCGCGGTGGCGCCCCACCATCCAGCCCGGACCCAGCCGGTCGTGGAACCGAACGTGGCGGCCGGGACAATGGCCAGCGCCGCCACGGCCAGGCTAACGGGAAGCAGCAGCCACTGCCGGTAGGGTCCAGCACCGAAGGCCCAGTGTGCCAGCAGCGCATATCCCAGCCAGAGCAGCAGGCTCAGCAGGACGGTGCCCCGGTCCGTCTGCGGGCCGACAGCATAGGCCAGCAGCAGCAACGGCAACCCCACCAGGATTCCCAGCCCAATGACCCGCAATTCCCCCGGCACCGCTGCACCGCGGCTGCGGGAGAGAACCAGCCGCGCCGCTTGCGGCAGCACCACGCTGAGCAGCAGCACACAGAACTGCCCGTGCAGGTCCAGCTCGAAGTGCTCAACACTCCACCAGGCGGCAACGCTCAATTGGATCTGGGCCAGTGCGGCATGCGTGATTCTCCAGCACGCCGCGGTACAGCGGGGCAGGGCCGCGATCAGAAAGACAATATTGGCCGCGGCCACCAACGGCGCCAGCCACCAGAAATCCGAGCCCAGTGCCAGGACAAAGTAGCCGCACAACGCCCCAAGCACCGGCGCGTGCACGAACGCATCCATGGCCCCATCCGAGGTGGGCAGGCAGCGCCAGGCGACCCAGGCGGTGGCCAGCACCGAGCCGATCAGCACCAGCACCGACCAGCTGCCCGCAGTGACACCCAGGAAGTGCGCACCGAACGACAGCTCTCCCTGCAGGCGCAACGCCAGTGCGAACACCACCATCACCAGCAGGCTGGCGGTCACCCGGATCCGCCAGTGCAGGTTCGCCACGGCGGTACGTTCTGCGTGCCCCGCATTTCGGGCCGAGTAGACCAGCATCCCGGCGGCAGCCGCCCAGATACCCACCATCGCGGCACTCGCCACGCTCCGATCGGAGGCCGGGGCAAACAGGAACTGCAGCAGCTGGGCGCTCTTGGCGCCCACCGCCAACAGGAGCACCCAACGCAACTGCGCACCTAGCAGCGCCCGGGATTCGGGCTGCCGCCGCACGACGGCGCCCAGGCCCGCCACGCCAAGGACCAGTGCCGGCAGCGGCGACCACGCGTCCTGCCAGTTCTCGGCCAGGGCCAGCAGGGCGAACCCGAACAGCCAGCCGGCCTCCACCGGGGTGCCGCCGCTTCCCGCCAGCCAGCCAAGCAGCACCAGCAGGGCAGGGATGACCAGCAGGGTCAGCCACCAGGTGCCGTGGGCGGAGTGCGCATCCCGGGCATACCCGGCGACCAGCGCCAGCCAGGCGCCGGCCCACAACACCATGCGTTCGGCAACCCGCCAGGTTTGGCTGGCCCCAAAAACCCGCTCATAGGCCGCGGCGAAGTGTTGTACGAGCGCCGCCTGGGCGGCCAGCAACGCCGCCAGGAGAACCAGGATCACCCGGGTATCGGCCTGTGCGTAGTCCAGCCCGAACAGCACCGCCAGCAGGAAGAACGCCCGGGCGGCAGCCAGGTTCCAAAGTCGGTGCCGCTCCTCCAGCCGGGTGCTAAGCACATAGAAGGCGCTCAGCGGCAGGAAGATCCAGAAGAATTCACGGCTGCTCAACTCATCCAGCATGACCAGGGAGGCCAGGAACACCAGCGGAGGCAGCAGCCGGTAGCTGCTGGAGAGCGCTTGGTGGAATTGTGAGGCGCGCACGGCCGGGCTGCCGATGACCAGCAGGAGCATTGCCACCGCCAGCACCAACAGGGCCAGCAGGTAGGCCAGTACGCCCTGCTGGAGCACCGCGCCTCCTGACATGGCGGTGGAGATCAGGATCAGCACGGCCAGCCAGGCCAGCACCCGGGAGTGCAGCCGCAAAGAGGCGAAGCCGAAGGCGAGGGTGCCCACCACGGAGTAGCCCAACCAGATGCCGGTGGGTGAGGTGTGCAGGGTGTTGTAGGTCGCCAGAGCGCATAGGGGCAACAGCGCCAACCCCGTGCCGGTGAAGGCCGCGGCGGCCGGACGCAGGTTGGGTTGGACCCGGTGGACTGTCAATCCCGCGGCATAAAATGCTGCGGCGACAACACACAGGCCCACCAGCTTGGCCACCGGGGCCAGGGCGAAGCTGAGGAAGAGTGCGCCGGCCGCCACCAGCAGCAGCGCGGCAACATACAAGGTGATGTTCACGTTGCGCAGTTCGCGTTCGCGCGCACTCAGCGTCGGGCGGACCGGGGCGCTCGGTGCTGCACTCGTGCGCTGGGGGACGAAATCAATGGCCCGCACCCGGTCGGAGACCTGCCCGCCGCCGGACGCGGGCGCAAGGAACGGAAGCCGGGCGGGGGCAGGGGTTGGCGGGGTTTGCGCGGGCTGCGGGCTCTGCTGGTCGCGTGCGGCGGGCGCAGGATGTTGCCCGGGGGCCGGCGCCGGAGGGGAACCGGCTTGGGCATGAGGATGACCCGGCGCGGGCTGCGTGCTGCCGGCTGCAGCGGAGGGTCCTGGCGCCGCGTCCGGCTCGGAGGCCTGGGCCCCTGCGCCAGTGCGCCAGTACCCCGTTGCGGCATCATAGCCCTGTTGCCAGGCCCGGCCCAGCTGCTGGCTGCGGCGGCCGGCGGCGGTGCGCCGTCCGATCAGGAAGGCCACCACCGCGATGATGATGACCAAGATGGTGTAGCCCATGCCGCTCCCCCGTTTTCTTGCGTACGCCGACGTGTATGAACCTGGATCAATTCAACCAGCTTTTTGACTAAATGTCGGCTTTGCTACGCGTGTGGGCATAAAAAATTCCCCGTCACTCCTTGCGGAGTCACGGGGAATTTTTTGAACTTAGACCTCGCGGTCTAGAACATCATCCAGGTACTTACTTGGTGATGTTGGTGACGCGACCCGAACCAACGGTGCGGCCACCCTCGCGGATAGCGAAGCCCAGGCCTTCTTCCATGGCGATCGGCTGGATCAGCTCAACCGACATTTCGGTGTTGTCGCCCGGCATAACCATCTCGGTGCCTTCCGGCAGGGTGATGACGCCGGTGACGTCGGTGGTGCGGAAGTAGAACTGCGGACGGTAGTTCGAGTAGAACGGGTTGTGGCGGCCGCCTTCATCCTTGGACAGGATGTAGACGTTGGCCTCGAAGTTGGTGTGCGGGGTGATCGAACCCGGCTTCACAACAACCTGACCGCGTTCCACGTCTTCGCGCTTCAGACCGCGAAGCAGCAGACCACAGTTCTCGCCTGCCCAGGCCTCGTCGAGCTGCTTGTGGAACATCTCGATACCGGTAACGGTGGTCTTCTGGATCGGGCGGATGCCAACGATCTCAACTTCCGAGTTGATGGCCAGGGTGCCACGCTCGGCGCGGCCGGTCACCACGGTACCGCGACCGGTGATGGTGAAGACGTCCTCGATCGGCATCAGGAACGGCTTGTCACGGTCACGCACCGGATCCGGGATGAAGGTGTCAACGGCATCCATCAGTTCTTCGATGGACTTGGTCCACTCCGGGTCGCCTTCCAGAGCCTTCAGGCCCGAAACGCGAACAACCGGGGCGTCGTCACCGTCGAAGCCCTGCGAGGACAGAAGTTCGCGAACTTCCATCTCCACCAGCTCGAGCAGTTCTTCGTCCTCGACCATGTCGGACTTGTTCAGTGCGACCAGCAGGGTCGGAACGCCAACCTGGCGAGCCAGCAGAACGTGCTCGCGGGTCTGAGCCATCGGACCGTCGGTAGCGGCAACCACCAGGATTGCGCCGTCCATCTGGGCGGCACCGGTGATCATGTTCTTCACGTAGTCAGCGTGGCCCGGGGCGTCGACGTGTGCGTAGTGACGCTTCTCGGTCTGGTACTCGACGTGCGAGATGTTGATGGTAATACCGCGCTGGCGCTCTTCCGGTGCGGAGTCAACGCTAGCGAAGTCGCGCTGCTCGTTCAGATCCGGGTACTTGTCAGCAAGCACCTTGGAAATGGCAGCCGTCAAAGTGGTCTTACCGTGGTCAACGTGACCGATGGTGCCAATGTTGACGTGCGGCTTAGTCCGCTCGAACTTTGCCTTTGCCACAGGTTCCTCCTAGAAACATTTCAGAAGACGTATTTCCGTCTGCGCGGTTCGCAAACGAAACTGGAATCAGTCTACTGGGGGCATGGATAAATATGGAAATTTCGGTCCTCTGCGGGATCCGGTTGTGATGGATCCCTCGTTGGCCGTTTGCGAGGCCGGTTTCAATGGCTTTGGAACCGGCCTCGCCATCGGCCACTCCCCCACACGGGCGGGGTCACGGCCAAGTGTTGGTGCCTGAGGCGATTACTCGCCGCGGGACTTCTGAATGATCTCGTCGGCCACGGCCTTCGGAACTTCAGCATAGGTCGAGAAGGTCATCGAGTACACCGCACGACCCTGGGTCTTCGAGCGCAGGTCACCGATGTAGCCGAACATCTCGGACAGCGGCACTGCGGCACGGATGACCTTGACGCCCGAGGCATCGGACATTTCCTGGATCGAGCCACGACGGGAGTTCAGGTCGCCGATGACGTCGCCCATGTACTCTTCCGGGGTACGGACTTCGACGGCCATCACTGGTTCGAGCAGGATCGGGTTGGCGCGGCGTGCACCTTCCTTGAAGACCTGCGAACCGGCGATCTTGAACGCCATTTCCGAGGAGTCAACGTCGTGGTAGGCACCGTCGATCAGGGTGGCCTTCACGCCGACCATCGGGTAGCCGGCCAGGATGCCGAACTGCATGGCGTCCTGGATACCTGCGTCCACCGACGGGATGTACTCGCGCGGAACGCGGCCACCGGTGATGGCGTTCTTGAATTCGTAGCTGACGCCCTCAACGACCTCAAGCGGCTCGAAGGAGACCTGCACCTTCGCGAACTGGCCGGAACCACCGGTCTGCTTCTTGTGGGTGAAGTCGACCTTCTCCACAGCCTTCTTGATGGTTTCGCGGTAGGCCACCTGCGGCTTGCCGACGTTGGCTTCCACGCGGAATTCGCGCTTCATGCGGTCCACCAGGATGTCCAGGTGCAGCTCGCCCATGCCGCCGATTTCGGTCTGGCCGGTTTCCTCGTTCAGGGAAACGGTGAAGGTCGGGTCTTCCGCCGACAGCTTCTGGATAGCGGTCGACAGCTTCTCCTGGTCACCCTTGGTCTTGGGCTCGATGGCCACGAAGATCACCGGATCCGGGAAGGTCATCGATTCCAGAACGATCGGGTTGGCCGGATCGCACAGGGTGTCACCGGTGGTGGTGTCCTTCAGGCCGATCACGGCGTAGATGTGACCCGCGTGGATCTCATCAACCGGGTTCTCCTTGTTGGCGTGCATCTGGAACAGCTTGCCGATGCGCTCGCGCTTCTGCTTGGTGGAGTTCAGCAGCTGGGCGCCGGAGGCGACCTTGCCCGAGTACACGCGGATGAAGTTCAGCTGACCGAAGAACGGGTGGGCAGCGATCTTGAACGCCAGCGCGGAGAACGGTGCGTCCTCGCTCGGCTCGCGGGTCAGTTCGATGCTCTCGTCCTTGGGGTCGTGGCCAACCATGGCCTCGACGTCCAGCGGGGAGGGCAGGTAGTCGATGACCGCGTCGATCATCGGCTGCACGCCACGGTTCTTGAAGGCCGAGCCACAGAAGACCGGGTAGGCTTCGCCCTTGACGGTCAGGGCGCGGATACCGGCCTTGATCTCTTCATTGCTCAGCTCTTCGCCTTCGAGGTACTTCTCCATGAGTTCCTCGGAGGCCTCGGCGACGTCCTCAACCAGCTTGTTGCGGTATTCCTCGGCACGCTCCTGCAGATCGGCAGGGATTTCCTGGATCTCGTAGTTGGCGCCCATGGTGACGTCACCCTTGGAGTCGCCTTCCCAGACGAATGCCTTCATGGTCAGCAGGTCAACGACGCCGACGAAGTCGGACTCGGAGCCGATCGGCAGCTGCATGACCAGCGGCTTGGCACCCAGGCGGTTGACGATGGTGTCCACGGTGAAGTAGAAGTCAGCGCCCAGCTTGTCCATCTTGTTGACGAAGCAGATACGCGGGACGTTGTACTTGTCGGCCTGGCGCCACACAGTCTCGGACTGCGGCTCCACGCCTTCCTTGCCGTCGAAGACGGCAACTGCGCCGTCGAGCACGCGCAGCGAACGTTCCACCTCAACGGTGAAGTCAACGTGGCCGGGGGTGTCGATGATGTTGATCTGGTTGTTGTTCCAGAAGCAAGTCACGGCCGCGGAGGTAATGGTGATACCGCGTTCCTTTTCCTGCTCCATCCAGTCGGTGGTGGCACCACCGTCGTGGGTCTCACCGAGCTTGTGGTTCACACCCGTGTAGAACAGGATGCGCTCAGTGGTGGTGGTCTTACCGGCATCGATGTGTGCCATGATACCGATATTGCGGACCTTGTTCAGGTCAGTAAGCACGTCCTGTGCCACGTTGTCTCCCTAAGAGCTGAGGCTTGGCATGGCCGGCGGCGGGTTCCCGCCGCCGGCGACGCCAGGCGATTCTTACCAGCGGTAGTGTGCGAAGGCCTTGTTGGACTCGGCCATCTTGTGAGTGTCTTCGCGACGCTTCACAGCGGCACCCAGACCGTTCGAGGCATCCAGAATCTCGTTCTGCAGGCGCTCGATCATGGTCTTCTCGCGACGAGCCTTGGAGTAGCCAACCAGCCAGCGCAGGGCCAGCGCGGTGGCGCGGCCCGGCTTGACCTCGACCGGCACCTGGTAGGTTGCGCCACCCACACGGCGGGAGCGAACCTCAAGGGCCGGACGGATGTTGTCCATGGCCTTCTTCAAGGTCGAAACGGCATCGGCGCCCGACTTGGCGGCGGCACCTTCCAGTGCACCGTAGACGATGCGCTCGGCGGTGGACTTCTTCCCACCGACCAGCACCTTGTTGATCAGCTGGGTGACCAACGGCGAGTCGTATACCGGATCAGAAACCAGTGGGCGCTTCGGCGCCGGACCCTTACGCGGCATTACTTACCATCCTTCTTTGCGCCGTAGCGGGAACGAGCCTGCTTACGATCCTTAACGCCCTGGGTATCCAGTGCACCACGAACAATCTTGTAGCGAACGCCCGGCAGGTCCTTCACACGACCACCGCGCACCAGCACGATGGAGTGTTCCTGCAGGTTGTGTCCGACACCCGGGATGTAGGCGGTCACTTCGACGCCGCCGGACAGGCGCACACGGGCAACCTTACGCAGAGCGGAGTTCGGCTTCTTAGGGGTGGTGGTGTACACACGGGTGCACACGCCACGACGCATGGGGTTGCCGCGCAGGGCAGGGGCCTTGCCCTTGTTTACCTGCGGCTGGCGGCCCTTACGGACCAGCTGCTGAATAGTAGGCACTTTCGTGTCCTTCCAATTTTCTAAAATTCTTCGGCGCCGCCGATCCATCGGATGACGGGTACTGCTGCGCTATCTGCTCGTTCCATCGCGCACTCAGCGAAAAGTCTCTAGGCGTGCGAAAGTGTGGCATTCGTTGCGCAACCTACCCGCAACCCGGACCGCGTCCATTTTGCCACACATAAAACAATTGTTACGAGTCTAGCATTAATCCTGCCAGCCCTGAAAATCCAGGATTCAAAGCCCACATGACCAGTTGATTGCCAGTTCGCAAACCCTTGTCCTGCAGGCGTTGAGCCCCGGAGTGTCTCACCTACTATTTTCGCATGTGCCCCACCGCCCAGCAATGGGATGTGCCTCACTTTCATTCGGGCTATCCGCGTGCCGGCTGTGGCGCCGGGGCGATTCATCCCCGGCCATACCCTGCGGCGAGCGGCCTACCCTCGACTGACCTACTGACAGAGGCCGAATACGCCAACAAGGACGATGAGCGGCATACCGACCGGGGGGCCCGGCTCAATATTGTTGCCGCGGGAGGACACCGAATGTACGGCTGGGCAAGCTTCCGATGAAGGGATGCGTGCTCGGGGAGGCGCGCGAGGACCGTGCCGCCTACCATGCCGCGTCGCCGGCTGGCATCCGCGGCGTGCGGGGTTGAATCGTCCAGCGGCCGACAGTGTGCGGCCGTCCGTAACCTCGGAAGGCAGCGCCACGCACATCTGCACTCCGCTCCCCTGGCTTCCCAAAGCCGCCTGTTGCGCACCCAAAAGTTGTAATAGCACCGGGTGTAAATGCTACTAGTCGTGCTTTTCTGTCCCGCTGATTATCGACAGTGGAGATCCCTCTACTGCCGGGGATCATGGCGTAGGCCGCTCGCTGACCGTCGGCTTCGCGCAACCCTGCCTCTCGCCTGCCTGCGCCGCGTCTGGGGCTAAGCTGACGTTACCTGGCAAAACCTAGAAGCACGGATGTCGCTCCTCGACCCGCTCACGGAGTTCGTGCAGGTACACGCGAGCGTTGTTGTCATTTTCCGAAGCCGGCTGCACACAAGCCATCGAGATTCCAGGCCTGCGCAGCCGACCATGGACATGAAAATTTCCGAAGGTGACTGCACAGGGCTGGACTTTGCGCAATAGTCCTATGTACTCACCTGCGCAGAAAATAAATGAGCGACCCTACTTGATGGGTTCATTGCTCGCCTGAGAGCGCGGTACACGGTCGATCTAGCCACCGAGAACAGTTCTCCAAGTTCTGTCGTTGTCTGATTCCCAGCGCGATGCAGCTCTACTAGATGTGCTTCTTGCTTGCTGGAAAGTCTGGGCGGCTTGCCGCGTAGTCTGCCTTTTGTCCTTGCAACAGCCATGCCCTCACGCGTGCGTGCCTGGATCAGATCTGCCTCAAACTCGGCAACCATAGCCAGGACGTTGAACAGGAGCTTACCTACAGGGTCGATGGGGTCGTGGACTGATCCGCCGATGCTGAGCTTCACCTCGCGGCCGGTGAGTTCATCAACGATGTCTTTCGCGTCGCGCAAGGATCGCGCCATCCGGTCAAGCTTCATCACCACCAACGTATCCCCAGCACGGCAAGCGGCCATCGCCTCGCTGAGCCCGGACCGCGCCCTATTCGTGCCAGTGCGGCCTTGATCAGTGAAGTTCTTCTCAGGAGCCACGCCCGAGGCCATAGGCGCGTTCTTTAGGGCGGTGAGGTCTTGGTCGTTAGTGGATACGCGCGCGTACCCGATACGGAGTCCGGTCATGATTGGGAGCGTCCCGTTTAGGGTGCCTCTACCGGGCATTTTCTCGGTCGGGTCATACGGGAGTCGGGCGTGCCCGGAAACCTGCCAGTTTAGCCAGGACCCGAAGTTGTCCGCACTTGTACCGGTGACCGACCGGCTTGCGGGACGGCATGGGAGCATTGTGGAATGCTAATCTTTGACCTTCGTCCGCTACCAGCCGGACAAGTGGAATTGCATGATGCACGACGGAAACGCCGCTGGACCGTCGATCTAGAACCTTTCGAGATCGGGGCCACTTCCGTCACCACGGCGCAGTACGCGCAACTGATGGGTACCAGCGAAACAAGCTCCCAGGAACCCGTGGTGGATATCAACTGGTTAGAAGCCATCCTGTTTTGCAATGCAGCGTCAATGGATGAAGGACTTGTCCCTGCATACATCATCGATGCCGGTGAGGTGACTTGGCAGACCAACGCCTCTGGGTACCGCTTGCCCACGGAAGCCGAATGGGAATACGCCTGCCGCGCCGGCACAACGGGGCCACATTACGGCCCCCTCGATGCCATTGGGTGGACAGCAAATGACAAGGTAGAGAAACCGCAAGAAGTTGGTCAAAAACTACCCAATGCCTTCGGACTCCACGACACTCTTGGAAACGTATGGGAATGGTGTTGGGATCTACTCGATCCGGCCCGCTACGGAGAATACCGGATCTTCCGCGGGGGAGGTTTCGCTGATAAGTCGTGGAGCGTGCGGGCTTCGACGCGTCGGGGTGGTGCGCCTGGGATGAGCCACCCGGACCTTGGTCTGCGCGTGGCACGGGGTGTCTTCGATGATGCACAGGCAGCGCAAGGCTGGTCAGCCGATGCTGATTCTGAACGGGGAAAGATCACTGGCATGCTGCCATCGGGATGGACGCCCCGGCGATACTGAGACTGACCAAAGCAGGCCAGCCCATGTACACGGCGGCGGGTATCCCACAGAAGGTTCCCCTTGCGGACGGATCAGCCTAGTGCCGAGGACTGCGGACAAAAGTTCTGAGGAATTCGGAAACTGACAGTTGTCGTACTACGGTCCCCTCCCCTGCCCGCCTCACTCCGGCAACGCGCTCGCTCTACGCACGGGTCACCGATCCGAGGGTTGCCGGGTCCTGTTCACGGCTGAGCCACAAGGTTTGGTGTTCACCGCTGGGCAAAGTCCTTAACGGGCGAAGCCCGTCCCCACCGCAAAAGAGCGGTGGGGACGGGCTTCGCCATCTGGAGCCGACGGGGCTGCTTCCGGTTTAGCGGAAGTCCTGCCCGGTGTCGTAATCATCCATCGAGATGGCCTGGAACTCGGGCGAGAGCCCGCCGTCCAGTCCGTCGTCGTACAGGCCCGAGGAGAAGGCCGAGGTGCCGGTGAACAACGTGGCCTTGGCCTCGTCGGTCGGCTCCACGGTGACCTGGGTGTAGCGGTCCAGGCCGGTACCGGCCGGGATCAGCTTACCGATGATCACGTTCTCCTTCAGACCCAGCAGCGGATCTTCCTTGCCCTCCATGGCGGCCTGGGTCAGTACGCGGGTGGTCTCCTGGAAGGAGGCCGCGGACAGCCACGAGTCGGTCGCCAGCGAGGCCTTGGTGATGCCCATCATCTCGTCACGGCCGGCTGCCGGACGCTTGCCCTCGGCCACGGCCTTGCGGTTCGCGGCGGTGAAGCGGGCACGGTCGGCCAGCACACCCGGCAGCAGGTCGGTCTCACCGGACTCAATGACGGTGATGCGACGCAGCATCTGGCGCACGATGACTTCCACGTGCTTGTCGTGGATGCCCACACCCTGGGACTGGTACACGTCCTGGACCTCGCGGACCAGGAACTTCTGGGCCTCACGCGGGCCGAGGACGCGAAGAACCTGCTTCGGGTCCAGGGTACCGCTGGTCAGCTGGGTACCGGCCTGCACGTGCTGGCCTTCCTCAACCTCCAGGCGCGCACGGCGCAGGATCGGGTAGGCCTGCTTCTCATCCCCGTTGTCCGGGGTGATGATCACGCGCAGCTGCTTCTCGTCGTCCTCGATCGACACGCGACCGGTGACTTCGGCCATCGGAGCCACACCCTTGGGGGTACGGGCTTCGAAGAGCTCCTGGATACGGGGCAGACCCTGGGTGATGTCATCAGCCGAGGCCACACCACCGGTGTGGAAGGTACGCATGGTCAGCTGGGTACCGGGTTCACCGATGGACTGTGCGGCGATGATGCCCACGGCCTCGCCGATGTCCACGGTCTTGCCGGTGGCCAGCGAACGGCCGTAGCAGTGTGCACAGGTTCCCACGGCCGAGTCACAGGTCAGCACGGAGCGTACGCGGATCTCATCCACGCCCGCGTCGTACAGCTTCTGGATCAGCACGTCGCCCACGTCCGAGCCGGCTTCGGCCAGCACGTTGCCCTCGGCGTCCTTGACGTCGGTGGCCAGCGTGCGGGTGTACGCCGAGTTCTCCACGGTGTCGTGCAGCTTGCGGAAGCCGGCGATGTCCTCGGCGATCGGCACGGTCAGGCCGCGGCGGGTGCCGCAGTCCTCCTCGCGCACGATGACGTCCTGGGACACGTCCACCAGACGACGGGTGAGGTAACCGGAGTTCGCGGTCTTCAGCGCGGTATCCGCCAGGCCCTTACGGGCACCGTGGGTCGCGATGAAGTACTCCAGCACCGACAGGCCCTCACGGTAGGAGGACTTGATCGGGCGAGGAATAATTTCACCCTTCGGGTTGGACACCAGGCCGCGGATACCGGCAATCTGGCGCAGTTGCAGCCAGTTACCACGGGCCTTGGAGGTCACCATGCGGTTAATGGTGTTCAGTTCCTCCATGCCCTCCTTCATCGCGTCGGCGACCTCGTCGGTGGCCTTGGTCCAGATGTCAATCAGGTCCTGGCGACGTTCGGTGTCGGCGATCAGGCCCTTGTCGTAGGAGGCCTGCACCTTGCGGGCACGCTCCTCGTACGGGGCCAGGATGGCGGTCTTGTCCATGTTCGAGGTGATGTCCGAGATCGCCACGGTCACGCCCGAACGGGTTGCCCAGTGGAAACCGGCGTCCTTCAGGTTGTCCAGGGTCTCGGCGGCAATCACCTTCGGGTAGCGCTCGGCCAGGTCGTTGACGATCTCCGAAAGCGCGTCCTTGCCCGCCACCTTGGCAACCCACGGGTAGTCGGCCGGCAGGGTGTCGTTGAACAGCACCTGGCCCAGCGAGGAGTCGATCAGCGCCGGGGTGCCCTCTTCCCAGCCTTCCGGAGCAGGTTGCTCGGCGGACGGGACGAAGTTCTCCACGCGGATCTTGATCGGGGCGTTCAGGTGCAGGTCCCCACGGTCCATGGCCATGATGGCCTCGGCGACCGAGGTGAACACGCGCCCGGCACCCTTCTCCTGCTCACGCTTGGTGGTCAGGTGGTGCAGGCCGATGATCATATCCTGCGACGGCAGGGCGACCGGACGGCCGTCCGACGGCTTGAGGATGTTGTGCGAGGAGAGCATCAGGATGCGCGCCTCGGCCTGGGCCTCGGGGCTCAGCGGCAGGTGCACTGCCATCTGGTCGCCGTCGAAGTCCGCGTTGAACGCGGCACACACCAGCGGGTGCAGCTGCAGGGCCTTGCCTTCGACCAGCTGGGGTTCGAAGGCCTGGATGCCCAGGCGGTGCAGGGTGGGTGCACGGTTGAGCAGCACCGGGTGTTCGGTGATGATCTCTTCGAGCACGTCCCACACCTGCGGGCGGTAGCGCTCCACCATCCGCTTGGCGCTCTTGATGTTCTGCGCGTGGTTCAGGTCAACCAGGCGCTTCATCACGAACGGCTTGAACAGCTCCAGGGCCATCTGCTTGGGCAGACCGCACTGGTGCAGCTTCAGCTGCGGGCCGACCACGATGACCGAACGGCCCGAGTAGTCAACACGCTTACCCAGCAGGTTCTGGCGGAAGCGGCCCTGCTTGCCCTTGAGCATGTCGGACAGGGACTTCAGCGGGCGGTTGCCCGGACCGGTGACCGGGCGGCCACGGCGTCCGTTGTCGAACAGCGAGTCGACCGCTTCCTGCAGCATGCGCTTTTCGTTGTTCACGATGATCTCGGGGGCACCGAGATCCAGCAGGCGCTTGAGGCGGTTGTTGCGGTTGATCACACGACGGTACAGGTCGTTCAGATCCGAGGTGGCGAAGCGGCCACCGTCGAGCTGAACCATCGGGCGCAGCTCCGGCGGGATCACCGGAACGGCGTCCAGGACCATGCCCTCGGGTGAGTTGTCCGTGGTGAGGAACGCGTTGATGACGTTCAGGCGCTTCAGGGCACGGGTCTTCTTCTGGCCCTTGCCGTTGTCGATGATCTGCTTGAGGTTCTCGGCCTCGCCCTTCAGGTCGAAGGTGGCCAGGCGCTTCTGGATTGCCTCGGCACCCATCGAGCCCTCGAAGTACAGGCCGTACTTCTCGCGCATGATGCGGTACAGGCCCTCGTCACCTTCCAGGTCGGCGACCTTCAGGCCCTTGAAGCGCTCCCAGACGGCGCGCAGGCGCTCGGCCTCGGCCTTGGAACGCTTCTCGATCTGCTGAACGGTCTTCTCCGCGTTGGTGCGGGCCTTGTTCAGCTCGGCACCCTTGGCGCCGCCGGCCTCCAGGCGCTCCAGCTCGGCTTCCAGGTCCGCCAGCACGGCACGCTTGTCCGCTTCGGCGTTGTTGGCCAGCTGGCGCAGCTCCAGGTCGTGCTGGGCCTGCAGGTTCGGCATCTCGGCGTGGCGACGGTCTTCGTTCACGCTGGTGATCATGTAGGCGGCGAAGTAGATGACCTTCTCCAGGTCCTTCGGCGCCAGATCCAGCAGGTAGCCCAAGCGCGAGGGAACGCCCTTGAAGTACCAGATGTGGGTGACCGGAGCGGCCAGCTCGATGTGGCCCATGCGCTCACGGCGCACGTTGGCGCGGGTCACCTCGACGCCGCAGCGCTCACAGATGATGCCCTTGAAGCGCACGCGCTTGTACTTGCCGCAGTAGCATTCCCAGTCGCGCGAGGGACCGAAGATCTTCTCGCAGAACAGGCCGTCCTTCTCGGGCTTCAGGGTGCGGTAGTTAATGGTTTCCGGCTTCTTGACCTCGCCGTAGCTCCAGGCGCGGATCTGTTCCGCGGTGGCAAGGCCGATGCGCATGAGGCCGAATGAGGAATCGCTGGACATATGGTCCTTATCTCTCTTCTCTGGTGTCTGAAGTCAGTACGTGATGGGTAAGTCGGTCTCACCGACCCGGCGCCGGGCACGCGGTGCGCGCCGCGGCGGCAGGCTGGTGGTTCCTAGACTTCCTCGACGGAGCTGGGCTCGGACCGCGAAAGGTCGATGCCCAGTTCTTCAGCGGCACGGAACGATTCCTCGTCCGATTCGCGCATCTCGATGGTGTTGCCGTCGGTACCCAGTACCTCGACGTTCAGGCACAGCGATTGCATTTCCTTGATGAGCACCTTGAACGATTCCGGAACGCCAGGCTCCGGGATGTTCTCGCCCTTGACGATCGCCTCGTAGACCTTCACGCGACCGTGAATGTCATCGGACTTGATGGTCAACAGTTCCTGCAGGGTGTAAGCCGCACCGTAGGCCTCCAGGGCCCACACTTCCATTTCACCGAAGCGCTGGCCACCGAACTGGGCCTTACCGCCCAGCGGCTGCTGGGTGATCATGGAGTACGGGCCGGTGGAACGGGCGTGAATCTTGTCGTCCACCAGGTGGTGCAGCTTCAGGATGTACATGTAGCCCACGGAGATCGGATCCGGGAACGGTTCGCCGGAGCGGCCGTCGAACAGGCGGGCCTTGCCGGTGTTCTTCACCAGCTGCTGGCCGTCGCTGGTCGGGTTCACCGAATCCAGGATGCCGCGGATCTCCTCCTCGGAGGCACCGTCGAACACCGGGGTGGCCACGGTGGTCGAACCGGTCTGGCGCGGCAGGTTCGGCAGGTCCTTGACCCACTCCGGCTCGTTCTCGATGGTCCAGCCCTGCTTGGCGGCCCAGCCCAGGTGGATTTCCATGACCTGGCCGACGTTCATACGCCCGGGCACACCCAGCGGGTTCAGCACGACGTCCACCGGAGTGCCGTCCTCCAGGAACGGCATGTCCTCGATCGGCAGGATCTTGGAGATGACGCCCTTGTTGCCGTGACGCCCGGCGAGCTTGTCACCGTTGGTGATCTTGCGCTTCTGGGCCACGTAGACGCGCACCAGCTGGTTCACGCCCGGGGAAAGGTCGTCGTCGTTGTCGCGATCGAAGATGCGCACGCCGATCACGGTGCCGGACTCGCCGTGCGGCACCTTCAGCGAGGTGTCACGCACTTCGCGGGACTTCTCACCGAAGATCGCGCGCAGCAGGCGCTCCTCGGGGGTCAGCTCGGTTTCACCCTTCGGGGTCACGCGACCCACCAGGATGTCCCCGGCCTCGACCTCGGCGCCGATGTAGACGATGCCGCGGTCATCGAGCTGGGAGAGGATGTCCTCGGACACGTTCGGGATGTCGCGGGTGATTTCCTCGGCGCCCAGCTTGGTGTCGCGGGCGTCAACCTCGTGCTCCTCGATGTGGATCGAGGTCAGCACATCGTCGGAGACCATGCGCTGGGACAGGATGATGGCGTCCTCGAAGTTGTGGCCTTCCCAGGACATGAACGCGACCAGCAGGTTCTTGCCCAGGGCCAGCTCACCGGCGTCGGTCGAGGGACCGTCGGCGATGATCGACTGGTACTCCACGCGCTCGCCTTCGGAGACGCGCACGCGCTGGTTGTAGGCGTTGCCCTGGTTGGAGCGGGCGAACTTCATGATCGGGTACATCGACTCGGTGCCGTCGTCGTTCATCACCACGACCAGGTCGGCCGAGACCTCGGTGACCACACCGGGCTTCTGCGCGACCACGGAGTCACCGGCGTCCACCGCGGCGTACTTCTCCATGCCGGTACCCACCAGCGGGGACTCGGAGGCCAGCAGCGGCACGGCCTGGCGCTGCATGTTGGCGCCCATCAGCGCGCGGTTGGCGTCGTCGTGCTCCAGGAACGGGATCAGGGCGGTGGCCACCGACACCATCTGGCGCGGGGAAACGTCCATGAAGGTCACTTCGCCCGGCTCAACGAGCACCGGCTCGCCGCCGCCGCCCTTTTCACGCACCAGCACGGTGTCCTCGGCAAAGTGACCGTCCTCGGTCAGCGGTGCGTTGGCCTGGGCGATGAAGTGCTGCAGCTCGTCATCGGCGGTGAGGTACTCGACCTGGTTGGTCACCACGCCGTCCACGACCTTGCGGTACGGGGTCTCGATGAAACCGAAGGCGTTGATGCGCCCGTAGGTTGCCAGCGAGCCGATCAGGCCGATGTTCGGGCCTTCCGGGGTTTCAATCGGGCACATGCGTCCGTAGTGCGAGGGGTGCACGTCTCGCACTTCCATGCCTGCGCGGTCACGCGACAGACCGCCCGGGCCCAGTGCCGAGAGGCGGCGCTTGTGGGTCAGGCCGGCCAGCGGGTTGTTCTGGTCCATGAACTGGGAGAGCTGCGAGGTTCCGAAGAACTCCTTGATCGCGGCCACCACCGGGCGGATGTTGATCAGGGTCTGCGGGGTGATCGCCTCCACGTCCTGGGTGGTCATGCGCTCACGCACCACGCGCTCCATGCGCGACAGGCCGGTGCGGACCTGGTTCTCGATCAGTTCGCCGACCGCGCGGATACGGCGGTTGCCGAAGTGGTCGATGTCATCCACGGCGACCGGGACCTGAACGATCTCGCCCTCGCGGGTGCCTTCGATGGTGCGCTCACCGGCGTGCAGGGCAACCAGGAAGCGGATCATGGCGACGATGTCGTCGATGCTCAGCACCAGGGCGCTTTCGGCGTTGACCGGGGTCTCCACGCCGAGCTTGCGGTTCAGCTTGTAGCGGCCGACCTTGGCCAGGTCGTAGCGCTTGGGCTCGAAGTACATGTTGCGCAGCAGGGCCTGGGCGGCTTCCACCGTCGGCGGCTCGCCCGGACGCAGCTTGCGGTAGATGTCCAGCAGGGCCTCGTTCTGGTCCTTGATGCTGTCCTTCTCCAGGGTGGCGCGCACCGAGTCGTACTGGCCGAATTCGGCCAGGATCTTCTCTTCGCTCCAGCCCAGGGCCTTGAGCAGCACGGTGACCGACTGCTTGCGCTTGCGGTCCAGGCGCACGCCGATCTGGTCGCGCTTGTCGATTTCCAGCTCGAACCAGGCACCGCGCGACGGGATGATCCGTGCGGAGTAGATGGTCTTGTCACTGGTCTTGTCCGGGGCAGACTCGAAGTAGGCGCCCGGGGAACGCACCAGCTGGGAGACGACCACGCGCTCGGTACCGTTGATGATGAAGGTACCCTTGTCGGTCATCAGCGGGAAGTCGCCCATGAAGACGGTCTGCTGCTTGATTTCGCCGGTTTCATTGTTCATGAACTCGGCCTTGACGTACAGCGGGGCGGCGTAGGTGGCGTCACGGTCCTTGCACTCGGCGATCGAGTACTTCGGGTCGGCGAATTCCGGCTCCGAGAAGCTCAGGGACATGGTCTCCTGGAAGTCTTCAATCGGGGAGATCTCCTCAAAGATCTCGGCCAGTCCGCTGACGTCCGGCACACTGTTGTCACCGACGGACACGGCGGCGGCCAGGCGCTCCTGCCACCGCTCATTACCGATGAGCCGGTCAAAGCTCTCGGTCTGCAGTGCCAGCAGGTTCGGCACTTCAAGGGGTTCGTGAATCTTTGCAAAAGAAAGTCGGCCAGCGTACGCAGCGTCGCGAGCCGAACTAGCGGTTTGGTTGTTAGAGGTGCTCGAGGCGACCAAGATGGATCCTTCCACAGACCGTCAGGTTTCCGAAGCGTCCCGTTGTGCTAAGGTTCCTGCCAGTGGCTGGTACCCTCGTTACATACGAACCCACCGCTATATGAAGGTCGCATGCGCATACAGTCGGGGCGCAAATTTCCACTGTACCCCATGCGCGCAAGCTTGTCGATAGCAATTTTCCATTTTCGTGTTATAGTTCTGCGCCCGCTTCGCCCCCGGTGAGCCCCCGGCCCGGATGAAGCGTTTCGGTTCCTAGTCAGCGCCCACACCGCCGGCGTTCTCGCGTCCCACACCCCGCAACGCCATCCGTTTTCCTGTGGTGAAGTGCACATGGATTAGTCTTGTAGTGACAGAACATCACCCCAGTTTTCTGGTTGCTTTTCGAATGGAAGTGGTTGCCGTGTCCTCACCCCAAGATGCCGTGATCGTCGG
Organism: Glutamicibacter sp. St.4D3; assembly: GCF_059728615.1. NCBI lineage: Bacteria > Bacillati > Actinomycetota > Actinomycetes > Micrococcales > Micrococcaceae > Glutamicibacter > Glutamicibacter sp. St.4D3. The sequence goes on from NZ_AP039380.1 coordinate 2,382,044, forward strand.
CGGAGCCCGCACCCCCTTTACCCGTTTCAAGGGGGCCCTGGCCTCCCAGACCGCGGTCGACTTGGGGGCGGCGGCCATCGCCGGCGCCCTGGACAACGCCGGGGTCTCCCCCGAGCAGGTCCAGTCGGTCATCATGGGTCAGGTCGTCCAGGCCGGGTGTGGCCAGAATCCCGCCCGCCAGTCCGCCATCCGGGCGGGCATCGGCTGGGACACCCCGACGATGACCATCAACAAGGTGTGCCTTTCCGGGCTGGCCGCGGTCACCGACGCGGCGCGCATGATTCGCCTGGGCGAGGCCCAGGTGGTCGTCGCCGGCGGGCAGGAATCAATGTCCAATACCCCGCACCTGCTGCCCAAGTCCCGTTTCGGGTGGACCTACGGGGACATCACCGCGGTGGACTCGGTCGCCCATGACGGCTTGACCGACGCCTTTGACGGCAAGTCCATGGGACTGAGCACCGAGGAGAAGAACACCGAGCTGGGGATCGAACGCGGACCGCAGGACGAGGTGGCGGCCTCCAGCCACCAGCGGGCGGCCGCCGCGCAGGGCAACGGGGTCTTTGACGAGGAGATCGTGGCGATCTCCGTGCCCCAGCGCAAGGGCGAGCCGGTGATCGTGGACAGCGACGAGGGCGTGCGCCCCGAGACCACCGCCGAAACCCTCTCCGGGCTGCGTCCGGCCTTTGACCGCGATGGGACAATCACCGCCGGCAACTCCTCCCCGCTCTCCGACGGGGCCGCGGCCCTGGTGGTCACCTCGCGCGACTACGCCGAGCAGCACGGGCTGAAAATCCTGGCGGTCATTGGTGCCCCCGGCCAGGTGGCCGGACCGGACAACTCTTTGCATTCCCAGCCCTCGCGCGCCATCCAGGACGCCCTGGCCAAGGAGTCCCTGCAGGTCAAGGACCTGGACTTCATAGAAATCAATGAGGCGTTCGGCGCCGTGGCCTGCCAGTCCCTGGCCGACCTGGACTACCCGCTGGAGAAGACGAACATCCACGGCGGAGCCATCGCCCTGGGCCATCCCATTGGCGCCTCCGGGGCCCGCCTGGCGTTGACCGCGGCACTGGAGCTGTCGCGCCGGGACTCGGGGACCGCCGCGGTGAGCCTGTGCGGCGGCGGTGGGCAGGGCGAGGCCCTGCTGCTGCACCACGCCTAACCTGCCCTCCCCCGGGCAGCCTTCTCCGTCACGGAAAGCGAGTGCGCTGTTGACCGAATCCCCTGAAGCCCCGAATGAGGCGCTCACCCGCATCAGCCTGGACGCGAGCCGGCGGAACATCCCCATTGAGATTGTTCCGCGGGCCGCGGCCTCCTCGCTGAGTGAGGCGGCCGCGAATCTGGGCATCGCCGAGCACCGGCTGCTCAAGACCCTAGTGCTCAAGCGCAGCAACGGTACGTACCTCTTCGCGCTGATCCCCGGCGGCAGGAGCCTGAGCTGGCCCAAACTCCGCTCGGTGTTGGGGGTCAACAAGCTCTCCCTGCCCCACGGGGACACGGCGTTCGAGGTGACCGGCTATCGTCCCGGGACGATCACGCCCTTTGGCGCGTTGACCCCGTTGCCGCTGGTCATTGACGCCACGGTATTCCAGGGCGAGCAGCAGGCCATGGTGGCCCTGGGCAGCGGGGACCGGCTGCACGCCGTGCTGGTGACGGCCCAGGACCTGGTCAGTGGATTTGACGCGACAGTGGCAGATATTTCCGTTCCGGAATGACCGGGTTCGGCTTGCGCGCGGCGAGGCTGCGCACCCACTGCACCGCCTGGGTGGCCCGCAGGGTGAATTCGTTGCGCAGCCACAGCCCTGCCGGCTTCTCCACGTACCGGGCCACAACATAGGCCAGCGCCAGCATCAGCGCGACGGTTCCGACCAGCAGCACGTATTTGTTGAGGACCGCGCTCAGGTGCGCGATGATCCACCAGCCCCACAGCTCGTGGAACAGGTACAGCGGGTAGGTGAGCATTCCGGCGGTCACCATCCAGCGGGCGTGGATCCTCTGCAGCGGGGTCAGCGTGCAGGCCAGCAATAGGGCAATGCACAGCAGCACCAGCAGTGAGAAGTGCCAGGCGGGAATCTGCACCCCCGACAGATAGGCCGAATCCTGCGCTCCCTTCAGGCCCGTGAAGTAGCAGGCGAGCAGGGTGTTGAAACCGACCAGCAGCCAGCGCACCGGGGTTTGCCGGTCCCGGTACATCAGGTAGACCACCATGCCCAGGCTGAACAGCGGCGCATACTGCCCCATCACCCATTCCTGGGCCTTGTCCGCCTCGGCCAGGTGCAGCGCCACGCCCAGCAGCGGCCAGGCGAAGCTCAACGCCAGGATGGCCCGGTTCTTGGCCAGTCCGAAGGCCAGCAGCACGGCCAGGATCGCGTAGAAGCGCAGTTCAACCCAGAGCGTCCAGTACACCCCGTCCAGGTCCCTGACGCCCATTCCGCTTTGTGCCATGGTCAGGTTGGGAACAATATCGCCTTCGGTGCGTCCGTCCTTCAGCTCCGGCCAGAGCCGGAAGGTGAGCAGGGCGGCGGCGATGACGGCCAGCCAGTACGCCGGGTAGAGCCGGCCCAGGCGGGAAGCCAGGAATTGGATCAATCCCTTGCCCTGGATGGACATCAGGATCACGAAGCCGGAGATCAGGAAGAACAGTTGGACGCCAATGCTGCCGTAGATGGTGAATTTGCCCAGCACCGGCCAGGCGTCGACGGCTTCGGCGCCCCAATAGCCGTGTCCCCACGCGGTGTAGTGGTAAAGCACGACCACCAGCGCGGCAGCGATACGAAGGGCGTCCAGCAGACCGAGCCGCGGGGCCGGTCGTATTGCGTTGGGCTGTTCATTCTTCGGCACATTAAACACCGTAAGCGACGAATATGAATAGCTCCTGTTAATAGAATCGTTATAGTCCGATAACGATTTTTTCCCGTTTAACGGCCCGAGGCCCCGTGGACGATTGCTCGTCCGCGGGGCCCCGGGGAGTAAGGCTGCGAGTGACCGCTGAAGCTTACTTGAGGGTGACGGTAGCGCCAGCGCCTTCCAGTGCTTCCTTGGCCTTCTCGGCGGCGTCCTTGTCGGCGCCTTCCAGGATCGGCTTCGGAGCGCCGTCAACGAGCTCCTTGGCTTCCTTCAGACCCAGCGAGGTCAGAGCGCGAACTTCCTTGATGACTGCGATCTTCTTGTCGCCAGCCGACTCCAGGATCACGTCGAACTCGGTCTTCTCTTCAGCAGCAGCTTCGCCAGCGCCGCCGGCCGGACCGGCAACGGCAACAGCAGCGGCGGTGACCTCGAAGGTCTCCTCGAACTGCTTCACGAACTCGGACAGTTCGATGATGGTCATTTCCTTGAATGCGTCGAGCAGCTCGTCGGTGGTGAGCTTCGCCATGGTGGCGTCCTTTCGGTTATGGATCCCAGATCTGGGAACCGTAATGATTTGGGGTTACGTTGCGAGAGAATCGCGTCAGCTTAGGCTTCTGCCGGAGCTTCCTCGGCAGCTTCGCCACCGTTCTCTTCGAGCTTGATACGCAGTGCGTCCACGATGCGTGCAGCGGCCGAGGCCGGGGCCTGCAGAACGCCTGCAACGCGGGCGAGCTGGTGTTCGCGGGACTCCAGTGCAGCCAAAGCGGCAATGCCTGCTTCATCCAGGGCGGAGCCCTCGAAGAAACCGGACTTGATGATCAGCTGCTGGTTGCTCTTGGCGAACTCCGTGAGGCTCTTGGCGGCGGCAACTGCATCGCCCTTAATGAAGGCGATAGCGGTTGGACCGGTCAGCTGGCCTTCGAACGCGTCGATGCCAGCTTCCTTTGCTGCGATTTCAGTCAAGGTGTTCTTCACAACCGCGTACTTGGTCTCCTGACCAAGCGAACGGCGCAGTTCCTTGAGCTGTGCAACGGTAAGCCCACGGTATTCGGTCAGGACAGCCGCGCTGGATTCCTTGAACTCGGCAGCGATCGACTGGATCGCGGCGTTCTTGGTCTGCGTTGCCATAACACTCCTTCCGGGGTTCAGTTCGGTACCGTTTCATAACCGGCGGAGCGCATAAAAAACGCCCCGCGCAGGAGCACAGGGCAGCTCAACTCACATAAGCAGTTGAGACAATCTATGTAACCTGCGTTGGCAGTCCTTGCGGACACTTCGGAGCGGTTCTCCAGTGGAAAATGCTCAACCGACGGTCTTCGGTTCTTCCATCCTAGTTTGAGCGCGCCCCATACTCCAAATCCCGGAGGTCGTCTTGGCCTATGATCTGAACCACGGCCGGGCCCAGCCCTACTCCCCCGCCGACGGCTCACGTGTGGCAGTTTGCAAGACTTCCCGGTCTCACCTGGACGGCCCTCGGTCGGTGCTGCGGCCGGCCTGCGCTTCGCCGCATCCGGCTCAACTGGCGGTTAAAAGGACAAGGCCCATTGCCAGCACTTGGGGGACGCTGACAACAGGCTCTTGTCGACACGAAGCTTGGGGAAACTTCGGTGTCCAGTGATTGCATAGTCTTGGGGGTCCCATGCAATCACCGCCGATTCACATCGGTGTCTTCACAGTATCACCACCAACCCGTCTACATGCAACTCGGGGTTCAGGTCATCTCACGAGCCGATCATGCTGTCCCAGCAAGCACTTTTCCTCCCTTTGAACCAACAGTTTGCATTAATTTGGCGAACCTGGAAATAGCAAACCGGCGTTCATTTCAGGGCATAAAGCCCGAGATTCTGCGGCAAAACGCCCCGGCGAGAGCGTGGAGTGCAATCCAACTCACAGGAGACTTCCAAGAACTCCCAGAAAACCTCAAGGTCGGTATGTCCGCTGGAGCCAGCCCGCGGGCTCCGAAGGGCAGCTGGTCGAGTCCGGAATTTCGCCCAGAGCCAACTCCCCTGCGTGATAATTCTTCCAAAAGCTCATGTCGCAGCCGGATGGCAAGGAACTGGAGCGCGTGCCCAGGCCCCCGGCCCCGTGTTCCTGCCGCTGCCGGCTTGGCTCAGGGACGGCAAAAGCCTCGGCCCCGAACCGCCACCATCAGGTGGCAGGCCGGGGCCGAGGCTTCAGTGGAACTGGGTGACTAGGCGCTCACGCGGGTCACATTCGGGTCCAGAGCGATGCCCGGGCCGAAGGTGGTGGCGATGGTGGCCTTGGAGATGTAGCGGCCCTTGGAAGCCGAAGGCTTCAGGCGCAGGATCTCTTCCAGAGCGGCTGCGTAGTTCTCGGTCAGCTGCTTGGCATCGAAGGATGCCTTGCCGATGATGAAGTGCAGGTTCGAGTGCTTGTCGACGCGGAAGTCGATCTTGCCGCCCTTGATGTCGGTGACAGCCTTGGCCACGTCCATGGTCACGGTGCCGGTCTTCGGGTTCGGCATCAGGTTACGCGGGCCCAGGATCTTACCCAGGCGGCCAACCTTGCCCATCAGGTCCGGGGTTGCCACGGCGGCGTCGAAGTCGGTCCAGCCGCCCTGGATCTTTTCGATCAGGTCGTCGGAGCCGACGAAGTCGGCGCCGGCGGCGCGGGCAGCTTCTGCCTTGTCGCCGTTGGCGAAGACAACCACGCGGGCGGTCTTACCGGTGCCGTGCGGCAGGTTCACGGTGCCGCGAACCATCTGGTCGGCCTTGCGAGGGTCAACGCCCAGGCGGAAGGCGACCTCAACGGTCGAGTTGGTCTTCTCGCCGGCGATCTCCTTGGCCAGGGCGATAGCCTCGGCTGGCTCGTAGAACTTGTCAGCCTGAATCTTGGCCGCGGCGGCCAAGTATGCTTTGCTGCGCTTTGCCATCTGCGTTTTCTCCTTATGCAGTCGTGGTCTTGAGGACCGCGCTCGGTCCTGCCACTGGCGGGGCCTGCCAGGCAGGTCCCCTGTTGAAATGTTGGTGGTTGCAGCCGTTGCGGGCTGCAGGGTGAGGGTCTTAGCCCTCGACGGTGATGCCCATGGAGCGGGCGGTGCCGGCGATGATCTTCGAAGCGGCTTCCAGATCGTTCGCGTTCAGGTCAGCCATCTTGGTGTTGGCGATTTCCTCAACCTGGGCCTGGGTCAGCTTCGCAACCTTGGTGGTGTGCGGGGTGGCCGAACCCTTGCCAACGCCTGCAGCCTTCTTGATCAGCTCGGCAGCCGGCGGGGTCTTGGTGATGAAGGTGAACGAACGGTCTTCGTACACGGTGATTTCAACCGGAACAACGTTACCGCGCTGCGACTCGGTGGCAGCGTTGTAAGCCTTGCAGAATTCCATGATGTTGACGCCGTGCTGACCAAGGGCAGGACCGATCGGAGGAGCCGGGTTAGCGGCGCCTGCCTGGATCTGCAGCTTGATAAGTCCGGTGACCTTTTTCTTTGGGGCCATGTCGGGTCCTTCTACTCTTGCGTTTCCCGCGGCACAGGAGCGTGACACGGGCTGATGGCCGCCGTGGCGCGGCGGCCGAACGTGCCCGGCTCACGCAAAGCAAACGTGAGGGGCACGAAGACTCAATACTACTGGATCTTGGTGACCTGGTTGAAGTTCAGGGTCACCGGGGTCTCGCGCTCGAAGATCGAGACCAGCACCACCAGCTGCGCGGCCTCCAGCTTGATCTCGGAGATCGTGGCCGGCATGGTTTCGAACGGTCCGTCGTTGACGATCACCGATTCGCCAACCTCGAAATCGACCTTGACCTCGGTGATCGGTGCGCGGCCCGGCTTCGAGGCGGAGGGCTGCTCGGTCGGATCCACCACGGTGTGCTCCAGCATGGAGAACACTTCATCCAGGGTCAGCGGATTCGGGTCGTGGGCGTTGCCCACGAAGCCGGTCACGCCCGGGGTGTGTCGAACAACACCCCATGAGGCGTCGGTCAGTTCCATGCGAACCAGCACGTAGCCGGGGATGCGCACGCGGCGCACGATCTTGCGCTGGGTGTTCTTGACCTCGACGACCTCTTCCATCGGGACCTGGATCTCATAGATGAAGTCATCCATGTCCTGGGTCTGGATGCGGGTCTCCAGGTTCAGCTTCACGCGGTTCTCATAACCGGCGTAGGTGTGGATCACGAACCAGTCGCCGGGCTGGCGGCGCAGCTTGGCGCGGAACTCTTCCTTCAGCGCCTCAACGCTGACGGCTTGCTCGTCCTCTTCGGCAACGGCTTCGGCCACTGCCTCGCTGGCGTCCTCGTCGGCCTCGGCAACCAGGGCCGGGTCATCGGCGGTGTCCGCGGCGATGTCATCGAGCTGTACGGGCTGGGAGGCTTCGTCGAGGGTTTCCTCTTCGTCCAGGGCGCCCTCGGCGTCCACGGTGCCTTCAACATCCACGGTGCCGTCGGTGTCGGAAGTGCCGTCGGCGAAAATGACATCTTCGGCATTGCCGGTCTGCTCGTCATTGGTCGCGACGAACTCGGCTTCTACCTCGTTGTTATTCTGCGGTTCGAGTTCCTGGTCGGACACTGCAGCTCCTGCTTTCTTCTACTGATGTACACCTGGGGCCCTGACGCGCCGCATGGCGGCTCGCGCAGGAAATTCTACTGCTCTGGCCTGTTTGTGAACAGGAGGGTGGACCCTGCCCCGAAGACAAAGTCCAGGGCCGTCACGATGAGCATCACGATGACAACGAAGGCGATGACAACCAGGGTGTAGTTGATCAATTCGCTACGGGTCGGAGTCACGACTTTTTTCAGTTCCGAGATGACCTGCCGGATGAACAGGGCGATGCGGCCGAAAAATCCGCGACGGGATTTCTTGTCATTTCCCGGATGGGAGACAGCTGATTCGCTCACCGTGTTCCTCGTTTCAATAAAATAGGCCAGTTGAAACAATCACGGTGTGTCGCAGCCTGGCCGACCACAACACACCGTGACGTGAGATTCGCTGTGCGATTTTTTCGTCAATCGCTACTGCGCAGGGCAGACAGGACTCGAACCTGCAACCTGCGGTTTTGGAGACCGCTGCGCTACCAATTGCGCCACTACCCTTCGAGTTTTCACTCTGGTGACATCAACTATATCTGAACGTGTCAGAGCAGCTGATCACCGCCGGCGCCTTCGCACCGAGAAATAACTCTACGCAATGATGAGATGATTGTCGAACTGACAGGGAGCAGTGTGCCCTACACCGCATTCGGGGCGTCCTGGTGGGCCACCCGGCGCGTCATCTTGCCCGGCCGAGCATGAATCCGGCCCTGCCTTGGCCTTAAGCTAGAGGTACGTACTCATCTTCTCAGACGTCAGGATGCCCCCAGATATGTCTAGAATCTCCCGCCGCATTGGCGCCATCTCCGAATCCGCAACCCTGGCGGTGGACGCCAAGGCCAAGGCGCTGAAGGCCGCCGGCCGTCCGGTGATCGGGTTTGGTGCCGGCGAGCCGGATTTCCCGACCCCCGACTACATTGTCCAGGCCGCCGTGCAGGCCGCCCAGGACCCGCGCAACCACCGCTACTCCCCGGCCGCTGGCCTGCCGGAGCTGCGTGAGGCAGTGGCGGAAAAGACGCTGCGCGATTCGGGCTACAAGGTCGAACCGAATCAGGTGCTGATCACCAACGGCGGCAAGCAGGCGGTCTACAACACGTTCGCCACCCTGCTGGATCCGGGCGATGAGGTCATCATCCCCGCCCCCTACTGGACGACCTACCCGGAGGCGGTGCGCCTGCACGGCGGGGTTCCGGTGTCCGTGTTCGCCGGCCCGGAACAGGGCTACAAGGTCACCGTGGAGCAGCTGGAGTCGGTTCTGAGCGAACGCAGCAAGGTGCTGCTTTTCGTCTCCCCGTCGAACCCGACCGGCGCCGTCTACTCCCCCGCCGAGGTCGCTGAGATTGGCCGCTGGGCGGCCAGCAAGGGCTTGTGGGTGGTCACCGACGAGATTTATGAGCACCTGACCTACGGGCAGGCGGAGTTCTCCTCGATCGCCACGCTGGTGCCGGAGCTGGCCGACAAGGTCGTGGTGCTGAACGGCGTCGCCAAGACCTACGCCATGACCGGCTGGCGGGTGGGCTGGATGATCGGCCCCAGTGATGTCATCAAGGCCGCCACGAACCTGCAGTCCCACGCCACCTCCAACGTGGCCAACGTGTCCCAGCGCGCCGCCCTGGCCGCGGTAGCCGGGCCGCTGGATGCGGTGAACGAGATGAAAACCGCGTTCAACCGCCGCCGGTTGGCGATCGTCGAGGCGCTGAACGCCATTGACGGGCTCTCCTGCCCCACCCCGGAGGGCGCCTTCTACGCCTACTCGGATGTGCGCGGCCTGCTGGGACGCGAGATCCGCGGGAAGGTGAGCACCACCAGCGCCGAACTGGCCGCGCTGATCCTGGAGGAGGCCGAGGTTGCGGTGGTGCCCGGTGAGGCCTTTGGCCCTTCCGGCTTCATCCGCATGTCCTATGCCCTGGGCGACGCGGACCTGGCCGAGGGTGTCGCCCGGATGGCCGCCCTGCTGGGCGAAGCCAAGTAGCACTGGCGCCCTGAGCGGCACCGAATACGCATCACGGCTGTGGCCGGAACCTGGGTTCAGGTTCCGGCCACAGCCGTTCCGGGCTTTCGGGCACCGGTCACAGGATCTTGCGGTCCACCGCCCACCGGGTCAGTTCATGGCGGTTGGACAGCTGCAGCTTGCGCAGCACGTTGGAGACATGGGACTCAACGGTCTTGACCGAGATGAACAGCTCCTTGGCCACTTCCTTATAGCTGTAGCCGCGGGCGATCAGCCGCATCACCTGCAGTTCCCGATCCGAGAGCAGGTCCAGTTCGGTGTCGATTTGCTCGGGCTGGCTGCTGCCGAAGGCGTCCAGCACGAACCCGGCCAACCGGGGTGAGAAGACCGCGTCCCCGCCAGCCACCCGCCGCACTGCATCGGAAATCTCGGGACCGGAAATGCTCTTGGTGACATAGCCGCGCGCCCCGCTGCGGATCACCGTGACCACGTCATGGGCCGCATCCGACACGCTCAACGCCAAGAAGCGGGTCTGCGCCAGCAGGTGGGCGCACCCGCGCAGCACCTCGGCTCCCCCGCCCCCGCGTCCGCCGGGCAGGTGCACGTCCAGCAGCACCACGTCCGGGCACAGTGCGGTGATCTGCTCGATGGCTTGTTCCACGGTGCCGGCCTCCCCAACCACCTTCAGGTCGGGATCCAGGTCGCTTTTCAGTCCCGAACGAAAGATGGCGTGGTCATCGACCAGCAGCACCCGGATCGGTGCCTCGGGTTCCTGGGTGCCTGCGGGCACTGGGTCAGTCATGGTGGTTTGCCTTTCCTGCCGTGGTGCGCGGCATCTTCAACTGTATTTCGGTTCCGTGCTCGCCGCTGCGGATCTTCGCCTCGCCGCCGGCCCGCTCCATCCGGCCCAGGATCGATTCGCGCACGCCCTGCCGGTCCGGGTCAATGTCCTGTGGGTCAAAGCCGTCCCCGCGGTCGCGGATGAACACCTCCACGGCCTGCTCACCGCATTCAATGAACACCGAGATCAGCCCGGTGGCGTGCTTGGCCGCGTTCATCATGGCCTCCCGGCTGGCCTGCACCAGGGCGTGCTGCCCCTCGAACCCCTGTGCGGAGCCCACGGAGACCACATCCACCTCGCGCAGCATCAGCTGCTCGATTTGCGCCGCTTCCTGGGAGATCTCGGCCACCACGTCTCCCTCGGAGACGTCCTCGTCCCCGTACAGCCACTGGCGCAGTTCACGTTCCTGGCTGCGGGCCAGGGCCCGCACCGCGGCCGGGTCGCCGGCCCGCTTCTGGATCACGGCCAGGGTCTGCAGCACCGAGTCGTGCAGGTGTGCGGCGAATTCGGCGCGCTGTGCCGCGGCCTGTCGGGAACTGCGTTCTGCCAGGTAGTCACGCCACAGTCTGGTGCCGAAGGGCAGCAGCACCACCAGCGCCCCGCCGAAGATCGCCAGCGCCGCCCAGATCCCGCCGATCAGATCCGAGGTGCTCACCGTCCCGTTGACAATCAGCAGCAGCCCGCCAATGACCAGCAGCAGCCCGACCACCAGCCGGCTCAGGGCCCCGGCACGTTCCTTGCGGGTGGCCTGCGGGCCGCCGCGCCCGTCAATCTGCAGCCAGGCCAGCAGCACCCCGGCCACGATCCCAATGCTTGGCCAAATCAGATCCCAGCGGATGTTCCACCCCAGCCATTGGCCCAGGGCCAGCAGGGCCAGCACCGTGAGCACCACGCCCACAAGCACCTCGCGCATGGATCCCAGCTTCAGGGCGACCTCTCGGGGGTTCAGGCTGCCGGGGGCGTCCAGGCCCAGCTCCTCGGCCAGGCTGCGCCGCCGGGTGCCGGTGCTTCGCTGCTCATCGGCCTGGGACTCCTGGCTGCTGGGGGTGAACACCCACAGCCAGGCGTACAGCACGGCCCCGATGCCGCCGATGGCCGTCAACAGCAAAAACCCCAGGCGCACGTAGCTGACCGGCAGGTTCAGGTGCTCGGCCAGCCCTGCACAGACACCGGCCAGCAGGCGCGATTCGCTTCTGACGATGCGCCGGGGCTGCTCGGGTGTCTCCATGGTTCAAGTCAAGCATGTTCGCAGGGTCTTTCCCCAGACCCACGTGGCGTTTTACGGGTGCCCTCAGGGTCGAATCAGGGTAGTACCTCATAGCGGGGGCGGGGCAAGGCGCGAAAGAATGGGGGCATGGACCAAGATCACTCCTCGCACAAAATCTTCGACAGCCTGCGTCAGCAGCAGATCCGCCGCAGCGAATCGCAGTGGCTGGGCGGTGTGGCCGCCGGCATCGCGCAGCGCCTGCAGGTTGACGCGGTGCTGGTGCGCGGTGTGGCGGTCGCCCTGGCCCTGCTGGGCGGAGTGGGCTTGATCGCCTACGGCCTGGCGTGGGCGTTCCTGCCGGATGAGAACGGCCAAATCCATGTCGAGCAGGCGCTGCAGAAGAACTGGACCAGCGGCATGACCGGTGCCCTGGTCACCTTCCTGCTCGGTGTCGGGCCCGCCCCCTGGGCCTTTAGCAGCATCGCCCCGTTCGTGTGGCCGCTGCTGATTGTCGCCGGCGTGCTGTTCGTGGTCTTTAGCCGCAACAACACGAAGTTCGCCCGCGGTCCGCGCCCCACCGACACCGCCGCCCCGACCTATCCGGCGGATGCCAGCGGACACACCGGCAGCACCGCAGTGGTGCTGCATGATCCGGAAGTCAGCTGGCAGGACCCGGCTCCTTCAGCGAACCCGGTGGATGACACGGTCCGCGCTGAGCAGGACCTGCCACGGCAGCCCGGGCCGCAGAACATCTTCGGGCGCTCGGCCTCCGACACGCCACCCCGTTCCCGCTTCAACATCAAGGAGCCCACCATGGAGTCCGATTCGGGCCACTACTACCCCGGCACCCAGCCCCCTTCCGGGCAGGATGAGTACCCCGGCAAGGATTACTACACCGGCAAGGAGTCCAAGGGCAAGCAGAAGATTCCGTTGGCACCCCCGATCCCAGGTTGGGTGGCCACCATCATTGTCGGGGCGACGGCACTGATCATTGCCGTGGTCTTCGGCCTTGACTACCTCGGACTGGTCGACTTCCCCGGCGGCTCCTGGCCGTTGGCGCTGTCCCTGGGCCTGCTCTTCGTGGGCCTGGCCCTGGTGATCGCGGCCCTGGCACACCGCACCAGTGGGGGCCTGCTGGGGTTGGCGATCCCGCTGCTGGTGCTGACCCTGATCTTCGGCAACTCCGGGGGCGTAAGCAGCAGCGGATTTGGCACCAGCTCCGGCGGGGTCATCACTTCGGACAGCGACGGTGAGTACAACGCGATCTTCAGCAACGCCACCATCGACCTGCGACAGTACGCCGACATCACCTCACCAACCACCGTCGAGGTCAACACCGTCTTTGCCTCGGTGAACCTGCGGCTGCCCGAGGAAGTGCCGGTACGCATCCAAAGTGATGGCATCTTCCTCTCCCAGCACGGTAGCGGCGCCCCGGGGAGCAGCGACTCGAGCAAACCACTGCTGATCGTGGACGTGAACGGCGCCTTCTCAAAGATCAATGCGCTGCCCTCGGACTCCAGCACCGTGACCACCCCAGATTTCTAAGGATGAGCAACAATGACTCCCGAAAAATATGACCGTTCCAAGTTCCCCACCGGAACCCTGGTATTCGGATTGATCCTGGTTCTGGTGGCACTGGCACAATTGAGCCGTCACGTGCTGTCCTGGGACTTCGACGCCCCGCTGTTCTTTATCGCGTTGATTGCCCTGGCCGGTGTCGCGTTGATCGTCTCGGGCATCGGCTCGGCCCGGCGTGCGGCCAAACGCAAGGAGTACCCGCCACACGACTCGACCGCCTTCTAGTACCCTGGGGTACTTTCACCCCGTGGCCCGTCCCCGAGGCGGACGTTGGCCGAACCCATTGTTTTGACGAGCACTATCTAAGGACGGACCCTGATGGATAAATTCTTCAACTCCCTGCGTTCCATGCCGCTGCGTCGCGGACCGGCGCGCATGGCCGGCGGTGTGGCTGGCGGCATTGCCGACAAGTTCGGCTGGGACGTTTCGCTTGTGCGGATCGCGATGCTGCTCTCCTTCCTGCTGCCGGTCATTGGCATTGGCGCCTACATCGTGGCGTGGCTGCTGATTCCGGCCCAGGATGGCAGCATTATCCTGCAAAAGTGGTTGCGCGCGCTGTAGCGGCCGCGTCCCGGCAAGCGGGGCGAGAGTGGCGGCGAGTACACCGGAAGGGATCTTCCCGGTGTACTCGCCGCCGCATCCTTAAGCCGATAGACTCGCAACGTAGACGGCTCAACGGGGCGCTGTGGACAACGACAGATGATGAACAGATCCAATCCATGAGGGTGGCTGGCCCGCTGGTCCTGCTCCGCACGCATCGGTGCGGCTGTTCGTCCCGGCAGAAATGAGCAGATATGCGTATTGGCCTGTTGACCTCCGGCGGCGACTGCCCCGGCTTGAACGCCGTCATCCGCGGCGCCGTGCTGAACGGGATCAAAAGCTACGACTATGAATTCGTCGGGTTCCGTGACGGCTGGCGCGGGGTCAAGGAAGGCGGCCTGATGCCGCTGCCGCGCCACCAGGTGCGCGGCATCTCCAAGCAAGGCGGAACAATCCTGGGCACCTCACGCACCAACCCGTTCGAGGGCGAAAACGGGGGTCCGGAGCAGATCCGCCAGACCCTGGCCCGCCTGGAGGTGGACGCGGTCATCGCGATCGGCGGGGAGGGCACCCTGGCCGGGGCCCAGCGCCTGTGCGAAGCGGGACTGCCGATTGTCGGAGTCCCCAAGACCATCGACAACGACCTGGACGCCACCGACTACACCTTCGGCTTCGACACCGCCAACCAGATCGCCGTGGAGGCCATTGACCGGTTGCGCACCACCGGCGAATCCCACCACCGGTGCATGGTGGCCGAGGTGATGGGCCGCGACGTGGGCTGGATTGCCCTGCACGCCGGCATGGCCTCCGGCGCCCACGCGATCCTGATCCCCGAGGTGTCCACCAGCATGGAACAGATCTTCACCTGGGTGCGTGAAGCCCACGAACGTGGCCGCGCACCGCTGGTGGTGGTGTCCGAGGGGTTCGTGCCCGAGGGTGAGGATGCCGCGTTCAGCTCCCGCGGGGTGGACCGCCATGGTCGGCCCCGGCTGGGTGGGATCGGTGAAGTCCTGGCCCCGCTCATTGAGCAGAACACCGGCCTGGAAACCCGCGCCACCGTGCTGGGACACATTCAGCGCGGCGGCGTGCCGACCGCCTTTGACCGCGTGCTGGCCACCCGCCTGGGCATGGCGTCGGTGGATTCGGTGGCCGCCGGCCAGTGGGGCACCATGGTGGCCCTGCACGGCACGCAGATTAACCGGGTCCCGCTCAGCGCGGCGGTGAACAACCTCAAGCGCGTGCCGCAGGACCGCTATGACGAGGCAAAGATCCTCTTCGGCTGACCCGGCCGCACATCATCCCGGCCCCGGCCCCCATCGCGGGGCCGGGGCCGGGGCGTTTAACGGCCGCGGGCCACCGCTGCCCTCCAGAGGAAGAAGGCCGCGGTGGCCCGCGGCGGTGCGTACTTGGCGCCTGGTCAGCCGCGTGGCGGGCGCAGGAAGCCGGTGAACCGGCCGGCCACCTGGCCGGCCTCCGGTGAAACGATGACCTCCTGGGCGGCCGGGTAGCTGCTTTCACCGTCCTGGACCACCAGTTCGGCATCCGGCTGCACATTGCGGCGCAGCGTGGCCAGGGCAATCGGCCCGGCCTCGTAGTGCAATGCCACCGAGGTGACCCGGCCGACAACCCGTTCCCCGTCCTTGACCGGTGAACCGGGCGCAGGCAGGGTGTGCATGGACCCGTCCAGGTGCAGCATCGCCAGGCGACGCGGCGGATGACCCAGGTTGTGAACCCGGGCAATGGTTTCCTGGCCCTTGTAGCAGCCCTTGTTCAGGTGCACCGCGGTACGCAGCCAGTCCAGTTCGTGCGGGATGCTCTTGTCATCGGTGTCCACGATGAACCGCGGCTCCCAGGCCGCGATGCGAAGCGCCTCCACCGCCATGGTCCCGGCCAGGAACAGGTCCCCGACCAGGGAGGCCAGCTGCTCCAGCGGCACGATGTACTCAAACCAGGGCCGTTCCAGGCCCGGGTGCTCCCCGGTGGAGTACGCATGTCCCCCGCCGATCACATTCGGCCAGGGGTTCTCCCACACCACATCGCCCAGTTCGGGGCGCGGCCTGGTGCTGGCAATGACCCCGTGGGTATTTGAACAATCCACGACTTCAACCCGGGACATGAACCGCATCGAGTTCAGGTACTCCGCCAGCGGTTCACCCCGCCCGGGCTCGGCGATGATCCACAACAGGTCGTCGGCGGCCAGGATTTTCAGCTCATGCTCCACCCGGCCCTGGACGCTCAACAGCAGGCTTTGGGTGCTCTGCCCCGGCTTCACGTCGCTCAAGCGCTGGCTGCTGATGGTGTCCAGCCACGTCAAGCGGTCTTCGCCGCGCAGCTGCAGGATGTCCAGGTGGCTCAGGTCCGCCACCGCGGTACCGTCGAAGAGGCTGCGGGCCTCACGGGTCGGTGCCCCGTAGTGGGCGGCAACCCCGGCATCCACGCCGGGGGCCTCCACGGCCCCGTCACGCTGCAGCAGAACCGAAGTGTACTTTTTGCTCATTCCTGGTTTCCGTCTTCTCCCGCTTGGCCCGGCTCGGTCTGGCCAACCCGTTTCAGGGCCGCCGACGCGTGGGCCTTCAAATCGCTATCGCCCTGTGAGACGTCCCAACGCCAGAACAGGTCCCCGCCCACCAGCCCGTAGATGCGGGTCGAGGAGGCGTAGGGCTTCGAGTTTTCGCTGCGCAGCAGGGCCTCGGTCGCCAGCTGAATGCGCGGGCCGTTGATGACCCCGTAGTACAGTTCGCTGAGACCGCCCGGATGGTTGATGCTGGCCTGGATCTTGAAACCGTCTTCGGTGCGCAGCTTCTCGACATCGTCGGCCGAGCGCAGCACCGGGAACGGGTCGCCGGGAGTCATGCCCGGGCCAGGGTCGGCGGCTTCCTGCTTGCGGTCCAGGGACCAGAAGCCGGACTCGACGGCCAGGGGGCGCAGCCGGGTGCCTTCGGCATCGGTGAGCCAGGATTCGCTGCGGTACTCCAGGTAGGGCAGACCGGTGTCCCGGAAGGTCACCTGCTGCCAGAAGTGCTCGTCATCTGCTTCGCCTTCGCCCAGCTTGCCCGAGCCTTCCCAGACACCGATCAGCCAGGACAGCGGAACGAGTTCCGGGGTGAGATCCGTGGGAATTTCAATAGCCATAACGGCGCTCGCTTTCCGTGGATGTAAATGAAAGAGGCGCACACCCTGCGGTGTGCGCCTTTCCTACTTCTGCCCCTTGAAAAGGCGCTTGACAACCAGTCCGGCGAAACCGGCCATGCCCAGACCGGCAACGGTCAGCAGCGCCAGGTAGAAGATCTCTAGTGCAAGGTAATTTTCGTTCATGGCTCCATCCTAGCGCGCCGCGGGCGCAGGTTACTTAATCAACGAGAGGCGAATCACGTGCCCTCCGTCATTTCCGATTCAGACCTGCCCGAGCACCTGCATGGCGTACCAGCTCAGCGACCCGGTCAACAGCAGGATCAGCGTGGATACGGCGAGCATGTCCTCCACCCGCTTCACCGCCCGGCTGGCCAGGGTGATGGCCCGCAGGCAGCCCACCAGCACTCCGGCGAGCGCACCAATCAGCAGGCAGTGGTACCAGGCCAAATCCAGCGGCAGCGCGCTGCTCGCGGCGCCGAGGGCCGCACCGGTGAGCGGGGCCAAGAAGATGACGGCGCGGTCCGGCAGCCGGGTCATGGCGCAGGCCCCGGCACCGAGCAGGGCGATGACGCTGACCAGGATGATGCCAAAGCCGCTGGGTGAGGCCCCCAACGCGGAGAGTCCAGCTCCCTGGGACACCACGGCCAGGCCGCTGATTCCGCTGACGGTGTTCGACAGCCGGCCGCTGGCCTCGGTCCCCCTGAACACCTGGGACATGAACACCAGCGGGACTCCGACCGCGATGACCAGCATGCTGGCGCCCATCCCCACCGGGCCGAGCATTCCCACGGCGAAGAAGGTGGCCAGCAGCCCGGCCAACGCCAGGATGATGCGCAGCGGCCAAGGCTGGGTGCTGCGGGTAAGGGTGGGCCAGCTGTAGGCGAAAAGCAGCTGCAGCACGGCGGTGATCGCTCCCACCGAGAGACCCGGAGTGTCCAGGGTCGCCGCCACGAGCAATGCGGCCGCGGCGAGCAGCCCGCTAATCAGTACCTTGACTCTCAAACTGTCCATCCTGGATCGTTGGCAACGCGCACATGGGGCAACTCGCGTTTATGACGTTCGGTGTTCTTTATACTGTGACACGTAAAAGAGATTTTTTCGTCAAACCACCCGGCAGGAGGTTCCAGCACATGGCGCACCTGCTGCTCTTGGGTGAAGAACGCGAAAACGCCTGTGTGCTGCCCGCGTTGGAGCTGCTCAGCCATGATATCCGACAGCTGCCGGCCACCAGCGATTCCCTGCGCCACGCCGGGCCCGCACAGGCTGTCATCCTGGATGCCACCGGGGATCTGGCTGCGGCCCGGACCGCCTGTCAGCTCGTGGCCGCGACCCTCAACCTCCCCCTGCTGGTGGTGATCCTTGAAGGCGGGTTGACGGTGATGTCCAGCGAATGGCGCGCCGATGACTTTGTGTTGCCCACCGCCTCACCGGCCGAAATTGAGGCGCGCCTGCGCATGCTGCTCAGCCGCGGGCCGTCCGCCACCGGCCCGGTAGACGCCGAACCGGTGGCTGGGCTGCGCATTGACGAGCTGAGCTACACCGCCAAGATTGATCAGCGGGTCCTGGACCTGACGTACAAGGAATTTGAGCTGCTGAAGTATCTGGCCCAGTTCCCGGGGCGGGTGTTCACCCGTGAACAGCTGCTGCATGAGGTGTGGGGTTACGACTACTACGGGGGCACCCGTACGGTGGACGTGCACGTGCGCCGCCTGCGAGCGAAGCTGGGCACCGATCATGAACAGCTGATCGGTACCGTGCGCAACGTCGGCTACCGCTTCCACGCCGAGCAGTAGGACACCGCTTCACCTCCGGCCGGTTCACTGCTGGCACATCCCGGGTGATGTTGCGTTCTGGTGGCGGCACGGGACTAGTGTGGGGTTTATGAGTACCCAGCCCAAGCTCCCCCTCAGCGTTCTGTCCTTGCCCGGCGCCGCCGATGACCGGTTGCGCCGCCAGGTCATGGACTTGGCCCGCACCGCCCAAGGCAGTGATGGCAATCCCCCGTTCAGCGAGCAAACCTTCATTGACCTGGCTGCCCAGCAGGCGGACCGCAGCCTGCTGGGCGTGTACGCGTACGCGGCCGAGGACAGCACCGAGGAACTGCTGCTGGGTGCGGCCATTGCCGTGCGCGGGGCGGAAACCGAGCCGTGGACGGTGGAACTGGTGGTGCATCCCGATTACCGCCAACGCCAGGTGGCCGGCAACCTGCTGCAGCAGCTGGGCGGTTCCCTGGATCTGTCCCAGGCCCAGGGCTGGGCGCACGGCGCACACCCTGCCGCGCAGGTGCTGGCCGAACGCCACGGGCTGCAGCGGCAGCGGGAACTGAACAAGATGCGCCGCACCCAGCAGCAGCCGCTGCCGGTGGCACAGCTGCCCGAGAACCTGCAGCTTCGCACCTTCGTCCCCGGCCAGGATGAACAGGCCTGGCTGCAGGCCAACGCGGCAGCCTTCGCCGACCACCCGGAGCAGGGCTCGCTGACCCTGGCCGACCTGCAGGCGCGCATGGCCGAGGACTGGTTTGACCCCGAAGGATTCTTCCTGGCCGTGGACCAGGACGAAGCGGTGCTGGGGTTCCATTGGACGAAGCTGCCCCAGCCCGAACCCCGCACCGCCCGGGTGGGTGAGGTGTACGTGGTGGGGGTGACCCCCGGCGCGCAGGGTCTGGGCCTGGGCCGCAGTTTGACAGCCACCGGGGTCAACCATCTGCTGGCCCGCGGGGTGGAGGCGGTCATGCTCTATGTGGATGCGGAGAATACCGCAGCGGTGAAACTCTACGAGTCCTTGGGCTTCACGGTCTGGGATGTCGATGTGATGTACGGGCCTGCGCGGTAGGATTGGCGCTAGGCAATGCGGCGCCTGACAGGGCTTGTCCCCCGGTGGTGTCCGCCATTGCATGACCGGCACCCTGAGCCAGGAAGCGAGATCAGCTGATGACCAAACCCGTGCTCCCACCAACCAGCAAACTCAAGGATGTGCCCTCATCGGAGGCCACCGTGGACCGGATCGGCTTGCCGGACATTGCCCCGGCCGCCACGCTGCCCATAGGTGGTTTCTCCGCCGAGCGCTTCCTGGACCGAGAGATCAGCTGGTTGGACTTCAACGCCCGGGTGCTGGAACTGGCCGAGGATGAGGATCTGCCGCTGCTGGAGCGGGTGAACTTCCTGTCCATCTTCACCTCGAACCTCGATGAGTTCTTCATGGTGCGGGTGGCCGGGCTCAAGCGCCGCATCGCCACCGGTCTGGCGGTGCCGGCCGCCACCGGGATGAACCCGGTGGACCAGCTGGAACTGATCCTGGCCAACGCCTACAAGCTGCAGCTGCGCCACGCGAAGGTGTTCGCCGATTCGGTGCGCCCAAAGCTGCAGGAAGAGGGCATTGCCCTGGTCGGGTGGAAGGACTTGAGCCCGAAGGAACGCGACGAGCTTTCCCAGTGGTTCATCAAGCAGGTCTTCCCGGTGCTCACCCCGCTGGCGGTGGACCCCGCCCACCCGTTCCCCTACATTTCCGGGCTGTCGCTGAACATGGCCGTTGTGGTGCGCAACCCGCAAACCCAGAAGGACCTGTTCGCTCGCCTGAAGGTGCCGGACACCATCATGCGCCTGATTTCCGTGGACGGGCTGCGCGCGGCCCACTCCTCGCACAGCCAGGCCCGGTTCATTGCCCTGGAAGATGTCATTGCCGAGCACCTGGACCAGTTGTTCCCCGGCATGGACATTGTCGAGCACCACTTCTTCCGCATCACCCGCAATGAGGACCTGGAGGTGGAAGAGGACGACGCGGAGAACCTGCTCCAGGCCCTGGAGAAGGAGCTGCTGCGCCGCCGCTTCGGCCCGCCGGTGCGCCTGGAGGTCGCCGATGACATCAACCCGCAGATCCTGGAACTGCTGGTGCGCGAACTGGGCATCGAGGACGATGAGGTGTTCAAGCTGCCCACGCCGCTGGATTTGCGGGGGCTCGGCGTCATTGCCGGGCTGGACCGCACCGAACTGCACTACCCGAAGCATGTGGGGCACACCTCCAGCCTGCTGAACGTCTCGGAAACCTCCAAGGCGGCCAACGTCTTCGCCGCGGTGCGCCGCCGCGACATCCTGCTGCACCACCCCTATGACTCGTTCTCCACCTCCGTGCAGGCCTTTTTGGAGCAGGCGGCCGCGGACCCGAAGGTCATGGCCATCAAGCAGACGCTGTACCGCACCAGCGGGGACTCGCCGATCGTGGATGCGCTGATCGACGCGGCCGAGGCCGGCAAGCAGGTGCTGGCGCTGGTGGAGATCAAGGCCCGCTTCGATGAGCAGGCCAACATCACCTGGGCGCGGAAGCTGGAGCAGGCCGGGGTGCACGTGGTGTACGGCATCGTGGGGCTCAAGACCCACTCCAAGCTGTCCCTGGTGGTGCGCCGCGAGGGCGACAAGCTGCGGCGCTACTGCCACATCGGCACCGGCAACTACCACCCGCGCACCGCCCGCTACTACGAGGACCTGGGCTTGCTCACCTGCGATGACACCGTGGGCGAGGATGTCTCCAAACTGTTCAACCAGCTCTCGGGCTACGCCCCGCGCTCCACCTACCAGCGTCTGCTGGTCGCCCCGCGCTCGCTGCGCTGGGGGCTGGTGCAGCGCATTGAGCAGGAGATCGCCAACGCGCAGGCCGGCATCGACTCCCGGGTGGTGATCAAGGTCAACTCGATGGTCGACGAGACCATCATCGACGCCCTGTACCGGGCCAGCCAGGCCGGGGTGAAGGTCGATGTGATCGTGCGCGGGATCTGTGCGCTGCGTCCCGGGGTCCCGGGGCTGAGCGAGAACATCCGGGTGCGCTCGATCCTGGGCCGGTTCCTGGAGCACAGCCGCGTGTTCATGTTCGCCAACGACGGGGACCCGGTGGTCTACATCGGTTCGGCGGACATGATGCACCGCAATCTGGACCGCCGGGTGGAGGCGCTGGTGTCACTGGCCGAACCGGAGGACATCGCCAACCTGATCGCCATCCTGGACCGCTACCTGGATGAGCAGACCTCATCCTGGCACCTGCTGGCGGACGGGGACTGGGAGCGACACCACCGTGACGCGGACGGCCAGCCGCTGCTGGATGTGCAATCATGGCTGATCGAGACCCACTCGCGCCGGCGCAACCCGGGTCGCGGAAACTAGTGGCAGCCAATCAGATCAAAGGATCGACCAACACCGTGCTCATGATTCAACGGTCCTCGGATCCCGAGGAAATCCTGCTGGGAGAATTTGACGTCATCGCCGCCGGGGCCATCCCGTGGCGTGTGCTGAACGACGAACTGCAGGTCCTGATCATTCACCGGCCCCGCTACGACGACTGGTCCTGGCCCAAGGGCAAGCTCGATGACGGGGAATCCATCCCCGAATGCGCGGTGCGCGAGGTCGGGGAGGAAGTGGGCCTGCAGGTGCAGCTGGGCATCCCGCTGGAGGCCACCGCCTACACCGTGAACCAGAAGGCCAAGGTCGTCTACTACTGGGCGGCGGCCCTGGCCAACGGGGATGAGCCCACCGTGGACGGGGACGAGGCGGACGAGGCCCGCTGGGTGGGGGCCAAGCAGGCCAAGTCCATGCTGACCAACCCCAGCGACGCGGCCCCGCTCGATGACCTGATCGAGGCGCACCTGGCCGGACGGCTGGACACCCGGGCCTTCATGCTGGTCCGCCACGCCAAGGCCAAGCCGCGGGCGAACTGGACCCGCGAGGAGGGCCAACGCCCGCTGGCCGCCACCGGCCGGCGCCAGGCCCAGGCCCTGGCCCGGCTGCTGAACTGCTGGAAGCCCCAGCACGTGGCCACCAGCCCCTGGGTGCGCTGCGTGCAGTCCATCACCCCCTATGTGACCGAGCACCAGATCAAGCCGAAGCTGGTGAACTCCATGACGGAGCATGCCGCCCAGCGCAAACCGGAAAAGACGGTCAAGTCACTGACCAAGCTGCTGGACAAGGTCCGCTCCCAGGTGCTGTGCACCCACCGCCCGGTCCTGCCGCTGATCCTGCCGCTGCTCTCCGCACGCTCCTCCCAGGCGGTGCGCAAGCTGCTGCCCACGGCCGACCCCTACCTGCAGCCCGGGGGCATGATCGTGCTGCAGCAGCCGGTGGGGGCGCATGAACGCATTGTCTCCATTGAGATCCACGCCCCGTACTCGGATTAGCGGCACACCCTGACCCGCTTCCCGCCCTGGCCTGCACGCTGGCCCGCTGCGCGGCCTTGGACTGTGTTCGCGGCGCGTACTAGGCTAGGAGAAAAGTGGGATAACTCACCATGGGAAAGAGGAGTGCCATGTCATCACAGGATTCCGCGCAACCGCTTGCAAAGATCGTCCACCAGGGATTGCGCCTGGATCACGAGCCGGGCCGGGGACGCTATTCGCTGTGGCACGGTTCGACCTATGTGGGGTTCATCGGCTACCACCGCGACGGGGACGTGGTGACCTTGCAGCACACCATTGTCAATGAGGAATTCGGCCGCCGCGGCTACGCGCGGGCGCTGGTGACCCTGGTGCTGGATCAGCTGCGCCAGGAGGGGGCGAAGATCATCTCCGAGTGCACCTACGTGGATGACTACCTCAAGCGCTACCCGGAATACCAGGACATGCTCATCCGCCAGTAGACCGGGCGCGTGAGGATGTCAGCAAGGTCGCGCCGTCCCGCGCTGTACGCGACCTTGGCGCTGCGCCTAGACTTGATCGGGTGAGCATCCCAATCCCCTATGAAGATCTGCTGCGTGAAGTGCTGGAAAACGGCACCCACAAGGAAGACCGCACCGGCACCGGCACGCTGTCCGTCTTTGGGCGCCAGATCCGCTTCGACTTGTCCGAATCCTTCCCGCTGATCACCACCAAGCGGGTGCACTTCAAGTCCGTGGCCGCCGAGCTGCTGTGGTTCCTGCGCGGGGACTCGAACATTTCCTGGCTGCAGGAGCAGGGGGTGCGCATCTGGAACGAGTGGGCCGACCAGGACGGTGAACTCGGCCCCGTGTACGGGGTGCAGTGGCGCTCCTGGCCCACCCCGGACGGCGGGCACATCGACCAGATCAGCCAGGTTGTCCAGTCGCTGAGCCAGAACCCGGATTCGCGTCGGCACATCGTCTCGGCCTGGAATGTCGCCGAGATCTCCAACATGGCGCTGCCCCCGTGCCACATGTTCTTCCAGTTCTATGTGGCGGACGGAAAACTGTCCTGCCAGCTCTATCAGCGCAGCGCCGACATGTTCCTGGGGGTGCCGTTCAACATCGCCTCCTACTCGCTGCTGACCCTGATGCTGGCCCAGCAGCTGGGCCTGCAGCCCGGCGAATTCATCTGGACCGGCGGGGATGTGCACATCTACTCAAACCACCTGGACCAGGTGCGTGAGCAGCTGGGCCGGACCCCCTACCCGTACCCGCAGCTGCGCTTCGCACGCACCCCGGACTCGATCTTCGACTACACGCTGGAGGACTTCATCGTGGACAACTACCAGCACCACCCCACCATCAAGGGCAGCGTGGCCGTATGAGCCCGACCCACCGTAGCGGCACCGAACAGCGGATGGTCGGGGCCATCTGGGCGCAAACCACCGACGGGGTCATCGGGGATGCGGGCACCATGCCCTGGCAGGTTCCCGAGGACCTGGCCCACTTCAAGCGCATCACCGAAGGACACCCGGTGATCATGGGCCGGCGGACCTGGGAGTCCTTCCCGGAAAAGTTCCGTCCCCTGCCCGGGCGCACGAACATCGTGCTCACCTCCGATGCGCCAGCCCATGACAGGCTGCGCGCCGCCGGGGCACAGCCGGCCTCCAGCCTGGAGCAGGCCCTGGAACTGGCCGAGCGCGCGGCAGGCAGTGAGGAAATCTGGATCATCGGCGGCGGCAAGGTGTACGCCGAAACGCTGCACCTGATCGACACCGCCATCATCACCGTACTGGACCTGAACCTCGACGGGGACACCCGGGCCCCTGAGCTGGGGGCGCAGTTCACGTGCAGCCTCTGCGACCCGGCCGAGGGCTGGCACACCTCCAAGACCAACACCGGGTACCGTTTCGAATCCTGGCAACGAACGAAGGACTTGACCAAGTGAAAGAATCCCTGGCCGCGCTGAAGAAGAGCCCCGAGGGCCTGTTCATCATCGGCTACATGCTTTTCCCGCTGCTGGCCCTGGTGGTGGCCGTGCTCGGCTTCTTCCTGGTGCTGGGCGGGCACCGGATTTTCGGTGTGATCCTGCTGCTGGTGCCCACGCAGCTCTTCATTTTCGGGGCCTACTGGGCGATCACCAACCGCAAGCGGCTGATGGCCGAATAACCCGCTGATCCGCCGGCGCACCCCAGGGTGCGCCGGCGTTGTTATATCCGTAACGAATCGCGGCAGGCGAAGACAAAACCCCTACCATGGATTCATGACTTCTTCTGTTGGTTTTGTTGGTTACCGTGGCATGGTCGGCTCCGTGCTGATGCAGCGCATGGTTGAGGAGGGCGACTTCGCCAACCTGGATCCGGTGTTCTTTTCCACCTCGAACCCCGGCGGCAACGCACCGGATTTTGCGTCCGGCGCAGACAAGCTCCAGGACGCCTATGACATCCAGGCCCTGGCCAAGCTGCCGATTATCGTCACCGCCCAGGGCGGGGACTACACCAACACCGTTCATCCGCAACTGCGTGCCGCCGGCTGGGACGGGCTGTGGATCGACGCGGCCAGCGCACTGCGGATGAACGACGACTCGGTGATCGTGCTGGACCCGGTCAACCGCAATGTCATTGACGCTTCCCTGGCCGCGGGCACCAAGGACTTCGTGGGCGGCAACTGCACCGTCTCCTGCATGCTGATGGGCCTGGGCGGGTTGTTCCGCAACAACCTGGTCGAGTGGGGCACGGCCATGACCTACCAGGCGGCCTCCGGCGGCGGCGCCCGGCACATGCGCGAACTGCTCACCCAGTTCGGGGACATCAACTCCTCGGTTCACGCCGAGCTGGCCGACCCGGCCAGCGCCATCCTGGAAATCGACCGCCAGGTGCTGACCACCCAGCGTGAATCCCTGGATGCGGCACAGTTCGGCGTGCCGCTGGGCGGTTCGCTGATTCCCTGGATCGACGCGGACCTGGGCAACGGCCAGTCGCGCGAGGAGTGGAAGGCCGGGGTGGAGACGAACAAGATCCTGCAGACCTCCGGGGACAGCCACATCATCATGGACGGGTTGTGCGTGCGCATCGGCGCCATGCGCTCGCACTCGCAGGCCTTGACCCTGAAGCTGAAGGAAGACCTGTCCATCAGCGAAATCGAGAACCTGCTTGACGGGGACAACCAGTGGGCCAAGGTGGTTCCCAACCAGAAGGAGGCGACCATGAGCCAGCTGACTCCGGTCGCGGCCTCCGGCACCCTGGATATCCCGGTGGGCCGCATCCGCAAGCTGGAGATGGGCCCGAAGTACATTTCCGCGTTCACCGTGGGCGACCAGCTGCTGTGGGGTGCGGCCGAGCCGCTGCGCCGCATGCTGGCGATCGCGCAGGGCCGGCTGTAGCCACCACCCTGACTAACCGGCGGCGGCCACCGAATAATAGTCTTCGGCGGCCGCCGCCGCTTTATGCCGCCCGCCCCGATCTCTTGACCCGTGTACCGCTGTACGGATCCGGGCAGGGGCCGCGCGCCGCCGGTCAGCGCAGCCGGCGCTGTTCGCGCAGCTGCTGGACCCAGCGCTCGGTCTGCCGTGGATGCTGCAGGTGCACAACATGCAGCCCCGGGAAACGGGCCTCCAGGGTCGGAATGACCGGTTTGAGCTGGTTGCGGGTGTTCCAGCCCCAGCGGATGATGTGTTCCTTGTCGGTGAAGAAGGTGTGCAGCGCAGGCTCGTAGTTCCCGTTCCACAGCTCCTCACCCCGCCGCCGGCGCCGGACTGTGCGGGCAATCAGCCGGGCCATGGTGATTGGGGTGGGGTAGTCCAGCCAAAGCAGCGTGTCGGCCCGCGCCACGATCAGCGGGCGAACCTGCCGGTACTGCAGCTCGATGACCCACCGGGGACCGGCGATGAAGTCCTTGACGTCCTGGACGAAGGCGGGCCGTGGGGTCCACTGCGGGCCATGGTGCAGGCTGTCGATTTCCACCCGAGGATAGTTCAGCAGCCCGGCGAGCTGGTCACACAGCGTGGTCTTCCCGGCACCGCTGACCCCGGCCACGGTGAGGCGCTGCGGGTGCCAGGTAATGGGGTCGTTCACTGTGTGCACGCGACCAGCTCTCCTTAGTCGATGACCGCGTCGGGGCGCGGCCTGTGGCTGTCTGCCGGGAGGCTACAGGGCCACCTGTTCGTCCAGGCTCAGCCCGATCAGCAGCGGCTCGTTGACCAGTGTGATGCCGAACTTCTCCGCAACCCCGCGGCGGATGGTGCGCGCGATGGCCAGCACGTCCTGCGCACTGGCCTCCCCCCGGTTGGTGATGGCCAGCGTGTGCTTGGTGGACAGGGCGGCCCGGCCTCCGGCCACCAGGTAGCCCGAGGTGTGCTCCAGCCCGTAGCCCTTGGAAAAGCCGGCCTGGTCGATCAGCCATGCCGCCGAGAGCTTGACCTTGCCCGGCTCGGCCACCGGGTAGTGCGGGGCGTTCTGCGGCAGGTGCTGCAGCACTTGCTCGTCCACGATGGGGTTGGTGAAGAACGAACCGGTGGAATGCGAATCCAGGTCCGCCGGGTCGTAGACCATTCCCTTGCCGCGGCGCAGTTCCAGCACGGTGCGGCGCACCTCGGCGGCCGAGGCGCGCTCCCCCACCTCCACCTCCAGGCGGCGGGCCAGTTCGGCATAGCGCACCGGGGATGATTCGGCACGGTACGGCAGCAGGAAGCTGACCCGCAGGACCACGTAGCGTGGGGAGCCGTCCACGCTGGTGCGCTTGATCAGCGAATCGCGGTAGGCGAACTGCAGCTCCGCGTTGCTCAGCGTGATGATCTTGCCCTGTTCACGGTCAAAGACTCGCACGTTTTCCAGTGTCTGGGAGACATCCGCACCGTAGGCGCCCACGTTCTGCACCGGGGTGGCCCCGCTGCTGCCCGGGATTCCGGACAGGGCCTCAAGGCCGCTGAGCCCGGCATGCAGGCTGTGGGCCACCACCGCGTCCCAGTTTTCCCCGGCGGCTACGGTCAGCCGTGCGGTGTCGGTGGAGATTTCCTGGACATTGATGCCCTTGGTGGCGATCCGGATGACCGTGCCGGCAAAGCCTTCGTCGCTGATCACCAGGTTGGATCCGCCGGCGACCAGCAGCACCGGGATGCCTTGGGCGTCGGCTTCGGCCAGGGCCTGGACCAGGTCGGCTTCGTGGTGGGCCTCCACCAGTTTCCCGGCCGGGCCGCCCACGGCGGTGGTTGTCAGGTGCTTAAGCATTCAGCGTTTCACTTTCCCTGCATCGATTGTTCACTGTCGCCGGTGTCTTTAGGATATCCGGCGGCGTTGGAGGAGAGGACCAGGGCCAGCACAACCAGCAGTGAAATGCTGCTCAAGGCCGGCAATAGCCCGATCTGGTTGGCCAGCAGGCCCAGCAACGGCGGGCCACCGAGGAACGCGCCGTAGCCGATGGTGGACACCACTGATACCCGGGCCGCGGCATGCAGCGGGTCATCCGAGGCCGCGCTCATGGCCAGCGGGAAGGTCAACGCCACACCGATCCCCCACAATCCCAGGGCGGCGAACGCCACCGGCAGCGACTGGCCGGTGCTGAACAGCAGCAGCCCAATCAGCGCCAGCACCGCGCTGACGCGGATCATCACCACCCGCCCAAAGCGCAGGATCAGGTCCCCGCCCAGCAGCCGCATCGCGGTCATCGCCGTGACGAACACGGCGTAGCCCAGGGCCCCGGTGGATTCGGTGGTGCCGTACCCGTCGGCGAGCGCCAGGGCCACCCAGTCCCCCGCGGCCCCCTCGGCCAGGGCCATGCCCAGCACCAGCACGCCCAGCAGGATCGTCTGCGGTTCGCGCCAGGCCCGGCCCAGCGAACCCTGCCCGCTGCCGTGGGCCGCCCGGCTGTTGTCCGGCCCGAAGTACCGGGAACCGAGCAGCACGATCGCTCCGATCAGCACCCCCATCACGGCATAATGCGCCGCAATGGTGATCTGCAGTGCGGCGGCCGCCGCCCCGATGCCGGCGCCGAGCACCGTGCCGATCGAGAAGAAGCCGTGCAGCATGGACATCACCACCCGGCCCAGACTGCGTTCCATGGCCGCGCCCTGCACGTTGGAGGCCACGTTCCAACTGGCAATCCCCAGCCCCTGGGTGAACAGGAAGATCCCGGTCAACCAGGGCAGGTGCCAGAGCACCGCGCTGATGCCCACCAGGGCCAGGGAGGTTCCGGCCAGCACGGCGCACAGTCGCATCACGTTCGCCGCGCCCAGCCGGGAGACCAGGTGCCCGGAGAGGCTGACGGACAGGAAGGAGCCGGCGCTCAGGCACAGCAGCAGCAGTCCCACGCTGGCGTGGTCCAGTTGCAACTCATCACGCAGCGAGGGCAGCCGCGCCACCAGGGTGGCCAGCAGCAGGCCGCTGGCCAGGAACGCGGCCATCAGGGCGTTGCGCCAGGCCACGGCCTGCGGGGCGGGCTGCAAACTCAGAGCTGCACCACGGCCTGGGACTTGACCAGCACCTTGGTGCCGTCCACGCTGACCGTCAGGTCGATGCGTGCAGTGCGGGCCTCGGCGTCCAACGCCCCGACCTTGCCCTCCACCGTGATGGCGGTGCCGGGGTGCTCGGCCGGGTTCGTGCCGGCCGGGTCCTGCACCACGACCGGCTTGGTGAAGCGGGTTTGGTAGTCAATGACCGCACTGGGGTCCCCCACCCAGGCGCTGACCACGTCCACGGCCGCGCCCATGGTGAACATGCCGTGGGCAATCACGTTGGGAAGCTCCACCTCGGTGGCGAAGCGCTCATTCCAGTGAATCGGGTTGAAGTCGCCCGAGGCACCGGCGTAGCGCACCAGGTCGGCCCGGTTCACGTGCAGCGTCGTTGCCCCGATCAGCTGTCCCTTTTCCAAGGTGTCAAAATCAATCATGGTCTACTCCTCGCCCCGCACCAGCAGGGATGAAACGGTGGTGGCCACCTTCTGCCCGTCCACGGTGGAGATCTCGGCACGGGAGGTGATCATCGCACCGGCCCCCATGCTACGCACCTGGTCCACGTGCAGCTCGGCCACCAGCTCATCCCCGGCAATGATCGGCCGGTGGTGGGTGAAACGCTGGTCGGCGTGCACGACACGGGAGAAATCAATACCGGATTCCGGGTCGGTGATCAGGCGCGCGTCGGCCCGCTGCGCGATGATAATGGCGAAGGTCGGCGGGGCCACCAGGTCCCGGTGGCCCAGTTCCTTGGCCGCCTGCAGGTCGTAGTGGGCGCGGTGGCTGGCCTTGGTGGCCGCGGCGAACTCACGGATCTTTTCGCGGCCCACCTGATAGGGCTCATCGGGCGGGTAGACGCGTCCGACCAGGTCGGGGTTGATGCTCATCAAAGCTCCTTGATTGGCGTGGGAGATTTTGGGGTCCGGATTTCAGAACGGTGCGGACTATTTTTTCTTCTTCGGGCTTTGCAGGCCGTTGGCGATGCGCCAGGCCCGCACATCGCGTGAGCGGACGACCAGTGAACCGATGTGCAGGCACATGCCCACGGCCATCATCCCGATGGCAAAGAACAGCAGGGGCCGTGAGGGCAGGTTAATGCCGACAATGGCCAGGATGATGCCTCCGCCCATGAGTGCCAACGCGGAGAACACGAATTTCTTGTAGCGCGTTGAGGCCGATTCCCAGGGAGTGTTGGTCATGACTTCCAGTCTAGTTCAGAGCCCTTGGCGGGCCGGGATTGATGTGTGAGTATCGGGCCACGAACGCCGCAAGCGTCTGCCGGTTCAGAACAGACTGGCTTGTCCCCCGTGGTCAACGAAGTGCGCCTGGCGCAGCACCAGCGCGCGGGTTTTCAGCTCTGCCAGATCCAGCAGCACCAGTTCGGTATGCTCCCCGGTGTCGATCATCAGGGTTTGGCCCAGCACCCCGTGGATGCGCAACGAGATCCCCTCACCACCCGGGACGGCGGGGTCCTTGCGGTGAATGCTGCGGGCATCCCAGGCATTCACAACCTGCTGGGCGTACGTCGGCTGGTGCCAGAGTTCATCGAGCAGCGTGATCCCATAGCGGTCAAGGCCGCGCTGTGATTCCAGCATCCGGTGAACTGCCCGGGCCGCAGCACGGTTCAGTTCCTCGAGACTGGCCAGATTGTGGTCCCAGCTCTCCAGCCCACGGATCTTGGCCTTCTGCCGCACCTGTTGGCGGATTCCGCATTGCTCGGTGACCAGGTCTTCCAGGACCCGCACGGCGGCACCGTCCGGAGCGTGGGCGACATAGCGGGCAATCACCGCTCCCTGGGTGGCCAGCCGGGACCATTTGCTTTGCTCCGAGGCGGTGCCCACCTTGGTGGTTCCGTCCGCGAAGGAGGCGATGTAGAGCAAGTGCGGTTGCTCCAGGTAACGGCGCAGACCTTCGGGGGCCTGGCCGGTCTTGTGAAAATGGTGCATGAACTTGGTCTGGTCCAGCCTGCGGCAGGTCGCGCACTGGGTCCCGGAGGCAATGACCTTGCTTTGGGTACAGACATTGTGCCGGCGGGTTCCGTCGGAGTCCATCAGCACGTGGCCCAGGCACCAGCGTTGCACGCCAACTTCCAGGGCCATGGTGCGGCCGAGCTCCAGCGGTTCATTGATCCATTCGGTGCCCTTGCGTAGGCGCAGCACGGGCGCCGGATCATGCCGGGAAAAGCTGATCCCGTGGCACAGTCGGAGACTGTCGCGTTCCAGTGCCATTGCTTCCTTCCACACGTTTGGACCCACTCCACGGTAGGCGATGCGCCCTGCATCCTGCCAGCGGACAACCACCGAGCTGAGCGGAATCAGTGCAACCAGACCATACGGTCCCGGCCCGGTTGGGGGCCGGGAAGCACATTGGATCCCGCCGAGTTTCTAATAGGATTCCAAGACGCGGACTATAGTCTGCCAGACAGGACGTATGCTTCCTACGGGTCCACGAATACCGTGACACCAGCGACCCGCCCTTCTCACTCGTGAGGTGACTACCGATTAAGCCAGGAAAAGATATCGCCACGACGGAAACCTCCCAGGTTCCGTCCGGTCTGAACCCCACCCCGGGCCTGATGCTGGACTTCGCGCAGTCGCTGCGCCAGAAGCTGCCCCGGTTCATGATGGAGTACCGTTTCGGCGTCGATGAGATGTTGACCAAGGTGTCGATTCTGCGTGAGGAATTCATCCACCTGCACCAGTACAACCCGATTGAGCACGTGACGTCCCGGGTCAAAAGCCCTGAGGGGATCTTGGAGAAGGTGGTCCGCCGCGGTTGCGCGCCGACCCTGGAGGAGATTCGCCGCAACATCACCGATATTGCGGGCATCAGGATCACCTGCAGTTTCCTGAAGGACACCTATCACGTGCTGGATATGATCACCTCGCAGCACGATGTGCGGGTCTTGGCGATCAAGGACTACATCAAGAACCCGAAGCCGAATGGCTACAAGAGCCTGCACGCGATTGTCGAGCTGCCGGTCTACCTCTCCGAGGGGCCGGTTCCGGTCATCGTTGAGGTGCAGATCCGCACCATTGCCCAGGATTTCTGGGCCAGCCTTGAACACAAGATCTTCTACAAGTACGAGGGAGAGGTTCCCGAGCACCTGCTCGATAACCTGACCGCCGCCGCCAACGCGGCCGAACACCTCGACCGCCACATGGAACACCTCTATGACGAGGTGCACGGAGAGGCAGCCGGTCCGGCGGCCGGCACCCCCGACCCCTCGGCAGACCAGCGGTTGTGGGAGCAACTGTGGCAGCTCGCCCAGCAAAATGACCTGATCCAGGGAACCACCCGGGATCTGCGCACGGATGCTGGAGACGCCGCGGGCTAACCGGCGAACACCTTGATGACGGGCCGGGCAAAGAATATTGGCGCGGCCCGTCACCGATGTAGATCCCAAAGCCCCGGATACGCAAAATGCCCCGGCAATCCGGGGCATTTTCCTTGGGGTAGCGGTGGCGGGACTCGATCCCGCGACCTCACGATTATGAGTCGTGCGCTCTAACCAGCTGAGCTACACCGCCACAAGTGAGAAGTCATCCAGTAGAAGCCAAGAAGACTTCCCACTCAGAGCCCCCTGCCGGAATCGATCCGGCGACCTCGTTCTTACCAAGAACGCGCTCTACCACTGAGCTAAGGGGGCAACGAGTAAATACTCTACACGGATTCGGCCTCAAATAAAAATTCACCGCCGGCACCCAGACAAGTCCGGATCCATCCACAAAAGGCCAAGTCAAAGATGGGTTAGGAAGCAGCTATTCAAGGCCGGAAAGTGCAGATGGCACAACAACCAGTACAGTGACGCTACTCACGACTCGGCTGACGTCGGCGGTGGAAACGCCGCAGCCCCCACTCGTTGCCTAGCGAAACTCTCCGCGCATTCACCCTGCCCCTTTTGGGAAGTAAACAGTCCCACCGGATCTCACCAGCGCGGCTCGCGTCGCGAAAGGGCTCTACTCCGGGACGGGCCCGCACCTTGTCATCTACGGCCCTGAATCGGCCGCGACCGCAGGCCCTGCTTCCATCACCGAGGGGCCGCTGGAAGGGCCCCTAAATCCCGACAATGAGTAGGGGAATCGTGATCCATCGCACTTCGGGCGACGAATTTTGAAATGCCTCGCAGAATGTGTAAAGTATTTACCTGTTGCCCCCTTAGCTCAGTGGTAGAGCGCGTTCTTGGTAAGAACGAGGTCGCCGGATCGATTCCGGCAGGGGGCTCCAGTCAAGAGGATGGTTCGTATTCACGAACCATCCTCTTTTGCATTTCCCCACGGACCTGCAGTCCCGCAATTTCCCAACCGTGTTCGCCCCACCGATGCCGCGGACGGCACTGCCCCGCTTCCAGGACGCCGCACCGGGCCCCTGCATGCCCTGCAGCATCCCGGCCAATCATCCGCGTTGCCGTTGCTCCGGCACCCCGTCAAAAGCCCTGCAAAGACCCGTGGAAGGCCTTTCAGGAGTGGGCAGCCGGCAGGATCCACGCCTTCCGCGGCTGGCGGTTCACGCGCGTTGCAGGACACCGCCCGCCGGTGCGCGGTTCGCTGGGGACCAGCGGCTCCGGTTAAACGCGAAGGCCGGTTCCGCACCCTCGACAGAGGTGTGGAACCGGCCTTCTTGGAGCCTCAGTGAGTATTAGTACTCGCGGCGACCACCACGGGCGGCGCTGTCGTTGAAACGGCCCTTGCTGCGCCCGCCGAAGCGCTTCTCGCCACCGCGACGCTCGTCGCGGCCGCCGTCACGGAAACCACCATTGCGCTTGCGGTCCTTGAAGCTGCCGCGGTCCGAACGGAAACCACCACGACGGTCGTCATCGCGGTCGCGACGGCCACGGGGGCCCCGATCCAGTTCCAGATTGATCGGCTCGCCGCCGATGCGGGTCTTGGACAGGGCACGCCACTGGTCCTTGGACAGTTCGGCCGGCAGCTCAACCAGGGTGTGGTCCGCGCGGATGTCAATGCCACCAATCTGCGAGGAGTTGAATCCACCCTCGTTGGCCAGGGCACCGACAATGGACCCGGGCTGCACGCGGTTGCGGCGTCCCACTGCCAGGCGGTACATGGCGTTGCCCTCGGCAGCGCCCTTGCGCTGCGGACGCTGGCCCGGCTCACGGCCTTCCCGGTTCATGCGTGCCTGCTTGGACGGCGGGATCACCGGTTCCTCCATCAGCAGCGGGCGTCCACCCTGGGCCATCAGCGCCAGCGCGGCGGCGATTTCCAGGTGATCCAGCTCTTCATGCTCGGTGGCGAACTTCTCCACGATCTCGCGGAAGGCGCTCAGGTCCTGACCAACGATGGTCTGGTCGATCCGGTCGGTGAACTTCTGGATGCGGCGGTTGTTCACCGATTCCACGGTGGGCAGCTGCATCATGGACACCGGCTGGCGGGTGGCCTTCTCGATGGCGCGCAGCAGGTACTTCTCGCGTGGGGTCATGAACAGGATCGCGTCCCCCGAGCGGCCGGCACGGCCGGTGCGGCCAATGCGGTGCACGTAGGACTCGGTGTCATGCGGGATGTCGTAGTTGATCACGTGGCTGATGCGCTCCACGTCCAGGCCGCGGGCGGCCACGTCGGTGGCCACCAGGATGTCAATCTTGCCCGCGCGCAGGTTCTCCACGGTGCGCTCACGCTGCTGCTGCGGGATGTCACCGTTGATGGCGGCGGCGGTGAAGCCGCGGGCCTTGAGCTTGTCGGCCAGGTCCTCGGTGGCCATCTTGGTGCGCACGAAGGTGATAACTCCGTCGAAGTCCTCGGATTCCAGGATCCGGGTCATCGCGTCCAGCTTGTGCGCCCCCATCACCTGCAGGTAGCGCTGGGTGATGTTGGTGCCGGTGGTCTGCTTGGACTTGACCGACACTTCCTCGGGGTTGCGCAGGTACTCGGAGGCGATCCGGCGGATGGCACGCGGCATGGTGGCGGAGAACAGGGCCACCTGCTTGTCTTCCGGGGTGGCTTCCAGGATCTTGTCGACCTCTTCTGCGAAGCCCATGCGCAGCATTTCGTCGGCCTCGTCCAGCACCATGTACTGCAGGTTCGACAGGTCCAGCGAACCCTTGTTGATGTGGTCGATGACGCGGCCCGGGGTGCCGACCACGACCTGGGCGCCACGGCGCAGGCCAGCCAGCTGCGGGCCGTAGGGGGCACCGCCGTACACGGGCAGCACGGTGAAGTCATCCAGGTGCTTGGCGTAGGAGGTGAAGGCCTCGGCAACCTGCAGGGCCAGTTCACGGGTCGGTGCCAGCACCAGGATCTGCGGGGTGCGGGACGGCCCGTTCAGGTCAGCGACCTCGGCCATGCGCGAAAGCGCGGGCAGCGCGAACGCGGCGGTCTTGCCGGTACCGGTCTGGGCCAGGCCCACGACATCGCGGCCCTCAAGCAGCAGCGGGATGGTGGCGGCCTGAATCGGAGAGGGCTTTTCGTAGCCCAGGTCGACCACGGAAGCCAGCACGCGGGCGTCCAGGCCCAGCTCGCTGAACAGCACGGTCGGCTCGTCGCTGCCGTTTTCGTTGGTGAAGTTCTCGGTGGAGTTGACGGACATGTCAGTAGACACGAACAGATACCTCATTCGTTAGGGGAAGGCCTACGCGTCCCCAAAAAAACGACGAATAGGCTACACAGTCAAAAACAACTCACGCTCATCAAGCGTTCCCCTATGACATAAATATCCGCACACACTTTGCGGATTCACAACACGAGAAAGGCTCCGGCCTCAAAAATTGGGCAAGATGCGAGGGATGCCCGATGTTCGCGAACAATCCATTCTATCGGCATCGGCCGCGCAAAGACAGGGTCGAGGTGGTGTGAGATCAGGCACCGCGCCCCCTGCACTAAGCTGGCTGGTGTGAAAAGCAACGGTTCCAAGCCCGCGTCCGCCGCGGCGCAGATGCCTTCCGCCCTGCGCATTGCCCGGCTGTGCTGGGTGCTGACCGCCGCGCTGTTCCTGGGTTTTGCCGCGAGCGTGTTCGTCACCGCCGCGCGCTCGACCGAACCGTCCACCGGTCCGTGGCTGCTGGCCAGCATCCTGGGCGCCGCCGGGGTGCTGGTGCTGTGGTTGGCCCTGCGGCTGTGGCGTTCGGACCGGGTGGCCCGCACCCAGCTGACCTGGCTGGGGCTGATTGCCGCGCTGCCGATGCTGCTGCGCTTTGGACGCTATTCCCTGCTCGCGGCAATGGTGCTGCTGGCGGTGGCCCTAATGTGGACCCCGGCCGGGATCAGGTACTTCCGCGCCCTCTCCCCCCGAACTTGACGGCGCTAAGCATCCGCCCGTCATTCCCCGCTTAAACCTCCCGTCCCCGCACAGCTTGACGCTGCGCGGGGACGGGTGTGTGATTCGGGCGCTGCCCGCCGTGGCCGGTTACAGCTTGGCGAAGGCCTGCTCCAGGTCGTTGATCAAGTCCTCGGCGTCCTCGATGCCCACCGACAGGCGGACCAGGTTCTCCGGGACCTCCAGCTCGGTGCCCTTCACCGAGGCGTGGGTCATCTCCGAGGGGTAGTTCATCAGCGACTCGATCCCGCCCAGGGATTCGGCCAGCTGGAACAGCCGGGTGCTCTCGGCCACCGTGCGGGCGGCCTGAGCGCCCCCGGCGAACTGCACCGAGACCATGCCACCGAAGTCGCGCATCTGCTTCTTGGCAATGTCATGTCCCGGATGGTCCTCGAAGCCCGGGTAGAGCACGCGCTCGACTTCCCTGCGTCCGCGCAGCCAGGCCGCAACCTGGGCGGCGTTCTCCGAGTGCGCGCGCATGCGCACGCCCAGGGTCTTCAACCCGCGGGTGGTCAGGTAGGCGTCCAGCGGTCCGGAGACCGCGCCCACGGCGAACTGGATGAACCCGATCTTCTCGGCCAGTTCATCGTCGTTGACGATCACCGCACCGCCAACCACATCCGAGTGCCCACCGATGTACTTGGTGGTCGAGTGCACCACGATGTCCGCGCCCAGCGCCAACGGCTGCTGCAGGAATGGGCTGGCGAAGGTGTTGTCCACCACCAGCAGTGCGCCGTGGGCGTGGGTGACCTCGGCGACCGCCTGAATGTCCACGATCTTCATCATCGGGTTCGATGGGGTTTCCAGCCACACCATCTTGGCCTGGTGCTGGTCGATGGCGGCCGCCAGGGCCTGAGGGTCGCTCATGTCCAGGGCGGTGTTGGACACGCCCCAGGGGCCCAGCACCCGGTCGATCAGCCGGTAGGAGCCGCCGTACGCGTCGTTGCCCAGCACAATGTGGTCCCCCGGGCGCAGCAGCGCACGAATCAGAGAATCCTCGCCGGCCAGCCCGGAGCTGAACGAAAACGCGTGCCGGCCTCCCTCGGCGGCGGCCAGCTGCTCCTGCAGGGCGTCGCGGGTGGGGTTGGTGCCGCGCCCGTAGTCGTAGCCGCCGCGCAGCTTGCCGATGGCTTCGGGGGCGTAGGTGGTGGAGAAGTGGATCGGCGGGACCACTGCACCGGTGCGCGGCTCAAACTCTTGGCCGGCGTGGACAAAGCGGGTGTTGAAACCCTGGGCATTCTGGCTCATCGATACCATCCTTTGCGTCGGGAAGTTTAGTTGATCAGGTGGTCAAGCAGTTCGTCATGGGTCAGCGGACACAACACCTCGCCGTCGCGGGTGACCAGCACCGCGCGGTGCTGCTGCAGCAGCGCCTGGGCATGCTCCAGGCTCTGCCCGGCGCCCAGCAGGGGCAGAGCCTCGGTCTGCAGGTCCCCTACCGGGGTGCGTGCCGGGGTTCCGGCCAACAGGGCTTCGGCCACCAGTTCGGCACTCAGCACCCCGCGCACCTCGCCAATGCGGGCCGGCAGGGTGCCGGTGGCGACCACCAGGGCCGAGGCGGGGCTGGCCTTCAGCGCGGCCGCGGCCTGGGCCAGCGTGGTCTGCGGGGACAACACCTGCAGACCGGTGGGGTCAATGTCCTTGATGACCTGCTCCACCAGGGCGGGTTCGCCCGATTCGGAGCTGAATCCCTGGGCCTGCATCCAGGTGTCGTTGAAAATCTTGGCCAGGTAGCCGCGTCCGCCATCCGGGGCGATCACCACGACCACGTCGTCCTCGCCCAAGTCCTGGGCCACGCGCAGCGCCGCGGCCACGGCCATCCCGGAGGAGCCGCCCAGCAGCAGGCCTTCCTCACGGGCCAGGCGCCGGGTCATCTCGAAGGCCTGGGCGTCGGTGACCGCCTCGACGCGGTCGGGCACCTGCGGGTCGTAGTTGCCCGGCCACATGTCCTCCCCCACGCCTTCCACGAAGTAGGGCCGTCCGGTGCCGCCGGAGTAGACCGATCCGTCGGGGTCCGCGGCGATGACCTGTACCGGCCCGCTGGCCCGGTCGGCGGAAACCTGTTTCAGGTAGCGTCCGGTGCCGGTGATGGTTCCACCGGTGCCGGCACCGATCACCACGTGGGTGAGCTTGCCGTCGGTGTCATTCCAGATTTCCGGTCCGGTGGTCTCAAAGTGGCTCTCCGGGGCGCCGGGGTTGGAGAACTGGTCGGGCTTGTAGGCGCCGTCAATTTCGCGCACCAGCCGGTCCGAGACCCCGTAATAGGAATCGGGCGAATCGGGGGCGACCGCGGTGGCGGTCACCACGACCTCGGCACCGTAGGCACGCAACACGTCCCGTTTTTCCTCGCCCACCTTGTCCGGTGTGACGAAAATGGTGTCATAGCCCTTCAGCTGCCCCACCATCGCCAGCCCCACACCGGTGTTGCCGCTGGTCGGCTCCACAATGGTGCCTCCGGGACGCAGGGCCCCGCTCTGCTCGGCACGCTCCACCATCTTCAGGGCGATGCGGTCCTTGATGGACCCGCCGGGGTTAAGATATTCGAGCTTGACCAATACAGTGGCCTTGATGCCGTCAGTCACCCGGTTGAGTTTGACCAGGGGCGTGTTTCCGATCAGATCCAAGACTGTGGACGCATACTTCATGTCAAGCACTTTACCGCCGCAGGTCATCTAAGTCGCCGCGCTGCGTAGCTTTGCGTCATTGAATTGACAGGCATCGTCCACCCGGGGACGCAAAGGGAGAGCATTGCAGAATTCAGGGAGGGAACCGAAAGCTTGTCGCAGCAACCATTACCGAAAGTGGCGCAGCAGCACTGGCTGAGCCCCGAGCCGGTTGACCTGCGCTCCACCCTGTCCATCCTGCGCCGGGGCATTGGGGATCCAACGATCCGCTTGGAGCAATCCCAGGCCTGGCTGGTGTTCGCCACCATCGACGGGGATGCGACGCTGCGCATTGAGCTGGAGGCCGACCGGCGTTCGGCGAGCTTCAGCGCCTGGGGCCCGGGCGCGCAATGGGCGCTCGCCCAAGGGCCGGCGCTGCTGGGGGCCGAGGATGATTGGAGCGGCTTTGACGAGAAGGCGTTCGCCGTATCGCTACCCGATGTGGTGCGCCGCAGCCGCAGCGAACACCCGGCGGTGCGCCTGCCGCGCACCGGAAGGATTTTTGATCATGCCGCCGGGGCAATCCTGGAACAGCGGGTAACCGGGATCGAGGCGAACTACGCCTGGCGGTGGCTGATCAGGCACTATGGGCGCCCGGCCCCCGGGCCCGCACCGTCGGGGATGCGGCTGTTTCCGCTGCCCGAGGCCGTGGCCGGGATCCCGCGCTGGCATTGGCAGCAGGCACGGGTGGAACACAGCCGTGCCGCCACGATGATCCGCCTGGCCCACGTGGCCCGGCGCCTGGAGCGCTGGGCGGCACTGGGACTGAATGACTCGATGCCGGGCACCACCGGGTCCGGCACGCTGGAGGCGGCGCTGCTCTCCATCAGCGGGATCGGGCCCTGGACGGTGGCCGAGACCCTGCAGCGCTCGCACGGCTCACCGGACCACATTTCGGTTGGCGACTACCACCTGGCGGATTTCGTGGGCCAGGTGCTGGTCGGCCACAGGGTGGATGACCAGCGGATGCTGCAGCTGCTCGAACCGTACACCGGACACCGGCAACGAGTTGTCCGGTTACTGCAGCTCTCCGGGCAGCGCAAACAGGGCTTTGGGCCACGCTACGCGCCGTTGGATCACCGCAACCGCTAGCAGCAGCTAGTTGGTTTCTTCCTGCTGGGCGGCTTCCTCGGCGATCTGGGCGTGCACCTCGGACATGTCGATGCCCTTCACCGCGGTCACCAGGTCCTCAAGCTGGGCACCGTTCAGGGCGCCGGGCTGGGAGAAGACCAGAACCTTTTCGCGGAAGGCCATCAAGGTCGGAATCGAGGAAATGTTTGCGGCCCGGGCCAGTCCCTGCTCGGCTTCGGTGTCCACCTTGGCGAACACCACTTCCGGGAACTTCTCGGAAATCTGTTCATACACCGGGCCGAACTGCTTACACGGTCCGCACCACTCTGCCCAGAAATCCACCAGGACGATGTCATTGCCTTCGATCAGCTGCGCGAACTCTGTTTCAGTTACATCTACTGTTGCCATGGTTCAACGGTAACCGACTTCGGGCGTTGGCGCTTAGTTTGGCGGGGAAAACAGCCCGCCTCCCCTGCCCGGAAACCAAAAAATCCTCCAGATCTTGTGGATCTGGAGGATCATTTGTGGCAGATACTGGATTCGAACCAGTGAAGGCATAGCCAGCTGATTTACAGTCAGCCCCCTTTGGCCGCTCGGGTAATCTGCCCGGTTGTTCTGGTGGGAACGAGAAATAACTCTACCGGAACTTTTTGCAGATGAAAAATCGAAAGCTGCCCATTTGCTGTAATGCTCATCACCTCCGGTAAACGCCTGAGCAAACCGGTAGGCTATGAGTCAGATTTGAGCCAAACACTCACCAGTCCAACAAACCACAAGGAGAAGATTCGTGGCCAGCGATTCATCATTTGATGTTGTCAGCAAGGTGGACAGCCAGGAAGTGTCCAACGCACTGAACCAGGCAAGCAAGGAAATCTCGCAGCGCTACGACTTCAAGGGCGTCGGCGCGGAAATCGACTTCAGCGGCGAAAAGATCCTGATGAAGGCGAACTCCGAGGAGCGGGTCAAGGCAGTGCTGGACGTGTTCCAGTCCAAGCTGGTCAAGCGCAACATCTCGCTGAAGTCCCTGGATGCCGGGGAGCCTTTCGCTTCGGGCAAGGAATACCGGATCGAGGCCAGCATCAAGGAGGGCATCGCCCAGGATGTGGCGAAGAAGATCAACAAGCTGATCCGTGACGAAGCACCCAAGGGCGTGAAGTCCATCATCCAGGGCGATGAGCTGCGCGTGTCCTCCAAGTCCCGCGATGACCTGCAGGCCACCATGGCACTGCTGCGCGACTTCGAGGATGTGGACCTGCAGTTCGTCAACCTGCGCTAGCCCCGCGTGCCGGCGGCAGCATGAAAGCCGGTGTCCCATGACGTTTAACGCGCCATGGGACACCGGCTTTTGCGTGTGCTGCCTAAAAATTAGTTGCCGCGGGCCATGGCCTCCAGGCGTGCCACGCGCTCATCCATTGACGGGTGGGTGGAGAACATGCGCTTGAGCCGGGAGCCGAACGGGTTGGCGATCATCAGGTGGGAGCTGTTGACGACCTTCTGGTCTTCCTGCGCCAGCGGGGCCTGGTCGATGCCCTGCTCCAGCCGACGCAGGGCACTGGCCAGCGCCAGTGGGTCGTTGGTCAGGCGGGCGCCATCTTCGTCAGCATCGAATTCTCGGGTGCGCGAGACGGCCATCTGGATCACCGAGGCGGCCAGCGGCGCCAGCAGCGACAGGGCCAGGATGGCCAAGGGGTTCACGTTGCGGTTCTCGTTGTTCCCGCCCCCGGCGCCGAAGAACATCAGGAACTGGGCGATCGAGGTGATCACCCCGGCGATTGCCGCCGCCACCGAGGAGGTG
This sequence comes from Glutamicibacter sp. St.4D3, assembly GCF_059728615.1. Classification (NCBI taxonomy): domain Bacteria; kingdom Bacillati; phylum Actinomycetota; class Actinomycetes; order Micrococcales; family Micrococcaceae; genus Glutamicibacter; species Glutamicibacter sp. St.4D3. The sequence goes on from NZ_AP039380.1 coordinate 2,424,036, forward strand.
AGGATGTCCCGGTTGTACACGTGCATCAGCTCGTGCCCCAGCACCCCGCGCAGCTCGCGTTCGTTCAGGATGCGCAGGATCCCCTCGGTGCAGCACACCGCCGCGTTTTCCGGGTTGCGTCCGGTGGCGAAAGCGTTGGGTGACTGCGTGGGTGAGACGTACAGCCGCGGCATGGGCTGCTGGGCTGCCATGGACAGCTCGCGCACAATCCGGTACATCTCCGGCTGCTCCTGTTCACTGACCGGGTAGGCGTGCATGGAACGCAGCGCGATCTTGTCACTGTTCCAGTAGCCGTAGGCGGTGGTGCCCAGGCCAATGAGCGCGAAAATCCAGATGAAGGAGCTGTTCCGGGTTCCTGAGGCGATCAGGGAGCCCAGGGCCAGCAGCAGGGCAAACATACCGCCGAGCAGCAGGGCGGTTTTCAGGCCATTGTTATGTTGATGCACGGTGGGTTATCGCTCCCGTATCGTACTGAGCCGAACTTCTTGGCAGTGTGCGTGGTCAAAAGGCGTGGGCAAGATGTGTGGGCCAGGACCTCCGTCTTGGAGGACCGAGCCCCTGATCTTGCTCATCATCCTTTAGTTTATGCAACGATTGCCCCGCCCCATAGGTTCCCTCTCGAGCCTATCGTCCAGCTCACAGCGTGCTGCGCGCGCCACGGCAGGTCTCGGCCGTCCACCGAGCTAGGGTTCGGGGTGGCGGGAATCGTAGCGCAGGAAGCCGCGGCGCCAGCGCACCAGCAGCACGGCCACCAGCACACAGCACAACCCCCCAACCACCAGGGTCAGCCCCTCACCCAGGAAGCCCGCGGCGCCTCCGGAGAGCATCTCCCCGACCCGCGGCCCACCGGCGACCACCACGATGAACACTCCCTGCAGCCGGCCCCGCATCTGATCCGGGGCCGCGACCTGCAAGATGGTGGTGCGGAAGACCGAGGAAATGGAATCCGCGATCCCGGCCAGCAGCATGAAGAACATCGCCGGAAGCAGCCACCCGCTGGCCGCCTCGGGCCCGGAGGGCTGCCCGGCGGCCAGCACCACGATCACGCCCAGCGCGCTGATCGCCACACCCCAGATGCACACGCTGATGAACACGGCCACACCCTGGCGGTTGATCCGGCTGTAGGTGCCGGAGAACAGCCCGGCCAGCAGGGCACCACAGGCCGCGGAGGCCAGGAGGATGCCCACCGTGGTCTCTCCCCCGCCGATCATCACCGCGCCGATGGCCGGCAGCAGCGCCCTGGGCGCCGCCAGGATCATGGCCGCCATGTCGATCAGGAAGGTCATGCTGATATTCGGCTGGGTCTTCAGGTAGCGCAGCCCGTCGATGACCGATGAAAGACCCCGTCTGGCGACCTGTTCGGCCGCCGGCAGGGCCGGCAGGCGGAAGACCGACCACACGGCCGCGGTGAACGTGATGGCGTCAAGGGAATACGTCCACTGGTACCCGAACTGGGCCACCAGCAGCCCGCCCAGCAGCGGGCCGACCATCTGCGCCACCCCGAAGGTGACCATGTTCAGCGAATTGGCCGCCGGCAGCAGGTCGCGGCGGACAATGGAGGGAATGATGGCCCCACGGGTGGGCTGGTTGATGCCCGCGGCCGCCGAATGCAGGGCCATCAACCCGTAGAGGACCCACACGCTGCCCACCTGCAGCCACGCCTGCAGCGCCAGCGCGCCGGTGATGACCCACAACGCCAGGCCCGAGTACAGCGCCACCTTGCGCCGGTCGTGCGTGTCGGCGATGGCCCCGCCGTAGAGCCCGGTGATGATCAGCGGCACCAGGGTGAACGCGCCCAGCAAGCCAACATGGAAGCTGGACTGGGTCAGCGCATAGACTTCCAGGCTGACCGCGATCAGGGTCATTTGGGTTCCCACGGCGGAGAGCGAGTTGCCGATCCACAACCGGCGGTAGGCCGGGCTTTGCCGCAGCGGGGCGACATCCATCAAAAAACTGGGCACCCCAAGATCCTACGCATCCTTGCCCCCTCACCGGCTCCCGGGATGGTGGCCCGCCGTCATGTGACGAGATCACCGGTTGACAGATCCCAAGCACCTGCGTGCAATGGTGGGTATGGATTACGCCAAACTGCTGCACGATAACGACCTGAAGGCCACCGGTGCACGTTTGGCGTTGCTTAGGCAGCTGGCCACCGAACCGCACCAGAGCGCCGAGGCCCTGGCCCGCGCCCTGTCCGAGGGTCAGGTCGCACTCAGCTCGCAGGCGGTCTACAACGCGGTCAACGACCTGACCGATCACGGGATCCTGCGCCGGTTCACGGTGCCCGGCACGGCGGCCCGTTATGAGATTGACCCGCACGACAACCACCACCATGCCGTGTGCGTTACGTGCGGGCGGGTGGAGAATGTTCCCTGCGCCCACGGCTCCGCCCCCTGCTTCCACCCCGGTGGGGCCACCAGCTTCAGCATCGACATCGCCGACGTGCTGTTCTACGGGCAGTGCAAGGAAGGCTGTGCGCTGGGCGATCAAGTGGTGGCAGGTTAGGCGCCATCCGGCCCACGGGCGGATGAACCACGGTTTGTGTAGGGCGCATGACCGAACCGATGACGAAACCGGGGCGGTGGAGCAGTAACCTTTAATGGCGCCCGTTGCCCCTTGGCAGCTTCCAATGTGGCGTCGCACCCCTTTCCCGGTCCACCACAGATTGGCAACCACAGACTATGACTGACACCGCTGGTGCCTCCCCGCGCTCCCCACGCAGCATTGGCATTTTGCAAGGCACCAGCGCATACCTGGTCTGGGGACTGCTGCCGCTGTACTTCCTGTTGCTGCCCGAGATCTCCGCGTTTGAATTCGTGGCGCTGCGGGTGGTGTTTTCCCTGGTCTTCTGTTTCCTGCTGCTGGCGGTGACCCGGCAGCTGCGGGACCTGGGGACCTTGCTGCGCGACCGGAAGACCACGGCCCGCCTGGTCCTTGCCAGCGTGCTCATCGCGGTGAACTGGACGCTTTACGCCTTCGCGGTGCTTTCCGGGCACGTGCTGGAGGCCTCGCTGGGCTACTTCATCAACCCCTTGGTCGCCATCGCGCTGGGCGTCTTTGTCCTGAAGGAACGCCTCTCGACCCTGCAGTGGGTGGCCATTGGGTTCGCCGTGGCGGCAGTGGTGGTGCTCACCGCCGGCCTGGGCCGGGTCCCGTGGATCTCCCTGGGCCTGGCCTTCTCCTTCGGACTTTACGGGCTGGTCAAGAACCAGGTGGGCAAGAAGGGCACGGCCCTGGCCACGCTCAGTGTGGAAACCATTGCCCTGACCCCGGTGGCGCTGGTCTTCATTGGGGTGCTGACCTATCAGGGCACCTCGGCGCTGTTCGCCGACGGCGTCCCAGGGTTCTGGCTGCTGGCCACCAGCGGGATCATTACCGCGGTGCCGCTGATCCTGTTTGGCGGTGCGGCCCGCCGGCTGCCGCTGAGCACCCTGGGTTCCCTGCAGTTCCTGGCTCCCATCGGCCAGTTCATCCTGGGCCTGCTGGTGTTCCATGAGGTCATGCCCCTCGAGCGCTGGGTGGGCTTCATCCTGGTCTGGATTGCGGTGATCCTGATCGTGGTTGACATGTTCCGTGCCCCGCGCACCGGTTCCCTGCCCGAGCCCAAGACCGTGAGCTGAGCGCGCCGACCCGTGCTGCGTTCCCCGCCTCTGGCCGGGCAGGGGGCTTGCCCTGCCCGTGGTGTTCGCTAGGGTGATTTCATGTCCACCCTTCAACAACTGAGCCTGTGCCCGCCCCAACGGCAGGATGTGCCGGAACTGCACCGCATCTTTGCCGACCCCCGGGTGTGGAGCCATGCGCCGGCCAAACGCCATGCCAACGTGGAGAAGACCATGGCCATGGTGGAGGCCTGGCGGGGCTGCTGGCGGCGTGAGGGGTTGGGCCCCTGGGTGATTCGGGCCGCCGGTTCCCGGCAGATCATTGGCTATGGCGGATGTTCGCTTACCCGCAAGTCCTTCTGGAACCTGGGGTACCGGTTCGCGGTGTCCGCCCAGGGGCAGGGCTTCGCCACGCAGGTGGCGCGCCAGGCCGTGGGCCAGGCGAACCGGCACCGCCCCGAGGCCCCGGTGGTCGCCTCCCTGCTGGAACACAATGCGGCCTCGGCACGGGTTGCCCAGAAACTGGGATTCACCCTGGCCTACCGCGGTCCCGACCGGGGCAACCCGGATGCACAGGCCATCCGGCTCATCTATGCGGACCGGGCACTGGAGGGCCACCAGCTGGAGCTGATGGTGGGCTGAGCTCCCGCCCCGCCCCAGCCGGCTGGCTGCAGGGGGGCAAAAACGACGCCGGGGTGCCAGAACCAATGGTCCTGGCACCCCGGCGTCGTGCTCACCGGATCCCCGAGCTTGAAAACAGGGTCCCGGTGAAGAACTAGGCGTGCTGGCGGATGGCCGCTTCCAGCACGTCGAAGCCGTCGGTGAGCAGTTCGTCGCTGATCACCAGCGGCGGCAGCAGGCGAATGACGTTGCCGTAGGTGCCGCAGGTCAGGATCAGCACACCGTCCTCCAGGCACTGGGCGGCGACCTTCTTGGTCAGCTCCGCGTCCGGCTCCTTGCCGCCGGGCTTGACGAATTCGATGGCCACCATGGCCCCGCGGCCGCGCACGTCACCCACGGCCGGGACGTCCTTCTGCAGCGCGGTGAAGCGCTCGAAGAACTGGGATTCGATTTCGCGGGCACGGCCGGGCAGGTCCTGCTCGTCCATGAACTTGATGCTCTCCAGGGCCGCGGCCACGGCGACCGGGTTGCCGCCGTAGGTGCCGCCCAGTCCACCGCCGTGCACGGAGTCCAGCAGTTCGGCGCGGCCCACCACACCGGACAGCGGCATGCCCCCGGCGATGCCCTTGGCCACGGTCACCAGGTCTGGTTCGATGCCCTCGATATCGGAGGCGAACCAGGCGCCGGAGCGGGCGAAGCCGGCCTGGACTTCGTCGGCGATGAACACGATGCCGTTTTCCTTGGCCCATTCGGCGACCCGCGGCAGGAAGCCGGTGGCCGGGACGATGAAGCCGCCCTCACCCTGGATTGGTTCAATGATGATCGCGGCGATCTGGTCCCCGCCGATCTGCTTTTCCATGGCCAGGATGGCGCGCTCGGCGGCTTCCTTGCCGGAGATGTTCGGGTTTTCCTCACGGTACGGGTAGCTCATCGGCATCCGGTAGATTTCCGGGGCCAGCGGGCCGAAGCCGCGCTTGTAGGGGGCGGCCTTGGCGGTGAGGCCCATGGTCAGGTTGGTGCGTCCATGGTAGGCGTGGTCGAAGGCCACCACGGCCTGGCGCCCGGTGGCCACACGGGCCACCTTGATGGCGTTCTCCACGGCCTCGGCGCCGGAGTTGAAGAACACGGCCCGCTTTTCGAACTCCCCCGGGGTGATGGCCACCAGCTTTTCGGCCAGTTCAATGTAGTTCTCGTACGGGGCCACCATGAAGCAGGTGTGGGTGAAGCGCGCGGCCTGCTCGGCCACCGCCTTGGCCACCGCCTGGTTGGAGGCACCCACGGTGGTCACTGCGATGCCCGACCCGAGGTCGATGAGCTGGTTGCCATCAACGTCAACGATGATGCCGCCGTCAACATCGGCGGCGTAGACCGGAAGAGTGGAGGCAACACCGGCGGCCACGGACTTCTGGCGGCGGGCGGTCAGCTCCTGGGACTTCGGACCTGGGAATGCACCGTTTACCTTGCGCTTCTGTTCGATACGGTATGAGACGTCCACAGCAAGCTCCTTTCCTCAAATGGGGGCCGGGCCTGGATCCTGCCGGCCCTAAGTCTGTCGTACTCATAGCAGGATATGACGCGGTTTCGGCGCGGCCAACCGCCGTGGCACAGGCGCGCGAAGCAGTATTTGTGCAGCTGCACAGACAAGGGCGCGGCAGTGGAGAATCGCTTCCCCACCGCCGCGCCCCGAGGTGTTCTGGCAGCCCCGGCTACAGCTGGGTCGGTGCCTCGATCAGGTCATCTTCCGGATCATCGGGTACATCCGGGTGACGTGACAGGTTGATCAGTGCCAGCACCAGCCCACCCCAGATGGTGAGCATGGCGATGATCATGAAGACAATGGCAATTCCAGTCATGGCTAGTACCTCTTCACAGTGGTGTCGGGCAGTTCCTCATCGAGGACCTTGGCCTTGTGCTGTTCGAATTCCGGGTCGTTGAGCTTCGAGCCACGACTCCAGGGAATCAGCGAGAGCAGCACCGCGAAGACGATCAGCGCTCCGGCCATGCCCCAGCCAAAGATCCCGTTGAACCACGCCGGGTAGCCGGAGTACTGTTCGCCGATCTTGCTCTGCAGCTCGTTGAGCAGCATGTAACCCAGCGCTGCCGGGCCAACGCCGCCGACCAGGACCATCCACCCGGTGCCCAGCTTGATGGAGCTGTGGCGGTTCAGGTGCTTGGCCAGCTTCGGCAGGGCCCCCAGTCCGGCGCCGACCACGATCACGGTGACCAGGGCGCAGGCCAGGATGCCGAACTGGTTGACGAAGGCATCGAGCGTATCCAGCAGGTACAGCGAGGTGGTGGTGGAGAACAGGGCCAGGGAGATCAGCCCGATCGGCACGGTGACGATCAGGGTCGCCGCCTTGCGGTTCCATCCCAGCTTGTCCTGGAACGCCGCGACAATCACCTCAAGGATTGAGATCAATGAGGTCAGGCCAGCGAAGACCAGCGAGCCGAAGAACAGCACGCCCAGCAGGGCCCCGAGCGGAGCCTGCGAGACGATGGTCGGGAACGCGATGAACGCCAGCCCGATGCCGCCGCTGACCACGTCGCCGACTGCGGCCCCGGTGTTGTGGGCCATGAAGCCCAGGGCGGCGAACACGCCGATGCCGGCCAGGATCTCAAAGCCCGAGTTGGCGAAGGCCACCACGTAGCCCGAGCCGGTCAGGTCGGTCTTGCGGCGCAGGTAGGAGGAGTAGGTGACCATGATGCCAAAGGCCACCGACAGGGAGAAGAAGATGTGGCCGAACGCCGCCGCCCACACCGCCGGGTTCATCAAGGCCTCCCAGTTCGGGGTGAAGAACGCGTTCAACCCGTCCATGGCGCCGGGCAGGAAGACCGACTGAACCACCAGCAGCACGAACATCACGATCAGCAGCGGCATGAAGACCACGTTCGCACGGGCAATGCCCTTGTTCACACCGGCCACCATGATGATGATGGTCACCGCCCATACGGCCAGGATCGGGAAGAAGACGCGGGAAACAATGTCGAAGGATACCCCGACGTTATCGGCCACGTTCAGGAACTCGCCCATGAAGAAGCCTTCGGCGTCATCGCCCCACGCCTTGCTCAGCGAGAACCAGGCGTACATGGCCGCCCAGCCGATGATCGCGGCGTAGTAGATGGCAATGATGAAGCAGATCAGCACCTGCCACCAGCCCAGCACTTCGGCCTTGCGGTTCAGGCGGCGGTAGGCCAGCGGGGCGGAGCCGCGGAAGCGGTGACCGACCGAGTAGTCAAGGAACAGCAACGGGATGCCGGCACACAGGATCGCCACCAGGTAGGGGATCAAAAATGCGCCGCCACCGTTTTCGTAGGCAACGTAGGGGAAACGCCAGATGTTTCCCAGACCGACAGCGGAGCCGATGGCGGACAGGATGAACAACTTGCGCGAGGAGAAGACCTCGCGTTGTCCTGTCGCCTTGCGGGCGCCTCGTACTGAAGATGGAGTGTTCATGTGATTAACCTAACCTAGAACAACTAGCATATGTGTGAAATGGCTGTTTTAGTTCCTTGTCAAGGGGTTTTCCCCATCGCGGCTGCGCACAATTCAGAGCCTAAACTTTAAGCATGGCAATCACCCTTGGAGCCCTGCTTGAGCATGACGAGCTTGATTTGCGCCCGCTCAATGACTTTTCGAAAACCCGCGAGACATCGATCACGTGGGCCGCGATCACCGAGCTGCTGGACCCTTCGGAGTTCCTCACCGGCGAGGAGATCGTGCTGACCACCGGGGTGCGCCAGAAGACCACCGCAAGCCAGCGCGAGTTCGTGCGCCTGCTGGCCGAGAACGGGGTGATTGCCCTGGGGTACGGGACGGGGCTGGGGCACAAGAACGTGCCGCACAGCATCCTGAAGGCGGCCGCCGAGGTCAACCTGCCGGTCTTCGAGGTCCCGTACCAGACCCCCTTCGCGGCAATCACCAAGCTGATTGCCGAGGAACTGAACCGCTTCCACCTGCAGCAGCTGCAGCAGCTGCTGAACTCCCACCAGCGGCTGACCCGCACGCTGCTCTCCTCCAGCCTGGACAGCATGCTCGGCGAGCTGGCGAACATGCTGGGCACCGACGTGGCGGTCTCCCTGTACGGCACCCAAATCTACGGTCCGGACTTCCGCACGGGCACCTGGCACCAGCTGCCGATCGCCACCGGAATGCGCGACCAGGGGGCGTTGTACCTGGCCGAACCCTATGAGCACGATGCGCTGGTGGAGTACGCCCAGTCCCTGATTGGCCTGGAGCTGGCCAACAAGGCGCGGCTGCTTGAATCCCACCGGTTGGGCAACGGGCAGATCCTGGCCGATCTGGTGGCCGGCACGCTGGATGGCAGCGAGGCCGCCGACCGGCTGCGGGCGCTGGGCCTGGACCGGCAGCGCAACCACGTGGCCATCCTTATCCAGGCCGTCTCCGCGGCGTCGGTGCTGCCGAGCCTGCCGTTGCCCCCGCTGCTAGAGCAACAGGTCACCTCGATGATCGATGACCGTTTGGCGATGCTGCTCCCCCAGGAGCTGGCCGCGCAGGCGGTAACGCTGATCAGCGAGTACCTGGAGAAGGCCGGGATTCAGGCGTCCATTGGCTACGGCGGCAGCTATCCGGGGGCGCGCGGGGTGCGGTGGAGCTACTTTGAGGCACTGGAGGCGTTGCGCCACGGGGAACGGGTTAATGCCCCGGCCAAGCTGTCGCTGACCTCCCTGCTGCTCACCGCCAAGGACGTGCCCATCCACGATCTGGCTGCCGAGGCGCTGGGGCCGCTGCAGAAATTCGACCGGACCAACCGCGGCGAACTGGTGACCACGCTGCGCGAGTACTTCAAGCTGGACGGTTCGGTCGGCGCCGTGGCCGAGTCGCTGGGATTGCACCGCAACACGGTGCGCTACCGGCTGCAGCAGATCACCGAGCTCTCCGGCTACGACCCGACGGTCACCGGCGACCGGGTGCAGCTGTGGATCGCATTAATCGCCCTGGAACTGGCCTGAGCGAGCGCCGCCCCGGTTCCCTGCCGGGGGCCGTGAGTCGATAGGATATTGACATGGCTGACATGTTCATTGAGAAGTTCCGTTCCCTGGTTCCCAAGTATCTGGATGACGCCTGGAGCCAGAGTGACGGGTTGAGCGCTGCGGAACTGGGTGGGGCACTGGAGGAGTCACGGGTGCAGATCCCCCAGGTGCTGGAGGAGTTCTACCGTTCGCTGGGTAACTGCGAGGACTTCATGGAGGCCTACCACTACTTCTTCGACCCTGAGGAGCTGGAGGTGGAGGACGGCTACCTCTTGTTCCTGGAGGACGAGGAGGAAAAATTCGTCTGGGGCTTCAAGGTCAACCAGCTCGACGTGCCCGATCCGATTGTTTACCGCCGCAACAACGCGCGCGGCAACTGGACCAGTGAGGAAGGAACGTTCAGCGAGTTCACGCTGGACATGTTCACCTGGGTGTTCGAGGAGCTCAGCGCGGAATTGGAGAATTAGTGCTGCACCATTCCCACGCCCCGGCCGGGTACCAGTGCCCGTTTTGCGAGCTGCTCAATGACCTGCCGTTCAGCGAGGGGAACCTATGCGCTCCCACCGACATGATCTACCAGACGCGTCACGCGGCGGCGATCATGGCCTGTGACGGGTTCGGCAAATACGGCGGACACGTGATGATCATCCCCACCGCCCACCTTGAATCCCTCTATGACCTTGATGATGAGGTCGGCGCGGCGATTATGCGTGAGACCCGGCGGATTGCCCTGGCCATGAAACTGGCCTGGGCTCCGGAGGGAACCAGCACCCGGCAGCACAATGAGCCCGCTGGCAACCAGCACGTGTGGCACTATCACCAGCACGTCTTTGCCCGTTATTCAGATGACATGCTCTATCGCCAGCTGCGCCACCGGGTGCCGGTGGCGGACCGGGCCGAAAAGGCCGAGCAGCTGCGTGCCGCGGTGTTCTCCGAGCGCCACCCCTTCGCCCTGACCGAGGCGGAGTTGCGGCGGGTTCCCTAGTCCTGGTCTGCACGTAGGACGAGCACCTGACGACCTTTCGGGCACCTTTTTGGCTCGCGCAGCACACGAGCGGCAGCGAATGGCTGCGTCGCCGGCGTTCGAAGGTGCAATGATCGAGCTGTCGCTCTTGCAGCCTAAACCTTAGTCTCACCCGAACCTTCAGCAGACTCGGAGTTCTTCTGCGAGTGTCAGTTGAAGTAAAGAATCGACTGATACTGCGGCCTGTAACCGATGTACTGCTCCCCCTTGCAATACCGCTGAATACTGACCGTGTAGCCCTTATTTCGCAGGTGCTTCGCCCGAGCATTGGTTTCCGCTTGGCAAACCTGCAAGTTGTTGTACCACCGAGTTTGGGTGTCCGCTTGGGCGGCAGGAGCCAGGGCCACCATCCCGGCGGTCAGGCAGAGCGCCGTCGCGCCAGTGGTTAACATCTTCTTGATTTTCAACACCGCTCGATCTCCTTACGCACATCATTTCGCTTTTAGTACACACTAATTACTTTCTGCACTTCGTCAACCCTTTGCAAGCTATTAACACACTAGGTATTTAACTGCCTAGGTAGGTTCTGTGACCTGCTTGTATTTAGCCAAGCGTCAAGACCCGCAGAGAACAGCAACAGCAATCCGGGGAAGGGTAGCTGAGGGAAGGGATATATAATCCGAAGGCATCGCGAATCTTTTTGTCCTACTTTGATCTTCGCGTCATCCGTTGAACGCATTGCACCGATCACGATCCCTGGGTGAGTGAACCAGGGACCGCAACTTGTTTTTCTGCAGCCCCTCGATATCGGTTCTGCAAAGGAACCGAGCTCACAGCAGCTGCATCAGGAAAACCGACATAGACGGCGTTATCACTTACCTATGGCACATCACTGCGGCATGACAAAGGATCGGCCGGCCCCCGCATGGGAGCTGGCCGATCCTTTTTGAAGTCTGTTGGTCTGCACCCTCAAGGGCGCTTCAACGCTCAGGCCTCGCGGGTGACCACGGCGTCAGCGAAGGCGATCAACGCGTGCTTCACGGTGCCTTCGGGCAGCGGTTCCAGAACCTTGATGGCATCATCAGCCCACTGGCGGGCCACTTCCCAGGCCTGGCGGGTTGCCGGGTGCGCTCCGACGGCCGCAACGGCCTGGGCCAGCGACTCGTCACTGCTCAAATCACCGTCAACAAGCTCCAGGGCCGCGATTGCATCGTGGTCCCCGTGTGCCGCGGCTTCACGCAGCTTCAGCACCGGCAGGGTGGGAACTTCTTCGCGCAGGTCGGTCCCCGGAGTCTTACCCGAGTTGCCGCTGGTGGCGACCAGGTCGATCACGTCGTCGGCCACCTGGAAGGCCACGCCTACCTTTTCGCCGTATTCGCGCAGGATCGCCACATATTCCGGGCGCTGGCCGAAACGGGCACCAAAGGCGCCGGAGGTTGCCAGCAGGGAGGCGGTCTTGTCGCTGATGACCTGCAGGTGGTGGGCGATCGGGTCGTCCCCCTCGCGCGGGCCAATCCATTCGTGCAGCTGTCCCAGGCAGAGGCGCTCAAAGGTGCGTGACTGCCAGGTGACCGCTTCCGGGCCCAGCTCGGCACCGAGCACCGACGCACGGGCAAAGATCAGGTCACCGGCCAGAATGGCAACTGAGTTGCCCCACACCTCGTGGGCGGTCGGGGCGCCGCGGCGCATCGGGGCCGAATCCATGACGTCATCGTGGTAAAGCGTGGCCAGGTGGGTCAGTTCCACCACGGCGGCCGCCTTAATGACATCGTCGTCGATTCCCTCGCCCAGCAGCGCGGTCAGCAGCACCAGCAGCGGGCGCACCCGCTTGCCGCCGGCTTCCACGAGGTGTCGGGAGGAGGCGTCGATCAGCGGATCGGAGTTGGCGATTGCGTCGCGCAGCAGCTTCTCGACCTTGGCCAGCCCGGTGGAGACGGCCGGGCCGAACTCCGGGTCCTCGGCAATCGGGGCGAAACCTGCTGGAAGATTGATGGTCGCGGCCAGTGCCGCGGTTTCCGGATTCAGCTCTATCGAGTTCGGAACCTCATGCCCGGCTGCGGTCCAGTTGCTTTTCGAATCAGTCACTGTTTTACGGCTTACTTATCTTTCAACGGGTTTGGTTATCGTCCCAGGAGGACTCCTCGGCAGCGCACCGCTTCCGAAACTTCTATCACTCTAGCCGATGTGGCCCTCCTCTTTCTCTTTGCGGTGCTGTTATCTTCGCCGTGGGCCAGAGGCCACAAGGCACAGCGGTACACGGCACACCCTTACCGCCCCCACCTCGTGGGCAGGACAACTCCGGCGCACGGGCGCACTGGGCCGGAGCGTGACTGCGGCCACCAGCACAGCCTCACCGCGCGCTTTCGGCGGTAGGCTTAGCCGTATCATGTCTGCCGATTTGCCTGTCGCCTCCCCTGCCTTCGTGCAGCAGGAGCTGCCTGTTCTTGCCAGTGTGACCTTTAGTTTCGACCACACCGACCCGTCCTTTGTGCTCGACGCATTGCGTCACCGAGCCCTGGTGTGGACCCGGCAGGGTGACGGCCTGGTGGGCCTGGGGGCGGTGGCCCGTCTGCATACCCAGGGGGCTGAACGCTTCGCCGACGCACGGCAGTGGTTTACCGACCTCGTGCAGCGCGCCACCGTGATCGATCCAATCAACCAGCCCGGCAGCGGGCCGGTGGCCTTCGGCGCGTTCGCATTCTCGTATACCAGCAACTACCGTTCCCGGCTGGTGATCCCGGAGGTGGTCCTGGGCAAGGACGGAGCGCTTTCGTGGATCACCATCACCAGCGACACCCTGGACACCGAGCAGCTCACCTACGATTACGCCCTGGCCCGGTGCCAGGAGCTGCTGGACGAGGCGGCCTACACCGGCGCCCCGCACGGCACGATCAGCCTGCAGCCCGGAGACCTGACCGCAGGCTCCTACCTGAAGGCGGTCACCCAGGCGCTGAAGGTGTTGGAGGGTGACGAGATTTCCAAGCTCGTGCTTTCCCGGGACGTGATTGCCCACAGCAGCGGCGGCATCGATTTGGCGCAGGTTGTCCGGGAGCTGGTTGGCGGCTATGACAACTGCTGGACCTACTCGGTGGACGGGCTGGTGGGTGCCACCCCGGAAATGCTGGTGCGCGTCACCAACGGCACCGCCGAAGCGCGGGTCCTGGCCGGCACACTGGACCGGGCCACGGCTCCGGTCGGGGAAGCAGGCTACCCACAGCGAGTCCTGCTGAGTGACCCGAAGCAGCGTGTGGAGCACCAGTTGGCCATCGACTCGCTGACCCTGGCGCTGGATCCGATTTCCCACGGCATGCAGGCCCCCGAGGAACCGTTCATCCTGGAATTGCCCAATGTCTGGCACCTGGCAAGTGATGTCAGCGCCGAGCTGCGCCCCGGCTCTGATGGCCGGTTCCCCACCGCACTTGATATCGCCGAGATTTTCCATCCCACCGCTGCGGTGTGCGGCACCCCAACGAAGCTCGCCGGGAAGGTGCTGCGCGAACTGGAGGGGCTGGACCGCGGACCCTATGCGGGACCGGTGGGCTGGATCGATTCGCGCGGCGACGGCGAATTTGGCATTGCCCTGCGCGGAGGCGTGCTGGAAGACGAAAGCAATATGCGCCTGTACGCCGGTTGCGGGATCGTCACCGGCTCGGATCCGGAATCAGAACTGGCCGAATCATGGGCCAAAATGCGGCCCATGCTGCAGGCCCTGCACGCCGAGCGCCAGTAAAATCCGTGCCCCGGCTATCAAGCGGCCGGAGATGCGGCCCGGTCGTGGTGGCTGCGCACCTCACCCACCTCCGAGGTCGGGACCGCGCTAAAACAACATTCACAGCCAAACTTTGAATCTTGACCTTTTGGCAGTTTCCCGCTCACAAGTCCTAGTGCCCAACACTTCACCACGGCTGGGGAGGGATTAGGTGGGCAATGAGCAAGTAATGCTTATTCCCACGTGACACGGTGTGATGCGAATCTCAGGTGGGCCGCGTCATGGTTATGATTATCAGGACGCCTGTAACTCGCATCACCTGAAAGTAGGTCCCGTTCCATGCGCACCTTCAAGAAGAACGTACTATCCACTCTCGCCATCGGATCAGCAGCGCTCATCGCCCTGACCGGCTGTGGCGGCTCCGACAACGGCAGCTCGGACACCGAGGGCAGTGGATTCACTCCCCGCACCGCTGGACAGTTGACCGTCTGCTCCGATGTTCCCTACGAACCGTTCGAGTTCAAAAAGGACGGCGAGATCGTTGGCCTGGACATTGATATCGCCAACGAGATCGCTTCCGACATGGATTTGAAACTGAGCGTCATCACCGCAGGTTTCGACTCGATCGAGTCCGGCCTCTTCAAGACTCAGTGCGATATCGCGATGTCGTCGATTTCGATCACCGATGCGCGCAAGGCCAACATGGACTTCTCGGAACCTTACCTGGACGATGACCTGATGCTGGTCGCCCGTAAGGGGTCCGGGATCACCGATGTTGAATCCGCCAAGGGCAAGCGTGTCGCCGTTCAGCAGGCCACCACCGGTGAGAAATACGGCAAGGAACAAGGACTGGAAACCATCGGCTATGAAGACTCCGGTCTTCAGCTCCAGGCCTTGACCTCGAACAAGGCGGATGCGGCGCTGGGAAACCAGTCCGTATTGCGCTATGCGATCGCGGACAAGCCGGACTTTGAAGTCGTTCAAGAGATTCAGACCGGTGAAAAGCTTGGTGTTGCGGTGCCGAAGGACAGCGCCGAGCTGCTGGACAAGGTGAATTCCACTCTGGACCGGCTGAAGAGCTCGGGTGACCTGGACAAGATGACCGACAAGTGGTTGGGGCAGAAGTAAGAATCTTCTAAAGCGGTCTTCGCGAGGAGACCGCTTCCCACACTTCAATGATTTCGCGCGGCGCTTCAATCACAAGTTGGAGCGCCGCGCCCGACAACCATGAGGTTCTTCCATGGCTATGACCACAAGTCAACGGGCTCGTATCAGCAAGATCATTCAAATAGCGGTCTTCGTCGTTGTTCTCGCAGTACTTATCCTTGCTGCCGACTGGCCACAAATCCGAAGCTCGTTCTTCGCTTTCGAGAAGATTGGATCGATGTTCCCCGATCTCATCCTTGTCGGGCTGAAAAACACAATCTTCTACACAGTTATTTCTTTTGCTTTCGGTCTAGTGCTGGGTTTGCTGTTGGCGCTCATGAAAATGGCGTCTTTTGCTCCCTACCGCTGGTTCGCCACCGGTTTCATCGAGTTCTTCCGCGGCGTTCCGGCAATCCTCGTGCTTCTCGCATTCGGCTTCGGCGTTCCTGTCGCCTTTCCGGAATCAAACTGGCCGCAACCGGTAAACATCATGGTCGCGCTGGGTTTGGTGTCGGCCGCATACATTGCCGAAACGTTGCGTGCAGGCCTGCAAGCCGTTCCCAAGGGACAAACTGAAGCAGCAAGGTCGTTGGGGATGCCAGCTTGGCGAGCCATGGTGACCATCGTCATTCCCCAGGCTTTTCGAATCGTGCTGCCGCCGCTGACCAATGAAGTCATTCTTCTGACCAAGGACTCCTCCCTGGCGTTTATTTTGGGCATGAGCTTGACTCAATACGAGATTACAAAATTTGGTCGCGAGGGAATTACCGCCTTGGGAGCGGGCATTACTCCGCTAATCGTGGCAGGCGCCTTCTATCTGGTCATCACCATTCCATTGAGCCTGATCGCGCGTCGTTTTGAGGGTTCCTCCGCCCGGCAAAAGCGCTAGGAGAAAGCATCATGAGTACATCTACGACAGAACAAAAGTTTGAAGCAGCGGGCGCGAACATCACCGGTTTGCGCAAGTCTTATGGCAACAATGAAGTGCTCAAAGGGATCGACTTGAACCTCGAACCGGGAGAGGTGGTCTGCCTGATCGGCCCCTCCGGTTCGGGTAAGTCGACTCTCCTGCGCTGCGTCAACCTACTGGAAAAGCCGAACGGCGGCACCATTCATGTCGGCGGTTTCGAGGCTACGGATCCTGATGTGGATCTGGACAGGATGCGCCGACATGTCGGCATGGTTTTCCAGCAGTTCAACCTCTTCCCCCACCTGACCGTGTTGGAGAACTGCACCGTTGCCCAGATCAAGGTCGCAAAACGGCCCAAGAGCGAGGCAAAGAGGATTGCTCAAACCAATCTTGACCGGGTGGGACTAGGTGATTTTGGCAGCCGCTATCCGGATCAGTTGTCAGGCGGGCAACAGCAACGCGTCGCCATTGCCCGCGCGCTGTCCATGGAACCGCGGCTGATGCTCTTCGATGAGCCCACAAGCGCACTGGACCCCGAAACAGTGGGCGAGGTCTTGGCGATTATGAAGTCACTGGCCAAGGGTGGCATGACCATGCTGGTGGTCACCCACGAAATGACGTTTGCCAAGGAAGTGGCGGACCGCGTGGTGTTCATGGACGACGGGGTGGTAGTTGAGGAGGGCAAGGCAGCCGACGTGATCGGCAACCCGCAGCAGCCGCGCACCCAGGACTTCCTGCGCCGGGTGCTGGATCCCACCCACGTGGATATCTAGGCCGGAACCCAGCAGCCCAAGCAGAAATAGGACACCGCGCACCCCTTGGGTGCGCGGTGTCTTTGTGCCATGGCCTGAGCAGGCTGGGCTACCGTTCGGGCCAGGGCAGCGCACCGACGGCTTCAGCCCACTGCACGGACTGGGCGCGGACCTGCTCGCGCGGGGCGCGTACTTCGATCAGCCGCACCCCGGCCCGTTGGGGTGCCGCCAACAGTTCCTCCAGCTCGCCGGAATTTTGCGGGCAGTAGTACTTCCATCCGTAGGCCTGGGCGAGGGCGTCGAGTCGGGCCGTGTGCGGGGTGGCGAACAGGCGTTCCACCGCCTGCCCGTACCGCCCCGATTCGTGGACCGCCCCGTGTTCCAGCGTGGAGAAGATCGCCCCGCCGGCATCGTTGTACACCACCACGTCCAGGGTGGGTCGCGGTTCATCGGGGGCCAGCAGCAGGGCCGAGGCCTCGTGCAGGAAGGTGATGTCCCCCAGCACGGCACGGGTCGGCTGGCCGCTGGCGATGGCCAGGCCCAAGGCGGTGGAGATGCTCCCGTCAATGCCGGCCAGACCCCGGTTGGCGTACACCCGGGCTCCGGGCCGGTCATCCCCGGCAGCGGCCAGGTCAAAGTCGCGCACGATGTTGGAGGAGCCGATGAACAACGGCCCCTGCCGGTGGCGCCACAACAGCTGGGCCAGCTGGTAGCCGTTGACATGCTTCGACGGCTGCAGGTCCCTTACTATGCCCTGTGCCTGCGCGTCCAGGCTCCGCCAGGCGTCCAGCCACCCCTTCGGGGCGGTGCCGGCGAACTCGATGAGCTGGGCGGGGTCTGCGACGAGCCGTTCGCGGCGCCGGCCCGGGGCGTACCAGGACACCGCCCGGGGCTGGTACAGGGCGCTGGGAATGTTGTGATTCGCCAGCAGGCGGGCCACCGGGCGGCTGAGCGTGGGGCGGCCAAAGAGCACCACCCGCTCGATCCGTTCCCCGGCCACGGCCAGCAGCAGCCGGTAATGGGTGATCAGCTGGGCCGAGAACCGTGCGTTCGAGGACGGTTCGGCCAACAGCGGCAGCCCCAGGGCCTGGGCGAAGGCCTGGGCTTCGGGGCCGGCGTCATGCCCGGCCAACACCACGGTGCGTCGTGCCGGCAGGGCGCCGGGCACCACCCAGCGCGGCAGGTCGGGCTGCTCCCCTGCCCAGCGCCCGGGCTGAATCTGCTGGGCCCACTGCTGTGCGCCTAAATCACTGTCCCGGGGCGGGGTGAGCGGGTCGCGGAACTGCAGGTTCAGCTGGACCGGTCCCGGCGCGCTCTTGCTTGTCCCGGCGAGCGCCCGCAGGGCTTGGTCTACCGCTGGTGTGGGCGAGGTTCCGGCCGGGACGTTCAGGTTCGCACGCACGTGCACGCCGAACAGTCCACGCTGGTCAGTGGTTTGGCTGGCGCCGGTGCCCTGCAGCTCCTCGGGACGGTCGGCGGAGAGGACCAGCAGCGCGGTGCCGGTGTGGTTGGCTTCCATGATGGCCGGCAGCAGTTGGCCCACGGCCGTGCCGGAGGTCATGGCAATCGCCACCGGGGCCCCGGAGGCCTGGGCCATGCCGAGTGCCAGGAAACCGGCGGAGCGTTCGTCGATGCGTACGTGGATGCGCAGTTTGCCGCTGGTCTCGGCCTCCGCTGCGGCGTAGGCCAGCGGGGCGCTGCGGGAACCCGGTGAGAGCACCAGGTCACGGATTCCCGCGCCGATCAGCGTGCGGAACACGTCCCGGGCGGTATCGATGGCGGTATTCGGCAGGGATTCACGGTGGTGCAGGTCCCTGGGTGACTCGTTGGCGGTGTGCGCCGTGCTTCGTTCAGCTCCCACCTGCCCCAGTCTAGTGGTTGCCCCGCCGGTCCCTGCCGCCTACCGCCTCCCGTTGCCCACTACTTGCCCGGTCCCCGGCCCTGGCCCTTGATGGCCTTGGTGCGCCGGTACACCTGCACGACGGTGGGTCGCGGGCCACGCATCTGGCCCTTCTTGGCCTTGCGACCGTCACTGACGTAGTCCGGGAACAGGGACTGGGGTTCGTTGTAGCTGCCGCCCTCCCCCGGGTGCTGGACCGAAACGAACACCGATTGATCGCTGTCGCGGATCAGCGGGCCGCAGGTCTCGGCGCCGGTCGGTACGGCCAGGAACTGTTCAACCCGCCCGCGTTGTTCACCATCCAGGGTGACCTTGTGCAGGGCATCGGAGTAACCGATGGTGCTTGGCGCCCCGTCGGTGGAGATCCACAGGTTGCCCTGGGAGTCGAAGGCCAGGTTGTCCGGGCAGGAGATTGGGGAGACCTTGTCGGCCGGGTACCCGGAGAAGTAGGTGGAGGAATTGAACTTGGGATCCCCGGCCACCAGCAGGATGTTCCAGTTGAACTCGTTGGCGGCCGCGTCGGTGGGGTTCTCGGTGATCTCCAGTACGTGCCCGTCCCGGTTGCGCAGGCGCGGGCTGACCTCGGTGGCCCCCTCGGTGCCATGGTTGCCGCGTTCGGAGTTGTTGGTCAGGGCCACGTAGACCTTGCCGGTGACGGGGCTGGGTTCCACGTCCTCCGGGCGGTCCAGCTTGGTGGCGCCGAGCTTGTCAGCGGCCAGCCGGGTGTAGACCAGGACCTCGTCCAGGGCCATGCCCGGTACCTGGGAGGCCCCGTTGAGCACCAGCGGGACCCACGTCCCGGTGCCGTCAAAGGCTCCGTCGGTGGGCAGCGTTCCGGTGCCGTCGATTTCACGGGCCGGGGAAT
Source organism: Glutamicibacter sp. St.4D3 (assembly GCF_059728615.1). NCBI lineage: Bacteria > Bacillati > Actinomycetota > Actinomycetes > Micrococcales > Micrococcaceae > Glutamicibacter > Glutamicibacter sp. St.4D3. The sequence continues at coordinate 2,443,494 of NZ_AP039380.1, forward strand.
TGCCGCTGAAGGTGGCCACGTACAGATCCCCGTGGGACAGCAGCGTCATGTTGTGGGCGCGGTCCCCCTTGCGGTAGGTGTCGCGCGAGACGAACTTGTACAGGTATTCAAAGCGCGAGTCATCACCCGAGTAGGCGATGACCTTGCCGTTCTGTGCGATCCGCACGTTGGCACCCTCGTGCTTGAACCGGCCCAGGCTGGTCTGCTTCACCGGGACCGAGTCCGGGTTTTGCGGATCAATTTCCACCACCCACCCGAAGCGGTTGGCCTCGTTCTCATAGCCGGGGTGGTGCAGCCCGAAGCGCGGTTCGCTCTCTTCCCAGCCGCGGCCGGTGGCCTTGGCCTTGATCCCGTACCGGGCTTCCTGCGCGGTGCCCCGGCCCCGGAAGTACTGGTCGAAGTTTTCCTCCCCGCTCAACACGGTTCCCCACGGGGTGGTGCCCCCGGCGCAGTTGTTCAGCGTTCCCAGCACCCGGGTTCCGGTATCGTCCTCACGAGTGCGCAGCAGCGGGCTGCCGGCGGCCGGGCCGGTCATGCGGAACTCGGTGTGCATGGTGATGCGCCGGTTGCGTTCGCCGCCCACGATGTAGTTCCAACGCCGGTCGTTCTTCTTGCGCTGCACTTCCACCACTGACATGCCGTGCGCGGCCAGCGCGACCCGACGGGCCTCGTCCTTGTTCGCCTCAAACCAAGCGGGCGGGAACATCATTTCCTCGTTCGTGTATTCGTGGTTGGCCACCAGCACCCCGCGATGTGATGAGTACTTGTCCACGATGATGTCCAGGTAGTCGCAGTTGTAGCCGAACTGTGCGGCCTGCGCCTTCGCCGAGGGTTTGGCCGGGTCCAGGGCCTGCTTGCGGGAGAACAACGGGTCACCCCAGCGGATGATCGGGTGCCAGTCATAGCCCTCAGGCACGCTCATGCCGTCCACCGAGCGGGACACCGGGGCGATGGCGGTGAAGGGCAGCGACCCGCGGGTTCCCTGGGCCGCCTGGGCGGCGCTGGCGGCCGGGGCGGAGAGCAGGGAGGGGCCCAGCACCACGGCCGCCGCGCCCACGGCGCCGAGCCCGAGCATGCTGCGCCGCGAGAGGGCAGCATCGGCGATGTCCTTGAAGTACTCGTTGTCCGAGGTGTTGGCTTGCGGCGCGGCGCACGCGTCACCGCACTTGTAATGGCAGGTGGCCGCCGAACGGTTGCCGCGGGTGTGACCTTGCATGGGAAGCAGCCGGCGCGAGGTTTGCATCAGGGATCACTTTCTGTGGTGGTGCTGCACGCCGCGAGCCCGGTGCCTGGGCTGGGGTGTGAAGCGGTGGCTCATCGTGCGCTGGGAAGGGCGCAAGAAGAGCGTGCCACCCGTGGGTGATCGCCGGGGAACCGGAAGGTTAACCTCAGGCCAACGGACGCTGTGCCAGGTCCTGCCCGGCCAGGATGGCGTAGCAGCTTTCCAGGCGCTGCATCCAGCGCTGCCGGCCTTCGGGTTCCACGCTGTAGTGGCGCAGCTTCTGCCGGCTGACGCCGGGGCGGCGCACCTGCAGGTAGCCGGCTTCGGCCAGCAGCGGCTGCTCGGTGACGTCATCTTTGTACAGGGTGCCGGTGGACAGCCCGCAGGCGTACTTCAGCTCCGGCAGGCTGGCGGCCAGTGCGGCGCCCTGGCCCAGCCCCACCGAGGTGTCCAGGGCGCTGGAGACGACCGCGTCCAGCCCGGCCTCGGCCACGATCTGCAGGGCCTGGCGGATGCCGCCCAGTGGCTGGGCCTTGATGACCATCAAGTCCGCCGCGCCCTTGCGGGAAACCTCCAACGGGTCGGTGTGCTTGCGCACCGATTCGTCGGCGGCGATCTTCAGGTCAATGTGCCGTGCGGCCAGGTCCGCGCGCAGCCGGGCCAGGTCATCGATGCCCGGTACCGGCTGTTCGGCGTATTCCAGGTCGTATTCGCTTAGCCGGGCCAGGGCGGCGACGGCCTGCTGGGCGGTCCATCCGGCGTTGGCGTCCACGCGCAGCGCCGCCTGCGGGTAGAGGCGCCGGGTTTCGGCGACCCGGGCAATGTCGTCCTGCAGGATTTGGCCGCGTTCGGCGACCTTGATCTTGATGGTGTGCGGCGCATCGTACTGTTCCAGCACCCGGCCGACCTGTTCGGTGCTCACCGCCGGAAGGGTGGCGTTGACCGGGATGCGCTGCACCGTGGTCTCCGGGTAGGGCTGGTAGGCGGATTCGATGGCGGCGGCCAGCCAGCGGCTGGCTTCGGCCGGTTCGTACTCCAAGAAGGGGGAGAACTCTCCCCAGCCGGCCGGTCCCTGCAGCAGCAGGGCCTCACGTTCGACCACTGCCCGGAACTTCACGCGCAGCGGCAGGCGCACCACAAACGAGTTGGCTTTGAGTTCATCGAGGCTGGGCAGTTGGTTCTCCATGCCTACCAGCCTAGGACAATGTGTTCGGTATCGCGTATCGGGCGGGCTGTGGGGCGACTTGATGTGTGACAATCTGGAAACATGCGAGATTCCAGGCGAGTGAAAGGGCCGCGCCATCTGAAGTGGTGGTGGGCGCTGCCGCTGCTGGGCGTGGTGGGCTGCGTGGAGTACCTGTTCTTCGTTCGGCTGCGTCCGGGCCAGTGGGCCGATGAGGCCGCGTTCCTGGCCTGGGTGAACTGGTGGCCGCGCACCGGACTGGATTCGCCGGTGCGGGCGTTCTTGGATCTGCTGCCGGCCATGTGCGCGGTGATTGCGGTGCTGTTCCTGATCTATCGGGTGATCCGGGACCGCAGTTTCGTGCGGGCGGCGGTGGCCAGCCTGGCGGCGGTGGCGGCCGTGGGCAGCACCCAGCTGCTCAAGCATTTTGTCCTGGAGCGCCCGGATTTCAATTTCGGCACCGCCATGAACTCCTTCCCGTCCGGGCACACCACCACCGCCGCGGCGGCCATGGGGCTGATGTATGTGATCTCCCCTCCCCGACTGCGCCCGGTCGTGGGGCCCTTCGCCTGGGGCTTTGCCACGATCACCGGGCTGGCGACACTGATTTCCGGCTGGCACCGACCCTCGGACATCGCCGCCGGGTTCGTGATGGCCGGGTGGTGGATGGTCATTGGCTGCGCCATCCTGCAGGCCCGCCAGCCGCTGGCGGCAAAGGTGAAGAGCACCGCCTGGTCACGGCGGGCCGGGCTGCTCGCCCTGCTGGCCTGGGCGGCGGTCATCGCCCTGTCCTGGCTGCTGCCCCACCCGCACATCAAGCAGATCCCGGACCCGCTGCTGGTGCTCTATGCGGGGCTGGGGATCGCGCACATCGTGGCCAGCGCCCTGCTGAGCGGGCTGTGCCTGCGTTCGGTGGTGCTCGGCCCGGCGCGCCGGCGCTGATGGCCTAGCCGGCGCGGCGGGTGCGGGGAATGAAATAGCCAAAGATTCCGGCCCCCAGCACCGAGATCCCGCCCAGCGCCCACACCCCGGCGCCCAGGGTGCCCACCGCGACCAGGCCCGAGAGCAGCACCGGGCCGGCCATGGCCCCGGCATCGGACATCAGGCGCCACAGGCCCAGGAACTTTGCCCGGCCGACCGGCGGTGAATAATCCGCCCCGAGGGTCATCACAATCCCCGAGCCGATCCCGTTGCCGAACCCCAGCAGCATGGATACCGCCAACATGGCGCCCACGGTGTGGGTCAGCGGCAGCAGGAACAGAGCCAACGCCATGGTGGCCATGCACGGCACCGCCACCCAGGCCCGGCCCCGCTTGTCCATGACCTTGCCCGCCGGGTAGAAGATGAGCATGTCAATCGCCCCGGACAGGCCGTAAATCAGGGAAATGGTGGCCGCGTCCAGGCCAATGTTCTCGCCCCACAGCGGCAGCACCACCTGCCGGGTGGCGCGGACCGCGGAAATGCACACCACCCCCAGCCCCAACCCCAGCAGGATCCGCCACTGGGCCTTGGCAATGGACAGCATCGAGGTGCCGTTCGGGGTGTTGCCGGCGGCCGGCTCGGCACGGGTGGCCAGTTCGGGGATCCACAGGCACACGACCATGGCGGTGAGCATGGCCAGCAGGCCCACCCAGTACGCCCCGGTCAGCCCCAGCCATTTCATGGCCAGGGTCGCGGCGAAGGGCCCGATGAACACGCCGATGCGCATCACCCCGCCGAGCATGGACATGGCCCGGGCCCTGAATTCCATAGGCACCGCCTCGGCCAGGTAGCTTTGCCGGGCCAGGTTGAACACGGCCCCGGCCATCCCCAGCATGCCCACCCCCAGGGCAAAAAGCCCCAGGTTGCTGGGGACAATGCCCAGCACCATGCCCAGGCTCGCCCAGGCTGCGGCCAGCACCATGGAAATGCGCTCCCCGTAGCGGGTGGTCAACACGGCGGCGGGCACGTTGGCCAGCAGAGAGCCAACCCCAACCAGCGTGACAATCAGTGCGGCGGTGGCGGTATCCGCCCCGCGACCGAGCGCCGCCAGTGAAATGATCGGGGCCACGGCCCCCACCCCCACCCCGTAGAGCAGGGAGGGTGAGTAGACCTTCAGCGCAAGGGGACGCAGGCTGAAGGGTTGTTCGCTCATGCTCCAATCCTACGCACCAGCCCCGCCACCACCGGCGGGGGTGGGCGCCTTGACAGGCTAATCGCGCGGTTCGGCCTGGTGCATGCGGGCCAGCAACTGGTCGCGAACGGCCTCGGAGTCCTCCATGGTCACGGCAAAGCGCTTGTCCCCGGTGGTGTGCACCACCAGCCCGTCCATGGCGCGGAACACGATGGCCGAGCCGCCGGGGAAGAACCGCCAGCCCCAGCCGCCCCACTGCCCCGGGGTGATCCATTCACTGTCCACGCTCTGGATCTGCCCCAGCGGGATCCGGCGCATCGTGAAGCCCAGAATCCCGGAGGTCACCAGCAGCCCCTTCTCATCCACCTGCACGGTTATGCGGCACACCCCCAACAGCAGCGCCAGGGCGAACAACAGCAGCACGGGTCCGGTCAGCAGGCCGAGCACCCCACCGTTCTCCGCCGACCCGTCGAGCACAAAGAACATGACCACGGTGAACACCAGCAGACCCGCGCTCAGGACCCACAGCCACACCGGCGCGTTCACGCTGCGCTGCAGGGGCTGCTGCGCCACGGGCAGCGCCTGGGGAAGTTCCCGTCCCTGCCCCTGGGCGATCCGTTCATCGCGTTCCTGCTTCATCCCCCGGTTCGCCTGCTGGTACACGCCGCTGATCCAGGCCGGCACCAGGCCGAGCAGCGAACCGGCGATCAGCAGCAGGATCCAGGCGCCCAACTGCGCCTGCGCCGGGTCCCCTGCCAGCACGGTCGGCAGCACGCAGCCGATGAACATGGTTCCGCTCGTCCAGGCCGCCAGGCCGCCCAGGAACAGCATCAGCAGCTGGGCCGTGGGACGCTTGGCCCCCATCCCGGCCAGGCCCAGCAGCGCCCCGGCCGCGGCAATCCCCAGGCACACTCCGTAGAACGGGCCAAAGCTGCTGAAGCCATCCGGGTAGTCCAGCCCCGACCAGTGGGTGGCCACCACCTCCGGGGCCTGCGCGCCCAGCAGCATCCGGGTGACCAGCACCGCCACCGCCGGCACGAGCAGCAGCAGTGAACTCACCGCCCGGTGCTTGACGGTAACCGGTCCTGTGGGCTGCTTCATGGCTCTTCCTCGGGCTCGTGGGTTCAGCGCCGCGGCATCCGCTGCCGCCGCTGTTTGCATGGACCAGCACCAAAATAGTTGCAGGTCACATCGTTCTTTGCTTTTGATCCTCTCCCGCGCGGCCCCGGTGGGGCAAATCCCGAGCCGAAAGAGTCCTCCGGGGTTAAAAGCACGGCGCCCGGCTCGAAAGCCGGGCGCCGAGCTCCACGCCGGGTGGCGGTGGCCGCTACAGTGAAATGACCGCGTGCTGCGGGTTGGTCATCGCATCGGCGACGAAGCGCAGGAAGCCTGCCGCGGTGCCGCCATCACACACGCGGTGGTCGAAGCTGAGCGTCAGCTCGCAGATCGAACGTACCTTGACCTTGCCCTTGACCACCCAGGGACGTTCCACGACCCGGCCGATGCCCAGGATCGCGGCCTCCGGGTAGTTGATGATCGCCGCGGAGCCATCCACGTTGAACACCCCGTAGTTGTTGATGGTGAAGGTGCTGCCGGACAGGTCCGACACCCCGGCCTTGCCTTCGCGGGCCAGCGAAGCCAGGCGGGCGAACTCGGCCGAGAGCTGCTGTGCGTTCAGCTGGTGCGCGCCGCGCACGTTGGGGACCACCAGGCCCCGCTCGGTTTGCGCGGCGAAGCCCAGGTTCACCCCGTCGAAGCGGGTCTGGGTCAGCTGCCCGTCGGCCCCCACCTCGATGCGGCTGTTCAGTTCCGGGAACTGCTTCAGGCCCAGCACCGCGAAGCGGGAGATGATGGCCAGCATGCTCGGGGCGCTGCCGGCACTTTCCTTGACCTTGGCGCGCAGCTTCAGCAGCTTGGTGACATCCACATCCACCCAGACGGTCGCCTCGGGAATCTCCCGGCGCGAGGTGCTCATCGCGTTGGCGATGGTGCGCCGCACGCCGGAGAGCACCGTGGATTCGGCCACCGGCAGGCCGGTGCGTGAATCGGTCTGCCCGGCGCCGGCCGGGGCACTGGCCGCCGCGGCCGGGGCCGGGGTGGCTGCCGGGGCCGGGGTGCTGGCCGCAGCCGGGGCGCCGGAGTCGATGCGGGACTGGATGTCGCTGCGCAGCACCATCCCGTTCTGGCCGGTGCCCTGCACGGTGGCGATGTCGATCCCGTGATCGCGCGCCAGCTTGCGCACGATCGGGTTGATCACCAGCGGGGCCTGCTCGTTGGCCGGTCCGGGGGTGGTGACCACGCTGCCGGCGCGCGGGCGGCGCCGGCGGCTGCCGGTGGACTTGGCCGCGCCGGTGCCGTAGCCGATCAGCACGTTGCCGCTGCCCTCGTCCTCGGCCTGCGGGGCCGTGGTTCCGGCACGCTCCTCCTCACGGTAGGACAGCGCCCCCTCGGCCGGCTCGGAGTCCGCGGGCGAACCGGAGTCCTGGCCGCCGGCTTCCCCGGCCTCGGTGGCCACGGAGATGAACGGCTCGTCAACCAGCATCATCTGCCCGGCTTCCCCGTGCAGCTGGTGCACCACGCCCTCGAACGGACAGGGGATCTCCACCAGCGACTTGGCGGTCTCCACCTCGGCGATGGGCTGGTCCACGGCCACGGTGTCCCCCGCGGCGACCATCCAGCGCACCAGTTCGGCCTCGGTCAGGCCCTCCCCCAGGTCGGGGAGCAGGAATGTCTTGATCACGTTAGGCCTCCCATTGCAGTTGGTCGACGGCGTCGAGGATGCGCTCGGCGCTGGGCAGGTGGTGCTTTTCCAGGGTCGGGGCCGGGTACGGGATGTCGAACCCGGTCACCCGCAGCACCGGGGCCGCCAGCGAGTGGAAGCAGCGCTCCTGGATCCTGGCGGTGATTTCACTGGCCACGGACACGAAGCCCTGGGCTTCGCCGATCACCACGGCCCGTCCGGTCTTGCGTACCGAGGCGGCCACGGTCTCATCATCGAACGGCACAATGGTGCGCACGTCGATGACTTCCAGGTTCCGGCCCTCCTCGGCGGCGATCTTGGCCGCCTCCAGGGCGGTGGACACGCTCGGGCCGTAGGCCACCAGGGTGGCGTCGGTGCCCGGGCGGGCGATGCGGGCGGTGCCCTCGGTCTTCGCCGCGCGCTGCGCCTCGTACTGCCGGGCCAGGTCCTCCAGGTCCACCTGGTCCTTGGTCCAGTACAGCTTCTTCGGCTCAAAGAACACCACCGGGTCCGGGGAGTCGATGGCCTCGCGCAGCATCAGGTAGGCGTCCTGCACGGTGGAGGGGGTGAAGACCTTCAGCCCCGGGGTGTGGGCGTAGTAGGCCTCGGAGGAGTCGCAGTGGTGCTCCACCCCGCCCACGCCGCCGGCGTAGGGGATGCGGATGACCATCGGCAGCGGCAGGCGGCCCTGGGTGCGGTTGCGCATCTTGGCCACGTGCGAGGCGATCTGTTCGAAGGCCGGGTAGGCGAATGCGTCGAACTGCATCTCAATCACCGGGCGCATCTCATTCATGGCCATGCCCACGGCCATGCCCACGATGCCCGATTCGGCCAGCGGGGTGTCAAAGCAGCGGTGGGAACCAAACCGGGCGGTCAGCCCGTCGGTGATGCGGAAGACCCCGCCAAGCACTCCGACGTCCTCGCCGAAGATGACCACCGACTCATCCGCGCTCAGCGCGTCGGCCAGGGCGGTGTTCAGGGCCTTGCCGAAGGTCACCGGCTGGTTGGCCGCGGCCTTGGCTGCGGCGGCGTGTGCGGTTTCGGCGCTGACGTTGCCGTTCTCGGCTGATGCGGTTGCAGTCACCTTATGCCTCCTCGCGGGCTAGTTCGTCGGCCAGCAGTGCGGACTGTTCCTTCAGCTGGGCGGTGGGGGTCGAATACACGTGGTTGAACAGCTCCAGCGGGTCGGTGTCCGCGTCCTGGTTCATCCCGTCGCGCAGGGTCTTGGCCACGGTTTCGGCGTGGTCGGTGATCCGCTGCGTGGCCTCGGACTCCAGCAGCCCGGAGTCGGCCAGGTAGGCTTCCATGCGCTTGACCGGATCCTTGGCCACCCATTCGGCCACCTCCGCGTCCTCGCGGTAGCGCTTGTCGTCATCGGCGTTGGTGTGCGCCTGCATGCGGTAGGTGTGCGCCTCGATCATCAGCGGGCCGGAGCCCTCGCGGGCCAGGCGCACGGCGCGGCCCATGACGGCCATCAGCGCGATCAGGTCGTTGCCGTCCACGCGTTCGCCGGCCATGCCGTAGCCCACGGCCTTGTGGGCCAGCGACGGGGCAACCGACTGCTGGGAAAGCGGCACGGAGATGGCGTACTTGTTGTTCTGCACGAAGAAGATCACCGGCAGGTTGAACACGGCGGCGAAGTTCAGGGCCTCGTGGAAGTCGCCTTCACTGGTCGCACCGTCGCCGCACATGGCCACCACCACGGTGTTCTCCCCGCGCAGCTTTGCGGCGTGGGCAACACCCACCGCGTGCAGCAACTGGGTGGTCAGCGGGGTGGACATCGGGGCCACCTGGTACTGCTTCGGGTCGTAGCCGCAGTGCCATTCGCCGCGGAAGCTGGTCATGACCTCCATCGGGGCCACGCCCTTGGTCATCACCGCCACCGAGTCCCGATAGGTCGGGAAAAGCCAGTCGCCATCCTGCAGGCACAGCGCGGCAGCGACCTGGCAGGCCTCCTGCCCGTGGCTGGAGGGGTAGACGGCCATGCGGCCCTGGCGGACCAGGGCCGAGTTCTGGTCGTTGACCCGTCGCCCGACCACCAGCGCCTCGTAGGCGCGCAGCAGTTCGGCGGGGCTGGGCAGCGGGTACTCGTGCCCCGGCTCCGCGCCCTGCTCCTCGGTGGAGCGCAGCGAGCCATCCGGGTTCAGCAGATTGATCATGTGCCGTGCCGGCAGCATGTAGTCCTCGGGGGAAATGCCGAATTTGCGGCTGACTTCAGTGATGAGGTCTTCGCGGGGTTCGGTGCTCATGGCAACCCACCTTTCCTGACCGGGTGCGTGACCCACGACAGAGGGTCGTGTGAAATCACTCACCAATACATTCTTTGTTCACAATTATGGGTAACGATGACTATTCGTCGCCAGTCCGGCGGCTGATCCCAGAAAGTTGCGGGAATATTCCCTATACTCGTAGACGAATAGTTCATTCATCAGGGCTTTGACGAGAACTCGTCCGCCCGCAGTTTCAGGAGCTTTGGTGAGCAAGGAAACCGAGATCAAACTCGATGACGTGGATCATGCGATCCTGGCCGAATTGACCCGGGACGGACGCCAGTCGGTGACCACCGTGGCACAGCGGGTGCACGTCTCGCGGGCCCACGCCTATTCACGCATTGCCCGCCTGCAGGACGCCGGGGTGATCACCCGGTACACGGCGGTCATCGACCCGGTCAAGGCGGGCCTGAAGGCCAGCGCCTATGTCACCCTGAAGCTGCGCCAGCATTCGTGGCGGGAGCTGCGGGACCATCTGGCCTCCATCCCGGAGGTGCACCACGTGGGCCTGGTGGGCGGGAACTTCGATGTGATCCTGCTGGTGCGGGCCAAGGACAACCTGGACCTGCGCCGGGTGGTCTTTGAACGCCTCCAATCCCTGCCCACCGTGCTTGACACCCAGACGCTGCTGATTTTCGAGGACGCCGACACCCGGTAGGGGGTATCCCGCAGCCCCCTGGGCCGGCCGCTGTTCCGGCGCATTGCCCCTCCGGCTGGGCGCAGTGCCGGTCAACGCAGGCAGCCTCCGGGAAAAGACGGTGTCTTTTCCCGGAGGCTGCGTGCGGTCGGTGGCGGTGTTCGCCAGTGCTGTTAGCCGCGGCCGGTGAACCGCGGCGCGCGCTTTTCCTGGAAGGCCTTGAAGCCCTCGCCGTAGTCGGCGGTGTCACACAGGGCCGCCTGGGCCTTGTTCTCGGCGCGCATGGACGCCCACAGCCCCACCCGCTCGTCACGGATCTGGGCGACCAGTTCTTTGGAGGCCACGAACGCCTGGGTGGCGCCGTTGGCGACCCGGGCCACGATCTGCCCGGTCTGCTCCAGCAGCTGCTCCGCGGCGAAGGCCCGGGAGAACAGCCCGGAGCGCACCGCCTCGGTGCCGGAAATCAGTTCGGCGGTATAGATCAGATCCAGGGTCCGGTGGGCGCCGAGCCGTTCGGTGAACAACCAGTGACCGCCCGAATCCAGGGTGGCGCCCAGATTGGCGAACGGGGAGCCGATCTTCGCGTTCTCGGCCACGTAGACCACGTCGGTGGCTACGGCCAGGCCCAGCCCGACGCCCAGGCAGGCGCCGTGCACCGCGGCGAACGTCGGGGCGGGAAACGCCGACATCTTCTGCAGCAGCGGCTGCACCTTGCCGTCGAGGTAGCCCATGACGTCATCGTCTGCCGGGTTCACCCCGGAGATGTCCCGTCCGGCACAGAACCCGCGGCCCTCTCCGCGCAGCAGCAGGGCGCGCACCTGACCGGACTGCACCTGGGCGGCCGCCTGGTCATAGGCCTCGGACAGTTCGGCCAGGGCCGCCTCGTCCAGCGCGTTCATCTTCTGCGGTGCGTTCAGCACCACGGTGGCCACCGAATCGGCAATGTTCAGTTCGATCATCGGGCGGCTCCTAGGCGTCGAAGTCGACGGTGACTTTGTCACTGGTCGGATGGGACTGGCAGGTCAGCACGTAGCCGGCCTCGATCTCGTCCGGCTCCAGCGCGTAGTTTTCGGCCATCTTCACGCTGCCGCAGGTGACCTTCGCGCGGCAGGTGCCGCACACCCCGCCGGCGCAGGCGAACGGAACGTCCGGGCGGACCCGCAGCGCGGCGTTCAGCACGGTCTCATTGGTGCGCACCGGGGACTTGACCTCACCCTGCAGTCCATCGAGCTTGAAGGTGATTTCGTAGCTTTCCTCGTTCTCATCCACCTCGACCGGGCGGCCGATCTGGCCCTGCGGCCGGTTCGGCTCACCGGTGGTGAACAGTTCGAAGCGGACCTTGTCGGCCGGGACCTGCAGTTCGGAGAGCTGGTCGCGCACCAGCTGGACCAGTTCGAAGGGACCGCACAGGAACCATTCGTCCACATCGTCGTGCGGGATGACGGAGTTCAGCAGGGCGGTGAGCTTCTCGGCGTCAATGCGCCCGGAGAGCAGCGGGGAGATGCGCTGCTCCCGGCTGAGCACGTGGTGCAGGGCCATCCGTGAGGGGTAGCGGTCCTTCAGGTCCGCCAGCTCCTCCAGGAACATCACGTCCATGGCGGCCTTGTTCGCGTAGATCAGGTCAAAGCGCGTGTTCTCGTTGGCTTCCAGGATGGTGCGGGCAATGGCCAGCACCGGGGTGATCCCGCTGCCCGCGGCAACGGCTACGAAGTGGTCCTGGGTGAGCGTATCCACGCTGGTCGGGTCGTTCATCCCGGTGAGCTTGTGCTTGGAGATGAAGGCGCCGGCCGGGCTCATCACATCGATCTGCTCGCCGGCCTCCAGTTCCTCGTTCGCCCAGGTGGAGAACACCCCGCCCAGGTCGCGCTTGATCGCGACCTTGATCTCGCTGCCGGTCGGTGCGGCACAGATCGAGTAGGAGCGGCGCACTTCCTGCAGCTCGCCCTCGGCGTTGGGCAGTTCCTTGCGCAGGGCCACGTACTGCCCGGCGACGTAGTCGTATTCCTCGGACAGCTCCGGCGGGATCGCGAAGGTCACCTCGATGGAGTCCTTGGTCAAGCGGCGGACCTCGGAGACGGTCAACCGGTGGAAGGTGGCCCGCCGGCGCGTCGGTGTGGTTTGTTCAGTCATGAAAGCACCTTGAAGTAGTCGAAAGGTTCCAAACAGTCGCTGCAGGTGTACAGCGCCTTGCACGCGGTCGAACCGAAGCGGGCGAGTTCACGGGTCTTCAGGGAGTGGCAGCGCGGGCATTTCACGCTCAGCCCCAGGGTCACCGGGCCGCGGTGGCCGGTGCCGGTGGGCGGGGCAATGCCGTATTCGCTGAGTTTGCGTTTGCCGTCCTCGCTCATCCAGTCGGTGGTCCAGGCCGGTGAGAGCACCAGCTTGACGTCCACCTTCTGGTAACCGGCGTCCTCGAAGGCGTGGTGCAGGTCCTGGGTGATCACGTCCATGGCCGGGCAGCCGGAGTAGGTCGGTGTGATGGTCACCTGGACGGTGCCATCCTCCAGCTGCTCGACCCCGCGCAGGATCCCCAGATCGGCGATGCTCAGCACGGGGATCTCCGGGTCATTGACCTTGGAGGCGATGTGCTGCAGCTTCTCGTGATCGGTGCTCATGCTTTGCTTCGTCATCTCTGCTCACCCATTCGGTTCGAAAAGATTGCTACCAGGTCGCGCCCGGGTGCTTGCGGGCCAGGACCTGCATTTCGGCCAGAATGTAGCCCAGGTATTCCGAGTGTTCGCCCTGGCGTCCACGGCACATGGCCTGCGGCACCTGCGGGGCTTCCAGTCCGGCGGCGTCCAGGACGCGGGTGATTTCCGCATCCCAGGCTGCGCGCAGGGTGGAGGGGCGCACGGCGATGCCTTCAAGCTCATCGTGCAGCGGCTCGTCGGCGAACATCTCCGAGACGTAGGGCCACATGATTTCCAGTGCGTGGCGCATCTTGGCGGCCGATTCCTCGGTGCCAAGGCCCAGGCGGATGGTCCACTGCTCGGCGTGGTCGTGGTGGTAGTGCACTTCCTTCTCGGCCTTGGCGGCGATGGCCGCCAGGGTTTCATCCGAGGAGTTCATCAGCTCACGGTAGAGCAGCATCTGGAAGGTCGAGACGAACAGCATCCGGATGATCGTCACCCCGAAGTGCCCGTTGTCCTGCTCCACGATGTGCAGGGAGGTGAAGTCCTCTTCCTCACGGAAGTAGGCCAGCTCATCCTCGGTCTTGTCCCACGCCAGCCCGGCGTAGGTCAGGAACGAGCGGGCGTGGCCCAGCAGGTCCAGGGTGATGTTCCCCAGTGCCACGTCCTCTTCGAGTTCCGGGGCGCGTGAGACCCAGTGGGCCATGCGCTGGGAGAGGATGAGCGAGTCGTCCCCCAGGCGCAGCGCGTACTGGGCGACCGCCTCGGAGGGCTTGACCCCATCCTGGGCGATGTCCTCCGGGCGCAGCGCGTTGCCCGGGGTGACCCGGGTGGCCGAGGCCAGCGCGTCGCCGAAGCTGTCCAGGGTGGCATCCAGTTCATCGGACTTCACAGGTGCTTCACCCCTTCGCTGGCCTTGTAGTAGGTGGCGTGGCGGTAGTCCTTGCCCTTGGGCGATTCAAAGAATTCATCCTTCGCCCCCGGGTCGGAGGAGATGATGTCATCGGACTTCACGACCCACAGCGACACACCTTCGTTGCGCCGGGTGTACAGATCCCGTGCATTGCGCACGGCCATCTGGGCGTCCGGTGCGTGCAGCGAACCGGCATGTACGTGGGACAGGCCACGGGAGGAACGCACGAAGACTTCCCACAGCGGCCACTGGTTCTTCTGGGTGCTCATCGTTTAGGCGACCTCACTTTGTGCTTGCTTGTTGGCGTATGCTGCGGCGGCTTCGCGCACCCAGGCACCTTCGCGGTGGGCGGCGCGGCGGCGCTCCATGCGGTGGGCGTTCATCGGACCGCCACCCTTGATCACGCTCATGAACTCATCCCAGTTCAGATCCTTGTGGATCCACTTGCCCGACTCCTGATCGAAGCGCAGTTCCGGGTCCGGCAGGGTCAGGCCCAGCACCTTGACCTGTTCGGCGATCATGCCCACGAAACGCTGGCGCAGGTCGTCGTTGGAGAAGCGCTTGATCTTCCAGGCCATGGACTGCTTGGAGTTCGGGGACTGCTCATCAGGCGGCCCGAACATCATCAGCGAGGGCTCGTAGAAGCGGTTGATGGCGTCCTGGGCCATCTTCTTCTGCGCCTCGGTGCCGCGGGAGAGGGCCAGCAGGATCTCGAACCCCTGGCGCTGGTGGAAGGACTCTTCCTTGCAGATGCGCACCATGGCCCGGCCGTACGGGCCATAGGAGGCGCGGCACAGCGGCACCTGGTTGGCGATGGCCGCACCATCGACCAGCCAGCCGATGGCCCCCATGTCCGCCCATGTGCGGGCCGGGTAGTTGAAGATCGAGGAGTACTTGGCCCGGCCGGTGAGCAGCTGCTCGTTCAGCTCATCGCGTGCGGTGCCCAGGGTCTCGGCCGCCGAGTACAGGTACAGGCCGTGGCCCGCCTCGTCCTGCACCTTGGCGATCAGGATGGCCTTGCGCTTCAGCGACGGGGCGCGGGTGATCCAGTTGGCTTCTGGCTGCATGCCGATGATTTCCGAGTGCGCGTGCTGCGAGACCTGGCGGGTCAGGGTCTTGCGGTAGGCCTCGGGCATCCAGTCGCGGGGCTCGATGCGCGAATCGTCGTCGATGATGGCATCGAAACGGGCCTGCGACTGCTGTTCCTCATAACTGGGAACGGCGCTAAGCTGCGAATCATTCTGTGTGGTTGCGGCCATGGTTCACCTCACTGATGTCAAAGATATTTACCGACCGTTCGTTCAGTATATTGGTGAGTCACGCATCACGTCAACATGAGTCACCGCTTACAGCACAAGCTGCGCCGCACGGCCCGCTCCCCCGCCCAATGGCCGGAAGCGGCCGGCGAAATCCGCAGGTTCTTCCGGCCCCTTGCCCTCCCGCCGGCGGTAGTCGCCTCCCAACACGAAGGCGCCCGCCCCGGTCTCCGGCCCCAAGGGCCAGGACACCGGAACGGGCGCCGTCTGCGTGGCGGCAGCCAGCCGTTAGAGCACCTTGGACAGGAAGTCCTGGGTGCGGGCCTGCTGCGGGTTGCCGAACAGCTCGGAGGGGACGTTTTCCTCGCACACCACTCCGTCGGCCATGAACACCACCCGGTCGGCCACCTCGCGGGCAAAGCCCATCTCGTGGGTGACCAGCACCATCGTCATGCCCTCATCGGCCAGTTCCTTGATCACCTGCAGCACCTCACCGACCATTTCCGGGTCCAGGGCGCTGGTGGCCTCGTCGAAGAGCATGATGCCCGGGCTCATCGCCAGCGCGCGGGCAATCGCCACACGCTGCTTCTGCCCACCGGAGAGGGAGGCGGGGCGGGCATCGGCCTTCTCCTCCAGCCCCACCCGGCGCAGCAGCTCCAGGGCGCGGGTGCGGGCCTCGGAACGCGACATCTTGCGCAGCTCCACGGGGGCGAGCATGATGTTCTGCGCCACCGACATGTGCGGGAACAGGTTGAAGTGCTGGAAGACCATGCCCACGTGGCGGCGGACCTCATTGATGTCCACCTTGGGGTCGGTGACGTCAAAGCCATCGACCACCACGGTGCCGCCGGTGATTTCCTCCAGCTTGTTCAGGCACCGCAGCAGCGTGGACTTGCCCGACCCGGAAGGCCCGATCACGCAGACCACCTCGCCCTCGGCCACCTGCAGGTCAATGCCCTGCAGCACCTCGTTGCTGCCAAAGGACTTGCGCAGCCCCTCGACCTGGATCTTCGGTTGGCGTGACCGCTTTTCGCTGACTTCACTCACTTGTTAAACCTCCGATCGGCGAAGTTCGCCAGTTTGGTCAGGGCCAGGATGGCCACCAGGTAGATCACGGCCACGATCAGCAGCGTCTCGGTGACCCGGAAGTTCGCCGCGTAGATCTGCTGGCCCTGGTAGAGCAGTTCGCCAAAACCGATGGCCAGCAGCAGTGAGGAGTCCTTGAGCATGATGATCAGCTGGTTGATCAGCGACGGGGTCATGATCTTGAACGCCTGCGGGATCACGACCTTCTGCATTGACTTGCCGTATCCCAGGCCCAGCGAGCGGGAGGCCTCCAACTGTCCAGGGTCCACCGACTGCACGCCGCCGCGCACGATTTCGGCGATGTAGGCCGCGCCGTTCAGGGACAGGGTCAGCACGCCGGCCACCCAGATGTTCACGCTCTGCCCGATCAGCTGGGCCAGACCGAAGTAGAAGAAGAACGCCCACACCAGGATCGGGGTGCCGCGGAAGAGGTTGATGAAGCCGGTGGCCAGTCCGCGGGCGAAGATGTTGCGGGAGATCTTCAGGAATCCGAAGAGCAGACCCAGCGCCATCGCCACCACGAAGGAGATCCCGGTGACCACCAGGGTGTTCTTCAGACCCATCATCAGGGCCGGGAAGGACTGCTTGAGCAGGTCGAAGAAGCCGCCGGAACTGGAGGCGGCCGGATCGGCCAGGTAGGAGTCCAGGATCTTGTCGTACTCCCCGCTGTCCTTCAGCTTGGCCAGCCCGTCATTGAAGGCGGCCAGCAGCGCGGAGTTCTTGCCCTTGTTCACCGCGAACCCGTAGGATCCGGCCGGCTCCTTCTCGGTCACGGTCTTCAGCCCGTTGCCCTGGGCGATGCCGTAGGCCAGCACCGGATAGTCATCGAAGACCGCCACCGCGGTGCCGGCCTTGACCGACTCATACATGGTGGCCGACTGGTCCAGCGACTTGACCTCGAACCCGTATTCGTCGGCGATCGACTTGGCGAAGGTTTCCCCCTCGGAGCCGGTCTTGGCGACCACGGTCTTGCCCTTGAGGTCCTCGTAGCCCTTGATGTCCTCGTTGCCGCGTTCGATGGCCATCTGGATGCCGGACTCGAAGTAGGGTTCGGAGAAGTCGTAGACTTCCTTGCGCTCGTCGGTGATCGACATGCCGGCGATCACGCCGTCGACCTGGTTTGAGCTCAGCGCCTGCAGGGCCGCGTTGAAGCCCAGGGAGCGGATCTCAACATTGAACCCCTCCTCCTCGGCGATGGCGCGCAGCAGGTCCATGTCGATGCCCACCAGATCCCCGCCCTGGCGGAACTCAAAGGGGGCGAAGGTGGTGTCGGTGCCGATGACGAAGGTCTTGCCCTCGACGCCGTCCTCGGGCTGGGCCACGGCGCCGGGGACGCCGATGACCAGGGCCAGCATGGCCAGTAGGGTGCTGGCCAGCCAGCGGCGCCACTGCCGCGGGCCGCTGGCCCGGCGCGGTCGCAGTTGCTCTGGCCGCGCAGAATTCTGTGTAGTTGTCACCAAGTTTCACTCTTTCTTCCAAGGTGCGGTTCCAAGGTGTTGTGCTTGTTATCTGGGTCATACCTCCTTGCTTTAGCCTAAAGCCATCGGTGAGTAGAAGGTACCCGCCGCGCTTTGGCGATCCTCCGGCCGGGGCGACGCGCCGGTTCGCGCAGGGCTAGATCCATCCCCGGCAGGGCGATGGTGGGTTTAGATGGGATCATGCATTCCGAATCGAAGATCCCGCACCCCCCGGTGGCCGCCAAGCGCCCCACCAGCCGCACCCACCACGGTGATACCTTCACCGATGACTATGAATGGCTGCGCGAGAAGCAGAACCCGCAGGTCATCGAGCACCTCCAGGCCGAGAATCGCTACACCGAGGCGATCAGCGCGAACCAGGAGCAGCTGCGCCAGGAGATCTTCGATGAGATCAAGTCCCGCACGGTGGAAACCGACCTGTCGGTTCCCACCCGGCGCCGCGGCTGGTGGTACTTCACCCGCTCCGTGGAGGGCCAGCCCTACCTGATCCACAGTCGGGTCAAGGCCGCGGACACCGGGGACCTGGAGGCGGACTGGACCCCGCCGGTGATTGACCCGGCCGCCGAGCTGCCCGGGGAGCAGGTGCTGGTGGACGGCAACCGGCTGGCCGAGGGCGAATCCTTCTTCGCGCTGGGCGGGATGGCCATCAATGAGACGAGCAACCTGCTGGCCTACTGCGTGGACACCACCGGGGATGAGCGCTTCACCCTCTACCTGAAGGACCTGCAGACCGGGCAGCTGCTGGCTGACACCATCGAGGGCGTGTTCTACGGGTTGGCCTTCTCCCCCGATTCGCGCCGCGTGTTCTACACCGTGGTGGATGAGACCTGGCGCCCCCACCAGATCCGGGCACACGTGCTGGGCACCGACCCGAGTAAGGATGCGGTGATTTTCCAGGAAGATGACCCGGGCATGTGGCTGGGCTTTGAGCTCAGCGCCGACCGGGAGCACCTGCTGATCTCCAGCGGCAACTCCGAATACTCCGAGACCAGCGTGCTGGATCTGCGGGATCCGGCCGCCGAGGTCCAGCTGCTGGTGGACCGTTCCCTGCGCCTGCTGCACGCGGTGGACCTGCTGCCCGGCGAGCGCGCCGACGAGGTGCTGATTACCCACGACCACCAGGCACCGAACAACCGGATCTCCCTGGTGCCCCGCGATCAACTCGGTGCCGCAGCCGATCCCGGGCAGTGGCCCGATGTGGTGCCGCACCGGCCCACCGTCAAATGCGAGGGCGCTCTGATCACCGCCACCCACCTGGTGCTCTCGGTGCGCCGGGACACCTGCGAGCGGGTGGAGCTGCTGCCGCTGCAGGGGCTGGGCACCGACGCCCAGCAGCCAGTGCTGGAGCCGCAGTTCGAGGAGCAGCTGTTCACCGCCTCCCCGGTGTTCGCCTCCCTGGAATCCCCGGTCGCGCGCATCGCCTACACCTCGGACTTCACGCCGGCCCGGGTCTATGACCTGGTCCTGGAGGACCACCGGCTACTGTTGCGCAAGCAGACCCCGGTGAACAACTATGACGCGGCCAACTACCGGGCCACCCGGCACTGGGCCAGCGCCGCGGACGGGACCCAGATCCCGCTGACCGTGATGCACCGGGTAGATGTGGATCTCTCCCGCCCGCAGCCCACCCTCATCTACGGGTACGGATCCTATGAGATGTCCATGGACCCGGGCTTTGGCATCCCCCGGCTGAGCCTGCTGGACCGCGGGGTGGTGTTCGTGGTGGCCCACGTGCGCGGCGGCGGCGAACTGGGACGCGACTGGTACCTGCAGGGCAAGAAGCTGAACAAGAAGAACACGTTCACCGATTTCGTGGACGCCACCACCTACCTGATCGAGAAGGGCATCGCCGACCCGCAGCGGATCGTGGCGTTGGGCGGTTCGGCTGGCGGGCTGCTGATGGGCGCGGTCGCGAACCTCGCCCCGCAGCTGTACGCGGGCATCATCGCCCAGGTGCCGTTCGTGGATGCGCTGACCTCCATCCTGGATCCGGAGCTGCCGCTCTCGGCCCTGGAGTGGGAGGAATGGGGCAACCCGATCCAGGACCGCGAGGTGTACGAGTACATGAAGTCCTACTCCCCGTATGAGAACATCCGCCCGGTGCCCTACCCGCGCATCGCCGCGGTCACCTCCCTGCACGACACCCGGGTGCTGTATGTGGAGCCGGCCAAGTGGGTGGCGAAGCTGCGTGAGGTGGGCACCGGCACCAAGCCGATCGTGCTGAAGACCGAGATGGAAGGCGGGCACGGCGGTGCCTCCGGCCGCTACGAGGGCTGGAAGAACCGGGCGTGGGATTATGCGTTCGCCCTCGATGCCCTGGGGCTGAACCCGGCCGGGAACAGCTGATGAGCTCCCCGCGGCCGGTGGAACTGCAGTGGCTGGAGCATGCCCGGTGGTGCGCCGAACCGGCGTTCACCAGGCTGCTTGGACTGGCCGCGGACCCACCGGACGCGGCACGGCTGCAGGGCCTGGTGCAGCACTGCGCGCAGCTGCACCTGCTCGGGGCGTTTGCCTCCCCCGGAGAGTTGGTGGGCCTGGCCGCCTACCGGCGCCGTCCGGGGCAGTGTGTGGAACTGGAATACCTGGCGGTGCTGCCGCAGGCGCAGCACCGCCAGGTGGCTTCGGCCCTGGTGCAGGCGCTGCGCACGGCCGAGCAGGCCACGGTGGTGGCCGCCACGGATGATGACGCCATCGGCTTCTACCGGGCCCGCGGCTTTCTGGTTTCCCGGGCGCCGCGGGATCCGCGCTGGCCCGCGGCCACCCGCTACTGGTGCACGCTGGCGCACCCGGCCGCCCTGCGTCAGCGGCCCACCGGCGATCCGGGGCTTCAGTATCTTGACGGGGCACCGGCCCCGGGCAGCATCCAGGTGGTGCCCGCCGACCCGGGCTGGGCGCAGCACTTTGAGCAGCTGGCCGAGCGCCTGCGCCGGGCCCTGGGGGCCACCGCGCAGGTGGTTGAGCATGTGGGCTCGACCTCGGTGCCTGCGCTGGCGGCCAAGCCGGTCATTGACATCAACCTGCTGGTGGATGATCCGCGGGACGAGGATTCCTACGTGCCGCAGCTGCGCGCGGCCGGGCTGCTGTTCTGGTTGCGGGAGCCGGGCTGGCACCAGCACCGGTTGTTCAAGCAGCTGGCCACCGGCAGCACGCTGGAGGCCAATATCCACCTCTTCGCGCTGGGCAGCGCCGAGCACTGCCGGATGGTGCTGCTGCGTGACCGGTTGCGCTCCGACCCGGCCATGCGGCGGGCGTACGCTCGGGCCAAGCTCGACGCGGCCGGCCAACTCAATGAGCGCACCGCTCACCAGGGTCTGGTCATGGACTACAACCGGATCAAGGAGCCGTTCATCCTGGGCCTGCTGGAGCAAATCGTCCACGGATTCCCGGAAGACTCTTTGCCCACCACGGCGTGAAACAGTAGACACCCCGACTTGACTTGAGTCACAATTCATTATTACCTAATGATCGTTCGGTAAATAATTCCTGCAGGGGTGCCCATGAGCGAAACACAAGTCGAAAAGTCCCTCCCCCACGCCATCCTGGCCAATGACTACGCCACCGAATGGATGGGCATTGAAGTGCTGCAGCTGGGGGACGGCACCGCCACCATCACCATGCAACTGCGCAAGGAGATGCTCAACGGTTTCGGCATCGCCCACGGCGGGATGGTCTTCGCCCTGGCCGATACGGCCTTCGCCCTGAGCTGCAACCCGGCCGAGGGCAGCGACAAAACCATCACGGTGGCCTCCGGGGTGGACATCAACTTCCTCAAGCCAGGCATTCCCGGACGCACGCTGACCGCCCACGGACAGCGGGTCGCCCAACAGGGCCGCAGCGGCGTGTACGACATCCGAGTCACCCAGGACACCCCGCAGGGAGACGAGGAACTGCTGGCCGTCTTCCGCGGCCGCTCGCGCACCATCCCCAAGCCGGCCTGACACCGCTCCCGACCAGGCCCCGGGGCGTCCCACCAGAAGGCGGCGCAGCAAAAGCCCGGGCAGCCTGGCTCCCCCGCACCGGTCCGCCGGTGCGCACGGCCCCACCACATCACGAACGAAAGATTTGAGCATGACCCAGAACCCCGAACGCGAAGAGCTACCCAACCCGCTGGATCCCGAGGAACTGATGAGCCGGGATGAGATCGAATCGATCCAGCTCACCCGGTTGCAGGAAACCATCGCCTACGCCTACCAGAATGTTCCGTACTACCGCCAGAAGTACGACGCGGCCGGTGTGCACCCGGGGGACATGAAGGAATTGTCCGACCTGGCCAAGTTCCCCTTCACCGAGAAGGAGGACCTGCGCAAGTCCTACCCGTTCGGGATGTTCGCGGTACCCCAGCACCAGATCGCCCGCCTGCACGCCTCCTCGGGCACCACCGGGCGGGCCACCGTGGTCGGCTACACCCAGAAGGACCTGGATGACTGGGCCCGACTCGGGGCCCGCTGCCTGCGCCTGTCCGGGGTCAAGCCGGGCTGGAAGGTGCACAACGCCTACGGCTACGGCCTGTTCACCGGCGGGCTGGGCGCCCACGCGGCGGCCGAGAAGCTGGGCACCACGGTCATCCCGATGTCCGGGGGCCAGACCGAAAAGCAGATTACCCTGATCCACGACTTCCAGCCCGACGCCATCCTGTGCACCCCCACCTACCTGCTGACCATTGGCGATGCGATGCAGCGCATGGGCCTGGATCCGCGCGGCACCTCGCTGAAGGTGGCGGTGCTTGGCGCCGAGCCGTGGACCGAGGAGATGCGCCACGAGCTGGAGGAGATGTTCGGGCTGGACGCCTGCGACATCTATGGCCTCAGTGAGGTCATGGGTCCGGGAGTGGCCGGGGAATCCAATGAGCTCAAGGACGGCAGCCACATCTGGGAGGACTACTTCCGCCCGGAGATCCTGGACGCCTACGACGAAACCAAGGTGCTGCCCGACGGGCAGCACGGCGAACTGGTGTTCACCTCGCTGACCAAGCAGGCGCTGCCGATCATCCGCTACCGCACCCATGACCTGACCCGGCTGCTGCCCGGCACCGCCCGGCCCGGGCACCGCCGCATGGGCCGGATCACCGGGCGCAGCGATGACATGATCATCCTGCGCGGGGTGAACCTGTTCCCCAGCCAGATCGAGGAACTGATCCTGAAGGTCCCGGCCCTCTCCCCGCATTTCCAGCTGGTGCTCACCCGCCCCGGACGCATGGACCAGCTGGCGGTCAAGGTCGAGCGCCGCAGTGACGCGACCGCCCACGAGGTCTCCACCGCCGGGCAGGAACTGGCCTCGCTGATCAAGATCCACATTGGCTCCAGCTGCGCCATCGAGGTCGTTGAGCCCGAGACCCTGGAGCGCTCCATGGGCAAGCTCAAGCGCATCTACGACATGCGCAACCTGTAGCGTTCGCATCCGCCACCCGGCGGGTACGGCCACAACGGGGTGTGGGGGCAAACCGGTGTTTGCGCCCACACTCCGTTTTTGTCTTCCGTAATGGGATAATCGAGGAATCATGTCTGAAACCGAAACAGTTAACGTCTCCGCCCGTCGGGGCCGGCCCGGCTACGACCAGGACTCCGTGCTGGCGATCGCGGTGGAGCTTTTCAACCTCCACGGCTATGACGCCACCAGCATGGGCAAGCTCGCCGACCGGCTGGGGATCAGCAAGTCCGCGATTTACCATCACGTGCCCTCCAAGGAGGACCTGCTGCGCCTGGCCCTGGATGAGGCCCTGATCCCGCTGGAGGCGGTGGTCGAGGACGAGCACACCCACGGGCGCAGCGCCGACGAGCGCCTGGAATACTTCCTGCGCGCCACCGTGCGGATCCTGGTTGCCAAGCGCTCCTACGTCACCCTGCTGCTGCGCCTGCGCGGCAACACCGCCCTGGAACGCGCTGCCCTGGAGCGCCGCCGCGCGGTGGACCGCAAGCTGGCAGAACTGGTGACCCTGGCCCAGCAGGAAGGCTCCCTGCGCCAGGACCTGGAGCCACGCACCACCGCCCGCCTGCTGTTCGGCATGATCAACTCGGTCGTCGACTGGTACCGGGAGGATGGTGTGATCACCGCCGCAGGCCTGGAGCAGCACGCGATTTCCATGGTGTTTGACGGGCTGCACGTCCAGCGCCCCTAGCGCCCCGGGGTGCCAGCTCCCGGGTGGCCGGCTGAGATTGCTTCACAGGTTTCAGATATAGCATCGTGAAGGTGCATGGTGATGCGCTGGGCCCGGTCCCGGACCGGGTGATCCTCCCTGCCCCGCCGGCAGGCAGCGCCCGCCGACCCCTATCATTGCCGAACTAGCTAAGTAGTGTCGTGGAAGAACTATTCTTTAATCTTTTCTCGCAGCTGCCGGGCACCCAGTCCGGGACCCAGGTTGCCCTGTTTTCGCTCAGCGCCCTGCTCTCGGTGATTGCCTGCCTGCTGCTGGCGCACCGCAACGACCTGGGCTGGTGGGCACAGATGCTCTCGGTCTTCGCCGGGCCGCTAGTCATTGCCCTGCAGTACGACCTGAAGCTGCTGATCTACGCGCTGCCCTACTTCATCCTCGCGGCCTTCGGCCTGTGGCGCTTCTCCCGCTATGAATTCCAGGGAAAGTTCACCCGGAAGGTCACCCTGGGCACGTTTGGTCCCGGCGCCTGGGCGCTGAGCGTCATCCTGGTGGCGGTGCTCACCGCGCTGCACCTGGGTGAGATGCTCACCAGCGGTTTTGCCTTTACCGCCGGCACCTCGGTGATCTGGGTCAGTTTCCTGTCCGAGGCGCTGGTGATCACCTCCTTCGTCCTGATCGCCTGCGGCTGGCGTCCGGGCTGGCTGCTCATGGCCCTTGGCTCGCTGGCGTACGTGGTGGCGATCTTCAGCAACAACCCGGCCCTGGCCCTGCTGGGCACCTGGGTGTTCATGGTCCTGGCCTCGCTCTACGGCTGGTGGGCATGGCGTAAGCTGCCGCGGCGCACCGACGCTGCCGCCGAGGCCACACTGGAGACCCAACCCTAGCCGTTAGCGCCCAGGGAAAGAACTCCCCGTCGGAACCTGCTGCCCCTTGGGGGCGGCGGTTCTGGCGGGGAGTTCTTTGCATCAGCTCGTTGCGGATTCACCGCACCGCGGGAGACCAAAGCCCAGCGGCCCGCCGCCGGCGCATGATGTGCCGGCGGCGGGCCGCTGGGTGGCTGCCCCAGTTGGGCAGCCGGACTGGGGAACTAGTCGGTCCAGTTGGCGTAGATGGAATTCTGCTTTTCGACCAGGGTCAGCACATCGTAGGTGGCCACGATCTCGTCATTCTGGTTGTGCAGCACCGCATCCCAGGCCACTTCCCCGTACTCGTCGGTGACGCGCGGGGTGATCCTCTTGGCGGTCAGGGTCACCCGAATCGAGTCCCCCGCCCCCACCGGGGTGATGAAGCGCAGGTTCTCCAACCCGTAGTTGGCCAGCACCGGCCCCGGCGCCGGTTCCACGAACAGTCCCGCGGCCCAGGAGACCAGCAGGTAGCCGTGGGCCACGATGCCCGGGAAGAACGGGTTGGCTTCGGCGGCCTTCTGGTTGGTGTGCGCGTAGAAGGTGTCCCCGGTTTCATTGGCGAAAGCGGTGATCTCCGCCAAGGTCACCTCCCGCAGGTCCGAGGCCAGCGCGTCGCCGATGCGCAGCTCGGCCAGCGACTTGCGGAACGGGTGCACATTGCCCGGCTGCGCCCCATACTTGGCGCTGCCGGCGATCTGCCGGTCCGCCCCCGTGTGCCAGACCCCGGTCAGCGCGGTCAGCATGTTCGGCGAGCCCTGCACGGCGGTGCGCTGCATGTGGTGCATCACCGAGCGGATGCCGCCCAGCTCCTCGCCGCCGCCGGCGCGTCCCGGCCCACCGTGGACCAGGTGCGGCACCGGGGATCCGTGTCCGGTGGAGGTGCGGGCGGTTTCCCGGTTCAGGATGTGCACGCGCCCGTGGTGGGCGGCGATGCCCAGGGTCAGGGCACGCATCGCCTCGGGGTCATTGGTGCACACCGTGGCCACCAGGGAGCCGGCGCCCTGCGCGGCCAGCTCCACCGCCTCATCCAGGCTGCGGTACCCGACCACGGAGGAGACCGGGCCGAACGCCTCACGCGAGTGCAGGATCGGGTTGGCCGGATCGGACCAGCGCAGCACCACCGGGGCCATGAACGCCCCGTCCTGGGCGATCTCGGTGCGTTCGCCGCTGGTGCGCACCCGCGGGGCATCCAGCGAGCCGTAGGCCAGTTCGCCGCCGGCGTCCAGCATGTCCTGCACCGCCTGGCGCACGTCGCGCAGCTGGTCCAGGGAGGCCAGCGCGCCCATGGTCACGCCCTCCACGCGTGGATCGCCGATCACGGTGCGGGCCTCGATGCGCTCGCCGACGGCCTTGATGACGGCGTCAACCAGCTGCTCGGGCACGATGCTGCGTCGGATGGCGGTGCACTTCTGCCCGGCCTTGCTGGTCATCTCGCTGACTACGGCCTTGACGAAGGCGTTGAACTCCTCGGTGCCCTCGACCGCGTCCGGGCCGAGGATTGCGGCGTTCAGCGAGTCGGTTTCCGAGGTGAACTTCACCCCGCCATCCACCACGTTGCGGTGGGCCTTGAGCTTGTTGGCGGTCGCCGCCGACCCGGTGAAGGCCACCATGTCCCGGTAGTCCATGTGGTCCAGCAGATCCCGGGCCGAACCGGAAAGCAGCTGCAGCGAGCCGTCGGGCAGGAGTCCGGAGTCCAGCATCATGCGCACCACGGCCTCGGAGAGGTAACCGGTGGGGCTGGCGGGCTTGACTATGGTCGGGACCCCGGCGATGAAGGCCGGGGCGAACTTTTCCAGCATTCCCCAGACCGGGAAGTTGAACGCGTTGATCTGCACGGTCACCCCGGCCATGGGGGTGAAGATGTGGGTGCCGATGAAGGACCCGTCCTTGCTCAGCGGCTCGGTGGGCCCATCCAGGATCACATTGGAGTTGGGCAGTTCACGCCGCCCCTTGGAGGAGAAGGTGAACAGCACCCCGATGCCGCCATCGATGTCGACCATCGAATCGATCTTCGTGGCACCGGTGCGGTAGGAGATCTCGTAGAGCTCTTCGCGGCGCTCGTTCAGGTAGAGCGCCAATTCCTTGAGCTTCAGGGCGCGCTGGTGCAGCGAGAGACCGGACAGTTCACGCTGTCCCACGGTGCGTCCGTAGTCCAGTGCGCCGGCCACGTCCAGCGCTCGGGCGCTGACGGTGGCAACGGGCTGGCCGGTGTTCGCATCGAGCACCTGCGTGCCGCCCTCGGCCTGCGGGCTGATCCATTCTCCGGCGATGAAACTAGGCACCACAGTGGCTTGGGCAGTCGACATCGACACAATTCCTTCCTGAACGATCGGTCAGTATTAGGATTAAGAGTAACAGTATTGCGTGATAGCCAACACTTTGAAAGGTCCGCCATGTCACAGAATGCGCCCCGCGCCACCCCTGCGCCCGGCTCGCCCCAACCCGAGGCGCTGGAGCCCTGGACGATCGAACTGGGCGAGCTGGATCAGAAGATGGGCGTGCGGATCATCGAGGAATCCGTGCAGCGCGTCGTGGCGCGCATGCCGGTGGCCGGCAACACCCAGTCCTTCGGCCTGCTGCACGGCGGGGCCTCGCTGGCCGTGGGCGAGGCGGTGGGCTCCTGGGCCGCCGTGAAGTTCGCCTCGACCTTCGGCAAGGTGGTGGTCGGCGTGGATGTCAATGCCACCCATCACCGCTCGGCCACCGGCGGCGAGGTGACCATCACCGCCACCCCGATCAAGCTGGGGCGGCGGCTCACCAGCCACGAGGTCATCATCACCGATGACCAGGACCGCCGGATCTGCACCCTGCGCATCACCAACCTGGTGGTGGACAGGCCCGCCCACTAGACGCCTCTCGCCAATGGCCGGGGCGCCGGCGGCGGTTAGCGGCCAGGACGGGAGTCCGCCTGGGCCTGCGACACCACCTGGCGCAGCCGCTGCACCGTGGCTTCGGACAGGCCCAGGCGGAGCAGGAACTCCTGCGGATCACCCACCCAGCGCATGAACTCCTTGAGCGCGGAAGCCCGGCTGGCGAGGATCGGAGTAAGTTTTCCGTCGGGCAGGTGGCTTTCGTGCGGGTGGCGGTACCCGCTGACCCGGTGCCATTCATTGATGCCGCGGGTCGCCAGGGCGTCCTGCTCCAACACCTCATCGCCACGCCCGGCCAGGGCCAGCAGCAGGCTGGCCACCAATCCGGTGCGGTCCCGGCCCGCCGAGCAGTGCAACACCACCCCACCCTCGCCCGCGGCAAGCTCGGTGAAGACCTCCCGCAGCCGGTGGGGAAACTCCTCGCACACCAGGCGATACATCGACGGGTGGTTCATGTACGGAACGGCCACGGCCGCGAACCGCTCATTACCGGCATCCTCCAGGGGCAGGTTGACCACCCGGATGCCCTCCAGCGCATCGGGACGCACCCGCGGGTCCAGTGCCCGGGCCTTGTTTTCCCCGGGATTGCGCAGATCCAGCACCCGCCGCACGCCGGACTCCCGCAGCTGCCGCCAGCCGGCCTCGGTCAGCCATTCGCGCCGGCCCATCCGGTAGACCGAGCCGGCAATGCGCCGGGCATTGACCGATCCATCCCACGTCACATCCCCGGCGCCGCGCCGGTAGGTCCCTGGTTCCATCATGCTCCCATTGCACCACAACGCCGCCTCAGGCTACGCTATGAACTGATTGAGTTTCATCAATCGGTATTTGTTCCAAGGAGGGATCCCGATGGCTGTTCTGACTTCACCCCATGCCCCATCCCGTCTTTCCAAGGACCGATTGTGTATCACTCTTCTGCCACAAACCGATTAGACCCCACCGCCGAACCTTTTGAACCCACCCGCCGCCGGCAGTGGCGCTGGGATGAATCCGGCCCGGAACCGCTGCCCGCCAGCCAACGCCACTCCACCTGGACCGGCATTGAGAAGGGTGCGCGCGGCCCGCGCCCGTATCCTTCCTGGCTGATCGAGGAGGCGGCCGCCATCGACACCGAGCTGGGCTTGATCAAGTCCGGCAAGGAGGCCGAGGTGCATCTGCTGGAACGCGCCACCGAGCAGCGGCGGGTCCTGCTGGCCGCCAAACGCTACCGCGCCAGCGAACACCGGCAGTTCACCCGCTCCCAGGCCTACAGCGAGGGCCGCGCCGCACGGCGTTCACGGGATAACCGCGCGGTAAGCAACAATTCCAGCTACGGCCGCCAGGTCGCCGCCGGACAATGGGCCGCCGCCGAATTCCACTACCTCACCCTTTGCCACCAGGCCGGGATCCCGGTTCCCTACCCGGTGCAGATCGATGGGACCGAGCTGCTGTTGGAATTCATCAGCGACCCGCAACACCCGCAGCTGGCGGCCCCGCGCCTGCAGCAGCTGCGCCGGGAGGATGAGCGGCTGCCGCAGCTGTGGGACCAAGCCGTGCGGATCCTGGAGGGGTTCGCGGCGGCCGGCCTGGCCCATGGGGACCTATCGGCCTACAACCTCCTGGTCGCCGGCCGGCGCCTGGTGGTGATCGACGTGCCGCAGTGCGTGGATTTGGCCGGCAACGCCAATGGCCTGGATTACCTGCACCGGGACTGCGTGAATCTGTGCGCCTGGTTCGCCTCGAAGAACCTGGAGCGTGATCCGGACGCGCTGTTCACCAGCCTGCTGGCGGTGATGTTCAGCTAAATCCGGCTCGCGGGCACCGGTTAAGCGCCGCAGGGGCGTGCCGCCGTAGGCAGCACGCCCCTGGTGGACCGTTTCCGGTGTCCTGGGCTCTTCTAGTCCTGGGACCAGTCGTAGAACCCCTGGCCGCTCTTGCGTCCCAGCTTGCCCTCGGCCACCAGCTCACGCAGGATCTGCGGCGGCTCGAAGCGCTCCCCCAGTTCCTGATGCAGGTATTCGGCAATACCCAGGCGCACGTCCAGGCCGACAATGTCGGTGGTCTTCAGCGGCCCGGTCGGGTGCTTGTAACCCAGCACCATGGCGTTGTCGATGTCCTCGGCGCTGGCCACGCCCTCCTGGACCATGCGCATCGCCTCCAGGGCGATGGCCACTCCCAGGCGGGAGGAGGCGAAGCCGGGGGCGTCATTGACCACCACTGCGGTCTTGCCCAGCGCGGCAACCCAGCCGCGGGCCTGGTCCACCAGTTCGGCGTCGGTCTGCTTGCCGATCACCACCTCGATCAGCGTCGAGGCCGGGACCGGGTTGAAGAAGTGCAGGCCCAGGAAGCGGGAGGGGCGGGACAGCTCGCCGGCCAGCCCGGAGACCGAAAGGCTGGAGGTGTTCGAGGCCAGCACCGCCGTGGGCGCCAGGACCTTTTCCACACCCTGCAGCGAGGAAACCTTCAGGTCCCAGATTTCCGGGACGGCCTCGACCACCAGCTGGCAGTCGGCAAACTGCTGGTAGTCGGTGCCCACGCTCAGCCGGGCCCCGAGCTGCTCACGGGTCTCGGACAGGGTGCCGCGGGCCAGGGACTTGTCCACCGAACCCATGACGCGTTCGCGGGCGGCGGCCGCCGAAGCCTCGTCGCGTTCAATGACGCGCACCTGGGCGCCGCTGATCAAAAATGCATGGGCGATGCCGGCGCCCATGCGCCCGCCGCCCAGCACGCCTACTGTTGCCGGAAGGGAATTGTTCATCGTCGCCTACTTCTTCTTTCGATCCAAAAACGCCTGCATGCGGTCAAACTTGGCCTGGGACTCAA
The DNA here is from genome assembly GCF_059728615.1 of Glutamicibacter sp. St.4D3. Taxonomy (NCBI): domain Bacteria; kingdom Bacillati; phylum Actinomycetota; class Actinomycetes; order Micrococcales; family Micrococcaceae; genus Glutamicibacter; species Glutamicibacter sp. St.4D3. The sequence continues at coordinate 2,473,690 of NZ_AP039380.1, forward strand.
AGAGCATCCCCTGGGCCAGGGTGTCGATCACCGGGTGCACCTCACGCGGGGTGTGGAACACGGCCTTGGTGATCCGCACCGCCAACGGGTCCTGGGCGCAAATCCGGTCGGTGAGCGCGTCCGCCGCGGCCTGCAGCTGCTGCGGGGCATGCAGTTCGGTGATCAGCCCGGCCTGCAGGCACTGGCTGCCGGTGAGCACCTTGCCGGCCAGCAGGATCTCCTTGGCCATCGGTTCACCAACCAGTTCCTTCAGCCGCCAGGTGGCCCCGGCGGCGGCCATGATTCCCAGGTTGGTTTCCGGGTTGCCCATGCGCAGCGCCTCGGTGCCGATGCGGAAGTCCGCCGCGTAGGCCAATTCCGCTCCCCCGCCCAGGGCGTAGCCATCCAGTGCCGCGATGACCGGCATCGGCAGCTTGGCGATCCGGTCAAAGATGGTGGAGTTGATCCCGGCCAGCGCATCATCACGCCGGCGTTCGCGCAGCTGGGCGATATCCGCCCCGGAGGCGAAGATTCCCTTGACGCCCTTGGGGTGCTCTTCGCTGGGTTCCTGGCCGGGGGTACCGGCCAGGATCAGCACCTTCGGGGTGGCCTCCAGGTGGCTGCACACCGCGTGCAGCTCATCGACCATCACCTGGTCGATGGCGTTGCGCACCTTGGGTCGGTGCAGGCGCACCCACAGCCGGTCCTCGCGCTCGCTGATCTGCAAGGTGGTGAAGTCTGTGGCATTCAGGCTCACTGGGACTAGACCCCCTCAACCAAAAGCGCGGTGCCCTGTCCCACGCCCACGCACATCGTGGCCACGCCAAGCTTGCGCCCGGTTCCGCTCAGTTCGCGTTCCATGCGCCCCAGCAGGGTGATCACGATGCGCGAACCGCTGGAACCCAGCGGGTGGCCCAGGGCGATGGCCCCGCCGTCGTTGTTCACGATTCCGGCGTCCACGCCCAGTTCGCGCATGCTGGCCAGGGACTGGGAGGCGAAGGCCTCGTTGATTTCCATGGCTCCCAGCTCATCGATGCCGATGCCGGCGCGCTCGAGCACCTTGTTGGTGGCCGGCACCGGGCCCATGCCCATGATTTGTGGGGCCAGGCCGGCGGCCTGGCCGTCGATGATGCGGGCGCGCGGGGTCAGCCCGAAGCGTTTGATGGCCCGTTCGGAGACGACCAGGATCGCCGAGGCGCCGTCGTTCAGGGAGGAGGCGTTGCCGGCGGTGACCACGCTGCCGCCCTTGACCACCGGACGCAGCCCGGCCAGCGCGTCCAGGGAGGTTTCGGGGCGGGGTCCTTCGTCGGTGTCCACCACGTGTTCGCCCTTGCGGGTCTTGACGCTCACCGGCACGATTTCCTCGGCAAAGCGCCCGGCCTGGATCGCGGCGATGGCCTTCTGGTGGGACTGGTAGGCGAATTCGTCGCAGTCCTCGCGGGAGATGTTATAGACCCGGGCCACTTCCTCGGCCGTCTCGGGCATGGAGTAGGTGGCTTTGCCCTCGCGGGCCAGTTCCCCGGAGAGGAACCGCGAGTTGGTAAAGCGCCAGCCGATGGAGGTGTCGAAGGTGGCTCCGGGCTTGGCGAAGGCCTTGGTCGGCTTTTCCATGACCCACGGGGCGCGGGACATTGATTCCACCCCGCCGGCGACGACGATGTCCGCCGCACCGGCCTTGATCATGTGGCTGGCCATGGTGATGGCGCTCATCCCCGAGGCGCACAGCCGATTGACGGTGATGCCCGGTACGGTGTCCGGGTACCCGGCCAGCAGCCAGGCCATGCGGGCCACGTTGCGGTTTTCCTCCCCGGCACCGTTGGCGTTGCCGTAGATGACCTCATCCACGGCCGAGGGGTCGATCCCGGCCTGTTCGATGACGCTGCGAATCGTCAGCGCCGCCATGTCATCCGGACGCACCGAACTCAGTGCCCCTCCGTAGCGGCCCACGGGCGTGCGCGCGCCACCGACCAAAAATGCCTCGGTCATGAAAACTCCTTTGTCTGCTGGCCCGATGCGCCCCGCCCGCCGTGCGGGCCGGACGCTGGGAATGCCGGACCGGACAGGGGCGGGAAACGCCCCTGAATACTTACCGACCATTCGTTCACTATTAGAATCCCATTGTGCCAATGTGGTGGTCAAGAACGCGAATGTGAACCAAGCAACAGTATAGGGCTAGTTAGTGAGGTCAGACGGGGTTTATCCGAATCCGCAGGCAAAGAATTCCATGTCAAAGCCTTGATATCTTCCGCAACGCCAAGTAGTCTCTTCTGCTTGACCGACTCTGGACCTGATTCCAGATCGTGGACCGTTACCAAGGCCGTGCCGCGGGCACCGGTTTTGGGCATCCGGTCGACGGAAAGCTGAACGACGACGGAGCAGTAATGCCACCGGTAAGCAGCCAACCAGATAACTCCGATAATTCACCACATTTCACTCCCGATCTGGACCTGGACATTGGCCCAGACATGAACACTGCCGCCGGGCGCAGCGAAATCCGCAAGGCCACGGCCGCATCGGCGATGGGTAACCTGACCGAGTGGTTCGACTACGGCATCTACGCCGTGGCGGTCACCTACATTACTGCCCACTTCTTCCCCTCCGAGGGTGGCACCCTGATGGCCCTGGCCACCTTCGCCCTCTCCTTCCTGGTGCGCCCGCTGGGCGGGCTGGTGTGGGGCCCGCTGGGCGACAAGCTGGGCCGCAAGAAAATCCTGGCCCTGACCATCCTGATGATGTCCGGGGCAACCTTCCTGATCGGTGCGCTGCCGACCTTCCAGCAGGTGGGCGTGCTGGCGCCGGTCCTGCTGGTGCTGCTGCGCATGATCCAGGGATTCTCCACCGGCGGCGAGTACGGCGGGGCGGCGACCTTCATGGCCGAATACGCCCCGGACCGCAAGCGCGGCTTCTTCGGCTCCTTCCTGGAATTCGGCACCCTGGGCGGCTTCGCCCTGGGTACTGCCGTGATGCTGGGCATGCAGCTGCTGCTGTCCGAGGACGCCATGATGGCCTGGGGCTGGCGCATCCCGTTCTTCCTGGCCCTGCCCATGGGCCTGGTCGGGCTGTACCTGCGTAACAAGATCGAGGACACCCCGGTATTCCAGGAGCTGGAGGAGGCCGGCGAGGTCGAGCAGGGCAGCTCACTGAAGGAACTGGTCAGCGAATACTGGCGCCCCATGCTGGTGATGACCGGCCTGGTCATCGCGCTGAACGTGGTCAACTACACCCTGCTGACCTACATGCCCACCTACCTGGAACAGCAGCTGGGGCTGAGCTCCAACGCCTCGCTGGCGGTCATCCTGATCGGTGAGGTCGCCATGATGGGCGTGATCCCGTTTGCCGGCTCCCTTTCCGACAAGGTGGGCCGCAAGCCGATGTGGTACACCTCGGTGATTGGCCTGTTCGTGTTGGCCCTGCCGATGTTCTGGCTGATGGGCCAAAGCTTCGCCTGGGCGATCGTGGCCTTCGCGGTCCTGGGCCTGCTCTACATCCCGCAGCTGGCCACCATCACCGCCACCTTCCCGGCGATGTTCCCCTCCCAGGTGCGCTTCGCCGGGTTCGCGATCACCTACAACGTGGCCACCGCCATCTTTGGCGGCACCGCGGCGATGGCCAACGAGGCGCTCATTGACGCCACCGGGTTCCTGCTGATTCCGGCGGTGTACATGATGGCCGCCTGTCTCATCGGCATGGTCGCCATCCGCTTCATGCCCGAAACCGCCGGCGCTTCGCTGCGCGGCACCGAGATCCCCGATGCCCTGGACACCGGCATCCTGGCCCAGGTGCCGCCGCGCACCGAAACCCAGGCCTAGTCGCCCACCGGGCCTCCGGCCCACTGGACGACCACGCCCCATGCAGGGCGAGCCGCGGGGTGGGAACACGACTGCTTGATCGTGTTCCCACCCCGCGGCTGTGTTGTTTGGCCCCGCCGCCCCGCACCGTGCGCGGCACACGCCGAGCCCCGGGTGAGATGCCCGCGCGGCGGTGAAGGGACTAGCATGCATAGGGTGAGTAGCCATAATAATTCCGCCCTGCCCGAGCAGGTTTCCGACATCTTTGACGCCCAGCGCTGGCGTGAGGTTGAAGGGTTCGACTTCACCGACATCACCTATCACCGCCAGGTGGAGCGTGACGCCAATGCGGCGGTGGTCCGTGACCTGCCCACCGTGCGCATCGCCTTCAACCGCCCCGAGGTGCGCAACGCCTTCCGCCCGCATACCGTTGATGAGCTCTACCGGGCCATGGATCATGCGCGGATGACCAGTGACGTGGCAACGGTCCTGCTCACCGGCAACGGCCCCTCCCCCAAGGACGGCGGGCATTCCTTCTGCTCCGGCGGGGACCAGCGCATCCGCGGCCGCGACGGCTACCGCTACGCCGAGGGTGAGACCCGGGAATCCATCGACCCGGCCCGCGCCGGGCGGCTGCACATCCTTGAGGTCCAGCGCCTGATGCGTACCATGCCCAAGGTGGTCATTGCCGTGGTCAACGGCTGGGCGGCCGGTGGCGGGCATTCGCTGCACGTGGTCTCGGACCTGAGCATCGCCTCCAAGCAGCACGGCAAGTTCAAGCAGACCGACGCCACCGTGGGTTCCTTCGACGCCGGCTATGGTTCGGCGTTGCTGGCCCGCCAGGTGGGGCAGAAGGCGGCCCGCGAAATCTTCTTCCTGGCCCGCGAATACTCGGCCGAGGACATGGTGCGCATGGGCGCGGTCAACGAGGCGGTGGAGCACGAGCAGCTCGAAGAGGTGGCCCTGCAGTACGCCGCCGACATTGCCCGCCAGTCCCCGCAGGCCCTGCGCATGCTCAAGTTCGCCTTCAACCTGGCCGATGACGGGCTGGCCGGCCAACAGGTCTTCGCCGGGGAGGCGACCCGCATGGCCTACATGACCGATGAGGCGGTGGAGGGACGCGACGCCTTCCTGGGCAAGCGCGAACCGAACTGGGCCGACTACCCGTACTACTTCTAGGGCCGGACCAGGCAATGCAACCGAACTCGCTGCACGAGCAGGTGCACACCGCACTGTCCCGGGCCATCAATGAAGGCGGCCCGGCCATTGAGGTGGTCGCCGACGCCGGGACGCCCGAAGGCGCCCGCGTGGAGTACCTGCAGCCCCAGCAGCTGCCGGGATTCACCGATCCGCTGCTGGTGGTGCGCACCTCCGGCTCCACCGGGCGGGCCAAGCGCACGGTGCTGTCCACCGCGGCGATGGCCGCCAGTTCACAGGCCACCGCCGAGTTCCTGGGGCTGCAGGGCCAGTGGCTGCTGGCCCTGCCGGTGCACTACATCGCCGGGCTGAGCGTGCTGACCCGTTCCCTGTTTGCCGGCACCACCCCGGTGGCCATGGAAACGAACGGCGGGTTCAGCGCCCAGAAGTTCACCGAGGCCGCCGAGCAGCTCACCGAGGCCAACAAGCTCACCTCCCTGGTGCCCACCCAGTTGGCCCGGCTGCTGGATAACCCGGCGCCGCGCACCGTCTCGGCCCTGAAGTCCCTTGACGCGATCCTGCTCGGCGGGGCACGGGCCAGCCGTGACCTGCTCACCGCCGCCCGGCACCTGGGGCTGAAGATCTTCCAGACCTACGGGTCCTCGGAGACCGCCGGCGGGCTGGTCTACAACGGCACCGCCCTGCCCGGGGTGAGCCTGCGGGAGGAAAACGGGCGGATTCTGGTCAGCGGCCCGATGCTGGCCGACGGATATCTTGCCGATCCACAGGCCACCGCCCGGCACTTTGTGCTGCGCGAGGGCCGGCGCTGGTACCTGACCGATGACCTGGGCAGCATTGAGAACAACAAGCTGCAGATCCACGGCCGGGTGGATGACGTCATCAATACCGGTGGAATCAAGCTCTCGGCCGGGCAGGTGGAGGGGCTGCTGGATGAGTTCTTTGACCAGTGCCTGGTGGTTCCGGTGCCCGACGGGCAGTGGGGTCAGGCGGTGGGTCTGGCGTTCAGCGGCCCCAGCGACACCGCCCCGGCGTTCGAGGCGGTGCGGCGCACCTTCGGAGCCCCGGCCGTGCCCAAGCGGGTGCGCCACTACCCGCAGGGCCTGCCGCTGCTGCCCAACGGGAAGGTCAACCGCCGGCTGGTGATTGAGCAGCTCTCCGCCATGTGAGCCAGCCCCATGGATTCGCGTCGAATGGGTTTTCGGGCGAAAATAGAGGGTCAGTCTTCCCTTCCCGAAAGGAATCCCCCGTGGCCTCCATCTCCCAGTGGGTTGCCGGAGCGCGTCTGCGCACCCTGCCGATCGTCATCGCCCCGGTGGTGATCGGAACGGCTGCCGCGGCCGGCGCTGCCGGTGAAGTGCACTGGGTTCGGGCCCTGCTGGCGCTGCTGGTCGGCCTGCTGCTGCAGGTCGGGGTGAACTATTCCAATGACTACTCCGACGGCATCCGCGGCACGGACGCGGACCGGGTCGGCCCGCTGCGGCTGACCGGCTCGGGGGCCGCCGAACCCCGGCAGGTGCGCAACGCGGCCTTCGGATGCTTCGGGCTGGCCGCCCTGGCCGGGCTGGTGCTGGTGATCATCTCCGCCTCCTGGCCGCTGCTGCTGGTCGGGGTGGCGGCGATTTTCGCCGCCTGGGGCTACACCGGTGGACGCAACCCCTACGGCTACCGCGGCTGGGGTGACGTGTACGTATTCATCTTCTTCGGCCTGGTGGCGACCATGGGCACCACCTACACCCAAATCGGGCGGATCACCGAGGCCTCACTGATCGGGGCGGTGGGCACCGGCCTGATCGGCACCGCCCTGCTGATGGCCAACAACGTGCGGGACATCGCCACCGACAAGCCGGCGGGCAAACTGACCCTGGCGGTGCGCCTGGGCGACCAGTTGGCCCGCATCAGCTATGTGGCCATGGTGGCGGTCGCCATCATCCTGCCGGTGCTGCTGACCACCACCTACCCGTGGATGTGGCTGATCCTGGCCACCGCATTGGCGGCCATCCGCCCGTGCTGGCTGATGCTGCGCCAGCCGGACGCGTCCCGGCTGGTCCCGGTGCTGAAGCAGACCGGGATCCTGAACCTGGCCTACGCCCTGCTGTTCACCCTGGCCATCGTGCTGCAGCTGCTGGGCTAGCAGCACCGGGCGTGACGCCCTCGGCTACTGGCCGTCGTGGCGCTGCTGTTCGTCGAAGGCGTCCTCGACGTCCTCATCGGCCCGCTGCTTCGGGGTCTTGCGGCTGCTGGTGCGGGAAAAGAGCCGCTGCACATCCGCCCCGGCGGCCAGCCGAAGCTTGTTGAAGAACAGGTAGGTGACCGCAAAGGCGATGATCAGCCCGATCAGCGCGGCAACAAAGATCGGCCAGCCCATCAGCTGCCAGAGCGCGAAGAAAACGATGAGGAAGATCCCCAGGCGGAGCACGGAGTATTTTAGAAACTGCACATAGTCCAGTCTACCGAGCAATAAGCCGAGGTATTTTTACTAGACTAGGTATATGGTCCGCTTTATTATCTTCGCAGCACTCGTCGCCGTTGCGGTAACGATCTACACCCTGATCGACTGTGCCCGCACCGACCGCCATCAGGTGCGCTCGCTTCCCAAGGCGGCGTGGCTCGTGGTGATCCTGCTGCTGCCGCTGATCGGCGCCGGACTGTGGTACGTGCTGGGTCGTCCCGGCGTCTTCTCCGCCCCGGCCGCCGCCCCGCGCAGCAACGCGCCGGATGACGACGAGGACTTCCTGCGTCAGCTGGAGGTGTGGCGCCGCCAGCAGCAGCGTGAAGCCGAACTGAACCAGCGTGAGGCGGATCTCAAGCGCAAGGAAGCCGAATCCGGTGAGGATCACGCCGATCCGGAGGACCACAACCACAACGGTTCTGCGGGCAATCCGAACTCCAAGGACAACTAGTCCCCACCCCGGCGGGCGGCTCCTAGGCGCTGGCCCGGGCGCACCGCCACCCCTCGGGCATCTGCCCGGTGGCCAAGAACTCCCCCAGCCAGCGTGCCGCGGCATCCTCCAGCCCCTCATCGGCCTGCGGGTAGATGATGGGCTCTTCCTTCGCGTTGTGCTTCTCCAGCGTCTGCAGCAGCCGCTGACACAGCTGGCGGGCTTCTGCCCCGCCCCACTGCCCCTGGCGCTGATCCAGGGCGTCCAGCAGGTCCCACAGCCGCCCGTGCTCACGCTCCATCACGAACAGGGCCATGTCCAGTGACCCGCCACGCAACGACGGGAAGAGGATCACCTCTTCCAGGTAAATGTGCCGCCGCAGGGCCGCCAGGGCGGCCCCCAGGGACTCCCGGGCCCGGGCACCGGTGGCTTGGCGGGCCAGGAAGTCCTCAATCCCCGAATCAATCCGGCGGTGTTCGGCCTCCAGCGCCGCCGCCAGCTGCTCTCCGCTCATGGTTGTTCCCCTTCCCGGCCCCAAGTCCGCCCACCGATAGGTGGCCAGGCCGCGTGCCTGCGGCAGCGTCGCCTGGGGCTTTCTTGTCTCCAGCGTCATCCCGGCCCGGGCGGAAGTCAACCAGAACAGGGAACGGTCAAGCCCGCGCCGATGATGCCACCGCGGAGGGTGAAGACAAAAAGGGCGCCGACGCAGTTGACCGCGTCGGCGCCCTGAGTACTGCCGGGACTAGATTCCGGCGTAGGAATGCAGGCCGTTGAAGTAGATGTTGACCACCGTAAAGTTGAAGATCACGCAACCGTAGCCGATGATCGACAGCCAAGCCGAACGCGGCCCGGTCCAGCCGCCGGTGGCGCGCGCGTGCAGGTAGCCGGCATAGACCACCCAGATCACGAATGACCATACTTCCTTCGGGTCCCAACCCCAGTAGCGTCCCCAGGCCGCCTCGGCCCAGATGGCGCCGGCCATCACGGTGAAGGTCCACATCACGAACGCGATGGTGTTGATCCGGTAGGCGAAGTTCTCCAGGGCACCGGCCCCGGGCACCAGACGCATGAACGGCAGCCGGTCGTTCTTGCCCTCGGCCAGGCGGTTCATCCGGGAGTGCTGCAGCAGCTGCAGCACGTTCATGGCGAAGCTGATGGAGAACAATGCCGAGGCCAGCACCGCGATGGACACGTGGATCACAATCCAGGGGCTCTGCAGCGCCGGCACCAGGTGGCCAACCGGGGTGGGGAAGCCGATGGTGGCCGCGCACAGCATCAGGGTCACCAGTCCGATGATGAAGGTGCCCATGAAGCGCAGGTCCTTCAGCAGCAGTGCCACCACGTACACGGCCGCGACCACGAACGCACCGGTGGTGAGGAACTCGTACATGTTGCCCCAGGGCACCCGGTTCGCGGCCAGCGCCCGGGAAACCACGGCGAAACCGTGCATCAGCACGCCCAGCCAGGTCAGCACGACGGCGATGCGGGCCATGCCGCGTTTGGCGGAGCTGGCGGTGTAGGTCATCTTGTCGTTGACCACGTGCTCGCCCATCAGGTCGGCGCGCGCGTTCTTGGTCCGCCGCGGTTTGCCGCCCGAGGCGCCGGCGGTCACCAGCGACTTCTGGTCGCTTTGCAGGGCGGCGGCGTCCAGTTCGGCGATGGTCTTGTTCGACTGCACCAGATCCAGTGCGTAGAAGATGAACGCGACCGCGTACACCATGGCCGACAGCAGCATGAACAGCTGGCTGTACACCCCAAGGGTCTCGTTAATGGGTTCCAAGGCGCTGTTAGTGCCCACGGTCTTCTCCTAGTTCGTGCTCGTCCGAATCCGGCTCATCAGCCACCGGCCATGTTTTCTCAAAGATGCGCCGCAGTTCGCGGGCCTCGTTTTCCAGCCGCGGGTCCTCGCCGCGGGCCAGCAGCGCGAACTCGATGCCGCGCTGCCCACCCTCATCGGTGAGCTTGACCCACACGCGCCGGCGCGGGGTGAACAGCGAAACCGCCAGCCCCACCAGGGCCAGCCCGGCGAAGATCGCAATCGGCAGCTTGCCCGGGTCGGCGTTGATGTCCACCGCGATGTACCGCTTCAAGTCCTCGAAGGTGATGCTACCGGCATTGTCCGGCAATTCGTAGGTCTGCCCGGCTTCCAGGATGATGCCGCCGGCGTCCTGGGAACGCGAGTTCAGCTCGGTCATCTTCTCGGTGTCCAGTACGTACACGTTCTGCGGCACCCCGTCATCCACGCCCAAATCCCCGGCGTAGGAGTTCAGGTGCAGCTGCGGGTTGATGGCGTTGGGGTCCCCGGAGATGCCAAAGCCGTTCTCGTCCAGCATCGCTGTGGGCAGCAGGAATCCCTGGAAGCCCAGCTGTTCGGGCTTGGCGTCGGGGACCTTGGCCACCATCAGGGAGGTGTACACCGAGTCCTGCGGCACCGAAACCACCGGGCCGGAGAATGCCACATCCCCGTTGCCGTCACGCACCGTGACCACCGGGGCGTAGCCGTTGCCCACCAGGTACACATCCGCGCCGTTGATGCGCAGCGGATGGTTGACCTTCAGCTCTTCCTTTTCCGGCTCCGCGTCCGGGGAGCGCCGGGTGGTCACGTGCGCGGTGAAGTCCAGCGGCTGGCCGAAGTGGGTTTCGGATTCCCGGTCGAAGAGGATGTCGAACTTGTCCAGGGTCACCGAATACGGTTCCAGGTTCTCGGCATCAAAATAGGTGCCCGGGGAGAAGGAGTCGTAGGAAACCAGCGAGTTCACGAACGTCTCGCCCTCCACGATGACCCGCTGCCCGCCGTAGCCGAAAGCCCCGCCCAGGGCCATGGACAACAGCACGCCGACCAGGGAGATGTGGAAGGTGAGGTTGCCGATTTCACGGGTGTAGCCGCGTTCGGCGGCCACCGAGGCCCCGGCCCCGCTCCCCCGGGCCTCGGCGCGGTAGCCGCGGCGCTTGAGGATCTTGTGGGCGGTGGCGATGACCTCGTCCTCGCCGGGCAGCTGCCCGGCGCTGGCGGCAAATTCCAGGCGGGTGTACTGCGGCAGCCGGTTCAAGCGCGCGGGGGTGCGCGGCGGCGGGGTGCGCAGCGCCTTGGCGTGCTTCTTGATGCGCGGGATGATGCAGCCGACCAGCGAAATGAACAGCAGAATGTAGATCGCGGAGAACCACGCCGAGGAGTACACGTCAAAGAGCTGGAACCGGTCCAGCCACGGCGCGCTGTCCGGGTTGTCCACGAAGTACTGGTTCACCATTTCCGGGTTCACCCGGCGCTGCGGGAAAATCGAGCCCGGCACCGCGGCGACCGCCAACAGCAGCAGCAGGAACAGCGCGGTGGGCATGGAGGTCAGCTGGGTCCAGATCCAGCGCAGCATGCCCAGCGGGCCCAGGGCCGGGGCATCGCCCCGGTTGTTTTTCCCGCCCTTGCCCTTGCGGGTCTTGGTGGCACCGCCGGTGCCGCGGCCGGCCGCGGTGCTCCCGGCGGTACCGGGTGCGTCGGCAGGTGCGGACGGGTGCGGGGTGTGATCGCGTTGTGCCATCAGATCGGCAACCTCACTTCATTGGCAAACCAGTTCTGCAATTCGGCCACCCAGCTGCCCCACAGGCCGGTGGCCATGACGATGCCCAGCGCAATCAGCAATCCGCCACCAAAGCGCATGATCGCCAGTTGGTGCCGGCGGAAGAAGTCCAAGGTGCCCATGCCGCGGCGCATCCCCAGGGCGATCAGCACGAACGGCACGCCCAGCCCGAGGCAGTAGAAGAAGGTCAGCAGCGCGCCGCGGGCCACGTTCGCGTCGGTGCCGGTGCTCATGATCAGCACCGCCGAGAGGGTCGGGCCAATGCACGGGGCCCAGCCCAGACCGAAGGTCAGCCCGAGCACCGGGGCTCCCCACAACCCGGCCGGGGGCCGGCGGTGGATCTTGCGGTCGCGCTGCAGGAAGGAGATCCCGCCCATGAACACCACGCCCATGATGATCACCACCACGCCCAGCAGCTGGGTCACCCAGGCGCCGTTGAAGCGCATCCACGCGGTCACCTGGCTGAAGAGCACCCCGGCGGAGATGAACACCACCGAGAACCCCAGGATGAACAGCAGCACCCCGGCCAACACCCGGCCGCGGCGGTGTTCACGCAGATCCGCCCCGGTCAGCCCGGTGACGTATCCCAGATACCCGGGAACCAGCGGCAGCACGCAGGGAGAGAGGAAGGAGACCAGCCCGGCCAGCAGGGCCACCGGTCCGGCAAGAAACAGCGACCCGTCCAGCGCGATCTGGGAAAACTGGTTGGTCGTCACGGCCAGGTTCACAGTTCCTCGTTCAGTCCAGACTTGATCAGGGCACGCAGGGTGGTTTCCTCCACGGCACCGATCACCCGGGCGCGCACCCGGCCCTGGCGGTCGAGCACCAGGGTGGTGGGCACCGCCTGCAGCGGCACGTATTGGGTCATGGCCAGCTGGATCTTCCCGTCGGTGTCCTGCACGGACTCATAGGGGATCTTGAAGGTGCGTTCGAAGGCCAGCGCCGCTTCCTTCTCATCACGCACGTTCACGCCCAAGAAATGGACCTTTTCCCCGAATTCCTCGCTGAGCTTGCGCAGGTGTGGGGCCTCGATGCGGCACGGGGCGCAGGCGGCGTACCAGAAGTTCATGACCACCGGCGCGCCCTGGAACTGGGCCAGCTCCACCTTGGTGCCCTGATAGGTGCTGGCGCTGATCTGCACCGGGTCGGTGCGCTTTTCGACCGCGTATTCCTCCACCGCGCCGTCCCCGGCGATGTAGTTCTTGTTGTCCCCGCTGCGGGCCTGTTCGGCCAGCGGGTCATCGGTGGCGCAGGCGGCCAGCGGAATCACCGCGGCGGCCAGGAACGCCGAACGCAACAGGCTCCGCCGCCCGATGCGTGCTGCGGGATTCGACGAATCAGTCATGGGTGTCAGGCTCCAGGGATGTTTGCGGCACCGGCCAGCAGGTCGGCGCACGGTTCGTGGTACGACAGGTTCACCAACTGGTCGTCCGAGAATTCAAAACTGGTGATCGAGGTCAGCGTGCATTCGCGCTGGCGCGGATCATGCCACAGGCGCTGGCCCTGGGAGGCGCGGCGGGTCACCCAGATCGGCAGCTGGTGGGAGACGATGACCACCTCGGCGCCGTCCCCGGCCTCGGCGACCGCGGCCCTGCGGTGCTCCTGCATGGCCAGGCGCATCCGATCGACCTGTTCGCTGTAGGGTTCGCCCCAGGAGGGCTTGAGCGGGTTGATGATGTAGGGCCAGTAGCGCGGCTCCCGCAGGCGGTTGGCAATGCGGGACAGACCCTCAAAACGGTTCCCGGCCTCGATGACCCGCTCATCGGTGAGGATCGGCAGTTCCAGGGCCGCGGCGGTGGGGGCAGCGGTTTGCTGGGCCCGCAGCAGCGGGGAGGCGACCAGGCGCACCAGTTTCGCGCCCTCCGCGGCCTGCTCGCCGAAGTGCTTTCCGGCGCGTTCGGCCATTTCCATTCCCAGTTCGGATAACCCGTAACCGGGGATCCGCCCGTAGAGGATGCGATCGGGGTTCTGCACTTCCCCATGGCGCAGCAAATGGACGGTCGATTTAGGCATGGACTCATTCTCTCAAAGATTTTCGGGAAAACCGTCGGATTGTGGCCACACTCAAGTTTTCACAGCCTGCGCATGGGATTCGCATATACAAAAACCATCCTTTCGGAGGTGTCCGGCGCAAACCCCCATCCACTAGGGTTGTGGTAGATAATCCAGCAGTCGCATGAAGGAAGTTCCCATGAGTTCCACTGACCCGAACCAGCCCGGCGACCAGCCGCAGGGTTCCACGCCCTACAACCCCTACGGGGGTGCGGCGCCCCAACCCCCGGCGTACGGCTCCAACCCGTACGGGCAGCCGGATCCTTCACAACAAGCCAATCCCTATGCCCAGCCCCCGCAGTACGCCTACCCGCCAGCCGGCGGGTACGCTCCGGTGCAGCCCCCGGCAGAGCGTCCCCGCACCCTGCAGCTGGCGTTCTGGCTGATCCTGGCCGCCGGTGTGGTCTCGGCCCTGAGCAGCTGGCTGCTGGACCGCACCCAGTTCTTCGCCGGCATCATCCGTTCGGAGTGGGACCTGTTCCAGTCCGAACTGCGCCGCCAGATGGAAGCGGATCCGAGCCTGGGCAATGACCCGCAGCTGCAGCAGATGCTGGAGAACCCCGACCAGATGATGAACGCGATTTCCGGGGCGATGACCGCCTTCACCATGGTCTCGATTGTCCTGACCCTGATCGCCTACTTCCTGGTTGGCTTCTTCGTTGGCCGCGGCGTGAACGCCATGCGCATCATCGCCACCATCCTGGCCGCCCTGTCGCTGCTGGGCCTGCTGAGCGTGGTGCCGACCATCGCCATGTACGCCAATGCCGCGGACGTGGGAATGTTGACCACCGCCTACGTGGCCAGCGTGCTGCTGGGCATCGCCGGCGTCGTGTGCTCCTGGCTGCGTCCCTCCAGCCAGTACATTGCCCAGCGCCGCGCCGCCCGGCAGGCCGGCTACCGCTAGACCACACCCGCTCACCCAGCCTTCGAACCCCACCGGCACCGGCCTCACGGCCCGGAGCGCCGGTGGGGTTCGGTCGTTAACGCCTGGCCGGTTCCCGAGAAAAATATCCCCGGTCCACCGGTTCCTTTCCCCGTCAAGGGGCGCACAATAAGGTCATGGTTGCCCAGCACCGGACCAGCAGGCCGCACCACCGCCCGAACCGTTTTCCAAGGTCGGACCCGTCACCTCAGGCAAAGCGCGCCACCGCCGGGCCCAACCGGGGCCGCGGCATCAGCTCCCAGGGGGCGGCCACGGCGGGGCTGGGGGCCCTGGGGGTGGTCTTTGGGGATATCGGCACCAGTCCGCTGTACGCGTTGCACACCGCCTTCAGCATGGAGCACAACGCGGTGCCCGTGGACGCCGAGAACCTCTACGGGGTGATCTCCATGGTGTTGTGGACACTGACCCTGATCGTCACGGTGAAGTATGTGCTGCTGGTGACCCGGGCAGACAACCATGGGCAGGGCGGGATCCTGGCGCTGCTGGGGCTGCTGCGCTCCCGGCTGACCTCCGCCCGAGGCATGGTGCTGGTCACCGTGCTGGCGATGGCCGGGGCGGCGCTGTTCTTCGGCGACTCGGTGATCACCCCGGCAATCTCCGTGCTCAGCGCCGTGGAGGGGCTAGCCACCGTCTCCCCGGCCCTGGCCGGGCTCATCCTCCCGGCGGCCGTGGCCGTGCTGCTGGTTTTGTTCGCCATCCAGCCCTTCGGCACCGGCAGGGTCGCCCGCGCCCTGGGACCGATCATGCTCGGCTGGTTCCTCCTCCTGGCGGCGCTGGGGCTGCCGCAGATCGCCGCGCACCCGCAGATCCTGCTGGGATTGTCCCCACAGTGGGCCGGCCTGCTGCTGCTGAACCACCCGGTGCAGGGGTTCATCCTGTTTGGGGCGATCGTGCTGACGGTGACCGGGGCCGAGGCCCTGTACGCGGACATGGGCCTGTTCGGCGCCCGGGCGGTGCGCCGGGCATGGCTGTGGGTGGTGATGCCCGCCCTGCTGCTGGTGTACCTGGGGCAGGGCGCCCTGGTGCTGGGTACCCCGCAGGCGGTGGAAAACCCGATGTTCTACCTGGCCCCGCCGGCCCTGCGGGTGCCGCTGGTCATCTATGCCACGCTGGCCACCGTGATCGCCTCCCAGGCGGTGATTGCCGGGGCCTACTCGGTGACCCGCCAGGCGATGCGGTTGGGGTTGCTGCCCCGGCTGAGCGTGAAGTACACCTCCCGGCGCGACGAGGAACAAATCTACCTTCCCGGCGTGAACTGGGTACTGTTGGCCGCGGTGCTCACCGTGATGGTGGTCGCCGGGTCCTCGTCCGGGCTGGCCAACGCCTACGGCCTGGCGGTGACCGGGACCCTGCTGCTGGAATCGGTAATCTTCCTGATCTTCGCGGTGCTGGTGTGGCGCTGGCGCTGGTGGAAGGTCGGAGCCTACCTGCTGGCCATCGGACTGCTGGAAGTGGTGCTGCTGGCGGCGAACTCGGCCAAGCTGCTTTCCGGGGGCTGGGTGCCGCTGGCCCTGGCCGGGGGCATGCTGGTGGTGATGACCACCTGGCAGCGCGGGTTCCGCACCGTGGCGGCCTACCGGGCCGAGCTGGAGGGCTCATTCAGCGGCTTCGTGGAAGCACTGTCCGCCACCAACCTGCGCCGTACGGCCGGGGTGGCGGTCTTCCCGCACCCGAACCTGCACAGCACTCCCCTGTCGTTGCTGCTGTGCACCCGGATTTTCCGGATGCTGCACGAACAAGTGGTGATCGTGCGGATCGCCTACGCGCACCGCCCGCACGTACCGGTGCACTCGCGCTTTGAGGTGGACCAGCATTTGAGCGCCAGCCACGGCATCACCCGGATCACCATCCACACCGGCTACCTGGACCGGCAGAACATTCCGGCGAACCTGGCGCTGGTGCACGACCAGGTGCCTGAGTGCGACATCGATTTCAGCCAGGCGCTGTATTTCCTCTCGGTGCTCACCTTGCACAGCCCGCACCCGGAAAGCCTGCGCCGGTGGCGGCGCAGGCTGTTTGTGGCATTGGAGAAGAACCAGGCCCCGCGCGCGGAAATGTTCCAGCTGCCGCCCGAACGCACCATCGTGCTCGGCTCCGAGGTGCGGCTCTGAGGTGGAGCCCAAGAATCCTAGGTTTCGGTCCCCAACCCGGACAGTGGCCCCTGCCCGGTTTCCAGGTCGTTGCGCACCGCGTGGTAGGCCAGGATCTGCAGTTCGGTGGACAGATCCACCCGGCGCACCTCCACCCCCCTGGGGGCACGGATGACGTGCGGGGCGAAGCTGAGGATGCTTTTCACCCCGGCATCGGCCAGCTGGTCCACCAGCGGCTGAGCCGCCGCGCCGGGCACCGCCAGCACCGCGATGTTGATCTGCTGCTCGGTGACCACCGCACCCAGTTCGGCTGCGTCGCGCACCACCAGTTCCCCGACCAGATGCCCCACAAGGTCCGGGTCGCTGTCCAGCATGGCCTTGACGTGGAAGCCGCGGGAACGGAATCCGGCGTACCCGCTCAGGGCGCGCCCGAGGTTGCCGGCCCCGATGATCAGGACCCGCCAGTCCTGATCCAGGCCCAGGGTGCGGCTGATGTGGTCGGCCAGTTCACGCACCACGTAGCCCACCCCGCGGGTGCCGTAGGAGCCCAGCAGCGACAGGTCCTTGCGCAGGATCGCCGGATTCACCCCGGCCGCCTCGGCCAGGACCCCCGAACTGGTGCGTTCCACGCCCTGGGTGTCCAGGGCGTTCAAGGCCCGCAGGTACTGCGTTAGACGCATCAGCGTGGCCTCGGGCAGGATTCGCGGTTCGGATAGGGGCAAGGAGGGCCCTTTCGGTTGGGGTCAGCGGCGGAACGGGCTGTGGCCTAGTGCTCGCGCAGCAGGCGTTCGAGCCGTTGCGGGTCGATTCGCCAGAAGTCCCGGACCTGCCCGTCGATCAGCAGCACCGGCACCTCTTCATGGTGTTGCTCACGCAATTCTGGGCGGGTGTCGATGTCCACTTCACTGAAGCTCATTCCCAGGCGCGAGGTCACCTCGGCCACGGTCTGGCGGGCGGCAGCGCACAAATGGCATTCCTGGCGCACCAACAGCTGGATTTCGGGAGTCTGTTTCACCCTTCCATGTTCTCACGCCGCATCCCGGGCACGGGTGTTGGCGCCGCTTTGCGACGCCCCGCCCGGGGCCGGCCCCTCGGGAAGAAGCGCAGGGCCACCGGCTAAACTTGGGCTAATGGAAGCCAACGAAGTACGGGACACTGCGCAGCATCCTGCCCCCACCGAGGGGCGGATCGCGGCGTTCTTTGACGTTGACAACACCCTGGTGCGCGGAGCCTCGCTGTACGCGGTGGCCCGCAAGATGCACCAGCACAAGTTCTTCCACTTCCGCGAGGTGCTGTTCTTCGCGCTCAAGCAGCTCAGCTTCCTGGCCCGTGGGGAGCACCTGGGCGACATCACCGCCATCCGTGACCGGGCCCTGGACATGGTGCGCGGGGTGAAGGTCGAGCAGATGCGCGAGCTCGGGGATGAGATCTATGACGAATTCATTCACCCCAAGCTGTGGGGCGGGACCGTGGCCATTGCCCGCCAGCACCTGAACGTGGGGCGCGAGGTCTGGCTGGTCACCGCCACCCCCACCGAGGTGGCCGGGGTGATCGCCCGGCGCCTGGAACTGACCGGAGCCCTGGGAACCCGGGTGGAAAGCGAAAACGGGGAATACACCGGACGGCTGACCGGCCCCATCCTTCACGGCGCGGACAAGGCGCAGGCGGTGCTGGAGCTGGCCCAGCAGCAGAACATCAATCTCGCCGGGTCCTGGGGATACTCGGATTCCTACAATGACGTGCCGTTGCTGGAGGTTGTCGGCCACCCGGTGGCCATCAACCCCGATGCCCGGCTGCGCGCCTACGCCAAGGAGCGCGGCTGGCAGGTTTATGACTTCCGCACCGGGCAGCGTGCGGCCCGCGTGAGCCTGAAGCTGGCCGGGGTCATTGGCGCCCTGTGGGCGGCCCGGCGCAGCCTGCAGCGGCTGCGGCACGGCGGCGGCCGCTAACCGGTCTCAGCGCCCAACGCCTCCGCCATCGCCCATCAGGTAGCTGCTTGGTGGGGGTGCCGGTGTCGAAGGCGGCCCGGTCCTGCGGCGGCACGCCGTCGACAGCTTGGGGATACAACAATCGCCACCGCCAAGGGCAAAGCCTTCGGGCGATGGCGATCATCTCCAAGAACGTGTTTCGCGGTGCGAGACTACTTCTTGTTGCGGCGCTGGTGGCGAGTCTTGCGAAGCAGCTTGCGGTGCTTCTTCTTCGACATACGCTTGCGGCGCTTCTTAACAACTGAGCCCATAGTGGTTCCTCACAGACTAAATAAATGCATCGACCGCGTTACCATCAAGCCAACAAAGGCTTCACGCACGGCCGACCGGACGTTAAACGTTCCTTAATAGGTTACCCGCTCCATGGCCGGTTTCTGACCACGGTCATCCTATCTGCCGTCTACCTGCCGTACGATCCAGTTCCCCTGTGAGGATCGACACCTGCGGCCTGCAGGTAGGCTTCAACGGCGTTTTCCGGAACGCGATAGGAGCGGCCGAACTGCACGGCGGGTAAATCACCGGCGTGGATCAGACGATAAACGGTCATCTTTGAAACACGCATCATCTCGGCCACCTCGGCCACAGTCATGAATCGTGCTCCAGCAAAATTCTGTTTATCCGCCATAGGGGACTTTCTCCTGACGCTGATCTCTGTTTCGTCGCGCTGTCGGCATACATGAACTTCTTCGACTTGTGATCAACGTCGGTAACGTCACGTACACCTTCACCATAGTCTACTGGGTGGCCGACCGCTTTTCGAAGCATGAACACACGCGCACGCACCAGTAGTTCGCGATCCGCAAGGTGCCGGACACGCCGCGGGCGCGGCCGTGGCTGTCGCCTGCGGCCGCGCCCGCGGTTCCAAGGCCGTGCCCGGCCCGAAGGCCGAAGCCCGGGCTTAGATCAGCCCCTGGGCGAGCATCGCGTCGGCGACCTTCACGAAACCGGCAATGTTCGCCCCGGCCACGTAGTTGCCCGGTACCCCGTATTCCTCGGCCGTGGCCGCGCACCGGTCGTGGATGCCGATCATGATTTCACTCAGGCGGCGCTCGGTGTGGGCGAAGGACCAGGAGTCACGGCTGGCGTTCTGCTGCATTTCCAGCGCGGAGGTGGCCACGCCACCGGCGTTGGCCGCCTTGCCCGGGCCGAAGAGCACCCCGGCGTCCTGGAACAGGGAAACCGCCTGGGCGGTGCAGGGCATGTTCGCGCCTTCGGCCACCGCGATCAGCCCACCGGAAATCATCTTCTTGGCCGAGCTGGCCCCCAACTCGTTCTGGGTGGCGCAGGGAAGGGCGACCGTGCACTTTTCGTCCCACACGTTCCCGTCCGCAACGTAGCGGGCCTTCTTGCTGCCGCGGCGCTTGGTGTATTCGCTGATCCGCTCGCGCTCAACTTCCTTGATCTGGCGCAGCAGCGGAACATCGATGCCGTTCTCATCCACGATGTAGCCGCCCGAATCCGAGGCCGCCACCACGTGGGCGCCGAACTGCTGGGCCTTTTCGATTGCGTGGATCGCCACGTTGCCCGACCCGGAGACCACCACACGCTGGCCCTCAAAGCTGGTGTTGCGGGTGGCGAGCATCTCCTGGGCGAAGAGGACCGCACCGTAGCCGGTGGCTTCCGGACGCACCAGGGACCCGCCCCAGCTCAGCCCCTTGCCGGTGAGCACCCCGGACTCGTAGCGGTTGGTGATGCGCTTGTACTGGCCGAACAGGAAGCCGATCTCGCGCCCGCCCACGCCAATGTCCCCGGCCGGGACGTCGGTGTATTCGCCGATGTGCCGGTACAGCTCGGTCATGAAGGACTGGCAGAAGCGCATGACCTCCGCATCGGACTTGCCGCGCGGGTCGAAGTCCGAACCGCCCTTGCCGCCGCCGATGGGCATGCCGGTCAGCGAGTTCTTGAAGATCTGTTCAAAGCCCAGGAACTTCACGGTGCCCAGGTAGACCGAGGGGTGGAAGCGCAGTCCGCCCTTGTAGGGGCCCAGCGCGGAGTTGAACTCGACGCGGAAGCCGCGGTTGATCTGAACCCGTCCGGCGTCATCGGTCCACGGCACACGGAAGATGATCTGGCGTTCCGGCTCGCACATGCGCTGCAGGATCGCGGCTTCGGCGTATTCCGGGTGCTTCTGGGAGACGGCTTCGAGGCTCTCGAAAACCTCGGTAACGGCCTGGTGGAATTCGGCTTCCCCGGGATTCCTGCGGAATACCTCATCGCGGATAGTCGCTAAATGCTGGTCCAAGTTACTCTCCTCATCACTTGGGGCAGGCGCTGGGGCAGAGTTCTACCGCAGAACCGGCGTCACTGCCCCACCGAAGAGAATGCCACGGTGGTGCGCGATGTCGGAAATTTTACGTCAATTTTTTTGTGCCGCACGTAACGTTCGGCGGTGGTGCGCAGCCTAGCGTTTGCGCCCGAAACGGGGGAAACGCTCAATCAGTTCATGGGCCCGGCCGGTGACGTGTTCCAGGCTGCGCCCCACGGTGCGCCCCAGCTGCTGGGCGGCGGTGGTGGCCGGGGTGCCGGCGTTCGCGGGCATCACCGCAGCGGTCGCGGCGGTGACCTCGGTGAGCTGGGCGGCGGTTTCCTCCGCCGGCTGCGGCTCGGGCAGGAAGTCCGCGCACCACTGGCCCAGGGTCTCAATGGCGGCCAGGTCCAGGGCATAGATGCGGCGCTGGCCCTGGGCGGTCATGCTCACCAGCGACGCCTCGCGCAGCACCTTCAGGTGCTTGGACACGGTGGGCTGGGAGATCTGCAGGCGCTCGACCAGCATCCCCACGGCCAGGGCCTCGTCCTTCAGTTCCTCCATGATGCGCCGCCGGGTCGGTTCGGCCAGCGCTGCGAACAGTTCATCAATAGCCACAGACATAACCCTAGCGGCATATAGGGCGTTTTGCCGGTAGCCGGTGCCGGGGCGGGGCTAGTCGAACCAGGGGTCCAGTCCGTAGAGCGGGAAGACTTCCTTGCGGGTGGCGATGATGGAACGGTCCACCGGGTCGGCCGGGTCGTAGCCGATCTCCCAGTTGCGCCACCACAGCTCCGCGTCGTCCCCCATCAGGTACGGCATCGCCTTGCCGTAGGTTTCCAGCACGTAGCGCCGGAAGGTCTCGGGCACATAGGTGCGCAGCGGCACCGGCTTGTCCGCGGCAATCGCGATCAGGTGGCTCCAGGTGCGCGGCACCACGGCGGTGACGTTGTACCCGCCCCCACCGGTGGCGATCCACCGGCCCTCGCAGACCTCATCCGCCAGCTGGGAGATATCCAGCGCCACCTGGCGTTGGGCATCAACGGACAGCTTCAGGTTGGTCAGGTCATCGTCCCGGTGCGAGTCGCAGCCGTGCTGGGAGACGATCACCTCGGGTTCAAAGGCCTTCACCAGCTGCGGCACCACCGCATGGTAGGCCCGCATCCAGCCGGCGTCCCCGGTCATCGCCGGCAGCGCCAGGTTCACCG
This sequence comes from Glutamicibacter sp. St.4D3, assembly GCF_059728615.1. Taxonomy (NCBI): domain Bacteria; kingdom Bacillati; phylum Actinomycetota; class Actinomycetes; order Micrococcales; family Micrococcaceae; genus Glutamicibacter; species Glutamicibacter sp. St.4D3. The sequence goes on from NZ_AP039380.1 coordinate 2,495,592, forward strand.
CACTGCCACGCGCCCGCTCCCCGCCGATCTCGTTGGCGAACCCGGTGCCGGGAAACAGGCTCATCCCGGATTCGTGGATGGAGATGGTCAGCACCCGCTCCTCATCCCAGAACAGGGATTCGGTGCCGTCCCCGTGGTGCGCGTCCACGTCGATGTAGCACACCCGCTGCACCCCCTGATCCAGCAGGTACTGGATGGCGGCGGCCGCATCGTTGTAGATGCAGAACCCGCTGGCCTTCTCCCGCGCCGCATGGTGCATCCCGCCGGCGAAGTTCACTGCCCGCACCGCCTTTTGCTGCACGATGGCCTCGGCGGCGACCAGCGAGCCGCCAAAGAGCCGGGCGCTGGCCTCGTGCATGCCGGCGAACGCCGGATCATCCTCCGTGCCCAGCCCATAGTCCGGGGCCTGGAGGGTGGGGTCCTGGCTGACCCTGCGCACCTGGTCCAGGTAGTCCTGCGAATGCACGGTGAGCAGTTCGCTGTCCGCGGCAACGGTGGGCGGTGCCACCTCCAGGTTCGCCCCGCGCATCACCCCCAGCTCCTGGCTCAGGCGCATGGTCAGCTCCAGGCGGGAGGGATGCATGGGGTGGTAGTCGCTGAATTTGTACTGCAGGTACTTTTCATCCCAGACCACCAGTGTCGGGCGCGGAGCACGTTGAGGTTGTAGCACGTCTTCTACGCTACCGGATTGTGACCGAACTCAATGCGTCGGCTCACATTTGTGCCCCAGTGCTACCTTGGCGCCGCGTGCGCCTGCGCGCAGGCGGTGCGGGGCGTAGATTACTCTGAAGAGTCAGTACTTCTATCCCCACTTCTTTCCCGCAGGAGAGGCATCGATGAGCGACCCCATGCAGCAGCGCCCCAGCGGGCCCGCTGACAGCTTGTGGTTACGCAAACGCAAGCAGCTGTTGCGCGTCAAGGCGGCACTGTCCGACTTCACCGCCCGCTCCCCCGCCCGGCTGGCCCTAGGCGCGTTCCTGCTGGTGATCACCCTGTTCACCGCGCTGCTCTCCGCGCCCTTCGCCTCGGCCAGCGGCGAACCCACCGCGCTGCACGACGCGCTGTTCACGGCCGTCTCCGCGGTGTGCGTGACCGGTCTGACCACGGTGAGCACCGCGGTGCACTGGTCGTTCTTTGGCCAGCTGATTCTTCTGGTGGCGATGTTCATTGGCGGGTTGGGGATCCTCACGATCGCCTCCCTGCTCTCCCTGGCGGTGTCCAAGCGCCTGGGCGTGCGCGGGAAGCTGGTGGCGCAAAGTTCGATGAACACGGCCGCGACCTCCACCCTGGGTGAGGTTGGTTCGCTGCTGCGCGTGGTGATCCTGACCGCGATCACCCTGCAGGGCCTGCTCTCGCTGCTGCTGATTCCACGCTTCTACGTGCTGGGCGAAGGCCCGCTCTCGGCGATCTGGCACGGGGTGTTCTACGCCGTCTCGGCGTTTAACAATGTGGGCTTCACCCCGCACTCCAATGGGCTGGTGCCCTATGAGATGGACCTGTGGATCCTGATCCCGCTGATGCTCGGGGTATTCGTCGGTTCGCTGGGCTTCCCGGTGATCATGGTGTTGGCCGCGCACCGGCTGAACCACCGGCGCTGGACGCTGCATGCGAAGCTGACGCTGCTGACCACCACGATCCTGTTGCTGAGCGGCACCGTGCTGTGGCTGCTCTTTGAATGGAACAACCAGCGCACCATCGGCGCGGAGGATGTCGGGGAGAAGATCGTCAATGCGCTCTTCGCCTCGGTGATGATGCGTTCGGGCGGGATGAACCTGGTGGAGCCCTCCGACATGCAGCCGGTGACGGTGCTGCTGACCGATGCGCTGATGTTCGCCGGCGGCGGCTCGGCCTCCACCGCCGGCGGCATCAAGGTCACCACCATTGCGGTGATGTTCCTGGCGATCTTCGCCGAGGTGCGCGGCGACAAGGAGGTGCGCGCCTTTGGCCGCCGCCTGCCCGAGAGCACCATGCGCGTGGCGATCTCGGTGGTCGTGCTCGGTGCCACGCTGGTGGCGGTGGCGGTGGGGGCGCTGCTGGTCATTGATGACACGCTCTCCTTCCAGCGGGCGCTGTTCGAATCAATCTCCGCTTTTGGCACCGTGGGGCTGAGCATGAATGTTTCGGCCGAACTGCCCCCGGAGGGCAAATACGTGCTCTCGGCGCTGATGTTCGCCGGGCGCATCGGTAGCATTACCTTGGCAAGCGCGCTGACCATGCGCCAGCGCGATACCCTGTACCAGTTCCCGGAAGAGAGGCCGATCATTGGCTGATAGATCTATTTCGCACAATGCTCCGGTCCTGGTGATCGGGCTGGGCCGATTCGGCATCGCGGTGGCCGAGCAGCTGGTCAAGCAGGGCCGTGAGGTCCTGGCCATTGAACGTGACCCCGAACTGGTGCAGAAGTGGGCCAGTTCGCTGACCCACGTGGTGGCCGCGGACGCCACGAACATCGACGCGCTGCGCCAGTTGGGCGCCCAGGAATTCTCCTCCGCCGTGGTCGGGGTGGGCACCTCCATCGAGTCCTCCGTGCTGATCACCGTGAACCTGGTGGATCTGGGGATCGAGCACCTGTGGGTCAAGGCGATCACCCCGGCCCACGGCAAGATCCTCACCCGCATCGGGGCGAACCACGTGATCTACCCGGAAGCGGACGCCGGGGTGCGCGCCGCCCACCTGGTGGGCGGGCGGATGCTGGACTTCATCGAATTCGATGACGGGTTCGCGATCGTGAAGATGTACCCGCCGAAGGAAACCCAGGGCTTCACCCTGGCCGAATCCAATGTGCGTTCCAAGTACGGGGTGACGATTGTGGGGGTGAAGTCCCCCGGCGAGGACTTCACCTACGCCGTGCCCGATACGGTGGTCACCCGCCGTGACGTGCTGATCGTCTCCGGCCACGTGGATCTGCTCGAGCGCTTCGCCTCCCGCCCCTAGCCGGGCCCGGACGCCCAAAGACCACGGCCGGCAGCCAGAACCCCGAAGGGTCCAGGCCGCCGGCCTTTGCGTGAGCGTGCTGCGCGTGTTCCCGGCTTGTGCCGGCTAGCCCAGTTCGCGGCTGATCTGGGCGGCGCGCTGGGCGGCGGCGGCGGCGCCGTCGGCGATGAGCTGCTCCATGCCGCCCTTTTGGAAGGTGGCGATCGCCTGCTCGGTGGTGCCATTGGGGCTGGTGACCTTCTTGCGCAGCTGCCCGGGGTTCGCCTGCGGATCGGCCAGCATCTTCCCGGCCCCGGCGACGGTGGCCCTGGCCAGGTCGATGGCCAGCTGCTCGTCAAGGCCCAACTTCATCCCGGCCTTGGCCATCGCCTCGGCCAGGAAGAAGCCGTAGGCCGGCCCGGAGCCGGAGATCGCCGAGAGCGCGTCCTGCTGGGCCTCCTCGATCACGTGCACCTCACCGGAGCCGGCGAACAGGTCAATGACCTGCTGCAGCTGCTGTTCACTGACGGCCGCGGCCGGGCTAAGGCCCACCACCCCGGCCCCCACCTGCAGCGGGGTGTTGGGCATGGCGCGCACCAGCGGCTGGTCCTGCGGCAGGTGGGCGGCCATGGACTGCAGGGTGATGGCCGCGGCCACCGAAACAATCACGGTCTGCGGGCGCAGCGCTGCGGAGATCTGGTCGCACAGCTCGGTGATCCCCACCGGCTTGACCCCCAGGAAGACGACGTCCGCCTCGGCCGCGACCCGCGCGTTCGCCTCGGGATCCTGCCCGGTCACCACCACGTTCACTCCCAGCTCGCGCAGCTCGGCCTCACGCGCGTCGCTGCGGATGGTCGCGGTGATCAGCTTCGGGTCGTGCCCGGCTCCCAGGATGCCGCGCAGGATCGCCCCGTTCATGGAGCCGGTGCCCAAAAAGGCCAGGGTCAACGAGTTGGTCAGTTCGCTCATGGTGTCCTTACTTCGTTCGATCTGCGGTATCCGGCAGCGCCAGGTGGGTGCGGGCGTATTCGAGGGTTTCCCCCAGCCACTGTTCCTTCTGCCCGGTGCCCTTGGCCTTGCGGGTGGAGACCTCCACCGCGATGACCCCGCCAAAGTCGGTGTCGCGCAGGTACTGCAGGGTTTCGGCCACCGGCTGGGTGCCGCGCCCGGGCACCAGGTGTTCGTCCTTGCCGTTGTTCAGCCCGTCGCACAGGTGCAGGTGCGCCAGGCGCTCCCCCAGCTGCTCCACGGCCTTGCGCGAATCCATCTCAGCAATCGCCGCGTGGGAGAAATCCCAGGTGACGTGCGGGTAGGACTGCGGTACCGGGTCCCAGTGCGGCAGGTACATCTTCGCTTCGCGTCCGCGGGCCCGCCACGGGTACATGTTCTCCACCGCGATCTTCATCCCGGTCGAGTCGGTCAGCCGCTGCACTCCCCCGGCGAACTCCAGGGCATAGTTCCCCTGCCAGCGGAACGGCGGGTGGGCCACGACGACCTCGGCCCCCACGGCCTGGGCCAGGATGACCGAGCGTTCGATTTTTGCCCACGCCGAGCCCCACACCTGCTGGGTGAGCAGCAGCGTCGGGGCGTGGATGGCCCGAATGGGCAGCTGGTACTTGTCCATCAGCGCCAGCAGGGCGGTGGCCGACTGGGTGGCCTGGTTGCCGGTGATCAGCACCTCCAGCCCGTCGTAGCCCACATCCTTGGCCACCGCGAACGCGTCGTGCACGGTCAGGGGGTAGACCGAGGCACTGGACAGCGTGATGGGGATTGACGTTGTTGCAGGCTCTTGCATGACTCAGCCCCTTCTTCCAAGCACTGGTGTGCCGATCAACCCCGAGCCGGGGCTAATTCGTTTCCGCGGGTGCGGGCAGTTGCCCCATCCCGGCACCGAGCGCTACCTCTCCAACTCCCACGCTACTACTTAGCGGAGTCGAAGAGTCAAACAAGACATGATCAAAACGGCGCAGCATCAGCCCTTCGCGCAGCGCCCACGGGCAAATGCGCAGGTGTTTGATCTTCAGTTTCTTCATGGCCTCGATCGCCACCAACGCGCCGGCCAGCAGCTGCGGGGCCCGCACCTGGGAAACCCCGGGCAGTTCGGCGCGTTCCTCCCAGCTCATGGCCATCAGCCGGTTCGTCCACAGTTTCAGGCTTTCGCGTTCCAGCACCCGCTTCACATAGGGCCCCTCGGTGCTGGGGGCGGCCCCGGTAATCCGGGCCAGGGAGCGGAAGGTCTTGGAGGTGGCGGTGGCCAGGGACGGTTTGCCGTACTGGGCCAGCTCCGTGGTGGGGTCCGAGAGCACATCGCGCACATAGGTGCGCAGCTCCTTGACCTGCTTGGGGGTGGGCCGGTCATCGGGCAGCCATTCGCGGGTCAGCCGCCCGGCGCCCAGCGGCACCGAGTAGGCCACCTGCGGGAATTCATCGTTGCCCAGGGCCAGTTCCAGCGAACCGCCGCCCATGTCCAGGTTCAGGATCGAGTCGTAGGCCCAGCCGAACCAGCGGCGCACCGCATAGAACGTCATGCCCGCTTCCTCTTCACCCGAAAGCTCCAGCAGCTTCACCCCGGTCTCGGCCTCCACGCGTTCCAACACGTGGGCGCCGTTGGAGGATTCGCGGATCGCGGAGGTGCAGAACGCCATGAAGTCCTCCACCCGGTGGCTGCGCGCGAACCGGGAGGCCTCGGTGATGAAGCCGATCAGTTCGCGCTGCCCCTCCTCGGTGATGGCCCCGTACTCGTTCAGGTACTGCACCAGGGAGAGCGGGCGCTTGTGCGACGCGTAGGGGTTGGGCCGGGCGCCGGGGTAGGCGTCCACCAGCAGCAGGTGCACGGTGTTCGAACCGATGTCCAGTACGCCCAGCCTCATCAGATGTCCTTCGCGTCGGGTAGCCTGCGCTACTTCTCGGTCTTCTTCGCGGTGGTCTTGGCCGTGGTGGCCTTCTTTGCCGTGGAGGCCTTCGTGGTGCTCTTCTTGGTGGTCGTCGCCTTCTTGGCCGGGGCCTTCTTGGCGGCGCTCTTGCGCTTGACCGGGCCGCGGGCCCGTTTCTCGGCCAGCAGCTCGATGGCCTTTTCCCGGGTCAGCTCCTCGATCGCGGTGCCTCGCGGGACGGTGATGTTCGTTTCCCCGTCGGTGATGTACGGTCCGAAGCGGCCGTCCTTGACCACGATGTTCTTCTCACTGGTCGGGTCGGTGCCGAATTCGGCCAGCGGCGGCACCGCGGCACGCCGGCCGCGCTGCTTGGGCTGGGCGTAGATCGCCAGCGCCTCCTCCAGGGTGATGGTGAAGATCTGCTCCTCGGATTCAATGGAACGCGAGTCGCTGCCCTTCTTCAGGTACGGGCCGAAGCGCCCGTTCTGCACCGTGATTTCCTCACCCTCGGCATCGGTGCCCACCACGCGCGGCAGGCTCAGCAGCTTCAGCGCCTCCTCCAGCGTGACGGTCTCAATGCTCATTGACTTGAACAGCGAACCGGTGCGCGGCTTGATCTTGGCCGGCTTCTTCGGCGGCTTGGGCTTGCCGTTCTTGTAGTACTCCACCGGCTGGGCGGCCAGTTCCTCGGCGGTCGGCTCCGGGATCACCTCGGTGACGTAGGCCCCGTAGCGCCCGTCCTTGGCCAGGATGGTGCGCCCGGTCTGCGGATCCACCCCCAGCTCGCGTTCGGAAACCTGCGAGTTGGCGAACAGCTCCTCGGCCTTTTCCGCCGTCAGCTCATCCGGGGCCAGGTCCTCGGGCACGTTCGCGCGCTCCGGGGTGGCGTCCTCGGCCGCATCGGCGGGCAGGGCGCGTTCCAGGTAGGGGCCGAACTTGCCCACGCGCAGCACGATGTCATCGGTGATGGCAATGGAGTTGATGGCCCGGGCGTCAATGTCCCCCAGGTTTTCCACCACGTGCTTCAGCCCGCTGGCCGCGTCGCTGCCGAAGTAGAACAGGTTCAGCCAGTCGCTGCGGGCGCGCTGGCCCTTGGCGATCTCGTCCAGGTCATCTTCCAGCCGGGCGGTGAAGTCGTAGTCCACGTACTGGGCGAAGTGCTCCTCCAGCAGGCGGATCACCGAGAAAGCGATCCAGCTGGGCACCAGGGCGCCGCCGCGCTTGGTGACGTAGCCACGGTCCATGATGGTGGAAATGGTCGGCGCGTAGGTGGAGGGGCGCCCGATCTCCCGCTTTTCCAGTTCCGCCACGATCGAGGCTTCGGTGTAGCGGGCCGGCGGGGTGGTTTCGTGCCCCAGGGCCTCCAGTTCGGTGCCGTTCAGCCCGTCCCCGACCTTCAGCTGCGGCAGGCGGGCCTCGGCGGACTCGCTGGCCTCGGCCTCCGGGGTGGTGTCCTTGCCCTCCTCGTAGGCGGCCAGGAAGCCGCGGAAGGTGATCACGGTGCCGGAGGCGGAGAACTCGGCCACCCGCTGGTCGCTGGCGGTGCCGGCCAGCTTGATGGTGGCGGTAAAGCCCTTCGCGTCGGACATCTGGGAGGCGACGGTGCGCTTCCAGATCAGCTCGTACAGGGTGTACTCGTCCTTGCTCAGCGAAGCGCGCACATCCCTGGGCCGGCGGAACATGTCACCGGCCGGGCGGATGGCTTCGTGGGCCTCCTGCGCGGCATCGGTCTTGGCCTTGTAGACGCGCGGACGCTCGGGCACGGAGTCCGCGCCATACAGTTCGGTGGCCTGGGTGCGGGCCGCGTGCACGGCCTCGTTGGAGAGGAACACCGAGTCGGTACGCATATAGGTGATGTAGCCGTTTTCATACAGGCGCTGGGCGACCTGCATGGTGATCCGCGAGCTCCAGCGCAGCTTGCGCGAGGCTTCCTGCTGCAGCGTGGAGGTGGTGAACGGTGCGGCCGGGCGGCGGGTGTAGGGCTTGTCCTCCACCGAGGTGACCTTGAAATCGGCCTCGGCCAGGTTTTCCACCAGCGAGCGGGCGGCCGCCTCGTCAAGGTGGGTCACCGCGCTGCGCGAGCTCTTGAGCTGCCCACGGTCATCGAAGTCGCGGCCGGAGGCCACGCGGGCCCCGTCCACGGAGGAAAGCTTGGCGGCAAAGGATTCGGCGTTGCCGGTGGCGAAGACGCCCTTGATGTCCCAGTAGCCGGCGGAGATGAACGCCATGCGTTCGCGTTCACGCTCCACCACCAGGCGGGTGGCCACCGACTGAACACGGCCGGCGGAGAGCCCGCGGGCGATCTTGCGCCAGAGCACCGGGGAGATTTCATAGCCGTAGAGGCGGTCCAGCACGCGCCGGGTCTCCTGCGCGTCCACCAGGTCGGTGTCCAGTTCGCGCATGTTGCCCAGGGCGCGTTCGATGCCCTCCTTGGTGATCTCGGTGAAGGCCAGGCGGCGCACCGGCACCTTGGGCTTGAGCACCTGCAGCAGGTGCCACGCGATGGCTTCGCCCTCGCGGTCCGCATCTGTGGCCAGGTAGAGCTCGTCGGCTTCCTTCAGCTTGGCCTTCAGCTCGGAGACGCGCTTCTTCTTGTCCGGGTAGACCACGTAGTAGGGTTCGAAGTCGTTGTCCAGGTCGACCGCAAACTTGCCCACCGAGGTCTTCTTCAGCTCGGTCGGCAGTTCCGAGGGCTGGGGAAGGTCACGGATGTGCCCCACCGAGGCGTCCACGTCGAAGCCTTCGCCCAGGTATTTGGCAATCGACTTCACTTTGGCAGGGGACTCGACGATGACGAGCTTCTTACCGGTTTTTTCCTTGGCCTTCGGGGGCACGGCTCTCCTTCACACGGTGTCGGCAACAACCCGACCCCGAAACTATCAGACCCGCTGTCGTTGTCGCCAAGATGCATCCATGGCTCCAGTGCTGAGCCACGATTCCCGATGATCATACATCGGGCAGCAGCCTGTCCTTGCTACGCCCCGGCCGGGGAAGGATGCGGGTACTCGGGCAACAACGATACCAAGTAGAACATCCGGGTGGAGTGGATACTGCGCTCCTCGGCTGTGGCCATGGCCTCATATTCGTAGATCAGGTCCATCAGCCGGCGGTTAAATTCCTTCTGCTTGTCCTCCGGGAGGAACACCAGCCCGCTGCTGAGCAGCGGTGGGCGGTCCGCGGGGGCCACGATGCCGGCCTTGGCCTCGGCCTCGCGGCGGGCCACCTCGGCGTTCAGCCGGGTGCGGAAGTTGTTCAGCTGCACGTTCAGGTAGGCGGTCTTGGCGTTGGCCGAACCGTCGTGGGTGTTCAGCTCCAGGCGTTCACCGGCCGCCTTCCACCGACGTTCGCGCGCATCACCCTCATTGGCGGCGCGCACCACGTATCCGTACTTCTCCAGCGCCCGCAGGTGGTAGCTCATCGCACTGGGGGTCAGCGAGCACAAGGTGGCCAGCTCGGTGGCGGTGCGGGTGGCCTGGGAGGCAAAGAGTTCGTCGAGCACGATGAGCCGGGCGTCGTGGGCCAGCGCGCGAATCGCCTGGGGGTCGGTGATGGACACCAGTTTCGGGTCCGGCGCGGCCCCAGGGGCCTGGTGCTCGTCAGGCCTCTCGGATGTGTTCTGTGTCATACCGAAAAACTTTAGTCCTTGTTTCACACTTTGCGAAGAAAGCCATGCCGGATTAAGCGTTCCACCCCGTCACGCAGGCGATCGGCGAAGGATTCATCCCCCTCCCCGATCAGCGCGTCCAGCGCATTGACCAGCTGGTCCACGCTCAGTTCCCCGTCACTGGCGGACACGAACCCGGCCTGGGCGGTGTCCAGCACCTCGCTGCGGCGCAGTCCCGCGCCCTGGCGCAGCAGGATCACCCCGGGATGTTCGGCGCCCGGGCGCTGGTGGCGCTCCTCGGTCACGTCCTCCGCGACCTCCAGGTGCCACTGTCCCCATTGCCCGTTGGCGGCACGCAGCTCGGCTGCGGTGTGCAGGTCCCGCTGCAGGAAGGGCGCCAGCGGCTGCTGGACCGGGTGGGTGATGGATTCGAAACGCTGCTCGGGCCGATGCCCGTCCCGGGCCAGGCCAAGGTAGACGTAGCCGAACCCGATCCCGGCGACCGAACGGCCGGCAAAGTCATCCAGGTACGCCTGGTAGGCCTGCTGATACTGTTCGGGGTCCTGGTCCTGGGAGGCATCGCGCAGCCAGGTTTCGGCGTACAGGCTGGGGCTGGACTGCTCCCGCTGGATGACCCAGACATCCAATGCCGGATCAAACCACGGGCGGATCCGCTGATCCCAGGGCTGCTCGCCCAGCGGGATTTCCCAATTCGCCAGCATCTGTGCACTGCCCCCGGGCTCCAGGTAGCTGGGCAGCTGCGAAATCAGGGCCTGGACCAGGCTGTCCCCGGCCATCCCGCCATCACGGTAGGTGAAGATCGCTTCGTCCTCCGCGCGCGGGGTGATGACAAAGGGCGGGTTGGTGGCGATCAGGTCAAAGCGCCGCCCCTGCACCGGTTCAAACAGGCTGCCGCACCGCAGGCTCACCCGCTCCTCCAGCCGAGCCGGATCCACCTCCAGCTGCCGGTGGTTCAGCAGCAGGTTAAACCGGGTGAAGGCCAGGGCGCGCACGGAAAGGTCGGTGGCCGTGACATGCCGGCAGTGGGCCAGCAGGTGGAATGTCTGGATGCCGCACCCGGTGCCCAAATCCAGGGCCCGGTCCACCTGGGGACGCAGCGTGATCTGCGCCAGGGTCAAGGACGCCTGGCCGATGCCCAGCACATGGTCCGCCCGCAGGACCCCGGGGCGCTGGTGCGCGCCCAGGTCGTGCGCCACCCACAGTTCCGCGGAGCTGTCCGATGCGTGTGGGGTCAGGGCCACACTGGCCCGCAGCCCTGGACCATGCTGCTCAATCAATCCCAGCCGCAAAAGCCCCTGCACCCCGGTGCGGCTGAAGGCCGCATCGATCCGGTCGGCCGGGTAGCCCTGGCCCAGCTGGAACAACCCAATCACCGTGGCCAGCCCGGACTGCTTCGGGGTCGCCCGGCGCACCTGGCGCAATGCCGGCGGGATCTGGTCGCGGCCGAACGCCTCCACCGCTTCCTGCCCGAGCAGGGCCGTGATCGCATCGAACGTGAAGTCCAGTGCGGTTAGATCGAAATACAGGGAATCAAGCAGCGCCTGCTGGTCACTGCGTGGGGCGTCGTCAACGGCGGCAAAATCGGTGGAAGTCACAATTGCGATTCTAGCTAGTTGCGGCAGAAATGACCGGGGGCAGGCGCGTACGATGCGGTCATGGCCTTAGTCACCGTCACCTACCTGCAGCAAACCGATCCCTCCCAGCTGGTCCCCTCCTCGCGTCCCCTGCCCGAGGACGCGCGCATCGACTGGGTCCAGCAGATCACCCCGGAGTTCTCCCGCTTCCTGTACCTGGGGGTGGGCAGCGAACTGCACTGGGCCGATCGCCTGGTGCTCACCCGTCGACAGTGGCTGGAGCAGCTGCGGGCCCCGGGCTCCGAAACCCATGTGCTCTACCGCCATGGGGCTCCGCAGGGGTACATCGAGTTGGCCGCTGTGCCCGGCACCGCCGGGACCGAGGTGGAAATCTTCTACTTCGGCCTCTTCCCCCAGGCCATCGGCCAGGGGCTGGGTGGCGCCCTGCTCACCGAGGGGATCCGGCGGGCCTGGACACTGGACGAACGCCATGCCGGGATGGCGCCGGTCAGCCGGGTGTGGCTGCACACCTGCTCCCTGGATGGGCAGCAGGCCCTGCCGAACTACCAGGCCCGCGGGTTCACGGTCTATGACGTGCAGGAAGAGCAGACCGAGCTGCGTGATCCCTCCAAGGACCTGTGGCCCGACGCTTCCCGGGTGTAGCCCGAAACGAAGCAAGGCCTGGAGATCCCCACCAGGGATCACCAGGCCTTCACACTGTAGCCGGGCCTAGGCGCTGAGCGCCGCCTGCTGGCACGTCGGGCAGCGGCGCAGCTGCTCGTCCTGGGCGCATTCGGTGCAGAACAGCCGCAGGTTGCGGCAGGAGAGCTCGGCGCAGTTCTCAAACTTGTTGGTCGGCGCCTGGCAGCCCACGCATTCGCCGATGGTCACCGCGTCGTCGGTGAATTCCATGTGCATGCGCTTGTCGAAAACGTACAGCGAACCCTCCCACAGGCCGGCATCCCCATACTTTTCTCCGTAGCGCACGATCCCTCCCTGCATCTGGTAGACCTCTTGGAAGCCACGGTTGATCATCAGCGCCGAGAGCACCTCACAGCGAATCCCACCGGTGCAGTAGGTGACGATCGGCTGGTCCTTGAGGTGGTCGTATTTACCGGAGTCGATCTCTTCCAGGAAGTCCCGGGTAGTGTCCACCTCGGGCACAATCGCGTTCTTGAACCGGCCAATCTGTGCCTCGAACGCATTGCGCCCGTCGAAGAACTGAACCTGGGTTCCTTCCTTCTGCTTGGCCTCGACCAGTTCATGCAGCTCTTCCGGACGCAGGTGCGTGCCGCCGCCAACGACGCCGTTCGCGTCGACCTGCAGCTCCCCCGGTGCCCCGAAGGTGACAATCTCATCGCGCACCTTCACCGAGATGCGCGGGAAGTCCTCGGCGGAGCCTTCGGACCACTTGATGTCCATCTTCTTGAAGGCCGGATATTCGCGGGTGGCCTTAACATACTGCTTCACCGCGGAGATCTCCCCACCGACGGTTCCGTTGATGCCGTCCTTGGAGATGATGATGCGTCCTCGCAGACCCCACTGCTCCAAAAGGGAGCGCTGCCACAGGCGGATCGCCTCGGGGTCGTTCAGCGGTGTAAAAGCGTAATACAAGACAATGCGATGAATGGCCACAAGGTATAAGGGTAGTGGGTTTAGCGTCCATTCAGGTGCTACGTGGAGCAACGTCACATCAGTTTGACTATGATTTCAAGTAAGCAACGATTGGCCTTTGTCAGCGAGTTACTAGGAAAGACAGGGTAGGGTCAAAGCATGGCATCAAACGCAAGCGATGAACTAATTGGCACCTGGGTTGCAGGCTGGTCCGGCGCGCGCGGCTATGAAGCGCGCCATGAAGGCCGTGTCCATGCGGCGCTGCGGCACGACACCACCGAGGACTGGGAGTACGTCATCTACGACCCCTCCCGCGAGGAACTGCAGGCCGTTGCCGAGACCCTGAAAAAGCATCCGGCGCGACGACTGACCGCCTTTTCCGAAGACGTTCCGGGGCTGATTGAGCTGGCCAACGAGGTCGGTTTGCAGATCGCTGCCGATGACGAAGTTTTGATGGTTACCGAGTTGGCTGCCCACGACGTGGAGGTGCCGCTGCCCCCGGATGGCTTCGTGTTCCAGATTGAACGCGATGGCACCCACGCCTACGTCTCGCTGCACCCGGAGGATAACGAGGAAGTCGTTGCCGCCTCCGGCCACGTCTCGGCAGTAAATGGTTATGCCATCTTTGACCGCATCATCACCGGTCCCGAATTCCGCCGCCGCGGCCTGGGCACCCTGGCCATGCGCGCCCTGGCCTCCTTGGCACAGGAACACGATGTGGACGAAGGCCTGCTGATTGCCTCCGTTGACGGCCAGAAGCTCTACGCGTCACTGGGTTGGACGAATCTGGGCAGCGTTGTGGCCTTCAAAGGCTAACTCGCACGCGTCCGCCCCCTCGCCGCCGAGCCCGCTTCGGCGGCGAGTAGCATTTAACGGACCGGGCAGGCCCGCGTGCTCACCCCGGCTGTGAGCTTGGGGCTGCACCCCGCCGGCCCTGCCAATCATGCGTCCATCCCGCCAACCACCGAGGTGATCCCAGCCCATGGCCAAGACCGTCAACGCGCTGCTGGATCCATTCGAACGGCACAATGACCCGGACGCAGTAGTGCACCGCCGCGTGGTGCCGGCCAAGGATGAAATCACCGCACCGTGGCCCGAATGGCTTGACCCGCAGGTGCGCGGGATTTTCCAGGGGCTGGGGATCAACCAGCCCTGGCTGCACCAGGTTCAGGCGGCCGAGCTGATCCATCAGGGACAGCACACGATCGTGGCCACCGGCACCGCCTCGGGCAAATCCCTGACCTACCTGATGCCCGGACTGGACGCACTGTACCGGGCACGCCAGGCCTCCCCCAACGACTGGGACGCCCAAGCCACCATCTTGTACATTTGCCCGACCAAGGCGCTGGCCGCCGACCAGCTGGCCACCGTGCAGGCCCTGCAGGTGCCCGGGGTACGGGCCTCCAGCTATGACGGCGACACAGACCCGGCCAGCCGCTCATGGATCCGGCAGCACGCGAACTTCATCTTCACCAACCCGGACATGCTCCACCGCGGCATCCTGCCGAACCATCAGGGCTGGGACCGCTTCTTCAAGCGACTGCGCTATGTGGTCATTGATGAGGCGCACTCCTACCGCGGGGTCTTTGGTTCCCATGTGGCCAACCTGCTGCGCCGGCTGCGTCGGGTGTGCCAGCACTACCGGTCCGGCCCCGTCTTCATCGGCGCCTCGGCCACCAGCGCCGACCCGGCAGCGTCTTTCTCGCGGCTCATCGGCGCCCAGGCCGAAGCGGTGACCCATGACTTCTCCACCTCCGGCGAGCTGGTAATTGGGCTGTGGGAACCGCCCCTGACCGAACGCGTGGGAGAAAACGGGGCACCGGTTCGTCGCACCGCGATCGCCGAAAGCGCTTCCATCCTCACCGATTTGATGGCCGACCACACCCGCAGCATCGTCTTCATCAAGTCCCGGCGCGGCGCCGAAACGATTGCCACGCTCACCCGCCGTCACCTGGAACAGTTCGCCCCCGAGCTCAGCGTCCGCCTGGCTGCCTACCGCTCGGGCTATCTGCCCACCGAGCGCCGGGAGATCGAATCGGCTCTGCGCTCGGGCAAATTGCTGGCAGTCACATCCACCTCCGCGTTGGAACTGGGAATCGACATCGCCGGACTGGACGCCGTGGTGGTCGCCGGCTGGCCGGGCACCCGGGCCTCCTTCTTCCAGCAGATCGGCCGGGCCGGGCGGGCAGGACAGGGTTCCCTGGCCATTTTTGTGGCCAGTGAAGATCCCCTGGACACCTACCTGGTGCACCACCCGGAGGCGATCTTTGACCTGGGCGTTGAGGCGACGGTGTTCGATCCGCAGAACAAGTACGTGCTCTCCGGTCACCTGTGTGCGGCAGCCCAGGAACTGCCGTTGCGCAGTGAAGAACTGGAAATGTTTGGCCCCACCTCGGAGGAGCTGCTCGATTCCCTGGTGGCCCGTGGTTACCTGCGCCGCCGCCCGGCAGGCTGGTTTTGGACCCACGCCCAGCACGCGGCGGCCATGTTCTCCATCCGCGCCGATGGCGGGGGCCCGGTAAACATCATCGACGCGGAATCCGGCGCGATCCTTGGCACCATGGACTCACCGCAAACCCACTACCAGGCCCACCCCGGCGCGATTTACGTCCACCAGGGTTCCAGCTACTTTGTTGAAGAGCTCGACGAACAGAACCATACCGTCGTTGTCACCCGCGTCAACCCGGACTATTACACCACCGCGCGGGACATCACCACGGTCGCCGTGCAGGGAACCGAGCGCAGCAGCGAGCACCGCGACCTGGCCATCCACTTTGGAGAAGTCATCGTCACCACCCAGGTGGTGTCCTTCCAGCGCAAGTCCGTCTCCTCCAACGAGGTACTCTCCGAGGAGCCGCTGGATCTGGAAGCACGCGAGCTGCACACCAAGTCCATCTGGTTCACGCTCACCGAACAGCGGCTGATCAATGCGGGAATCACCCCCGAATTTTTCCCCGGGGCCCTGCATGCGGCGGAGCACGCGATGATCGGTCTGCTGCCCTTGGTGGCCACCAGCGACCGGTGGGATATTGGAGGAGTCTCCACCGCCTTGCACGTGGACACTGGGCAGCCAACAATCTTCGTCTACGATGCCCAGCCCGGCGGTGCCGGATTCGCCGAGCGGGGTTTTGAACAATTCGTCCGTTGGGTGCGGGCCACCCGTGATGCCATCGACAGCTGCGAATGCACCAACGGCTGCCCCAGCTGCGTCCAGTCCCCCAAGTGCGGCAATAGGAACAATCCGCTAAACAAGGCCGGCGCAATCCTACTGCTCAGCGCAGTGCTGGATGACATCGAGCCGCGGCACTGGCGCTAGGAACTGATCAGTTCCACAGTGGCGGCGGCCCTGCCCGCGCGGTCGCTCGCGCCTGATACACATTCAGGCCTGCGAAGGTAAATCCCACCGGCACGCTCACCGATACCTGCACCACCTGACCGCCTTGCAGGGCGCAATGTTCCACGCCAGCCCCGTTGCTGCCGGCGATCTGCACAGCCACGGCGCACGGTTCACCCTCACGCAGCCCGCGGGCCGTATCCGCCGCGGCGAGCGCCGCTAGATCGGCGGCAGTTCCAGCCCGGGTGGCCGCATGCCCTGCCGATAGGATCAGCGCGATGGCCCCGCAAGCCAATATTCCCACCAGCAGCAGGGCCAAGCCCAGCACCGTGCCGCTGCCGCGTTCCGGATCCTGCCCGAGCGTTGCTGACCTGTTCATTTCTGCTCCCACGACGCATGGGCCTCGCCGCGCAGGGTAACCGTCCCGATCAGGGGCACCTGCAGGATTCGGCTCACCTTCACCTCAGCCAATGACCCGCCGGTGCTAATGCTGAACCGTGCCTTGCCTCCGGCCAGGCGGCTGCCGGTGGCCCGTGCCTGGGCAGGCTCTTCACCGCGCGCCAATTCCCGGGCAACCGCCGAGGCAGCCTGCTGCACCCGGATCTGCTGCATTCCCAGGACTCCCACGCCCAAAGTGAGGCTGAGCATCAGTGCAATGCCCGGCAGCAGCACCGCAAGTTCTGCGGTGCTGCTGCCCCGGTCATCTTTCAGCCCCATAGCTAGAGGCTCAGGGCCCTGCTGATCAGGCCCAGCAGCATGCCGCGCACATCCCCGCTGGACAGGATGCTGATCAATAAACCAGCGAAGGCAACCGCTGCCAGGGTCACCATGGCGAATTCGGCGGTCGTACTGCCGCTCTCATCGTCCCATTCAATCCCGGCAGGCACCCCGGGACGCTCTCGTAGACCCTTGGAACCCATTGCGTTCCTGATCCGTGATTTCATGTCGGTTCCTTTCGAGGGTAATTTTCCGAATCATTTCCGGTTGGTTGGACAAGGTTGGGGATCAACCCTGTCTGCCATCCACCATCACGGCATTACTCCCACCCCTGCAGGGGCGGGTGGCGGATTGGGGATTACCACTGGGGCAGCAACGCGACGATCAGCGGGATGACCCCCAAGGCGATGAACGCCGGTAAAGCGCACAAGCCCAGCGGCAGCACGAGTTTGGTCCCAAACTGGGCACCGACCCGCTGTGCGGTGGCGATCCGCTCGCGCCGTTGCAAGGCCGCCGAGTTGTGCAGCAGCTGGGAGGCGGACGCTCCGGAACTGCGGGTGAAATATAGCGCCCGGCGCAGCGGCGCCAGCCAGGAGGGTGTGCCGTTCCAAGCGTCGTTCCAGTCCATGTTCATCTCCAGGCAACGACACACGGCACGCAACGGCGCACAATCCGGAATGTTGGTGCCCAGGATCTGCAGCACGCGGTTCAACGGCAGCCCCGATTCCAAGAGGCTGGCCGCCAGGTCCAGCACCAGTTCCACCGGCGGATCCTGGGCCGACGGTTTCGTTCTTCGTTTCCCTTCCCGCCCACTGCCGGGCCGCTGCTGGCGGGCTGGCGGACGGAAGGCCAGCATTACGCTGATGGCCAGGGACAGCAGGAACAACGCTCTCACCCCCGGACCGCCTCACGGGTGGAACGCGTTAACAGCAGCCGGCACCAGAGCCGGTTGGCCGCCCAGAGCCCAAGACCCAGCAGGACCGCCACCCGGGCCAGCGCGGATTCTGCCAGCACGGTGAAAATGTCAATGCCAAAGAGCGCCCCGCTCAGCAAACCGAGCAGGGGCAGCCAGGTCAGCAGGCGGGTGGTGGCCCGGGGACCGGCCAGCGCGACATCCAGGGTTCGCCGTGCATCCTGCGCCGCTTCCAGGTCCTCGGCCAAACGCTCCAGCACTTCTGCCAGCGGGGCGCCGCTTTGCTCACAGATCTCAAAACACCAGTGCAGCTGGCGCAACAGGTGCCCGGCCTCCCCGTCCAGGCCGGCAACCGCGCCTGGGGGCTGTGTCCAGCGGGTCTGGCGTTGGACATACAGTGCCGATAGTGCCCGCGCTGCCGGGTTTGTCTCCCCTGCTTCGATCCGCAGCAGCAACTGCATGGCGGCGTCCAACTGTTTACCGCTGCGCAGCAGCCCTGCCAGTTCGCGCACCACCCGTACGCTGGACTCCGCATGCGCGTCCACCGCTGCACCCCGACCCGGGCCGATTCGTTGACCCGGCCAGAAGCGCCGGTGGAGTGTATCCCCGGAATGAAAGCTCGTTGCGTTGCGCAGCAGCGGCCGCCTTCCCAGGTTTGCATTGGGGCCGCCGCGCTGCTGCCGCCGGCGCGTAGGGGAACGCCACAGGGCGGCGGCCGCCACCAGCAGCAGTCCGAAAACCGAGAGCAGGGTCATGTTGCGCTCCCCGGTCGGCGGTACAGCGCCTGGAGGATCGTCTCCACGGTGGCAGAATCGAACCGCTCCTTTAGCCATGATTCCGTGCCAGGCAGCAGCGGGTCGTGCAAGGAGGCGTCAATCAGCGGTTGGGTGCGCATCTGCTGGGTCTCCCCCAGGAACAGGCGACTCAGCTTCACCGGAGCCCGACTCCCGTCAGGACCGCGTGCCATGTGGATGAGCAGGTCCAGTGCGCTGCTGGCCTGCAGCGCGGTGGCCTGCGGATCCCAGCCGGCCAGGGCCCCGAGCGCCGCCAACCGTGCCGGAACCGCCCCGGGTTCATTGGCGTGGATCGTCCCGGCTGCCCCCTGGTGCCCGGTATTCATGGCCGCCAGGAAGTCCCGCACCTCCGCACCGCGGCATTCTCCGACGATAAGCCGGTCCGGGCGCATCCGCAGGGCCTGGATCACCAGGTCGCTTAATCGCACCTCGCCACGGTGCTCCGCGTTTGGAAGGCGCGCCTGCAGCGACACCACATGCTCGTGCTCGACCTGCAATTCGTGGGTGTCCTCCACGATCACCAGCCGCTGGCCCGAATCCACCAGCCCAAGCATGGCCTGCAGCAGGGTCGTCTTTCCCGAGCCGGTGCCCCCGGAGACCAGGAAGTTCTGCTCGGTGCTCACCACCGCCTGAAGCAGCGGCTGCCACCACCGGTGGGCGGCCCCCAGCAATTGGTCCAGCCCACGCCCGGCGGCCTGCTTGACACGGATGGAGATCACCGGGCCCTGCACGGCAACAGGCGGCAGCACCGCGTGGATCCGGTACCCACGCACCGAGACATCCACGAAGGGCATCGCCTCGTCCAAACGTTTGCCGGCCAGGGACGCGAAGTGCACGGCCAGCCGGCGCACCTGCTCGGCGGAGCTGAAGCTGAACCCGGTGAGACGCAGTCCCTGCGCTGAATCGGTCCACACCTGGCCCCGCCCATCCACCAGCACGTCGCTGACACCGGGCAGGGTGGCAAACTGTTCCAGTACCGACAAACCCTGCACCTCATCACGCAGGTTCTGTAGGGTTTGTGCCGAACCGGTCGAACCCCAGGCCGTACCGGCTTCGGTGACCGCTTCGGCCAGCGCGATCGGGTCCAGGTTCCCTCCGCTTTGGATCGCCTTGCGCCGCACCGACTCCAGGATCCTTTGGTCCACCAGCCCCTGCCGGTAGCTGCCGCCCGGCCGCTGGGCGTGCCGCCCGCCGTTCACGATCCACTCTCCTTGAGCGGCAGCAGTGCGCAGTCGGCAATCGCCTGCCGCAGCCTACGTGAGCGCAGTGCCTGCAGCAGTTCACCGCGTTCCGCACAGCGCTGCACACCGCCGTGCTGGGGAAAGAACCCCAGCAGCCCCTCGGGCTGCCCCAGTGGACTCCTGCCGGTGCCGGCACACAGCACGTACCCGTATCCGGTTGCACGCTGGCGGCTTTGCCCCGAACCGGTTAGCACCATGCGGTCCTGAAACTGCCCCAACACCGGGGCCAACGGGTGGATGAATCGACCAGTGTCAATGACCACCAGGTCAAAGGCCTGTCGGGCGGCCGCCAAGACCCGTGCCGCCAGCGGCTCGTCAATCACGAACGTTCCGGGATCCTGCCGCCAGGACAGCACGGCAGTGCCCTCACAGCGCGGCAGCATTTCCCTAAATTGGTGCGGGGCCAGGTGTCCGCGGGATTCGCGCAGCTGCTCCCAGCCAATCCCGCTGACCGGTTGCCAGCTGAGCTTTGGCCACAGCGACCCGGAGTGGGGATCCAGGTCCAGCACCACCGATTCCAGTCCGCTCAGCGTGCCGGCATGGGCGCTGAGGCACGCCAGCGAACTGGTGCCGATCCCTCCGGCGAGCGCGGCGAAGGCCAGGGTGTGCCCGTGCCCGGCCCGCAGCGCCCACTGGCCCAGATACTCCCCCAGCCATCCGGCCGCCTGCGGCAGCACCGCCACCCGGGTTTGCGGCCACGCGCTGGCCGCCAACCACAGCTGCTGCGCGTGTTCATCCCTTCCCACCAGCACCTGGCCGGTCCCCGGCGCGTGCTGCCCAAGCCAACCGCACTGGTCCGCTCCCCACAGCACCGGTCCGTCCACCTTCATCTCCGGCAGCTGCTGCGGGTCTGGACAGTGGCGCAGACGCACGGCGCAGCTCAGGGCAATCATCGCCATCGCATCTATCAGTTCGCGGTCGTTGGTCACCAGCCAACAGCTTGGCTCCCCGGCAACGCTGGCCGCCGGCACCACCGCTGAGCGGCTGGGTGCGGCAGCGTCCCGGACCTGCACCTGCCCGGGGCCGGGGTCCGGAAGCATTTGGGGCGCCGCGATTGGCACAGCGCGGTCGGTGGCCAGCGGCGGGGGCGGGACCGCCACAAAACGCTGATCCACACCAGCCGGTTCACACCGTCGGAGGTTCTCTAGCCATCTCATGCCCCTACCGTGACCGGCCACCCCTGGCCTGGAGGGTCGTAGGCGGCCGAATGGGGAAATCTCGGGCACCAAGGCACAATTAAGCCATGCCCACACTCGCCTTCCTCGCCACCGGCACCGATGAGGCCTTCGCCGTCATTTTGCTGCGCGAGGAAGCCGATGGAAAGCAACTGGCTCCACCGATCACGGTGTCCCGGCAGGACTTTGCCGCCACCGTCCAGCGCCTGGAAGACCGGTACAGCCCACGCTGGGTCATCTCCCGCACCGCGAACTGGATGTCTGCGCTGCTGGAGGCCGACGTGCACCTGGCCAAGGCCCATGTCCTGGACCTGGCCCAGCGGATCCTGCACCGCAGCCCCTTCGTCTCCCAGCGCCTACCCGATGTGGAGCTGGACGAACGTGCCGCCCGTCCCGCCCAGCCGGGTCAGGACACGCTGTTCGCCGAACCCTCCCAGGGTGAGGACCTGCCCGGACTGGAGACCCGCTACCTGCAGCAGCGCCAGGCCCTGCCCATCGACGCGCAACAGCGTCACCGCCTGCAACTGCTGCTGCGTGCCGAGAGCATCGGCGCGGTCATTGCCGCGGAGATGGAGCACGCGGGGTTGGCCTGGGATGCGAACGCGCACCGGGCCCTGCTGCGAGAACAGCTGGGCGCCCGGGTCCCGGAGGGGATGCGAGAACCGAAACTGGCGGAACTGGCCACCGAACTCGGCCAGGCGCTGCACAGCCCGGGACTGAATCCGGATTCGCCCCAGGAGCTGCTGCGCGCCCTGCAGCGGGCCGGGTACCCGGTGGGTTCGGTGCGCGCCTGGGAACTGGAGCAGCACCGTGATCCGGTGATCAACCTGGTGCTGCACTACAAGCACCTCTCCCGGCTGGCCAGCACCCACGGGGATGCCTGGCTGGATCAATGGGTGCGCGACGCGCGCTTCCACCCGCATTACGTGTTGGGCACTGTCGCCTCCGGGCGCTGGGCCGCCACCGGCGGCGGGGCCCTGCAGCTGCCGCACGATATCCGCCAGGTGATCACCGCCCCTGCCGGACGGGTGTTCGTGGTGGCCGACGGACGCCAGCTGGAACCGCGGATCCTCGCAGCCATTTCCGGGGACACTGCACTGCAGCAAGCCGGGCAGGACGCTGACCTGTACCAGGCGTTCGTGGACACCGGGGTCGCCGCCAGCCGGGCGGATGCGAAGCTGGGCATGCTTTCGGCAATCTACGGGGGAAGCTCGGCAATGGCGGCCGGGGTGGTCTCCGCACTGGAGCGCAACTTCCCGCGCGCCATGGAGTATGTCAGCCAGGCCGCCCGGGCCGGGGAACAAGGCCAAGGGGTGCACAGCTGGCTGGGCCGTGGCTGCCCACCGGCCTCCGAGGAATGGGTGAACGCCCAGCGCCACACCGCCGACGCGGCCGCCCAGGCCGCCGCGGATGCCGCTGCCCGCTCCCGGGGCCGGTTCACCCGCAACTTCGTGGTGCAGTCCACCGCCGCCGAATGGGCGCTGGTATGGATGGCGCACACCCGGCATTTGATCTACTCCGCCGGGCTGCACACCCGCTGCCGGCAGGTCTTCTTCGTCCACGATGAGCTGGTCTTCGAGACCGAAGAGGCGCTCGCCGAAGGCTTGAGCCACGCGATCCGCCAGGGCGCCCGGCAGGCCGGGCAAACCCTCTTCGGGCAGCATTCCCCGGACTTCCCGGTCAGTGTGGCAACCGTCAAAAGCTACGCGGACGCCAAATAAGCGGTCCTTGGGGATGCTTAGGCCATCTTGATTTCGCGCGCGGTATCCCAGTGCCGGGTCCAACCCAGTTCATTGAACAGGCGGTCCAGCACGATCGCGGTGAACCCCCAGATGATGCGCCCCTCATAGTCGAACGCGGGGGCGCTGAAGCGCTGCCGGCCACGGCTGACCACGGCGCTGAGCCGGTTGTGCGGGTTGAGCAGTTCGGCCACCGGGGCGCGGAACACGTCCTGGGACTCCCCCGGGTCCACCGGGTAGACCTCGCTCTCCTGCTGCCACCAGCCGATGACGGGGGTGACCAAAAAATTGGTGATCGGCAGTTCGGCGTCCGACAGCTGGCCGAGCACCTGGATCCCGTCGGTGCGCACCCCGGTCTCCTCCTCGGCCTCACGCAGCGCGGCGGCTGCCGGCGAATCGTCTTCCGGGTCGATGCCGCCGCCGGGGAAGGCGATCTGCCCGGCATGGTTGCGCAATGTCGCGGCGCGGGTGACAAACAGCAGGTCCAGTTCATCGGCCGGGCTGTCATCGCGCAGCGGACCGGAATCGTGGTGCCCGAAGAGCATCAGCACCGCCGCGCGGCGGGCGGTCGGAGCGTCCACCTGCTGCATCACCCAGTCCCGGGGCATCGACTGCGGGGCCCCGGCCCGGGTGCGGTGCGTCTTGATGATGGCTTCCAGTTCAGTGCGTGCGCTCATGCTCCCAATCCATATCCCTGACTGCGCAGTTCGCGGCGGGTGGCTCCTGCCCGCATCTTCTCCAGCAGGTCCTCGCGTCCCGGCGCCAGCTCATACTTAAGTAACTTGCGCGCCTTGGCAGGTATTTCCTCCCCGATTCCGTAGGAGGGACACAGCTTGGCCAGCGGGCAGGCCCCGCAGGCGGGGGTGCGGGCGTGGCAGACGCGTCGGCCGTGGAACACCACGTGGTGGCTGAGCATGGTCCAGTCACGCTTTTCAAACAGCGCCCCCACCGCGTGCTCCAGTTTTACCGGGTCGGTTTCGCTGCTCCACCCAAAACGGTTGGCCAGCCTGATGAAGTGGGTGTCCACGGTGATCCCCGGGATCCCGAACGCGTTGCCCAACACCACGTTGGCGGTCTTGCGGCCCACCCCGGGCAGCTTGACCAGCTCCGCCAGTTTGCCCGGCACCTGCCCGTCATGCTGGTCCACCAAGGCGGCGGAAAGCCCCAGCAGGGATTCGGCCTTGGCCCTGAAAAACCCGGTGGGGCGGATCAGCTCCTCCAGTTCGGGCCGCTCGGCCTGGCTCATGGCCTCGGCATCCGGGTAGCGGGCGAACAGTGCCGGGGTGATGGAGTTGACCCGCACGTCGGTGGTCTGCGCGGAGAGCACCGTGGCCACCAGCAGCTCGAAGGGGTTCTCGAAATCAAGTTCCGCGACCGCGTACGGGTAGGTTTCGGCCAGGATCCGGTTCATCTTCCGCGCCCGGCGCTTCAGGGCCAGCGGGGACTCGGTGATACTTTTCATCGACACCCCCTGATCGTGTCACGGCCGGGCTGTTTTTCTGAAGATTACGCACGCTTCGGCGCAGGGCTGCGACCGTTCGGCGCACTTTTCGGGCCTCTGGCGTCCCAAATGGTGGCGCAGTTCACTTTAGCGGCCGCGAAAGGGGTAACTTGGATCACAGGAAACTTTTGTGAATGCCAAGCCGGAAGGGAAGCACACTGATGAGCGAAGCCAAGACCCTGGACAACCTCTCGAACGAGACCCGGTCCTTTGCCCCGAGTGTTGAGTTCGCCGCCAACGCCGTGGCCAACGCCGAACAGTACAAGAGCGCGGACGCGGACCGCCTGGGCTACTGGGCGGACCAGGCGCGCAAGGTGCTGACCTGGGACACCGACTTCACCGAAACCCTGGACTGGTCCGAGGCGCCGGTGGCCAAGTGGTTCGTGGGCGGGAAGCTGAACGCCGCCTACAACGCGCTGGACCGGCACGTGGAGAACGGCCTGGGCGACCGGGTTGCCATCTACTTCGAGGGCGAGCCGGGTGACACCCGCGCCTACACCTATGCGCAGCTGACCGAGGAAGTGAAGAAGGCCGCCAACGCATTTGAATCCCTGGGCGTGGCCAAGGGCGACCGGGTGGCGGTCTACCTGCCGATGATCCCCGAAGCCGTGATCACCATGCTGGCCTGCGCCCGCATCGGCGCGATCCATTCGGTGGTCTTCGGCGGCTTCTCCGCCGACGCGCTGCGCAGCCGCATCGATGATGCTGAGGCCAAGCTGGTGGTCACCGCCGACGGCACCTGGCGCCGCGGCAAGCCCAGCCCGCTGAAGCCGGCCGTGGACGAGGCCCTGGCCGCGCCGGGACACACCGTGCAGAACGTGCTGGTGGTCAAGCGCAACGGCGAAGACGTGGCCTTCGGCGAACTGGACAAGTGGTGGGATGACGTCGTGGGCGCCGCCAGCGCCGAGCACACCGCCCAGGCGCACGACGCCGAGCACCCGCTGTTCGTGCTGTACACCTCCGGCACCACCGGCAAGCCCAAGGGCATTGTGCACACCACCGGCGGCTATCTGGTCCAGGGAGCGGTCACCCACCGTGACACCTTTGACCTGCACCCCGAATCGGACGTGTTCTGGTGCACCGCCGACATCGGCTGGGTGACCGGGCACAGCTACGTCACCTACGCCCCACTGGTCAACGGTGCCACCCAGGTGATGTATGAGGGCACCCCGGACACCCCGCACCAGGGCCGCTGGTGGGAACTGGTGGAAAAGTACGGGGTCACGATCCTGTACACCGCCCCCACCGCGATCCGCACCTTCATGAAGTGGGGCCGGGAAATCCCGGACGGCTACGACCTGTCCTCGCTGCGCGTGCTCGGTTCGGTGGGCGAACCGATCAACCCCGAGGCCTGGATGTGGTACCGGGACGTGATCGGATCAAACAACGGCAAGAACGGGGAGAAGAAGGAACACCCCACCCCGATCGTGGACACCTGGTGGCAGACCGAGACCGGCGCGCACATGATCGCCCCGCTGCCCGGGGTGACCTCCACCAAGCCGGGTTCCGCCCAGGTGGCGGTGCCGGGCATCAGCGTGGACGTGGTCGATGAGGAAGGCAAGTCCGTCGGCAACGGGCAGGGCGGCTTCCTGGTCATTCGTGATCCGTGGCCGGCCATGCTGCGCGGCATCTGGGGCGACATGCAGCGCTACAAGGACACCTACTGGTCGCGCTTCCAGGACATGTACTTCGCCGGGGATGGGGCCAAGAAGGACGATGACGGGGACATTTGGCTGCTGGGCCGCGTGGATGACGTGATGAACGTGTCCGGCCACCGCCTGTCCACCACCGAAATCGAGTCCTCGCTGGTCGCCCACCCGCTGGTGGCCGAGGCTGCGGTGGTTGGCGCGAAGGATGACACCACCGGGGAGGCCGTGGTCGCGTTCGTGATCCTGCAGCGCGAACCGGAGGAAGGCCAGGACGTGGTGGCCACGCTGCGTGACCACGTGGGCAAGGACATCGGCCCGATCGCCAAGCCGCGCCACGTGCTGGTGGTCCCGGAACTGCCCAAGACCCGTTCGGGCAAGATCATGCGCCGCCTGCTCAAGGATGTGGCCGAGGGCCGTGAGGTCGGAGACGCCACCACGCTCTCCGATGCGACGGTGATGACCCAGATCGCGCAGTCAATGCGCAAGTAGCAGCCGAGTCCGGCGCCGCCTGGCGCCGGTGACCTGCCCGGCCCGGAAAGCCAGGAGGAGACATCCTTCCGGTTTTCCGGGCCGGGCGCTTTTTAACGCCGGGTGACCGCTCTTTGACGCCGCCGCAGGCTGGGCGGGACGCCGGTGCAGTAAATTTGGCTCCATGAGCGCAACCGAGAAGAACACCATCCTGCTGGTCAACGGCCCGAACCTGAACCTGTTAGGCACCCGGGAGCCAGCCATCTACGGCCATGACACGCTGGCCGACGTCCAGGCCCTGGCCCGCGACACGGCCGCGGCCCACCAGCTGGAGGTCAAGGCCGTGCAGTCCAACCACGAGGGCGTGCTGATCGATGCGATCCACGAGGCCCGGACGCAGGCAGCCGGGATCGTAATCAACCCGGCGGCGTTCACCCACACCTCGGTGGCCATCGCGGATGCGCTGGCGGGGGTGGATTTGCCGGTGATCGAGGTGCACATCTCCAACGTGCACCAGCGTGAAGCGTTCCGCCACCACTCCTATGTTTCCCCGGTGGCCAGCTCCATCATCATTGGTGCCGGGATCAATGGCTACCGGTTGGCCGTTGAGCAGCTCGCGCACCTGCTCGGCCGCTGACCCCGCGACGCTCCCCCGGGGCCTGCACCGTATGGGGCACCGCGTGCGGCGGTGTTAGTCCTGCAGGCAGCCGCCGGTCTTAATCGACTTGGTGCGGCCGGCCGCTTTGGCCATGGCCTCTTCCAGCTCGTCCAGGCTCTGGGCGAAACCGACCTCCTCGTCGCTGCGCGACTTGGCGAACACCATGCCCACGGCCTGCCCGTCCTCGTTGACCAGCGGCCCGCCCGAGTTGCCCTGGGACACTTCGGCGGTGAGCTGGTAGACGGACAGCGGCCCGGTCCTCTGCTCGTAGATGTCGGCAATGGTCACGGTCGCCTCGGAGGCGACCACCGCGCCACGGATCTGCAGCGGACCGCCGGCCGGGTGGCCAATGAAGGCCGCCTCGTCCCCGCGCACCAGATCCTGGCCGGCCATCGGCAGCGTCTCGGCCTGCAGTCCGGGAACGTTGAGCACCGCGATGTCCGCGGCCGGGTCAAAGTACACCACCTTGGCGCGCAGCAGCTCCTGGTCCGGCACCTCGACGGTCGCGGCGCTGACCCCGGCCACCACGTGGGCGTTGGTCATCACCATTTCCGGGGCCACCACGAAGCCGGAACCGGTCAGGTTCACGCCGCACTGGGCGGCGGTGCCGGAGATCTTCGCCACCGAATCCTCGACATCCAGCTGTGCCTGGCTGGGGGCCCAACCGGTCTCCTCCACCGGCTCCACGACCGGGGCGAAGGGCTCCATGATGGCCGGAAGGGTTTGGGCCATGACCGCTGAACGCGCCGAGGAGATGGCCGAGGTGACGAACTGCGGGGTGGCGTTGCGGATCGTGGCGATCATCGAGGACTGGGCGATCTCGGTGGACAGGCGCGGGATGCCCATTGAGGAGGTGGAAAAGGCCAGCGCGCCGATGACGGTCGCGGTGATCAGCACCGACAATGCGCCGCCCATGAGGCGGTCAAAGACCCGCACCACATCAAAGTTCAGCCGCCGCCGGATGCCAGTGGCAATCACCCGGCCCAGTGCCTGGCCCAGCAGGATCAGCACCGCGGCCGCGCCAACCATCAGGCCAACCCGGCCCCACGGGTTGGACACCCAGGTGGAAACCAGCGGGATGGCGAAGAACGCGGCAATACCGCCGGCCACCAGCCCCAGCATGTCCCCGACGGTGAGCATGAAGCCGCGCCGAACCCCGGCAATGAAAAAAGAAAGGAGAACGATGCAGATGGCAATGTCCAGCCAGTTGAAAGCTGCGAGCAACGAGACTCCACTTCGTTCTAATGATCCTTCGGCCTTTCCAAGGTACCCTTTTTACCTGATGGATTTCTGCGAGTTCTTTTGCTCCCTCAGCCGTATTCGGCGTGATTAATAGCATTTTCTTGGCAAAACCACGTGTGGAAACTGTCACATTGTTACCGGATGCGGCACAATGAAATTAGCGCTCACTACTGTTGACAGGAGATTTAATGGATATCGAGGTTTTGCGCCGCGCGCCGCTATTCGCATCTTTGGGTGATGACGTCTTCACCACCCTGACCGAAGAGCTGACCGAAGTTGATCTCTCTCGCGGTGCATCAGTGTTCCGTGAGGGCGACCAGGGCGACCAGCTGTACTTCATCGTTTCCGGCAAGATCAAGCTGGGGCGCACCTCGGCCGACGGCCGCGAGAACCTGATTGCAGTGCTCGGCCCGGGTGAACTCTTCGGCGAAATGGCCCTATTCGACCCCCACCCGCGCAACGCCACCGCCACCGCAGTCTCCGAGACCCGCCTGGCTGGTCTGCGCCACGAGAACCTGCGCAAGGCGATCCTGAACTCCCCCGAGGTTTCCATCCAGCTGCTCCAGGCCCTGGCTGCCCGCCTGCGCCGCACCAACGAGTCGCTGGCGGACCTGGTCTTCTCGGACGTTCCGGGTCGCGTTGCCAAGGCCCTGCTGGACCTGGCTGACCGTTTCGGCCGCCCGGCCACCGACGGCATCCTGGTCGCCCACGAGTTGACCCAGGAAGAGCTGGCCCAGCTGGTTGGCGCTTCGCGTGAGACCGTGAACAAGGCCCTGGCCGAGTTCGTGCAGCGTGGCTGGCTGCGCCTGGAAGCACGCGCCGTCGTGATTCTGGACATCCAGCGCCTGCGCCAGCGTTCGCGCTAAAACTGCGAAGCCCCGGACGGCCGGCCTCCACCGTGTGTGAAGACCGGCAGTCCGGGGCTTTTTGCTGTCCGAAATTAGACGGGGCAGGATCCAGCGCCTAGCGCCAGTCGTCCAGGTCCCCGTCATCGCTGGTGACCACTTCCAGCAGGTAGCGTTCCTCACGCTCCAGCAGGTTCGGGTGCTGGGCCTGCAGGGAACGCAGCCTTGCCAGATAGGCGATCGCCCCGTTCGATTCGGCCAGTTGCTCCATGATCATTTCCACGGCCGGGTAGGTGATCTGGCTGAACGGCAGCTCGCGGGTGTCGGGCTGGTCCACCAGGTCCCCCAACCAGCTGCCGTGGCGCTGGGCGATGACCTCCCGCGCATTGCACCATTGGGCCCACCGGCCCTTGGCCCGCAGCAGGCTGGCGCTCTGGCCCTGGGGCACGGCGGCACTGAAGTACCAGGTGTCAAAGCGGCGCAGCGCAAAGTTCGGGCTGACCCAGTGCGCGACCGGACGCAGCAGGTCGGTGCGCACCCCCAGGCCGCGACGGGCCAGGAAGCTGCTGAACTGCAGGTCCTGTCCGGCAATGGCCTCGCGCGCCGCCATCCATTCCTCGGATTCGCCGGCCTCGGCCACCGTTTGTTCATCGGCGCCGGCCAGCAGGATCCCGGTTTCCTCAAAAAGTTCACGAATCGCGCACACCACGTGCGCGCGGACCAGCCGCTGGTCCAGGACCCCCATCTTCGCCGACCACGCGCCCAGCGAGGGGCCAAACCACTGCAGCTCGCTGAAGTCATCGGCTTCAACACTGCCACCGGGGAACGCGACGGTTCCCAGGGGCGACTCCCCCGCACGGTAGCTGAGGTAGGTTTGCAACCCGTCGTTGTCGTCGCGGACCAGGCACACCGAGGAGGCGCGCCTGGCCTTGCGCGGGGTGCGGGAGCCGAAGGTCACCCAGTTCTCGGCCGCCGAGACCTGGGATGGCGGCAACGGGAAAACGCGTCGTTGCACGCCGGTGCGCGGGACGGGAGGAATCTTTCCCCCGACCCGCGCACCACGTTCCGGAATCCGGCTACTCAAATTCGGCGATAACCTCGACCTCGACCGGGGCATCCAGCGGCAAGGCGGCGACGCCGACCGCCGAGCGGGCGTGCAGCCCGGCATCCCCGAAGACCTCACCGAAGAATTCCGAGGCCCCGTTGATGACGCCCGGCTGAGCGGTGAATGCCGGGTCCGAGGACACGAAACCCACGACCTTCACGATGCGCTTGATGCGATCCAGGTCACCAATTTCCGCTTTGATGGCCGCCAATGCGTTCAGCGCGCAGACCTGTGCCTGCTGGGCAGCGACCTCGGTGGAAACCTCGGCGCCGACCTTTCCAGCAACTGTGAGTTCTCCCTTAATTAGCGGAAGCTGCCCTGAGGTGTAGACGTAGTTGCCGGAGGTCACAGCCGGCAGGTAAGCGGCCACCGGCTTGGCGACGGCGGGAAGCTCATGGCCCAGCTCGGCCAGCCGTGCTTCGACACGCGAAGAATTCGCTTCTTGCATGGGGTTTTGCTCCTTTATCGTTTAGGCTTTCGGACGCTTCATGTAGGCGACCGGAGAGGTTCCGTTGGGGCCTGGCACAACGGCGACCAGCTCCCAGCCGTCATCCCCCCACTGGTCCAAGATCTGCTTGGTCGCGTGGATTACTAGTGGCAATGTTGCGTACTCCCATTTAGTCATACTCGCTACGTTAGCGCGTCCTTGTAAACTAGTACGCATGGCAGCTAAGAAGTCCCCCTTTTTTGACACAGCTACCACTCTTGGCAAGATCGTTGCATTCCTTGGAATCAGTGCCTTGTGTGGTGTGCTCGCGGCCGGCATGTTAGTGCCCGCTGCGGCAATCGCGAAAACCGGTATGACCACCGGATCCAACATCGTTAACTCGCTTCCGGCGTCGTTTGAAAAGCTGCCGATTCCGCAGCCCTCCCAGATGTTGGACCGCAATGGGAAGGTCATTGCCACCTTCTACGAGCAGAACCGTGACCCGGTGAAGCTTGAGGACATCTCCCCGTACATGCGCAAGGCCATCGTCTCGGTTGAGGATGAGCGCTTCTACGAGCACAACGGTGTTGAC
Source organism: Glutamicibacter sp. St.4D3 (assembly GCF_059728615.1). Lineage (NCBI taxonomy): Bacteria > Bacillati > Actinomycetota > Actinomycetes > Micrococcales > Micrococcaceae > Glutamicibacter > Glutamicibacter sp. St.4D3. The sequence goes on from NZ_AP039380.1 coordinate 2,526,591, forward strand.
CCCAAGGGCATGCTGCGCGCTGCTGTCTCGAACCTGACTTCTTCTTCGCGCCAGGGTGCCTCGACCCTGACCCAGCAGTACGTGAACAACCTGCTGGTGAACAACCAGTACCTGACCGGTGACAAGGACACCACCGTGTCGGGTCAGAAGGACTACGCGGACAAGATCCGCGAAGTCCGTTACTCGGTGGCAATCGAGAACGAGATGTCCAAGGACGAAATCCTCGAAGGCTACCTGAACCTGGTGCTCTTCTCCGGGCGTGAATACGGTGTGCAGGCTGCCGCACAGCGTTTCTTCTCGGTGGATGCCAAGGACCTGAACCTGCAGCAGTCCGCGATGCTCGCGGGCATGGTGCAGCTGCCTAACGTGTACAACCCGATTGACAATCCGGAACGGGCCAAGGACCGCCGCGACAAGGTCCTGGGCAACATGTACCGCACCGGGGCGATCACCAAGAAGGAATACGACAAGGCCGTGGCCTCCAAGCTGGAGACCAACCCGAGTTCTTCCAAATCAGGTTGCATGGCCGCCGGCGACAACGCCTATTTCTGCGACTACGCAACCCAGGTGCTCTCCAAGGACGAGGCGTTCGGTAAGACCAAGGAAGACCGCGTCAACCTGCTCTACCGTGGCGGGTTGACCATCAAGACCACCCTGGATGCGAGCCTGAACAAGAAGGCCGCCAAGGATGCCCGTAAGGCTATCGACCCGAAGGCAAAGTCCAACAAGGACATCTACTCCTCACTCGTGTCGATTGAGCCCGGTACCGGCGGCATCCTCACGATGGCTCAGAACACTACCTACACCCCTGAAAAGGGCCTTGGTCAAACTACGTTTAACTTCGCCGTTCCCCGTTCAATGGGCGGCGCCGGCGGCTTCCAGGGCGGTTCGACCATGAAGCCGTACACGACTCTGGCCTGGCTCCACGAGGGTCACCACATGTACGACAAAATCAATGCCAAGCGGCCCTACTACAGCCCAACCTCAAAGTGGCGGGCATCCTGCCTTCCCGGCGGAACGACCGTGACTGGCGGCAGTGAGCCTTGGTCACCTGCGAACGCCTCGAGGGGCTTTTACCGGACCATGACTGTTGATTACGGTTTGATGTGGTCCATTAACTCCGCGACCGTCGCAGAAGCCGCAAAGGTAGACCTATGCACGATTACGGACTACACGACCAAGCTAGGCGTACTGGACCAGGACGCAGGTGAAAACGGTGGCCCCGGGCCGATCAGCCCGAAAACTCCATCGTTCATCATCGGTTCGGCGAACATTACCCCCATGTCTCAGGCTGCAGCATTTGCTGCCTTCGCCAACAAGGGCGAATACTGCGAGCCCCGTGCGCTAACCTCCGTGGTGGACAGTGAAGGCAACAAGTACAACGTTCCGAAACAAGACTGCAAGCAGGTCGTCGACGAGCAGTACATCGCCGACTTGAACGGGACCCTGCAGAAAATCGCTACAAAGCGTGTCTCCAAGGGCCGAGTCTCCGGGCCGATTGCTGGCAAGACCGGTACCAACAACTACGCAAGCTCCACTTGGTTCGTGGGCTACAGCACCGGGATTTCCACTGCTGCTTGGGTTGGACGCCTGAACGGCAAGGCCGGTGAAAAGAAGAACTCGCTGCACGGGGCGCTCATCAACGATGTTCGTGCGCCACGGATGGTTGACTCCTCGACCTACGCCGCCCCGCTGTGGGTCGACTTCATGGAGGAAGCAGTCCACGAGTTCGACCAGGGCTCCTTCGGCTCGGCTCGTTCGGCTCCCAAGCCGAAGCCGCAGCCTAAGGAGGATTCGGATTCCAGCGATTCGAGCGACTCCAACGACTCGAGCGACTCGAGCGACTCGAGCGACTCGAACAAGTCGGATTCGGAAGATTCCAAGGATTCGAAGGACAAGAAGGAAAAGAGCGAGAACAAGTCCAAGGGCGAAAATAAGTCCAAGGACAAGGGCGAAGACAAGAAGGAAAAGAAGTCCAAGCCTGAACCGACAAAGTCGGGTTCGCCGAACGACTCCGACGAGGACTAAACTGAAGGCCGTGGCCACCTTGGTGGCCGCGGCCTTCCTTTATCCGCAACTACGATGGTTTCGCATTCCAACCAGCACTTTTCGTTGAAAGGACACTGACGGTCCACCTATGACTTCACAGAAGGATTTTTCAACGGCCTTGGCCTCAGCCGCTCGCCGCACCGCCTTGCTGGCAGGCGGCGCCCTGGCCCTGGGCACGGCGGCTATCGGTTATGGAATGTATGAAACTCAGCAGTTCCAGCTGCGCCGCGAAACCCTTCCGGTTCTGCCGGTGGGCGCCACCGACATTCGCATCCTGCATCTGTCGGACATCCACATGGTGCCTGGCCAGCAGCTCAAGCGGCGCTGGCTGCACCAGTTGGCCGAGTTGCGCCCCGACTTCGTGATCAACACCGGCGATAATCTTTCGCACCAGAATGGCGTGCCGGCCCTGATCGACGCGCTGGAGCCGCTGATGCAGTTCCCCGGCGCCTTCGTTCCCGGGTCCAACTGCTACTTTGCCCCGCAACTGAAAAACCCCCTGCGCTACCTCAAGCGCAGCCGCGGCGTGCCGAACAACTCCAGCCGCAACGCGCTGCCGCACGAGGAGATGCACCGGCACTTCGGCGCCGCTGGTTGGCTGAATATGGCCAACCGCAACCAGTCGGTTCCCATGAAGGGGATCCGCATGGATCTAAGCGGTGTGGATGACGCGCACATCAACCGCGACACCTTCGCCGGGTGGCCGGCCGGCTCGGTGAACTCGGCGCGCTCCCCGCACGTGAAGATCGCGTTGGCCCACGCGCCCTACCAGCGGGTGCTGGATGAGTTCACGCGCACCGGCGCCGACGTCATCTTCGCCGGGCACACCCACGGCGGCCAGATTTGCATTCCCGGATACGGTGCCGTGGTGACCAACTGCGATTTGCCTACCTGGCGCGCCCGGGGACTGACCAACTGGGAGCTGGACGGACGCAGCGTCCCGCTGAATGTGTCTGCCGGCATCGGCAATTCCCGCTTCGTCCCGGTACGCATCGCCTGCCGGCCCGAAGCCGTGCTGGTGACCCTGACCTCCAAGTAGGCATCGGCCCGCACCGATACTGCTAACGCTTCGCCTCCCGCGCCACCGGTGCGGGAGGCGAAGTTGTTCTTGCCACCGCACTGCCATGATTTGGAAGTCCGCCCTTCAAGCCGGGCCGCAGGACGATTGAATATTCTCAACCACAACCGGTAGCCTGTGTGGTGGATCAAATCACACTTCCCAGAACGAAGGTAAAACGGTGCCGCGGCAAAGCAAAACATCAGGCGACAGCCCGGATACTTCCCTTCGAGCCACGCTGCGGCGTCTGGCCCCCTTCGTCAAACCCATCATGCCCCGGCTGATCGCCGGGTTCTTCTGTGCCCTGGGCGCCGGCATTGTCGCCCTGGTGATCCCCCAGGTCCTGGCCTGGCTGGTCAACAACGTGCTGGGCAGCGACGCCTCGTCCTCCCAGATCTGGGTGGCGGTGGCCATAGTGGCCGGGCTGGGCTTCCTGGAGGCGTTCTTCATCTTCCTGCGCCGCCAGTTCGTTCTCACCCCGGCCGCCGGGCTAGAGAACCAGATGCGCGTGCGCTTCTACAAGCACCTGCAGCGCCTGCCGGTGGCCTTCCATGAGCGCTGGGGCTCGGGCCAGCTGCTCTCGCGGTCCATGTCGGACCTGTCGTTGCTGCGCCGCTGGCTGGCGTTCGGCGCCATGATGCTGGTGGTGGAGACCGTCACCGTCATCACCGGCCTGGTCCTGATGTTCACCCACTCCTGGATCCTGGGCCTGCTCTATCTGGCCGGCTCGGTGCCGATCATGATCAAGGCCTACCGCTTCCGCAACGACTACCGCGCGGCCAGTCGGCTTAGCCAGGACCAGGCCGGTGACCTGGCCACGGCTGTGGAGGAATCGGTGCACGGCATCCGGGTCATCAAGGCCTTCGGCCGCGGGCCGGACATGTACGACGGCTTCAACGAGCAGGCCAAGTCCCTGCAGGAGACCGAGATCAGCAAGGCGAATACGCTGGCCAGCTTCCTGCTGGCCGTGGTCGCCATTCCCGAAACCATTCTCGGGGTGGGCCTGATCATCGGCGTTTCCCTGGTGGCCAGCGGCAACCTCAGCGTCGGCTCGCTGGTCGCCTACTTCGCGATTGCCGCGGTCATTGCCGGGCCCGTGGAGGGCATGGGCATGCTGCTGGGCATGACCCTGAGCACCAAGACCGCACTGGACCGCCACTTCGAGGTCATGGACACCGTCAATGACCTGACTTCCCCGCAGCACCCCTCCCGCCCGGAAACGCTCAGCGGAGAGGTGGAGCTGCGCCATGTGCGCTTCACCTACCCCGGTGCCGGCGGGCAGGCCCGCCCCATCCTGGCCGGCATCGACCTGAAGATCCGGCCCGGGGAGACCATGGCCCTGGTGGGGATCACCGGTTCGGGCAAGTCGACCTTGTTGAACCTGGTGCCGCGGCTGCACGACGTGGATGCCGGGCAGGTGCTGGTGCACGGCCAGGACGTGCGCGAATGGGACCTGCAGCAGCTGCGCACCGAGGTCGCGGTGGCGTTCGAGGACACCACACTGTTCTCCACCTCGGTCCGTGAAAACGTGCTGCTCGGCGCGCCGGAGGGCCTGGACGAGCGGCAGCTGGAGGCACTGCTGGCCGAGTCCCTGGAAGTGGCCCAGGCACACTTCGCCTACGAGCTGCCCGAGGGGGTGGACACCCTGATCGGCGAGGAGGGCCTGTCGCTATCCGGCGGCCAGCGCCAACGCCTGGCCCTGGCCCGCGCGATCGCCGCCCGGCCGCGGATCCTGGTGCTCGATGACCCGCTCTCGGCCCTGGATGTGCGCACCGAGGAGGCGGTGACCGCCAGGCTGCGCCAGGTGCTGGAGGGCACCACCACGCTGGTGGTGGCCCACCGCCCCTCCACGGTGATGCTCGCCGACCGGGTGGCGCTGCTGCGCGATGGCCACATTGACGCAGTGGGCAGCCACACCCACCTGCTCAGCACCAATGAACACTACCGTTTCGTAATCGCCAGCCTGGATGATGACGAGACCCTGATCAGCGCGGAGGCCGGCCAGTGAGCATCCAATCAGGTGTGGCGAACGAAGACGCCATCAAGCTCAGCGCCGCCGAACGCAAGGTCGTTCGCCAGCGCTCCTTCAGGCTGCTGGCCGCCCTGGCGGTCCCGCAGAAGAAGCTGTTCATCCTCACCGTGGTCCTGGTGCTGGTTTCCAATGCGGCCCGCGTGGCGCTGCCGATGATCATCGCCCTGGCGATCGACTGGACCCTGCCGCAGGTGCGCCAGGGCAACTGGTCCTCGCTGGGGGTCTCCGGCGGCGCGTACATCGTCTGTGCGCTGCTGGCCGGGTTCCTGTTGGCCTGGTACATCCGCTGCGCCGCCCGGATCTCCCAGGCGATGCTGTTGGATCTGCGCCAGCAGGTCTTCCGTCACACCCAGCGCCTGAGCCTGGAATTCCATGAGCACTACACCTCCGGGCGCATCATCTCCCGGCAGACCTCGGACCTGGAGACGCTGCGCGAGCTGCTGGACCAGGGGGTTTCGGAACTGGCCTCCTCCTTCGTGTTCGTGGTGTTCACCCTGATTTCAATCTTCGTGCTGGACTGGCGCAGCGGCCTGGTGGTCTGCGTGGCCGCCATCCCGGTGGGGATCCTCTTCTTCTGGTACCAGCGCCGCTCCGAGGTGCTCTACCGGGAATCACGGGTCGTCTCGGCCCGGGTGATCTCCACGTTCGTGGAGACCATGACCGGCATCCGGGCGGTCAAGGCGTTCCGCCGGGAGAAGGCCAACGACCAGAACTATGCGGCCGTTGCCGCCCAGTACCGGGACAACTCGGTGCGTTCCTTCAACCTGTTCGGTGTGCTGCAGCCTGGTCTGGTGATGATCGGCAACCTGACCGTGGCCGCGCTGCTGGCCTACGGCGGGTTCCGCATCATTGACGGCTCCCTGGCGGTGGGCGTGATGGTCGCGCTGCTGTTGGCCTCCAAGCGGGTTTTCCAGCCGGTGCAGCAGATCGCCATGTTCTACTCCTCGCTGCAGTCCGCCACCGCCGCCCTGGAGAAGGTGTCCGGGCTGCTGGAGGAGGAGCCCACGGTGCGTGAACCGCAGCAGCCGCGCAGCATCGAGCGGGTCAAGGGCGAGATCGACTTCAGTGACGCGGTGTTCGGCTACGGCCAGGGACCGGTGGTGATGGACAAGTTCGACCTGCACATCCCGGCCGGCCAGGTCGTCGCGGTGGTTGGGCAGACCGGGGCGGGCAAGTCCACCCTGGCCAAGCTGATCGCCCGCTTCTATGACCTGCGCTCGGGCAGCCTGGAGCTGGACGGGGTGCCGATCAAGGAGCTGTCCAACAAGGAGCTGCGCCGTCACGTGGTGATGGTGACCCAGGAGGCGTTCCTGTTCTCCGGCTCGGTGGCCGAGAACATCGCGCTGGGCCGGCCCGGCGCCTCCCTGGCCGAAATCCAGGACGCGGCCCGCGCCGTGGGCGCCCACGACTTCATCCTGGGGTTGCCCGAGGGCTATGACACGGATGTGAACAAGCGCGGCGGCCGGGTGTCGGCCGGGCAGCGCCAGCTGATTTCCTTTGCCCGCGCCTTCCTGGCCGACCCGGCGGTGCTGATCCTGGATGAGGCGACCAGTTCCATGGACATCCCCTCGGAGCGGGCGGTGCAGCGGGGCCTGCAGAAGCTCTTGGGCGACCGCACCGCGTTGATCATTGCCCACCGCCTGTCCACGGTGCAGATCGCCGACCGGGTGCTGGTGGTGCACGATGGGAAGATCATCGAGGACGGTTCCCCGCAGGAACTGATCGCCGCCAATGGACGCTTCGCCGCCCTGCATCGGGCCTGGAGGGATTCGCTGGTCTAACCGGGCGCGCGGCATCGCTGCCCACGACGGCAAGGAGCCCCGAACCAGCAGTCTGGTTCGGGGCTCCTTGCCGTCATGGGCCTGCCGGGAGGCTACGCGCTGAAGTCCTGCCCGGTCAGCCGCTCATAGGCCTCGATGTACCGGGCGCGGGTCTTGGCGACGATGTCCTCGGGCAGCGCCGGGGGCTGCTGGCCGGAGGCCTTGTCCCACCCGGAGGCGTTGGAGGTCAGCCAGTCGCGCACGAACTGCTTGTCGAAGCTGGCCTGGGACTTGCCCGGGGCGTAGTCCTTGGCGTCCCAGAAGCGGGAGGAGTCCGGGGTGAGCACCTCATCGCCCAGGGTGATCTGCCCGGTGGACGGGTCCGCGCCGAATTCGACCTTTGTGTCCGCCAGGATGATCCCGCGCTCGCGGGCAATCTTTTCGGCCTGCTCGTAGAGCGCCACCGTCTTCTGCCGCAGCGCCTCGGCGACCTCCAGCCCGACCCGTTCCACGGTTTGTTCGAAAGAGATGTTCTCGTCGTGCTCCCCCACCTCGGCCTTCGCCGAGGGGGTGAACAGTGCCGGGCTCAGCCGGGACCCGTCGACCAGGCCCTCGGGCAGCGGCAGTTCGCATACGGTGCCCGATGCCTTGTACTCAACCAGCCCGGAGCCGGTCAGGTAGCCGCGGGCGATGCACTCGATCGGGTACATGTCCAGCTTCTTGCACACCATCGCGCGCCCGGCCACCTGCTCGGGCACGTCGGTGGAGATCACGTGGTTGGCGAAGTCGCCCAGCTGTTCAAACCACCACAGGCTCAGCTGGGTGAGCACCTTGCCCTTGTCCGGGATTTCGGTGGAGAGCACAAAGTCGTAGGCGCTGATCCTGTCGGAGGCGACCACCAGCACGCGGTCGGTGTCCGCGAAGGACACCCCGGCCGGGACGTAGAGGTCGCGCACCTTGCCGGAGTAGAAGTGGTCCCAGCCGGGAAGCTGCAGCACTTCGGTCTTGAATCCTGCCATGCCTACTTAGCCTCCGTGTTCACGATGATCTGTCCCCGCTCGGCCTTCAGGCCGATGTCGGTGCGGTACTGGGCGCCGGACCAGGAGATCTTGGCTACCCCCTGGTAGGCGGCCTTCCGGGCGGCGGCCAGGTCATCGCCCAGGGCCACCACGGCCAGCACCCGGCCACCGGCGACCACGGTGTTGCCCGCGGCATCCAGCGCGGTGCCGGCGTGCACCACGTGCACCTGCTCCACCGCGTTGGCCTCCTCCAGGCCCTGGATGACGGCACCCTTGACCGGGGTGTCCGGATAGTTCTCGGCGGCGATCACCACGTCCACGGCGGTGGCGTGGTGCCAGTGCAGCTGTTCGGCGTCATCCAGTTCGCCCTTCGCCGCGGCCAGCAGCAGTGCCCCCAGCGGGCTCTTCAGCCGGGCCAGCACGGCCTGGGTTTCCGGGTCGCCGAAGCGGGCGTTGAATTCAATGACCCGCATGCCGCGGCTGGTCAGGGCCAGGCCGCAGTACAGCACGCCGGTGAAGGGGGTGCCGCGGCGTTCCATTTCGCGCAGGGTCGGGTAGGCGACGCGCTGCATGACTTCCTCGGTGAATCCCTCCGGCAGCCACGGCAACGGCGAATAGGCGCCCATGCCCCCGGTGTTCGGACCCTGGTCTCCGTCGAAGATGCGCTTGAAGTCCTGGGCCGGCGAGAGCGGCACCGCATGCTTGCCGTCGCAAATCACGAACAGGGAAACTTCCGGGCCGTCCAGGAACTCCTCGATGACCACGCTGCCGCCGGCGGCGAAGCAGGCCTCGGCGTGGGCCAGGGCCTCTTCGCGGTCGGAGGTGACCACTACGCCCTTGCCGGCGGCCAGGCCGTCGTCCTTGACCACGTGCGGGGCGCCGAACGCGTCCAGGGCGGCTTCTGCCTCCTGCCGGTTGGTGGCCACCCGCGCCATTGCGGTGGGCACCTCGGCCTCGGCCATCACGTCCTTGGCGAAGGCCTTGGAGGCCTCCAGCTGGGCGGCGGCCCGGCTGGGGCCAAAGACCGGGATCCCGGCCTCGGTGAGCACATCGGCCACCCCTGCGGCCAGTGGGGCCTCTGGACCGATCACCACCAGGTCGCTGGCCAGTTCCCGGGCCAGGGCCAGGACCGCTTCCGGGTCCTGGGCGTCGATGGCGTGCACCGGCACCTCACCGGCAATGCCGGCGTTGCCGGGGGCGCAATGCACCTGTTCAACGTAGGGGTCTTCGTTCAGTGCACGGACAATTGCATGTTCACGGCCGCCGGGGCCAATAACCAGTACCTTCACAGGCCTAGAGTTTACCGGACGGGGCACCGCCGCCGGGGGTGTGTGACCCGCTGATGAAACCGGCCGATCGCGGCGCTAGACTTGGCTCTGCGCGACGGGCGGCGGCCCGCGGCGCGGTGGAGGGCACGGCGAAAGGCGGCAGATGGCCATCAAGCGCAGAATCGATCCGGTCAACGGCAGGCAGGCGCTGAACCAGTGGGTGGCGGCCCAGCCGGAGGCGACGGATGCCGCCCAGCAGCCCCCGCTGCCCCGCCCGGTCCGGGCAATGGCGGTGCGCTTTGCGCTGGAGGAACTGGCCAGCCGGGCGGAGGGGAACTCGGTGGAGGTGCGGGTTCCGCCCTTTGGTGTGACCCAATGCATCCCCGGCCCCCGACACACCCGCGGCACTCCCCCGAATGTGGTGCAAATGGACGCCGAGGCGTTCTTATCCCTAGTCACGGGGCGGCTTTCCTGGCCGCAGGCGGTGGCCGACGCCCGGGTGGAGGCTTCCGGGCTGCGCGCGGACCTGTCTGCGCATCTACCGCTCTTTGAGTACGCTTAAGGGCATGGAGCAAAACCCCTCTCGTCCCCACGGCTCGGCGCAGCGCCCGGGGAAGTCCTTTGAAGTCGAAGTGAAGTCCTCCCCCAAGTTGTGGCCGATCCTCGCCACCGGCGGGGTCGCCGGCGCCCTGGCCGGCACCATCATCGCCCTGCTGGGAGATCCCTCCCCGAACTACACCGTGGCCGCCACCGTCGGTTTCTTCGCCGCCTTCTGTGCCGCCATCGGCCTGGCCGTGGCCGCCGTTGTCTACCTGGTGCTGGACCGGGTCAGCGCCCGCCATACGGTCCGCCGCCTGGCCGTGCCGGTGCAGCAGGACGAACCGTCCCACACCGAGACCCCACACCGCGAACACCCCTAGAACACCGGGCAGATCCGGTGAACTGCGTAGATCCGGGCAGCCTGTAACGAACCACACTTTTGGCCGACCCCGGCCCGGATACATGAGAGAATACTGACATGGCGCGTGGCGATGGAAAACTGAATCATGACCTCCTTTCAAGCGACAAGGGACCGCAGGACGAGTGCGGTGTCTTTGGTGTGTGGGCACCGGGCGAGGAAGTAGCGAAACTGACCTACTACGGTCTGTACTCCCTGCAGCACCGTGGGCAGGAGTCCGCGGGCATCGCCACCTCCGACGGGGAACGCATCAACGTCTACAAGGACATGGGCCTGGTCTCCCAGGTCTTTGACGAGAACACCCTGAACTCCATGAGCGGGCACCTGGCCATCGGCCACTGCCGCTACTCCACCACCGGCTCCAGCCACTGGGCCAACGCCCAGCCGACCCTGGGCCCGACCAAGTCCGGCACCGTGGCCCTGGCCCACAACGGCAACCTGACCAACTCAGCGGACCTGGCCGACATGGTACGCGCCAAGATCGACGCCGAGGGCGGGAAGATCACCGGCGAAATCGCCCAGGGCAACACCACCGACACCGCGCTGGTCACCTCCCTGCTGGGCGGCTCCGAGGGCCAGACCCTGGAGGAAACGGCGCTGGGGCTGCTGCCGAAGATCGAGGGCGCGTTCTGCTTCGTGTTCATGGACGAAAACACGCTCTACGCCGCCCGCGACCCGCACGGCGTGCGCCCGCTGGTGCTCGGGCGCCTGGACCGCGGCTGGGTGGTGGCCTCCGAGCAGCCGGCCCTGGCCACCGTGGGTGCGTCCTTCATCCGTGAAATCGAACCGGGTGAGCTGATCGCCATCGACGAGGCCGGGGTCCGTTCCCAGCGCTTCGCCCAGGCCAACCCGAAGGGCTGCGTATTCGAATACGTCTACCTGGCCCGCCCCGACGCCTCCATCGCCGGGCGCTCGGTCTACGAATCCCGCGTGGAGATGGGCCGCCAGCTGGCCCGCGAGAACACCGCGGTGGCCGACATCGTGATCCCGGTTCCCGAATCCGGCACCCCGGCGGCCATCGGCTACGCCGAGGAATCCGGGATCCCCTTCACCCACGGCTTCGTGAAGAACTCCTACGTGGGGCGCACCTTCATCCAGCCCAGCCAGACCCTGCGCCAGCTGGGGATCAAGCTCAAGCTCAACGCCCTGGAATCGGTGCTCAAGGGCAAGCGCGTGGTGGTGGTGGACGACTCGATCGTGCGCGGCAACACCCAGCGCGCCGTGGTGCGCATGCTGCGTGAGGCCGGCGCCGCCGAGGTGCATGTGAAGATCTCCTCCCCGCCGGTGAAGTGGCCGTGCTTCTACGGCATTGACTTCGCCACCCGCGCCGAACTGATCGCCAACGGCGCCGCCGTGGATGAGATCGCCAAGTCGATCGGCGCGGACTCCCTGGCCTACATCTCCGAGGACGGGATGATCTCGGCCACGAACCAGCCGCGCGAACGGCTGTGCACCGCCTGCTTCACCGGCGAGTACCCGATCAAGCTGCCGGACTCCTCCCGGCGCGGCAAGAACCTGCTGGAGCGCACCGCCCAGGCCGGCTGCGAGCCGGGCCCGGACGCCGAGTTCGACGCCGTCAGCTAGTCCCCCCGCGGCGCGGGCACCCGCCGCTGCGCCGCCCACGTTCCACGTTCCCGATTCTTCCGCGCGCAGCTGCGCGGGTGTTCACGACAGAAAAGGACCGATCTGCCATGAGCGGCAAAGAGCAGCCCACCTCCATCACCTATGCCGGCGCCGGCGTCGACGTCGAGGCCGGTGACCGCGCCGTCGAGCTGATGAAGGGTGCGATCAAGGCCACCCACACCCAGAACGTGATCGGCGGGGTCGGCGGCTTTGCCGGGCTGTTCGACGTCTCCTTCCTCACCGGGTACCGCAAGCCGTACCTGGCCACCTCCACCGACGGGGTGGGCACCAAGGTCGCCATCGCCCAGGCCCTGGACATCCACCACACCATCGGCCAGGACCTGGTGGGCATGGTCGTGGACGACATTGTGGTGGTGGGCGCCAAGCCGCTGTTCATGACCGACTACATCGCCTGCGGGAAGGTCATCCCCGAGCGCATCGCCGACATTGTTCGCGGCATCGCCGAGGGCTGCAAGCTGGCCGGCACCGCACTGGTCGGCGGGGAAACCGCCGAGCACCCGGGCCTGCTGGGCGAGGACGAATACGACGTGGCCGGCGCGGCCACCGGGGTCATCGAGGCCGACGCGCTGCTCGGCCCGGAGCGCGTGCAGGCCGGTGACGTGGTCATCGGCATGGCCTCCTCCGGCATCCACTCCAACGGCTACTCGCTGGTGCGCCGGGTGATTGCGCACGCCAAGTGGGAACTGACCCGCGAGGTGCCCGAATTCGGACGCACCCTGGGCGAGGAGCTGCTGGAGCCCACCCGCATCTACACCTCCGCATGTCTTGACCTGGTCAACGAACTGAACGGCGCGGACCGCTTCGGCGTGCACGGATTCAGCCACGTGACCGGAGGCGGGCTGGCCGCCAACCTGGCCCGCGTGCTGCCCCAGGGCCTGATGGCCCGTGTGGATCGCTCCACCTGGGCGCTGCCGGCCGTGTTCCGCACCATCGGCGAACTGGGCAACGTCCCGCAGGCGGACCTGGAGCGCACCTTGAACCTGGGCGTGGGCATGGTCGCGGTGGTGGACGCCGCAGTGGCCGACCGGGCCGTGGAGCTGCTGAACGCATTGAACATGGGCGCCTGGGTCATGGGCCAAGTTGAGAAGCTGGATGAGTCGGCCTCCGCCGCCGGCGCCGACTTCGTGCAGGGCGCCAAGGGCGTGGACGGCGGCGCCGTGCTGCTGACCGGCGCCTACGCCTCCTAGTCCCCGGCACACCGGCAACGGCCGCTGCGCTTCCCCCTGAGGGAAGGCGCAGCGGCCGTTGCCGTATGCAGGCTCGCCGGCCGGCGAACTAGGAAAGCCGCTCCAGTGAGTCGCTCAGCGGCGCCTGCCAGCGCCAGGTCGCCTTCTGCTCGCCGCGCACGTGCCCGTTGGTCAGCAGCGCCACCGGCAGCTGGCGCTGCACGAAGTTCAGCAGGATTCGGTAGCCGCTCATCACCGCCAGCGAGGAGCCCAACACCAGCAGGGAGCTGGAACGGTGCTCCATGTCGTTGATGGCCTGCTTGCGGGCGGCGGGCACGCTCTCACCGAAGTACACCACGTCCGGCTTCAAGGCCATGGAACCGCAGCGCAGGCAGGGAACCATCACAAATTCCTTGACCAGGTACTCGGGCAGCTGCACGTCCCCGTCCGGGTTCACGGCCGAGGGGTCCAGGTCGACCTTCTGCGCGTAGCCCGGGTTCGCCTTTTGCAGGCGGGCATCCAGGTGTTCGCGGTCCTCCCGGTAGCCGCAGTCCAGGCAGATGACCACGGACAGGTCCCCGTGCACAGGCACCACGTTGTGTGACCCGGCCTCCTGGTGCAGGCCATCCACGTTCTGGGTGACTATCCCGCTGATCCGGCCCTCCTGTTCCCAGCGGACCAGGCGGCGGTGGATCTGGTTGGGCTGGGCCTTGAACATGTGGCGCCAGCCAATGTAGCTGCGCGCCCAGTAGCGCTGCCGGGCGTCGGGGCGGTAGCGGAATTCCTGGTAGGTCATGGGCCGGTGGCGCTGCAGCGAGCCGTTGGGGCCGCGGTAGTCCGGGATGCCGGAATCGGTGGAAACTCCGGCCCCGGTGACCACCATGACATTGCCGTGATCCAGCATCCGCTGCACCCCGGCGGCCGCTTCGGCCGGGTCGCTGGGCGGTGCGGTCTGCTCCACGATGCGCTGCATGGAACGGATCGCCGAACGGTGGGCCATGTTGATTGACAGCGCGTGGTTTTCTTCCAAAATCGGCCTTCCGCTAGGGGTTGCGGACACGACAAACGCCGCAACGAGCTAGGGCTAAATTTAGCCTAGTTGTTGCGGCTTGTCGTGTGATGTGTACTGATAGAGTCGGACTCCTCCAACGACTGTCGTGAAACCGGGGCCATCACTTCCCGGTACCGCCGGGCCTAATGCCGGGCGTCGCTCTCTTCGTCGTCAGAGTATTTCTTGGCCAAATCGTCATAGTCCGAATAGTCGTCACTATAGGACGATTCGGCATGCTCAGGTGCCTGGGTATGGCGCTCACGGCGCACGCCCAGTTCACGCTCCAGTGCGGTCAGATCAGTGGCGGGCGAGTAGTACTTGATGTCTCGCGCCTGACGCTGTGCTTTAGCCTTTTGACGGCCGCGCCCCATGGCGTGACCCCCTCTTTTCAGTAGAGTCGGGAGGTGGTCCACCAATTAGCCGGTGGAGGCCCCCGAATATGTGATCAGTTCTTTCGTAATTCAAGGTTAACATGATTCCCCGGCGAGCGCTCATCGCAACACGTGCACAAACCGTTAGACTAACGACAAGTGCCGTGATCATTTGGCTCAACGCCAAATCCATGTGAAGGAGTTCACATCGGTGATCGATGATAACCTGCCCGAGCCCCAGGCGGCCCTGCCGCCCCTGCGGCCCGAACCCGAGCCAGAAAAGAAGCGCACGGGACAGTGGATCCTGCTGGTGATCGCCTTCCTTGCCCTGGCCGCGGCGGCTGTCTTCGTGGTGTTGCGCTTCGTCTCCCCCACCCAGGCTCCGCTGCAGGCCGAGGTTGACCGCAACCCGGATCCGGGGCTGGACGGGGTCATCGCCGAGGCGATGCCCCCGGAGCAGCTGAAGGTCGGCGAGTGCCTGCGCGGCTTCACCTCCCCGCTGGAACCGCAGACCGTGGTGACCTGCGAGTCGGCGCACAACGCCCAGCTGATCGGCACCTTCGAGGTGGAAGGCAGCGAGTTCCCGGGGGCCTCGCAGCTGCTGACCGAGGCCGAGGACCTGTGCAAGTCGGTTCCGCTGGATCCGACCTCCCCACTGGACTCAAGCTGGACCTACCATTTCTCCCGCCCCAGCCAGGGCACCTGGAACCAGGGCGACCGGCTGATCTCCTGCTTCCTGTCACTGAGCGAAGGCAGCGTGCGCAGCTCGCTGCTGCCGCCGGACACCGCCAGCTAGGCCGGTCACGTTCACCCGCCCGCGCGGCGCACCATCACTGGGATGGTGCGCCGCGCTGCTGGTTTCACCGGGCTGTCGCTGCCGCCGGGCCTAGGCCGGGCTGAGGGTCAGCCCGTTGGCCTCCACATCCACGCCCACCTTGACGGTGTCCCCGTCGTGGATCGTTCCGGCCAGCAGTTCGCGGGCCAGCTTGTCCCCGATCTCGCGCTGCACCAGCCGGCGCAGCGGGCGGGCACCGTAGGCCGGGTCGTACCCGGTCAGGGCCAGCCAATCGCGGGCTGCGGAGTCCACCTCCAGGGTGAGCCGGCGCTCTGCCAGCCGTTCGGCCAGGTTCGCGATCTGCAGCTCGACAATGTGGCCCAGCTGCTGGACGCTGAGGGCGTCGAACATGATCACGTCATCCAGCCGGTTCAGGAACTCCGGCTTGAACGAGGCATTGACCACGTTCATGACCGCCTCGTGCCGTGCGGCCAGATCCATCTCCTGGTCGACCAGGAACTGGCTGCCCAGGTTGGAGGTCAGGATCAGGATCGTGTTGCGGAAGTCCACGGTGCGTCCCTGCCCGTCGGTCAACCGCCCGTCATCGAGCACCTGCAGCAGGATGTCGAACACTTCCGGGTGCGCCTTCTCGACCTCGTCGAGCAGGATCACCGAGTAGGGCCGGCGGCGCACCGCTTCGGTGAGCTGGCCGCCTTCCTCGTAGCCGACGTAGCCCGGAGGGGCACCGACCAGCCGGGCCACCGCATGCTTCTCCGAGTACTCGGACATGTCGATGCGCACCATGGCCCGGGCGTCATCGAACAGGAAGTCCGCCAACGCCTTGGCCAGCTCGGTCTTGCCCACGCCGGTGGGGCCCAGGAACAGGAACGAACCGGTGGGCCGGTCCGGGTCCGCGATCCCGGCCCGGGAACGGCGTACCGCATCGGAGACGGCTGCCACCGCCTGGGTCTGGCCGATCAGCCGCTGGCCGATCACCTTTTCCATGTCCAGCAGTTTCTGGCTTTCACCCTGCAGCATCCGCCCGGCCGGGATCCCGGTCCAGGCCGAGATCACCTCGGCGATGTCATCGGCGGTGACCTCCTCGGCGACCATCAGCTCCCGATCCGCGTCGCTGGCCTCGGCCGCGGCGGCCGCGTCCAGCTCCTGCTGCAGCGCCGGGATCTCCCCGTAGAGCAGCCGCGAGGCCTTCTCCAGGTCGCCTTCGCGCTGGTACTTCTCCGCCTGGCTGCGCAGCTCGTCAAGCTGGGCCTTCAGGTCACCGACCCGGTTCAGCCCGGCCTTCTCCGCCTCCCAGCGGGAGTTCAGCGCGTCAAGCTGCTCCTTCTTGTCCGCCATGTCCTTGCGCAGCGCCTCCAGACGCTCCACCGAGGCCGGGTCGGTCTCCGTGGACAGGGCCAACTCCTCCATGGTCAGCCGGTCCACCTCACGGCGCAGCTCGTCGATCTCCTCGGGGGCCGAGTCGATCTCCATGCGCAGCCGGCTGGCGGCCTCGTCGACCAGGTCGATGGCCTTGTCCGGCAGCTGGCGTCCGGAGATGTAGCGGTTGGACAGGGCGGCGGCGGCCACCAAGGCACTGTCGGCGATGGCAACCTTGTGGTGCGCCTCGTAGCGTTCCTTCAGCCCACGCAGGATCGCGATGGTGTCATCAACGCTCGGCTCGCCCACGTACACCTGGGCGAAGCGGCGTTCCAGGGCCGGGTCCTTCTCAATGTTCTCGCGGTACTCATCCAGCGTGGTGGCGCCGATCAGGCGCAGTTCCCCGCGGGCGAGCATCGGCTTGAGCATGTTCCCGGCGTCCATCGCGCCTTCCGAGGCACCGGCACCCACGACGGTGTGGATCTCGTCAATGAAGGTCACGATCTGCCCGTCGGAGGCCTTGATTTCCTCCAGGACGGCCTTCAGGCGCTCCTCAAACTCACCGCGGTACTTCGCGCCGGCCACCATGGCACCCAGGTCCAGGGAAATCAGGGTCTTGCCGCGCAGCGATTCGGGTACGTCCCCGGCGACCATGCGCTGGGCCAGGCCCTCCACCACGGCGGTCTTGCCGACGCCCGGGTCACCGATGAGCACCGGGTTGTTCTTGGTGCGCCGCGAAAGCACCTGCACCACACGCCGGATTTCCTTGTCGCGCCCGATCACCGGGTCGAGCTTGCCGGAGCGGGCCAGTGCGGTCATGTCGGTGCCGAACTTCTCCAGCGACTGGAACGTGCCTTCCGGATCCGGGCTGTCGACCTTGCGGTCCCCGCGGATGGAGGGCAGGGTGGCGCTGAGCAGTTCGCGCGTCGCTCCAACCTCGCGCATCGCTTCCCCGGCCTTGGTGACATCCGAGGCCAGCCCGATGAGCAGGTGTTCGGTGGAGACATAGGTGTCCCCCAGTTCACCGGCCAGTTCCTGGGCCGCGTTGACAGTCTGCAGCAGCTGGCGCGAGAACTGGGCCTGCGCCACGGAGGAGCCCGAGCCGGCGGGCAGGGCCTTGATGACCGAGCTGGTCTTGACCGAGAGCCCATCGACGTCGATGCCTGCGGTCTTCAGCAGCGCCACGGCCACCGAGTCACGCTGGTCAAGCAGCGCCTTGAGCAGGTGCGCCGGTTCAATCTGCGGGTTGCCCGCGGTCGAGGCATTCATCCCGGCCGCGGACAGAGCCTCCTGGCTCTTGGTGGTGAGTTTGGTGTCCATTCGAGTCCTTCCTCTCAGACCTACACCTCATAAACTTGAGTCTACTTAACTCAACTTCCTTTGGGGAGATCCTATTCCGGACTTTACGGAAAATTTTCGTTGTTTTCCCGGCCCTTCCACGCCTCGGCGGCCGGCGCCGCCCGCGCGGGCTTCGGCGTCCCCTTAAACGCAAAAGGCGAGCACCTCACCAAGAAGCACTCGCGTTTCGCGGCAGCGGTTCGGGCCGGGTCAGCGGCGGATGGAACCGATGAAGTAGTCCGAGGGAACGATCGTCTTGCCCAGCGGCATCAGCGAAATCGGGATCATCTTCAGGTTGGCAATGCCCAGCGGGATTCCAACGATCGAGATGAACATCGGGATGGCCGTCAGCACATGGCCGATCGCGATCCAGATCCCGGCCACAATCACCCAGATGATATTGCCCAGGGTCGAGAACGCGCCGACCGGTCCGCGGTCAACGACGGTACGCCCAAAGGGCCACAACGCATACCCGGCAATCCGGAAGGAAGCGATGCCAAAGGGAATGGTGACGATCAACAGGCAGCAAATGATGCCGGCCAGCACGTAGCCCAGGGCCAGCCACAGCCCGCCGCAGACCAGCCAAATGATATTCAGTACCGCACGCAATAGACTCATGGCTTTATTCTGCCCCAACCCGGCCCGCTGGGACATCGGGGAAAACCCGGATCAGCCCCGGATTCCTGCCGAACGTGCGCAATCTCCCGGCCTTCCTGCTCCCGGTGCGGCCGGCGGCTCCGATAGGATTAGGCATCATGAGCGACCGTAGCGCAGATTCGATTCCCTCCCCCGAAACCGGCACCCGCGACCCGGAACTGTTCCGCAAGGAACCGTTTTCCTTCGTTCGCCGTGGCAACCGGCTGCAGGGACGTCGCGCCCGAGCCTGGGAACGCAATGCCGACCGCTACGTGATCGAACCGGAACGCAAGCAGACCGACACCTCCGTTGCCGAGGATCAGCAGCTGGACCTGCAGCAAACCTTCGAACGCACCGCTCCGCTGATCGTGGAGATCGGCACCGGGTTGGGCGAATGCATCGCCAACGCGGCCAAGGACGACGCGGAGCGCAACTACCTGGCGGTGGAGGTCTACCGCCCCGGCTTGGCCCAGCTGATGCTGAAGGTCGAGTCCTTTGGGCTGCAGAATGTACGCGCGATTCAGGCCAACGCGCCCGAGGTGCTCGATGTCATGCTGCCTGCGTCCAGCGCCGATGAAATCTGGATCTTCTTCTCCGACCCCTGGCACAAGACCCGCCACCACAAGCGCCGCCTGATCAAGACCGAATTCCTGGACAAGGTCGCGCGCGTACTCAAGCCCGGCGGCACCCTGCGACTGGCCACCGACTGGTCCAACTACGCGGAGCAGATGCGCGAGCTGCTGGAGGCACACCCTCAGTTCACCAACCAGCATCCGGGCAATCTGGCCGGCAAGCACAGCGAACTGACCAGGGTGCGTCGTGAGGGGCTGGAAGGCCATGACTCCGAGCCAACCTTTACCGATGAGCTGGGCGGCTGGGCCCCGCGCTTTGAGCGTCGCATCCTGACCAGTTTTGAAAGCAAGGCGTTGAAGGCCGGACGCCGCGTGTTTGACCTGGCCTACACGCGCAACTAGACGCTGGGTGCCCGGCGGCGCGGCGGAAGTATTTTCGCCCTCGTCCCACCCGGATGGGGCAGCCGGAGGGCTGTGGCGCTAAGGTTCAACCATGGATTTGTCGTCGTGTCCCACCCTGGAGTTTGCCCAGACCCGCTTGGAGCAGCTGGCTTCATCCCACATGAACGATCTGGCCGCGGTCGTCGCCGAAGAGGGCATGCAGGAGTTGTGGTTTACCTCGATCCCGGCCCCCACCGCAGTGGGTTCTGAGATTGAACGACGTCTGGAACTCCAGGATCAGGGGCTGATGGCGCCGTACGCGATCATCGATGCCCGTGCGGGACGCGCCGTGGGCGCCACAACGTTGATGAATATTGATGCGGTGAACCGACGGGTCGAAATCGGTTCCACGTTCCTGGCACCCTCGGCCCAGGGAACGGGAATCAACCCGGCGGCCAAGTTCATGCTGCTGAGCCGGGCGTTCGAGGATCTGAAGTGCATCGCGGTTGAATTCCGCACGCATTGGCACAATCAGGCCAGCCGGGCCGCCATCTCCCGGCTGGGCGCAAAGCAGGACGGTGTGCTGCGCAGCCACATGTATGACCCGGCAACCCAGTCGCTGCGCGACACCGTGGTCTTCTCGATCCTGCCCCACGAGTGGCCGGCGGTGCGCGCCAACCTTCTGGCCCGCCTGCGCAGGCACGGGCTGATCGGCTAGGGACCGATCGCGCGCCGGGTAGTGAACAGTGTGACCTGTGGTTCGCGGCGCTGCGGGCGGGTGCCGCGGCTGAGCGTGACAATGTCCCCGGCCATGGTGCCTGCGGCAAACACGCGGCTCTGGTTGCTGCGCAACTCATAGACCTCCTCCTGCAGGGATCCAACCTGCCGGCGCAGCTGGTCCACCTCGGCCTCAAGCTGCAGAATGCGCCGGATGCCTTCGAGCGAAACGCCTTCCTTGCTCAGCTGCTGGACCTGGCGCAGCAGCTGCACATCGCGCTGCGAGTAGCGCCGCTGCTTGCCGGCCTGCCTGCTGGGAGAGACCAGGCCCATGCGGTCGTACTGGCGCAGGGTCTGTGGATGCATGTCAGCCAGCTGCGCGGCAACCGAAATGACAAATACCGGTCGTATGTAATCCCCGGTCACTTTCACCTACCACCTTTTCGGTTCGGGCAGCCCCACTCGGTGCCCGAACATGTACGTGCGGCCGGCAACCCGTCAGCGGATGGGTTGCCGGCCCCTTGCTATAGCCGTGCCCGGGCCGCCAGATCGGCCCGCGGGTCATCCCCGGCCGTGGCCGCGGCGAACTGCTCGATGGCCTTCTTGGCTTCATCGCTCAGGTTCTGCGGCACCATCACGTCCAGGACGATCATCAGGTCACCGGAGGCCTTGGAAGTCTTCACTCCCCGGCCCTTCAGGCGCAGCGTTCGTCCCGAGCTGGAACCGGCGGGCACCTTGACGGTGACTTCTTCGCCGTTCAGCGTCGGCACCTGGATCTTGGCCCCCAGGGCAGCTTCATCGAAGCTGACCGGAACGTGGATGCGGATGTTGTTCCCGTCGCGCTTGAAGAACGGGTGTTCACTGACCTTGACCTTCACCAGCAGGTCCCCGTTGCCCGCCGGGCCGGGCTGCCCCTTGCCGCGCACGCGCACGGACTGCCCGTCGCGGATGCCGGCGGGAATGCGCACGTCGATTACTTCGCCGCTGGGTTCACGCAGCCCGATGGTCGTGCCGTTGATCGAGCCGGCGAAGGAGATGGTGGTGCTGGCGTTGCGGTCCGCGCCCTTGCGCGGCGGTGCCTGCCGGCCGAAGCCGCCGCCAAATCCGCCGCCGCCGAAACCGCCGCCACCGCCAAAGAGGTCCGCGAACTCCGGGGGAACCTGTCCACCGCCGCGTGCCCCGCCGCCGCCCCCGAAGAGGTTGGAGAAGATGTCCTCGAAACCTGCCCCCTGGGCCCCGGCGCCGGCGCCGGAGGTGAAGCGTGCCCCGGACCCCATGGCGCGGATGGCATCGTACTGCTGGCGCTGTTCCGGGTCGGACAGTACCGAGTTCGCCTCGGAGATGTCCTTGAATTTCTGTTCGGCCGCCGCGTCCCCGGGGTTCGTATCCGGGTGGTACTTGCGTGCCAGCTTGCGGTAGGCCTTCTTGATTTCCGCGTCGTCGGCATCCTTCGAGACGCCGAGGATCGCGTAAAAGTCCTTTTCGATCCAATCCTGACTTGCCATCAGGCCTCCAACCTTTCGTCAGCCGGTTCGACACTGCCCACTGTCGATTCTCGGCAGTGGGCAGTGTCGATGTGTTATTTGTCGGCGACTACTCGCCGGTGGATACCATCACCTGGGCGGCGCGCAGGATGCGCTCCCCCTTCTTGTATCCAATACGCAGGATCTGTCCCACATGGTCGGCGTCGATCCCCTCAACCGGCTGACGCAGCAGCGCCTCGTGGACGTTCGGGTCGAACTCCACACCCGCCTGGTCGATACGCTCCAGTCCGTGAGACTGCAGTACCGCATCGAGCTTGTTCGCGATGGCCGCGAACGGCCCATCGGTCAAGTCCCCGTGCTTGCGTGCGGCGTCCACGTCGTCGAGCACGGGCAACAGGGTTGCCAGCACCGACTGCACCGCCTGGTCGCGCACGGCTTCACGGTCGCGCTCCACGCGCTTGCGGTAGTTCACGTACTCGGCCTGCAGCCGCAGCAGGTCGTTGCGCAGCTCGGTGACAACCTCGCCCACTTCGTCCTGCTCCGACTGTTCAGCCGATACGCCTGCCTCGTTCAGGATCGCCTCGGCCTGACCCAAAGCGTCGGCGCTCGGCTGCGCCTCGGCAGCCTCCTGCTGGTTCTCCGGCTGCTGGCCGGAGTTGGCGTTCTGGTCCTGTGCCTCGGACATATTCCCTTACTCCCTACTTCTTGTCGTCTTCGTCTTCGTCAATGACCTCGGCGTCGACGATGTCTTCCTCGGCGTTGGGAGCTTCGCCCTCGCCTGCGGCTGCGGACTCGGCCTGGGTGTTGGCGTAGATGGCCTCGCCCAGCTTGGTCTGCGAAGCCTGCAGCTTCTCAAACGCGGCCTTGACCTCGTCGTCGTTGTCCTGCTTCTCCAGGGCGGCCTTCAGTGCGTCCACATCGGCCTGGACTTCGGTCTTGACCTCTTCGGGCAGCTTGTCCTCGTTGTCCTTGATCAGCTTGTCCACCGAGTAGGCGGCCTGCTCGGCGGCGTTGCGGGTCTCGGCAGCTTCACGACGCTTCTTGTCCTCGGCTGCGTGCTCCTCGGCTTCGCGCACCATGCGCTCGATGTCATCCTTGGACAGCGAGGTGCCGCCGGTGATGGTCATCGACTGCTCGGTGCCGGTGCCCTTGTCCTTGGCCGAAACGTGCACGATGCCGTTGGCGTCGATGTCGAAGGTGACCTCGACCTGCGGGATGCCGCGCGGAGCCGGGGCGATGCCGGTCAGCTCGAAGGTACCCAGTGCCTGGTTGTCGCGGGTGAACTCGCGCTCGCCCTGGAACACCTGGATGGACACCGAAGGCTGGTTGTCCTCGGCGGTGGTGAAGGTTTCCGAGCGCTTGGTCGGGATCGCGGTGTTGCGTTCGATGAGCTTGGTCATCACGCCACCCTTGGTCTCGATGCCCAGCGACAGCGGGGTCACGTCGATCAGCAGCACGTCCTTGCGTTCGCCCTTGAGCACGCCGGCCTGCAGGGCGGCGCCCACGGCCACGACCTCATCCGGGTTCACACCCTTGTTAGCTTCCTTGCCGGCCATTTCCTTGACCAGTTCTGCCACGGCTGGCATACGGGTCGAACCACCCACCAGGATCACGTGGGCAATGTCCGACACCTTCACGCCGGCCTCGCGGATGACGTCCTGGAACGGCTTCTTGGTGCGCTCCAGCAGGTCCGCGGTCAGTTCCTGGAACTTGGCGCGCGAGAGGTGCTCATCCAGGTGCACCGGACCGTCGGCGGTCACCGACAGGTACTGCAGCGAGATGTTGGTACTGGTGGCCGAGGACAGCTCCTTCTTGGCCTGCTCAGCGGCTTCCTTCAGGCGCTGCAGGGCGATCTTGTCCTTGGACAGGTCAGCACCCTTGCTCTTGGCCTGGGCCAGCAGCCAGTCAACGATGCGCTGGTCCCAGTCGTCGCCGCCCAGGCGGTTGTCACCGGCGGTGGCGCGAACCTGAATGGTCGAGAAGTCGTCCTCGTCCTTGCCAACTTCCAGCAGCGAGACGTCGAAGGTACCGCCACCCAGGTCGAAGACCAGGATCAGTTCATCTTCCTTGCCCTTGTCCAGGCCGTAGGCCAGGGCCGCGGCGGTCGGCTCGTTGACGATGCGCAGCACGTTCAGGCCAGCGATTTCACCGGCTTCCTTGGTGGCCTGGCGCTCGGCGTCGTTGAAGTAGGCCGGAACGGTGATGACCGCGTCGGTCACCTTTTCACCCAGGTAGGACTCGGCGTCGTTCTTCAGCTTCATCAGCGTACGGGCCGAGATTTCCTGCGGGGTGTACTTCTTGTCATCGATCTCGATGGTCCAGTCGGTGCCCATGTGGCGCTTGACCGAGGCGATGGTGCGATCGATGTTGTTCACGGCCTGGCGCTTGGCGATGTCACCGACCAGGACTTCGCCGCTCTTGGAGAAGGCGACGATCGAGGGGGTGGTGCGGTTGCCTTCAGCGTTGGCGATAACGGTCGGCTCGCCGCCTTCCAAAACGGAAACGACGGAGTTGGTGGTTCCGAGGTCGATACCTACGGCACGCGACATAATGGCTCTCCTTTGCCTTGGTTAAAACTGACTAACGCTGGGGCGTTTTACCCCGGTTGAGCGTTCCGCACTCAAGTTTACTCTCGAGCGTTTCGCTGTCAAATCAAACTTGAGTGATAGTGACTCAACTTTGCGTTCTGTCATGTTCAACGGGCCCGGAGCCACAATCATTCCCGTGGCGAAAGATTTTTTGGAAATTTTTTTGCCAGGCCCGTCCCCGGCTCGTTTCTCCGCCCAGCCTGCGGCCTGCCGCCTGCCCACCTACCGGCGGGTCATGGGAAGCAGCACTGCACGGCACAATGGAGGGCAGGGCATTGGGTAATGCGATTGTGCAAGAAAACCAAGAAGGGAAGCCATCGATGAAATCGAAGAACCGCTGGAAGGATCTCTCCCCCGCCCGGCGTGCGGCGCTGGTTGGCCTGGCCGCCGTACAGCTGCTGCTCCAGGGAATCGCGTTGCGCGATCTGGCCGCGCGCGGTCAGCACCGGATCAACGGCTCGAAGAAGCTGTGGGTGGCCGCAACCTTTATCAACTTCGCCGGCCCGCTCGCCTACCTGCGCTGGGGGCGCAAGCAGCCCTGAGCCGCTCGGCGGCCCAATCCGGCTCCTGCGGGGATGGCAAAGCCCGGCAACGCGATGGCGTTGCCGGGCTTTGGCGGCTGTGGTCCCAGCCGTGGATCTTCGGTTGTGCGCTGCGCCGGACCCATCTGGACCTGGCGCGTGCGGCCGGTGAACTACCGGGAATTAGTGGCCGGGCTGGTGGCGCGACGGGGACGACGCGAGCGACTGCGGTTCGCCCCGGCGGCCGGGCGGGATTCGCTGGCCCCGCGGGTGTTGCGGTTGCGCCCGCCGTCCTTGGGTGCGGACTTCTCACGGTTCGCACCGGCTTCGGGGCGTCCGGCGCCGGAGCGGCGGGTGCCCGAGGCGCGGGAGGACTCGGTCTTGCCGCGGCGGTTGCCGCCGCGGGCGCCCTGCGCCGTCTTGGGGCTCTGGCGCTTGGGCTGCTGCTTCACCGGCGCCTCGTAGGCCACCAGTTCGGCCACTTCCCCAACGACCTCGGCCACGGCCGGCGAATTGCGGTCCACCTTCTCAAAGGGAACCTTCAGTCCGGCCTGCTTGAGCAGCTGGGCCACATCCCCCTGCTGGTCGGTGGTGGCGATGGTGACCACGGTGCCGTCGGAGCCGGCACGGGCGGTGCGTCCCGAGCGGTGCAGGTAGGCCTTGTGCTCTGCCGGCGGGTCAATGTGCACCACCAGCTCCACCCCGTCCACGTGCACGCCGCGGGCGGCGACGTCGGTGGCCACCAGCACCTTGGCCGAGCCGTCGGAGAAGGCGGCCAGGTTGCGGTCCCGGGCGTTCTGGCTCAGGTTGCCGTGCAGGTCCACGGCCGGGATGCCGGCCTTGGAAAGCCACAGCGCCATCTTCTTGGCGTGGTGCTTGGTGCGCATGAACATGATGCGCCGGCCCACACCGCTGGCCAGGGTACGCACCGTCTCCTTCTTTTCCTCCGGATCCACCACGAAGACGCGGTGCTCCATGGTGTTCACGGCGGCCTTCGGCGCATCGACCGAATGCACGGTGGGGTTGTGCAGGTAGCGCTTGACCACCTTGTCCACCCCGTTGTCCAGGGTGGCGGAGAACAGCAGGTGCTGGATGCCCTGCGGGGTGCGGTCCAGGATGCGGCGCACCACCGGCAGGAAACCCATGTCGGCCATGTGGTCGGCCTCGTCGAGCACCGAGACCTCGACCTCGGACAGGTCCACGATCTTCTGCCCCATCAGGTCATCAAGGCGTCCGGGGCAGGCGATGACAATGTCCACGCCCTCATTCATGGCCTTTTCCTGGCGCGACTGGGCGACCCCTCCGTAGATGACGGTGGTGCGCAGCCCGGCGGCGGCGGCCAGCGGGTCAATGGTCTTGGAAATCTGGGTGGCCAGCTCGCGGGTGGGGGCCATGATCAGGGCGCGCGGGAAACGCGCGCGGCGGCGGCGCGGCTGGGCGGCCAGGCGGGCCACCACCGGCAGGGAGAAGGCCAGGGTCTTGCCCGAACCGGTCTGTCCGCGGCCCAGCACGTCCCCACCGGCCAGGGTGGAGGGCAGGGTGGCTTCCTGGATCGGGAACGGGGAGTCGATGCCCTGCTGCTGCAGGACCGAAACCAGGTTCTGGGGCACACCAAGGGCGCTGAAGGATGCTGTCATGAGACGAACTTTCTCTAGAACTCGCTGATGCGCCGCCTGTGCGGCGCACGGGATCGCCGAAAGCAGGAGAAAGTCCGCAGCCGCGAGGTGCAAAGCCGGCGGAGGGCCGGGTTCACGACGCGTGGCCGCGCGGGCGGATTCGCCCCGGGACCAGTGGGAAATCTAATCAATCGACGCATGCGCCGCGCGGGGCAACCCGGACGATTTCCGGGGCCGGCCGCCAGGGGCGCACAACGTTCAATCCTACCAGCGCCGCCTCGCCCAGACCGTGGTCTACGGCATACCACCGGCTTCCAGGACCGAGATGTGTACCACGTCGGCCCCGGAAGCCGGGCGCCTACTTCGCCCCGTGGCGCAGCCGGCTGGGCCACCAGATGACGCGCCCGAACTCGTGGACCAGCGCCGGGACGAGCAGGGAACGCACCACCAGGGTGTCCAGCAGCACGCCGAAGGCCACGATGAAGCCCAGCTGGGCCAGGAACATGATCGGGATGACCCCCAGTGCTGCGAAGGTGGCGGCCAGCACCACTCCGGCGGAGGTGATCACCCCGCCGGTCACGGTCAGTCCGCGGCGCACGCCCTCCAGGGTGCCGTGGTGCAGGGCCTCTTCACGCACTCGGGTCATCAGGAAGATGTTGTAGTCCACGCCCAGGGCCACCAGGAACACAAAGCCGAACAGCGGCACCGCCGGGTCGGCCCCGGAGAAGTTGAACACGTGGTTGAACACCAGGGCGCTGACGCCCATGGCCGTGCCGTAGGAGAGCACCGTGGTGAGGATCAGCAGCACCGGGGCGATGATCGAGCGCAGCAGCAGCATCAGGATCACCAGGATCGCGGCCAGGATCAGCGGGATGATCTTGAACAGGTCCGCGGTGGCGGTCGCGTTCGTGTCCATCTGGGTGGCGGTGGTGCCGCCAACCAGCCCGTCCGGGTCCTGCTGGTGCACGGTGTCGCGCACCAGCTGCACGGTGTCCTTGGCCTGATCGGAGTCCGCCGCGTCGGCCAGGGTGATGGAGATCAGGGAGCGGCCCTCAACCACCTGCGGCTCGGCGCCGCGCTCGGCCATGGCCGGGCCGCCGTCCTCGGCCTGCAGGTAGGCCGAATCCACGCCGTCCAGGGCGCTCACATCCTTCAGGATGGCCTCGGCATCGGCTTCCTCCACGATGGCCACCGCCGGGGAGCCGCTGCCGCCCGGGAAGTGCCGGCCGAGCACCTCCTGGCCGTCGCGGGCCTCGGACTGGGAGGTGACGAGGTCACTTTGCGGCACCCCGCTGGCCTGGAGCTGGGTCATGCCCAACGCGCCGGCCAGCAGCACCACGCTGGTCACGATCCACACAACGCGGCTGCGCCGGTCAACGAAGGAGGCGATGCGCGCCCAAAGTCCACCGCTGCTCTTGGCGTGCTGGGCGTGGCCGGCCGGCTTGGGGGCGAAGGGCCAGTAGGCGGCCCGGCCCAGCAGGCCCAGGGCCGCGGGCAGGAAGCTGAGGGCGGCAATGATGGAGAAGATGATGCCGCTGGCGGCGATCGGCCCCAGCGCCTTGTTGGAGTTCAGGTCGGAGAACAGCAGGCACAGCAGGCCCACGGTGACCGTACCGCCCGAGGCGATGATCGGTTCCAGGCAGCCGCGCCAGGCGGTGGCCACCGCCTGCCAGCGCGACTGGCCCTGGCTCAGCGCCTCCTTGTGCCGCGCCACCAGCAGCAGCGAGTAGTCGGTGGCCGCGCCGATCACCAGGATGGAGAGGATGCCCTGGGACTGACCATCCAGCCGAATCCAGCCGGCGTCGGCCATGTAGTAGACCACCACAATCGCCGCGCACAGGGCGACCATGGCGGTCAGCAGCACGGTGAAGGGCAGCAGCACGGAACGATAGACCAGCAGCAGGATCACCAGCACCGCGCTGAGCGCCACGCCCAGCAGCACGCCGTCGATCCCGCCGAACGCCTCGATCAGGTCGGCATTGAACCCGGCCGGGCCGGTGACGTAGCCCTCGGCGCCCTGGGGCAGATGCTCGTTGAGCAGCGCCCGCAGGCTCTCCACTCCGTCGTCGGCCTTGACCTCACTGGAGATCGGCACCAGCAGTTCCACCGCCTTGCCGTCCTCGGCCAGGAACGGCCCGGTCACCTCCCCGTCGAGGTATTCAAAGGACTTCAGCTCATCGGCCAGGGCCGCGCCCTCCTTGGCGTCCAGCCCGTTCTGGTTGGCCATGACCACCACGGCAGGGATGGCGTCACTGGTGCGGAACTTCTCCTGCCATTCCAGGGCCCGGGTGGCCTCCGCACTGGCTGGCAGGAATGCGGCCTGGTCGTTGCTTTGCACGTCGGACAGCTTGCCAAAGGTCGGCCCGCCGATGCCGGCGACGGCCAGCCAGATAATGACCAGCACCGCGGCCAGCAGGGCGCGCAGTCCGTTTTTGGGTTTGCCGTTTGCAGGTGGTGCGCCGGTTCTCGAGGATGCCATGGCCGGTTTCCTTCGGGTCGAGGCCGCGCCGCGCCCGGTGCGCGGGGCGTGTGCCGTAGGGGTCAAACTAATTCCATCATCGAACTATATCATTGGTTATAGAATGTGCCTATGGACCCCACCCCTTCCTATGAACTCGTCCTGCAGCTGCAGCAGTTCGCCCAGGCCTCGGACCGCTACGTGGAGTCCACCGCCAGCGCCCACAGCTCGCACCGCACCGACATGAACGCGCTGGGCGTAATCATGCGCTACCAGCGCGCCGGGTCGCTGCCCTCACCCCGGGATCTGTCCCGGGAACTACAGCTGAGCGCACCGGCCACGACCGCCATGCTCGACCGGCTGGAGCGGCTGGGCTACATTGAGCGCCGGCGCACCGATGCCGACCGGCGGGTGATCCGCATCGCCATGACCGAGCTCGCCCAATCCAGCGGGCAGGAAATGTTCGCCCCGCTGGCCCGCAAGCTGCACCAGGTCATCCAGGGATATCCCAGCGAGCAGGTCGAACTGATCACCCAATTCCTGCGCGAGGCCACCGCCGGGGTGGACGAGGTGCGCGAGGCCACCGCGTCACAAATCCCCACACGAAAACGCGCCTAATCGCTCCGGCGATTATGCTGTTTCGGTGACTCTTCCCCTCTGGTTCTCCCTACTGGGTGCCGCGGTGGTCATCAGCTTCACCCCGGGCGCCGGGGCCATCAACACCATGAGCAACTCGATTCGGGTGGGCTGGCGCCGCTCGCTGTGGGGCATCATCGGCCAACAGCTGGCCCTGCTGATCCACGTGGCCCTCGTGGCGGCCGGGGTGGGGCTGCTGGTCAGCCGTTCTCAGGTGCTCTTTGAGGTCATCCGCTATGCCGGTGCCGGCTACCTGGTCTACCTCGGGGTGCGCATGCTGCTGGCTCGTCCGCAACCGGAACAGCTGCAGGACTCAGCGCCTGCCGGGCGGCTGTACATGGTGCGCCAAGGCCTGCTGGTGAATCTGCTCAATCCCAAGGCGATCGTGTTTTTCCTGGCGCTGACCCCGCAGTTCATCCGGCCCGATGCGCCCCAGCTGCCCCAGTACCTGGTGTTCATGGCCACCATTGTCCTGGTGGATGTGCTGGTGATGTTCCTGTTCTTCGCCGCCATGGCCCGCACCTTCCAACGATTTACGGCCACCGTGCGCGGCGCGCGAATCCAGAACATTGTCTTTGGCACGCTGTTCATCTTCGTTGCGGTGCTGCTGGTGCTGGCGCGCTAGTGAATTGTTGTCGATTCGTTGCGCGCGCATCGGGGCGTCACCCTCGAATGTGTTGGCCAATTCACCCTAGACTTGTCTCATGTTCCGGATAATGACGGTGTGCACGGGCAACATCTGCCGCTCGCCCATGGCCGAATTCATGCTCAAGAACGCCCTGGAGGACGCGGGGATCGGCGACGTCGAGGTGTTCTCCCGCGCCGTGACCGACGGGGAGATCGGCAACCCCATTGACCAGCGCGCCGAAGCGACGCTGCGTTCCCACGGCCTGAGCGGTGAGGGACATGTGGCCAGCCAGCTCACGGCCGAGGAACTGGGGTCGGTGGACCTGATCCTGGCGCTGGACACGGACCATTTTGAGGCGCTGGTCCCGGATTTGTCGAACATCGCCCAGGAACGGCGTCCGCAGCTGCGGATGCTGCGTTCCTTTGACCCGCAATCCGCCGCACAGCCCCACGACGCGCAGGGCATCTATGACCCCTGGTACGGGGACGCCGCGGACTTTCGTGAAACCTGGAAGATGATTGCCGCCAGCCTGCCGGCGCTGGTTGACTACGTTCGGAGCAACACCGCCTCCCGTGGAAACCGTTAAACCACTGATTATCGCCCTGGACGGGCGCTCCGGGGCGGGCAAGAGCTCACTGGCTGCGGCCCTGGCCGCGGCCTGGGGACCCGAACGGGTTTCCATCCTGCACCTGGAGGACCTGTACTACGGCTGGGATTCGTTGCAGGAAACCTGCACGCGCTATGCCGTGCTGCTGCGCCGGATCCGCGCGGGCCAGCCGGTGAGCTGGCCGCGTTGGGACTGGCAGGCCAACGCCCCGGCGGCCGAACACATCCACTTCACCCCCAGCGAGATTGTGCTCGTCGAAGGGGTGGGGGCCCTGTGCGCCGAAGCGGTACCGGAGATTGACCTGGGCATCTGGCTGCAGGCCGGGGCCACGGTACGCCGGGAACGCGCGCTGCGCCGCGACGGGGAGGTCTTCGCCCGGCACTGGGCGCGGTGGGCCGATCAGGAGCAGGAGTACCTCAGCGCCGCAGACCCGGCGGCCACCGCCAACGTGCACCTGCGCTCCGATGCCCCCGACGAGGATGCTGCCCTGCACCAGCTGCGCCGGCTGGCGCGGTTCCTGCCCGCCCGGGTACGGGTCAAGCTGCCCGCCACCTGGCTGCGGGCCGCGGTGCGCCATGAGCGTGAGCTGCCGGTGCCCCGGGATGTGGCCGCCGTCTTTGAGTCGCTGGCCGAGCACTGCCGGCAGGCGGCACTGCTGGAATCCACCAGCCACCGGCTGCAGGACCCGTTGGGCCGCAACCGCTATACGGTGCTGGCCCTGGCCCAGGAACCGGAGGCAGCGCTGCTTTCGGCCACCGCGCAGGGCACCGAGCTGCGTTCGGGCAACGCGATGCTCCGGCTGGGCCCCGAGTTCTTTGCCGCCCTGGGCGGGATCTGGCCCTCGGAGACCGGGCCCGGGGCGGAGCCTGACCCCGCGGCGGAGCCGCCGGCCCCGGACCCGCAGTGGGTGGGCTACCTGGGCTATGAGCTCAAGCGCGAGGTGGGTGCGGCGGATGTGGCGGCCCGGCTGCCCGATGGTTCGCTGCGCCCGGACGCGCAGTTCTTTGAACCGGACACCGTGCTGATTGTTGATCACCTGCGCGCCCGGCTGACCGTGCGCGCCCCAGGCCACCTGCTGGAGCCGACCCTGGCCCGTCTGCAGCGGCTGCAGCTCAAGGTGCGGGAGCCCGGGCCGCTGCCGGTGCCGGTGTTCAGCTGCCGCGACACCCCCGAGCAGTACCGGGACAAGGTGCGCCGGGCGCAGCACGAAATCTGGCAGGGCAACAGCTATGAGGTGTGCCTGACCACCGAACTGCACGCCACCGTGGAGCATTTCTCCGCCTTCGAGGCGTATAGCCGGTTGCGTGAATCCTCCCCGGCCCCGTTTGCGCACTACCTGCGCCTGGGCTCCCTGGAGGTGGCCAGCATCTCCCCGGAACGCTTCGTGAGCATCTCGGGCACCGGCAAGCTGCGCGCCGAACCGATCAAGGGCACCCGTCCGCGCGGCCAGGATCCCTCCAGCGATGCGGCGCTGCGTGAGGATTTGGCCTCCCATCCCAAGGACCGGGCCGAGAACATCATGATCGTGGACCTGCTGCGCAACGACCTGTCCCACCATGCGGTGCCCGGCACGCTGTCGGTCACCCGCTTGTGCGCCATCGAAAGCTACGCCACGGTGCACCAGATGGTCTCCACCATCGACGCGCAGCTGCGAGAACCGGCGCTGGCCGCCGCGGCGCTGCGCGAGGCCTTCCCGCCCGGGTCCATGACCGGGGCACCAAAACTGTCGACCATGCACATCCTGGACCGGCTGGAGGAAAACCGGGCGCGGGGACTGTACTCCGGGGCGGTGGGCTACCTGGGCGCAGATGGCGGCGCCGACCTGGCGGTGGTGATCCGCACCCTGGTCTGCGACCGGCTTGGGGACGGGTCCTGGCAGCTGAGTCTGGGGTTGGGCGGGGCGATTACCGCGGACTCGGATCCGCAGGAGGAATGGGATGAGGTGCGCACCAAGTCGGTGGGCGTGCTCAGCGCCTTGGGGGCGCGCTTCCCGTACTAAGGGCGGTGCCGCTCCTACTGCAGGGTGGCGGTCAGCCGGGCGGCGTTGTCCACCCAGCGCTGCAGCCGCGGACGCTTCTCCCACTCCTCCAGGGTCAGTTCCTTGGAGATGCTGCGGTAGTGGGCCTGCACCTGGTTGACCTGGTCCACCGTCTGCGCGCCGAGCAGCATGACCGAGATCTCCATGTTCAGGCTGAAGGAGCGCATGTCCATATTCGAGGATCCCACGACCGCGACCTCGTCATCGACGGTGAAGCACTTGGCGTGCAGCACCATCGGGGCCGGGTACAGGTAGATGCGCACCCCGGCCTCCAGCAGCACCTGGTAATAGGACTGCTGGGCGTGGTGCACCAGGAACTGGTCCCCGGACTCGCATACGAACAAATCCACCTCAATGCCGCGCTGCGCCGCGGTGGTGATGGCGTAGAGCATTGAATCATCGGGCACAAAATAGGGGCTGGTGATCTTCAGGCGTTCGGAGGCCGAATAGATCAGCGTGTTGAACAGGCGCAGGTTGTTCTCATCCTCATACCCCGGCCCGCTGGGCACCACCTGTCCCACGGTCTCCCCCGGCACATCGCTGGCCGGCAACGGGTAGCGGGCGTCGGTCAGGTCCTGCAGCACGTCATCGGTGTCGGCCTCCTGCCACCAGTCGGTGGCGAAGACCACGTCCAGGGAACGCACCAGCGGGCCGCGCACCTGGATCATCAGCTCCACCCATTCACGCCCCACCTTGTGCGAGCTGAGCCGCTTGTAGCCCGGCTCGATCAGGTTTTGGCTGCCGGTGAAGGCCACTTCCCCGTCCACCACCAGGATCTTGCGGTGATTGCGCAGATCCGGGCGGCGCCAGCGGCGCCGGAACGGGGCCACCGGCAGCATCCGCTTCCATTCGATGCCCGAATCCTTCAGCCGCCGCTTCAGCTGCCCGTACCCGGCCACCCGGGCGGTGCCCAGGTGGTCAAACAGCAGGCGCACCACCACCC
Source organism: Glutamicibacter sp. St.4D3 (assembly GCF_059728615.1). NCBI lineage: Bacteria > Bacillati > Actinomycetota > Actinomycetes > Micrococcales > Micrococcaceae > Glutamicibacter > Glutamicibacter sp. St.4D3. Next base: position 2,560,281 of record NZ_AP039380.1, read on the forward strand.
CGCGCTTGACCGCGGCCTCCAGGGAATCCAGGACCGGGCCGACGAAGTCCGGGTCATCGCCCATGATGTAGAACTGGATGTGCACGAATGTCGTGGCCTTGTCGATCTCCCGGCGCATCGCCTCCAGCGAGGCACGGTAATCGGAGATCACCTCCACCTCGTTCCCGCCCTCCAGCGGCAGCGCCCCCAGGGTGCGGTTGAGCACCGCGGCGGACTCAATCCATTCCTCATCACTGTGGAATTCGACCGGCGAATCCATGTGCGAGGTGGCCTGCAGGATTGCCTCATTGGCGCGGCGCTGCTTCTCCAGGCGCCGGCGGGAGAGGCGCGGGTTGGCAAAGAGCAGGTAGAGGATCAGCCCCACGACCGGGATGAAGAAGATCGCCAGCAGCCAGGCCATGGCGGTGGTGGGCCGGCGGTTGCCCGGAACCACTCCGATCATCACGATACGCACCACGATGTCGAAGGTCACCGCCAGCGCCCAGACCGTCGGGCCCAGCTCCCGCAGGAAGTTCTCACCTAGCATCATGCGGCCAACTCCTGCCCTCGTGCTTTCCACCGGGGTGTCTTTCCCGCGGTCATCGTGCGTTTTGCCTATCGCTAGACTACCCAATTCCCCGGTTCAAGGCGGTGTCGGTTGCGGCGAGTTATCCGAAGCACCGGCGGGATTCGATAATCTAGTACCTATGAGTTCATTGGTTTTCCTCGATCCGTCCTATCCGGCCGGTCGACTGGCGGACATTTACGCGCCGCAACTGCCCGTGACCGCCCAGGGTGTTTCCCGTGGTGACGGTATCTTCGAATCGATGCTCTACAAGCACCAGAGCGTGCGCAAGATCGACGCGCACCTGGCCCGCCTGCAGTCCTCGGCCCAGCTGTGCGACCTGGAGATCCCCGACGAGATCCAGTGGCGTGCGGCCATTGACACCGCCATCGCGGACTTTGATGCCACCGGCGGGGCCGATGAGGCCGTGGTGAAGCTGGTGGCCGCCCGCGGGGACGCGGACAGCGACCCGGCCCTGTGCTGGGTGACCGTCACCCCGGCCCCGACGCTGGGCCAGGCCCAGCGGGATTCGGGTGTGGACGTGCTGCTGCTGGATCGCGGCTATGATTCGAAAATCGCCGAACGCGCGCCCTGGCTGCTGATGGGAGCCAAGACGCTGTCCTACGCGGTGAACATGGCGGCCCTGCGCTATGCGCGGGCCCACGGTGCCCATGATGTCATCTTCACCTCCTCCGACGGTGCGGTGCTGGAGGGCCCGACCTCCACCGTGCTGATGGCCCAGCGAGATGGGCAGACCAAGCGCCTGCTCACCCCGCTGCTGGAAACCGGGATCCTGCCGGGCACCACCCAGGCGGCGATCTTCGCTGCCGCCGCGGAGGCCGGCTGGGAGTTGGGGTATGGTCCGCTGCGTCCCGAGGACCTCTACCAGGCCGACGTGCTGTGGCTGGTTTCCTCGGTGCGCCTGCTCACCCCGGTGAATTCGCTGGACGCCAAGCCGCTGCGCTTCGACGCCGAACTGCACGCGGAGCTGAGCGAACTGGCCGATCACCTGGCCTAACCGAGCACGCAAAACGGGGGGAGCAGTCCATGGACTGCTCCCCCCGTTCTTGGTGCGCTATCCCCAGACCAGGCTCCAGGTCCCGGCCAGCACGGCGGCGGCCACCGCCAGCGCCCCCACCCCGAGCCCGGCACCGATCACCAGCACGTCACGCCCCCCGAAGTCCGGGGTGCGCAGCCAGCTGCGCCGCCCGGCGCCGAAGCCCTTGGCTTCCATGGTGATGGCCAGTCGCCCGGCCCGTCGGATCGCCTGCACCAGCAGGGCCAGCACCTGCCCCAGGTTCGCGCGCAGGCGCTGGGCCGGGGACCCGAAGTTCCCCACCCCGCGCGCCCGGCGGGCCAGGGTCAGGGTGGTGAACTCCTCCACCAGCAGGCCCAGCAGCCGCATTCCGGCCAGCGCCCCGAGCACGAAGCGGTGCGGCACGCGCAGCTGCTGGGACAGGGCCGAGCCCAGGTCGGAGGGGTTGGTGGTGCTCAGCAGCAGCACCATCGGCACGGCCATCGCCATGGCGCGCATGCCGGTGGCGATGCCGCCGGCCAGGGAGCCCTCGGTGATGGTGAAGACCCCCAGGTCCAGCAGCAGCGCCCCGGAGTCCTCCCCGACCAGGCTGATCCCCCAGGCGGCGGTCAGCCCGGCCAGCAGCAGCGGCCAGGCGCGCAGCAGGAAACGTGGGATGCTCAGCCGCGCCAGCGGCAGCATCAGCAGGGTCGCGGTGATCACCACCAGGCCCGAGACCCAGTCAATGGTGGCCACCAGCGGGATGGTGGTGGCCACGATCGCCGCCAGCTTCGCCAGCGGGTTGCGCCGGGCCAGCCAGCTGTCGCCCACCGCGGATCCCAGCAGCGGGTCCGGTCCGGAGGCCTCGGCCCGCGGGGCGGGGGCCTGCAGCTCAAGTTCCCGGGCGCCCAACGCCCGGGCGAAGTGCCCGTCATGGGTCACCGCGATCACGGCGGTGCCCTGCTCGATCACCTCGATGAGCAGCTCGGCCACCTCCCGCCAGGTGTTCGCGTCCTGCCCGAAGGTCGGCTCATCCAGGATCAGCACGTCCGGGCTGGCGGCCAACACCGTGGCCACCGAGAGCCGGCGCTTCTCCCCGCCCGAGAGCGTGTACGGGTTCGCCTCGGCCAGGTGGTCCAACCGCAGCCGGGTCAGCAGCGCGGCGGTGCGTTCGGCGATCTGCTGTTCATCAAGCCCGGTGCCGTCCTGCCCATCCCGTTCCCCCTTCGCCCGGCGCGGCCCGTAGGCCAGCTCGTCGGCAACGCTCTGGGTGACAAACTGGTGTTCGGGTTCCTGGAAGACCGTGCCGATGCGGGCCACCAGCTGCCCGGCCCGCCAGAGGAACGGCTTGTCCCCCGCCTCACCGGCCAACAGTTCAGTGGCGTGCAGCCGGCCGCTGGCCGGCTGCAGCAGCCCGCCCAGGGTCAGCGCCAGGGTCGACTTGCCCACCCCGTTCGCGCCGCGGATCACCAGTGCGCCGCCGGCGGGCAGTTCCAGGTCCACCGCCGCGGTCAACGGGGCCTTCTTTGAACGCCTGGCCTGCAGCTCGCTGGCCCGCAGCAGTTCACCGCCCGGGCTGGTGCGTGGGGTACGGGTGTGCGGGACGTAGCCGGGCACCCAGATCCCGGCCTCGGCCAGCTCCCGGCGCAGCGGCTGGTCGCTCAACAGCGCCTGCGGGGCCACGTCATGGCTGATCCCGCCGCCGGGCTCCAGCACCAGCACCCGGTCCACGTGTTCCACCCAGGTATCCACCCGGTGCTCGACCACGATCAGGGTCGCTGCCGTGCGCGCGGCGGCGTTGAGCACCGCGTCGCGTACCCCCAACGCGCCCTCCGGGTCAATGTTGGCGGTGGGTTCATCCAGCAGCATCAGCCCCGGGCGCATGGCCAGGATCCCGGCCAGGGCCAGGCGCTGCTTCTGTCCCCCGGACAGCTGCTGGGTGGGGTGTTCCGGCGCCAGCTGGCCCAACCCGACCGCCTCCAGGGCCAGGGGAATGCGCCGGGAAATCTCCTGCGGGTCCACCCCGAGGTTTTCCGCCCCGAAGGCCACGTCGTCTTCCACCCGGGCCTGCACGATCTGGGTTTCCGGGTCCTGCTGCATCAGGCCCACACCCTGGCGCGGCCCGAACGCGTCCTGCTCCCCCACCAGCAGCTGCCCGGTGCACCCGGCCAGCTCGGAAACGTCCAGGACCCCGGCCATGGCGTGCAGCAGCGTGGATTTGCCCGCGCCGCTGGGTCCCAGCAGCAGCACCCGCTGCCCGGCCGGAACCTCCAGATCCAGGGCGTGCAGGGCCGGTTGCTGCCGGTCGGCGTGCTTCCAGCCGAACCCGCGCGCGCTCACGGACAGGGCACCGGATTCCAGCTGGGGCAGCGCGGCGTGGTTCGTGATGCCGGCGGTCATTGCTTCGCCCGCCCAAAGACCGGTTCACGGTTCGCCCTGCGGCTGGGCAGCGCGGAAAGCGCCCCGGTGGCCGCCAGCGCGCGGGTGGCGAAGTAGGACAGGATGCCGGCAATCACCAGGCCGGAGAGGCTCATCGCCGCCACGTGGAAAAGCTTCATGCCCGCGGTGTATTCCGCATAGTAGGCCATCAGGTAGGCCTCGCTTAGCGCACCGAACAGTCCGGCGCCCAGCCCCGCCAGCATCGCCACCCCAAGGCTCCACACCCGGTAGCGGAAGAGCGCGAACACCACCTCGGCGCCCAGCCCCTGGACAATGCCGGAAACCAGCACGGTGATGCCCCACTGCGAGCCCAGCAGCGCGGAGATCACCGCGGCCAGCAGTTCACAGTACAGGGCGGCGCCGGGCTTGCGGATGATCAGGGCCCCGAGCACTGCCGGGAAGAGCCACATCCCGGCCACGAAGGCGCTAGCCGGCGGGAAGGCCACAAAGGCCAGGGAAATGAAGCCGTAACCGGCGTTCCAGCCCCAGAACACCACGCCCGAAGCCACGGCGATCACCGAGGCGACGACGATGTCGGCGACCTTCCACGAGCTGCTGGCCCGCAACGGTGTTGTTGTCACTTGAATATCCTCCTGAATCAGGAGGGGAGCATGTATGCGAACCGGGGCGCGTCCCCGGGGGCATACCTGAGATTCTCGACTTCCTTCGCCGGTACTAGCCGGGGCAGGTTCGAGGGTCTGCGATCTATCGCACTCTCAGCGTCTTTTACCCTTACGCCTGCCGTGACGCGCCTGGCGGCACGGCAGCGGGCTGGTATGACGCTCCCCTGTCGGTTTATGTCTGCGTTGCCACCATACCCCAGGATGCCGGTCGGGCAGAACCCGCACCGGCGACCGGTTTGAGGCGGACGTCATATTGCTCTTGCTCCGGCCGCCAGGCGCCGCCTAGCGGGAGCGGGTGAGCACCGGTTCCCGGTGGGCCCGACGGCTGGGCAGGGAGGCCAAGGCACCGGTGTTGGCCAGCATGCGGGTGAGGAAGAACGAGCAGATCCCGGCGATCAGCAACCCGGAGACGCTCATCGCCGCCACATGGAACAGCTTCATCCCGGCGGTATAGTGCACGAAGTGGGCGGTGATGTAGGCACCGTTGAGGGCGCTGAGGAAGCCGGAGCAGAAACCGGCCAGCATGGCGGCGAACAGGTTCCACACCCGGTAACGCAAGAGCGCGAACACCAGCTCGGCGCCCAGCCCCTGCAGCAGCCCGGAGACCAGCACCGTCAGTCCCCAGTGGGTGCCCAGCAGGGCCTCGATGATGGCGGCCAGCAGTTCGCAGTACAGTGCCGCACCGGGCTTGCGAATGATCAACGCCCCGAGGACCGCGGGGAACAGCCACATGCCCGAGAGCAGCGCGCTGGCCGGCGGGAACGCGGCGAAGGCCAGCGTCACGAAACCGTAACTGGCGCTCCACGCCCAGAACACCACGCCCGAAGCCACGGCGATGACCGAGGCGATCACGATGTCCGCGACCTTCCATGAGGTGCCGCCGGTTCGCTTGGTTGTTGCCATTTTCTTCCATCCTCCTGGTTCAGGAGGGGAGCACATGCGGATGCGCAGGGAGCTGTCCCTGCCGCACATCTGAGATTCTCGACTTCCTTCGCCGGTACTAGCCGGAGCAGGTTCGAGGGTCTGCGATCTATCGCACTCTCAGCGTCTTCCACCGGTCCCCGGCCACCGGCGTTTGCTGCGCGGTGAGCCTCGGGGACGGTATGACGCTCCCCTGTCGTTTCTTGTCAGCAGATTGCCCCGGCGATCCGTGGATCACCCGATGCCATGTCTGCGATGCCACCATAGCTCAGGATATGCTTTCGATAGAAAGAGAAGTCCCCATGCGAACAGGAGCGCGAAGAATGAAACCAATGATGAAGCTGCTCGCCACCGGCATTTCCCTGGGAGCCGGGTTTGTCGGCAGCAAGCTGGTGGACCGCCTGTGGAAGGGATTCACCGGCAATGATGCCCCGCGCCACGGCCAGGAAGCCGAAGCCGAAGCCTCGATGCGCCAGGCCCTGGCGTTCGCCGTCTTCTCCTCCGTGGTGGCCGCAATCATCCAGGTCCTCACCGACCGCGGCACCCGCAAGGCGTTGGCCAAGCTGAACAAGTAGTTCCCCGGCGTTTGCGCCGTGGACAGGCAGGGCCTCGGAGCACCGTGATGCGGTGCTCCGAGGCCCTTGTTCGTGGTGCCGGCAGTGGCGCTAGTCCTTGTTCTGGCGGCTGGCGTTCTCCACCACGGTGCGCAGTTCATCGCTGTACAGCGTTTCGCGCTTCACGTGCTTGGTGCGGTACCCGGAACGGCCAATCATGTGCGCGGAGACCGGTGCGGTTAGCAGCTGCACGCCCCAGGCCAGGGCGAGCACCGGCACCACCTGCCAGGAGCGCAGGTGGATGGCCAGCCCGATGAACAGCAGCAGGAAGCCAAGCACCTGGGGCTTGGTGGCCGCATGCATCCGGGTGAGCAGGTCGGGGAAGGTCAACAGGCCTATGCCGGCGATCAATGACATCAGCGAGCCGACGATCATGCAGCCGGCGGCCACAATTTCCAGGAACTGATCCATCACGCATTCCTCTGGTCGGAAACGAACCGGGAGACGGTGACCGAGCTGATGAAGCCGATGGCGCAGGCGATCACCACGAACAGGATGTGGTTGGTGTGCCGGTTCAGGTACATTTCCAGGCACAGGGCGGCGGAGATGATCAGCAGCATCACATCCAGGGCCAGCACCCGGTCCAGGATGGAGGGTCCGCGGGCGACCCGGATCAGGCAGGCCACCGCACCCACCGAGAGCAGCACTCCGCTGATTCCCACGATGATGTAGCTCAACGCTTTGCCTCCTTGGCCTTCTGGCGGGCGCGCTGGGCGATGTCCTTGCGCACCTGCTTGACGTACTCGTACTCGTCGTGGCTGCCGATGGCCATGATCACCCGCCGTTCGATTTCATGGATCTTCGCCCGGGAGCGGGCGACCTTGATGGCGTTGGAGGCGTTGAGGTAATGCAGGTACAGGGTGGAGCTGCGACGGTCCACCTCCACCACGAACGATCCGGGGATCAGGGTCAGCACGTGCCCGACCGTGGTGACGATCAGGTCCGAGTCGGTGTGCAGGCGCACCGCAATGATGGAGCTGCGGGTCTTCTGGCGCCGGAAAAGCGCCAGGTAGGAAACCTCCAGGCTGGCCGCCACCACCTGCATGATGAACCAGCCCAGCAGCAGGAAGCAGTACCACGGGTTGATGCGCCCCGACAGGCGCACCGGGGGCAGCGGGAACAAGGCGACCAGCAGCAGGGACAGCAGCGCCCCCACGATTAGGGTTCCGGGGGTGAAGTCCTGCCACAGCGCGCCCCAGACCAGGGTCATGAACAGCAGCAGCGGCCACTCCTGGCGCAGTGTGGCGCGGTTGCGCTGGCCCGAGGCCTCATCCAGCGCGTCGGCGATGCGCTGGTCGCGTGGCTCGTCAATACGTTTTGGCATGTGTCCTTCCCCTTTAGCCTGGCGGCAGAACCGCGGTGATGTAGGGGGCCCGGCTCAGCAGCTCGGCGGCCACCCGCTGACAGAAGGCAAAGAGCGGTCCGGCGAACACGGTCAACGCCACCCCGGCAGCGACCAGGGCCCCGGTGGAGTAGCGCATCCCCCAGGGCAGGAACTTCGCCTCCATCTGCCGGGCGAGCCTGGCCCCCAGGATCGGCCCCTGATTGCCCGAGGACTGGATCAGTTCGGTCATCTCCTTGGACTGGTCCACCAGGGACGCCTGCGGGTCCTCCGCCTCGGCCGCCCGGCGCCAGAAGGCGCGGGCCCAGACGCGGATGATGGCCAGCAGGGTCAGCAGGCTGGTCAGCAGCCCGGCGGCGATCACCGCCCAGTTCAGTGCCCCGCCCTGTTCGGTCGCGGCGTGCAGCAGGCCGAACTTGCCCAGGAACCCTGAGAATGGCGGGATGCCGCCCAGGTTGATGGCCGGGATGAAGAACAGCACCGCCAATGCCGGGGAAAGGCGGGCCAGGGATCCCAGTTCGGTGATGTTCGCGGTGCCGGCTCGCCGTTCAATCAGCCCGGCGACCATGAACAGGGAGGTCTGCACGATGATGTGGTGGCCCACGTAGTAGATCGTGGCGGCAATCGCGGTTTCGGTGCCGACCGCGATCCCGAAGATCAGGTAGCCGATGTGGCTGGTCAGCGTGAAGGAGAGCATGCGCTTGAAGTCCGACTGGGCCAGCGCACCGAAGATGCCGATCACCATGGTCAGCGCCGAGACCACCAGCAGCACCGAGTTCACTTCCCCGCCCGGGAACAGCAGCGTCTCGGTGCGCACGATCGCGTACACGCCCACCTTGGTCAAGAGTCCGGCGAACACGGCGGTCACCGGGGCCGGGGCGGTCGGGTAGGAGTCCGGCAGCCACAGCGAGAGCGGGAACACGGCGGCCTTGATGCCAAAGGCGATCAGCAGGAAGCTGTGCAGGATCAGCTTTGTCCCCGAATCCAGGTCGGCCAGCTTCAGCGCCAGATCCCCCATGTTCACCGTGCCGGTAGCCGCATAGATCAACGCGATCGCGGTCAGGAACAGCACCGAGGAGACCACGGAGACCACCACATAGGTGATGCCCGAGCGGATCCGTTCGGCGGTGCCGCCCAGGGTGAGCAGCACATAGCTGGCGGTGAGGAAGATTTCGAAGCCCACGTAGAGGTTGAACAAGTCCGCGGCCATGAACGCGTTGGACACCCCGGCCAGCAGGATCAGGTAGGCAGGGTGGAAAATCGAGACCGGACCGTGCTCATCCCCGTCGGCCATCCCCTGACTGGTGGCGAACAGCAGCACCGCCAGGGACACCACGGTGGAGACCAGCAGCATGAACGCGCTGAATCCGTCCACCACCAGGGCTATGCCGGTGGGGGTGTCCCACCCGGCGATGGTGATCGCGTAGGTCTGCCCGTTCCAGGTGGCCGCCAGCATCCCGACCTCCAGCAGCAGCGTGGTGCACAACACCCCGATGGTGATGATCCGCTGCCAGCGCACCTTGCGCCGGGCCAGGAAGGTCGCGCCGGCGCCGAGGATCGGCAGGATGACCGCCAGCGGGGCCAGGGACATGAGCTGCTGCATCTATTCCTCCCCCTCGCGGATCGGTCGGCCTTCCTCATCGACGAATTCGGTGGTGTCTTCCTCCACGGGAGCGTCCTCTTCTTCGTCGTAGGCACTGGCCTGGGAGACGCGGATATCTTCTTCATCGTCCCGCACGGTATCGGCGTTGGTCAGCGACCAGGACCGGTAGATCAACGCGAGCAGGAACGCGGTCACCGCGAAGGTGATGACAATGGCGGTCAGGATCAGCGCCTGCGGCAGCGGATCCGAGTACTCATCGGCCGGCAGGTCGGGCTGGAACAGCGGGGCCTTGCCCATCCTCCCGCCGGCGGTGAGGATCAGCAGGTTCACCGCGTTGCCCAGCACTACGATGCCCAGCAGCACCCGGGTCAGGGTGCGTTCCAGTACCAGGTAGTAGCCCACCGCCAACAGCACGCCCGTGATGACCAGGAAGGTGATGTTCACACTCACCGGCCCACCCCCGTCTGGTAGCTGGCCACCACATCATGGCGGGCCACCGGGGAGCGGCCCTCGGAGAGCTGGTCGATTTCGCTGCCCAGGGATCGCAGCACGTCCTGCACCAGGCCGAGCACCACCAGATACACTCCAATGTCGAAGAAGGTTGAGGTCACGAACTTGTGTTCGCCAAATAGCGGAAGGCTGAACTGCCAGACGTAGGTGCTGAACACCGGGTCCCCCGCCAGCAGCGGAATGATGCCGGAGCAGGCCGCCACGGCCAGCCCGCCACCGATGAGGATGTTCGGGGAGACGCGCATCGATTCGGCCAGCTCCACCCGCCCGCCGGCCAGGTAGCGGATGGTCAGCGCCAGCCCGGCCAGCAGCCCGCCGGCGAAACCGCCGCCGGGGTTGTTGTGCCCGGTGATCAAGGTGAACACGCTCAACAGCAGGATCGAATGGAAGATCAGGCGGGTGACCACTTCAAAGACGATGGAGCGGCGTTCGGCGACCAGCGTGTGCCCGGCGATCAGCCAGTCCTCATTGTCCGAGGTGGCGAACTTGCGGGCCAGATCCAGGCGGGCCTGGCCGAATTCGCCGGTGGACATGGCCTCCGAACCGTGGTCGATGGAACCGCTTTCCACCTCGCGGGCACGCAGCCGGCGACGGGAGGGCACCGCCACGAAAATCAGTGAGGCCACCCCGGTGGCCGCGGCGGCCAGCACGGTGATTTCCCCGAAGGTATCCCACACGCGCAGGTCCACCAGGGTCACGTTGACAATGTTTGAGCCGTAGCCCTCGTGGTAGGCCAGGTCCGGGAAGGCCAGCGAGATCGGCGCCTCCTGGCGCGCTGCCATCATTCCGATGGCAACATATACGGTCATCAGCGCCAGGGCGGTGGCCAGGACGGCCCGTCCCAGCTTGATCCGGGAGATGCCCACCCACAGCCGCTTGGGCAGGGCGCGCAGGGCCAGCACGAACGCGACCAGCACAATGGTCTCCACCAGCAGCTGGGTCAGCGCCAGGTCCGGTGCGCCCTGCAGCGCGAAGATGGCGACCATGCCAAAACCGGTCACCGAGACCATCAGCACCGCCATGAAACGCTTCGAGGCGCGGATCGCCGCGATCGCCCCGACGATCATGATGGCGCCGATGACGATCTGGGCGGGATGGTCGGCAATCACCCACTGATCGGGCCAGGGGGTGGGCACGGTCAGGGCGATGCTCAGCGGAACCACCATCGCCACGGCCAGGATCACGCCCAGGTAGAAGGAGAGCGAACCACGCTGGGTCCGCCCGGTCACCCAGATCGCCAATTCGTCGGTCAGGTTCACGATGCCGCGGTAGGCTTCCTCCGCGGCCGGCAGCCGGCGGTGCAGCCGGGCCGAATAATCCGCCCGCGCCCGTCCCACGAACAGCAGCACACCGCCGAGCACGGCCAGGACGCTGAGACCCAGGGCCGGGGTGAAGCCGGCCCACAGGGCCAGGTGCACCTCGATCGGCTGCGGGTAGAGCCCGGCGGCGTGCTTCACCAGCGGCTCCACCAGGCCGGGCAGCACGCCCAGCACCACGGTTCCGGCGGTGAGCACCAGCAGCGGGGCCAGGAAGATCAGCGAGGGGCGCTTGCAGGCGGTGGGCTGCATGCCGCGCTTGCGTCCGAAGGCGCCAAGCACGAAGCGCAGCGAGTAGGCCACGGTCAGGCCCGTGCCGAGCACAATGCCGGCCACCGGGAGCCAGGCCAGCGGCCCGCCCTGCTGCAGCAGCGCGTCGAACACCGATTCCTTGGCCACGAACCCGTACAACGGCGGGATCCCGGCCATGGACGCGGCGGCCAGGGTGGCCACGGTGGCCAGCACCGGCATGCTGCGTCCCAGCCCGGAAAGCTTGCGGATGTCACGGGTTCCGGTGTTGTGGTCCACGATGCCCACGGCCAGGAACAAAGTGGCCTTGAACAGCCCGTGCGCCAGGGTCAGGGCCAGCGCGGCAAAGGCGGCATCGGCGTTGCCCAGCCCGAAGATGGAAATGATGAACCCGAGCTGGGAGACGGTGCCGAAGGCCAGGATCAGTTTCAAGTCGTATTGCTTCAGCGCCCGGTAGCCGCCGATGATCATGGTCAGGATGCCGATGCCCACGGCCAGCGGCCCCCAGAACATCGTCTCGGAAAAGCCCGGGGCCAGGCGGGCCACCAGGTAGACACCGGCCTTGACCATGGCCGCAGCGTGCAGGTAGGCGGAGACCGGGGTGGGGGCGGCCATCGCGCCGGGCAGCCAGAAGTGGAAGGGCACCAGCGCCGACTTGGACAGCGCGCCGAGCAGCACCAGGGCGACGGCCACGTCGATGTGTCCGCCCATGGCGCTCAGCTGCGGGGCCGCCGCCACAATGTCTGAAAGCCGGTAGCTGCCGGTGGAGGTCCCCAGGATCAGCAGACCGCCGAGCATGGCCAGCCCGCCGAAGGTGGTGACGATCAGGGCATTCATGGCCGAGCGGCGAGCGGTGATCAGCGCCTGGCTGAAGCCGATCAGCAGGTAGGAAAGCACCGAGGTGATTTCCCAGAAGATGAACATGATGATCACGTCATCGGCGGTGACCAGCCCGGTCATGGCCCCGGCGAAGGCGACCAGCTTGGCCGCGAACGGGCCCACGCCCATGTCGTCGTTCTTGAAGTAGCGGGCACAGTAGACCAGCACCAGGGCGCCGACCCCGAGGATCAGCAGCAACAGCACCGCGGCCAGCGTGTCCAGGCGGAAGTCCAGGTTTACCAGGAACTCGGGGATCCAGGGGATCTGGATTGAGGGCGGGGCGTTCGGCAGCCCGTTGGCCAGGCTGGGATCGGAGGCCAGCACCTGCGGGAATCGGGTGAGCAGCCAGATGAATCCCATTGCGGGAACTACGGCGACAGTATAGAACCCATTGCGTCGGAAAATCCGAAAAATCAAAGGGCAGAGCGCAGCAGTTGCGAAAAGCGCAATGAGAATAATTAACACACGTCTCCTCTGTCGACTTGTATGGGGCAGAGTCCGACGATTTACACGGCCGGTCTGTTCATTTTATCAGTGCAAAGCCGCTTTCTACCGTCCGGTAGATCACCTTGCTCGCTCCTGACCACAGAAAATTCGGGAGTGAACGCTTGGACCCAGATTTCTCCCGTTGCCTCGAATTCATGTTCTGATCACCATTAACCGGATACGATGCGAGCATGGAAAGCAACGTGGCGCGGGATCTTGCCCGACCAAAAAACTCGTGGCTTAATACTGCGACTCTGGCCTGGGCCAGCTGGGACTGGGGCCAGGCCGCCATCAACGCCGTGATGACCACCTTTGTCTTCACCGTCTACCTCACCAGTGAGCTGTTCGGATCCACCGATCACGCCTCGGTGGTGCTGGGCCAGGCGCTGACCGTGGCCGGGGTGGCCATCGTCCTGCTGGTGCCGGTAACCGGGATGCGTTCGGACGCGGCCGGGCGGCGCAAGTTGTGGCTGACGGTGAACTCGCTGGTCGTGGTGGCGCTGACCGCCGCCTGCGTGTTTGTTGCCCCGGACCCGAAGTACCTGTGGTTGGGAGCCTCGCTGATCGCCGCGGCCTCGGTGTTCTCCGAGTTCGCCTCGGTGAACTACAACGCGGTGCTCACCCAGATCTCCACCCCGGCCACGATCGGCAAGGTCTCCGGTTTCGGCTGGGGCATGGGCTATGTGGGCGGGATCCTGGCCTTGGCCCTGGTCCTGTTCGGCTTCGTGGACCCGTTGTTCGAATGGCCCGGTGCGAACACCGAGGATTCGTGGAACCTGCGCTGGGTGGCGATCTTCAGTGCCCTGTGGTTCCTGGTCTTCGCGCTGCCGGTCTTCTTCCGCATTCCCGAGTCCCCCGCCAGCCAGTCCGCGCGCATCCCCCTGGCCAGCTCCTACAAGGTGCTCTTCGGGCGGATCGCCCAGCTGTGGCGGGAGGACCGCAACGCGGTCTTCTTCCTGGGCTCCTCGGCGATCTTCCGTGACGGGCTGGCCGCCATCTTCACCTTTGGCGGGGTGATTGCCGCCGGGACCTTCGGGTTCGCCCTGAACGAGGTGATCATCTTCGCGATTGCCGGGAACGTGGTGGCGGCCCTCGGTGCGCTGGCCGGCGGGTGGCTGGATGACGTGATTGGACCCAAACGGGTCATCCTGGGTTCGCTGGTCGGACTGCTGGTGGCCGGGCTGGGCGTGTTCTTCTCCCCCGAGGCCAGCGGCTTCTGGTTGTTCGGGCTGCTGTTGTGCCTGTTTGTTGGTCCCGCGCAGTCCGCGTCCCGCTCGCTGCTGGCGCGCATGGCCCCGGCGGGCCGCGAAGGGGAAATGTTCGGGCTCTACGCCACCACCGGTCGGGTGGTCAGTTTCCTGGCCCCGGCCCTGTTCACCACCTCGATCGCGCTGGCCACTCCCCTGGTGGAGCCCGGGGCGGCGCAGCGCTACGGGATCCTGGGCATCCTGCTGGTGCTGCTGATCGGGTTGCTGTTGCTGCTGCCGATCAAGACCCCGCGCACCCGATTGGAAGACTAGCCCGCCTCCGGGCGCACGGGCCCGGCGCGGGCAGAATTAGTTTTCCAGGAGGCTGCGATGGAAATTCAGGTGGCTGCGTGAGGCCGTTGGCCCGCGCTGCCCCTGATAGCGGTTGCCGTAGGGGCCAGAACCGTAGGGGTGTTCGGCCGGCGAGGTGAGCTGGAAGAAGCACAGCTGGCCGATCTTCGACCCGGGCCAAAGCTTGATCGGCAGGGTGGCCATATTGGACAGTTCCAGGGTGACGTGGCCGGAGAAGCCGGGATCGATGAACCCGGCAGTGGAGTGGGTGAGCAGCCCCAGGCGGCCCAGTGAACTCTTGCCCTCCAGGCGGGCGGCGATGCCGTTGCCCAGGGTGACCTTCTCGTACGTCGCGCCCAACACAAATTCCCCCGGGTGCAGCACGAACGGCTCATCCGGGTCGACTTCCACCAGCCGGGTCAGTTCCGGCTGGTCGGTGGCCGGATCGATGTGGGCGTACTTGTGGTTGTCGAACAACCGGAAGAAGCGGTCCAGCCGCACATCCACCGAGGCCGGTTGCACCATTTCCTCGGAGTACGGTTCCAGGGCGATCTGCCCGCTGTCTATTGACCGACGAATGTCACCATCTGAATACAACACGCCTATAAATTTATCCTGCTGGCGCCCCCGACGGTAACCCGCGGCCGAATGTGGCGCAAATGGGGCGATTGAATCGGCGCAATCCCACATGGCTGCGGGCCACCTTCAGGCACTATCCTTGAAGTGTTGTCGTGCCAAAACCCAAAGGATGGTGTCTTACCAACAATGCGCTCCGTTACCCGGGCAGCCAGTGCCGCGCTGGTCTCACTGCTGTTGGCGGCAGGCGGCCTTTCCGCCGCGAACGCCGCCCCCGCCGATGAGGTGCCCGAGGTCAGTGCCGAGGAGCTGTCCGACAGCAGCAGCCTGTTGGCCTTGATCAACCCCAGCATCAAGCTGCCCGAGGAGGACTACCACCCCAAGGGGCTGCGCAACGTCGCCGGTTCGGGTGATCAGTTGCGCGACGAGGCGGCCGACGCGGTGGAGGATCTGGTGGCCGATGCCCGCAAGGCCGGGCACCCGCTGAAGGTCATCAGCGCCTTCCGTTCCTATGAACGCCAGCAGGTGCTGTTCAACCAGTACCAGACGAAGTTCGGCACCGAGTATGCCGAGCGGATTTCGGCCCGCCCGGGAACCAGCGAACACCAGCTGGGTCTGGCCGCCGATGTTGGCTACAGCGGCAGCAAATGCGAACTGCACGCCTGCTTTGGCCAAACTCCGGCCGGCAAGTGGATTGCCGAGCACGCCGTGGACTACGGGCTGATTGTCCGGTACCCGGAAGGCGAGGAGAAAACCACCGGCTACCGTTACGAGCCGTGGCACCTGCGCTACATCGGCACCGAGCATGCCCAGGCAATGAAGAAGCTGGACATGGACACGTTCGAAGAGTACTTCCAGCTGCTGGTGGAGAACACCGAGCAGGGCGACCAGGCCGCACAGGAGTCGGCCCCATCCTCCCCCGCCCCGAGCGACAAGGAAGATGATGCGGCATCGCAAGAGGCCAGTGAACCGAGCCCCACGCCGACCTCCCTACGGGAGCCCGAGGACCTGATGGTGCTGCGATTCCTGCCGCCCTTCAGGGATTGGGCATTCGGGCTGGGCCAGTAGCTCCTGCCGGCCCTCCCCCAGAACTGCACGAAGGCCGCCCCACTGGGGCGGCCTTCGTTGTTGGTACCGGTAGGCGGTGCGACGTCGGTTAGTTCGCGCGCACCGGGATGCCGGTGAAGGTCGGCTTGGAGGTGGCTTCGAAGAAGTCGTTGCCCTTGTCATCCACGACGATGAATGCCGGGAAATCCTCCACCTCGATCTTCCACACTGCCTCCATGCCCAGCTCCTCGTATTCCAGGACCTCGACGTTCTTGATGCAGTCCTGGGCCAGGCGGGCAGCCGGACCGCCGATGGAACCCAGGTAGAAGCCGCCGTGGCTGTTGCACGCGTCGGTGACCTGCTTGGAGCGGTTGCCCTTGGCCAGCATCACCTTCGAGCCGCCGGCCGCCTGGAACTGCTCCACGTAGGAGTCCATGCGCCCTGCGGTGGTCGGTCCGAAGGACCCGGACGCCATGCCGTCCGGGGTCTTGGCCGGGCCGGCGTAGTAGACCGGGTGGTCCTTGAGGTACTGCGGCATTTGCTCGCCGGCGTCCAGCCGTTCCTTGATCTTGGCGTGGGCGATATCGCGGGCCACGACCAGCGGACCGGTCAGCGAGAGCCGGGTCTTGACCGGGAACTTGCTCAGCCCGGCCAGGATCTCATCCATCGGCTTGTTCAGGTCCACCTTCACCACGGAGCTGCCGCCGGTGCCGGTCACCCCGTCGGTGGCCTCCCCGTGTTCGGCCACGGCCGGGTGGGACTCGTCGGGCATGAAGCGGGCCGGGTCGGTTTCCAGCTGTTCAACGAAGACGCCTTCTTCGGTGATCTTCGCCAGCATCTGCCGGTCGGCGGAGCAGGAGACCGCGATGGCCACCGGCATCGAGGCGCCGTGGCGCGGCAGGCGCACCACGCGCACGTCATGGCAGAAGTACTTGCCGCCGAACTGCGCACCGATGCCGAAGTTGCGGGTCAGCTCCAGGACCTTGTCCTCCAGGTCGGTGTCGCGGAATCCGCGCCCGGTCATGGCGCCCTCGGTGGGCAGCGTGTCCAGGTACTTCGCCGAGCCGTACTTCGCGGTCTTCAAGGCCATCTCGGCGCTGGTGCCGCCGATGACGATGGACAGGTGGTAGGGCGGGCAGGCGGCGGTGCCCAGGGAGCGCAGCTTCTCATCGAGGAAGCGCAGCATCGAGTTCTCGTTCAGGATCGCCTTGGTCTCCTGGTAGAGGAAGGACTTGTTGGCGCTGCCGCCGCCCTTGGCCATGAACAGGAACTTGTATTCGGTATCCGCCCCGGGCTTGGTGTTGGCGTACAGGTCGATCTGCGCCGGCAGGTTGTTGCCGGTCTGCTTTTCTTCCCAGGTGGTCAACGGAGCCAGCTGCGAGTAGCGCAGGTTCAGCTTGGTGTAGGCGTTGTAGATGCCGCGTGAAAGCGAAATTTCGTCCTGCTCCTCGGAGAGCACCCGCTGTCCTCGCTTGCCCATCACAATCGCGGTGCCAGTGTCCTGGCACATCGGCAGGATGCCGCCAGCGGCGATGTTCGCGTTCTTCAGCAGGTCCAGGGCCACGAACTTGTCGTTCGGGCTGGCTTCCTCATCGTCGAGGATGTTGCGCAGCTGCTGCAGGTGGGCCGGACGCAGGTAGTGGGAGATGTCGCGCAGGGCGGTTTCGGCCAGCAATTCCAGGGCCTGCGGGGAAACCTGCAGGAACTTCTTGCCATCTGGACCGGTGGCGACATTGACACCGTCCGAGGAAATCTTGCGGTAGGGGGTGTTGTCCTCGCCGATGGGCAGAAGATCTTCATAACGGAATTCAGGCATGCTCAGTCCTTGCATCTTTTGTGGGTTGCTCGAGAGCCATTTTAGGCTCTCGGCCGCAAAATGCGGATTTGGTGTTTGCGCGGGTGGGCCAAGGGCGACATGCTTGAGGGCATGAGCAACGAAAACCCAGAGGCAACCTCCCAGTCCGGGCAGCCCGAACAGCTGCCGGACATGATCATCGAAACCCCGATGGACCAGGAGCGGGCCCGGCCCAAAACCCACTTCGAGAACATGATCGCCGCGGGCCTGAACAAGCCCGAGCTCTCCGGCTCAGTGGTGGGCGCCTTCATGGCCGCCGAGGTGTATTTCCTTTCCCGCGAGGAAGTCACCGGCGAAAACCCCAACGCGCAGCCCATGTTGCTGACCAATCCCGCCGGGGCGCCGATGGTCGCGGTGTTCAGTTCACTGGAGCGCATCCCGGGCGCCTACATTGACCAGGCACCCTACGGTGTGAAGGTGCAGGGGGCCACCATTGTGCGCGCCCTGGAGGGCACCGGGATTGTCATCAATCCCGGTGACGATCTCAGTTTTGAGATTCCGGCCGAAGGTGTGACGGTGTTGCGTCAGGAACTGGGCAAGGGCCGAGGCAGCCACTAGCCGTCGCGCGCCGCCGGCACCCGCGCCGGGATGTAATCATGGTCACACCCCGGACAAGCGGTTGGCCGCGGATTTCCGCGGTTCGAGCGCCGCACCTGTGGCCATTGGCGCATGCCACAGGTCATCTTGACGTCATTGGCTTGAAAACCAGGGCGCTGATTGCGCTATGCTGGGATACGCCCGGGCCGCCAATAGGCCGCTCGGAGCTTTGCGGGCGTAGCTCAATGGTAGAGCGCTAGCTTCCCAAGCTCGATACGCGGGTTCGATTCCCGTCGCCCGCTCGCAAGACCAAACGCCGGGACCCAGCAGGGTCCCGGCGTTTGGCGTCTGGGCACCCACCAGGGCGCCGGCCCGCTGGCGCGGGATCGACTCCCAGCCGCCGTCCCAGCCGGTGCCCCACCCGAGCAGCACAATGATCCAGGAGGCCGTCATGACCGGAGTGCTGTCCGGCTTCTCCATCATCTGGGTGGTCATCCTGGTCGGCTACGCGGTCGGGCGCACCGGGGTGCTGGGCGACCAAGGCCGGTGGGTGCTGAACCGGTTGACCTTCTTCGTGGCCAGCCCCGCCCTGCTGTTTCTGGCCATCGCCGATTCCGAACCGACCCAGGTGCTCGGACCGCTGCTGTGGATCGCCACCATTTCGGCGTTCCTCACCGCCGGGATCTATCACCTGGCCACCTTCAAGTGGCTGCAGCGCCCGGCTGCCGAACGCATCGTCGCCGCCATGAGCGCCTCCACCGTGAACTCCGCGAACCTGGGCCTGCCGATCGCCCTGTACGTGCTGGGCGACATGGCCCATGCCGCCCCGGTGATCCTCTTCCAGCTGGCGTTGTACCAGCCGGTGAACCTGGCCATGCTGGATGCAACCACCATCAAGCACCGCACCACCTTCTGGGCGTTGGCCTCGGCCACCGCGAAGAACCCCATGATCATCGGCTCCCTGGCTGGCCTGGTGGTCGCGCTGACCGGCGTGCAGCTGCCCGAACTGGTGTTGGCGCCCATTGAACTGATTTCCGGGGCCTCGATCCCGGCGATGCTGCTGGCCTTCGGGATCTCGCTGGTCGGTTCCAAGCCCCTGGACCCAGGCACCGGGCGACGGGCGGACGTGCTGATTGGTTCGCTGGCCAAACTGGTCATCCATCCGCTGATCGCCTGGCTGCTGGCGGCCTTCGTGTTCCGCCTGCCCGCGGAAATGATCGTGGCGGCGGTCATCATGGCCGGGCTGCCCACCGCGCAGAACATCTTCGTCACCGCCTCGCGCTATGAACAGGGCGTGGTGATCGCCAAGGACACCGTGCTGATCACCACCATCTGCGCCATCCCGATCATGATGCTGCTGGCGCTGTTGCTGGGCGTGTAGCCCCTGCCTGATCACGGCGGCCATCTCGCGCTGCGCCCGCCCTATGCCGCCGGTCGGCCCGGCGCGGTGTGGGCTGTGTCAAGAGTGTGAATTTTTGTGACACCCCCGCCCCGGAAACTCCCCGCCGGCCGGCGGGGCAGGGAATACTCGGATATGACCGGGACGTTGTGACGTTCAGGCCATCACCCGCCGCAACCAAACCGAGGGGTTCTCATGAAACGGATTTTCACCGCACTGTCCACCGCAACCGTTCTGGCCTTATCGCTCAGCGCCTGCGGCTCCTCGAACGATTCGGGCGGCGACGAGGCCAGCGGCTCCACCTACCAGCAGGTGCAGGAATCCGGGACCCTGACCGTGGGCACCGAAGGCACCTACCGCCCCTTCTCCTACCATGAGGGCAACGAGCTGACCGGCTACGACGTCGAGGTGATCGAGGCCGTCGGCGAGAAGCTGGGGGTCGAGGTCGAATTCGAGGAAACCCAGTGGGATGGCATCTTCGCGGGCCTGGATGCAAAGCGCTTTGACGTCATCGCCAATCAGGTGAGCGTGAACGAGCAGCGCGAAGAGAAGTACCTGCTGTCCACCCCCTACACCGTCTCCAACGGGGTCATCGTGACCAAGTCGGACAACACCGAGATCACCTCCTTCGAATCCCTCAAGGGCAAGAGCACCGCCCAGTCACTGACCAGCAACTGGTATGAGACCGCCAAGGACGCCGGCGCGAACGTACAGGCCGTGGAGGGCTGGGCGCAGGCCGTCACCCTGCTGAAGCAGGGCCGGGTGGACGCCACGATCAACGACAAGCTCACCTACCTGGATTCGCAGAAGAACCAGCCGGATGACGCGATCAAGATCGCAGCTGAATCCGATGACAAGTCCGAGGTTGCCGTGGCGATGCGCAAGGACGACACCGAGCTGCATGAGGCGATCAACAAGGCGCTCGATGAGCTGCGCCAGGACGGAACCCTGGCTGAACTGTCCGACAAGTACTTCGGCAGCGACGTCACCAAGTAGCCTTTTGCCGTGTGCGGGCCCGGCCCGCACACGGCCCGTGCACTGAACGAATGGCGAGGCATCCCCCACCGTGGGGTTCGGCCTATGCGTACACTTGCCCCAAGGAGATTTCCTCGGGGCAAGTTGGCTTAAACCGCAAGGAGAAAGAGGACCGATGGACCAGACATGGCAACTGGTTTTGGATTCACTGTGGCCCCTGGCCAAGGGGGCACTGACCGGAACCATTCCCCTGTCGCTGTCCAGCTTCGCACTGGGACTGATTCTGGCGCTGGTGATCGCGTTGATGCGCATCAGCGCGAACCGCTTCGTCTCTGCGATTGCCCGGATCTACATATCGGTGATCCGCGGCACCCCGCTGCTGGTGCAGCTGTTCGTGATCTTCTTCGGCATGCCCTCGGTGGGAATCACCGTTGATCCCTGGCCCAGCGCGATCATCGCGTTCACGCTGAACGTGGCCGGCTACGCGGCGGAGATCATCCGCGCCGCGATCCTCTCGGTCCCCTCCGGGCAGTGGGAAGCCGGCTACACGATCGGCATGTCCCGCACCCGCACCCTTTACCGGCTGATCCTGCCCCAGGCGACCCGGGTGGCGGTCCCGCCGCTGTCCAACACCTTCATCTCCCTGGTCAAGGACTCCTCGCTGGCCTCGCTGATCCTGGTCACCGAAATGTTCCGCCGGGCCCAGGAAATCGCCGCGAGCAGCCTGGAATTCATGACCCTGTACCTGACCGCGGCCGCCCTGTACTGGGTGATCTGCCTGGTTCTCTCCACCCTGCAAACCCGCCTGGAAGGAAGGCTTGAAAAATATGTTGCCTAACACCGCAGCCCCGCTGCTCACGGTTACCGGGCTGCACAAGGCCTTCGGCGACAACCAGGTGCTGCGCGGCATCGACTTCACGGTGCACGAGGGTGAAGTGCTGGCACTGATTGGCCCATCGGGCTCCGGAAAGACCACGGCGCTGCGCTGCCTGAACGGGCTGGAGGCCGCCGATTCGGGGACCGTCGCCTTCGCGGGCGGCCCTCAGGTCACCTTTACCCCGCAGCTGCGCAAGAAGCAGGCCTCGGTGCTGCGGGACCGTTCGGCGATGGTGTTCCAGGGCCATCACCTCTTCCCGCACCTGACGGTGCTGCAGAATGTCACCGTGGGGCCGCTGGAGGTGCAGCGCCGACCCAAGGCCGAGGTGCTGGAGCAGGCCAACGCGCTGCTGCAGCGGGTGGGGCTGGCCGCCAAGGCCAGCGCCTATCCCTCATCGCTTTCCGGCGGCCAGCAGCAGCGGGTGGGAATTGTGCGCGCCTTGATGCTGCAGCCGGACCTGCTGCTCTTCGATGAGCCGACCAGCGCCCTGGATCCTGAACTGGTCGGGGACGTGCTCACGGTCATCAAGGAGCTGGCTGCGGAGGGCTGGTCCATGGTACTGGTCACCCATGAGCTCGCCTTCGCCCGGGACGTGGCCGACACGGTGGTGTTCATGGACGAGGGGCACGTCATCGAACGCGGCCCCGCCGCGCAGGTGCTGCGTGAGCCGTCCCAGGAACGCACCAAGGCGTTCGTGCACCGGCTGCTGAACCCCTTCTAAGCGCCGGTGCGCGAACCGGAACACCTGGCGGCGACAGGTGCTGGCGGTACCCTGGAGGGCAACGCCGTACGGCGCGGTAATTTAAGAACTCACCAGCGCAGCCGATACCCTTATGGGGAGATGAACGCACCTAATCCTGTGACCCGAGTCGCTCTGCGCTGGGCCCTCGTAGTACTTGCCCTTGTGCTCCTGTTCGCCGCGGCGATCATAGTTTGCAACCGAACGATCTGTTCCCCGGCAGCACAGGTCAAGCACCTGCATCAGCTGTTGGAGGAAGGCAAGGGCGCCGAGGCGCTGGGTCTGCTGGGGGCCAAGGTGCCCCAGGGGGACGCGGTGGCCCTGGATGGCGAGGTGCTTTCCCGCACCCAGTCCGGCATCACCGAATTCGAGGCGGATACGGCCCAGCAGGATCAGGATGTGCCCGGCAGGGTGACGGTCACCGCCCACTACAAGGCCCACGGGGTGCCCAGCGAATCGACCTATGCGCTGCACCATGACGGGAAGTCCTGGATGTTCTTCGACACCTGGAAGTTCGAGGAAGTCACCCTGCCCACCGTGCAGATCAAGGCGAACACCGTCAACGAGATCGAGGTCAACGACCAGAAGATCCCGCTGCAAAAGGGCCGCACCGAGCTTCCGGTGTTCTTCCCCGCCGTGCTGGACGCCGGGTTTGAAACCAAGAACTTCAAGGCCGACACCCGCGGCAAGCTGATCACCTCCCCGGTCCAGAAACCGGTGGAGATCGCCCTGCGCACCGAGCCGACCAGCCATTTCACCCAGAACATCAGCAAGCAGCTGAAGAAGTACCTGGATGGGTGCGCCACCCAGAAGGTGCTGATGCCCACGAACTGCCCGTTCGCGTATCACACGACCGCGCGGGTGGATGCCAAGACCATCAAATGGCAGATCACCGACTACCCCAAGCCGAAGGTGTCCTACTATGACGGGGCCTGGGTGCTGGGACCGCTGACGGTGAAGGCCGAGCTGCAGCTGACCGAACAGGATCTGCGCACCGGTGAACTAAAGCCGAAGGTGGTCAAGGACGCGTTCGGGTTCAACGCGAACCTGGACACCAGCACCACCGAGGTCAATGTGCGCCCCGTGGCCGCCGTGGAACAGCCGGCCCACTAGCCGGTCGCAGCCGGGGCGCCGACTCTAGCCCTCGCCCTCACGTCCCGTGGGTTCTTCCTGGTGGCGCAGCCGCAGCAGCTGCACCTGCCGGCGCAGCGGGATCGCATCGGCACGGAACTTCTGCCACAGGATCAGGGCAATGATCCCGGAGACCAGGGAGGCGCCCGCGCCCAGCCCGACCGCCATGCGCGGCCCGAACAGGGTGGCCAGCCAACCGACCAACGGCGCCCCAATCGGGGTGCCGCCCTGGACCACCATCAGGTACAGCGCCAGCACCCGGGCCCGGTATTGTCCCGGAACCGAGGTCTGCACCATGGTGTTGCAGCTGTTCAGGAACGTGAGTGCAAACAAGCCGATGGGGACCAGGGAGAGCGCAAAGAGCGTGTAGGTCGGCATCAGGGCGGACAACAGCGCGCTGGCCCCGAAGAACGTGGCGCCCAGAATGATGTAGCGCCACCGCGGCCGGGAGCGCCGGGCCGCCAGCAGGGCTCCGGCGAAGGTGCCCACGGCCATAATGGTTCCCAGCATGCCGTACTCCCCCGCCCCGACCCCGAACACCTGGGCCGCCATCATGGCGTTGGTCAGTTGGAAGTTCAGCCCAAAGGTGCCCACCACGAACGCCAACCCAAAGATCAGCAGCAGGTCACGGCGTCCACGCACATAGGCGAACCCCTCCTTCACCTGGCCCTTGGCCCGCGCCACCCGCTTCGCCGCGTGGATTTGGCTGCGGTCCAGGTTCGTCAGCGAGAACAGCACCGCAATGAATGAGAACCCGTTGATCAAGAACGCCGGGCCGGTGCCGAACGCGGCGATTACCAGGCCGGCCACGCCGGGGCCGGCCAGCCGGGCCAGGTTGAAGTTCGCACTGTTCAGCGCCACCGCGTTGGTCAGGTGGGTACCTGGCACGATCTCCGAGACGAACGCCTGGCGGGCCGGGGCGTCAAATGCGGAGCCGACGCCCAGCGCGGTCGCCAGCACGTACACGTGCCACAGCTGGGCCACATCGAGCAGCACCAGGGTGCCGAGCACCAGGGCGCACAATCCCATGAAGCTTTGGGTGCACAGCAGCACCTTGCGTTTTTCGTAGCGGTCGGCGATCAGTCCGGCATAGGGGGCCAGCAGCAGCACCGGCAGGAACTGCAGGCCGGTGACGATGCCGGTGGCCGTGCCGTCGTTGTTCGTCAGCTCGGTGAGCACCAGCCAGTCCTGCGCGACCCGCTGCATCCACGTGCCAATGTTCGATACCAGCGCGCCGATCACCCACAGCCGGTAGTTGCGGATCGACAGTGCCCGGAACATCTTCGTAGCCACGTGTTCTGATAGCCGGCCCAGTCGGGTGCCGGCGTTCCTCCTCACCCTTTGTAGTCTAGCCACGTTGCCGGGACCCGAAACGGTGCGGTCATGAAACTTTCACCCCGCCTGCTTCCCGCTGCGCCTGGGCTTCACACCCCGGGGGCTTCAGTGCCTAGAATTAACCCAGGCACACACCGGAAGGAACATGGCAATGGCCAGCGCAGAAGAAACCCTGGAACTCAGCGGCACCACGCGCCTGATTGGCGAGCGGCTGATCCTTGAATTTGATGCCGACTCCAGCGGGCTGCTGCCCAGCCGCGGCCAGGTTGCCGTGCGCCTGCAGTCCGCGGACAGCACCCCCACGGTGGTGTTGGAACCCGATGGCCGGCGCGGGCACTGGCTGGCGCTGGACCAGGACGCCACCGCGGCATTGGCCAGCGGCCCGGGCGAGCAGCTGACGCTGCGGGCCACCCTGGCCGAGCAGTGGCCCGAGACCCGCGTGCCGCAGGACCTGGCCGAGGCGCTGGAGGAGGCCCAGGATCTGGAGGGGACCTGGGAGAGCCTGACCCCGATGGCCCGCTGGGAATGGGTGCGCTGGGTGGGGGCCACCAAGAACCCGTCAACCCGCCAGCGCCGCGTGGAAGTGAGCATCTCCAAGCTGCGGGACGGCAAGCGCCGCCCCTGCTGCTTCGACCTGTCCTCCTGCACCGACCCGGAGGTCGCCAAGAGCGGCAAGCTCATCGAGGCGTAGTCGGCCACCGAACCACAACAGCGGGCCGCCCACCGGATCCTCTCCGGCGGGCGGCCCGCTGCCTTGCTCTTCGTACGGCCCTTCCCGTACGCGGGTTAGTTCACCCCGCGCAGGTCCAGCTCCAGCTGCTGGTCCCCTTCGGCATCCAGCAGCACCGGGATGCCCCAATCCTGCTGGTACAGGTGGCAGGCGGCGTGGTCCGGAATTTCTCCACCCGGCTCCCCGTCACAGGCGGCGGCGCGGGCGGTGATGTGCAGGACCCCCTCGGGCACGTCCGGGTTCAGGCTCAAGGTGCGTTCCAGGCCCACCGAGGTGCCGGCCCCCTCCAACAGCAGCTCCTCCGGGCTGGCGGAGATCTTCAGCTGGGTCGGGTCCCCCCACCGGTCATCGAGCTTCTGCCCGCTCGGGGCGGCGAAGCGCACGGTGATCCGGTGCTGCCCGGAACGCACCTTGGTACGCGGACGCTGGGTCTGGCTGGCGCCCTTGTCCACTGACAGGGCCTCTGCCGGGACCGGGATGCGCACCAGCTGGTGAGCGTTGGTTTCCACGATCAGCAGCACCGGGTCCCCGTCCACCGAGTCATCCAGCAGCACGTCCGCCGGTTCCTTCAGACCCTTGGCCAGGGTGGAGACGGTTTGGTTCACCGGATCGTAGCGGCGCACCGCCCCGTTGTAGGAGTCGGCCACCGCCACCGAACCATCGGGCAGGTTCGCCACGCCCAGCGGGTGCTGCAGGCGGGCCTGTTCGGCCGGCCCGTCACGGAACCCGAAGTCGAACAGGCCGGTGCCGATGGCGGTGGAAACCTGAAGGGCCTGGCCACGCTCATCGGTGGTGACGCTGCGCAGCGCACTGGTTTCGGAGTCCGCCACCCACACGGTGCCCTGCGCGTCGATGCTCAGCCCGGAGGACTGGGCGAACCAGGACTCATGGGCCGCACCGTCGGCCAGCCCCTCCAGGCCGGTGCCGGCAAAGACGCTGACCGCGCTGGTGCGCGGGTCGAAGGAGAAGATCTGGTGGGTGCCGGCCATCGCCACGATTACCTTGCCCGCCGGGTGGTAGACCACGTCCCAGGGCGAGGAGAGGGAAATGTTCAATGCATCGGTGCCCAGTTCGGTGGGCTGTTCGGTGTTCCGGGCCGTTTCGGCATCCAGCAGGCGCTGCACGCCGTTGCCGGCCAGGGTGCCGACCTTCCCGGTGCCCAGGTTGACCGAGCGCAGCCGGTGGTTCACGGTGTCCGCCACGACCACGTCGTAGCCGACCTCCTCGGCCAGTTCGGCCGGCAGCAGGCTCAACCCCTGCAGTTCGTTGAACTGGGCGCTGTCCGCGTCCCCGTCCGCGTAGCCGCGCACCCCGGAGCCGATGGTGCGCACCACGCTGGACAGGTCCGGCCCCAGCTCCACCAGGCGGTGGTGGCCGGAGTCGCCGACCAGGAAGTTCCCGTTGGGCAGCGGCATGACCTTGCCCGGGAAGCGCAGGTCCCCCTCGCGGGCCGGCGGGGCCACGTACGGCCCATCCCCACGGTGCAAGGTGCCCTTCGCCTCGTGCTCGGCAACCAGTTCGGCGACCAGGGAGCGCAGCCCGGCCGCGTGCCCCTCCCCGGAGAGGTGGGCGACGATGTAGCCCTCGGGATCCAGCACCACCAGGGTGGGCCAGGCGCGGGCCGCGTAGGCCTGCCAGGTCTGCAGTTCGGGGTCATCGAGCACCGGGTGCTCAATCTCGTAGCGTTCCACGGCGGCGGCCAGCGCGTCCGGGTCCGCCTCGTGTTCAAACTTTGGCGAATGCACGCCCACGGTCACCAGCACGTCCCGGTACTCTTCCTCCAGCGGGCGCAGCTCGTCGAGCACGTGCAGGCAGTTGATGCAGCAGAAGGTCCAGAAATCAAGCAGGACAATCTTGCCGCGCAGGGCCTCCAGGTCCAGCTGCCGCCCGCCGGTGTTCAACCAGTTGCGGCCCACCAGTTCGGAGCCGCGGACCTTGTATGCGGTGCGGACGGAAGAAGTATCAGGGCTCATGCCAAGGGCTCCTTAGGTTGGGGACAGCGGTGGCCGATGGCCGACCGGGATACGTCCATGGTAGTCGTGGCCCGCCCCGGCGGCGGTGCGCATGACGCTGTGCGAAGCCGGGGCCGGGCCGGCGGTGTTACAGCTGGCCCAGCACGCTGTCCATGATCTGCTTGGCGACCTGGCCGAACTGTTCATCGGCCAGCGATTGGCCGGAGATGAAGGAGACCATGGCCACGTACTGGCCCTTGGTCTGCACCAGCACCAGGGTGTCCTGAGCGGTGTCCGCGTTGCCGCGCCGGGTATAGGCCAGCTGGGACTCCACCTCGCCGACCTGCGGGTTGCTGAACTTCAGCGTCTCGGTGTACTCGCTGCGGTTCAGCTTCACGCTGGAGCAGTCGGTGCGCATGGTCAGCACGGTCTTGAAGTGCTCCTCCACCGGGGCCCGGTCCGCGACCTTGGCCACCTCCACCGAGCCGGCGATGTTCCCGGCCTGGTTGGTGAAGTCGGTGCGCGCCACCTCGGTGCCCAGCTGCGCCGGGGACCAGTTCAGCGCCTCCAGCGGCTGCTCGCACTGGGAGGGCAGCACCACCACATCCTTCAGGGTGTCGGTGGGCGGGGTGGCCAGTTCCTTCAGCTGCTCCTGGCCGATCCGCTGGGACTGGTCAAAACCCAGTTGGGCGGCGAAGACGGCACCGACCTGGGTGGCCAGCTCCACGGTGGAGGCCTGCCCGGTTTGCTCGCTGCTGCCCGGTTCGGGGCTGGGCAGCGGCTTGCCGCTGGGCTTCGGGTTGGCGGTGGCGGAGACATGGATGTCATCCTGCGGCATCTGCTCGGCCTGTGGTTCTGCCGAGCAGCCCGCCAGCAGCAGCCCGGCCACCAGCAGTCCAGCGCCGGTCCTGAATCGTTTAGCTGCCACGGTGCTCCCTGTGCTCAACTTGCTGCTCCATTTTCTTGTCCATCTGCTTCAGCCGGGCGAACATTTCGTTGTAGGCGGCCAGGTCCGCGTCCCCGTCACGGTCCGCTTGGCGGTCCACGCGCTTCTTCTCCCGGTCATCGCTGCGCGCCCAGGTGATCATCACGGCGATGGCGATCACCAAGGTCGGCACCTCGCCGATCGCCCACATCGCCCCGGCACCGACCACCTGGTCCTCCAGGGCGCTGCCGCCCCAGGTGCGGCCCATGTTGCCGAACCAGTCGGCGGCCAGCAGCGTGTCGGTGCTCATCAGCGCCACGGCGAAGAACGCGTGGAAGGCCACGGTGGCCAGCAGCAGCAGCAGGCGGAACGGGTAGTTGAAGCGGAACGGGATCGGGTCGGCCTCAATGTGGCTGAGCACGAACAGGTATCCGGTGAGCAGGAAGTGCACGTTCATCAGCTCATGCCCGGCGTGGTAGCGCATGGCCGGTTCCAGGATCGGGGTGAAGTAGAAGATCACGATGGACCCGGCGAAGTTCACGGCGGCGAAGATCGGGTGGGTGATGACCTTCGAATACGGTGAATGCACCAGCCACAGGATCCATTCGCGGGCCCCGCGGGTCCCGTCGGTGCGGGTGGGCAGCACCTTCAGCGCCAGGGTGACCGGGGCGCCGAGCACCAAAAAGATCGGCACGATCATGGTCAATGACATGTGATCGACCATGTGCACCGAGAACTGGATTTTGCCGTACACGGTCAGGGCGCCGCTGGTGACATAGAACAGGGCCACCAGGCCCACAATCCAGCTGATCAGGCGCAGCACGCTCGGCTTGTCCCCGCGCCGGCGCAGGGTGATGAACGCCCACAGGTAGAACACCAGCAGGAACACGCACACCGCCACCCACAGCCAGTCCGGGCGCCACACCGTGAACCAGCTGGAGGTCTGCAGCGGTTCGGGCAGTTCATAGCCGGTCAGCAGCCGGGCCGGGGTAGGCTCGGCCGGCGGGTCATCCGGGGTGGGCGGTGCGGTGCGCGAGAGCACGGTGGCCACCGACATGGTGGCGCCCATCAGCGCCACCTCCACGGCGATCACCCGCCAGGCCGCGGCCACGGCACTGACCTTCCCGGCCAGCAGCCGGGGAATGATCCAGTTGCGGTGCGCCAGTCCCAGCGCCCCCAGGATGAGGGTCAGCACGATTTTGGTGATCACCAGGGTGCCGTAGGGGCTCAGCCACTGGTCCCAGTCGGTGATGCGGATCAGGGCGGAGACCAGCCCGGAACCGGCCATCAGCACGATCGCGCCGGCGGCCAGGGTCGAGTAGCGGCGCAGCACCACGCCCAGCAGCAGCGGCCGGTCCTGGTAGCGTCCCGGGGCAGGGCCGGTCAGGGTGGGGGTCAGCAGCCCAAGCACCACCAGCCCGCCGAACCACAGCACCACGGCCAGCAGGTGCAGCCCGATGCCGTTGACCGCGGCGTAGTGGTCATCCCCGCCGGCGGCGTGGCCGATGAAGGCCAGCGGCACGATGCCCAGCAGCGAGAACCCGGCCACCAGGCCCACCCCCACCTGGGAACGCACGGCCAGGGCCAGGGAGGTGACGATCGCGGAGATCACGATCATCCACGCCCAGGCCCGCCCGGTGGCGATCTGCAGGATGTAGTCCAGGATCGCGGCGGTGTAGTTCGGTTCAAAGTTGATCGGCACCCCGGCCAGGTCCCAGAAGGTCAGGATCAGCACGCTGCCGGCGGCCAGCGTCCACACCACCCCGGCCCCTGCGGCCAGGTTCATGGCGCGGGTGAAGGAGGGGTGCTCCGTGCCGGCGTCGGTCACCGGGTTCTCCGCGGTGGGTCGGCGCGACTTGGTGCTGCGCGGGATGATGCAGGAGGCGAAGATCAGTGCCGCGATGGCCACGGACATCGCGGTGTGGTGGATGATCCGGCTGATCGGCAGCGCCCAGCGCACGAACCCGCCCGGATCAGCCAGCAGCCGGGGGGCGGTGATGCCGCCGACCAGCACGGCCAGCAGGAAAGCCACCACCATGCCCAGCACACCGGGGATGATGAAACGGGTCAGTTTCGGGACAGGCATGCCCAGCTCAGCCTGCCGGGGTTCGCGTGATTGTGTCGCCATAGCCTCTCCATCATCTCATTGCGCGCCAACCGCCGTTAAGCTTCCGGCGGCTGGTTGGCGCATCTCACATGTGCGCTTCCGAAGGGGCCGGGCCCCACGCCCGGGCCCCTTCGGACGGCGCTAGTGCCCTGCGGCCTGGAACAGCTGCTGGCCCAGGTACATGCCCTGGCTGATGCCCGGCAGCACCCCGTACACGGCCGAGCCGATGGGGGTGGTCCATTCGTTCAGGGCGTCCAGTTCGGCCAGCCGGGTTTGGACCGGGATGAAGCTGCGGGCCACATCCACCTGGTAGCTGGCGAACAGCAGGCCGGCACTCCCGCCCTCCTGGTAGCTGTAGCCGCGGCGCCACAGCACCTCATCCCCGCTGGCGGGCATCGCCCGGGCCACATGGGCGTGCCCGGCGATCGCCGGCAGCCCCAGTTCGGTGACCGCCTGCAGGTCCACCGGGTCCTGCGGGTGCTGCCCGGACAGCGGGGCGCCGTCGCTCTGCCGGCGCCCGAGCGCGAAGTCCCGGGCGGGGCGGTCCACCTCATCCCAGGTGTCCAGATCCATCTGGATCCGGCGCAGCACCAGGGTGGTGGCATCCGGGAACCAGGCGTCGGACGGCTCATGGCCGAACACCGCCAGCCGGCGGGTGTCATCCTTCGGGTTCGCGATCCCGTCCACCTGCCCAAACAGGTTGCGGAACGGTGAACCGGCCGGTTGGGAGCTGGCGGCATGGGTGAACCCGTGCTGCTCGTATTTCACCCGCGTGATCGAGCGCAGGTTCTTGCGCACCGAACGCACCGCGTGCGCCAGCACCGTGGGGTCCTCCGCGCACAGCTGGATCACCAGGTCCGACTGGCCGTACTCTTCACGCAGCCGGTCGATCTTGAACTTGGGCAGCGGTCCCAGGCTGGCGGGGGCCAGGTCGGGGCCGATCAGCCCAATCGCGGCACGGCTCAGGCCCACGGTCAGGCTCAGGTTCGCCGGCAGCTGCGCCATCTCCGGTTCCGTGTCGGCCAGCACCCCCTGGCCGGCCATGAGCCGAACCGCGTCATCGGTGATCATCCGCAGAATCGAGCGCAGCCGTTCGCGCTTCGCGGCGGGCTCCAACCCCTCCACCACCATGTCGATGCCCAGGAACACGGCGTGGGCCTGCGGATTTTCCAGGATCCCGGGCTGGTGGCGCCCGTACGGGGAAAGGTATCGGGCCAGTGCCGGTTCGGGCGCCGCCGGGCTGGCGGCGGCCTGCTCGGCGGTGAGCTGGCCAACCCCGAACCCGCTGACCAACCCGCCCAGCGCCGCCACGGCGGAGCCGGTCAGCAAGGTGCGCCGCGAAGGTTCAGCACGGCGGGTCGATGCCGGAAGCCCGCTCATTTAGTGCCCTCCCCCGTGCTCCTCGTGGGTGCCCTCGGTGTCCTGGGAGTGCTGCGAGTGGTAGCTTTCGTTCGCGCCGTCGTAGTTGCGGATGGGGAACTGCACGTCCTTGCTGGAGCCGTCGGCGAATTCCAGGCGCAGGGTGGCCACCTCGGCGGGCACCAACGGCTGCTTCAGGTCCATGAACATGATGTGGTTGCCGCCCGGGGCCAGTTCCACGCTCTGTCCGGCAGGAATCTGCAGCGCCCCCTCGATCTGCTGCATGACGGCATCGGTGCCCTGGCCGGCCATTTCATGGATCTGCAGGGCGTTGCCGTGTTCCTGGTCCACCACTGCCTCCAGCTCCACCGGCTGGTCGGAGTCGTTGCGCAGGGTGCCGAACGCGGCGCTCATCCCCTTTTCGGCGGCCTTCGCCCACGGGTCGGTGACGGTCAATGCGTCGGCCTGCCGGCTGGCGTGCTGTTCGTTGTGGCTGTTCTGGGCCGTTGGCTCCTGTGCGGTGCCGTCGGCTGGGGCGCAGCCGGTGAGCAGCAGGGCCGCCCCCAGGCCGAGGGCGGCAAGGGACTTGGTCGAGATCTTCTTTGACATCATGATTTGTTCGCTTTCTTGCCCGCCGCGCGTGCTCACCAGGGGTGCGCAGGGTAGGGCTGGGCGCGCCTCGCAGGTGGACCGGGAGGGCGCGCCGGATGGGCGCGCCACCCCGGAGAAATGCGTTGGGGTGCGCGGCAGCGGCGCGCGGCAACTGCTGGGCTGCGGCGGCGTGGCGGTAGGTTCGGGAGGTGGCGCGATTCCGCGCCGGAAATTTGGTGGAGGGGCTACTTCATGTTGTTGCGGCGGGCGAAGTTCACCAGCACCGCCACGGCGACACCGAAAATCGCTACGCCGACGATGATCCACACGATCGGGTTGATACCGGCGGCGGCCTCCTGCGGCGCGGTGGCCGGTTCCTCCGGTGACTGGGTGGCAGCATCCTGGACGCCGGCTTCGTCGCTGGCCTCGGTGCTCGGGGCCGCTGCGGTTTCGGACGCGTCGCTGCCGGCCGCCTGGCCCTCCAGGGTGAAGCCCACGGTTCCGTCGATGGGGTGACCGTCGGAGGAAACCACGCGGTAGGTCACGGTGTATTCACCGTTGGGCAGCGGCTGGTTCGGGGTGGCGATGACATCCCGGCCCTTGACCTGCAATTCGTTGTCGAACTTTTGGCCCTCGGCGTTCGAGATGACCACCACGGTCATGTCTGCGCCCTCCACGTGCTGCAGTTCGCCGGAGAAGTTCAGCTTGATCTGCTCTGGCGACTCACTGATCGTCGATTCGTTCTTCGGGGTGGAGCCGGTCAGCTGATCGTGGGCGTTGGCCGCGGTGCCGGCGGTGAAGATCGCCAGCACGGCGATCAGCAGGGCCGCGAAGAGGCGTGCGGCGTAGGTCGTCTGGCGGGTGATGGCCAGGGTCTTCATGGGTTTTCCTTCCATCCCTGTCCGCAGGTGTTCCCCTGGGACAAGGCAGGTATTGAGTTCGGGGTTCAGGCGAAGGTCAATACGGCGGAAGGCGGTCCGCGCAGCAGCGGCAGCCGGTGGTCGTGCCGGCCGGAGAGCACCGGCACTTCACGAGTGTTCGTGGTGACGCGGGGCCAGGGGGCCGGGGCGGTGCGCAACAGCAGCAGCAGTCGGCGCACGAAGGAAAGGCTCAATATCTCCAGCACGGCCCGGGCCAGTCGTTCGCCCTGGCGCAGGGTGAAGATGGTTAGCACGGCGGCGCCCATGTGGGCGGCGAGCATGTCCAGCGACGCGGCCTGGACGGCTTGCGGGTTCACGCCCAGCGACATGACGTGGTTGGCGTGCACGCCGGTGCCGGTGGCGGCAACCAGGCTGGAGCCGTGGTGCGTCATGACCGACAGTGCCAGGTGGTAGAGTCCCTGGCTTCCGAAGACGAGCAGGCTCAAACTCAACAGGCTGTTCTTGCGCCCTAGCATCGCCATGGCCACCACCGCGGAGACGCAGGTGATCAGGACCATGACCACCAGGGATGCGACGGTGGGGACGGCGTGGGCGTGGGCGGCAAACGCCATCCAGGTGCACACAGCGGCAGCAAGCCATCCGCGCATGACGCGTGGTGCTGCTGTGCTCATGACTGTGCTACCCCTACCGGTTCGAGCTGGACGTGCCCATTGTGGGTAATTCTACGTTAGGTAGAAGCAGGGATCGAATCGGCCCCTGCACCATGCAGCAGAGGCCGGAATCCATGATGGATTCCGGCCTCTGGCAACAGTTCGCCCGGGTAAGCCCGGACACCGTTGAAAGTCTGAAAGAAGACTACTTCTTGGCTACGGCGGCCTTCAGCTTCGAACCAGCGGTCAGCTTCACCGAGTGGCCGGCCGGGATCTGGATGGCTTCGCCGGTCTGCGGGTTGCGGCCGGTGCGGGCGGCGCGGTCGGTGCGCTCAACGGCCAGCCACCCCGGGATCGATACCTTCTCGCCCTTGGAGATCTGCTCGACGAAGACGTCGAACACGGCATCCAGCACACCGTTGACGGCAACCTGGGAGTTATCGGTCTTTGCTGCAACAGCAGCAACAAGTTCGCTACGGTTCATAGCCAATGTATGGTCCTCCTGGACTAGTCTTCCTTGGCCCAACGAGCCTTGGACGCCACGCGGTCGCGCGGTCTTCTAGAAACAGAACCTATCAAATGATTATGGGCGAAACGCCCGAAATCACCGGAAATCTGCGGATTTTTTTGGAGATTGGCGGAATTTCAAGCTCGGCTTGACTAGTTCACCACATTTTGAGGTGCGCCGATCCGGCGCTGAGTGAAGACTGTGCCATCTGTTGCTAGAGGCCGAAGGGGTCGCTCCCGTCATTGGCTCGCCGATAAAGCTCCCACACCGGATCCAGGAGTTTCTTGCTGCGGGTCAACCGGGACGGTTTGACCATGCGCACCCGCCCCTTGGAGAGCAGTGCCGGGCCAAAATACGCCCCGCGTTCGGTGGCGGCGATCCCCGGGTTCAGGGCTGCCTCGATGATCGGCACCGCCCCCTGGTGCTTGCCCTGGGCAAAGCCCGACTGCAGCTGATCGCGCCAGCGCCGGGCCGGGGTCGGTTCGTTGATCCCCGGCACCGCGATGCTCAGACCGGATATGGAGTATCCCGGGTGCACGGCCAACGACCGGGCCGGCCAGGACAGTTGCTTCAGGCGGTGGTCCAGGGCCATGGTGAAGCACTGCAGGGCCGCCTTGGACTGGGTATAGGCGCGGTAGGCGCTGTACCTGTGGTGCAGTTCCAGGTTCTGCGGGTCGGCCGGCAACATCCGGGTGGACATGGATCCCAGGCCAATTAGTCGCAGCTGCCGCTGGCGGAACTGCTCCGCCAGGGAGCCGATGAGCCGGGCATGGCCCAGGAAGTTGGTGGCCAGGGTCAGTTCGTGCCCGTCGACGCCCACCTGGCGTTGCCGTGGGGTGTGGATCAGGCCGGCGTTGGCGACGATGATGTCAAGTTCCTCCGAGGCCAGGTCGCGGCCAAGCCGGTCAACGGAGGCGTAGCTGCTGGTGTCCAGTTCATGCTGCCGTATCCGGCTGCCCGGGACGAGCTGTTCAATCAGCTCCCGGGCCAAGCGACTGCGCTGCATCGAGCGGCTGGCGATGATGACCTGTGCCCCGCTGGCCGCCAGACCCAGTGCGGTGAAGAAGCCAAGCCCGGCGTTGCCGCCGGTTACCAGGGCAGTCTTGCCCTGCCCCCAGCCGTTCCAGCGTTCCCGGTTGGCATGGACGGTATCCGCTGGTTCCCCGTGCCCCAGCAGGCCTACCGCTCCGTGTCGATACTTTCTGGTCATGGCTTTCAGGCTACTACGGGCCATGGCACGACACTGGGAGGCGGACGGCGACTATTGCCGCAGCGACCGGCACGGTGACACGATGGATTCATGAGCAACGAGTCCAAACGCCCCGGCGAAGACGCGTCGCTAAATGCCGCCCGCTATCAGATGCAGCGCTCCAGCGAGGAGGCGTTGCCCGAGGACGAATATGCCCGGCGGGCAGGACGCAGCGACCCGCAGGCCAAGCCCCGCACTCCCCTGCAGTATCACGCCGAGGATGAGGCGTGGCAGGTGGCCAATTCGGCGATCGAGGAAGCCATGTCTCGCGGGGAATTCGACAACCTGGCGCTGGCAGGTCAAAGGATTGACCATGTCACCGGCGACAGCGACCCGGACTGGTGGCTCAAGGGCCTGATGAAGCGCGAACAGATCAGCGGACTGGGTCCTCCGGCCCTGACGTTGCGGGTTGAGGATCAGCACCTGGAGCAGGTACTGGACCAGCTGCCCGGCGAGGCCGGAGTGCGGGAGCATCTGAAGGATTTCAACCGCCGCGTTATTGAGGCCCGCCGTCAGCTGCAGGGTGGTCCGCCGGTGATTACGGCGTTGCGCGACGTGGAGGAAGAAGTGGCCCGGTGGCGGGATCGTCGTGCCGCCCGCAAGCCACAGCAGCCCTCGAACGAGCCCGCGGCCCGCCGGCGCTGGTGGCAGCGGCGCACCAACCAGCCACGGCCGTGATGATCCAGTTCGGCCGTTAACGGCAGCATGCCGCCGCGCCAGTCGGCGCAGCGGCATGCTGCTGGGGACGAATCCCTGAACTTTGGTGCTTACCAGGAGGACTTGGTAATGCCCGGCAGCTCACCGCGGTGAGCCATGTCGCGGAAGCGAACACGGGAGATACCAAACTTCTGGAAGGTACCGCGCGGGCGACCGTCGATGGAGTCGCGGTTGCGCACGCGCACCGGCGAAGCGTCACGAGGAAGCTTCTGCAGGCCCACGCGGGCTGCTTCGCGAGCCTCGTCGGAAGCGTTCGGGTCCACAAGGGTCTTCTTCAGTTCGAGACGCTTTTCGGCGTAACGCTCGACGATGACCTTGCGCTGTTCGTTCTTGGCGATCTTTGACTTCTTGGCCATGTCTTAGCGCTCCTCTCGGAATTCAACGTGCTTACGGACAACCGGGTCGTACTTCTTCAGAACCATGCGGTCCGGGTTGTTACGACGGTTCTTGCGGGTCACGTAAGTGAATCCGGTACCGGCGGTCGACTTCAGCTTGATGATCGGACGTACGTCCTTATCCTTCTTTGCCATGTTTAGAGCTTCACACCCTTCGCAAGCAGTTCGGAAACAACGGCGTCGATACCGCGCACGTCGATCAGCTTCATACCGCGAACGGAAACGTTCAGGGTCACCTTACGACGCAGGGAAGGAACCCAGTAGGTCTTCTTCTGGATGTTCGGGTCGAAACGACGCTTGGTGCGACGATGCGAGTGGGAGATGCTGTGTCCGAAGTTCGGAACTGCACCGGTCACCTGGCATACAGCTGCCATGATCACTCCTCAGTTAGTAGTAGTAAAATTTGACGGTACTCGCGCGTGACAAGGGCCAACGAGCCCATACCACTCAGGCGTTATGAGTCCCGCCAACCAGTGAAACACCGTTAATACTGCACACTATGAAGGTAACCAGGCTGGGTGAGAACCAACCGAAGCGCCTTGAAGCATGTAAGACGGTGAACTTCGTGACCGGTAGAGCATTTTCCCCGTACTCAGGTGGTCGCGATATTCGGTATTACGGGCTACGCACGCCCACAATGCCACCGCAATGGCGGCACAACGAAGCGCGCGATTAACGCCATATTAGGATAGCCAATAAATCGGCGGCAATCCAAATCGGCTCAGGAGCGCTCCAGGATCCAGTGTTCGGGGTCCAGACGCTGCACAATTTTTCGCGCAATCCGCCTCAGATCCTTAACGTCCTTGTCATCGAGGGATTCGAAAACCAGTTGGCGTACCGTGGCCACATGATGCGGGGCCATCTGCACCAGCATGTCCCATCCCTTGGTGGTCAATGAGGCGATCTTCACACGCGCGTCCCCCTTGGACTGCAGGCGCACCACCCAGCCGCGGGCCTCAAGCTTCTTCACCA
Source organism: Glutamicibacter sp. St.4D3 (assembly GCF_059728615.1). Lineage (NCBI taxonomy): Bacteria > Bacillati > Actinomycetota > Actinomycetes > Micrococcales > Micrococcaceae > Glutamicibacter > Glutamicibacter sp. St.4D3. Next base: position 2,597,867 of record NZ_AP039380.1, read on the forward strand.
CGTGGGACAGCCGGGAGAGCGAGGCGCTGCTGCGCGAGGCCAGCTCGGTCATGGTCAGGTTGCGTTCCGGGGCCTCGGAGAGCATCGCGAGCATGTGGTAGTCGAACAGGGTGATGCCCTGCAGGTTCTGCAGCTCGGTATCCAGTGCTCCGGGCAGCAGGGTGATCACGCTGTTCAGGGCCAGCCAGGCCTCGCGTTGTTCCTCGCTGAGCCAGACTTGCTGATCTTCCATCGTGCCCCGTACCCCGTTCACTGTCGTTCCACCGCCTGGGTTGCGCCCCGGGAACCAAGTGTAGGCCACCGTGGCCGGCGCTCCCCGCCCGGCAGCCGCCACCGGCCGCAGCGCAGCACGGGTGCTGTCCTGCGGCCGGTGGCCTCACTTGGCGGCTTACTGCGCTTTTTCCAGGGCGCGGCGTTTGCGGTAGCTGAGCACCTGCCCGATGACCACGACCAGCAAGGCCAGGATGAACATGGCCGAGCCGATGACATTGGCCTGGGCCGGGATGCCGCGCGTGGCGGCCACGTAGATGAACTTCGGGAAGGTCTCATAGTTGCCCGAGTTGAAGTTCGTGATGATGAAGTCATCAAAGCTCATCGCGAAGCTCAGCAGGGCGGCGGCGATGATGCCGGGCAGCAGCAGCGGGAAGGTGACCTTCCAGAATGTGGTGCGCGGGTTGGCGTACAGATCCGCTGCGGCCTCCTCCAGTGTGGGGTCCAGGGCCGAGACCCGGGCCCGCACCGTGACAATCACAAAGGCCATGCAGAACACCACGTGGGAAATCACGATCGTGGTGAATCCCAGTTCCCATCCCAGGTTCAGGAACTGCGCCAGCAGCGCCGCACCGAGCACCACTTCCGGCGTGGCCAGGGGAAGGATGATCAGCAGGTCACTGACGTTGCGGAACCTGAACTTGTAGCGCACCAGCCCCAGGGCGACGCAGGTTCCCAGCGCGGTGGCAATCACGGTGGCGACCACCCCGATCTGCAGCGAATTGCCCAGTGCCTGGCATACGGCCGGGGCACCGCACGGGTTCAGCCAGTTCCCCCAGGTGAAGCCGCGCCACTCCAGGTTGGTGCGGCCGGCGTCATTGAAGGAGTAGATAAATATGTACGCGATCGGCACCAGCAGGTAGATAAAGGCCAGCCCGCCGATGGCCGGGATGATCCAACGTCCAATCTTGTGTCGCATCATGTGCTCCTACATCAATTCCTTGGTGCCAAAACGTCGGATATAGATAATGACCAGGATCAGGATGGAGAGCATCAGCACGAAGCTGAGTGCCGCCGCCCCCGGATAGTCAATGACCCGGAAGAACCGGGAGTCGATGACCTGGCCGATCATCGTGGTGTTGCGGTTGTTGCCCAGCAGTGCGGCGTTGATGTAGTCGCCGGCCGCCGGGATGAACGTCAGCAGGGTTCCGGCGAACACCCCGGGCGCCGACAACGGCAGGGTGACCTTGCGGAAGGTGGTCGCCGGGCTGGCGTACAGGTCCCCGGAGGCCTCCAGCAGCCGGGTGTCCAGGCGATCCAGGTTGGCATAGATCGGCAGCACCATGAACGGCAGGAAGTTGTAGGTCAGCCCCGCCACGACGGCGAAGGGTGTCGCGGTCAGGTGCCCGTCGGGCGGCAGCAGCGCCAGCGCCTTCAGGCTCTGGGCGACGAATCCCTCATCGGCCAGGATCTGTTTCCAGGCCTGGGTGCGCAGGATGAAGCTGGAGAAGAAGGGGGCGATCAGCAGCACCAGCAGGATGCCCTTGAGCAGCCCGTGGTTGCGCAGGCGCACCGCCACCAGGTACGCCATCGGGTAGCCGATCAGCAGTGCCAGCACCGTGGCGATCAGTGCGAACCAGAAGGAGCGCAGCAGCTCGGGCCAGTACGCCGACAGCACCGTGGCGTAGTTGCTGATCTGGAAGGAGGGGACGAATTCCCCGATTTCCGCGCCCGGTGGGCGGGTGTACAGCGACATCGACAGCAGCACCAGCACCGGCAGCGCGAAGAACAGCAGCAGCCCGATGATGCCGGGCAGCACCAGGTACAGGCCGGTGCGCCCCTTCTTGCGTTCGGCCTTGATCTCCTCCTTGCTGCGCAGGTCCGCGATCTTTCCGCGCTTGGTCATCACCGGGGTGCTCATGACTCCTCCACCCCCGCGGCCGCATTTTCGCTGCCCTCCAGTCCGAAGGTGTGCACCGGGTCCCAGGAGAGGTAGACGCGTTCCCCCACGTCCCCGGGCTGCTGCCCGCGGTTCTGCGAGAAGGTGCCCAGCAGGCCGATCCCCTCCACCTGCACCAGGTACTCGGTGGTGGTGCCGGTGAACGAGGCGTCCTTGATGGTGCCGCTGAGCAGGTTCGCCCCCGGTTCCACCGCATCCGGGGTGGCGGCGATGTGCATTTTTTCCGGGCGCACCCCAACCATGATCTGTCCCTGGGCGGAGACGGCGCGTTCGGCCGGCAGCAGGACCTGGTTGCCTGCGACATCCACGCGCAGCATGCCGGCCTCGCCGCCGGTGACCTCGCCGCGCATCAGGTTGGACTTGCCCAGGAAGTTGGCGACGAAGGCGGTGCGCGGCAGGTCGTAGAGTTCGCGGGGTGGGCCCATCTGCTCGATGCGTCCCTCGTTCATGACCGCGACCACGTCGGCCATGGTCATGGCCTCCTCCTGGTCGTGGGTCACGTGGATGAACGTGAGTCCCACCTCGGTTTGGATGTTCTTCAACTCCAGCTGCATCTGGCGGCGTAGCTTCATGTCCAGGGCGCCGAGCGGCTCGTCGAGCAGCAGCACCTGGGGACGGTTGACCAGGGCACGGGCCAGGGCCACGCGCTGCTGCTGGCCGCCGGAGAGCTGGGCGGGTTTTCTGGCGGCCAGGTGCCCGAGCTCCACCAGCTCCAGGGCGGCTTTCGCCTTGGGCATCGCTTCGCGGTCCTTCTTGCGCTTGAGCCCGAACGCCACGTTTTCCAGCACGCTCATGTGCGGGAACAGGGCATAGGGCTGGAACACCGTGTTCACCGGCCGCTGGTGGCTGGGCAGCTGGGTGACGTCCTGGCCGCCGATGGAGATGCTGCCCACGCTGGGGGCCTCCAGTCCGGCGATCATCCGCAGGGTGGTGGACTTGCCGCAGCCCGAGGGGCCGAGCAGGGCGAAGAAGGTGCCCGAGGGCACCGTCAGGTCCAGCTGGTCTACGGCAATGAATTCCGCGAAGCGCTTGGAGATGCTGCGCAGGTGCAGATCCGCGCCTTCGCTGGTGTTGGTGCGGGTCTTGGCCGATTCCCGGCTGCGAATTTGAGTGTTCATTTCGTCCTATACCCCAATGACTGCTTGGAATTGGTTCTGCAGTTCGGTTTCTTCCTCAACCGACAGTTCACGTTCGGTGGTGGCCTTGGCCAGGAACTCCTGATCCGGGAAGATCAGCGGGTCCTCGACCAGTTCCGGGTCGATCTTGGCCATTTCCTGCTGGGCGCCGACCACCGGACAGAGGTAGTTCACGTATGCGGCCACCTCCGCGGCGACGACCGGGTCGTAGTAGAAGTCCATGAGCTTCTCGGCGTTGGCCTTGTGCCGGGCCCCGATGGGCACCATGAAGTTGTCGGACCAGATCAGCCCCCGCCGCTCGGGCATGATGAACTCCCACTGGTCCCCCTCCTCGAAGTTCAGCTGGGTGATGTCCCCGGAATACACGATCCCGGCCAGGGCGTCCCCGGAGACGAAGTCCTGTTTGTACGAGTTGCCCTTGACCTGCCGGATCTGCCCGTTGGCGATGTTGCGTTCGAGAACTTCCAGGGCCGAGGAGTATTCGTCCTGACCCCAGTTGCCGGCGATGTCCACGCCCTGGTCCAGCAGCAGCATGGGCACGGTGTCGCGCATTTCGTCCAGCACCGTCACCCGTCCCTTGAGCGCCGGATCCCACAAGTCCTCGACGTTGCGCAGCCCCTTGGGGAAGGCCTTCTTGTTCCAGGCCAGGCCCGTGTAGCCGGATTGCCAGGTCAGTGAGAATTTCCGGCCCGGGTCAAAGCGCACGTCCTTCAAATCCGGCAGCAGGTTGGCCAGGTTGGGGATGTTGGCGTGGTCCAGCGCCTGGGCGTACCCCATGCGGATCAGCCGTTCGCTCATCCAGTCGGTGAGGGTGATCAGGTCCTGTCCGATGTCCTGCCCGGCCGCCAGCTGTCCCTGGATTTTCCCGTAATACGAGTCATTGGAGTCGATGTCCTCGGAGTACTGCACATCGATCCCGGACTGCTTGATGAATTTCTCCAGTGTCGGGTACGTCTTGGACTGGTCGTCGTAGTCCAGGTACAGCGTCCAGTTCGCCCATCCCAGCCGTTGCTCCGCGTCGGAGAGGTCGGCGGCGGCGGTGGGAGCGGTGGTGGTCTTGCCCGTTCCCCCGGTGCCGCAGGCCGCCAGCAGCCCGGCCAGGGCCAGGCCTGCCGCACCGCCCAGCACCCCGCGCCGGGTCATCTGTGCTTCGGCAATCGCCCGGGAAAGCGCGCGCCGCTGCCCTGCCTGGTGTTGTGCACGAGACATTACGAATCTGCTCCCCTCGGCTTCTTAAGCCCCGATGGCACTTTGGAATTCGGAACTGAAGCTGGTTTCCTCCTCCGGCTCCAAAGACCGGAAGGCGAAGGCACGGTTGAGGTCTTCCTCAGTGGGGAAGATCAGCGGGTTGTCCACCAGTTCCGGGTCAATGGACTGCATGGCTTCGCGGGCCCCCACAACCGGGGAAATGAAGTTCACGTACGCCGCAACCTCGGCGGCCACCTGCGGTTCGTAGTAGAAGTTCATCAACTTCTCGGCATTGGCCTTGTGGGGTGCGGCAATGGGCACCATCATGTTGTCGCTCCACAGGGTGCCGCCGGCTTCGGGCAGCACGAACTCCCACTGGTCGTCGTTCTCGAAGTTCATCTGCACGATGTCCCCGGACCACACGATCCCGGCAATCGCATCCCCGGAGATGAAGTCCTCCTTGTACGCGTTGCCCTTGACCTGGCGGATCTGGCCGTTGGAAATGTTCTGGCGCAGGGTATCCAGGGCGGTACCGAACTCCGATTCGCCCCACTGCCCCGAGATGTCCACGCCGTTGTCGAGCATCAGCAGTCCCATGGTGTCGCGCATTTCATCCAACACGGTGATCCGGCCCTTCAGCTCCGGCTGCCACAGGTCGGCAACGGTTTTCAGGCCCTTGGGGAAACGCTTCTTGTTCCAGGCGATGCCGGCGTAGCCGGACTGCCAGGTCAGTGAGTGCTTGCGTCCGGGGTCAAAGTCCACCTCCTGCAGGTTGGGCAGCAGGTTGGAGATGTTAGGGATGTTGCCGTGATCCAGTTCCTGGGTGTAGCCCTGGCGGATCAGCCGGGCGCTCATCCAGTCGGTGAGGGTGAAGATGTCCTGGCCAATGTCCTGGCCCGCGGCCAGCTGGCCCTGCACCTTGCCGTAGTAGGTGTCGTTGCCGTCGATGTCCTCGGAGTAGTTCACCTTGATGCCGGTGTCCTTGGTGAACTGCTGCAGGGTGGGATACTTCTTGGTCTTGTCGTCGTAGTCCAGGTACAGCGTCCAGTTGGCCCAGTTCACGACCTTTTCGGAGTCGGACAGATCGGTGACGTCCACCGGCGCCGCCGAGGTTCCCCCTCCGGTGCCGCTGGTGCCGCAGGCTGCCAGCAGACCGGTGAGTCCCAACGCGCCGGCGGCCCCCAGCACCGAACGGCGGGACATGGAGCGGGCGGCCAGGGCCTGGGCCAGCGCCCTGATCTGTGGATCTTCAGGCAGTCGTCTTTGCGAGTGAGACATGGGCTTCCCTTCATCAGCAAGGTCCACGGGAAACTGTGGCGTGCACCACAGTCGTTGGTGCCGCTTATCCTTTCAGCATTTCCGGCGCGAAACAAGAGCCAAACGAAAGAATCCTTTACTCGTCCGAAAGGGTGCAACGAAATCATTTTCTCCATAGCCCTTCCGCAACTGATTTAGTCGCTGTATGGTCGGGATTACACCTCAGTGCCGCGGCCGGGTGGCAACGGCGCTTCCAGCAATGACCGGGGAGGTCGATATTTAATGACGGTGCCGCACAACGGAAGTACCCCCCACGCAATTGACGAAATCTCCAAGGAGATCATCGAGCAGCTGCAGGAGGACGGGCGTCGCTCCTATGCGGCTATCGGCAAGGCCGTGGGCCTGAGTGAAGCCGCTGTCCGGCAGCGGGTACAAAAACTGGTCGAAAGCCGCGTGATGCAGATCGTGGCGGTCACCGACCCGCTGGAACTGGGCTTCACCCGCCAGGCCATGATCGGCATCGTCGCCTCCCAAGACATCAACACCACAGCGGATCGCATCGCGGCCCTGCCCGAGGTCGACTACTGCGTGGTCACCGCCGGTCCATCGGACATTCTGGCGGAAGTCATCTGCGCCAACGACGAGGACCTGCTTCGCGTCGTCGCCAACATCAGGGGCATCGAAGGGGTCAAAAGCACCACCACCTTCATGTACCTCTCACTAAAGAAACAGGAATACAACTGGGGAACGAGATGAGCACAACTCCACGCGGCACAGACCGCCAACAAGCCGCCCGCGACCACCTGTGGATGCACATGGCCCGCCATTCACACCTGGCCTCCGGGGGCACCGTCCCGGTCATTACCCGGGGCGAAGGCCACAACATCTACGACGATGCGGGCAAGGAATACTTTGACGGGCTCTCGGGCCTGTTCGTGGTCAACGCCGGACACGGCCGCACGGAACTGGCCGAGGTCATGGCCAAGCAGGCCGAAAAGCTGGCCTTCATGCCGCTGTGGTCCTACGCCCACGAACCAGCCATTGACCTGGCCGAGCGCCTGGCCGGCTACGCTCCGGGCGACCTGAACCGCGTCTTCTTCACCACCGGCGGCGGTGAAGCGGTCGAATCCGCGTTCAAGCTGGCCAAACAGCACTTCAAGATGAAGGGCAAGCCGGGCAAGACAAAGGTGATTTCCCGTGCCCTGGCCTACCACGGCACCCCGCAGGGGGCGCTGGCCATCACCTCGCTGCCGGACATGAAGACCCCGTTCGAGCCGCTGGTGCCCGGCACCTTCCGGGTACCGAACACGAACTTCTACCGCGCCCCGGAAATGTTTGCCGACAATGAAAAGGACTTCGGGTTGTGGGCCGCCGAACGGATCCGCGAGGCCATCGAGTTCGAAGGCCCCGATTCGGTTGCCGCCGTGTTCCTGGAGCCGGTGCAGAACTCCGGGGGCTGCTTCCCGCCTCCCCCGGGCTACTTCGAACGCGTGCGTGAAATCTGCGACGAGTACGACGTGCTGCTGGTCTCGGATGAAACCATCTGCGCCTTCGGCCGCATCGGCTCCATGTTCGCGTGCAACGATTTTGGCTACGTCCCGGACATCATCACCAGCGCCAAGGCGCTGACCAGCGGCTACGTCCCGCTGGGCGTCATGATCGCCTCGGATCGGTTGTTCGAGCCGTTCACCAAGGGCGACACCACCTTCTACCACGGCTACACCTTCGGCGGTCACCCGGTGGCGGCCGCGGTGGCGATGGCGAACCTGGACATCTTTGAACGCGAATCGCTGAACGAGAACGTGAAGAACAACGCGGAGAAGTTCAAGGAAACCCTCTCCAAGCTCACCGATCTGGACATCGTCGGCGACGTGCGCGGGGCCGGTTACTTCTACGGGATCGAGCTGGTCAAGGACAAGAGCACCAAGGAGACCTTCAACGACGAGGAATCCGAGCGGCTGCTGCGCCAGTACCTGACCCCGGCGCTGTGGGAGGCCGGCCTGTACTGCCGCGCCGATGACCGCGGCGACCCAGTGATCCAGCTGGCCCCGCCGATCACCATCGGCCAAAGCGAATTCGACTACATCGAATCCACGCTGCGTTCGGTCCTGGCCGAGGCCTCCAGCAAGATCTAGGGTCCTGGACCCCAACCCCGGCGGGCCGCTCCACTGCTGGAGCGGCCCGCCGGGCTGCATTCGGCCTTGGGTTGTTGGGTCCCGGGTCGGCGCCTACCCCTACCCCAGGGGCCGGTTCGGCGCTAGGCTTGGGGCACCTCATCGGTCTGGCAGTCTGCCGCCGGCAGATTGCGCGCTGGTACTAAGGATCTGCCATGAACCAACAAGCCGGATTGAACCACGTCGACGCGGCCCGCTCCCGGGAAGTCGCCGAAGCCTCCCGTGAACAGGACTGGCAGCGGCCCAGTTTCGCCAAGGGCCTGTACATGGGGGATGCCGATTTCTCCCTCATCGACCCGTTCCCGCAACCCGACCCGGACGCCGCCGCACGCGGCGCCCACTTCCTCTCCCGGCTCGATGCCCTGGTGCAGAACATCGATGCGGCCCGCCTCGAGGCCGAGGCCCGCATCCCGGATGAAACCATTGCCGAGCTGCGCGGCATCGGAGCGTTCGGGATGAAGATCCCCACCGAATACGGCGGACTGGGCCTGAGCCTGCTGGACTACGGCCGGGCGCTGATGCGCATCGGCTCGGTCTCCCCCGCTATCGGGGCGCTGCTCTCGGCCCACCAGTCCATCGGGGTGCCCGAACCGGTCAAGAGCTTTGGCACCGAGCAGCAGAAGCGCACCTACCTGCCGCGTTGCGCCGCCGGGGCGATCAGCGCCTTTCTGCTGACCGAGAATGACGTCGGCTCCGACCCGGCCCGCCTGGGCACCAAGGCCCGGCTCAGCGAGGACGGGGAGCACTACATCCTGGACGGCGCGAAGCTGTGGACCACCAACGGGGTGGTGGCCGAGCTGCTGGTGGTCATGGCCGCCGTCGCCCCGCATGAGGCCACCGGCTCCCAGCCGGCTGGCCGCGGCGGGATCACCGCGTTCGTGGTGGAGGCGGACAGCGCCGGAATCACCGTGGAGAACCGCAACGCCTTCATGGGTCTACGCGGAATTGAGAACGGGGTCACCCGATTCCACGGGGTCAAGGTGCCGGTGGCCAACCGGTTGGGCAAGGAGGGCAGCGGGCTGAAGATCGCGTTGAGCACGCTGAACACCGGCCGGCTTTCCATTCCGGCCATGTGCGCCGGGGCCGGAAAGTGGGCAACCAAGATTGCCCGGGAGTGGTCCGCGGCCCGCGTGCAGTGGGGCCACCCGATCGGCCGGCACCAGGCGGTGGCCTCCAAGCTGTCCTACATCGCCGCCAGCACCTACGCCCTGGAGGCGGTCTTTGAACTTTCCGCCTCACTGGCCGATGCCGGGATGAAGGACGTGCGCATCGAGGCGGCGCTGGCCAAGCTCTACAGTTCGGAGGTTTCCTGCAAGATTGCCGACGAGCTGCTGCAGATCCGCGGCGGACGCGGTTACGAGACGGCCGCATCCCTGGCCGAGCGCGGCGAGCGCGCGGTGCCGGTGGAACAGCTGGTGCGGGACCTGCGAATCAACCGGATCTTCGAGGGCTCCACCGAGATCATGCACCTGCTCATTGCCCGTGAGGCAGTGGACGCGCACCTGCAGGCCGCCGGGGACCTGGCCCGGGCGGATTCGAGCATGGAGCAGAAGGCGAAGGCCGCGCTGGGGGCCTCGGGGTTCTACGCCAAATGGCTGCCCCAGCTGGCGCTGGGCTCCGGGAACCTGCCCACCGCCTATTCGGGACACGGTCCGCTGGCCCGGCACCTGCGCTATGTGGAACGCGCCTCGCGGCGCATTGCCCGCCAAACGTTTGCGGGCATGGCCCGCTGGCAGGCGGCCATGGAACGCCAGCAGAATTTTTTGGGGCACATCGTGGACATTGGCGCCGAACTGTTCGCCATGGCGGCGGTAATCTCCAAGACCCACGCCCTGCAGGAGGCCCAGGACGGCCGACACGATGCGGCGCTGGCCCTGGCGGAGGCATTCTGCGAGCAGGCGACGCTGCGCTGCGAGGAACATTTCGAGCGCCTGTGGCAGAACACGACGCAAACCGATGACAAGCTGGCCCAGCGGCTGCTGGACGGTGACTTCAGCTGGCTGGAGGAGGGCGTGCATGACGTCTCCGCCGGCACCGGGCCATGGATCGCGGACTGGTCCCAGCAGCAGCGGCCCGATGCCCGACGGCTCTACGGGCCCGATGCGGGCCAGGCGGAACCCACCGCCGACGCCAACGGCTAGGACCAAGCGGCGCCGGGAGCTAGCCGTGCAGCCGGTACCACATCAGTGCCACCTGCAGGCTGGCCCGGGATTCGGCGCTTTCCAGCGATAGCCCCAGCTTGTCCTCCAGCTTGGCCAGCCGGGCGTAGAGGGTGGGGCGTGAGAGGTATCCGGCCTTGGCCAGCGCGGACTTGTTCCCGCCGTGGCGCAGGTAGAGCTCGAGCAGTTCCAGCCCCTCCGCGTCCAGGGGCTGCAGCACCCCGGAAAGCTCGGTGTGGGCGAAGCTGCGCATCCTGGCGTCCTGGCCCATGGCCGCCAGCACCCCGCGCAGGCGCAGGTCCGCGAACCGGTAGTAGGGCTGGGCGCGGGTGGGCAGGTTCGGCACGATCTCGGCCACCTGCGCGGCATCCTCCAGGTTCTTGGCGCACTGGGAAATGCCGGTCGCCTCGGCCCCCACGCCCACCGCCACCGTCAGGCTCAGGCTTTCGCCCAGCTCCCGGGAGAAGCGCTGCAAGGTTCCCTCGACCAGTTCCCGGGCCGCCACCGGCAGCACCGCCCCGAGCACCCCGGAGCGCAGGGAGCCGGCCAGCACGCCCAGGCGCATGGTCTCGGCCACCTGGTCCATGACCTCCAGCACCTCGCGTTCGCGCAGCTGCATGCTCGTGGGGCTCTGCCCGGCCGGCAGCATCAGCCCGACGGCGACCGGCACGTAGTGCGCGGCCGCGTCCAACCCCAGCGCCTCGGCGCGCACCTGCACCTCCCCGGCGGAGAGCGAATGGTGCTGCAGCAGTTCGTGCAGCAGTGAGGTGCGCGCCTGGTAGAGCAGTTCGCGCTGGTCGCGCCCGGAGAGCCGGGCAATGGTCAGCGTCTGCCCGGCGCGTTCGAGCACCAGGGCGGCATTGGCTTCATCCTCCAGCCGGGCCGGCACCACCAGCCGGCCCCAACGGCTCTTGACCGCACCGACCGGGGTCTGCAGCCAGTCCTCGGCCCCGTGGCTGCGCCCGGTGGATTCGGCGTAGGCCACGAACCGCGAGCGGCTGATCCAGTGCTCCAGCACCGAGGCGGCCCCCTGCCCTGCCCCGGCGTGCGCGAGCACCCGGTGGCGGACGTCTTCGAGCACCACCGGGGCCTGCAGCAGTTCGGCGGTGCGCTCCACGATCATGTGTTCATCGGCTTCGCTCAGCGAGAGCTCGGTGAAGATCTCATGCACGTGCCGGGAGAACTCGACCACGCGCAACTGCTCGGCCACCAGCAGCTTGTGGATCACCTCGGTAATCTGCACGAACCGCACCCGCCGGCGCAGCCAGATCACCGGCAGCCGGTGTCCGGCCGTGGCCTGTTCAAACAACCCCCGGCACGCCTCCGGCTCGGCCGAGTAGTACTCGATCAGCACCCCGGCCGCCCCGGCCCGCTGCAGCTCGTCGAGGAATTCACGCAGCCGCCGTGGGCTGGGTTCCACGTTGCGCAGCGTGCTGAGCACCAGTTCCCCGCCTTCGAGCAGCCCGGCGTTGTCCGGGGATTCGGTGACGTGCACCCAGCGCACCGGGCGGTGCAGATCCTGGTTGCTCCCGTAGACCACCGGCTCCGCGGCGCGCACCACCTCCAGGTCCAGTACCTGCGCCATTGTCAGTTCACCCACGGCCAGCCTTTACAGTTCGATAACTACTACAGGTAAATCATGACACGTTGTCTGTGTGGTTCGTCATATTTTTGGCCCATGATGTTTTCAAGAGCACCCGAACGTCCCGGAAAGGACCACCTCGATGACCACCACCATGACCGAAACCCTGCAGCACTGGGTCAACAACGCCGCCTTCTCCGGTGAGGGCCAGAGCCGCACCGGCAAGGTCTACAACCCGGCCACCGGCGAGGTCGCCCGCGAGGTCGCCCTGGCCTCGAAGGCCACCACCGAGGCCGCCATCGCCGCCGCGGCCACCGCCTTCCCGAAGTGGCGCGACACCTCCCTGGCCCGGCGCACCGCCATCATGTTCCGCTTCCGCGAGCTGCTGGCCGAGCGCAAGGGCGAACTGGCCGCCATCATCACCGCCGAGCACGGCAAGGTGCTGGATGACGCGCTGGGCGAAGTGGCCCGCGGCATGGAGGTGGTCGAGCTGGCCTGCAACGCCCCCTACCTGCTCAAGGGCGAATACTCGGAAAACGCCTCCACCGGGGTGGACGTGCAGTCGCTGCGCCAGCCCGTGGGCGTCTCGGCGATCATCTCCCCGTTCAACTTCCCGGCCATGGTGCCGCTGTGGTTCTTCCCGGTGGCCATCGCCGCCGGCAACGCCGTGGTCCTCAAGCCCTCCGAGAAGGACCCGACCGCAGCGAACTGGCTGGCCGAGCTGTTCGCCGAGGCCGGGCTGCCCGAAGGCGTGCTGAACGTGGTGCACGGGGACAAGGAGGCGGTGGACACCCTGCTCACCGACGAGCGCATCGCCTCGGTCTCCTTCGTTGGCTCCACCCCGATCGCCCAGTACGTCTACTCGACCGGCACCGCCCACGGCAAGCGGGTCCAGGCCTTCGGCGGGGCGAAGAACCACATGCTGGTGCTGCCCGACGCCGACCTGGACCTGGCGGCCGACATGGCCGTGAACGCCGGCTATGGTGCCGCCGGCGAGCGCTGCATGGCCATCTCCGTGGTCGTGGCCCTGGAGCCGATCGCCGATGAGCTGGTGGCCAAGATCGCCGAACGCTCCAAGAAGCTGCGCGTGGGTGACGGCACCCGCGGCTGCGACATGGGCCCGCTGATCACCGGGGAACACCGCGACAAGGTCGCCGGGTACATCGATGCCGGCGTGGCCGCCGGGGCCGAACTGGTCCTGGACGGACGAGAGGGTTCCACCGACGCGGACGGTGAGGGCTTCTTCCTGCACCCGACCCTGTTCGACAAGGTCGGCACCGACATGTCCATCTACACCGATGAGATCTTCGGCCCGGTGCTCTCGGTGGTGCGCGTGGAAAGCTTCAACGACGGCATCGAGCTGATCAACGCCTCGAAGTACGGCAACGGCACCGCGATCTTCACCAACGACGGCGGCGCGGCCCGCCGCTTTGAAAACCAGATCCAGGTGGGCATGGTCGGGGTCAACGTCCCGATCCCGGTGCCGGTGGGCTACCACTCCTTCGGCGGCTGGAAGGCCTCACTGTTTGGTGACCAGCACGCCTACGGTCCGGAGGGCTTCAAGTTCTTCACCCGCAACAAGGTCGTGACCAAGCGCTGGCTGGATCCCAGCCACGGCGGCATCAACCTCGGCTTCCCGCAGAACGACTAGCGCCGCGCCCCGGCGCACGTCACCCAACGCGTTTCGTTGAGTAAAGGATAGAACTCATGACCGAACAACTGACCAGCGATCTCTCCGCCGAGCAAATCGCCGCGGGCCGGCGCGCCTACGAGCTGGACAAGGCGCACGTCTTCCACTCCTGGCAGGCCCAGGGCCCGTTCAGCCCGATGACGATCCTGAAGACCGAGGGCTCCCACGTCTGGGACGGCGAGGGGCGCAAGCTCATCGACATCTCCAGCCAGCTGGTGAACACCAACATCGGCCACCAGCACCCCAAGGTCATCGCCGCCATCCAGGAGCAGGCCGCCAAGATCGCCACGATCGCCCCGCAGCACGTCAGCGACGTGCGCTCCGAGGCGGCCCGGCTGATCGCCGAACGCACCCCCGGGGATCTGAACAAGATCTTCTTCACCAATGGCGGGGCGGACGCGGTGGAGCACGCGGTGCGCATGGCGCGGCTACACACCGGGCGGAACAAGGTGCTTTCGGCCTACCGCTCCTACCACGGCGGCACCCACATGGCGGTGAACATCACCGGGGACCCGCGGCGCTTCGCCTCGGACAAGGCCACCGACGGGGTGGTGCACTTCTTCCCGGCCTACCCGTACCGTTCCTACTTCAACTCCACCACCGAGGCGGAGGAAACCGAGCGGGCGCTGAAGCACCTGGAGGACACGATCATCCTGGAGGGCCCGGGCACCATTGCCGCGCTGATCCTGGAAACGATCCCCGGCACCGCGGGCATCTACCTGCCCCCGCCCGGCTACCTGCAGGGGGTGCGCGAACTGACCCGCAAATACGGGATCGTGTACATCGCCGACGAGGTCATGGCCGGCTTCGGGCGCTCGGGTGAATGGTTCGCCCTGGACCACTGGGACGTCACCCCGGATCTGCTCACCTTCGCCAAGGGCGTGAACTCCGGCTACGTGCCGCTGGGCGGGGTGGCGATCAGCGAACCGATCTTCGAGACCTTCCGCGAGCAGGTCTACCCCGGCGGGCTGACCTACTCGGGGCACCCGCTGGCCTGCGCCGCGGCGGTGGCGACGATCAACGCCATGGAGGACGAGGGCATGATCGCCAACGCCAAGCGGTTGGGCGATGAGATCATCGGGCCGCGGCTGCGCCAGTTCGCCACCGAGCACCCGGCGGTGGGCGAGGTGCGCGGCACGGGGGTGTTCTGGGCGATCGAACTGGTCAAGAACCGGGCCACCCGAGAACCGTTGGCCCCCTACGGGGGCAGTTCGCCGCAGATGAACGAGGTGGTCACCGCGGCGAAGTCCGCCGGCCTGCTGCCCATGGCCAACTTCAACCGGCTGCACGTCGTCCCGGCGATGAACATCCCCGACGAGGTGCTCATCGAGGCACTGGACCGGCTGGAACAGGCCCTCATCGTGGCCGACCGCTTCGTCGAGGAATAGACGCAAAATCCGGCACGGCCCGGAAGAACACCGCGGTCCGGGTCCCTGGCACAGGCCAGGGGCCCGGACCGCGGTGCTGTTCCCGGCGTGGCGGCAACCCTTGACAGGGTGATCCGCTGCACTAGATTTGGATCATGGATGCACGGACATACGCTGAGGTGGACTACCTCACCCCGATGATGCATCTGGGGATCGCGGGCATCCTGGTGGTCTTTGGCATTCCGCTGCTGCTGCACGGGCTGTTCCGCCGACGCCGGTTCAGCCGGTTGCGCGACGGGGAACAGACGTGGAAGGCCCGCTCCTCCATCCGCGTCCAGCTGCTCACCGGCGGTGTGGCGCTGCTGATCGCGGCCGTCTTTGGCGCCCTGTCGTGGAACGGCTACGAGCGCTCAACACGCCACCTTGAGGCGAACATCGTCCAGCGCTACCACCCCAGCAGCTTCGAACTGGGCTACTGGAACGGCTCCTGGGCCACCATCGACATCACCTTGCCCGACGGCACCCGCTTCCCGGACAGCATCGTGATGCTGCGCGCCGGCAGCGAACCGTTCATTGAGGACATCTGGTACCACCACAACCCCAAGCCCTGAGCCTGGCCCCACCCGGTTTCGGCCCCGCCGCACCGCACGTTAACGGCCACCGGCGCCGGACACGGTTTCCCGTGACCGGCGCCGGTGGGCGCAGCCTGGCGCTAGCTCTTGATGATCTGCGGCTGGGCCAGGGACTTCAGCCCGTCCAGGCCGAACTCCAGCCCGTAGCCGGACTGCTTGGCCCCGCCGAACGGCACCCGTGGGTCAATGGTGCCGTGCGAGTTGATCCACACGGTGCCGGCCTGCAGCTGCGCGGCGACCTCCTGGGCCTTGGCCTTGTCGGCGGACCAGACCGAGGCGCCCAGGCCCACCTCCAGCGAGTTCGCCAGCTCGATCGCCTCCTGCACGTCCTTGACCTTCACGATCGGCAGGGCCGGGCCGAACTGCTCCTCGGTGACCAGGCGGTTCTGCGGGTCGATGTCCGCCACCAGGGTGGTGGGGTAGAAGTAGCCGGCCGCCTGCCCATCCGGGTTGGCGCCCAGCAGCACCCGCGCCCCGGAGTCCACCGCGTCCTGCACCAGGTCCGCGACGATGTCGTACTGGGCCTTGTTCTGCAGCGGGCCGAGCACGTTCTGCTCCTCCAGGCCCACCCCCATCGGCATCTTGCCGGCGACCTCAACCAGCGCGTCGCACACCTGGTCGTAGATCGCCTCGGGCACGTAGAGGCGCTTCAGGGCCGCGCAGGTCTGCCCGGTGTTGATGAAGGCTCCCCAGAACAGGTCCTCGGCCACCGCTGCCGGGTCCACGTCCGGCAGCACCACGCCGGCGTCGTTGCCGCCCAGTTCCAGGGTCAGGCGCTTGACCGTGTCCGCGGAGGAGCGGATGATCGCCTTGCCGGTGCGGGTGGAGCCGGTGAACATGATCTTGGCGATCTGCGGATGGCTGGAGAGCTTCTCCCCCACCTCACGCCCGCCGGGCACCACGTGCAGCACGCCCTGGGGCAGCACCTGGTTGATCACGTGCACCAGGGCCACCACCGACAGCGGGGTGTACTCGCTGGGCTTCATCACCACGGTGTTGCCCATGCGCAGGCTCGGGGCCAGCTGCCAGATTGAAATCATCATCGGCCAGTTCCACGGGCCGATCGCGCCCACCACGCCCAGCGCCCGGTAGTGCTTGACCGCCAGGGTCTGCCCGTCATCGACCACGACCTCCGGCTCCACCTCATAGGCGGTGGCGGCGCGCAGCCAGCCCACCGCCCCGCCGACCTCGAAGCGGGCGTTCGGCCCGTTCAGCGGCTTGCCCTGCTCCCGGGAGAGCAGTTCGGCCAGCGCCTCGGCGTTGGCCTCGATGGCGTCGGCGGCCGCGTTCAGCAGACGCTTGCGCTCCTCATGGCCCAGGGCGTCCCAGCCGGGCTGGGCGGCACGGGCGGACTCGACGGCGGCGTCCAGGTCCGTGGCCGTGCCTTCGGCCACGCGGCCCACCAGTTCCCCGGTGGCCGGGTCGTGGACCTCGGTGCCCCCGGAGGCCGGCTGGATCGCGGCCAGCAGCTGCTCGGCGTTCGCGTACTGTACTTCGGTGTTGGCGGTAGTCATTGCTAACTCCTTCGACTCGGTCTGTTGCGGGCCCTGGATCGGGTGATCCCGCAGGTGGGTCTTGGTTCAATCATGCCAGCGGCGCACCGGGAGGACAGGCACCCGGTGCAGGCGGTGCCGGCGGTACGAGGTGGTGGCGGCCGGCCGGGGCCTAGCCGCGGTGGGCCGGCACCTCATCGCGGGCCGGGTCGTGCTGGTCCTGCCGGGAACGGCGGGCGATGACGGCGATCAGGAAGCCGAGCACCCCGGGCAGCAGCACCACGGCCTGCAGCACGTACTGCAGCGGCCCGGCCTCCTCCATCCCGATCAGCACATCGAAGTTCACCACGATCTGGGTGAACACATAGCTCAAGGCGATCCCCGCGGCGATCGGGGCGATCACCCTGGTCAGCAGCGAGGCCTCAATGCGCCGCCGGGCGAAGTACCCGACCACCGCGAAGGAGGTCAGCGCCATCAGCAGCACCAGCCCGTAGGCCCCGGAATTGGTCATCCAGGTGAACATGGTCAGCACGATGAACATCGGATCCTTGCCGGTGGAGATCACGGCGAACACCGCGATCACCAGCAGCGCCAGCACCGACTGGGTCAGCGAGCCGGCCAGCGGGGCCTGGGTGCGGGCCGAGGTGCGGGCCAGGAACCGGGGCAGCGCGCCGCCGCGGCCCATCGCGTAGAAGTAACGGGCCACCACGTTGTGGAAGGCCAGCAGCGCGGCGAACAGGCTGGTGATGAACAGCAGGTTGGCCAGGTCGATGAACCAGCCCGGCGCATGGCTGGCCAGGAACACGAAGATCAGATCCGGGCCGTGCTCCTGGGAGGCGCCCACCACCTGGTCCGGCCCCAGGGCCACCAGCACCGCCCAGGAGGACAGGGCGTAGAAGCAGGCGATGATGCTCACCGCGATGATGGTGGCCAGCTGCGCGGTGCGCTTGGGGTCCTTGACCTCCTGGTTGTAGATCGTGCCGGACTCAAAGCCCATGAACGCGGCAATCGAGAACGCGAGCACCGCGCCGATGCCGGGCATGAACAGGTCCCCGGTGGCAAAACCGGTGCTGCTGACCCCCTGCGGGGACTGGGCCACGGCCACCACGTCGAAGATGATCACCACCAGGAACTCCAGGCCCACCACGATGCCCAGCACCTTGGCGGAGAAGTCCACCCGGTTCACCCCCAGCATGGCCACCAGCGCCCAGGCGACCAGGGCGCACACCCACCACGGGATCGCGGTGCCCAGCACCGCGTTGACGAAGGAGGCCGCGGCGAAGCCGAACAGCCCGTAGATGCCGATCTGCATCAGGTTGTAGCTGACCACCGCCACCATCGCGGCACCCACCCCGGCCGGCTTGCCCAGCCCCTGGGCGATGTAGGCGTAGAAGGCGCCGGCGTTGCTCACATGCCGGCTCATGGCGGTGTAGCCGATGGCGAACACCAGCAGGATCGCCCCGAGCACGACGAAGGACAGGGGCACCCCCAGCAGCCCGGTGACGGCGAAGTTGGTGCTCACCCCGCCGGCGACCACCGTCAGCGGCGCGCTGGCCGCGATGATCATGACAACGAGGGCCGGCACGGTCAACGTGCGCTGTTCGATACCCATTGCTTTTCCCCATTCCAAACGATGACCATCCCAGCATCTGTGAGGGGCGCCGCAGGTGTCTTGGCATTGCGCGCACACCACTTGGCATCGGGTGCAGACCTGGCCTGTGGGCGGTGAAAATCCGGGAGCGGCGCGGCGGGCCCTAGCCGGCGAGCTGCTGCCGGTAGCGGCTGGGACTCACCCCGTGGTGGGCGGCAAAGGCCCGGGCGAAGCCGGCCGCATCGGGCAGGCCCACCCGCGCGCCGATCGCCTGGATCGGCACCTGGGCCAGCATTGGGTCCGCCAGCAGTTCGGCGGCCAGTTCCATGCGCTGGTGGCGGATCAGGGCGCCGACCGGCCGGGGCTCGGCGGCGAACAGGGCGTGCAGGCTGCGCACCGAAAGGTAGTGCGCGGCGGCGATGCTGCCGGGGCACAGCGCCGGATCGGCCAGCCGGGTTCGGATGTACTCCTGGATGCGCTGGCGTTGGCGCTGCTTGTCCCCGGCTGGGCTGGCCGGGGTCAGCACCCCGCCCAGCGCCGTGGCCAGCAGGTCCGAGGCGTTGCGCGCCAGCGGCGCGCCGCCGTGTTCATCCCACTGGTCCAGGTGCTCGCCCAGGTGGTGCAGCAGCGGGGTGACGGTGCCGGCCAGCGGATGGCGTCCGTCCAGCTTCACGGCGGTGATCTGGTGGACCTGCTCCTGGGGCAGGCGGAACTGCTCGTGCGGGATCATGACCACCATGGTGGTCGCCTCGCGTTCGAAGGCCAGCGAATAGGGCCGCTGGGTGTCGTAGATGGCCAGTTCCCCGGGGGCCAGCAGCACCTGGCGTCCGTCCTGGACCAGCAGCCCATGCCCGGTCAGCTGCAGTGAAACCTTGAAGTACTTCCCGTCCCCGGCCGCCGCCAGCGGTTCGGTGCGCTGCACGGCGTGGGGCTTGGCGCTGATGCGCATCATCCCGATCCCGCCAAGCATGTTCGTGGCCAGGCTGGCGCGGAACCGGCCGGAGGACACCGCTTCGCTGCGCAGCGGAACGAAGGACTGGGAGACCAGGTCCGACCAGGCGGTGTGCGAATCCACGTGCTGAAACTGGTACATCCCTCTCCTTCCGGCGCCGGCACCGCCCCTGTAGTGCGCGTCACGTTGAATGTACGGCAGATTTTCGTCGCTGTCACCTGCCGCCGCTGCGCCCCGGGGGCTAATGCAGGGATTCGAGCAGGTAGTCCAGCTGCGCCAGCAGCTGCTGGCGCGAGTTGCCCGCATGGTCCAGCACGGCGGTGATCTGCGCCCCGAGCAGGAAGGTCATCAGCGCATTGCGCGCCACCTCCACGCGCTGCGGGTCCAGGCCCGGCACCTGGTGCAGCCAGCCATCGAGCTGGCGGCGCCAGTCATCCATGGAGTTTGCGTTCAGCTGCGCCATCTTCTCATCCTGCAGGGCCACGTGCCAGAAGTGGATGACCACCCGGGACTCGTCGCGGCGCTCCTCATCCAGCGGCAGCACCTCGGCGGCGAAGGCGCGGATGGCAGCCATTCCCGCCAGGCCCCGGGTGGTGCGGGCGATGCGCCGCCCGGTGGAGTTGAACACGAAGTTGAACGTGGCCGAGAGCAGCGAGTTGCGGGTGGGGAAGTACGGCTTGAGCCCCCCGTTGGCGTAACCGGCCGCGGCGGCCAAATCACGCAGGTTCAGCTTGTCGAAGCCCTGCTGGGCAATGAAGCGCCAGGTGACTTCGATGATTTCGCGGCGGCGCTGCTCATGGTCAACGATCTTGGGCATGTCACCAGTCTAGGGCCGGGGCAGAAATATCCCGCGCCCCCTTGTGAAGCACTCCACAAATCCGTATTCTCTACACGTAGAGAATTAAAAGTGTTTCGCTTCACACTCCCTGGAAGGTTGCATCACATGAAGACCCGCACCGTCGACTACACCCTGCTGGGCGCCGAGGAAATCGCCGCCGCCCGCCGGCTGCTGCAGGAGAACAACCTGTTCACCGCCTCCACCCGCATCGCCTACCTGGGACTGGAGGACCCGAACCCTCAGGCCCCGGCCCGCCGGGTGCGGGTCATGCTCATGGATTCGGCGCTGAATGAGCCCAAGGACGTGGTGCTGGACCTGACCCGCAACGAGATCGAGCAGGTCACCGAGATCGACGCGGCGGCCGTGGGGCAGCTGCCGGTGCTGGAGGAGGAGTTCGAAAAGGTCGAGGCCATCGTGGCCGCGGACGAAGGCTGGATCCAGGCGCTGGCCAAGCGCAACCTCACCGTCGAGCAGGTGCGCGTCGCGCCGCTGTCCGCCGGCGTCTTTGAGTACCCGCAGGAGTCCGGGCGGCGCATCCTGCGCGGGCTGGCCTTCCGCCAGGACTTCGCCGAGGACTCGGCCTGGGCCCACCCGGTGGACGGGCTGGTCGTCTACATCGACACCGTCGCCGGCAAGGTGGACCAGATCCTGGACTTTGGACCGGTGGACATCCCGGCCGACCACGGCAACTACACCGACCCCGAGCTCACCGGCCCGATCCGCGACACCCAGAAGCCGCTGCTGATCACCCAGCCGGAGGGCCCCAGCTTCACCGTCACCGACGGCAACCACGTCGAGTGGGAGAAGTGGAGCCTGGATGTGGGCTTCGACATGCGCGAGGGCCTGGTGCTGTACAACATCGCCTTCGACGACAAGGGCCAGCGCCGACGCATCCTGGACCGCGCCTCGATCGCCGAGATGGTCGTGCCCTATGGCGACCCCTCCCCGGTGCGCAGCTGGCAGAACTACTTCGACACCGGCGAGTACCTGATCGGACGCATGGCCAACTCCCTGGAACTGGGCTGCGACTGCCTGGGCGAAATCCACTACATCTCCCCGGTGGTGGCCACCGCCGACGGCGAGGCCCGCACCATCCACAACGGCATCTGCATGCACGAGGAGGACTCCTCGATCCTCTCCAAGCACTCCGATGACTGGTCCGGGGTGAAGTACACCCGACGCAACCGCCGCCTGGTGATCAGCTTCTTCACCACCGTGGGCAACTACGACTACGGCTTCTACTGGTACCTGTACCTGGATGGCACCATCGAATTCGAGGCCAAGGCCACCGGCATCGTGTTCACCTCCGCGATGCGCGACGAGCGCTTTGCCTCGGAGATGGCCCCGGGCCTGGGGGCCCCGTTCCACCAGCACATCTTCGGCGCCCGGCTGGACTTCGCGCTGGATGGCGGGCCGAGCCAGGTCATCGAGGAGGAGGCGGTGCGCCTGCCGATCAGCCAGGAGAACCCGCGCGGCAACGCGTTCAGCCGCAGCCACACGGTGCTGTCCACCGCCAAGCAGGCGGTGCGCGATGCGAACATGCCCGCCGGGCGCTCCTGGGTGGTCACCAACCCGGAATCGAAGAACTACCTGGGCAAGCCGGTGGGCTTCAAGCTGCACCCGCAGGGCCTGCCCACCCTGCTGGCCGCCGAGGGCTCCTCGATCCACAAGCGCGCCACCTTTGCCTCCAAGGCGCTGTGGGTCACCAAGCGCGAGGCCGGGCACCGCTACCCGACCGGCGACTTCGTGAACCAGAACCCGGGCGTGGAGGGGATCAACGACTGGATCGCCGATGACCACAGCGTGGACACCCAGGACATCAGCCTGTGGCACACCTTTGCGCTGACCCACTTCCCGCGCACCGAGGACTGGCCGATCATGCCGGTGGACTCGGTCGGGTTCAAGATCCGCCCCGAGGGCTTCTTTGACCGCTCCCCGGTGCTGGATGTGCCCGAGCCGGTCAAGCACGGCTGCTGCTCCAGTGGTGAGGCCGAGTGCTGTGGCGGCGGAAACTAGGCGAACCGCGGGCACCTGGGTGCTGGCCGGCGGCGCCGCGGCGCTGGCGGCCGCCCACGTGCTGATGCTGCTGGCCCTGCCCCACTCGCCGGGCTGGGTCATCGCCCTGGGCGTGATGACCCTCTGGTGCCTGAAGTGTTCGGTGGACGCCCTGCGCACCGGGCAGCTGCTGGGGCTGCTGCTGATGAGCGCGGCCATGGGCATTGCGCACGTCGTGATGGTGCTGGGCCTGCCGCTGGGGCACGCCGGTCACGGGGCGCATGCCGCGGCTTCCGGCGGCCATGCGGACGGGCACCTGTGGATGCTGGTGATCGCGCTGGCCGAATTCGCCCTGATGTTCGGCTGCGCCCTGGGGATCAGCGCCGGGCGCCGGGTCCGCGGTTCCACCGCGGCCCGCAACGCCGCCGGGTGCGCCGTGGCACACCGCAGCACCCGGAGCGCGCGCGCCGTCCCGGCGGCCGCGCCCCTGGTGCCCTCCGGGTCTTGACAGTCCGCCGGCCACCGCGGTTGAATGTGTAATGAATCACATTCATTACACATTCAACCGTGATCCTTGTGGGGAAGAGGGATAAGCGTGGCCAGCCTCCGGCTCCCACTGAGCACCCCTCCCCCGCTGCGACCACACTGGTCATCCCACCACTTCCAACGCTGGCGATGAACGGGCCCGCCTTCGCCCACCCGTTCACCGACCTCGACAAGGGATAACCTGCCCGTGACCGCCACCCCATCCACCCCCGCCACCGGCCCGCTGAGCTTTGATCGGCACGAGGCCGAAATCGACCCCGAACGCATCCGCCAGTCACTGGCCGGGGCCCGGCACACGTCCTACTGGCTCGACACCCCGCTGCGCCCGGACCCGCACCCGGCCCTGGAAGGTCCCGCCTCCTGCGACCTGCTGGTCATCGGCGGAGGCTACACCGGGTTGTGGACCGCCCTGCAGGCCAAGGAGCGCGACCCGCAGCGCAGCGTCATCCTGCTGGAGGCCGAACGCATCGGCTGGGCCGCGTCGGGACGCAACGGCGGGTTCTGCGAGGCCTCCCTGGTGCACGGCGAATCCAACGGCGAACAGCACCTGCCCCGGGAGAACGCCCGGCTCACCGAGCTCGGTGAGGAAAACCTGCTGGAGCTGCTGGAGACCATCTCCCGCTACAACATGGACGTGGAGCTGATCAAGGACGGCATCCTCACCGTGGCCACCGAGGACCACCAGGTCCCATGGCTGCGCGAGGAGCACGCGGCACACCCCGACACGCTCTACCTGGGCCCCGATCAGGTGCGCGGCTGGATCAACTCCCCGGACTTCAAGGCCGGACTGTACAGCGAAACCGACGGGGTGCTCGTGCACCCCGCCAAGCTGGCCTGGGAGCTGGCCCGGGTGTGCGCCGAGATGGGGGTGCAGATCCACGAGCACACCCGCGCCGAAGCGCTGGCGCCGGTGGAGGGCGGCCTGCGCGTGCTGACCCCCAGCGGACAGGTGCAGGCCGAACGCGTCGCCCTGGCCACCAACGCCTTCCCCTCGCTGCTGTCCCGGCACCGGCTGCACACCATCCCGGTCTACGACTACGCGCTGATGACCGAACCGCTCAGCCCCGGGCAGCGGGCGGCGCTGGGCTGGGAGAAGCTGGTGGGCCTGTCCGACATGAACAACCGCTTCCACTACGTGCGCCCCACCATTGACGCCGAGGGCGGCTTCCGGCTGCTCTACGGCGGCTACGACGCGCTCTACCACTTCGGCGGGCGGATCCGCTCCAGCTACGACCGCTCCGAGGCGACCTTCGAAAAGCTGGCCGCCCACTTCCTGGGCAGCTTCCCGCAGCTGGGCCAGGTGCGCTTCTCCCACGCCTGGGGCGGGGCGATCGACACCTGTTCACGCTTCTTCGCATTCTTCGACAGCGCCTACGGCGGGAAGGTGGCCTACTCGGCCGGCTACACCGGCCTGGGGGTGGGGGCCACGCGCTTCGGGGCGAAGGTGATGCTGGACCTGCTTTCGGGGAAGCCGACCGAGCTGACCGGACTTGAGATGGTGCGCCGCAAGCCGATCCCATTCCCGCCCGAACCGGCCGCCTGGCTCGGGGTGAAGCTGATGACCGGGCAGCTGGCCCGCGCCGACCGCAACCAGGGCCAACGCTCCCTGTTCCTGAAGGCCATGGACAAGCTCGGCATGGGTTTCGACTCCTAGAACTTCGCGCCGGCACCGGCCCGCGGCCGGACCCATTAACGACCACCCCCAGGAAAGGGACCCCAGATGCGCAGCTACGACTTCCCCCACGGCCACCAGTTCATCAACGGTGCCTGGCGCCGCGGCGGCGGCCAGCGGGTGGAGCGGATCAATCCCGCCACCGGCACCGTCCTGGAAACCATCGACTACGCCAGCGCCGAGGACGTGGAGGATGCGGTGCGCGCGGCCCACACCGCCTTCGGGCCCTGGTCGCGGCTGACCCCCGGCGAACGCTCCGGGCACCTGCTGGCGCTGGCGCGCGAACTGGAATCCCGGGCCGAACTGCTGGCCGCGGTGGAAACCGCGCAGACCGGCAAGAGCATCCGCATGTCCACCGAGTTCGACGTGCCCGGCTCCATCGACAACGTGAACTTCTTCGCCGGGGCGGCGCGCCACCTGCAGGGCCTGGCGGCCGGGGACTACGCCGGGAACTCCACCTCAATGGTGCGCCGCGAGCCGGTCGGGGTCATCGGGTCAATCTGCCCCTGGAACTACCCGCTGCAGATGGCCGCGTGGAAGATCCTGCCGGCGATCGCCGCCGGGAACACCATCGTGCTCAAGCCCAGTGAGCTCACCCCCGGCACCACGCTGCTCTTCGCCGAGGCCGCCCACGCCGCCGGGCTGCCGGCCGGGGTGATCAACGTGGTGGTCGGTCCGGGGCCGAGCGTGGGTGAACAGCTCGTGGGCCACCGGCTGGTGCGGATGAGCTCCTTCACCGGTTCCACCGCGGTGGGCCGGCGCATCATGGCCCTGGCCGCGGAAACCGGCAAGCGGGTGCACCTGGAACTGGGCGGCAAGGCCCCGTTCGTGGTGTTCGACGACGCGGACCTGGAGGCCGCGGCACACGGCGCGGTGGCCGCCTGCACCATCAACGCCGGGCAGGACTGCACGGCCGCCACCCGCGCCTACGTGCACAGCTCGGTCTTCGAGGCGTTCACCGCCCGGGTCACCGAGCTGATGGAAACCATGGTGGTGGGAGATCCCACGGACCCGGACACGGACATGGGGTCCCTGATCAGCGACACCCACCTGCGCCGGGTCGCCGCCATGGTGGACCAGGCGCTCGCCCAGGGCGCCACGGTGCGCACCGGCGGAACCCGGCTACCGCGCCCCGGCTCATTCTTCCGTCCCACGCTGATCACCGGGGCCCGGCAGGATTCGGCGATCGTGCAGCAGGAGGTGTTCGGCCCGGTGCTGGTCGCCCTGCCCTTTGACACGGACAATGAGGCGATCACCCTGGCGAACGACACCCCCTATGGCCTGGCGGCCAGCGCCTGGACGCGGGATGTGAACCGGGCCCTGCGCGCCGCGGCGGAGATCGAGGCAGGCTGTGTGTGGATCAACGAGCACATCCCGATCATCTCCGAGATGCCGCACGGCGGCTACAAGGCCTCGGGGCAGGGCAAGGACATGAGCCAGTACTCCTTCGACGAGTACACGAACATCAAGCACGTGCTGCTCTCCCACGAACGGGCCGCGCACCGCCCGTGGCAGGACACGGTGTTCCGCCAGCGCTAGGAGCCGCAGACCAGCCGGCCCAGCAGCTCCGTGGCCTGCCCCGGGGTGGTGGTGGCGAAGAAGTAGCTGGCCAGCTCCTGCTGCCCGGCACTGCCGGCCCGGCCCAGTTCCAGGACCCGCTCGGCCAGGTCCTGGCCCGCCGCCGCGGAGCCCAGCAGCTGGTCGGCCGGCAGCCGGCGGGTCAGTTCGCAGTCCTGGCTGCCAACCGCCAGCAGCGGCACATTCAGCGCGATCGCGTCATAGGCCATCGCCGAGATGTCGCAGATCGCCACGTCGCTTTCGGCCAGGGACTGGCCGGGGTCGGCGACCGGGTCCAGGTGCGCGGCGTACTCCCGGCGCAGCCCGGCCAGCAGCTTGCCCACCGGCGCCGAGGTGTCCCCGGTCTTCGGGTGCGGCCTGAAGCGCAGCTCAATGCGCTCGTCCCCGGCCAACGCCTCCAGCAGCTGGGCGCCATGGGTTTCCAGCGAGGTGTAGCCCATCGCCTTCGAATCGCCCTCCCAGGTGGGGGCGTAGAGCACCCGCAGCCGGCGCAGCCCGGTGGTGCGGGTAATCCCATCCAGCTGTGGGCGCCCGATCGGCACCAGCGCGGCCGGGTCAAAGCGCGGGATGTGCGCGGTGATGCGCTCGATGGCCGCCGGCCCGGCCACCGCCACCCGGTCGTAGGCCTTGAGCTGGTTGGAGACCATGGAGATCTTCTCGCTCTCCCCATGGTTCAGGTGCACGTGCAGCGGGCCGTTCATCCGCAGCATCGTGAAGTTGCCCTGCGCGTTGTTCACGTAGCAGATGGTCCTGGTCCCGGCCTTGGCCAGGCGCTGCTCGACCTGTTCCATGGAGCGGGAGAAGAACACCGGCAGCCCGGTCATCTGAAGCAGCTGGCGGGCGGTGAGCGCGTTCATCACCACGATTCCGATCCGCGCCCCGGATTCGGCCAGGGCCTCGAAGGGACGCAGCCACACCTGCAGCTGGTAGATCTGGCTGGGCGGTTCGGAGAAGAACAGGACCGTGTGCGCATGGCGCAGTTCCCGGTGCTGGGCGTTGATGCTGCGGCGCACCGCCGGTTCGGCGGCCAGGGCTCGGGCCCGGCCCACGGCCAGGCGCAGTTGTCGGGTGATCAGGGACATGGCTTAAGTCTACGGAACCACCGCGCCCGCCCTGCCCGGCGCGCCACGGGCCGGTGCTCCACGGGCCGATGCGACCGCCGGCTCGACCGCCGGCTCGACCGCCGGCTCGGGGGGCTCCTGCGCTATTTGCCTGCCGCGGCGGCCAGGTCATCGACCTGGGCGCCCATCCAGCCGACGTAGTCCTCATCCGGGCCCATGGTCTCGGCGAAGTCGACCACCGGCACCGAATGGGCCTCGGCGGTGGAGCGGATCGCGACGCTGTCGTGCCCCTCGGTCTGGATGTTGTAGGCCAACAGGTCAATCTGTCCGTCGGCGAGCGCATCGTTCATCTTCTTCAGGGTCTGCGGCGGAATGTCGCCGCCGGCCTCGACCGCTTCGCTCAGCCCCTGCGGGGTGGCGTCGTGCATCCCGGCGTCCTTCAGCAGGTAGAAGGGCACCGGCTCGGTCATCGCAAAGCTCTTGCCGTCCAGCCCGGCGGCCGCCGCCCGGTCCTTCAGCTCCTGCAGCTCGGTGCTGAACTGCTCGGCGTTGGCCTGGAACTGCTCGGCGTGCTGCGGGTCGAGTTTGCCGAACTCGCTGGCCAACCGCTCCCCCAGGGCCTGCATCGAGTCCAGGTCGAACCAGACGTGCTCGTTGTACCCGGCATGCTGGTGGCCCTCATGCCCGCCATGCTCGTGCTCGTGCTCTCCCTGTTCATCGTGCCCGGCCTCGGCGCTCTCTTCGACGGCCTCGGGCGAGGTGTCCACGGCGTGGATCTGCTGGGCCACCTGTTCGGAGGGCATCGAGGAGATCAGCTGGTCCATGAAGGCGTCGTAGCCGCCGCCGTTGGCCAACACCACCTCGGCCTTGGAAATGGTCAGCTTGTCCCGTGCGGTGGGCTCATAGGAGTGCGGGTCCTGGGCCGGGGAGGAGATGATCTCGGTGGCCTGCACGCGGTCGGCGCCGATGCGCTGGGCAATGTCACGGTAAACGTTGGTGGTGGCGACCACCTCAATGGCATCGGGGTTCTGCTGCTCCTGCGGGGACTGGGCGCTGCCCTGGGCGCACCCGGCCAGGATCAGTGCGCCCACCGGCAGCAGCAGAAGCGTCGGGGTCAGGTGGCGTGCGGTCACGGGCGGCTCCATTCCAAAGAATCACTAATGAGAACTATTCTACATTAATGTGAGAATGGTTCGCACCAGCGGTTTCGGTGCCGGCTCGCCGGGCCCGCGGCAGGGTCCCATGGGCTCCCCCGGTTCCGGTGGCCTTGACCACCAGCACCGCGATCAGCGTGGTCACCGGGATCGCCAGCACCAGCCCGATCGAGCCAATCAGGATGCGGATGACCTCCTCGGCCATCGACCCGGTGCTCAGCGTGCTGCCCACCCCCTGGTTGCTCAGCGCCGCGATCGCCAGGATCGGCAGCGCCGCCCCGGCGTAGGCGAAGGCGATCGTGTACACGGTGGAGGCGATGTGGTCCCGCCCGATGCGCATCCCCTTGGCGAACAGTTCGCGGGCCGTGGCCCGCGGCGCGGCCTCGGCCAGTTCCCAGACGGTGGCGGACTGGGTGATGGTCACGTCGTTGAGCACCCCCAGCCCGCCGATCAGCAGCCCGCAAATCAGCAGCCCCGTTAACGACACCTGCGGCGCCACCGTGGACAGGGTCATCGCGTGCTCATCGGTGGCCCCGGTCAACGCCGCCGCATCGGTCAGCCACACGGCCAGCCAGGCGGTGACGCCCAGCCCGAAGAGGGTGCCCAGCAGCGCCGTGGAGCTCTTCGCGTTCAGGCCGTGGGCAAAATACAGCGCCCCGAACATGATCACCGTGGAACCCACCAGCGCCACCAGCACCGGGTTCTGCCCCTCCAGCAGGGCCGGGACCATGAACATCATCATGAACGCCACCCCGCCCAGCAGCCCGATCAGTGCCCGCCCGCCACGCCACCCGGCGACCAGCACCACCACCAGCGCGTAGGCCAGGGCCAGCAGCACCATCGGCGTAGTGCGCACGAAATCGACGAAGACATAGGGCACCGCCTCGGTGCTGGCCCCCGCCAAATCCAGGTAGCGCACCCGATCCCCGGAACCCACATCCCGGGAGCTGAGCGTTTCGGGCGGCACCTCCAGCTGAATCTCCGCCCCGCCGCCGTCGGGCATCACGTAGGTGACCGGGCACTGCAGCTCCTTGCCGCCCACCTCGTCCAGCCCCTGGCTGGAGGGGCAGATCTGCGACTCGGTGCGGGTGACCGTGCCGGTGGACATCTGCACCGACCCGCTGGTGTCCATCGGGCCGCTGAGCGCGAAGCGATCGTAGTTTCCCTGGGGCCACAGCACGATCACCATCACCAGCGCAATGGCTCCCACCGGCGCCAGCAGCGCCCAGAGGATGATCGAGGCGCGCTTGCGGCGCCGGGGATCCAAGAGGATCTGCGAATGTTCGTGATGGTGATGGCCCACGTGCCTGCCTTTGTCGTCCTGCCCGAAATGGGCCGCTGCGTGCCCGGATGTCGCGGCACCCCATCGAAGACGATGCGCAATGGTGCCCGCACCAGTGTAGCCAGCGCGCCGGGGCCAGGGCAGCGGCGAATCGCGCACCGCCCGTGCGGTAACGTCCGAGGGGATGAGCAAACAAATCCACCCAAAGGTTCATGGGTTTACCCCACCGCACCAGCGAGAATTGCCTTATGACCAGCCAGCCAGATCGCCTTGAGCCTTCGCCTTCCCCTGCGGGCGCCGATCCGCATACCGAACCCCGCTACGCCTTTCACCGCCTGATGCGCCGCGACCGGCAGTACCGGTGGTGGCGGCCGCTGGCAGTGGGCGGCACCACCCTGGGCTTCTATCTGGCGCTCACGGTCCTGATCGTCATCGCCATGATCGCGATGATGCTGGCCTCCCCCACCGCGTGGATGGACACCGGCACCGGCGACCCGTTGGCGGCCAGCGAGGAACTGGCACTGGACATGAGCAATCCCTCGGATTTCATCCTGACCATGCTCTCGCTCATCCTGCTGATCCCGGCCTGCTTCTTCGCCTACCTGCTGCTGGGCCCCAAGCCGGTGGGCCTGCTGTGGTCGGTGACCGGCAGGCTGCGCTTCCGCTGGCTGGCGGTGTGCCTGGGTGCGGCGCTGGGGGTGTACCTGCTCTACTTTGGCGGCGGGCTGCTGCTGGAAAAGACCGGGGTGCTGCCCTCCGCGCCGGTGCCCGCCCAGAGCGTGCCCGATTCCCCGGTGCTGATGGTAATCCTGGTGCTGCTGCTGGTGCCGTTCCAGGCACTGGCCGAGGAGTACCTGTTCCGCGGGATGCTGATGCAGATCATCGGCGGCTGGCTGAAACATCCGCTGTTCGCGATCCTGCTGCCCCTGCCGTTGTTCGTCTTCGGGCACCTCTACGACGTCTACGGCCTATTGGATGTGGCGGCCTTCGCGCTGGCCGCCGGCTATCTCACCTGGCGCACGGGTGGGCTGGAGGCGGCCATCGGGATGCACGTGGTGAACAACGTGCTCCTGTTCCTGATGGGCGCGGCCGGGCTGATGGACATGAACGCCACCGAGGGATCCCTCGCGGCCCTGCTGCCCTCACTGGTGCTGACCGCGGTCCTGACCTTCCTGCTGGTGCGCCTGGCCAATCGTTTCGGCGTGCAGCGCACCGCCGGGTCGGCTCCGCTGCCGCCGCAGCCGGAATACCTGGTGCCGTGGTCAACCGGCGGTCACCCGCATTTCCCGCAGTACCACCAGCAGCAGTACCCGGAGCAGCAGTACCCGGTGCCGGGGCACCCGGCCCAGGGGAACTACCCGCCGGGCCAGGCCCCGCACCCCGGGCACCCCACGGGCGCCTATTGGGCGCCGCCGGCCGAACAGCTTCCGCCGTACCCGAACCCACCGCAGCAGGGACCGGGCACTGCGGGGCAGGGAACCGAGGACCCGCCGGAGCAACAGCCCGGCAGCTAAGCGCCGCCCCTGGCGCCCTGGTCGGCGGCGGGCAGGGAAAAGGCGTGAGCATTGGGTAATGCTCACGCCTTGGGACTAGTGGGATCAGTGGTTGTTGCGCGGCCAGCGCAGCAGGGCAGCGATGCCCACCCCGTTGGGCAGCAGCCCGTCGGGGACGTAGCGGATGGTCGCATCGGTCAGCGCGGTGGCCCGCAGCAGCACCTCAGGCGCCGGCCATTGGCCGATGACCAGTTCGGCGTGGTTCGGATCATCCTCCACCGCCACCCAGGGTTCGGCGCTCAGGGCCCGCAACGTGTGCTCATCCTGGTACTGGCTGACCAGGATCGTGTCGGCCTGCGCCTGCTGCAGGGCCTCCACCACCTCGTTGATGCCCAGGGCCAGGTTCGCCCGCGAGTTGCCCGAGTTGTCGGCCACCCGCTGGGAGAGCGTCTCCAGCTCGGTCGCGGTCACGGTATCCACCAGCTTGCGGATTTCCGCGTCCACGGCGTTGCGGTCGGCCCCGCCGGTGCGGGTATTGGCCTCCAGCATGGCCACCAGGGGCCGCAGCGAGGAGTGCACATAGTCGCGCACCATCTCCCGGGATTTCACATCCCCGGAGATCACGATGAGCCGCACGTAGTTATCGTGCGCCATCTCCCGGATCAGGTCGGCGACCTCCTCGGCGTTGCGCCGGGCCATTTCTTCGGCCGCGGCCTGGTTCTTGGGCTGGTCGTATTCCCCGGGCACCTTGCGGGCCACGTGGGTTTCCTCCGGCACGCCCACGATGCCCCGGCTGGCGACCCGTTCCGGGGAGGTGGTGTTGTACAGGTGCACTTCACCGCCGGCCCGCCCGGCCTCGGCCACCAGATAGGAGAAGGCCCCGCCGCGGGCGCGGGCCAGGGCCACAAAGTTCGGGAACGGTCCGGTGTCCACCGCGGTGTTTTCCACCTTCAGGCCCGGGATGATTTCATTGAGCACCACCTGTCCGTCGTGGACGGCAACCATGCGGGCCACCGGGGCGCGCAGCCCCTCGACCGGCTGCAGGGCTTCGGTCATTGCTGAGATGTCGCGAGGATCCGCTTGCTGACTTTTGAGGGTCTTGGCAACTTCATCAGGTAGCCGGTCAGCGGCCTCCTGCGCCGCCGTGGTTCCCAGCGAAGCATCTGCCAAAACAGTGCTCCAAGAGCCGGTCTTTCGATAGAGCGAAGCGTCGATTCCATTAGAATCCGCGCGCAGTGCCATGCTGACTCCCTTCCGCACGCGACCGTTGCAGTCGCGCAGCGACTAGATCCGTGTGACTAACCTAACACCCCAAGTGGTTCCCCGGAAGAGGTGCGGCTCATCAGCTGGTGTCTTGCCAGTCTGCCCCATCGCAACGGATCATGGCACCGCAGAAGACCGGTTCTGCGGTGCCTTTGAGGGAACTACCAGCGCCCGCGCCAGTAATGCGGTGGGATGGCAGGTTCGGCCTGTAGGGTGTGCGCGGCGCGGTTGGCCCACTGCGGGTCGCCCAGCGCGGCCCGTCCGATGCTCACCCCGTCCGCAGCGCCGGTGACCAGGACCTGTTCGGCCTGCACCGGGTCGGTAATCGCCCCGACGGCGGTGACGAACGCGTCCTGCGGCAGCCCCTGGCGCACGGCGGCGGCCAGCGGCACCTGGTAGCCCGGGCCGCTGGGGCCGTGGAAGGCGCCGATCCCGGCACTGGAGACGTCAAAGGCCCGCACCCCCATCTGGTACAGCTCCCCGGCCAGGCGCACCGTGTCCGCAATCCCCCAGCCCTGCGGCACCCAGTCCTCCCCGGAGAAGCGGATGCCCAGCACCTTCTCCTGCGGCCAGACCTCGGCCACCGCCTGCACCACCTGCTTCAGGTAGCGCACCCGGTTCTCGTAGCTGCCGCCGTACTCGTCGGTGCGCGTGTTGGACAGCGGGGAGAGGAACTGGTGGATCAGGTAGCCGTGGGCGGCGTGGATCTGGATCGCGTCGAACCCGGCAACGTCGGCCCGCTGCGCGGCCGCCGCCCAGTCGCGCACCGAACGCTGGATCTGCTCGATGCTCATTGCGGTGGACGGGGCCAGCCCGTAGAGGTCAGAGGGGCTGGAGGTATAGGTCTGCCAGCCGCCGTCCTGCTCGCCGATGCTGCCGGTCTTGCCGTCCTTCGCCGGGCCGGGCAGCCAGGCGTAGGTGGAGGCCTTCGCCCCGGCGTGGGCCAGCTGCACGCTGATCTTCGCGCCGTGGGAGTGGACGTAGTCCACGATCGGCGCCCAGGCCCGCTCCTGTTCGTTGTTCCACAGCCCGGCATCCCGATCCGAGATCCGCCCCTCGGCGGCGACCGCGGTGGCCTCGGTGTGGATCAGGGAGAACCCGCCGTGGGCCATCGAGCCCAGGTGCACCAGCTGCCAGCTGGTGGGCACCCCGTCGCGGGCGTCGACCGCGTACTGGCACATCGGGGCCAGCACCACGCGGTTGCGCAGCTCAAGGCCCTGCCCGTCGCGGGTGGGAATGGTGATGGGGGTGAAGAGTTTGCTTTGCGCCATGCTAGGTGTGACACCGCGGCCGGCGGCATTATTCCGTACCGCACGCGCTTGGCGCCCAAATGTTGGCGGTGTCACACCCCAGCGCCGCTACATCCCGCCGAAGTTTTGCACCACGCTCATGGCGACGCTGAAGTACACGACCAGCCCGGCCGCATCGACAAACGTGGAGATGAACGGGTTGGAGAACACCGCCGGATCCACCCGCAGCAGCTTGCCGATGATCGGCATGATCCCGCCCACCGCCGCGGCGATCGTGCACAACGCCACCAGGGTGACGCCGATGATCACCGCCACCTGCAGGTCAAAGACCAGGCTGGCGATCAGCAGCGCCAGCGAGCCCAGGCACAACCCCAGGATCCCGCCCACGCGCACCTCGCGCAGCAGCACCCGGCCCAGGTCCGCCACCCGGATGTCCCCAACCGCCAGGGCGCGGGTCACGGTGGTGGCCGCCTGGTTGCCGGTGTTCCCGCCGATGCCCACCACCAGCGGGATGAACAGGCTGAGCACCACCATGGACTCCAGGGTCTCCTCGAAGCTGGAGAGCACCTGCACGGTCAGGGTCGCGCCGATGCCCAGCACCAGCAGCCACACCAGCCGGGACTTGACCAGTGAGCGGATCGGGGTGGTCAGGTAGGGGCGGCGCAGCGGCTCGGTGCCGGCCCCGCGCGCCGAGCGCTCCTCTTCCTCCAGGTCGATCAGCCGGATGGCATCGTCGATGGTCAGCACCCCCACGACCCGTTCCTCCAGGTCGAGCACGGGCATGACCATCACCCGGGTGTCGATGGTGCGCCGCGCAGCGACCGCCACCGGTTCGTTGGCGGTGGCGGTGTAGGGCTCGCTGGCCAGTTCGCCGACCAGCTGCTCATCATCGGCCCCCATCAGTTCACGCAGGCTGATCACCCCGACCAGGCGCCGCGCGCCGTCGGTGATCAGCACGGTGTAGATGCTTTCCACATCGTCCATGACCCGGTGGATGCGCCGCATCGTCTGGGCGACGCTGAGACCGGGGTGGGTGGTGACGAAGTTCGGGCTCATCACGTGGCCCACCACCCCGGAGGAGTAGCCCAGCAGCACATTGGTTTCACGCCGTTCACGCTCCCCCAGGCCCTGCAGCAGTTTCGCGGCGACCTGGGCGGGAAGCTCATCCAGCAGCGCCACCCGGTCATCGGGGTCCATCGCGGCAAAGACCTCGGTGACCGGGTGGCCCTGCATGGCCTCGAGCAGTTCGGCCTGCACGGGGGCGTCGAGCATCTCGAAGACGTCCATGGCCCGGTCCTTGTGCAGCATCCGGTAGGCGATCGCCGAGTCCTTCAGCGGCAGGCTTTCCAGGTGCTCAAGCACCTCGGGGACCTCCAGGGCGTCCAGCACCCGGGACAGTTCGGCCATGTCGCGCTCGTCAATGGCGCGACGGATCATACGGGAAGTAGTTGAGAAATCTACCTTGTCGGTGGTGTTCACTGGCATCAGTCCAAAAACGGTTCAGGGGCGCGCCGAGACCCGCCCTTCCGCAGATTTCCGCGGGCTTTTGCAGGAAGCCCGGAACGAAGCCCGCTTCTTGGATGCGGGGATAAATCTACTGGTCAGGCAGCTGGCGCGCTGGCGAATGGGGTCATGGTCGCGAGACCCCCGTGCATGACTGAGTACTTCCGGGCTAGTGGGCCAGGAACAAAGAGGGAACGGAGGTTCGCGTGGTGGTAGATCGACTCGGTCCGTCTTCCATGCGGTTCACCTCCTGGATTGGTCGGGGATCGGCACCCCGGAACGTAGCCTTACCTTTTAGTTCTATCACCGAACGGTTGCTTTCCCGAATCGGTGCCGCGAATCTCACAGCCCGTGACGCCCCGGCAGGGCCGCATTCGGTGGAACGCTGCCAGGCATCGAACGGTGCAGGATGAGCGCTTTACAGGTGTGTCCCCATTAATGACGGCGCGGTCAAGGGGTGTTTCTCCCGTCCCGGCGCTCACCGCGTTAAAGGACAACGGGTGGCGGAGCATTCCGCCACCCGTTGGGTGTCCGCGGCCGCCGGCGGTGCTGCCCGCCGCGGCTCAGGCGTCGGCGATCAGCATTCGACGACGTTGACGGCCAGGCCGCCCATCGCGGTTTCCTTGTACTTGTCGCTCATGTCCTTGCCGGTTTCGCGCATCGTGATGATCACTTCGTCCAGCGTCACGTGATGCTGCCCGTCGCCCATCAGGGCCATCTTCGCGGCGTTCACCGCCTTGGCGGCGGCGATCGCGTTGCGTTCGATGCACGGTATCTGCACCAGTCCCCCGATCGGGTCGCAGGTCAGACCAAGGTTGTGTTCCATGGCGATCTCCGCGGCGTTCTCCACCTGGGCGGGGGTGCCGCCCAGCACCTCCGCCAGGCCGCCTGCGGCCATGGAGGAAGCCGAACCGACCTCACCCTGGCAGCCGACCTCTGCCCCGGAGATGGAGGCCTGCTCCTTGTAGAGCACGCCGATGGCCCCGGCGGTGAGCAGGAACTTGACCACGGCCTCGTGCTTTTCCTCTTCGTTCCAGAACTTGGCGCCCGGAGCGTAATGGGTGGCGTAGAACAGGACGGCTGGGATGATGCCGGCGGCCCCGTTGGTCGGGGCGGTGACCACCCGGCCACCGGAGGCGTTTTCCTCGTTGACGGCCAGCGCCACGAGGTTGATCCATTCCTGCCAGTAGACCGGGTCGCGGTCCTTGTCTTCCTTGCGCAGCCGGGCATGCCATTCCGGCGCGCGGCGGCGGACGTTCAGCCCACCGGGCAGCACCCCGGTGCGTTCCAGCGCCGAGTCCTTGCACTGTTCCATGACGTTGTAGATGTGCACCAGCCCGGAGTAGATTTCCTCCCGGGTGCGCCAGGTTTCCTCGTTGGCGAGCATGATCTGGGCGATCGACTTGCCGGTCTCGGCGCAGTAGTCCAGCAGCTGCGCGGCGGTGGTGAACGGGTAGGGCTGGGCCTTGACCTTTTCCTCGAGGTTTTTCTCGATCCGTTCCTCGGCGCCGTCCTTGACGATGAACCCGCCGCCCACCGAGTAGAAGGTCTCCTCCAGCAGCGTTTCACCGCTGGCGTCCAGCGCCGCGAATTTCACGCCGTTGGTGTGCCGGGGCAGGATGGTCAGCGGGTGTTGGATCATGTCGGGCACCGAGTAGGCGATGTCCTTGCGGGAGCCGAGCTGCTCGGCCAGGCGCAGCGGTGCGCCGGATTCGATGTCGGCCAGGCGCTCATCGACCTGTGCGGGCAGGATGCTTTCCGGCTCGTAGCCCTCCAGCCCCAGCAGGATGGCGGTGAAGGTGCCGTGTCCCCGCCCGGTGGCAGCCAGCGAACCGTAGACATCAACCCGCACGGTTTCCAGCTGCTCCAGGTATCCCTTGTTCACGACATGGGAGATGAAGGCATGGGCCGCGCGCATCGGGCCCACGGTGTGGCTGGATGAGGGGCCGATACCCACAGAAAACAAATCAAAGACGCTGATTGCCATCGCAGATCACTTCCTTAGGTATAACGAGACCGGCCGGGCCGGCCCTAAATAGGTGCGGGTTCCAGGACTCGGCCTGGAAGACCCGCGGTGTGGGAACGCGAAGTTCCCGTGATGACGAAGGGTCCGGAAAGTGCGTCCAGCGCACTTCCCGGACCCCTCATCGGGTGTTACCGGGTGTTACTTGGACACCTTCGGCAGCTCCGGGTAGAGCGGGTGGGCCGCAGCCAAATCCAGCACCCGCTGCTTCAA
Organism: Glutamicibacter sp. St.4D3; assembly: GCF_059728615.1. Classification (NCBI taxonomy): domain Bacteria; kingdom Bacillati; phylum Actinomycetota; class Actinomycetes; order Micrococcales; family Micrococcaceae; genus Glutamicibacter; species Glutamicibacter sp. St.4D3. The sequence continues at coordinate 2,635,129 of NZ_AP039380.1, forward strand.
CTCCCCAAGCTTGCCCGTACTACCCTCCACACCAGCAATCAACGTCTGCGCAATAACCTCAGCCACCTCAGCAAACGCCTCCTCCGAGAAACCACGAGTCGCCAACGCCGGAGTACCAATCCGCAACCCCGAAGTCACCATCGGCGGACGCGGGTCGAACGGCACCGCATTACGATTCACCGTGATCTCCACCTGCGCCAACAAATCCTCCGCCTGCTGGCCATCGAGCTCGCTGTTACGCAGATCCACCAACACCAAATGCACATCAGTGCCGCCGGTCAGCACGCTGATACCCTTGGCCTCGACATCGGCCTGGGTCAAACGCTCCGCCAGAATCCGCGCACCGGCCAACGTCCGCTCCTGGCGTTCCTTGAACTCTTCCGACGCGGCGATCTTGAACGCCACCGCCTTGCCCGCGATCACATGCTCCAGCGGGCCGCCCTGCTGGCCCGGGAAGACCGCCGAGTTCAGCTTCTTGGCAATCTCCGCGTCATTCGACAGGATGATGCCGCCACGCGGACCAGCAAGGGTCTTATGCGTGGTCGAGGTGACCACATGCGCATGCGGCACCGGCGACGGATGCAACCCCGCAGCCACCAAACCGGCAAAGTGCGCCATGTCCACGAACAGGTACGCACCCACCTTGTCCGCGATCTCACGGAAGCGGGCGAAGTCCAGCTGGCGCGGGTACGCCGACCAGCCGGCCACGATCATCTTCGGGGAATGCTCAACCGCCAGACGCTCGACCTCGTCCATGTCCACCAGGTTTGTCGCCTCATCCACCCCGTACGGCACGATGTTGAACAGGCGCCCGGAGAAGTTCAGCTTCATCCCGTGGGTCAAGTGCCCGCCGTGGGCCAGGTTCAACCCGAGCACGGTATCCCCCGGACGCACCAGCGCGTGGTAGACCGACGCGTTGGCCTGCGCCCCGGAGTGCGGCTGGACGTTGGCGAACTTCGCCCCGAACAACTCCTTCACCCGCTCGATGGCCAAGGTCTCGATCACGTCGACCTCTTCGCAGCCGCCGTAATAGCGGCGGCCCGGGTAGCCCTCGGCGTACTTGTTCGTCAGCACCGAACCCTGCGCCTGCATCACGGCCTGCGCCGTGTGGTTCTCCGAGGCAATCATCTCCAGGCCACGCTGCTGACGCGCCAACTCAGCATCAATCCGCGCCGCCACCTCAGGATCAAGCTCACCCAACGACTGGGTCAGCGAGGCGGGGGCCATTGACTGGAAAGTGGTGTTGCCCATTTACTCGACGCTCCCGCCGTTGGCGCTGGCGTAGTCGGCGGCCGAGAGCAGCGGGCCTTCCTCGCTGACCTCGACGGTGAACAGCCAGCCGTTGCCGTACGGGTCCTCGTTCAGGATGGCCGGGTTGTCCACGGCCTCCGAGTTGACCTCGACGATGGTGCCGGTGACCGGGGAGTACAGGTCGGAAACCGACTTGGTCGACTCGACCTCGCCGCAGGTCTCACCGGCGGTGACGGAGTCGCCGACCTCCGGCAGATCCACGTACACCACGTCGCCCAGGGCATCGGCTGCGACCTGGGTGATGCCGACCTTGGCCGGGCTGGAATCGTCAATCCACTCGTGCTCGGCCGAGTAGCGCAGGCTTGAAAGAACTTTACTCATGATGGTTCCTCTCCGAAGGGAATCAATGGGCGCTGTGCGACGCCCGTCGGTATCAACGTTACTTGGCGCGGGTGTAGAACGGCAGTTCGACAACTTCAAATGGCAAAGTCTTACCGCGCAGCTCCACTTCGAGCTGCGTGCCGACTTCACTGTGTGCAACATCCACGTAACCCAGGGCCACCGGGTAGCCCAGGGTTGGCGAGGGCAGGCCGGAAGTGATCTCGCCGATGACTTCCCCGTCCTTCAGGATCGGGTAGCCGGCTCGCCCGGCCCGCTTGCCCAGGCCCTTCAGGCCCACCAGCTTGCGGGCGGTGCCGTTGGCGCGCACCTCCTCCAGGGCCTGGCGGCCGATGAAGTTCTCCTCCTTCTTGAAGGAGACCACCGGGCCCAGGTTCGCCTCGAACGGGTTGCGTTCGGTGGACAGCTCGTTGCCGTACAGCGGCATGCCGGCCTCCAGGCGCAGCGAGTCGCGGGCGGCCAGCCCGCAGGGCACCAGCTCGTGGTCCTTGCCGATCTGCACGATCTGCTCCCACAGGCCTTCGGCGTCCTCGTTCGCGATGATCAGCTCGAAGCCGTCCTCACCGGTGTACCCGGTGCGGGCCAGGATGGTGTCCACCCCGCCCAGGGCCAGACGGGCGGCGGAATAGTACTTCATCTCCTCCACGACGCTTGCGCCGGCCTCGTCGGCGGCCAGCGCCTTGACGATGGCCTGCGCGTTCGGGCCCTGCACGGCGATCAGCGAGGTTTCGGCGGTGACGTCCTGGACGGTGGCGTCAAAGCCATTGGCGCGTTCGGCCAGTTCGCGGGCGACCAGTGCGGCGTTGCCGGCGTTCGGCACGACCAGGAACTTTTCCTCCTCCAGGCGGTAGACGATCAGGTCATCGAGGATTCCGCCGGCCTCGTTGAGGATCAGCGAGTACTTCGCCTTGCCCAGCTTCACCACCCCGAGGTTCCCGGCCAGGGCGGTGTTCAGCGCGGTGGCGGCCTGCGGGCCGCTGACCCACACCTCGCCCATGTGGGAGAGGTCGAACAGGCCGGCGGTGGAGCGCACCGCCTTGTGCTCGGCCAGTTCCGAACCGTAGCGCAGCGGCATGTCCCAGCCGCCGAAGTCGGTGAAGTTCGCGCCGAGCTGCTCGTGCTTGGCGTGCAGCACGGTGTGCTTGATGTCAGTCACGGTAGTCATGTCCTAGTCTTCGAAGGCTTCAGGGGCGGGGCAGGAGCAGATCAGGTTGCGGTCGCCGGCGGCGCCGTCGATGCGGCCCACCGGCGGGAAGTACTTGTCCTGCTTCAGGCTCGGCACCGGGAACACGGCCTGCTCGACCGAGTACTTGCGGTCCCACTTGCTGGTGATCACCGCGGCGGCCGCGTGCGGGGCACGGCGCAGCGGCGACTCGGCGACCTCGTACACCCCGGCCAGCACCTCCTCCATTTCCTGGCGGATGGTGATCATCGCCTCGATGAAGCGCTCGATCTCGGCCAGGTCCTCGGACTCGGTGGGCTCCACCATCAGGGTTCCGGCCACCGGGAAGGCCAGGGTCGGGGCGTGGAAGCCGAAGTCGATCAGGCGCTTGGCCACGTCCTCGGCGGTGACCCCGGTCTTGGCGGTCACTTCGCGCAGGTCCAGGATGCACTCGTGGGCGACCAGGTTGCCGTTGCCGGTGAACAGGATCGGGAAGTGCTCGTTCAGCCGGGTGGCGATGTAGTTCGCGGAGAGGATCGCGGTCTTGGTGGCCTGGGTCAGGCCCTCGGCGCCCATCATGGCGATGTACGCCCAGGAGATCGGCAGCACGCCGGCCGAACCGAAGGCGGTGGCCACCACCGGCACGCCGTCACGCTCGGTGTAGGCGCCGTTGGCGTCCCCGGGCAGGAACGGCACCAGGTGCTCGGCCACGGCCACCGGGCCCACGCCCGGCCCGCCGCCGCCGTGCGGGATGCAGAAGGTCTTGTGCAGGTTCAGGTGCGAGACGTCGCCCCCGAACTGGCCCGGCTGGGCCAGGCCCACCAGGGCGTTCATGTTCGCCCCGTCGATGTACACCTGGCCGCCGGCGGCGTGGACCTTGTCGCACACCTCGCGCACGTCGGTGTCGTACACCCCGTGGGTGGAGGGGTAGGTGATCATGATCGCGGCCAGCACGTCCTTGTTGGCCTCGATCTTCGCGTCCAGGTCGTTCGCGTCGATGGTGCCGTCGGCGGCGGTCTTGACCACCACCACCTTCATGCCGGCCAGCACCGCGGAGGCGGCGTTGGTGCCGTGCGCGGAGGCCGGGATCAGGCAGACGTTGCGCTGCGCCTCGCCGCGGGAGGCGTGGTAGCCGCTGATGGCCAGCAGCCCGGCGTACTCGCCCTGCGATCCGGCGTTGGGCTGGATCGAAACCCCGGCGTACCCGGTGATCGCGGTCAGCCGGCCCTCCAGGTCGGCGATCAGCTCACGCCAGCCAATGGACTGCTCGGCCGGGACGAACGGGTGGATGCCGGCGAATTCGGGCCAGGTGATGGATTCCATCTCGGCGGCCGAGTTCAGCTTCATGGTGCACGAGCCCAGCGGGATCATGGTGCGGTCCAGCGCCAGGTCGCGGTCGGACAGGCGGCGCAGGTAGCGCATCATCTGGGTTTCGGAGGTGATGGTGTTGAAGATCGGGTGGGTCAGGTAGTCGCTGGTGCGCACCATCGCCTCGGGGATCTCAAAGCCCTCGGGGGCGCTGAGCTGCACGCCGAACACCTCGGCCAGGGCGGCGATGTGCGCGCTGGTGGTGGTTTCGTCGGTGGAGACGCCCACCTGGGTGTCGCTGACCTTGCGCAGGTTGATCCCGGCCAGGGAGGCCTGGGCCAGCACGGCGGAGGCGTCCTGCACGTTGACCACCACGGTGTCGAAGAACGATTCGGCGGCCAGGGTGTAGCCCCCGGCGATCAGCGAGCTGGCCAGCACCCGGGCGTGGTTGTGGGTGCGGCTGGCGATCTGCTTCAGCCCGGCCGGGCCGTGGTAGACCGCGTACATGGAGGCGCAGATGGCCAGCAGCGCCTGGGCGGTGCAGATGTTGGAGGTCGCCTTCTCGCGGCGGATGTGCTGTTCGCGGGTCTGCAGCGCCAGGCGGTAGGCCGACAGCCCGGCGTCATCGGTGGACACCCCGACCAGGCGTCCGGGCATGGAACGTTCCATGCCCTTGCCCACGGCCATGTAGGCGGCGTGCGGGCCGCCGAAGAACAGCGGCACCCCGAAGCGCTGGGTGTTGCCCACCGCGATGTCAGCGCCCTGCTCCCCCGGAGGGGTGATCATGGTCAGCGCCAGCAGGTCGGCCACGACGGTGACCATCGCCCCGGCGTCCTTGGCGGCGGCGATGATCTGCTGGTGGTCCACGATCGCGCCGTCGTTGCCCGGCTGCTGCAGCACGATCCCGGAAATCTCGCCCTCGGGCAGCCCGGCGCCCAGATCGGCGATCTCGATCTCGAAGCCCAGCGCCTCGGCGCGGCCCTGCACGACCTTGATGGTCTGCGGGAAGAGGTTCGAATCCAGCACGGTCTTGCCGTTGGCCTTCTTCTTGTTGGCCCGGCGCATCATCAGCACGGCCTCGGCCGCGGCGGAGGACTCATCGAGCAGCGAGGCGTTGGCGATCGGCAGGGCGGTGAGGTCCATGACCATGGTCTGGAAGTTCAGCAGCGCCTCCAGGCGGCCCTGGGAGATTTCCGGCTGGTACGGGGTGTAGGCGGTGTACCAGGCCGGGTTTTCCACGATGTTGCGGCGGATCACCGGCGGGGTGATGGTGTCGTAGAAGCCCTGGCCGATCATCTGGGTCTTGAGCACGTTCTTCGACGCGATGCCGCGCAGGGTGGCGAGCACCTCGGTCTCGCTCAGTGCGGCCGGCAGGTGCAGCGGCTCGCCCTGGCGGATGTCCGCGGGCACCGCGGTGTCGACCAGCTCATCCAGGCTGGAGTACCCCAGGGTCTCGAGCATGGTCTGGATGTCGGATTGACGTGGGCCGATGTGGCGCGAGACGAATTCGCTGCTCGTCGATGGCGAGGTCTGCGTGATGGTCATGGTGCAGGAAACTCCGTGGGATCTGTCAAGGCGCATGCCAATGGAAGGTCGTTTCCCTCCCCATCCCTGTTGTCATACCTGAGAGTTTTACGTAGCCGGCAAACGGATGCGACTACTTGCACCTTCGGTGAACCGGTCAAACCGGCTGCTTTCCAGAGTTGCCTCTTGATGGCGGTACGGTGGCCTGAGAGTTTCCCGGGGAGGAATTGCTCCTTCGGCGCCCTTCCGTGGCGTGGGAGGGTCTCTCCCGCCATCCGTCAGCGGCGTGGATCCCGGGGCCAGCCCCGGAACTCCTCGTTAAGGATAGCCGGTGCGTGGCGGAACCCACAACACCGGCTGTCAGCCGCGCGCCCGGCACAGATGCGCCCGGCGCGGGCAATGCCGCGGGCTACTGCCCGGTGCCCAGCGTGATGTAGTGCGGATACTTGGCCTGCAGGGTGTCGCCCGAGGAAGTGCCGGTCAGCCGGCGTTTGATCCACGGGGCCAGGTGTTCGCGCGCCCAGCCCAGGTCCTGGCGGATCTTTTCCCCGCGCGAGTTCTCCGGCACCGGGGCCAGCACCGGGGCCGGGATCTGCTCCTGCCAGGCTTCGGGCACCACGCCGTGGGCGCCAAGCACCCCCAGCACGCGCCGGGCCATCATCGTGTGCCCCAGCTCGTTCATGTGCAGCCGGTCCACCGCCCACAGGCGCGGGTCGCTGAATTCGCGCCAGCGCCAGTAGTCGGCGATCATCGCCCCGTGGCGTTCGGCGATGGTGCGCACCAGCTCGTTGTACAGCGCGGTGCGCGGGCGGGTGCGGGAAAACAGGGGCGAGTCGGCCGTGTCGAACCCGGTGAACAGCACCACCTTCGCCCCGGAGTCCGTGAAGCGCTGCACCATGCCCTCATACCCGCCCATCAGCGAGTTGATGTCGACCTTCGGACGCAGGATGTCGTTGCCGCCGGCGTAGATGGTCACCAGGTCCGGCTCCAGGGCCAGGCCCGCCTCCAGCTGCTGGTTGATGACCTGGCGGATCTTCTTGCCGCGGATGGCCAGGTTCGCGTACTGCCAGTCCCCCTGGGCGCACAGCACCTCGGCGACCCGGTCCGCCCACCCGCGCACCTGGTTTGGGCGCAGCTGGTCCACGTCGCCCACCCCTTCGGTGAACGAGTCACCCAGTGCCACGAACTTCATTACTTCTCCTTCGCTTGCAGAATCTGGCGGATCGTTCGGCTGAGCTGGACCCCGGTCGGGTTCTGGGTCTCGCCTTCCGGCCCGGCCGGCAGGTAGGCGACCGCGAGCTTGTGCGCCGGATCGGCGAACGCGATCGACGAATTCGCCCCGTTGTGCCCGTAGGCGAAGATCGAGCCGTACTCCTGGCCGGGGGTGCCCTTGGTGAACCCCAGCCCGAAGGACTGCGGCTGCCCGCTGATCCGGTCCGGGCCGAAGACCCGTTCGCGGGAGACCTGCGCCCAGATGTCCGGATCCAACAGCCCGCGCTCGATACCCAGCTCCGGCACCGGCCCAAAGGAGGCGGCGTAGATCGCCGCCAGGGCCTGGGCGTTGGCCACCCCGCCCAGGCTGGTGGGCCCGGCGGCGCGCACGTTGGGCTTGTTCGCCCACGCCAGCAGCCCGGCCTGGCCGTGGCGCACGCCGTCCACGGCGAACCCCGCCCGCGAGTTCAGCGACATCCCGGACAGTGACAACGGGTCCACGAACGTCTCGGGCGTATTGGTGATCAGGGTGGGGCGGAAGCGCGGCTCCAGCTCGGCGGGCTGGCCGATGTAGGCGTCCACGCCCAGCGGCCGGCGGATGCGCTGTTCAAAGATCTGCTGCAGCTCCTGTCCGCTGACCCGGCGCACCAGTTCCTCCATCAAGGTGCCCATGCTCAGCGAGTGGTAGCCCACGATGTGCTGGCTCAGCGGCCAGTAGCTGGGGATCTGGGCCAGCATCCCGGCCAGCCGGCGCGAGTCCAGCAGGACCTCTTCCGGCACCCCGCCGGGCACCCCCAGCACCCCGGCCTGATGGCTGAGCAGCTGCCCGACGGTAACCTGCTCCTTGCCGGCGACCGCGAATTCGGGCCAGTAGCGCCCCACCGGGGCCTCGGGGTCCAATTTGCCCTCCTGCACCAGCAACGCGATGACCAGCGCCCCCAGCCCCTTGGTCACCGAGTAGATGCAGGTCAGCGCGTCCCCGGCCAGGTAATCTCCGGCGGTGTGGCTGAGCACCAGTTCCCCGCGGTGGTAGACGGCCAACTGGGCGCAGAATTCGGTACCCTGCCCGGCCCGCTCATCGAGCTGCGCGGCCAGCTCGGCGAACTGCTCGGTGATCACTTGTTTCATGGTTTCCGATCCTATCGCGGCTGTTCGGCGGTTTCCTGCCGGAAGCGCAGCTTCCAACCCTGCTCGGTCTGCTGCCACCAGGAGGAGCACACCAGCGTCGCCGACCCGTCGGCCGGCTTCATCCGGTAGGCGAGCAGCACCAGGTCATCGGCCAGCGCGTGGGCGGTGAGCAGCTGGGTGGGACCGGTGGCCGGCAGCCGCTGCCCGGAGTCGAGCACCTGCTGCACGGTGGCCACGTCCAGCAGCCCGCCGTGGCGGCTGACCTCCTGGTATCCGGGGTGCAGGAAGTCGACGAACTCCTCAAAGGAGGTGCGCACCTTCCCATCGAGCATCCCCCGCTCCAGGCCGAACACCATGGCGGTGGTTTCCGCTCCGGCCGGCTCCGCCTGGCCCGATGCGGCCAGCTCCCCGGGCGCCGCGGCATGCGACCCGGTGTGCACCGGCGCGGCCTGGCCCGCGCCGGTCTCAGCCTCGGTCTTCGCTGTGGTCCTCGGCCCCGCCGCGGACACCGTCGTGGCCGCCGTCGTGGCCGCAGCCGCCGACCCGGGGGCGGCGTCGCGGGTGAAGCCCGGCCCGTGCGGGACCGGGGCGGAGCGCTGGTGGGCGGTGGCCGCGGCCCGCGCCCGCTCATCGGCCGCCTCGTTCAGCTCATGTCCGGCGTGGCCGCGCACCCATTCGAAGGTGTAGGAACGGTTCTGGATCGCCGCATCCAGCTCCTTGAGGATTTCCTGGTTCATGACCGGCTTGCCGTCGGCCTTCTTCCAGCCGCGCTTCTTCCATCCGGGCATCCACTTGCTGATGCAGTTGATGGCGTACTGCGAATCGCACAGGATCCGCAGCTCCTCGCCCGCCAGGTGCTCGGTGGCCCGAAACAGTTCCAGCACCGCCTGCAGCTCGCCCATGTTGTTGGTTCCGTGGTCCCACCCGCCGGCCGCCCAGTTCTGTTCGTCGATGTACCAGGCCCATCCCGCCGGCCCGGGGTTGCCCAGTGCCGATCCGTCCGCTGCAGCAATGATCGTCATGGGTTTAATCCTGCCACGCGACGCCCACGGTTTCCGCTTTGCGCCCCGGCGCGGTACGGGTGTGGCGCGGGCACGGCACCGGCAGGACAGCGGTCCGAAAATTGTTATCCACAGATTTGCTTCATCGGCTCCAGCCGCCGGTTTTTGCGGGCATCATCGGGTCATGGCATCAACACTTCCCGGTTCGCTCATGGACCGGCTCACCCAGCTGGTCACCGGCGGCGAGGCCGACTCGCCCTCGGGGCGCGGCCTGCGTGTGCTCGCGCTGCTGGATGCCGCCGCCCGCCAGGTGCTTGACGGGCTGGATGATGAGCAACTCACCGCCGCCGAGGCGCTGAGCATGCTGCGGGTGACCGAGTCGCTGCAGCGCAGCGCCACCTATGCCCGGGTGCGGGCGGCCGGTGCGGTGGCGGGCACCGCCGCGCACCGGTTGCAGGCCGACTCGCTTTCCCATGCGCTGGATACCTCCACCACCGAGTTGGCCACCGGGGCGCCGCTGCCGGTCAACGCCAAGATCCCCGCCGCGGCCAAGTCCCGGTTCCGCTCGGAAATTGACCTGGTGGCCCGGGTCATCGACGCGAACTTCTTTGCCGCCAAGGCGCTGGTGCGCACCCACCGCCAGCTGGTGGGCAGCGGCAGCCGTCCGGCCCAGTTCACGCAGCTGTCCAGCCGTTTTGCCGACGCCTCCCAGAACCCGGCCACCGTGGGCGCGGCCGCCGCGAAGCTCGGTTCGCTGCAGCTGTCCGGCGCAAGGCTGCGCGATGCCGAACGCCGGGTGGACGGGGCCGCCGCGCAGGGGCATTCGGCCGTGAAGTCGGAGCTGAAGTCGATCAGCGAGGAGCTCAGCACCCCGGATCTTGCCGAACGCGAAGCGGTGCATGAACGCTGCGCGGGCCTGCGTTACCGCGGGCTGGGCCCCTACGGACACGTGTGGGAACTGACCTGCACGACCACGGATCACGAACTGCTGCTGATGACCGCCGACCGCTTGTCCAACCCGAACCTGGCGGCCAACCGGCAAGCCCGGGCCTCAGCCGGTGCCGCCCCCGAAAGCCCGAGCGGAGAGACCACCGACCCGAGCGCCGTGCGCGCCCGCAAGCTGCTGCGCACGCTCCTGGACATCGTGCGCCAGTCCCTGTTCAGCCCCCGTCCGGCCACCGCCACGCGGCGTGGTCCCGGGGAGCCGGCCTCCATCGCGGTACCCAACGGCTCGGGTCTGGTGCTGCCCTCGATGGTCGACCTGCTGGTCACCATCGAATACGACGCACTGCGCGGAATGACGGACGCGGCGGGGCTAACCAGTCACGGCCAGCGGATCAGCGCCAGCGAACTGCGTTGCAGCGCCTCCATCGGCGGAATCATCCCGGGAATCCTGGGCGGGGCCGGCGAAGTGCTGGACCTGGGACGACGACGAAGACTCTTCACCATCGGGCAGACCCGCTCGGTGGTGGCCCGAGACCGTGGATGCATCAATCCCGGTTGCACGATGCCGGCTCACCGGTGCGAGGTGAACCACTGCCAGCCCTGGGTGCTGGGCGGGAAAACCAGCGTGGACAATGGATGCCTGCTGTGCAAGTCCTGCCACCTGGCCTTCCACGCCGGTTTCCTGAAAATCCGCATGGTCAACGGGGTTCCCTATGTGCTGCAAAGTCCGCAGCAGGATCCGGAGCAAAGATACCGACGCAACTGGGTCTGGCACCCCAACCAGCCGGCATTGGCGGCGTAGGGCCACTACCGGCTGGGGCGTCGCCCGGGCTGGGGGCACCTGGGGCGTCGGACTAGGCCGGGTAGAGCGGGTTGTGCCCGGCCGGAACCCGTTCCTCCTCCCGCACCGGATCCGGTGCGGTGCCGTCCAGGAACTGGGGACCGTTGGCCAGCGACTCGCGCCCGTGGGGTTCGAGCCACACGGACAGGTCCGGGCCCTTGGGCACGATCTGGGTCGGGTTCACGTCCTCGTGCACGATGTAGTAGTGCTGCTTGATCTGCACGAAGTCGATGGTGTCGCCGAACCCCGGGGTCTGGAACAGGTCCCGGGCGTACCCCCACAGATTGGGCATCTCGGTGAGCTTGTTGCGGTTGGACTTGAAGTGTCCGTGGTAGACGGCGTCGAAGCGCACCAGGGTCACGAACAGGCGCACATCCGCCTCGGTGATGTGGTCCCCCATCAGGTAGCGGCGGGTTTCCAGGCGCTCCTCGAGCTGGTCCAGGGCCGCGAACAGGCGGTCGTAGGCATCCTCATAGGCCTGCTGGTTCCCGGCAAACCCGGCACGATAGACCCCGTTGTTCACCTCGGTGAAGATCAGCTTGATCAGCGGCAGCATTTCCTCCACCTGCTCACGCGGGAACAGGTTCGGGGCCCCTTCGCGATGGAGCTGCTTCCACTGGGTGGAGAAGTCCCAGGTGATCTGGGGGTAGTCGTTGGTGACCACGCCGCCGCTGGGGATGTCCACAAGCGCCGGCACGGTGATGCCCCGCGGGTAGTCGGCGAAGCGCTTGAGGTAGTTTTCCTGCAGCCGCTCGGTGCCCAGCACCGGGTCGCGGCCATCGGGATCCAGGTCGAAGGACCAGCTGCGGGCGTCGTGGGTGGGCCCGGGCATGCCGACCGAGATCGCGTCTTCCAGGCCCATCAGCCGGCGCACGATCAGGGTGCGGTTCGCCCAGGGGCAGGCGCGTGCCGCGATGAGCCGGTACCGCCCGGCCTCCACGGGCCAGGTTTCGGCGCCCTCGCCCAGCGCGGCGTCCGGGTGGCCGATCTTGCTGTCCGACGGGCCGGTGGCCTGCTCCAGGTCGGTGTCCGCGGCCACGATCCGGTCCTGGATGTAGTTGGTGTCCCGCTTGAACTCGTCGCCGGTCACATAGGTGCCCTTGGTGGAATGTTCCTCGCTCATGATGCCCTCCTGCAATCATTGGTCACGGATGCAGCTCATTGATCACACCCTAACGCGTTGGCATGGCAGCGCAATGAGCGGGGTCGCTGAAAAATGTTAATGCTCGGTGGAAAACGTTAAAGCACTGGCGCGGGGGCGGGGAGGCGCTGCTCCGCGCACTCCCGCGCCGTGCGATGGGTTATCGGTGTGCCCGCCTTCGCGGCTCGCGGTCGGTGACCGGCTCGCGCGAGGCGGCGTGCAGGCTGCTAGGCGTCGGCCAGGGCCGGCTTGCGCACCGAGTTCATGGCGGTGGTCCAGGCGGCGAGCTGGTCAAACATCGGTTCCACCGAGGTGGCCGAGATCTCGGTCGGGGCGAAGCTGGTGAAGTTCTCAAAGTCGGTGAACAGGGAGAACAGCCCGGTCTTCTGCACGTGGGCGACCTGCAGTTCGGAGAGCATCCCGCGCAGGTGCTCGATCGCGCGGGCGCCCATGGCCGAGCCGTAGCCCACGATGCCGGCGGCCTTGTTGTTCAGCTCCAGGTTCACGTAGCTCAGTGCGTTGGCCAGGGCCGGCTGCACGGAGTGGTTGTACTCGCCGGTGATGAAGATGTAACCGTCGAATTCCTCCAGCTTGGCGGCCCAGGCCTTGGTGTGCTCCTGCTGGTAGTTCTGGTAGGCGGCCGGGAACGGCTCATCGAGCACCGGCAGGTTGAAGTCCTGGATGTCGACGATTTCATATTCGGCGTCCCCGCGCTGCTGGGCACGCTCCAGCACCCACTGGGCAACGGAGAGGTTCAGGCGTCCGGGGCGGGTGGAGCCGGTAACGATGGCGATCTTGTTCATGTGCTGCTTTCCTCACTGGGTCGAACTGCGCCATCAAATTGACGCGTCATCTATGTTTGCCAAAAACAGAATGCCACGGAATAATTGATGTGTCAACAACATCTAGCATTCCGGGGTTCCGACGAGGAGATGACGGCACATGGCCGAGGAAACGCGCTGGCTCGATGACCAGGAGCAGCGCCTGTGGCGCATCATCCGCGAGTTCCTGTGGCACTTTCCCAGTGCCATGGACCGCCAGCTGATGCGGGATTCAAAGATGCAGTCCGGAGAGTACTCCGTACTGGCCACCCTATCGGAATCCAGCTCCAAGCAGCTGCGCCCGGCCGATGTGGCGCGTGAACTGGATTGGGACCGCTCCCGCCTGTCCCACCTGTTGCGCCGAATGGAGAACAAGGGGCTGATCGAACGCTGCACGGACGCCCGCGACGGGCGCGGCAACCTGATCAGCCTGACCGAGCAGGGCTGGCACACCATCCGCACCGCCGCCCCCAGCCACGTGAACTTCATCCGCGAAGCCATCTTCGATCAGCTGGAGGCCGACGAGCGCGAGGTCATCGGCCGCGCCCTGACCGGGATCCTTTCCAACCTCGACGGCCAGCAGCCCGGCGGGCAGCCGGAGGCTAACTGCTGAGCTGGCGCGAGTAGTCGCTGCTGCCCAGCAGCCGGGCAAAGGCGCCGCCGGCGGCAGCCAGCCCATCGAACGAGCCTTCTTCCACGACGCGCCCGGCATCAAGCACCACGATCTTTTCCGCCCGGGCAATGGTGCTCAGCCGGTGGGCGATCAGCAGCGTCGTGCGCCCCTGGGCCAGGCGGTCCAGGGCCCGCTGCACCTGCGCCTCGGTCACGGTATCCAGCGCACTGGTGGCCTCATCGAGCACCAGCACCTTCGGATTGCGCAGCATCGTGCGGGCGATCGCCAGGCGCTGCTGCTCCCCGCCGGAGAAGCGGTGCCCGCGCTGGCCGACCATGGTCTCCAGCCCCTCGGGCAGCGAGGAGATCAGCTCGGCGATCTGCGCATCCTCAAGCACCTGCCACATCTGCTCCTCGGTGGCCTGCGGTGCCGCCCAGGACAGATTCTCGCGGATCGTGCCGTGCAGCAGGTAGCTCTCCTGGGAGACCACCCCCACCACCGCGGCCACATCCTGCGGGTCCAGGGTGCGAAGATCCTGCCCGTCCAGCAGCACCCGGCCGCTGGTGGGATCGGCCAGGCGCGGGATCAGCGAGCCCAGGGTGGACTTGCCCGAGCCGGTGGCCCCGACCACCGCGGTCGTCTGCCCGGCGACCAGTTCCAGGTTGATCCCGCGCAGCGTGTCCTGGTGCCCCTGCGGGTAGCGGAATCCAACGTTCTCCAGGCGCACCTGACCGCGCACCCGCGTCGACTCCAGGCGCACGGGCCGCTCCGGCAACGGCAGCGCCTGGTCGGTATCCAGGTACTCAAAGACACGGCTGAACAGCGCCAGGGCGGAAACCCACTGCACCGAGACGCTCATCAGCCCCATGACCGGGCGGAAGATCCCGGCCTGCAGCCCGGTGAAGGCCACCAGCGTGCCGATGGTCATCCCGCCGGAGGTGGCCGGCAGCCCGGCGGCCAGGTAGAGCAGCGCCGGCACCACCGCGAAGATCACCGACATGGTGGCCATGCGCCAGCGTCCGGCCAACTGGCTGCGCATTTCCAGGTCGATCAGCCGGGCGCTGGATTCGGAGAAGCGGGCGCTGTCCGCGGCGGTGGTTCCCATCAGCTTGGCTAGGCGCACCCCGGAGATGCTCAGCCGCTCCTCGATCAATGAGGTGAGCGTGGACATTTCGGCCTGCCGCCGGGAGGTGATCCGGCGGCGCAGCTGCGCGACCTGGCGGGCGAGGATGATGGCCGGGGGCAGCACCACCAGGGAGATCAGGCTCAACCGCCAGGAGATGGCGACCATCGCCGCCGCGGTGGCCACCACCGTGGTCAGGTTGGAGGCGATGGTCGTCGCCGAGTTGGTGACCACGGACTGCATCTGGCCCACGTCGTTAATGAGCCGGGACTGCACCTCCCCGGAGCGCGACCGGGTGAAGAACGCCAGCGACTGGCGCTGCAGGTGGCTGAACAGTGAGGTGCGCAGCCCGTGCATGACCTTTTGCCCCATCAGCGTGGCCCGCCAGGTCTGGATCACCCCGAACAGCGCGGTGACCACCGCAACCCCCACCAGCCCGGCGGCACCCAGCACCAGCGCGCGCACGTCCTGCTGCGGAATGGCGTGGTCGATCAGCTCGCGCACGATGAACGGCTGGGCCAGCCCGATCAGCGAGGAGGCCACGATCAGCAGCACCACCACGATCAGCGTGGCGCGGTGCGGGGCGAACAGGGCCCCGATGCGGCGCAGCGAGACCGGGTGCTGCTCAAGCTGGGCGCGGTCCTGGCGCAGCTTGCGTTCGCGGTTGGATCCGCCGGCGCGCTCGGTTCCGGGCGCTGCCCGATGGGTTTGGCTCATGTCCGCCTCCTGGGTGCGGGAAAACTTACCACCCAATAATAACAGAGGTAACCTCACTATGTGGCTGCATCTTGAATTTCTTGGCGGCACTGCCATATTCTGAATCCATGCCCGATGCGAAAACACAGCCCGACTTGGCCTCCCTCTTCCACCGTGCGGCCCGGTCTGTGAGGCGGCAGACACGCCTGGCCCTGGACCCGCACGGCATCACCCCGCACCAGTCCCGGGCGATGATGCTGCTCGCGCGCGCCAGCCAGGGTGGGGATGGCCCCGGCGGGCTGCGCAATTCCCAACTGGCCGAACAGCTGCGCATCGCGCCGCGCTCGGCCACCGAGGTGGTTGACCAGCTGCAGGACAAGCAGCTGGTGCGCCGCACCCAGGACCCGGCCGACCGCCGTGCCTGGCTGATCAGCCTGACCCCGGCCGGCGCGGAACTGAGCGCCGTGCTGCGCGAGGACCGCCGCGTGCAGATGAACGACTTCTTCGCCCGGCTGGACCCGGCGGACCAGGCCCAGCTGGCCCGGATCCTCACCGCGCTGATTGACGACGACTGCTAGGCACGCCCCTTGGCGCAGCGCAGCGCACCGCACCGCACCGCATCCGCGCCGGGTTCGGGTTAACGACCGCGGGGCAGGAGCGCGGAACATCCGCACTCCTGCCCCGGCAGCAACTCCGTCTGGCGTCGAAAAAGGGAGGGTGGCAGCCTAGTTTTCGGTCTTCCCCTCGCGCCAGTAGCCCATGAAGGCCACCTGCTTGCGGTCGATGCCAACGTCCTTGACCAGGTAGCGGCGCAGCGTCTTGACCGCGGAGGCCTCCCCGGCGATCCACGCGTAGAACGGCCCGGCCGAGCCGCCGCCGGTTTCCCACAGGATCGTCGAATCGATGTCCACGTCCTCCGGGTCGGCGTTGGTGTGCACCACCCCCGCCGCGGGGATCGCCACCGCCTCCCGCACGGCGGACTCCAACAGCTTGCCGTGCGGCTGGGTGCCGCGGGTCAGCCACTGCACCGACACCCCGGAGGCGGTCGTGGTGCCCAGGATGTCCCCGGCCTCCGGGACCTCGATGAACGCATCGCCGGTCACCGTGGAGGGCAGCGCCTCCAGGATCGAGCAGATCGCCGGCGCGGCGGTCTCATCGCCCACCAGCAGCACGCGGGTGGCGTTGCCGGGCCGGAATTCGATGCCGCCGTAGCTGGCGTCGTTCAGCGCCTTGTTCGGCCCCAGCAGGAGCATCCGGTCCCCGAGCTTCGCCCCGGCGCCCCATTCGGTGGCCGGCCCGCCCTGCAGGTGCCCGTCCACGTAGCGTCCGTGCAGCACGAAGTCGATGTCCAGTTCCGGCCAGTCCCCGCTTTGGTTGTCGCGGTGCCCGGCGTCGCGGAAGGCGCGCACCGTGTAGGTGCGCATCACCCCGCGCTCCTGCGGGTCGATCGCCAGCCAGCGCTGGTACCAGCCGGCCTGCTCGGCGGGGCTGGTCAGCCCGGCCGGGCGCATCGCGGCCAGCTCCTGGGGCAGCATGCCGGCCTTGTTGGTGGCCAGCAGCAGCTTGATGCGCATGTCCAGCGGGTGGCTGTTGGTGCCAAAGTGCTCCAGGTCCGGGCCGGCCAGGGTGATGCGCCGGAAGGAGTGGGAGATGTTCTCGGCGCGCACCACCTCGGTCTCAAACGCCAGGGTCGGGCAGTGCTCGGCGCTGGGCCGCAGCTCGGCGGAGAGCTCCTGCCGCCCCGCCGGGGTCCGCGGCTGCTTCGCCGGCTGCTCGGTGACCTCCGGGGTGGAGATGTCCCGGCGCACGATCCCGTTCGCGGCCAGCAGGCTTTCGGCGCGCAGCACCCGGTGCTTGCCGATGGGCAGCACCAGCGGGGTGCCGGCCACCGGGTCGGGGATGACCCGCGAGGGCATCCCGAACACCTCCTTGACGGTTTTCTCGGTGACCACCACGCTGGGGTGCCCGGAGGCGAAGACCTTCCCGTCCTTCAGCGCCACCAGGTGGTCGGCGTAGCGGGCGGCCAGATTCAGATCGTGCAGCACGATCACCACGGTGATCCCGCGGGTGCGGTTCAGCTCGGCGATCACGTCCAGCACCTCGAGCTGGTGGGCGATGTCCAGGTAGGTGGTCGGCTCATCCAGCAGCAGCAGCCCGGTTTCCTGGGCCAGCGCCATCGCGATCCACACGCGCTGGCGCTGCCCGCCGGAGAGCTCATCGACCGGGCGTTCGGACAGCTCCGAGGTGCGGGTCAGCTCCATGGCCCGGGCCACGGCGGCCTCGTCCTCCGCGGAGAAGCGCTTGAACCAGCCCTGGTGCGGGTAGCGGCCGCGGCTGATCAGCTCGCGCACGGTGATCCCGTCCGGGGCGTTGGGGGTCTGCGGCAGCAGCCCCAGCTTCTTGGCCACCTCCCGCGCCGGGCGGGTGTGGATGTCCGAGCCGTCCAGCAGCACCTGGCCCTGGGCGGGCTTGAGCAGCCGGGCCAGCGCGCGCAGCAGCGTGGACTTTCCGCAGCCGTTGGCGCCGACCACCATGGTCACTTCCCCGGTGGGGATTTCCAGTGAGAGTTCATCGACGATGGTGACCTTGTCGTAGGCCAGCGTCAGGCCTGTGGCCCGCAGATCGGCCATGGGTTATCCCCCGTTTCCAGTTGAGTTGGCACGCACCAGGACCCATAGCAGGAACGGTGCGCCGAATGCTCCGGTGATCACGCCCACCGGCAGGGACACTTGCGCAAAGAGGTTCGCGGCCGCGAAGTTCGCCACCACGACGATCACCGCGCCGGTCAGGGCTGATAATCCAATGTTAATGGCCGATCGGGTCAGCGCGGCACTGATCGGCCCGGCCAGGAAGGCGACGAAGGCCAGCGGGCCGGTGACAGCCACCGGGATCGCGCCCATCGCCACCGCGGTGAACACCAGCAGCGCGCGGGCCGCCGGAACGTTCAGCCCCAGTGCCGCGGCGGTGTCCTCCCCCAGCTCCAGCAGCTTCAGCTGGCGCACCACCACCGGCACCAGCACCAGGCCCACCACCCCCAGCCCGAGGCCCAGCACCGTCGCCGCATCCCAGGTGGCGGCGGACAGCGAGCCGGTCAGCCAGCGGATCGCGTCCCCGGCGGTGTTCAGCTGGGCCTGGGTGAGCAGGTACTGGATCACCGCCTGCAGCATCGCCCCGATCGCCAGCCCGGCCAGGATCAGCCGCGGGCCGGTGCGGGTGCCGGAGGCCGAGAGCCAGTAGATCACCGCCGCCACCCCCAGCCCGCCGGCCAGGGCGGCGGCGTTCATCGCCCAGCCGTTGACCCCGAAGTACACCATCGCCACGATCGCCGCGGCCGCCGCACCGTATCCGACGCCGATCACGTCGGGGCTGGCCAGCGGGTTGCCCAGCCAGCGCTGGAACAGGGCGCCGCTGACCCCGAAACCGGCCCCGGCCAGCGCCCCGACCACCAGGCGGGGCAGGCGGTCCTCCATCACGATGAACGAGGTGCCCGGCACGCTTTGCCCGCCCAGCACGGCCAGCACCTCGCCGGGGTCCAGGGCCTCGCGCCCCCAGAACAGGTAGGCGGCGGCGCCGCCCAGCAGCGCCAGCACCAGCCACAGGGCGCTGGCCGCTGCCCGGGTGCGCCGCGGGGCGCGTTCGGCCAGGGCGGCGGTGACCCGGGATTTTGAGGTTGGCAGGTTCACAGGCTCACCGCCTTCATGCCGCGGCGCATCAGCGCGATGAACAGCGGCGCGCCAACCAGCGCGCACATCACCCCGGCCTGCACTTCCCCCGGCGGGGCGATCAGCCGTCCAAGCACGTCGGCGGCGAGCATCAGCACCGGCCCGGCCAGCAGGCACCCCGGCATCAGCCAGCGGTAGTCCGAACCGATCAGCAGGCGCACCGCATGCGGGATGATCAGCCCGACGAACGCGATCGGCCCGGCCACCGCGGTGGCGGTCCCGGCCAGCAGCACGATCCCGATCGACCCCAGCAGCCGCATCCGGCCCAGGTTGAAGCCCAGCGCGGTCGCGGTCTGCTCGCCCATCGCCACCGCATTGGAGACCCGGGCGGTGCCCAGCACGATGAGGCAGCCCAGCAGCACCACCGGCAGGGCGGTGAGGTAGGTGTCCACCCCGCGCGCGGCCAGGGTGCCGATCTGCCAGAACCGGAATTCGTCCAGCGCGGCCCGGGAAATCATCAGCAGCGCGTTGGTCACCGCGGTCAGCCCCACCGCCAGGGCGGCGCCGGCCAACGCCAGCTTGATCGGGGTGGCGCCCTCCCGCCCGATGGAGGCGACCAGGTAGACCAGGGTCATCACCGCCGCGGCCCCGGCAAACGCGGCCAGCATCATCCCGCCCAGGCCCAGCGAGCCGAACAGCGCGATCGAGGCGACCACCGCCAGCGCGGCGCCGGCGTTCAGCCCCAGGATCCCGGGGTCGGCCAGCGGGTTGCGGGTCAGCCCCTGCATCCCGGCCCCGGCCAGCCCCAGCGCCGCGCCGGTGACCAGGGCCCCGACGGTGCGCGCAATGCGCGAATGCACCACCGCATGTTCCGGGTTGGCCGCGTCATAATCGGCCAGGGTGCCCAGCACCGAGGCCAACGGCACCGGCCGGGCCCCCAACGCCAGGGAGGCGCCCACGCCCAGGATGAGCAGCAGCAGCAGGCCCAGGCACACCCCGAGCTTGCGCCCGGGGCGGATCGCGGTGCTGCGCGTTGTACTTTCGATCGCGCTCATTGCTTCCTACACTCGTTGCTATGAAAGATCTTGCCAGTCCCACCATTCTGGGCCCCGGGCTCGCCGTGCTGCGGGCCGCGAACCCCTCGCAGATGACCCTGGAGGGCACCAACAGCTACCTGCTCTTCGACGTCCACGCCACGCTGGGCTCCGGCAGCCCCGTGGTGCTCATCGATCCGGGCCCGGACCTGGAGGAGCACCTGGCCGCGTTGGCCGCCCACCGGGTGGTGCTGGTGCTGATCACCCACCGGCATGCCGATCACACCGGCGGGATCGACCGGCTGCACCGGCTGACCAACGCCCCGGTGCGCGCGCTGCTGCCCGAGCACTGCCGCGACGCCGCGCCGCTGTCGGACCGGGAGGTCATCGACGCGGCCGGGGTGCGGCTGCAGGTGCTCACCACGCCGGGGCACACCTCCGATTCGGTGTGCTTCCTCCGCCAGGACGCGCCGGGGCTGTTCACCGGGGACACGATCCTGGGCCGGGGCACCACCATCCTGGAGCACCCGGACGGCACACTGGTGGACTACCTGGATTCGCTGCAGCGCCTGGCCGGGTTGCCGGACCTGCCGCTGCATCCAGCCCACGGGCCGCAGCATGCCGGGTCGCACGCGCTGATCGCCGCCTACCGGCAGCACCGCGAACAGCGCCTGGAGCAGGTGCGTGCCGGGTTGCGCGCATTGGGCAAGGCCGGGGCCCACGCCACGCCCGCTGAACTGCTGGACCTGGTGTACCCCGACCTTGATCCGCGCCTTGTCGGCGCGGCAACCCATTCGCTTGAGGCGCAACTGCACTACCTGGCGATCAACTCCTAGCCGCAAACGCGGCGCTACTTGGCCTCGGCGGCCTTCTGGGCGGCGTCGGCCAGCTTCGGCACGACGTTGTCGATGGCCCAGGACAGGGACAGCGGGGAGGCCGCGGAGACCGAAAGCACCTGCTGGTCGTTCTCCATGGCCACCAGCCCGCCGGTCTTGGAGGCCGGGATCTGGGCGAAGAGCTCGTTGCTCTTCAGCGCGTCCTGCACGGTGGTGCCCGAGGCAACCGAGGCGAAGAAGATGTCGGACTTCAGCTCATTGGCCTTCTCCGGGGACCATTCGAAGTAGAAGGAGCCTTCCGGGGTGTTCTGGGTGACCACTTCGGCCTGCTTCATGCCCAGCGAGGTCAGGAAGCGCGGGCGGTTGTCCTCCCCGGCGTACAGGCTGATGGTCTTGGGCTGGGACAAATCCCCGGCGATGAAGCTGGTGTCCTTGAAGACCGGGTACTTCTCGGCCTGCCCGGCCAACTCACCTTCCAGGTCCTCGATCAGCTGCTGCGCCTGCTCGTCCTTGCCCAGCAGCTCGCCGGCCGCTTCGGTGGTCTGCTGCCAGCTGGTCAGGTAGTTGGCCTCGATCGGCCCCACGGTCGGAGCGATCTTGGACAGCTTGTCGTACTCCTCCTTGGTCAACCCGGAGTACGCAGCGAAGATGGCCTGCGGCTTGGCCTGGGCGATCGCCTCGAAGTCGATCCCGTCGGCGACGGAGAACTGCGTCGGCGCGTTCTCGGAGCCGATCTGCGCGCCCAGCTCCTTGAGCTTGGCGTCCTTCCAGTCGGTCGAGTTATTGGCGTTCTGCCCCCAGATGTCGCTGTCCATGCCGACCGGAACGGTGTCCAGGGCCAGCAGGGCGTCGGCATTGACCCAGGAGATCGTGGCGATGTCCTCGGGCACCTGGTCGAAGGTGGTTTCCCCATAGATGTGCTCGATGGTGATCGGGCCGGAGGCGGCAGCGCTGCTCTGCTGCGCCTCCTTCGCGGTGTCCGCGGCGCAGCCGGTCAGGGCCAGCGCGGTGGCGGCCGCCGCGGCGACCAGGGTATGACGACGAGTTAGTTTCATCTTGTTTCCATCTGCAGTAGCAAGGGACCAAAAACCGGCCAAGGTTGGTTAGGCAAACCATACCTGGACCGGATGCAACATTACGCGGTGCCGCATTCATTAGGCAACACGCGTCAACTGTAATTCAGGCCACAGCTTCGAGTGGGTTTCCGCCATCCCCGGTTTTCCGGTGCGGTGCGGCCACCGGCGCGGATGAACAAATATTGCGCCCCAACCCGGAACCGCCCCGCCAGACGTTAAGGGAACGGGTCGGCGGCAGCCCGATGCCCGCCGCCGACCCGTTCCGGGCCTGCCCGGTGCCCGCCCTATTCGGCGAGCGCGTGGATCCCCCCGCGCTCCCCGGCCGAAAGCAGGCGTTGCGGGGCGGCAACGGAAATCGCCAGGCGGACCAGCAGCAGCCCGGCGCCGGTCGCCCCGACGCAGACGGTCAGCACGGTCAGCGGCTGCATGATCAGGGCCATTCCGGCCAGCGGGAACACCAGGACCAGGGAGGCCAGCCCAAACCCGATGGCCGCGGTGAGGGTGGGGATCATGACCGACTTCACCCGGGCCCGGTTCATCAGCTCGTAGGGCATGCCCAGCCGGTTCAGCCCGTGGTACAGGTCCGCCCGGTCCAGGGTGGCGGCGGCCTGGGTGATCGTGCTGGAGGCGGCCACGCAGATGAAGCTCACCGCCAGGGTCAGCAGCACCCCGCTCAGCACGTCCTTGCCCAGGTGCTGCTCCCATCCGGCGCTGCCGGTGTCCCCGGTCAGCTGCATCATCGCCGCGCCGGTGCCGCCGACCACGGCGATGAAGGCGGCCATCGCCACCCCGGAGACCTGGCGCCAGGCCTGCTGCGGGGATTCCAGGATCATCCGGGCCGCCAGCAGTTGCGCCCCGTCCTGGGCCTTGCGCAGCTTGGCACGGCCCACCATGGCCACCAGCCACGGGCCGACCAGGTTCATCACGCCCAGCCCCATTCCCATGCCGAGCACCAGGATCACCAGCATCGTAGCCAGATCCCGGGCGATGACATCCAGGTAGGTGAACACGTTGTACAGCACCACCAGCACGCCCAGGGCGATCAGGGCGCGCACCCAGCGGGGCTTGGGGGTCAGTGCGCGGCGGCGCACGGCCAGCGGGGTGATCACCAGTTTGCGCAGCCCGATCAGTGAGCTGATCACCGAAAGCACCGCCACCGCCAGCAGCACCCCGACCACCACCAGCGCGGAGGCGTAGACCGCGTTGCCCAGCGCCCGGCCCTGGAAGTGGATCAGCCCCACCAGCGGGGCCAGCAGGTAATACAGCCCCACGCCCAGCACCGCGCCGGCCATCGCCGCGGCCACCGCCTGCAGCACGCTGATCCATCGCACCTGCCCACCGGTGGCGCCCATCAGGCGCAGCGAGGACAGGGCCCGGTCGTGGCTGCGCGCCGAGAGCTGGGCCGCGGCCCGTCCAAGCACCAGCAACGGGATGATCAGCAGCATGACCGCCAGTGCGGCCAGGGACAGGTAGGTGCCCTGGGCCTCGGCCGGCAGCTGGCGGAATGCCAGCGCTCCACCGACCACGGTGAGCACCAGGGCGGTGACCACCGCGTAGCTGGTGATCGTCAGCAGCAGGGGCCCGCGCCGCCCGCTGGTGCGCCGCCCCAGCAGCCAGGCCAGATACAGCGAGTTCATCAGCGCAACACCCCGTCGGCCTGGCCGAAGAGCGAATCGCTGGCGATCCGCCCGTCGAGCAGGCGCACCACGCGGTCGCAGCGGGAGGCGACCTGTTCGTCATGGGTGACCATCACCAGGGTCTTGCCTTCGGCGACGGTGCCGGCAAAGAGCGCGTCCAGCACCTCGGCCCCGGTGGCCGAATCCAGCGCACCGGTGGGCTCATCGGCGAAGATCAGCTGGGCGCCGGTGACCTGGGCGCGGGCGATCGCCACGCGCTGCGCCTGCCCGCCGGACAGTTCACCGATCCGCCGCTGCTCCATGCCGGCCAGCCCCATCCGGACCAGCGCCTGGCGGCCCAGTTCGATGGCCCGCTGGCGCGGGGTGGAGTTGATCAGCAGGGCCATCGCCACGTTCTCCTCCGCGGTCAGCTCCGGGATCAGCAGCCCGGACTGGAAGACGAAGCCGAACGCCTCACGGCGCAGCTTCGAGCGCTGCCCCTCCCCCAGGCCGGTGATTTCCACCGGGGCCCGGCCGGGCAGAGCCAGGGTGACGGACCCGGAGTTCGGGGCCTCGATCCCGGCCAGGGTGTGCAGCAGGGTGGACTTCCCGGATCCGGAGGGCCCCATGATGGCCAGGGAGCCTCCGCGCGCCACGTCCAGGTCCACCCCGTCCAGGGCGGTGGTCGAACCGTAGCGGCGGGTCAAGGCCCGGGCACTGAGAACAGCAGTATTTTCAAGCATGATCCCAGCTTTCCAGCCGCACACCCACCGCGTCCTCGGCCGAGCGGGCGAAAAACGCCGCCCGTTTTCTCCTACCGTGGTAGCACTCACGGCGGGCCGGGCCAACGCCCGGGTATGCTGGGCGCACCATGGTTTTGGAACTCTACACCCAGCCGTTTTGTGCCCCCTGCGTCCGTGCCCGCCAGGTGGTGCGCCGGGTGGCGGAGCTGGTCCCGGCGCTGGAGGTGCGCGAGGTCGACGTGGTGGCCCAATGGCAGCTGGGCCGGGAACTGGGGATCAGTTCCACCCCGGTGATCCGGCTGCTGGATGAGGACCGCCAGCTGCTGCGCGCCGAATCGGTGCCCACCGTGAACCAGCTGCTGGCAGCGGTCGCCGAGCACCTCTAGGTCCGGCGCTGGCCCGCCGGTGTGACGCATCCCGGATCCCGGGTGGTGCGACTCGCACCCCGCCGAAGCCGGGTTTCGACCCCCGGATGGGGAACAATGGGACGGGTGAGTGTTGCTTCTTCCCTTGGTTCGCCGGTCGGGTCCCCTGCGGGGCATGAGTGCTTCCAGCGGGTGCTGGCCGATTCGTCGAACCGCATTGAATGGCTGCGGGCCCGCTCACAGGGCATTACCGCCACCGACGTGGCCAAGCTGTCCACCGAACGCTCCATCAAGTCCGCGGCCTGGGACAAGCTGTACGGTTCCGGTTTTTCCGGCAACCCCTACACCGAGCACGGCCGGCGCCGCGAGCCGGTGATCGCCAACTGGGTGCTGGAGAACTTCAACATCTTCCCCTCCAGCCAGCTGTTCCATTCCCGGGAGAACCGCCTGCACCTGGCCACCCCGGACGGGCTGGGCTTCGATGCCCAGGGCACCCCGGTGCTGGCTGAAATCAAGACCACGAACAAGCCCTTCAACCGGGTTCCGCGCCACTACCTGCGCCAGATCCTGTGGCAGCAGTACGTGATCGGCGCCGAACGCACCCTGTTCGTGTGGGAACAGCACGAGAACTTCGTCCCGCTGAACGCGGTGCCCGAATTCCGTTGGGTTGAGCGCGATGACACCATGATCGCGGACCTGATCGCCAAGGCAGGGTCGCTGATCGACGAGCTGCGCCGCCGCACCCTGCGCCAGCAGCAGCTCGACGACTACGGTCCGGCCGCCCTGCGCCTCTAGGCGTCCTGCTTCCGCCGCTACCCCCTGCGCCGGACCCTGCCCTTAACGAACAGCGGCGCACCCACGCTCTGCCGCCCAGGGCTGCACGGGCGTTAAAGAGCGACGGCGCCGGCAGCACAGGCTGCGGGCGCCGTCCTCAGCTGCGGCCGGCCGGATGCGGCTAGAAGCCGATCTCGGGCTGGATCCGCGGGTCGGGCAGGCTTTCGGGGTAGTCGGCCACCAGCTCCGCGAGCAGCTTTTCGCGCACCATGTTGCGCAGGTCCCACAGGTCGCCGGCGTTGCGGGCCGATAAATAGATGGTCACGGTCTGCAGCCCGCCGACCGCGTCGGTCACGACCAGGGAGTTGCTGCGCCCGTCCCACAGATCCGAGGACTCCAGCAGTTCGGTGGTGCGCTTGCGCAGGTAGTCCACCGGGGCGTTCCACTTCAGCTCCAGCACCACATTGCCGCTGATCTCGGTGGAGCGCCGCGACCAGTTCTCAAACGGCGTGGTGGTGAAGTAGGTGGAGGGCAGGATCATGCGCCGCCCATCCAGCAGCAGGACCACCACGTAGCTCAGGGTGATCTCCTCCACCGAGCCGCGTTCGCCTTCCACCACGATGGTGTCGCCCACGCGGATCGAGTCGGTGAAGGCCACCTGCATGCCGGCAAAAACATTGGACAGCGGGGTCTGCACCGCCAGGCCGACGACCACCGACATCAGGCCGGCGGAGGCCAGAATACCGGCGCCCAGCGCCCTGACCTGTTCGATTGTCAGCAGGATCGCGGCGACCGCCAGCACCACCAGGATCGCGGCCAGCACCCGGCGCAGCAGCCCGATCTGGGTTTCCACCTTCGCCAGCTTGCGTCCGGTGCCGATCTTCTTCTGCAACCGCTCCAGCATGAAGTTCTCGATCCCCTTGGACAGGCGGATCAGGAACCAGGTGACGCAGGTGACCAGCACGACCAGCCAGGCGAACTGCCAGAACTGGTATCCGGTCTGGTCCCGGCGCAGTGCCAGCAGTGCGCTCTTGACCACAATTGCGGCCAGGGCGCCGAAGAACGGCAGCCGGGTGGCGGCAATGTCGTTGGACATGGTCTGGCTGCGGTGGAAAATCCGGGTGAACGCGAAGCTGAGCACGAAGGTCAGGACCGCCGCCAGCAGTAACCCGACCGCGATCACCGCCCAGAATCGCAACGATTCGGGTAGGAACCCGGAGGCTTCGACAACGTCGGTGACTTTGCTTTCGAGGTCTTCAATCGGTGCAGTAGGACTGGGAAGCATGTTCACAGCATGTCACAGTCGGCTTTAACGTTGCTGGGCGACATCCGAATGTACGCCCAGCGTGGAACCGCGCAAAGTTCCTAGGTATCGAACCGATACCGTTTGGGCGCCGAATCCAACAGTCCCTTGTTTTCGTGGGGCACACCACCTGTACTGGTTTCATGGATCACTGT
Source organism: Glutamicibacter sp. St.4D3 (assembly GCF_059728615.1). Taxonomy (NCBI): domain Bacteria; kingdom Bacillati; phylum Actinomycetota; class Actinomycetes; order Micrococcales; family Micrococcaceae; genus Glutamicibacter; species Glutamicibacter sp. St.4D3. The sequence continues at coordinate 2,661,858 of NZ_AP039380.1, forward strand.
GCTGTGGTCCAGGCGCTCAAACAGAAGGGAAGCCGGTGAGGGCAATGCGCCGCAAGAAGCTCGGATTAGCCGCGGCAATAATAGCAACAGGACTCATGACAGTGGCACCATCGGCCACTGCAGTATCGGTGCCGGCAGCGTCGCCGGCCACCGCATGCGCCACCGTCTACTGGGGATCGCTGACCAAGACGGTGTCCACCCATGCACGATCCACCAGCGTTGACGATGTGCGTACCGGACGCCACGCCTGCTTCGACCGCCTGGTCATTGACCTGACGGGCAAGAAGACCGGGTACACCGTCAAGTACGTCAACGCGCTCTACGCCCCGGGCAGCGGCAAGAAGGTCACGCTGCGCGGCGGGGCCACGCTGTCCATCACGGTCAACGCCCCGGCCTACAACTCCAAGGGGCAGCCGACCTACAACCCGGGGGCGACGATCCGCTCCCTGGACTACACCACCTTCCGGCAGCTGGCCTACCTGGGCAGCTTCGAAGGCCAAACCGACTGGGGCCTGTCCACCCGGGCCCGGCTGCCGATGCGGGCCTTCACGCTGGATGGACCGGGCACCGGTTCACGGCTGGTGATCGATGTCGCCCACCATTGGTAGGCAGCCTGTAGGCCGTCACCCGGCGGCTGTCAGTTTGCCCCTCCGGCCCGCGGGCCGGCAACGCTAAGGGTCAGCCGGTGTCATGCGCCCACTTCAGTGCGTAACACCGGCTGACCCGCGCGCACGGATGTGCCACCATGCAATATATGAACCCCGTCTTCGCCTATCAGCAGGTTGATGTGTTCGCGCCCACCGCCTTCAGCGGCAACGGGCTGGCCGTGGTCTTCGACGCCGATGAGCTGGACACCGAGGCGATGCAGAGCTTCGCACGGTGGATGAACCAGTCCGAAACCGTTTTCTTCATTGCCCCCACCGAGCCGGGGGCCGACTACTCCATCCGGATCTTCACCCCCAGCACGGAGCTGCCCTTCGCCGGGCACCCCACCCTGGGTGCCGCCCAGGCCTGGCTGGAGGCCGGCGGGCAGCCGGCCCGCGACGAGCACCTGATCCAACAGTGCGCCGCGGGCCTGATCGAGGTGCGCGTCGAGCGGGAGGCCGGGGCGAAGCACCTGCGCCGCCTTTCCTTCCTGGCCCCGCCGCTGACGCGCAGCGGGCCCGTGGAGGACGATGTGCTGCAGTGGGCGATCAGCGGGCTGGGGATCAGCCCGAAGGACGTGCTCGCCCACCAGTGGCTGGTCAACGGGCCGAACCATGTGGGGCTGCTGCTGCGCGATGCAGACGTGGTGCTGGGCATCGAACCGGACTACCCCGCCCTGGAGGGCCTGGAGCTGGGGGTGATCGGCCCCTACACCTCCTCCAGCGTCACCTTTGGTTCCTGGCAGCCGCGCGGCAGCGTGCTGCCCCGCGTGTCCGGAACCCGGGAGGAGCTGCGCCCGCTGGATGCCTCGGACCGCTACCGTTCCGAGGAGCGCTTCGGCTCGGTGGTGCTGCAGCCTCCGGCCGACTTCGAGGCCCGCTCCTTCGTGCCCAGCGAGGCGATCCAGGAGGACCCGGCCACCGGCTCGCTGAACGCCGGATTCGGGCAGTGGCTGACCGAGGCGGCCCTGGCCCCGCAGCGCTACACCGTCCGCCAGGGCACCCGGGTGGGGCGCTCGGCGATCCTGCACGTGGAAAACGACGGTACCGGCATCTGGGTGGGCGGGGATGTGGTCACCCGGATCTGCGGCAACGTGGAATTCCCCTCACCCTAGGCCCAGGGAACGGCATGCCGGGCCGCAGGGGTCTAAGCTTGGCAGGTGACTTCCCCCGAATTTGACTCCAAGGCCGCGTGGCGGGCGCTATGGGCGCTGGTCATCGGCTTCTTCATGATCCTGCTGGACACCACGATCGTGTCCATGGCGATGCCGGCCATCATGGGGGCGCTGCACGCGGATTTGACCGCGATCATCTGGGTGAACAGCGCCTACCTGCTCACCTTTGCAGTGCCGCTGCTGATTACCGGGCGCCTGGGTGACCGCTTCGGCCCGCGCAACATCTACCTGATTGGCCTGGTGCTGTTCACCGGCGCCTCGGCCTGGTGCGGGCTTTCCCCCAGCATCGGCTCGCTGATTGCCGCCCGCGCCGTGCAGGGCTTCGGCGCGGCGATGATGTCCCCGCAGTCGATGACGATGATCACCCGGCTCTTCCCCTACCGTCACCGTGGCGCGGCCATGGGTGTGTGGGGCGCGGTGGCCGGGGTGGCCTCGCTGGTGGGCCCGATCGCCGGCGGGCTGCTGGTGGACACCCTGGGCTGGGAGTGGATCTTCTTCATCAACCTGCCCGTGGGCGTGCTGACCTTCATCCTGGTGATGCGCTGGGTGCCCAAGCTCCAGCCGCACTCGCCGACCTTCGACACGCTGGGCGTGATCCTCTCCGCGGCGGCCATGTTCGCCCTGGTCTACGGCATCCAGGAGGGGGATTCCACCAACTGGGAACCGTTCATCGGGCCGATCGGCTCGGTGCACCTGATCATTGCCGGGCTGGTGCTCTTCGCGGCGTTCATCTGGTGGCAGTCGCGCACCGCCAAGGAACCGCTGGTGCCGCTGGGCCTCTTCCGCGACCGGAACTTCTCCCTGGCGAACCTGGGCATCAGCTTCATGGGCCTGGCCATCACCACGCTGAGCCTGCCGATGATCTTCTACCTGCAGTCGGTGCGCGAACTGAGCCCCACCCAGGCGGCGCTGCTGATGTCACCGATGGCGGTCGTCTCGGCCGTGTGCGCACCGTGGGTGGGCAAGCGCGTGACCGCCCACGACCCGCGCAAGTTCGCGATCCCGGGCTTCGCACTGTTCGGCGGGGGCATCGTCAGCTACGCGTTCCTGATGCACGCCGACACCCCACTGTGGGTGCTGCTGCTTCCACCGGTGCTGCAGGGGCTGGGTTCGGCCATGATCTGGCCGTCGCTGTCGCTGACCGCCACCCGCGACCTGGGCCCGGCCAACGCCGGGGCCGGTTCCGGGGTGTACAACACGACCCGGCAGATCGGTGCGGTGCTCGGCTCGGCGCTGATCGCGGTGATGATGCAGTCGCGCATCTCGGCGCAGGTGCAGTCCCAGGCCGGCCCGGACGCCCCGCTGCCCGATGTCTCCGGGGAGCTGACCCCGGGCGCGGTGCTGCCCGACTTCCTGCATGAGCCGATCTCGGTGGGCCTGGGGCAGGCAATGCTGCTGCCCGGGCTGGTGGCCCTGGCCGCCATCCTGGTGGTCGTCTTCTTCCGCGGTCGCCCGGCGGAGCAGCCGCAGCAGGCCAAGCAGCCGGTCCAGCAGGACTAGGCGCAGACGCAAAAACCGCGGTGTTGGCATGACCGAAACTGGTCCTGCCAACACCGCGGTTTTGCTTAAGCCACCCCGAACCACCGCGCCCGCCCCGGCCGGGACGGACATCGGCGATGGCGGGGCACCCGGTGGGTACGGCCCCGAAAAGCCTACTTGCTGTTGTTCTTCTTCTTTTGCTGCCGGTAGGAGCGGCGCCCGAAGATCAGGGCGACGGCGATTCCGGCCAGCCACACGTCCTTGGCCAGGGTGCCGCCCTCGGCGGTGGGGCGGATGCCGTCCGATTCGGTCAGCCCCGGGGTGCGCAGGTACATGCTGAGCATGACTCCGGAGAAGCCGGCCAGCCCCAGTCCGGCCAGGCGGGAGGGAACCAGTGGCAGCAGCAGCGCAGAGCCCAGCGAGATCTCGGTGGCGGAGACCGCCTTGCCGAACGCTGCCGGTTCCATGTTGCCCAGCTGCGGCACGCCGTTGGAGGCCATCTGCTGCAGCCCGGCGGCGCTTTCCTCATCCAGGCGCAGCTTGTTGATGCCGCTGTTGAGGATGTACGCACCGCTGACCAGACGTAGTGCGGCATTTGCAATTGAGATACCCATCGATCCTCACTTCTTTCGTTTCAGGTCGTGCTTCGGGCCGATGACCACACCATGGTGCGGCGCATCATGTTGTTTAGCCTAATCACGGCGGCGGCCTATCACAATCTCAACGCGGCCCCACACTGGCAGATCCCAGCTTCGGCCCAGCGCCCCGTCCCACTGCGAAGCTGGGGCACCGCCGTCGTGGCCGGGGTGGTGCGCCCGGTTCGGACGGGGCGGGAAACCGCGGAAACATGCTAGATTCAACAAATCATGATCACTTCTTCCGCCGTGCCCGTTGCCGCCCTCGAACTGCTGATCGACCAGGGATTTGACGCCACCAGCGTCGATGAGCTGGCCAACGCCGCCGGCATGTCCCGTTCCACGTTTTTCCGCCGTTTCGGTTCCAAGGAGAATATGGTCTTCGCGGACCAGGAAATGATCATCACCCATCTGCAGACGGTGCTGGGCACCAGTTCGGCCCCGACCATGCAGGCGCTGACCGAGGCGGTGTCGGTCGTGTTTGACCAGTACACCGCCAATCCCCCGGCAGCGGAACTGCGCCACCAGCTGCTGCAGGAGGTGCCCGCGCTGCGTGACCGCGAGCTGGTTTCCACCCACCGCTTCGAACGGGCCTTTAACGACTATCTGCGCGCCAAGGGATTGTTTGCCGCACCCGGGGAGCGTTCCCTGCGCCTGGGGCTGAGCGCGGCCCTGGTCTCGATCCACAACGATCACCTGCGCACCTGGCTGCGCGACCACGCGGCGACCGGCCGTGATGAGCTGGCCGCGGACGTGCGCCGCTTCCTGAGCCGCTTTGCCGACCTCATTTCCCCGGAGCAGGCCGAGACGGCTCCCGGGCAGCGCACCACCGTGGTGGTTTCCGTGATCAACCCCGGCGGCGACCAGCAGGCCGTGCTGGATGAGGTGGCCCAGGCGCTGAAGCAGGCCGGCGGGATCTGAACCGCGCCGCCGAGGGCGGCAGAAGAAGATCTGACACAAAGTTTCTTGACATGAAACTGAGTTCCATTAGGCTGGTGGACGAGAGATTCACCTTCGCCGATGGAGCAACCTGCCATGACCCAAGAAACCACCTACGAATTCCCCACCGGTGTCACCGAGCCGGACTACGAGCTGTGGACCACCGACGTGGAGATCGATCCCACCGGCGTCTTCGAGGACCTTGAGCCCGAGGACCGGGCCTGGTGGGACAAGGCCCGCGCCTTCACCCTGGATGAGGTGCGCCCGGTCGCGCACGAATACTGGGAGACCGCCGACTACCCGCTGCACCTGGTCAAGAAGTTGGGCGACGCCGACCTGCTGCGCGACGGGCAGACCCCCAAGGGGTACGCCCCGATGAGCGCCATGGCCGCCGGGCTGGTGAACATGGAGCTGCACCGCGGCGACGGCTCGGTGGGCACCATTGTGGGCGTGCAGGCCGGGTTGGCACTGCGTTCCATCCTGCAGTGCGGCAGCCCCGAGCAGATCGAAAAGTTCGGCGTGCCGATGCTGCGCGGGGAACTGCCCGGCGCCTTCGCCCTGACCGAACCCACCCACGGTTCGGACTCGGTGTCCCTGGAAACCCGGGCCACCCGGGTGGAGGGCGGCTACGTGCTCAACGGCGAGAAGAAGTGGATCGGCAACGGCTCGGTCGGCGGGATCAGCGTGGTCTGGGCCCGCGATGACGAGGGCAAGGTGCGCGGGTTGCTGGTGGACCAGCAGTCCGCGGGCTACACCGCGACCACGATCAAGAACAAGCTGTCGCTGCGCGCCATCTGGCAGGCGCACATCCGCCTGGAGAACGTGTTTGTTCCCGATGAGATGGTCCTGCCCGGCGCGAACAGCTTCAAGGACACCGCCGCGGTGCTCTTCGCCACCCGCCTGGGCGTGGCCTGGGCGGCGGTTGGGCATGCGACCGCCTGCTATGAATCCGCGGTGGCCTACGCCAAGCAGCGCGTGCAGTTCGGCCGCCCGCTGGCCGCCTCCCAGGTGGTGCAGGAGCGACTGGCGCGCATGCAGTCCGAGCTGGCGACCATCCAGCTGCTGGCCGTGCAGTCCACCCGCCGCGAAATGGCGGGCAAGCTCACCGGCCCGGCCGCCTCGCTGGCCAAGTACACCGCCACCCGCACCGCCCGTTCGATCGCGGCGAACGCTCGGGACCTGTTGGGCGGCAACGGCATCCTGACCGACAACCGGGTGGCCCGCCACTTCGCGGACATGGAGGCGCTGCACACCTATGAGGGCACCGAAACGGTGCAGGCGCTGATCATGGGCCGGGAGATCACCGGCATCTCCGCCTTCGCCTAAGACCAGGCCTTCGGCGACCCCGTGGCACCAGTGATCCCCGCCAGCTGCACCCAACTGGCGGGGATCACCCGTTCCAGGCGGCCGCAAGCACTGCCCGCCGGCACCTAGCGCAACCGGTTCTTGGTTTTTGCGGTGGCCACGTGCTCCCAGGGGTTTTCCGGCCACGGATGCTTTGGATAGCGCCCGCGCATCTCGGCGCGCACCTGTCGGTACGGGCCATCCCAGAAACTGCGCAGGTCATCGGTGACCGCCAGGGGCCGGCCGGCCGGGGAAAGCAGGTGGAACTGGATCGGCACCTGCCCGTGCAGCAGCCGCGGCGTTTGGGCCAGCCCGAAGCATTCCTGCAGCTTCACCGCCGCCACCACCCGGCCCTGCGCCTTGCCCGGCTCGGGGTACTGCAGGGCGATGCGCGAGCCGCTGGGAACCTGCAGCCGCTCGGGCAGCAGCTCATCCAGGTCATGGGCGTGCTGCCAGGGAATCAACGAGCGCAGCGCCTGGGCCAAGTCGACCTTTGCCGCCGCGGTCCCCCGGGCCATCTGCAGCAGCCCCTCCTGCAGCCACTCATCAGCCCGCTGCAGCAACGCCGGTTCATCCATGGCCGTGAACGGTTCGCCCAGTTCCCGGTGCGCCAGCGCCAGGCGGGCGCGCAGCGCCTGGAACTTCGGCTGCTGCCCGAAAATCCCCAGGCCCTCGGCCTGCAGCGCCCGCAGCACCGCGGCCCCGGCCTGCTCGGCGGTGGGTTTGACCGGGCGGGTTGAAAGCTCGATGGCGCCCAGCAGCTGTACCTGCCGCGCGCTCACCTTCCCGGCCGTGAACTCGGCCCGGGTCTGCACCCGGTGCATCTGCGGCAGCAGTTCCAGCAGCAGCTCCAACTCGATCCCGGCGGCGGAGCGGATCACCGCCCCGGCCCCGGCGCGGGCCACATCGGCGATGGCCAGGAACTCATGCCCGTGCAGCGGGCTGTGGCGCGGCAGGCTGGCCCGGGTGCCCGAGGCCAGCAGATACTCGTCCCCGGCCACCAGCCGTCCCACCCACTGCGGGTAGGCCAGGGCCATCACCCCGGCCAGCGCCGCGGATTCCGCGCCCGCCCCCGGGGTGGGCGCAACCTCGGCCGGGGCCTGCTGCCGGCGCAGCAGCTGGGCAAAGCGCCGGGTTTCGGCGGCCCAGGGGCCGTGGCCAGGATGCCCGCCCCGGCGCAGTTCGCGCAACAGCGCCCCGGCATCGGCGCCGCCGGCCCGTTCGGTGCCGCTGAGCATGGCCACCGCCTCGGCGGCCGCGCGGGGCCCGAAGCGCCGTGCCCCTTCCAGCAGGGCGCGGGCCAGCCGCGGGTCGGCCGGCACCTGCACCAGGCGCTGCCCGGCAGGGGTCAGCTGCCCGGTCTCGTCGATCGCGCCCAGTGAGCGCAGCACGGATTCGGCATCATCCAACGCGGCGGCCGGAGGCTGCTGCCACAACTCCAGCCCCTCCCCGCGCGGGGTCCCCCACGCCGCCAGGTACAGCGCCGCCTGGGTCAGCTCCGCGGTGGCGATCTGCGGGCTGGTGAAGGCCGGGGCGGCGGCGAAGGAACGCTGATCCAGGGTGCGCACCACCCGGCCGGGCTCCAGGCGTCCGGCACGGCCGGCCCGCTGGGTGGCCGAGGCGCGGCTGGCCACCACGGTGACCAGCCCGCTCATCCCGCGCACTGCGTCCCGCCGCGGTTCCCGGGCGTACCCGGCGTCCACCACCAGGTTCACCCGCGGCACCGTGAGGGAGGATTCGGCGATCGGGGTGGAAATGATGATCCGCGGCCGCGCCGCGGGGCCCGGGTCCTGCAGGATCGCATCCTGCGCCGCGGCCTCGACCTGCCCGTGCAGGGCCAGGACCTCAAAGCGCGGATCGCCGGCCGCCAGCGCCCGCACCCGCTCCACCTCCCCGGCCCCGGGCACGAACACCAGGGTGTCCCGGGCCGGGCCCTGGGCGGTGTTGCGGGCGGTCTGCTCGACGGCGGTGGCCGCCACGTGGTCCAGGTAGCCGCGCTCCAGCCCGCGTTCGGCGTTGCGGGTGCCGCTGTAGGAACAGAATTCCTCGGCGACCGGATGCTGGATGCCGGACCCGGAAATGATCCCGGCCGCTGCCCCGCGCCCCAGATAGCCGGCCAGGTCCTCGGCGTGCAGGGTTGCGCTCATCACCAGCAGGGCCAGGTCATCGCGCAGCTGGTTGACCTGGTTGAGCATCGCCAGCACCAGGTCGGTTTCAATGGAGCGCTCATGGACCTCATCGACGATCACCGCGCCCACCGAGGCCAGGTCCGGGTCGGCCAGCAGCCGGCGCAGCAGCAGCCCGGCGGTGACGAACTCAATGCGGGTGCGCGGACCGCTCAGGCTTTGCCCGCGCACCGAGAAGCCGATCCGCTCCCCCAGTTCGCTGCCGTCCAGCTGGGCCAGGCGGCGGGCCGCGGCCCGTGCCGCCATCCGGCGCGGCTGGGTGACGATCACCCGTCCGCCCAACCCTGCGGCGGCCAGGGCGTTGGCCACGGTGGGCGGCACGATCGTGGTCTTGCCGGAGCCCGGCGGGGCCTGGATGACCAGCGGGGCATCCACCGCGTCGCCCAGGCGTCGGCTGATTTGGGTGTGCGCCGGGCCGAAGGCAAGGCCCCGGCCGATCGCGGCAAGGTCAAAGGGGGCGCTGGCGCGGTTCACCATCATCGGCTCCTACCGGTCGTGGCGGTCCAGGAACTGTGCAATCTGGGTGGCTCCCGGTTCGATCGGGAACAGGGTGCTGCCGTGGGTGCGGTCGACCAGCGGCACCAGCCGGGCGTGGGGCATGGTGCGGGCCATCACCTTGTTGTGTTCAAAGCGCGGCTGGTCGCGGGTTCCGGCCAGCAGCAGGGTCGGCACCCGTAGGGCGCGCAGCTGCTCCAGTTCCAGGCGCTGCAGGGTTTCGGCGGCCTCGAAGTAGGCGGCCAGGGCCAGCGGGTCGTTGGCCAGGAACGCCATCCGGGTCGCCGGGTCCAGGCGCCCCTGCCCGCTGACGAAGCCCTCGATGTCCCCGGCGCGCAGGACCTGGAGGTAGCCCTCGAAGAACAGCCCGTCGATCTCGCCGCTTTCAATCGCGTAGGTTCCGCCCAGCATGCTCAGGCTAAGCACCCGTTCGGGCTGCTGCAGTGCGATCGACAGGGCGGTGCGGCTGCCAAAGGAGTACCCCAGCAGGTGGGCCCGCTCGATACCCAGGGAATCCATCACGGCCAGCACGTCCCCGGTGATCAGCTCCATGGTGTAGGACTCGGTCCGGTGCGGCTTGCCGGACTTGCCGTGCCCGCGCAGGTCGATGCGGATGTTGCGGCGTCCGGCCCCCACCGTCTTGGTGTAGCCCAGGCCGCGCCAAATGGAGCGGGAGAGTGCTGAACCGTGCAGGTAGACGACGGCCTCGCCCGCGGCGCGGTCATCGTCGAAGAAGATCTCGGTTCCGTCGGCTGGATTCGTGATGCTGGGCATGTCTCGATTAAAACCCAGTGCGGGCGGCGCCGCCCAATCCTGGGCGGCGCTGCTTCCGCCTGCCACCGGCGGGCAGGGGCCGATCCCTCGACAACCCGGACGAAAAGTAGAACACTGAAAGTACCTCAGGATTGCCCGTTAGGGCACCAGCGGAAGGAGGGGCCATGACACAGCAGCCTCAGGAACGAAGCGACGAGGACGTCCGGCACGACCATGATGAGGAACTGGTCGAGGAGTGGGAGGACGAATCCTTTCCCGCCTCGGACCCACCCTCGAACTACTAGCGCCTGGTTGAGCGCCGGGCATCGTCCCGCCCTGGCACCGGGACCAGGGTTGTCCCCGGCCCGGTGCCAACCGGCGCGCACAAAGCATTGCCGCGGCCGGACCCGCCCCGCTCGCGTCACGCTTTCTCTATGTGACCGCTCATTCGACGCACAGCTAATAACAAGAATCGCTTCCTATAGTGGTTATTACCTTCTCAAGGTGCGAGTGATCTAGAAGAACCGATCCGAAGCGGCGTTACCTCCTTGGCCGCCCGGGTCGGTTCTTCATGTTAAGCACCGTGAACCATGGGGCACCGGTGGGTGCGTCGTGGCCCCGATGAATCGGATCCGGCCCTTTTCCTGCCCTAGTCTTGAACTTGTGCAATGGCATCTGCCGCCAAGAAGAGAAAGGTGCACCGTGGAGTACGAGCGCTTCCAACCAGTTGTTGATTCACACCGCCCATGGGTCGCGTCAGAAGACCGCTACGAGCATTTCGGCTACCGCCGCGTCGGCGCCTCCGGGCTGCTGCTGCCGCCGATCTCGCTGGGTCTGTGGTGGAACTTCGGCGACAACCGAACCTTCGACTCCCAGCGTGAAATCCTGCGCCATGCCTTCGACTCGGGCATCAACCACTTCGACCTGGCCAACAACTACGGCCCGCCGGCCGGTTCGGCGGAGGAGAACTTCGGCCGGATGCTGCGCGGGGACTTCCGCCCCTACCGCGATGAACTGATCATCTCCTCCAAGGCCGGCTGGGACATGTGGCAGGGCCCGTTTGGCACATTTGGTTCGCGCAAGTACCTGATGGCCTCCGCCGATGCGTCCCTGGAGCGCCTGGGCGTGGACTACGTGGACGTCTTCTACTCGCACCGCTTTGATCCCAAGACGCCGCTGGAGGAGACCATCGGCGCGCTGGATACCCTCGTGCGCCAGGGCAAGGCCCTCTACGTGGGCATCTCCTCCTACTCGGCCGAACGCACCGCCGAGGCCGCCGCGATCGCCAAGGACCTGGGCACCCCGCTGGTCATTCACCAGCCCTCGTACAACATGCTCAACCCCTGGGTGGAGCACGGTCTGCTGCAAACCCTGGAGCAGGAGCGGATGGGCTCGATCGCGTTCACCCCGTTGGCGCAGGGGCTGCTGACCAACAAGTACCTGGGCACCACCGACGTCGAACGCTCCGGCGGGCGCCGCTCGCTGCAGGACCAGCTGACCGAGGAGAACCTGAAGAAGATCCGCAGCCTGAACGAGCTGGCACAACAGCGTGGCCAGTCGCTGGCGCAGATGGCGATCGCCTGGCTGCTGCGCGACGGCGCGGCCACCTCGGTGCTCATCGGCGCCTCCTCCACGCAGCAGCTGGATGAGAACCTGGCGGCGCTGCAGAACACCGAGTTCACCACCCAGGAGCTGGAGCAGATTTCCACCATCACCCAGGGCGATGCCGGCATCGACTGGTGGAAGAGTTCGGCCATCGGCTAAATCCACACCCCATGCCAGGGCCGGGAGCACCGCTTCCGGCCCTGTTTCACGCTTTGGCGCTACGGTTTCCGAATCGAAAATCTGCTGTACGTACTGAATTCGTAGTAGCTATATTCTCGTACGGACGATATGCTCAGAGGAGAGCTTCGTGACCGGGTTCACAGCCCTCCCGATCGGAGGGTTCGGGCACGGACACGAGCGCCAGCTGACAGTCCATTGCATGCACTATGACAGGAGCGAGAATGAGCGCCCAAACCTATAAGGTCCTGAATCCTGCCACCGGCGAAACGGTCGAGGAATTCCCGGTGGCCACCGATGAGCAGGTGCAGGAGACCCTGAGTGCAGCCTCCTCAGCCTACGAGTCGTGGGGCAAGACCGACATCAACGAGCGCGCCAAGATCGTGCACCGCATCGCCGAGCTGTTCGGCGAGCGTGCCGAGGAGCTGGGCAAGATCATGACCACCGAGATGGGCAAGCCGCTGTCCGAGGCCGTCGGTGAGGCAGAGTTCTGCAAGGACATTTTCGAGTACTTCGCCACCGAGGGCCCGACCCTGGCCGCCGACCAGGAAATCAAGTCGCTCTCCGGCGGCCGCGCGGTCGTGCAGAAGCGTCCGATCGGCCCGCTGCTGGGCATCATGCCGTGGAACTTCCCGCTGTACCAGGTGGCCCGCTTCGCGGCGCCAAACCTGATGCTGGGCAACACCATCATCCTCAAGCACGCCGAGTCCTGCCCGCGCTCCGCGCTGGCCATCCAGGAAATCTTCGACGAGGCCGGAGTACCGGCCGGGGTCTACAACAACCTGTTCGCCACCCACGACCAGATCTCCACCATCATCGAGGACCCGCGTATCCAGGGTGTCTCGCTGACCGGTTCCGAGCGCGCCGGCGCCATCATCGGCGAACAGGCCGGACGCAACCTGAAGAAGGCCGTCCTGGAGCTGGGCGGTTCGGATCCGTTCGTCGTCCTGGACTCGCAGAACATCTCCGACATCGCCGAAACCGCGTGGGGCTTCCGCATCGACAACACCGGCCAGGCCTGCAACTCGAACAAGCGAATGATCGTCATGGAGGACATCTACGACGAGTTCGTCTCCGAGCTGACCAAGCGCGCCGAAGGCCTTCAGCCCGGCGACCCGATGAAGGAAGAGGATGGGACCTTCGCCCCGATGTCTTCCCGCAAGGCGGCCGAGGACCTGCACGAGCAGGTCCAGGACGCCGTCTCCAAGGGTGCCACCCTGCACGCGGGCGGTGTGCTGCACGACGGCCCGGCAGCCTACTACTCCCCCGCCGTGCTCACCGGTGTCACCAAGGACATGCGCGCCTACTACGAGGAGCTCTTCGGGCCGGTTGCCGTGGTCTACAAGGTCTCCAGCGATGAAGAGGCGCTGGAAATGGCCAATGACACCGTCTACGGCCTGGGTGGCTCGGTGCACTCCGAGGACCGGGCACGCGCGGAGAAGGTTGCCATGGGCCTGCAGGCCGGCATGGCCAGCGTGAACGCCGCCAGCGCCGAGGGCGCCGAGATGCCGTTCGGCGGCGTGAAGCGTTCGGGCTTCGGCCGCGAGCTTGGCCCGCTGGGTATGGACGAGTTCGTCAACAAGCGCCTGTACTACATCGGCGAGTAAGCCCTACTCTCCATCTGGGCCTGGGATCCGAGCGCGGTTCCCAGGCCCAGACCTGTTTAACCCGTCCTGTGGGTCCTCCTCGCTTGCCTCAACACGGGTCGCAGGCAGATGCTCTGAGGCTGCAAAGAGGGAAAAACCAGCTTCTTCCGTCGGCGGCGCGATGAAACTACCGCAGCACCGAAGCTTTGCGGTGGGCACCGTCCAGGACGCGAAAGCAGCCGCCGTCAGCGCTCGGAAAGGCGCAAAGTGGCTCTTCGCAATTGAGGGTGTAGGGCAGCACTGCCGCTGATCTGATTTCGGGGCGTGTCGCAGGGCAGTAAAAAGTCGAGGTCTTCACAAGAATGGAAGTTCCTACACAACCTTCTTGAAAGACCCCGACGTTGTCCCATACTACCTTTACCGCCCCGGATCTGACCACGTTCTGCCGGCTGGACGAGCTGGGCCTGACAGCCTGCGGTCAGCGGTTGTTGCCTGAACGTGCCGAGATCCTATGCAAGGTCACCGAAGCGGATCCGTGGTGCCGTAACTGCGGGCAGCCGGGAACGCCTCGTGGCACCGTGGTGCGCCGGCTGGCGCATGAGCCAGTCGGCTGGCGGCCGACCACGCTGGTGATCCGGGTGCGCCGGTACCGGTGTGCTGACTGCGGTACTGTGTGGCGTCAGGACACCAGCCAGGCTGCCGAGCCCCGGGCGAAGATTTCTCGTGGCGGGTTGGGTTGGGCGCTGACCGGGATCGTGTGTCAGCACTTGTCCATGGCCCGGGTTGCTGAGGGGCTGGGCGTGTCCTGGAATACCGCTAATGACGCGGTGTTGGGTCAGGGGCAACGAGTGCTGATCAACAAGCCTGAACGGTTCAACGCAGTAAAAGTCATTGGGGTGGACGAGCACGTATGGCGCCACACCCGTGCTGGAGGCAAATACGTCACCGTGATCATTGACCTGACCCCGGTCACCGAAGGTGCTGGCCCGGCCCGGCTGCTGGACATGGTCCAAGGCCGCTCCAAGGCCGTGTTCAAGTCCTGGCTCGCGAACCGTCCCCAAGAATGGCGGGACGGGATTGAAGTGGTGGCAATGGACGGTTTCAGCGGCTTCAAAACCGCCGCCGCGGAAGAGCTACCGGACGCGGTAGAAGTGATGGATCCCTTCCATGTGGTGCGCTTGGCTTCCGAAGCATTGGATAAGTGCCGTCAGCGGGTGCAGCAAGACACCTGTGGGCACCGTGGCCGCAAGGGTGATCCGCTCTATACGGCACGGCGCACGCTGTTGACCGGGGATGGTTTGCTGACTGAGAAGCAGATTGAACGCCTTGATGCCTTATTTGCTGATCAGCAGCACGAACCGGTGCAATTCACCTGGAACATCTATCAGCGCATCGTGGACGCGTACCGGCAAAAGGAGAAGAGTATCGGCAGGTGGTCGATGGAGCAGGTCATCGAGCTGATCAAAGCAAAAATTCCTACCGGGCTGCCCGAACTGGCGTCCCTGGGCCGCACCCTGAAGCGCCGGGCCGGGGATATCCTGGCTTACTTTGACCGGGCAGGCACCTCGAACGGCCCCACCGAAGCGATCAATGGGAGGTTGGAACACCTGCGCGGCAGCGCTCTGGGGTTCCGGAGCCTAGCGAATTATATTGCCCGTTCGCTCTTGGAATCTGGCGGGTTCAGACCCGTTTTACACCCTGGATTGTGAAGAGCCCGCAAAGTTTGCAACCGGGTTCAGTTGGCCGTGGTCGCCACAGAGGCGGCGCCCATCCGCGTCAGGGATCTGGCCGAGGAAAATCGCTGAACAGCAACTAGTAAACGGTTCTGAGCTGGCTGGCGGGAACCCACATCTGCTCCCCGTCCCGCTCAATCTTTCGCCATGCACCCTGGCGAGCGGTGACGACCACTGCGGTGTCGGCCTGCAGGATGCGCACCAGCGGGTAGTGGTCTCCCGGTCCTCGGCGGCCGTTGAGGCTGATCGTTGTCAAGGCCCTCTGCTGGGGCACCGAAATCAGTCCATCACGCGGCGGCCGTTGCGGCAGGGTTTGCAGGTACATGCTCGGCACCCAGCCTTGGGAATCTCCCCATTGAATCTGCGCCCACAGTCCCTGCTGCAGCATCACCTTGACCTTGGCGCCCTGATCCACGACCTTGATGACGGGATAACCGGTGCCGCTTCCCTTGCGCAGGTTCAGGGTGGCAGTGGTTTGGTGCGTGGCCTCAATCAGGGCGTAGCGCGAGGGGACGGCCGCAGCCTTGGGCTCGGCTGGGGATTGCGACGGTGTACTGACCTGCACGTCGGGGATCTGCTCCAGGTAGGCCGCCGGCAGCCAGCCGTAGAGCCCACGCACATACACATGCGCCCATGAGCCGCGGATCTCCACGAGGGCCAGCTCCTGGTGTTCCATCAACTGCGTCTGCACCAGGTAGTGCCGCCCGGCTCCCTTGCGCAGCTTCAGCGACGCGGTCGTGCGGTGCGTGAGCGCCACGGCCTGCGGACTGGCCTGCGCACGTGACGGTCTCGCCCGATCCACAAACACCTCTGAAACTTAAAAACCTAGGGAAGCAACAATCATTGCTTCCCTAAGTTTATTTCATTAATCAATCGCCCGCGGCGAGTGAGGACTTTTTACTCCGCGGAATCGCGGGAGGCCAGTTCCGCCTCGATGCGCAGCAGGCCGCTGCCGTCATCGCCCACCAGGCGCACGCGGTCCAGGATTTCCCCAACGGTCGCCTCTTCCTCGACCTGCTCGTCGATGAACCAGTGCAGCAGCGGCAGGCAGTCCAGGTCCGCTTCATTCTGGGCCACGCGGTACAGTTCGCGGATGGCGGCCGAGACCTTCTGCTCGTGGGCCAGGGAGGCCGCGAAGGCGTCCTCGACGCTGCGCACGTTCAGGCTCGGGGCGGGCTGCTCACCGATCTTCGGGTGGGCGCCGCGGTCGGCCATGTGCATGATGAACTTCTCGGCGTGCACGATCTCTTCCTGCGACTGGGCGCGGAACCAGTTGGCGATGCCGGGGAAGCTGAGCACTTCCATTTCGGCGGCCAGCTGGCGATAGACCGTGGCAGCGGTCAGTTCAAGGGTGATCTGCTGGTTGAAGGCTTCTGCCAGTTTTCCTGTAAGTTCCATGTTTTTACAATAGGCGCATTCGGCGCGCTTGTCACCGAAGTTTAGGCACACTAAGCAGCTGCCGAATTAGCTCACACCAGCGGTCTGACTTGCATTTAGTTGAGGCGTAGCAAACTTTGGTTTGGCACCCCTACCCCACGGGTCCAGGTGGCCGGAGGGTAGGGGGGAGCCAGGGTCGTAGGAGGTTATCCCAATCCGGCCTTGCGCAGCGCCTCGGCCATCGCGGTATTGGCCGGAGCCGATTCCTTGCGCGGCCCCGGCGCCCGGCGGGCGCCGCGTTGGCCCTGGTTGCGCTGGCCGTTTCGCTGCGGATTGCGCTGCCGGGAACCGGCCGGCTGGTCCGGGGTGCTCTGCCCGGGCAGCGGGTCATCCAACCGCAGGTTCAAGGAGATGCGCTTGCGGGCGGCGTCGACGTCCAGGACCTTGACCTTCACGATCTGCCCTGAGGTGACGACCTCGCGGGGGTCGGAGATGAACTTGTTGCTCAGCGCCGAGACGTGGATCAGCCCGTCCTGATGGACCCCGATGTCCACGAACGCGCCGAACGCGGCAACGTTGGAGATCGTGCCCTCCAGGATCATGCCCGGCTTCACGTCGTTGAGGGTTTCCACGCCCTCCTTCAGCGCCGCGGTGACGAATTCCCCGCGCGGGTCGCGTCCGGGACGCTGCAGTTCGGTGATGACGTCGCGGATGGTGGGTTCACCGAACTGTTCGGTGACGAACTCGGCGGGATCCAGTTCGGCCAGCCGGCGGCCTCGCTCCTGGGCACTGTGCTGCAGGGTGCGGGCCAGCGCGTAGGCCTCGGGGTGCACCGCGGAGGCGTCCAGCGGGTCGGTGCCGGACGTGATGCGCAGGAACCCGGCGCACTGTTCGAAGGCCTTGGCGCCCAGGCGCGGCACCTTGAGCAGGTCCTTGCGGGTGACGAAGGGGCCGTTGGCGTTGCGGTGCTCGACAATGTTGCGGCTGAGCAGCGGCCCGACCCCGGCGACGCGGGAGAGCAGAGCCGGGGAGGCGGTGTTCACATCCACGCCCACCGCGTTCACGCAGTCCTCGACCACCGCGTCCAGGGCACGGTCCAGCTTCGCGGCGCTGACGTCGTGCTGGTACTGGCCCACGCCGATGGACTTGGGGTCGATCTTGACCAGTTCGGCCAGCGGGTCCTGCAGGCGCCGGGCGATCGAGACCGCCCCGCGCAGCGACACGTCCATGCCCGGCAGCTCCTGGCTGGCCAGTTCGGAGGCCGAGTACACCGAGGCGCCGGCCTCGGAGACGATCACCTTGGCCGGCTTGGCGCCGGTCAGCTCCTTGATGACGGCGGCGGCCAGCCGGTCGGTTTCCCGCCCGGCGGTGCCGTTGCCCACCGCGATCAGCTCGGTGCCGTGCTTGCGGGCCAGGGCGGTCAGCACCTGCACCGACTGGTCCCACTTGTTGGCCGGGGCGTGCGGGTAGATGGTGGCGGTGTCCACGACCTGCCCGGTGCGGTCCACCACCGCCACCTTCACCCCGGTGCGCAGCCCCGGGTCCAGGCCCAGCACGGCCTTGGAGCCGGCCGGGGCGGCCAGCAGCACGTCACGCAGGTTCGCGGAAAAAATCTTCACCGACTCGTCCTCGGCGGCCTCGAACAACCGGGTGCGCAAATCGGATTCGAAGCGGGTCAGCAGCCGGGCCTTCCAGGCCAGGCGGACGGTCTGGGCCAACCACTTGCCCGCCGGGGCATCGGCGGGGGCGGTGATGCCCAGGCTGCGGGCCACCGCGGCCTCGTAGCCGGAGCGGGCCTCGGCCACGGCGGTTACATCGCGCGGATCGGCCTCGGCCAGCTGCAGGTTCAGCACCCCGTCGCGTTCCCCGCGCAGCAGCGCCAGCGCCCGGTGGGCCGGCAGCGAGTCCATGGGGGCGGCGTAGTCCAGGTAGTCCGCGTACTTGCCCTGCCCCTCGCTTGAGGCGGTGGGGCTGACGCTCGCGCCGATCTTTCCGGTGCTCCACAGCCGTTCGCGCAGCTGCCCGGTCAGCGCCACGTCCTGGGAGACCCGTTCGGTGACGATCGAGCGGGCCCCGGAAAGCACGTCGGTGGTGGTGGCGAAGCCGGCCTCGGCGTTCAGGTAGCGTTCGGCCAGGGCGTCGGGGTCCAGTTGGGGGTCGGCCAGCAGCTGCTCGGCGACCGGCTCCAGCCCGGCTTCGCGGGCGATCTGCGCCTTGGTGCGCCGCTTGGACTTGAACGGCAGGTAGATGTCCTCCAGTTCGGCCTTCGTGGTGGCCGCGGCGATGGCGGCTGCCAACTCGTCGGTGAGCTTGCCCATCTCCTCGATCGCCTGGTGCACCGCGACCCTGCGGTCCTCCAATTCGCGCAGGTAGCGCAACCGCTCCTCGAGCAGGCGCAGCTGGGCGTCGTCCAGCGTGCCGGTCACTTCCTTGCGGTAGCGCGCGATGAAGGGCACCGTGGATCCGGAGTCCAGCAGTTCGATGGCCGCCTTGACCTGCCAGGTCTTCACCTGCGTGGTGGCGGAAAGCTCCTCGGCCAGGCGCTGGATAATTCGTTGTTCTGCACTGCTCACCGATCCATTGTGCACCACCGGGTTCACGGCTTGGATGATCGACTCGGCTCTCATTCAGCTGATCCCCAACGTTGCCTATTAAAGTGGTTTTCCATGGGGAAAGAGCACACACGCAAAGTACTGGGTACGGCCGCACTCGCACTGCTGGCCACCGTGGTCACCGGGTGCTCCATGGTCGAGCAGCAGGCCTCGGAGGCCGTGGGGCAACTCACCGATGCCGCGTCCAAGGAGTTCGTGCGCCAGGCCTGCGCGCCGGTACAGGATGGCCAGCTGGAAAACAGTGAGATCAGGGTCCTGACCTCAATGATTGGCGCGATCGACGGAGGCGGCCTGCCGGCCTCGATCATCGATCCGCTCAAGGAGCTGGCCGATCGGGGCGACAGGACGGCGCCCGAAAAAATTGCCAACAGCCTGAAGCAGGCCTGCACCGATGCCGGGGCCTACAGCGGCTAGCCGCAAAGACGGCCCGCGGGCGCTGGGACCACCAAAACGGCGGGCCCGGCACCTGCGCGGGACACGGCCGGTGCACCGGCAGTGCCCTGGCTTTTTCCTGCCCTGGCACCGGTGAGGGGCAGGCATGGGGTGTGATCTTTGCCTCGGCACGGCGGCGGGCGAGGATGGAAGCCGCCGGGTGCCGCGCCGCAGACGCTATCCGGTTCCCGGCTGCATCCTGGCCTAAACTCGTAGACATGGTCCAGATCCCCACTACTTCCAAAGCGCGGCTGGATGCCTGGCTGTGGGCCGTGCGCATCTACAAGACCCGTTCGGCGGCCACCACCGCGTGCCGGGCCGGGCACGTGAAGCTGAACGGCAGCCCGGTGAAGGCCTCCCAGCAGGTGGTGCCCGGGGACCGGCTGCGGGTGCGCAAGGACGGGTTCGACCGCGAGCTGGAGGTCACCGCCCTGATCACCAAGCGGGTCGGTGCCCCAGTGGCCGCCAAGTGCTACATCGACCACACTGCCCCGCGCGAGAAGCTCGTCATCCCGATGGTTCCGGTCCGCGACCGCGGCACCGGCCGGCCCACCAAGAAGGACCGGCGCGAGATGGAGAAGCTGCGCAGCTCCTGGCAGCAGCCCGACCAGTAGCCGCGCCGCGGCCAGAAGTCCACGCCCGGCCACGGCCAGCGCAGTTGGGTCAGGACAATTCCAGCGGCGGCACGTCCGCCTCGAAGCCGAACACCTGGGCGTAGAACGCCAGGGAGGCTTCCAGTGCGGCGATGATGTTCGCCTCCTGGCGGAACCCGTGCTGTTCCCCGGCAAAGAGCAGGTAGGCGTGCGGGATGCCGCGCCGGGCCAGCTCATCGACGACCACCTGTGACTGGGCCGGGGGCACCACCTTGTCCTCATCGCCCTGCAGCACCAGCACCGGGCAGCTGATGTTCTGCAGGTGGTTGATCGGTGCCCGCTGGGCGTAGAGCTCGGCCTCCTGCGGGTAGGGCCCGACCAGGGAGAACATGTACTGGGATTCGAAGTCATGGGTGTCGGCGACCAGTGCCACCAGGTCGGAGACGCCGTAGCGGCTGATCCCGGCGGTGAACCGGTCCGAGTTGGTCAGCGCCGAGAGCACGGTCCAGCCGCCGGCCGAGCCGCCCTCGATCCCGATCCGCTGCGGGTCGGCGATGCCGCGCTCGATCAGCGCGTCGATCACCGCGACGGTGTCGGCCACGTCCACCACGCCCCACTGCCCACGCAGGCGGTTGCGGTAGGCGCGCCCGTAGCCGCTGGAGCCGCCGTAGTTCACATCCACCACCCCGATTCCCCGGGAGGTGTAGTAGGCGATGGTGGCCGAAAGGGTGGCGGCGGCCTGCGAGGTCGGCCCGCCGTGCACCATGGTGATGAACGGCGGCTTGTGCCCCTCCGGCCCCCGGTAGCCCTGGTTGCGCGGACGGTAGAGCAGCGCGTGCACCGCTTCCCCGTCGGCGTTGCGGGCCTCCAGCTCCTCCACCTGCGGCAGCTGGTCGGCCGCGGGCAGCTGATCGATGGCCCGGGCCAGCGGGCGCAGGCAGGCCGCACCCCGGGTGGCTGCCTCGTCCCCGGTGGCTGCCTCGCCCCGGGTGCCGCCCGGTGCGTCCCGGCCGTCCACCGCCGCCAGGTCGATCAGGCTGATCTGCTCGCCCTGGGTCATCGAGGAGGTCGCGGCCAGCAGTTGGCGGCCGCACAGCTGCAGCGGACGGATCCGGGTCACCGGCAGCCGCAGCGGCTGCAGCTGCCCGCCATCGATGCGCAGCCGGGACAGCCCGGTCAGCCCGGTGCCGTGGCTGACCAGCAGGGTGTTCTCCGATTCCACGGTGTACCAGGTGGTGCCGACCTGCCACAGCGGGCCGGCGAATTCCTCCTCGCGCTGCAGCAGCGGGCGGCTGGTGCCGGCGGCCACGTCGTACAGGTACGGGTTCCACCAGCCCGAGGCGTCGCTGATGAACGCCAGGCGCTGCCCGTCAACCCATTCGGGCTGCAGCACCGAGGTCTGCCCGGAGCCGGCGATCACCCGCTCATCGGCCAGCCCGGCGGTGCGCAGCGAGGTGCCGGTGAGGGTGGCCAGGTGCAGCTCGGTGCCGTCCCAGGGCATGTTCGGGTGCTCCCAGCTGATCCAGGCCAGCTGCCGCGCATCGGGGCTCAGCCGCGGGAAGGCGACGAAGCGGGCCGGCGGGGTCAGCACGTTCAGCGCCGCACGGTCGGTGGCGGCGCTGGCATCCAGCGGGACCGCCACGATGTGGCGCACCGGTTCGCCGCAGAGGTCCTCCATGATCGCCAGCACCGCGTCCCCCGCGGCGGTGGGCACCAGCTCGGCGAAGCGCAGGGTCGGATTTCCCTGCTCAAGGCTCGGCGGGGTCAGCGCCACCGGTGCCGCGCCGGGTGCGGAAATGAGGTAGAGCCGCTGGTCGGTGAAGTTCGCGAAGACGATGCCCCACCCGTCCGGCTCCGCCCCGGGCAGCAGGACCCAGGAGGCGCCGCCGTATTCGTGCACCCGGGAGCGCACGTTGTACTCGCGCGGGATCAGCTCCTGCCGGCGCTCACCGCTGGTCGCATCGTGGCGCCACAGCGTGATCCGCCCGCCCTGCTCGGGCCGGGCCTGCTGGATGATGACCTCTTCTCCGGCGAAGGCCGCACCGCCCAGCGGCTTGGTGCCGGCCGCCACCTGTGCGGCGCTGATCGAGGACGGCCAGGAACCATGGGGAAGCTGCTTGCTCATGGTTCGATCCTAGGCCATCGTCGTCCCCCGGCTTCTGCCCCGCCCAAGCCCCACACCGCCCGCTCGACACGCTGACGATGGTGCGCTTGGATGAAGCCATGACACGCACACGCCAGGAGCAAGGGCGGCCGGATCCGGGCCCGGGAGAACGCGGCGAGCAGGTCCTGCTGCTGCGCGGGGTCAACGTTGGCGGGATCAAGCTGCCCATGGCCGAGCTGGCCCGCATCCTGCAGGAGGCCGGGTTCGCCGCGGTGCGCACGGTGCTGGCCACCGGCAACGCGATCCTCACCAGCGAACTGGATCCGCCGGCCACCGGCAGGCGGGCGGAGCAGGCGATCGATGCGCAGTTCGGCCACCGGATCCGCTGTCTGGCCTACCCCGGCCCCGGGTTCGCCGCCTTGGCCACCGGCTTTCCGGTTCAGCCGCCACATGGGAACTACCATCGCTACCTGAGCTTCACCCCTTCCCCCGCGGCGGCCGGCGCGCTGGCCGCGGCGCTGGAGGAACAGCTGGCCTGCCGCGGGCTGCGGGCCGCCGAACCGTTCGCCGTGCACGGCCCGGCCCTTGGCTGGGTGGCCGAACGCGGCACCAGCACCAGTGACCCGCTGGCCCAGGCGCTGCAGCGCCTGGCCCCCACCCACCTGCACACCACCCGGAACCTGAACACGGTCCAGCGCATCGCCCGGATTCTGCGGGCGCCGGAACACGACGCATAATGGGTAGCGTTCGGGGCGCGCGAAGCCGCGCCCACCGTGTCGAAGGGGAGCCCACCAACCCATGATGCCCACCATGGTCCTGGCCGTTGAGCTGATCGGCACGTTCTTCTTCGCGATCGCCGGGTCACTGGTGGCGGTGCGCCGCGGCTTTGACATCATCGGCTCGGTGTTCCTGGCCGGAGTCGGAGGCCTGGGCGGGGGCATCGTGCGCGATCTGATCCTCAGCGACACCCCGGCCACGTTCAGCAACCCGGTCTACTTCATCCCGGTCGTGCTCAGTGCCGTGCTGGTGTACCTGTTCACCCCGGCGGTCAAGAAGCTGCACCGCCTGGTGCTGGTGTTCGACGCCGGCGGGCTGGGACTGTTCTGCATCACCGGCACGCTAAAGGCCCTGGACTACGGGATGAACCCGGTCTCCTCGGTGCTGTTGGGGGTGAGCACCGCGGTGGGCGGCGGGCTGATGCGCGATGTCATCGCCAACGTCACCCCGGAACTGTTCAACCCGCGCGACCTCTACGCGGTTCCGGCGATCGCCGGGGCGGGGCTGACCTCGCTGAGCTGGACGCTGGGCTGGTTCTCCACCACGCTGGGGATCATCACCGCGGTGCTGGTGATCGCCACCCGGCTGGCGGCGATCAAGTACGGCTGGCGGGTGCCGCTGGCGGCCGGGCACTGGCACCGCCAGCCGGCCGCGCCCCCTGGGGACGGGCCGCAGCGCAACTACTAGGCCCCCTGCCGCCGCTTGCGCCGCCCCGGGTCAGTCGATGCGCTCGAGCTTGCCCAGGTCCTCGGCCCCGGGGATGGTGTCCTCGATGGCCCGCGGCGGGTTGATCATGATCGCCCCGGCCAGCATCACCACGATGCACCCGCCGAGCATCGCAAAGGCCGCGCCCCAGGAGTCGGTGGCCTTCTGCACCACGCCGAAGAGCATCGGCACCACGGCCGCCCCGGCGTACCCCAGCCCCTGGGCGAAGCCGGACAGCACGCCCGAACCGTAGGTGGTGCGCGAGCGCAGGTTCATCATCAGCAGTGCGATCGCAAACGTGCCCTGGCCCAGGCCGGCCAGCGCCACCCACACGGCGGTGTTGTTCGTCGGGGACAGGTAGATGCCCAGGTGCCCGCCGATCCAGCAGGCGGTGAACACGCCCACCGCCACGATCGGGTGCTTTAGCCGCGGCACCCACAGCGGCACCAGCAGGCTGACCGGCAGGCCCAGGATCGCAAACAGCGCCAGCATCGAACCGGAGGTGCCCTCGCTCAGGCCCATCGCGGTCAGGTAGGGCGGCAGCCAGGTGAAGTAGACGTAGGTCTGGGCGGAGTTGCCGGCCAGGTAGATCGCCAGCCCCCAGGCCACCTTGGACTTCCAGGGGTTCAGCTTCAGCCCCGGTGCGCTGCCGCCGGCCAGCGGCGCGGGCATGTCCGGGCGCGCCACCTTCCGGTCGGCGATCAGCTGCAGCAGCCAGGGCAGCAGCACCACGGCGGAGAGCAGCGCCCACGAGCCGATGGACACCTGCCAGGTGGAGGCGTTGGCCAGCGGGACCGAGAACTGCGGGGCCACCCAGGTGCCCACGGCCAGCAGGGTCACATACCCGCTGGTGACCACGCCGATGTGGTCCGGGAAGTACTTCTTCACCAGCGGCGGCAGCACCACGTTGCCCATGCCGTAGCCGGCCAGCGCGACGATCGATAGCCCCAGGAAGAGGTACACGTCCGAAACCCAGGGGCGGATCACCTGTCCGACGATGGCCAGCAGCACCGAGACCACCAGGGTGCGCTCCAGGCCCCAGGCCCGGATCAGCCGCGGGGTGAGCAGCCCGAAGACCGCGAAGGCGATGGGGGCCAGCATGGCCAGCAGCCCGGTGGTGAATTCGGTGAACGCGATGTTCTCGGAGATCCGCTGCAGCAGCGGCGGCACGGAGACCACCGCCGCACGCAGTGACAGGGCCATGAGCAGGATGCCCAGCAACGCCCCGATGCGGCCCTTGAGGGGCGTGGTGCCCTGTCGTTGATTCATGTGCTCCCTCAGCAGACCGTCATTGGTTGAAATCACCCAACTTTTTCAGTTTCGGCACCAACTCTAGTAACTGAGCCAGCCGTGCATCAAAATCCGAGTCGTGCCACCACGCCGGGCGTCCGGCGTGGGCGTAGATCCCCTCGCCGATGAGCATGATCGCTTGGGCCACGGTCGGGTCCCCGACCTCGCCCAGGATCAGTTCGTACCAGTCCTGGCTGATGCGCTGCAGGCTCTGGGCCGCGGCGTCCACCCCCGCCTGGGCCAGGCGTTCCACGGCCAGCAGGTAGCGGTCGAATTCGGTGCCCAGTTCCGCCGAGGTGCGCACGAAGTACACCGAGATGCCCTCCGGGGCCCGACTCATTAGTTCACAATCCTGCGCCGCCAGCTCCTCACAGGCGCCGATGACCGCCTGGGCCAGCGCCTCCTTGGAGGCGAAGTGGTAGAGCAGCCCGCCCTTGGAGACCTCGGCCCGGGCGGCGGTGGCGTCCATGGTCGCGGCCCGCTCCCCCTCGTCGCACAGCAGTGCAACGTAGGCGTCGAGGATCTTGGCTTTGGCCAGTGGTGGACGGGCCATGGATTTACCTCCCAATGGCGGTGATGAAGCAGACAACACCTCCGATTGTAACAATACCGTCCAGACGGTACAGTAATGGGGGTGGGCTGCTCCCTACCCACTTTCCCTTCGTTCACAGATGGATTGACCATGACTTCACCAACTACCGGAACCCTGCCGCGCGTCTTGACCCCGCGCCGCCGCTGGGCGGCACTGGTGGTGCTGCTGTTCCCGGTACTGCTGGTCTCGGTGGATAACACCGTGCTGTCCTTCGCGGTACCGGCGATCTCCGCTGCACTGCAACCCACGGGCAACCAGCTGCTGTGGATCATCGACATCTATCCGCTGATCCTGGCCGGCCTGCTGGTCCCCATGGGCTCGCTGGGCGATCGCATCGGGCGGCGCAAGGTGCTGCTCACCGGCGCGGTCGGCTTCGCCCTGGTCTCCGGGCTGGCCGCCTTCGCCACCGACGCCGGGCAGCTGATTGCCGCGCGCACCCTGCTGGGCGTCTTCGGCGCCATGCTCATGCCCGCCACGCTCTCCCTGCTGCGCAACATCTTCAGCGACCCGATGGAACGGCGCACCGCGATCGCCATCTGGGCCGCCGCGTTCTCCGGCGGCGCCGTGCTCGGGCCGGTGATCGGCGGGATCCTGCTGGAGCACTTCTGGTGGGGTTCGGTGTTCTTCCTGGCCGTGCCGATGCTGCTGCCGCTGCTGGTTGGCGGGCTGATCCTGCTGCCCGAATCCCGGGACCCGAACCCGGGCAAGGTCGACCCGATCTCCATCGTGCTGATCATCATGGCGCTGCTGCCCTTCGTCTACGGGATCAAGTCGATCATCTCCGGGCCCTGGTACGTCCCAGTCGCCGCGATCACCATCGGGGTGGTCAGCGCCGTCGCGTTCGTGCGGCGTCAGCTGACGCGCAGCATCCCGATGCTGGACGTGCGCCTGTTCGGCAACCGGGTGTTCTCCGGAGCGCTGGCGGTGAACCTGATCGGCGTGTTCTCGCTGGTCGGCTTCATCTACTTCGTCTCCCAGCACCTGCAGCTGATCTCCGGGCTCACTCCCTTTGAGGCCGGGGTGTGGATGACCCCAGGCCTGGTGCTGACCATGGTGTTCGGGCTGCTGGCGGTGCGCTTCTCGGCCCGCTACGGGACCTCGAACGTCATGATCGCCGGACTGGTGCTCAGCGCACTGGCCTACGCCGTGGTGGTCCTCGCCGGGGCCTCGGGCAGTGACACCTGGCTGATGGTGGCCTTCTGCCTGCTCGGACTCGGGGTGGGGATGAGTGAAACCCTGTCCAACGACCTGGTGCTCTCCGAAGTGCCGGCCGCCAAGGCCGGGGCGGCCTCGGCGATCTCCGAAACCGCCTACGAGGTCGGCTCGGTGCTGGGCACCGCGGTACTGGGTACGATCCTGAACGGGATCTACGCCTCCAGCCTCATGGTCCCCTCCTCGCTCAGCGAGCAGCAGGCCGAGGCCGCCACCCAGACGCTCTCCGGGGCGCACACCGTGGCCGAGCAGCTGGACCCGGCCGCCTCGCAAACCCTGCTGCAGGCCGCGGCCGCCGCGTTCGACCACGGCGTGCTGGTCACCGCGTCCCTGGCGGCATTGCTGGCACTGGTGGCCGCGATCGTGGTTGGAAGGGTCGTCAAGCCCCTCGCAAGGTAACCATTGGTCGATTCTTTACCAAAATCTAGATTAATTCGGGCGAAGTTATTCAGTTAGGCCCGTAGACCACGTAGGCTAGGACATGTAGTTTCAAAGTAATTCGCGAAGTACCCTTTAGAAGCTTGCAGACGTCAACACGTTGAATGTCAGGCAACCTTTCTAGACGTGAAGTGAATGACCTGGCTGCTTCGCACAATCGGCCGGCGGAACTCCCAGCGGGAGAGCCTTCGACGGTTTGCGTGGAAACAACCATTTCCGCCACGAGGTGTGGCGGGATTACGTCTGAAAGGACCAAGGAATAAATGGCAACTGGAATCGTGAAATGGTTCAACGCTGAAAAGGGCTTCGGCTTCATCGCTCCGGACAGCGGCGATCCGGACGTCTTCGCACACTTCTCCGCCATCCAGACCCAGGGCTTCCGCACCCTGGACGAGGGCCAGAAGGTTGAGTTCGAGGTTGTCGAGGGCCCGAAGGGCCTGCAGGCAGCTGACATTCGCGCTCTCTAAAGGCGAAACGGCTACACGCCAAGCTTGAACGGTGCCGAACAGGGACTTTCCCGGTTCGGCACCGTTTTTTGTGAGACTTTCCTCGCCCCCGGACTGCCTCACGACGGAATACCGTGGGTCCCATCGTGGTTGGCACCACTGTGAAGCTTTCCATTCTTGATCTTGCCCCGGTGGCACCGGACTCCACGGTTGCCGACTCCTTCAAATCCTCGGTACGCCTGGCCCAGATGGCCGAACGCGCGAACTACGAACGCATCTGGTACGCCGAACACCACAACATGGCGACCATCGCGTCCTCGGCCACCGCGGTCCTCATCAGCCACATCGCCCACCACACCAACCGGATCCGGCTCGGGTCCGGCGGCATCATGCTTCCCAACCACTCCCCGCTGGTGATCGCCGAGCAATTCGGCACGCTGGCCGAAATCTTCGGGGACCGCATCGATTTGGGTTTGGGCCGGGCCCCGGGCACCGACCCGGTCACCCTCCGCGCGCTGCGCCGTGAACCAAACGCGGCCGACACCTTCCCGCACGACGTGCTGGAGCTGCAGGCCTACCTGGCCGATGAATCGCGCATCCCCACCGTCCGGGCGATCCCCGGGGCCGGCACCCGGGTGCCGCTGTACATCCTGGGCTCCTCGCTGTTCGGCGCGAAGCTGGCCGCGCAGCTGGGCCTGCCCTATTCCTTCGCTTCCCACTTCGCCCCGGATGCCCTGCACCAGGCGGTGCAGCTGTACCGGGACGAGTTCACCCCTTCCCAGCAGCTGGACAAGCCCTACGTGATTGCCGGGGTCGGGGTCCTGGCCGCCGACAGCACCCAGCGCGCCCACGAGTTGATGGAACAGGCCAAGCGCCAGCGGGTGGCCTCCTTCCTGGGCCGCAATCGGGAGGAACCGTTCACCGAGGCGGAAATCGACATGCTCATGGGCACTGCCCCCGCCGCCCAGGTCCTGGACATGATGCGCTACACCGCGGTCGGCGCGCCCTCCGACGTCGCCGAATACCTGGAGCATTTCGCCAAGGCCAGCCAGGCCGACGAGCTGATCACCGTGCACTACCCGCTGCAGGAATCCGAACGCCTGGATTCGGTGTGGCTCACCGCGCAGGCCGCCGGCCTGGCCGCCAACGCCTAGCAACACCACGACCCCGCCCCCATGCCGGCGCCGGCACCTCCGCTCGGGCGTCGGCATGGCCGGTGGGTGAAATCAAAAAATGCCCCGCAACGGGGCATTTTGCGTTGTCTGGAGGTTCGCCGCGGCGGTACACCGCGCAGGGTGGCTCAGGCGCTTAGCCGCACCCAGCGCCGGACTGCCATGAACAGTGCCACGATCAAGGTCACGGTCAGCAGGCCCTCCACGCCGATGTAGGCGTAGTGCCACAGCGAGCCGCCCTCGAAGTTTCCGGCCAGCACCGCGTCGGTGCGGCGGGACCGGCCCGGTCGGATGGCCACGGTCTTGATCAGCAGCCACAACCCGCTCAACCCCAGCACGGCCCACCAGGAGCGGTCCACGCCGCGCCGAACGCTGGCGGCCAGCCAGGCCAGGAACAGGACGATCTCCACCACGTTCATCGCCGCGAAAACCAGTCGGCCAATACCCAGCCCGAGCGGAATGGTGATGCCCGGGGCGGTGAACTTCAGCGGCGCCTCGATGAAGGAGATCCCGATGATCAATCCCAGCCAGATGGCCGGGACCAGGATCCGGGCGGCCACGGCCCATCGGGCGGCGGTGCTGGGTCGGGTGGCGGAATCGGTGTGGGACAAGGCCTTCATGCTTTCCACTCTACGCCGCGCCGGGCAGCCCGCTGCCGCCGGGCGCCTGTGGGGCTAGCGGGTGGCACGGGTCCGCGCGGCGCGGGTGGAGCGCACCGAGGCGATCCCCAGCCCCAGGGCCATCAGCACGCAGCCAATCAGGAACACCTGGATGCTGGCCTGCAGGCCAAAGTGCCCGGCCGCCCACCCCAGGCCGATGACCGGAATGGTGCTGCCCAGGTAGGTGACCACGTAGATCGCCGAGACCGTGCTGGCGTGCTCGGAGGGTGCCACCGCGTCCACGGCGGCGGAAAAGGCGGCACGGAACGCCAGCCCCTGCCCCAGCCCGATCACGATCATGGCCAGCACCACGACGGGCAGCAGCGCCGCCTCCAACCCGAGCAGCAGGGCCCCCATCCCGGCGGCCATCAGCAGCAGCGCCACCGTTTGCAGGTGCCGGCCGCGGATCTGGGTCAGCTGCACCAGGGCGGAGACGCCCAACGCCAGGCCGGCCAGCGCCCCGATCACCGGAAGCCAGGAAATGGCGAAGATCTCGGCCAGGTAGCCCGGGGCCAGGGAAAGAATGAAGCCGAAGATCGCAAAACTGAGGAAACCGGTCAGCGCGGCCAGCCAGAATTCACCACGCGCCCCGGAGGGCACGCTGGCCACGCGTGGCGCCAGCGCCCGGCCCCGGGTGCCCGGTGCGGCCACGGCGATGGCCGGGCGGGCCCGCACCAGCAGCAGGGGCACGAGCAGCAGCACCAGCGCCACGGCCTGGACGGTGAAGGCGGTGCCCAGCCCGCCGGGCAACAGGGCCAACAGCCCACCGATGACCGGTCCGACCGCCACCCCGCCCGAAGAGGCCAGCAGGGTGAAGCGCGAGGCCCATTCGGGCTTACTGGGCAGCAGTTCGCGCAGTGCCGCGGCGCTGGCCCCGGTGGCCAGGGCGACCGAGGCCCCCTGCAGCCCGCGTCCGGCGCACAACCCCAGCAGGTCATCGGCGGTCCCGAAGACCAGCGTGCCGGCCAGGCCGATCAGCACGGCCAACAGCAGCGCGGCGCGTCGGCCGATGTGGTCGGACCAGTGCCCGACCGCGACCAAAAAGACGATGAGTGCCATCACGTAGCTGGCGAAGGCGACCGAGGTGCCCATCGGCCCCAGTCCCAGCGACTGCTGCAGCCCCGGGTAGAGTGGGGTGGCCAGGTTGGCGCCGCACAGCAGCACAAAGATCACCAGCCCGGAGAGCACCAGGCGGGTGCGCGGCGTGGCGTCCCACCGGTCGTAGCTGGCTGCCGTGCCGGGACGCATCCTCAGCTCACTGATCACCGACATCGCCGACCCGCCTTTCTGGTGTCCGCCAGCCACCGGATGTGGCGGCGTGCTGGTCCCCTGCCGATCAACAGGGGTGGAAGAGATTGAGCATTCTGCTTCGAGATGGCTACGCGAATAGCCTGTTCCTTCACTAATATGGAATACTTCAAAGCATTGCATCGCCAATTGACGGTTCCATTGAGCAAAACATCCAAAAATTGGCGGATCGGAAGAGTACGGAGAGTAGTTTTGGTGCGTTTGGACGACGTGGACGTGAAGATCTTGCTGGCCATGATCACGGATCCACGGATCCAGATTTCCGAGCTGGCCGATCAGGTGGGCATCGCCCGCAACACCGCCCAGTCCCGGATGCGCCGGCTGCTGCGGGCCGGGGTGCTGCGCGACGGCGGACGCGACATCGACCTGGCGGGCCTGGGCTACGACGTGCTGGCCTTCGTGACCCTGGAGGTGATGCACCGCGACATTGATGCGGTCATCTCCGCGCTGCGCGGGATCCCGAACATCCTGGAGGTCCATGAGATCTCCGGCAACGGCGATCTGTGGCTGCGCCTGGCCGCCATGGACACCCATCAGCTGCAGTCGGCGCTGCGCCAGATCCTGCGCATCCGCGGTGTGAACCGCTCGGAGACCACGTTCGCGCTGCACACCCACCTGTCCTACCGCTGCGCCCCGCTGCTGGAGCAGTACCGCCAGGACCACGGCTAGGCTTCCGCCGCCTGGGCCCAAATCACTGCCGCAGAAACACGCCGATTTCAAGACTTCCTCTGGCTACCTCCACGCCCTAGGCTGGAGATACCAAGTAGCCACGAGGGGTGTTCCCCGGCTGAGGCAGGATACTCCTCGACAACCGAAGGAGTACGTCATGAGCCGCGACATGGAACCCGGGGACTTCGCCCCGCAGTACGGCAACGATCTGTACGAGCCCGACGACGGACGCGATTCGCAGGCCTATGAGGGCTCCAGCGACATGCCCGAAACCATGCGCAACATCGACCCGCTGGCCCAGCGCGGTTACCTGCTCGACGACGACCTCGAAGAGGACTCGGACCTGGATAACGAGTTCACGGACGAAGACGATGCGGAAGAGGACGACGACGAGGACGAGGAGGACGACGTCCCGGTCGAGGACCTGGAAGACGCCTAACACCTCACAGAAGCATCCTTTCGCCCCTTCCGGGTTCCACCCCGAGCGGGGGCGGCAAACCCGGGGTGCAACGCGCCCGGCTCCGCCCGGGATAGACGGCAGGGTAGGTTCCGGCCGCTTCCCGGCGCCCCGCGTGTCCCGCACCAGCGGCGCCCGGGCCCGGGTGGGCCTCCCGCTCCCCACGCCGTGACGCACGGCCGTTGCCCGCTTCCCGCGCGCACCCCACGCGCCTCTTGTCTTGCACCGGCCCGGGGAACAACACCGCCTAGACTGGGATGCGTGATAAATCCGGTTCACCTGCGCACCCTGCTTGAAGTCATCGCCCACCGCTCCTTTGCCACGGCCGCTGCCCGGTTGGGCTACACCGCCAGCGCCGTGTCACAGCAGATGACCGCCCTGGAGCGCGCCGCAGGAACCACGCTGTTCCTGCGCGGGGCGCGTTCGATCACCCCCACCCCGGCCGCACTGCGCATGGTGCGCCACGCCAAGCGGGTGCTGACGGACATCGACGCGCTGATGGCCGACGTGGCCACCGCGGAGGCGGACACCAGCGAACGCGAGGAAATCCGGGTGGGGATCTTCCCCTCCCTGGCCGCCTACGCGCTGCCGCAGCTGCTGGCGGCCGAGGACTGGCCCGCGCTGGGCATCAACCTGCGGCTGTGGATCGGCGAACCCCAGCAGACCGTGGCGGGCCTGGGGGCCGGCGGGGACCTGGATTTGGCGCTGATCTTCCAGGTCGGGCCCGGCGGGCTGAGCTGGCCGGCGAACCTCTCGCGCACCTGGCTGGGCGATGACCAGTTTCGCGTGGTGATCCCCGCCTCCTGGCCGATGTCCGATGACTCCACCCTCAGCCTGGACCAGCTGGCCCAGTGGCCATGGATCATGCACCATCCCGGCGCATCCGATGCAACGCTGATTGCCCGGCTCTTCGCCTCCTACAACATCCACCCGCAGGTGGCCGCGTACTGCGACGACTTCGAGGCCTCACTGAACCTGGTGGCCGCCGGCTTCGGCGCCGCCCTGGTCCCGGATTTGGCGATGGCCCGCGCCCCGGAGGGACTGCGCCTGGTCGATGCGCCCGAGATCCGCCTGGCCCGTTCCATCTTTGCGCTGATGCCCGACCAGGCCGCCAAGCCCAAGGCCAGCCTGGTGCTTGACCGGCTGGCGCAGGTGCTGGACCGCCACCCGACCGTGCGCTGATCCGCCCCGGCACGCCGGACGGCTGCCGGGGACCGGCCGCGGATCCGGCGCAAACCGGCAATCCTTGGCATACTCGGTGGTGGGCCCGCCCCGGCGGCACTGGCCGCGGACCAAACACAGCAACGATGACAAGGAGCACCGTGAGCGAACTGGTGGTTTCACGAACCCTCGGACCGATAGGACACCTGGAGCTGAACCGGCCGGAAAAGCTCAACGCACTGAACCTTGAGATGCTCAGCGAGCTGGATGTGGTGCTGCGCCGCTGGGCCGATGACCCGCAGATCCAGCTGGTGGTGCTCACCGGCCGCGGCGAGCGCGGGTTCTGCGCCGGCGGGGACATTGCCGCCTTCCACCAGGCCGTGACCAGCGGGGACCACAGCGCCTTCCTGCAGCTGCTGGAGCTGGAGTTCAGGATCGACCATTTCCTCTCGGTCTATCCCAAGCCGGTGCTGAGCATCGCCCACGGCATCACCATGGGCGGCGGGATTGGGCTGGCTAGCCACGCCCCGGTGCGGGTGGTGACCAGTGATGCGCGCATGGGCATGCCCGAGGCCCGCATCGGCTACACCCCGGACGTGGGCGGCAGCCACCTGCTGGCCATGGCTCCGGGACACTTCGGCGAGTACTTCGCGATGACCGCCGCCAGCTTCACCGGTGCCGACGCCCCGTTCCTGGGGTTCGCCGACGTGGTCATCGACCCGCAGACCGCTGCCGGGCTGCTCGATGAGCTCGACGACCTGGTGGGCCTGGAACCGCCGCAACTGATCTCCGCGCTCGAGCTGCTGCACGGTTCGGTGCCGGCCAGCGCGCTGCAGGCCGAGCAGGGCTGGATCGACCACGCCTTCTCCGCCGGCACCGCCGAGCAGGTGCTGCAGCGGTTGGATGAGATGGTGCACCCGAAGGCCGCCGAGGCGGCCGCCGCGATCCGGGCGAACTCCCCCACCAGTGTCACCAGCGGGTTCCTGGCGGTGCGCCGTGCCCGTGAGGAGGCGCTGCTGCGCGGGGCCCTGGACCGGGAGCTGCGCCTGGCCGACTACCTGATGTACCTGCCGGACCTGGCCGAGGGCATCCGCGCCCAGGTGATCGACAAGGACCGCAACCCGGCCTGGGAGCCGGACACGCTGGCCGCGGTGGACACCGCCAGGCTGGCCGAAGTGGTCCAGGGACCCTAACTGCCTTGGTGCTGCATCTTGCCCGGCTTGCCTTCCGGCCGGGTGACATCCTGGTGCACCGGCTTGACCACCTGCCGGTCCTTCGGCTCGATGCGCGGGGCGGGCA
Organism: Glutamicibacter sp. St.4D3; assembly: GCF_059728615.1. NCBI lineage: Bacteria > Bacillati > Actinomycetota > Actinomycetes > Micrococcales > Micrococcaceae > Glutamicibacter > Glutamicibacter sp. St.4D3. Next base: position 2,695,912 of record NZ_AP039380.1, read on the forward strand.
CGGTGTTCGGGTGCCCCGGCTGCCCGGCCGGCGGCATCAGGACCACCGCGTGCGGGGTGCCGAACCGAAGCGGCGCGTGCTCGCCAAAGTGATCCGAATCCGCCTCCTCCCAGTCCTCCCGCCAGGTGGTGGGCGTGTCCTCCAGCAGCTCGCCGGGGCGCAGCCAGTGGAACAGCGAGGCGTAGGAGCGGGTGCTCTGCAGGTTCACCCGGCGCCGCAGCATCCGGGTGTTCAGCTGGTCCGGGCTGGTCAGCCCCATGGAGGCCATGATCTGGTTGGCCTCGGTCACCGTCAGCCGGTGGTAGTTGTACACCCGGTTGCCCTTGTCGTCCACCACCAGGGCGCGCATCCGGCGCTTGTCCTGCGTCGCCACCCCCACCGGGCAGGTGTTGGTGTGGCACTTCTGGGCCTGGATGCAGCCGGTGGCCATCATCATTGACCGGGCCGCGAAGCAGAAATCCGCGCCCTGGATCAGCCGCTTGACGATGTCATTGCCGTTGGCGATCTTCCCCGCGGCCGCCACCCGCACCTCCGAGCGCAGCCCGGTGCCCATCAACGCGTTGTGCACCAGCATCAGCCCCTCCGTCAGCGGGGTGCCCACGGTGTCCTCGTACTCCAGCGGCGCCGCCCCGGTGCCGCCCTCGGCCCCGTCCACGGTGATGAAATCGACCAGGGTGCCGGTCTCCAGCATCGCCTTGCAGATGGCCAGCACGTCGGTGCGCGAACCGACGCACAGCTTGATGCCCACCGGCTTGCCGCCGGAGAGTTCGCGCAGCCGGGTGACGAAGTCCAGCATCTCGCGCGGGGTGGAGAATTCGGGGTGGCTGGCCGGGGAGATGCAGTCCTCCCCCTCGGGCACGCCGCGGGCCTCGGCGATTTCCGCGGACACCTTCGCGCCGGGAAGCACGCCGCCCAGCCCGGGCTTGGCGCCCTGGGAAAGCTTAATGGTGATGCCCTTGACCTTTTCATGGGCGGCCTTGCGGGCGAAGACCTCCGGGTTGAAGCGGCCCTCACTGGTGCGGCAGCCGAAGTAGCCCGAACCCAGTTCCCAGAACAGGTCCGCCCCGTATTCCAGGTGGTACTTGGTCAGCCCGCCCTCACCGGTTTCATGTACGAAGTCACCCATCGCGGCGCCCTTGTTCATGGCCAGCACCGCGTTCTTGGACAGGGCACCAAAGCTCATCGAGGAGATGTTCAGCAGCGAGATGTCATACGGGGCGCTGCACTGGGAGGAACCCACACGCACCTTGTGCTGGTCCGAGACAGCGGCGGCCGGCGCGGTGGAGTGCAGCAGGTATTCGTAGCCGACCGCGTTCACCTCCCGTTCGGTGCCGAAGGCCTTGTGGCTGTCCGCGCCCTTGGCCCGGGCGTAAATCAGCGAACGGGTGTCCCGGTCAAAGGGCTTGCCGTCGGTGTTCCGCTCAATGAAGTACTGCTGCAGTTCCGGGCGAATGAACTCGAAGAAGAACCGGAAGTGGCCCAGGATCGGGTAGTTGCGCAGGATCGCGTGGCGGGTCTGCAGCAGGTCGTGGATCCCCACCCCCAGCAGCACCGCACAGAAGGCGGCCAGCACCAGCCAGGCGGCGCTGCCCAGCGCGGAGGCGAAGATCGCGGCCACTGCGGCGGCCGTGGTGATCACTATCAGGAAGATCAGAATGAAAAACCGTGCCATGGCCCGAGCCTAGCCCCACTGGGTTGGTGCCCGAAAGTGGCTCTTCCCAGTGATCTGGCAGCTCCCAGCTTCGGGTTTTACACCCCGTCCTCGATGCTGGCCAGTTCGCGCCGACGCATCCTGGCGAAGAGCGAGTCGGGGCGGTCCAGCAGGGCGGCGGCGCTGCCCCGCTCGACGACTTCCCCGTCGGCGAGCACGATCACTTCGGCGAAATCCTGCAGCACACCGAGCTTGTGGCTGATCATCAGCAGCCCCATGCCCGCATCCACGCGGCGTGCCAGGGCCTGCATCACCAGGGTTTCGGTGTGCGTGTCCAGTGCGCTGGTGGCCTCGTCGAGGATCAGGAACTGCGGTTCGCGCAGCAGCGCCCGGGCCAGCACCAGACGCTGGCGCTGCCCGCCGGAGATCCGCGATCCGCGCTCCCCCAGCCGGGTGTCAAGCCCCTCACGCTGGGCGGCGAACCACTGGCCGAGCCCCAGCTCCTGCAGCACGCCGGCCAGCGTCGCATCGGTCATCCCGGTGCGTCCCAGGGTGAGGTTTTCGCGCAGGGTCCCGCGCACCAGCGAGTCGTCCTGCGCCACCAGCACCAGCGCGGTGCGCAGATCGCTCAGCGTCAGCTCGTCGATCGGCACCCCGTCCAGGAGCACGGTGCCGTGCGAGTCGACGGCGCGCAGCAGCGCGGCGGCCAGCGTGGATTTGCCCGACCCGGATTCGCCCACCAACGCCACCCGTTCCCCGCGGCCCAGTTCCAGGTCCAGTGCGCGCAGCACGGTGCGGCCCTGGCGCTGGACGCTCAGGTCCTGCACCTGCAGTCCGTCACCCGCGGCGCCCAGGGCGCGGGCGGCGCCCGGTTCGGCCACCGGCGGTTCGGCCAGGTGGTTGGCGTACAGGGTGCGGATGCTGTGCAGCGATTCCTGCAGCGAGCCGACGAACCCCTCCACGCCGCGCACCGCCTCAAAGGAGGGGACGGTGAGCACCAGCAGCAGGATCAGTTCCCCGCCCGGCACCCGGCCGAGCCCGGCGACCGCCACACCCAGCACGGCCAGCCACGGCACCACCGCGACCGCGCTGGCCCGCAGCCCGCGCACCCAGGAGGCCCGGCGCACCCCGCCGGGCAGCCGGCAGGCGCGGCCCAGCCGGGCGGTCATCGCCGCCTGCGCGTCCAGGCTGAACACCGCTTCGGCCCCGGAAAGCGTGTCGCCGATGGCGCGGGAGGTGCGGGCCCGGGCCGTGGCTTCGGCTCCCGCCGCGCGGCGCAGGCTGCCCAGCCCGAGCCACGGAACCAGCAGCCCCAGCACCAGGTAGCCGCCGAGCAGGATCAGACCGCTGGGCCCGTCCACCCCGAAGCCGACCAGCACGGCGACCAGCACGCTGGTCACCAGCGCGGCCACGGCCGGGGGCAGGGTGTGGGCGAAGAAGACCTCCACCCGGTCGATGTCGCGCACCGCCCGCTGCAGCATGCTGCCGCTGTGCGCGCCGGAGGCGAACGGGGCCTGGCGTTCATAGTCCGCGTAGACCTGAGTGCGCAGCCGGGCCAGCGCCAGGAACGCGACCTTGTGCCCCACGTACTGCTCCGCGTAGCGCAGCACCCCCTTGGCCAGGGCCAGGGCGATCAGCCAGCCGGCCAGCACCCCGTAGCCGGCCGCGGACCCGGGCAGCGCCAGCGCCAGCCCGCTGGCCCGGATGAGGCCGAGTCCGGCCACATAGTAGATGGCCAGGGCCACCAGCCGGGTCAGGCAGGCCAACACGCTGGCCAGCAGCAGCGGGGCGATGATGTCCCGCGTGCTGGCCAGGATCCAGCGCACCGCGCCGGCCGTGGCGTGCGGGCGCTGCCCACGTGCGGGGGCCTGGTGGTGTTCGGCGCTCATCGTGCCCCTTTCGCTTCCCCGGCCCGCTGCCGGTACTGGCCCATCACCCGGTACAGGTAGCCGCCGGTGTCCTGCATCAAATCCTCACGCCGCCCGGCCTGCACCACCTGCCCGTCGTGCATCACCACCACCCGGTCGTAGTCCGCCAGCAGGGAAAGCCGGTGGGTCACCGTGATCACGGTGCGCCCCTGCCCGGCGGTGCGCAGCAGCTGCAGCACCTGCTGTTCGGTGTGCACGTCCAGGGCGCTGGTCGGCTCATCGAGCAGCAGCACCGGACGCTCGGCCAGCAGGGCGCGGGCGATCGCCAGGCGCTGGCCCTGCCCGCCGGAGAGCCGCGCCCCGGCCTCCCCCAGCTGCAGGTCCAGCCCCTCGTCCAGCGCGTCAAACCAGGGCCCGAGCCCCACCTGGCGCAGCAGCCGCACCAGCTGTTCGTCCTCGGCGCCCGGGTCGGCCAGGAGCAGGTTATCGCGCAGGCTCATCGCAAACAGCGCCGCCTGCTGTTCAACCACCGCGGTGTTCAGCCGCAGCGTGGCCGGGCCCAGCGCCTGGCGGGCATCATGCACGATGCCGGCGTTGGTCTCCAGCTGCCCGCTCAACACCCGCAACAGCGTGGACTTGCCGCTGCCCGACGCGCCGATCACCGCGGTGCGTGAACCGGGCGGGAAGCTGAGGTTCACGGCGCGGATCGCCTGCGGGTTGCGCTCATACCCGGCGGCCAGGTCCTGCAGCTGCAGCCCGCTGGCGGCCAGGTCCACCGGCACCGGGTGCAGCATCGCCGGGTGCGCCGGTTCGGCCAGCGCCTCGGCGATCTTCTCCTGCGCCGCCCGCCCGGTCATGCCGATGTAGAAGAAGCTGCCCACGTAGTTCACCGGGGCCAGCATCAGGAAGCTGAGCAGCACCAGCGCGGTGCCCTGTCCGGGGCTGAGCACCCCGGCGCCCACCCGCCACCAGGCCAGACCCGCCGCCGCGGCCAGCAGCAGCAGGGCGAAACTCGCGTCGATCACCAGCAGCAGCAGTTGGTTGCGCGCCAGCAGGCGCATCACCTGCACCCGCACCGCCTCCGCCGCGGCGGCGACCTTCGCCCCCATCCACAAGCTGGCGTTGTTCAGCTTCAGCATCCCCAGGTTGCGCAGCGCATCCATGAACACGGCCGCCAAAATCCCCTGCGAGCGCCGGTACTGGCCGGAGGATGCCCGGAACAGCCGACCGAACCCGAACACCAGCAGCGGCACCAACAGCAACAGCACCCCCAGGACCGCGGCGCACAGCGGGTCCAGGGCGAGCGCCACACAACCAAGCACCACGAACGGGGTGATCACCGCCGCCAGCGCCGGCCCGGTGAACCCGGCCCGGAAGCGCACCTTGCGGTCCACCGCGTCCATCGCCGTGTTAACCCGCTCCCCCTGCCCGCGCCGGCGCAGCCCCAGCGGCCCGATCGCCAGGTAGTGCTCCAGCAGCTGGCGCCGGGTGCCCTCCAGCATCCGCTCGCTGGCCCGGTCGATGACCACCGGCACCAGCAGGGTTCCGGCCACCGCCAGCACCAGCGCGGTTCCGGCCATCATGAACCAGGACCCGGGCAGCGCCGGCGCCGCGGCCCCGCCGGCCGGGGCGTCCAACGCCGCGTCCACCGCCGCGCCCAGCAGCACGGCCAGCCAGGCCGTGGCCGCGCCGGAAAGCACCGAAAGCCCCACCACGATCCCGGTGGGTGAAGAAGTTCCCGCCAAATCCTTACGCACCCTCCCATCGTAGGCCGTCACGCCAGCGTCCCCGGGCCGGGCGCCGCGGCGGTCCAGCAGCCGGGCGCCGGGCGTCATCCAATTGCGCCCGCGCGCGGCGGTACACCACACTTGGAGCATGGAAACCTCCGGCGAAGCACCCCGCCCCCACCAGATCACCCTGCGCTTCCTGGCCGCGCCCATGGATGTGGGCCTGTCCGGCACCGTCGAGGCCGGCACCGTGCTGGAGTGGGTGGACAAGGCCGCGTACGCCGCGGCCGTGGGCTGGGCCGCCAGCTACTGCGTCACCGCGTACGTGGGCAACATCCACTTCTCCGACCCGGTGGGCAGCGGGGATTTGGTGGAGGTCACCGCCAGCATCGTCTACACCGGCACCTCCTCCATGCACGTGCACACCGAGGTCTCCTTCCGCGACCCGCGCGGCGAGCGCACCGGCACCTCCACCACCTGCCTGGTGATCTTCGTGGCCGTGGACGAGCACGGCAAGCCGCGCCCGGTGCCCAGCTTCACCCCACGCACCGAGCTGCAGACCCGGCGCCGGGACGACGCGCTGGCCCGGATCGGGATCCGCGACGCCATCGTGGAGGAAATGAAGGGCCAAAGCTACACGCAGGCCGGCACCGCCGAACGCATTACGCTGCGCTTCCTGGCCGAGCCGACGGACGTGAACTGGGGCGGGATGGTGCACGGCGGGATCGTGATGAAGTGGATCGACACCGCCGCGGCGCTGTGCGCCTCGCGGTACTGCGGGCAGGACACCGTCGCGGTGTTCTCCGGCGGGATCCGCTTCTACCGGCCGCTGCGCATCGGGGACCTGGTGGAGGTCGAGGCCCGCCTGGTCTACACCGGGGTGAAGGGCATGCACATTGCGGTGCATGTGCGCTCCGGGGACCCCAAGGGCGGGCAGCTGAACCTGACCACCTACTGCCTGACGGTGATGGTGGCGCGCGACGCGACCGGAACCGCGGTGCCGGTGACCCCCTGGGTGCCGCGCTCCGCGGAGGACCGGGCGCTGTGGGAGCACGCCCGCACCCTGGTGCGCATCCGCGCCAACTCCCCCGGCGGCTACCGCCCGGGGCACCTGGAGCAGTCCGTGCCGGTGGGACGGCAGGCCGCCCGGTGAGCGCGCCCAGCGAAACCCCGGCGGTGCCCGGCCCGTGGGTGAAGATCTGCGGGTTGTCCACCGCCGCCGATGTGGCGGTGGCCATCGAGCACGGGGCCGCGGCGCTGGGCTTTGTGCTCACCGATTCGCCGCGGCGCATCAGCCTGCAGCGGGCGGCCGAACTGGTGGCCGCGGTGCCCGAATCGGTGGCCAGCGTGGCGGTGGTGCGCCACGAGGACGTGGACACCGCGATCGACCGGGCGCGGGCGGCCGGGGTGGGGTGGATCCAGCTGCATGGGCAGCGCACCGCCGCCGAGGTGCGCCAGGTGCGCTCCGCCGGCTTCCAGGTGATCCGCGCGGTGCGGATGGATGACCCGCCGCAGGTGTTCGAGGACTGGGGCGAGCAGCTGCTGCTGATCGACGCCGCCGTGCCCGGCAGCGGTGCGGCGTGGGACTACTCGCTGGTGCGCGAGGCCGCGGCCGGGCGGCGCTGGCTGGTGGCCGGGGGCCTGGATCCGCGCAACGTGGCCGCGGCGCTGGCCGCCTCCGGGGCGGCGGGGGCCGATGTCTCCTCCGGGGTGGAGTCCTCCCGCGGAGTCAAGGACCCGCAGCTGATCGCCCGCTTCCTGCACGCCGCCCACGGCCGGCACGACGCCGGCGCCCCCGCCGCGGACTCACCGAACGGGGCCTGACCCGGCCGTGGCCCGCCAAACGGCCAGATGATCCGCGCCGGCTTAGCCCACCCAGCTGTGCGGGGCCGGGCGGCGGGCCGAGGGCAGGGAGCTGTCCTCACGCCACTGGGTGATCCAGGCCGGGACCTGCCGGTCATCGGGCATGCTCACCCCGGCGGCGGCGAAGATCTGCTCATTGGGCACCGGACCGGACTTGGAGACCAGTCGGGTAGCGATGTAGCCGCGGGCATAGATCTCCCCGTCGACCACGATGCGCTGTTCAAAGTAGATGCACTTCTCATCGGCTCCCAGCACCTGGGTCTCCTGGGTGAACTTCACCCCGAACTTCACCGACTTGCGGAAGGTGATCATCTCCGCCTGCACCACCGGGGTCCACTTGTTCCGGCGCAGCGCCGCCCACATCCCGGAGCGGAACATCAAATCAAAGCGGCCCAGGTCGAAGATCGAGAAGTACATGCCGTTGTTGATGTGCCCGGCGAAGTCGATGTCGGTCAGGGTGGCGCGCATCGGCACGCTGCCGGCATCCAGCATGCTCAGCTTCGGTCGACGACGGCTGCTGAACAGCAGGATGAGGATACGGAAGATCATGTGCATACGGTCACATTACCGCCGGGTAACAATATCTTCCACCCCCGCCACCGCCGGGCACGACCTTTGGCGTAATCCTCCCGGCGCATCCGCCCCCGCCCGGACACCGGGTAAAGTGCGAAGCACCCCCGCCGGATGCTGCCCCAGGAGAAGGCCATGGCCCGACTCGCCGATTACGTGCACCTCCTGCTGCCCTCCCTGCCCCCGGCCGAATGGGAACGCCCGGCCCCCGCGCCGGCCTCCCTGCGCCGCGATGTGTGGGCCGGCTTGGGGTTCCTGGTGCTGGCGCTGTTCATGCAGGAACTGGTCCAGTCCCTCAGCGAACGCGAGGACGCGGTCAGCCGCACCATCGCCTACCTGGTCATCGCCGGACTGGTGGCGCCCCTGCTGGTGCGCCGGCGCTGGCCGATCCTCGTCATGCTCAGTTCCTCGGCCGTGTTCATGCTCGCCGGGGTCGGGGACAGTGCGATCGTGGCCATGCAGCTGTGCGCCCAGCTGGCCTACTTCCTGGCGATCTACACGGCCGTCGCCTGGGCCCGCAACCGCCGCGCGCTGTGGACCGCGCTGGCCGTGGTGCTGCTGGCCATGGCGCTGTGGCTCGTGCTCTCCTTCTTCACCTCCGACCTGGCCACCGCCACCGGCCGGACCCTGGTCGAGGACCCCGCCGGGGCGTTCGACCCGCTGGGGGCACTGCCGCTGTACACCTTCCTGATCAACCTGCTCTACTTCGGCGGGGCCATCTTCCTGGGGCTGATCAGCTGGTCCAACGCCTACGCGAACCAGGTGGTCGGCGAACAGGCGGCCCGCATCGCCGCGCAGGCCGAGGAACTGGCCGCCCGGGCGGTCAGCGAGGAACGGCTGCGCATCGCCCGGGAACTGCACGACGTCATCGCCCACCACATCTCCTCGGTGGGAGTGCAGGCCTCCGCGGCCCGGCTGGTGCAGGACCGCGACCCGCAGCGCGCCACCGAGCTGCTGCGCGGCATCGAATCCTCCGCCCGCAGCGCCGTCAGCGAAACCCGCGCCCTGCTGGGGGTGCTGCGCGACCCCGCCCACCACACCCAGGCTCAGGCCCAGAGCCCGGAACTGGGCGATACCCGCCACCCCGAACCCTCCCTAGGGCAGCTGGAGAAGCTGATCACCCACAACGCCGGGCTGGGGCTGCAGGTGCAGCTGAGCGTCGCCGAACACCGCCCGGGCTTCCTTGCCACGCTGCCCCAGGGCCTGTCCCTGGCCCTGTACCGAATCAGCAGCGAGGCCCTGTCCAACGTGCGCCAGCACTCCACCGCCCGCACCGCCCGGCTCAGCCTGCGTTCGGGCCGCGACGCGCACGGGGACTGGGTGGAAACCGAAACCACCGATGCGGGCACCGCGCGCCCGGGCACCGCCGGATCCGGGTTTGGGCTGCGCGGCATCCGGGAACGGGCCGGCCTGCACCACGGGCAGGTGGAGATCGGGCCGCGCGCCGAACGCGGCTGGCGCACCCGCGCCCGGCTTCGGGTCCAGGCCCCCGCCGATCCGGCGACCGGCGCGGCCGCTTCCCCCGGTGCGGTGCCCGGCGGCGGACCCGTCACGGATCCGGGCGCCGGCCCGGCGCGGCAGTAGGCTGAAGGCATGCCTGCTATCCGCGTGGTGATCGCCGATGACCAGCCCCTGATCGTCTCCAGCCTGCAGCTGATCCTGGAAACCGACCCGGGGATCAGCGTGGTGGGCACCGCCGGCACCGGGCGCCAGGCGATCAACACCGCCACCGCCCTGGACCCGGACGTGGTGCTCATGGACATCCAGATGCCAGAACTCGACGGGATCGCCGCCACCGCCCAGCTGGCCGGCCAGACCGGCGCCAAGATCATCGTGCTGACCACCTTCAACCGCGACGACTACCTGTTCGACGCACTGCAGGCCGGCGCCAGCGGGTTCCTGCTGAAGAACGCCGAACCGGAAATGCTCATCCACGCGGTGCACCAGGTCGCGGCCGGGCACGGGCTGCTGGCCCCGGAGGTCACGCTGAAGCTGATCCGCCACCGGCTGCACCCCGCCGCCCACCCCGACCCGGTCCCGCCCACCGGCCCCGGCGCGCACCCCGCCGACGGCGGCGGCACCGCCGCGTCCCGCCCGGTTGCGGAGCAGGCGGTGCTGCAGCGGCTGACCGAACGCGAAACCCAGGTGCTGCGCGCCCTGGCCGGCGGGCAGAACAACCAGGAAATCGCCGCCCAGCTCGGGCTGAGCGAGGCCACGGTGAAAACCCACCTGTCCAACCTGCTGGCCAAGGCCGGGCTGCGCGACCGGGTCCAGGCGGTGCTCTTCGCCCACCGCGCCGGCCTCATCCAATAGTTTCATCCCTGCGCGTGAGCCGTACCGGCCAAAGCCCACCTAGGCTGGAGGGCAGAACCCCCACCCCGCCCGCACGGCGCGGAACCCAGCCAAGGAGCCCACGTGCTTGAACTGCGAAACATCAGCCGGTCCTTCGCCGAGCACCAGGTGCTGCACGATGTCAGCTTCCAGGTGCCCGCCGGTTCCCTGACCGGCTTCGTCGGCGCGAACGGGGCCGGGAAGACCACCACGATGCGCATCATCATGGGGCTGCTGGCCGCCCACCACGGCACGGTCCGGCTCAACGGCGGCGATCTGGGCGCAGGCACCCGCCGCGGCTTTGGCTACATGCCCGAGGAGCGCGGTCTCTACCCGAAGCAGCCGGTCATCGACCAGCTGGTATACCTCGGCTCCCTGCACGGCCTGACCCGCTCCACCGCCCGGCAGCGGGCCATGGAACTGCTGGAACGCTTCGGCCTGGCCGAACGGGCCCGGGCCAAGCTCGAATCCCTGTCCCTGGGCAACCAGCAGCGCGTGCAGGTCACCGCCGCGCTGCTGCACGAACCGCAGGTGCTGGTGCTCGACGAACCGTTCAGCGGCCTGGACCCGCTGGCGGTGGACGCGATGAGCTCCATTCTGCGCGACTACGCCAATCGCGGAGTGCCGATCCTGTTCTCCAGCCACCAGCTGGACCTGCTGGAAAACCTCGTCGACCACCTGGTCATCATCCAGGACGGACGCATCCTGGCCAACGACGCGGCCGGGGCCCTGCGCCGGCGCCACACCGACAAGCACCGGCTGGTGCTGGAGCACGACGCCGGCTGGCTGCGCGAGCACCCCGGGGTCACCGCCCTGGATGTTTCCGGGCCCGAGGCGCTGGTCAGCTTCGCCGACCCCCAGCTGGCCCAGCAGGTGCTCGCCGAGGCGATGCGCCGCGGCGCCGTCCACGAATTCGCCACCCACCGCCCCACCCTGGCCGACATCTACCGGGAGATCATCCGATGAGCACCACCCCCGCCTGGCTGACCGTGACCTTGCGCGAAGTCGAGACCAAGGTCCGCGACAAGGCGTTCATCATCTCCACCCTGATCACGGTCGGGCTGATCGTCGGCTCCATCGCGCTCTCCGGGTTCCTGGCCAACCGCACCAGCACCTACACGGTGGCCGGCGCCGACCAGCCCAGCCTGCGGGTGCTGGAGCACGCCCAGCAGACCCAGCCGCAGGATGTGGACCTCTCGGTGCAGAACCTGCCCGACGACCAGGCCCGCCAACAGCTGGAGGCCGGCACCCTGGACGCGGTGCTGCACTCCACCGGCCCCGGGAAGTTCACGCTCACCGGTGGCGAAGAGGTGCCCGCCAAGCTGCGCAGCCTGCTGGACACCTCCGTCGAGCAGGTGCTGACCGCCGAGCTGCTCAGCAGTGCCGGCATCGATCCGGGGCAGCTGCCGGCGGACACGGCGCTGAGCGTCACCCTGCTGCAGGGGGACGCCGAACGCAACTCGATGATCCAGGCCATGGCGTTCGTCTTCTCCTTCCTGTTCTACATGGCCGCACTGATCTTCGGGATGCCGATCGCCAACTCCGTGATCGAGGAGAAGCAGAACCGGGTGGTGGAGATCCTGGCCAGCACGATCCGGCTGCGCGAACTGCTGGCCGGGAAGATCATCGGCAACGTCATCCTGGCCCTGGGCCAGCTGCTGTTGTTCCTCGGCGTGGGGCTGCTGGCCGCCTGGCTGGCCCCCATTGAGATCCCGTTCCTGGGCGTCGTCTTCCAGGTGGCGACCTGGTTCGTCGTGTTCTTCCTGGCCGGGTTCCTGGTGCTGGCCGGATGCTGGGCCGCGCTGGGTGCCCTGGCCACCCGCACCGAGGACCTGCAACAGTCCTCCGGGCCGGTGGTCACGGTGCTGATCGGCATCCTGTTCATCGGCCTCTACGCCAAGGGTACGGTGCTGGTGATCGCCTCCTACGTGCCGATCGTCTCCTCCGTGGCCATGCCCATCAGGCTGCTGACCGGGCAGGTGCCCTGGTTCGAGCCGGTGCTCTCACTGCTGGTGGCGCTCGCGTTCTGCTGGGTGGTGTTGGTGTTCGCGGAGAGGATCTACCGCCGCGCGGTGATGCACACCGGCGGGGCGCTGACCCTGCGCAAGGCGCTGAAGCTCGAGGAGTAGCCCGTCCCGGGCAGGGCCAAACCCAACGCCTGCACCCAACGCCTGCACCCAGCACCGGCACAGCCACGGGCGCTAGGCTGTTCGGTGGAGAATTTCCCGATCCCGCCCAGAACCAAGGAGCCGACGGCCCGTGAGCCCTACCACCCGACGCGTGGACCTGCCCGCCAAGCACATCCTGATCTGGCTGGTGCTGCTGGCCGGGCTGATCGCCAACAGCATGCTCAGCCTGGTTCACCTCTCCTTCGGCGGCAGCGGCCTGCTGGTGGTGAGCCTGTGGGCGGTGCGCCTGGTCGTGCTCGGCGCCTGCTGGCTGCTGCCGGCCCCACGCACCGCCAAGGCCTGGGGGCTCGGGTTGATCCTGGGGTTCCTGGTGCTCGACGCGCTGCTCAAGGCTCCGGTGCTTGGCCACATCGAATACGGGGACTGGTTCCTGGCCCGCGCCTTCGACCTGACCGGGCAGTACGCCGGCTACCTGGGCTTCTGCGGGTTCCTCTTCCCGCTGCTGCTGCTCACCGGCTGGTTCATCTTCCGCACCCGCCAACTGGCCGGCTGGCTGACCGGGTTCGCCGCCAGCCTGCTGCTGAGCTGGGCGATGCTGGCGGCCAGCAACTCCGAACGGGCCACCACCACGCTCTTCGTGCTGCTCGGGGTTGCCCGCTACGTGCTGCCGGCCTGGTTGGCGGCCGCCGCCGACGCGGTGGCCGCGCGCCGCGGGTTATCCACAAAACCCTAGCCCCCCATCGGCGCCCGCTGGCCGGCGGGGCACACTGGGGACATGACCACCACGGAACTGGCCGCGAGCCTGAACGGGATGCAGCGGGTGCTGGCACAAGCCACCGGCAACGCCTCCCCGGTGGTGCCCGAAAACGACGGGACGCTGCTGCGTTCCCTGCTCACCCACGGCCGCCAGCTGCTCAGCTCCCTGCGGGAGGCGCTGGCCGCCACCACGGATCCCCGGCTGGCCCTGGAGCTGGCCACCGCGGCCCGGGAACTGCAAAATGAGGCCACGCGCATGTCCCTGGCCGCCGCCGACCGGCTCGCGGCCACCAACGCCCACCTGCTGGATCCGGCCGAATACGAACAGCTGCGCACCACCCCCGCGGATACGACTCGCCCGGCCCGCCAGTGCAAGGGCCGGGCATCGTTCAAGAACACCGCCGAACTGCTGGCCGCCTGGCTGCGCATCCCCTACTCCCAGGCCAACAAGATGGTGCTGGATGCCGCCGACCTGATCGCCCGCCGCGACCCGTCGGGCAACCAGCTGCCCCCGCGCTTCAGCCACCTGGGCCAACTGTTCAACGACCCCGGCCAGGACCCGCAGCAGGTGCGGGAAACCAGCGGCAAGCTCTCCCGCCACGAACCGAAGGACACCAGTTTCGAGGGTGCCAGCAGCGCCCCGACGCTGACCCACGAGGACGGGCGCAGCATCGAGGAACACGCCGCCGAGGTTCTGCGCCGGGGGCACACCCCACGGGAAACCGACCAGCTGGTGCGCACGCTAATCGGCCGCGCCGCCGCAAACCCGCAGAACAGCTCCCCCGCTGCTCTGCGCCGCGGCCTGTTCCGGCTGCCCACGAACAACCCGTTGGTGCGCGAATACCTGCTGCGCGTCTCCATCCTGGAGGCCGAACGGCTTGAATCGGCGATCGCCCAGGCCAACAACCCGCGCACCAATGCCGGGCAGGCGGCCCGCAGCACCGAGCGTGAGGTCGGTGAACAGCAGGCGAACGCCGGGGCAGCTGACCGTCCGGACTTCCTGCCGGACGACGTGGATGACTCGGCCCGCTGGGAACCGGCGGCCCCGGGGCTGGAACCCACCCCACCGGAACGGGCGCTGAACGCGATCATGGACCTGCTCACCAGTTCCCCCACCGGCACCGGGCAACGCAAGACGATCCGCCCCGAAGCGGTCGTCTACCTGCAGCTGCAGGACCTGCGCGATCTGGCCTCGGCCCACGCGCAAACGGCCCACGGGCTGGATCTACCGCCAGGAGAACTCAGGCGGCTGCTGTGCCAGGCCAACATCATTTCGGCCGTGCTGGGTGCCAAGAGCGAACTGCTGGACTACGGGCGAACCCAACGCCTGGTTCCGCTCTCGCTGCAGCGCGCGGTGTTGGCCCGGGACCGATGTTGCCTGGTGCCCGGGTGCACCGCGCCACCCTCCCAACTGCAGTTCCACCACATCAAACCGTGGTACCTCGGTGGGAAAACGGAGCTGGCCAACATCGGGCCGTTCTGCGACTCCGACCACCACGCGGTGGACAGCGGGCAGATCGAGGTGGTGGTGATCGACGGGCTGCCCTACGTGATCATGCCCAAGCACATCGATCCGGAACAAAAGCCGCAGCGCAACACCTACTGGAACCCAAACCCGTAATTCCTAACTTCAAAGGTCGCGAAGGTACGTAACTGGCTGTCGGCTACTAGATTCGTGGTGGTTTCCGAAACATCGCGTTGGCGATTGAATTGCCGTTTCCAACGGATCTCAGCTGCGACTCGTAAGCGACAGTGACATTCCGTCACGTTCTTGAGCATCAAAACTGATCAATCTTTCCAGATGAAATGCCGCAGTAAATACCGATCTTTCATCGTAGGGAGCTCCGACAATTTGCAGTCCTATCGGCACACCTTCGTCCCCAACGCCAACGGGGATACTAATCGCAGGGCGGCGGTTGGCGATATTAAATGGGCTTGTCATGTGCCCCTCCCAGTAATGTTCGAGTGTCTGCCCGGCAACTGTCACGCCATTTAGATACTGGCCCTCAGCTTCAAGCCAATCAACAGCGTTGGTGGGACAGAGCAACACATCTACCATTGCGGTGGCGGCGTTGAGCTCGTTGTTTAGCTGCGAATCCATTCTTAAGGAATCGATCAACTGGTATTTCTCTCCCGCAAGAAGTGCTTCCTCAATGAACCTATCTGTGTAAGGCGCTCGCTCATCTGTAGTGCCTTCAACGATCTGCGCCATTGCGGGACCGAGAATTTGGCCGAAGTGAGCAAAGAACGTTTCGCGTACTTGTTCTGTTGTCCAAGGTAAATCCACTTCGACTACTGAGGCTCCAGTCTCGCGCAACATCGATACCGTGCGTTGAAAAGCATCTGCGACAGAGGGACTCACGGGAAAAGCACCTAAGGTTTGGCTCACCCCAAAACGAATCGTCCGTATTTCTGGGATGAGTTGAGGGAGCGGTGCTACGCCGTTCGAACCCCACGAATTCGCGTCAGATACATGCCGTCCGCTAATTACTGATGACATCATGGAAACATCCGATACTGTGCGCCCCATAGGGCCATCGCCTCGATACCAGTCAGAGGCGAGGAACCCTGCGCCCGGGACGCGCCCGTAAGGGGCTTTATACCCGACCGTGCCCGTAAAAGCGGCGGGAATTCGGGTAGACCCGGCAATGTCAGAAGCCGTGGCCAAAGTTGTGTATCCCGCTGCTAACGCCGCCCCAGCTCCGCCTGATGAGCCCCCTGGCGATTTTGTTAAATTCCAGGGATTGCGCGTCACGCCCCACATGGGTGAGTGCGTCACGGTTGCACAGCTGAACTCCGGACTCGTTGTCCTAGCGTGAATGATAGCGCCAGCTTTCTTGAGTCTTTCCACGATCGGGTGATCCTCAACCGCGACAGCGTCTCGTTGGCACTGTAGACCTTGTGTAATGCTTTGTCCGGCTAAAGCGTGCTTCTCCTTTGTCGCAACCGTAATGCCTAGTAGCGGAGGGAGATCGACGGTACTCCTACGTGCCTGGGCATAAAGGTCATCTGCCAGACGAGCTTGTTCCATCGCTTGCTCAGGGAAGTATTCTGTCAACGCGTTGATGCCAGTCGCGCCACCATTGTGACGCTCAATGCGTTCCAACTGTGCTCGCAGAACGTCACTTGGAGACAATTCCCCATCACGAAATTTCTGCCTCTGTTCCATAGCATCTAAGAATGCGATTTCCACTTTTCTCACCGCTCCCGTACTGCTGCACCTGCGAGCTCAGGTCGCTCGACTAGCTGGCCTGCGGACATCCTGAATCCCACCTCGGTGAGAACCCGCAACCCCTCGCACATGTCGCGATCCGTACTGAATTCCCGTTCGCAATGGCTGACTCCATCAATAGAGGGAATGAACATCATGACCGTGGGGGCGATCTTGTTCATGGCGACTGAGTCGTGACCAGCCATAGTTCGCAGACGGCGGACCGAGAGCCCTAGATCTGCACAAACACGTTCAGTTAGTGAGATTCCGGGCTCCGGATATTCCTGGATCTCACGAATATCGAAGTCATTCACTAGGATCCTGATGTCGTGTTCTTCGGCAATCTCAGCAATTTGTTCCAGTAGGACTCGTCTAGCTTCTAGAACCGTGAATTTATCGACGGCTCGAAGATCCGCGACCAAGTGCACCCTGCGAGCAACAACAATTGGCGAGTTCGGTTCAAGTACCAAACGCCCTACTGAAGAAACAATGCTTTCCTCTTCAAAACGTTGCACTACTTCGTGCACTTTAAGAACTACTTTGCTGGCCGCCACCAAGGCATCATGGCGGTCAGCCATCGCTGTTGCCCCTGTATGGGATTGTTCGCCTAGAACTTCAACGTCTAGTTTTTGCGTGTGCCACGAGTAGTCAACGGCACCAATGGCGATGTTCTCACGCTCTAGAATTCGCCCCTGTTCGATATGGATTTCTGCGTATCCAGCAACTTCAGGACCCACGTCAGTTCCCAAATACCCGATGTCCGAGAGAGCTTGTGCCACCGAAACACCGTCTAGATCCTGCACTTCGAGCATTTCCTGCTCATTCATCAACCCCGAAAAGACCGACGATCCCATAATGGAGGGGGCGAACCGCCCGCCTTCCTCGTTGAACCAGTTGACCACCCCAATGTTGTAAGCCGGTCTCCCTTCTTCTCGATTCCATCGTTCTTGAATTTTCTTCGCTGCATGGAGACCAGCGATCACTCCATACGCCCCGTCAAAACGGCCACCCAACGGCTGCGAATCAAGATGCGACCCAAGAAGGATGTATGGTGCCCCCGCCCTTAGCTCAATGAGAGCGAACATGTTTCCAATACTGTCGACCTTCAATTCCCAGCCGGCGTTTCTTGCAAATAACGCGAACCAGTCACGCGTCATCTTGTCTTCAGATGTAGCCGCTTGACGATCGACTCCGTTATTCTCTGTGGCTCCAATAGTTGCCACCTGGTGAAAGTCCTTGAGAAATTCCTGGCTCATGACTGGTTTAGACCTTTCATCTTGGAAACTGAAACGATGTTTTTCGGATGCCGTTTGCATTGATATAACTCTTTCGCTGAAGCAATCGAGTTCGATCAACTCTGCTTTGAAGCACCAACGAGAGGGTGTGTTTCGGGAACAGGGGTAAAGACCAAGAGACAAAAGACAACCGCCGCAGCCATGGCCATGTAGAAGCCCGGTATCATCGCCAGGCCGGTTGCGGACACAAGCATGGTTCCAATAAACGGAGCTGTGCCTCCAAAAACTGCGTAAGCCACGTTGTAGCTGATAGCAGAAGAAGTGAATCTAGTCTTAGTCTTAAAGATCTCGACAAAGAACGTGTAGCAGCCGCCGCCATAAACACACATGGGGATCACAAAGAGTAGCTGTCCGGCTACAGCGAGCGTCAACGAACCGCTTGTCACCAGCCAAAAACATGGGACCGACATCAGAGCCAACAGCGCCGATCCAGCAATGAGCATGGCTTTGCGGCCGAATTTGTCCCCCAGTTTGCCGCCCAGAGGGAGCAACAGAGCGTAAAACGCCATCGCTACTGCATTTGCTGTGAGCGACTGTTCCCGGGAGAGATTTCCCGAGACTTCAACATAGGAAACAAAGTAACCAGATAAGAAATAGAACCCCATAGCCGTTAAAGCCATCACGAAAATAACTTGCAACATGCGTAGTTTATTTTCAGCAAAGGTCTCACGGAGCGGGCTGTATTCTTTGTGTTCGTTTTTCCGGAGTACTTCCTTGAATGCCTCTGATTCCTCCGTACGGGCCCGTATCCAAAGTCCAAAAAAGGCCATTGGAAGCGCCAAGAGGAACGGAATGCGCCACCCATACGATGAGAAGGACTCACTGCTCATGGTCGAAGAAAGAACTAGAATCAGCGTGCCTCCAAAAACCGACGGCAACGCAGTAGCAGCCAAGGTGATATTTAGCCAAAAACCCCGTCGATCTAGCGGTGCATGTTCAAATACGAATGCCGGTGCTCCAACGGACTCTCCACCGGCGGAGAATCCCTGAATCAATCGACACAAAACCAGAAGAGCTGGCGCTAGCGCCCCAATTTGGGCGTAGGTCGGCAGAAGACCAATCGCACACGTAGCGATGCCGATTGCCATGAGGGTTATGAATAGCACCTTGCGGCGACCAATCCTGTCACCCAACGCCCCAAAGAACACTCCCCCCAGGGGGCGAATCAAGAAGGCGACTCCGAAAGTCGCGAAGGTCGCCAACAATCCAGCCATTGTGCTGTCGGAAGGAAAGAAGAGACGGGAAAGCGTAACCGCAGAGAGTCCATAGAGAGTGAAGTCGTAGAACTCAATAAATTGGCCGACGCTTCCACCCGCCAGCACGCGACGCTGCATGCTGGAGGAGATGGAACTCCCTAGGGAATTCACCGGATCCATACTCTTGATCGGTGCATTACTCGTTGTCACAGTGCTGCCTTCCTGCAAGAGAAAACCGCCTATGCGGTCGAAGGAGATGGTGCGCCTTCATGCGCACCTTCAGCTTCGCGTGATCTGCAACACAGTGTCCAACGCATTTCTTTGCTCAGTGTGATCGCATTTTTCGATCAGACAGTATCGAGCCCACTCAAGGAGACGATTGCGAATTCTGAAAACGCTTGCGCCTTTCGACTCATAGGTTGATCTCTTGCACTGACTACTACGATGTCAATTGGTTGAACTGGGTCCGCAATTGGCACTCTGACTACAGTTTTTCCGGTATAGGTTACGTCGTGCCCTAATTTGCGATTCAATATGGAATATCCCAGGCCCATAGCCACATATGACCGGACGGTTTCATATCCAGTAACCAGATACCGAATATTCGGTCGTATGCTTAGGGAGCTGAAGATTCTTAAAAAATATTCGCGCGAATGCTCTTGGTCAAGCAGAACAAAAGGTTCATCCTTGAGTTGCGATAAATGGATCGGTTGAGCTGGATCAGCTAACCGATGGCCTTCGTCAAGAATGATGTGGGCTCCAATTCTCTCCACCGGGAGCATGGAGAATTCTGCGCCGACGCCCAAGTCGTACATAAGGGCTATCTCGCATTCTCCACGCTGCAAAGCGGTTAGGAGAACCTGTTGAGATGCTTCGATGAACGAGAGTGATATCCCGGGGAATGCTTTTGTGAAACCCTTGAGTAGTATCGGCGCAATAAATGGAGCAATGGGCGCGAAGATTCCTACACGGAGATTTCCCGTTAACTGTTGCGACTGTCCGCTGACGGTCGCTTGGAGCAGTTCAGCTTCTTCCAATAAGGAGCGAGCGCCGACCACCAAGCGCTTTCCTTCCTCAGTTAGCCGCAGACCTCTGTTGGACATTCGGTGGAACAGCGCAACCTCTAGATCCGTCTCAAGCTGATTAACCGCAGCCGAAAGTGTTGACTGTGTAACGTTCATCGACTGCGCTGCAGCTCGCATGTTCTCGAGCCGCGCGACCTCCATGAAATAGCGGAGTTGGATAAGAGTAAAAGACCTCGCCATGCTCTGAATCCTATTCGGTGCTACGCGCGATCCTGAACAGTAATAACGGCGCCGGGCCCAGTTTCCCTCAGGAAGCTGGGCCCGGCGCCGTGGCGGCTGACGCGGCCGGAGCCGGTCACACCGGATATTCAGTTAGCGCGCAGACCGCGGACTAGATGACACCGTCGCTTAGGGTGTTCGGGGTACCGAAACGGTGGGCGGTGATCGACACGGCCTGCTCGTGCAGGAACGGCAGCAGCTCAACGCGTCCGGCGGAGGTCACCGGCGAGGCGTAGATGGCCACATCCGGCTTGCCGTCGGTGGCCTCGGCGACCTCGGCCAGCGACCCGCCGATCAGGCGGATACGGGCGGCCGAGTCCGGGCCGGTCTTCCCGGCAAGGGCGGCGGCCCGCTGGGCGAAGGCCGCAGCGTCCTCGATGACCACGACCACGGAGTGCTCGGCCAGCAGTTCACGCACCCGGCGCGGCAGCTCCACCGCGCTGGAGAACGTCACGCGCGAGCCTGCGGTGACACCGGCGGCGACCACGCGCAGGGCCTCGGCGATGCCGTGGCCGCTGGTTTCGTTCTCATAGCGCACGGTCACATCCAGCGCACGGTAGCGCAGCAGGTTGCGTTCGGCCTGCAGGCCGGAGCGGTCCTTGGCCACGTTGAATTCGGTGGCCCACCAGTGCTGGTCGCTGCCCAGGGCGTCTTCCAGCCAGCTGGCGTCGGCGACTTCCAGGTCGGCGGCCTGCAGCAGGCGCTGCCCGAAGCTGGACAGCGGCGCCTTCTGGCTGACCGGGGCGTCGCTCCAGGTGCCCATCCCGATCAGGTAGTTCGGGCCGCCGGCCTTGGTGCCGGCACCAATCGCGGACTTCTTCCAGCCGCCGAAGGGCTGGCGCTGCACGATCGCACCGGTGATGCCGCGGTTGACGTACAGGTTGCCGGCCTGGATGTTTTCCAGCCAGTAGGCCAGTTCATCGGCGTCCAGCGAGTGCAGCCCGCTGGTCAGCCCGTAGTCGATCTCGTTGACCATGGCCACGGCTTCTTCCAGGGTTTCGGCGGTCATCACGCCGAGGATCGGGCCGAAGTACTCGGTCAGGTGGTATTCGCTGCCGCGCTTGACCCCGTAGCGCACGCCCGGGGAGTACAGCTTGCCCGAGTCATCGAGCTCCTTGGGCTCCAAGGCCCAGCGCTCGCCCTCGCCGAGGGTGGTCAGCCCGCGCATCAGCTTCTCGCCGGGCTTGTCGATCACCGGGCCCATCTGGGATTCCGGGTTCCACGGGTAGCCGACGGTCAGCGACTTCACCGCGTCGACCAGCTGGCTGTTGAAGCGGCGGGATTCGGCGACCGAACCGACCAGGATCACCAACGAGGAGGCCGAGCACTTCTGCCCGGCGTGCCCGAAGGCCGACTGCACGACGTCGCGCGCGGCCAGGTCCAGGTCGGCGTGCGGGGTGACGATGATGGCGTTCTTCCCGGAGGTTTCGGCCAGCAGCTGCAGGTCCTTGCGGAAGGAGCGGAACAGTTCGGCGGTCTCGTAGCCGCCGGTGAGGATCAGGCGGTCCACCCGCGGGTCGCTGACCAGTTCACGGCCCAGGTCGCGCTCGGCCAGGAACACCAGCTGCAGCACGTCCTTGGGCACCCCGGCATCCCACAGCGCCTGCACCATGGTGGCACCGATGCGGGCGGCCTGGCTGGCCGGCTTGATGATGACCGCCGAGCCGGAGGCCAGCGCGGAGAGAGTCGAGCCGGCGGGGATCGCCATCGGGAAGTTCCACGGCGGGGTCACCACGGTCAGCTTCGAGGGGGTGTAGCTCGCCCCGTCGACGTTCTCCAGCTCCAGGCCGCGCTGGGCGTAGTAGTGGGCGAAGTCGATCGCCTCGGAGACTTCCGGGTCGCCCTGGTCCAGGGTCTTGCCGCATTCGGAGCCCATAACCTCCAGCATCAGCCCGCGGCGCTCCTCGAAGAGCGCGCCGGCGCGGTGCAGGATCTCGGCGCGCTTGGCGGCTCCCATGGCTTGCCAGTCGGCGGCGGCGTCCACGCCCATGGCGATGGCCTCATCCAGTTCGGCGGAGGACTTCAGCGTGTTGGCTTTCACCGCGTCGGCGCCGACGGTGGAGTCCTTCATGCGTTCCAGGATGCCGCGCGCCCATTCGCGGTTCGCGGGCAAGTCCGGGTCGGAGTCGGGGGTGTTGAAGAAGTCGCGGTCCCCGCTGATCAGCCCGTCGACGGCGCTGGCCAGGGTCGGGTCGGCCTCCTGGCGGTTCTGCACCCGGTGCGGGCCCGGGACGGTGTCGCCCATGGCGTGCAGCGAGGCCAGGAAGCGCTGCTTCTCGCGCTCAAACAGTTCGCGGCTGGAATCCAGTTCGAAGACCGCGGACATGAAGTTTTCCTGGCTGGCGCCTTCCTCCAGGCGGCGGATCAGGTAGGCGATGGCCACGTCGAATTCCGCGGGGTGCACCACCGGCGTGTAGAGCAGCAGCTTGCCCACGTCGCGGCGCACCGCTTCGGCCTGGCCGGTGGCCATGCCCAGCAGCATCTCGAATTCGATGCCCTCGGTGACCCCGCGGGCCTTGGCCAGCAGCCAGGCCAGGGCGATGTCGAACAGGTTGTGCCCGGCGATGCCGATCTGCACATTGCCGATGTGGTCCGGGCGCAGCGCGTACTCCAGCACCTGCTTGTAGCTGGTGTCCGAGTCCTGCTTGCTGTGCCAGGTGGCCAGCGGCCAGCCGTGCAGGTCCGCCTCCATGGTTTCCATCGGCAGGTTCGCGCCCTTGACCACGCGCACCTTGATCGGGGCCCCGCCCTCGGCGACGCGGGCGGCGGCAAATTCCTGCAGCCCGATCATCGCGCCCAGCGCGTCGGGCAGGTAGGCCTGCAGCACGATGCCGGTGCGCAGGTCCTTGAATTCCTCGCGGGAGAGCAGCTTGGTGTAGACCGCGATGGTCAGCTCCAGGTCCTTGTACTCTTCCATGTCCAGGTTGATGAACTTCTTCGGCGAGGCGTTGTTGGCCTGGCGGTAGAGCGGCACCAGCTTCTCGACGATGTTCTCCACCGCTTCGTCGAAGGCCCAGTGGTTGTGCGGGGCGACGGTCGAGGAGACCTTGATCGAGACGTAGTCCACGTCATCGCGGGCCAGCAGCTTCTCGGTGCCGGCGATGCGGCGGGCGGCTTCGCCCTCACCCAGGATGTATTCGCCGAGCAGGTTGACGTTCAGGTCCACCCCTTCGCGGCGGATCTTGGAGATCGACTTGCCCAGCTTCGCATCGGAGGCGTCAATGATCAGATGCCCAACCATTTCGCGCAGCACGCGCCGGGCGATCGGCACCACGATGCCGGGCATGATCGGGGCCATGGTCCCACCCAGAGCTACGGCCTTGCGCATGTACCAGGGCAGGAAGGAGGGCACCTTGGGGGCCAGCATCTTCAGGTTCGCGGCGGCCACCTTCAAGTCCTCGGGGCGGATGACCCCGTCGACGAATCCGACGGTGAAGTCCAGGCCGTTGGGGTCCTTCAACACCCCGGCCAGGCGCGCGGCGGCGGCGTCGGCCGGGATTTCGGAGGCCTGCTGCAGCCAGCTCTTGACCAGTTCGATGGCCTCGTCGGCCAGTTCGGTTGGCTGGACGAGGGCGCTGCCGTCGGCGGCCTGCGCCGGGGGAATGTTCTTGGGGATGTGGCTAGTGACTGACACGTTGCGCCTTTCCTAATGCTTCATCTGATTGGACCGGAGCACCAACGCATCTTTCGTTCTGGGACCGGCCGGGGACGGGTGGGTTCCGATGCGGCGTCTTGCTGCGAAAAAGCTGTGTGCACTAAGAGTATGGCCCTTAAATCAGTTCAGGAAAAGTGAACAAAACTTAACTATTCCATTCGGTTTTCCCAAGGTATCGTTGGGGGTGCCAAAACCCCGGTTTTTCCCGGGTTCCCTAGGGCGAAAGGTACGAGGAACATGCTGGAAATGCGCCGTCTGCGCCTGCTGCGCGAACTGAGCCTGCGCGGCACGATCGCGGAGGTTGCCTACGAGCTGAGCTACTCCCCCTCATCGGTCTCCCAGCAGCTGAGCCTGCTGGAGGCGGAGGCCGGGGTGAAGCTGCTGCAGCGCAACGGGCGCACCCTGAGCCTCACGCCCCAGGCACAGGTGCTGGTCGCACACACCGAGCAGCTGCTGGACTCGATGGAACGGGCCGAGGCGGACCTGTCCGCGACCCTGTCCACCGTCTCGGGCACGGTGCGCCTGGCCGTGTTCCAGACCGCGATGCTGGCGATCCTGCCCGGGGCGCTGGGCCAGCTGCGCCAGCAGCACCCGCACCTGCGCGTGGAGATGAGCCAGCAGGAGCCCGAACGCGCCCTGCATGAGACCGCGGCGCGCAACTTTGACCTGGTGGTCGCCGAACAGTACCCGGGGCACGCGGCCCGCCACTTTGAGAACCTGGACCGGCGCACGCTCACCCACGACGCGCTGCGCCTGGCGCTGCCGGCCACCGACCCCACCGAGGTCTCGGAGTTCGATCGGGTCATCCGCATCGAGGACGCCGCCCACCTGCCCTGGGTCATGGAGCCGGTGGGCGCCGCCAGCCGGCACTGGGCCGAACAGGCCTGCCGGACGGCCGGGTTCGAACCCGACGTGCGCTACGAGACCGCTGACCTGCAGGCGCATGTGCAGCTGGTGGAGTCGGGCAACGCGGTGGCGCTGCTGCCAGATCTGGTGTGGGCCCAGCGTCGGCGGGGGCTGCGCATCGCCGATTTGCCCGGGGCGCCGGTGCGTACCGTGTTCACCGCGATGCGTCATTCCTCCGAGCGCAACCCGGCGATCCTGGCGGTGCGCGAATGCCTGCACGACCAGGCGCAGTCGCTGCCCTCCCCGCACGCCGCGGAGCGGAACGCCGAGGTGGTGACCCCAGCCACAGACTAGGTCACGAAATGGTAACGACGCGGGCTTTCGTGAGCGACAAATCACTCAAAGGATGCCATAGTGGTTTTCCGCACCCGGTGACCGTGCGCCCCATTCGTTCATGGGGGAACCACCCCGCACGGGAGCACTAGCAATGAGGAAATCATGTCCGACCATACATTCCAGATGATCGCGATCGTCTTCTATATGTGCGTGATGCTCGGTATCGGCTACTTCGCCTACCGTCGCACCAGCAACATCGACGATTACATGCTCGCCGACCGCGGGCTCAAACCCTGGGTGGCCGCGCTGTCCGCGGGGGCCTCCGACATGTCCGGCTGGCTGCTGATGGGCCTGCCCGGCGCCATCTACGTCACCGGCCTGCACGAAGCATGGATCGCCATCGGCCTGACCATCGGCGCATGGCTGAACTGGAAGTTCGTCGCCCCGCGACTGCGCTCCTACACGCAGATCGCGCAGAACGCCATCACCATCCCCAGCTTCTTCGAAAAGCGCCTGAAGGACCGCAAGCACCTGCTGCGCATCGCCTCGGCGCTGATCATCCTGGTGTTCTTCACCTTCTACGTCTCCTCGGGCATGGTCGCCGCCGGCAAGTTCTTCCAGGCCTCCTTCGGGTGGCCATACCTGAACGGCATGCTGTTCGTCGCGGCCATCACCCTGCTCTACACCCTGTTCGGCGGGTTCCTCGGCGCCTCGCTGACCGACGTCGCCCAGGGCGTGCTGATGTTCGCCGCGCTCATCGCGGTGCCGATCGTGGCGGTCTTCCGCAGCGGGGACATCTCCACGCTGGGCAGCCGGATCACCGAGGCCAACCCGCAGGCGTTCAACCTGTTCTCCTCCTTCGATGAAACCAGCTGGATCCTGGCGCTGGTGGCCATCATCTCCACCGCCGCCTGGGGCCTGGGCTACTTCGGCCAGCCGCACATCATCGTGCGCTTCATGGCGCTGCGCACCCCGGGCGAGGCCAAGGTGGCCCGCCGCATCGGCATCGGCTGGATGTTCCTGACCGCGCTGGGCGCCATCTGCACCGCGCTGATCGGCGTGGCGTACTTCGCCGACGAGCCGCTGAGCACCGCCGACAGCGAAACCGTGTTCCTGCTGCTCTCGCAGATCTTCTTCCACCCGCTGATCGCCGGGCTGGTGCTGGCCGCGGTGCTGGCGGCCATCATGTCCACCATGTCCTCGCAGATGATCGTGTGCTCCTCGGCGCTGGTGGAGGACCTGTACAACCTGATGGGCCGCAAGGGCAGCCCCAAGTCGCTGGTGCTGCTGGGCCGGCTGGGCGTGCTCGCCGTGGCGGTCATCGCCGCACTGCTGGCGTTGAACCCGGATTCCTCGATCCTGGAACTGGTGGCGTTCGCCTGGGCCGGGTTCGGCGGCGCATTCGGCCCGATCATCCTGCTCAGCCTCTACTGGCGCAAGCTGACCGCCGTTGGCGCCTTTGCCGGCATGGTCAGCGGCGCGGTCGTGGTCTTCGTGTGGGGCAACATCGCGGCCCTGAGCGGTGTGATGTACGAAATCGTGCCCGGCTTCCTGGTCAACCTGCTGGTGGCCTGGCTGGTGTCGCGTTCCACCTACCGTCCGAACGAGACCATCGAGTCCGAGTTCACCGCCATGGAGGACGAGGTCGGGGCCAAGGCCCGCGCCTAAGCCTCCCGCCCGCGGCCTGCCGTCTGCGCCCCGCTACGCCCCACCGGCGTGGCGGGGCGCAACCCGTTAAGCACCCAGCGCCCTCGGCCCGGCCAGCGGCCACGCACCTGGACGCGAATGCTGTGCAGCGGCGCACGCCGTGCCTACGATGGAGACACGATCCCTGCCCGGTGCCCCGACCGGACGGGGCAGGACCGAACCCGAAGGACTGATGACCCTGGCCTCGCTGAAGCACACGCTGACCTCCTGGCAGCGCACCGAATCCCGTTTCCTCTCCGCCAACCCGGACGCGATCTTCGCCGTGGTGGGCAATCTGAAGCAGACCGGGCAGTGGACGAAGAGTTTCGACGGGTTCCTGGTGCACGACGACCAGCGCGGGGTGGGCAGCACCGTGGACCTGTTGCCCCCGGGCCGCCTGCTGGGCGCCCTGCACCGCGAGACCGCCCCTTCCGGGTCCATCACCCGGCGCAACCAGGCCCAACGCCTGGTCGAATTCACCCAGCCGCAGCCCGGCGGCTCC
Organism: Glutamicibacter sp. St.4D3; assembly: GCF_059728615.1. Taxonomy (NCBI): domain Bacteria; kingdom Bacillati; phylum Actinomycetota; class Actinomycetes; order Micrococcales; family Micrococcaceae; genus Glutamicibacter; species Glutamicibacter sp. St.4D3. The sequence continues at coordinate 2,722,838 of NZ_AP039380.1, forward strand.
CTGGCGCTGCGCTGGGCAGTGGAGGCGGTCCAGGGCGGGGCCCGGCTGCACTTCACCGTGGAGCTGACCGGCCCGGGCACCACCGCGTTCAAGCACACGGTCGCCAATCCCCTGTTCGACGATTTCGACATCAGCTGCGCGCGCCTCTACCGGCTGATCCCGCACCAGGGCCGGTATCGGGTGCGCCGCCACGTGGTGATCGCCGGCGGCCGCGGCTATCTGGGCCGGAGGCTGACCGCGGACCTGGTGTGCCGCGGCAACTCGGTGGTCGTGCTCACCCGCACCCAGGAACCGGATTTTCCGGCCGCCCAATTCCTCTGGGACGGCAAGCACCAGGGTCCGTGGCGGGCGGCGTTCCTGCGCGAGAACTACCCGGTGAGCCTGGTCAACCTGGCCGGTGAGCTGGTGGAACAGCGCAACACCCCGGCTTCCCTTGACCGGTTGCGCAGCTCCCGCGTGGATTCCACCCGAGCCCTGGCCGATGCGGTGGCCCGCCTTGGCGTTCCGGTGCAGACCTGGGTGCAGTCCAGCACCACTGCGATCTTTGGCGACGCCGGCGAGGCCCGGCTCACCGAATCCAGCGCGCTGCCCACCGGCAGCGCCGCGCTGCCGGAGACGACCGGGGTCGCCCGCCCCTGGGAGGAGGCGTTCGCCCAGGCCCCGGTGCGGGCCGAGCACAATTACGTACTGCGCACCTCACTGGTTTTCGGCGAGCAGGCGCCGCTGCTGCGCCGGCTGCTGTTGCTGGTGCGTTCCGGGCTCGGCGGCCCGGTGGGTACCGGGGCCCAGTGGGTCAGCTGGATCGCACTGGCGGACTGGCTGAAGCTGGTGCGCCAGCTGCTGGGCATCGAAGGCGAGCGCCCGGCGGAGGGCATCGTGCATGCCGCGGCCCCGCATCCGGTGCGCAACGAGGAGATGATGAGGGCGCTGCGCGCCAAGTACTCCATGCCCGGTATCGGGGCGCCGGCCCGCCTGGTGCAGGCCGGGGCGAACCTGCTGGGCAGCAATCCGCGCATGGCGCTGACCGGACGCCACGTCACCAGCAGCGTGCTGGAGGAGCTGGGTTTCCAGTTCGACGAGCCCACTTTCGACCAGATGCTGCAACGGCTGCCGTAGCGCGCGTCCGCCCCACATTGGTGCTGGGGTACTGGCGGGCAAGGCGCTCACATGGCAAGGTAGTCTTCACGAGGCACAGATCACATTGGATGCCCGTGCTGGATCGGTCTTCGGACTGGTTCAGCACGGGCATTTCTCGTTCCGGCAGGGCCCGGGGCGGTGCCTGGAAAATTGCATAGCGCTGGAAGTTCATCATGATTTCACATCCAGGCACGCGTCCGATTACGTCGGCGGTGTCACATGGATGTGACATAAATTGATTTTCAACGCCTGTTGACACAAGCTCTTGTCTACACGAGATTTCGATCACACTAAGACTACGAGAACCTGAACAGTGGGGGACCTGATGATGGGCAAGGATGTAGCCGCACCTGAAATTCGCCGCAAGCAGCGGATGCCGAAACCGAGCGATATCGCCCGCTGGCGGGCCACCCCTCCCAGCGAGGACGTGCCCACGGCCAACGTGGGCACCGACGCCGCCTACACCACCGAGATTGCCGAAGACAGCGAAGCGCGGATCGTGAAGTTCACCCGGCCGCTGAAGAACATGAGCGAGGTGCGCCATTTCTTCCGGACCAACGAAACCCCGATCTACTTCGTGGGTGCCACCCCCTTCAATCTGCTCGGGCTGGACCGCTGGGTGCGCCGCTTCAGCTACATCTCCTACTACGACGGCTGGGACGGGGCCCATCCCCGGGTCTTCTCCCCCACCGAGAAGCCGTACATCGAATTCGAAAGCGGCGAGGCGATCAACAACTGGCTGCTGCAGAACCCGGAGGTGCGCGAGCACATCGATTCCCGGCGCCCGGCCAGCGGCGAGCGCCCGAAGATCGCCATGGTGTTCTTCGATGAGGAAACCGAGCAGATCTGCGAGGAGCTGGGCTACGACCTGATCCTGCCGCCGGCGGAACTGCGCACCCACCTGGACTCCAAGATCGTCACCACCGAGCTGGGCAACAAGGCCGGGGCCGCCTCGGTGCCCAACGTGCTGGGCTATGCGACGAACTATGCGGATCTGCTGGAACTGGCGCGCAGCAACCGGCTGGGCACCGACCTGGTGGTGCAGACCCCCTACGGGGACTCGGGCAAGACCACGTTCTTCATCGCCGAGGAAGCGGACTGGGACAAGAACGCGGCGAACATGATCGGCGAGCAGCTGAAGGTCATGAAGCGGATCAACAACGTGCCGGTGGCCGTGGAGGCGGTGCTCACCCGCTGCGGCACCGTCGTCGGCCCGTTCCTGACCGAACTGGCCGGCTACGACGAGCTGACCCCCTACAAGGGCGGCTGGTGCGGCAACGAGATGCACCCCGACGTGCTCACCGCCTCCCAGCGGGCGCGGGCCATCGAGCTGGTGCGCAAGGTGGGCAGCGGGCTGCAGGACAAGGGCTACCGCGGCTTCTTCGAGGTCGACGTGCTGGTGGACACGGACAGCGACGAGGTGTACCTGGGTGAGCTGAACCCCCGCATCTCCGGGGCCAGCGCCATCACGAACGTGACCGCCGGGGCCTACGCGGACGTACCGCTGTTCCTCTTCCACCTGCTGGAGTTCCTGGACGTCGACTTCGAGCTGGACGTCGACGAGATCAACGAGCGCTGGGAGGCGCTGAGCGGGGCCGATATCTGGAGCCACATGATCATCAAGGAAACCGATGACATTGTGGAGTACCTCACCCACGCCCCACGCACCGGGCAGTACGTGCTGGACTCCTCCGGCAAGCTGCAGTACGTGCGCGCCGCGCTGGACTGGCACCAGCTGCAGCACCACAAGGAGGCTTTCTTCCTGCGCATCTACGGGGCGGAGGACTACCGCTGGAAGGGCGCTGATCTGGGGGTACTGGTCACCAAGGCGAAACTGCAGTACGAGGGGCGCAAGGGCACCAGGCTGAGTATCGACGCCAAGCACTTCATCTCCTCGGTGCGTTCGCTCTACAAGGGCATCCCGGTGCCCCCGGCGGCCGCCGAGTAGCCGCGCTTGCCCGGCGTCCGGCGGCTGGCGGTGGTATCCTCCGATGGATTGCAACTGACCACCGGGGAAAGGACAATGGGCGCCCGATGACACCTGCCAAGCCGAACCGGACCGTGACGGTCGAGAATTGGCAGCACCCGGAAAACCTGGCGTGGAGCTTCCAGAACCTCTCCGAAGTCCTGCCCACCGCCAGGGTCAGCCGCGGCGGTGAGCCGATCGCCAAGCTGCACCTGGTGCCGATGGACCTGGGCCGCATCGAGTTGCTGAAAAACAACGAGAACGAGCCGTCGCTGACCGTGCGCAGCGTCATCCAGGCCACCAACACCGACGGCTGGCTGGTGATGCACCAGGGCAAGATGCTGGTTGAGGAATACTTCGGGTCGATGACCTCGGTGACCGACCACCTGCTGATGAGCGTGAGCAAGACCCTGGTGGGCACCGTGGCCGGGATCCTGTGCGGGCAGGGCCAGCTGCAGGTCGACCGGCCGGTCACCGACTATGTCCCGCAGCTGGAGGCCAGCGGCTATGCCGGGGCCACCGTGCGCCACCTGCTGGACATGCGCTCGGGCATCAAATTCTCCGAGGAGTACCTGGACCAGCAGGCCGAGGTGCGCCTGCTGGAGCAGGCGATCGGCTGGGCAGTGCGCGATGAGCAGAACCAGAACCCGGCCCACGGCATGTACGAATACCTGGCCACCCTGCAGGCCAAGGCGCCGCACGGCGGCCCGTTCGAGTACCGTTCCTGCGAAACCGATGTGCTGGGCTGGGTGTGTGAGGCCGCCGGCGGGCAGCCGATGCAGCAGCTGTTGTCCGACCTGGTGTGGTCGCGCATCGGCGCGCAGCAGGACCTGGTAATGGGCACCGACCAGCTGGGCACCGGGATGTTCGACGGCGGCTTCAACGCGACCCTGCGCGACCTGGCCCGCTTCGGGCAGATCTACGTCAACGGCGGGACCGCGCTGAACGGCAACAAGGTGCTGGACGAGACCTGGATCCAGGACACGTTCACCGGGGCGGCGGACTCCCGGCAGGCCTTTGAGGACTCCCCGGGCGACAACCGGATGCCCGGTGGGATGTACCGCAACCAAATCTGGTTCCCGTACCCCGGCTCCGACGTCGCCCTGGCCCTGGGGATCCACGGGCAGATGATCTACATGAATCCGAACACCGCCACCGTGGGGGTCAAGCTCTCCAGCTGGCCCTACCCGCAGGATCCGGGCAAGCTCTTCCCCACGATCCGGGCGTTCGACGCGATCGCGAACCACCTGGCGGCCAACCCTCCGCTGTAGGAGGCCCTGGTCCCCGCCCGCCTTGGTCTTTCCCGCCCCGGGTCCCTTTCCGGGGTTAGCGCGCCGGCCCCGGCCTTTCACGGTCTTGCGTGCCCGCCCCGCTCCTTCGGGAGGTCTGCATCTGGCCGAAGCACGGGAAGCGGCGCACCGGTGCCCGTTCCCGGGCCGTCGGCGGCGCCTGGCATAGGGTGGGTGGTGCCGCTACCCGCCACCCGAAGGAAGGCCGATGACCCGATCCGCCCAGGCAGCCCTGTCCACCCTGGCCGCCACCGCGCTGCGCCTGGTGGTCGGCGCGGTGTTCATGATCCACGGCTGGCAGAAGTACCGTGAGGGCGTGCCGGCCACAGTGAAATGGCTGGAGACCATGGCCGTGCCCTATCCGACCCTGGCCGCCCCGGTGCTGATCGGCGTGGAACTCCTGGGCGGGGCGCTGCTGGTGCTCGGGCTGGCGACCCGGTTCGTGTCGCTGCTGCTGCTGGCGGAAATGGTGGCCGCGTTTTTCCTGGTGCACCGGGAAGCCGGGTTCTTTGCCGCCGACGGCGGGTATGAGCTGGTGCTGCTCCTGGCCGTGGTGCTGGCCGGTTTCGCGCTGACCGGGGCCGGGCGGGCCGGCGTGGACCGCTTCATCGGCCGACGCCGCGGGTTCTAAAACCGCCGGCCCGGTAACCAGGGGTGCTAAAACCACCGGCTCCGGCCACAGGTTCTGCACCCCACGCACGTCCGGTTCGATGCCGGCGCAGGTTCAGCGCACCTGGTGGCCCAGCAGCTGCGGCGCACCGGCCAAATAGGCCTGCAGCACCTGCAGCACCCCGTACTCGCTGTTCGGCGGGGCGGTGAACCGCGCCTCCTGCCGGATGGTGGGGTGTGCGTTGTGCATCGCGAAGGAATACGTCGCGGCCTGCAGCATCTGCAGGTCGTTGAGGTAGTCCCCGAACACCGCCGTCTGCTGTGGCCCGATGCCCAGGGATTCCTGCAGCCGGCGCACCGCGATGCCCTTGTGCACGCCCAGGTTCATCACATCCACCCAGTCCGGCCCGGAAATCACCACCTGCAGCTCCTGGCTGAGCGGTTCCAACACCTTGGCCACGGCCGCGGAATTCGCGGGGCTGTGGATCGCCAGCTTGATGGTCTCGTCGCGGACCTGCAGGAGATCGGGCACCGACTCGGTGCGCGCATAATAGGGGGCGACCGCCCGCGCCACCCGTTCGGTGGGCTGCTGCAGGTATCCCACCCGTCGCCCGCAGCGCACCACCGCCGCGTCCAGTTCCGGCCCGGCGTCCCGCAGCCGCCGGATCACGTGTTCCAACCGCTGCGGGTCGATCACGTTTGAGTAGACCTCGGTCTCCCCACGCATCACCACGGTGCCGTTCTCGGCGATGATCGTCAATTCCGGGCCCAGTGCGGCGAACTGCTCGGCCAGCCGGGCGTGCTGCCGGCCGCTGGCCGGGGCGAAGGTGATGCCGCGCCGGTGCAGCTGGTCGATCACCGCCCAGGCGGCCTGGGGGATGTTCCCCTCCGGATCCAGGAAGGTGCCGTCCATGTCCACCGCGACCAGTTTGATCTGCGCGGTGGGGTCAATCGCGTCGAAACGCAAGGTTCTCCTTTCCGCCCCGGCCGCCTAGCTCAGCAGCCGTTCGCCCAACGCCTCCAGACGCTGGGGTGCCAGCCCTCCGGCCAGCAGGTAGTCGGCGGCGCTGCCGTGGCGTTCCTCCACCCGGCGCAGCGCCCTGTCCAGGCCGGGGACACTGGTCCCCACCATCATTTCCACCATTTTCTCATCCACCCGCACCCCGGCCTGGGTGATCTGCTCGCGCATCGACTCCAGCCAGGCCCCGGACAGGGCGGCGGTGGAGGCGGCGTAGTCCTCGAATACGGCGTCGCGTTCGGCGCCGACCGCCAACAGCAGCAGCGCCACCGCCACCCCGGTGCGGTCCTTGCCGGCCGTGCAGTGCACCAGGGTGGAGTGCCGGTTGCCGGCGACCTCGTCGGCGATCCGCGCCCACACCGGGGCGTGTTCCAGCACCAGGGGCAGGTAGAGCTCCTCCAGCGAGGGCAGCTGACCGCCCGGGGCGAACGCCCCCTCCAGCAGCGGCAGCCTGGTGCGCACCACGGCTCCGGAGGTTTCCGGGAAGCCGTTGACCCGCCGGGCCTCAAAGTCGCTGCGCAGATCGAAGATGCGGGTGATGCCGGCCTGGGCGACCCACCCTGAGATCGCCTCATCCACATGGTGTGGTGCGGCGCTGCGGAAGAGCACCCCGGGGCGCACGGTGGCCGAGCCGGCCGCGATGCCCCCGACCTGGCGCACATTGGCCAGGCTGGCCGGGAACCGGGTTTGCGACGTGTCCGGCCCGGTGGCGGTGGGCGTGGGCCGCGCTGTCTGGCCGGCCTGCTCAAAAGTGTCCATCTGCTACCTCCTGCTCGTGCCGCAGTTCCCACGCTACCAAGTCCGGCGTCGCTTCCGGGGCCGCTGCTGCTCCCCCACGACCCGTTCCCGGCGCCGCCGCCACGACGCCGCCACCTTGGCAGGCTGCGGCACCTTGGCAGGCTGCGGCACCATGCCTTCCCGGCTGCTGGGTGCTGGCTCCTGGCCCTTTGTTCCCTGGCGCGTCTGTTCCGGCGGGAGGAGCCGTGCCGGTTAGCCCGGTGAGCCTCCCGGGGCGACGGCATACAGCTCGGGGCGGATCCGGGAAAGGTACGGATCCAGCTTGCGGATCGCCTGCTGGCGGATCGGGTCCACGTCGGCCATGATCAGCTGCGGGTCGTTGCCCGCCACCCGCAGGTTCTGCCCGTCCGCGCCGATGATGGTGCTGGTGCCGGCCATCGGGATCCCGCCCTGCACCGAGCTGTGGTTCGCCCAGGCCAGGTAGATGCCGTTCTCCATGGCCCGGGTGGGCAGCAGCTTCACCGCCAGGGACTCGGAGCCCTGCTCGGCGGCGGCCGGCACCAGCAGGATCCCGGCCCCGGCCAGGGCCGCGGCGCGGGCATGTTCGGGGAACTGCACGTCATAGCCGCTGGAGAGCGCGAACCCGGTGCCCTGGTAGTCGAAAACCTGCGGGGGCAGCTGGCCGGGGTCGAAGGTGTCGTGTTCCGCGGCGCTGCGCAGGTGGGCGCGCGCATAGCTGGCCAGCAGGTCCCCGGCGTCGTCCACGAAGTAGCTGGTGATCTGCGGCCGGCCGGCCGCCCCGTCCGGCGGGTAGGCGGGCAGCGAATAGGCCAGGGCGATGTTGTAGGAGCTGGCGATCCCCGCCACCGCCTGGTGCACATCGCGCAGCCCGGCCGGGGAGAGCACCCGGGTGACCAGGTGCGGGTCCGCGCCGGTGAGGAACAGCTCCGGGCTGAGCAGCACGTTGCCGTGGTGTTCGGCGGCCATCTGCGCCGCCTGTTCCAGGTGGTGCAGGTTGCTGGTCACATCCGAGGGATGCGCGTCGTGCTGCAGTACTGCCAGGCGCATGGCCTTCCGCCTTCCCACCCCGTGCCGGTTCATCCGGTGCGGGCCTTTTCCCGCTGCCACCAGCCTAGACCCGTGGGCCGGGCCCCGGCCAGCGCCTGCGAGCCAGCTCCCAGCAGCCGCGGCCGCCAGGTGGAGGCGACGGGCAGGACCGGGCAAAGTGGTCGGGCCGGCAAGGCGCCCGGTCCGGGCAAGGTGACCTGGTCGGGCCGGCTACTCCTGCTGGCTGGCGTACTGTTCCTCGCTCAGCGATCCCAGCCGGGAGTGGCGTCGGCCGTATCCCAGGTAGATCCCGGCGCCGATCACCATCCAGATCCCGAAGACCGCCCAGGTGCGCCAGTCCAGGTTCAGCATCAGGAACAGGCAGGCGGCGATGCCCAGGATCGGGGTCAGCGGGTACAGCGGCACCCGGAAGGTGCGTTCGGCCTTGGGCTGGGTGCGGCGCAGGTAGATCACCGCGGCGCCCACCAGCGCGAACGCGAACAGGGTGCCGATGCTGGTCGCCTCGGCCAGTTGCCCCAGCGGGATCAGCGCGGCGGTGAGCGCCACGACGGATCCGACCACCAGGGTGCCGGCCACCGGGGTGCCGGTGCGCGGGGACACCCGGGCGAACAGCCGCGGGACCAGCCCGTCGCGGCCCATGCTCATCAGGATGCGGGTCTGCCCGTAGAGCACGGTGAGCACCACGGAGAGGATCGCCACGACCGCGGCCAGCGCGAACAGCAGCACCACCCAGCGCTGTCCGGTCAGTTCGGCTACGATCTGCACCAGCGCCGCCTCGGTCCCGTCGAACCACTGCCAGGGGCGCACCCCGATCGCGGCGACCGCGACCAGCACGTATACGGCGGTGACGATGAACATGGCGATCAGGATCGCCCGGGGCAGGTCGCGCTGCGGGTTGACCGCCTCCTCCCCGGCCGTGGAGGCGGCGTCGAACCCGATGTAGGAGAAGAAGACCATGGAGGCGGCCGCGCTCATTCCGGCGGCGCCCATCGGCAGCAGCGGCTGGAAGTTCCCGGCGTTGAACGCGGTGAACGCCACGACGGCGAAGAACACCAGGATGCCGATCTTGATGAGCACCATCACCGTGTTGGCCAGCGCCGATTCGCGGGCCCCGCGGGCCAGCAGCACCATGGCCAGCACGACGGTGGCCAGCGCCGGCAGGTTGACGGCCCCGCCCTCGGCCGGGCCGGCGGCCAGGGCATCGGGCAGCGCCAGGCCGAACACCGCCAGGGTCTGGTTCACGTACTGCCCTGAGCCAACCGCGACGGCCGCGACCGAGACCGCGTACTCCAGCACCAGGCACCAGCCGCACACCCAGGCGATGCCCTCGCCCAGGGTGGCGTAGGAGTAGGAGTAGCTGGACCCGGAGACCGGCACCATGCCGGCCATTTCCGCGTAACTGACCGCCGAGAGCAGGGCGGTGACACCGGCCAGCACGAAGGAGAGCCAGATGGCCGGGCCGGCGATCGGCACGGCGTCGCCCAGGATCACCAGGATGCCGGTGCCCAGGGTGGCGCCCACGGAGATCATCGTCAGCTGCAGGACCCCGAAGCTGCGCCGCAGCTTGCCGTGCCCGGCGTTGTCGGCGGCCTCGCTGACCATGTGGTTGATGGATTTGCGGCGGCGCAGCTGTGCCGCCAGGGCGGTGCGGGCCGTTGGGGAGTGGTGGTGGGGCAGCTGGGGTGCGCTGCCGGTGCCGGTTGGCTGTTTGCCAGAGGGCGTGCTCACTTCTCTGTCGTTCCTTCGCCGTTGTCCTTCGTCAAGCCCGCACGACGGCAGCGCTGCGCTGTGCCGTGTGCTTCCGGTTGCGAAAGCTCGGGCGGGGCCGGCAGGTCCCGCCCAAGGGCGTCAGCCATGCTACCAACGTCCACTGTGAGCCACCGCCCGTCCGGCCCGCCGCCGCGGGTCCTCCGGCGGCTGGCCACCGCACTTCGTGGAACGCTGCGCAACGCCCCTGGGCCGGTGCGCACGGTTCCCGTGCGGCCTCGTCCGGGGCAGCGGGCCCGCGGTTTCCAGCCTTCGCGCCGTTTTTGCGAAAATTAGTTTGACTTGGATGGATTCCGTTCGAGCGGGCGGCGTGCCCGGCCCGCGAAGCGCGGGGTCCAGGGGGTTGTTCCGCCCCGGTCCGGCGCCCGCGGTTCGGCGCCGGCAGCGGATCGGGCCCGGGCAAAGGCGCCTGCGCCGGATGCACATGGCATGCCCGGCTTCACCCGCGGCTGTGGCGCAGAGCACGGGCAACGCGCCCCTGTTCGGGCGCTGGAGGGTGTGGCCGCGCCCGGCCGGCTGCGTCTAGAGTCAAGACATGAGCGATGCGATCTTCCCCCTGGCCACCGGACGGCTGGAACTGCGATTCCACTCGGCCGAGGACGCCGCGGACCTGCTGCGCGTCTACGCGCAGGAACCGGTGGCCCGCTACCTGCTGGAGGAGCGCTGGGATGAGGAGTACACCCAGGAGCAGCTGGCCAAGCGCGTGGTGCGCACCAGCCTGGACGAACCGCCGCACGCCCTGGCCCTGGTGATCGCCGACGGCTCGGGGCGCTACGTCGGGGACCTGGCCCTGTGGCTGACCGACATCCCGCACCGGCAGGCGGAGATCGGCTGGGTGCTCGATCCCCAATGCGCCGGGCTGGGCTACGCGACCGAGGCGGCCGCCGCCCTGCTGCAGGTGGCCTTCACCCGGCTGGGCGTGCACCGGATCGCCGCCGAAATGGATGCCCGCAACACCGCCAGCGCGGCGCTGGCCCGGCGCCTGGGCTTCCGGCTGGAGGGGCACCTGCAGGAGCACCTGTACAGCAAGGGCGAATACACCGACACCCTGATCTTCGGCATGCTCGCCGGGGACCTGCCGGGGCAGGGCCCCGCAGCGGCGGACGCTGAGACACCGACGGACGCTGAGACACCGGCCGCGGATCCCGCCTGCAGCCCGGCCGCCGCGACGGCGCAAGGCACGGGCCGCCCATGACCGGCGAGGGGAACGCCCCGGAGGACGGCGGAATGGGCGTGAACGCCCTGCCGGCGGGGGCCGGGCACGGTGCGGCGGCCGTCGCCGCCATCGGCACCGGTGCGGTGCGCGGGCGGCTGCTCACCGCGAAGGTCATGCGCCTGGGCCAGCATGCGATCACCGGGGTCCTGCTGGTGATCGCGGTGGTGCGCGGCATGGCCGAAAGCACCGGACCGGGCTGGCTGGTGCCGATCGTCGGGATCGGCTTCGCGCTGTGGTACCTGGGCGGGCTGCCGCGGCTGGCCCGGCGGGAATCGGCGGCCGGGCTGGACGCCTCGGGCAGGACCATGCTCTGGCTGGGGGTGCTGCTGGCGATCTGGGCGGCCGGGCTGGCGGCCAGCAGCGAATTCATGTGGCTGGCGTTCAGCCTGTGGCTGCTGATCGGGCACCTGCTGCCGCTGGCCAGCTCCGTGCTGGTCTCGCTGCTGGTGTACGCGCTGGCGATCGTCGCGCCCTTCCTGCACCACGGGCAGACCAGTTACGCCAGCATCATCGGCCCGCTGGTGGGCGGGTGCTTCGCATGGGGCATCTCCCGCGGCTACCTGCAGCTGCTGCGCGACGCACAGGAACGCAACGCGCTGGTCAGCTCGCTGCTGCAGGCGCACCGCGAGATGGCCGGGCTGCACGAGGAGCTGGCCCGGTCCCAGCACCAGGCCGGGGTGCTGGCCGAGCGGGCCCGGCTGGCCCGCGACATCCACGACACCGTCGCCCAGCAGCTGGCCTCCATCTCGCTGCACGCCCGGGCCGCCACCGGCGCGGGTGACGCCGCCGGGGCGGTCAACGCCTTGGAACGGGTGCAGCAGCTGGCCGGCCAGGCGCTGGCGGACCTGCGCCGGATCATCGCCGCGCTGGCGCCGGCCGAACTGGAGGACCAGGCGCTGGCGGGGGCGCTGGGGCGGATGCTGGAAAAGCTGGGCGAGGAGACCGGGATCCGCACCGAACTGCGGGCCGACGCGGACGTGCCGGCGCTGGACACCACGGTGCAGGTGGCGCTGCTGCGCGTCGCCCAGTCGGCGCTGGCCAACATCCGCCGCCACGCGCACGCCAACCAGGTGGTGCTCTCGCTGCAGCTGGCCGGTGGTATGGTGCGTCTGGACATTTTCGACGACGGAATCGGGTTCGACGCCGACAGCTGGCAGCAGGCGCCCACCCACCTGGGCGACGGCGGGTTCGGGCTGCGCTCGATGCGCGAACGGCTGCGGGAGCTGGGCGGCGGGCTGGATGTGGAAAGCACCCCGGGCACCGGCACCGGGCTGTCCGCCTACCTGCCGTTGCGGCCCTGACCGAGGAACTCTGACCAAGGAACTCTGACCATGGAAAGGGGAGGAGCGCGCCGATGATCCGCATCATGCTGGTCGACGACCACCCGATCGTGCGCACCGGACTGAAGGCCGTGTTCGACAACTACCCGGACATCACCGTCGCCTGCCAGGCCGGCAGCGGCGAGCAGGCCGTCGAACTGGCCCGGCAGTGCCCCATCGACGTGGTGCTGTGCGACCTGCGCCTGGGCGAGGGGATGAATGGGGTGCAAACCACCGCGGCGCTGCGCGCCCTGCCCGATCCCCCACAGGTGCTGATCCTGACCACGTTCGACAAGGACGCCGAAATCCTGGCCTGCGTGGAGGCCGGCGCGGCCGGGTACCTGCTCAAGGACGTCGCCTCGGACACCATCGTCGATTCGGTGCGCCAGGCCGCGGCCGGCCGGATGGTGCTGGCCCCGGAGATGGCCCAGCGCGTGCTGGCCGGGCTGCGCACCGCCCGCCCGGTGCTCACCGCCCGGGAACGCGAGGTGCTGCAGCTGCTGGCGACCGGGGCCAGCAACCGGCAGATCGCCGGCTCCCTGTTCGTCACCGAGGCCACGGTGAAGACCCACCTGGTGCACATCTTCGACAAGCTGCAGGCCGCCAGCCGCACCCAGGCCGTAGCCGCGGCGCGTGAACAGGGCTTGATCTAACACTCCCCCTCCGTCCCCGCACCCCGGCCCGCGCGGCGCACTAACGCACCCGACGCCGGTGCGCATCAACCAAACGGTTGAGCCGGCTTTCGACCGCTTCCCCGATTTGGATCCCGCCAAAAATCGGTTGACTGGAAGCATGTTGACTTCCCTCTCTTCCTCGCTGACCTCCCGGCGCGGCGCGACCGGCTGGCTGCTGGGCTTCCTGGCCGTCATCGCCGTGCTGTTCTCCGTGCTCTCCTCCGCCGACGCGGCCACCCGCGCCCCGGACAGCGGCGTGCCGGGCTCCGAATCCGCCCGGGTGCAGCAGCTGCTGGACGGATTCGAATCCTCCGGCCGCAGCACCGCCGTGCTGGTGGCCACCCGGCCCGACGCCGCAACGCTGACCGACGCGGACCGGACCGCGCTGGATCAGCTTCAGGGGCGCCTGGACCTGGCCGGGGTGCAGCTGGGCAAGCCGCTGCTCAGTGATGACGCCCAGGCCGGGATGCTCACCGCCAGCTGGGACGAGCGCGGCAGCCTGGCCGACCGGCAGGTGGTCGCCGAACTGCGTGAGCAGCTGGCCGCCGCCCCCGCCGCCGCCCTGCAGGTGCAGGTGACCGGCGGGCCGGCGTTCGCGCTGGACGTGGCCCACTCCTTCGACGGGGCCAATTTCACGCTGCTGGCGGTGACCGTCGCCATCGTGGCGGTCCTGCTGATCCTCACCTACCGCTCCCCCATCCTGTGGCTGCTGCCGCTGGCCGTGGTCGGCCTGGCCGACCGGGCCGCCAGCCTGGTCACCGCCGCGCTGGCCGGGGTGTGGGACCTGCACTTTGACACCGGGGTGCTCTCGGTGCTGGTGTTCGGCGCCGGCACCAACTATGCGCTGCTGCTGATCTCCCGCTACCGCGATGAGCTGCGGGTGCACGCCGGGCACCGCACGGCGCTGGCCGCCGCCTGGCGCTCGAGCTTCGAGGCCATCGCCACCTCCAACCTCACCGTCGTACTGGCGCTGGCCAGCCTGGTGCTGGCGGTCATGGAGGACACCCGCGGCCTGGGGATCGCCTGCGCGGTGGGGCTGCTGATCGCCGCGCTGTTCGTGCTCGGGCTGCTGCCCCCGGTGCTGGCCCTGGCCGGACGCAAGGTGTTCTGGCCACTGGTGCCGGCCCCGCACCAGCCGGCCCCACGCCGCAGCCGGTGGGCGCAGATCGCCACCGCGGTCACCGCCCGCCCGGTGCTCTCCCTGGTCTCGGTCGGTGCCGTGCTGGCGGTGTTGGCCGCCGTGCTCACCGGCACCGGCCTGGGCCTGAAGCCCGCCGAGCAGTTCCGCAGCCCGATGGAATCGGCGAGCGCCTCAACGGTGCTCACCGAGCACTTCCCGGCCGGGGAAACCCAGCCGGCCACCATCCTCACCCATCCTGACCAGGCCCCACAGGTGGCCCGGGCCGCCGAACAGGTGCCCGGCGTGCAGCGGGTGAGCGAAATGGGCCGCAGCGCCGACGGCTCCTGGCAGCGGCTGCTGCTGGTGGGCCAGGCGGACCCCGGATCGAGCGAAGACCAGCAGATGCTGCGTGAGGTGCGCACCGCCATCCATGCGGTGGACGGGGCCGATGCCCTGCTGGGCGGGGCGGGGGCCGAACAGCTCGATGCCCACAACGGGCACCTGCGGGACTTTGCCGTGATCGCCCCACTGGTCTTGGGCATCTGCTTCGTGATGCTGCTGGTGCTCACCCGTTCCTGGCTGACCGCCGCCCTGCTGGCGCTGGTGAACCTGCTCAGCGCCGCGGCCGCACTGGGGCTGGGCGGGCTGATCGGCTCACTGGTGCTGGGCACCAGCGCATTCGATGTGCAGGTCCCGCTGCTGGCCTTCCTGTTCCTGGTCGCGCTCGGGGTGGACTACACGATCTTCCTCACCCAGCGGATCAAGCAGGAGGCGGCCCGCCAGCCGATCCGGGAGGCGGTGATCGACGCCGTCGGGCACACCGGTGCGGTGATCACTTCCGCCGGCGTGGTGCTGGCCGGGGTGTTCGCGGCGCTGGCCACCCTGCCGCTGATGGTGCTGGGCCAGCTGGGCCTGGTCGTCGGGCTCGGGGTGCTGCTCGATACCTTCCTGGTGCGCACCGTGCTGGTTCCGGCGCTGTTCACGCTGCTGGGGCGGCGCAACATCCCGGCCTGGGCGCCGACCCGGCAGCCGGAAACCGCTGCGGCGTCCCGCACCGAGATGGCGCAGACGCCGCGCAGCTAGCGCGCCACCGTGCCGGCTCGGGGTCGTGAGCGGCGGGCGGCGAGCGGGGACATTTTCCAATCAACCGGGCAGCCGTGGAGCACCACGGAGCACTGCCCAGCAACCACCGGTGCCCTCACTCCCGGGGCATCACCAAACCACAAGGAGAAAACAGATGCGCAAGATCCTGAACTGGGCCTTTGGCTACATGCTGGTCGGGGTGGCCTCCGGCCTGTTCTACCGCGAGTTCACGAAGGCCAACGACTTCCCGGCCGGCGAATTCACACAGCTGGGCCTGGCCCACACCCACCTGCTCACCCTGGGCTTCATCGTCCTGCTGATCGTGCTGCTGCTGGAGAAGGCGTTCGCGCTCTCCACGCACCGCAAGCTGTTCGGCTGGTTCTTCGCCACCTACAACGCCGGGGTCATCCTCACCTCGGCGATGCTCATCGTGCACGGCATGCTCACCGTGCGCGGGGTGGAGTCCTCCGCGATGATTGCCGGGTTCGCCGGGTTGGGGCACATGTTCCTGACCGCCGGGATGATCCTGCTGTTCGTGCTGCTGCGCCGCCAGGTGCGTCCTGCCATGGCGGGCGGCACCACGGCCGCTGCGGGTCAAGCCGGGCTGCAGCGCTAGCGCTCGGCGGTGAGGGCTGCGGGGTACTCGGACCAGACCGGGAACCAGCCCAGCAGCACCAACCCGGGTGTGGCCTTCTGGCCGCACCCGGGTGCGTCCCTGCCCGCCTGAAGTCTGTTGCCGGCACCTGGGCGGGCTGGGACCCTGCGCGCGGGGTTAGAAGGTGACCAGGGTGCGCACCGCCCGACCGGCGGCGAGCTCCTCCAGCCCGTCGTTGATCTCATCCAGGGTGCAGGTGCCCGAAACCAGTTCCTCCACCGGCAGCCGCCCTTCGCGCCACAGCCGCTCATAGAACGGGATGTCCGTCGCCGGCACTGCCGACCCCAAGTAGGAACCAATAATGGTTCGGGCCCCGGCGGTCAACGCCAGCGGTTCGATCTGGCTCATCGCCCCGGGCGCCGGCAAGCCGACGGTTACCAGGGTGCCGCCCACCGCGGTGGCACTGAACGCGGTCTCAAAGGCACGCGGGTGGCCGGCCGCCTCGATCACCACCGCGGCGCTCAGCCCCTGCTGGGCCAGCTGCTGCGGGGTGAGTGCCACATCGGCTCCCAACCGTTGGGCGGTGCGCAGCTTCTGCGGGTTCATGTCCACCGCAATCACCTTGCCGTGCGGCGTGTGCGCGCCGGCACCGGTCCTGGTGCTGCCGGGGTCCTTTCCAACCGATGGGCCGGGATCGCGCACGGTTGCCAGGGCCACCAGCAGGGCCGCCATCCCCACCCCGCCCAGGCCCACTACCAGGATGCTGTCCCCCGCGGTGGCGCGTGCCGCGTTGCGGATCGCTCCGCCGCCGGTGAGTACCGCGCACCCCAGCACCGCCGCCACCTGCGCAGGCACGTCGTCGCCGACCGGCACCAGGCTGCGGGCGTCCATCACCGCATGCGTGGCAAAGCCGGAAACCCCCAAATGGTGGTTGAGGGCCCTCCCGCCGCGCATCAACCGCCGCTGCCCGCCCAGCAGCGTGCCGGCGGTGTTGGCGGCACTGCCGGGGGTGCAGGGCAGCTTGCCGTTGGTGGCGCATGCCGGGCAGGTCCCGCAACGCGGCAGAAAGCTGGAGACCACCCGCTGCCCCACCCGCAAACCCTGCACCCGATCGCCGAGCTGTTCGACGATGCCGGCGCTTTCATGACCGAGCACCATGGGCAGCGGTCGGGGCCGGTTTCCATCGACCACCGACAGGTCCGAATGGCACAGTCCGGCCGCCTCGATGCGCACCAGCACCTCTGCGGGGCCAGGATCGTTCAGCTGCACCTGCTGCACGCGCAGTGGTTGGGAGGCGCCGTAGGGGCGCGCTGCGCCCGATTCCTCCAGCACTGCCGCACGAATGCTTCGCATCAGGCGCCTTGGCGGGCGGGCCGGCTGGGCTGCGCGGATCCTTGGCCCGGCTGCTCGCCAGCGTCCGGACCGGAAATCGGGTTGTAGCCCCGAACGTTGCCGTCGGGTACCAGGTTTTTCACGATCAGCGAGCAGTCCTTGTCGGCCAGCCCCTGGCTGATCAATTCGTCGAAGTGTTCCTGAGCCAGGGTGGCGGCCGGCAGCCTCACCCCGGTCTGTTGCCCCGCCGCCAGGGCCAGGGCGACGTCCTTGCGGGCCAGATCGGTGCGGAAGGTGGCGTCGAAATTGTTGTTCGCCGCTGCGGTGTCGATGATTCCGGGGACCGGGTACCAGGTCTGCTGCGCCCAGGACCGTCCGGAGGAGACCGAGACGATCTGCCAGAACACTTCGGGATCCAGTCCCAGCTTCTCGGCCAGCTGGGAGCCCTCCGCGCTGGCCATCAGGTCGATGAACAGCATCATGTTGTTGCAGATCTTCGCCGCGATCCCCATGGTCGGCCCACCGGCGACGATGGTTCGCCCGGACATCGGTGCGATCAGCTCGGTGGCCCGCTGCATCAGGTGTTCCTGGCCCCCAAGCATGAACGCCAAGGTCGCGGCCGCAGCCCCGGAGATCCCTCCGGAAACCGGCGCATCCACGAATTCCAGGCCCCGTTCGGCCGATCCCTGATGGATGTAGCGGGAAGTTTCCACGTCGACGGTGGAAGAATCCAGCAACAGCATCTGCGCGGTGGCGTTCGCCCAGATCCCCTCCGGCGCTTCATAGACCGAACGCACATGCTCCCCCTTGGGCAGCATCGTGAACACCGCGTCGGCCCCGTCCATGGCCTCTGCAATATTGGGGGCAATGCGCACCCCGCCGGCGGCCGCGGCTGCGCAGGCCTGCTCGTTCAGGTCGTAGCCGCGCACCTCATTTCCAGCCTTCACCAGGTTTGCGGTCATCGGACCGCCCATGTTGCCCAACCCGATCCATGCGTACACGCTCATGTCCTCACCCTTTCCGTCGGCGCCCTCACCCCTGGCCTGCCTGTGGCTGAGGGTGCTGTCAGTGGCGCACCGTCTCACTGTCTGCCCCCAGCGTAGGTGCGCCACATCACCTTCTCAATGCACACTGTGAGGGGAAAATTGCAAGGCTGTCGTGCATTGACGCACACTATTCCCATGGAGCGCCCCATCGACTACCGTCATCTTGAATCCCTGATCGCTTTTTTGACCGTGGCCCGGCTCGGGCGCTACACGGCGGCTGCGAACGTGCTCGGAGTGAATCACTCTACGATCTCCCGGCGGATTGCCGCGCTGCAGAAGGCCATGGGCGGCCGGTTGCTGACCCGCACACCGAACGGGTGGGAACTGACCGACCTGGGACGGCGTGCCATGGTTTCAGCCGAAGCGATCGAACAGGCGGTGGCGGCCATTGGCGCGGACGGGGACTCCGAGCAGCTCAGCGGGCACGTGCGGATCGCCGCTCCCGACGCATTCAGCGCCCACCTGGCCGCCCCGGCGTTGGCCAGACTGCACCGGACCCACCCGCAGCTGGTCTTCGAGCTGGTCTCCGAAACCACCCGCACCCGCCAAACCCGCACCGGCATGGACCTGGAGATCGCCATCGGCCAGCCCTACGTGCGCCGCGCGGTATCCACGAAACTGCTGGATTACGAGCTGCGGCTCTACGCGACGGAAGAGTATCTGCACGCGCACGGGCATCCCACGCGCCTGGAGGACCTGTCGGAGCACTACCTGAACTACTACATCGACACCGCCCTGACCGTGGACAAGCTCGATGACGCGAGCGCGGCACTGCCGCCCATGCGCCGCGCGGTGTCCTCCACCAGCATCGCGGTGCAGTTCTCGGCGACGATGTGTCACGCGGGAATTGGGCTACTGCCCGAATTCCTCTCCCGGCAGTACCCCAACCTTGTGCCGGTGCTGCACGAGCAGTTCAGCCACCATGCCGAGTACTGGCTGGTCGGCCGGGAGGAGGCGCTGCGCAGCCGGGCGGTGCAGGCGACCGTCCAGGCCTTTACCCAGGCCGCAAAGGACCAGGACTGGTTCATCGCCCCGTTCACGCCATCTGCTCCAACCCCGCCGGAACGTTAAAATTCCATAGTCAGAGCGCACGCGCCCAACTGTTTCACCTGTTGCCTGAAGGCCGCTGCCCGTTATTTGTTTGACAGTCCCTTAATCCGCGATGACGGGACTGTCGGCCAACCAACCTTGGCATGGCGCCTTCCCCCGCCTGCTAATGATCCGGAGGGTATTGTCAGCAAGACTAATAGGCAGCGAAGTGATTGCTGATTAGGGGCGCGGCGCTAGATACCTGGGCGCCTGTCACAACCTGGATGCGAGGCATCACTGTGAACGGTTGGCCGATAATCGGACGGCCCGGCACGGCGAAGGCCCCGACGGATCTTCGTGTCGGGGCCTTCGCGCTGCAGCACCGCTGCCAACCAACCACGGTGCCGTGCGGCGGGTTAGTTCTGCCGGGCCCGGCCATCCTCGCCCAGGCGGGGATCGGACTGGGCTTCAAGACCCGGCGTTGGTTCCGCGTCCGCCACCGGCGCCCGCAGCCCGTTGTCGCGACGGTCCTGCTCATCGATGCTGCCCAGGTCCAACCCCTTGGTTTCCCGCAGGAAGAACACGGCGACGAGGGTCACCAGGGCCGCGAACACCACATACCCGGCGACCGGAATCCAGCTGCCGGTCACCCGCAGCAGGGCCGCGGCAATGATCGGCGCCATGGAGCCGGCGACGATCGAGGTCACCTGGTAACCCAAGGACACCCCGGAATAGCGCATCCGGGTGGGGAACATTTCGGCCATGATGGCCGGCTGCCCGGCGTACATCAGTCCGTGAACGAACAGCCCGGCGACGATCGTCATCAGGATCACGAAGTCGTTCTCCGTGTTGAACAGCGGGAAAGCGACCACACCCCACACTGCCATGAGGATCACGCCCGCCGCGTAGACCGGACGTCGCCCCATGGTGTCGGTGAAGCGCCCGATCACCGGGACGATGATCGCGTGGAACACGTGAGCCAGCAGCATCAGCTCCAGGATGACCGAGGTCTGCATGTGCAATTGCACGCTCATGTAGGTGATCGAGAAGGTCACCACCATGTAGTACAGGATGTTCTCCCCGAAGCGCAGTCCCATGGCCGTAAAGACCCCACGCGGGTAGCGCTTGAACACCTCGGCAACCCCGTACCCGGCGGCTGCGTTTTGTTCCAGTTCGGCCTTGGCCTCCTGGAAGATCGGGGCGTCGGTGACCCGGGTGCGGATGTAGTACCCGACCAGTACGATGACCACCGACAGCCAGAAGCCCACACGCCAGCCCCAGGCCAGGAAGGCCTCGGGACTCAGCGTCCACGAGAGCACCAGCAGCACCACGGTGGCCAGCAGGTTGCCTATCGGCACTGCCGCCTGCGGCCAGGAAGACCAGAAACCACGCTCCCGGTTGGGCGCATGCTCGGCCACCAGCAGCACCGCACCGCCCCATTCGCCGCCCACGGCGAAGCCCTGCAGGAAACGCAGGACGATCAACAGGATCGGGGCAGCGTAGCCGATGGAGTCGAATGTGGGCAGGCAGCCCATCAGGAACGTGGTGACCCCGACCAGAATGATCGCCACCTGCAGCAGATGCTTGCGCCCGTACTTGTCGCCGAAGTGGCCAAAGACGATGCCGCCGATCGGACGGGCCACAAAGCCGACCGCGTAGGTCAGGAACGCCTTGATGATGTTGTCCAGGTCGTTGCCCGTATCCGGGAAGAAGATCTTATTGAAGACCAGGGTCGCCGCGGTGGCGTACAGGAAGAATTCGTACCATTCGACCACGGTTCCGGCCATGGAGGCCGCGACGACCCGGCGCAGCCCCTTGCGCTCGGATCTGCTTGAGGTTTCAGATGCCACTGTTTTTCCTTCCAGCCCCGGGGATCCCAGGTTGGACCCCGCCCCTCAGCACCAGAGTATGGCCCAGATCACACTCCCAAGGGAAGGTGCGCGGCAGTGAATTCAGGAGCGGATTACGCACATCAAGCGTGCAGCAATGCACAGTAGCCGGCTTCCCGGATGCGGCAGAATGGTACGGGAAACTTGCGGCGCCCTCAGTCCGGGCGCGAACTTCCGCCAGTTGCCCGCAGACAGGAGAGACGCGTGAACGACGCACCCCGCCGGCCGCAGGTCCACGGCGTGAATCCGGACCCGCAGACCCGCTGCGCGCACTACCACCAGGACGTCGACGTCATCGCGATCAAGCACTACTGCTGCGCCAGGTACTACCCCTGCCACCTGTGCCACGCCGAGCTGGCCGATCACCCGGCCCAGGTGTGGCCGTTACGCCACTTCGACCAGCCGGCAGTGCTGTGCGGAGTGTGCGGCACCCAAATGAGCGTCGCCCAATACCTGGGCACCGACCACTGCCCGCACTGTGCCGCGCAGTTCAATCCCGGGTGCAAGCTGCACCGCGAACTGTACTTCGCCGGCGCGGAAACATGCCGCGGCAACGACACGGACGAGCCCCTGCCGGGCCTCGAGGCCCGGTCCGGCAACTAGCGCCCCTGTCCGTCCGGGGAGCGGCTGCCCCGCTTTGAGTACGTTCCCGTGCGGAATTCGATCCCCTGTGGGGTTCGAACCCGCGGTGGGGTGCTGGCGTTGGCCCCGGCGCGGGGCGGCGGCTATCCTTCCCAGGGAAGCCGGCCGGATTCGTTGGCGACCTGCGGCACCACCAGGACCGGGCGGCCCTGCCGGTGCGACAGGCTCACGGCGATCGACCCGTCAATGAACTGCTCCATGCGGTTGCGCCAGCCCTTGCGGCGCGTGCCGACCACGATCATGTTGGCATCCAGCTCCTCGGCCAGCTGCGCCAGCGCCTTGGCCGGGTCCCCTTCCACCTCGCGCGCCTCCCAGCTGACCTGCAGCGGATCGAACACCTCGGCCAGGTGATCGCGCAGCCCCTGCGGGAACGGCACCTCCTGCTCATCGGGGTGCGCCGAGCCGCTGATCGCCGGGCTGGCCTCGGCCAGGTTCTCGGGCAGGCGCTGGGTGATGAACCGTCCGGTGTGCACGTGCACGCACACCACACGGGCCTGCAGCTGCGCGGCCAGCGGGGCGACCGCGTTGAGCACCGTCGGGGACTGGTCCGGCTCGACGCCGACCAGCAGGGTGGCGGTGGAAGGGGACGGGTTCTGGGTCATCGGTACTCCCGTGCTCGTGCAGCACCTGCGCCACTCAAAGTGCAGGTGGCGGCGAGGATCTTCGCCGCTCAACCCCAGTATGGCATGGCCGCCGAACGCTTTGGCACCGCCGGACACCCCGCCCCGGCGGTGCCGTCCGGGTGCTGCGCGGATGCAGCGCGGATGCTGTCGGGCAGGGCCGGTAGGGTGGGGTGCATGCTGCAGACCCTGGCGATCAGCGGGTACCGTTCGGTGCGCGACCTGGTCATCGAACTGGCCCCGCTGACCGTGATCACCGGGGCCAACGCGGTGGGCAAATCCAACGTCTACCGCGCGCTGAAGCTGATCAGCGAGCTCGGCCACGACGGTGCGATCGCCTCCCTGGCCCGCGAGGGCGGGCTGGGTTCGGCCGCGTGGGCCGGACCGGAGGCCGGGAGCCGTCCGTGCGGCGGGCGGGATTCTGGGCTGGCGCAGGGCACGGTGCGCCGCGAACCGGTCTCCCTGAAGCTGGGGTTCGCCTCCGAAGAGTACGGGTACGCGGTGGACCTGGGGCTGCCGGTGCCGGACACGGACATGCGCGACCCGAGCATGTTCGGCCAGGACCCGGTGCTCAAGAGCGAGGCGGTCTGGTTCGGCCCGGTGCTGCGCCCGTCGACCACCAGCGTGCTGCGCCAGGGGGCGCTGGTGCAGATTCGCGGGCAGGCGCGCCTGGAGGACAGCGGGCTGCGGCTGCCCGAGTGGGAGTCGGTGCTCTCCACCATCGACGCCTCCAGCGCCCCGGAAGTGAGCCAGTTGCGGGTGATGCTGCAGGGCTGGCGGTTCTACGATGCGCTGCGCACCGATGCCGGCGCACCGGCCCGGGCCGAGCGGATCGGCACCCGCACCCCGGTGCTGGCCTCCGACGGGGCGGACCTGCCTGCGGCGGTGCGCACCATCCACGAGATGTCCAGTCCCGCGGCGTTCAACCAGGCGATCGCCGACGCATTTGACGGATCCCGCCTGGAGGTGCGATCGGAGCACGGGCGCTTCAGCCTGCACCTGCACCAGCCCGGCCTGTTGCGCCCCCTGCAGGCCAGTGAGCTTTCCGACGGGACGCTGCGCTACATCCTGCTGGCCACCGCCCTGCTCTCCCCGCGCCCGGCCCCGCTGCTGGTGCTGAACGAACCGGAAAACAGCCTGCACCCGCAGCTGCTGCCGGCGCTGGCGGCCCTGATCGCCCACGCCTCCCGGGACTCGCAGATCGTAGTGGTCTCCCACTCCCCGCAGCTGGTGGCGGCGCTGGAGCGTGAGGGGGCCCTGCGCCACGAACTGCTCAAGGAGGCCGGGGAGACGATCCTGCAGGACCAGGGAGTGTTCGACCGGCCGGCCTGGGCCTGGCCGCGGCGCTAGCTGCCGCACTGCGCACCGGCGCTGCCGAGTTGACCGCCCGCGTCGCTGCTCAACGCCGGGATGGGGCAGCTAGAGCGGGGCGTCCTGGCCCTGCGGGACGTCCAGTCCCAGCAACGCGTTCTCGGTGACCTCCATCAGCGCCGGGTGGATCCAGTACTGGCCGCGGGCCGCGGTGTAGGCGTCGATGCCCAGGTTCATGGCCATCACCACCGGCTGGATCAGGTTTGAGGCCTGGTAGCCCATCACGTGCGCGCCCAGGATCGAACCGTCACGCCGATCGGCGACGACCTTGAACAGCCCGGTCTGATCCTCCAGCGCCCAGCCGTAGGCGGTGTCCCCCACCATCTGGGTTTTGGTGCTCACGTTCTGCCGGCCGATGCGCTGCACCGCCTCCTGCTCGGTCAGCCCGATCTGCGCCAGCTCCGGGTGGGTGAACACCGCCGCGGGCACCGCCCGGTTGGAGTTCGCCCGCAGCGCGTGCGGGTGCTGCAGGTTGTGGGCGACCACCCGGGCCTCGTAGTTGGCCACGTGCTTGAGCTGCTCGGTGCTGCAGATGTCCCCCAGCGCGTAGAGCCCGGGCACCGGCTGGCCGCCGCGCAGCACCCGCTGGTACTCATCGACCACCAGCCGGCCGTCCTGGTGCAGGTCCAGCCCGGCCTGCTGCGCGCCGATCAAATCCGTGTTGGGCTTGCGCCCGGTGGCCACCAGCACGATGTCCGCGGTGTGGGTGCCCGCGCTGGTGTGCACTTCCAGGGTCCCGTCCGCGTTCTTGGTGATCCGCTGAGTTTCGGTGTTGCGCTCAACGTTCCAGTACTTCGGGGCCTCGGCGTTGAACGCATCGCGGATCTCCGTGTCCATGTGCCGCATCAGGTGTTGGCGGCGGATCAGCTGGGTGGTGCGGGAGCCCAGCCCGGAGAAGATCGCGGCGAACTCGCAGGCGATGAACCCGCCGCCGACGATCACGATCCGCTCCGGCAGGCGCTCCAGGCGCATCACCGTGTCCGAGGTGTGCACCCCGGGCAGGTCGCAGCCCTCGATGTCCGGGATCACCGCGCGGGATCCGGCGGCGATCACCAGCTGCTCGGCGCTGATGCTGGTGCCCTGGGCGGTGCGAAAGCCGTGGGTGCCATCCAGGGTCACCTCTTCGGCGATGACCCGCACGTTGGGCGACTGGTCCCGGTATTCGTAGCCGTTCTGCGCGATCGGGTCGATGCGGGAGAAGATCCGGTCGCGGATCGCCGGCCAGTCGGCGCTGCCCTCCGGCAGGGACACGTTCAGCCGCTGCGCCTCGACGGGGGTGCGGGCCAGTTCGGCCGGGCGCACGAACATCTTGGTGGGGATGCAGCCCACGTTCAGGCAGGTGCCGCCGAACGGCCCCTTTTCCGCGATGGCGACCTGCTTGTCGTCCCAGTAGTCGGTGAGCAGCGTGTTGCCCGAGCCGGCGCCGATGATTGCCAAATCCACCTGATGCTGTGTCATGAGCTCATCGTAGGCACCTTGCCGGTCCGGCGCACAGTGTCGCACGCCGCATTGCGGTGTCGGGCCGCTCTCACCGGTGGTCCGCGGCGCGGCTCCCATCACTCGGGGCTGGCTCCCATCACCCGGGCCCGGCTCCCATCACCCGGGGCCGACTCCTACTGCCCGGCGGCCAGCTGCCCCAGCTCGATGGAGGTGTCCTGCAGCCGTTCCGGGTCGATGCGCTGGCCCACCAGGGAACGCAGCGTGTCGTTCACATCCCAGATGTTCACGTTCATCGCCGCGGTGATCCGCCCCTCACGCAGCCAGAACATGATGAACTCGCCCTCGTCCATGTCCCCGCGCACCACATCGGCGTCCCCGTCCTGGCGGTCCCCGACGTACTCCATTCCCAGCTCGAACTGGTCGGTGAAGAAGTAGGGCAGCCAGTCATACTGCTCGTCGGCGCCGGTGAGCGTGGCCGCGGCCAGCTTGCCCTGGCGGATCGCGTTGTCCCAGTGCTCCACCCGCAGCTGGCGGCGCAGCGTCGTGTTGAACGCCTGGGCGATGTCCCCGACGGCCAGCACGTCCGGGTCCGAGGAGCGCAGGGACGCGTCGACCACCACCCCGTGATCGGTTTCGATCCCGCTGGCGGCGGCGACCTCCAGGTGCGGGCTGGCGCCGATCGCCAGGAGCACCAGGTCCGCGCCGGTCTGCCAGCTGCCGGCGTGCACCACCAGCTGATCGGCGCCGCGTTCGATCCGGTCCACGTGGGTGGCCAGCTCAAACTGCACCCCGGCCTCCTGGTGCATCCGGGTCAGGTGGTTGCCGAAGGGTTCGCCCAGCACATTGCCCAGCGGGATGCGCGACGGGGAGATGACGGTGACCTCCGCGCCCTGCTGGCGGGCGGAGGCCGCGGCCTCCATGCCGATCCACCCGGAGCCGACGATCACCAGACGGGTGCCCTCCTTCAGGTCCTCGCGCAGCGCCCGGGCGTCGTCAATGGTGCGCAGCACCCGCACCCCGGGCAGGTCCGCCCCCTCAATGCCGCCGCTGGGGTTGGCCCGCGACCCGGTGGCCAGCACCAGCTGGGCGTAGTCCAGGGTGCCGCCGCCGTCCAGGGTCACCCGTTTGGCGGTGCGGTCGATCGCCTCCACCCGGGTGCCCAGCAGCAGGTCGATGTCGTGCTTGGCGTACCACTGCGCGTCGTGCACGGTGAAGTCCGGCAGCTCGCTGCTGCCCTGCAGGAAGT
This sequence comes from Glutamicibacter sp. St.4D3, assembly GCF_059728615.1. Lineage (NCBI taxonomy): Bacteria > Bacillati > Actinomycetota > Actinomycetes > Micrococcales > Micrococcaceae > Glutamicibacter > Glutamicibacter sp. St.4D3. The sequence goes on from NZ_AP039380.1 coordinate 2,749,052, forward strand.
CCTTGGACAGCGGCGGACGCTCATAGGGCAGGTGCTCCTCGCCGGCGATCAGGGTCACCGCCCCGCCGTAGCCGCGTTCGCGCAGCTCGCTGGCCGCGGTGGCGCCGGCCAAGCCGCCGCCGATGATGATCACTGGTGCCTCTGACATGATCCTGCCCCTTCTGGGCGCCGGGACCAACCCCGGGCCCCGGTGTTGCCTTGAGCCTGTCCTCTGCTTCGATCCTCACACCGTTGCCCGGGGCGTGGCAAGAGCTGGAGCGTAGTGAGGCAGGTTCCCGGGAGCTGGAGGCTGACCGAGACGCATCTCACAGGCAGCGGGATTTGCGCGATAATTGGCGGCACCCGCGCCGGGGGTTGCCAGGCGTTAACCTGCGGTTCAGGCCCCGGTTGCCGGTGCGACAGCTGGCTTGGGCAGCATCGGCCCTGGTGCCGCCGCATCGATCACGGCGGCCAGGAAAACTTCAGTTGAAGGGTAGATCATGTTTTCTCGTACCAAGAGGTTGGTTCCGGCGGCGGCCGCGCTGGTGTTGGGCGTCGGCGCCCTGTCCGGGTGCTCGGTGGGTGCCGGGGCGGTGGAGTCCAGCCAGGATCCGGCCCCGCTGCTGGATCGTGCCGCCACCGGTGGGCTCTCCGAGCACGGCGGGGCGCGGCGCATGGACGGTGACACCACCGATGCGGTGCGCGAGGCGGTGAAGGACGCCGGGGCGAAGAACGTCATCCTGCTCATCGGCGATGGCATGGGCGATTCGGAAATCACGGCCGCACGCAACGTCGCCGAGGGTGCCGGCGGCTTCTTCAAGGGGCTGGACGCGCTGCCGCTGACCGGGCAGTACACCCACTACGCGCTGGACAAGGAAGGCAAGCCGGACTACGTGACCGACTCGGCCGCCAGCGGGACCGCCTGGGCCACCGGCACCAAGTCCTACAACGGTGCGATCTCGGTGGACATCCACGGCAAGAGCCAGCAGAGCCTGCTGGAACTGGCGAAGGAAGGCAACCTCGCCACCGGCGTGGTCACCACCAGCGAAATCCAGGACGCCACCCCGGCCGTGCAGTATTCCCATGTGGCCGAGCGCAAGTGCTATGGCCCGGAGGCCACCAGTGAGAAGTGCGCGCAGAACGCCCTGGAAAACGGCGGCGCCGGCTCGATCACCGAGCAGATGCTGGCCACCCGACCGGACCTGGTGTTCGGCGGCGGGGCGGAGACCTTCGCGGAGAAGGCCAAGGCCGGGGACTACAAGGACAAGACCCTGCGCCAGCAGGCCAACGAGCGCGGCTACACGATCGTGGAGGACACCGCCGGGATGCAGCAGGCCCAGGCGGCGAACCAGGACGCCCCGCTGCTGGGGCTGTTCGCCGAGGGCAACATGGAGGTGCGCTGGACCGGGGACCTGGCTTCCAAGGACGGCATCTCCAAGCCGGCCCAGCAGTGCAAGGACAACCCGGCGCGGGACTTCGAAAAGGCCCCGGACCTGAAGAGCATGACCTCCAAGGCGATCGACCTGCTCAAGGACGATGAGGACGGGTTCTTCCTGCAGGTCGAGGGCGCCTCGATCGACAAGCAGGACCACGCGGCGAACCCGTGCGGGCAGATCGGCGAGACCGTGGACCTGGACGAGGCGGTGCAGGAGGCGCTGGCCTTTGCCAAGGAGGACGGTGAGACCCTGGTGGTGGTCACCGCCGACCACGCGCACACCAGCCAGATCGTGGCCCCGGATACCGAGTCCCCGGCACTGACCTCCAAGCTGGTCACCGCGGACGGCAGTGAGATGGCGATCCTCTACGGCACCGGTGAGGAGGCCGCCTCCCAGGGCCACACCGGCGCGCAGCTGCGCATCGCCGGCTACGGTCCGGGGGCCGCGAACGTGGTGGGCCTGAGCGATCAGACGGACCTGTTCTTCACGGTGCGTGACGCGCTGGGACTGGGCAAGTAGCAGCACCGCAACCCCAACAGCATCAGGGGCCGATCCAGTGGGTCGGCCCCTGATGCTGCGTGAAAAGTGGGCGCGGTTCAGCCTTTGGCACCGCGGCGGCAGCCGGTGCGACGGCCGCACCCGGTGCGTCGGCCGCACCCGGAGGCGGGTTAGCGCAGCACCACGGTGCGGTTGCCCCAGAGGAACACCCGCCCCTCGCAGTGCCAGCGCACCGCGTTGGACAGGGCCTTGCATTCGCTGTCGCGCCCGGCGGCGACCAGGTCCTCGGGCATGTAGGTGTGGTCCACCTCCACCACCTGCTGGGCGATGATCGGCCCCTCGTCGAGCTCCGAGTTCACGTAGTGGGCGGTGGCGCCCACCGTCTTCACCCCGCGCTCCCACGCCTGGTGGTAGGGCTTGGCGCCCTTGAAGGAGGGCAGGAAGGAGTGGTGGATGTTGATGGTCTTGCCGGTCAGCTCGGTGGCCAGTTCATCGGAGAGCACCTGCATGTAGCGGGCCAGGACCACCAGTTCGGTGCCGGTCTGCTCGATCAGCTGCAGCAGTTCGGCTTCCGCGGCCGGCTTGGTCTGCTTGGTGACCGGGATGTGGTGGAAGTCGATGCCGTGCCATTCCACCAGTGAGCGGTGGTCCGGGTGGTTGGAGACCACCGCGACCACATCGATGGGCAGCTCCCCGGTGTGGGCACGGAAGAGCAGGTCGTTCAGGCAGTGGTCGAACTTCGAGACCATGATCAGGGTGCGGGTCTTCTGCCCGCGTTCGCGCAGGTTCCAGTCCATCCCCCATTCCTCGGCGACCGGGGTGAAGTCCTCGCGCAGCCGCTGCAGCAGGTCCGCACCGTCCTGCCCGGCGAAGTCCACGCGCATGAACAGGCGCTCGGCGCTCATGTCATCGAACTGCTTCAGCTCCACGATGGTGCGCCCGTGCTTGACCAGGAAGCCGGTGACGGCGTGCACGATGCCGGCCGCCTCCGGGCATTGCAGGGTCAGAACGTGCCGGACCTGCTCGCTCATCCTCGTTTGTCCTTTCACTTCTTCTCCAGGCGCCCGCCCGGTGCCCGCGAGGGTTCGCGGCCGGGTCGCGCCTGGTGTGTTTGCTTCCAGCTTAGGGCTTTGGGGCCGGTGGGTTGGGGCCGGTCCAGTTTGCTGGACTGGGTTGGCGGGGCCGGGTTCAGCACTGGGCCAGGGTCAGCGCCAGCCCGCCGCGCGAGGTTTCCTTGTACTTGCTCTTCATGTCCGCCCCGGTAGCGCGCATGGTCTCGATCGCCGCGTCCAGGCTCACCGTGTGCTGCCCGTCCCCGTGCAGGGCCAGGCGGGCGGCGTTGATGGCCTTCACCGAGGCGATCGCGTTGCGTTCAATGCATGGAATCTGCACCAGCCCACCGACCGGATCGCAGGTCAACCCCAGGTTGTGCTCCAGCGCCACCTCCGCGGCGTTCTCCACCTGTTCAGGGGTGCCGCCAAGCACGGCGCACAGTCCTGCGGCTGCCATCGCGCACGCCGAGCCGACTTCGCCCTGACATCCAACTTCTGCCCCGGAGATCGAGGCATTGGTTTTGATGATGATCCCGATCGCGGCGGCGGTAAGCAGGAACTGGATGACCTTCTCATCGCTGGCGCCGGTGACGAAGCGGGTGTAGTAATGCAGCACCGCAGGAATGATTCCGGCCGCCCCGTTGGTCGGGGCGGTGACGATCCGCCCGCCTGAGGCGTTTTCCTCATTGACGGCCAACGCGTAGAGGTTCACCCATTCCATCGCCCACAGCGGATCCATCGACTCCGACGCTTTGGCCTCAGCTTCCTGCCGACGCAGGCGTTCGCGCAGGGCTGGGGCACGACGGGTGACGTTCAGGCCGCCGGGCAAGGTTTTCTCGGTACGCCGACAGCCGTTCTCGACGCACTGCTGCATGACCTTCCAAATCTCCAGCAGTGCGTCGCGGACCTCGGTTTCGCTGCGCCAGGAGAGCTCGTTCGCCCACATCACCTCGGCAATGGATTTGCCGGTGGCGGCACAGGTCTCCAGGAGCTCAGCGCCCGAGGTAAATCGATAGACGGCGTCGTTTTCGGTGTTCAACGGAGTCTGGAGCTCTTGGTCGTTCACTACGAACCCGCCGCCAATTGAGTACAGTGTTTGGCTGGCCAGCTCGGTGCCGTCGGAGTTAAAGGCGGCAAATCTCATGGCATTCGGATGTCCGGGCAGTGACTTGCGAGAATGCAACACCACATCGGCGTCGATCGAAAACCCGATCGGGGCCCGCCCGGCCAGCCGCAGGACCGCCGAGTCCCGGATCTGCTGAATCAAGTCCGGCACTTCATCGGTATTCACAGTGGCCGGGTCATGTCCCGCCAACCCGAGGATGACCGCAATATCCGAATGATGGCCGATGCCGGTGGCTCCCAGGGAACCGAACAGCTCGGCGCGCACCCGTGCCACCTGCCCAAGTACCCGCCCATCCAGGGCGGCCGCGAAGCTCGCGGCCGCCCGCATCGGCCCCACCGTGTGTGATGACGAGGGACCAATGCCAATGGAAAACATGTCCAGCGCGGACAGTGCCATCTAGTCCACCTCTGGCGAGCCGAACTCGGTCATGGCGTCGACCAGCCACCGTACCGTGTGCTCGGTGAAGGAGGCACGCGGAAGAATCCGCCAGGTCTGCTCGCTGACCCTCCACAGCAGCACCGGGACGTTCGCCACCGTGGTGGTGATCGCCTGATTCACGGCAAACGCGCTGGGGTGCAGATCCGCCGGGCAGCTCTTGCGCAGCACCAGCGGCGCAGACGGGCCTTCCAGCTCCAGCACGCTGCGGTTGGCCGACAAGTCCACGACCTGGCCGGCCTGGTCTCCCAGCGCCTGGGTGAGTTGCTCGCTCAGCTGAACGTTCTCGGGTGCAAACACCAGGAATTCATCCGGTCCGAGCCACAGCACGGCAGTGCCGGTGACATCTCCGGCGACCTCACCCACCTGTGCGGGCAGGCCGACCCCCGTGGCGTCAGCCAGCTGCTGGTGGCCGGCGGTGCCGGGTGCTGCGCGCAAACCCACCTGGGTGGCGAAAGCGACCTCGCGTAGCGCCACCGCACGCTCGCCGGTCACGGTCGCCGCCGCCATCTCCCCGGCAAGGTGCTCGGCCGGGGAGCGGCGCAGGACGGTGGTTTCGATCAGAGTGTTGTTAGCCATCTCGGCGGCTTCCTTCCGGGTCAAAGAGTACGGTTTCGGAGACCACGACGTCGACCAGGCGGTCGCCAATCGGTGTCTTCAGCGTTTCGCCGATACGATTACGCCCATTCTTGATCAGCGCCAGTCCGAAGGTCCGGCCCAGGGCGGCCGAGTTGTAGGAGCTGGTCACCCACCCGTCCATCGGGGTGATGCCGTTCTCGGTGCCCGCGTCGGCAGCGACCAGGGCGGCGCCTTCCGGCAGACGCAGGGTTTCGTCGACCGGCAGCACCGATACCAGTTGCTTGCGGTCATCCCGCAGGTTGTCATCCCGCGAGAAGGAGCGCTTGCCCACGAAGTCCTTGATCTTGGAAACAACCCACTCCATGCCCGCATCCTGCGGGGTCACCGTGCCGTCCGTATCCTGCCCCACGATGATGAAGCCCTTTTCCGCGCGCAACACGTGCATGGTCTCGGTGCCGTACGGGGTGATGTTGAATTCCTGACCGGCTGCGTAGACATCTTCCCAGATCTTCAGTCCATGCCAGCTGGGGACCGCGATTTCGAAGGCCAACTCGCCGGAGAACGAAATACGCGAGATCCGGGCCTCGATGCCGCTGTCCAGGGTGACGTCCTGGAAGGCCATGAACTTGAATGCGTCGTTGGAGACATCCAGGTTGGACGCCAATTTCCCGATGACATCACGGGAACGTGGACCGACCACTGCCACGGTCGCGAACTGCTCGGTCACCGAGGTGCACGTTACATCCAGTTCAGGCCACTCGGTCTGCAGCCACTCCTCCAGCCAGTCAAGCACGTCGGCGGCCCCGCCGGTGGTGGTGTGCATGAGGAAGCGGTCTTCAGCCAAGCGCAGGGTCACCCCGTCGTCGAAGATCATTCCATCGGCCTTGCACATGACGCCGTAGCGCCCCATGCCCACCTTCAACTTGCTGTAGCCGTTGGTGTACATGCGGTTGAGGAACTCGGCAGCGTCCTTGCCCCGGATTTCGATCTTGCCCAGGGTTGTGGCGTCGAGCATGCCGACGGAATCGCGCACCGCGGCGCACTCGCGCAGCACGGCCGCGTCCATGTCCTCCTCGCCCTGCGGGAAGTACCAGGCGCGCTTCCACTGTCCCACGTCCTCAAACTTTGCCCCGTGTTCCAGGTGCCAGGAGTGCATCGGGGTGATGCGCGCGGGGTCCAGCAATTGTCCGCGGGTACGACCAGCCAGAGCCGCGAACGCTACCGGAGTGTAGGGGGCGCGGAAGGTGGTGGTTCCGATTTCCGAGGGGTCCTCGATGCCCAGCACGGCGGCGATCACGCCGATGGCTGCCACCCCGGAGGTCTTGCCCTGGTCGTTCGCCGTGGAAATGGAGGTGTACCGCTTGATGTGCTCCACGGACCTCATTCCGGCCCCGGTGGCGCGCAGCACGTCAGCCACGGTCTGGTCACGCTGCAGGTCCACGAAGTGGCGCGTGTAGTTCGCCGCGTCGTCGCCATTTAGCGAAGGAACCAGCCACACCGGGCGAGTCTCCCCGAGGGCGGTTTCGGGCGCCTGCGGGACGGTGGCCACATGCTGGTAACCGGCAGCCGAGGCGGCTGCCGCCCCGGTGGCGGCACCGGTTGACAGGGCACCGGCGGTGTCCAGCCGTCCGGTCACTGCCCCGGCCAGGTGTTGGTTGGCCACGGCGTCGGCGGGCACGAAGGCGTGGATGGTGGTGTCCCACACCAGCTTGCCCTGCCGCTGGGAGTGCAGGTGCACGACGGGGTTGAACCCGCCGGCCACGGCCAGCACGTCAACTTCGAAGCGTTCGTGGTCACCGAGCTCGCTGTTCTCGTCCAGTGGAGCGACCAGGATGGCTGATAGTTCCCCGGACTCATCCGCTTCGGTGTCGACAACTACCGAACCGGTCAGCACGGTCACCCCGTCGGCGACGGCTTCGGCCGCCGCCGCGGAGGCGGTCGACCGGGCGTCGATGACGGCGACCACCCCGCCGCTGGCCGCCAGTTCGGAAACTAGCGGGTAGACCGAATCATTGGTCGTAGCCACCGCGATGCGCTGTCCCACGCGGACACCGTAGCGGTTCAGGTAGCTTCGAACCGCTCCGGCCAGCATGATGCCGGGCCGGTCGTTGTTTTCGAATACCATCGGCCGCTCGTGGGCCCCGGTGGCCAGCACAACTTGCTTGGCACGCACATGCCAGACGCGTTCGCGCGAAACTCCCTTGCCGGCCGGACCGTTGAGGTGCACCGTGCGCCGCTGTACGGCAACGATGTAGTTCGCATCGTAGGAGCCGAGCACAGTGGTGTTCTGCAGGTGGGTGGTCTCCTCGGCCTGCGCCAGCTCCGCGGTGACCTCCTCGATCCAGTTGGAGGCGTCCTTGCCGTCGATCTGCTCCCCGGATGTGTCGCGCAGGGTGCCGCCAGCCTCGGTGCGCTCATCCATCAGCAGCACACGGGCACCAGAACGGCTGGCCTCACGCGCCGCGGCCAGGCCGGCCGGCCCTGCCCCCACGACCAGCACATCGGTGTGTACGTGGACATGGTCGTAGTAGGCCGGATCCGTGGTTGGGTCCAGTACGCCCAGGCCCCGCAGCAAAGTGGCGTGCATCCGGTCGGTGACCGTAACGGTCGTGGCGGGAAGCATCGATTCGTCGATGTCCTCGTGGTGGCGGGCCGCCACGGTGATGAGCGCGTTGGGTTCCTCAACTCCGGCAGAGAAGATGCCCCGGGGGCGGTTCAAATACATCGAGTTGCCACAGGAGCGCATCCCATTGGCGAGCATGGCGCTAGCGACGGTGTCCCCCGACAGAGCGGAGAGCTGCTGGCCGTCAACGGTGAGCAGCAAAGCCTCCTCACGCTGAACACGCGCGGACGGTGCCATGGCGGCGTCCAGCCGGTAGGGCTTGTTCTGGCTCATCGGGTACCTCCCTGGGTGTTCTGCAGTTCCGGGCGTGCTTCCCCGGCGCGGTAAACGGCCTTGAATTCGTAGGTGACGGTGTCGCGAAGGGCGTTGAACCACTTGCGGCACCCTCCGGAGTGGACCCAGCGTTCGGCGAAGATCCCCTTCGGGTTCTGGCGGTAGAACAGGAAGTGGGCCCATTCCTTGTCGCTCAGCGCGTGGGGGTCGGCGGGGTAGGCGACGTGCGCCTGCCCGCCGTACTTGAATTCGGTTTCATTGCGTGGCCCGCAGTTCGGGCACTCAATCAGCATCATGGTGGCGGCTCCTAGTGGGCCACGGCGGCGGCGCCGTGTTCGTCGATGAGGTGTCCGGTTTCGAAGCGATCCAGGCTGAACGGGGCGTTCAGGGCGTGCGGTTCATCGTTGGCGATGGTGTGGGCCAGGGTGAACCCGGCCCCGGGGGTGCCCTTGAACCCGCCGGTCCCCCAGCCGCAGTTCACGTACAGGTTCTGGATCGGGGTCTTGGAGATGATCGGGGAGGCGTCCATGGTGGTGTCCACGATTCCACCCCAGGTGCGCAGCACGTGGGCCCGGGCGAAGATCGGGAACAGCTCCACCGCGGCGGCCATCTGCTCCTCGATCACGTGGAAGGCGCCGCGCTGGCCGTAGCCGTTGTAGGTGTCGATGCCCGCGCCCATCACCAGTTCGCCCTTGTGCGCCTGGGAGACGTAGACGTGGATGTGGTTGGACATCACCACGGTCGGGTGCACCGGCTCGAACAGCTCGGAGACCAGCGCCTGCAGCGGGTGGGACTGGATCGGCAGCTCAAAGCCGGCCATTTCGGCCAGCACCGAGGAGTGACCCGCCCCGGCCAGGGCGACCTTGCCGGCGTGGATGGTGCCACGGGTGGTCTTCACCCCGGTGACCTTCTCCCCGTCCTTCAGGAAACCGATGACCTCGCAGTTCTGGATGATGTCCACGCCCATCTCATTCGCCTTGCGGGCAAACGCCCAGGCGACGTGGTCGTGCTTGGCGATGCCGGCGCGCGGCTGGTAGGTGGCCCCCATGACCGGGTAGCGGATGTCATCCCCGGTGTTGATGATCGGGCAGACCTCCTTGACCTGTTCGGGGCTCAGCCATTCGGCATCCACGCCGTTGAGCTTGTTCGCCTCGACTCGGCGCACCGATTCGCGCACGTCGCCCAGCGTGTGGGCCAGGTTCAGCACGCCGCGCTGGGAGAAGAGGAAATCGTAGTCCAGTTCCTCGGGCAGCTGCTCCCACAGCTTCAGCGACTTCTCGTAGATTCCCGAGGACTCGTCCCACAGGTAGTTGGAGCGGATGATGGTGGTGTTGCGGGCCATGTTCCCGCCGGCCAGCCAGCCCTTTTCCAGCACGGCGATGTTCGTCATGCCGTGGTTCTTGGCCAGGTAGTAGGCCGTGGCCAGGCCGTGTCCGCCGCCGCCGACAATCACGGCGTCATAGGAGGACTTCGGTTCGGGGTTCGCCCAGAGGAATTCCGGGTGCTCAGGCAGCAAGTCAGCCATGATTATTCTCCAATCTTCTTCAGGTTTGGGTAGAGCGGGTGGGCCGCAGCCAAATCCAGCACCCGCTGCTTCAACTCCCCAAGCTTGCCCGTACTACCCTCCACACCAGCAATCAACGTCTGCGCAATAACCTCAGCCACCTCAGCAAACGCCTCCTCCGAGAAACCACGCGTCGCCAACGCCGGGGTACCGATCCGCAACCCCGAAGTCACCATCGGCGGACGCGGATCAAACGGCACCGCATTACGGTTCACCGTGATCTCCACCTGCGCCAACAAATCCTCGGCCTGCTGGCCATCGAGCTCGCTGTTACGCAGATCCACCAACACCAAATGCACATCAGTGCCGCCGGTCAGCACGCTGATCCCCTTGGCCTCGACATCGGCCTGGGACAAACGCTCAGCCAGGATCCGCGCACCAGCCAACGTCCGCTCCTGGCGTTCCTTGAACTCTTCCGACGCGGCGATCTTGAACGCCACCGCCTTGCCCGCGATCACATGCTCCAACGGCCCACCCTGCTGACCCGGGAACACCGCCGAATTCAGCTTCTTGGCAATCTCCGCGTCATTCGACAAAATAATCCCGCCACGCGGACCAGCCAAAGTCTTATGCGTGGTCGAGGTGACCACATGCGCATGCGGCACCGGCGACGGATGCAACCCCGCAGCCACCAAACCAGCAAAATGCGCCATGTCCACGAACAGGTACGCACCCACCTTGTCCGCGATCTCACGGAAGCGGGCGAAATCCAACTGGCGCGGATACGCCGACCAGCCGGCCACGATCATCTTCGGGGAATGCTCAACCGCCAGACGCTCGACCTCGTCCATGTCCACCAGGTTCGTCGCCTCATCCACCCCATAGGGCACGATATTGAACAACCGTCCGGAGAAGTTCAGCTTCATCCCATGGGTCAAATGCCCACCATGGGCCAAATTCAACCCCAGCACGGTATCCCCCGGACGCACCAGCGCGTGATACACCGACGCGTTGGCCTGCGCCCCCGAATGCGGCTGGACGTTGGCGAACTTCGCCCCGAACAACTCCTTCACGCGCTCAATGGCCAGAGTCTCGATCACGTCGACCTCTTCACAGCCACCGTAATAGCGGCGGCCCGGGTACCCCTCGGCATACTTGTTCGTCAACACCGAACCCTGCGCCTGCATCACCGCCTGCGCCGTATGATTCTCCGAAGCAATCATCTCCAGGCCACGCTGCTGACGCGCCAACTCAGCATCAATCCGCGCCGCCACCTCAGGATCAAGCTCACCCAACGACTGGGTCAGCGATTCTGCGACGGGTGACTGGGTTTCCAGCATCTATCCCTCCAAAGTGTACGAATTGCCGACAACTGATATATCAATGTCTGCGTCTTAGCGTATGATCTAACTCACAGCCCGTCAATGGGTTGGGGAATTATTTTTTAGCCGCACGATTCCAAGGCAGAATGAAGGTGAAGGGAGCCGCCAAGATGACAAGTACAACCGAGGTACCCGTGGCCAGTGAGTCCATGGCGGAGCGGTCCTACCGGATTCTGCGCGACCGCCTGATCATGATGGACATCGCCCCCGGCGACCCGATCAACGAGGCGCTGCTCGCTACCGACCTCGGCATGGGGCGCACCCCCATCCGCGAGGCGCTGAAGCGCCTGGAAGTGGACCACCTGGTGATCTCCTACCCGCGCCGCGGGACCTTCGCCACCGGGGTGGACATCACCGAGCTGGCCGCCATCTCCGAAATGCGTCAGGTTCTGGAGCCGTTGGCCGCGCAGCGGGCGGCCGAGAATCGCGGCGGCGCCTTGCGCGAGGAGCTGACCCGCACGATGCAGGCGATCCGCCAGCTCGATCCATTGCGGGACCGGCGCCAGCTGATGGAATACGACCTGGAAGTGCACCGGCTCATTTATCGTGCCGCCCAGAACCACCACCTGGAGGAAACGCTGGTGCGCCTGGACAACCTCGCGACCCGGATCTGGTGCATGGTCCTGGACCGGTTACCGGACATTCACGCTCACATTTCCGAACACGCCACGCTGATCGAGCTGATCCTGGACGGATGCGAAGAGCAGGCAGCCCAACTGGCCGCCGAACACGTGGTCAGCTTCGAACAGACGGTACGCGCCGTTCTCTAACCGCCACCCTGCGGCCCGGGCTCGCAGGCTGCCCCGCGGCCGCCCGGCTAGAAGCGCAGAGCAAGTTGGCAGGCCAGATGAACGGTCAGGATCCTGCCGGTCTCCCGTGGGTCCCCACCGATCAGCGAGAAGATCTTGGTCAGTCGCTTATGCATGGTTTGCCGCTCCAGGTACAGCCGATTGGCCGCCGACGTGGAATTGCAGCCCGACCCCAGCCACACTTCCAGCGTCTTGAGCAGGCTGCTGCCCCTGGCCTTGTCCGCCGCGATCAGCAGCCCCAGCTGCTCGTCAATAAACTCGTTGAGCGCCTGCGAATCGGTAAAACGCTTAAGCACCCGCTCCAACGCATAATCCGAAGCGTCGCGGACCTGCCCCTCGTTAGGGAAGGGGCTTGCCAGGGACTCGACCGTCAGCGCTTCGGCCAGCGACCAGCGGGCATGGGCAATTTTCGAAGCCAGCGGACCGACACAGCACTCGACGGACATGCCGCTCCACGCCTCGCGCAGCAGCTGCACCAGCTGGGTCCGCGCTCCGCGCGGATCGTGCGGGTCCAACTGGACCATGGCATAGAGACGATGGGCCTCCAGATAGGTGCGAATGGAGGGGAACCTCGAATGCAGGGTGTTTTCCAGCACCGAGCGCACGCGGGACATGTCAAAGCTCTGAAAGACCATGAGACAGCTCGGATGGTTTTCCGGCACCTGCGCTTGTCGGGCCCGCTCGACAATGAAATGTGTGCCGGCCCCGCTGACAATGGCCCGCAACAGCGAGGTGTCGGCTATCTGCAGGCGTCCAGGACGGTAGTGCTGGGCAAAGGCCAGGCTGACAATGCTTCCCAGCCGCTGGGCCACCAATTCCAGTTGCTCCGGCGCGGTTCCGATTTTGCTGTAGAGCACCAGTCGCGCCGCCACGTCGGCCCCGACGAACAAGTCCGTGGCAACAGCGCCGGCCCCTTGCTCATCTTCCTGGCCCTCAGGCCCGGATTCCGCGATGACCTGTCCGGAAAGATCCTCCATCGTCGCCCGGACCCGCAGCGCGGAGGCGATCATCTCCAGCAGGGGTGTTAGGTTCGGCCCCGCCGAGGCAATATGCCTTGCGAGGCGTTGGGAGACTTCGTCGGCCTGTTGCAGGGTTGCGGCGTGTTCCGAGACGATCTGCCGGTTGATTTTCTCGGCCAACTCAACAAAGGGCACGGTGGCCCGTAGCCGGAACAACGGCAACCCCAGCTCCTCGGCCCGCTGAATGAACTTCGCGGAGATGGTCGGTCCATCTGCGGGTGGCTCGATGACCAGGGCGGCTACCCCGCGCTGCACTAGTGACTGCAAGTATGCGTGCTGGGCTTCGATCCGCAACCCCAGCAGGGCCGCGCCGGTGGTCAGCAACAGTTCATCACCGTGCAGCAGGCCGCCGACTTGCACCACTTCGCTGGGATGCACCCAGCGCACCCTGGTGGTGGCGACCTGCTCGGCGCCGGCCAGGGCCAGGGGCTGGGCGCTCTGGAACAACTGGTCCCGCAGGATTTCCGTTAGTGCGACAAACATGTTTCCTCGTTCCGCGGCAGGAAGATCCACAGTGCCTGGCCTCGGCCGCAAGTGTCGGTCTGTCACCCCGAAGTCTCGAAACGGCAACAGTGTGAGTGTATCGCGGCTCACATTACTCTCCCTAGGCTTGAGGGCAACACATCGACGCAAGCCCTGGCCCATCCTCTTCCCGTCCCTTGGATCCCGCCCAATCTTGTGTCCGCGAAGCAGTTAGGAGCCATAGATGTCCGCTGTATTCCTAGAGAACCTGGACTCAGAAAGCTACGCCCAGTTCCTATCCCGCGAGGGGTCGACTGTCATCATTCCCACCGGCGCCACCGAGCAGCACGGGCCACACCTGCCGCTGGGCGTGGATGCGATGCTTTCCCGGGCCATCGCCGCCGAAGTGGCCCGGCAGGTGGGCGCGCTGGTGGCGCCGGAGTTCTCCTACGGCTATAAGTCGCAGCCCCGTTCCGGGGGCGGGAACCACCGGCTTGGGACCACCAGCCTGGGAGCAGCCGCGCTGACCGGCATGATCGACGATGTGGTCTCGTCCTTCATCGACCAAGGGGCGTGTAACGTCATCGTGCTGAACGGGCACTTTGAGAACTACCAGTTCCTCTATGAGGGTCTGGACAACGCGGTCGCCCGGGCGGGCCGCCAGGGCTTGGGTTCCCGCGGGGTGCTGATGTCCTACTGGGATTTCGTGGACGAGCACACCCTGGCCCAGGTTTTCCCTGACGGTTTCCTGGGATGGGACATCGAGCACGGCGGTGTGCTGGAAACATCGCTCATGCTGTTGCTGCATCCGGAACTGGTTGACATGGATCGGGTAGTCGATCATCCACCCGCCGTCCTGACGCCCTACGACATTTTTCCCGAAGACCCGGGGCGCACCCCCGCCAGCGGATGCCTGTCCAGCGCCAAGGGCGCGACGGCCGCGCGCGGGCGGCTCCTGCTGGAGGCCATCAGCGGAGCCATTACCACCTCCCTGCACATCGAGCTGCAACCGACCTTTCCCATCGGAGTGAAATAGCATGTCCATCAACGAAGCCGACCGGAAGCAACGACGCCTGGAAACCGAGGACCCCCAGGAGATGGGCAGCTCGTCGGCGCACAGGGAAGTTGAGGTGCCGCGATTTGTCGGGCGTATCATTCCACCGCTGGATCGCCTGCTGATCCGCACCATTCCCCCGCTGCTCATCGGCGCGGTCATCCTGTGGGTGTTGCTGAACCCCACCGGCGCCTCAACGGTGATCTCCGACCTGCGAACCTTCGTGACCGGGAAGTTCACTTGGCTGTTCATCCTGTATTCGGCATTCGCGGTCATTGTCTGCATCTGGCTTTCCTTCAGCAGGGTGGGGCGCATCCGTCTGGGCGGGCCCAAGGCGAAACCCCAGCACAGCAAGTTTGTCTGGTATTCCATGCTGTTCGCCTGCGGCCAGGGCATCGGGCTGATCTTCTGGTCGGTTGCCGAACCGATCATGCTGCGCGATGAGAACCCGGTGATTCCCGCCGGCGCAACGGGCGCCGCGGAGGGTGGGATCGTGTGGACCTATTTCCATTGGGGTCTGACGGCGTGGGCCATGTACTGCGTGGTGGCGGTCTGCCTGGCCTATTCGCACCACAACCTGGGCAAGACGTTGACCTTCAGGGAGGCCACCGTCGACATCCTGCCCAAGTGGTCGCAGCGCGGCGCCGGCGTAGTAGTTGAGCTGCTGGCCATCAATGCCACGGTGCTGGGGCTGGCCACCTCCTTCGGGTTCGCGGCCCTGCAGTTCAGTTCCGGGATCACCTCCTTCACCGGAATCACCTCCAGCCCGATGATGTGGCTAATGGTCATCGCGGTGTTCGCCGGGATCACGGCGATTTCCGCGATCGTGGGCATCAACAAGGGGATGGCGCGCATATCGAGCCTGAACTCGATCCTCAGCATTATCCTGGTGGGCGCGGTATTCATCTTTGGACCCACGCTCTACATCGTGTCCAACCTGTCCCAGACCTTCGGCAGCTTCATGTCGAACTTCATTCACATGAGCCTGTGGACCGATGCGGGAAGCACCGCCAATCCCCTCAGCACCTGGCAGGACAGCTGGAACGGCTGGTGGACGGTGTTCATCTGGTGCTGGGTCATTGCCTTCTCGCCATTCGTCGCCGGGTTCATCGCCCGCATCTCCCGGGGCCGCACCATCCGCGAATTTGTCCTGGGGGTGACGGTGGTCCCCACGCTGATCGTGATGATCTGGGTGGGCGTGATCGGTTCGGCCGCCATCTACTATGACGACCGCGCGGAGCGCGGCATCAGTGCCGCCGTAGCCGCCGACACCTCTGCGGGACTGTTCGCGATGCTGGACCATGTGCCGCTGATCGGCACGATCCTGCTGGTGGTGTCCACGATCCTGGTGGCCACCTATTACGTCACCTCCCTGGATTCGGGGATCTATGCGCTCAGCGAGTTTGTTTCGGCGCCCAACAAGTCCGGGCCCATCTTCCGGGTGGTGTTGGTGCTGTCCATCGCCACCGTGGCCACGGTGCTGCTGACCCTGGGCGGCACGGCGGTCGTCGATACGGTGCAGACCGGCACGATCATTGGGGCGTTCCCGTTCTCCTTCGTAATCCTCTTGATGATCGTCAATCTGATTCGACGTCTGCTCAAGCGCGACAAGGCGATCAAGCAGCTGGAAAAGGACATCAACAATCCCGACCCGTCGCTGATCTTCACCGCTGACCCCAGCGGTTCGGGCGCGCTGCTGCGCTCGCGAACCCAGAAGCAGCCCCTCCGGCGGGACCCACATGGCCCCGACTCGGCGTCCGGCGACCCGGACTAAGGTCCTCGTCCGTTGGGCACTTCCCCGGCACCCGGGCGAAGGTCCGCCTCGATGCAGCCGAACCGCACCCGGCGGGCATCGCCGTGGGACGCGGAACCGGCGTCACATTACTTCGGAACGCCCTTGTCAGGCCGGTGATGAATGAGATCTACAAAATCTACGAGAACACTGCTTGACAGTGACTCGGACCACAAATAACCTGAATGCAACAGCGTTGCAGATAATGCAACTTCTCTCTTGCGCTTCTTCCCGGCAACGCTGACCCAGTTTTCCTGCAGTACCTTCATAGACATAGGAGTCGACCATGACCACGACCTCAAACAGCCCCACCAATGTCTCCGAGCTGGAGCGCCTGAAGACCCTGCACAACGGCTCGAAGCAGCAGCTGACCTTCTCCGACGCGGAGTTCGAGCGCCGCCTGGCGGGCCTGCGCCAGATCATGGCGGCCAAGTCGCTGGATGCAGTGATCCTCACCAGCTACCACGGCATCAAGTACTACTCGGACTTCCTGTACACCACGTTCGGACGCAACTACGCGCTGGTGGTCACCGCGAACAACTCCACCACCGTGACCGCGAACATCGATGCCGGCATGCCGTGGCGCACCAGCTATGGCGAGAACATCGTGTACACCGACTGGAAGCGTGACAACTTCTTCTACGGACTGCAGGAGGCGCTCAAGCGTGACGGGGTAAAGGCGACCCGCATCGGCGTGGAAGATGACTTCCTGCCGGGCCTGACCCGCCAGCGCATCCAGGATGCGTTCCCCGGCGCCCAGCTGCTGGATGTCTCGCAGGATGCCATGCGTCAGCGCATGATCAAGTCCGCCGAGGAAATCGAGGTCATCAAGCACGGCGCCCGCATCGGCGACCTGGGCGGTGAGGCCATCAAGGCCGCGATCCGCGAGGGGATCACCGAGTACGAGGTGGCATTGATCGGCACCGAGGCGATGGTGCACGAGATCGCCAGGACCTTCCCGCACCGCGAAGTGCGCGACACCTGGGTGTGGTTCCAGTCCGGCATCAACACCGACGGCGCCCACAACTGGGCGACCACCCGCAAGCTGCAGCGCGGGGACATCCTGTCGCTGAACTGCTTCCCGATGACCTCGGGCTACTACACCGCACTGGAGCGCACCTTGTTCCTGGGTCAGCCCGACGAGCGTAGCCTGCAGCTGTGGAATGTGAACGTCGAGGTCCACAAGCGCGGCCTGGAGCTGATCAAGCCCGGCGCGGTCTGCAAGGACATCGCCGCCGAGCTGAACGAGATCTACATTTCCCACGGCCTGCTGCCCAACCGTACCTTCGGCTACGGCCACTCCTTCGGCGTGCTTTCGCACTACTACGGCCGTGAAGCGGGCCTGGAGCTGCGCGAGGACATCGACACCGTCCTGGAGCCGGGCATGGTGGTGTCGATGGAGCCGATGATCACCGTGATGGATGGCGAGCCGGGGGCCGGCGGCTACCGCGAGCACGACATCCTGGTCGTGGGCGAGGATGGCGCGGAGAACATCACGAAGTTCGGCTTCGGCCCGGAGAACAACATCATCGACGCCTAGTCGGTACCACCCACCACACGGGCAGCGGCCTGGGTTCCCACGGGAACCCAGGCCGCTGCCCGTGCTTAACGCCAGTGTTTTTCCCAGCGCAACCAGCCGTCTCCCCGCCTCAGCGAAGCAGGAAAGCGGCCATTCAGAAATGTCATTGAAGTGCGCCCCGGAATCCGTTGACAGTGATGTGTACCACACCTACTATTAATGCAACCGTGTTGCGTTCACTGCAACTTTCACTCCAGTTCTCTTGGCGGTTTCCACAATGAATCATCAAAATTCGCAATCCAGCGTGCCCGGGGCGAAGGCCGACCTGGGCCCGACACTCAGCGGACAACAGCGCCCAGACCCCGGTGGCGTGGGCAGCGCCACCCGGCGCAAGGTCGTTGCCGCGAGCTTCATCGGCAACTTCGTCGAGTGGTTCGACTACGCGGCCTACGGCTACCTGGCGGTGGCCATCTCGGTGGTCTTCTTCCCCGAATCCGCACCGCAGACCGCGCTGCTGATGACCTTCGCCCTGTTCGCGATTTCCTTCCTGGTCCGTCCACTGGGTGGTTTCGTCTGGGGTCACATTGGCGACCGCATTGGCCGGCGCGAGGCGCTGAGCTGGTCAATCCTGCTGATGTCCGGGGCGACCTTCTGCATTGCCCTGCTGCCGGGCTACGCCAGCATCGGCATCGCGGCCCCGCTGATCCTGCTGCTCCTGCGCCTGGTGCAGGGCTTTTCCGCCTCGGGCGAGTATGCCGGTGCCTCGGCGTTCCTGGTCGAGTACGCCCCGGCGAACCGGCGCGGACTGTATGCCGCGGTGGTTCCGGCCAGCACCGCCACCGGCCTGCTGCTCGGCTCACTGTTGGCCGCCCTGCTGACCGGCCTGCTGGATGCAGAACAGATGCAGTCCTGGGGCTGGCGCATTCCCTTCGTGCTGGCGGCCCCGATGGGCCTGATCGGACGCTACATCCGTACGAAGCTGGAGGACTCGCCGGCCTTCAAGGAGCTGGCCCAGGAGGACGAGGTCATCAAGGCGCCGGTCAAGTCCCTGTTCCGCGACCACTGGCGCCGCCTGGTGCTGGCCGCCGGCGCGGTGCTTTTGAACGCGGTCGGCTTCTACGTCATCCTGTCCTACATGCCCACCTACCTGTCCCAGGAGCTGGGACTCGATGAGACGGCGTCCTACGTCGCCACCACGGTGGCGCTGGTGACCTACATCGGCTTCATCTTCATCACCGGGATGCTTTCGGACAAGTTTGGGCGCAAGCGGGTCCTGATGAGCGCCTCGATCCTCTTTGTCCTGTTCACGGTGCCGGCGTTCATGCTGCTGGACACCGGCAACTTCCTGCTGATCATCCTCGTGCAGATCCTGCTCGGCGCCATGCTCACCCTGAACGACGGCACCCTGCCCAGCTACCTGGCCGAAATGTTCCCCACCCGGGTGCGCTACTCCGGGTTCGCGGTTTCCTTCAACCTGTCCAACGCATTGTTCGGCGGCACCGCACCCTTTATGGCAACCCTGCTGATCGCCGCCTCCGGCAACCTGCTGGCCCCGGGCTGGTACCTGATGGCCGCAGCCGTGGTTTCCCTGATCGCCGTCGCCTGCTCCGCGGAGACCAGCCGCAAGCCACTGACCTAAGCACGCCCATTTCAATTCGCATCCGAACTGCGCACCGCCAGCCGGCGGTGCGCAGTTCGCCGTTTCAGCGGCCAAGAACGCCCGGCCGCATTCCCCCGGGAGCGGACCCGGGCGCGGCGCACTTCACGCTTTGCCGCGGTGTCCACCGAATGGAAAACCGCGGGAAACTTCTTGACTGTGAGGCACGGCACACATAGCGTTAAGCAACAGTGTTGCGACAGGCGCAACTGATAAACCTACCGATGGCGGTGGACAGTGACCCAGAACGACCAACTCAAAACACCAAACCCGACGGCCTCGGCCGTCCGCAACCCGACCTCCTCTTCAGCTTCCGTGGCCGATGCCGCGGGAAACGGAGCCATTGACGGGGCCACCCGGCGCAAAGTAGTCGCCGCAAGCTTCATCGGCAACTTCGTGGAGTGGTTCGACTACGCGGCCTACGGCTACCTGGCAGTGACCATCGCGGCGGTCTTCTTCCCCAGCGACGACAGGCAACTGGCCCTGCTGATGACCTTTGGTGTTTTCGCCATCTCCTTCCTGGTCCGTCCGCTGGGCGGATTCGTGTGGGGACACCTCGGCGACCGAATTGGTCGCAAGGAGGCACTGAGCTGGTCAATCCTGCTGATGTCCGGGGCCACCTTCTGCATCGCCCTGCTGCCGGGCTACGCCAGCATCGGCATCGGCGCCCCGCTCCTGCTGCTGGCCTTGCGCCTGGTCCAGGGGTTCTCCGCCTCCGGTGAGTATGCCGGCGCGGCGGCCTTCCTGGTCGAATACGCCCCGGCGAACCGGCGCGGACTGTACGCCGCGGTGGTTCCGGCCAGCACCGCCACGGGCCTGTTGCTCGGATCGCTGATGGCGGCCCTGCTCACTGGCCTGCTCCAGGCGGATCAGATGGAGTCCTGGGGCTGGCGGCTGCCCTTCCTCCTGGCCGCACCGATGGGCCTGATTGGACGCTACATCCGCACCAAGTTGGAGGACTCCCCTGCTTTCCGGGCAATGGCCGAGGAAGAAAACGACGCCCCGACCTCTCCGGTCAGCTCGCTGTTCCGCGAGCACTGGCGGCGCCTGCTGCTGGCCGCCGGTGCGGTGCTGCTGAACGCGGTCGGCTTCTACGTCATCCTCTCCTACATGCCCACCTACCTCTCCGAAGAGCTGCACCTGGACGCCACTCGTTCCTACCTGGCCACGACGGTGGCGCTGGTGACCTACATCGGCTTCATCTTCATCACCGGCATGCTTTCGGACAAATTCGGGCGCAAGCGGGTCCTGATGAGCGCCTCGGTGCTGTTCGTCCTGTTCACCGTGCCGGCGTTCATGCTGCTGGACACCGGCAACTTCCTGTTGATCATCCTGGTCCAGATCGCCCTGGGAGCCATGCTGACCCTGAATGACGGCACCCTGCCCAGCTACCTGGCCGAAATGTTCCCCACCCGCGTGCGCTACTCCGGTTTCGCGGTCTCCTTCAACCTGTCCAACGCATTGTTCGGCGGCACCGCACCGTTCATGGCGACCCTGCTGATCGCCGCCTCCGGCAACCTGCTGGCCCCGGGCTGGTACCTGATGGCCGCGGCCGTGGTTTCCCTGATCGCCGTCGCCTGCTCCGTGGAGACCAGCCGCAAGCCACTGACCTGAGGATCATCGCCGGGGAACCTGCCACTGCACCGCCTAGGATATTGAGTCAGGAACCCTCAGCTAGCCAGGAGAAGTGATGACCGCGGTAAACAAGGAGTCGCGCAGCAGCGCACGCACCCCGGGAAGCGATTCGCGAGGCGCCTCGGTGATCGTGAACGTGGTGGATGTGCTGCGCTGCTTTACCACCGAGCGGCCGGAGGTCGGGGTCACCGACATTGCCGCGGAGGTGGGACTGCACAAGTCCAGTGTCTCGCGGATCCTGGCCACCCTGGAGCAGGAACGAATCGTGGAACGCGACCAGGAAACCCGCAAGTTCCGCCTGGGGCTGGGCCTGATCGCCATCACCGGGCCGTTGCTGGCGAACCTGAACGTGCGGCGGGTGGCCTACCCGGTGCTCAACGAGCTGTGTGAGCGCAGCGGGGAAACCGCGGTGCTCAACATCTGGGACGGCGGCGAATCGGTGTCCGTGGAGCAGATCCCCTCCAAGCGCAACGTGAAGCACACTTCCGTGATGGGCAGCCGCTACGCCACCGGGCTCAGCGCCACCGTGCAGATGTTCCTGGCCCACGAAACCCGGGACCAGGCCCTGGAGCTGATCGACTCCGGAGCCATCAGCCTTCCCGCGCAAACCGACACCGGGGAATACCTCAAACGCCTGCAGTCGGCCCGCGAAGCGGGATTCGCCATCAACTACGGGGAAACCTCACAGGATGAGGTGGGTGTCGCGGCACCGGTTTTCGACCACCGCGGCCAACTGGTGGCATGTGTCATGATCGCCGCTCCCTACTATCGGGTGAGCACCGAGGTTCTGCAGGACCTGACACGCCAAACCATGCGGGCAGCAGCCGAAGTCAGCGTGCGTCTGGGACACCTGCCCGGAACCTGAGACGCACCGCCAACGATGTGGAGGAACCATGTTCGAAGCCCGGGGTGAGAACGAATTCGACTACCAGCTGCACGGCGGCAGCAGCATGCGCCTGCAGCACCATTTTGGCGGCAACACCGGCATGGCAGTGGCCATCCAGACCTGGATCATCCCGCCCGGCGGCCATGAGGGGTTCCACGCACACGACCAAGACCTGCCCCTGGAGGAGTTCTATCAGGTCATCGAGGGCAGCGCGAAAATGCGGGTGGGCGATCAGCTGCATCTGCTCAATCCCGGCGACAGCGTCCTGGCCCCCTCGGGGGTGCCGCACGACCTGAAGAACATCGGGCAGGGCGACCTGCGGGTGCTCGTGGTGTGGGGTCCACCGGCCAGCTTTGACCTTTCCTCCTTCGGCTCCCACCGGAAGGACGGCGCGCTGCGCAACCGGCCCCCGCGGGCGACGTAGGCCAAGCACCGCATTGCACGGGCCGCGCCCGCCCTACGCACCGCGGCAGGGCACCTTGGCCCAGTTTTCCAATGGTGCGCCCCGCTTCCCAGCCACCGCGCCATCGCAAGTGGGACGCCCCATCAGCCGGGCAGACCCCGCCGGCCTGGTCGTCCATCTCCGTCTTCGGGTCCTAGGCCCACGCCTGGGCTGCACCCCATGTCAGCCGCTTCCCCTTCCCGTGGGGCGCCGCGTTTATCCGCGTCTGGCTTTGCCCTTTCCGAAGGGCCCAAGACCACCGGCTCCTCCCGCCGTACTTTGCTGCCCTCCCCCTTCCACGCCCGGCCTTCGCGCATGAGTTTGATGGGTCAAACTTTTAAGTTGGCTTTATCAAAACTTTAAGTAAGAATGTTTGAGGTGCGTCGCGGTGAGATGCGCACCGCCCCGTCCTGGGTCCCGATGTTCTGCAACCACGGAGGTTTCAATGACGCTCAGAGCGACCCCCGACAGCCACGTTTCCCCGCCCGATCTGGCTCCGGAAGACTCCCCCAACCTCATCTACTTTTCCAGCGTCTCGGGGAACACGCGGCGTTTCGTCGAAAGACTGGGAATGCCGGCGGCCCGTATCCCCCTGCGGCCGCGGCTGGAGGGCATGTTGCACGTCAACCGGCCCTTCGTACTCATCGTGCCCACCTACGGGGGTGGCTCGCGGTCCCGGGCCCTGCCCCGACAGGTGGCCCAGTTCCTGAATGTCCCCCGCAACAGGTCACTGCTGCGCGGTGTCATCACCGCCGGCAACACGAACTTTGGCCAGGACTACTGCCTGGCGGGCACCGTCGTGGCCGAAAAGTGCGGCATTCCGGAGCTCTACCGCTTTGAGCTGCTGGGCACGCCCCACGATGTGGCGCGGGTCCGCGAGGGACTCACCCTGTTCTGGAGCACACAACCCACCGACCCCGAGGACTGAACCGCGGCGTCAGCAACGTTGTCGACCACGGACCGGAACCCATCACGCCGGTCCACCGCCCCACCGAGAAAGGCCAACCACCCATGCAAGAACGACTGCTCGAACCGGAGCTGAGCACCGTATCGGTCACCCCGCCGGAATACCGCAGGAATCCTGCGGCCCGGCTCCGGCCTATCAACTGGAACCGCGTGCAGGACGAGAAGGACCTGGAGGTCTGGCTGCGGTTGACCGCCAACTTCTGGCTGCCGGAAAAGGTGCCGTTGTCCAACGACCTGCCGGCCTGGAAATCCCTCAGCGAGCTGCAGCGCACCCAGACCATGCGGGTGTTCACCGGTTTGACGATGCTCGACACCCTGCAGGCCACCGTCGGGGAGATCTGCCAGATTCAGGACGGGCGCACCGAACACGAGCAGGCGGTGTACACGAACATTGCGTTCATGCAGTCGGTGCATGCCCGCTCCTACTCCAGCGTCTTCTCCACGCTCTCGGACACCCCGCGAATCGATGCGGCCTACCGGTGGGCGGTGGACAACGACCTGCTGCAGCAGCGCTGCAAGTCCGTGATGGCGCACTATTACGGGCAGGACGCGCTCAAGCGCAAGGTGGCCTCCACGCTGCTTTCCTCGCTGCTGCTCTACGCCGGGTTCTACCTGCCGCTGCACTACTCCGTGCATGCCACGCTGACCAACACCGCGGACATGATCCGCCTGATCCTGCGGGACAAGGCGATCCACGGCTACTATTCCGGGTACAAGTACCAGCGCAGCCTCGCCGAGCAGGACGCGGGGCGCCAACGCGAGATGCACCAGTTCACGCAACAGCTGCTTCAGGACCTCTACGAGCTGGAGCTGCGCTATTCCGCCCAGCTCTACGAGCCGCTGGGGCTCATGGATGACGTGGCGGTCTTCGTGCGCTACAACGCCAACAAGGCGATGATGAACCTGGGGTACCCGGCACCGTTCAGCGCCGCGGAAACCGCGGTGAACCCCACCATCCTGGCGGCGCTGTCACCGGGATCGGAGGAGAACCATGACTTCTTCTCCGGTTCGGGCTCCTCCTACGTCATTGGACGCGCCGAGGACACCCACGACGCCGATTGGGAATTCTAGCGGCTAGGGCCGCCTGGCATGCCCGGCGGCCCTAGCCGCTATCCTCCGACGCCGGGGGCCAGGGTGGCCACCCACGGCAGGAGCGCGGCCAGCACCACAACCAGCAGCCCCACCGCGCCCAGAAGCTGGCGCTGCCCGGAGGCGGGCAGCGTCTGCCCGGGCGGATAGGTGACCGATACGGCGAAGGCCACCCGCGGCGGGGAGGCGATGATCGCCACCGAGCCGGCCACGTTTTGCCCGGCCAGCAGAATCAGCGGGCTGCTGCCCAGCTGGTTCGCCGCGGTGACCGTGGCGGTGGAAAACATGGCCGCCGCCCCGGTGTTGGAGCCGGTCAAATAGCCGCCCAGCGCGCCGATCAGCGGCACCAGCAGGGTGAAGCCACCGCCCAGGGACGCGGCGGTGCTGGCCAGCTGTTCGGCCATGCCGTTGGCGGACATCAGCGATCCGAGCAGCATGTACAGCAAGGTCACCAGGGCGACGCTCTGCCAGCGCCCCCAGATGACCGGCCACACCTCGTGCAGCATCCTGCGCGGCCAGCGCAGCAGCAGCACGGTGATCAGGACCGTGAGGTTCAGCCAGAGCGCCGGGTTGGTCGCGATCTTCCCGCTCCCACCGGCCAGGGCCACCGCCAGGTTTGAGAACACCAGCCCGCCCACCAGGATGGCGTAGGGCAGCAGCGCCCGGCCCAGCCGCCAGATCGAGGGCAGCGGCCCACCACGGCGCAGCCGCCACAGCGTCACCGCGATGACCCAGCCGCTGGCCAGCACCCCGGCCAGCGGTGGGCCAAAGAAGTAGTTCGCCGCGATCAGCACCAGCCATTCACCCAGCAGCAGCAACACGACGAAGCCCGCCTGCCCCCAGCCGATGCGGCGCTGGTTGAGCCCGATGATCAGGGCCGCGTTGATGACCAGCACCGGCAGGCTGAGCACCGCGCTCCACACGCCCAGGCCGGTGAAGTCAACCTGACCCAGTTCGGCGGCCACCAGGGTACCGGGCCCCAGCGATCCCCAGGGCACCAACACCAATCCCAGCATTCCGGTAACCACCGCGCGCGCCGGGCTCAGCCCGAAGCCGACCAGCAGCGGGGCGGTGATCACCACGCCCAACCCAAAGCCGGTCACCGATTCCATGAAGGGGGTGACCCCCAGGGCGATGAGCAGCAGGGTGGTCAGCCGATCCCCGGAGGTTTCGGTGGCCCGCAGCCATCGGGAAATTACCGCCTGTCCGCCGCTGCGGGCGGAAACCTCGGTCAGTCCCACCCCACCGAGCAGAATGAAGATCACCGTCAGGGTGGTTGGCCCCATGGCCGTGCCGACCTCGGCCGCGGCCGGGGAGGAGAGCGGAAAGGCAAGCCAGGTGCCGATGACGGCGGTGGCCAGGGCCGCCAGCGCAGCGCGGGTCGGCGAGACGCGCAGCACCAGCAGGGCAATGACCAGCACGATCGGGGCCAACGCCACCGTGAAGTTCAGCAACGGCCCACCCCCGGGCGCCGTTCCGGTTGCCCGGCCACCGGCCGGACGCGCGTTCCACCCCCGTGAGCTTGGCGGGCGGGTCTGGCTCGGGCGGGGGACGGTGTGGGCATGGGCTCAAGCTATCATCCGCGGCAAGCCAGGCGTGCGCAGGCTGAGGGTCGGCCGTGCACGCGTGGCATTGGGGGCTGGACGCGTGCACGGCCGGGATGGTCAGGCGCTGAATCACTCGGATCCGGCGCGGGCCGCTTAGGCCTCGAAACGCAGCAGCACCTTGCCCGATGCGGCTGAGTTGCGCGCAGTCTCGAACGCCTGCAGCGCATCGGCCAGCGGGTATTCGTGGGTGACGGCGGCGTCGATGTTCAGCGAGCCGTCGGCCAGGGCGGTGAGCACCTGGTCGATCTCGTCGTTGAAGCGGAAGGAGCCGACCAGCTCCAGCTCACGGGTGATCGCCAGTGAGATCAGGGCAGGCTGTTCCCCGGAGGGCAGCAGCCCCACCATGACGACCCGCCCGCCGCGCACCGCACCGCGCACGGCCGAGGCCAGCCCGCGGTGGTTGCCGGTGGCCTCGATGACCACGTCCGCGTGGATCTGGGCGATCTCTTCGGCCTGATCGGCGCGCAGCGTGCGGTGCGCGCCCAGTTCGGTGGCGATCTGCAGCGGCTTGTCGTGCATGTCCACCGCAATGATCTCCCGGGCCCCGGCCCGCTTGAGCACCGCGACGCTCAGCGCACCGATGGGTCCGGCGCCGATGACCAGCACTCGGCGGCCGGCCACCTCACCGGCCCGGGATACCGCATGCCAGGCCACGGCGGCCGGTTCGGCCAGCGCGGCGGCGCGCAGCGTCAACCCCTCGGGCAGGGCCCGCAGCATCCGGGCCGGGAGGTTCACCCGGATGGCGAAGGCGCCCTCGGTGTGCGGGAAGCGTGCCGCCGAGCCCAGGTAGGTGCAGCCCGGGGACAGGTTGGGTCGGTGGCTCGGGTACGGTTCGCCGGTCTCGCCCGGGGTGGCCGGGTGCACGGCGACGCGCGTTCCGGCGGTCGGGCCGCTGCCGTCGGCGGCGGCTTCCAGCACGGTGCCCACGATCTCGTGCCCGAGCACCATCGGGGCTTTCAGGATCGATTCGCCGGCAGCCCCGTGCTGCCAGTAGTGCAGGTCGGATCCGCAGATCCCGCCGTAGGCGATGGCCACGCGGGCCTCGTCGGGCCGGGGAGCCGGCAGCTGGATCTCGGCGACGCGCAGGTCCCCGGCCGCATGGGCGATGACCGCGGTGGTTTGCGTGGCAGTGGGGTTAGACGACAACGCTCATGCCTCCGTCGATGAAGATGGTCTGCCCGTTGACGTAGTTGGAGCCGTCGGAGGCCAGCCAGATGGCCGGTCCGGCCAGATCCGCGACGGTGCCCCAGCGGTTGGCCGGGGTGCGGCCCAGGATCCAGGAGTTGAACTGCTCGTCGTCGACGAGGTTTTGGGTCATTTCGGTGTGGATGTAGCCCGGGGCGATGCCGTTGACCTGGATTCCGTGGCCGGCCCATTCGGCGGTCATCGCGCGGGTGAGGTTGCGCAGCCCGCCCTTGGCGGCGGTGTAGGCGGAGATGGTGGGCCGGGCCAGGTCGGTCTGCACCGAGCAGATGTTGATGATCTTGCCCGCACCGCGCTTCACCATGCCGCGCGCGGCCTCCCTGCCAACCAGGAACGCGCTGGTCAGGTTCGTGTCAATGACCCGTTGCCAATCCTCGGCCGCCAGTTCCAGCAGCGGGACCCGGTGCTGGATGCCGGCGTTGTTGACCAGGATGCGCAGCGGGCCGATCTCGGTTTCGATGCGGGTGATGGCTTCGGCCACCGCGGTGGCGTCGGTGACGTCGAAGCAGGTGTGGTGAATGCGTGCGGCGCCGAAGCGGTCGGTGAACTGCGCGACGGTCTGCGCCAGCCGCTGGGGGTCGCGTCCGTGCAGGATCACCGTTGCACCGGCCTCGGCGAGCGCCGCGGCCAGTTCGCGGCCGATGCCGCGGGAGGAGCCGGTCACCAGTGCCAGGCGTCCGGTGAGGTCAAAGAGCTGGCTCATGCGGATTCCTTCTCTGTGCCTGCCGCAGCAGGCGTGGGGGTTGTTGCTCACGACGCCGACAACCACGGGAACCCCGGTCGACCTCGACGTCGCACTCAGTGACGGCCGGCCCCGGTGGCTGCCGGAGGGCGCGTCCGCTCTCAGTTATAGCAGATATATAGGATCAACTAGAACAATAAGTACGATTTATTGGCTCTCGTGTGGTGGCGCAGGGGGCGGTGCCCATGGGCACGGACATGAAGTTGTGCTCCCGCAACCGCTGGGCAATGCTGGGGAATTGAGGTTCGCGCCCGCCGCCGGAGCGCGGCCGGCCACCGGCTCACCACACCCAGGGAGGTTCTGTGCGTTCTGGCTCGGGCACAACGGGCCGCGGCGTGTTCGCCTCGGTGGGAGCCTCCCTGCTCTTTGGCGTCATCTTCCTGGTTTCGGGCAGGGTGCAGGCCTCGGCCGAATATGTCTTTGCCTGGCGGGTGCTGGCGATCCTGGGCTGCTATCTTCCGGCTTTGCTGCTGTCCTCGGGTCGGCGCGCCCTGGGGGAATACTTCGCGCTGCTCACCGCCCGCCGCGCCCACCTGTGGCTGCTGCTGCCGCTGAGCCTGATGGTGGGCGTGCAGCTGTGGCTGTTCGTCTGGGCCCCGGCCCACGGCAAGGCGCTGGACGCCTCGCTGGGTTTCCTGCTGCTGCCCATCACCCTGGTGCTCGGCGGGCGCTTGGTGTTCAAGTCCCCGGTGTCCGTGGTGCAGTGGCTCAGCGTCGCGGTGGCCGCGCTGGCGCTGGCGCTGAAGATCGCGGTGGCTCCGACGTTCTCCTGGGTGACCTGGTTCATCGCCCTGGTCTATCCGGTGTACTTCATGCTGCGGCACCACACCGGGCTGGATCACCGGGCCGGTTTTGCGGTGGAGGCCGCGGTGCTGACCCCGCCGGCCCTGGTGCTGCTGGCCGTCCTGCCCGGTCCGTCGCATCAGCCCGGACAGCAGGCGGGCGTCGCGGTGATCGCCGTATGCGGGGCGGTGGCGATGGTGGCCTACCTGGCGGCGTCCCGGCTGCTGCCGCTGCCGCTGTTTGGCCTGCTCTCCTACCTGGAGCCGCTGATCCTGGTGGCCGTCGCGCTGCTGTTGGGCGAGCGGTTGGCGCCCACGGATCTGGCCGTCTACGGCCTGCTGGCCCTGGCGCTGCTGATCCTGGGCTTTGAGGCGCTGCATGCCCTGCGGCGCTAGGCCATCGGAGGCACCAGCTGCCGGGGGCGCGCAGACCTACCCAGCGGCGGGCGGGACGAGTAGAGTGCTGGGTACTCGCCTGAGTAGGCCGATACCCGTGGCTGCCAGGGGTTCATCCCGGCGGCGCGCCGTGAAAAGGAGCTGGTCATGTTCGATCCCGATGAGCCGCTGTCCGTGAGCGTCACCTCCGAGGCGATCCCCGGACGCTACGTCGTCATCTTCGACGGCGCCGAGCCGGTGGGCACCCCGATGACCAGCCTGGGGGCGCTGCAGGAGCAGGTGCCCGAGGTGCTTTCCGACGAGGGCTACTCGCTCAAGCACTACTTTCCCCGGCTGGGCATGGCCGTGGTGGACAGCGAGTCCGGGCAGGTCGAACAGCTGCGCGAACGCTGCGCCTCCCGGCGCCTGCCGATGAAGGTGGTGCCCGAACGGATCTACCGCATCCAGGTCAACACCGGGGACGTGGCCGCAGCCGAGCGGCCGGCATACGTGGACACCGACGAGCTGACCTGGGGACTGCAGGCGGTGAAGGCCGTGGAATCGGGGTACACCGGGGCCGGGGTGAAGGTGGCCGTGCTGGACACCGGGTTCGACGAGAACCACCCGGACTTCGCCGGCCGGCAGGTCACCACCAAGTCCTTCGTGGAGGGTGAGGACGCCCTAGACGGGCACGGTCACGGCACCCACTGCGTCGGCACCGCCTGCGGCCCGCGCGGCGTGCCCGGCCAGCGCGGCTACGGGGTGGCTTCCGGGGCGAGCATCTTCGCCGGCAAGGTGCTGGGCAACGCGGGTTCGGGCACCGACGCCCAGATCCTGGGCGGGATCGACTGGGCATTGGAGAACGAGTGCCAGGTGATCTCCATGTCGCTGGGCGCGGACGTGCGGGAGGTGCACCCGCCCTATGTGGCCGCCGGACGCCGGGCCCTGGAGCTGGGGTCGCTGATCGTGGCCGCGGCCGGCAACAACGCCCGCCGCCCCCAGGGGAACTACGGGTTCGTCGGCGCCCCGGCGAACAGCCCGTTCGTCATGGCGGTGGCGGCCCTGGACGAGGGGCTGAAGGTGGCCGACTTCTCCGCCCGCACGCTGCCCGGCCGCGGCGGGCAAGTGGACATCTCCGGACCCGGGGTGCGCATCTACTCCTCGTGGCCCGGCGAGCAACGCTACAACACCATCAGCGGCACCTCGATGGCCACCCCGCACGTTGCCGGGGTCGCAGCCCTGCTGTGCGAGGCCACCGGCTTCCGGGCCCGGGAACTGTGGGCGGAGCTGGTGCAGGAAGGCGAACGCCTGGAGCAGTTCTCCGTGGACGTGGGGGCCGGGATGACCCAGGCCCCGCCCCCGGCCCAGGCCTAGGAGCCAAGGCACATCCAGACGCCGCACCGCCAGGGGCATCGGAGCCGCGGTGCCGGCCCGAACAACCCGGTGCGGTCAACACGAAGTAGGGTGCGATGGACGAAAAGAAGCAGGAATCCCAGGTGACCGAGACGGTGATTGTCACGATCCGCTCCGAGGACCTGGCCCAGATTGATGACGTCGCCGAGAAGCTGCGCGCCGCGGGGCTGATGGTGGACAACGTGCTCAAGACCCTGGGCCAGGTCACCGGCACCACCACGGCGGAGCACGTTGACGCGCTGCGCCAGGTGGAGAAGGTGGAGTCGGTCAGCCCGCAGCGCACCATGCGGATCGCTCCCCCGGACTCGGACGTGCAGTAACCCCGGGACCGGTGTCCCGCCTGCCGAAGCCGCGGTGGGCGGGTTTAGCCGCGCGAGCGGATCGCGTCGGCGACGGCGGCGTTCGCCAGCATCCGCACGGTGTCCACTGGGGCGGACACCTGCCCGGTGGCCACGGCGATCAGGGCATCTCCGTCCATCCGGGTGTGCGGCGGGAAGACCGCCCGCGCCAACCCGTCGTGCCCGCCCTCGGCCACCACCTTGCAGCCGACCTTGTCCAGTTGCGCGTTGGTGATGACCACCCCGATGGTCGTGTGGGTGCGCGGCAGCGGTCCGGAGGCCAGGGCGGCGAAGGCTTCGGCCGCGGCGAAGGAGGGCGGGTCGGACTCCTGCCGGATGTCGCCGAAGGCATTGACGGCGCAGATCGCCGCGACTCGCAGCTGCCCCAGCCGGTGTTCGGCAAAGCCCAGGCCGGCGCGGTGTGCCTGCCCTGGACCGCGCCATTGACTCGAGCGCGCCCCGGTACCCGCCCCAACCGGTCCCACCTCAAATTCGGCGGCAGCGCTGCTGGCCGCCCGGTAGCCGGCCTGGGCGTCCGGGCGGATGCTGCTCTCACCCAGCGCGAGGTCAAAGAGCCCCAGGGCCGGAACGATCGGCACACTGCCGGCCGGGGTGGGCACCCCGCGCCCCTGCTCCTCCATCCAGCGCATCACCCCGTCGGCGGCTGCCAGGCCGAACGCCGAACCGCCGGTGAGCAGCACTCCATCCACGCGGGCCACGGTCTTTTGCGGGTGCAGCACATCTAGTTCCCGCGTGGCCGGGGCACCACCGCGCACCTCATAAGAGCCCACGCTGCCCTCGGGCAGCTCGATGAGCGTGCATCCTGTCATCGCCCGGGCATCGCTCCAGTGCCCTACCCTGACGCCCTGAATGCTGATCCTTGCCCGGTTCGCCGCCGCAGTGGGCCCACCAGGGCCCGGTGCTTCCTCGCGCTGCATTCCAGCCTCCTCATTCCACCGTGCACTCCTGTCCATGCTTCTGCATCACCGGCCCGCTGTCTAGGGGGTTCAGAGGGCCGGGAACACCTCTCCAGGCGTTGATCTGGACGGCAGAGCACGGCTTTCGCTGGCGGCGCAACCCGGTTCATGCACACGGAAACTTACAGGTCAAACGGGGGGTTGTCAGTCTACCAACAACGTGCTTCACCAATTTAGGTGACGCGTCAAGAAAGTTTATAGACACCTGTCTAAAAAGTGCTTACACTGATGGCATGACCC
Source organism: Glutamicibacter sp. St.4D3 (assembly GCF_059728615.1). Taxonomy (NCBI): domain Bacteria; kingdom Bacillati; phylum Actinomycetota; class Actinomycetes; order Micrococcales; family Micrococcaceae; genus Glutamicibacter; species Glutamicibacter sp. St.4D3. The sequence goes on from NZ_AP039380.1 coordinate 2,780,946, forward strand.
CCAACGAGCAGCTCCCCCAGAGCCCCGCAGGCCGCGCGCCGGATCCACGCAAGGAACGAACCCGCACGGCCATTGTGACCGGGTTGAGCACCCTGTTGCGCCAGGGGCACTCGGAGTCGACGGTTCGTGATGTGGTGACTGAAGCCGGCGTCAGCCGGGCCGCGTTCTACACCCACTTCAGCGGAGTCGATGAGGTGGCGCTGGTCGTGCTGCGCGAGATTTTTGACGAGCTGCGCGAGATCCACCTTTCTGAGCGCCGCGAATTGGGACAGCGCACTGCCGCCTCGGTCCGCGCTGGGCAGGAACGACTGGCCGACGCGTTCTGGCAGCAGCGCGATCTGCTGCGTCCGCTGTTGGAGGGCAGCCACTCGGCAACGGCGTACGTGGCCATCGTGCGCGCCTTCGCCAAGACGATCGAATCGATCATGTGCACCGAACTGCCCCGGATTCCCGCGGGCATTGATGCCCGCCTGGCCTCAATAGCGGTCGCCAACACGCTCGTGGGACTGCTCGCCGCGTGGGTCACCGGCCACATTGACGTCGACCGGAAGACCATCGTCGACCACCTGGTGGCGATGCTTCCGGCCTGGATGTCGGAACCAGACTTGCCCACCGCGCACTAGCGGCGGGCCGGAACGACGTGCGTCTTCCTGCGCACGCCAAGATGCAACGAAAGGTAAGACCATGAAGGCTTCGGTTACCACCGGTGTCGGCAAAGGCTTCAAGACCACACAGGTGCAGCTCTCGGACCCGATCGGCCGCGAAGTGCTTGTCACCGTGAAGGCATCGGGGCTGTGCGCCTCCGACCTGCACCTGGAGCAGGGCGCGGCCACCACCCTGGGGTTCCCGGCGGTGCTGGGACATGAGATCTCTGGTGTCGTGGAGGCCGTCGGTCCCGAGGTGACGACCATGAACGTTGGCGACCACGTGGTCGCCAGCCTGATTCAGTTCTGCGGGGCGTGTGTTGACTGCCTGTCCGGACGGACCTACGCCTGCTCCAACCCGGGTGCGACCCTGCGCAAGGCCGATGAGCCTTCCCGCATCACCCTGGAAGACGGCACCGATGTCACCCAGGCCCTGGGTCTGGGCGGGTTTGCCGAAAAGGCCCTGGTGCACGAGAACCAGCTGGCCGTGGTGAACAAGGAGATCCCCTTCCCACAGGCGGCGGTGCTGGGCTGCGGCGTCTCCACCGGAGCCGGCGCGGCCATCAACTCGGCGCAGGTGCGCGTCGGGGACTCGGTGGCGGTCATCGGCACCGGCGGCGTCGGACTCAACGCGATCTCCGGGGCCCTGCTGGCCGGGGCGACCACGATCATCGCCATCGACATCAGCGATGACAAGCTGGCCGTGGCCAAGAAGTTCGGTGCCACCCACCTGATCAACTCCACCCAGGTTGACCCGGTCGAGGAAGTCAGGCGGATCACCAACGGTGGGGTGGACCACGTCTTCGAGATCATCGGGCTGCCGGCCACCCAGAAGCAGGCGGTCGCCATGCGCGGGATGCTCGGCACCGCCTACCTGATCGGCATCGCCCGCCCGGGAACCGAAGTGGAGATGCCCGCCGATGCCGGCGCCCTGTTCAGCCAGGGCGGGGTGCGGATGGTGAAGATGGGTTCAACGAACCTCAAGCGCGACATCCCGATGTACGCGGACATGTACGTCCAGGGGCGGCTGAACCTCGATGACCTGATCTCCCAGGAGATCTCCATCGACCAGATCGAGGAAGGCTACGAGGCACTGAAGCGCGGCGAAGTCATCCGCTCGATCATCACCTCGTTCTGATCCGCTGGGCATGCTTCGGGGCGGCCCACCAAGGTGGCGCCGCCGCGAAGCCGGCAAGCCGCGGTCAGCAACGCTTCTCCGCGGCTTTAAGCCCAGCTGCCCGCGCGGTGCACCAAGCACAGCGCGGGCAGCGGCGAACGGGCTTACTCGCTGAGCAACTTGTACTCGCTGAGCAGCTCCCCGATTTCCGTGTCGTCCAGCCGCTTCATCAGCAGCCTGCGGAACAGCGCCCCACCGGGAACGTTCAGCTCCTCGCCGTCACGCAGCTTGCTGGTGGCCGACAGCAACTTGCGCACGTCGTAGGTGGAGTTGTAAACCTCGGGCACGGCCCGCTCGACATCCAGCAGCGTGTAGACCGACTCCATGGCGGTACGCACCGAGTATTCGGTGGTGAAGATGGTATCGCGTTCCCCGGATTCGGCGAACTGGCCGATGAAGGCGAAGTTCACCGAGCCCTGGGGGACGACGTCGGGCCGATCTCCGGCCTGACGCGGCATGAAGAACGACGTCACGTACGGCATCATCACCGGCACGGTTTTTGCCCCGGTGGCCGCCAGCTCCTTGATCTCATTCTGCGGCACCCCCAAGTGGTAGAGCCACTCCTGGGCGATTTCCTCGCCCGTGGACTCCTGGATCGTCTTGCCGGTGAAATCCCCGGGTTTGTCGGAGTACAGCGCGTAGACCCACACCACGATCTCGTTGGGCTTCTGCGACTTGAAGTGCGGCTGGCGGTTGACCGTCCAGGAGGTCAACCAGCTGGAGTCCTTGGCGGTGACGATGCCGCCGGTCACGACCTTGCCGCTGAAGGGGTCTCGTTTGGTGACCTTCTCGATGTATTTCGGGATGCGCTCATCCAAGGTGGTGACGGTCGCCGACTCCCACTTGGTTTCCTCGATGTGGTTGCCGAAGACCTCAGGGCGCCCGAAGGATGGATCCTTTGCGGCAATGCGCCGCCACAGGTCCCAGGCCGGAGCCGGTCCCTTGTCCACCTGGGCCGGGGTGTGCTGATCGCCCTCGAAGGAGTTCTCGGTCAGCGAGCCGATCGTCATGAACAGCAGGTCGTTCTCACCCAGGCCCACTCCCCCAGGCGTGCCTTCGCATCCCGACTTCCAGTGGATGCGGGTGGCCTGCTTGCGTCCGGTGTTCGGGTCAACGTCGAAGTCCACGTCAGTGACCTCGGTGGAGTAGCGGAAGACCACTCCCCGCTCCTGCAGCCAGGTGACCAGTGGCATGACCAGTGATTCATACTGGTTGTACTTGGTAAATTTCAGTGCCGAGAAGTCCGGCAGCCCGCCAATGTGGTGGATGAAGCGATGCAGGTAGAGCTTCATCTCCAGCGCCGAATGCCATTCCTCAAAGGCGAACATGGTGCGCCAGTAGAGCCAGAAGTTGCTCTTGAAGAATTCTTGGGAGAAGACCTCGTTGATGCGCTTGTTCTCCATGTCCTCCCGGGTGGCGAGGAAGACCTTGATCAGTTCCTTCTGCGCCTTCTCGGACATGGCGAACTTGTTGTCGGTGTGCGCGTCCTGGCCCCGGTTAATGGTGGCACGCTGCAGCGAGTAGTTTGGGTCGTCCTTGTTCAGCCAGTAGAACTCATCAAGCACGCTGGCGTTCTCGATCTCCAGCGACGGGATCGAACGGAATAGATCCCACAGGGTTTCGAAGTGGTCCTCCATTTCGCGTCCGCCGCGGATGACGAACCCCTTCTCCGGTTCCTTGATTCCATCCAGGGCGCCGCCGGGCAGATCGAGCTCCTCCAGGATGGTGATGTTTTCCCCGGGCATCTGCCCGTCGCGAACCAGGAAGGCCGCGCCGGCCAGGGAGGCCAGGCCCGCCCCGACGAACCATGCCGTCTTGTCCTCCACGCCTTCGGGCTTGCGGGGCCGGGCGAAAGCGTAGTAGTTGCCACTGTTGTATTCCATTGCTCTGCCTTTCGTGTTGAGCGTTGTGTGTGGCGTGACGTGTTGGGTGCGCGCCCTGGTGTTGCTAGTAGGTGTAGAACCCGGAGCCGCTGGCGATGCCGAGCTTGCCCTGGTCGATGTAGTTTTCCTTCAGCCAGGCCGCCAGCTTCTGGTCCTTCTCATCGCCGTGGGCGAGGATGTTGTACGGGGTGGTCAGCCCAATGACGTCGTAGATCTGGAACGGCCCCATGGGGGCGCCGGTGGCGGTCCGCCAGACCTTGTCCACGTCCTGCGGTTCGGCGTAGCCGCCGGCGGCCAGCTCCGCCGCGGCGTTGAGGAACGGAACCAGCAGTGAGTTCAGCACGTAGCCGGACTTCTCCTTGTACACCGGGATGGGCACCATCCCGATTTCGCTGGCAAACTGCACGATCTGTTCGAACACTGCCGGATCGGTGTCCGCAGTGCCCATGACCTCGGCGGTATTGAACTGCCAGATCTTGTTCGCGAAGTGCAGTGCCAGGAACTTCTCGGGTCGCCCGGTAAAGTCCTTCATCGCGCTTGGCAGCAGGGTGGAGGAGTTGGTGGCAAAGATCGCGCTTTCCGGCGCCACCGCTGCGAGCTTCTCATAGGTCTGCTGCTTGATGGCCAGGGCCTCGGGCACCGCTTCGATCACCAGGTCGGCATCGCGCACCGCGTCGGCTAGATCCGAGGAGTAGCTCAAGCGGGTCAGCGCCTGATCGGCCTTCCCCTCGTTGGCTCCTGCCACGGCCTCGGCCTTGTAGGTTTCCACAAGCTTGGCGAAACGTTCCTTCGCACCGATCAGCGCCGCATCGGAGATGTCGTACGCAGTGACTTCGAAGCCGCTGTAGGCGCTCTGGAATGCGATCTGCGATCCCAGAACTCCCGTGCCGAGCACGGTCACCTTGTTGATGTTGCTCATAGCCTTACTCCTTTTCTTGATGACCGGTTGCCTTGTCTGCGGAACCGGCAAGTTTGTCGTGGTTCTGTCACCCGGAGGTACGGGCACCGGGATTACGTTCCAGGTGACAGGGTGGCCAGAACCCCGGCCACGATCTGGGACACCTGGTCGTTGAGGTCGGCAAAAACGTCGGCTCCGCCATGTGCACCGGTCGTTGACCGGGCGATGGTCAGGTGCATGGCCGCGAAGATCGCGGCGCTGGCGACACGGATTGCCTGCGGGTCTTTGACCAATCCGCGATCATCCGCTGCTGCCTGAATAACCGCGGCGATTGATTTCTCGATGCGGGACACCAGGGCCAGGCCTTCGGAGCGATAACGCTCTGCCGCGACCCCAAAGAGCAGCTCGCGCTGGTAGACGGCGCTGTTTTCGGCTTGCTGGCGGGCACGGGCCAACGCTGGCTCCAGCAGCGACATGATGGCTTCGACGGGCCGATCTGACTGCTGAGCATGAGCTTCACCGGCTTCCAGGGCGGCACGAAATTCCTCGTTGTACACCATTAGCAGCAGCTCACTTTTGGAGGCTGCGTACCGGAACAGGGTGCCATCGGCGACGTCGGCACGTTTGGAGATTTCCTGAGTGGTCACGGCCCCGTAGCCGCGCTCGGCGAAAAGTTCCGAAGCGGCGCGGAAGATCCGCTCTTGTTTTTCTCGTGCATTGCGGTCCCGCCGCGACAACTGCGCCATGCCCTCACGATCCTTAACCAAATAATGAGTTAACTCATTTATGAGTGTACTCCGCTTTAGGATCGAGTCAAGCAGTAAACGGCTGCCCTTAACTACTGCGGATTCATGGGAGCGCACCCGCGAGCCGGACGCGATCCGCTCAACGTTCTGGAGATGCAGGGCGCAACGAAAATAAACGACGCCATACCCTGCTCAGCCTGCGGGCCTCGGCGCACGTCTCCGGGCTGACACTCACTGTATTCGCCATAGCCCCAACCTGGGCAAGCTGTCTCGAGGAAGACTCATTCATGGGCCGCCCTGCATGCACGGAAAAACGACCATGGTGGCATTCGGCATCGTGTTGGCGGCAGCATCTGCGGCCGTACTGTTCCAGGCTCCATGCGTCTGCCAGCACATAATCTCCCGACAGGCATTTCGTAGCGGCAAACGCTAACGGCAGCACGCTATCGGCTACCGCGCTGAAACCGGGTAAGCCTTTTCCGCCGGACCACCGAACGCCAGTCCGACGGAAAAGATCAGGCAAATAAAAAAGTCCCGAGGCATTTTGCGATGCCTCGGGACTTTTTACTGGTGGAGGTAAGGGGATTCGAACCCCTGACCTTCTGCATGCCATGCAGACGCGCTACCAACTGCGCCATACCCCCAGATGAAGGTGTGGTTGCCGGGGAATTTCTTCCCTTCGAACCGAGATAAAACTCTACCCGAAGCTCCGCCCAGAACGCCAATCGAGCTCACGAGACGCTGCTCACACTGCACCCTTCCGCGTTCCACCCCAAGCTGGAAGAATGAGCGCGGGACAGTTCGCTCCCATGAGACGAGAGGGAAACCAATGACCGTTGCAATGACTCCCTACCTGCGCTACGGCGGAGTCGCCCGTGAGGCGATGGAACTCTACCATTCGGTGTTTGGGGGTGAACTGAGTTTCATGACCTTCGCCGAAGGTGCCGGGGAATCCAACCCACAGGTAGCGGATCAGATCATGCACTCCTCGCTCTATGTGGATCGCGGGCTGCATCTGATGGCCTCGGACACTCACCCAGACATGAACGTCGGTCCCAATGGAACAATCGCCATCAGCGGCAGCGGTGAGGATGGGCCATCCGAGATCGATACGCTCAAGGAATGGTGGTCCAAGCTCAGCAAGGACTCACATATCGACATCCCGCTGGAGCAGGCACCCTGGGGTGACTACTTTGGCCAGCTGACCGACCGCTACGGGGTCACCTGGATGTTCAATATTGGAGCGGACGCCAGCCAGTAGGCTTGCACTGAATCAAGGAAGGGTGGTTCTTCGGCCTTAACCGGAGAACCACCCTTCCTCATCTACGGGACCGTGGGCGTCGCGCCGCCTCCATACCCGTCAGGATTTACCGAGCGGAGGATTCCGTCTCAGCCAGTGCTTCCCGGCCGATTTTCAGCCCGAGCTTGCGCGAGCGATATTCGGTGATCACGGCCAGGACCAACCCAAGGGCCGCCAAAATGGCGCCGACAAATGCCGGGGCTCGGTAGCCGAAGCCAGCGCTGATCACCGCTGCGCCCAACGCCGCGCCCATCGCGTTGGCAACGTTCAGTGCCGAGTGGTTCAGGGATGCGGCGAGCGACTGGGCATGGGGCGCCGAATCCATGAGCAGCGTCTGCAGGCTCGGGATCAGCAGCGATCCGGTGGCGCCCATGATGAAGACCATGATGAAGGCGGGGATCAGCCAACTGGTGACCAGCCCGAAGATGATCATGACCACCACCATGATCACCGAGGTCAGCTTGATGGCACCGAATACGGACCAATCCGCGAGCCGGCCGCCGATCAGGGAGCCGACCACCATGCCCACCCCGTAGAGCGCCAGCGCGATCGGAACCAGGCCGATGTCCATACCGGTCACGTCGGTCAGCGTGGGGCTGATGTAGGAATAGACGGCGAAGAACCCTCCGAAGCCAACCACGCCGGTGGCCATGGCAAGCCACACCTGCAGGCTCTTAAGCGCCGAGAGTTCCCGGCGGATACTTGCTCCGGCCTCGGCCTTGCGCCATGGGACGAAAATGCTGAGCATCAGCAGCGTCAGCAGTCCAACGATTGCCACAACGAGGAACATGGAACGCCAGCCGGCCTCCTGACCCAACTTGGTCACCAGCGGCACCCCGGCGACGTTGGCGACCGAGAGGCCCAGCATGACCCAGGCGATGGCCCGGCCGCGCATCGAAGCGGGCACCAGGGAACCGGCCAACACGCCAGCCAGGCCGAAGTAGGCGCCGTGCGGCAACCCGGAGAGGAAGCGGGTGAACAGCATCGTTCCATAGTCGGGTGCCAGGGCCGAGGAAAAGTTGGCCAGCGTGAAGAAGATCATCAGGTACTGCACCGCGCGCTTGCGGGGGATCTTCGCCGCGAGCGCCGTAAGTATGGGCGCTCCCACAACGACGCCGATGGCGTAGGCGCTAATCATCAGCCCCATCTGGGCGTTGTTCACGCCCAGATCCGCTCCGCCTTCCTGAAGTAGACCCATGATGGCGAATTCGGTGACTCCGATGCCAAAGCCACCCATAGACAGCGCCAGCACCGCGAACAGCAGCGCCCGCCCCTCCAGGATCTGGCTGGGCTGTGGATGTTTCATCAATCCCTCTTTTTCTTTGTGCCGCGTTGATTAACGGTACGGCTTCGTTGGCGCCCGGGTTCGATCGTAGTGGATAGCGCTGTCCGCACCGAACCTGCAAGTCACTCCGGAGAACTAAAGGCGCCGCACTCAGCTTGTTCCCAGCTTCGAGCGTGGAAGCATCGGTCGCCTTCCCGGACATATCGCCTCCCACTCAAGAGGAGTAACAACACCAGTTCCTAATATTGGACGTTTGTCAGAAGGGACTTGGAGGATTAATTCACAAGCCCATCCGACCGCTTCGCCAAAGGCCGGCGCCGTATGGAGGAACCTTTTTGCCACAGTAAAAAGTGGCCCCGGTCACCGCCTCTAGTTTGGGATTGACTTCACAGCTAGGGTCAGGGCTACGCCCTTGGTCGTCGCTACTTCCTACCTTTGGCTGATCCGCAAGCCGGGGTTGGAGTCGGGGCAGCGCCGAGACTCGCGGGGCTTTCCGGGTGGTTCCACCCGGAACACTTTCAATTGAAGGAGGTAGAAAATGACGAACCGCATGGTGCGTTCACGGACTGCCGAACTCGTTGCCGAGGTCTTAGGCTCACGGTACGGCAGAAAGCATTTGGAATCTCATGGCTGGGTGCCTGGCACCCCGATCATTATGACCCGAAGCGACGAACCGCTGGAAGATGTAATGGCGCTCGTGTCGCTACATGAAACCCCGGTTTACGTCGCGATGCTGGAGCAGGAGCCGGAACGGCTATGCCTGCTGCGCGTCACCTTGGGCACCTCTGCGCTTGAAGTCGTGAACGTTTGGGGCAAGGACGAAACCATCGGCTGCCTCTATGAAAAGGTCGTCCCGAAACTGTGGGAGACATTCCGGGTCCGGTTCTGGCGCTACAGCGCCGTGGCCCTGCGTGTGCCCGAGCTGCTGACTACCCAGATCCCCACCTACTGGCGTGCGCCCTCACCATTGGCAATCGCCTAGACAAAGACTCAACCCCCCCTTCCCATATCAATCCATTTCTTTACCGCTCTGTGGGGTACCGTGCTGCGGTACCCCACAGAGTTTTCTGGTTCTACCCGAAAAAGGTATTGGCCAACTGTGGTATCCCAGCCTCACTGTGCTGGTCACCGGCGCGTGTAGGTGAACTGCTCTGGCCGCATCTGGCTGCTGAGGCTGTGCACCCGGTCAATCTGCCACTGGCCGCGCTCGGCCAGGCTGATCAGTTCGACTGGGTTCAGCCGTTCCTCGCTGGTCACCAGCGAGAGCAGCGTGTTCCACATGGCCAGTTTCGAACTCAGCAGACCGCATACCGCGTCCAGCTGCATCTGAGTACCGGCCATTGTCGGTGGAATGCCCATCTTGATTGTGGAAAAACGGTCGGACAGACACTTGTTGCCGATGCGTACCCGGCAACCACTAATCTCCTCAAACCCCAGACGGCCCATGATTGCGCGCAGGTCATTATGGTCATCACGCACCTGCTCATACATCTTCGCCAGCTCCGGGCCGAGGTCGGTGTTGCGCCACTGATGACAAACAGCTCCCAGATACCGGAGGCACATCTGTGAGGCTAGCGCGTGCTCCCGCAAATACTTTTCCAACACTGGCCGGTTCAAGCTCCTGCGTTCCATAACCACCTTCCCAAAGTCTCGAGAATGTGTCCTTGCGATAAGGCTGATGAACCGAAGGTCTCCTAGACTCCAGTTGCCTACGATTCTCGTTGCTGCTCCCCGAGCAGAACAAGGATTACCAGTGTCCTTTAGGGCTGGGAGCCCCGTTGTCGAAACTGTTTCGCTCACCCCTCTTCCGTAACTCGGTGCTGTCTGAGAGAATCCTGAAACCAGACTCTGACAAGGGAAATAGAACTAGCATCAGTGATAGAGAGTATGAATAATGCAGTTTTTGTCCCTGCTCAATGCTCAGCCTTTCGGGGAGAAATCGACAGGAGGAGACGATGCGGAACATCTACCAGGCGAAGGTCAATGATTCAACGCTGGATGACGTGATCGATGAGGATGAGAACCGCAGGCGGAGACTGGCCAGCCTTCTAATTCTGATAACGACGGCGCTGTTCATCCTCGCGGCCCTGGCCCACTCCTTTGATCGGGAGGCCACGGTCTCGCAAAACCTGCAGAACGGCAACGTGGAGTTGTCTTACCCGTCGGTGGCTCGGGCCGGTAATGAGATCGAGCTTGAACTGGACATCAATGACTCCGAGGGCCTTCCGGAGACGATCACGGTGGGGCTCACCGAAGAGTACCTCTCCTTCTTCGAGGGTCTGGACATCTACCCTGATCCCGAATCGCAGACCGCCGATGGGGATGGGAACATCCAGCTCACCCTGGCCACCGAACCCGGCGCCAAGGAGTTTCACCTGAAACTGACCGGCGAAGCGTCCGAGGAGTGGGAGCCGGCCACCGCCGGTACCCTCACCGTGGACACCGGCAAACCCGAGACGGCTGCGCTTGACTTCAAGACCTGGAGGATTCCGTAATGGAAATAGTCATCCGTGCAGCCATCGCCTTCTTCATTATCTGGCTGGTCACCCGCGCCGCGGGGCGGGCCACCCTGGGGGAGCTGAGCTCCTTTGAACTGGTGGTCTTCGTGGTCCTGGGTGACCTGGTCCAGCAGGGAATCACCATGAACGACCGCAGCCTGACCGGCAGCCTGCTGGCAGTGACCACCGTGGTCCTGCTCGCCGCGATCCTGGGCTATGCGAACATGCGCTGGCCCAAGTTCGGAAAGATCACCCAGGGCCGGCCCATCGTGCTGGTGCGGGACGGGCAGATTGACCGCAAGGCGCTGCACCGTGAACGCATCGGCATTGACGAGCTGAGCATGCTGGCCCGCCAGTCGGGCATCGAAAAATACAGTGAGATCCGCCTGGCGATCATGGAGGCCAGCGGGAAGGTTTCCTTCTTCACCCAGGAGGCCTCCGCGGACTCCGCCGATTCGGTCTGACACGGCCGCGTCCCCGCCCCGTCCGAAGTTGGACGGGGCGGGGACGCGGCTTCGATCGAATACGCTCGGAAGGCCCTGGTGGGCCGGTGACCTAGTCGGCTTTCGCCTTCCGGGCCTCCTCCACTGCACTTCGGGCCCCGGAAAGCCAGGGCTGGCCGTGGCCGCTGAGCAGCGTGCGGGCCTCGGTCTGGGCGATGGGCTCCAGGGAGCGCAGCGCCTGGTCAAGGTCCGCGGTGGCGGCACTGGCCACGATCCGTGGACCGGTGCGGGTGTTGTACGGGTCCAGGGTCACCACCGCATCGCCGGAAAACACCACGTCACGCTCGGGCAGGTGCAGGGCGCAGTGCCCGTCGGTGTGCCCCGGGGTGTGGATCGGGACCGGGTTGCCGGGCACCGGCAGCGGCTGCTGCTCCTGCCAGGTGTCGGTTTCCTGCACCCCGCGCACCCACAGGGCGCCATGCAGCATCATCTGCCCGAGCCCGGGCAGGGCCTGCGGGTGGGCCAGCGGGTAGAGCAGGCGGCTGCCCTGGGACCGGTAGCGGTAGGGGTGGGCGGCCAGCCGCCGGTCCAGGGCGTGCACGTAGACCGGCACCCGGTAGCGCTGCTGGGCCCAGCGGGCGGTGCCCACGTGGTCGAAGTGTCCGTGGGTGAGCACGATGGCCCGCAGCGGCTTGCCGTGGCGTTCCAGTCCGGCCAGCAGCCCGGCCAGGGCGTGGCGCATCGCGGGCAGGCCGGCATCGATGAGGGTGCAGCCCTGCTCGTCCTCCACCACATAGCAGTTCACGTTGGCCGCGGACACCAGGTAGATGCCGTCGGCGACGGTGGTGACCTCCATGGGCTATCCCTCCTGCGAACCGAACAGGTCGGTTTCGATTTTCACGTAGCGTTCCAGCAGCTCCAGGCCGTGGGCGCCGGAATCGCCTTCCTGTTCCAGGCCGTTGCGCAGGTCCGGCAGCTTCTGCACGAGGTGCGGCACCGGGGGCAGCAGCGGGGTGTCCGGGTCGGTGTGCACCTCCAGGACCACCGGGCGCTCCTCGTTCAGCGCCTGGTGCCAGGCGGCGCCGAGCTGTTGCGGGTCGGTGACCTTGATGCCGCCCAGGCCCAGCAGCCGGGCGTATTCGGCGAATGGGAAGCCGGGCAGCTGCTGGCTCTGCTCGTAGCGCGGGTCCCCTTCCGTTTCACGCTGCTCCCAGGTGACCTCGGCCAGATCGGAGTTGTTCAGCACGCAGACCACGAACCCGGGATTCGACCAGTTCTTCCACTGGGCGGCCAGGGTGATCAGTTCCGCGTTGCCGCTCATCTGCATGCCGCCGTCGCCGGCCAGCACCACCACCGGACGGTCCGGGTGCAGCAGCTTGGCCGCGATCCCGTAGGGCACTCCCCCGCCCATGCTGGCCAGGGTGCTGCACAGGTGGGCGGGCACATTCGGCGGCAGGATCAGCTGCCGGGCGTACCAGTACACGCAGCTTCCCACGTCCAGGGCCAGCTGGGCGTCGTGCGGCAGGTGTTCGCCCAGTTCGCGCACCACCAGTTCGGGGTTGATCGGCCGGGCGGGCACCGCGGCCCGCTGGCGGCGCACCTCATGCCAGTTGCGCACGTGTTCCTCGACCCGTTCCCGCCAGGCGCCGCGCTGCCCGGCGCGGCGGGTGATCAGCTGTTGGAGCCGTTCCAGGCTCAGCGCCGCGTCGCCGATCAGGGCGACCTCCACCGGGTAGCGGTTGCCCGGGCGCTGGGCGGAGATGTCGATCTGCACGCCCCGGGCGCTGCCGGGCTTGGGGTAGAACTCGGTCCATGGGTCATTGGAGCCAATGATCAGCAGGGCGTCGCATTCCTCCATCACCGCGGCGCTGGCCGAGGTGCCCAGGTGCCCCATGACCCCGGCGCTGGTGGGCAGGGTTTCATCCACGTAAGGTTTGCCCAGCAGGCTGGTGACCACCGCCGCGTCCAGCTCGTGGGCCAGTTGGCGCACCTGTTCCCCGGCCTGCCGGACGCCCTGGCCGACCAGCAGGGTGATGCGTTCGCTGTCATCGAGCAGGGCCGCGGCCTGCTGCAGTTCGGCTTCGCCGGGCATCGCGTTGGAGCGCTGCCAGCTGGCGGCGGTGGGAATCTGGCCGTGGGAGCCGCCGGGGATCTTTTCGGCCTGCTGCTGCACGTCGTGCGGCACGATCACCACGGCGGGCGCGGAGGTGGCCAGCGCGGTGCGCAGCGCCCGGTCAAGCACCGGGATCACCTGTTCGGCGGTGGTCACTTCCTCCCGGTAGGCGGCCACATCCTGGAACATGCCCTCCAGGTCGATTTCCTGCTGGTATTCGCTGCCCAGGGAGGGCCGGTTCTGCTGCCCGACGATGGCCACCACCGGAATGCTGTCCAGTTTTGCGTCGTACAGGGCGTTGAGCAGGTGCACCGCCCCGGGGCCCTGGGTGGAGGTCATCACCCCGATGTCCACCCCGGTGCCGGTATCGGCCTGCTGGCCAAGCTGGCCGAGCGCGTACTTGCTGTGGGCCACCGCCATGAACCCGGCGGCTTCCTCATGCCGGGCCTGGATGAACGGCATGGATTTGCGCCGCAGCGCGCCGAGGAACGTGTTGATCCCGTCCCCGCTGTAGCCGTAGATGCGGGTGACGCCCCACTCGGCAAGCCGGTCCACGAGGGTATCGGCCACTAGTCGCTCAGTCATTGCTGCCTCCTGTGTGTGCTCTCGCGCCGCGCCCCGGCTGCCAACCGGCAGCCGGGGCGGGTGGGAAGGCCCTGGGGTCAGTCCAGGTCCGGGTCGTCGCGGTGGTCGCCCTGGTTGGCGGGCCGGGCTTCGTCCACCCCTGGGTCGATGTCCTGTTCGAGCTGCGGGTCGCCCACGATCCGCTCCTCGTCGTCGCCCTCCAGCGGCCCGGTGCCGAAGGCGTGTTCGTCGTCCTCGTCCAGGATGGCGTCCTGGCCGCGCAGCGGATCCTCGGATTCCAGGGTCTGCGGGGCGTCGGAGGAGCCTTCGCTGACCGGCTGGCTGTCGCGTCCGTCGATCGGCTCGTCGATGTCCTCGTCGCGGCGCACGTCGTCAAATTCGGAGTTGTTCAGGGTCATGTCCTCAGTCCTTTCGTTCGCGCCCGGTGTTCGTGGGTGCATTCTCCAACGGGTTGGGGTCGGTCGATTCGTTGTGGTGGGAGTGCGAGACCTGGAGCAGGCGCACAATGGAGGAGGTTTCGGCCAGGCGCTGGCGGTGCTGCTCGCGCAGCAGCTTCAGGGTGACATCCTCAAAATCCGGGTCCTCGGAGGCCACCGCGTCGGTGGCCACGACCACGGCCAGGTTCGCGGCGAACGCGTCCGAGGCGGTGGCCGCCACGCAGGTGTGCGAGGACACCCCGGCCATGATCAGCGAGGTGACCCGGTGCTGCAGCAGCTGGGTGAGCAGTTCGGTGTTCCAAAAGACGCTGTCGCGCCGCTTGATGATGCTGATGGCCCCGTCCAGGTCCAGTTCACTCAGGTTCTCGGCCTGCTCGGTGCCCTCGAACAGGTAGCCCTGTTCGTCCTCCAGCATCTTCAGGGTCCAGGTGGAGCCGTCTCGCTTGTGCACGGTGCGGGCGTTGATCACCGGTACCCCGGCCTCGCGGGCGGCGGCGATCAGGCGGTTGCAGTTGGCCACCACCTGATCGCGCTTGGCGGCCAGCTCCTCGGTCTCAAAGAACGCGTTCTGCAGGTCGATGAGCAGCAAGGCCGGATGCCGGAAGTCCCCACTGAGCTGTGTCATGCTGTCTCCTGTTGGCCCTGGCCCGCGGGCTGGCTAGCCGACCTTGGCTTCCAGCTGGCCGGTCCAGCGCTTGGTGATGGCCTGGATGACCGCGGCGCTCGCCCCGGAAATCGCGGCGAAGACCAGCAGCTTGGGCACGGTGGCCTGCTGCTGTTCCTTTGGGTTGGCCGGGCTCGGCGGCTCTTCGCCGGTGCCCTTGCGCCAGACGGCGCTGATGAGCTTGGTGCCGACCAGTCCGGCCAGCATCGACACTCCCAGACTCAGCAGACGGATCAGGATTTTCATTTCTATCCCCTTACTTCCCGCCGGTGGCGGGCTGTTGCTGATGGTTGGTGAATTGGAAATTGGTGGTTGCGGATAGTGGCTGGGTGCGAAGAAGCCCTCGGTGCTTCGGCCAGCCGCCGTGCTTCGCGATTACTGCGTGGGCACCTGCGACGATTCGCTTCCCTCGGCGCAGTGGGAGCAGCAGAACGCTCCGCCCTCCTTGCGCACCGGGTGGCCGAGAATGGCACACTGACAGTGCGCGCAGCGCGGGGCCATCATGTGGATCGCGCATTCAAAACTGTCAAAGTGCCGGGTCATCTCGTCGCGGGTGATACTGAACATGTCCTGGGCCGTGTTTCCGCAATTGGCACAAGTTTGCATGGTCCTTCTCCTTTCCGTGATCGAGTCCGGTTCGTTTCGCACCGGTTGCCACCACCCTGTCATCTGGCCGGGCTCAGTCCCAAGGACGTCCAGCAAGATCCCAGCCAGCGATAAGTGGGCGGTTATTCGCGGCGGACCTGCTCCGGGTCCTTGTCCGGGCGCCAGCCGCGCCACACCGGATGGCGCAGGCGCCCGTCCCGGGTGGTCTCGCTGTATTGCACCTCGCCGACCAGCTTCGGGCTGACCCAGTGGGCGTCGCGCTGATCGGCGGCCGGCACGTCCTTGGCCGGCGGGGTCTTGCGGGTGAGCTTCTGAAGCCGGGCGCGGATCTGGGTCAGCTGTTCCTCGCGGAACCCGGTGCCCACCCGCCCGGCGTAGTGCAAGGTGCCCTGCTGGTCGGGGATGGCCAGCAGCAGGGAGCCAAAGCTGGAGCTGCGCGCCCCCTGGCCCTGCCGCCAGCCGATCACCACCACCTCCTGGTGGGCCTGGTGCTTGATCTTGATCCATTCGCGGCTGCGCCGGCCCGGTTCATAGCTGCTGTCGCATTCCTTGGCGACGATGCCTTCCAGCCCCAGCTCTTCGCTGGTGGCCACCGCGTCCGGCGCCGCCCCATGATGGGCCGGTGGAATGTGGATGAAACGGCCTTCGCGCACCGCCTGCTGCAGCCGTTCGCGGCGCACCTGGTAGATCTCATCGGTCAGGTCCTGCATCGCTCCACCCTCACCGGGCAACGCCAACGCGTCAAAGAGCATCAGGTGCACATCCGGTTTCCCGGCACCGGAGCGGGCCTTGGCGGTGGACCGCGAGGACTTGGCGGTGCTGGACAGCCGCTGCTGCAGCAACCCGAAGTCGGGGCGCCCCGTGGAATCCAACGCCACGATTTCCCCGTCCAGGATGCTGCCCTGCGGGGCCAGCCCGGTGATTTCAGCCAGTTCGGGGAACAGCTCGGTCAGGTCCTTGCCGTTGCGGCTGGTGATGCTCAGCTTTCCCCCGGTGGTGCCCACCAGGGCGCGGTAGCCGTCCCATTTCATTTCAAAGGACCAGCATTCCTCCGGGTCGATGTCCCCCAGACTTCCGGCGGTGGCCAGCATCGGACGCAGTTCGCGCAGCTGCGCGGGCCTCGGCCCGTTGCCGTTAGATTTGCGGGTGGCCCGGGCCTTGGTGGGGGAAGCCGGTGCGCCTGGTTCCTCGCTCGGTTCCGGTTCGGACCGCTCGTGTTCGGAGGGCTGGTCCTTGGTCAGCTGCAGCAGCCAGTTGCGCTCCCCACCCATGTTCTTCGCGTGGATGAGCACGAAGCGGCGCGGTACGCCCTCCAGCCCGCCGTCGGGGCGTCCCTCCAGCACGGCGATGACCTTCTTGTCGTCCTCCCACTCCTCGATCCGGCAGGTGCCGGTGTCCCAGATTTCCACGGTGCCCGCCCCGTACTCCCCCTTGGGGATGCTGCCGTGGAAGCTGGCGTATTCCAGCGGGTGGTCTTCGGTCATGACGGCCAGCCGGTGCACGCCCTGGCGCAGCGGCGGTCCCTTGGGCACCGCCCAGGACACCAGCACCCCGTCGTGCTCCAGCCGGAAATCCCAATGCAGGCGGCGGGCCTGGTGTTTCTGGATGACGAACGTGGCCTGCTGCCCGACCGTGCGCAGCGTGGTCTTGGTGCGTGGTTCGGGCACCGGCTCCGGGGTCTTGGCCGCATCGCGCATGGAGCGGTAGGTGGCCAGCCGATCCGTGCTGGCCGTATCGGCCAGCGGGGTGAGCGGATCGTTGCCCTCCTCCAGGCGCTGCAGCACCTCCGGGTACTCCAGGTGGCGCAGATCCGGATCCTCCAGTTCCTCCCAGTGCCGGGGAACGGCCACGGTCGGGTGGGCGCGTCCGCGCAGGGAATACGGGCAGATGGTGGTCTTGGCCGCGTTGTTCTGGCTCCAGTCCACAAGCACCTTCCCCTCACGCAGCGAGCGCTTCATGTTCGAGACCACCAGCTCCGGCTGGTCCTGCTCCAGGGAACGGGCCATTTCACGGGCGACCGCGGAGATCTGCTCGGAAGTATGGGTGCCATCCAGCGGCGCATACAGGTGGATGCCCTTGGACCCGCTGGTCACCGGCAGCGCCTGCATGCCCATCCCCTCCAGGATTTCACGGCACCATTTGGCCACCTGAACGCATTCGGCCAGTCCGGCCCCGGGCCCGGGATCCAAGTCCAGCACCATGCGGTCCGGGTTCTGCGGGTTCAGGGTGGGATCAAAGCGCCACTGCGGGACATGGATTTCCAGGGCGGCCACCTGCCCGAGCCAGGCCAGGACCGCCGGTTCGTTGACCAGCGGGTAGGTGTTCACGTGATCCGAATGCTGGATCTTCCCGGTGGGAATCCAGCTGGGGGCGGAGTCCTCCAGGTCCTTGCGGAAGAACGGCTGCAGCGGCTTGTCCTCCGTACCGACCCCTTCGACCCAGCGTTTGCGGGTGGCCGGGCGCCAGGCCGCGTAGCTGATCAGGGTGGGCGCCACCCGGGCGTAGTAGTCGATCACCTCACCCTTGGTGGTCCCGGTCTGCGGATACAGCACCTTGTCCAGGTTGCTGACCCGCAGGGTGTGTCCGTCAATGCTCACGCTTTGTTCGCCGCCCCGCCGAGCCATGCGTCCCTCCCCTATCTGCCGCACGCTTCCCACGTGCCGGCTACTGCCATCGTGCGTTGGCCCGGCTCCTTGCTCAAGGCCCGTGCCGCTGTTTCCCACTGTGCCCTGCCGGGTGACGGTGCCCAACCGCTCATGGCAAGCTTTGCGGTTGTCCGCCCCGCCGGCGGACAGCGGGGCCGGGTGATGGCGGAAGAACCATGAAGTTTGCTGCGCCCCCTAGTCAGCGCCACTGCCTTCCTGCTTGACTGTGCCTATGCGTGCTATCTGGACAGGTTCTATTGCGTTCGGGCTGGTCAACGTGCCGGTCAAGGCCTACGGTGCGGCCAGCGACCACGACATTGACCTGCATCAGGTTCACGACAAGGACGGCGGCCGGATCCGCTACGAGCGGCGCTGTGAGGTGTGCGGGAAGAAGATCACCTATCAGCACATCGACAAGGCCTACGACACCGGTGAGCAGACCGTGGTGCTCACCGACGAGGAAATGGATGCGCTGCCCTCGGAGAAGAGCCGCGAAATCGATGTGGTGCAGTTCGTTCCGGCAGAGCAGATCGACCCGCTGACCCTGGAGCGCAGTTACTACCTGGAACCGGATTCCAAGTCCCCCAAGGCCTACGCGCTGCTGCGCCGCACGTTGGAGCAGACCGAGCTGATGGCGGTGGTGAAGTTCGCGTTGCGCCAGAAGACCCGGCTGGGCGTCCTGCGGGTGCGTGACGATGTCATGGTGCTGCAGTCCATGATGTGGGGCGATGAATTGCGGGAAGCCGATTTCCCTGCCGCCCATGGTGCGGCGAAGATTTCCCCGCAGGAGCTGAAGATGTCGGCGGCGTTGGTGGAGCAGTTCACCGGGGATTTCGATTCGAGCCAGTTCGAGGACGACTACCAGAACGAGCTGCGCACCCTCATTGACGAAAAACTGAAGCAGGGGGACGCGCTGGACACCGACGCCACGTTCGGTGAGGCCCCGGCCGAGACCGAATCCTCCGGGGAGGTCATTGACCTGATGGAGGCGCTGAAGCGCAGCATCGATTCCAAACGCGGCGGCAAGGCCAAGGCGGCCACCCGCTCGAAGCCGGCCAAGGACGCCGAGGCCGAGGATGAGGACGCTGATTCGGGGTCCGGCGGCAAGAAGACGGCGGCCAAGAAGGAAGCAGCCACCAAGGGCACCAAGAAATCCACGGCCACGAAGACAGCGGCCAAGAACTCCTCGGACGAGAAGACCAGCACCACAAAAACCACCGCGAAGAAAACTGCGCAGAAGAAGACGGAGACCAAAAAGTCGGCAGAGAAGAAGCCGGCCGCTAAAAAGACGGCGGCCAGGAAACCGGCGGCCAAGAAGGGCACCACCTCCAGCGCGAAGAAGTCCACAGAGACCAAACGGCCCCGGAAGAGCGCTTGAGCACTCTTCCGGGACCGTTCGGCCTGGTGGTTCCCTAGGGCGTTAGCACCACCTTGATGCAGCCGTCCTTCTTCTGGAAGGTCTCATAGAGCTCCGGCCCGCGGGAGAGCGGGGCGGTGTGGGTGACCAGGTCGTCCAGGCCCAGCGGGTCAGCTGAATCCTCGGTCAGCGGCAACAGGTCATCGATCCAGCGCCGCACATTGCACTGGCCCTGCTTCACGGTGATCTGCTTGTCGAACATCTCCAGCAGCGGCATCGGTGTCACGGCCCCACCGTAGACTCCACTGAGCGAAATCGTTCCGCCGCGGCGCACCGAGGACACCGCCGAATGCAGCACCGCGGTGCGGTCCACCGCCGCATGCTTCATCGCCAGTTCCGCCACCGGGCCCGGCAGCAGGCCGGTCGCCTGCTGCGCCACCCAGGCCGCCGGTGAACCGTGCGCCTCCATGCCCACCGCGTCAATGACCGAATCCGGTCCGCGACCGGTCATTTCCGCCAGTTCCTTGGCGCTGGAGGACTTGAAGTTCAGGGTTTCCACCCCATGGCGGGCGGCCATGTCGCGGCGTTCGGCCACCGGGTCCACCCCGATGACCCGGTAGCCCAGGTGGGTGGCGATGCGGGAGGCCAGCTGCCCGACCGGCCCCAGCCCGAAGACCGCCACGCTCCCGCCGTCGGGCACCTGCGCGTACTGCACGGCCTGCCAGGCGGTGGGCAGGATGTCCGAGAGGAACAGGTAGCGGTGGTCGGGCAGCTCGTTGCCCACCACGATCGGGCCGTAGTCGGCGTGCGGCACCCGCAGCAGTTCGGCCTGCCCGCCGGGCACCTGCCCGTACATCTTCGAATACCCGAACAGCGCTGCCCCCTTGCCCTGGTCCTTGACCTGGGTGGTTTCGCACTGGGACTGCAGCCCATGCTCGCACATCCAGCAGTGGCCGCAGGCGATGTTGAAGGGGATCACTACCCGGTCCCCGACCTTGAGGTTGTGCACCTCGCTGCCCACCTCAACGACCACGCCCATGGGTTCGTGGCCGATGATGTCCCCCTCCTGCATGAACGGGCCGAGCAGTTCGTACAGGTGCAGATCCGAACCGCAGATCGCGGTGGAGGTGATCCGCACGATCGCGTCAGTGGGCTGCTGCAGCTGCGGGTCGGGAACCTGGGTGTACTCGATCTTGCGCTTGCCTTGCCATGTCAGTGCCTTCATGCCTGCCTTTCGGTTGGGATGGGCTGGTGCCGGGGGTGCGCCGGACGGTGGCTGCCGCCGGCGGTGGTCCTAGCGCTCGTCGTCGTACTGGTCGCCCTCGGAGGGATCCAGGTCCGGGTCGATGCCCACGGTGGGGTCGTCCTCTTCCCCGGGCTCTGGACGGTCATCCACATCCGGGTTCCCCTCGGAAACCGGCCAGGCCTTCTCCACCAGGTTCTGGTCCGGGTCCTTGATCTTGTCGATGGTTTCCTTCATCGCGTCCTTGGCCTTGTCGATGAAACCCATGTGGTGTTCCGCCTTTCCTCGATTCGGGAACGTGGGGTGCCAGCGGCCGCGCACGCAACAGCTGACCCCCTACCAAGTACCACGCACGGTGGCGCGGGAACACGCTTAATCGGTTTCTTACAGGATGCCCGGCCCCCAGCTTGGCCCGCCGGCGGTAACGGCATAAAGGTTGCTGGCAATCATTGCCGCTGCGCCCGGGCAACGGCGACGCTGGGGGTGTGCCTGGATGCCGCCGCAGCGGATTTTGCTTCAGTGCATCGGCAGCGGCGGCGGGCATCGACAACTCAGGGAGCCGACCGGCTTCCGTTCCCCTGAAAAGGAAGGAAGTAGGACCATGGCAACAGTGACCGCACGAGAACTCATGACCTCTCCGGCCGAGTGCGTCAACGAGCAGGATTCCATCCAGGTCGCCGCGCAGCGCATGCGGCAGCTGGATGTGGGCATGCTGCCGATCTGCGGCAGCGATGAGCGGCTGGCCGGAACCATCACCGACCGCGACATCGTCATCAACTGTGTGGCCGACGGGGTGGAGACCTCGCGGGTGAAGGTCGCCGACTACGCCCAGGGCAAGCCGGTGACCATCGGCGCGGACGACTCCGTGGAGGAGGCCATCAAGACCATGCAGCAGCACCAGGTGCGCCGCCTGCCGGTCATCGACGGGCACAAGCTGGTGGGCATGCTCGCCCAGGCCGACGTGGCCCGCTACTACGACGAGGAGCGCACCGGTGACATGGTCTCCGGTGTTTCCCAACCGCAGGACTAGGAGACACACAGCCGCTTGACCCATACTGAACAACTACGAGGCACTGTGGTGGCCCGGCCCCTGGCCGGCCACCACAGTGCCATATCCAGCACCGCCGGATGGCGCCTTGAAAAGTGGGGCGCATGAGCACCGGCGGGATCGACAGGCAGGAACAGATGGCCGCAGAGGACAAGTCCGAGGGCGATGCGAGCCCGCAGCGGGAACCGGACTACACGGTGGGGCTGCTTGCCGATCCCGGAATCGCCCAGACACTGGCCGGCCGGGTCCTGCAGCCGGTGCGCCACACGCTGAACACCCGCGATGAGGGCGGCAAGCTGTGGGAGATCGACAGCGACCGGCAGTCGCTGCCGGTCTCGGCCGCCGGCCGGGTGATGATCAACGACCACGCCGAATCGCTGGGCAAGCGCCTGGGCTGGGACTACGTGGTCTACCTGACCGACATCCCGCAGTACGTCGAGGGCCGGCCGGTGCGCATGATCGTCAGCAGCGCCCACCGGGTGGCGACCATCGTGGTGCCGATGATGGGCCTGGCCCGCCGCCGCACCCTGATCGACTGGGTCCTGCGGGCCATCAAGGAACTGCACGAGGACAACGAGACCCCCGAGCCCTCGGTGAAGATGCCCGACCGGCTGCTGTCAATGACCGGCAGCGTGGTGCACGAGCAGGAGCCGGAGGACCGCTTCTCCACGGTGGAGGGGCTCTCGGGCCGGCTGCTGCTGGTGTTCGGGATGGTGCGCAGCAACCGTCCCTGGCGGCTGGTGCCGCGGCTGTCCTCCGCCATGGCCGGTGCCGCCGCCACCGGCGCGTTCGGCGTGTTCTACACCAGCATCTGGCAGATGGCCGACTACCTCTCCGCCGCCCGGCTGACCCTGATCACGCTGACCTCGCTGGCGGTGCTGACCACCTGGCTGATCATGCACAACCGCCTGTGGGAGTCCCCGCGCGGGGTGCGCAGGCGCGAACGCTGGGTGCTGTACAACGTGGCCACGCTGGTCACCGTGGGGCTGGCGGCCGCCGCCATGTACCTGGTGCTCTACGGAGTGCTGCTGCTCGGTGCGCTGGCCGTCATTGACATTGAATTCCTCTCCGAACAGCTGGGCCATGAGGCGAGCCTCGACGAATACCTGAACCTGGCGTGGCTGGCCGCATCCCTGGGCACCATGGGCGGGGCCATCGGCTCGAGCTTCGATGATGAGCAGGCGGTGCGCCAGGCGACGTTCAGCCACCGCGAGTACGAGCGGCGCAACCTGCAGCTGGAGGAAGAGGACGAAGAGTCCGGCGAATAGCCGCGCTCCGCGCGCCGCTCGCCAGGAAACGGGCATTAAACCTGAGTACTTGCTGTTAAAAATCGTGTGACATGGCTTACTCTGGGCACCGCTTCTATCGTGAGACCACGTTCAGCTCCCGCGCCGGGATCTGCCGGCGCGGTCGCTGAGCACCGGTTACTTCACGCGCACCTGGGAGTCACGATGTCACGCTCTTCTTCCCCGTCCCCGGCGTCCGGTCTTCGCCCGCCGGCGCACCCGGCCGTCCGCACCCTGGCCCTGGCGTGTGTCGCGGCCATCGCCGTGACAGGCTGCGCCCGGGGCAGCACCAATGACAAGAACAACGATCCGGGCATCGAGTTCTCCTCCGACGCCGAGCTTCAGGGCAAGCTGGATGTGATGGGCTTCAACCGGGACGCCGACGAGGTGGCCAGCACCCGCACCGACCTGGCCGAGGAGGCCATCAAGCCGGCCACGCTCAGCGCCCCGGCCGGGGAACTGGACACCCAGCAGCTGCTGTCGGCCATTGCCGCCGGCAAGGCCCCGGATTTGATCTACATCAACCGGGACGAGTTGGGTTCGATGGCCGCCCGCAAGGCGGTCATGCCGCTGGACACCTGCATTGAGGGTGAGGGCATCAACACCGATGACTTCCGCGAGTCGGCCCTGGCCCAGGTCACCTTCGACGGGAACGTCTACGGGGTGCCGGAGTTCAACCAGGTGCAGATCATCATGGCCAACGCCGAAATGCTGAACTCCGCCGGGCTGTCCGTGCAGGACATCGACGGGTCCAACCCGCAGCTGATCACCGATGCCGCCGAGAAAATGATGCAGCACAAGAACGGCAAGCTCTCGGCCATCGGCTACGACCCGAAGCTTCCAGAATTCCTTCCACTGTGGGCCATGGGCGAGGGTGCCGCCCTGGTGTCCGAGGACGGGCGGACCGCGCTGCTGAACGACCCGAAGGTGGTCAGCGCCCTGGAGTTCGGCATCGACCTCTACGAAAAGCAGGACGGTTTTGGCACCGTCAAGTCGCTGCGTGACTCCGCCGACTTCTTCGGCAAGGGCAACCAGTTCGCCACCAACGCCCTGGGCGCGATGCCCATGGAGCAGTGGTACGTCAATATCCTCAACGACGTTTCCCCTGATACCCCGATGGCGTTCACCACGATGAAGACCTCCGCCGGTGAGCCGATGAGCTTTGGCACCGGCTCGGCCTGGGCGATCCCCAGCGGGGGCGACAACCCGCAGGCCGCCTGCCGCTTTTTGAAGACCATGACCACCACCGACACCTGGCTGGCGGCGGCCAAGGCCCGCTCGGATGACCGGGTGAAGGACCAGAAGCCGTTCACGGGCCTGTTCACCGCGAACCGGACGGCGGATGAGCAGATCAAGGAGCAGTACGTGGACACCAACGACTACCTGGCCTCCCCGTGGGCCGAGGCCGTGGAGGCGTCCTACGAAGCGAACAACCACTCCTTCGCCATCCCGGCCCTGCCGGCCGACGCACAGTTCAAGCAGGCGTGGCTGGATGCGGTGAACCGGGTGCTCAGCGGCAACGCGTCGGTCACCGATTCGCTGGAAACCGCGCAGGATGAGGCCCAGCGGGCCCTGGACCAGGCGTGGAGTGAGTGGGAGGCCAATTCCCAGGCCAGCAGCTCGGAACAGTAGGGCTGCCCCATGGCAACCGCAACCACCCGGCGGGCCCGGCGGCGGCGCACCACGCTGACCGCGCTGGTGTTCATCAGCCCATGGATCCTGGGGTTTTTGATCTTCACCGCCTGGCCGATCATCTACACCGCCTACCTGTCCCTGACCGACTATGACGTGCTGACCGACCCGTCGTTTGTGGGGATGGACAACTACCGGGAGCTCTTCGAGGACCCCAAGGTGCTGCTCTCGCTGCGCAACACCATGTACTTCACGCTGCTCTCGGTGCCGCTGCACATTGGGGTGGCCCTGGCGTTGGCGCTGTTGCTGCAGCAGGTGATCCGGGGCCGCGGCTTCTTCCGCACCGTGTTCTACCTGCCGAATATGACCCCGCCGGTGGCGGTGGGCGTGCTGTTGCTGTTGCTGTTCAACGGGCACACCGGAGCGGTCAACGTCCTGCTGGAGGCCGTGGGAATCCCCGGCCCGCAGTGGACCACCGATGGACGCTGGGTGGTCCCGGGCCTGGTGCTGATGAGCCTGTGGACGCTGGGCGGATCGGTGGTGATCCTGCTGGCATCGCTGAACCAGGTGCCGCAGGACCTGTACGACGCGGCCAAGCTGGACGGGGCCGGGGCCTGGCGGCGGCTGACCCGCATCACCCTGCCGATGATTTCCGGAACCCTGTTTTTCCTGGTCATCGTCAACACGATTGCGGGGCTGCAGACCTTTACCGAGGCCTATACCGCATACTTCGGGGCGGGCAACCAGACCTACAGCAATGACGCGGCCCTGTTCTACGTCATCTACCTGTTCCGCCAGGCCTTCGAATACCTGCACATGGGTTACGCTTCGGCGCTGGCCTGGGTGCTGTTCCTGGTGATCATGGTGATTTCGATGATCCAGTACTTCGCCGGACGGAAACTGGTCTACTACGAAGGAGAAGACGGTGGCTAGCATCCGCAGCACCAGCAGCATCGCCGGCCCCCCGCGCGAGGTGGCCGGGCAGCGCACGGCCCTACGCAAGGTGCGCAAGCTGTTGTCCTGGGTGGTCCTGCTGATCGCCACGGGCCTGTTCATCTACCCGTTGATCTGGCTGCTTTCGGCCTCCTTCAAACCGCAGTCAGAGGTCTTCGACAACCGGTTGATCCCCGCGACCCCAACACTGCAGAACTACCTGGACATTTGGCAGTCGGCGCCGATGGCCCTGTGGATGGGCAACACGATCCTGGTGACCGTGCTGGCGTCTCTGGCCGTAACGTTCAGCAGTTCCCTGGTGGCCTGGGGGTTCGCGTACTACCGCTTCCCCGGCCGGGACGCGCTGTTCTTCCTGATTCTGGCCACCATGATGCTGCCCGGGGTGGTCACCCTGATTCCCACGTACCTGATCTGGGATGCCCTGGGTCAGGTGGGGACGTTGACGCCGCTGTGGGCGCAGAACCTGTTCGGTTCGGCGTTCTACATTTTCCTGATCCGGCAGTTCTTCCTGGGCCTGCCCCGGCAGGTCTTCGAGGCGGCCCGC
This sequence comes from Glutamicibacter sp. St.4D3, assembly GCF_059728615.1. Taxonomy (NCBI): domain Bacteria; kingdom Bacillati; phylum Actinomycetota; class Actinomycetes; order Micrococcales; family Micrococcaceae; genus Glutamicibacter; species Glutamicibacter sp. St.4D3. Next base: position 2,806,934 of record NZ_AP039380.1, read on the forward strand.
GTGGACGGGGCCAGCGACTGGCGGCTGTACTGGAACTTCGCCTTGCCGCTGTGCAAGCCGGCGATCGTGGTGACCTTGGTCTTTGAGACGCAGGCGGCCTGGACGGACCTGATGCGGCCGCTGATCTACCTGCGCGATGAAACCACGTTCACGATCCCCCGCGGGCTGAAGGCCCTGGTGGATCAGTTTGGTTTTGCGGGCAACTGGCATTGGGAGCTGATCGTCACCGCCAGCGTCATTGCCACCATTCCCATGATCATCGTCTTCTTCATCGCCCAGCGCCACATCCTGGAGGGCGCGGCACCCGCCGGTCCCCGATAGCGGGCGGACCACAGACCAGGGGCTGCAGTTCCCTTGAACGGGATCTGCAGCCCCTGGCTGGTTTCTTCACGGTCCGGTGTGGTTCACCGGGCGTGTGCGGCTACTTGCCGTCGACGCTGGTGCCGCCGCGCGGGTGGTCCAATGCGTGACGCCCGCGGATCGCCCGGAACGCGCCGTAGATGAACATCAGCGCACCCCAGATCACGGCGATCCACAGCGGGCTGGGGTTGGTGGTGCCGGCTCCTGGTGCGAAGATCAGGAACGCGGCGAAGGCCACCGCGATGATGGCACCGGAGATCATGAGCCCCACGCCGGGGCGTTTCTTCTGCGGACGAGATACTCCACGGCTGTCTGACATTGGTTCTCCCTTGTGCAAAGTTGTGTGTAGCGGGGCCGTTGCCGGCCTATCCCGCGTCGAAGCGCTGTTCGTCTTCGTCGGCTCCCTTGCCGGCCGGCCCGGTCTGCTCATCGCCGCGCTTGCCGCGCTCGGTGCTGGCCTGCTGGTCGGTGGTTTCCTGATCGACCGGTTCGGCCAGGCGTGCCTCCTGCTCGTCGGTCTGTGGGTAGTCGTCGGAAGATTTGCGATCACTCATTGGTCCAGTCCTTTCCTTGGATGCAGCCCTACGAATTGCGCAGGGCCTCGACCAGTTCGTCCTTCTTCATCTTGGAGCGGCCATCGATGCCGATTTCGGCCGCCCGATCCCGCAGCTGCTGAACGGTCCAGTCCTCGTAGCTGCCGGACTCCCCGCCACGTTCACCCACCTTCGAGCGCCCGTCGCGGGCGGCCGCGTTGGCGATGCGGGCGGACTTCTGCTTGGAGTTGCCCTCCTTGCGAAGCTCCTCGTAGAGCTCCTCGTCCTTGATGCGGCTGTTGCCCTTGTTCTCTGGCATGGATCCTCCCCTACTCGGTTCACTCCTGCGCCGTTGACCCTGGTTCACCGTCCCGGACGTTCGGCCGTGCCCGGTGCAGGCCCCTTATTCGCATCACGCTAGACCACCTCACAGGCTGGTAACAGGGCGTGTGTGCGGCTTTGCGGGAAATCCCAGCTAACACCGAGAAGGCCACCGTCGCCGGTCATATTATCCCGCGGTGAGAACAAAAACGGGCACGCCTTAATCGAATCCGAGTATCGTCTGAGCTTTCTCCGTGAAAACCCTGCCCTGCCTGTCGACGCCGGGCAAGCCTGTAAGACTGTGGATTGAAGCAGGGGCTACGTCGCCCGAGGCGGCGCGGTCTCCTACCGTCGAATGTCGAAAGCAGGAGGAAACAATCATGTCCCATGATCAGTCCCAGAACCCTGGACATCCACAGAAGCACACCGAACCGGTGGGCACTCCCAACGACACCAGCAGCAAGGACACCACGTCCAGCGCCGAACACAACGAGCCGGTAGGCACCGCCCACACCGACCGCGACGACGACGAGGAATCGACCTCCGGCGTGCCACAGCACAACGAACCGGTCGGCACCGGGGACGGTCACAGCGGCCGCAAGCAGGCGGGGCCCGGCGCCCCGCACGAGCCGGTGGGCACCGGTGGCGTGGAAACCTCCTCCGGCGGCGGGGACGGGGACCGCGCCCAGCGCGCCGGCAAGGAGAAGATCTCCCCACCCGAACAGCGTCAGCCCGAACCGGGCCTGGACAGCGAGATGATCCCGCTGGCCGATCACGGCGAGCGCACCTACCAGGGCCGGGATCGGCTCACCGGCAAGCGCGCGCTGATCACCGGCGGTGATTCGGGCATCGGCGCGGCCGTGGCCATCGCGTTTGCCCGCGAGGGCGCCGACGTGGCGCTGGCCTACCTGCCGCAGGAGGAAAGCGACGCGCTGAGCATCGCGCAGGTGCTGGAGGAGGCCGGTGTGGAGGTGCACCACCTGCCCGGTGACCTGCGGGACCGCAGCTACCGTGATTCGCTGGTGGACGAGGCGGTCAAGGCCCTGGGCGGGCTGGACATCCTGGTGAACAACGCCGGCAAGCAGATCAGCATCGAGTCCATCGACCAGCTGAGCGATGAGCAGGTGGAGGCGACCTTTGACGTGAACATCCTGACGATGTTCACCCTCAGCCGGGCCGCCCTGAAGCACCTGGGCGAGGGTGGGTCAATCATCAACACCACCTCCATCCAGGCGTTCGAACCCTCCGCGCACCTGCTGGACTATGCGGCCACCAAGGGCGCGATCTCGAACTTCACCAAGGGCCTGGCGCAGCAGGCCGCCGAACGCGGCGTGCGTGTGAACGCGGTGGCTCCCGGACCGATCTGGACGCCGCTGCAGCCCTCCGATGGCCAGCCCATCGAGAAGCTGCCGAAGTTCGGTCACAATACCTGGCTCGGCCGTGCCGGTCAGCCAGTGGAGGTGGCTCCGGCCTACGTGTTCCTGGCCTCCGACGACGCCTCCTACGTGGTCGGGTCCACGATCCACGTCAACGGCGGACAGAACCAGCCGTAGCCGGCAGCTGGCCGCAACGGCCTGACGGCGGCACAGCCCGCCAATAATAGAGGCACCAACGCCACGGCGTTGGTGCCTCTTTTTATTTGACTCACACCCCGTTTGGCGGCGCTCGCTGCCCACGCGGGGCCGGTACGGCAAATGAACCTGGGGCCGTGGACCCCCACACGGATCCACGGCCCCAGGTCGTCTTGCGTTGTTTGGCGAACTAACCGCCGAAGCGCTGCCACACCCGATGCAGGGCCATCTGCCCGGCCAGCCAGGTCACGGCCTGCCCGGCATCTTGGTGTTCGAACCCGGGCGTGCCCGCCGGGATGGCCAGCTTCTCCAGGTCCTGCTCCAGCTCCGGGCTGGTGTAGGCCACGGCCTTGGACTGGCGGAAGGTTTCCTGTAGCAGCAGGCCCACCCGCGGGTCCAGCATCTCGGGTCCGGCGTGGTCCCCGGCCGCCCCGGCCTTGGTGTCCAGCGGAACCTTGGCGGTGGGCGCGGCACGGTGCCGGCCGACCACCAGGATGCTGTCGAACTCCACCGAGCGGGCGGTGAGGTAGCTGCGGTCCACCGGCAGGTCCTCGGCCAGCTTGCCGCCGTCGGCGGCCACCAGCAGCACCCGCAGGTTCAGGCCCATCGCCTCGTCCTTGAGCCGGCGCACCAACTCCAGGTCGGTTTCCGGGCTGACAACCAGTCCCAGCACGCGGCCATCGACCGGCCACTGCTGGCCGACCTGGGACAGCGCGGGACTCGGTGCCATGTCCTTGACCTCCTCATCCGGTTGCGGGGCCGGCAGACCCAGGGCGAGGGCGACCGAGGCGCACAGCTCCTCATCGATGTTGGCCAGGCACTGCAGCTGGCGCTTGCGCACTTCCTCGCTGCTGCACTTGCCCAGTTCGAAGGAGTACCCCTGCTGCACGTGCAGCTGTTCGGGGGTGGTGAGGCTGCGGTAGAACAGGCGGGCCTGGCTGAAGTGATCGCTGAAGCCCACCGGCTCGGCGCGTTCCTTCACCGCCTCGGTGACCGCCTCGGGGAAGTCCACCATCCGCGCCTGGGCTTCGCTGCCCGGCTCGGCCATGAACGGGCACCCGCCGTCCAGCGAGTTCGGCTTGTAGGGCGCGACCCCCTCGTGGATGTACTGCTGGTGCATCCCGTCGCGGAACGTGTCATTGATCGGCGCGTGCGGACGGTTGATCGGCAGCTGGGAGAAGTTCGGTCCGCCCAGCCGGCTGAGCTGGGTGTCAATGTAGGAAAACAGGCGCACCTGCAGCAGCGGGTCGTTGGTGACATCGATGCCGGGCACCAGGTGTCCGGGGTGGAAGGCCACCTGCTCGGTTTCGGCGAAGTAGTTCGACGGGTTCTCGTTCAGTTCCAGCAGCCCCAGCGGCTGGACGGGGGCCAGTTCCTCGGGCACGATCTTCGTCGGGTCCAGCAGGTCGATGCCCTCAAAGCTTTCCGAACCGTCATCGGGGAACACCTGGACCCCCAGCTCCCACTGCGGGTAGTGCCCGGAGCTGATCGCATCAGCCAGGTCCCGGCGATGGAAGTCCGGATCCGCCCCGGAGGTCAGCTGGGCTTCCTCCCAGGTCAACGAGTGCACCCCGAGCTTGGGCTTCCAGTGGAACTTGGCCAGGCAGCTGTTGCCTTCGGCATTGATCAGCCGGAAGGTGTGGATGCCAAAGCCCTCCATCATCCGGAAGGACCGCGGGATGCCGCGGTCACTCATCTGCCAGATGGCGTGCGCCTGGGCGGGGGTGTGCAGGGAGACGAAATCCCAGAACGTGTCGTGCGCCGACTGGGCCTGCGGGATCTCAAGGTCCGGGTGCGGTTTGGCGGCGTGCACGATGTCCGGGAACTTGATGCCGTCCTGGATGAAGAACACCGGGATGTTGTTCCCCACCAGGTCAAAGACGCCCTCCTCGGTGTAGAACTTCGTGGCGAAGCCGCGGGTGTCGCGCACGGTGTCCGAGGAGCCGCGCGAACCGACCACGGTGGAGAAGCGGGAGAACACCCGGGTGACGCGTCCGGGTTCCAGGAACCCGGCGGCGCAGATCGATTCGGCGGTGCCGTAGCTGGTGAACTGCCCGAAGGCCCCGGCGCCGCGGGCGTGGACCACGCGCTCGGGAATGCGTTCGTGGTCAAAGTGGGTGATCTTCTCGCGCAGGTGGTGATCCTGCAGCAGCACCGGGCCGCGCGGACCGGCCTTCAGCGAATGGTCGGTATCGCGAACCGGGGCGCCCTGGCTGGTGGTCATGTGCTCGGAACGCTGGCCGAAACCGGTTCCGGCATCCTCCGGCGGACCGGTGTGCTTCGCGTTGGCGGATTGATTGGGTTGATTGGCTGGCTTGTTCATGCGTGCGCTCCTACGTGAGTTGTTCGAGGCAGATGAAGGCGGTGTTCGGCGACGAACCCCCACAGCGGCCAGCGGGTGCCCGGTCAGCACCGGTCGGCGCCGGCACGGGGATTCGTGCCTGATTCCTGCCCCTCACGCTACGAGCCGCAGGCAGGGCATAAAACAAATGTCAACGGATTCATCGGAACGGTTCAGCAAATTTCCTGCCGTTTACCATCAGGCTCCGCTATGGCTTCTTGAACGCAGCATGTGAATTCACCCGGTCCCCTTTCAGCGGCGGCCTCACTGGCCTAGTGTCGCACCAGGATTACCGACAGGCACTGGCCCCCACCCGCCGTCGACGCAAGTGGCGTGCGTGGGAGAAAGGAAGGAAGGACACGTTGAACACCTTTGGTGTGGAGGAGGAGTTCTTCCTGCTCGATGGGGAAACCGGTCTGCCCGCCGTTCCGCGCGGCGAACTGCTCGGACTGGGAACGCATCGGCTTGAAGGGGAGATCCAGAAGGAATGGCTGGCTTGCCAGATCGAGTTCGCCACCGGGGTCTGCCAGAGCCCCCAGGACGGGCTGGATCAGCTGCGCACCTTTCGGCGCAAGCTGGCTTCCGCGGCGCAGGCCGAGGGGCTGATGGCGGTGGGGCTGGGCGCGGTTCCCGCGATCAGCACCGAAACCGCGACTGTCACCGACACCGATCGCTACCAGCGCATTGCCCAGCACATGCCCGGCATCGCCGCGGAGCACTACCTCAGCGGTCAGCACATCCACGTGGGCATCGAGAACCGTGAGGACGGGATCGTGGCCATGAACGCGCTGCGCCCCTGGCTTCCGCTGCTGCTGGCGATCAGCGCGAACTCCCCGTACTGGCGCGCCGCGGACACCGGTTTCGCCTCCTGGCGCACCATCCAGTACCGCCGGTGGTCGGTGCAGGGCATTCCGCCGGCCTTCAAGGACAGCCGGGACTACGACCGGCGCCTGGGCCGGGTGCTGGCCAGTGACGTGGTCCTGGACAGTGGACACGTGGGCTGGGCGATGCGCCTGTCGGAAAACCAGCCGACCGTGGAGATCCGGGTGGCCGACTCCCAGATGCGGGCCGCCGATTCGGTGCTGCTGGCGCTGCTGGTGCGCGGGCTGGTGGACCAGGCGGTGAAATATCCAAGCCGCAACCGGGAATTTGACCCGGAGTTCTTGGACATCGCGTTCTGGCAGGCGGCCAAGCACGGGTTGGACGGCCCGCTGCTGAACCCCTGGACCTCCAGCACCACCAGCACCGAGGCTTTCCTGCAGACCCTGCTCACCCACATCGAGCCGGCCCTGCGGGACAGCGGGGACTATGAGTACGTCCGTCAAGAATTGGAAGAAACAGTACGTCGCGGCAATGGGGCACGCCGCCAGCGCCAGGCCTTCGCGCAGGGTTCGCTTAGTGAACTGCTGCAGTTGGCCCGGCACGAGTTGGAGTTGTAATCATGGGGGATCCTTTTCATACCGGTGGCCTGCTCAATGGCTGTGCCGTCCTGCGCTGGATGGAGGGCGAGTCGACGGGGGCATCACGCGGACGCTTGCCCGCCGCCGAGGACCCGGCGCAGATCCAGCATCACGAGGCCGACCAATGCCCGTATCTGGAGGTGCAGCTGGACGGGTCGCTGATCCATGCCCAGGAAATCGCCAGTTATGGGCCGCGGGTCATGGTCCGCTACCCGGCGCAGGTCCTTGACGCCAATCACTTCTCCCACCTGAAGGTGGCGTGGGTGGACAGGGAGAAGACCCGGCGCATCCGCCGCGAGAACGCGTGCTGGAACAACCCGGTGGACAGCATTGACTGGCATGAGCTGGAAGATGAGTCTCTGCAGGATGAGGTGCCCGGGTATCGCTCCGCAAAACAGCAGAATCCGGAACGCCGGGTCTTGGATCACCAGCCGCCCACGGCAGATCGCCTCTCCGGCGGCCCCCTGGAAGGGGCCTGAACCGTCCACAGCATTTCGCAGGGCAAATCGATTGTTTTTGCAGGTTTCTGTGGCACTGTTGAAGTCCAATGTCCCACGTTGCATCACGCCGCCTGTCGGCATCCAGAATATTTGCGCGCCTGCTGATCATTGCCGGCTGCCTTGCCTTGACCGTGCTGCTGGTTTTCCACCAACAGGTTCCCGACGTGGCCGGGCTCGGCCTGGTCATCGACAACCTGGCCCCCTGGCTGGGGCTGGGGGTACCGGTGCTGCTGCTCCTTGCCCTGGCCGCGCGCGGGCGCGGCACTTTCCTGATGCTGCTGGTTCCGGCGGTGGCCTGGGCGCTGATCTTCGGCCCGATGGTGGTGCCGGCTCCCGCCCGCGAACCGGTGCAGGGGCTGAAGGTGGCGACCCAGAACGTGCATGAACGGCAGGTGGATTCGGCGGCCCGTTCCCTGGCGCAGGCCGGGGCGGAGGTCATCGCCCTGCAGGAGCTGGGTGCCGGGCAGGACGCCGAGGTGAGCCGCACCCTGGCCTCCAGCCACCCGTACCATTTCTCGGTCAGCACCGTGGGGGTCTGGTCCAAGTACCCGATCAGCCGGGCCGAGCCCCTGGATTTGGGCCTGGACTGGGATCGGGCGCTGCGCCTGGATGTGGAAACCGCGGCCGGGCCGGTGCGCCTGTACACGGTGCATGCCGCCTCCGCCCGGCCCACCGGGCACGGTGACCGGGACATGATGCTGGGCAACCTGGCCGGGTATGTGCAGCAGGATCCCTCCCCGCGCATTGTGGCCGCCGGGGACTTCAACGCGACCAGCACCGACCGGCACTTCGCGCCGGTCAGCGGGCAGCTGGAGCTGGTGCGCTACAGCCGCTGGGGGCTGGCGCTGACCTGGCCGCGCCAGCCGTTCCCGGTGCTGGGCATCGACCACGTGCTGGTGCGCGGGGTGGAGCCGGCCGGCCTGGAACGCGTGGAGGCCGGGGATTCTGACCACCTGGGGCTGGTTTCCACCCTGGATGTGTCCGCCCCCTAGCGCCCGGGTCCGTTGGCGGCGCGGCGGGCGCGCCTAGCGCAGCCCGGTTTGGCGCAGCGTGATGTTGATCCGTCCGCTGCTGATCCCGCACCCGGCCGGGGCGGTGTTCGGGTGGATCTTGGTCACCGCGTGGTAGGCGAAGCGGGCCGGGCCCTGGAAGACGAACAGGTCCCCGGAGGCCAGGCGCAGATCCTGGTACGGCTGGTTGCGGTGCTCGTTGTTGCCCAGCCGGAAGGTGGCGCTGTCCCCGATGGACAGGGACACCACCGGCGCGTTGACCGCTTCCTCCCGGTCCTGGTGCATGCCCATGGTCGCGTTCACGTCGTAGTAGTTCACGATGGCCGCATCCGGGTGGTAGTCCCGTGCCTGCCGCGGATCCCCGGTGGCCGCCTGCACCGCGCTGCGGCCCAGATCCACCAGCCACTGCGGCATCGGTGCCACCGGTGCCCCGTTGACGTCGTCGGCGGTGCGCGAATAGCGGTTCGGGCTCCAGTGCCAGCCCAGGCAGACGGTCTGCACGCTCATCGGGTGCCCGGCAACCACCGTTGAGTGCGGCGGCACCGGGCCCTGGCCCCATTCGAAGAAGCGCTGGGTGATCCACTGCTGCGCGGCCGGCCTTAGCCACCCGGGCAGGTGGTGTGCCCCGGGCCGGGGACTGTGCGGGTGCCGCGGCAGGGCACTGTCGTCAAAGAGCGCGTCCATGCCTCCACCCTGCCCGCTGCCACCCCGCCCGGGCAAGCCGCGGCCCCGGGCCGGCGGCCTGCTGCCCGGGGCTACTGCCCCAGCTGTTCGGCCAGGCGCCGTTCGGTGGCGGCCCGCGCGTTTTGGCCCAGCGCGTCCAGCGAATCGGCCAGCCGGTGACGCAGGGTCTGCTCGGCACCGGGTTCACCGATCTCGCGTTCCAGGCTTTGTTCGAAGAGCATCACCGCCTCCTGGTGGCGCTCATCCAGGGCCAGGTAGCTGGCTGCGGCCCCGATCGCCTGGGCGGCCGAGGATTCCTGCCCCAGGTCCTCGAAGTGGTTGGCGGCCTGCAGCATCAGGCTCACCGCCTGGGCGAAGTCCTGCTCCCCGCCGGCGTACTGCGCGTGGCGCACCAGGATCTGGGCGAGCAGCGCCTCCTGCCGGTGTTCGGTGGCCAGCTCGGCGGCCTGGCGGTAGCTTTGCTCGGCGGCGCCGGTGCCGGCGGCCTCCTGCACCGCGGCCTGCAGCATCAGCACGTTCAGCAGCACGGCGATCCCGTGTTCCTCGCTCAGCGACTGGGCCAGGGCGACCAGCCGGGTGCTCAGCTGCTCGGCCTGCTCGTGCTCCCCGAACATCAGGTGCGCGTTGGCCAGCTGCTCCCCGGCCTGCAGTTCGCGCAGCCCCTCACCGGTGGCGGCGAAGATCGCCAGCGCCTGCCGCCAGTGCCCGGCCGCCTCCGGCAGCTGCTCGCTCATCGCGTAGCCCTGGGCCAGCAGGTCGTGCACCTCCCCCAGTTCCCGCTCGCCGAGCACCTGGTGCCCGTTTTCCAGGGCCTGCTGCAGGTAGTCGATCGCCTCATAGGGTTCCTCGGCCTGCACGTGCAGCTGGGCCAGGCGGAAGAGGAACGCGAAGCGCTGCGGGTCCTCGGCCCGGGTGGCCTGCCCCAGCCCCAGGCGCAACCGCTCCCGGGCGGCCTCCGGCTCCCCCAGCTCCAGCAGCAGTTCGGCGCTGAAGTCCGCGGCGCTGATCGCCCGCTGCCGATCCGTGTAGCCCAGGAAGACCTCCAGGGCGGCGTCGGTGTACTCCAGCGCCAGTTGGGCCTGGCCGTCACCGGAGGCCAGCTGCCCCATGAAGTTGCGCACCTGGGCCAGCGAGTTCGCGGTGGGGTTGTATTTGCGCCAGGCGCGGATCAGCGGCTCCAGTTCCTGCGGTTCGGCCTCCGCCGAGGCCAGGATGATGCGGATGGAGTACAGGTTGTGCAGCAGCGCGTCGCGCACGTCATCGGCCGGCATCCGCGCGATCAGCTCCAGCGCCGCCCGGTGCGTGGTCCCGGCCAGGGTGGCGGCCTGCTCGAAATCGTCGTGGCGCATCAGCGCGTGGGCCAGCCAGGTGCCGGTGTACACCCTGACCAGCCGGTCCGGGCTGCCGGCGGCGTGCAGCCGGGCCAGGGCGCGCAGCTGTTCGGTGGACCCGTCCACATGCAGTTCCAGTCCCTCGCCCTCCAGCAGCTGGGCCAGGGCCCGGTGCCCGGCCGCGCCCAGGGCCCGGCAGTAGGCGCCCAGGTGTTCGCGGGCGCTGACCTCGTTGCCCGAACCCAGTTTCAGGACCATCAGCAGCTGGTGCAGCCCGGCGGCCACATCGGCCGGCGGGTGCTGCCCCAGGCCCTGCTGCGCGTCGGCCGCGGCCCGCACGGTGTCCCCGGCGGCCGTGTATTCCCGGGCCCGGCCCAGCCATCCGGCGGCGTTGGATGGGGCGGGCACCGGGGTGGGGGACAGCGAGCTGTCCGACTCCCAGTCCAGGTCCCAGCCGGCGGCTGCCAGCGCGGTGATCTTATCCACCTGTTCGCTCATCACGGTGTTGGCGTTGCGTTCATCGAAGCGTCCGGCCAGTTCGCGGGCCGCCGCCCAGGCCAGCGGGGCCAGCACGTCGGCCGGCAGCACGGTGGCGTGCCGGCCCAGGAATTCGTCCAGCTCCGCAAGGTTGCTGCCGCTGATCGGCAGCCCGCCCAGCTGCTGCTCCCCCAGTTTCTGGCAGGTCAGCCCGAGCGCGCACAGGAAGAGCAGGTGTTCACGCTGGGCCATCGGATCCCGGGCCAGCAGCGGCAGGTGGCGTTCGACCAGCTGCACCGCCCGGGTGAGGTTGCCGGTGGCGGCCAGGTAGATGATGTGGCTGGCGGCCAGGCCCAGGTTTTGCGGTTCGCGCCGCGCGGCCTGGTAGCTGCGGATGTGCAGGGCCTTGGTCTGCGCCCCGCGCCCGGCCCGCAGCAGCGCCAGCAGGCAGGCGCCGATCGCGTGCTCCGGTTCCTGCCCGCAGCTCTCTCCCCCGGCCAGCAGCTCGTCCAGCTCGGCCAGGGCCAGCACCTGGGATCCGGTGGCCAGGTGGTAGCTGATGATGCTGGAGCGCAGGCAGGCCTCGCAGTGCGAGTACGCGTCCGGGGTGGTTTCCTCCAGTGCGGCCAGTTCCCCGGCGGCCTGCTCCAGCCAGCCGTTGGCCAGCGCCATCTCAAATCCGGCGGTGTGCACCGCGCTCAGCCCGGCCCCGGCCTGGCGGTAGTGCCCGGCCATTTCCACCAGCAGCTGGCGCAGTTCGGCGGCCGGGATCTGCGGGTCGGAGCTGAGCAGCGCCGGCATCCACTTGTACTGCCACAACAGGTCCGCCCCGTCCCCGGGATCGGCCGGGAAGCGCTGCGGGCTGGACGCGAAGCGGTCCAGGCACCAGCGGAAGTTGCCCAGCAGCCCGGTGCTGTCCCCGGCCATGGCGCACGCGTCGGCCAGCAGCAGCCGCACCCGGTATTCCAGGTCCTCCTGCCCGCTCTGCTCGGCCATGGCCAGCGCCTCCTCGAGCAGTTCGCTGCGCTGCTCACCGTAGTGCAGGGATACGCACAGCGTGAGCAGTTCCTCGATCCGTTCCTCGGACATCTTCCCGCTCCCTTCGGTGCCCTCATCGGCCGGTGGACCGGCCCTCAGCATGGTTGTGCCGCCCGTGTTGCGCTCGTGACCCTCCCTTGGCCCGTGGTGGCGCCGCAGGGTCTGCACTGCCCGCGGGCCTCGAGCGCCACGGTACCACTGTGTGATGCCGGGCACTACAGCGCCCGGGTATCGCGGACATAGATTGCAACATAGGATCGAGGCATGGCGCGTATTTCTGTGATTGGCGAATCCTTGGTCGACGTGGTGGGACGCAGGGCCTACCCGGGCGGCTCCCCGCTGAACGTGGCCGTGGGCCTGGCCCGGCTGGGCCACCAGGTCAGCTTCCACACCGAGTTCGGGCTCGATGAGCACGGGGCCCTGATCGCCGGGCACCTGCGCGCGGCCGGGGTCACGCTGGCCGACGGCACCCAGCGCCTGGTCGCCACGAACCAGGCCCAGGTCAAGCTCGACGCCCAGGGCCGGGCCAGCTACCGCTTCAACATCAACTGGAACCTGCCCGATGACGTCGTGCCCCCGCGCACCGACCTGCTGCACGCCGGGTCGATCGCCGCCTGGCTGGAGCCCGGGGCCAGCAAGGTGCGCGAGGCGTTCGCCCAGTCCCCGGCGCACCAGCTGCGCAGCTACGACCCGAACATCCGCCCGGAGCTGGCGCACGACGCCGCGGCCGTGCGCGAGGCGGTCGGGTTCATGATGGGCCGCAGCCACGTGGTCAAGCTCAGCGAATCCGATGCCTCCTGGCTCTACCCGCAGCTGGGGCCGGCCGCCGTGCTGGAGCGGGTGCTGGAGCTGGGTCCGCGCCTGGTGGTGCTCACCCGCGGGGCCCTGGGCTGCCAGGCCCGCACCGCCACCGACAGCTTCGCCCTGCCGGCCCCGGTCACCGAGGTGGTGGACACGGTGGGCGCCGGGGCGGCGTTCATGTCCGGGCTGCTCGATGCGATCCTCACCTCGGACCTGCCCGCCTCCCTGACCGGTGGGCCCGCGGGTCCCGCGGCCCCGCCGGTGCGCGCCGCGCTGCAGGCCGGGCTGGCCAGTGCCGCGCTGACCGTCGCCCGCTCCGGGGCGAATCCGCCCACCGGTGAGCAGCTGCACCGCGCGCTGCAGCGGGGAAACTAGCGGTGCGCGCACCGGCTGCCCCGGCCCGCCGGGCCAGGGGCACGATGCCCGGAGGTGGGCGTGGCCAGTAAGGTTCCGGCGGCGGATAATACGCTGCGGGTGCTCAAGCTGCTGGCCAGCCGCAAGTCCCCCACCCCGGCCGCGATGATCTGCACGCTGCTGCAGCTGCCGCGCTCCACGGTCTACCAGCTGCTGGGGGTGCTGATCGAGCAGGGGTTCGCCACCCACTACCCGGAGGAACAGGCCTATGGCCTGGGCCTGTCCGCCTTTGAGCTCTCCAGCGCCTACACCCGCCAGGAGCCGCTGGCGCGCCTGGGCGCCCCGCTGGTGGCGCAGCTGGTGGACAAGGTGGGCCAAAGCGCGCACCTGGCGGTGCTGCACGGGGCCGATGTGCTGTACATCGTGGAGGAACGCGCCAAGGGCCGGCCCTCGCTGGTCACCGATGTGGGGGTGCGCCTGCCCTCGCACCTGACCGCCTCGGGCCGGGCGATCCTGGCCCAGCTGCCCAAATCCCAGGTGCGCGCGCTCTACCCGCGCCCGGCCAGCTTCATCAGCCGCAGCCCCAACAGCACCACCATCACTGACTACGCCTCGCTGCGCCGTGAACTGCAGTTCACGGCGCAGCGAGGGTACGCGGTGGAGCAGGGGGACGTGACCGAGGAGTTCCACTCCCTGGCGGTGGCGATCCTGGACAGCACCGGCTGGCCGGCCGCCGCCCTGGCGGTCACGTTCCTGGGCGCGCGGGTGGACCAGGCCCAGCGCGCCGGGATCCTGGAGGACCTGAAGCACACGGCGGACCAGTTCACCGCCCGGCTGCACGGGCGGCGGGCCACCACCCGGCGCTAGAGTCCGGGATCCCGGACAACAGCGGCCGGTGAGCGGTGTCACTGCCGGCGCGGATGGCCAATGATGGAGGCAACAGCACATCCGCCGCGCAAAGGAGCCTAGATGTCCACCACGTCCCACTCACCGCACACCATCCGCGCCCCGCGCGGCACCACCCTAAGCGCCAAGTCCTGGGCCACCGAGGCGCCGCTGCGCATGCTGATGAACAACCTGGACCCGGAGGTCGCCGAACGCCCCGAGGACCTGGTGGTCTACGGCGGCACCGGCAAGGCCGCACGCAACTGGGCCGCCTACGAGGCGATCATCCAAACCCTCAAGGACCTGGAGGAGGATGAGACGCTGCTGGTGCAGTCCGGCAAGCCGGTGGGCGTGCTGCGCACCAACCGGTGGGCGCCGCGGGTGCTGATCGCCAACTCCAACCTCGTCGGGGACTGGGCGAACTGGGAGCACTTCCGCAAGCTGGAGGCCGAGGGGCTGATGATGTACGGCCAGATGACCGCCGGGTCCTGGATCTACATCGGCACCCAGGGCATCCTGCAGGGCACCTTTGAAACCTTCGCCGCCATCGGACGCAAGCGCTTTGACGGCACCCTGGCCGGCACGCTGACCCTGACCGCAGGGTGCGGCGGGATGGGTGGGGCCCAGCCGCTGGCGGTGACCCTGAACGGCGGGGCGGTGCTGATCGTGGACGTGGACGAAGCCCGGCTGCGCCGCCGCGCCGCCAAGCGCTACCTCGATGAGGTGGAACTGGACCTGGACACCGCGGTGGACAAGGTGATGGCCGCCAAACACGAACGCCGGGCGCTGTCGGTGGGTTATGTGGGCAACGCCGCCGAGGTGTTCGGGCAGCTGCTCGAACGCCAGCAGCGTGGTGAGCTGCAGGTGGACATCGTCACCGACCAGACCAGCGCGCACGACCCGCTCAGCTACCTGCCGGTGGAGCACACCCTGGAGGCCTGGCACGCCGAGGCGCAGGCCGACCCGGTCGGGTTCACCAAGAAGGCCCAGGCCTCCATGGCCCGCCACGTCGCGGCGATGGTCGGCTTCCAGGACGCCGGGGCCGAGGTGTTCGACTACGGCAACTGCATCCGCGACGAGGCCCGCAAGGGCGGCTATGAGCGGGCCTTCGCGTTCCCCGGCTTCGTGCCGGCCTACATCCGCCCGCTGTTCTGCGAGGGGCTGGGCCCGTTCCGCTGGGTGGCGCTGTCCGGGGACCCGAAGGACATCGAGGTCACCGACCGGGCGCTGAAGGAGCTGTTCCCCGAGAACGGGCACCTGCACCGCTGGCTGGACGCGGCCGCCGAGCACGTTGAATTCGAGGGCCTGCCGGCGCGCATCTGCTGGCTGGGCTACGGCGAGCGCCACCGGGCGGGGCTGCTGTTCAACCAGCTGGTGGCCGAGGGCAAGGTCTCCGCGCCGATCGTGATCGGGCGCGACCACCTGGACTCGGGTTCGGTGGCCTCCCCCTACCGGGAGACCGAGGCGATGGCCGACGGTTCGGACGCGGTCGCGGACTGGCCGCTGCTGAACGCGCTGAGCGCCGCCAGTTCCGGGGCCACCTGGGTTTCGATCCACCACGGCGGCGGGGTGGGGATGGGCCGCTCGATCCACGCCGGGCAGGTTTCGGTGGCCGATGGCACCGAGCTGGCCGCCGCGAAGCTGACGGCGCTGCTGACCAACGACCCGGCCATGGGCGTGATCCGCCACGTGGATGCCGGGTACGACCGGGCCCGGCAGGTCGCCGCCGAACGCGGGGTGCGCATCCCCATGGCCTAACCGCCCAGCCCAGCAAATCCCCGGTCCACCGGCCCGCCAGCGGCCGGTTGACTCGGGGGTTTGCTGAATCCTCCATGGGAGCGCTGGAGTGCCGGGCACCTGATGTTGCACACTGGTGCCACGTTGCAGGACGCGAACATGAGGTGATCAGGTGCTCCCAGAGGGCGTGCAGACCGTGGTTTTGAACCCCGCCGCACCGGCGGATCCGTTGGACTGGGAGCCGGCCGGGCAACTGCTCACCGCGGCCGAACACTGCCAGGGCCACCCCGAACCGCTGCTGCGGGTGCTCAGTGCGCACCCCGGCATCCCGCCGGTGCCCGGCACCGGAAACACGGCCGGGCTGTGGCAATGGCTGGCCACCATCGCCGCCATTGACCTGG
The DNA here is from genome assembly GCF_059728615.1 of Glutamicibacter sp. St.4D3. Lineage (NCBI taxonomy): Bacteria > Bacillati > Actinomycetota > Actinomycetes > Micrococcales > Micrococcaceae > Glutamicibacter > Glutamicibacter sp. St.4D3. The sequence continues at coordinate 2,822,738 of NZ_AP039380.1, forward strand.
CCGCCGCCCGCACCATCGAACCCCACCTGGACGCGGCCGCCATCCTGCGCCAGGCCGGGCACGAGTGGGCTGCGGGCAGCACCTGGGGCGTCTACGCGGCCGAGGCACCCCACCAGCTGCTCACCGCCGAACAGGACGGCGAGGGCACCTGGCAACTGAACGGCACCAAGCCCTGGTGCTCCCTGGCCGGGAACCTGAGCCGGGCCATCGTCAGCGCCCACACCGCGCAGGGCCGGCGGATCTTTGCCGTGCAGCTAAGCGATGCGGGCGTCGAGGTGCAGCAGGGCACCTGGCACAGCCGCGGGCTGGCCCACATCCCCAGCGGCAGCGTGCACTTCACCGCCGTACCGGCCCAGCCCATCGGCGCCGCCGGGTGGTACCTGGACCGTCCGGGCTTCGCCGTCGGCGCGGTCGGGGTGGCCGCCTGCTGGTTTGGCGGGGCGGTGGGCCTGTACCGGACGCTGTTCGCCTCCGCCCAGCGCCGCGAACCGGACCAGCTGGCCCTGTCCTGGCTCGGCGAGGGGCACCGGCTGCTGCACGGTGCCGGGCTGGCGCTCGCCAACGCGGCCGGGCGCGCCGATGCCCAACGGCTGGACTGGGCGGACGCCCTGACCGTGCGCGGCCACGTCGCCGCCGTCTGCCAGCGGCTGCTGGCCATGGTCCCCGAGGCCACCGGCCCCGGCCCCCTGGTCGGGGATGACGCGCACGCCCGCCGGGTCGCGGACCTGGGCATCTACCTGCGCCAGCACCATGGGGCCCGGGATGACGCGGCCCTGGGCGGCAAAGTGCTGCAGGCCGGTGGGCCATGGTGAGCTTCGACCACCGGGATGCCGGAACCCCCGCCAGCTCCTGGCGGGCGGCCGGCCGGCAGCGGCTGGGGGAACTGGAAGAGCAGGCCCTGCCCGGCGCCGGCGGCACCCTGGTGGTGCTGGCCGCTCACCCGGATGATGAGACCCTGGGCGCCGGCGGGTTGATCCAGCAGTGCCTGGCCCGCGGCGCCGCGGTGCACGTGCTGGTGTGCAGCGCCGGAGAAGCCTCCCACCCTGGCTCCCCCACCCACCGCCCCGAACAGCTGGCCGCCATCCGCCGCCGGGAAATCGCCGACGCCCTGCGCCAGCTGGACGCCACGGCCACCGCGCACGGCACCCTGACCTGGGACGTGTTGGGGCTGCCCGATGGCCAGCTGGCCGGGCACATCAAGGCCATCACCGACGCCCTGGGGCTGGCGCTGGCCGGCCCCGCCACGGTGCTGGCCTCCACCTACCGCGGCGACGGGCACATCGACCATGAGACCCTGGGCCGCCTGGCCGCCGAGACCGCCAGCCGCCACGGGCTGGCGCTGCTGGAGTTCCCGCTCTGGTACTGGCACTGGGCCGAACCCGACCAGGACTCCCGGTGGCGCCACTGGCGCCGCCTACAGCTGAGCGAAGCGCAGCAGCAGGCCAAGGCCGCGGCCATGGCCGCCCACCGCTCCCAGGTGGCCCCGCTGTCCGACCAGCCCGGGGACGAGGTGCTGCTCAGCGCCGCGTTCAGCGCCCACTTCGGCAACGGGACCGAGGTCCTGCGCTACACCCCCGCCAACACGCACTCGGGCAGCGACGCCCCACAGGTCTTCGAACAGCTCTACCAGCAGCGCGAAGACCCATGGGACTACCGCACCAGCGGCTATGAACGGCGCAAGCGCCAGGTGCTGCTGGCCAGCCTGACCCGGGACAGCTACCGCCAGGCCCTGGAAATCGGGTGCTCCATCGGGGAGCTGTCCGCCGCGCTCGCCGAACGCAGTCAACGGTTCCTGGGCCTGGATGCCAGCGCCACCGCGGTCACCACGGCCCGGGGCCGGCTGGCCCACCTGCCCCACGCCCAGGTGCGTGAGGCGACCGTGCCGCAGCAGTGGCCGACGGAGCAGGACGGCTGGGACCTGGTGGTCATCAGCGAAACCGGCTACTTCCTGGCCGCCGATGAACTGGCCGAACTGCTCACCCGCTGTGACCGGCAGATGGCGCCCGACGGGGAACTGGTGCTCTGCCACTGGCTGCACCCGATCCAGGGCTGGACGCTGGACGGGGAAACGGTGCACGCCATGGCCCGGGAACTGCAAGGCTGGCATCCGGTGGTCGAACACCGCGAACTGGACTTCCTGCTGGAGATCTACCGGCGGAAGGGTGGAGCCGATGAATGAGCCGCTGCGGGCACTGGCCATCGTGATCCCGGTGCACAACGAAGAAGAACACCTACCCGCCTGCCTGGCCCACCTGGCGGCCGCCATGGACCGCTTCACCCGGTGCGCGCCGCAGGTGGAACTGCATGCGGTGCTCGTGCTGGACCGCTGCACCGACCTCTCCGGTCAGCTGGTGCGGGACCGGGCGCGCGCCGATGCCCGCTTCCATGCGCTGCCCGGGAACTTTGGCAGCGTCGGGGCCAGCCGCGCGGCCGGGGTCCAACGGGCCCTGGAACTTAGCGGCGCCTCCCCGGCGGCTACCTGGGTGGCGTGCAGCGACGCCGACAGCCGGGTGCCGGTCAATTGGCTGACGGTGCTGCTGCTGGCCGCGGCCCGGGGCGCGGACGTGGTGCTGGGCACCGTGCAGCCCGATGAGAAGGAATTGGAACCCCACCGGTACCGGCAGTGGCGGCAGCACTACCGGCCCGAACCCGGTCACGGGCATGTGCACGGGGCAAACCTGGCGTTCAACGCCGCCCACTACCTGCGCGCCGGCGGGTTTGAACCGGTCACGGCGCATGAGGATGTGGGCCTGGTGCGCCGGCTGCGGGCGGGCGGTGCCCGGCTGCAGGCCACTGCCCAGATCCCGGTGGTCACCTCCGGCCGGCTGACCGGTCGCCTGCAGGGCGGGTTCGCGGACTATCTGGCGGGCCTGGAATCACGCGCGCTGCTGCTGGGGCGCTAAGGCCCCGCGGCCGGCCCTGGTGCGGGTGACAACTTGCGCACACGGCAAGCGGCACGCCCCACAAGGGGACGTGCCGCGAAAAACTGGCCGCCGGCCAGAACCGGAAAACCGGTCCGGGTTATGGCTTGCGGTTTTCGGCGCTGATGAACCAGGCCTGCTGTTCCAGCTGCGCAATGTAGTCATGCAGGATGTCAGCCGAGGTTGGGTCGGCCTCATCAACTGCGTCATGCACCCGGCGCATGACACCCACCGTGGTCTGCACGGCGTCGACCATCAGGTCCACGGCCTTGGTGGTCAGGATCTCGCCGTTCGTGGGCTGCTCCAGCTCGGTGTACTTCGACACGGTGCCCACCAGCCCATCCGGGGTGGCGTGCATGGCGCGCATGCGCTCGGCGATTTCATCCGAACCCTTGCGGGCGATGTCCACGACCTCGTCCAGGTTCAGGTGCAGGTCGCGGAAGTTCGGGCCCACAATGTTCCAGTGCGCCTGCTTGCCCACAAGCTGCAAGTCGATCAGGTTCACCAGGACCGACTGCAGGGCATCACGCAGCTCCTCGGTGGCGACGAAACCGTTCTCGGCGTTTTCCCGCTTGGTCTTCCCTGCTGGTGTCTTCTTTACGGAATCAGACAAGGTTTGCTCCCCCTTCAGGTGGTCACTTCAACTTGCTTTCCAACAACCCTTGGCGGTTACGGCCAAGGGCCCTAATTTGAACTCTAGCCCTCCGCGCCCAGGATGTGTACCTCGGCCCCGTTCTTTCACCTGCTTCCAAGGTTTTACCCGGTTGTTCACCTCCTCCACCACTTCGCAAGCCGCGCGTTCCTGCGGAAGCAGGCCGGGAAGGGCCTGCTGGGAACGCCTTTGGTCAATACTGGCAATCCCCATGGAATGCGCTTTTGGGTGCGGGTTGGCCCCGGGGCGGGCAGTATCGTGGCTAGTCCAATCGATTCCGGCACCAGGGGTCGGCAGCCCGCCGCCGCTGGATCGCCGCAGAACGAAGGAGGGACACAATGTTCGGACACCGACATCCCACCGAGCCACCGGTCACCCCGCATGACCCGACCGGGCCAATGGAACCGCCCAGCGACCCCACGGCCCCACCGGAACCGCACACCGACCCGACCGGGCCGACCCAGCCGCCGCTGGATCCCACTGCCCCGCCACCGCCGCCGGAACCGGAAACCCAGCCGGAACGCTAGAATCAGGCCAACGCCGGATCTGCCCGCCGGGCGCACACCAGCCCGGCGCGGACGCTGAATCAACCACACGGAATCAGGAGGACGGCTCATGCAGAACACCTCGAACAACCAGGACAAGACCAACGAGCAGGACGCCAAGCTGAAGGACCACGTCTCGGACCCCAAGCTCTCCGATGACACCGGTCACGATTGGACCGATGAGGGCGGCGCCACCCACCAGGGCGCGGCGACCGCAACCCCGGCGCACGACGACGAATCGTAGGCCCCGAAAAACCCACGACTACCGCCTCCACCCGCCCACGGGTGTGACCGGCAGATGGTCGGCGCGGCTGGCACCAGGACACTGGTGCCAGCCGCTTTTTCGTCTGCGGCCCGCTACCTGCGTGAAGATCGCCTGTCGCAAAACTGCGACAACCCTGAAACAGCGGTGCGACCTGCCCAGGACCGAAACCCCATAGGCTCAAGGGTAGAAAGATTGATTTTGGCGGGATCCCCGCCTTGACGATAAGGAGTCGTTCACCGTGGAAAAGAAGACAATGCATAGCGCGGGACTCTCGCTGGCGGTCCTCCTGCTCGCCTCCGCCGGGTTGAGCGGTTGTGTGAGCGTACAACCGGAAAACGGCACCGAAACCTCCAGCGGACCGATCACCAGCCCCTCGGCCCCGGAGCAGGACACCCAGTCCCCCACCGCGCAGCCGAGCCCCAGCTCCTCCGCCCCGGCGGCCACCTCTTCCAGCCCCGCCGCGAAGGGCGCCCAGGAGGCGAGCTTCTCGGAAATCTTCAAGAGCATCAATTCCAACGCCGCCAAGAAGCTGGAGTGCCTGGATGAGGACCATGGCCGGAACGACGCCGATGACCTGTACATCAAGGACAAGAACACGGTCATCAGCATCACCGGCGACTGTGACGACGTGGTGATCAGCGGGCACAACCTGGTGATTGCCGCCACCGAGATTGATGACCTGATCGTGCGCGGGAACAACAACGTCATCGCCGTGCAGGACCTGGACAACGTGGAGGTCAGCGGTTCGGGCAACCACGTGGGCTGGGATCCGGCCTATGAGGATGACCCGGATGTGGAGAACCACGGGTCCAAGAACGTGCTGCGCCACGACGCGGTGGGCAGCGCCGAACTGGATCTCTAGGCCGCAAGCTCAATAGGCTGGGATCCTGTCCACCACCCGCCCACCGGTAAGGAAACTTCGCCCATGACCGCTAGCGACGGCGCCTCGGTCCTGCTCGTCGATGACGAGCAGGACATTTTGGCTACCCTGGGCGGCTACCTGCGCCGCAGCGGACTGGAGGTGCACACCGCCGGCAACGGCGCCGAGGCACTGCAGCTGCTGGAGAGCCAACCGGTGTCGGTCATCGTCTCGGATGTGATGATGCCCTACCTGGATGGCAGGGCGCTGCTGCGCACCCTGCGTGAACGCGAGGACTGGACCCCGGTGATCCTCTTGACCGTGGTCGGGGAGGCCGACGAACGTTCGGCGGCGCTGGACGAGGGAGCCGATGACTACCTGAACAAGCCCTTCGCCCCGCAGGAGCTGCTCTCCAGGATCCGGGCGGTGCTGCGCCGCCTGCAGTCCGCCACCCAGTCGCTGGGCAACGCCCAGGTGCTGGTGGCCGAACACGCCGGGGGCACCCTGAAATTGGACCGATCCGCCCGCCGGGTATGGAATTCTGGCTCCGAGGTCACTTTGACCCCCAAGGCGCTGACGCTGCTGGAATACCTGATGAGCCGGCCCGACGAGGTACACAGCCGTGAACGGCTGCTCGAAACCCTGTGGGGCTTTGAATTCGCGGTCTCCACCCGTGCGGTGGACCACCGGATCGCCGAAATCCGCCGCTCCTTTGGTGATGACGCCGCGGCCCCCACCCTGATTGAAACGGTGCCCGGCCACGGGTACCGCCTGGCCGCGCAGGTGCGCCGTGGCTAGGGTACGGACCACCACCGACACCGGCCGCCGTGCCGCCGACGGGGCCCAGCGCGCATTGTTGTTCGCGTTGTTCAGCATCCCGGTGCTCGCCCTGGCGGCCGCGATCCTGCTGTTCTTCTTGGCCGGCGGATTGGACCTGTCCATCCTCATGCCGCTGTGGCTGGTGCCGTTGGTCCTTGGGGTCGCGGCCTTCACCGGCTGCGCCCTGGTGCTGCGCCAGCGCCGCAGCACCGAACGGCAAATCCAGGACCTGCGGGCCAAGATCACCTCCGAGGGCGACCAGGCCCGGCGGCGGCTGCTGCGGCGGCTGGATCACGAGCTGAAAAATCCGCTGACCGTGTTGCAGGCGGTGATCAGCGGCAGTGAGGACCAGCTGCCCGATGCGGCCAGTTGGGGCAGCGTTGCCACCCAAACCCGGCGGCTTTCCCGGCTGGTTGGGGACCTGCGCGGGCTGGCCGAGCTGGAGGTCGCCCAGCTTGAACGCGTTCAGGTGGACGTGGAACAGCTGCTGCGTGACGTGCTGGATGACACGGCCGAAGGACCCCAGGGCCGGGACGCCGAACAACGCCGGATCTCCCTGCACCTGCCCAAGGCTCCATGGCCGCTGCCGGCAATTCAGGGCGACCCGGACCTGCTGCGCCTGAGCCTGCACAACCTGTTGAGCAACGCCATCAAGTACTCATCGGCCGGGGACAGCATCGAGATCACCGCCCAGGAACTGGATGGCTCGCTCATCATTGACATTGCCGACACCGGTCGCGGGATCCCGGAGGAGGAACAGGACCTGGTGCTGGAGGAGCTGGCCCGCGCCTCCAACGCCCGGGACATGCCCGGCTCCGGGATCGGTCTGGCGCTGGTGCGGGTCATCGTGGCCCGCCACGGCGGCACCCTGATCCTGCGTTCGCGTGACGGGCACGGCACATCGGTCTCCATGCGCCTGCCGCTGCACCCGCCGGCCGCGGCCTAGCAGTTCTCGGCGCTCCCGCCTGCCTGGTCCAGCTGCTCGCGGCGGTGCGCGAACCGCAGCTGCACCCTGTCCGGCTGCCCCTGGGCCGGTGTTGCCGCGAGCCGGGCCTGCCCGCCGATGGGCAGGGTGAACATGGGACTGGTGTGCCCGAAGTCCAGGTTCGCGACCACCGGCACCGAGTCAAGCAGCGGATGCTTGTCCACCGCTTGTTGGAGCATTGAGCGGGTGACGCCCGAATCCTGCTGGAAGCGGCCGATTCCAAGACCGGTGATGCCGGCGGCGTCGGGGCGCTGCAGCAGCGCGGCGAGGTTGCGGGCGAATTCATGGATGTCCCCGGCCGCGTCGTCCTCCAGGAACAGCATGGCGCCCTCCAGCCGGGGCATCAACCCGGTGCCCTGCAGCAGGTTGAGCGTGCACAGATTCCCGCCGATGACCCGTCCGGTGCCCGCTCCCTCGCGCAAGACCCACGGTCCGTCGGTGGGCAGCGTCTGCCGCCCATCCTGGTTCATGAACCACAAGTCATCGGTGTAGGCCGTGGCCGGCTCAATGCTCCATGCCTGGCCGGAGGTGGCGGCGGTGAACCACTGGCCAGTGGGTTCAAAATGGTCGCGCATGCCAAACATGGACCAGTGCGGGCCAACATAGGTGATCATCCCGGTGCGTGCATGGATCGCGTTGGCCAGCACGGTGAAGTCCGAGTAGCCGCAAAACACCTTCGGGTTGGCGGCAATCAGGTCCCAATCCAGGTACGGCAGCAGCTCGTTGGCGTTAAACCCGCCGATCACGCTCATGATCCCGTCCACCGCCGGATCAGCGAACGCCGCGTGCAGGTCCTCCAGGCGCGAGGTGATCGACGAGCTGTCGAAGTCGTCGCGCTCATCCACATGCCGTCCGAAGGAAAGCTTGATCCCCAGGGCCGCGAAACGCTCGTTGATCCAGCGCGTGTTGTCATGTTCCATGACATAGCTGCGCGAGCAGGAGGGGGCAACCACCCGCACCTGAGCGCCGGGGCGCAGCCGGGCGGGAACGGTGACGTGCTTATCAGTCCAAGTCATCGTCCCAGCCTACCGGCCGCACGGCCGCGGCGTGAGCTGGGTCTCAGGGGCGCCGGGCCGCGGTATTGTCCGTTAGCCGCGTTTGTCCTGCTCCACCAGGGCCAGGGCCTCGGGGGTGAACACCTGGTACCCGTATTGGCGGTGGTAGCCGTGGATTTCCCTGGTGTCCAACGCGTCCATGTAGTCCAGGATGGGCAGGCTGATCACCTGGCCGGGCACCAGCACCGGGAAGCCCGGCGGGTAGGGGGTGACGAACGCGGCCGACACCACCTCCTGGCCCGCCGCGATGCGCTCGCGGATGGCCGGGGAATGGTGGAACGTCGTGGCCGGGTCGTCGTAGGTCAGGTAGTAGGCCCGGCGCATGTCCCCGCTCTGCGCTCCCCCGTCAAAGGCCGGGGCGAAGTGGCTGAAGTCCGGCAGCGGCACCTGCGGCTGGGCGGTGGGCTGGGCCGGGTAGGCGTCCCGCCCGTCCAGCCGGCGCTGGCGTTCCAGTTCGTTGGCGATCTTGATCAGCACCTCGATCAGGTAGGCGACGGCGCTGCGGTTGGTGCCGATGTTGGTCATCAGCAGCACGCTGGTGCGGCTGGTCTTGTTCACCTGGATGGCGTGCCCGTCCATCAGGTAGCTGTGCTTGAACGTGTCCCCGTCCACCCCGGTGCGGCTGATGTCCAGGGTCAGCCGGCTGGGGTCAACCACGAACTCGTCGGTGTCCCAGGCCTGGTCCCAGGCCGCCAGCCCGTCGCGCACCGGGTTGGTATTGCGCGAGGTGCGGAACTGCTCGGGAATCAGATCGCTGCTGTCCAGCACCCGGAAGTACTTGCGCAGCAGGTCGTGGCGGGCAATGGCCTTGGAGATGGACAGGGCCAGGTCGACCTGCCGCTGCACCAGCGCATAGCCTTCCAGCTCCACCTGGCGGCGGCCAATGTCCAGGGAGGCCAGGATCTGGTAGTTCGGCGAGGTGGAGGTGTGCGTCATGTACGCCTCGCGGAAGGAGTTGGCGTTGCGGCTGGCGAAGTCCTGGTCATGCACGTGGATCATCGAGCCCTGGCGCAGCGAGGTCAGGGTCTTGTGGGTGGACTGGGTGGCGTAGATCCGCAGCCGGGTGGCCTGCGGGTCCGGGATGAGCCGGGCGTTCAACCAGGCCTCGTCATTGGCCGGGTCCTCATGCGTGCCCGGTTCGGGCAGCTGCCCAACCTGTTCTTCGTACCGGCGGCGGTGCTGCGCGGTGGACAGGTCCGCCTCCAGGCCGCGGGCCGCGGCCATGGCGGTGCGTTTGCGGTAGATCGGGTGGAATCCGGCAAACGCGTACCAGGCCTCATCCCAAAGGAAGACCAGGTCGGGTTTGATGGCCAGGCATTCCTCCATGACCCGGCGCGGGTCGTAGATGATCCCGTCAAAGGTGCAGTTGGTCAGGGTGATCATCTTGACCTTGTGCAGCTTCCCGGCCCGCCGCAGTTCCAGCAGCGCCTTCTTGATCTCCCGCAGCGGCACCGCCCCGTAGATCGCGTGCTCCTGCAGCGGGTAGGCCTCCAGGTACTTCACGTGCGCGCCGGCCAACACCAGGGAGTAGTGGTGGGATTTGTGGCAGTTGCGGTCCACCAGCACGATGTCCCCGGGAGCCAGAATCGATTGGTGGACGATCTTGTTGGCCGTTGAGGTGCCATTGGTGACGAAGTAGGTGCGGTGCGAACCAAACGCCCGGGCCGCCAGTTCGTGGGCATCCCGGATCGAACCGTGCGGGTCCAGCAGCGAATCCAGACCACCGGAGGTGGCCGAGGTTTCGGCCAGCAGCAGGTTGATCCCGTAGAAGTCGACCTGGTCCCGGGCCCAGGGGGAGTTTTGCACGGATCCGGCACGGGAGATGGGCATGGCGTGGAAAACGCCTCCCGGGCGGCGGGCGTGGCGCTGCAGCGCGTTGAAGAACGGGGTCTCGTAGCGGGAGAGGATTTCGCCAATGATCGACAGGTGCAGGTCCATCCCGTCGTTGCGGGAGAAGATGCGGCGGAACCTGCCGGTCAGTTCCCGGGCCAGGGATTCCAGGGCCACCCCGGCCACCAGGTAGACCGCCACTTCCGGGCGCAGCCGCTCCACCAGGCGTTCCAGGTCCAGCAGCAGGTCAACCTGCTTGCCGCTGGAGAACATCCCGTCCATCTGCGCGCTGATGTAGCCGTGCAGGGCGGTGCTCAGCTTCTGCCGGGTGTGCAGCTCAAAGCGCGGGGTGAGCACGCAGGTTTGAATGGTCGGATTGATCATGAGTGCCACCAGCGCATCCTCCACGCTGGGCACCACCACCAGGTTGTAGGTGAACTCGTCGCTGCTGCGCCGCTGGTCAAGCATTTCCTGCTTGAAGCCCTCGATTTCCTCGACCCGCCCGTTGTCGACCATCAGCACCTCGACCACCGGGGTGAAGCGTGCGGTCGGTTCGTTTTCCTCATCCTCGGCGTGCAGGGTGTCCGGCTCAATGTACTGGGTTTGGGAGCGGAAAGTCTGGTTGACCAGGTATACCTTCTCCATGGCCCGGTCGTAGTCGTCGGCTTCCAGCGCCGCGACCATCTCATTGAAGTAGCTGATGCCCGGGGTCGCCCAATACGGTTCAATGGCAGCGATCAGCCCGATCAGCTTGCCCGCCTCCTGCACCAGCGTTTCGGGTTCCCCCGAGCCGTTGCCCACGACCCGCACCAGCTCGCTGAGAATGTAGCCCAGATGCTCCCAGGCGTCCTTGCGCCGGCGCCAGGCGCTTTCAGGGGTTCCCGTTGCGTTGACGGCTGGCTTGGCTAACCCGGTATCCACGGTGCTGGTCTTTCTCTCGTCCTAGTGCTGCACGAACCCTTGTGCCGGGAAGCCTAGCGGTCTTTGGTGACTGCCGTGTTTCACAGTTTTAACGGTCCGTTAAGGACGGCGCATGACATCGGTGCCTTCGGCATGATCCTCATTGACCGTCCGGTGTAGGCAGACTATGCCAAGTTTGCTTTTGTTGCCCCGTTGAGGCGCAAAGTTACCAGCGAACGCGTCGCCAGGGGTTGCAGCGCCCGTAACACGAAGGATCCGCGCCCAACCGCGCTAAAGGGCGCAGGCGGGGAACCGCGTCCAAGCGCGGTTCCCCCGCCCACATGGTGCCCGGCGGGTTCTGCCCGGCTTCGGGGGTGCCGGACAGGACCCGTTGCTGGTTTCCTAGCGTTTCAGCAGCCCCAGCTTCACATTCTTGGGCCGCTGCATCTCCCCGTGCTGGGCGCCGAGCACAATCACGGTGGCCGCGAAACCGGGGATCAGCCACTGCAGCTGGCGCAGCTGCTTTTGGGCCTTGGCCAGTTCATCGGAGCTTCCGGCGCGGGGTTCGGTGGCGCCCTTCGCCCCCTCTTCGGCCAGCTGATCCACCTTCTTGCCCAGTACCGCGGCATAGAACGTCACCGCGGCTCCGGCCAGGGTCACTCCGGTCTTGATCCACGTCCAGGCCATCACCCCGTCCTGGGTGGCATACCGGCCCTTGTTTTCCCACAGGATCGGGCCCAGGGAGGCCAGGTGGGCGGCAAACGCACCGGTCTGCACCGGCGCCCATTTCTTCCATCCCAGGCTTGAGAGCCGGGTTCGTTCGGTTGCGTCCTTGGCTTCGGACGTCGCTCCGTTCAGGCCCACGGCACCCATCAGCGAACCGCCGAACCAGGCGGCGGCCGTCAGGTCATGGACCGAGCGCGCAAAGAGATTTCCGGACATGAGTACATACCTTTCCTGAAAGTTGTCTCCCGGCCAGTTTCCCCAGCAGCCCGGGGTGGTGTTCATCGGCCGCGGTTGAACATCTCCACGGTGCCGGGGGCGCCGCCGAGAGGTAAAGACCAACCCGGAAACTGCCAGCTAAGCCAAGGAAGACACCGAAGATCCCCCGGCGCGAAAGTCCGGGATCCCGGACAACGACTTCGAGGGCGCCAGCCATTGCCCCGACCGGTGGCCAATGATGGAAGGTAAGTCCCATTGGCTCTCGTCCCGCGGAAGTGAAGTATGGAAGCAAATCTCAAAAACAGTGCAGTGACCCTGAACCTCGGCGGGACCACCGCCGAGGACGTGATCGCCGTGGCACGGCAGCAGGCCCCGGTGATGATCGCCGATGCGGTGCTCGCCGAGTTGGGGCGGGTACGCACCCACATCGAGCAGATGGCCGCCAGCGACACCCCGGTCTACGGCGTCTCCACCGGCTTCGGTGCCCTGGCCACCCGCCACATCCCCCAGGCCGACCGGGCCAAGCTGCAGCGCTCGCTGATCCGTTCGCACGCCGCCGGCATGGGTGAGCCGGTGGAACGCGAAGTGGTGCGGGCCCTGATGTTCCTGCGCGCCAAGACCCTGGCCACCGGCCGCACCGGCGTGCGCCCGGTGGTGCTGCAGACCATGGTGGAGGTGCTCAACGCCGGGATCACCCCGGTGGTGCGCGAATTCGGTTCGCTGGGCTGCTCCGGTGACCTGGCGCCGCTGGCGCACTGCGCCCTGGTGCTCATGGGTGAGGGTGAGGCGGTGGACCGCGAGGGCGTGCTGCGCCCGGTGCCGCAGCTACTGGCCGAGGCCGGCATTGAACCGCTGGTGCTGGAGGAAAAGGAGGGCCTGGCCCTGATCAACGGCACCGACGGGATGCTGGGGATGCTGCTTTTGGCGCTGGCGGACCTGGGCGAGCTGGTGGACATCGCGGATTTGAGCGCGGCCATGAGCGTGGAGGCCCAGCTGGGCACCGACCAGGTGTTCCGGGCCGATCTGCACGAGCCGCTGCGCCCGCATCCCGGGCAGGCGACCAGCGCCGCGAACATGTTCGACGCCCTGGCCGGCTCCCCGATCGTGGCCTCCCACCGCGAAGGGGACGGGCGGGTGCAGGACGCCTATTCGCTGCGCTGCTCCCCGCAGGTCACCGGCGCCACCCGGGACACCATGGACCACGCCGCCACCGTCGCCCGGCGCGAATTGGCCGCGGCCATCGACAACCCGGTGGTGCTGCCCGACGGCCGGATCAGCTCCAACGGCAACTTCCATGGTGCACCGGTCGCCTACGTGCTGGACTTCCTGGCCATCGCCGTCGCCGATTTGGGGTCCATCGCCGAACGGCGCACCGACCGGATGCTGGACCCGGCCCGTTCCCGGGATCTTCCCGCGTTCCTGGCCGATGATCCGGGAGTGGATTCGGGGATGATGATCGCCCAGTACACCCAGGCCGGTTTGGTGGCCGAAAACAAGCGCCTGGCGGTGCCAGCCAGCGCGGACTCGATTCCCAGCTCGGCGATGCAGGAGGATCACGTATCCCTGGGGTGGCATGCCGCCCGCAAGCTGCGCAAATCCGTGGAGAACCTACGCCGCATCCTGTCGATCGAGCTGGTGGTGGCCGGGCGCGCCCTGGACCTGCGCCGGCCGTTGCAGCCCTCCCCGGTGACCGGCGCGGTGCTGGGGCTGCTGCGCAGCAAGGTGCAGGGCCCGGGTCCGGACCGGTTCCTCTCCGCCGATTTGGAGGCCGCCTACCAGCTGCTGGCCGACGGGCAGGTGCACGGCGTGCTGCGCGAGGCGCTGGCCGGGGGCCGTTAACCCCCGCCACGGGCAGGGTGAGCAGTACCGCAGCCTGCCCGGGGCGGAAAGGGCGTAAACTTGGTGAGCAAGAATTCGCTCTGCCTGCAGGAAAGAACCAGCTGATGCAACGCACCATGTTCAAATCCAAGATCCACCGCGCCACCGTGACCCAGGCGGATCTGCACTACGTCGGGTCGGTCACCATTGACCAGGACCTGCTGGACGCCTCCGACATCCTGCCCGGGGAGCTGGTGAGCATCGTGGATGTGACCAACGGGGCCCGCCTGGAGACCTACACGATCGCCGGCGAGCGCGGCAGCGGCGTGGTGGGCATCAACGGGGCCGCGGCCCACCTGGTGCACCCCGGTGACCTGGTCATCATCATCAGCTACGCGCAGATGGAAGATGCCCAGGCCCGCGCCTACACCCCGGCGGTGGTGCACGTGGATGAGCACAACCAGATGATCCACTTGGGTGATGACCCGGCGGTGGCGGTCGCCGACGGTGTGCAGACTCCCCCGTTCGCGCAGGTCACCGGCAACTAGTCGAGCCTGCTAGCCGGCGTCCGGCTGCGGCTTCGTCCCGGGCCGGTCCTGGTCGGGGAACCGGGCGGCCAGATACGTTCCGGTGCGGCTGGCCGGGTTGGCCGCCACCTGTTGCGGGGTCCCCGCTGCGATGATCCGTCCCCCGGCGTCCCCGCCGGCAGGGCCCAGGTCGATTACCCAGTCCGCGGCCGCGACCACGTCCAGGTGGTGTTCGACCACCACCACGGTGTTGCCCTGCTCCACCAGCCGGTGCAGCTGCGCCACCAGCAGCTGCACGTCGGCCGGGTGCAGACCCGTGGTCGGCTCATCAAGCAGATACAGGGTGTGCCCGCGCCGGGCGCGTTGCAGCTCGGTGGCCAGTTTGATGCGCTGGGCTTCCCCGCCGGAGAGTTCGGTGGCCGGCTGCCCCAGGCTGAGGTACCCCAGCCCCACTTCCTGCAGGGTTGCCAGCGCCCGGGCGGCGGCCGGGATTGGGTGCAGGAATTCGGCGGCCTCGTCCACGCTCATCGCCAGCACTTCGGCAATGTTCTTCGGCTGCGCGCCGTCCGTCGGCTGGTAGGTCACCTCCAGGGTCTGCGGGTTGTACCGGGCCCCGTGGCAGGTGGGGCACGGTCCGTAGGTGCCGGGCAGGAAGAGCAGCTCAATTTCCAGGTAGCCCTCCCCCTGGCAGGTTTCGCAGCGCCCGCCGGCCACGTTGAAGGAGAACCGGCCGGCTCCGTAGCCGCGTTCCCGCGCCAGCTGGGTGTCGGCGAACGTCTTGCGCACCGCATCGAACAGGCCGGTGTAGGTGGCCAGGTTGGAGCGCGGGGTGCGCCCAATAGGTTTTTGATCCATGACCACGCAGCGGTTCAGGGCCTCGGCGCCCAGCACCCGACCGACCTGTGCGGTGGCTTCCTCGGAAGGCTCGGCGTTCGTTGGGCTGGCGGGGGCGGTGCGCAGCTGGCCCTGCACGGACTGGGCCAGGGCGTGGGAGACCAGGGAGGACTTGCCCGAACCGGACACCCCGGTCACCGCGGTGAAGACCCCCAACGGGAAATGGGCCTGCAGATCCACCAGGTTGTGCAGGTTCACCCCCTGCAGTTCCAGCCAGCCGCTGGCCTGCCGTATCTGGTGGTCGGGGGCCGGGGGCGGGGTCAGGAAGCGGCGGGTCACCGAGGACTGAACTTCCTGCAGCCCGGGCACCGGGCCACTGTAGAGGACTTGTCCCCCGTTGCGTCCGGCCCGCGGGCCGACATCCACGATCCAGTCGGCGGCGGCGACCACATCCATGTTGTGCTCCACCACGAACACCGAGTTTCCGGCCTCCTTCAGCGAACCGAGCACCTGGATCAGCGGTTGCGCGTCGGCCGGGTGCAGTCCCGCGGAGGGTTCATCCAGCACGTAGATCACTCCGAACAGGCCCGAGCGCAACTGGGTGGCGATGCGCAGGCGCTGCATCTCCCCCGGGGAAAGGGTGGGGGTGGCCCGGTTCAGGCTCAGGTAGCCCAGCCCCAGGTCCAGCAGCACCTGGATGCGGGCGCGCAGGTCCGTGCCGATGGTCTGGGCGACCTGCTGCTCGGCGGCGGTGGCCTGCTGCTGGGGTTGATAGGTATCAAGCAGTTCGGCCAGCTCGGTGAGCGAGGCCGCGTTGAACTCGGCAATGGTGCGCTCTGCGAAGCGCACCGCGAGGGACTCCTGGCGGAATCCGGTGCCCCCGCACAGCGGGCAGGGCCCGGTCTTCAGGAAGCGCAGGGCCTTGGCCCGCATGGTTTCACTCTTGGACTCGGCCACCGTGTGCAGCACATAGCGTTTGGCGCTCCAGAACCGGCCCTTGTACGGCTTTTCGATGCGGTCCCGTTCCGGGGTCACCTCCACCACCGGCTGCTCGTCCGTGAACAGCAGCCAGTCCCGGTCCTTGCGGGCCAGCTGCCCGAAGGGCTTGTCCACGTCATAACCCAGGTGGCTGGCCACGTCGCGCAGGTTCTTGCCCTGCCAGGCCCCGGGCCAGGCGGCGATCGCGCCCTGCCGGATGCTCAGGGACGGGTCGGGCACCAGCAGCTCCTCGCTGACAGTGTGGGCCTGGCCCAGCCCGTGGCATTGCGGGCAGGCACCGACCGCGGTGTTCGGGGAGAACGCGTCCGAATCCAGGCGCGCCGCACCCGGCGGGTAGCTGCCGGCCCGGGAGAAGAGCATGCGCACCGAATTGGACAGGGTGGTCAGGGTGCCCACGCTGGAGCGGGAGCTGGAACCGGCGCGACGCTGCTGCAGCGCCACCGCCGGGGGCAGACCTGAAATGTACTCGACCTTCGGGGTGTGGCCCTGGGAAATCAGCCGGCGCGCGTAGGGGGCCACGGATTCCAGGAAGCGGCGCTGGGCCTCGGCGAAGATGGTGCCAAACGCGAGCGAGGACTTGCCCGAACCGGAGACCCCGGTGAACGCCACGATCGCATCCCGCGGGATGCGCACCTCCACGTTCTGCAGGTTGTTCTCACTCGCCCCGCGCACGTGCACGAACCCGTCCTGCCCGGCCGTGGCGCCGGGCGCCGGCAGTCCGGGAGCGGGGTCGGTGCCCGGGGTGGGGTGAATGCTGTCGTGCTGCTGGTCCAAGGTCTTCACCTTCCCCACCCTAGGCGCAAGCGCCCGGGCCGCTCAATGAACTGGCTTACCCTTGTCCGTTGGCAGGAAACACGCTGGACGCCGCTCCGCCGGGCGGCGCGCTTGCGGTAGGCTTTCGACACTTGCACGCTGTGTTGTTGTCACGAGGAGTCCGGAATATGGGGAAACGGCGAAGCATGCCCGATGACAGTCCCGAGGCGCCGCACCGCCAGTGGAATGAGCTGTTGCAGGAGATGCGCGTCATGCAGACGGGCATCCAGATCCTGGCGGCGTTCCTGGTGGTGCTGCCCTTCCAGTCGCGGTTCGAGATCGTTGAGCCGCGCGAACAGGTGATCTATGCGGTGCTGCTGCTGGTCTCGGTGCTGCTGATACTGCTGATGATCTTCCCGGTGGCGGTCCACCGCTACCTGTTCGGGCAGCGGGTGAAGGCCACCACCGTGCACCTGGGGCATATCGTGGTCAAGGTCGTCGGGATCGGGGTGGGTCTGCTGATCTGCGGTTGTGTCTGGTTCGTGGTGCAGGTGCTGTTCGGCTGGCAGATCGGCTCGCTGGTCGGCGGTTCACTGATGCTGGTGACCATCTTCCTGCTGGTGATCCTGCCGCGGTTGGTCACCCCGCTGGACACCCTGCCGCAGCAGGACCGCTAGCCCAGCCGTCCCTTGTCAATGCGGCGCAGGCTGTAGCGCATCGGGGCGTGGCGCACCGCCCGGGGCAGTACCCGGTTCGCGGTACGCAGCACCCGAACCACCGCGCCGTAGCGCCGACGCACCGTGGGGGTGAGCCGGTACCCGTAGAGTTCGCGCACCCGCGGCGGCAGCTGGGCAATGGTCACATCCCGCACCAGCGGCAGCACCGCCCGAATCCACCAGGGGGCGTGGCGCCCGGTGAACAGCTCATCTGCTGCCTGGCGCACCTCCTCGGTGACCTGCAGCTGCTCCAGCATCTGCTGGAAGTAGCGTTCAAATTCCGCGCGGTCCGCCGGCCAGAAACCGTCGGGCATCTGCAGCGCGCTTCCCAGCACCGCGTACTCGCGGTACAACGCCTCCTCATCGTTCGCTTCCAGGGCCGGCAGCGTCAGCCGGGCGGCGAGGGTCGCCGAATCGTAGAGGGTTGCCGCCACCCACACCTGTAGCCGGGGGTCACGGGCGGAGTAGGCCGGGGTCCCGTGCCGCGGATCGCGCGGAGCGTGCACCGGCCGGTGGGCGGCGTCCACGAAGTTCACCACGCGCTCGCGCTGCCGTTCGTTGCCGGCACCCAGTGCGTAGACGTAGGCAAGGGTGTTGTGCAGCCGGGAGAGCGGGTCGGCGACAAAGTTCGAGTGGCGCACCACTGCGGTGCCGATGCGCGGTTCGGCCAGCTGCAGCAAGATGGCCCTCCCCGCCCCCAACAGCAGGCTCGCCTCCGGGGCGATGCGACGCAGAAGGCCTTCTTGGGGCTGGCATGGATCCATGGTGTCCAGAATAGGTCAGCGCCCTGCATGCCCAATGGGAAGGCGTCGGTGCGGCCACGCCTAGGCCTGTCCACCAAGCTGGCACCAATCAGCATTGACTATGATGTAAGACGTGTCAGTCACCCAGCTTTCGGATAGCGCGCAGAACTACCTGAAGATCATTTTCAGTCTCAAGGAGTGGTCTGATGAGCCGGTCACGCCCACGGTGATTGCCGAACGGGCCGGAGTGAAGCTGTCCACTGTCTCCGGGGCTTTGGGCAAGCTGCGTCAGCAGGACCTGCTGGATCACGCCCCCTACGGAGAAGTCAGTCTCACCGAGACCGGGCGCGCCTACGCGGTGGCCATGGTCCGCCGCCACCGGCTGATTGAGACGTTCCTGGTGCAAATGCTCGGGTACCGCTGGGACCAGGTCCATGCGGAGGCCGAACACCTGGAGCACGCGGTCTCGGATTTCATGATCAGCCGGATCGACGAGCTGTTGGGCCACCCGACCCGGGACCCGCACGGGGACCCGATTCCCAGCGCCGACGGACTAATCGACATGCCCAACGCCCACCCCTTGGGGGAAACCGCCCCGGGCAGCGACGTGGTGGTTGAACGGATCTCGGATGCGGATTCGCAGCTGCTGCAGTACTTCTCCGACCACGGCATTGTGGTTGGCGCCCGGCTGCATGTCACCGGCGGGGATCCGTTCTCGGACACCATCGAGGTCAGCGCCGGGCCCGAGGCCAAGACCGTGGTCCTGGGCAGCCGGGCCTCCGGCGCCGTGTGGGTCTCCGCGGCTTAGGCGCGGGCCGTCAGTGCCTTGCGTCGCCGGGCCGCGCGCACGGATTTGGCGACCATCCCCTGCCTCGGGCTGAAGAGGTAGACCCCCAGGAAGATCAGGCCCTGGGCCAGTACCACCATGCCGCCGGTCGAGGCGTCCAGGTAGTAGCTGGCGTACACGCCCACCACCCCGGCTGAGGCGGCCAGCACCGGTGCGATCACCAGCATTCGTCCAAAGCGGTCGGTCAGCAGGTACGCGGTGGCACCGGGAATGATCAGCATGGCCACCACCAGGATCACCCCCACCGCCTGCAGCGCGACCACCGAGGTCATGGCCAGCAGGCCAAGCAGAACCGCTCCCAGGATCCTGGGGTTCATGCCCAGCGCATGGGCGTGGATGGGGTCAAAGGCATAGAGCGTGAAGTCTTTGCGCTTGGTGATCAGCACCGCGAAGGTGACCGTCCCCAGGGCCAGCACCTGCCACAGGTCTGCCCGGGATACACCCAGCAGGTTGCCGAACAGGATGTGGTTCAAATCCAGGTGGCTGGGAGTCACGGAGATCAGCACCAGCCCGAACGCAAACAGGGTGGTGAACACGATCCCGATTGCCGCGTCCTCCTTCACCCGGCTGGTGTCGCGCAGTCCCCCGATCAGCGCCACCGCCAGCAGCCCGAACACCACCGCCCCTAGCGCGAACGGCGCCCCAAGGATGTAGGCGATCACCACCCCGGGCAGCACCGCATGGGAGACCGCATCCCCCATCAGTGACCAGCCGATCAGCACCAGCCAGCAGGAGAGCACCGCACACAGCACCGCGGCGATCACGGTCACGGCCAGGGCGCGCAGCATGAAGGTGTAGCCCAGCGGCTCGGAGAGCAGTTCGATCAGATTCATTTTCCGCCTCGGTTCATCGGGTCCAGGCCAAAGGCCAGCGCCAGGTTCTCGGGTTGCAGCACGCTCTGCGGGCTGCCGTGCATCAAAACCCGGGTCATCAGCAACACGGCTTCATCGGCCAGGTTCGGCAGGGCATGCAGGTCATGGGTGGAGATCAGCACACTGCCGCCCTCCGCGGCGATCTCACGCAGCAGTTCGGTGATGGTCCCCTCACTGCGCTTGTCCACCCCGGCGAACGGCTCGTCCAGCAGCATGATGGTCGCCTCCTGGGCGATGCAGCGGGCCACGAAGGTGCGTTTCTTTTGACCCCCGGAGAGCTGGCCGATTTGCCGGTCCGCGTGCTTGGCCAGGCCCACGCGTTCCAGGGCAGTGTCAACGGCCCGGTGATCGGCCTTGCTGGGTCGGCGCAGGAAACCCATCCGCCCGTAGCGTCCGGTCATCACCACTTCACGCACGGAGATTGGAAAGTCCCAGTCCACCGCCTCGTTCTGCGGCACGTAACCGATGGCGGCCCGCTTGCGCGCCAATTGCGGATCCATTCCGTTGATCCGCACTGTGCCGGTGTCTGGGCGAATCAGGCCCATGATCGTCTTGAACAAGGTGGACTTGCCCGAGCCGTTCATGCCGATCAGCGCACACACGCTGCCGGGGTGAACCTGCAGGCTGGCCGAGTCCAGGGCCAGCACCGGCCCGTAGTGCACGGTGGCGTCACGCACGTCGATTGCTGGTGTCATTTTCCGTTTCCATTCAGGGCCCGGGCGATCGCCCGGGTGTCGTGGGTGATCAGATCCAGGTAAGTGGGTACCGGACCGTCGGGTTCGGAGAGCGAATCCACATAGAGCGCTCCCCCGTAGACGGCGTCGGTGGACTCAACGACCCGCTGCATCGCGGCATCGGAGACCGTGGATTCGCAAAAGACCGCAGGCACCTGGTGCTCACGCACATAGTCGATGGTGGAGGCCACCTTGCGGGGGGTGGCCTGGGATTCGGAGTTCACCGCCCACAGGTACTGTTCATGCAGCCCGGCATCGCGGGCCAGGTAGGAGAACGCGCCTTCGCAGCTGACCAGCGCCCGCTTGGTCTTGGGCAGGTGGGCCACGTCGGCCAGCAGTTGATCGTGCACCTGCTGCAGTTCCCGCTGGTAGTCGGCCGCGTTCTGCCGGTAGTCGGCGGCGTGCGGCGGATCCAATGCCGCAAACGCCTCTGCCATGTTCTGCACATAGGTTTGCACGTTGACCGGGCTCATCCAGGCATGGGGATTGGGTAGGCCGCTGGCATCCCCGTGCGCGATGGCAATCGGTTCGATGCCCTGGCTGACGTTCACGTGCGGCGCATCGACGTCCGCAACGAACTGCTCAAACCAGGCTTCGAGCCCCAGCCCGTTGTCCAGGATCAGATCCGCCCCGGCTGCGCGGCGCAGGTCATCGGGGGTAGGCTCATAGCCGTGGATCTCCGCCCCGAACTTGGTGATCGATTCGACGCGCAGATGCTCACCGGCAACGTTGTGTGCGATATCGGCCAGCACGGTAAACGTCGTGAGCACGGTGGGGCGTGAATCGGCGGCGGGTTCGGCGCTGGGATCCGTGCTGGCTGGCGCCGCGCAGCCTGCCAGCAGCAAGGCCAGGACCAGTGCGAGCGCTGCTGGGCGGGTCACGGCGTGCCGCCGTTTCCAGTTTTCGGGTAGGTGCATCAGCGGACCCTGACTCCATTCTCAGTGTGCAGAATGCGGCACCTCTGCGTGCCACACCCCCAGAGTAATGTTTGAGGGGTCAAACATTCAAATTTGATACACCTGACCTTGGGTTCGTGACAATGGATTCCCCACGGCGAACCGTGAAGGTTCCGGTGTGCCCCGCAGCTAGTGGTACAGGAAGATCAACAACAGCCGCGCCTGCTCCAGGGCGGTGACCGAATGCTCCAGGGACGCCTCCAAATGCATCATCGCCCCGGCGGCCAACCGATGCACCGTTCCACCGATCTCCAGCTCAACGCTTCCGGAGACCACCTGGATGATCACCGGGTGCGGCGAGGAATGCTCACTGAGGACCACCTGGTCGTCAAAGGCCAGCTCGGTCACCCGGAAGTTATCGGCCTTGTAATGGGTGTGCGGGGAAATTCTTCCCGGCTTAAAAGGATTGGTCTCGGCCAGCTGATCGACCCCGGTCGTAATTACGCCCCGAGGCAAGTCGCCGTTGACTGGGTGCTCCATCTGCTGCGTCCCTTCGCTCGCTGCCGCTTAGTGCAACCTTGGCACAACTGACGGCAAGGAACCAGAGCCAACGTTGCCCCGTGGGGCGCTACCGCCCCAACGCTATCCGGCCAGCAGCACGTAGGCCGTGGCCGAGCCCGGTTCGATTTCGGTGCGTCCGGCGTCATGAATCACCGGGCCGTGGACAAGCTCCATGCTGGCGGTGAAGTCATCACGGCTCAGCTGCCGCACCCCCAGGGTGGCGCCGTCGGCGATCCATTGCTGCACGATGTCCTCGTCGGCTTCCAGCAGCCAGGCAAACAGGGCGTGGGCGGCCTGGGCGCTGGCCTTGCCGGTGGACATCTCCAGGGAGGCGTCCAGGACGATCACCACTTGCCCGCCCAGCACCCCGCCGGATTGCGGCAGCTGTGTGCCGGAGACCTGCAGCTTGGCCAGGATCTTGGGCATGTCATCGGCCGGAACCGGGGCAAGCCCGGCGGCCTGTGCACCGCCAATTTCAATGAGGGCGTGCTCGGGGAACTCCTGCCGCACCTTGGCGAACGCCTTGGGGTTCGCCCGTCGCACCGACTTGCCGAAAGCCCCATGCGCCCAGGGCTGCCAGGCTGGGTTCACCGGATCCTGCAGGAAAGCGGCGATCGAAGCCAGTGCGACGGCGGCAATGGCTTCGTCCTCGCCGGCCGGGTCTTCCTTGTCGACCAGCAGGATGATGGGTTGAATCAGCTCCGAGGCGACACGTTCGGTATATTCGCTCATTGCTTCATCTTCGCATTCCCGGGCGGATTACGGCACTCGTTGACTTCGGCGGCGTCCTTCGTCCGGGCGAGGACGTTTAGCGGTTGAGGAAGGTGACCGTGATGCGTGCCGGTTCGGGGGCGAAGACGGCGTGGGGAACCATCTCCTCCAGGTGGATCACGCCGCCGACCCCCAGGCGGTGGACTTCTCCACCCACTGTGAAGTCGACTTCCCCGTCAATGACCTGCACCAGGATTGGGGTCCGGGCCTTGTGATCGGGCAGCTCCACCCCGGCGTCGAATGCGATCTCGGTAATCTGCACCGTCTGACCGGCGAAGATCCTTTTTGCCGAATACTTGCCCGACTTAACAGGGTTGCGCTCGACATAGTCCTGCACGCTCTGTGCAATCAGCGTCGATTCCTGCGGCGTGCCGCTTTCCTTCGCCACTACGGTGTCCTCCTTGGATGCTGGACGTTGAACTGCCTTGCCACCATCATCTCCCCAAGGACACGGCCTTGTCTGCCGGGGCGACACGCACGGCAGCGGGTCAGCGCACCGCGCTGTCGTCCAGCTTGCCGCCGGTTGCGGCGTTGCCATAGGTTTCCACGTGCACGTGGTCATTGTGCAAGGTGGTGTCATTCCAATTGCCGGTGAACTGGGTCCCGTATTTTCCGGACTTGGAGTACTCGGTCCACCCGGTGGTCGGCAGCCAGATCTTGTCCCGCCAGATCAGGTATTCCACGCCCAGCTCCATGCGGTTGTCCAGCAAGAACTGCGCGATTCGGTTACCGGCGGCGATGGACTGCGGGTCCTTGTAGTTGCGGATCATGATGTCCACCGCGCGGCCACTGCTGTGCCCCACGGATCCGGAGCGCAGGGTTCCCATGGAGGTGTAGTAGCCAGCGAACCGCTGTTGGACGGCTTTCATGACGGCACGGGTGTCGGGCTGCACCGTCGCCGGGCCGGAGGTGCTCAGGTAGCGTTCACTGACCCAGCCGGTGCCCTTGGTGCTGGAGATGTAAGCCCACCCGGAGTCCGCCTTCAGGTAGGTGACCTTTTCGGCCTGGGGAACGACTGCCTTGCTCGGGTAGCTGGTTCCAGCCCCGGTGCGCAGGTTCAGGTTGGCGGTGGTCCATCGATACTGGATGGCTTCGGGGCGGGGTGCTTGCGGTTTGGGCGGGGCCGGCTGCTGCGTGGGCGCAGTGGCCGCCGGGGCCTTGGTGGAGAGATAGCTGCTGCTGACCCAGCCGATTCCCTTGCTGGTTTGGACCCGGCTCCACCCGGCGGAGGTCCCCTTGACCGTCAGGCGTTCCCCGGTTGGCAGCACACCGACCGACTTGTACATCGTGCCGGCCCCCGACCGCAGGTTCAGGTTCGTGGTGGTCCACCGGTATTGTCCACTGACCGGGGTGTAGGCGGTGGTGATGAGTGATGAGGTGGGCACCCAACCGGTTCCCTTTGAGGTTTTCACCTGGCTCCAGCTGCCCTTGCTCTGCAGCAGGTCCACCTTCTGGCCAGCAGGAACTGTTCCCAGCGAGCCGGCCGTCGTGGAAGCACTCTTGCGAACGGCGGTGGGGTCAACGAACCAGCGCTGTCCAATGACCTTGGGAGCCTGCGGAGTTGGCTTGGCAGGAGGCTTCGGAGCGCTGGCGGACAGCTGCTTCGAGGCAACCCACACGGGGCCCTTCGCCGTGGAAACCTGCGACCACGAACCCGAGGACCGCAACCACTCGACCTTCGTCCCGGCCGCCAAACTCACGACCTTACTCGACTTGGTACTGGCGCTCTTATACCCGGTCTGCTTCGAAGTCAGCCACCGGTACGAAGCCGCAGGAGCCTTCACCCCCAACTGATTCGAAGGCACGAAACCGGTCTTGCCAGAGACCTTGACCTTGCCCCACGAACCAGACGCACCCAGGTACTGGACCTTGGTCTTACGCGCGACCGCGCCCAGCGACTTCGACTTCGCCGACGCCGAAGCCCGCAACTCCTGATACGACTGCGCATACCGATACACCGCAGCCTTCGGAGCGCTGGTGGACAGCTGCTTCGAGGCAACCCACACGGGGCCCTTCGCCGTGGAAACCTGCGACCACGAACCCGAGGACCGCAACCACTCGACCTTCGTTCCGGCCGCCAAACTCACGACCTTACTCGACTTGGTACTGGCGCTCTTATACCCGGTCTGCTTCGAAGTCAGCCACCGGTACGAAGCCGCAGGAGCCTTCACCCCCAACTGATTCGAAGGCACGAAACCGGTCTTGCCAGAGACCTTGACCTTGCTCCACGAACCAGACGCACCCAGGTACTGGACCTTGGTCTTACGCGCGACCGCGCCCAGCGACTTCGACTTCGCCGACGCCGAAGCCCGCAACTCCTGATACGACTGCGCATACCGATACACCGCAGCCTTCGGAGCGCTGGTGGACAGCTGCTTCGAGGCAACCCACACGGGGCCCTTCGCCGTGGAAACCTGCGACCACGAACCCGAGGACCGCAACCACTCGACCTTCGTTCCGGCCGCCAAACTCACGACCTTACTCGACTTGGTACTGGCGCTCTTATACCCGGTCTGCTTCGAAGTCAGCCACCGGTACGAAGCCGCAGGAGCCGTCACCCCCAACTGATTCGAAGGCACGAAACCGGTCTTGCCAGAGACCTTGACCTTGCTCCACGAACCAGACGCACCCAGGTACTGGACCTTGGTCTTACGCGCGACCGCGCCCAGCGACTTCGACTTCGCCGACGCCGAAGCCCGCAACTCCTGATACGACTGCGCATACCGATACACCGCAGCCTTCGGAGCGCTGGTGGAAGTCAGGTACTTGCCGGAGACCCAACCCGTTTTTGACGCATATTTCACCTGCTCCCAGGTGCCGCTCTTCTTTAGGACGGTCAGCGTGACGCCTGTAGGAATCACCAGAAGCGACTTGGATGAGGCCGTTGGTTTTTGGCGCAGGTTGAGGTTGGTAGTGGTCTTCTTCTTGATCGTTGCCTTGGCTGTGGCAACGCTGGCAGATGCGACAGGAGAAGCCAGCGCTGCCGCTGCGACGGGACCTGCCGTAGCGGCGGGCAGGGCTCCACCGACGACAACGGACAGGGCAAGCAGCAGCGCTGTGCCGCGTAGTGTGCGAGCCATCTATTCAACTTTCACCCGGGGCTGCTCTGCGCCCCGGGTGCCTCAGTACAGCCGGTCGCCAGTCTTGCCTAGCATTCCAAAAGATTGCGCATGCCCTTCGAGCACGGCGCGGGGAAGGGCGACGAGCAGATTCGAAATGTCACGGCTGCTTAATTTTATGTCAGGTTCGTCATAAGAAAGTACACATTTTCTGTTTAGTGCAGCTCGCCCAGTAAGTCGCCAAGTGGCGCGGCAAGAATTGTCGCTTGCTTAGTCGGCGGCGGCTCGCTGTTCGTCCCATTTCTCCACCGGAATGCGGCGAATGCTCATGATGTCGCCGATGGAACACCACTGGGCGCCACCCAATCGCGCCACCGGATTCAGCAGCTGGGCATCCGGGCGCTGCTGGTCATTACAGACGTTGTCATCCACCGCAACATGCACGACCTCGCCGAGCACCAGGAAGGAATCGCCCACCTAAATGATTTGCTCCAGTTCGCACTCCAGTGCGGCAGGGGAACCAGCCACGCGTGGGGACTTCACACGAAAGCCAGGCTCGGATTCGAGAGCTATTTCCGCGAATTCACTGCGGCCGGGCTCGAACTCGGTGGCGCTGGCGTTGATTTCCTCGACATGGTGACGAGAGGCGAAGCAAATGGTGAATTGGCCTGTCTGTTCAATGTTCCGTAGCGTGTCTTTTCGCCCCACTGAGGTGAACTGAACAATGGGTGGATTCGCACTGGCAAGCGTGAAGAAGGAATGCGGCGCAAGATTCGGCGTCCCGCGCTGATCCACGGTTGACACCCAGGCAATCGGGCGGGGAATGATGAGATTCTTCAACAGGTGGTAGACATCCACAGCAGCAACTTGCTGCGGATCCGTTTCGATGCGCATGCCAACCAGCGCACCAGATTTCCCTGCGCATTTCCATCAGCGCCTTTGGCCTGGATGCGAAACCATTTTCTATGCTGGTGCCATGACTGAGCTTTTTGCCGATGACTCCCGCTCCAATCGGGAACGAATGCTTGCCGGTGACCCATACATCGCGGACGCCGAATTGGCGCAACTATCGCAGCAAGCGTTGTCCCGAACCCACGAATACGAGCGGGCCTACCTTGAGGATCCGGCGAGCGCCCGCCGCATCCTGGAAAACCTGATCGGCGAACTGGGAACCGGGGTCGATATTCGCCCACCCTTGCGAGTCGATTACGGAAGCAATATCAGCATCGGTGAAGGCACGTTCATCAACTTCAATTTCACGGCCCTTGACGTCGCACCCATCAAGATCGGCGCCGATTGCCAGATCGGCCCGAACGTCCAACTGCTCACCCCCACTCATCCACTGGATCCGGAAGAGCGTCGCAGCAAGATCGAGTCCGCGCAGCCCATCACACTCGGGGATAATGTGTGGCTCGGCGGGGGCGTCGTCATCGTCCCCGGAGTCAGCATCGGACACAACTCGGTCATCGGTGCCGGCGCGGTGGTTACCCGTGACATTCCCGCAGGGGTTGTGGCCGCAGGCAATCCTGCTCGGGTCATCAAACAGCTTGCATGAGCGGCAATCAGCGGTGTCGCGCCCGGCGCACGAAGAGGAGGATGACGCTAAGCAGCATGGCCGTGGCCAGCGTGCCCAACCCGAGATAGACGTGGTGAAGCTGGAGTAGCTGCTCGCGGCCGACGGCCCAAAGGTTGTTCGGGGACCGCAGGTCCTCGGCGGACGAGGAGAAGCTGGCAGCCACCGACAACACTGCGGGCATGATCCATTGCACCAGTAGCGCGGCGCACCACAGCAATAGGGCACTCCCCCGGGCAAATCCCAGGTAGCCCAAGGCGATGCCCAGCATTATGGGTCCGAGGAAGTCCAAGTGTGTTTGCACCGCGTCCACTGCCAGAACTTCGCCGAGCCAGTGCCCCGGCATCAGGCTCAACACCGCCAGGGCTATGGAGAACCCGCCCAAGGGCGCCAAGGACAGTCCGGCATGGAGGACTAATACGCCCACCACCATCGACAGTGTCAGTCCGAGATGCACGCTCAGCTGCTCCACGTCGAGCGCCGCGGTGCGAAGTACCGTCCAGGATTGGTAGATGGCCGCCGTCCATCCCGTCAGCAGTCCAAGGCCACAGAGTACCGCGCACCTTCCACGCCGGTTGGCAAGCAGCCGGGTGCCCAGGCCGGTCAGCAGCGCCGAGGCGCCGCCCATGAGGAAAAGAAGGTGGGGCTTCTTGCTCGCAAGGGGAAGCAGGCTCGTGGCCGCCTCTTGCCCCGCTGTGGCTTGGATTCCAGGTTCGGCCGTCAGCCAGGGAAGCAAGGCCAGCACAACGGCGGCTATTCCCAGCAACCACTGCACCCACCAAACGGTCAGGGCCGAGCGGACGGCGGAGACGAAACGTGAAGTAGTTCGAGGGCTCACACTGCAATTCTCCCAAAACCGGCCAGCGAATCGGTGAGTCCCGCGCGGGTCAAGGATTTGCGGGGCCGACAGGTGGGTTGGGGAAGGACCGGGGAGACATGGGCCAAGAGCATCAATATTGCCGCGTCCGGAATAGCTACGGGCAACCGCTGAACATGCAGATGGTCCGAAACGCTTCGCTCTGCCACGAAGCCTTT
Source organism: Glutamicibacter sp. St.4D3 (assembly GCF_059728615.1). NCBI lineage: Bacteria > Bacillati > Actinomycetota > Actinomycetes > Micrococcales > Micrococcaceae > Glutamicibacter > Glutamicibacter sp. St.4D3. The sequence goes on from NZ_AP039380.1 coordinate 2,851,249, forward strand.
CGGACCATCTGTAGTGTTTCTGCTGACCCGGTTCGGCTGGTAAGCGTCCTCTGCACCCTGAACATGAATATGCTTGGTTCGCGTTCCGGTGGGTCATCGGCCCCGCTGGCGGTAGCCCTCGGTTGCCTGTTCTGGTTCTAGTAAATACGCATTCGACAGACTGAGCAATAGGCACATTAATCGTTGATCAATCTGATCAAGCGACGACGAGTCGCCTGTCGATTCCTGGTCATTCTGCCGAAAAAGCTAGTGGATGTGACTTGCGACATATCTGATTGGACGCGAAACCCCCTTGACCCTGACGTTGCGTCAACCTTTAGCGTTGTGGGCATGCAAGCCAATTCCTCCCGCCCAGTCGAGCGCTACTCGATCCAACAGGTCGCCAAGGCCGCGTCGGTCACCAGCCGCACCCTGCGGCACTATGACCACATCGGGCTGCTTGAGCCGGTTGAGGTTTCCACCGCCGGATACCGCCTCTACGACCAGGCATCGATCGTGCGGCTGCAACGGATTCTGCTGCTGCGCAACATGGGCATGGAGCTCAAGGCCATCGGCGCCATCCTGGATCAGGAGCAGGACCAGATTGCGGCACTCACCGAACACATTGAGGTATTGAAAGGACAGCGCGCGGCCTTGGATCGGCAATTGGAAACCCTGCAGAAAACCATTGAAAGGCTCAACCGAGGAGAGAGCATGGACTTAAATGAATCCTTCGAAGGAATCAACGAACAATACCGGAAGGAGGTCATCGAGCGCTGGGGCGAAGAGAGCTACAGCGCTTCTGACCGCTGGTGGAAAGCCCTGTCCGCAGACGACCGGGGAGATTTCATGGCGCAGTCCAAGGCCCTGATCGCGGCGTGGACCAATGCCGGGACACGGGGCCTGAGCCCCGATTCGGCCGAGGCCCAGCAGCTGGCGGCAGAACACGTGCGGTGGCTGCGTGGCATTCCCGGCACCCCAGGCCACGGGAGTGACGACCCCAGCGTCCTGCACCGGTACGTGCGCAACCTCGCGGAAATGTACGTGGCGGATCAGCGCTTTGGCGATACCTACGGGGGCCAGGCACAGTTTGTGCACGATGCCCTGATCCACCATCTCGACCAGCAGTAGCCCCGACCGGGCACCGGTCAATCCCCGGTGCCCGGAAGGGTTCTCACTTGGTTTCGCGGGCAATGTCCTCCCGCGCCTCCGCGTACCGCCGTTGAATGTAGTTCTCCAGCTCCACACGCTCCACCCGCCACATCCCGCGTCCACCGATCTGGATCGCCGGCAGCTCTCCGCTTTTGACCAGGGCACGCACCTGGGGCAGCTTCACATTCAGCTCTTCGGCAACATCTTCGAGGCGTAGGAATCTCATAACCAACACGTTACGTCCATTAGCTGTCTTTGGGTTCGATTTACTGCGGTTTTGTGGATAACCGTGCGTTTCGGTTAGCCGAGAGGACCTTCCGGGCAGCCGACACATTACCGGTCATACCGTGCAACACGCTTGGGGGTGGCTGATCATTTTGACTAGTATTTCACGAAGGCAACCCGCCTGATTGTTCGATTTGACGCTACCGCGCAGGAGAGACCCCATGATCCCGGAGACGTATCAGCTCGATGAAACCGACCGGCGGATCCTGCTGGCGCTGGACAACGATCCCCGGGTGCCGATCATGATGTTGGCCCAGCAGTTGGGCCTGGCCCGCGGAACCGTGCAGACCCGGCTGGAGCGCCTGGCGCACTCCGGCGCCCTGCGCCCTAACACTGCACGCATTCGTCCGGCCGCACTGGGGCGTGGGGTCTCCGCTGTGGTCAGCGCCGAGCTGGATCAGGCGCGGCTGGATGAATCGATTGAGGCCCTGCGCCAGATTCCCGAGGTATTGGAGTGTGTGGCTCCGGCCGGGGACACCGACCTGCTGATCCGGGTGGCCGCCAAGGACCCGGATGACCTTTACCGCGTCAGCGAGGTCATCCGGCTGTGCCCGGGCATCACCCGCACCTCGACCTCGATGATCCTGCGCGACGTGATCCCCTACCGCACCACCGCCATGCTCAAGCACGACACCGCCACCAAGTAGCCGCGAGCCTTCCGGCTGCCCTGCCGAGCCTAGTTCACCGCAGCTTCTTCAGGCACATCCGCCCGCAATTCGCTGATGCGCCGGCGCAGGTGCCCGGCATGCTGTTGAATTGTTTCTTCCCGGTCATCAAGCTGAACCATCACGTGTGCCCCCACCGTCAGCGTCAGCAGCTCATCGGCCACCGTTGACGGGTCCCACCGGCTGTGCAGCTGCCCGAGGCTCACCGCCTGATGCAGGTACATCACGGCCAGGTTGCGCCAGGGACTGAGGTTGCGCAAGAATGCCTTGCTCAGTTCCAGGTTGCCAATGGACTGCTCCCAAAAGGTCAGCAGCACCCGGGCCAGTTCCTTGTTGTCCTGCCGGTCGGGCAGGGTCTGCTCGAAGATCGCCGAGACCGCGTCCATCCCCTGCAGCCCGGAGACAGTGCGCTGCAGACGCTCAACCAGGACCGCGGTGGCGTACTGGCTGGTGGCCATCAGGATCTCGTCCTTGCCCTCGAAGTATCGTTTGAGGGCACCATTGGCGTACCCGGCGGCCGCCGCGATCTCTCGCATGGTCGCCGCCCGGAAGCCGCCGTCGATGATCAGCTTTTTGGTGGCCAGCACGATTTCCAGGCGCCGCTGATCATGGTCGATAATTTTCGGCACCAAGTACCTCCTCGGGCTGAAGTTCAGCGTCGGGGTTTCCAGCTGGGAATTTCATGAGTGCAGTCCTCGTTCCCAGGGAACCTGTGATAGCGGGCCACACCAGCTTACTGAGCGTTGCGGTTAACTACCAGATTTTACCGGCTGCATCTTGGGTCCGGCCAACAGTGTCCGATTGCTGAGCACGCAAACCAAGCTGAGCACGCACAGCACCCCCAGCAGGAGGATGAAATACAGCGGGTCGGCGAACAGCCGCCACAGTGAGAGCAGCGTGGGAATCAGGAAGCCGATGTAGCACACCGAGTAAAACCGTCCAGTCAGCTTGCCCACCTCGCCGGGACCGGCCAACGCCAGCACCTGGCCCAGCCCACCCAGCAGCAGGATCCCGTTCGCGCAGCCGGCCAGCACCGAGGCCACCAGGCCCAGGGCGGTGGAACCGGTCAACGCCACGGAGATCATCACCAGGTAGGTGGTGATCGCGGTCAGCAGTCCAATGACCAGCAGCCTTGCCGTTCCCGGCCGGTCCCAGCGCCGGGCAAAGGGCTGGATCAGGGCCCCCAGGCCCATGGTGACCGCCACGGTGATGGTGGAGAACAACAGGCTCGCCCCGGCACCCCTACCGGTCAGCGCCGGGACCACCGCGAAGCCGCTGGTGGCCAGGCCAAAGACCCAGGGGGCCATGGGCAGTACCAGGCGGTTGAAGATCTTCAGGCCCTGCGCGCTGGTGCCCTGCACCGCCTGCTGCACCGGTTCCCGCCGGGGAGTGCCGGGTTGGAAGGCAATGAGCACCAGCCAGGCTGCGGCCGTGATCGCGTGCACCAGGTAGGCCAGTTCCGGGTTCCAGGTCGCCCCCACCAGGGCACCGGAGATCACCGGTCCGACCGCGAAGCCCAGCGACGTGCACAGTCCGGCGCGCACCGCACCGCTGGCCCCGGGGCTGACCTCCTTGATCCAGCTGGTCGCCGCAACCATGGCCAGGCCCATGCCCACCCCGGTCAGCACCCGGCCGGCATGCAGCCACACCTCGGCCTGGGCGCCGAGCATCAGCAGCACCGATCCCCCAATCGAGGCGATCAGCGCCAGCAGGGTGAAGGGCTTGCGTCCCAGCCGGTCCGCCCAGGAACCGGCGAACACCAGCATCGGCAGCAGACCCACCACGTAGCTGGCCAGCACCAGGAACGCGGCCACCTCGCTCAGCTCGCGGTGCTGCTGGTACCAGCCGATCAGGGAGACGTACTGGTTGGCGCACCAGCCGGTGAGCACCAGACAAATTCCGGGGAACCACCAGGAGCCGGCGCGCTGCGTCCGGATGGCCGCGGTCACCGCCGTGATGCTACTGCCCCAGGTCGTAGCTCAGCGAGCGGACCCGCTCGGCGATCTCGTCACGGATCCGGCGCATCCGCTCGGCCCCGGTGTAGCCCTCGTCGCTGGGTTCGGAAAGGATCCAGCGTTCGGTGCGCACCGAGGAGTCGAACGTCGGCTGCGCCTCGCTGCCCAGGATCACCACCCGGTCCACGGTGGCCACCACCTGCGGGTCGATGGCCTTGGGTGTTCCGGCGGACATGTCCGCCCCGGTTTCGGCGATCACCTGCACCGATTCGGGGTTGATGCCCCCGCCCGGGTTGGTCCCTGCGGAGTAGGCGGTGATCTTCCCGTCGGAGAAGTGCTCCATCAGCGCGGCGGCCATCTGGGATTTGCCGGCGTTGCGCGAGCAGATGAACAGTACTGAGTTACCCATGCAGTCATTCAACCACCCCAACGAACAATAGCGGCAACCCGCCGTCCAATTGTTATGCCGTGGCCATGGTGGCCGTCCGGCGCAACAACCTGGCGGGTGCCGCTATTGCGTGGGGGGTGCTAGCGCTTGGTCTTGATCGTCTCCCCGCGGAAGAACGCCGGGTGCTTGACGCGCATGACCAGCATGATCACCACGCCCAGGGCCAGCACGCCGACCCCGAGGATGAACACCATGCCCACCCCGCCAATCGAGGAGCCCGAACCGTAGGCCGGGTCCATGGAGTCGATGCAGGTGCGCACGAACATCACCAGCAGCACCACGCCGCCGATCAGCGGAGCCAGGAACTTGAACAGGATGTTGCGCACCGAGTCGAACAGTTCGGTGCGGAAGTACCACACGCAGGCCAGCGCGGTCAGCCCGTAGTAGAAGCAGATCATCATGCCCAGTGCGGTAATGGTGTCCCACAGCGCGTTCTCGGACAGGATGCGGGTCACCACGTAGAACCCGGCCGCGGCCACGGCCGCGGTGACGGTGGCCACCGACGGGGACATGAAGCGCGGGGAGATCCGCGCGTACTTCTCCGGCAGCGCCTTGTAGTAGCCCATGGACAGGATGGTGCGCGCCGGGGAGACCAGGGTGGACTGCAGCGAGGCGGCGGAGGAGGAGAGGATCGCCAGGCTCATCAGGATGGCCAGCGGACCCATCACCGGCCCGGAGAGCACCGCGAAGATCGATTCCTGGTTCTCCGGGTTGCCGGCGCCCAGGCCCTCGGTTCCGATGCCGGCGTAGTAGATAACGCCCAGGGACACGGCCATGTACAGGGCGATGATGATCAGCACCGTCAAGGTGGCCGCGCGCCCCGGAACCTTCTCCGGATCGGTGGTCTCCTCGTTCATGGTCAAGGTGACGTCCCAGCCCCAGAAAATGAAGATGGACAGGCTCACGCCCGCGGCAAAGGCGGTGAAGGACTCCACCGCGGCCGGGTTGAACATCTCCAGGGTGATCGGCGTGCGGTCAAAGGGCTCGGGGTTGGTGAAGCACATGATCGCGAACAACAGCAGCACCGCCACCTGGAAGCCCACCAGCACGTACTGGAACGCCTTGGTGGCGTTCAGCCCGCGGTAGGAGATCCAGGTCGCGGCCGCCACGAACACCAAGGTGGTGGGAATGTTGATCCACAGGTTGCGGGTCAGCTCCGCGATCCATTCCTGCCCGGTCAGCTGCGCGATGAGCAGGTAGAAGAAGTCCACCGCCACGGCCGCCAGGTTGGAGAGCACAATCACCGTCGCGGCGATCAGCCCCCAGCCGCCCATCCAGCCGATCAGCGGACCAAACGCGCGGGTGGCCCAGGTGAAGCTGGTGCCCGAATCGGGCATCACATTGTTCAGCTCCCGGTAGCCCAGCGCCACCAGCAGCATGGGCAGGAACCCGGCCAGGAAGATGGCCGGCAGGTTCGTGCCCACCTCGGCCACCGTCGGGCCCAGGGCGGCGGTGAGCGTGTAGGCGGGGGCGATACAGGAAATGCCGATCACCACGGTGCCCAGCACGCCCACGGTGCCCTTGCTCAGGCCCTTTTCATGCAGGCCGCTATCGGACCCCGGCGGGTGCTCCCGCTGCACATCGTTAGACATCTACGGTTCCTTGCTCGTCGTTGAGGTGTACATCCCGGGCAGCTGGGTGCGCGGGCAGGAATGGAAGGCGCTACCGGCCCGACCCGCCGCTGCGGTGTGGAACCACCGCCATCGGCACGGGCAGGTGGCGCAGCATGCGCTGGGCCTTGGAGCCCAGGAACAACCGGCGCGGCGGGGCCAGACGGGAGGAGCCGAAGACGGCCAGTTCCCCGTCCAGCCAGCCGATGGAGGCGATCGCCTCATCGATGCTGGCCCCGGTGACCACTTCCGGCTCCACGTGCTCGCCCAGCCCGCTGGTCAGCTCGTCGAGCTGTTGGCGGGTGGCGCGCAGCACCGGGCTGTCTTCCCCGGCCTGCTCCTGGCTGGTCACCAGCGTGGCCACGCGCAGCCCAATGCCCAGGCGTTCGGCGCTGCGCACCGCCTGGTCGATGACCTCCCCGGCCCCGGGCAGGTCCCCGACGAAGGCGGTGATCCGCGAGATCCTGCCCTTGGCCTGGCGCAGCGCGGCCACCCCGCGCGGGTTGGACATCAGCACCGGCACCGGTGAGGCGTGCAGCAGGCTGGTGGCCACCGCACCGGGGGCGAAGAACCCGGCCTTGTGGCGGCTGCGCCCGCCGAGCACGATCGCCTCGGCCCCGGTCTCGGCGGCCAGCTCGATCAGCCCGTGCGCCACCGAGGAGACGGTGCGGGCGGTGACCCGGGCGCTGATGCCCTCCGGCACCAGCGCCAGCGCCTGCTCGGCCCAGCGGTCCGCCTGGGCGGAGAGCACGGTGTGGTACCCGTGGTCCCCTCCCGGGTAGGTGGCCTGGAAGGGGGTGTCCTCCGGCAGCACCATGGCCAGTTCCAGCGAATCGACCGCGCGGTCGCTGATCAGCGCGCAGGCCAGCTCGATGGCCTCGGCCCCGCGCTCGTCTGCGGTGTAGCCGATCAGCAGTTTCATGCGTCGACCTTGTTGCCGGCCACGAAGGAGTCCACCCCGTCGTAGTTCTGGTCGTACTCGGTGCCCTCCAGGGCGGCCACGATGCGCGCGGCGGTGCGACGGCCCATGCGCACGGCCCCATCCACGTGCTGGTAGCCCTCTCCGGCCAGGTCGGAGGAGGAGAAGTAGATCGGGCCGACGTTATCGTTCTGTGCCGGGCCGAAGCGGTACAGCCCGCCCAGGTCATAGCTGGTGGCGTAGGCCCCGCGGGTCCATTCCTCGCTGCCGAAGTCGGAGAGGTAGAAGACCTTGGGCTCCAGGGCCTTGGGGCCCAGGTACTCGGCCATGGCCTTGAGGATGTGCTGCTTGCGTTCGCCCTCGTTGAGGGCGAAGACCTCATCGGCCTTCACGTCGGAGACGAAGCCGACCAGGGTGCCGGTACTCTCCCCGTGGTAGGTGTTGTCGTAGATTTCCTGGACCAGGCTGGTCGGGCCGAAGCAGGTGCCCGACAGTCCCTCTTCACGCCAGAACGGGGTGTCGTAGACCGCGTGCACCTTGATGACCAGGCCCATGGACTGGTGCTGGTGGGTGATGTGCTGCTTGCGCGGCAGCGGCGGCTCGTAGCTGATGCGCGAGTACAGGTTCGGCGGGATGGCCAGGATCACCTTGCGGGCCTTGACGCTCAGGTCCTTGCCGTGGGCGGTGACCCCGTCCTCGGACCATTCCAGGCGCAGCACCGGGTTGTCCAGGAACAGCACGCCCTCCTCCAGGCGGGCGGCCAGGGCCTTGGAGACTCCCTGCATGGTGCCCACGATGCGGCGGTCCAGGATGAAGTCCTCATCGACCAGGTTGTCGAAGGAGCCGGCGGAAGCGGCCATCAGCACGGCCTGCAGCGCGGAGAAGGTGTGGGCCGGCTTGGTGAGCATGCCCCCGGCGATGAACAGCCCCACGTTCTGGCAGGCGACCTCGTCATCGCTGTGCTGGGCCAGGAAGTGGTGGAAGGAGATCTTGTCCAGCTCCTGGGCCTGCGGGTGGTTCCACGGGTGGTCCGGATCCATCTGGGCGGAAAGGTCGTTGAGCAGCCCGATCAGCTTGTTCATCTCGGCCACGGTGGATTCGGCGACCGGGAAGTCCTCGCCCTCATAGCGGATGGACTCGCCCTCGGCGGTGCGGTAGACGCTCTTGCCCTGCTTGTGGCGCTCGAAGGTTTCCAGGCCCAGCTCACCGATCAGCGAGTACAGGGCGGTCTGGTCCGGGCTGATCCACTGCCCGCCGATCTCAATAGTCGCCCCGTCCATGGTCTCGGTCCAGGTGCGCCCGCCCACGCGGTCGCGGGCCTCGAGCACGGCCACGGACTTGCCCGCCTTCTGCAGTTCGTAGGCCGCGGTCAGCCCGGAAGGTCCCGCTCCAACGATGACAACGTCGCGTTCCAGCTGTTTCATGATCGATCTCTCCTGAAGACTATAAAATGAACATGATTCATTTACGCATTAAAGCATAGAATGTTTTCAGGCAAATGTGAAGCAGACCACGTCAGGGGAGACATTTCATGGGCACGACGGCACCGCGGCGCGCCGGCCGACCACGCACGGCCATCCTGGACCGGGCACGGATCACCCAGCACGCCATGGGCGTGGTTCTTGAGTCAGGCTACGAGTCTCTGACCATGCAGCGCCTGGCCCGATCCCTGGGGGTCTCCCCCTCGGCGCTGTACAACCACGTCTCCTCCAAGAACGACCTGTTGCAATGGATCCAGGAAACGGTGATGGATGAGGTGGACCGGGACTGCTTTGACACGATGGAGCTGGGTGCGGCCCTGGAAACCTGGGCGGTGAGCTACCGGTCGGTGTTTGCCCGGCATGTTCCGCTCATCCCGGTGATCGCGGTGCTGCCGGTGGCTGACTCCCCGAACACCCTGACCATGTATGAACGGGTGGCGCGGGCGCTGCATGAGCACGGGGTGCCCCAGGAGCAGATCGTGCCGATCATCGTGGCACTGGAGTCCTTCATTTTCGGCTCGGCCATCGACACCTCGGCGCCTGCGGACATCTTCGACCCCGGAGAGCATCAGGCCAGCGCGCAGTTCTTTAGTCGCTCGCTGGATGCCCAGCAGGCCACGGGACGGCGCAACTCGGATGACGCCTTTACGATCGGCCTGCGCGCGATGATCACCGGTCTGCTGAAGGGAAGGTAGGCATGCAGGAACAGAAACCGCACTGGATTCAGCGCATCACCATCAAGCAGTGGAGCGCGGTGGCATTGACCGTGATCGCGCTGGTCTTCATCCTGCAGAACCTCTACCGGGTCCGCGTGCAGCTGTTGTTCTTCCACACCAGCGCACCGCTGTGGGCGGTCATGCTTGGCACGCTGGTGGTCGGCTACTTGATCGGGCGCTTCTCCACCCGGCGGTGACCCGGCCAAGGCGGATGGGCTAGAACCTCCCGGACTCGACGCTATTCGTCGAGGATGGCCCACTCCCCCACGGCTTCGTTGTTCGAATCGAACACGTCCTCCTGGGCGCCGGCCTCCATGGGATACAGCTCCAGGTTCTTCGCCCAGTGCCGCAAGATCTCCTGCAGCTCCTCACGGGGCTTGAGCTGCATGGTTTCCGTGTCGAAATTTACCTCTAGGACGAAACGCATCAGGAACTTCCAATCTCTCGGATTGTGGTCATCCTATGCCTTCGTGCGCCGAAAAAGCGAGAAACGCACACGTGAGTCGCGCAATGGCCTTCAGAGGCAGCGGCGGGCATGAAAAAAGCGGGACCACTGGTCCCGCGATTTTTCTCCCCGTCCACGGCGATCGCCGTGGCCATTACATTGGGTAGTAGCTGTAGGCCGCCGACAAATTGTCCAGCAGCTCACTGCCTCCGACCTTGTAGGCCAGCAACAGCAGCCCGCCAAAGACTGCGCCGGTGAAGGCGCTGAAGCCCAGCGACAGCTTCGCCAGCGAGCGAACTTCCTTGCGGCTCACGGCGGCTTCGTCGTTCAGGTAGGTCTGCACGCTCTGCCCGAAGGTGGCTGCCGGAGTCAACGCCGGCACGCCCAGCACGTTGGCGGCGGTGTCAGTGGCCCCGTCCCGCAGGTACGCCACGGTCTGGCGGTTCTTGCGGTCCTGGCGCAGCTTTACGATGTTCGATCCGTGACGAGCCAAGAGGATGTCTTCACCGAGTGGGATCGTACTCATAATCGCTGCTCCTTAGAAAATTGTCGGGGTGTTATTTACAAGCTAACAGCCTTTTTTGACCCCTTAATACAAAACCCCGCTATTCGTTCACAACCTCACATGCCAATGTGAGCGGAACCGCATGATTCCGGGGCAAAACCGGTGACTTGGGGCACCTCACGCACCGCCGCGAAAGGATCTGGAGGCGGCCAAAACAAATGTTGTTGAACTTTTAACCAAACGTTTTTACCACGTTTGCTTGGTTCAGCGGAGGCAATGCTGTGGCAGGCGTCGGCCGCGGGTCGCTGCGTGGAAGGTCTTGCCGCCGCGCGACTACCGGTCGCCAAGGGGTGCGCCGGATGCCGGGCAGCGCATGGCAAAGGGTCCACAGCCTTCGCTGCGGACCCTTTGCGGTCTCTTGCTGTATTTCTAGGCGCCGCTACGCTGTCTTGGGCTTGCCGCTGCGTGCCTCGTGGCGCGCATGCTTCACCTGCGCGCGCAGCTCGTCGTTGCTCACTGCCGGATCCACACGCAACCCCAGCTGCTGGGCCTTGGCCAGCAGGTCCTCGCGGATCTCAGTGGCGTGCGTACGCCGGTAGCCCACGACCAGGACAGCACTGATGATTCCCAGCGCCACAATGGTCAATAATGCGGTCAGTACCAACACGTCAAATTGCTGCATCTGCCATCCTCCTTCCAATCTCCCACTAACTTCAACAACCGCAACCATCGATACATTCCCAAAACATGCCTAGTCACAACGGCAAGAGGGAAAACCCTGGAGCGGCAGAATCCAAAGAGGGGATTAACTATCCTAGCAAGAATATTCGAATAAAGCATACTTTGTGTTCAATTACGCTTTGGAGACGGACCTAGCCAGTACTGCACGGGAGGTGCCCAGGGAGGCGCCCCGGCTTTTATCGGTAAACCACCGGCGAAAGAACCTTCAGGCTTCGACAGCTTGATGCCGGTTCGGGGACGGGCTTCCTAACCCCCGCCGTCATGCCATCTTGTGAACGTCCTGGCCAGGCGGTAGCGTCCACAGTAGGTCCTGAAAGCCGGGACAACGAAGACCAACCACGTCGGAGGGCCGGCGGGCCCAGGGCCTGCCGCGAAGACAGAAACTGTCGCCGATCACGAAGGAGTCGGATCATGGCTGAAAAGCGTCGTGTCGTAATTGTCGGGGGTCACGGAAAGGTCGCCCTGCTCGCTGCCCCGCGGCTCGTCCGGGAGGGGTTCGAGGTCCATTCGCTGATCCGCAATCCGGAACACATCACCGATATCCGTGCGGTGGGTGCCACCCCGGTGGAAGTTGATATTGAAACCGCCAGTGCCGAAGAACTGGCCAAGACCTTTACCGGAGCCGATGCCGTCGTGTTCTCGGCCGGTGCCGGCGGCGGAGATCCCGAGCGCACCAACGCCGTGGACTATGAGGCGGCGGTGCGCACCATGCAAGCCGCCAAGCAGGCCGGAGTCAACCGCTATGTCATGGTCTCCTACGCGCGCGCCCTGGTGGACGTCGACAACCTGGACCCGAAGGATTCGTTCTATCCTTATGCCAAGGCCAAGCACGACGCGGATGAGTACCTGCGCGGCACGAGCCTGGAGTACACCATCCTGGGGCCCGGCGCCCTGACCCTGGAGCCGGCCACAAAGAAGCTGCGCCTGGCCGACAGCCGCGGCCGCATTTCCGGGCACGAACCGGCGGGCACCGAGGGGCGCACCGCCCGGGAAAACGTTGCGGAAATGATCGCGTACGTGCTGGCCCACAATGCCGGAATCCGCCAGACCGTGAATTTCTTTGACGGAGACACCCCGATGAGCAAGATCGTCTCCTAACGCTCAACAAACTTCAGTGGCCAGTTCCCAAGGCCTGAGCAACGAAACGTCCAGGGAAGCACCGTGGTGCGGCCCTGGACGTTTTGCTGCGGGACTTCAGTATTCGGCGCTGCCGTGGCTGTGCTCAAAGACCAGTGAGGTCTGGGTGGTCGCCACGGCCGGGTTCGAGGACAGGTAGTCGAGCACGAACTGGCGCACGTCCGCGGAGTTGCGCACCGCCACGTGCAGCACGAAATCGTCGGCGCCGCCCAGGAAGAACAGCTGACGCACTCCGGGCTTGGCCTGCATGTCCTGGGCGAAGGTCGACATCAGGTGCCGGGCGCCGGGACGGATGCGAACGAAGATTAGCGCCTCCAGCTCTCGTCCGAGCACCTGCGGATCCACCTCGATGGTGAACCGGGAAATCACGCCGGTATCACGCAGCTGATTCAGCCGGGCCAGGCAGGTCGAGGGGGCGATGCCCAGCTCCTCGGCCAGGGAGTTGTTCGTGCGGCGGGAGTTCTCCGACAGCAGCCTGAGCAGTTTACGGTCCAGCTCATCGAGCTGCGCACGCTTGATCTCGGCCGAGACCGGATTATTCACCACTGTCGCACCTGCTTTCCCCTGGTTCGGCACTTGGGCGCCGGCCTGCAGTGCCGATACCTGCACCTTTGACTGACGTTGTGATTCACCATCATAGGTCTCACTTGATTTCTTCCGGGCCTATTACCCGGCGGGCGCGCTTCCTGCGACGCAGGATCAGCCACAGCGCCATGGCCAGCAGCACCACGATGCCCACCAGCCACGGCCAGTCCAGCGCGATCCACGCATAGATGAACGCCAGGCCCACGGTGGTGTACACCAACGCCCAGATCAGACAGCCGACAATCACCGCCGGCAGGTAGCGCCGCAGCGGCATCCGGGTGATTCCGGCGGTCGCGTTCACCGCCGTCTGCACCCCCACGGTCAAGAAGCTCAGCGGCACGGCGAAGACGCCCCACCGGGCCAGCAGGGCCTGGGACTTGAGGTAGATCGGGCCGCGCAGCACCCGCTGGAAACGCGTCTGCTTCACCCCCGCGGCGATGCTGTGCCCGATCCAGTAGGTGGTGTTCGCGCGGATCATCGCCCCAAGGAAGAAGAACAGGTACGTCACCAGGTAGGGCGCGTCCTCGATCCACTGCATCATGGCAACGCGCCTACGGGACCATCTTGATGCGGCGCACCAGCAGCCCGCCGGCCACGCTGACCACCGCGGCGCAGACAAACAGGGTGGGGTACCCACCCAGCCAGCTCACCGCGATCCAGGCGATCAGGGGCGCGAAGACCTGCGGCAGGGAGTTGGCGATGTTGATGACGCCCAGGTCCTTGGCCCGGGAATCGGCGTGCGGCAGCACCTGGGTCAGCAGCGCGTAGTCCACCGCCAGGAAGGAGCCGAATCCCAGTCCGAGCAGCACCGCTCCGCCGATCGCCACCGGGAAGGAGGGGGCCACGGCCATGACCAGCGCCGCGGCGGCCACAATCAGGGAGGAGATCACCACGTAGCGCTTGCGCTTGCCGTCCCGGTCGGAGAGCTTGCCGGCCACCACCGAGGAGAGGATCACAAAACCGGCGTAGATGCTGCTGAGCACCAGCACCCCGGCGGCCGGTTCGGGATGATTCAGCCCATCCTGCAGGAAGTACAGCAGGTAGACCAGGATCAGCTGGCTGGAAAGGTATAGCAGGAAGCGGGTCAGCCAGGCCCAGCCGAAGTCCGGGTAGCGGACCGGGTTGATCCAGAAGCTGCGCAGGAAGCTGCCCCAGGCGAACTCCTCGCGGGCGCTGGCCGGCAGCACCACGTCCTGGCGCAGCAGCACGAAGGGCACCGAGCACAGGGCAATCACCACCGCGACGATCGCGTAGCCGAACACCAGGTCGCTGGCGGCGACCATGCCGATGCCGGCGCCCACCAGGATGCCCAGGGTCTGGGCCAGGGCGATCAGCCCACCCACGGTGCCGCGCTGGGCGACCGGGACCTTGTCCGGCACGACGGCGAGCACCGCGGCCAGCGCGGCGTTGCCCGCGGCCTGCATCAGTGCCCAGCCCAGCACCAGCACCGTGACGGTCTGTGCGGTGGACATCAGCAGCAGGGCCAGCGCACCGCCCAGGGTACCGGCCACGATCCAGGGGACGCGGCGGCCAAAGCGGGAGGTGGTTCGGTCGCTGAGGGCGCCGAACAACGGGTTCGCGATCATCGAGACGACCGCGCCCACGCCGGTCACCAGCGACAGGGTGGCGTTTTTCTGCTGCGGGGAGATCGCCTCGGAGTGCAGTCCCAGCAACACCTGGATGGGTGCGAAGAAGCCGACGTTGATGCCGATGTGCACAATCAGTACCGCGGCGATCCAGCCGACGCCCACGCGAGCGGTGGGGGTCCGGAGTGCTTCGACTGCCTTGTTAGATTCCATGCTGCTGCGTACCCGCCTACCGTTTGCGACCCAGATTGCGCGGAGTGATCCCCGGATCTTCCAGGTCGGTGATGGGCGGGGTGATCTCCTGTTCAATCAATTTTCGCACGGCCCGGCCCATCAGCCCGCCATCGACCATGGAGGCGGCCACCAGGCGGTCCTGCCCATCCAGGCCGAAGAGCACCTGGATCTTGCCCTGCCGGGTGTGGCGGGCCACGGTGCGCGCCACCGCGGTGAAGTCCCCGACGACTTCCACGTGGGATTCGTGGCGGTCGGACCAGAACCAGGGCACCTTGCGCCGTGGGGCGCTGGTGCCCATGATCGTTGCGGCGGCGAGCGCCGCATCCTCATTGGCCCGGTCCCAGTGGCGCAGGGGGCGGGCACCGGCCTCGCGGGCCACATCCCCGATCGCCAGCACCTGGGGGACGCTGGTGCGCATGCCCGCGTCCACAATGATGCCATTGTTCGTTTCCAGGCCCAGGGTGTCGGCCAGGGTGAGGTTCGGCTCCACCCCGATCGCGGCCACCACGACGTCGGCCTCGATGCTCTCCTGATTGACCTCGACACTGTTTTCGGTGATCCGCTCGGCCATCCCGGTCACCACCCGGATCCCGTTCAGCCGATGGTCCTCGTGCAGCTGGCGGGCCATGGGTTCGCCAAAGGCGGTGACCAGCGGCACCTGCTGGTTGCTGATCAAGGTGACCATGGCACCGAACTGTCGGGCCGCGGCGGCGAATTCGGCCCCGATGAGCCCGGCACCGATGACCACCACCTGGGTTCCGAAGGCGCCGAAGGACAGCTTCTGTGACAGGTCCTCGGCGTCCTTGGCCGTATGGATCACCCGGGCATGTTCGGCCCCGGGCACCTGCAGTCTCCTTGGCGTGGTTCCGGTGGCGAGCACCAGCCAGTCCTGTTCGGATTCCGGTGCCTGGACCTGGTCAATGCGCTGCGGCTGCAGCTGCACCGAGTGCTCAATAAACCATGCCGGGGGTGCGAGGTTGACCCGTTCCAGCGTCTTGCTCAGGGGCGGGCGATCGTAGGGCAGCCCCTCCGGATCGCTGAGCGTGATGTTTCCGGCATAGCCCGCCTGGATCAGCGTGTGGGCCAGGGAGAAACCGGCGACCCCGGCCCCGACGATATGCACTGAACCCATTTAGAAGTGCAGCTCCAGCATCCCGTCGATGACCTCCACCTTGTAGGTGCGCGCATCAACATAGGCTGGCAGGCACAGGACCTTGCCGGTCTTGAGGTTAAACCGGGAAGCGTGCAGCGGGCATTCGACTTCGCAGTCTTCAATCCATCCTTCGGACAGGGAGGCGACTTCGTGGGTGCACTCATCCTGCAGGGCGTAGAAGTTGCCGTCCTCCGCATGAAAGATGGCGATGTCCTCCTTGGCTCCGCTGTCATCGGATTCGACCTTCAGCGCCTCGCCGACCGGAATCATGTCGACTGGACCCACCGTGTAGCTCACTGCTTCTCCTTCGGTTCTAAAATTAGTCTTTCTCATCTTGTCACCTTCTGCGGACGCTCACGTAGTAGCTCGGTCACGTCCCGCTGGGCGTATCCCTGGGCCAGCGTTTCCTGTTCCGGCGTGGGAAGCCCGAACAGGTCGGGGCAGATCATGGCCGGGGTGTGCGCCCGCCTAGAATGGTTCCATGCATGACGAAGAACTTTTCACCACGGTGGAAAGAGAGTTCACCACGACCTTGTTGCGCGCCCGCCAGACCCTGGTTCAGCGCGCCAAGGCGATCCACCCGCAGCTGCAGGCCCCTGGTTACCGGATCCTGGCTATCCTGGTGCATCACGATTCCCAGCAGCAGGGGTTCCTTGCCGAATCGCTGCAGCTGGACAAGGCCACGATTTCCCGGCTGGTCAAGCAGTTGGAGACCCAGGGACTGATCACCCGGACCGCGGATCCCAAGGATGGCCGGGCCCAGCTGGTGTCCATCACCGAGCGGGCGCGCGACGCCTGGTACGCCAGCGGTCAGGCGCAGCGCCAGCGCCTGCGGGACAAGCTGGAGGACTGGTCCACCGAGGACGTGCAACGTTTCGCCGATCTGCTGCACCGTTTGAACGACAACTCCGACGCCGCCGACGCCGGTTAACCGCAGCCGCAGACAAAGGGTGCGCAGCGTGGTGCCGCTTGCCATGAGGGCCGGGGTGCTGCTGGACGCAACACCTCATTGGTCCACCGCCGTGCTCCCCCATCGCCCGGCCCGAACGTGACCTACCTCCGCACATGACTCGATGACGAAACATGACGCGGCTCGTTGTCCACCCCGCCCGATGCGGGATAGAACAGAAACACTGAATCACGAGTTCCGACCGTACAAGCCCTGGCTGGTCGGACGGCAACCCTATTTGCGCCATTGTGCGGGGTGCCCCAGGTGATGATTCGACGCTGTTGAAGGCCAGCAGCGTAAGCGATGGCGCCCCCTTGCGCCAGAAAGGGGAAGATTTCCCATGACCAGCACCCTGACCCTCGCCGAGGACCGCGCCCAGCGACTGGATGCCGCCGCGCAGGCATGGAACGAACGGCTGTCGGCCGACCCCGCCAACGGCAGCTTGTCCTTCACCGTCACCGGCAGCGGTACCGGTGCGGTCGCCAGCGACATCAAGGCCGGACGGCACACCTTCCAGGTCGACGAGCCGGCGCCGCTGGCCGGGGACGACGCGGCCGCCAGCCCGGTCGAGTACGCGCTGGCCGCGCTGGCCTCCTGCCAGATCGTGGTCTACCGCCTCTACGCCCAGCAGCTGGGGATCCAGGTGGATGACATCAAGGTCACCGCGAACGGAGATCTGGATGTGCACGGCCTGTTCGGCGCCGCCCCGTCGGTGCGCCCCGGTTTTACCGGTGTTCAGCTGGATGTGCAGCTCACCGGCCCGGAATCCACCGAACGCTATCTTGAGCTGCAGCGGGTGGTCGATGAGCACTGCCCGGTGCTGGACGTTTTCAAGAACCCGGTACCGGTGAGCGTCAACGTCCTCGTGTCCGGACGCTAGCCAGGGCCTTGTCCGGTCCGCCTGCCAGCGCGTAGCCTGAGGCCAGGCGAGCATTGGAGGAAAGCAGCATGTCAGCATCAGCCGCGCCGGACTGGGACCCACGGGCCCCGGAGGTGCTAGAGGACCAGATTGCCGCCTACGACCGCCTCCGGGCCCAGTGCCCCGTCGCCCACAGCGAGTTCCTCGGCTACTCGGTGCTGGGGCACGAAGATGCGCTGCGGGTGCTACGTGATCCGGAAAAGTTCAGCAACGCCGTCTCCCAGCGGCTGACCGTGCCCAATGGCATGGATCCACCGGAGCACACCGTCTACCGGGCGGTCAATGACCGCTACTTCACCCCGGAGCTGATGCGCCGCTTCGAGCCGGTGTGCCGGGAAGTGGCGCTCAGCCTGCTCCGGGAGCTGCCGCTGCACGAACCGGTCGACGTGATTGAGCAGCTGGCCGAGGTCTATGCACTGCGCGCCCAGAGCGCGTTCCTGGGGTGGCCGCGGGAGCTGGAGGAACCGCTGCGCGCCTGGACCGCGAAGAACCGCACGGCCACCTTGGCCCAGGACCGACCGGCGATGAAGGCCATCGCCGTGGAGTTTGACGGATACATTCGCCAGCTGCTCCAGCAGCGGCGCGAGGCCGGCCACCGCGCGCCGAAGGACCTGACGACCCAACTGCTGCATGAACAGGTGTACGGCCGGGCGCTGAACGACGAGGAGCTGGTCAGCCTGTTGCGCAACTGGACGGTCGGTGAGCTGGGCACCATTGCCGCCAGTGTCGGGATCCTGGCCAATTTCCTGGCCACCCACCCGGAAATCCAGACCCGTCTGCGCGAGGATCCCTCGCTGATCGGGGCGGCCAACGACGAGATCCTGCGGGCGCACGCCCCGCTGATTGCCAACCGCCGGGTGACCACCCGGGATGTGGAAGTCAACGGGCGGCTGATCCCGGCCGGTGAGCGGGTGACCGTGGTGTGGGCTTCGGCCAACCGCGATGAGAGCGTGTTCGGGGACCCGGATGAGTTCCGCCTGGACCGGGACCCGGGGCTGAACCTGCTGTACGGGGCGGGCATCCACATCTGCCCCGGGGCGCCGCTGGCACGGCTGGAGTTGCGGGTGCTGGTCGAAGAACTGCTCAAGCGCACCAGCAGCATTGCCCCGGCCCCCGGCGCCCAGGCACCGGCCCGGGCCCACTACCCCGGCAGCGGGTACTCCACGCTGCCGCTGCAGCTGGACTGAACCGGCCGCGGGCCACCAACCGCCAGCAGGCGCCGTCTCCTTTGGTGGGGGACGGCGCCTGCTGGCGGTAAGGAAACTGCCGGGTCCGGAACCCGGCCTAGAAGCGGGTCTGCTGGTAGAACCAGTTGATGTGTTCCTCCAGCATGTGCGCGGCCCGTTCCCGGTTGTTGTTGGCAAACGCGCGGTGGATTGCCTTGTGCTGGCGGCGCAGCACCTTCACGATCGGCTGCCAGGTCGCATCGTCCGGGATGGCCGAGGCCACGTAGTCGCTGATCGAGTGGCGCAGGGATTCCATCATCGCCTCCACCACTGAGTTGCCGGCCATCGAGGAGAGCAGCACATGGAACTCGGCGTCAATGCGGTGGAACTCGTCGCGGGAAAGCTGCGGGTCATCCATGCGCATGATCAACACCGCGGTGCGCTCGATCACCTGTTGGGCGTGGATCGGGTCGCGCGGGGTCATCTGCGCCGCCCAGGTCTCCAGCAGGATCCGGGACTCCACGATCTCCCGGACCTGGATGCCCTTGGCCGCCACGTGCAGGCGCAGCGCCTGGGACAGCCCGGCCGAGGGGTTGGAGATGATCACCGCCCCGGAGTTCGGGCCCGAACCGGTGGAGGTGCGCACCACGCCCATCACGTCCAGGATGCGGATTGCGTCGCGCACCGAGGCCCGGGAGATCCCGTGGGTTTCGGCCAGCGCCCGCTCCCCGGGCAGCTGATCGCCCAGATTCAGCTTCCCGGTTCGCAGGTCACGCTCAATGGCCTCCAGGACCACCTGGTAGGCACGCGGAGTTGGCTTTGTAGACATCAGAACCCATTTTAGTGTGTTGCGCCGTTGGCCAGGGCCACGGGCCTAGTGCGGCAGCATCCAGCTGAGCACCGGGGTGGACTGCAGGTAGACCAGCACGCACAGCACCAGCAGCATGCCCACCGACCAGCCGGCCACCTTCTTCAGGATCACCGACTCCTGGCCTTCCATCTTCACCGCGGTCGCCGCGATGGCCAGGTTCTGCGGGGAGATCAGCTTGCCGACCACGCCGCCGGAGGTGTTGGCGGCCACCAGCAGGGTCGGGTCGATGCCCGCATTGACCCCGGCGGTCTGCTGCAGCTTGGCGAACAGGGCGTTCGCGCTGGTGTCCGAGCCGGTCACCGCGGTGCCGATCCAGCCCAGGATGGGTGAGAGGAAGGCGAACGCGCCACCGGCCCCGGCCATCCAGGTGCCGATGGTGATGGTCTGCCCGGACAGGTTCATCACGTAGGCCAGGCCCAGCACCGAGAGGATGGTCAGCGCCGCGAAGCGCATGTTGTACACGGTGCGCCCGATCTCGACGATCGCGTTGCCCACGGCGATCGGGTACTTGCCCCCGTCATCGAACTTGGAGTACACGATGGCCACGATCAGCCCGGTGATCAGCAGCAGGGTGCCGGGGGTGGAGAGCCAGTTGAAGTTGTAGATCGTCGAGGAGACCGCCTCGCCGTTGCCGTCCACGATGTTCCCGTGCAGCCCCGGCCAGCCGAACTTCACGTCGGTGGCGGCCAGCGCCGCCGGGATGTCCACGCCCAGGCGCCACAGCTTGGCCACACCGAAGATCAGGATCACCAGCACGTAGGGGAACAACGCCATCCAGGTCGCCCCCGGGCGCAGGTTGCGGTTCGCGTCCACCGGCTTGGCCAGCGCCTCGGGGGTGAGGATGCGCTCGCGGGCCTCGTCGGCGCCCTTGGGCTTCCACACCTGCAAGAAGAGCACCGCAACGCCCAGGCCCACCAGCGAGGCGACGATGTCGGTCAGTTCATAGGAGAAGTAGGTCGCGCACAGCCACTGGGCGATGGCGAAGGAAATGCCGATCACCAGGGTCACCGGAAGGGTCTGGCGCATGCTGCGCCACCCGGCGATGACCAGCACCAGCACGGTGGGAACGAACAGGGCCAGCACCGGGGACTGGTGTCCGACGGTGGCGCCGATCTCCCCGGCCGGGATCCCGGTCAGCGCACCGGCGGTGGTGATCGGGATGGCCACGGCGCCAAAGGCCACCGGGGCGGTGTTGGCGATCAGCACGGCGCTGGCCGCACGCAGCGGGGAGAGCCCCAGGGCCAGCAGCATGGTGGCGGTGATCGCCACCGGGGCACCGAACCCGGCCAGCGCCTCCAGCAGGCCGCCGAAGCAGAACGCGATCAGCACGGTCTGGATGCGCACATCCCCGCCGCCGATCACGTCAAAGACCCGGCGCAGATCCTCGAAGCGCCCGGAGACCACGGTGACCTGGTAGAGCCAGATCGCCATGACCACGATCCACACGATGGGGAAGGCGCCGAACACCACGCCCATCACCCCGGAGTTGATGGCCAGCCCCACCGGCATCTGCCAGCCAAAGATCGCCACGATGATCGCGACCAAAAGGGAGCTGAGTCCGGCATAGTGGGCTTTGACCTTAACTACGGCCAGCATGACGAAGAAGGTGAGCAGCGGGATCAGGGCGACCAGCGCGGAAATGGCCACGCTGCCGGCGATCGGCTCGGTTGATGGTGTAAACACGGTGTGGGCGTCCTTACTAGTGATGGTCAGACCACATATGGTCAGACCACCGATAATACAAGGTGAGTGCTATCACAACAAGTCTTGACGGGATCCGGAAGATGCGCCTAGTATGGTCAGACCACACAGCGAGAGAGTTATTCTTATGCGTATTGCACTCTTTGCCACCTGCATCGTCGACGCGATGTACCCGGAAACGGCCAAGTCCACGGTGAAAATCCTGGAACGCCTTGGCCATGAGGTGATCTTCCCGGCCGGCCAGGCCTGCTGCGGACAGATGCACATGAATTCCGGCTACATGCCCGAGGCGCTGCCGGTGGTTGAAAACCATGTCCAGGCCTTCGAGCGCGCCGACTACGACGTGGCCGTGGCACCCTCCGGATCCTGCGTCTCCTCACTGAAGCACCAGCACGGCATGCTGGCCGAGCGGCTGGGCAAGCCGGACCTGAAGTCCCGCGCCGCGGAGGTCGCCGGACGCACCTACGAGCTCTCGCAGCTGCTCACCGACGTCTTGGGCATCACCAACGCCGCCGAACAGCTGGGCAGCTACTTCCCGCACAGCGTCACCTACCACCCCTCCTGCCACGGCATGCGCCTGCTGAAGCTGGGCGACCGGCAGCTGGACCTGCTCAAGTCGGTGGGCGGGATTACAGTGGAGGAGCTGCCCGAGGCAGACCAGTGCTGCGGCTTTGGCGGCACCTTCTCCATCAAGAACTCCGATGTCTCCTCGGCGATGCTGCAGGACAAGGCCCGCAACATCGCCTCCACCGGCGCCTCGCTGTGCGTCGGCGGAGACGTCTCCTGCCTGATGCACATCGGTGGCGGGCTCTCACGCAATGGCCAGAAGCCGGGCACCATGCACCTGGCCAACATCCTGGCCAGCACGAAGGAAGAGATGGTGGCACTGTGAGTCAGGTATTTTTGGGCATGCCGGCGGCCGGGGAAGGCAACCTGTTTGCCGATGAGTCCTTCCCGAAGGCCGCCCACCACGAGCTGCAGAACACCCAGCTGCGCGCGAACCTGCGCCACGCCACCCACTCCATCCGCGACAAGCGGCTGCGCGTGGTCGGCGAGCTGCCGGACTGGGAGTCGCTGCGCAACGCCGGGGAGGCGATCAAGAACCAGGCGATGGCACGGCTGGATGAGCGCCTGGAGGAGTTCGAGAAGAACTTCACCGCCCGCGGCGGCATCATCCACTGGGCCCGCGACGCGGCCGAGGCGAACCAGATCGTCACCGACCTGATCAAGCAGACCGGCTCCACCGAGGTGGTCAAGGTCAAGTCCATGGCCACCCAGGAAATCGGCTTAAACGAGCACCTGGAAACCCAGGGCATTGCCGCCTTCGAAACCGACCTGGCCGAACTGATCGTGCAGCTGGACCACGACAAGCCCAGCCACATCCTGGTCCCGGCGATCCACAAGAACCGCACCGAGGTGCGCGACATCTTCCTGCGCGAGATGCCGGATGTGGATCCGAACCTGACCAATGAGCCGGCCAAGCTGGCCGAGGCCTCGCGCAAGCACCTGCGCAAGAAGTTCCTCTCCACCAAGGTGGCGATCTCCGGGGCCAACTTCGCCCTGGCGGACACCGGCACCCTGGGCGTGGTGGAGTCCGAGGGCAACGGGCGCATGTGCCTGACCCTGCCCGAAACCCTGATCACCGTGATGGGGATCGAGAAGGTGCTGCCCTCCTGGCAGGACATCGAGGTCTTCATGCAGCTGCTGCCGCGCTCCTCCACCGGGGAGCGGATGAACCCGTACACCTCGCTGTGGACCGGGGTCACCGAGAACGACGGGCCGCAGAACGTGCACCTGGTGCTGATGGACAACGGGCGCACCCGGGCGCTGTCGGATCGCTTCGGGCGCAGCGCGCTGAACTGCATCCGCTGCTCGGCGTGCATGAACGTCTGCCCGGTCTACGAACGCACCGGCGGGCACGCCTACGGCTCGACCTACCCGGGCCCGATCGGCGCGATCCTCTCCCCGCTGCTGACCGGCATCGAGGCCGAGGAGAACAACTCCCTGCCCTACGCCTCCTCACTGTGCGGCGCCTGCTTTGACGCCTGCCCGGTGAAGATCAACATCCCCGAAATCCTGGTGCACCTGCGCGGGGAGGACGTGGATTCCCAGCGCGGCAAGAAGCTGCTGCCCACCCAGATGGACCTGCTGATGAAGGGCGGCTCCTGGGCGCTGGGCAAGGGCCGGAACCTGGACCTGCTGGAAAAGGGGCTGCCGCTGGGCAAGCTGGCCGCCGGCCGGGACAAGAAGATCAAGCGCCTGCCGGGCATCGCGGCGGGCTGGACCGCCAGCCGCGACATCCCGGCACCGCCAAGCAAGTCCTTCCGCGACTGGTGGAAGAGCGAGAAGGAGGGCAAATGAGCGCCAAGGAAGAGATCCTGGGCCGGATCCGCACCGCGCTGGCCGATAACCCGCGCGTGGAACCGGTGGTGCGCGACTACCGCACCACCTCGCAGCTCAGCGAAACCGAGGTCATCGAGCTGCTGGTGGACCGCCTGGTGGACTACAAGGCCGGGGTGGATGTCATCGAGGCCGAGCAGATCGCCACCCACGTCGCCGCGAAGCTGGCCACCGCCCGCTCGGTGGTCTACCCGCACGGGCTGGACACTGGTTGGCTTCAGCAGCTGCCCGAGTCCATTGAGCGGCGCATCGACGCCCCGGGCCACGCCCTGGACATCCCGGTGCTCGATGAGACCAGCGCCGTGGTGACCTCCTCGGCGGTGTCCATCGCCGAGTCCGGCACCATCATCCTGGACGGCGAACCCGACCAGGGCCGGCGCGCGATCTCCCTGGTGCCCGATCACCACGTGTGCATCGTGCCGGTCTCCACGATCGTGCAGCTGCTGCCCGAGGCCATGCCGCGCATGGACGTGACCCGCCCGCAAACCTGGATTTCCGGGCCGAGCGCCACCAGCGACATCGAGCTGGAGCGCGTCGAGGGCGTGCACGGGCCGCGCACCCTGGATGTGCTGATCGTGCGCGGGCTATAGACCCCTGCGCCCCCATTCGATGGCCGGTTTCCCCGTTCCAAAATCTCCAAGGGAAGCCGGCCATTGCTTGTACGACCGCCCAATAGGCTGCGCATCGCGCGCAGAAGATTCGGCTGCTCGGGAATGCTGGATGCTCTCCCTTACCCCTGGTCGCGACATGCTCCACTATGAGGGATTCTTGTGTCCTTTTGCCTCGGTAAATTGACGAATGCACGGTTTCTTCGGTGCCGAACTGGGCGAACTTCCGGTTGTTGTCCTCAGCCTGCTTAAAGCCCCGCAGGAGTGCGATGGCTCCAACGGGTCTCTAAACTCGCGGGACTACTCCACCAGCTTCCCGGCCGTGTCCACCTCACCGATCAGCTCACTGATCTCGGCGGGCACCGGCGGGATCGACTCGCGCACCACCCCGCCGTGCGGGGACCAGACCAGGTTCACCTGCAGCTGCGGATCCTGCTCGGGGTAGTCGCTGCGGTTGTGGCAGCCACGCGTTTCGCGCCGTTCCAGCGCCGCCTCCAGGGTGGCCCGGGCGGAGAGCGCCGCGGATTTCAGGTCATAGGCGTGCGCCAGGTCCTGGAAGCCGGCAATGTCCGGGTGGATTCCCACGTTGGCCATCCGCGCTTCGATCTCATCCAGCCGGCGCAGCCCTTCGAGCAGGCCCGCCTCGTCACGCACCACCCCGGCGCACTCGGTCATCATGTCCCGGATCGCCCGTTGCAGGGAGCGCACGTTTTCCTGTCCGTCAGCGGCCAGCAGCCGCTCCAGCTCGCTGCGGGCCCGTGTCACCGCGGCGGCCGAACGGGTGTGGGACTCAAGCCCGGCCGAATACTCGGCGGCCGCCCGGCCCACGATCCGCCCAAACACCAGCAACTCAATCAGCGAGTTGCCGCCCAGGCGGTTCGCCCCGTGCAGGCCGCTGGAGGCCTCACCGATCGCGTAGAGCCCCTCCACGTGCGTGGAGTGGTCTTCGGGACGCACCCACACCCCACCCATGGAGTAGTGCGCGGTCGGCGCGATCTCGATGGGTTCGCGGGTGATGTCCAGCATCTGCACCTCCAGCATGGTCTGGTACACCCGCGGCAGCCGCTCCATGATCAGCTGGCGCGGCAGATGGGAGATGTCCAGCCAGACCCCGCCCTTCTTGGTGCCGCGTCCTTCCTTGATTTCCGTGTAGGCCGCCAGCGCCACCCGGTCGCGGGTGGACAGTTCCATGCGCTGCGGGTCGTAGCGTTCCATGAACCGCTCCCCCAGCCCGTTGCGCAGGATGCCGCCCTCGCCGCGGGCTGCCTCGGAGATCAGGGTGCCGGCCGCGTTTTCCGGTTCAATGATTCCCGAGGGGTGGAACTGCACCAGCTCCGGGTCGCGCAGCCGGGCCCCGGCCTCCACCGCCAGGCGGAAGGAGTCCCCGGTGTTCTCATCGCGTCGGGAAGAGGTCCGCCGCCAGATGCGGTTGTGTCCGCCGGCGGCCAGGATCACCGCATCGGCGTGGATCAGGTAGCGGGTGCCGTTGTTCACGTCGAAGCCGTACGCGCCGAACACGCGGTTGTCATGAGTGAGGATGTCGGTGATGTACACGGTATCCAGGATGGGGACCTGCAGCTGTTCACTGCGGCGGACCAGGCTGCGCTGGATTTCCAGGCCCGTGTAGTCCCCGGCGAACGCGGTGCGGCGGAAGGTATGGGCGCCAAAGAAGCGCTGGGAGATCCGTCCGTCCTCTTCACGGGCAAAACCCATCCCGTAGCGTTCCAGGTCCGCGATGCCCTCGGCCGCTCCCTGCGCCACAATCTGCACGGTGTGCGGGTTGGCCAGGTAATAGCTTTCCTTGATGGTGTCCGCCGCATGCTGCTGCCAGCTGTCCTCGGCGTCCATGGTTCCCAGCGCGGCGTTGATGCCCCCGGCGGCCAGGGAGGTGTGGGCGTCGTGGCGGGGGCGCTTGCCCACGGCCAGCACGTCCACCCCCAGTTCGGCCAGTTCAATGGCTGCGCGCAGCCCGGATCCGCCGGTGCCGATCACCAGCACGCCGGTGGAGATCTTGCGTTCCCGGATCTTGCCGGTGCCGCCATCGAACCGGTGGCCGGTGGCGTTGTCGTTGGATTCGTTGTTCGTGGTGTCGCCGTTGTTGCCCGCGACGGAGCTGTTCATACCCATGGCTTCCACGCTAGAAACCCGGAAACCATTAGTCCAATGAATTATTTTTCTGGTTTCGATGCGTTTTTGCTATTGTCCTTTAGGTTGGAGCCATGAACCTCGACCAGCTCAAGAGTTTCCTGACCGTCGCGGACCTGGGTCACTTCACCCGGGCCGCCGAGCAGCTGCACCTGGCCCAGCCCTCGCTGAGTCGGCAGATCGCCACCCTGGAATCCGAGCTGGGATCCCAGCTTTTCCACCGCGCCCGCGGCAACATCACCCTCACCCCGGCCGGGGAAGCGCTGGTGCCGCTGGCTTCCCGGATGCTGGCCGATGCCGACCGGATCCGCCACCAGATGCAGGAGCTGGCTGGGCTGCGTGCCGGCCGGGTGCGGCTGGGTGCCCCGCCCTCGATGTGCATTTCCCTGGTCGCCATGGTGCTGGGTGAGTTCCACCGGCGCTATCCGGGAATCGAGCTGCACTTGAGCGAGGCCGGTTCGCGTCTGCTGCTGGAGCAGCTCTCGGCCGGTCAACTGGATTTGGCCCTGGTGGTGGCCTCCGAGCACGAACCGGCCGCCTTCGAGTCCCTGGATGACATTCCGCTGCTCTCGGAGGAGCTCATGGTCATTGCCGCCAAGGCCGGCCAGCTGCCGGCGGGGCAGGGCCCGCTGAGCCTGGCCCAGTTGGCCCCGGTCCCGCAGATCGCCTTCTCCCCCAGCTATGACCTGCGGGCAGCCACCATGCAGGCCTATCGCAGCTGTAATCTGGAACCGAACGTGGTCCTGGAGGGCGGGGAGATGGATGCGGTGCTGCGTTTCGTGCAGCTCGGCCTGGGTGTGGCGGTCGTACCGGCCACGGTGCTGCTGGACCGCAGCGAGTTCCATACCCGCCGGCTGGAGCAGCCCTCCCTGACCCGCACCATTTCCCTGGCTCACCGCAAGGATGTGGGGTTGACCCGGGCGGCGGCGGCCATGCAGCAGATGATCACCGCCACCGCCGCGCAGCTGGCCGGGCGCAGCCCCGCGATCAACGCCCTGGCCGCACCCGGTGCGCAGCGCTGACCCGCGCTTCCCACAGCTCCCCGGTCTGGGCAATCTTCTGCCCGGCGGCGTGCAGTCGTGCGGTGAGCGTTCCCGCGCCCTGCCGAACCACGCCAGCCGGCGGGCCGGGCGCCCACGTCCAGCCGAAGTTTGCGGCCAGCCCGCGCAGGTTCGCGCGGTTCACTTCGTGCAGCGCCTGCGGTTGCCCCGGCCAGCTGCCCATCACGAGCAGGCCCTCACGCAGCCCACGCTGGCTGGCCGCTTCCAGCGTCAGTTCGGTGTGGTTCAGGGTTCCCAGATCCGGTCGCGTCACCAGGACCGGCCGGGCGTGCAGTTCCCTGGCCAGGTCCGCCAAGGTCTGCTGCTGCTGCGTGAGCTTCACCAGCAGGCCGCCGGCCCCCTCCACAAGCACCACCTGATGGGTGCGGGCCAGTTCCCCCACCCGACGCACATGCTCCTGCAGACTCGGCAGTGAACCGGCGCCGCCGCTGGGACGACGCCGCGCTTCCTGGCCCAGCGCATCCAGTGGCGCCATCGCCGGGGCCAGACGCACCCCTTCGGCCACGGTGAGCTGGGCGGGGTGCGACAGCCAGCGCGCGACCGCCTGCACGTCCCCTTCCTCGCCCGGCCCCACCCCCGTCTGGGTGGGCTTGTAGACCGCCACGCGGTGGCCGCGCTGCAGGGCGGCTGCGGCCAGGACCGCGGTGACTACGGTCTTGCCGACCTCGGTATCGGTCCCGGTGACCGCCAGGATCCTGGCGGCATCCCCGCTCATGCCCGCACCCCGGCCGCAGCCAGCCGTGCCGGTACCGTGAGCGGGGCCTGGAAGGAGAGCAGATGCAGCCAAGGCGTTTCCGGCTCGGTCAGGGTCAGTCCCGGGAGCTGTTGCGCTGCGGTGCGCAGCACTTCCTCGGCCTGCATCCGGGCCAGCCCGGCCCCCAGGCACCGGTGCACTCCCAGTCCAAAGGCCAGCGAATCATCCTGCTCCCGGCCCAGTTGGCCTCCGGACAGCTGCAACACCAGCTGCTGGCCAGCCAAGAATTGCTCACCGCCACATACCGTGTCCCGGGCCACGACGCGCCGCCAGGTCGGCACCGAGGACTGGGCGGCCAGAACCGCACCGACCAGCTGCGCGGCGGTGTGTGGGTTGTGGGCGCACTGCTCCCAGCGGCCCCGGTCCAGCGCGGTGTGCAGGACGGTGTGGATGAGCAATGCCGTGGTCTCCTGGCCGGCGATGGTCAAAAAGTAGCCCAGCGAGCGGATCCGGTCCGCGTCCACCCCTTCCCGGTGCAGTTCGGCGTAGAGGTTTCCGTCCCCGGCGGCGATGGCCTGCAGGACGCTCTGGCGCAGCCAGGCGTGGAATTGCGCGGCGGTGCGTGCCAGCTCCAGCTGGCGCTGGTGATCCGGCCACCCCCAGAACAATTCCAGTGAGTGGCGGCTGAAGCGCTTGAGCAGGTCCGCCGGCGGCACCGGCACCCCGCTCAGGCGCTGCATCACCTCTGCCGGAATCGGCGCGGCCAGCCGTGCGCTCAGGTCCACCGGTTCCCTCTCGGTCCCGGCGGCCAGATCCTCGCAGATCTCCCGCGCCCGACGCTGCACGAACCCGCGTTGGGCGGCCACCTTGGCGGGGCTGAAGAACCCGGCAACGATGCGCCGCACCCGGCGGTGCTCCTGCCCGCTGGCGCT
The DNA here is from genome assembly GCF_059728615.1 of Glutamicibacter sp. St.4D3. Taxonomy (NCBI): domain Bacteria; kingdom Bacillati; phylum Actinomycetota; class Actinomycetes; order Micrococcales; family Micrococcaceae; genus Glutamicibacter; species Glutamicibacter sp. St.4D3. Next base: position 2,880,291 of record NZ_AP039380.1, read on the forward strand.
GGCCAGCACCGGTGGCAGGAAGAACTTTTCGGCCGCGAGGATCCGCAATGCGCTCGGGGCCAGGTCGATCGCGGTGAGCAGCGCATTATCCGGGGTGAACAGTTCCGGGCGCAGCAGGATCCGGCGCACCTGCTGCGGATCCTCGATGATGCGGTAGCGTTCGGTGATTTGTGGCGGGTAGGCCCGGTGCAGGTTTCCGCCCAACGGCGCCCGTCGTGTTGTCGTTGCCGGTGGGCCGGGCATGCTGGGTTCGGTGGCGAACGGGCAGCTCATGAATGCTCCTCCTGGGTGACGGTGCTGATGATGGCGTGCAGTGCCTCCTGCAGCACAGTGGTTTCATGGTGGGCGTGCCCGGTGATGCGCAACCGGGAGATGCCATCCGGAACACTGGGCGGGCGAAAGCAGGCCACGGAAATCCCCTGCACCGCCAGGCATCCGGTGGCGCGGACCGCGGTGGCGGGACTGCCCATCCGCACCGAAAGGATCGGCCCGGTCCCACGCTCCACCCGCGCGTCCCAGCCGGGAGCCGCGACCAGGGTGTTCCCGATCAGCTCAACGTTGCGCATCAGCCGGGCGCGCCGCGGGGCGTCGGCCAGCTGCAGGGCTGCGCGGGCGGCCCCGGCGGCGGCGGGGTTCAATGCGGTGTCAAAGATAAAGGTCCGTGCGGTGTTCAGCAGGTGCTCGCGCAGCAGGCCCGCCTGCTGACCACCGAGCAGCACTGCCCCGCCTTGGGCGGCCAGTGCCTTGGACAGGGTTGCGGTGACCAGCACGTGGGCGCTGTGCTGCAGCCCGGCAGCACGCACTGCGCTGCCGCCGGGGGTGGCCGCCAGGGAGTGCGCCTCGTCAACCACCAGCAACGCACCGTACTCTTGGCATAAGCGGGCCGCAGCGCCCAGGTCGGCACTGTCCCCCAGCACCGAGTACAGGGACTCAACCACCACCGCCACCCGTGAGGGCGCACGGCTTGCCCGGGCCTGCTGCCGGTGTTCCTCCAGGATCCGTCTCATCCCAGCCAGGTCATTGTGCCCGGCGGTGCGCACCGCGGCCCCGGAAAGCCGGGCGCCGTCCACCAGGCTCGCATGGGCGTGGGCGTCGAGGATGAACAGACTGCCGGGACCGCCCAGTGCCTGCAACAGGCCCAGGTTGGCGGTGTACCCGCTGGAGAACACCAAAGCGGCATCCCGTCCGGTGTAGCGGCACAAGGCGTCTTCCAGCTCCCGGTGCACCGGCAGCGTGCCGGTGGCGATGCGGCTGGCTCCGGCGCCGGCGCCCTGCTCCTGCAGCGCCTGGGTCGCGGCCTGCCGCACCGCCGGGTGCCCGCACAGCCCCAGGTAGTCGTTGGACGCCAGATCCAGCAGCCCGGTCCGACTGGTGTCGCGGCGTTGGAAGTGACGGACCTGGCGCACCCGTTGCCGCCCGGCGAGCCACCCGTGCCAGTGCTCCGGCAGTTCCCCGCCTCGTGCCGATTCCTGCGCTGGGCTGTGGAGGCTAGCGTCCATGGACTTGGCCTACCGCCGCCACGACCGCCTGCCCCAGCTGCTCCAGTTCCCGGCTGCCGGTGACATAGGGCGGCATCACGTAGAGGAGGTCGCGGAAGGGGCGCACCCACGCACCCCGGCGAACCGCGGCGGCGGTCACTTCGGCCATCCGCACCGGCTCACGCAGCTGGATGACCCCGACCCCGCCCAGTACCCGCACCTGGCGGACACTGCTGAAGCCGCTCGCTTCGCCCAGTGTCCGGCGCAGCCCGTCCTGCAGGGCGTTGACCTGCCCCTGCCAGCGGGCGGCGCCCTTGTCCTGCGGATCCGGTTCGCTCAGCAGCCGGAGCGACCCGTTGGCCACTGCGCAGGCCAGCGGATTGCCCATGAAGGTGGGCCCGTGCAGCAGCGGTGAACCGCTGCGCTCCAGTGTCTGGGCCACCGCGGTGGTGCACAGCGTCGCAGCCAGGCTCAGGTAGCCGCCGGTCAGGGCCTTGCCCACGCACATGATGTCCGGGATGACCCCGGCCCATTGGCTGGCGAAGAGGCGCCCGGTGCGGCCAAATCCGGTGGCGATTTCGTCAAAGATCAACAGCAGGCCGTGCTCGTCGGCCAGTTGGCGCAGTACCCCCAGCACCTGCGGCGCGTAGACGTGCATGCCTCCGGCGCCCTGCAGCACCGGTTCGCAGATGATGGCGGCCAGCTCCCCGGAGTGCGCAGCGATCCCGGCCCGCGCCTGGGTCTCCCACTCCGAAAGCTCGGTCTCATCAACCTGCCAGCCGCCTCCTGGTTCGGGCGCGGCGGAGGGCGGGCGGGGCAGAAATACGTGCTCGGGTCCCTGGCCGCTGAATTGCGCGTGCATCCCGTCCACCGGGTCGCAGATTCCCATGGTGGCGAAGGTGTCCCCATGATAGCCCCCGCGCAGGGCCGCGACGCGTTGACGTTCTCCTTGCCCCCGGGCGTGCTGGTACTGCAGCGCCAATTTGAGTGCCACTTCCACGCAGATGGATCCCGAGTCGGCCAGGAACACGTGGTTCAGGCTGCCCGGTGTCAGGGCCGTCAGGCGTTCGGCCAGTTCCACGGCCGGTGCGTGGGTCAGTCCCCCGAACATTACGTGGCTGAATTGCTCCAGCTGTTTCCGCGCGGCCGTATCCAGCCGCGGGTGGCGGTACCCGTGGACGGCGGACCACCAGGAGGACATGCCATCGATCACCCGGTAGCGCCCGGAGGCATCGGCGAGATTCAGCCAGACGCCCTCGGCCTCCTGCACCTCATAGCGGGCCCCGGCCCCCAGGGTACTGTACGGATGCCAGAGCAGCCCGGCATCCCTGTCCAGGACGCTGCCGGCCAAGGGCGGGGGCGGTGCCGCGGGTCCAGGGTGGAGCGCAGATTTCCCGGCGGGTTTCATGCGTTCGGGCTTTCGCTGGTGCCTGCACCGCGACGGCGCAGCACCGGTTCGACGCCCGCAGCCGGTCCCGCGGCGCCGATCGGGCATCCGGTCCCGGCGGTGCCGCAGGTGCTGGCGCATCCGCCGCCGCAGCCTGTGGCCGGTTGGCGGGCATCGCGGTTCTTCGAGGCGTGCACGCGGCGGGCCAGCTCGTTGGGATCCACGTCTTCCTGGCCCAACACCACGAATCCGGCGTCGGCGATCATCGCCAGGTCAGCGGCGGCCGCCTGCCCCTCGCTGGTCAGGTAGTCCCCCAGGAAGATCGAGTTGGCCACCTGCAGGGCGGCCGGTTGCTGCGTGCGCAGGTGCATTTCACGACCACCGGCCATGCGCAGTTCGGCCTGGGGGCAGGCCAGGCGCACCAGCGCCAGGATCCGCAGGCAGCCCAGGGGCGTCAGCAGCCACGTGCCTTCCAGCGGGGTCCCGTCGAAGGGCATTAGGAAGTTCACCGGGATGGAGTCGGCTTCCAGGTCACGCAGTGCGAACACGGCCTCGACCAGCTGTTCCGGGTTCTCTCCCAGGCCCACGATGAGTCCCGAGCAGGGTGAGAGCCCGGCGTGGCGGGCCTGGCCGACCGTGTCCACCCTGTCCTGGTAGGTGTGCGTGGAGCAGATTTCCGGATAAAGGGATTCGGCGGTATTCAGGTTGTGGTTGTACGCATCGGCCCCGGCGGCGTGCAGCTTCGCGGCCTGCCCCTCCTTCAGGATGCCCAGGCAGGCGCACACCTCCACCTCGGGGTGCTCGTCCTTCAACTGTCCAATCATGGTGGCCACCCGGTCCACGTCGCGGTCGGTGGGTCCCTTGCCGGAGGCGACCATGCAGACCCGCGAGGCTCCACCGGCCACGCCCAGTCCGGCCTGGTGCACCGCCTCCTGGGGTTTGAGCCAGGTGTATTTCAGGATTTCGGCCTTGGACCCCAGGCGCTGTGAACAGTAGGTGCAGTCTTCTGGGCAGAGCCCCGATTTCAGGTTGACCAGGTAGTTGACCTTGACGGTGTTGCCGAAAAATTTCTGGCGCAGCCTGCCGGCGGCCGCCACCAGGGTGTGGGTTGCCGCATCGGGAACTCGCAACACGGCCAGGGCCTCCTCCCGTGTCAGCCGGTGCCCTGCCTCAATGCGTGCAGCCAGCTCATACACGTCCAGCTGCCCGTCCAGGGTCGGCGAGGCGGCGGCCTGCTGAGATAGCGGTGGCGCTGCGGCGTGCGTCCTGCTGTTGATGGTGGTCATAATGTGGCCGGCCTTTCGCGCGGTACATGTGCCCGGCACACCAAGAGCGGAATGCTGAACACTGTTCAATAAAAGGTATGTCAACTGTATACCGTTTTATTGAACAGCGTTCAAGTCTTTGCCGCGAGATGCCGTCTCCACGAGCTGCCACCGACGCACCGCAGGCATCGCGGACCGGTACGCGTGGTCTCTCAGCATGATGGCACGCCGAGTGAACTTTTCTGCCAAACCAGATTGCTCAAGTGGTCGGTTATGCTCCGCCACCTCGGAGCGCCCCGGAGAATTCATTGCCGTTCTCCATCTCGACCAGCTGCGTTCCACAGCAGAATCGAAGTCCCACCGCAAAAGACGCTCTGTGCGATGTGCGAGACCAACGGCCAACGGCCAACGGCCGAAAATACGACGCGTTGCGCCTGGGCATGGCCCCATGCTTCGCCGGGAACTGATGGAATCTCGCAGGCATGGGAGCGGCCCTGATTGCGGCACATTCGTCGGATGAGCGTGCACCGCCTCGGCTTACAGGGTTGGCCGCCGCCGCTGCGCCTTGGTCTGCGAGCGCTGGGCCTTGGCCTCCAAACGGCGGCGTTGGGATCCCTTCGTTGGCTTCGTTGCCCTGCGCTTGGGCGGATCCGGGGCGAGCGCAGCGGCGATGATCTGACCCAGCTTTTCCTGGGCGCTGCGCCGATTGAGCAGCTGCGAACGCTGCTCCGCGGCCGAAACCGTGATGCTCCCGTCGGTCAGCCGGGAGGACAGCCGTTCCAGCAGGCGTTCGCGCTGCCCCGGTGAGAGGGCATGGGAGGCGGCGATGTTCCAGGACAGTTCGACCCGGGTGGACGAGGTGTTCACATGTTGGCCGCCGGGTCCCGAGGCCCGCGAGAATCGCCATTCCAGCTCGACGGCCGGAATGCTCAACGTGCGAGAAACCCTCAGATCCATCCTTCCAGCATGGCACACCCACGCACCCAGGCCACCCTGGGAGCCTAGAACTCACCGCAGTGGCTGGTCGCCCGGTGGCGAACCTGCTTGAATTGAAATCAGCCGCCACCAGTGGAATGAGAATCGACATGTCAACGCCGAGCAACGAACCGACCAACCCGTACTCATAGGGCGCACCGTCCTACGACTCGGGTTCCTTCAATCAGCCGCCCCAGTTCCATGGCCAGACCCCCGGCGGCACGCAGCAGCCGCAGCAGTACAATTCCCGCGAACAGTTCACCGGCGGCCAGCTGGCCCAGACCTCGATGATCCTGGGCATCCTGGCCTTGGTGTTCAGCGCCCTGGGCATCATCCTGGGGCCGATTGCCATCTCCAAGGCCAACAAGGCCGAACGCGATTACAATACGGCGGCAACGGTCGGAAAGGTCACCGGCTGGTTGGGCACCTTCCTTGGCGCACTGTGGGTGCTGGCCGGGCTGCTCGTGCTCTTTGGCATGGCCAGCTTCTACTCCAATAGCTAGCTTCACCCAGTTCCAGGCCGGCGCCTTCCCACGCGCCGGTAATATCCGTTCCTGCGTTTAACCCCCGCCGTGGCCAACGGCTAGCGTAAGGGAAGGAATTATTGCGCCAAGGAATAGGAAGCACGTGCCTGAGAAGATTCGAATTGGAATTGCCGGTTACGGGAACCTGGGCCGCGGGGTCCAGGCGGCCGTGGCGAAGAATGCCGACATGGAACTGGTGGGGGTCTTCACCCGCCGCGACCCGCAGAGCCTTGAGCTGGCTTCCCCGGCCCCGCGCTACGCGATGGCCGAGCTGGATGCCCACACCGACGCCATTGACGTGCTGATTCTCTGTGGCGGTTCCAAATCCGATCTCCCCGAGCAGGGACCGGCGCTGGCCGCGAAGTTCAACACCGTGGACAGCTTTGACACCCACGCCAGGATCCCGGAGTATCACGCGGCCGTGGACGCCCCGGCCCGGGCCGGCGGCAAGACCGCACTGATCTCCGCCGGGTGGGATCCGGGAATGTTCTCCATCAACCGCGTCTACGGCGAGGCGCTGTTGCCCGACGGGGAAACCTACACGTTCTGGGGCCGCGGGCTGAGCCAGGGCCACTCCGACGCGGTGCGCCGCGTGCCGGGGGTGGCCGCCGGGGTGCAGTACACGATCCCCAGCCAGGAAGCGATCGACCTGGTGCGCGCCGGCCAGCGCCCCACGCTGAGCACCCGGCAGAAGCACCAGCGCGAATGCTATGTCGTGCTGGAGGATGCAGCGGATCCCGAGGTGGTGCGCGAGGCGATTGTGAGCATGGAGCACTACTTCGATCAGTACGACACCACGGTGCACTTCATTGACGCCCAGACCCTGGCCGCCGAGCATTCGGACATGCCCCACGGCGGATTCGTGATCCGCTCGGGCAACACCAGTGCCGAACAGAACCAGGTCATCGAATACTCCCTGGCGCTGGGTTCGAACCCCGAATTCACCTCCAGCGTGCTGGTGGCCTACGCGCGGGCGGTGCACCGGATGAACCGCGCCGGGATCACCGGCGCGCAAACCGTGTTCGATGTGGCCCCGGGGCTGCTGTCGCCCAAGTCCCCGGACCAGCTGCGCGCCGAGATGCTCTAGCAGCGCGCCTGGCCCGCAACGGCCCTTAAAACAGCGCAACGCCAGCGACCTTTTTCATGGAAGGTCGCTGGCGTTGCTCATTCTTGCGGTGTGTGCCCCCAGGCGGTGTATTACTCGGCAGCCGGCAGGACGAAGGCCGCGTCGATCTCGATCTTGACCTTGTCGCTGACCAGCATTCCGCCGGCCTCCAGGGCGGCGTTCCAGGTGATGCCGAATTCCTTGCGGGAAATGGTTGTGGTGGCGCTGAAGCCGGCCCGGGTCATGCCGAACGGGTCAACGGTCTGGCCGCCGAACTCCGCCTCCAGCTCAACTTCCTTGGTGACGCCCTTGATGGTCATTTCACCGATCAGGGTGAATTCGTCCCCGCCCTCGGCGCGCAGCGAGCGGAAGCTCATGACCGGGAAGTTCTCCGCGTCAAAGAAGTCCTCACCCTTTAGGTGGGCGTCGCGGTTCGCATCCTTGGTGCTTACCGAGGCAACCTGGATGGTCGCCTCAACGGCGGAGTCGGCCAGGGAGTCACCGACGGTCAAGGTGGCGTCGAAGTCAGTGAAGTTGCCGCGGACGCGGGAGATGCCGGCATGGCGAACGACGAAGCTGACTTCACTGTGGGCGGCGTCCAGGTTCCAGGTTCCGGTGGTCAGGTCGGTAGCTGCGGCAGTAGTCAAAAGGTTGCTCCTTGTGTGTCGTATGGGCGGTAGCGCAACGCCAAAAAATGATTGACGCTTCAACTGATTCGCTCTTAACCATTGCACACCCGATGGTGATGCGTCAACTAATTCGCCACACTTCGACATATCCCGTAGTGCGTCAGCCGCCTCCGGCTGCCCCAAAGCACCCCGCGCACCGCGGCACTCGACACGGGGCGGACCCGCCGCTATCGTGACGCCCACGACACAGCTCCCGGTGGCGCACCTCATGCGCGGGGCCGGGAATGGATCGGAAACCCAATGGGTTACAGGATCTACATGCAAACACATGGAAATCGGATTCCGAGGGCACCCGCCCGCGGGACACCAACCGAAAGGCAGGACAAGATGACCGAGCTAGCCGGATACCCCAATGACCGCCTGACCCCCGAGAACACAGCCATCCTGCTGGTCGACCACCAGTCCGGGTTGATCCTCGGCGTACAGGACCACGATCAGCTCGAAGTACGTCGCAACGCCCAGGCCCTGGCCAAGATCGGCAAGGTCTTCGATGTACCCGTCGTCGCCACCACTTCCGCTCCCACCGGCCCCAACGGTCCGCTGATCCCGGAGCTGACCCGAGAACTGGGTGATGAAACCCCGATCATTCACCGCACCGGTGAAGTCGACGCCTGGGACGACCCGGCCTTCGAAGAAGCGGTGAAGGCCACCGGGAAGAAGAACCTGGTGATCGCCGGCGTCATCACCGATGTTTGCCTGATGTTCGCCTCCCTTTCGGCCCGGGCCCGCGGCTACAACGTGCATGCCATCGTTGACGCCTCGGGCACGACCAACAAGCTCGCCCGGGAAACCTCGCTGCTGCGCCTGCAGCAGGCCGGGGTCACCCTGAACAGCACCGTCGGTGTCATTTCCGAGCTGCTGCGCGACTGGAAGAACCCGGGCGGTGCGGGCACCGCGGAAACCTTCGCCGAACTGGCCATGCCGTTCTACGGAGCGGTCATCGAAAGCCACACCGCGGCCAGCGGCGGCGAGGAGAAGTAGTCTTCCCACGCCGCTCGGTGCCGGGGCGGCGGACAGACCCCGCCGTCCCTGCACCCCTCACCCGTTCCCCCGCATCACATCCTGAGCGCTATCCAGTGCGGGGGAACGCAAAGAGCACAGGGCCCGCAGAGTAATCTGCGGGCCCTGTGCTCTTTGCTGGGCGCGGATCACCGGCTCCTCGCCGATCCGCGGCCCGGTCAGGGTTCGGTGACCAGGCCTTCCTGGACCATCCATGCGAAGGCCACGTCGGCCGGTTCCCCGCCCTCAACGTCAACCTGGTAGTTCAGGTCCATCAGCACCTCATCGGTGAGCAGCGGGGCGATCTGTGCCATCACGTCCGCCACCTGCGGGTACTGCTCATAGAACTCACCGTTAATGACCGGGGCCATGTTGTAGCTGGGGAAGTACTCCACGTCATCCTCCAACACCGTCAGGTTCAGCGCCTTGATGCGCCCGTCGGTGGTGAAGACCTCGCCAAAGTTGCACGCCCCGTCCGCGGTGGCCGAGTAGATGGCCCCCACGTCATAGAGCCCGACGTTGGATTCGGGCACGTCGCTGCCGCGCTTGAGCCCGATCGCCTCCAGCATCGGGGTCAGCCCGTCACGCCGGGAGTTGAACTCGGGGTCCACGCAGAACGTCAGCTCGGACTTGTCCAGGTCCTTGAGCTGGGAGAGCTTGGTGACCCCCAGCTCCTTGGCCGTCTCTTCATTCATCGCCATGGCGTAGGTGTTGTTCAGCGGCGCCGGAGCACCCCAATAGAGCCCGTTCTTGGCGTCCTCATCACGCACCGCCTTCCACTGCGCCTCGGCGCCGGGCACCGGCTCCTCGTGGCCCAGGTAGGTCAGCCAGGCGGTGCCGGTGTACTCCCAGACCATGTTGGCCGCGTTGCTCACCAGCAGTTCACGCGCCGGCTGCGAACCAGGCACGTTGGTCAGGTCGGTGACGTCGAACCCGGCGGTCTGCAGTGCGATGACCGCGATTTTGCCCACGATCAGCTGCTCGGTGAAGGACTTGGAGGTCACGGTGACCTTCGGCTTCTCCTCGGACAGGCCCGGGATGGGCTGGATCTCGCCGGGGGCGGAGGGCGGCACGGTGCCGGTGGACGGGGAGAGCCCGCAACCGGTCAGGCCGAGCAGCGCCGCAGCGCCCAGCGCGGTCAGCTTCAGCTTGTTTTTCACGACAGTCCTTTCGGTCGAGCCGCGGTTTCCACCACGCGTCCGATCCAGTCAACGCTCACCGCCAGCAGGGCCACCAAGAGCGAGCCGGCCACCAGCACCGTGTTCAGCGACAGGTTCACCCCGGTGGTGATCAGGATGCCCAGTCCGCCGCCGTTGATGAACGTGGCCAGGGTGGCGGTACCCACCAGCAGCACCAGGGCGGTGCGGATGCCCGAAAGCATCACCGGAACCGCCAGCGGCAGCTCCACCTTGAACAGGACCGCCATCTGGCTCATCCCGATCCCGCGGCCGGCTTCCACCAGCCGCTGGTCGACCTGCTGCAGGCCGATGATGGTGTTGGACAGGACCGGAAGGATCGCGTAGAGCACCAGCGCCACCACGGCGGTCATCGGCCCGTAGCCGAGCCAGAACGCCAGCAGCACCACCAGGCCAATGGCTGGGGCGGCCTGCCCGACGTTGGCGATCGCGCGCACCGTGGGCGCCGCCTTGCGGATGCCGGGACGGGTGAGCAGGATCCCCAGCGGGATCGCGATGACCAGCACCACCAGGGCGGCGAGCACCGTGATCTGCAGGTGCTCCACCGTGTACCCCCAAATGGTGGACGGGTCCAGCGTCTGGCGTTCGGTGTCGCTCAGGTCTGCGGTCAGCAGCCAGGCCACCAGCAGCCCGAAGGCCACCAGGATCCCGATCAGCTGGTAGAGCAGTCCACGTCGTTCGGCGGTCATTGGTCCTCACCGTCCTGCAGGGCGACCTGGCTGATCGCCCCGGAGTTCAGGCCCACCGGTGCCTCGTGGTCCGCCCCGGCGGCCGCGTTGGCCGCGGAGATCGCCTCCATCACCGTCTGCACGGTGATGATTCCGGCGTATGCATCGCGCCGTCCGGTGACGATGGCGGATTCGGTGCTGGAGACCAGCATGGTGTCCAGCGCGTCGTTTAGGGTCGCCTGCCAGCCCACCGACGGCAGGTTCGGGTCATAGGTGCCCTCGATGATCTGCGCGCGGGAGAGCTGGCGGCGGGTGAGCCGGCGCAGCGGGCGGCCGCGCGAATCGAGCACCACCGCGTACTTCGCCCCGGCGCCCTGCACCTGGGAGAGCACATCGGAGGCGCGCTGGCCGGGGGTCGCGGTGACCGCGTCCTCCAGCTCGACCTCGTTCACGCGGGTCAGGGTCAGCTGCTTCAGCCCGGCACCGGAGCCAATGAAGTTCTCCACGAACTCGCTGGCCGGGTTGGCCAGGATGCGTTCGGGCGAATCGTACTGCTCCAGCTGGGCGCCCTCGTTGAACACGGCGATCCAGTCGCCGAGCTTGACGGCCTCATCGAAGTCGTGGGTCACGCACACGATGGTCTTTTGCACCTCGGACTGGATGTTCAGCAGCTCATCCTGCAGGCGCTGGCGGGTGATCGGGTCCACGGCGCCGAACGGCTCATCCATCAGCAGCACCGGCGGGTCGGCGGCCAGGGCGCGGGCCACGCCCACGCGCTGCTGCTGTCCGCCGGACAGCTCCTTCGGGAAGCGGTCGCGGTACAGCTCCGGATCCAGGGAAACCAGCTCGAGCAGCTCGTCCACGCGGGCTGCGATCTTCTCCTTGGACCAGCCCAGCATCTTGGGCACCATGCCGATGTTGGTGGCCACCGTCATGTGCGGGAACAATCCACCGGCCTGGATCACGTAGCCGATGCGCCGGCGCAGCTCATCACCGTTCATCTTGGTTACGTCATCGCCGTTGATCACGATCTGCCCGCTGGTCGGCTCGATCAGCCGGTTGATCATCTTCAGGGTCGTGGTCTTGCCACAGCCCGAGGGGCCGACGAACATCACGATGGAGCCGGCCGGAATCTCCAGGGTCAGTCCGCCCACCGCGGACTTCTTCTGCCCCGGATAGGTCTTGGTGACTTCCTGCAGCATGATCGAGGCGCCGGTGACGCCCTCAGCGGCGCCGTTCGCGGCGGTGCTGCCGGTGCGGGCACCGTCCTGGCCTGCGGTCTTGCCGTTAGCGGCCATGTTGTTGTCTTCTCTAGCGTTGTTCTCAGACACGGATACCTCGCGGGGTTGTGAGCCGGCCGATGCCGATCAGGATCAAATCAAGAATCAGGGCCAGGATGACCACTCCCACCACGCCGACAACGACGGATTCCAGGGAGTTGGCGCCACCGAGGCGGGAAAGGCCGGAGAAGATCATTCCACCCAGACCCGGGCCGAGCGAATAGGCGGCGATCGCCGCGACGCCCATGACCATCTGGGCGGAAATCCGGATGCCGGTCAGGATCACCGGCCACGCCATGGGAATCTCAACCTTCAGCAAGGTGCCCAGGCGGGTCATTCCGATGCCGCGGGCGGATTCGACCAGGCTGGGTTCAATATTGTTCAGGCCCACGATCGCGTTGCGCAGGATCGGCAGCGCGGCGAAGAAGGTCACCACAATGACCGCGGGGGTAACGCCGAAACCGACCGGCACAATCAGCAGGCCGATCAGCGCGAAGGAAGGGATCGTCAAACCAATGGCGCTGATGCCGTTGGCCACGCCCGCCAGCGCCTTGCTGCGGTACACCAGCACCGCCAGCACTACGGCAATGACGGTGGCCAGGATCAGGCATTGACCTACCAGCGAGAAGTGTTGCCAGGAGGCCAACAGTATTTGGCGATATCGCTCGCCAATGAAATCTCCCACATCAAAACCTGCTTCACTCTAGTTACGAAAAATGCACCAAATCCGCGGAATTTCGCGGTCCGGCATCCTCTAGCTTAGCTAGTTGGCTAGATCACTTCCAATTGATACACCGGTATTTCTCGTCTGACTTGGGCTTATTAGTTCACTCACGAACCACAATAGAAAATGACATCGACTGGCGTGCCGCAGGCCACTTGTAGTGAGATGGGGGCATGAAACTTGCCACCCTTCGCACCCCCGATTTAGCGGCGCCCACGGCCGCCGCGCTGATCAGCGACCACGGCGCCCAGCTGCTTCCCGGATTCCCGGATGTGCAGCATTTCCTGCGGGCCGAGGAGGAGCGGCGGCAGCAGGCCCTGGAGCAGGCCCGGGCCAGCCAGCCGCAGCCGCACGCCGGGCTGGTGTACGCCACACTGATCCCCAATCCCTCCAAGGTGCTGTGCATTGGGCTGAACTACCGCAACCACATCGCCGAGGTCCAGATGGAGGAACCGAAGTACCCCACCATCTTCGCCAAGTTCGCCTCCAGCCTCACCGGCGCCAACGACAGCGTGGAAATCCCCGGCGAGGACCACCGGGTGGACTACGAGGGTGAGCTGGCGGTGATCATCGGCGCCCCGGGACGGCGGATCCCCGCCGAGCACGCGCACCGGCACATCGCCGGGTACGCCATCTCCAATGACATCTCCATGCGCGGCTACCAGGGCCGCACCCGGCAGTGGCTGCAGGGCAAGGCCTGGGACGCCTCCACCCCGGTCGGCCCATGGCTGGTCACGGCCGACGAATTTTCCCCCGGGGCGCGGATCACCACGAAGGTCAACGGGCAGCTGGTCCAGGACGACTCCACCGATGACCTGGTCTTCAATGTGGCCGAATTGGTCAGCTACATTTCGGCGATGACCGAACTGCAGCCCGGGGACCTGATCCTGACCGGCACCCCGGCCGGGGTGGCCGTCTCACGCAAGGACGAAAACGGCCGCCGCCCCTGGCTCAAGGCCGGCGACGTACTGGAAACCAGCATCGAAGGTCTGGGCACCAGCCGGCTGACCTTCCACCCACAGGAGGACTAGGCATGCACAACACCAACGCTTCGGCACCCCAGGATTTTTCCACCTGCGATCTGTTCGACGACGACGAGACCCTGCAGTCGGTCTCCACCCAGCTGCGCAACTTCGGCGGGCGGACCAAGTTCAGCGGCCCAATCCGCACCCTGCGCTGCTACCAGGACAACTCCATCCTCAAGCAGATTGTCGCCACCCCCGGCAACGGGCAGGTGCTGGTGGTTGACGGAGCCGGATCCCTGGACTGCGCACTGCTCGGTGACATGGTCGCCAAGACCGCACTGGAGAACGGCTGGGCCGGATTGGTCATCCACGGCGCCGTGCGGGACTCGGCGGAACTGGCCACCTTGGACCTGGGAATCAAGGCGCTGGGCACCAACCCGCGCAAGAGCCAGAAACTGGACTCGGGCTCCCCTGACGTGGAACTGCGCTTCGGTTCGGTGACTTTCCGTCCCGGGCTGATGCTGCACAGCGACGAAGACGGGATCCTTCTGGACCCGATCGGCTGAGCCCGCAATAAATGGAGATCCAGGTCACCATGATGGGTTAGTGTATTACCTTGACGCCACCAGCGTCATGAACATCACACTCGCATCACTGGAGGACCAACACATGGAAGCCCTCACGACCCTGTTTGGCGACATCTCGTCCGTCATTTGGGGGCCATTTGTCCTGATCCCGCTTCTGCTGCTCACCGGGCTGTACCTGACGATCCGGCTGGGCCTGATCCAGCTGGTCAAGCTCGGTCCGGCACTGCGCCTGGGGATCATCAAGCGCAAGGACGCCGGTTCGGAGGGAGACGTCTCCCAGTTCCAGGCTTTGACCACCGCCCTGGCCGCCACCGTGGGCACCGGCAACATCGTCGGGGTGGCCACCGCCATCGGCATCGGCGGGCCCGGTGCGCTGTTCTGGATGTGGATCACCGGCATCTTCGGCATGGCCTCGAAATACTCGGAGGCCTTCCTGGGTGTGCGCTTCCGCGGCACCGACGCCGCCGGTGAAAAGTCCGGCGGCCCACAGTACTACCTGCAGCGCGGCATCAAGGGCCCGTTCGGCAAGTTCCTGGCCCTGTTCTTCGCCATCGCCGCGGCGATCGCCAGCTTCGGCATCGGCAACCTGACCCAGGCCAACTCGATCTCCGCGAACCTGGAGAACTCCTTCCAGGTGCCGCTGTGGGTCACCGGCGCGGTGCTGACCGTGCTCTCCCTGGCCGTGCTGGTCGGCGGCATCAAGTCCATCGGCCGCATCACCGCCGGGTTCGTCCCGGTGATGATCATCTTCTACGTGGGCGCCGCCATCTACATCCTGCTGGCCAACCTGGGCCAGATCCCCGCCGCGTTCGCCACCATCTTCACCGACGCGTTCACCGGCACCTCCGCCGTGGGTGGCTTCGCCGGCTCGGCCATCATCATCGCCGTGCAGTTCGGCGTGGCCCGCGGCATCTTCTCCAATGAGTCGGGCATGGGCTCGGCGGCCATCGCCGCCGCCGCTGCACAGACCAGCCACCCGGTGCGCCAGGGCCTGGTCTCGATGACCCAGACCTTCATCGACACCATCATCGTGGTCACCTGCACCGGCCTGGTCATCATCACCACCGGCACCTGGAACATGATTGACCCGGAGACCGGGGAGCAGATCTCCGCCGCGCTGATGACCGGCCAGGCCTTCACCCACGGCCTGCCTGGCCAGTGGGGACACTGGATCGTGACCATCGGCCTGGTGATGTTCGCCTTCTCCACCATCCTGGGCTGGTGCTACTACGGTGAACGCCAGATGGAGCGCCTGTTCGGTCGCGCCCTGGTGATGCCGTTCCGCGTGGTGTTCTCCCTGGTCGTGTTCGTGGGCGCCACCACCGAGCTGGCCGTGGTGTGGAACTTCTCCGACATGATGAACGGGCTGATGGCCCTGCCGAACCTGTTGGGTCTGCTGATCCTCTCCGGACTGGTGGCCCGCGAAACCAAGTGGTACCTGAAGAACGACCCGAAGCTGGAAGCCACCAAGGACCAGATCGAGACGTTCATGGCCGGACGTCCGGGCTGGGATGAGTGGAAGGCCGGCGACGTCATCGGCTCCGCCCATGCCCAGGCCACCGGCAAGACCGAGGTCCACGAACGCTAAGGGCGGGCGCTGCCAGCTGCCCCTCAGACACAAGAGCCAGTCCCGTTCAGGGACTGGCTCTTGTACTTTGTTCAGGTATTCAACGGCTGTTGCGCCCAAGCCGGCCGGGCGCCGCGAGCAGCTAGGCGGCTAGGCGTTCCACAGGCCGTAGGAGTCGGCCAGGTCGGCGATCTTCTGCGCACGGGCCAGACGCGGCAGGTAGGACCCGTCGCCCACTGCGGCACCGGCGGCGTGCGCCTCCAGCAGCTCCATGGCCCAGGACAGCTCATCGGCACTCGGGGCCAGGGCGGCGTTGATGCCATCCACGTGGTCCCGGGAGAGCGAGAGCTTGCCGGTCATGCCCATCGACGCGGTCACCTGGGTTTCCTCGCTGACCACCCCGGCGTCGGCCCCGGCCGGGGGTGGGCCGTCGATCGCGCCGGGCAGCTTGCCCACGCGGGAGGCGACGACCAGCTTGCCGCGGGCGTAGGCCAACGCCAACGGAGAATCCGAGACACCGGTGTCCTTGCGGAAGTCGTTCACGCCAAAGGCCAGACGGAAGGTGCCGGGGGCCGAGGCGATCGCGGTGGCGTTTTCGATGCCCAGCGCCGATTCGATCAGCGCCAGCACCGGGGTACCGGCACGCAGGCGCATGGCGCTGAGCGTGACCTGCTCAGGCTTCTCGGTCATGGCCAGCATGATGCCACGCAGTCCCGGCGCCTCGGAGAGGGCTGCCAGGTCATCGGCCCAGAACTCGGTGTCAATGCCGTTCACGCGCACCCAGGCGGTCATTCCCGTGGACAGGGCGTTGACCACCGCGTCGCGGGCCTCGCCCTTCTTGTCGTCGGGTACGGCGGCTTCCATATCGAAGATGACCGAGTCCGCCTCGCAGGCCAGGGCCGGCCCGAATTCCTCTGGCTTCGCGGCGTTGACCAACAACCAGGAACGGGAAAGTTTTGCGGGGAGAGCTGCTGCTCGACGATTACGGAATGCCATACCACTACCCTACTCACTACGCATCACCGGCACCCAGAACTGCCTGCGGTGTTGCGGCCGCTCACTAGGGCATGTGACGCCAATTACGGTTTTCTCCAGTTAGAGAGTAACGTGTTTTCCCGGGTTCGGTGGTTTAAGGGAACGACCATCGGCTTCAGGGACGCATAATTTTGCCTTAGCACCGTGAGCACCGGGGCGGGGCCGAGGAAGGAGACGACCGTGGCTGGCGAAATCACGCAGCAGACACAGTCGCAGGACAATCAAAAGCTCGAACGGGCGCTGTCCAACCGGCACATCCAGCTAATCGCCATCGGCGGGGCCATCGGCACCGGCCTGTTCATGGGTTCGGGCAAGACCATCGCCGTCGCCGGCCCCTCGGTGATCTTCGTGTACATGATCATCGGGTTCATGCTCTTCTTCGTCATGCGGGCCATGGGCGAGATCCTGCTGAGCAACCTGGAGTACAAGACCTTCTCCGAGTTCGCCGGTGACCTGCTCGGTCCGTGGGCCGGCTTCTTTACCGGGTGGACCTACTGGTTCTGCTGGGTGGTCACCGGGATCGCCGACGTGGTGGCGATCGCCCACTATGTGGCCTTCTGGTGGGGCGACCTGCCCCTGTGGATTCCGGCACTGACGTGCATCGTGCTGCTGGTTGCCCTGAACCTTCCCAGCGTGAAGAACTTCGGTGAAACCGAGTTCTGGTTTGCGCTGATCAAGATCGTGGCGATCCTGGCGCTGATCGTCACCGGGCTGGCCATGATCGTGCTCGGTTTCGAGGCCGACGGAACCCGCGCCTCGTTCTCCAACCTGTGGAACTACGGAGGACTGTTCCCCACCGGCATGATGGGCTTCATCGCCGGATTCCAGATTGCCGTGTTCGCCTTTGTGGGCATTGAACTGGTGGGCACCACTGCAGCGGAAACCAAGGACCCGGAAAAGACCCTGCCGCGCGCGGTGAACTCGATCCCGCTGCGCATTATCCTGTTCTACGTCGGCTCGCTGGTCATCCTGATGTCGGTCACTCCCTGGGTCAAGTTCTCCCCCGAGGAATCCCCGTTCGTGGGCATGTTCGCGCTGGCCGGACTGGTCGGTGCCGCCGGCGTGGTGAATTTCGTCGTGCTCACCTCGGCAACCTCCAGCGCCAACTCCGGGATCTACTCGACCTCGCGCATGATCTACTCGCTGGCGGTGGACGGGGATGCGCCCAAGCGCTTTGGCAAGCTGACCAAGAACCAGGTGCCGCGCAACGCCCTGCTGTTCTCCTGCATGTTCCTGCTGGCCGGCGTCGTGCTGCTCTACACCGAGGGCTCGGTGGCCGAGGCCTTCACCCTGGTCACCACAATCTCCGCACTGTGCTTCATGTTCGTGTGGACGATGATCCTGCTCAGCTACCTGGTGTACCGCAAGCGCCGCCCGCACCTGCATGATCAGAGCAAGTTCAAGATGCCCTTTGGCATGCTGATGCCCTATGTGGTGCTGGCGTTCTTCGTGTTCATCCTGTGGACCTTGACCACCCAGCCCGACACGCTCCAGGCCCTGCTGGCCACCCCGGTCTGGTTCGCCATTCTTGGGGTGTGCTACCTGAAGCTGCGCAAGAACCCGCAGCATCAGGCCCTGCGCCAGGCGCATGCCGCCAAGGTCGAGGAGGAGAACCAGGCCGCGGCACTGTACCGCGGCTAATCTCCCCGCCTCCCCTGGCGGTTCAGGGCAACCGTTGCTCAGGCGGCCTCGTTCGGTGCTTTCCGGACGGGGCCGCCGTGCTTCATCAGGTGCACCTCCAGGACCCTTGCCACCAGCCCATAGCGCCGGTGCACTCCCAGGGTGTACTTGCCCGCACCGGTCTTCAGGGCGAAGTACATCAGCCGCCCGTCCTTCCAATCCGCGGTGTGGCCGTGGTCGTAGTATTCGCCGCGCAGCACCTGGCGTGCCAGCCCATTGAGCATGATCAATGTGTCTTCTTCGCTGATGCCCCGCACCAGGAATTCCGGCTGCCCCAGGCGGGTCAGACCCACGGTGTACCCGAACACGCGTTTGGGGTTCGGGTCCTGGATGCAGTAGACGGCGTAGCCGTTCTGGGCGATCTGCCCGTTGATGTGTGCTTCAACTTCGGCGGCGGACATGCCATCGCACATCATGCACATGGTCCTCACTCCTTGGATGGTGTTTGCTTCTCCGGCTTTCCCAGTGTTGACCCGGGCAAGGGTGTTCTTGGGCTTGATCGCGGATTTGTGGATAACTTCCTTCGTGGGGACCGCTGCCTCCAGCCGGGCAACACCCCACCGGCTTGACCGGGTTCACCGACCGCGCCGGTCGTAGGGTTCATCCTCGTCCTCCAGTTCGAGGTAACCCCCGTCCTGCTCCTCGGCGGGGACAACCATGAGCACCCTGGTCCCTTCGCCGTAGCGGCACATGGCGATCGGGGCGATTTCCTCAACGTTGACGATCTCCTCGAAAGTCAACGCGAACCCGAACCAGTAGGTGATGTCATCACGTTCGAAGCGTTGGCCATGGTGGACGATGCCGTGCGCCAGGTTGCGCAGCATCTTCACCACGAACGTGGTGTCTTCCTCCCAGATCATCAGCTCCGGGTGCCCCTTGGCGCTGAGACCGATGGTGTGCCCGAAACGCGTTGTCTCGTCCGGGTTTTGGTACAGCATCACGCTGCATCCGTCGTTCTTGATGTCCTGGCTGATGTCCCGGTTCAGTTGAGCCTGGGGCGAATCAGGGGCGCAAATCGTGCACATCTGAAATCACTTCCTCAATCGGCGCGCAGCCGTTGGGCGGTTCCACGGCGGTCGTCGCGGATAGATTCCAGTGTCGTGCCGATATGCCTCGGCAAACGGTGCCCGGCAAATCTGTGGATAAGAAAGCGCGCTTAAAACGAAGGACGCACCCACGGTGATCCGTTGGATCGTGGGTGCGTCCTTCGTGCGGCCGTGGCCCGGCCCTATAGCATGCTGCCTACTGGGCGGATTCGGCCGCCGCGCCAACTGCCTTGGCTACCGCGGGCATGACCCGCTCGTCCAGGGCGGAGGGGATGATGTAGTCGGCTGCCAGATCCTCGCCGACCAGGTCGGCGATCGCATGTGCGGCGGCCACCTTCATCTGTTCGGTGATCTTCGCAGCCCCGGAATCCAGTGCACCGCGGAAGATGCCCGGGAACGCCAGCACGTTGTTGATTTGGTTCGGGAAGTCGCTGCGCCCGGTAGCGACCACCGCCGCATACTTTTTGGCGTCCTGCGGCATGATCTCCGGGTTGGGGTTGGACAGTGCAAAGATGATCGCGTCCTTGTTCATTCGCGCCACGGCTTCCTCATCGAACTTCGACGAGGACAGCCCGACGACCACATCGGCGCCATCCAGTGCCTCGGCCAATCCGCCCATCACGTCCTCATGGTTGGTGATGGCCGCCAGCTCCGCCTTGGTTGCATTCAGGTCATCCCGCTCACGGTGGATGGTGCCGCGTGAATCCAGGACGATCACGTCCCCCACACCGGCCTGCAGCAGCAGCTTCGTTACCGCCACGCCGGCCGAGCCGGCACCGGAGATGACGACCTTCAGCGCGGAGAGGTCGCGCTGGGTGTAGCGGGCCGCGCCGATCAGGGCCGCCAGCACCACCACTGCGGTACCATGCTGGTCATCGTGCATCACCGGGATGTCCAGGGCTTCAATCAACCGGCGTTCGATTTCAAAGCAGCGGGGAGCGGAAATGTCCTCCAGGTTCACGGCACCAAAGCTGGGACGAAGACGGATGATGGTGTCCACAATTTCGTCCACGTCGGTGGTTTCAAGAACCAGTGGAATCGAGTTCAGTCCGGCAAATTCCTTGAACAGCGCGCATTTGCCCTCCATGACCGGCAGTGACGCGGCGGCCCCGATGTTCCCCAGGCCCAGGACCGCAGTGCCGTCGGAAACCACGGCCACCAGGCGGGAGGCCCAGGTGTGTGAATCATGCTTGGCCGGGTCGTCCGCGATGGCCTGGGAAACCTTGGCCACGCCCGGGGTGTAGGCGATCGACAGATCGCGCTTGCTGCGCAGGGGCATCTGGGAGATGACGCTCAGCTTGCCACCCTCATGGGCTTCGAAAACTTCGGCGTCGGTGATCTTGGACAGGTCTTGGGTGGAGTCAACAGACATTGGACTTCTTCTTCCTTCAGAAAGTGCTGAAAACGGCATAACGCATTGCCCACGAAACTTGTGGCATAGCGCAGGAACGCGCAAAACCAAGCATCCGGCCACGTTCAGGTAAAGCGAGCACGCATCAGGCTCGAACTTCACGTCACAAACGCACGAAACAACAACGCCGTTGCCAGGTAAGGCATCTCGTCACGTCATTGCGTGCCGCAATGATGGTTGGTCAGTACTTTCTTTAGACCTTGGTTTCCACCATACGGGAACCGTTCATCGCGTGACAACTCCCGCTCGTCGCATATGCGTCATAAATTCCCCAGCCGTCCTACCTCGTTTTCGCTCCATTAGGCGGCTGCTGTGGGACGCGACCGTGCTGTTGCCAGGTTGACCAATTGTTCGCTCAAGGCGGTCTGCAGGCGATGGGCCAGTTGAGTCCCCTCCACGGTGCCGGCGAGGTTCTGCAGTTCATCAGGGTCCGATCGATGGTCGTAGAGTTCGCTGATTGGCGTTCCCATGTACCGGGTCAGACGGCCCTCGCTCGTGATTACAGTTCGCATGCGCACCGGGGCGGGAAGTCCGTCGAGGGAGAACGGCTGGTCCTCCTCGATGAGCAGTGCTTCTGCTCCGGTTCCCAGCGCAAGGTTCCCGTGACCGTCGACCAGGCTGCGGCCCTGGATACCGCGAAATGCCGGCACGCCAGCCAAGTCGAGCATGGTCGGTGCGAAGTCAGCACTGGAAACCAGTTCGCTGCTCCGGCGTTGATCGTCTTGCCCGGGAACGCGGATGATTAGGGGAACACGCGTCACCGCCCGATAGTGGGAGAAGTGCTTGAGCATCAAGCCATGGTCCCCAAAGAGGTCCCCGTGGTCCGCGGTAAACACAACAATGGTGTCCTCCGCCTGACCGGTCTCCTGCAGTGTCTCCAGCACCTTGCCGATCTGCTCATCCATGAACTCAATCAGCCCATACTGTGCGGCCGCGGCGGCCCGATACTGGTCTTCGGTCACGGCGAAAGTCATGGTCGGATCGCTGTTCGGCGTTCCGCGTTGTTGATGCATGCGACGAATGTGTTCGGGGGACCGGGCATGATCCTGGTCGAACCCCACCGGGAGTGTCAAGTTCTTCGGGTCGTACCGGCGCGCGTACTCACGTGGCGGCGCGAATGGGTGGTGTGGGTCCGGGAACGAAACGAACATGAAGAACGGTTCGTCGTCGCGTGCGGCGGCCCGCACGCGTTCCACCGCCTTCTCGCCAATGTAGCTGGTGGGATGCACCTCGGCGGGAATCGCGGAGGTATAGACCTGTTCCCAGCTGGCCAGAACATTGGACCCCGCTGCCGGGCCCCCCAGTTCCCGTGGCTCGACTCCCTTTCCACGAGCCCAATGCAGCCAATGCCCGCCGGGGGCGTCTCCGTGACCGATGACCAGGTCTACGTCCTGGTAGCCGTAATAGTCATCGGGCATCGCGACGTATCCGGCTTCATGTCGTGCACGGTTCTCCCATTGGTCCCAACCGGGTTCACGCCGTGCGACGACGGCATCGGGCAGTTCGGGATCGAGAAGTCCCGGTGCGCTTTCCAGGATTTGCTGCCGCTGTTCCGGTTCGAAGTCCCATCCCATGTTTTGGTGATGGAGTTTTCCCACAGCGCTCGTGCGGTAGCCGCAGCGGGAAAGCTGGCGCACGAAGGTGGAGGCATCAGGATTCACTGGAATCCCGTTGTACTGTGTGCCATGCCCGCTAGGCCAGCGGCCCGTGAGCAGGCTGGCCCGGTTCGGCATGCAGGTGGGGTTCGCGACATGCGCGGAGTCGTAAACGGTGGAAGACGCCGCCAACCGGTCCAAGTTCGGTGTGCGCACCTCGGCGTTGCCGTAGGCTCCCAGGTGATCCGCCCGCAGCTGGTCCGCAATAAACACCAGAATGTTGGGGGACTTGCTCTTTGGGCTCATACCTGGGCCTCCCGGATCAGGGAGAGCACCTTGGTGCGCTGCTCAGAGAATTCGGGCAAGGCGCGGGTGGTGATCTGGTTACGGGACCGCGGAAGGTCCACATCCATGACTTCCAAGACGGTGGCGGGCTTATGCCCGATCGCGACAATTCGGTCGGAGAGGTAGACCGCTTCATCGATGTCGTGCGTTACCAGCAAGATCGTCATCCCCAATTCATCACGAATCTTGAGGCAGAGGTCCTCCAGCTCAAAACGGGTTTGTGCATCAACGGAGGCGAAGGGTTCGTCCATGATGAGGATCTCGGGGCGGTAGGCCAAGGCCCGGGCGATCGCCACACGCTGCTGCATGCCGCCCGAGAGCTGCCAGGGATAGCGTTTTGCGGCGTGGCTCAAACCGACTTCGGCGAGGGCCGCTTCCACTCGGGCGCTGACCTCCGTCGCGGGAAGGCGCAGGTGCCGAAGGGGTAGGCGCAAGTTTTTCTCGACCGTCAGCCACGGCATCAGCGAGCGCGAGTAGTCCTGGAACACCAACGCCATTTCCGCTGGCGGGCCACTGACCACCTTGCCGTCAATCTTCATGCTGCCGCCGCTGCAGGAATGCAGCCCGGCAAGGCACTTCAGCAACGTCGTTTTGCCAACCCCGGAAGGGCCAACGATGCACACCATTTCCCCGGCGTTGACGCTGAACGACAGGTTTTCGATGACCTCGACCGATTTTGGACCCGTGCCGTAGGTTTTGGCTAGTGCCTCGACTTGCAGTCGCGGCACCCGTGTCGTGGGCTCGGTGTGCTGAGTCGGGTTGTCAATCGTGGAGTTCACTGTACTTTCTCCAGTTTCTTGGATCCGATGTACCAGGACAAGGCCCGGTTCTTGAAGATGTCAAAGACCATGTTGCTGGCGAAGCCGATGAAACCCAGCAAGAGAATCCCGGCCCACATGTCCGCAGCCATGAAGGTCTGTTGGGCCAACAGCGTCATGGCACCGATCCCCTGTGCAGTGCCCATCATCTCCGAGGCGATCATGACGATGAACGCCACCAACAAACTGACCTGCATGCCCGCTGCAATCTGCGGTCCGGCGGAGGGAAGATACACGGACATGAGCCGGTCGCGGCGGGACAGCTGGTACACGGTGCACACATCCTTCAAGGAAGAATCCACCGCTTTGATGCCATCCATGGTGGCGATCATGGTGGGAAAGACCGCGGCGATCACGATGGAAGCAATACGCATCTCGTCACCAAAACCGACCAAGGTGATTAGAATCGGCACCAGCGCCACCGGCGGAATCCCGCGCAACAGGTGCAGGCTGGGTTCGAACATGGCCCGCAACAACGGGACCGTAGCCAGGACGAACCCGATCAATACACCGAGCACTACCGCGATAAGGAACCCCAGAACGAGATTTTTCATACTCGGCAGAATGTCACTGACAAAGTGCTCGAATAACCATAGATCGGCGAAGCGGGAAAGAATTTGCCGCAGGGGTGGGAAGAAGGCATTGGTCGATGAGTTGGAAGCTCCGAACCAGGCAGCGATCAAAACAATCGGAGTCAGTACCGCCAACGTGAGGTTGAGAAGATGCCGTTTCACTTTGCTTCCTCCCTGAAGGCCGGATGCCAGTGCAGAACCTTGCGTTCAATCAAGACGGCCCCATTCTGGGCAAGCAACCCGAGCACACCCAGCACCAACACCAGTGCGTACACCCGAGGAAAGTCCCCTGCCGCCTGGGCGCCATAAATGCTACTGCCCAATCCTGGAGCACCGCCAAGGAGCCCGGCGACCACAACGATAATGAGCGCCGAGGGGGCGCCGATGCGAACGGAGGTGCCGATATAAGGGGACGCCGAGGGCAACGTGATGCGCCACAGGCGTTCGGCGGGCCTCATGCCGAAGGATCGTGCAGTGTTGGTTGCGACCGGGTCGGTGTCGTTGACGCCCGCGATGACCTGGATTGTGGTGGACAGGACCGTTCCGATGAGCACCAGTACCAACGCCATCTGGCTGGTCGGTCCCCAGATCATGACGCAAAGTGGCAAGACGACGATCGGCGGGATCGGTTTGAGAAATTCTACGACTGCCAGGGTCGCGTAGCGCACCGTGCTCAGGGAGCCGATAAGCAGCCCCAGGATGACTCCGGCGACTATCGAAAGTACAAGTCCGAGCAGGGCGAGCCAGATCGTGATGGCCGTTTCGCTCCAGAATTCGGAGCTGGCAAGCAGTTGGGTCAGTTCCCCCAACGTCGCGCTGACGGTGGGTAGTCCCGTACCGAAGATTCCCGCGGCGGCTGTTGCCTGCCAGAACCCGAGGAGCAGCAGTGCTCCCAGCGCGCCAAGTGCAGCTTTCGTTGCCGGAGTTTCCAGGGTATTTGCTGCCCTTGCGGTAGTCCGGCGCGCGGGGGTTGCCCTCCGGCCGCTCATCCGCGGGCTAGTTTGCACTGAAGATGACGGAGTCATCAAGATTCACTCCCTTCGGAAGGTAACCGAGCTGCACCAGCTGTTCATCCACGTGGGTCAGGTCATCAAGGGCAACTTCGGATGGCCAGTAGTTATCCGCCCCGGTGCTGATGGTTTGCTCATCAATCCCGGTGATCTTGGCGGCCTTCTTCTCCATTTCCTCCTGGTGTTCGTTGGCATAGGCGTTGGCCTTCACGATGGCACGTTGGAAACCGGCCATGGCTTCGGGGTTCTGCTCCACCTTTTCGCCGCCGGCAACCCATAGGCCCACGGCGCCGGGCCCGAAGAATTCCAGTCCTGGGCTCCCGAGCAGATCCATACCCTCGGCCCCGGCATTTGTAGAGAACGGGGCAACGAGGCCGGCGGCATCTACCCGTGATTGCTGCAACGACTGCAGCGAGCTGGCGGGGTCGAGCACCATCCAGTTGATCTTTGAAGGATCTCCACCGTCCTTGCTCACCATGTTGGCGATGGTGACTTCCAGCTGGGCCTTTCGAGCTGGCACTGCCACCTTCCTGCCTTCCAGATCCTTGGCTCGGCTGATCCCGCTGTTGGGGCGCACGAAGAGGCCCGTGTCATCGACCTTGGCCGGTGTCTCATCCTTCAGGGCTGCGGCGTCGTAACCGTCAGCGGGACCGACCACCTTGAGATCCACGGATTGGGACATTGCGTTGATCAGCGGGATGGAAGGGGTATATGCCAGGTCCAGCTGACCGGATTGGGCTGCGGCGATGCCCGCTGGCGGGTTTGCGACGACGGTGGTCTTCACTTCGAGGCCCTCGTCGGCAAAGTAGCCCTTCTCAATGGCGGTGTTGATCGCAGCGTCGGAGGCAATGCCGATGGTGCCGACGTTCAGCGTAATGTTCCCGTCCGCGTTCGGCTCGGCTGCCGCCTGATCCTGAGAGGAACATGCGGTGAGGCTGGCCCCCAAGGCCAGTGAGGTAACAACAGCTGCAAGTGTTTTCGTTTTCATGGAGGTACCTATCGGGTGAGAAATCAGTGGTGTAAATGGTGCGCAGTTGGGCTCGCGCCCCTGATCGGGAAAATGGTTCGGACCCACAAGCGGCTCTGCGCCTGAACCGTGACGCTGGCAATCTTTTGCGAGGTCCCGGTGGGCGGTGCTAGCAGTTGCCTGATACGACCGGGGTTCCCGGCCTTCAGCCCCGTTCGTAGACGACGTTCCCGCCCACGATGGTGTAGCTGGTGGGGTTATTCAGCAGCTCTTCCACCCGGGCACTGAGCGGGTCGCGCAAAATGCACAGGTCGGCTAGATATCCCTCACGGATCCAGCCCTTGTCCTGCTCAGCGTGGTCTTGCCAGGCTGGAGTTTGGGTCATCATCGCCAAGGCTTGGGCCTGGGTGAGCCGTTCCGGCTCCCCGTCTCCCGGTCCCGCGCTGGTGTTGCGGGTAACTGCGGCAATAACGCTCTGGCGCCAGTCGGGGCTGGTCACCGGTGAGTCGGAAGCCAATGAAACACTGACTCCCCGTTCTGCCGCTGTGGCCAGGGGCTGCTGCGCTTCGAAGCGTTGCTGTCCGAGGAGCCTTTGCATCAGCGCTCCAGCTTCCGAGCGGATCGAGGGATTGGTGCTGTAACCGATACCGGCTCGGGCCATGCGTTGCAGAACGGAGTTGTCAGCGAATGCTCCATGTATGACGTAGTGCCGATTGTTTTTGGCCCCGCGCGGATCCGGTAGTGACTCGACGGCCTCGATAAACGCCTCGGTGGCCGCGTCTCCGGTGGCATGGACACCGGCCTGCAAACCTGCGGCGTCGATGTGTGCAAGAATCGCACGAAACTGGTCGACGCGATCTTCGTCGCTCGTTCCCT
This sequence comes from Glutamicibacter sp. St.4D3, assembly GCF_059728615.1. Lineage (NCBI taxonomy): Bacteria > Bacillati > Actinomycetota > Actinomycetes > Micrococcales > Micrococcaceae > Glutamicibacter > Glutamicibacter sp. St.4D3. The sequence continues at coordinate 2,907,055 of NZ_AP039380.1, forward strand.
CAAGCACTAATGCGCCGTGCCCGTGGCCGCAGGGGAGCTGATACTCGTCATGGAACCAAGCTGTGCCTGAGCGTGGGATGCCGTCAGCGAAAACCTTGACCCCTGCGATACGGAGGCGCAAGGGGTCAACATCTTCGGCCAGGGCGGGTAGAGCGCTCTCAAGCCCCTCGCGCACCGACTGCGCCGACTCACCGCCGGTGCCAGCAAAGAGCAGCAGGCAATTCACCCGCAAGCTCAGCAGGCCATCCCGTGCGAGCTCCGTCAGGATCTGCAACGATGGCGTGTCACAGCTGGCAGCCATGAGAGTTCGACCTCCGGGCCCCAGTCCGGGATCCGTCAGTGAAGTGACGCCCAACATATGCAGTTCGTCTTGGAACCGCAGGAACGCTTGACGCAGTTGGTCTTCGGCAAATGGCGGCAGGGAATCGTTGACCAGGCGCATGGCTGCGTCTGCGAATCGGCCATTGACGCTGCCGTCGTGGTTTCGACCCACTACTCCCCCAGGCACGTCCGGAACTTTTTCTCCCAGATCCAGGCGACGAAGCGCTTCACCGTTCACCATCACCTGGTGGCCGGAGGCATCGAAGGCAACTACCGGTGTATCAGGCCGAGCCGTGGCCAGGTTCTCGCTGCCATCGGTTCCCAGCACCGCTTCATCCCATCCGGCAGCGCGTACCCAGCCGCCGGGGTCGGGGGAAGCTGCCTCAATGCGGTCAACGACTTCTTGCCAGGACTGCGCATCCTTGAGCTGAAGGTGCGCGTATCGGGTCATCGCACTGGCGGCAAAATGCAGGTGACCATCATTGATGCCGGGCAAGATTGCCCCACCCTGTGCATCGATGATCCTCGTCGATCCATCGGCCAGCTGCAGCAATTCGTCACCACCGGTGGCGGTGATTCGGCCATCGCTCATCGCAACCGCGCTCGGCCTTCCGGCCACCTCCGTAGCGTTTGCCCCAGAGTCAAGACCGAGCTCAGGTACAACTCCTCCGTGCACGATCAACTGTGCCGCCATGCCGTCGCCTCCCTCGTCATTCTCGCCAACGAAATGTGATCCGCCTTACAACTTCCAGTAGTATGTCAAATGACTTAGTCACTTGACCAGCTTTTGTTGGAAAATGTTAAAAATCAGTGCTTCATCGGCTGATGAACAGCGAGAAACAGTGCTTGGGTTAGGGTCATATCAGGCGTGGATCTTTCCTGGCCGGGCAATGAAAGGAATGAAGTATGGCGCGAGTTTCGGTCGAAGAGCGTAGCCGTCAGTTCATCGAAGCTGCTGCCCGCGTCATCGCAGCTGAGGGAATGGCAGCGGCAACGACCCGTCGAATAGCCGCTGAAGCAGGCGCCCCACTCGCTGCCCTGCATTACTGTTTCCGGAACAAGGATGAACTACTCAACGAGGTCTACAACTACCTAAGCCGGGACTACGCGCGCGAGCTTGACCCGATGCCCGGTCCCACGAGTCTGGATGACGCAGTTGAACGACACATCCGGCGTATCTGGCGGCGCATGCTATCCGCCCCGCATGAGCAGGTCACGACCTTTGAACTGCTCCTGCGTTCAACCCGACTCGTGGATGAACAGGAAATTGCCGCGGCAAGGACGATCAATCGTTCCATGTATGGCGCATGGATCGCCTCCACCAGCGCGATCTTCCGCAGTGCCGCTGAAGCAATGGGCGAAGCTGCCCATATCGATTTTGATACCGTCTCGCGGATGGTGATCGCAGGGATCGACGGTATCAGTCTGCAGCATCTTTCGGACCCGGATGAGGAACGCACCGATCGGCTCATCGACGCGCTCTGCGATTCAGTCAAGCATTTGCTGCACCAGCAAATCGACACCCCGCGTACCGAGCCGGCCCCACGATCATGAGCTGTTGCCACCCGAGTCCCAGAGCAACTGGGTCACCGTCAGGACCCGCAGCCGTTGGCTCATCGTCCGGTTCGGTGCTCGTAAACGGTCGATCACCTGGACTGCATGCGCTAGCTCAGGTTCATCTACCCTCCGGCAGCTTCGAGATGGGCGACCATTTTGCTGAAGGTTATCCAGCCGACGGTGAGTTGCCACTACACCGGGTTCAGGTTTCTGGATTTTCCATGGACGCCACCCTGGTCACCAACGAGCAATTTGCTTGTTTTACTGAAGCCACCGGTTACCTAACGGAATCTGAGCGGCTCGGATACTCAGCAGTCTTTCGCGGATATCTCAGCGCACCGAGCTCCGATGTCATCGGATCCGCAACTGGGACATCGTGGTGGCTCGGGGTTCGCGGAGCGAACTGGCGCCATCCCACCGGCCGCGGCTCTTCCTGGCAGGACCTCGCGGATCATCCGGTCGTCCAGGTTTCATGGAATGACGCGATGGCCTACTGCCGCTGGGCTGGGCGGGCGCTGCCCACCGAGGCCCAGTGGGAATACGCCGCGCGTGGGTTGGTCAAGGGGCAGCGCTACGCGTGGGGCAACGAGTTGATGCCGGGAGGTCGGCATCAGTGCAATATCTGGCAGGGGAACTTCCCCCAGCACAATTCCGCCGAGGACGGCTACACAGGCACTTCTCCGGTCAAAAGCTATCCGCCCAACCCCGTAGGACTCTTCGACGTTGCCGGGAACGCATGGGAATGGTGCAGCGATTGGTTCCTCCCCAAGTACTATCGCAATAGCCCGCTCAAGGATCCGACCGGCCCCACGATCGGAGATGGGAGGGTTCTTCGCGGCGGCTCCCACCTCTGCCACGATTCCTACTGCAACCGCTACCGCGTGTCGGCGCGCAGTCATAATTCGCCCGACTCGGCCAGCAGCAATACCGGTTTTCGTACCGTCAACAGGTGAAGCAGTGCGGCCCACCGGCAACTGGGGCAAGATGGAAGTATGGCTTCCCCCACCGCTGCATTAAGTAAGGTACGCACCTTCGACGCGTTAGAAGATAAACAGGCCAAGAAGCTGGCCCGCGCCCTGGCTGAGGCACAAGACACGACGGTCTTCGTCAACGGAACGGCCCTGCAGCTGCCAGCCGCCGCACAACAGGTCCTATTGGAGGCGCTGCGCCGGCTTTCGGAAGGAGAAGCGATCAGCATCGGTACCCCCGAGCTGCTGCTCAATACCTCGCAGGCCGCGCAGATGGCCGGCATCTCCAACAGCTATCTTCGCAAGCTGACCGATTCGGGCATCATACCCGTTGAGTATCGGGGGACGCACCGCCGGATCCGCCCGGCCAGCATTGAGGCCTGGCTGGCCAGCCGCGAACAACCCCCGACCGGTCAGCAGGATGACAAAAGCCAGAATTGACGCCAACTAGTGCCAAGCGTGCGTTTTCCTGTCAGAATACTTAAGTAGTTCATCGGAAAACTTCGGCAGTGTCGCCGCCCACCGGGTTCCTCGCGCGGGCTTCCCGGACGCCACCGCCGACACGCCACGCTAGTTGAGGAGCACCATGTCGGTCTCACCCGCCAACGAGTCCATCATCGCCCAGCACGAAACCCTGTTCTCCGAACGCGCCGCCGGCATCAAACAGTCGGCCGTCCGCGACGTTTTCGAGCTGTCATTGGACCCCTCACTCGTTTCCCTTGCCGGAGGCAACCCCTACCTGCAGTCCCTCCCCCTGGCGAAGCTGGGCGAGATCGCCCGGCGCATCATCGTTGAGCAGGGGCCGGTGGCCCTGCAATACGGTTCGGGCCTGGGCACCGAGGAGCTACGCGGCCAGATTTTGGAGGTCATGGCGGCCGAAGGCATCCACAACGTCGACTTCGATGACGTGGTGGTGACCAACGGTTCCCAGTCCGCCCAGGACATGGCCTGCAAGGTCTTCTGCGATCCCGGCGACACCGTGCTTTGCGAGGACCCGACCTATGTCGGGGCCCTGAACACCTTTGAGGCCTACCAGGTCAAGGCAGCCCCGGTGCTGACCGACGAGGACGGAATTGTTCCCGAAGCCCTGGAACGTCGCATCGAGGAACTACGCGCTGCCGGGGAACGGGTGAAGTTCCTGTACACCATCCCGAACTTCAACAATCCCTCGGGGATCACCCTGGCCGCCGAACGGCGCCAACGCGTCGTTGACATCTGCCGCGCCGCCGGAGTGCTGGTGCTGGAGGACAACCCGTACGGCATGCTGCGTTACGAGGGCGAGCCCGCCCCCACGCTGCGCAGCCTGGATCCGCAGAACGTCATCTACATGGGCTCGTTTTCCAAGATCCTCTCCCCCGGCCTGCGCATTGGCTGGGCCGCGGTTCCCACGCACCTGTTCCGGCGCTTCTACCTGGCCGGGGAGGCGGTGGCGCTGTGCCCACCGACGCTGAATCAGATGATCATCAGCGACTACCTGAAGGAACACGACTGGCGGGGCCAGATCGATGACTACCGCCAGCTGTATGCGGCACGCCGTGATGCCATGCTCAGCGCACTGGAGCAGTACCTGCCCGAGGGTATCAGCTACACCCGCCCGGAAGGCGGGTTCTTCATCTGGCTGACCCTGCCGCAGGGCATCGACACCTACCAACTGTTGCAGGAGGGCGTGAAGTCCGGGGTTATCTTCATCCCCGGCGCCGCCTTCAGCCCGGGAGAGGAGTCCAGCAACAAACTGCGCCTGGCATTTTGCGCGGTGGACGAGCCGACCATCACCGAGGGCGTGAAGCGCCTTTCGGCCCTGCTTGAACAGGAGATTGCGGCGCTTTCCGCCTAGCCGCCCAGCCGTGGACGAGCAGGGCGCATTGCCGTTGCACCGCTCGTCCACGGCCCGCTGTCCGGCCCGGCCGCCGCTCTGCGGTCTGCGCGTCTCCTGGCCAAGGAGGGTTGGCGCAGCTAGTTCGCGGCGATCCGCCCGCCGAAGTCATCAGCAATGTCCCGGGCGGTCTGCAGCATCAGGGGAATCATCTGCTCGGTAATGGAATCCGAGCCAACCCGCCCGGGCTGCACGGAGACGTTCAGGGCCCCGAGCAGCTGCTGGCCGCGATACACCGGAACCGCCAGGCCGCGCAGCCCCTCGTCCAGCTCCTGGGCGACCATCGACCACCCCTGGTCCGCCACCAGTTCCAGCTCCTCGCGCAGCTCATCGATGCTCGCCACGGTTTTGGAGGTGTAATGGGTCAACTCGATCCGCGAAAGGAACCGTTCCCGCTCATCGTGCGGCAGCCCTGCCATCAGTACCCGGCCCATGGAGGTGACCCAGGCGGGCATCCGGTTGCCGATGGCGGTGTTCAGCGAGTGCAGGCGCGGGGAAAGCACCCGCTCGACGTACAGGATGTCCTGCCCGTCCAGCACGCACAGCGAGGTGGTTTCCTCCAGCTCGCGGGCCAGGCGCTGCAGGTGCGGGGCCGCGACCTGCGGCAGCGTCAGCCCGGAGAGATAGGAGGCCCCGATGTCCAGCACCCTGGGGGTTTGGCGGAACGCGTTGCCCACGCTTTCCAGGTAGCCCAAATCCACAAGGGTCAGCAGGAAACGCCGGGCGGTGGCCCGGGTGACGTCGGTGGCCGCGGCCACCTGGGACACCGTCAGGGGGTCGCTTTGCGCGGAGAAGGCCAGCAGCACCGCCAGGGTCTTCTCGGCCGACTTCACGTAGTAGTCTGGTTGTTCGGCCACGCGCAGCATCCCCGCTTCCACTTTGTCGTTGGTTATCGACCGGTGAGGCGGTTCCTTTCGAACTGCGCCGCCAGCCGTATCGGGGCGTTCGGCGCCCCGTACCCATCGTAGCCGTCACGGCGTTCCACGACTTCGAAGAACAGATTTCCCACGGTGGCGGTGTAGAAGTGCAGGAACACGCCGTGCTCGTCCCGGTCGAAGAGCAGATTCAGTTCGCGCAGCGTCTGCAGCTGCTCTTCGGACAGCTCGAAGCGGGAAGCCAGGTCCTCATAGTAGTTTTCCGGCACGGGCAGGAACTCCATGCCGGCCTGCACCGCCCGGCGCGCCAGCGCGATGATGTCGGTGGTGGCCACCGCGATGTGCTCCGGGTATTCGTGGTTGCGCTCGATGGTCGCCTCCAGGCCCTGGGGCACGATGTTCAGGGCCAGGCGCACCGCGGCGTCGGGGGTGCGCAGCACCTGGGAACGCACCAGCCCCATGGGGCTGGGGACCTCGGTTCCGGCGATGGCCTGCAGGTTCAACGTGCTGGTGTAGAACAGCACGGATTCATCGAATGCCTGCCAGGGCTGGGCGAGGTTCACGTGGTCAATTCCGGTGATCGGCCCGGCCGGGGTGGCCGGGGTGCCAACCCCGAATTCCGCCTCCCAGGCGGCGGTGGCCTGGGGGCTGGAGAAGAAGACCTCGGTGTCATCCGGGGCGAGGAACCCGGTCAGCTCCTGTTCGTCACTGGTGTGGTGCCGCGGGACCACCGGGGCCAGCAGTGCTCGGGCGCGCTCGGTGCTCGGTCGTGCGTCGGGCACCTGGATCCCGAAGCCCGAGACCTGGGCGGTGACCCCGCGGCTGCGCTGGGTGTTGATGATGATGCGCGCGTTGCCGGCCTTCCACAGCTGGACCGGCTTGCGCCGGTGCTGGCCGTGGAAGCTGAAGCCCAGTTGGGCCAGCATCCCGGCGACCAGTTCGGGGTCCTCGGTGCGGATCTCGGCGTAGTCGAACCCTTCCGGCGCCTGCGCCTCGGGCAGGGCGCGCAGCTGCAACGGATAGCCGTTGGCTTCGCTGCCCATCAGTTCCATGGTGCGGTCCTGCAGCCAGATCAGTGAGCGCAGCCCGTCCACGGCGGTGCGCACGACATTGGATTGGCGGAAGACGTCATTGAAGATTTCCAACGACACGATCCCGTCATAGCCTGAGCGCACCAGCTGGGCCATGAACTGATCCAGCTGGAAGCCGCCTTCGCCCGGGAACACCCGGTAGTGGCGGGACCAGGAGAGCACATCCAATTTCATGGCCGGGGCATCGGCCAGCTGGACAAAGAAGATCTTCTCCCCCGGGATCCGGGCAATGTCCGCCGGGTCATCCCCGCGGGAGAGGATGTGGAAGGAGTCCAGGCAGATCCCCACGTTTGGCCGGTCCACCAGCTGGGCGATGCGCCAGGAGTGCTGGTAGGTGTTCACGTACTTGCCCCAGGCCAGCGCCTCGTAGGCAATGCGCACCTGGTAGCGCTCTGCCAGGTCGGCCAACTGGCGGATCTGGTCGGCAAACAATTCGTCATCGTTGATGGTGGCGGTGGCGACATTGGAGCACAGCAGGATCAGATCCATGCCCAGGCGCTGCATCAGCTTGAACTTTTCCTCGGCCCGGCGCAGGTTGGCCGCCAGCGTGGCCGGGTCGACCCCTTCAAAGTCGCGGAACGGCTGGAACAAGTCCAGGCTCAGTCCCAGACGCTGGGCCAGGGCGCGGACCTCCTCCGGGGACTTGGGGCTGACGGTCAGGTCCTGTTCAAAGATCTCGATGCCGTCGAACCCGGCCTTGGCGCAGGCGAGCATCTTTTCCTCCAGGGTGCCGGAGAGGCAGACGGTGGCGATGGAGGTGCGCATCAGAGTCCGGCCTCCAGCATCTGCAGCAGGTGTTCACGCATCCGGACGGCATCGGGGCGGATTCCGGTGATGATCTCGAACGCGTCCACGGCCTGACCCACCGCCATGTTGCCGCCATCGAGCACCCGGCAGCCGCGTTCCCGCGCGGTGGTGATCAGTTCGGTGTCCACCGGACGGTAGACGCAGTCCGCCACCCAGTGGCGGGGTTCGAGGTTTGTCAGTTCCAGCGGCAGGCCCGGATGATGGTGCATGCCAATCGGGCTGGCGTTCAGCAGCCCGTCCACCTGCGCCAGCAGCTGCGGAGCCTGCTGGGGCGTGGCGGTGCTGATCTGCCGGTTAGGGAAATTCTGGCTCAACGCGGCCGCACGTTGCCCGGCGCGTTGCTCATCCGGGTCAACGAGGATCAGGTGGCGCACCCCGGAATCCAGCAGAGCGTAGGCAACGGCCGCCCCGGCACCGCCAGCCCCCAGCTGCAGCACGGTCTCCAGCGGCACCTGCGGCAGCCCGGTGGCCAGTGCCCAGCCAAACCCGGAGGCGTCGGTGTTGTGCCCGTGGAACTTCCCGTCCCGGATCACCACGGTGTTCACGGCCCCGATGCTGGCCGCGTTCGGGCTGATCTCATCCAGGTGTTCCATCACCAGCTGCTTGCAGGGGTGGGTGATGTTGAAGGCGTTGTAGCCCAGCTCCGCGGCGGCGCGCAGCAGCTGCCCCACGTCCTGTGCGGGGCGATGGATTTCGGTCAGGTCAATGGGCCGGTAAAGATAGCGCAGCCGGTGCTGATCGGCTTCGCGTTCATGCAGCGGCGGGGTCAGCGAGGGCATGACGCCGTCGCCGATCAGACCGACCAGATAGGACTGTGCTGTGGTGCTCACCGGGTGCTCCCCATTCTCGTTCTTCAACCCTTCACCCGACCCGCCGGATGGGGCGGGTCAGTTGCTGCTGGCCCTGCCTCCATCTTCAGACAGCGTCCGATGGCGTGGCAATCGCTGGTGCCGGACCGCGATGCGGACGTTGCGGCGAAGGGGATTGTCTCGATTGTGATTTAGCTCTACTCTATATCCATGTACGTTTTACGCACAAGTGTACGCATAGCGCACAAGCGTAGAATTTCAGTAGGACCCAGGACCTGATTCGAGGAGATCTTGATGTCACACATCCACCAGGGGGCGGACGCCAGCAATCCGCCGGTCCCCCAGCGCACGCCGGTCAAGGCGGCGTTGGCCAGCTTCATGGGCAGCGCCGTCGAATACTATGACTTCTTCATCTTCGGATCCGCCGCGGCCCTAATCTTCCCGCACATCTTCTTCCCCGACGCGGACACCAATGCCGCGGTGATGTCCCTGGCGACCTTCGGCTTCGCCTACATCGCCCGACCCATTGGTGCGGTGATCCTCGGACACTTCGGGGACCGGATTGGCCGGCAAAAGGTCTTGATGTTCACCCTGGTGATGATGGGCGCGGCCACCTTCGCCATCGGCTGCCTGCCGACCTTCGACCAGGTGGGTTGGCTGGCGCCGATCCTGCTGGTGCTGGCCCGGCTGCTGCAGGGGCTTTCCGCCGCGGGCGAGCAGGCCGGGGCCTCCTCACTGAGCCTGGAACACGCCCCGGATCACCGCCGCAGCTTCTTTACCTCCTGGACGCTGACCGGCACCCAGGGCGGGCAGATCCTGGCCGCCCTGGTGTTCATCCCCGTGGTGGCCCTGCCCGATGAGATCAAGTTCGGCATCGGCTGGCGCATCCCGTTCTGGCTTTCGGCCGTGGTGGTCATCGTGACCTACTTCATCCGCCGCTCCCTGCACGAGACCCCGGAGTTCGAGGCCGCGAAGAAGAACAATGAAATCGCCAAGCTGCCGCTGGGCGTACTGCTGCGCTTCCACTGGCGGGACGTGCTGCGGGTGATCCTGTGCGCGTTCATCGCCGCCGTCTCCACCGTCTACGGCACCCTGGCGATCTCCTACGGCAAGACCATCGGCCACCTGGATGAGTCGATCACCCTGTGGCTGGTGGTCGTGGGCAACATCGGTGCGCTGTTCACCCAGCCGCTCTTTGGCATGCTGGCCGACAAGATCGGACGCAAACCGGTGTACATCTACGGCGCACTGGGTTCGGCCGCCTTCATGCCCTTCTACATCCGTTCCATGGAAGGCGGCAACACGCTGCTGCAGTTCGCGTTGTCCCTGCTGGTCTTCTCCTGCGCCTACGCGGCCGCCAATGCGGTATGGCCCAGCTTCTATGCGGAGATGTTCTCCTCCCAGGTGCGCTTCTCCGGCCTGGCGATCGGCACCCAGCTCGGATTCCTGATGGCCGGCTTCGCCCCCTCGATCGTTGCGGCGATGGGTGGACTGGAGCCCGGGGGCTGGGTGCAGATCAGCCTGTTCACCGCCGCGGTCGCCCTGGTGGCCAGCATCTCGGCGCTGACCGCCCGGGAAACCTTCCGGGTGCCCACCCACCAGCTGGGACACCGGGTGCAGAAGGTCGCCGGCTAGGGTGGTTGGGCCGCGGCGCTAGTGCGCGGTCCAGCCCCCGTCCATGGTGTAGCTGGCCCCGGTGACCATGGCCGCCGGCCCGGCGGCCAGCCATGCGGCCAGCTCGGCCACCTCCTCGGGCTCCACCAGGCGCTTGATCGGACTTTCGGTGAGCATCACCTTGGCGACGACTTCGGATTCGGGGATGGAGTGCGCCGTGGCCTGGTCGGCGACCTGGCGCTCCACCAGGGCGGTGCGCACATAGCCGGGGTTGATGCAGTTGCTGGTGACCCCGTGCTGTGCACCTTCCAGGGCGGTGACCTTCGATAGCCCCTCCAGCCCGTGCTTGGCGGCCACGTAGGCGGACTTGTAGGCGCTGCCAATCAGCCCGTGGGCCGAGGAAATGTTGATGATGCGCCCGAAACCTCGCTCATACATGCCCGGCAGCACCGCTCGGATCAGCAGGAACGGGGCCTCGAGCATCAACCGGTGGATCAGCCGCCAGTCCTGCGGATCGAATTCATGGATCGGCGCGACCCGCTGCACCCCGGCATTGTTGACCAGGATGTCCGCCGATAACTCCAGGGTCTCCAGCGCCCGGGTGTCGGACAGATCCACCACCCATGATTCCCCGCCCACCTCGGCCGCGGCCGCGCTGGCCGCGGCCTCGTCCCGGTCGGCCACGATCACGTGCGCTCCGCGCCGGGCCAGGGCCCGCACGCAGGCCAGGCCGATGCCGCCGCCCCCACCGGTGACAATGGCCCGACGCCCGGCGAGCCCTTCATTGCCCGGTACCTGCCCACGGGCGGTTTCATTGGTTGTCATGGCATTTTCCTTCCGGGGTACGGCGTCCTCTTGATTCCCATCGTGCCAAGGCTCGCGGCGGGAACAACACCCCGGCGCCGTGTATTTTTGCAAAGCCGCGGTGCGCGGCTTCTCCCGGTGCCCCACGCCAAGGCGGCACTCACCGTCCAGATCGGCCATACTGGGAGCCATGGAGCAGAACTGGCCAGAACCGCAGCGCACCGCAGCACAGCGGGCGGCGCACGAGGCGGCAACGGTGCAACGGGCCGCCAGCGTGCTGCTGCTGCGGGAATCGGTCCACGGGCTGGAGGTCTTTATCCAGCACCGGACCCGGACCATGGATTTTGCCCCCGGGGTGGTCGTGTACCCCGGCGGGCGCGTCGACGAGCAAGACGCGGCGGCGGTAGACACGATTCCCGAACCGGTGGCTGCCGGACACGCCCAGCTGTGGCGGAACACCTCGCTGTGGGCCTTGGGCGAACAGCAGTCGCACTTCGCGTCCGCCGTCGTGGCGGCCGCAGCCATCAGGGAGGTCTGGGAGGAAACCGGCGCCCGCCTGCAGCCCCGCCAGCTGGTGCCGTGGGCGAACTGGATTACCCCGCTCGGCCACCCGAAGCGTTTTGACACCTTCTTCTATGTGGCCGGACTCGACGCTGGCCAGCAGCCGCGGCACCAGACCACCGAAGCCCTGGATTCGCATTGGATCACGCCTCGCCAGCTGCTGAAGGACACCGACTCCGGCAGGTTGCGGCTGATGGCTCCCACGCGGGCCACCCTGCTGGCGGTCATGAATGGCGGTACCCTGCCCGAGGTGCTTGACCGGCGCGAACCGGTCAGCCCCGTGCCGCCTGCGCACCTGCCCACGGAGGGTGCGGCGCTCAACGCAGCAGACCGGGGCCGCGGGCGATGACCGGGCAGGCGCGGGCCAGCATCAAGGCTTGAGGCGGTCCTGCTAGCGCATCGTGGCAAAGCGGTACCCCCGCTGGGACACGACCTCGCGAAAGACTTCGTGGGAAGGTATCTTGTGCGCCACGACCGAGTACTTCCACTGCGGCACCCGGAAGGTCATGACGCCATCAGCCTGGGTAAGCCTCCCGAAAAATTCACCCATCCCCATCTCCTGGGGCATCGCACCAACGGTCCGAAGATCCGGCTGCTGAGTGCTCAGGTGCAGCATCATCAGTTCATCCGTGTGCCGATCAATCATGGCAATAAACACTGCCCGGCCATGGATGGAGGCCAGGCCCATGGCATCAGCCAATGATTCTGAGGCCTGAGTCATCACAATGGGAACTCCGGGCTTCCACTCGAAGAGCCCCAAATACTCTTTGCCCTTGTTTGTTGCCAATACCTGCGCTACCCGCTGCGCAGTCTGTGTTCTGATGATACGACCAGGCATGTCTTGGTTCCCTATCTCTAAGAACGACTAATTTCAGAAATCTACAAACACTGCACTGCGGTCTGGACGGCAGCGTTGCGGAGCGCCTGTGGTCACTTTTTGACTCGCGTCCGCCGGGCAAATCACCGTTTGAAGCAGTGCGCTTAGCTGAGGATCTTCTTCTGTGCCTGCGTTGCTTCACTGCGCAGGGTCGGGGAGGCAATAATTGGCTGTTCTCCGGTCGAGAAGGGATCAATTAGCCAGCCCGCTTCGGCAGTGCCCACCTGGGCCGCCTGCCCTGCCACCACGGCGGGGGCGGGATGCTGACCCTGAACGGCGAATTGCAGGTTCCGCACCTCAAATTGAATGCCGATGACTTGTTCCAGCTGCGGCAGAAGTTCGTCATTGACGAACTGCACCAAATCCGCAACGTATCGCTCGTGCGTCGCGGTGCACGCAAAATTGATGACCAGTTGACCCGGGTCACCGGTGATTGAGCACTGGCAGGAATGCACGTCTGCCCGTCCCCCACACTGGTAGCGGGCATAGCGGGCCACTTCGGACAACTTGCGTGACCAGGCCTTCCCGGCCGGAGGGTGATCCAGGTGCTCAAGATGATTAGTTGTCATGTCTCACTCCTCGTTTATCGCGATGTTCCATAGTAAAATAACACTTAGCCTGGCTAACTTTTAGAAAGGCTATATGTAAGATTGTGATGTATCAAGCTGGAGATTGAAAAAACGGACTGGACCGTGGTTCCCAAGGTCTAAAGAACAGAGCACTCCAGTAGAAAGGCCCCGATGAGCGCACTTCAAAGCAGCGGTTACTGGTACCCACAAGGGTCCGAGGAAACCACGCCGATCGATCTGCTCAACCTGCTGCGCCGCTATCGAAGTGCGGAACGCAAAATGCGGGCGGCAACCAGGGACTCCATGGGAATGGGCGAAACGGATCTTCTCGCTCTGCGCTTCCTGCTCAAGGCCCATCAATCCGGGCGGATACTGCGCCAAAAGGACTTTGCCAGCGAACTGGAGATCTCCAACGCCTCGGTATCGGCACTGATTGACCGCTTGTGCCGCGACGGCTATGCACAGCGTGTGGTGCACCCCGAGGACCGCAGGTCGGTGGCGATCATGCCCACCAAGCACACGGATCAGGAGGTGCGTGAAACTCTTGGTCCCATGCATCAGCGAATGCTCGAAGCGGTGGAAAGCCTTACCGCGGATGAACGCACCGCAGCGGCCAAATTTCTCCATGGAATGATTCGAAGCGTAGAGAAAGTCGACACGTCGACGCCGACCACGCCGACCACGCCGAAAGCACCATCTTCCTCGGGCACCAAGGCTGCGGCCACGGCTCATACCGCTTCTTGAGCCGAGGTTCGCTAGAGCGTCATTCCAACCTCCGGCAAGCGCGCGAAGCGGTTCTTTGCCAAAGCGCCCGTCAGCGCATGCCGGAGGTACCGATGAGCGGATGGCTTCTGAGCGGATCAGCCCTTCTTTGCGGGGCATTTCAGGTTTCCAACAACATCAGACGCGAAGGAGCAACCCAGAGAACGCGGAAGTCGACGAAAGGAGCATCAGCGGATGCCAAAAACCACCCTCCAGCTCACCCTGACCAAAGATCAATTCGACGACCTGTCCAATGCACTGGAAGATTACCGCGACCAGTTCGCCCAACGTGCCGGAGAATCGGAGTTTGACCTCCTACTCGGCTCCGCATATTGGGAAGATCGGGCGCAGGAAGTTCAGGAACTGCTTGAGCGCATCCTCCAGTCGCCAAGCTAGTGGCTATAGAACCGGGTGTGGCGGCACCAAGAATCCTGCGGGCAACGAAGTTCCGGCACGCCCGCATGCTGGCACAGGGGAACTCATCGAACGGCCTTCGCGAGACGGGGCCCGCCCCGCTGCAGCCCACGTCCGATCTAGGACTCGATCAGCGAACGACCCACGATCAACTGCATGATTTCGTTGGTGCCCTCCAGGATCTGGTGCACCCGCAAGTCGCGGGCAATCTTCTCCAGGCCATACTCGCTGAGGTAGCCGTAGCCGCCATGCAGCTGGATGGCGCTGTTCGCGGCGTTGAAACCCGCATCTGTGGCCATTCGTTTGGCCATGGCACACAATCGGACAGCATCCGGAGCCTTGGCGTCCAACGCGGCGGCGGCGCGGCGCAGCAGGGTGCGCGCCGCCTCAAGGCGCATCTCCATGTCGGCCAGTTCGAAGACCAGCGCCTCCTGCCGGGTCAGCGGTCCGCCGAAGGCCTGGCGTTCCTTCAGATAGGCCACGCTCTTTTCCAGCGCGTGCTGACCACCGCCCAGTGAGCATGCCCCGATGTTCAGTCGCCCGCCATTCAGCCCGCGCATGGCAATGGAGAATCCCTGCCCCTCGGCGCCGAGCATCTGGTCCGCCGCGACCCGCACGTCATCCATGATCACCTGGCGGGTGGGCTGGGCCTTCCACCCCATTTTCTTCTCGTTGGCGCCGAAGGACAGGCCCGGCGCGTCCGCGGGCACCAGGAAGGCGCTGATCCCCGCGGCCCCGTCCTGGGAGGTGCGGGCCATGACGATGTACAGCGCCGCTGATCCGGCCCCCGAAATGAACTGCTTGACGCCGTTGAGCACGTAGTCATCGCCCTCGCGCCGGGCCCGGGTGCTCAACGCCGCCGCGTCGGAACCGATCCCGGGCTCGGTCAGGCAGTACGCGCCCAGCTGCTGCATCTGCAGCATCCCCGGCAGCCAGCGCGAACGCTGCTGCTCGGTGCCGAATGCGTCGATCATCCACACCACCATGTTGTGGATGGAAATGTAGGCTGCAATGCTTGGATCGGCCTTGGCCAGCTCCTCAAAGATCAGCACCGCGTCGCTGCGGGTCAACCCGGAACCGCCGTGTTCCTCACTGACGTAGATGCCGCCCATCCCCAGCTCCCCGGCCTCGGCCAGCACATCGGTGGGAAAATGGGAAGTTGCGTCCCATTCCAGGGCGTGCGGGGCCAGCTTGTCCGCCGCGAAGTCCCGAACCATCTCCACCAGCGCCTGCTGGTCCTCATTCAGTTCAAACATTGCCGAACCCCTCCCTGACCACCAACGGCTACTTGTGACCCAGACTACATCCTGTCCGTGTGCTGCGGGTGGGGCTGAATCCGGGGACGCGGTCGGGGCACCTAGATTTCCATCAGGTCCGCACCCACGGTGATCGGCCCGCTGAAGTCCTGCTGCACGTCTTGCAGCCAAACCTGGTCGGGAACCTGCGGGGCACTGGGCACGAAATGTGAGAGCACCAGGTGCCCGACCTCGGCGCGGGCCGCCACCGCGCCCACATCCGTGGAGGCGGTGTGGGAGTCGATCAGGTGTTCGCGCAGCCGCTGCCCGTTGGAGCGTTGCAGCAGGGGATCAATGCTGGGGATGTGCATCACCTCGTGCACCAGCACGTCGGCGCCGCGGGCCAGCTCCACCAGGGAGTCGCACGGCGTGGTGTCGCCGGAAATGACGTAGCTGCGGTCCTCGGTGTCGATCCGGTAGGCCAGCGCCTCGATGGGCGGGTGGTTAACCCACGCCGCGGTGATCCGCACCCGCTCGTCTTCGAACACCAGGCCGGGCTCGGTGACGTTGCGGGCGCTGATCAGCGAGGCGAAGTCCGGCCGCCCCTCGTCCACGATGCGGATCTGCACATCCCGGCGCGCGTAGTCCAGGAAGGAGTCCCACATGCTCTGCCAGGGGGCCGGGCCAAAGGTCTGCACCGGCCGGTCCAGATTGGCGCACCAGGCCAGGTGCAGCAGCGTGCCCACGTCCGCGTTGTGATCCGAGTGGTGGTGGGTGATCCCCACGGCGCGCAGCGAGTTGAAGGCCAGCCGGGCGCGTGCCAG
Source organism: Glutamicibacter sp. St.4D3 (assembly GCF_059728615.1). Lineage (NCBI taxonomy): Bacteria > Bacillati > Actinomycetota > Actinomycetes > Micrococcales > Micrococcaceae > Glutamicibacter > Glutamicibacter sp. St.4D3. The sequence continues at coordinate 2,923,016 of NZ_AP039380.1, forward strand.
TTGCCGGGCCACCCCGTTGCCCGCGTCGATGATGTAGGTGGCATCGCCCACGACGACCGCGTTGCATGCGGCATTGCGTTCGATCTTCGGGGTGGGCCCGCCCCCGGTGCCCAGCAGCACCAGCTTGCTCTTGGTGGTCATGATCCGCCTTTGGTTGTTCGTTGTTCTCAAATGCCTAGGAGCCGCTAATGGACATGGCGCAGGAAGTCGCGGGTGCGTTCATGGCTCGGGTCGTCGAAGACCTGGGCCGGGGGCCCGGATTCGAGGATCACCCCGTTGTCCATGACCACCACCTGGTCCCCGACCTCACGGGCGAACGCCATCTCGTGGGTGACCACGATCATCGTCATGCCCTGGTCGGCGAGCGCCTTCATCACCTTGAGCACCTCACCGACCAGCTCGGGGTCCAGCGCGCTGGTCGGCTCGTCGAAGAGCATCACCCGCGGCTTCATGGCCAGGGCCCGGGCGATGGCCACCCGCTGCTTCTGCCCACCGGATAGGGACGCCGGGTAGGCGTTCGCCTTGTTGGCCAGACCGACCCGTTCGAGCAGTTCCATGGCCGTGGCCTTGGCTTGGGTGGCGTTGGACTTGCCCAGCAGGGTGGGAGCCAGGGTGATGTTCTGCAGCACGGAGTAGTGCGGGAACAGGTTGAAGTGCTGGAAGACCATGCCGATCTCCTGGCGCTGCCGATCGATTTCCCGGCGGCGGCGCAGGTGCATCTGCCCGCCGCGCTCAAAGTAGGACAGTGTCTGCCCATCCATGGTGATCCTTCCGGCATCCACGCTCTCCAGGTGGTTGATGCACCGCAGCAGCGTGGACTTGCCGGACCCGGAGGGGCCGAGCAGGCAGGCGACCTGGCCTTCATTCACCTGCAGGTCCACGCCCTTGAGGACATGCAACGGGCCGAAGAACTTGTGCAGGCCGCGCACCGTGAGCAGCGGCCTCGTGCTGGTCGCTGACGGGGCGGAGGTGGAATGGGCCATGACTACACCGAGCCTTTCCGCTGGCCGCGGGCCAGACGTCGTTCCAGGAAGCTTTGCCCAATGGTCGCGATGCCGGTGACCACCAGGTACCAGAGGAAGGCAACCACGAGCAGCTCCAGGGTGCGCAGGTTGGTGGCGGCGATGTTTTGGGCTTCGGTCAGCAGGTCGCCGCCGGCGATGACCGAGACCAGGGAGGTCATCTTGATCATCGTGATGAACTGGCTGCCCGTGGGGGGAATGATGATGCGCAGCGCCTGGGGCAGGATGACCCGGAACATGGTGCGCAGTGGCCCCAGCCCCAGGGCGTTGGCCGCCTCCTGTTGGCCGGTGTCCACCGCGGAGAGCCCGGAGCGGATGATTTCGGCCATGTAGGCCGCCTCGTTCAGCGCCAGCGCGATGATCGAGGCAACGAACGGGGTGATCAGGTCATTCATGTCCCAGCTGTACCAGAGCTCGCCGGTGATGGGGTTCAGCACGTCAATGCCCGACCAGAACAGGGAGATGTTCCCGACGAACAGGATCAGCAGCAGCAATGGGATGCTGCGCACGATGGCGACGTACGCGAAGCCGATGGCCCGCAGCACCGGGTTCCGCGACAGGCGCATCAGCGCCACGATGAACCCAGCCACGACCCCGATGACCATGGAGATCAGCGCCAGCACAATTGTGTTCTTCAGTCCGCTCATGATGCTGGGGTAGGTCAGGTACTCGGCGATGGTGGAGTGATCCAGTGCCCGGTTGCCCCACAGGCCGCGGGCGGCCATGATCACCAGGGCAATCACCAGCAGCCCGGACACCAGCCGCCAGGGGTGGCGCTGGCGGGCCACCGGGTCCTTGAGCTGTGAAATCTCAACGGTGCTCATTGGCCTGCCCCTGTCTCCTCATTCGCCTCGTCCTGTGGCGCATCCAGCGCCAGGTCCTGGATTTCCCATTTGGCCAGCAGTTCGTCCACGGTTCCCTCGGCCTGCATCACGTCCAGGGCGGACTGGATGGACTGCTTCAGATCGCGGCGGTCCTTGGCGGTGATGATGCCGATGGGCTGGCGCTGGTAGGTCGCTTCCCCGCCCATCTCGAAAACCTTGCTGGTCGCCTTGTTTTCGGCGATGTACCGCATCACCGGGGTGTTGCCCAAAAACGCTGCGGTGCGTCCGGCCTGCACGGAAAGCCGTGCATCACCCGGGGCGGAAAACTGGTTGATCTCGATCGGCTTCTTGCCCTCCTGCAGGCACTTGTCGTTTTCGTCCTCGGCCAGCTCCAGCTGAACCCCGCCGCGGACGATCGCGATCGGCAGCCCGCACAAATCAGCGGCGGATTCGATGCCGTGGGGGTTGCCGCGCTGCACCAGCGGGGAGGTGGCCTGGTTCATGTAGTTGGAGAAGTCCACGACCTGGGCCCGCTCCTGGGTGTCGCCGATCAGGTCAACGCCGGCGTCGATCTGCTTGGATTTCACTGCCGGGATCAACCCGGCGAACGGCAGCTGCTTCCAGCGGATCTCCACCCCGAGCAGGTTGCCGATTTCTTCGACCACGTCGACGTTGATTCCCTGGTAGCCCTTGTCCGCCGGGAAGTTCATGGGCGGTGAGGCCAGTTGCGAGCCGAAGACCAGGTAGCCGCGCTCCTTGACGCTTTCGGGCAGCGGCACCACCTCGGTGTAGGCCTGCTGGGCACCGGCGCTCTGCGCCGGCTCGGTCCCGCCCTCGCGCAGCACGACGCAGCCGCTGAGCCCCAGGGTCAGGGCCAGCGCGCCGGCCAGGGCCGCAACGAGGCGTGATGATCGATGAAGCATGAAAACCCCTGACTTCGCAGAGCGAAAATACTTTTCGGTGTGCGTAAAGTATGATTGTGACCGTCGTCTCAGGTCAAGAGGCGGCGTTGATGTTTCTTTGCGGAAGGATTCCGATGCCCGTGCCCCATGACTCCCCCACGGGAGTACAGTCCTTCGCCCGCGGGTTGAGCGTGATCAAGGCATTCACCGGTTTTCCGCTCACCCTGAGCGAAGTCGCTGAACGCACCGGCCTGGCCCCGGCTGCGGTGCGCCGCTACCTGGCCACCCTCACCGAGCTTGGCTACCTTGCGCAGCACGGGTCATTGTTCAGCGCACGGGCCAAGCTGCTGGAGCTGGCCCAGCCCTACTTGACGGCCAATGAAACCGCCCGCAAGGCCGAACCGATCCTGCGTCAGCTCTCGGACACGGTCAACGAAACCGCCACCCTCACCCAATATTCCAACGGGGAGGTCATTAACGTGCTGGCCACCCAGACCACCCAGGAGCTGGCGATCCAGGTCAATGCCGGACGCCACCTGCCCGCCTACTGCACCGCCATGGGGCGGGCCATGCTTTCCCTGTTGCCCGCCGAGGAGGCCCGGGCGGTCATTGAGTCCTCGACCCGCATCGAATTGACCTCGCGCACGTTGACCGACAGCACCCAGATCATGGAGCAGATCGAGCTGGCACGGCAACGCGGATACTGCTTCGTGGAAGAAGAACACACCCTGGGCATCCGCACACTGTCCGTTCCCCTGCAGCTGCCCCAGGGGCCGCTCATCGCCCTGAGCGCGCCCACCCCGACCGCACGGGAGGACCGGGAGAGCTACCTGCAGCGGGTGCTGGAGCCGCTGCAGCTCGCGGCCTCCCGGATGCGGGCCGAATAACCGGTTAATAATTGCCGTCTGCAACCACTTTTCAGGTGCCGCCATCCCCGGACATGATGAACTTAGATGCAGTCCGCGTGCCGGCGACCCCACTTCCGACCCCTTCCAAGGAGGATCATGTCCACCCATGAACGCAGCCGCCTGGCCCGGTGGCTCCTGCCCAGCGGCAAGGAACCTGACCCTCGCTTCACCCTGGCCAATGAGCGCACGTTTTTGGCCTGGATCCGCACGTCCCTGGCCTTCCTGGCTGGCGGCATCGCCCTGGAGGCCTTCACCGCCGCGTCCTTCTCCACTCCGCTGCGCACCTGGCTGGCGCTGATTGTCATTGGCATCGGCATGCTGATCGCCGGCGGAGCGGCCTTCCGCTGGCTGCGGGTCGAGCGCCGGATGCGTGAGGACTCCCCGCTGCCGGTTCCGGCGATCGTGCCGCTGCTGGGGTTCGGGGCGGTGGCCGCGGCGGTGGCGGCCGTGGCAATGATCCTGGCCAATGGCTTCTAGGCCACCGGGGAGGCAGAACTCATGAAGGATGTGCGCATTTCGGATCCCGGGCTGCAGCCCGAACGCACCGTGCTGGCCTGGGGCCGCACCCTGATCTCCTTCCTGGTCGTCAGCGCCGTGTTCCTGCGTTGGCTGCCGCATTACGGGCAGTCCCTGCTGGTGCTGGTGGGCATCGCCGCGCTGGTCTCCGGCGGCATCTTCCTCTCCCAGCGCCGCCGCTACCGACGGATGGCCCACGGGCTGGAGGCCGGAAGGGTACAGGCCGACGCGGTGGCCGTGTTCGCCACCGCCGCGGCCACCCTCGCGTTGGGAGCCACGGCCCTGGTTCTGCTGCTCGGCCCGCTGCTGCGCTGACCCCCCGGGGCGCGGTGTCCTTTGATGACCGGGACGTTGTTCGCCTGGCGGCACACTGGATAATCTGGTCTGGAATGGGCCGCCGGCCCGCGCCAATCCGAAAGGACCGAGAATGAAGATTGCAGTGTACGGAGCCACCGGGGCCGTGGGCAGCCAGGTGGTCGCCGAAGCCCTCTCCCGCGGACACGAGGTCACCGCGGTAACCCGTTCGGGAACCTCGGTTCAGGGCGCCACCGCGGTGAGTGCCGAGCTCTCCGATGCGGGCACCTATCGCGAACTGGGCAAGAACCATGACGCAGTGGTCATCGCGGTGCCCCCATCACGCACCGGAGGGGACCACCAGGAGTACCTGGATGCCTTCGAGGAAATCACCGAAACCCTGGTCCCGGCCCGCCTGCTGGTGGTCGGCGGCGCCGGGGCAACCGAGATTGACGGGGTGCGTCTGCTGCAGACCCCGGACTTCCCCGACGCCTACAAGGCCGAGGCCGAGACCAGCGCGCAGGTCTATGACATGTTCACCTCCGTTTCCGGGATCACCTGGACGGTGGCCGCCCCGGCCCCGGAAATCGCCTCCGGCCGCCGCACCGGCAGCTACAGCCTGGGCACCGATTCCCCGGCCGGGGACTTCGTCTCCACCCAGGACTTCGCGGTGGCGATCCTCGATGAGCTGGAGAGCCCGGCCCATGAGAACCGCCGGATGACCGTGGCCAGCCAGAAGTAGGCGCGCGGGCATGCCGGGTGTGATCTGGAATACCCGACATGCCCGGCCCGGGCCCGGGTGACTATTGTGGAACCCAGGACTATCCATCATTTTTCGCCCCACGAGGTATTTTCCCCTTGAAGCAACGCACCGCCCGTTCCCGGCGCCTGGCCCTTGGCGCGCTGTCCATCCCGTTGAGCCTGGCCGTGCTGGCCGGATGTTCCAGCCCCACCAGCCCCTCCCCGCAGGGCGAATCGGCGGACCCGGTCACCGGCGGCACACTGATCTACGCCTCCGGGGACGCCGAACCAACCTGCCTGGACCCGCACGTGGGCGGCAACTACCCGCAGGCGCTGGTGGCCTCGCAGTACCTGGAGACGCTGTTCACCAAGGACGCGAACGGCCAGATCGTGCCGTGGCTGGCCGAGTCCACGAAGGTGTCCGAGGACGGGCTGGTGCGCACCATCACCGTGCGTGACGGCATCACCTTCCACGACGGCACGAAGCTGGGCGCCGAGGCGGTCAAGGCCAACATCGAGCACCTGCAGGACCCGGACACCGCCTCCTCCACCGGGTACCTGGCGGTGGGCAAGGTCGACCAGATCAAGCTGGTGGACGAGCGCACCGCCGAACTGCACCTGTCCACCCCGGACAACGCGCTGCTGGAGTCGCTGTCCATGCCGTGGACCGCCATCCAGTCCCCGAAGGCGCTGGAGCGCGAGCAGTCCGCGAACTGCGCCTCCCCGGTGGGCACCGGCCCGTTCAAGGTCGATTCCTGGGACCGCCAGGACGCGGTGCACCTGGTGCGCAACGAGGACTATGTCTCCCCGGCTCCCCAGCAGGGGCGCGAACAGCAGGGCGCCTACCTGGACGGGATCACCTGGCGCTTCATCCCGGAGACCGCCACCCGCTACGCGGCCCTGTCCTCCGGTGAGGTCGACGTGATCGACAACGCCCAGCCGGACACCATCTCCTCGGCCGAGGGCGCCGGGCTGGGGCACCTGGACGCCCCGCGCCCGGGCGCCTCAAACCGCATTGAGCTGAACAGCGCCAAGGCCCCGTTTGACGACATCAAGGTGCGCGAGGCGTTCATCCGCGCGCTGGATGTGAACGCGGGCATAGACGCCCTGTTCTTCGGCACCGCCCCGCGCAGCTACTCGCTGCTCTCCTCCGTGGAGCCGCTGGGCATCTCCCAGGAGGCGCTCTTCGCCCCGGACGTGGCCAAGGCCGAGCAGCTGCTGGACGAGGCTGGCTGGAACCAACGTGACGCCGAGGGCTACCGGGTGAAGGACGGCAAGCGGCTGAGCGTCAGCTTCCCGGTGTCCACCAACCAGTCGGTGCCGGCCGAACAGTCCCTGTTCGAACAGATCCAGGCCTCGGCGAAGAAGGTCGGAATCGAAGTGAAGATCAACCTGCTGGACCTCTCCAGCTGGTACGGGGCACTGGCCAAGCACGAGTACAACCTGGTCTCCGCGCCGTACACGAAGGTCGGGCCCAGCGTGCTGCGCATCCTCTACCATTCGGACTCCACCGTGCCGGCCCCCTCGGGCTACTTCGCGAACAACGCCCAGCTCAAGGACCCGCAGATCGACCAGCTGCTGACCGAGGCGGAGCAGACCGAGGATGAGGACGAACGCGCCGAGAAGTACCGCAAGGCCCAGGAGCTGATCCTGGGCGGCTACTACGTGCTGCCGCTGTACGACCAGCAGAACCACTTCCTCTACGGCAAGGACGTCAAGGGCATGGGCGCGACCACCGCGGTCTCCACCCCGGTGTACTACGACGTGTTCCTGGACCGCTAGGGTCCACCGGGCAACCGATGATGGGTACGCTGCGGTGGCTGGGCCGACGGCTGGGCGGGGCGCTGGTGGTGCTGTGGCTGGTGGCCACCGCCATCTTCCTGGGCATCCGGCTGATCCCCGGGGACCCGGCCGAGGCGATCATGGGCGGTCCCGGCTCCCAGGCCTCGGCCGAGGCGCTGGCCGCGGCCCGCGCCGAGTACGGACTGGATCTGCCGTTGCCGGCGCAGTACCTGATGTTCCTGGGCAAGCTGGTGCGCCTGGACTTTGGCACCTCCTATTCCCTGAAGGACCCGGTGCTCACGGTCATGGGCGAGGTGCTGCCCTCCACCATGGTGCTGGCGCTGCTGGGACTGGTGCTGGCCTGGGTGCTGGCGCTGGTGTTCGCCGCGCTGTCGCTGCGCGCCAACCGGTTCGGTGAACTGCTGGGCAACACGGTGGAGATCGTGGCCGCCGCGGTGCCGCACTTCTGGCTCGGCGCGGTGCTGATCATGGTGTTCTCCACGATGCTGGGCTGGTTGCCGGCGGTGGACAACGGCAGCGCGGCCGGGCTGCTGCTGCCGGTGCTGACCCTGGCCCTGCCGCTGGCCGGGTTCCTCACCCAGCTGATGCGCGATTCGCTGGCCTCCGCGTTTTCCAGCCAGTTCGCGCTGGCCGCCCGCGCCCGCGGGGCCAGCCGGCTGCAGCTGTTCTGGCGCCACGGGCTGCGCCACGCCGCGCTGCCGGCGCTGAGCCTGACCGGCTGGGCGTTTTCCTCCCTGCTCTCCGGGGCCGTGGTGGTCGAAGCCGTGTTCGCCCGCCCGGGGCTGGGCCGGGCGCTGCTCTCCGCGGTGCTCTCCCGCGACATCCCCATGGTCACCGGCATCGCCTTGTTCTCCGCCGCCAGCTACATGGTGGTGATGGCCGTGACCGAGGCCGTGGAACGGCTGATCAACCCGGCCGGGGTCCGGGCATGAGCCGGCTGGCGAAGCTCGGGACCGGGGTGTTCCTGATGCTGCTGGTGGTGCTCGCGCTCTTCCCGCAGTGGCTGGCCCCGGGCGACCCGCTGGCGGTGAACCCAGCCGAGGCGTTCCAGGCCCCGAACCTGCACCACGTGATGGGCACCGACGAATCCGGGCGCGATGTGCTCACCCGGATCGTGCACGGCGCCCGGGACTCGCTGTTCATCGGGGTGGCGGCCACCGCCCTGGGCATGGGCATCGCGGTGCTGCTGGGCACCGCCGCCGCCCTGTCCCCGCGCTGGCTGGACGAGGCGATCCTGCGGGTGCTGGAGGCGCTGTACGCGATTCCCTCGCTGCTGATGGCGCTGCTGATCATCGCGTTCACCGGCCCCGGGGTCGGTCCGGCGATCGTCGCGGTGGGCCTGTCCACCGCGCCGGGCTACGCCCGGCTGGTGCGCAGCCAGATCCGCACCCTGAAGGCCTCGGAAATGCTGGAGGCCGCCACCGTGCTGGGCCGCGGCACCCTGGCCAAGGTGCGCAACCACCTGCTGCCCAACGCCCTGCGCCCGCTGCTGGCGCTGATCACCCTGGGGGTGGGCCAGGCGGTCATCTGGGCCTCGGCGCTGTCCTTCCTGGGGCTGGGCACTCCCCCGCCGGCCCCGGAATGGGGTGCGATGCTCGCCGCCGGGCGCACCTACCTGCACCTGGCCTGGTGGCTGAGCTTCTTCCCGGGCCTGGCCATCGTGGTGGTGGCCGCCGGGGCAACGATGATCGGCCGGGCACTGGGCGGAAAGGTGAACGCGGCATGAGGGCAAGCACCACGAAGCGGGAAAACCCCGGCGCTGCGCCGCTGATCGAAGTCGAGCAGCTGGCGGTGCGCTTTGGCGCGCAGCGCGCGGTGGACGGGGTCAGCTTCACCCTGCACGCCGGGCAGTGCCTGGCGCTGGTGGGCGAATCCGGGTCAGGCAAGTCGGTGACCGCCCGCAGCCTGCTGGGGCTCAGCGGCGGAACCGTCACCGCCGACCGGCTGCGGGTGCTCGGCCAGGACGGGCTGAGGCTGGGTGAAAACGGCTGGCGGACCGTGCGCGGGGCGCAGATCGGCATGGTGCTGCAGGACGCGCTCTCCGCACTGGACCCGCTGCGCCCGGTGGGCCGGGAAATCTCAGACGCGCTGCGTGGAACGCGGCGCGCCGAACGCCGCGCCCGGATGCTGCAGATGCTGCAGGCGGTGGGCATGGATGACCCGGCCCGCCGCGCCGCCCAGCGCAGCGGGGAACTGTCCGGCGGCATGCGCCAGCGCGCCCTGATCGCCCAGGCGCTGATCGGGGACCCGCAGGTGGTGATCGCCGACGAGGCGACCACGGCCCTGGATGCGGGGCTGACCGCCCTGGTGCTGCGCCAGCTGCGTGAGCTGAAGGCGCAGGGCCGGGCGGTGCTGATGATCAGCCACGACCTGGCCCAGGTGGCGCAGGTCGCGGACCGGATCGCGGTGATGCGCGGCGGGAAGATCGTGGAAAGCGGTCCTGCCGAAGAACTGCTGGGCGCCCCGCGCCACGAGTACACCCAGACCCTGTTGCGCGCCGTCCCCTCCGGGGTGCCGCGCTTCACCCCGCTGGCGGCCAGCACCCCACGCCCGGCGCCGCAGCCGGCACCGGCCGCCACCGCGCAGACCGAGTCCCGGCCGGAACCGGCGCTGCAGGTCAGCGGGCTGTCCAAGGCCTTCGGCGGCCAACTGGCGGTGGATGACGTCAGTTTCACGCTGCCGCGCGGGGCCACCCTGGGGATCGTGGGCGAATCGGGCAGCGGCAAGACCACCACCGCGCGCATGGTGCTGGGCCTGCAGCGCCCGGACGCCGGCACGGTACGGCTGCTGGGGCGCGGGTTCGTGCCCGCCCGGGAAGCCGAACGCCGCCCGCTGCGCCGGGCCATGGGCGCGATCTACCAGAACCCGCTGGGCTCCTTCGACCCGCGCTACACGGTCGGGGCGCTGCTGGCCGATGCGCTCACCTCCGGGCGCAGCCGGCGCCTGGGCCCGGTGCGCGATCAGGTCCACGCACTGCTGCGCCAGGTGCAGCTCGACGAGCAGCTGGCCGCCCGCTACCCCACCCAGCTCTCCGGAGGCCAGCGCCAGCGCCTGGCGATTGCCCGGGCCCTGGCCCCCAGACCCGCGGTGCTGGTGCTGGACGAACCGGTCTCCGCGCTGGATGTGTCCATCCAGGCCACGGTGCTGGACCTGCTGGATGAACTGCAGGTCCAGACCGGGACCAGTTACCTGTTCATCAGCCATGACCTGTCGGTGATCGAGCACATGAGCGATCAGGTGGCGGTGATGTACCAGGGCCGGTTCGTGGAGAACGGACCCACCGCCGAGGTGTTCGCCAATCCGCAGCACCCCTACACCCAGCGCCTGCTCTCCGCGGTGCCGCGGCTGCGCTAGCCAGAGAACCATTGCGCCTGCCTCTTCCCGGCGGGGACACGGTGCCCGCCGGCGCCCGGGCGCTGGCTAAACTGGCCAGGTGATCAACTACACCCTGCGCCAGCTGCACTACTTCCTGGCGGTGGCCGAGGCCGGTTCCATTTCCGCGGCCGCAACCGCCAGCCACATCTCCCAGGCGGCCATGTCCCAGGCGATGGATGATCTGGAACGCGCGGTCGGCGCCCAGCTGCTGGTGCGCCGCCGCGCCCGCGGGGTGGAGCTGACGGCGGTGGGCACCGTGTTCCTGCATGATGCGCGCGAACTGATGCGCCACGCCGAGGAGGTGCAGGGGCAGATCATTGAACGCCAAACCACCCTGGCCGGCCCCCTGGTCATCGGCTGTTATTCCTCGCTGGCGGCCTTCTGGATCCCGGTGATCTGTGAAAAGTTCACCAAGCCGAACCCGGGCCTGAGCGTCACCCTGGTGGAGGGTGACGGGGCGGAGCTGCAGCAGCAGATGCTCAAGGGGCACCTGGATGTGGTGCTCACCCACACCCGCCACCTGCTGCCCCAGGTGCACCACCGCACCGTGATGTCCGGCCGGCCCTATGTTCTGGTCGCCGCCAACCACCGGCTGGCCGCCCGCTCCTCGGTGCGGCTCAGCGAACTGGCCGAGGAGGATTTCGTGGGCCTGGACCTGCCCACGGTGCGTGATAACCAGCTGGTGAACCTGCGCATGTCCGGCCTGGATCCGAAGGTGCGCTGGAGTTCGCAGAGCTTCGAGGCGGTGCGCGGCATGGTGGCCCGCGGTCTGGGCTACACGGTGCTGGTGCAGCGCCCGCCTGTGAACGTCAGCTATGACGGGCTGCCGCTGGCGGTGCTGGAGATCGAAGGCCCGGTGGGGGTCAGCGACATCTGCGTCGCCTACACCGCCTCCGAACGCCCCAGCCTGCGGCTGCGCGCCTTCCTGGACTTCTGCGAACAGGTGGGCGCCGAACGCGACGCCGGGGACGCCCGGGGCTCTTCCTAGGAAAAGCTCCCGGACGCCCCCGGTGCAGTCGCGTTCGGCCGTGCGCGCTCCTACATCTGTTCGGCCATCAGGTCCGCGTCCTTGCCTTCCTTGACGTTGCGCATCGCCAGCGCGGCGATCACGAACGTCGCGGCCCACACGATGCCCACCAGCCACAGCGATCCGCCGCCAAGCAGCACCAGGGCGGCCACGATCATCGGGGTGAACCCGGCGCCGACCGTGGAGGAAAGCTGGTAGACCAGGGAAGCACCCGTGTAGCGGATCCGGGTGGGGAACAGTTCGGCGGTGAACGCCCCGAACGGGCCAAAGATGAACGCCTGGATCAGCCCGTTGGCCACAAACAGGGCGATGGCGAATGCCCACAGCGCACCGAGCTGCAGCAGCCACATGATCGGCAGCGCCGCCAGCGCCCCGGCGGCAATGCCCACCAGCATCACCGGGCGGCGTCCCAGCTTGTCCGAATAGCGGGCCGCGAACCAGATGCCGACCACGGTCAGCGTGGCGCCGACGGCCTTGATGTTCAGCACCGCGGTGCGGTCCATCCCCATGTCCTCCACCACGTAGGAGATCGCCCAGACGGTCATCAGCCCCTGCACGGTGTAGGAGCTCATCCCCACCAGGGTGCCGCGCAGCACCGACTTCGGGTACTGGGTGAGCACCTGCATGATCGGGGTCTTCTTTTCCTCCGCCTTGTCCTCCAAAGCCAGGAACAGCGGGGATTCGGCTACCTTCAGCCGGATGACCAGCCCGATGCCCACCAGCAGCACCGAGAGGATGAACGGGATGCGCCAACCCCAGGAGAGGAACACGTCATTGGGCAGCAGCGACACCGCGGAGACCGCCAGGGTCGCCAACACCGCACCGGCCGGCCCGCCCATGTTCGCGAAGCTGGCGGCGAAGCCGCGCCGTTCCTTCGGCGCGTGTTCCAGGGCCATGAGCATTGCCCCACCCCATTCACCGCCCACGGCCAGGCCCTGGAGGATGCGCAGCAGGATCAGCGCAATCGGGGCGACCATGCCCACCTGGGCGGTGGGCGGCAGCAGCCCGATGATGGTCGAGGCCCCGCCCATCATCACCATGGAGGTGATCAGCACGCCCTTGCGTCCCACCTTGTCGCCAAAGTGGCCAAAGACGATGCCGCCCAGCGGCCGAGCCAGGTAGCCCACGGCCAGCGTGGCGAAGGAGGCGAACAACGCCACCCCGGGGGTCAGGTTCACGAAGAAGACCTTGTTGAACACCAGGGACGCGGCGGTGGCATAGAGGATGAAGTCATAGAACTCGATGGCGCTGCCGATGAAGCTGGAGGCCAGGATGCGGCGCATCTGCGGGGAGTTCAGCGACGGGACCCGCAGTTCGCGGTCCTGCTGCTGGTCGGTGAGGTTGCTCATGAGACTGCCTTTTCTGCCAGGGCGCGGGCGAAGGAAATGACCTGCAGGTCATCGGGGACCAGGAAGCTGCCGGAGAAGTCCCGGGCGTGGGAGAGCCAGGTTTCCAGCGGGGTGGTGCCGGGCACCAGGTGGTGCAGCGCCAGGGTGCGGGCCCCGGCCTGTTCGGCCAGGGCGATCGCCTGGGCGGCGGAGGTGTGCGAGCGGCGGTGGTGGTCCATGGAGGCCTCCGCCTCCTCGGTGCCCAGCGAACCGTAGGCGCGCTGCACCCACTCGAAGTCGATGGCCTCATGCAGCAGCAGGTCCGTGTCCCGGGCCAGGGTGACCAGGTTCTGGCAGGGGGCGGTGTCCCCGGAAATCGTCACCGAGCCCTCTTCGGTGTCAAAGCGGAAGGCGAACGCCGGGGCGATGGGCGGGTGCTGGACCAGGGTGGCGGTGACGGTGACCAGTTCATCGCGGTAGATCTCAAACGGTTCCAGTCCCGCCGGGGTTGGGTTCTGGTTCGGGTGGTACCCGCTGTGGGCAGGGATCTGGATGTCGCTGGCCTGGAAGTACTCCAGCGGGGAGGGGCGCAGCGCATCAATAACGCGGTCGTTCAGGTCGGTGGCGTAGGCCTGCATCAGGTGGCTGAACATGTCGGCGGTGCCCGGAGTCGGGTTGTGCGGGTAGAGCGGCTGCGGTGCCACCTGGGCGCGCGGCGAAACCGGCGGCAGCGCGCCGCGGTCCCCGGGGCCCAGGATCTGGATGGGCCGCTTGCCGGCGGGGATGGTGAACAGCCCAAAGATCGCCAGCGAGGCCAGATCGATGGTGTGATCCGAATGCAGGTGGGTCAGGAAGATCCCGCGCAGGTCCCCGGGGGTGAACCCGGCCTTCATCAGCTGATTGCCCACCCCGGAACCGGCATCGACCAGGTAGACGGCGTCGCCGACCACCACGGCGGTGGAAATTCCGGCGCGTTTGCCGGCGTTGGCCCCGGTCCACCAGCGGGGGCCGCCGGCGGTGCCCAGGGTGACGACGTGGGGTGCGAGGTTGGAGGCCACGGGCCCTGTCCTTTCAGTCGGGAAGCGTATTGCTTCCATACTGAATGGAATAGATCACATCCGTAAAACTGTTTTTTACGTCCTAATACATAGGTTTTACCTGTTTGAACATGCAAAGAGGGGCCCGCAGGTCACCCCGCGGGCCCCGGCCAAGTAACCGCTAGTCGGTGCCGCCCAGCTGCTCGCGCACCTGCTTGCGCAGGATCTTTCCGAGCATGGAGCGCGGCAGCTCCTCCACCTGCCGGATCTTCCGGGGCACCTTGTAGGCGGCCAACAGTCCGCGGCAGTGCTCCCGCAGCGCCTGCTCATCCAGCTGCGCGCCTTCGTTCAGCTCCACCGCGGCGACCACCATTTCTCCGCCGCGGGCCAGCGGCTCACCGAACGCGGCCGCATCAGCCACATCCGCATGCTGACGCAGCGCCGCCTCCACCTCGGTGGGCGAGACATTGAAACCGCCGGTGATGATCAGTTCCTTGGCGCGGTCCACGATCGTGGCAAATCCGTCGTCGTCCACCGTCACCACGTCCCCGGTGTGCAGCCAGCCCTCGGCGGTAAGCACCTTGGCCGTCTCCTCCGGGTTGTTCCAGTAGCCGGAGAACACCTGCGGCCCCTTGATCAGCAGCTCGCCGGGCTGCCCGGGTTCCACCGCTTCGTGCGGCTCCTGGAGACTGACCACCTTCATGTCCGTGGAAGGGAAGGGGATCCCAATGGTCCCGGTGCGCCGTGAAGGGTGGAAGGGATTGCCCAGCGCCACCGGCGAGGATTCGGTCATCCCGTAGCCCTCCACCAACAGTCCGCCGGAGACCGACTCCCACAGCTCGACCACGTGATCGGGCAGGTTCATCGCCCCGGAAATGCAGTATTTGGCCGATCGCAATGAGATGCCGCGCTCCAGCGCCCCCATGGCGGTGCGCTCATAGATCGGCGGCACCGCGCAGTACACGGTGGCCGGGGACTTCTTCCAGGCATCAAGCACCAGCTTCGGCTCGAACTTGGGGAAGAGCACCAACAGGCCCTGCTTCTTAATCCCGAACGTCAGGTACAGCGTCATCCCAAAGGCATGGAACATCGGCAGGATCGCGTAGAGGACTTCCTTGCGCTCCTCCGCCCCGAGCATCCACGCCTCTCCCTGCAGCGCATTGGAGTACAGGTTGTAATGGCTGAGCATGGCGCCCTTGGGGTGCCCGGTGGTGCCGGAGGTGTACTGGATAACCGCCAGGTCATCCACCTCGGGCATCGGGTGGCGTGGGTTCAGCCGGTCGGACTTGGCCAGCTGCTTCCAGCTCATCGTCCCGGGGGCCGGTGCGGTCAGCCCAGCCCGGGCCTCACGCAGCTTCTTCACCGGCAGACCCAGCGCCAGGCGCTTGGTGGCCGGGAACGCCTGCAGCAGATTGACCGCGACGATGGTGTCGATCTGCACATCCTCGGGGAATTGCTGCAGGGCCGGCACCGCCTTGTCCCAGGCGATCACCACCCGGGCCTGGTGGTCCTCGAACTGGTGGCGCAGTTCGCGGGAGGTGTACAGCGGATTGTGCTCCACCACCACGGCGCCCAGGCGCAGCACCGCGTAGAACGCGATCACATGCTGGGGGCAGTTGGGAAGGATCAGGGCAACCCTCTCCCCCGCGGTCACACCGAGCCGGCGCAGCCCCTCGGCCACGCGCTCCACCTGTTCGCCGAGTTCGGCATAGCTCATCTGCCGTCCGAAGAATTCGGTGGCCGGGCTGTCCCCGGCCTGGGCGACGGAGCGGGCGAACATGTGGGCCAGCGATTCGGTGGGCAGCTCGATCTCGGCGGGCACCCCGGGCTGGTAGTTCTTGGTCCACGGATGCGCGGATGTGTTGTGCATGTCCCCATCATGCCCCTTTGGCGCGATCTGCGCGATTCTGGCGGTCCTAACCAGAGCTCGTTGAACGAGCCGCCTACATTCAACGCACCGCAACGGGCGCCAGGATGGCCGACCCCTTTGTGAGCAAACGCGCTCGCCGGGCTGTCCACCATCGCCCCGCACTCCAACAGGCTTGCAGCACCACCATGGAAATCGTGATCCGATCACCGGGTTCCAGCGAGCCGCTGCGCGAAGCATCTATCAGCTCAGCCATGCGCCTTGCGTTCCTTGGACATGGGCGCGAAATCTTCACTCAAACTGTTGACTGGGTCACACGGCCACCCTAGTGTGATGCAGGACACTGATATATCAATTGCTTATTAATCACCGATCATACTTTTGCTGCTGTGGAGGAAAAATTGCCCATGCCAGATAGAACCGCGACCCGCGCCGGGTTGGGCACAACGGAAAAGACCAACTTCCTTCGGTTGGCGACCTTTGCCGGAGCCATCATTGCCTTCCTGATCGGCTCGGGTTTTGCCACCGGCCAGGAAATCCTGCAGTACTTCACCTCATACGGTTATTGGGGCGTCTTTGGCACGGGACTGCTGGTTTTGGCCCTGATGACCTACGTGGTCATCGAGTTCTTCGTCGTCGGGCAAGCCAAGAAATTCGAAAAGCCCTCGCGGATCTTCCACTACTACTGCGGCCGGTACCTGGGCACCTTCTTCGACTTCTTCTCCATCGTGTTCGTTTTCCTCAGCTTCACAGTGATGGTTTCGGGCGCCGGAGCCGTCTTCGAGGAACACTACGGGCTCTCGAAGTACCTCGGCGGCATCGGCCTGGCGCTCGCTGTGGGAATCAGCGTCTGGTTTGGCCTGAAGTCACTGGTGGACGTCATTGGCAAGATCGGGCCGCTGATCGTGGTGATTGCCATTGGCTTGGGCATCACCGGAATCCTGCGCAACCCGCAGGGGATCTCCGAGGGGCAGGCGCTGTTGCCCGGCCTGGAGTTGACCCAGGCCTCGAGTAGCTGGTTCATGGCCGGGCTGTCCTACGTCGGGTTCTGCATGCTGTGGCTGGCGGCGTTCCTGACCGCACTGGGCAAGACCGCCCGCAGCAAGAAGGAGGCCGCCGCCGGAGGCGCAATGGGCGCGGTGGCTTTCTCGGTGGCGTGCATTATCGTTGGGCTGGGTCTGCTGGCCAATATCGTGAAGGTCGGCGGCACCGAGATCCCGATGCTGGTGCTGGCCCGGGACATCAGCCCGGTGCTGGCCTCGGGGATCTCGGTGATGATCCTGGCGGGCATCTACACCACCGCGGTCCCGCTGCTGTGGACCGTCTCCAGCCGCTTCTTCCCCGACAGCACCCCGCGCTTCAAGTACCTGACGATCGCCCTGGCGGCGCTGGGCACCGTGATCGGCCTGGTGCTGCCCTTCAGCCAGATGGTCAACATTGTCTACGTCATCAATGGCTATGTGGGAGTGCTGCTGCTGGTGCTGATGCTCGTGAAGACCGGCACCCGCCTGGTACGCCGCGAGAAGCTCTAGACCTGGCCTGGGAAGTCCACCGGTCCTGCACCCCCGCGGCCCCGGCCGGCGGGGGTGCCGTCTCATCCGGCTCAGTTTCCTTCGGCCACCTGCCGCAGGTCCCGCCACAGCTGTTCCACGTGGGAGCGCTGCGTGCCCAGGGCGCCAATGGAAACCCGCACCATCCAGCGGCCCTCCAGCACGGCCGGGGAAACATAGGCACGACCGGAGAGGTTCAGCTGCCGGGCCCAGTGCTGGGTGTGCTCATCGACCTGCTCGGCGCTGGCGCCCTGCGGTTCGTGCACCACGCACACGGTCTGCAGGTTGACCGGGGCGGCGAGCTTCCACCCTGGGGTGGAGCTGACCTGTTCGGCCAGCCACCGAGCGTTTTCCAGGTCGCGGCGCAGCCGGGCGCGCAGCTGCTCGGCCCCTTCGGCGCGCAGCATGAACCACAGCTTCAGGGCACGGAAGCGCCGCCCCAGCGGGATCCCCCAATCGCGCAGATTGGTCACCTGGTCATCACGTTCGGAACGCAGGTAGCTGGGGTTGGTGCCCATGACGCGTTCCAGATGCTGCGGGTCGCGCACGAAGTACAGGGAGCAGTCGAACGCCACCCCGAGCCACTTGTGGGCGTTGACCACGACCGAATCGGCGTACTCGATCCCGTCCCACATCCAGCGGTACTCGGGCAGGATCATCGCCGAGCCGGCCATCGCCGAATCCACGTGGAACCAGATCTCCTGACGCGCTGCGATCTCTCCCAATTCCCGCAAGGGGTCAACAGCGGTCGTGGTGGTGGTGCCGGTCGCGGCCACGATGGCCGCGGGGATGCGTCCAGCCGCGCGGTCCTGCGCGATGGCCGCGGCCAGTGCGGCCGGGTCCATGGCGTGGTTCTGGTCCGTGTCGATCCAGTGGATGTTCTGCCGGCCGAACCCGGCCAGCAATGCGCCCTTTTCCACCGAACTGTGGGCATAGCGGCTGGCGTAGACGATAAGGGGCGCTTCCTCAGCCTGCAGGCCGCCGCGGGCCAGGGCGAAATCGGTGGCGCGTTCCCGCGCGCACAGCAGCGCGATCAGGGTGCTGCTGGAGGCCGAATCCTGGATGGAGCCACGGAACTGCTCGGGCAGCCCAAAGAGCTGGCGGGTCCAGTCCACTACGGTCTGCTCGATCTCGGACAGGGCTGGGCTGGATTCCCAGGACAGGCCGAGCACTCCCAGCCCGGTGCCCAGCATGTCCCCGAGCACCGAGGACAGCTCCGAGTTCGACGGGAAGAATCCGAAGAAGCTGGGGTGTTGCCAGTGAGTGAGCCCGGGCATCACGATGCGCTGCACGTCCTCTAGCAGCCCCGCCCCGCCGTCGCCCTCTTCCGGCGCCTGCGCGGGCAGCTGCGCGGCCACCTGGCCGGGTTCGACGGTGGACATCACCGGTTGCTGGTCGATGCCGGCGCGGTAGTCGGCAATGAAGTCCACCAGTTCGTGGGCCTGGCGGCGGAATTCCTCCGGTGTCATCTAATCTCTTTCCCTTGTGCCTGATGGCCTTCCTGCATGGTATCGGCCGCACCGGCGCTGGGCCGATTCCCGTTGCGGGTTCAAACTACCCGCGGCGCAGCTGTTGGGAGAGCTCGTGGGCGTGGTGCAGCAGCAATGCCCCCAGTTCCGGGCGGCGCCCGGGGGTGAAGCGGGATTCAATGCCGGTCACGCTCAGGGCCCAGGCCGGGGACCCGGAGGCGTCAAAGACGGCGGCTCCCATCCCCCAGCTGCCCTCGACAATCAGCCCTGGGTTGACCGAGTAGCCCAGTTTGCGGGTTTCGCGGACCTTCTCGCGCAGCCGGGCCGGGCTGTGCGCGTCTCCGTAGCGTTCGGTGAAGTCATTGGCCTGCAGGTAGCGCTCCACCACCGGGGCGGACAGGAAGGCCAGGATCGCGATCCCGGCCGAGGCCACGCCCAGCGGGAAGCGTTTGCCCTCGTAGAGTACGAACGAGCGGATTGGGAAGGCGCCGTCCTGGCGCAGCAGGCACACGGTCTCGTCCCCGCGCCGTGCGGAGAGAAAGGCGCTTTCCCCGGTCGCTTCGGCGAGCGCGGCGACGTGCTCCCGGGCCATGTCGCTGATGTCGTAGCGTTCGGCCGCGACCGCTCCCATCAGGTAGAGTTCCGGACCCAGCAGCCAGCGCCCGGCCTGGTGGTCGTGGTCGCAGAACCCCTCTGCCACCAGTGCGCCAAGCAGCCGGTGCACGGTGGGGCGCGCCAGCCCGGTGTGCCGGGCGACCTCGGTCGTGGTGATGCCCTGCGGCATGGCCCCGCTGACCGTGCGCAGCACCGCGGCCAGCCGTCCGACGACTTGGGCACCTGCGGGAGTGGGAGTCATGATCACATTATGGACGAGCCGCGTCCACGGCGCTGCCGTGTGACGTGCCGCTTGACTTCGCTAAGCGGCGCGTTTCCCATCAGGCGGACCATGCGGCCCGGCACCGGTTGGATGGTGCGCGCCCGGCTTTCGGCGGCTCGCGCAGGCCGGTCAAAGCGGTGGCCACTTCGGTAAAGCCGGCGGTCCGCACCGGTCCCCACGCCCGGGCAACTGCGTCACTATCCAAGACGCGAAGGTGCCGGAACCGCCGCCGGCCGGCACCCGCTGGCGCCCGTGGGCCGCGGCCGCTGGTAGTTCGCTGGGCGCGGCGGGACGGCGGGCACCGATTCGGTAGCCTGAGCGCGAAATGCTCGGGGCAAGGAGGTGGGACGGTGGCGCGTGGTTCCGTTCGCCGCAGGCGCGGTCGTCTGCAGATTTCGCGGCAGCTGCGGCGCGGGGAGTTCGTGTATCTGCAGCGCGGGGAGCAAATCACCGATCCCGAGGAGCTGGAACGCATCAAGGCCCTGGTCATTCCGCCGGCCTGGCATGACGTGCAGATCTCCGCCTCGCCCAGCGCCAAGGTGCTGGCCCGCGGGGTCGATGACGCCGGACGGCGCCAGGCGATCTACCACCCCTCGTTTCGGCGCCGCCGCGAAGAGGAGAAGTTCGCCAAGCTCGGTGAGTTCGGCCAAGCCCTGCCGGCGCTGCGCAAACAGGTGGCGGCGGACATGGAGCGGCGCGGAACCAGCCGCGAGAAGGTGGTAGCCTGCGTGATCAAGGTGCTGGACAAGGGGTACCTGCGCATCGGCACCCCGAAATATGCCCGGCAATATCGCTCCTATGGGGCAACCACGCTGCGCCGGCGGCATACCCGCATCAAGGGAACCAGCGTTACCTTTGATTTCAACGGCAAGAGCGGACAGCACCAGACGGTGACGATCGAGGACGCGCAGATGGCCCGCTTCGTGAAGAAGCTGCGGGAGATGCCCGGCTATGAAGTCTTCCGCTTCACCGATGATGAGGGACAACTGTGTTCGGTGCGCAGTGAGCATGTCAATGAATACCTGCATACGAACATGGGCAGCCAGTTCACGGCGAAGGACTTTCGCACCTGGGGCGGAACGCTGACAGCCTTCGCCTCCCTGCTGGACGCCGAGGTTGACGGCGCCAGCCCGCAGCGGGAGCTGACGCGTGCTGAACGCGAGGCGGTGAAGCAGGCCGCCTCGGTGCTGGGCAACACCCAGTCCACGGCGCGCAAGGCCTACATCGCCCCGCGGGTGCTGAAGCTGGCCGGGGACCCCGAGAAACTCGAGGACCTGCGCGGTGAGCGCAAGCGCCGGCGCGCGCGCAAGTACCTGAGCGTCGATGAGCAGTGTCTGCTGCAGCTGCTGGAAGAAGACAGCGCATAGCCTGCTCCTCCCCTTCCTGCTGTTCATATTGTGGACGATAGATCCTCTTTTCTTCATCCATCGAGCACTCGGGCTCCATTTATTGAGGCCTTTCGCCGTCTTGGCTAGGTTCATTGGTAATGATGAGCGCTTCCACAAAGTGGACGTAGGAGGAAACCATGGCAAGCAAGTACCGGCAGGACGCCGCAGCGGCCCTGGCCGAGGTCGTCCAGGACGGGATGACCATCGCGGTCGGCGGCTTCGGTCTGAGCGGGATACCCACCCGGTTGATCACGGCACTGCGCGATTCCGGGGCGAGGAACCTGACCATCGTGTCGAACAATATGGGGGTAGACGGCAAAGGCCTGGGCCTATTGATCGAAAATCAACAGGTCGCCAAGGTCATGGCCTCCTACGTGGGTGAAAACAAGCTGTTCGCCCAGCAGTTCCTTTCCGGCGAGCTCGAGGTGGAGTTCGTTCCCCAGGGCACCCTTGCCGAGCGGCTGCGCGCCGGGGGTGCCGGGATCCCGGCGTTCTACACGCCCACCGGTGTGGGCACCCCGGTGGCAGAGGGGAAACCGGTCATGGAGTTCGACGGGAAGCCGGCCATTCTCGAACGTGGAATCGTTGCCGACATCGCCCTGGTGCGCGCCCACCAGGCGGACGCGGAAGGCAACCTGCGGTACCGGATGACCGCGCGGAACTTCAACCCGCTGGCCGCCATGGCCGGGAGGTACACGTTCGCCGAGGCCGAGCACATCGAGCAGGACTACCTGGATCCGCAGCTGGTGGACACCCCGGGGATCTTCGTGCAGTGCCTTGTCGAGGCGGACCAGATCAAGGACATCGAACAGCGCACCGTGCGGGTGCGGCAGGAGGCATGAGCATGTGGACCAGGGATGAGATGGCAGCCATCGCCGCCAGCGAGCTGGTGGACGGGCAGTACGTCAACCTGGGGATCGGCATCCCCACACTGGTGGCCAATAACCTGCCCGAAGGCGTGTCGGTAAAGCTGCAAAGCGAAAACGGCCTGCTGGGCATGGGACCTTTCCCCTACGCGGGTGAGGAGGATGCGGACCTGATCAACGCCGGCAAGCAGACCGTCACCGTGCTGCCCGGCGGCAGCTTCTTCGACTCCGCCACCAGCTTTGGAATGATCCGCGGCGGCCACGTGCAGACCGCCATCCTCGGCGCACTGCAGGTGGCGGGCAACGGGGACCTGGCGAACTGGACTATTCCCGGCAAGCTGGTCAAGGGCATGGGCGGGGCCATGGACCTGGTGGCCGGCACCCCGCGGGTCATCGTGATCACCGACCACGTGGCCAAGGACGGCACCCCGAAGATCGTGGAACATTGCGACCTGCCGCTGACCGGCGTCGGCGTGGTGGACCGGATCATTACCGACCGCGCCGTGTTCGACATCGAAGACGGGCGGCTGATCCTACGCCGCCTGGCAGAGGGCGAAAGCCCGGAATCAATCAAAGACATCACCGCAGCAAAGTTCAGCATCGACCTTGAGGAGTCACAGGCAGCATGAGTGTAAAGATCGCCGGATACGCCCGCACCCCCTTCATGCGCTTCAACGGCGCACTGGCCGGCGTTGAGGCCACCGAGCTGGGGGCGCACGCGGCCAAGGCAGCCCTGGAACGCGCCGGGGTTCCGGCCGAAAAGGTTCAGTACGTGATCGCCGGCCAGGTGCTGCAGGCCGCGGCCGGGCAGAACCCGGCCCGGCAGAGCGCGGTCGGGGCGGGGATTGGCCTGGACGTCCCGGCCATCACGCTGAACGCGGTGTGCCTTTCGGGCACCGAAGCCGTCGTGGCGGCCACCCGGATGATCAACGCCGGGGAGGCCGACATCGTCCTGGCCATTGGGCAGGAATCAATGTCACTGGCGCCCCACGCACAACGCGCGCGGGCCGGCACCAAGTACGGGGCCATCGAAATGGTCGACACCCTGGAGTTCGACGGGCTGACCGACGCGTTTGAACGTCGTTCCATGGGCGCCTCCACCGAGGAGCACAATCAGAAGCTCGGGATGACCCGTGAAGCGCAGGACACCCTGGCCGCCGCCTCCCACCAGCGGGCCGCGGCCTCCGCCGAATTCCTGGCCGGGGAAATTGCGCCGTTGACCATCACCACCCGTAAGGGGCAAAGCGAACACGCCGCCGATGACGGGGTGCGCCCGGACACCACGGCACAGTCCCTGGGCAAGCTGCGCCCCGCCTTCGCCAAGGAAGGAACGATCACCGCCGGGAACTCCTCGCAGATCACCGACGGCGCGGCGGCCCTGGTGCTGGTCAGCGACCGGGCCGTAACCGAGCTCGGCTTGGAGCCGATCGCCGAGGTCCTCTCCCATGCCTTCGTGGCGGGCCCGGACCGCACCCTGCATGAGCAGCCCTCCAACGCCATCCAGGCCGCGCTGCAGCGCACCGACTACACGACCGCAGATCTGCAGGCCGTGGAAATCAACGAGGCCTTCGCCGCGGTGGGAGTACGCTCCACCGAGCAGCTGGGCCTGAGCGAGCAGATCGTAAACCGCCATGGCGGGGCGATTGCGCTGGGCCATCCGATTGGCGCCTCCGGCGCGCGGATCATCGGTACCCTGGCCCGCCAGCTGCAGCAGCAGGGCGCCGGAGCCATCGGTGCCGCCGGAATCTGCGGCGGCGGCGGTCAGGGCAGCGCGGTGGTCCTGCGCGCTGTGTAGCCGGAGCACACACCTCTACAAGCCGTTCCATGCTGTACGCATCTTCATGCAGTGGATGCGTACAGCTGTGTGCTTCCTGACTCATTCCAGACTCTTCCCATTAACCCCTGCGCTTTCGCTACAGTGCATCTCAATCCAGGTCCTTCTTGAAGGAGATGAAATGTCCAGCGTCAAGCATGATGTTGTGGTTATCGGCGGCGGAAACGCCGGCATTTCAGTTGCGGCGAGGATGTTGCGCAAAGGCAAGCTGGATGTCGCGATTGTCGAACCCCGCGACCAGCACTTCTTTCAGCCCTTGTTCTCCCACATTGCCGCTGGTGCCGCAAAGATGAACGAGGCGGTCCGCCCCCAGCATTCTGTAATGCCCAAGCGGGCGCGGTGGATTCAGAACCGAGTCACCCATGTTCAGCCCGAGGAAAACACGGTGCTGCTGGCAGATGGAACGCAGGTTGAATATAAGCAACTTATAGTCTGTCCCGGGCTGCAGTTGGACTTCAACGCAATCCCGGGACTTCCTCAGGCCATGGATGGAGTGACGGGCAGCTCGGACTATGATCCTGCACTCGTCACCCGAACCTGGTCAATGATTGAGGGGTTGTCCAAGGGCACCGCGGTATTTGTGCAACCGCCCGGGCCCGCCAAATGTGCGGGTGCCGCCCAGAAGGTGGCCTACATGGCCTGCGATTATTGGCGTTCTGCCGGGCGTCTGGCGGACATTGAAGTACACCTGCTGGTTCCCTCCCCCACAGTATTCGGCATGCCTGATGTGGACGCCGAGCTCAACCGAAAAATCCGTGAGTACGGCATTGAACTGCACACCTCAAGTACCCTGGAGTCGGTCAATGCAGAAACACGTTCCGTGAACCTGGACGCCGGAGCGGAAAAGGTGACCCTTTCCTATGACCTTCTCCATGTAGTGCCGCCCCAGTCAGCCCCCGACTGGCTGAAAGCTACGGACCTTTCCCGTCCGGAAACTTATGGGGGATTCGTCGATGTCGATGATCAACATTTGCGCCATCGCAGGTATCGGAATGTCTGGTCGCTAGGGGACGCCGCCGGCAGCTCGAACTCGAAGTCCGGCGGAGCGTTGCGCAAGCAGACAAAAGTCGTCGCACTGAACGTGCTGGACGTCTTGGCGGGCAAGGAACCGCACCATTCATACAACGGGTATTCGGTGTGCCCCTTTACATTGAGCCGGGGAACAGCATTCTTTGCCGAGTTCGATCAACAGTACCGGTCCATGAAGTCCTACCCGGTATTGAAAATGGCCAAGGAACGACGCTGGCAGTGGGTCATGGACCGGTGGATTTTTCCCCAGATCTATTGGCACATGATCCTCAAAGGTCGCGCTTAGCCTCCCGACGAAGGCGCAGCGCGATCAAGGCGAGAGTTGTTCGTAGTCCAACAGCCATCTGCCGTGGACGTCCTGGAACTAGGGCCTCGTTTACTGCTGGACGAACTCGTGCAGGCGGTCGGTATTCAGTTCCAGGATCTGTCCGTTCAGCACGTGGGGGTGCGGGGTGTCAGAAAGCGCGCCGAGCACCAGCCGGATCAGGGTCCCGTGGCAGACAATCACCACACGGGAGTCGCTGTTCTCTGCAACCAGCTTGCGCAGGGCACGCACGGCCCGGACCACAACCTCATCCTCGGGTTCGGTCTGCGCCATCAGCTCTTCAAGTTCGGCGGCACTGAGCCCATCGGTGCTGCGGCCTTCGGCAGCACGGTAGTCGCGCTCCACCAGGTCATCGACCTCCAGGATCCGCCAAATGCCCAGGTAGTCGGCGATGATTTGGGCGGTCTGATGCGCGCGGACCAGCGGAGAACACACAACCAGGTCCCAGGGGCCTTCCTTGGACAGCTCTACCCCTGCGCGTTCGGCCTGTTGCCGCCCGGTCGAATTCAACGGTACGTCGCTGCGGCCCTGCAGCCGGTTGGCCACATTCCAGGCGGTTTCGCCGTGTCGAACCAGAACCCAGCGTTCCTCAACCGGCTCGTGTTCCTCGCTCATGCTGTCTCCTGCCTTTGTCCCAGACGGGCCGGCAAACGATGCCGGTCAACGTCACTACTGCGTTCTGCGGACGGCCGGCAGGCCGTCGCTTCCGCGACTGAAGCGGGCCTGATCCCGTGGACCGGGCCCGTCTCCTATGGTGATTTGACCATATCGGCTTTGCCGAGACTAGCGGTAGCTCGTGTCACCGCTCTTTCAGGAACCTTCCACCGACGCCTGCTCCCAATGCCGCAGCAGTATGCCGCTGAGGATGAGACGCCGCAACGATGTCTGCTTGCGCTAGATCAGGCGGGAACAGGAGCGGCCCTGAAATCTCAACGACCACCGCGCGCCGCACGCACTGTTCGATTCACGTGTTCAGGGTACTTAGTAGTGATACCGCGCCTGCAAGATCGTCACTGCGCGGTCATCAGCAATATAGGCGAGCCGATTGACTGCATCGATGCGCCGCAACCATGCGCCAGCCAAGGCGTGTTTTAGGGCTTCGGGTTTGCCGATCCCTTCAGGGGGATCATCGCCCAGGATGTCTTCGATCAGCGCGTTGATGCGCTTGAGCGTTTTTCTGTCTTGGGTTTGCCAGTAGAGATCGTCTTCCCATCCCGCTTCAGTCCATGCGAGCACTCTGTCGCTCATGGGTCAATGAGCCCATGCTCAGTTGATTTTCCTTCCTGCGCTGATTGAAACGCTTCAAGCAGGCGCAGTGCGTTCTTGGGAGACCTCAGTAAGTAGCTTGTCTCGACCAAGGCGTCGTATTCGTCTTTCGACATTAGGATCGCCGAGTCCCGCTTGGACACAATCTCAACTTCCGTTTGGTCAAGATTGACCTTCTCCAACCCAAACAAAGCACGACGCGCTTCACTCGCTGTTATCGCCACAACCCCTCCTAGTCGTCCCGGGTGTGGTACCACTCTGGGATCGCTTGGACAGCTCTCAGAGCAGACATTTCTTGGGCAAAGTGTTGGTACGCCGGCGCGAAGCACCTTTGCCTTGTACCGGCTCCAGCCGTCGTGGTGCGTAGTCTCACGGCGCGCAGCCGGTCAACGGACTACTCTTAAGGGGAGAAATCTTTCCCCGCATTTGTAGGAGCCCCTCCATGACCGGCAGCAAAGTTGTTTCCTTCGGCCACTACCAGCCCGAACGGATCGTGCCGAACTCCGAGCTGGAAAAGCTGGTGGAAACCAGCGACGAGTGGATTACTCGCCGCGTCGGGATCCAGGAACGCCGCTGGGCCGGCGAGGGTGAAAGCGTGGACTTCATGGCCACCGAGGCCGCCAAGATGGCCCTGAACAACGCGGAGGGCATCGAGGCCAGCGACATCGATCTGGTCGTGGTGGCCACCTGCACTGCGCTGGACCGCACCCCGAACATGGCAGCTCGGGTGGCACTGGCCCTGGGCATGGAGCAGAACCCGGCCGTCATGGACGTGAACACCGCCTGCTCGGGATTCAACCACGCCCTGGCCACCGCCCAGCACGCGATTATGGCCGGCAGTGCCACCAAGGCCCTGGTCATCGCCTCCGAACGACTGACCGACGTCACCGACTTCACGGACCGCACCACCTGCGTGCTCACCGCCGACGGCGCGGGCGCCGTGGTGGTGACCGCCTCCCAGGAGCAGGGCATCTCCCCGGTGCTGTGGGGCTCGGTGCCGCAGATGTCCGATGCGGTGCGCATTGAGCACTCGAACAACGACAAGTTCGCCCAGAACGGGCAGAGCGTCTACCGCTGGACCGTCACCCAGCTGCCCAAGATCGCCAAGCAGATCATCGAGCGTGCCGGACTGGCCCCGGAGGAGATCGGTGCGATCGTGCTGCACCAGGCCAACCTGCGCATCATCGAACCGCTGGCCGAGAAGATCGGGGCCCCGAACGCACGGGTGGCCACCGACGTGGTCTACTCCGGTAACACCTCGGCCGCTTCGGTGCCGCTGGCGTTGTCCAAGATGATGGCGGACGAGCCGCTGCCCTCGGGCACCAAGGCCCTGCTGTTCGCCTTTGGCGGCGGCCTGACCTACGCGGGCCAGGTCATCACCATCCCGTAACCAGCACCGCGCAGGTGCCGGCCCCTGGCCGGTCCGGTGCCTGAGTTGATTGGAGTGCCCAGCATGGAGATCCTGAGCAGCCGGGTGCTGCTGCGCCCGGTGGACCCGGTGGCCACCCAGCATTTCTACCGGCACACGCTCGGGCTGGCGGTGGCCCGCGAATTTGGCCCCGCCAACGCACCGGGCCTGGTCTTCCACCTGGGCAACGGGTTGCTGGAGGTTTCCGGAGCGCGCACCGCCAGTGAGCCGTCCTCCCTGCAGTTGTGGCTGCAGGTGCGACAGGTGGGCGAGGAGGTGCGGCGGCTGAGGACCGCCGGGGTGAAGGTGCTGCGCGAGCCGCGCACCGAACCGTGGGGACTGATTGAGGCCTGGATCCAGGACCCGGACGGGACCCGCATCGTGCTGGTACAGATTCCCGAGGATCACCCGCTGCGCCGGGATCAGCGTAGCTAACGCAGCGGCGGCCGGGCCGAGAACCAAACTAGGCGATGGGCGTGGACACCAAGGGTGTCCACGCCCATCCTCGTGCCGCGTTGCGTTCAGGACTTTAGAAGGTGATGACCGGCTTCAGCGTCGACCCGTTCGCCGAGTCGGCGAATGCCTGGTTGATGTCGGCGAAGTCGTACTTCTTGATCAGCTTGTCGAACGGGAACAGGCCCTGCTGGTGCAGGCTGACCAGTCGGGGAATGAATTGCTTGGGTACTGCGTCGCCCTCGATGACCAGATGCAGGTTGATCCCGGCCAGCAGCTGGGTGCCGATATCCACCTTGGCCTCCGTCCCAAGCTTCGCGGCCCCAACCAGCGCGCCGTGCCCACGGGTCGCCAGTGAGTTCGACATCTGGGTGAAGACCATCGGCACGCCGGTGGTGTCCAGGGCGAATTGGGCACCGCCGCCGGTGATTTCCTTGATCGCCGCGGCCGGGTCGGTCTCCTTGGAGTTGACCACGTGGGTTGCCCCGAGCTCCTTTGCCAGTTCCAGCCGCGACGGGACGATGTCCACCATGATGATCGTGGTGGCGCCCGCGGCCTTGGCGGCCATCATTCCGGCCATTCCCACGGCTCCGGTGCCGAAGATCGCCACGGAGGAGCCGGGGGTCGGCTTTAGCACGTTCAGCACGGCCCCCGAACCGGTCATGATGCCGCAGCCCAGTGGGCCGAGAATGTCCAGGGGCACCTCATTGGGCACCTTCACCGCACCGCGGGCCGGGACGTTGGTGAACTCGGCAAACGAGGACTGGCCAAAGAAGTGCGAGCCAACCGGACCGTTTTCATCGGAGAAGGCCTTGGAGCCGTCCGGGCGCTGGGCGCCGAAGTTCTTGTCGTAGAAGTTCACGCAGTACATGGGGTGCCCGGCCACGCACTGTTCGCAGTGGCCGCAGTAGGCCGGGCCGACCACGACCTTGTCCCCCACGCTGAATCCCTCAACGTCATCTCCGACGGCTTCAATGATGCCGGAGCCTTCATGTCCCAGGACGACCGGCAGCGGGACCGGGTACCACTGGTCGCGGATAATGGCATCGGTGTGGCAGACACCGGAGGCGACCATGCGCACCCGCAGTTCATCCGGGCGGGGCTCATCAAGTTCGAGTTCACGGATTTCCAGGTCGGTTTGTGGGGCCGTGGCTACGGCTGCTCGGGTCTTCATGGATCGCCTCTTTCCTCGGGGTAAGGGCGCTGCCGGACACGACCGGCAGCGCGGATGCCGGGTCCCGTGACGGCCTGGAAGCAACCACCGGTTCCGACATGATTTCCATGCCGCGCCCAGCTGTTGTGTCCCGGCCAAACAGGACCCAAGCACAGCCTAAACCGTCAAGGTGAAATTTTCATTGACGCGTCACGTAATTGTGGTGAAGCCGCTTCACGCGGCACGGGAGCACCCGCCTCCCCTGCCCCCAGCGGCCATCGAAAAAGTCCTCCGGCTCGGCGTCCGCAGCGGCTGGGCATCCACGTGAGACGCGTTCACTTGGGTCTTTGCAGACTTCTACAGCCAGATTTGACGTAGGCAGCATCACATTGTCATACTCGACACCGTGAACCTGTCAGACAGCTGGACACCCGGACAGCAGCCGATCTCCCGCACCAGTGCCTCCGAGGCCGTTTTCCAGTCCCTGCGCACCGCCATTGAAGAACAGCGCATCCCGCTGGGCAGCAAGCTGGGCTCGGAAGCCAGCCTGGCCGCCGACTACTCGGTCAGCCGCTCGGTGATCCGCGAGGCCCTGCGCTCCTGCGCCGCCTTGGGCCTGACCCGCACCGAAACCGGGCGCGGCACCTTCGTGGTCTCCCACCGGCCCAACCGGGAACTGGTCCTTGGCGGGTTCTCCTCCTCCGACCTCTATGAGGCCCGGCCCCACATCGAAATCCCGGCCGCCCGGCTGGCCGCCAACCGGCACACCGAGGAGGACCTCGAACGATTGCGCGGGTTGATTGAGCAGATGGAAGTCGAAGACGACGCCGCCGCCTGGGTGGAATTGGACGCCGCCTTCCACGCCGCCGTGGCCCGCGCCAGCGGCAACTCCGTCTTCGACCGGGTGGTGGGGGACATCCGTGATGCGATGGCCCGCCAGTCCGAGACCGTCAACCTGGTCACCGGCCGCCGCGGCCCCTCCAACCTGGAGCACCGGCTGATCGTCGAGGCGATCGCCTCCGGCGACGGGGACGCGGCAGGAGCAGCCATGGGTGAGCACCTGGGCAAGGTCCAGCAGGCCGTCTCGCTGATCGTGCGCAGCACCCCGTGAACCAGCCACCGAACAAGCCACCGCAAGCCCACCAGGATGAAGTGAACCAGGACGCCATGACCCCACCGCCTTCCAGCCAGTCCGCGACCGAGCAGGCCGCGGCCACCAGCCACCCCTCCCTGCAGGAACTGGCGGCCTCCGGGCTGCCCGGGCACGTTCCGGTCGCGGCGGTGACCCGCGGAGAGACGATCGAGTCCGTGCACTACGGTTCGGCCGTGCTGCTGGACCCGCAGGGCCGGATCCTGGCCTCGCTGGGTGACACCAGCTCGCGCTTCTACCCCCGCTCGGCGCTCAAGCCGCTGTTCGCGGTGGGAATGCTGCGCGCCGGGCTGGAACTGGACGACGAACAGCTCGCCCTGGCCGCCGCCAGCCACTCCGGCTCCCAGCGCCACCAGGACGTCGCGCTGGGCACCCTGCACGCGGCCGGGCTGCAGGCGGCGGACCTGGGCAACTCCACCGACCTGCCCTACGGTCCCGCCGAGCGCACCGCCTGGCTGGCCGCCGGGGGCACAGCCACCCAGCTGGCGCAGAACTGCTCGGGCAAGCACGCGGCGCTGCTGGCCCTGTGCAGGCTCAAGGGCTGGGACACCGCCACCTACCTGGCCCCGGGCCACCCGGTCAGCGAACTGCTGGCCGAGACCGTGCAGGAGCTGACCGGGGAACAGATCACCAGCGCCAGCGCGGATGGCTGCGGCACCCCGGTCTACCCGTTGAGCCTGCCGGCCCTGGCCCGCGGCTTCGCCCGGCTGGGCAACGCCCCGCAGGGCAGCGCCGAGGCCCGGGTGGCCGCGGCGATGCGCCGCCACCCCGAACTGCTGGCCGGGGAGGGCCGGGATGTGACGGCGCTGATTCGCGCGGTGCCCGGGCTGATCGCCAAGGACGGATTCGAGGGCGTCCAGGCCGTGGCCCTGGCCGACGGGACCAGCCTGGCGGTGAAAATCGCCGATGGCTCGGACCGGGCCCGGATGCCGGTGACCGCCAAGCTGCTGCTGGAGCACCTGGGCGACTTGGCCCCCGCGGGGCTGCGCCAGCTGGCGAGCTCCCCGGCCTACGGCGGCGGAGAAGTGGTCGGCGAGCTGGCCGCACTGTAGCCGGCCGGGCTTTAGCGCACCGGCGGCCTGCGGGCTTGTCCCGCCCCACAGTTTTGGCAGCGCGCCCGTGCTGCCCCATGAAGTTTCACGCAACAGATTTCACAAAGGAGTACATCTGCCATGTCCACCACCCTGCTGTCGGGACAGACTCGCACCGAGCATGACCTGATCGGTGACCTGGAAATTCCGGTGGAAGCCTACTGGGGCGTGCACACGCTGCGCGCCAAGGAGAACTTCCACATCACCGGCACCACCCTCGAGGGCAACCCGCACCTGATCAACGCGCTGGCCCGCGTGAAGCAGGCCGCCGCCCGGGCGAACCACGAGCTGGGGCTGCTGGACGCCGAACGCGCCCAGGCAATTGACCGGGCCTGCGAGGCGGTGGCCGGCGGGGCGCTGCACGACCAGTTCATCATCGACCCGATCCAGGGCGGGGCCGGGACCAGCACCAACATGAACGCCAATGAGGTCATCGCCAACCTGGCCCTGGAGATCCTGGGCCACGCCAAGGGCGAGTACCAGTACCTGCACCCGAACGACCACGTGAACCTGTCCCAGTCCACCAATGACGCCTACCCGACCGCGGTGAACATCGCCACCTACTTCGCCACCCAGCCGCTGCTGGCCGCGATGCAGCAGCTGGAGGATTCCTGCCTGGCCAAGGCCACCGAGTTCCGCACCGTGGTGAAGATGGGCCGCACCCAGCTGCAGGACGCGGTGCCGATGACCGTGGGCCAGGAGTTCGGCGGCTGGGCGGTGACCCTGCGTGAGGACCGGGACCGGCTGGCCGAGTCGCTGAGCCTGGTCACCGAGATCAACCTGGGCGCCACCGCGATCGGCACCGGGCTGAACGCCCCGGCCGGCTACGCCGAGGCCGCCTGCCGCCACCTGCGCGAGCTGACCGGGCTGCCGCTGACCACCAGCCCGGATTTGATCGAGGCGACCAGCGACGTGGGCGCGTTCGTGCACCTGTCCGGCGTGCTCAAGCGCGTGGCGCTGAAGATCTCCAAGATCTGCAACGACCTGCGCCTGCTCTCCTCCGGCCCGCGCGCCGGGCTCTACGACCTGCAGCTGCCGGCCGTGCAGTCCGGGTCCTCGATCATGCCCGGCAAGGTGAACCCGGTGATCCCCGAGGTCGTGAACCAGATCGCCTACCAGGTGGTGGGCCACGATCTGACCGTGACCATGGCCGCGGAGGGCGGGCAGCTGCAGCTGAACGCGTTCGAACCGGTGATCGTGCACTCGATCGGGCTCTCGCTCAAGCACCTGACCAACGGCTGCCTCACCCTGGCCGAACGCTGCATCGACGGGATCACCGTGGATGAGGCGGCGCTGCGCCGCGAGGTGGAGAACTCCATCGGCCTGGTCACCGCGCTGAACCCGCGCCTGGGCTACGCGGCGTCGACCTCGATCGCGATGGAGGCGCTGCACACCGGACGGGGTGTGGCCGAGCTGGTCCTGGAACGCGGCCTGCTCTCCGCCGAGGACCTCAATGAGCTGCTCTCCCCCGAGCGCCTTGCCAATCTTTCCGACTAATCCCCCCACCCAAGGATACTGATGGAGCATTCCACCACTGGGAACACCCCCGTTCCCGACGCCTCGCTGACCGCCGGCGACGCGGACTACCACAAGGGCCTTTCGGGCCGGCAGATGCAGATGATCGCGATCGGCGGGGCGATCGGCACCGGACTGTTCATGGGGGCCGGCGGACGGCTGGCGCAGGCCGGGCCGGGCATCGTGATCAGCTATGCGGTCTGCGGCTTCTTCGCCTTCCTGATCCTGCGCGCGCTGGGCGAACTGGTGATGCACCGGCCCTCCTCGGGCTCGTTCGTCTCCTACGCCCGTGAGTTCTACGGGGAGAAGGCGGCGTTCGCCACCGGCTGGCTGTACTGGCTGAACTGGTGCATGACCTCGATCGTGGACATCACCGCCGCGGCGCTGTACATGAACTTCTTTGGCAAATACGTGCCCTGGATCGGCGCGGTGCCGCAGTGGCTGTGGGCGCTGGCCGCCCTGCTGCTGGTGCTGTCGATGAACCTGATCTCGGTGAAGGTCTTTGGTGAGCTGGAGTTCTGGTTTGCGCTGATCA
The DNA here is from genome assembly GCF_059728615.1 of Glutamicibacter sp. St.4D3. Classification (NCBI taxonomy): domain Bacteria; kingdom Bacillati; phylum Actinomycetota; class Actinomycetes; order Micrococcales; family Micrococcaceae; genus Glutamicibacter; species Glutamicibacter sp. St.4D3. Next base: position 2,956,569 of record NZ_AP039380.1, read on the forward strand.
AGGTGGTGGCGCTGGTCGCGTTCCTGCTGGTGGGCTGCTACTTCGTGATCTTCGGGACCCCGATCGAGGGCCACCAGGTCGGCTTCTCGTTGATCAGCGACAACGGCGGGCTGCTGCCCAGCGGCCTGATGCCGGTGCTGGTGCTGATGCAGGGCGTGGTGTTCGCCTACGCCTCGATCGAGCTGATCGGCACCGCGGCCGGGGAGGCGAAGAACCCGGAAAAGGTGATGCCCAAGGCGGTGAACACGGTCATCGTGCGCATCGCGGTGTTCTACGTCGGTTCGCTGGTGCTGCTCTCCCTGCTGCTGCCCTACACCGCCTACAAGGACGGCGAGTCCCCGTTCGTGACGTTCTTCGGCGCGATCGGCGTGCAGGGCATGGATGTGGTGATGAACCTGGTGGTGCTCACCGCGGCGCTGTCCTCGTTGAATGCCGGGTTGTACTCCACCGGCCGGATCCTGCGCTCGATGTCGCTGAACGGCTCGGCCCCGCGCTTTGCGGGGCGGATGAACAAGGCCGGGGTGCCCTACGGCGGCATCGTGATCACCGCGGTGATCGCCGTGTTCGGTGTGCTGCTGAACGCGATCGTGCCGGCCAAGGCGTTTGAGATCGTGCTGAACTTCGCCGCGATCGGCATCATCTCCGCGTGGGCGATGATCGTGCTGTGCCAGATGGCGCTGGTGAAGAAGGCCCGCGCCGGCCAACTGCAGCGCCCGTCCTTCCGGATGCCGCTGGCGCCGGTCTCCGGGTGGGTGACGCTGGTCTTCCTGGCCCTGGTGCTGGTGATGATGGCGTTCGACAACCCGGTGGGCACCTGGACGATCGCCTCGCTGGCGATCATCATCCCGCTGCTGGTGATCGGCTGGTTCCTGTGCCGTGACCGGATCAACGAGATCGCCGCCGCCCGCCTGGCGGCCGAACGCCGGGTGCAGGAAGACGAGGCCGAACACAGCCGCCTCTAGGCTGGAGCGGCCCTTGACCCTCCCAAGGGGCCCGAATCCGCAGTGCGCTGCGGGTCCGGGCCCCTTCGGCGTTGTTGCGGCACCACGGATGAGCCGGTGATTCTGGGAGAGTGGGCCAAGCCCTTCACTTTCACCCGCCCGCTTGGGATGCTGGGGCCATGACGCTCTTTAATCCCATTATCCGTCCAGGCCAGGCCCGGGCTGCCCGGGTCCTGGTGCAGGTAACCCCGGACTATCTGAGCCAAAAGTCCGGGTTCGATCTGGCCCTGTTGCGTGACTTCGAGGCCGGGCGCGTGGAGCTGGACGCCGACCAGCAGGAGAAGCTGCGCGCCGCACTGGAGGGCCTGGGCGCCGTCTTCCTGCCCGAGGACGAGGAGTTCGGCCATGGTGTGCGCCTGAAGTTCAACTCCCGCAAGGCCCATTCGATTCGCACCTGGGAAGGTGAGGGCGGCGCGGCCCAGCCCGACGTCGTCTAGGGGCTGCGGGCCGTAACCCGGCATGGTGCACCGGTCCCGCGGCCAGTCGGCGCCCGAAGGGATCCTGCCTTCGGGCGCCGGCTGCAGGCGTGCACGGCCTAGGCCGGACGCAGGCTGAGCATGATCTGCCGCACCGTCTGGTATTCGGGGCTCTGCACGATCTGGCGGGCCTGGTCCACGGTGACGTGGTCCTCGTCAAAGCCCAGCAGTTCGGGCAGGTCGCCGGTGGATTCCATGACCGAATACAGGTCCTTCTTGGGACTGAAGTAGGACAGTGCCGGCTGCTGCCCGCGTTCGGCGATCATCTCATCGTTGATGAGCATGACCAGGAATTTCTCCTCGGTATCCCCGTCGGATTCGGTGCTCACGTAGTGCTCGGCATAGAGGCTGGCCGGTTTGCTGAGCTTGGCCGGCAACGCCTCCTGTTCAATCTTGGTGCGCTGGTACGTGCCCACGTCTCCGTCGGTGTCCTCCGCGGAGTTGGCCTTGAACTCGATCAGGGTTCGGCCCTTCTCGTTCTTGACCTTCCACTCGGTGAACGGGTTGTCCATCGGATCCTCGTTCGGGTCGCAGTGCTCGCAGTCATCGGGAACGACGCTCCAGTCCTTCGGATGCTTGAAGCTCAGGCCCTGGGTGGAAAACTCCTGCCACTGCGACGTCTGGGTTTCGCTGGGCTGCGGGGTCGGGCTGGTCTGGGTCTGGGTTGGTTCACTGGACGGGGATGCGCTGCTCGGCGGTGCCGAGGTGGTGGGGGATGCGGTGGCCGGGGCCGAGGTGGGCGAGGGGCCCGGGTCGGCCGGGGTGGTGTTGCAGGCGGCCAGCAGGAACATGGCGGCCGCGGCGCCACCAAGGTATAGGGCGGGGGTCTTTCTCGGATTCATGAAAATCGCCTCCTGGATCCACCTTGCCCGAGCCCCGGCGCAGTTCCAAGACCCCGGGACCGGATTCCGCGCGAACTCCATGAATCGGTGCGGAATCGTTATGAGTCAAGCCAGGGGTAACGAAGCCGGAAAGCTGGTCTCTTTGCCGCGTGGACTAGTGCCTAGGCGTATTCGGTGGAATGATATGTGAGGTGGAACACTCTAAGCATTCATTTCATAATCTGGATTCGTATATCGCACTGCAGCGCCTGAACGGGCTGCGCCTCTCCCCCGACGGCAGCCGGCTGATCACCACGGTGGCCGCACTGAACGAGGAAGGCACCAAGTACCTGAACTCGTTGTGGGAGCTGGACCCGGCCGGCCGGCAGCCGGCGCGCCGTCTCACCCACGGGGAGCAGGGCGAATCCCAGCCCCGCTTCAACGCCGCGGGCGACCTTTTGTTCGTGGCCAAGCGTTCGGAGAAGGAGGACGCGACCGCCGGGGTGTGGCTGCTGCCCCGCAACGGCGGAGAAGCCCAGCTACTGGCCGAGCACCCGGCCGGGATCGACACGTTCACCACGCTGCCCCACGCCCCGGCCGGACGCCGCGAGAACCTGGTGATCACCGCGCACTCGTTGCCCGGGGCCCGGGACATCGAGGAGGAAAAGGCGCTGCGCGAGCTGCGCAAGGACAAGAAGGTTGATGCGATCCTGCACACCGGCTACCCGGTGCGCTACTGGGACACCGATTTGGGTCCCCAGCGGCCCAACTACTACACCGCGTCGGTCAGCCAGGACCCCGCCACACCGGCTGAACTGCACAACATCACCCCCGGGGCCGGCGGGCACCTGCTGGAGGCCGGGATGGACGTGGCCCCCAACGGCCAGTTCCTGCTCACCGACTGGAGCCTGCCCGAAGGCCGGGGAAGCATCCACACCGGCATCATGCGCATCGACCTGGAGACCGGGCAGCGGGAGCTGCTGCTGAGCCCGGATGAACGCTACGAATACGAGATGGGCAGGATCAGCCCGGACTCCTCCCAGCTGATCTACACCCGCGCCGAACGCTCCACCCCGCAGCGCCCGGTGCACCCCACACTGTGGCTGATGAACCTGGACAGCGGCGAATCCCACCAGGTCGCCGTCGGCTGGGACCGCTGGGCCAGCTCCATCACCTGGCTGCCCAACGGCACCGGGGTGCTGCTCACCGCCGATGACACCGGCCGCGCCCCGGTGTTCCACCTGGCCCTGGAATCGGACAAGGTCACCCGGCTGACCACCGAGGGCGCCTACAGCGACGTGGCGATCTCCCCGGATTCACGTTCCGCCTACGCGCTGCGTGCCAGCTACGAGTACCCGGCCGAACCGGTGAAGCTGGACCTGGCGCACATCTCGGCGCTGGAGGAGGGCGAGCAGGTGCAGCTGCAGGAGCTGGATTCCCCGGTGCAGCGTCCGCAGCTGCCCGGCACCCTGCAGGAGGTGGACACCACCGCCGCGGACGGAACCAGCATTCGCGCCTGGCTTGCGGTGCCGCATGAGGCCGGAGCGCAAAATCCGGCGCCGCTGCTGTTGTGGGTGCACGGCGGGCCGCTCTCCTCCTGGAACAGCTGGAGCTGGCGCTGGAACCCGTGGCTGCTGGTGGCGCAGGGCTATGCGGTGCTGTTGCCGGATCCGGGGCTGTCCACCGGGTACGGGCAGGAGTTCATTGCCCGCGGCTGGGGCATGTGGGGCGAGCATCCCTACACGGATCTGATGGCAATCACCGACGCCGCGGAACAGCGCCCGGAGATCGACGCCAGCCGCACCGCGGCGATGGGCGGCAGCTTCGGCGGCTACATGGCCAACTGGATCGCCGGGCAGACCCGGCGTTTCAAGGCCATCGTCACCCATGCGAGCCTGTGGGACTTGGACGGGTTCGGCCCGACCACCGATGCGGCGTTCTACTGGGCCCGGGAAATGCAGCCGGAAATGGTCACCAAGTACTCGCCCAGCCGGTACGTGAAGCAGATCCGCACCCCGATGCTGGTGATCCATGGGGACAAGGACTACCGTGTGCCCATCGGCGAGGGCCTGCGGCTGTGGTACGAGCTGCTCTCCCTATCCGGGCTGCCGCAGCAGGCCGACGGTTCGACCGCCCACCGCTTCCTGTACTTCCCGCAGGAGAACCACTGGATCCTCTCCCCGCAGCACGCCAAGCTCTGGTACCAGGTGGTGATCGGCTACCTGGCCGAACATGTGCTGGAGCACGAGCCCCAGCCGCTGCCCGAGGTGCTGGGGCTGCGGCCCCCGCAGAACCCGGAGCCCCAGCGAGACTAGGCCGGCTCCCTCCCGGCCCCGGCGGCATGGCCAGGGGCCAGGGTCGGGGCCGGCTACTGCCGCACGGCGCGGCGCACCAGCTGGGCGTACACCTCGGGGTCGTCCTCATCGACCACAAGGAACCCGGCACCGGGCTGGCCAACCTGGCGCATCGTGATGCCGGGGTTGTGGCTGCTGCTGCCATCGGGCAGGAAAAAGTGCGGGCTTCCCTGTACGTCTTCGCGGCAGTCCAGGTAGGTGCGCATCATCGCTGCCCGGGCCCGGCCGGTATCCAGTGCCTCGCGCAGCCGGTTCACATCGACCCGGTCGCAGTCCTTGGCAATGTCCAGGATTTCGTGGCGCATGCTGATGCACCGGCTGTCGCGCCAGAACCCCAGGCGCAGCGCCATGTCCAGCTGTTCGGCGGCCCGGGCGGACTGTTCCTTCGCCGCGTGGACCGCCTCATTGGCCGGCAGGCTGGTGACCGGGTATTCGGAGGGGTCCCGCTGCCAGGGCTTGAACCCGAGTTCCTCGGCCAGCGCGCCGACAACCGGCTTTTCCCCTTCAATGATCTTGGTGTTCAGGGCCATCCGGTTCACGTCCTCCAGCAGGAACAGCTGGGGGTCCAGCGTCAGCTGGTCTTCCAGGCCCGCCGCTTCACGGGCCTGGTAGAAACGGTGGAAGGCAAGGGTGGACCAGCCGCACATCACATCGGTGAAGGCGACCACGGTGCCCGGTGATACTTGTGGTGGTGTCATCTGCCCAGCGTGGCAGGATCCCACCGGCAGGTCACCGGTGTTGCGGCAATTGGCAGGTTCGCCCGGCACCCGTCCCCCGGCAGCGGTGGACGGGTGCCGGCCTGGCCTCCAGAGAGCGCCGGATCAGTCCAGCAGCAGCGCCGGTTCCTCCATGATGGCCGCGACGTCGGCCATGAACCGGGCCGAGAGGTCCCCGTCCACCACGCGGTGGTCGAAGGAGCCGCCCAGGGTGGTGATCCAGCGCGGCACCACTTCCCCGTCCACGACCCACGGCTTCTGGCGGATCGTGCCGAAGGCGACGATCGCCACCTCACCGGGGTTGATGATCGGGGTGCCGGTATCGATGCCCAGCACGCCAATGTTCGTGATGCTCAAGGTGCCGTTGCGCATGTCCTCCGGGGCGGTCTTCCCGGCCCGGGCGGTGGTGGCCAGCTCGTTCAGCGCGATCGCCAGCTCCCGCATGGACAGGTTCTGCGCGTCCTTGATGTTCGGCACCAACAGCCCGCGCGGGGTGGCGGCGGCGATGCCCAGGTTCAGGAAGTGCTTCTGGTGGATCTCCGCGCCGTTCTCGGTCTCCACCCAGCTGGCGTTGACCGAGGGGTTGCGGGCCGCCGCCCAGATCACCGCGCGGGCCAGCACCAGCAGCGGGGAGACCTTGATGCCCTCGAAGTCGCGGGACTTCTTCAGCCGGGCAATGTATTCCATGGTCCGGCTGGCGTCCACGTCCACGAAGATGGACACGTGCGGGGCGGTGAACGCCGAGTCGACCATGGCCTTGGCCGTGGCCTTGCGCACCCCGCGCACGGTGATGCGCTCGATGCGGGTTTCCTGGCTGGCGCCCTTCTGCCAGTACAGTGGTGCCGCGTCGCGTTCGGCCGCGCGCTGGGCGTTGTAGCTGTTGACGTCCTCCCGGGTGATTTCCCCCTGGGTTCCGGTGCCGACCACGTCCTGCAGGTCAATGTTCAGTTCCTTGGCCAGGCGCCGCACCGGCGGCTTGGCCAGCACCCGGTCCATGAAGTTGGCGACCGCCGGCTTGCGCTTGTCCACTTCCCGGGCGACTGCCGCCCCCAGGCCCTGGGCGCGGCGCGAAATCTGGTCGGCCAGGGCGGCCGGGGCGCTTTCGGCGCGCACCGCGGCGGTGCGCTTGCCCGACTCGCTGGGCGCCGGGCGGTTCACCCGCTGGCGGCGGTGCGAGGCGTCCGCGGTGGGGCCGGAGCCGACCAGCGGGCCGGGTTCCTCGCTGGCCACCGGGGCGGCGGTGGCCAGGGCCTCGGCCGGTTCCGGAGTTCCGGTGGGGGCCGGTTTGTTCCCCTCCTCGTCGATGGTGATCAGCGGGGAGTCCACGGCCAGGGTTTCCCCCTCGGCCGCGTGCAGGTCGGTCACCACCCCGGCATAGGGGCTGGGCAGCTCCACCAGCGACTTGGCGGTTTCGATCTCAACGAAGACCTGGTTGACCTCCACGGTGTCCCCCACCGCGACCTTCCAGGCGGCAATGTCGGCTTCGGTCAGTCCCTCGCCCACATCGGGCAGGTTGAAGGTAGTCATGATTTTCTCCTTGGACCGTTTCTAGTATGCGAAGGAGCGGTCGAGCGCTTCGAGCAGCTTGTCGATGTCGGGCAGGTACTGGGATTCCACCTTTGAGATCGGGTAGGGCATGTGGAACCCGCCCACCCGCAGCACCGGGGCCTCCAGGTACAAGAACGCCCGTTCGGTGATGCGCGCGGCGATTTCCCCGCCCAGCCCGCCGAAGGTCGGCGCCTCATGGGTGACGATCAGCCGTCCGGTCTTCTGCACCGATTCGGTGATGGTGTCAAAGTCAATGGGTGAGAGTGAACGCAGGTCGATGACCTCGACCGAACGCCCGTCCTCCCGGGCCGCCTCGGCGGCGGCCAGCGCGACCGGCACCAGCGGACCGTAGGCGACAATGGTTGCGTCCTCGCCGGGGCGCACCACCTGGGCCTTGAAGGCGTCCAAGGTCGGGGTTTCGGTGTCCACCTCGCCCTTGAGCCAGTAGCGGCGCTTGGGTTCCAGGTAGATCACCGGGTCCTGGCAGGCGGCGGCCTGCTGGATCATCCAGTAGGCGTCGTGCGCGTTGGAGGGGGTGATGACCCGCAGCCCGGCGGTGTGCACGAACAGGGCCTCCGGGGATTCGGAGTGGTGTTCAATGGAGCCGATGCCGCCGCCGTAGGGGATGCGGATGACCACCGGCATGTTGATCCGCCCCTCGGAGCGGGTGCGCATCTTGGCCAGCTGGGTGGTGATCTGGCTGAAGGCCGGGAATACGAAGCCGTCGAACTGGATTTCGGCCAGCGGGGTGTGCCCGCGCAGGGCCATGCCCACGCTGGCGCCCACGATGCCCGCCTCGCCCAGCGGCGAGTCGATCACCCGGTGGGCCCCGTACTTGCCCTGCAGTCCCTCGGTGATGCGGTAGACGCCGCCGAGTTTGCCGATGTCCTCACCGATCAACACGGCGTGGTCATCGTTTTCAAGGATCTTGTCCAGCCCGGCGGTGATCGCCTTGGCCAGGGTCATGGTGGTGCTCACGGTTACTTGCCCTCGTTTCCGGCCTGGTCGGCGAAACCTGCTTCGTACTCCAGGTGCCATTGCAGTTCTTCCTTCACCAGCGGGTGCGCCTCGGCGTAGACGTGCTCGAAGACCTCGGCCAGGGACGGGACCGGGAAGGCCATGGCGTCCTTGCGCACCCGGGCGGCCATCTCATCGCCGTCGCGGGCCAGCTGCTCGAAGAACTCGTCATCCACCAGCCCCTGCTCGCGCAGGTAGGTTTCCAGGCGGACCAGCGGGTCCTTGGGGTCCCAGGACTGCTCCTCCGCGCTCTGGCGGTACTTGGTCGGATCATCGGCGGTGGTGTGCGCGCCCAGGCGGTAGGTGATCGCCTCGATGAGCACCGGGCCCTTGCCGCTGCGCGCGTGCTCCAGCGCCCAGCGGGTGGCGGCCAGCACTGCCAGCACGTCGTTGCCGTCCACCTGCAGGCCCGGCATCCCATAGCCGGCGGCGCGCTGCACCAGCGGCACCTTAGACTGGACCTCGAACGGCACGGAGATGGCCCACTGGTTGTTCTGGCAGAAGAAGACCACCGGGGCGTTGAAGCTGGCGGCGAAGACCATGGATTCGTGGGTCTCACCCTCCGTGGAGGACCCGTCACCGAAGTAGGCCATCACGGCCTCGCCCTCGGTGGCGCGGCGCTGCTCATCCCAGTCGTGCTGTTCCAGATTCACCGCCATGCCGTATCCGGTGGCGTGCGGCAGCTGGGCGGCGAGCACCATGGTGTACATGTGGAAGTTGTTCTCCCGCGGATCCCAGCCCCCTCCGGAGATGCCGCGGAAGAGGCGCAGCATTTCGGAGAAGTCGACGTTGCGGGTCAGCGCCACCCCGTGTTCGCGGTAGGTGGGGAAGATGTAGTCCCCCGGGCGGGTGGCCCGGCCCGAGGCGATCTGCGCCGCCTCCTGCCCGCGCAGCGGAACCCAGAGGCACAGCTGCCCCTGGCGCTGCAGGGCGGTGGCCTCCGCATCGAAGCGGCGGGTGAGGGCCATGTCGCGGTAGAAGTCCCGCAGCATTTGCTCGTCCACATCCTGCAGGTAGGCATCGTAGAACTCATGGGAGTGCCGTTTGCCGTCCGGAGTCAGTAACTGGATGAACTCCTGATCCGATGCCTCGGCTGCACTAGAGGGCATGCGTTTCCCTTCAATCAAATATGCCTCATGCGGAATACATTCCGCATGAGACATATACGGCTTGTCCTGGGATCAAGCCTAGCGGCACCGCCGTGCCAATTGCGAGATTTGGCGCGGTTCTACGGGGTTAGCAATCCCGCATTCTCCCGGCATAGTTCCAGGAAGCGGTCGTTGGCCTCGACCTCGCCAATCGAAACCCGCACCCCTTCACCGGCGAAGCCGCGCACCGAGAGCGCGCGTTCCTCGGCCAGCGCCACGAACTGCATCGTCTGCTCCCCCAGCGGCAGCCAGACGAAGTTCGCCTCGGTCACCGGGATCTTCCAGTCCAGCTCCTTGAGCCCGGCCACAACCCGTTCGCGTTCCTCCACCAGCGAGTCCACCCGGGCCATCACCTGGTCCAGGCGCTTCAGCGAGGCAATCGCCGCCTGCTGGGCCACGCTGGAAACCGCAAACGGGGTAGCGACCAGACGGATGTAGTTGGTGATTTCGGGTTGCGAGATCGAGTAGCCGACGCGCAGGTTCGCCAGGCCATGGGCCTTGGAGAAGGTGCGCAGCACCACTACGTTGCGGTGCTGCTGGTAGGTCTTCACCCCGTCCACCGCCTGCGAGTCGCGCACGAACTCGGTGTAGGCCTCGTCCAGGACAATCAGCACATTCTTCGGAACCCGGGCAATGAAGTCATCGACTTCCCGCTGCGTCAGGATCGGACCAGTCGGGTTATTCGGGGTGCACAGCAGGATCACCGAGGTGTTCTCGTTGATGGCCTCGGCCATGGCCTGCAGATCGTGGCGGCCGTCCTCCAGCAGCGGCACCGGGACCGGAAGTGCTCCGGCGGTCTGCACCACGATGGGGTAGGCCTCAAAGGAACGCCAGGCGAAGATCACCTCATCTTGGATTCCGTCCTCGTTGGCGCCGGCGAAGGTGGCCAGGATCTGGGTCAGGGCACCGAGCGATCCGGCGCCGGTGACGATGTCCTCGGCCGGCACGCCCAGCATCGGGGCCAGCTGGGAGCACAGCTCGGTGGAGGCGGTGTCCGGGTAGCGGTTGATGAAGGCCTCGGCGGCAATGGCTTGGCGAACCTCCTCCAAGGGCCCGAAGGGGTTCTCGTTTGAGGCCAACTTGTAGGGGGTCAGCCCCGGCACCTGCACCGGCGGCTTCCCTGCGGCATATTTCGGCAACCGGGCAACCACGGGACGGGGCTGCACCGGATCATGGGTTACGGGGTTCTCACTCATGAAGCCAGCTTATCGGTGCGCAGCCCCAGCGGGCATGGTGTTTTTCCAGCTCATACCCCGGTGAATGTGAAAAGCTAGTGCCATGAGCTTCCTGCTACGAGTCATCGTCAACGCCTTGGCCTTGGCCGCCGCCGTCTGGGTGGTTCCGGGCATCAACGTCATTCCCGCCGAGGACACCACGTTCTCGCGGGTCATCGCCTACCTGGTTGTCGCGCTGGTCTTCGGGCTGGTTAATGCGCTGATCCGCCCGGTGATCGCCTTCCTGTCGCTGCCGCTGACCTGCTTGACGCTGGGGATCTTCACGATCATCATCAACGCCGGCATGTTAATGCTCACCGCCTGGCTGACCCAGTTCCTACCAGTGGGGCTCAGCGTCAACGCCTTCTGGTGGGACGCGATTTGGGGCACGATCATCGTCTCCATCGTCTCGGCGATCCTGGGGCGTTTCGCCCTGATTGAACGGTAGCCAGCGGCCCTAATGCGGTGGGGCGATCTGCCCGAGTTTGCGGTAATTCTCGTCCCTACCAGTGGGCGTCTTGGGACGTTCCGGTGGGATGCGTCGCAAGGTGAACCCGCGCAGCTGCATCGGGCCCGGTTCAAAGCGCAATCCGCGCAGCACCGGGGATAGATCCCGGGCCGGTTGCCGCTGTAGCTGCCGCAAATGATTCCCGTAGTTTTGCAGTGTATGCCCGGGCCCGAAGGTGCCCTTGGGCAACGCCCCGGGGTTCTCCGGCCCACGAAAGGTCACCGTCAGCTGCCGGGGCCGGCGCCGGTTGGCGCGCCCGTCCAGCCCGGGGACCGGGTCGGAGGCGTCCTCCACGTGCAGGGCCATAATCTGCTGCGGCAACTGCACGTTGCCGATTGGCGCTCCGAGGGTGAGCACCGCTTGGACTTTGAACTTCTGGCCAATCAGCGGGTTCTTGGCAAGGTTCACCGCGTGCACCCCGCCCTGGGAGTGGCCGCTGAAGATGATCCGGCTGCCCTCCCGTGCACCGCTTTGCCGCAGCGCCTGCAGGACCGGAGGAATATAGTTCCCGGAATCCTGGCCCAGCGAATCCAGGATTCCCCGGGCGTCAAAAGGGTTCTGCTCCCCAAGCTCGCCGTGGGTGCCCGGAAGGATCACCACGAAGGTCTCCTCACCATCCTGCAAGGTCTTGCCGACGAGGATCCGTGACTCCTGGCGCAGCACCTCGGCCTGCAGCCGGTAGTAGCCCTCCAGGCCCCCGTCCAATTCCAGGGGAGGCAATGCTTCGCTGTGCCGGATCCGGATGGGCTGCACTGGCAGCTGCTGATTCCCATCCAAGACGCGGGTGAGGTCTTCCAGGAACTCGTCCACTTGGCGCTGGTGCGGGTCGGGTTGATTGAACGGGTCAAGCGGGGCCCGCAGCAGCGCTCCGAGCAGTTCCAGCATCCGCTCGGTGCTGTCCCGCGGCGGGCTGCCCCGGGTGCTCCACCACTCGCCGACGAATTCGGTGATGGTGCGCGGTGAACTCAGCAGCGCCAGCAGGGTGACAACCCGGTGCTCCGCGGCCCGGGCGTTGTCCATCGCCTGCCTCACCCTTGTCCCCAATTCCCCGGCATTGCCCTGGGCGTCGTTGGCGGCAACCGTGCCCTGCTGCACCAGCTCGGCCAGCTGGGTCAGATGCACCAGCGGTGGGGCCAGTCCGGCCTGGGCCGCAGTGAGCCTGGCCTCGGCGGCGCTGAGCAGGATCCTGCCCCGGGTGGAGGCCAGCAGCTGCTGCACCCGGTGCAGCGCCTCGGCGGCGCGGGCACAGCCGTGTGCGGCGGCCGCGTAATCCTTTTCGCTGTAATTGATCTCATAGCCCATGGCTACGCCGCCAGCTGCAGCCGCAGGATCCGGGTCTCCAGTTCATCAAGTTCGCGGCGGGCCGCATGGAGCTCGTCCTGGGTTTGGGTAATGTGTCCGCAAAGCCGGTTGATCTCCGCCGCAAGCTCGCCGCTGCGCCGGATGAAAGCCTGCCCGGTCTCGGTGTGCCATGTCAGGGCATGGATTGTCGTTAATTCCCGGATCGCCAAATCAGCGGCTTCCCGGGCCTCGGCCAGGGCGGCCCCCACCGAATCCAATGTTGCGTTGAACATTGCCGTGCACCTCCAGTGTGAAAGTTCTGCGGGCCTCACCTCCCGTTCTGACCCAGCATGGGTGCTGCCCGCCGTTGCGGGCGGTCCCATCCCGCGGGTTGTGGAGGGTGTGGGGCGCCGTAAAAGATGTGCTTGGCCACAAGTGATGAAAGAATATGGGCATGTCTGAGAATGCGCGCACTTCCCTTGCAAATGAACCGTTGGCACTTGGTGCTCTCGACGGCCGCTACCGTTCGGCGGTCGCCCCGCTGGTCGATTACCTCTCCGAAGCGGCCCTGAACCGCGACCGGGTCCATGTTGAGATTGAATGGCTGATCCACCTCACCGATCATTCGGTGTTGCCCGGGACCTCGCCGCTGAGCGATGAGCAGAAGACCGCGCTGCGCAAGATCGTCACCGACTTCGACGCCGACTCGGTCAAGGAACTGGCCGAGATCGAGGCCGTGACCGTGCATGACGTGAAGGCCGTGGAGTACTACATTGCCAACCGTCTGGAGGGCATCGGCATTGCTCAGCTCAAGCCCCTGGTGCACTTTGGCTGCACCAGCGAAGACATCAACAACCTCTCCTACGCGGTGGGCATCAAGGGCGGGATCGAAAACGTCTGGCTGCCCGCGGCCCGCGACCTGGTCGCCCAGCTGACCAAGATGGCCGAGGAGTCCCGCGAGGTGCCGATGCTTTCGCGCACCCACGGCCAGCCGGCCACCCCGACCACCCTGGGCAAGGAACTGGCCGTGTTGGCCTGGCGCCTGACCCGTCAGCTTCAGCGCATCGCCAAGACCGAGTTCCTGGGCAAGATCAACGGCGCCACCGGCACCTACGCCGCCCACTACGCCTCGGTGCCCGGCGCCGACTGGCAGCAGGTGTCCAAGTCCTTCGTCGAACACCTGGGCCTGACCTGGAACCCGCTGACCACCCAGATCGAGTCGCACGACTGGCAGGCGGAACTGTACGCGGACATCGCCCGCTTCAACCGGATCCTGCACAACCTGTGCACCGACATCTGGAGCTACATCTCCATCGGCTACTTCGTGCAGATCCCGGTGGCCGGGGCCACCGGCTCCTCCACCATGCCGCACAAGGTCAACCCGATACGCTTCGAGAACGCCGAGGCGAACCTGGAGATCTCCAACGGGGTGCTCGACACCCTGGCGGCCACCCTGGTCACCAGCCGCTGGCAGCGCGACCTGACCGATTCCTCCTCGCAGCGCAACATCGGCACCGGAGTGGGACACTCGCTGCTGGCCATCTCCAATGTCGCCAAGGGCCTGGATCGCCTGGATGTTGCCGAGACCGTGCTGGCCGAGGACCTGGACCACAACTGGGAGGTGCTGGCCGAGGCCATCCAGATGGTGATGCGTGCCGAGGCCATCGCCGGGGTCCAGGGCATGGACAACCCGTACGAGCGGCTGAAGGACCTGACCCGCGGACACCGCGTGGACGCCGCCCGCCTGAAGGAATTCGTGGGCGAGCTGGGGCTCTCGGCAGAGGCCGAACAGCGTCTGCAGGCGCTGACCCCGGGGACCTACAACGGGATCGCCGCCCAGCTGGTGGATCACCTGAAGTAGACCCGGCAGCAGCCGTTAAGACCCGTGGGCCGGGCGCCTGTTCTCAGGCGCCCGGCCCACGGGTTTGGTCCGGGTCTCGGCGTTCTCACGGGCCGGACCCGCGCCGCTTACCGTTCCTCGACCTCGGCCTGGAACCTGCGCGGCTCCGGCAACGGCAGCGCCCCGGTCTGGATTTGCTGGAGTTCCTCCTCGGTGACCACCGGTACCTCGTACCCGTCCTTGTCGACCAGCTTCCCGGAGGCGAAGTAGTCCCCGTCCAGCAGGCCGCACACTTCTTCCTCCCGCACCATGCGCGGTGGGGCGGCGGCAAACACGGAGGCGTCCTTGGCCGGGGTCCCGAATTTCATCTCATTGAACAACAGGTTCAGCAGCACGGCCATCAGTGCGGCCGAGGAGATCCCCGAGTCGAAGATGGTGGCGAACCATTCCGGGAAGTTCTGGTAGATGCCGGGACTGACGATGGGCAGGCAGCCAAACGCGATGGAGGCGGCCACCACCACCAGGTTCAGCCCGTCATACTTCACGCTGGACAGGGTGCGGATGCCCGAGGCGGCCACCGTGCCGAACAGGACGATGCCTGCGCCACCCAACACCGGTGCCGGCACCGCGGCCACCACCCGGCCCAGCACCGGCAGCAGGCCCAGGACCACCAGGATGCCGCCGCCGGCGGCCACCACGAACCGGCTGGTGACACCGGTGATGGCCACCAGGCCCACGTTCTGCGCGAACGCCGTCTGGGTGAAGGTGTTGAAGATCGGGGCCAGCACCGAGGAGGCCATGTCCGCGCGCAGCCCGTCGGCGATGCGCTTTGAGTTCACCTTGGTCTTGGCAATCTCACCCACCGCCAGGATGTCGGCAGTGGTTTCGGTCAGGGTCACCAGCACCACGATGGTCATCGAGATGATCCCGCCGATTTCAAACACCGGCCAGCCGAAGGCCAGCGGCTGCGGGAAGGCGAAGAACGCGCCCTCGCCGACCTTGGAGAAGTCCGCCATCCCGGTCAGTGCCGCGATGATGGTGCCGATGACGATGGCCAGCAGGATCGAGAGCCGGGAGATGCCCGGAGAACCGATCTTGGACAGCAGCAGGACGATGGCCAGGGTCAGCGCGGCCAGCCCGATGTTGGCCAGGCTGCCGTATTCCGGCGCACTCGCGTCCCCGCCCATGGCCCAGTTCGCCGCCACCGGGGTCAGCGACAGCCCGATCATGGTGATCACCACGCCGGTGACCACCGGCGGGAAGAACCGGATGATCCGGGCGAAGAACGGGGCGATGATGAACCCGATGAGCGAGGCGACCAACACCGCGCCGAAGACCGCAGGCATGCCCCCACCGCCGTTGACGATGGCCACCAGGGTGGCGACCGAGGCGAAGGAGACCCCCTGCACCAGAGGCAGCTGGGCCCCGAAGAACGGGATGCCAATGGTCTGCAGGATGGTGGCCAGCCCGCCGATGAACAGGCAGCTGGCCACCAGCACACCGATTTCGGCGCTGCTCAGGCCGGCGGCCCCGCCAACGATCAGCGGCGGGGCGATGATCCCGCCGTACATGGTCAGCACATGCTGCAGACCATAGGCGAAGCTGCGGCCCAGCGGCAGCTTCTCATCTTCCGGGCGTCTGCCCTTGATGTCCTTGCCTTGTAGTGCACCCACTATGACCTCCTAGTGATGGTGGTGTGGTTGGTGATGACGGTTAATGGTGAAGACGGTAGAAGGGGTGTTGCCGGTGTTTTTGGCATCGCCAAAGAGCGCACGGCTCCTCAAGGCCGGGCGTTGAAGACGGGTTATTGGGTTATCAGCAGGCCGCTGGTTGTTCGGCCCTTGGGTGGCTGTCCGTGTGGGACGTTGGTTCTGTGGCGTTGGTCGGTGCTGCCGCCCGGCTGAGCCGGGCCAGCAGGTCGGCGGCGACACTGACCGCGATGGTGGCCGGGGTTTTCCCGGCCACCTGCGGCAGCCCAATGGGGCAGTCGATTCTTTGGATGTCGCGCTCTTCATGGCCGCTGGCCGCAAGGTTTTTGCGGAATCGCTGCCATTTGGCATTGGAGCCGATCAGCCCCACCGAGCCGAGGTCCGTGCGGCGCAGGGCCGCATCGCACAGGTGGAAGTCCTCGGCGTGGTCGTGGGTCATGATCAAAACATGGGTTCCGGCCGGCAAGCGGGTCAGGACCTCCTCCCCCAGCAGCGCCGGCTGGGCGTGGAGGCGGGCCACCGGGGGTTCCAGGGCCGCCAACTGCTCCAGCTGTTCGGGCCGGGAGTCGCTCAGGTACAGTTCCATGTCGTGGCGGGCCAGGATGCGGGCCAGTTCCATGCCCACGTTCCCGACCCCGAAGATCGCCACCGCGGTGGGCACCGCCTGGGGTTCAAGCAAGATGGTCACCTCTCCTCCGCAGCACTGCCGGCCGTAGGTGGCCGGGGCCTTGTCGTTTAGCCGCAGCGTGAACATCTGCGGTTCGCTGCTTCCCTCCGCCAGCAGCTGCCGGGCCCGGGTGATCATGCTCATCTCCAGGTTGCCGCCGCCGATGGTCTGGAAGATCGCCTCGGCGGTGACCACCATCTTGGCCCCGGCCTCGCGCGGGGCGTGACCGCGCACGGCTGCGACGGTCACCAGCACGGCCGGGGTGCGCTGCTCACGCAGCCGGGACAGATCCTGCATCCAGGTCATGGCGTCAGGCTCACCGCCGGGGATGCGGCGCGCTGGCGGACCGCGTCAATGGCCCAGTAGACGGCTTCCGGGGTGGCCGGGGAGGCCAGCTGCACCCCGGTTCCGGCAGCGGCGAAGGCCGCGACCGCCTGGCGCAGCGCCTCCCGCACGGAGAAGGCGAGCATGAACGGCGGTTCACCCACCGCCTTGGAGCCGTAGACCGCCCCTTCCTCGTGGGCCTTGTCCAGCAGGGCCACATTGAAGGTCTCGGGCATTTCGGAGAAGCTGGGGATCTTGTAGGTGCTGGCCGCCTGGGTGGCCAGCCGGCCCCGGGTGGGCCGGTCGCTGGTGTCCCAGCGCAGGTCCTCCAGGGTGAGCCAACCCAGGCCCTGCACGAACCCGCCCTCAATCTGTCCCACGTCGATCATCGGGGAGAGCGAGTCCCCCACGTCGTGCACGATGTCCACGCGGCGCACCGTGTAGGAGCCGTCGAAGCGGCTGACCTCCACCTCGGTGGCGGCGGCCCCGCAGGCGAAGTACTTGAATGGCTCCCCGCGCATCGCGCCCAGGTCCCAGTGCAGCCCCTCCGTGCGGTAGAAGCCGGCGGCTGAGAGCTGGATGCGCTGGAAGTAGGCGGTGCGCACCAGTTCGCCCCATTCCAGGGTTTTCTTGGTGCTCAGGCCGGTGATGATCCCGCTCTGGAAGCGGACCTCATGGGCCGGCACGCCCAACTGCACGGCGGCGACCTGCGCCAGCCGGGCCTGGATCTGTTCACAGGCGTCCTTCACCGCCCCGCCGTTCAGGTCGCTGCCGGAGCTGGCTGCGGTGGCCGAGGTGTTGGGCACCTTGTCGGTGCGGGTCGCGGCGATGCGCACCGTGGACAGCGGCACCCCCAGGCTGGTCGCGGCGACCTGCAGGATCTTTTGGTGCAGGCCCTGGCCCATCTCGGTGCCGCCGTGGTTCACCAGCACGGTACCGTCCTTGTAGACCAGCACCAGGGCCCCGCCCTGGTTGAAGGCGGTGAGGTTGAAGGAGATCCCGAACTTGACCGGGGTCAGCGCCAGCGCACGCTTGGTGTGCTCCGTGCCGGCATTGAATTCGGCGATTTCCTTTTCCCGGCGGACGATATCTGCCTCGTCGAGTACCTGCTGCCACACGGCGTCGATGCGCTCGGCGTGGCGCACCGGCTGGTAGTAGGGGGTGTCCTGCCCCTGGGTGTAGAAGTTTCGCCGGCGCAGCTCACGCGCCGGGATCCCCAGCTGCGGTGCCACCCGGCCCAGGATGTCTTCCATGATGAGCATGCCCTGCGGCCCGCCGAAGCCGCGGAACGCGGTTTGGGAGGTCTTGTGGCATTTGGCCACCCGCCCGTGCACCCGGATGTTCGGGATCCAGTAGGCGTTGTCGATGTGGCACAGCGCGCGGGTGAGCACCGGTTCGGACATGTCCAGGCTCCACCCGCCATCGGAGGTCAGCGTGGCATCCAGCCCCAGGATCCGGCCGTCCTGGTCGAACCCGATCTTCCAGCTGGCGTAGAAGCCGTGGCGTTTGCCGGTCATGGTCATGTCCAGGGTGCGGTCCAGGCGCACCCGCACCGGCCGGCCGGTGAGCAGCGCCCCCAGCCCGGCCAGGGCCGCATAGCCGTGGGACTGCATTTCCTTCCCGCCGAACGCCCCGCCCATGCGCAGCACCTGCACGGTGATCTGGTGGGCCGGCAGATCCAGCACGTGCGAGACGATGTCCTGGGTTTCGGTGGGGTGCTGGGTGGAGGACTGGATCATCAGCTGCCCGCCCTCATCCACGTAGGCCAGCGAGTTCTGGGTTTCCAGGTAGAAGTGTTCCTGCCCGGAGAACTCAAAGTCCCCCTCGAACACGTGTGCCGCCTCCGCCAGCGCGGCCCCGGGTTCACCCTTGTTGATCACCGGTTGGATGCCATGGAAGCTTTCGGCGGCAATCGCCTCGGACAACGTGATCAGCGAGGGCAGCGGCTCGTAGTCCACCGCAACGGCGGCGGCCCCGGCCTTGGCGGCCTCCAGGTCTTCACCGAGAACCCAGGCCACCGCCTGGCCGTAGAACATGACTTCTTCGGGTGGGATCATCGGCTCGTCATGCTTCGTGCCCTGGTCGTTCACCCCGGGGATGTCCGCGGCGGTGATGACCCTGACCACACCGGGGACCTTCAGGGCCGGGGTGGGGTCCAGGCTCAGGATTCGGGCGTGGGCGTGGGTGGACTGCACCGGGTAGGCGTGCAGCACGCCGACCATCCGCTGGCACAGGTCATCGGTGTACAGGGCGGTGCCGGTCACGTGCGCGAGAGCGGATTCGTGCGGGTGGCTTTCGCCGACAATGGCCCCGGTGGGGCGCTGCGATAGCTGGCTCATGAGTGGTGCTCTCCCTTCGAAGCTGGGGTGCGGCCAAGCTGCTGGGCAAAGAAGCGCTCCAGGGAGGAGCCGAGCATGGCCTTGCGGTAGTTTGAGCTGGCGCGGTGATCATCCATGGGGGTTCCCTCCTGAGCCATGACCTCGGCCGCGGCGTGCAGGGTCTCCAGCTGCCAGGGGCGGCCTTCGAGCATGGCCTCGGTGGCGGTGGCGCGCAGCGGGGTGGCGGCCACCCCGCCCAGCCCGATGCGGGCCTTGGTGATGACCCCGTCCTGGACGTCCACGGCATAGCCGATGGCGACGCTGGAGATGTCGTCGAAGCGGCGCTTGGCGATCTTCTGGAAGGAGGTCAGCGGCGCCAGCGGCGACGGGATGCTGATGGCGGTGATCAGTTCCTCGGGGGCCTTGACCGTTTGCCGGTACCCGGTGAAGTACTGGGACAGCGGCACCATCCGCTGCCCGGCGGTGGAGCTGAGCACCAGTTCGGCCTCCAGGGCCAGCAGCGCCGGCGGGGTGTCCCCGATGGGTGAGCCGGTGCCCAGGTTGCCGCCGATGGTGGCCCCGTTGCGGATCAGCCTGGAGGCGAACTGCCCGAACAGCTGGCCCAGCAGCGGGACGCGCCCGGCCAGCCCGCGTTCCAGTTCGCTCAGCGTGCAGGCCGCGCCGATCACGATTCGGTCCTGGCGCACCTGGATCTGGCGCAGTTCGGCCAGCCGGTCGATGGCCAGCAGCGAGCGGGCCCGGGCTCCCTTCAGGTTGACCTCCACACCCCAGTCGGTGCCACCGGCAATGGGCAGCACGTCGGGTTCCTCGGCCAGGATCTGCAGCGCCTGCTCCAGGCTGGCCGGCCGGCGATAGCGTCCGGGTTCACCGGTGGGGGTGTCGGCCCTATAAAGGTCGGTGACGGCCGGTGCCGGTGCGGCCTGCTGACGGCGCAGGGCCAGTTCGTCCCCGGCCTCCGGCTGCCCCAGCGCGTAGGCGGCGTCCCGGATCGGACGGTAGCCGGTGCAGCGGCACAGGTTGCCGGACAGGGCATGCAGGTCAAACCCGTTGGGTCCGCATTCGTGCTCGGCCAGCTGGCCGTCGTGTTCGGCGTTCCGGGACGGTTCGGCGCGTTCGGGGCGGTAGTATTCGGCGGCCATGCTGCATACGAATCCGGGCGTGCAGTAGCCGCACTGGGAGCCGCCGCGTTCGGCCAGCTGTTCCTGGACCGGGTGCAGGTCGCCCGGTCCACCCAGGCCTTCCGCGGTGAGCACTTCCTGTCCGTCCAGCGCCGCGGCCGGCAGCAGGCAGGAGTTCAGTGCGGTCCAGCGGGTGCCCTGCCCGTCGGGGCGGGCGACCAGGATGGCGCAGGCGCCGCATTCGCCTTCGGCGCAGCCTTCCTTGGCTCCGGTCAGCCCCTCGCCGCGCAGGAAGTTCAGCGCGTTGGTGTGCGGTGGGCCGGTGAATTCGCGGGCGGTTCCATTAACGGTGACCTGGCACCGGGTTTGTTCAGTGATCTCGGCGGTCATGCCGCTTGCCTCCTACTTCCCCAGAGAGGGAAGCACAGTGGGTGAAAGTGAGCTGGTGGTCATCTTCGCCGGGGCAACGCGTTCGGCGAAGGGGCAGGCAGCGGCCTGGGCACCAGTTGGGTGGCCGGAGTTCAATGACTCAACGGAAAACTGGCTGGCGGCGCGCTGGCGCCGTTAAGCTCCGTGGGCAATCTGTCCCTTCGCCCAGACAACGGATCCACCCATGACGGTCCTCCAAGAAATTTCGGATCGCGAGAAATCGATTTCAAACGATTGTTGTGAAGCATATCACAGCAGGCTTTGGTGCACCATGGTTCGCTGCTTCCGGAGGACGTTCGTGACGCCAGCGGCCTGCCGGCAGCGACGGCTTAGTATTCCGTGCGTACTTCCAGGCCATCCCAGATCTCGAACGGCTGCAGGTGCTCTTCGGCCTCGAACAGCTGGCGTTCCACCGGCATCAGGGAGCGATCCGAATCGGGGCCAAAGTAGTCATAGAACACCGCGTCATCGAAGCCGGAGCGTTCGGCGTCATGGCGGTCCGCGGCGAATACGACCCGGTCGACGCGGGCCCAGAGCGCGGAGGCCAGGCACATCGGGCAGGGCTCGCAACTGGTGTAGAGGATGCAGCCAGCCAGGGTGAAGGTGCCCATTTGCTCGGCCGCGGCGCGGATGGCGACCACTTCGGCATGGGCGGTGGGGTCGTTGTTCGCGGTGACCCGGTTGACGCCTTCAAAGGTGCGCCCGTCGGGCGCCAGGATCAGCGCGCCAAAGGGGCCGCCGCTGTTTTTGACATTGTTACTGGCGATGTCAATGGCCATTGACAGGTACTTCTGGTCGGCAATGGTCGCACTCATCTGGGGCTCCTCGCGGCTCGCACGGCAGGCCGGCATGCCGCCGGATACGGACAGCAACTCAGCCCACCAACTCGGTAGGTTCAACAGCATGCCCGGTAGATAGCCCCTGATCCGGGGCCCGCCGTAGCCATGATCCGAGGGTAGCAGTCCACTGTGAGCCACGCCATATTGTGTCGTTACCTCGCTTCGTCGTACCGGTGCACACCCGGACGCATGGCACCGGCACGGCCAGCGGATGAACGCCAGGTGGACGCTGACTGCCAGAGTCCCGCCGGTGCTTGACCTGTCGGGGAACCAGTGGAAAACATGGCCTTGGGTGCTCGCTAAAGGCGGCACCGCGCGACCAGGCCGGTGAACCGGCCGGGGGATGACCCGGCGGCGGGCTTCCCGCGGCGACCCGGCAATGAACCGATCCGAGACATGAAGTCCCGCATTTTTAATGTTGGGCCTTCCCAGGGAATTAGGGAGCGAATCATGAAAACCAGTGCCATGAAGAAGACCACGACAGTGCTCACGTTCGCGTTCGCCACTGCCTTGCTGGCCTCCGGATGTTCCGGCAACACCGGTGACAGTCCCGAACCAACGACGGCCACCAGCAGCCAGGCGGCGGCACCCAGCACCAGCGCGTCCCCCACCGAAGATGCCTCGCAGTCCTCCGCCTCCCCGACCGGTTCGGCCACGCAGAGCCCGGAATCGCAGAGTCCGGGCTCGCAGAAGAGCGACCTGTCCCAAACCAGTTTCGACACGTCCTGGCAGGATGCGGTGGACAGCGCGAAGAAGAAGTTCTCCGGCGAGGTCTCGAAGATTGAGCTGGAGGCCAATGACGCCGGACGGTATGCCTACAAGGTCGAGGTCATCAACGACACCCAGAAGTACGAGACCCACATTGATGCGAACTCCGGGGAAGTGATCAATGAGGAAACCGATGATCTGGATGATGATGAGCGCGGCACCGAGAAGGACAAGAAGCGCCTGGACCTGGACAAGGTCGTCTCCCTGGACGATGCGATGAAGACCGCACAGCAGGAACAGGCCGGGGCGGTGAACAAGTGGAAGCTGGAAGGCAGGTCCGCCGGGCCGCGCTACGAATTCGACATCACCCCGGACGGCGCGAACGAGGACCGCGAGATCAAGGTCGATGCCATCAGCGGAAAGCTGGTTTCCGGCGACGACTAAGCCCCCTAGCGGTCAGGTTCCGCCGCCGGCGATGGGCCGGACTGAGGGGACGTACACACTGCCCACACAGCCATGCCCTGTTCCCCTTGGGGACAGGGCATGGCTGTGCCTTTGACCGCTGTTGCCGCTCGCCTGGCCACGGACCCGATACAGAACCGGCCGGGCGCCCTTGGCAAAACGGCGCAAATGCGCTAGCTCTTCAAAACCGCACTCTCTTCCAGCGTCGAAGCGCTTGTTTGCGGGGAAGCAGCAGTGTCCCTCCCCGCCCGCCCCGGCACCGCGCCGGCCCGCGTTGCGCTCCCCGCAGGACGGCGACCTTAGAACTCTCCTAAAGCGCTCCCCGCCGATTGGCGCAGGGGGCTAGCGTGTTGGCGGGATGAAACGGAAGCCGCGGAGCATCCCGAAAAATCCATCGGCCATCGGGGACCGAGACCAGTAATCGGTACGGTTCGGCCGCAACAGCAGGCGCCAGCAGCAGGAAGGGAAGGAAGCCAGTGACACAGCACCGGAGCGCAGAGGTGGGCACCGCCACCGCCCCCAAGGGCGCGCTGCGCACCGCGACCGAGGAGCAGGCGGTGCACGAATACCTGCCGCTCGCCGACGGCATTGCCCGGCAGATGGGCCAGCACGGCCCGGACCTGGAGGACCTGATCCAGGTGGCCCGACTGGCCCTGGTCAAGGCGGCCCGCCGCTTCGACCCGCGCCTGAACTCCAATTTCGTGGCCTTCGCCCGTCCCACCATCACCGGGGAGCTCAAACGCTACCTGCGCGACCACTCCTGGGTGATCCAGCCGCCGCGCGAAGTCCAGGAGCTGCAGATAGAAATCCGGCGTGAACATCCGCTGTTGTGCCAGGTGCTGGGCCGTGAGCCGCGTCTGGATGAACTGGCGGCTCACCTGGGGCAGCCGATCCCCCGGGTCGCCGAGGCGGTGGTGTCCCAATCGGGCCGCCACCCGGATTCGCTGGATGTGGTGCACAACGGGCGCACCTTGGAAGAACAGCTGCCCGATGCCTGCAATGACGAGTTCGCGGCACTGGATGATTCACTGATGCTTTCCGGGGCCCTGCGTCAGCTGGACCCCGATGAGAAGCTGATGCTGCGCCTGCGCTATTTCGAGGACGAAAGCCAGCAGCGCATCGGTGAACGGATGCGGATGAGCCAGGTGCAGGTCTCCCGGGCGCTGGCCCGGATCCTGCAAAAGCTGCAGCGCCACATCCTTGCCCAATTTCCGCACACCGCCGGCGAGCGCGGCACCCGGGCACGCCTGCACCGGCCCCGGGTCGCCTAAGGGCGGCGCCGCACCACCGTGGCACCACGTGAGCACCGCCGGGAATTGCATCCGGCCCTCCCGGACCGGGGCGCAGCCCGGATCCGGGCCGCCGAGCACCTGGCCGACCGGCTGGATAGGCCCATGGGCTTGTTGGGGGTGTTCTTCCTCTTTGTGGTGCTCGGGCAGCTGGTGGTCACCGAACCGCTCTGGGCCCAGGCACTGGCCGTTACCGGCTGGATCTGCTGGGTCGTATTCGTCCTGGAGTTCCTGTTGCGCGCCTATATCGCCCGCTTCCAGGCAACGTTCTGGCGGCACAACTGGTGGCAGGTGTTGTTCCTGCTGGTGCCGTTCCTGCGTTTTGTCAGGGCCCTGCAGGCGGTGCGCACCCTGCGGGTGGCCCGGCTGGGCGGGATCGTATCCGCCGGGGTGCGCGGCTCCAGGTCGGCCGGAAGGCTGCTGAGCAGCCGGATCGCCTGGCTGGCCGCGTTCACCGCGATTGTCATCCTGGCCGCCAGCCAGCTGCTCTACGCAATGGGCTCCCATACCCGGTACTCCACGGCATTGTTTGAGACCGCCATGGCCACCATCACTGGTTCGGGCATCAGCGCCGATGACCCCTTCTCCCGGATCCTGCAGGTGGTGCTGGCCGTGTATTCGGTCGCGGTGTTCGCCACCCTGGCCGGGTCGCTGGGCGCGTTTTTCCTGCGCAGCGAGGAAGCGGCCGAGCGGAATATGGGCCAGGAACCGGAGCAGCGCTAGGTCCCGGGCCCCGGACGACGCTTAGCTGCCCGGCAGTATCTGCGCGCGCCCGGCGTCCTGCAGGATCCCCAGTCCCCGCAGCGCCTGGATGACATCTTCGCTCTGCACCGCCAGCAGGGCCGGGTCGGGGTCTGTGGCGAAGGTTTCCCCGCGGCGCAGGCTCTCATCGGTGAGCACCACGTGCGGGCCCGGGGGCGGGCCCCAGGAGGAGACCGGGGCCGGGCCAAAGAGCACCACGGAGGGCACCTGGTAGGCGGAGGCCAGGTGGGCAGCCCCGGTGTCGGCCGAGACCACGCAGGCAGCCTCGGCCACCAGGGCGGCAAACTCGTCCAGCCCCAGCGTGCCGGCCAGCACCGCCTGTTCCCCCAGCCCGCAGGCCTCCGCCACGGCCAACGCGCGCGGACGTTCGGAGGAGCTGCCGGTGAACACCACCTGGTGCCCGGCCTCGTGCAGGGTGCCGGCGACCTCAGCGAAGCGCTCCACCGGCCAGTGCCGGCTGCCGTAGGCGGCGCCCGGGTGGATGACCACGGCCCCGGGGGCCGGGCTGGGCGCGGCGGGGCGCAGCAGCAAGTAGTCGGCCGGGTCGGATGGGATGCCATGCCACTGCACCAGCTGGCTCCAGCGCACCCGTTCGTGGGCATCCGGGTCCCATTCCGGGCCCTGCTGGCCGTCGGCCCGGTGACCTATCACCCGGTTGGCCTCCAGGGCGGCGATGCGCGAACGGCTCTCCAGGCCGTTGCCGTGCAGGTTCACCGCCACATCCACGCTGCCCGGCGACCGGTCGATGGGCACGTCCAGGCCGTGGGTGTCCAGCAGCTCGATGCCGCCCACCAGGTCCACGATGGGGCGCAGCCAGGACTGGGCGGCGTAGGTGATCCGGTGTTCGGGGAAGGCGCGGCGCAGCGCCCGCAGGGCCGGGACCGCGACCAGCAGGTCGCCCAGCTTCAGTGCCCGCAACACCAGCACTTCATCCTTCTTCTCACCCACCAGATGCTCCTTTCGCGACGCTTGAGTACAGCCCAATCCGTGCGGCATTTCCCGGCGATCCGTCGCTGACCGGCACCGGTTTGTGCCATACGGTTTCAGGCAAATCCCAAGGGAAGCACACATTTCCTAAAAATTCACAGAAGCTGGGAGAACCCAAAGAAGTTCTTCTCGGCTGATTATCCCCCGGTGTGACGGGTACCTCAGGTCGTATGGGCAATGAAACAGTTTTTCCCCGGGCGGTGCTCTTCGACCGCGATGACACGCTGGTAGTGGACGTGCCGTACAACGGCGACCCCGATCTGGTGCGGCCGGTGCCCGGCGCCGGGCAGGTGCTGCAGGCGCTGCGCGCGTCCGGGGTGCGCTGCGGGGTCATCAGCAACCAGTCGGGCATCGCACGCGGGCTGATCAGCGCAGAGCAGGTGGCCGCGGTCAACGCCCGGGTCAGTGAACTGCTCGGCCCCTTTGACACGTTCCAGTTCTGCCCGCACGGCCCCGAGGACCGCTGCCGGTGCCGCAAGCCCGCCCCCGGGATGGTGCACCGGGCGTGCGAGGAACTGGGGCTGGAGCCCTGGGAGGTGGCCGTGGTCGGGGACATCGGCGCGGACGTCGCGGCAGCCAAGGCCGCCGGGGCACGCGGGGTGCTGGTGCCCACCGCAGTCACCCGGCCCGAGGAGGTACGCGATGCCGACCTGGTGGCCGGCAGCCTCGCCGAGGCCATGCGGCTGCTGGGCGGGATCCCGGCCCCGGCCGACCAGGGCGCGGGAGGCCGGGCATGAGGCGGCTACTGGTGGCCCGGCTGGACTCGGCCGGGGACGTGCTGCTCAGCGGACCTGCGGTGCGCGCCGTCGCCGCCGCCGACACCCGGGTCAGCTACCTGTGCGGCCCGCAGGGCCAGGCCGCGGCCCGCTCCCTGCCGGGAGTGGATGAGGTCTTCACCTTCAACAGTCCCTGGATCACCGCCCCGGCACCGGCGGCCACCGATGAGCACCTGCAGCCGTTGCGTGACTTCCTGGCCGAACGGCAATTCGACGAGGCGCTCATCCTCACCTCCTTCCACCAGTCCCCGCTGCCGCTCGCGCTGCTGCTGCGCCTGGCCGGGGTGCCGCGCATCACCGGGGCCTCGGTCGACTATCCCGGCTCGCTGCTGGATGTGCGGTTGCGCCCCGGCGAGGACTTTGCCGAGGACCAGCCCGAGGCTTTGCGCGCCCTGGGGATCGCCGAGGCCGCCGGCTACCGGCTGCCTGCCGGGGATGACGGGGCGCTGGCGGTGCGGGACATCCCCGATACCCGGCACCTGACCGGAACCAAACCCTATGTGGTCATCCACCCGGGCGCCGCCGTGCCGGCGCGCACCTGGCCGGCCCTGCACCACGCGGCGCTGGTGGAGTTGCTGGACGCGGCCGGCTGGCTGCCGGTGGTCACCGGCGGCCCCTCCGAACGCCAGTTGACCGCCACCGTGGCCGGCACCGCCGGACTGGACTTGGGCGGGGCCACCGACTTCCACACCCTGGGCGGCGTGCTGGCCGGGGCCGAGGTGGTGGTCACCGGCAACACCGGGCCCGCGCATCTGGCCGCGGCCGTGGGCACCCCGGTGGCCAGCCTGTTCTCCCCGGTGGTCCCGTCGATCCGCTGGGCGCCGTACAAGGTGGCGGTGGAGCTGCTCGGGGACCAGCAGGCGCCTTGCGCCTTGAGCCGGGCCCGCGAATGTCCGGTCCCTGGCCACCCCTGCCTGACACAGGTCACCCCCGAAGAGGTGTTCGCCGCGGTGCAGCGGCTGGGTTCCGGCGTCGCGTCCTTCACCACCCGCCGCCAGCTGCGCCGCAGCAACGAGGTCGTTGAGAACGAAAGGAAGAGATCGTGAAAATCCTGATCTGGCATGTGCACGGCGGATGGATGGACTCCTTCGTGCACGGACCGCATGAATACCTGGTCCCGGTCAACGCGCAGCGTGACGCCTGGGGGCTGGGCACCGGGGGCCGGGACTGGCCGGCCTCGGTAAGGGAAGTCAGCCAGGAGCAGCTGGCCGAGGAAAACATTGACGTGGTGGTGCTGCAGCGGCCCGAGGAGCTGGCCGAGGTGCACCGGCTCACCGGCCGGGCGCCGGGCAGCGAGCTGCCGGCGGTCTTCCTGGAGCACAACACCCCCAAGAGCGGGAACGTGCCGAACTCGGTGCACCCGCTGGCCGAGCGCAGCGACATCCCGATCGTGCACGTCACCCACTTCAACCGGCTGTTCTGGGACTGCGGGCGGGCCCGCACCCTGGTCATTGAACACGGCATCGTGGACCCGGGCTACCAGTACACCGGCACGAACCCGACCCTGGGGGTGGCGATCAACGAACCGGTGCGCCGCTGGCGGGTCACCGGCACCGACCTGCTGCCCGGCTTCGCGCAGATCGCCCCGCTGGAGGTGTACGGGATCGGCACCAAGAAGCTGCCCGAGGCCCTGCAGCTGCCCGAGGGGCAGCTGATCATCCGCGGGGACGTGAACCCGGCCCAGCTGCACGGGATGCTCGGCCAGGCCCGCGCCTACCTGCACCCCTTCCGCTGGACCTCGCTGGGTCTGGCGCTGCTGGAGGCGATGCACCTGGGCATGCCGGTGCTGGCGCTGGGGGCCACCGAGGCGTTCCGGGCGGTACCGCCCGAGGGCGGAATGGTCAGCAGCGACGTCGCCGAACTGCAGCGCACCGCGCGGGTGCTGCTCAACGACCCGCAGGAGGCGGTGGCCCGCGGCCGGGCGGCGCGCGAATTCGCGCTGAAGCACTACGGGCTGCAGCGCTTCCTGACCCGCTGGGACACCGTGCTGGCCGAGGTGGGCGATGTGCGTTCCACGCAGCTTGCCGAAGAATTGACGGAAGGATCAACCCCATGAAAATCGCAATGATTTCCGAGCATGCCAGCCCCCTGGCCGCCATCGGCGGCGTGGACGCCGGAGGGCAGAACGTGCATGTTGCGGCGCTGTCCACGGCGCTGGCCGAACGCGGGCACCAGGTGAGCGTGTACACCCGCCGCGATGATCCGCAGCTGCCCGAACGGGTACAGGTGTGCCAGGGCTTCGAGGTGGTGCACGTGGATGCCGGGCCGCCCGAGCCGATCTCCAAGGACCTGATCCTGCCCTACATGGGGGAACTGGCCCGCGCGGTGGCCGCCGACTGGGGCACCACCCCCCCGGCGGTGGTGCACGGGCACTTCTGGATGTCCGGGCTGGCCGCACTGCAGGCCGCCCGCCTGGCCGAGGCGCCGGTGGCGGTGGCCCAGACCTTCCACGCGCTGGGCACCGTCAAGCGCCGCCACCAGGGGGCGGCGGACACCAGCCCGGAGGAACGCTCCTGGATGGAGCCGGCCGTGGCCCAGGATGTGGACTGCATCGTGGCCACCTGCTCCGATGAGGTGTTCGAGCTGCGCGCCATGGGCGCCGAGGGCCAGCGCATCTCGATCGTGCCGTGCGGGGTGGACACCGACCTGTTCACCGCCCAGGGCCCGGCCGAGGCCCGCGGCCGGCGCTACCGGATCGCCAGCATTGGCCGGCTGGTGCCGCGCAAGGGCGTGGCCACCGTCATTGCCTCCCTGGCCGAACTGGCCAAGCTGGGCATCACCGACATTGAACTGGTGATCATCGGCGGGGCCGGCGGCGCCGGATCCCTGGAATCCGACCCGGAGGCCGCCCGGCTGCGGGACCTGGCCAACGAGCTGGGCGTGGGTGATCAGGTGATCTTCCGCGGCCAGCTGCCGCGCGAGCAGATGCCGCAGCTGATCCGCAGCTGCAACGCCGTGGTCTGCGACCCCTGGTACGAGCCCTTCGGCATCGTGCCGCTGGAAGCGATGGCCTGCGGGGTGCCGGTGATCGCCAGCACCGTGGGCGGGCTGGTGGACACCGTGGTGGATTCGGTCACCGGGCTGCACATCCCGCCGCGGGATGAGACCGCCCTGGCCCAGGCACTGCAGCGGCTGCTGAACGACGAGCAGTTCGCGGCCCGGATGGGCGCGGCCGGCCGGGAACGGGCGGTCACCCGCTACAGCTGGCAGCGCATCGCCACCGACACCGAACGGGTGTACGGCCAGCTGGTCTCCCGCCCCTCGGCGGCACGCGAAGAACGGATGATGGGAAGGGCACAGTAATGGAACAGGCAGTCAATGCGGCAATCAACCTGGACACGGTGCGCGCCCCGCAGGCGGCGCGGCTGGTCACCGGCCACCTGGACGCGCTGGCCCCGGCGGTCAGCTCACTGCGCGGCTCGGCTGACACCCTGGCCCGCTGGGGCACCGTGCTGGCCCAGAAGCTGGCGGCCGGGCAGCGGCTGCTGGTCGCCGGCAACGGCGGTTCGGCCGCCGAGGCCCAGCACCTGACCGCCGAACTGGTGGGCCGCTTCGACGGGGAGCGCGGGGCCTACTCGGCGATCTCGCTGCACGCCGAGACCTCCGCGTTCTCGGCAATCTCCAACGACTACGGCTACGATCAGTCCTTCGCCCGCCAGGTGCGGGCCCACGGCCGGGAAGGGGACGTGCTGCTGCTGCTGAGCACCAGCGGACGCAGCCCCAACCTGCTGCAGGCCGCCCAGGCCGCCCGCCAGGCGGGCCTGGCCACCTGGGCACTGGTCGGCCAGGGCCCAACCCGGCTCTCCGACCTGTGCGATGAGAGCGTGGAAATCCAGGGCCCCTCGGCCAGCGTGCAGGAATGCCACCTGGTGGCCATCCATGCGATCTGCCGGGTCTTCGACGCGGCCATCGCCGCGCATGAGCGTGAGGCCTCGAAGGGAGCGTGGCAGTGATGCGTATCGCCGTCGTCGGTGACCTGCTGCTGGACCGCGACCTGTCCGGGCAGGCCACCCGGCTCAGCCCCGACGCCCCGGTGCCGGTGGTCGATGTGCAGGATGACAGCTACCGGGCCGGCGGCGCCGGACTGGTGGCCAGGATGCTGGCCGGGGACGGGCACCAGGTGGTGCTGGTCTCCGTGCTCGGGGATGACGCCGCCGCGCACCGGCTGCGCGGGGCGCTGGCGGGCCTGGAACTGGCCTGCGGGCCCTCGGGGGCACCGACCCCGGTCAAGAGCCGGGTGCGCGCCAACGGCCAGGGCGTGGTGCGCTTTGACGAGGGCTGCGCCCTGCCGCCGGTGCCGCAGGCCACCAGCACCATGCTCGGGGCCATCGCCGGGGCGGACGCCGTGGTGGTGGCCGACTACGGGCGCCGGGTGGTGGAGAACCCGCGCATCCGCGCGGCCCTGCAGGCCAAGGCCGAAACCCACCCGGTGGTCTGGGACCCGCACCCGGCCGGGGCCCGGCCGGTGCCCGGCTGCAGCGCGATCACCCCGAACCACTCGGAGGCCCTGAAGTTCGCCGGCGCCCTGGGCACCGAACCGGCCCAGGAACCGTCCGCAGCGGCCGCTGCGCTGCACACCGAGTGGGGGTGCCCGGTCGTGGTCACCCTGGGTGAGCACGGCGCCCTGCTGCAGCACCAGGACGGGCAGCCGGTGCGGCTTCCCGCCCCGCAGGTCGGCGCCCACGACCCCTGCGGCGCCGGGGACCGGTTCGCCTCCGCGCTCGCGGTGGCCCTGGCCGAGGGCCAGGAGCTGCCCGAGGCGGTGGCCACCGCAGTGGATGCCGCCGCCGGGTTCCTCGGTTCGGGCGGGGTCGCGGCGCTGGGCGAGCTGCCGGCCGCCACGGCGCAGCCGATGGACGTGGGCACGGTGGCCGGGGAACCGGACCCGTGGCGGGTCATTGAACAGGTGCGCGGTGCAGAGGGGACCGTGGTCGCCACCGGCGGCTGCTTTGACCTGCTGCACGCCGGGCACACCCGGACCCTGCAGCAGGCCCGGGCGATGGGTGACTGCCTGATCGTGCTGCTGAACTCGGATGAGTCGGTGCGCCGGCTCAAGGGCAGCACCCGACCCATCATTGCCGGAGACGACCGGGCCGAGCTGCTGCTGGCCCTGGACTGCGTGGACGCGGTGGTGATCTTTGACGAGGACACCCCGCACGCGGTGCTGGAACAGATCCGGCCAGATATCTGGGTCAAGGGCGGGGACTACGACGCGCAGACGCTGCCGGAAACCCCGCTGATTGAATCCTGGGGCGGGCGCAGCGTGACCGTCCCCTACCGGGTGGCGCGCTCCACCACGTCGCTGGCAGCCGCGCTGGCCCGGGTCGGCTAGCCCCGACCAGGATCAGCGGCACAAGAATACCGAACAACCACTACCGCAAGGAGTTAGTTTTGTCCCAGGACAACCAGAAGCACAATCCCGGACGCGTGCTGATCACCGGCGGCAGCTCCGGGCTGGGCGCCGCCGTTGCCAAGGCGGTCGCCGAGGCCGGCGGCACCCCGGTGGTGCTGGACATCCAGGCGCCGGCCGAGGCCCAGGCGCAGTACTACGAAGTGGATGTCACCGACCGTTCAGCGGTGGAGCACACCGTCGAGCAGGCGGCCGCGGACGGCGGGCTGGACGCGGTGGTGACCGCCGCCGGCATTGACCGCTGCGGCAAACTGGATGAGGTCCCGGCGGACCAGTGGGAGCTGGTGCTGGGGGTCAACCTGCTCGGCACGGTCTCCACGGCGCGGGCCGCGCTGCCGCACCTGGAGAAAAGCCATGGGCGTCTGGTGACCATCGCCTCGACCCTGGCGCTGCGCGGGGTTTCGGATGCGACCGCCTACTGCGCTTCGAAGTTCGGGGTGCTCGGGTTCAGCAAGGCGCTGGCCGCCGAAACGGCCGGGCGGCTGGGGGTCACCACGATCATCCCCGGCGGCATGGACACCCACTTCTTCGATGACCGCACCGAGCAGTACCGCCCGGCGGACAACTCCCGGCTCAATGACCCCTCGCGGGTGGCCGGCGCCATCCTGTTCGCGCTCTCCCAGCCGCGGGGCTGCGAGGTGCGCGAACTGCTGATCTGCCACGAAGGTGAGGATTCCTGGCCGTAAAGAGCGGCCCCAACCACGCTCATTGAAGGCAAGGACGCAGCCCCGCACCCGTTGGTGCGGGGCTGCGTCCTTGACTGAAACAGACCGGCGGCTCAAGTCATTCTTTGCGTCTGCTTTGTGCCGGGTAATAAGTACGCTAGGTTGATCTTTGTCACGCGTTCACTTCAAGAGCACGCGATCGGCCGGGGCCTTTTCTTCCACCTTTCAAGGGTCGCAGTCCCAGCCGCTGTCTTTGCGTATAGAACAGGAAAACCATGACCTCTCGCGTCTCCGGAGCGCTCCTCTCCACCGCCGTCGTTTCGGGCCTACTGTTGTCGCCCGCTGCGGCGCAGGCCGACGAAACCGTGCAGTCCCCCACCGCAATTGCGGCCGAATCAAGCGCCCTCCAGGAACCGGCGGCCAATGCACCGGCCGCCCTTCCGGTGCCGTCGGAACCGGTACAACTGAGCGCGGCCGACGTGGCTGAACCGGTGACAGCGGCTGCCAGCGAGCAGGCCCCGCCGGAGAACGAGCCGGCTGAAGCGGCAACCGACCCGGCCGCTTCGCCTGAGGAAACCGCGGCACCAGCCGAGAACGGCACCGAGACAGAGCGCACCGAACCGGGACCGGCAGAATCCGCCGCACCCACCGCTGCGGATCAGCCCACCACGGATCAGGCCCCGGCAAACGGCTCCGGGACGACAGATGAGGACAACTCGCTGGTCACCGAGGTTCCCGGGTCCGCGGAGAAGAATGTCCCCGCCGCCCAATCGGAGGATGGGCCGGTGCCGAAGAAGCAGGAAAAGCTGAACCAAGCACCGGAACCGGCCGCGGAAACCCGTGGGGATGACACAAGGAATCTTGCATCCCTCTTCGCGGCCAACGTCAATGGCGTGTCCTTCGACGACGAGGACGCGTTCTGGGATTACCTTGATGAACGCTTCCCCCAGGTCGATGAAAATTGGACGGAAGAACAATGGGAGGCCTTCTTCAAGACTGCTCAGGGCCGGGAATGGGACCGTCTCGTCGATGAATATCTGGAACAGTCCAGCATCGAGGACCCGGACCTCTCCGATGAAGAACAGGCCTGGCTCGATGAGGTGCTGCGCCTGCTGCCGGAAGGCAGCGAAAGCTGGGACGAAGCACAGTGGGAGCAGTTCTTCAGCACCGATCAGGGTAGGGAACTGCTCGGGATCTTCCTCGGCATCGAGTTCGATATGGTCCAAAGCGAGGCCGAGCTGAAGGAACTGATCGAAAGCTACCGGGAGCTCTTGGAGGGCGAGGACGCTGCCTGGTTTGAGGACTTCCTCGCCTGGTACTTCGGCGATCAGACCGAGAGCGGCAACGACAAGGGCAAGGGTGAGGTGAAGCCCTCCAGCAATGCGTCACCACAAGCCGCCAAAACACCGGAGGCCACGATCGTCGGCGCAGCCGTTGCGCACAAGGTCGACACCGAAGACGCCGCCGCTCAGGCCAAGGCCCCGGCAAGTGATGCCGCGCTGGCCGACACCGGGTTTGGCGGCGTGCTCGCCGCCGGTGCCGGCCTGCTGGTGATCCTTCTTGGCGGCGTGTTCCTGCGCCTGGCCCGGAAGAACACCGCCCGGTAGCGGCGTCGTTCCGCTAGCGGCACTCAATGACGCGGGGCGAAGCGGACCGGTAGACGGTTCGCTTCGCCCCGCGGTGTTCTCCTCTGCGTTTCCGGCTGCGGGCGTTGGCTACTCGGTCGCGCTCTGCAGGTGGCGTCCTGCCGAGAGCAGCTCGCCGCTGGCGGTCAGGTCGGTGATATTCGCATAAACCTCATCCACGCTCACCGCAGCGGTCAGCGGGAAGGTGTGGTCGCAGCGCGGCGCATTCCATCCCACCTGGGTCACGTCGATGCCGCATTCCGGGCAGTGCGTCACCCAGCCCAGGTGCACCCGGTGGCGGCTGCGCTCCAGCGGGGCGGCCATGATCATGTTCCCGGCCCAGAAGATTCCCACGGTGGGGGTCCCCACCGCCTGGGCCAGGTGACGCGGCCCGCTGTCATTGCCCAGCATGACGTCCGCGGACTCCAGCACCCCGACCAGGCCCGGGAGGCTGAGCTTCCCGGCCAGCACGTGCACGGCCTCGCGCTGCTCGGCGGGCACCTGCTCCCAGATCCGCCGGCACAGTTCGGCCTCCGCCCCGGCACCGACCAGCAGCACCTGGTAGCCGTCGGTCACGGCCCGGGTGGCCAGGGCGGCGAACGATTCGACCGGCCACTGCCGGCGTGCGTCGGAGGCTCCGGGGTGGATCACCAGGCGCGGTGCCCGGCGCCCGGCGGCGTCCGGCAGGCTGCGCGCCAGTGCCTCCAACGCCGTGCGTGCCTCGTCCCGATCGTGTTCGGTCACCTCGATGCGCGGGCTCAACGCGGTGGTGGTGGCCCCGGCCATCCCGGCCACCTCCAGGGCCCGAAGCACCTCGTGCTGGTAGTAGTGGTACGGGATGGTGCGTTCAAGTTCCGCCGCGTCCTCGGTGCGGGTGCCCACCGTGTGCTTCGCGCCCAGTTCCAGCAGGAAGGGGTTGGAGAACCGCCCCCCGCCGTGTACCTGCACGGCCAGGTCGAACTCGTGTTCACGCATCCTGGCCAGGAAGTCCTGCACCTGCTGCGCATCCGCGGCCGTGTCCCCGCTGCCGCCCGGGCGCACACCTTCGGCGAAGGGCAGCACCGCCACCTCATCCACCGGTCCGGGCCTGCCGGCCAGCAGTTCGGCATGCAGCGGAGTGCCCAGCAGCGTGATCCGGGCCTGCGGATAGGCCGCGGCCAGCGCATGGATGGCCGGCATGGCAAACAGCAGGTCTCCCAACCCGCCGCCACGTAGCACGGCGATGCTCCCAATGGATTCGAAAGGTGGGGCCACGGGCCCGACGGCGGTCTCGTTCATTATCTCCTTGCCTTTCCTGCCACACGTGCTCCCGGGGCGCATTCGCGCCGTCAGATGGGCTTCTGAGGGCATACCCTACCGCCGGGCGGAGGTTGGCAACGTGATCCTGAGCACTTGCCGGGAACTTGGGTCCGCGGTGACTGAAATGCCGCCAAGCGGGTACCTCAGCGGTAGCAGGGCCTTGTGGACACCTTGGGTGCCCGGGGCCGCTGAACCAGAGCTTTGAGAGCTGATTTTCTGACTGAAGGAGGAACGCGATGTCCACCGCTCCGGCACCAAGCACGCAAGCAGACCGCGACACCGGGCAAATGGTGATCATGGATCCGGCCACCGGCGAGCAGGTCGGCTCCCTCCCCATCGCCGGCCCCGAGGAAGCCCACCGGGCGCTGGCCGCCGCTCGCACGGCAGCCACCGACTGGGCCGCCACCAGTCCTGCCGAGCGCGGCCAGCTGCTGCACCGGGCCGCGCAGGCCCTGGAGGACGCCGCCGAGGAACTGGCCGAGCTGAACCGCCGGGAAACCGGCAAGCCGCTGCAGGATTCCCTGGGCGGGGTGCAGGCCGGGGCCGCGACGCTGCGCCAGTACGCCGAGCTGGGCCCGGTGCACCGCGGGCACTCCCTGTGCGGTGACCAGCTGGCCACCAACTACACGGTCAGCGAACCGCGCGGCGTGGCACTGCTGCTCACCCCCTGGAACGACCCGGTCGCGGTGGCGGCCGGGCTGATCGGGGCCGCACTGGTCACCGGCAACACCGTGGTGCACAAGCCCAGCGAACGCTGCCCGCAGGTGGGGGCGCGGCTGGGTGAGCTGCTCGAACCGATCTTCGCCCCCGGGGTGTTCAGCACCGTGCTCGGGGATGCCGCCACCGGGCGGGTGCTAAGCGAGGCCGGGCAGGCGCAGGTGATCGCCCACGTGGGCTCCAGCGCCACCGGCGCCCGGTTGGCCGAGGTCGCCGCCGCCACCTCGGCGCATCTGATCCGTGAAAACGGTGGCAACGACCCGCTGCTGGTGGATGCCGGGGTGGACCCCCAGTGGGCGGCCGAGCAGGCCGCGCTGGGCTGCTTCGCCAACGCCGGACAGATCTGCACCAGCGTGGAACGCATTTACGTGCACCGGGACATCGCCGCCGAATTCTGCCGGGCCCTGACCGAGCAGGCCCGCCAGCGCAACGCCTCGGGCGACTTCCAGCCGCTGGTGGACGCCGCCCATCGCGAGGGCGTGCACGAACAGGTGCGCCAGGCACTGGCGAGCGGCGCGGTCGCCGCCGAGGGCGGAATGCTGCCCGAGGGACCCGGCGCCCACTACCCGGCCACGGTGCTGCTGCAGTGCGCCTCGGGCATGCGCGTCATGGACGAGGAAACCTTCGGACCAATCGCCCCGGTGGAAGTCGTGGACGACTTCGAACAGGGACTGGCCAAGGCCCGCGCCGGACGCTATGGACTGGCCGCCAGCGTGCTCACCGCCGACATCGCCCACCTGCAGCAGGCGGTCGCCGGGCTGCCGGTGGGCACCGTGAAGGTCAACGCGGTCTTCGGCGGGGCTCCGGGCGGAGCTGCCGAACCCCGCGGGGACAGCGGCGCCGGTTTCGGCTACGGGCCGGAGCTGTTGGATGAATTCACGCTCACCAAGGTCGTCCACGTGAGCGCCCCGGAACGGAGGACCCCATGAAGTCGCCACTAGACCAACTGCACGCCCTGACCGAACAGGTCCCCCAGCTGCTGGCCGAGGCCGCCCCGGTGGTGGCCGTGGTCGGCGATGTCATGCTTGACGGCTGGTGGCACGGGGACATCGAACGCTTCTGCCGTGAGGCCCCGGCCCCGGTGGTGGAGGTCCGTGAACGCTCCTACGCGCCCGGCGGCGCGGCGAACACCGCCATGAACGCCGCCCGGCTGGGCGGGGCGGTGCGGATGCTGGGGCTGGTGGGCCGGGACCGGGCCGGCATCCGGCTGCGCCAGCTGCTGGAGCAGGAGGGCATCGACACCAGCGCCCTGGTGGAGCACGAGCAGGCGGCCACCACCACCAAGGACCGGATCATCGGCGGGGACCAGATCCTCTTCCGCCTCGACGAGCAGTCCCGCACCGTGCCCGCCGAGGCGCTGCAGGCGGTCGCCGACCGGGTGGCCGCGGCCGTGAAGGGGGCGGACGTGGTGGTGGTGTGCGACTACGATTCGGGGATGCTGCGCGGCCAGGTGCATGACGCGCTGGTGGCCGAGCTGGCCGACCGCGACCCGGACCAGCTGGTGATCATTGACGCCCACGACCCGCGCCCGTGGGCCGCGCTGGTCCCGGACCTGGCCACCCCCAACGCCCAGGAGGCCCTGGGCCTGCTGGGGTGGGAGGGCCAGCGCCCGCAGGACCGGGTGGCGCTGCTGCGTGAGCGGCACACCGAGCTGCTGGCGCAGACCGGGTCCCGGGCGGTGGTGGTCACCCTGGACCAGGAGGGCACCATCTACTTCACCGCCAGCGGCCGCGAACACCGCACGTGGGCGCGGCCGGTGACCGAGAAGCAGGCCTCGGGGGCCGGGGACACGTTCGTGGCCGCCCTGTCGCTGGGCTGCGCGGCCGGGCTGCCGCGCAACATCGCACTGGAGCTGGCGCAGGCCGCGGCCACCGTGGTGGTGCACCGTCCGGGCACCTCGGTGTGCAGCACCGCGGACCTGCGGGCCCACCTGGGCGGCGCGTCACGGGTGCACTTCAATACGGGGGATCTGGCGCGGGCCATTGGCCGGCACCGTGAGGACGGGCAGAGCGTGGTGCTGACCAACGGCTGCTTTGATGTGCTGCACCGGGGGCACACCAGCTACCTGGAGCAGGCCAAGGAGCTGGGTGATGTGCTGGTGGTGGCCCTGAACTCGGATGAGTCGGTGCGCCGGCTCAAGGGTGAGGGGCGGCCGGTGAATCCGGTCGCCGACCGGGCCGCGGTGATTGAGGCGCTCAGCTGCGTGGACTATGTCACGGTCTTCGACTCGGACACCCCGGTGCCGTTGATCCAGTCGCTGCAGCCGGAGATCTACGCCAAGGGCGGGGACTACACCGAGCAGATGCTCGCCGAGAGCGCCAGCGTGCGCGAGTACGGCGGTCAGGTGCGGATCCTGGACTACGTCTCGGATCATTCCACCACCGGGCTGCTGCGCCGCATGTCCCAGCAGGGGGCGGCCGGCAACGGCGCGGCGGCCAAGGTCGCCGAACAGTCCCCGGAAGCGGGAGGCTGAGATGGCCGGCACAACCCCAAGTCTGCAGGTGTTGATTCCCAGCTTCGCGCGGGAAGCGGAACTGGCGGTCACCCTGGCCGGATTGGCCGGCCAGCAGGACTGTGAGTTCGGCGTGATTATCGCCGACCAGAACGACGCGACGCCCGGATGGGAGCACCCTGCCGTGGAGGCGATGGTCCGGGTGTTGCGCACCCAGGGCCGAACGGTCGCCCTGGAACGCAACCTGCCGCGCCGCGGCATGGCCCAGCAGCGCGACTTCCTGCTGCGCCGGGCCACCGCGGAACGGGTCCTGTTCCTGGACAATGACATCTGGCTCTCCCCGCAGGGGATCAGCCAGCTGCAGCAGGCCATGGACTGGGCCGGTTGCGGTTTCATCGGGGCCGCAGTGCAGGGGCTGTCCTACCTGAAGGACCGCCGGCCCCAGGAGCAGGAGCCGTTCGAGCTGTGGGAGCAGCCGCCGCGGCCGGAAAGGCTGCGTCCGGGGGATGCGAACTTTGAGCGCTGGACGCTGCACAACGCCGCGAACCTGTCCCACATTGCCCAGCAGCTGGGGATCGCGCCGCAGCAGTGGCGGCTGTACAAGGTCGCCTGGGTGGGCGGCTGCGTGCTCTTTGACCGGGCGAAGCTCGAGGAATGCGGCGGGTTCGAATTCTGGCGCCAGCTGCCGGCGGCGCACGCCGGTGAGGACATGGTGGCCCAGCTGCGGGTCATGGAGCGCTTCGGCGGGGCCGGGCTCATCCCCTCCCCCGCGGTGCACCTGGAATCGGAGACCACGGTGACCGACCGCTCCACCGAAGCGGCCGATGTGGTCCTGGATTCCCCGCGGCCCGTGAAGGGCTAGAACCACGGCACAGGCAAAGACCCGGCCGACGGCACTGCTGCCGTCGGCCGGGTCCTTGCCAGCTGACCTGACTGCCGGTCAGCGCTTGACGATCTTGAAGAAGGTGCTCGCCTCCCCGTCGGCCTTGTGCTCCTGGTAGAGCAGGGCCAGGCGTTCGGCGTCGAACTTGTCGAACCAGTCCTCCCAGGAAATGTGCTGCAGGGCGTCCTCCCCGGCGCCCCCGGGGAAGTCGAAGCGCAGGATGCCCGGGTCATCCGCGTCCCCGGTGGAACGCACGCAGGCAGGGCTGCCCTCGTTCTTCTCCACCCACTGACGAATCTCATCGTGGTCCACGGTGGTCTTCGATTCGGAAGCCATGTTCCCTCCTAGTACTCATCGGTGTTTGCCGCGGGCACCGGGGCGTGTGCGATGACAGGTCGCGGTGCCCATAGGCGCCACGCTACGCAGGCGCGCGCCGCGCTGGCCACGACCACCGGGAACTTTTCAGGTTCACCGAACACCCCTGCTGGCGCGGTTTGACGCCCCCGATGACCCAACATGACACTTCATGCCTTGAATTGATACCCAGTTTCACTACTATGGAGTAATCACAATTTGTGACTGGACTCACACTTCCATCCCGCAAGGAGTACCGATGACTCGCCCAGCATCAAACCTCACCATGTCCGTTGCCGCGATCCTCGCCGAATCAGCCACCCGCTTCGGCGAGCGCAATGCCATCACCATGAGCGGGGTGAGCACCACCTACGCGCAGCTGTGGGATGAGACCCGGGCATATGCCGGCGCCCTGCGGGAACACGGCATCACCGAAGGGGACCGCGTCGCGGTGCTGATCCCCAACGTCACCGACTTCGCGCGGGTCTACTATGCGGTGTTGTCCTTGGGGGCCGTCGTAGTACCGATCCACGCGTTGCTTAAGCGGCACGAGATTGCCTACGTGCTGGAAGATTCGCAGGCCACCCTCATGATCTGCGCCGCCCCGCTGCTGGGCGAGGGCAGCGCAGGCGCCCAGGCCGCCGGGGTGCAGGTCTTCAGCGTCATGGCCCCGGAAGAGCTGGGCTCGGACCGGTTGGAGGACCGGGCCCAGCGCGCGGAAGCGATCACCACCTATGTTCCGCAGCACCCGGAGAACATGGCCACCATCTTGTACACCTCCGGCACCACGGGCAAGCCCAAGGGGGCCATGGGTTCACACCTGGCCCTGGTGGAGCAGACCAACACCCTGCTGGTGAACACCATTGACATGCGCGCCGGAGACAAGATCTTCGGCGGGCTGCCGCTGTTCCACATCTTCGGGCAGACCGCGGTGCTGAACACCGGGCTGCGGGCCGGCAGCGAACTCATGCTGCTGCCCAAGTTCACCGCGCAGGGTGCCCTGGACCTGCTGCTGGATGAGGAAATCGACGTGTTCATCGGGGTGCCCACCATGTATGTGGCGCTTTTGGAGGCTGGACGGCAGCGCACCGACAAGCCGACCAAGCTGCGCTACGGGGTCTCCGGCGGCGCGTCGCTGCCGGTGGCGGTGCTCGAGGCGTTCGAGGCCCGCTTCGGGGCGCGCATCCACGAGGCCTACGGGCTGACCGAAACCTCCCCGGCCGCCACCTTCAACCATGTGGGCCGCGAACCGCGTCCGGGCACCATCGGCACCCCGGTGTGGGGTGTGGATGTGGAGATCGCCGACCCGCTGGTTCGCGATTCGATCAAGCTGCTGCCGCGCGGGGAACTGGGCGAACTAGTGGTCCGCGGCCACAACATGTTCTCCGGCTACCTGAACCGGCCCGAGGCGACGGCCGAGGCAATGGTGGACGGGTGGTTCCGCACCGGGGACCTGGGAACGAAGGACGAGGATGACTACCTGCGCATCATGGACCGCACCAAGGACATGATCCTGCGCAACGGCTACAACGTCTATCCGCGAGAGGTGGAGGAGGTGCTCATCAGCCATCCCGAGATCTCCAACGCGGCCGTCTACGGGGTGCCGCACCCCACCCATGGCCAGGAGGTGGCCGCTTCAGTGACACTGGAAGCCGGTTCAAACCTGGACGCCCGGAGCATCGGCACGTGGATCAGCGAACGGGTCGCCGCCTACAAGTACCCCCGCCACATTGAGGTCATTTCCGAGTTCCCGCTGGGTCCCAGCGGCAAGATCCTCAAGCGCGAGCTGGTGGCACGCCACGGCCAGGAGGACGCGCCGGGCCGGGGCACGCTGGCCGGGCAGGACAGCGCCACGGTTTAAGCCCGCCTGCCGGCCGGGACGGTTCGCACCCTGCGGACTGTCCCGGCCGGAGCGTGGCGTGAAGCAGTGTGGACCTTCAGGAATCCTGGCCCGCCCCGCCCTCGGGTCGGTGGGTGGAAAAATCGGGTCGGCGGTGTTCAAGGAACGCCCGGCGCCCCTCGGTCAGGTCCGTGCTGGCCGCGTTCTGCGCCCACAACCGCCGCCAGTGCTCCGTCACCTGCCCGTTTGCAGGACCCATCCCCATGACCTGCTTGGTCTGCCGGATGGAGAACGGTGAATTGGCCACCAGCCGCCCGGTCAGGTCCTCCAGCGCCCGCTCCATGCCGTCGGCCGGCACCAGGTCGGTGAAGAGATTCCAGTCCACGGCCTTCGCCGCGCTGATGGACGCGGCGCTGAACAGCAGGTAGCGGGCTCGGCTCTGGCCGACGCGGTCGCGCAGGCGCTCAATGCCGCGCTGCGGGTAGACCAGCCCGAGCTTGGCCGGGGTGATGGCGAAGCGGACGTTCTCCGCCGCCAGCTGGATGTCGCAGGCCGCGGCCAGCTGCCATGCTCCACCAAAGCAGTTGCCCTCCACGGCCGCCACGGTGGGCACCGGGCAGCTCACGATGGCCATATCGAGCAGGTCAAAGTGGTTCAGCGGGTTGCCCTGCCGATCCTCATCGAAGAGCACCCGGTCCAT
Source organism: Glutamicibacter sp. St.4D3 (assembly GCF_059728615.1). Taxonomy (NCBI): domain Bacteria; kingdom Bacillati; phylum Actinomycetota; class Actinomycetes; order Micrococcales; family Micrococcaceae; genus Glutamicibacter; species Glutamicibacter sp. St.4D3. The sequence goes on from NZ_AP039380.1 coordinate 2,998,847, forward strand.
CTCGTTGATGGCGATGCCGGCGCTGAATTCCTTGCCCTCTCCGCGCAGAATGATGCACCTGATGTGCGGATCCTCCCCCAGGCACGCCAGGGCCTGGATGAGTTCCTGGCACATGCCCAGCGTCAGCGCGTTGTGCTGGGCCGGATTGCGCAACCAGATGGTCGCGACCTGCCCGCTTTTGTCCACTGCTATTTCCTGGAAGGTTTGCGTCATCCCCGTGCCTTGGTTTCGTGGTTCGCCCGCGGCCGATTTTTTCCGGCCGCACGGCCCCTTGGCCTCGTCCTTGCGGTCATTGTCCGGCAAGCTCATCCCCAGCGTTCCTGCCCGGTTCCCGCCGGCGCATGCAGCGTCCGCTGATAGTTGCCCGGGGTCACCCCCACCAGAGCGGTGAATGCATCAATGAAGGTGCTGGGGTTGCTCCACCCGCAGGCCGTGGCGGTATCGAGCACGGACACCCCGTCGGTGAGCAGCAGCAGGGCGTGATGGATGCGCAGCTGGGTGCGCCACTGTCGGAAACTCATTCCGGTTTCGGCCTGGAAAAGGCGGCTGAGGGTGCGTTCGCTCGCCCCGACGCGGTGCCCCAGTTCCCTCAGGCTGGCCGGGTCGGCCAGGTCGCGTCCCACCAGGCGAGTGACGGCGCGCAGCCGGTCGTTGTGCGGTTCGGGCAGGTGCAGGGGCTGTTCCGGCGTCACGGTGAGTTCATCAATGATCACCATGCGCAACCGGTCACGCACCGCCGCTGCCCGCCGCCGCTGCCCGGTCAGGGCAAGGGTGGCCTCACGGGCCAGTGGCGAGACGGCCAGCACGGCCGGGCGTTCGGGCAGCAGCGCGGCGAAACGCTCTCCCATGAAAACGATCCGCATGTCGGTGTGGCCGTGGGCGCGGTGCTGATGCATGAACCCTCCGGGGATCCACACCGCACGGTTCCAGGGGGCGATCCAGGATCCGGCATCGGTGAGCATGGATAGCACCCCGCTGGCCGGATACACCAGGTGGCCTTCATCGTGAAGGTGGGCGGGCGTGAAGTGATCGTGCCCGAGCAGCAGCGTCTGCTCGGGTGAAAGCAGGTCGTGGCGAGTTTTCAGCATCAAGAGTCACTCTACCGGTTGAGCGTCAAGGGTGGCGGGCGAAAACATGGAAGCACAGTGCACCACCGCGCCTAAGGCCGGCGACCACGGCCAGGGATCTGGCCCAACGCACTTTTATCCCCCCCCCCGAACGATGTTGAAGCAAGGATCCGATGACCCCGCGCCCCGAAGACGCCGCTGCCCTGGAAACCTATCCCGTTCCCGGCGGTGAACCTCCCTCCGCCCCGGAGGTGGGCCAGCCCGCCGAACGCGCCCATGGCCGATGGGCGCTGCTGCTGCTCGGTGCGGGGCTGATCCTGATCGGCCTGAACCTGCGCATTGGCGTGGCGGCGATCGGCCCGGTCCTGGCAGAGATCCGCCAGACGCTGGGCCTGTCGGCCACCGCGGCAAGCCTGCTCACCACCATCCCGGTCTTCGCCTTTGGGCTCTTCGCTTTCCTCACCCCCGGGCTGACCCGTCGGATCGGGATGCACCGGCTGCTGGGCGTGACCATGCTGACGCTCGCGGCGGGAATCCTGCTTCGCCTGCACCCCAGCCTGCTGGCCCTGTTCGCCGGCACCGTGCTGGTGGGCGCCGCGATCGCGGTGGGCAATGTGGTGATGCCCGCAGCCATCAAACAGGACTTTGCGCACCGTGCGGGGTTGATGATGGGCCTGTACTCCACCGCGCTGTTTGTCGGCGCCGCCCTGGCATCGGGTCTCACCGCACCCCTGGTCACCGCGCTGGACGGAAAGTGGCAGGCGGCCCTGGCGCTCTGGGCGGTGCCCGCGCTGCTGGCGCTGCTGGTCTGGATCCCGCAGCTGGGCCGCTTTCCGGGACGGCTCAAGGCCAGCCCGGCCGTGGCCGATGCCCCCACCGAACGCGGTGAACCGCCGTTCCGGGCAATGCTCGCCGATCCGGTGGCGATCGCGGTCACGGTTCTCATGGGCCTGCAAAGCGTCAGCTACTACGTCGCGCTGACCTGGGTTCCCACGATGCTGCAGGATGCCGGCATGGATGCCAGCACCGCCGGGTGGATGCTTGCCTACTCCGCCTTCCCCGGCATCGTGGCCTCACTGTTCACCCCGGCCCTGGCCGTGCGGGTGCGGGCCACCTGGCTGCCGGTGGTGCTGGCCGTGGCCCTGACCGGCGCCGCCTACCTCGGTCTGGCGTTCCTCCCCGCCACCGGCGCGCTGGTGTGGATGACGCTGCTCGGGTTGGGGCAGGGCGCCTCGATCAGCCTGTCGCTGTCCTACATTGTCTGGCGCTCACCCAACACCCATTTCACCGGCCACCTCTCGACCATGGCGCAGGGCTTTGGCTACCTGCTGGCGGGCCTGGGGCCCATCGGCATTGGCGCGCTGCACGGGCTCACCGGTGAATGGGTCGTGCCGATCGGCGTCCTGGGCGTGCTGCTGGTGGCCCAGCTGGTGGCCGGCATCGCCGCCAGCCGTCCCCGGCTCGTGCAGGCCCGCGGATGGCAGGACCCGGAATCGCCAACCCCGGCGGTCACCGAGCGCGTGGAAGCCTAGGTCCCTAACCTCCGGGCAGCCAGCGCACCGGCCACCGCTGGGCGGGGGGCAACCGTGGTGTTGCGTGGCCCGTTCCCAGCCCTCGTGCCCCAGTCCTGGCTTGCCCTGCCCCCGGTGAGCGGTGGCAGGGCCAATGGGGGTTCCACCGGGGATGGCATGTCACACTGTAACCGTGGACGCACAGATCATTTACACCATCCTTGCCGGCGTGCTGCTGGTGGTTTCCGCCCTGGGCACCATCTTCCCGGTGCTGCCCGGCTCCCTGCTGGCGATCCTGACCCTGCTGGGGTGGGGTTGGCTGCTGGGCAGCGCCGCCTCCTGGTGGGCGGCCGGCCTGGGCATGCTGATCGCCGCCCTGGGGTGGTCCGCCTCCGCGGTGCTCACCGGGCGCAAGCTCAAGCAACACCGGGTGCCGCGCGGCTCCATCTTCTGGGCCCTGCTGGGCGCGGTGATCGGCGCCTTCGTCATCCCGGTGCTCGGACTGTTCGTCGGCTTCGCGGTGGGCCTGTTCGCCGGCGAAGCCCGCCGCCACCGGGATCTGGGCACCGCCTTTGACTCGTCCTGGTCGGCGCTGAAGGCGATGGGCTGGGGCATCCTGATTGAATTTGGGTGCGTGCTGTTGGCCAGCTCCATTTGGGTCATCGGCCTGATCACCCACTTCGCCACCCGCTGATGCGGAACGGAAAACCGTCCTAGATCCAGCCGTTGTCCTGCGCCACCCGGGCCGCTTCGATCCGGTTCGCCGCACTGGTCTTGCCAATCGCACTGGATAGGTGGTTGCGCACGGTGCCCACGGAGAGGTGGATCTGCGTGGCGATCGCGGACACCGGCTGGCCGCTGGATGCCAGGGCCAGCACTTCACGTTCCCGCTCCGTCAATGGGTTCACCGCCGACTGGACACTGATCATCGCCAGCTTCGGATCAACCACCCGGCCCCCGGCGTACACCCGGCGGACCGCGGCGGCCAACTCGGCCGGGGGAGGCGTCCTTGACCAGGAAGCCGTGGGCACCGGCGTCGAAGGCCTGGCGGAAATATTCCGGACGGTCAAAGGTGGTGACAATCAGGATCTTCACCCCCGGATGCTCCGCCCGCACCTGCACCGCGGTGCTCAACCCGTCCTGCCGGGGCATCTGGATATCCAGCAGGGCCACGTCCACCGGGTGTTCAGCCAGGGCCGCGGCCACCTCGTCCCCGTCGGAGCATTCGGCGACCACCTCAATGTCCGCCTCCAGGCTCAGCAGCGCGGCCAGCGCCCCGCGCACCAGATGCTGGTCATCGGCGATCAACACCCTGATCATGTATTGCTCCCCGTCCGCCCAAAATCAATGTGCACGCTGGTGCCGCCCAGCGCCGACTCCCCCACCGTACAGCTGGCCCCAAACAGCCGGGCCCGTTCGCGCATGCCGCGGATGCCGTGACCTTCGGCGGCGGCGCCCAGCCCGTCCCCGTCATCATCAACGCTGACGCTGTGCTGCTCCAGGCGCACCCACACCGCGGAGGCGTGGGCATGGCGCAGCACATTGGTCATGGCCTCGCGCACCACCCAGGCCACATGGGAGCGCAGCGCGGAGGGAATGTGTTCGGCGTTGCCCACCAGGTTGAAGGTAATCCCGTTATCGGCGCACGCCCGACGCAGCTCCTCCAGCTCCGCACCCAGATCCTCCCGGTTGATCCCGTGCACCGTGGTGCGCACCGAATCCAGGGCGGAGACCGCCAGGCTGGACAGCTGCTCCACCTCGCCGCGGGCCCGCTCGTACTGCCCGGCGTCCATCAGCTGCAACGCCAGCTGGGCCTTGAGGTTCAGGGCAGTCAGTGAATGCCCCACCCCGTCATGCACGTCGCGGGCCATTCGTTCCTGTTCGCTGAGCACCAGGTAGTCCGCCCGCAACTGTTCGGCCGCCACCGAATGCTCGATCGCGCTGGAGGTGACGTAGTAGATGACCATCAGCACCAGGTTCAGGCCGATCAAAAACAGCATGTCCAGGAAATCGCCAAAAATGACCGGCAACGCAAAGCAGAGCACCGTGGCCACCGCGTAGGTGGGGTACAGGACCCTGCGCGGCAGCAGGAAAGCGGCATAGGAAGTGATGAATGGAATCAGGCCCAGGCTGCCGCTGCGCAGCACCGGGATGCCCAGCAGCACAATGCCCACCAGCGCGCCGAAGTACCACAACGCCTCCGCCTGGCGGGCACCGCCAAAACCTACCGCCCAGGAAAACCGGGCATAGCCGCGCAGGTACACGGCGGCGAACACCGCGGTCAGACCCAACCCGATGACCCGGATGGCGGCGGGGTACTCCCCCTGGATCAGCTGCAGGACCGGGAAGATCAGAAACAGGATCCAAACCCCGGAGATCCACCAGCCAAAACGGGCCCAGAACTCATCGGCCTCGCGTTGCGAGGCCTCTAATCCCGTCACTGCCGCGCCCGCGCCTTGCGGGTCGCAACGACCGCGAACACCGCGAAGATCACTGCCCATAGCACCAGATTAGTCACTGGCATCCACAATGGGTCGGGGGCGAACCCGGTTTCCGGGGCCACCTCGCGCAACTGCAGGTAGCGGATCAGCGCCACGTAGCCGTACATCGGGGTGAACCGGGCAATGTCCAGCATCATGCCCTCCAGCGGCATGAACACGTTGCCGAAGAAGGCGAAGAAGACCATCAGCCCACCGGCCAGGCCCAGTGCGGACTCGGATTTGAAGACCATGCCCACCCCGATTCCGTAGCAGGCAAAGATCAGCGAACCGCCGATGGTGATCAGGTAGCTGGCCGCCCAAATCCAGTTCTCGCTCACCTGCGCCCCGGTCGCCGCACCCAGGGCAAAGACCAGGGCCGAGGAGATCGCGGCCACCGTGGTGGCCACGAGCATCTTCGAGGAGACAAATGTCGCCGGCGGCATGCGGGTCAGCGCCACCTGGCGGCCCCAGCCCTGCATGGTTTCGGTGGCCACGGTGCCGGCAATCGCCACCGTGGAGACGGCCGCACCGTAGGCGGCCATGGACACCATGACGTAGAACTTCACGTTGCCGAAGCCCAGTTCCTGATCCGTGTAGGAGGGGATGTTGCCAAAGAGCACGTACATGGCGCTGGGCATCAGCAGGGAGAAGACCAGGTTGTAGCCGTCGCGCAGGTGCCGGGCGAACTCGACCCGGATGTAGGTGGCGTTCATGATGCGTCCTGCGTGAGGTGAATGAAGGCTTCCTCCAGGCTGGGCGCGGTGATCTCCAGGTCGTAGGCCCCGCACTCGGTCAGCAGAAGGCGGGCAAAGGCGTCCGAGTCCTGGCAGCGGAAGGTGGCGCGAAGGCCGTTGCGCTCCTCCAGCCGCACCTGGCCTGCACCGTTTAGTGCGTGGTCAATCGATGCGGCGGTGGGCAGGGTCGCCACGACCTTGCGCCCGGAGATCATCTGGCGCAGCTGTTCGGTGGCGCCGTCGGCAACCACCTGGCCGTGGGCCATCAGCACCGTGCGTTCGGCGAAGTTTTGCGCCTCTTCCAGATAGTGGGTGGCAAAGATGATGGTGCGCCCCTCGGTGGCCTCGGCCCGCATGGTTTGCCAGAAGTCACGCCGGGCCCGCACATCCATGCCGGCGGTCGGCTCGTCCAGGATCAGCACATCCGGGTCGGGCAGCAGGGCCAGGGCGAACTTGATGCGCTGCTGTTCACCGCCGGAGCATTTGCCGACCCGCCGCTTGCCGATGGCGTCCAGGCCAGTGCGCTGCATGACCGCTTCAACCCGTTCGGGCATCCGGTGCATGGAGGCGATGACCGTGATCGTTTCGCGTACCGTCATGTCCCGCAGCAGCCCTCCGGTCTGCATGACCGCCGAGACCCGTCCGCTCTTGACCGCGCGGTGCGGGTCCAGACCCAGCACGCGGGCGGTGCCGCTGGTTGGCGGGGTGAGCCCGAGGATCATGTCCACCGTGGTGGTCTTGCCCGCGCCGTTGGGGCCCAGCAGCGCGACGATCTGCCCGGTGGGGATCACCAAATCCAGGTCCCTGACCGCCTCGACGCGGGTGCCGCCGGCGCTGAAGGTCTTGCCCAACCCCTGCAGGGTGACGGCGTCGGCTTTCGTCAGTGTTTGCATGTTTCCCAGTCTGGTTTGGGCGGGCGGCAACGCGGAGAGCCAAAAGTCATGAGCTGGGCATGACGAATGTCATGGGGCGGCATCGCGTCTAGCGCCGGCGGGGGCGGTGATTTCGCTCAATTGGCTGGGAAACTCTCAGAATAATCCCGTAATCTTCTTACCGTGCCTGATCTTTCTTCCCTAGCCTCTTTTGCATCCCAGGGCGGCGTACTGCCGCTGGGTGCCGCGTTTCTGCCTGACTGGCTGAACCCTGCCGTATTCCTGAACGACCCTGCCCTCGGCCCCTGGGTGCTGCTGCTGGTGTGCGGCATCGTATTCGCCGAAACCGGCCTTTTGGTCGGTTTCTTCCTGCCCGGGGACTCCATGCTGTTCACGGTGGGAATGCTCATTGCCACCGGAACCATTCACATCCCGCTGTGGCTGTTCTGCCTGGCGATTTTCGTCTGTGCCTTCGCCGGTGACCAGACCGGTTACATGATCGGCAAGAAGACGGGGCCCGCGATCTTCAAACGCGAGGACTCCCGCTTCTTCTCGCAGTCCAATGTCCGGCGTGCCCACGACTTCTTTGAGCGCTTTGGCGGCCGTGCTGTGGTCCTGGCCCGTTTCGTGCCGGTGGTGCGCACGTTCGTCCCGGTCATCGCCGGTGTGGCGAAGATGAAGCACAGCACCTTTGTGTGGTTCAACCTTCTCGGTGCCCTGCTCTGGGGCGTCGGGGTGACCATGCTGGGCTACTGGCTGGGACAGATCGAGTGGATCGAGCAGAACATCGACCTGATCTTCATCCTGATCGTTTTCATCTCGATCATCCCGATCGTTTTCGAGTTGGTCAAGGCATCGATGACCGCGCGGAAGAACGCCAAGGCCGAGAGCCAGGATGCTCCAGCTCAGGAATCCCGCTCGAACTCCACCAACAACTAGATCACCACGGCTGCCGGGCATCCTGCGTCCGGCGAACCGCCTTCGGGGCTCCCGGCGCAGGGAGGGCTAGGCAGAACGGCGGCGGAACTGTCCGCCGCCCCATTGCACGCCGCGGCGCATCAACCACTGGTCACAGGGTTGGATGCAGCCGCGGCGTACTCCGTGGCAGACAATGTCGGCGGCATCATCCAACAGCCGGGCCGTGGCCGCACCGGCCGGGCGTACCGCGTTCATCAACACCTCGCAGTCACAGTACGCACCAAGCAGATTGATCTTGCGTTCCAGGGCAGTGGCGCGTGGTGCCGCGGTGTTCCGGTAGTGGATGAGGAACCGCAGCGTGCAATCGCAGTCAAAGTCCCGGGCCATTCGGTACAAAAAGCAGATCAGACATTCGTGGTCCACGGGTTCGGGCAGATCCGACATGTCGGCTCCTTTACTGCTGGAGGGATCAGGTCCCTGCCAGCTTCACCGCTTCACGCCCGCGCCGCGGCCAGTCGCCGCCGGTTTGTGGACAACCACCCGCAATGGGTCTCTTGCCTACAGATCCCAGTTGACTAACCTACATGCCTTGCAAGGAATGCTTCGACGCGGTCCAGCGCTTCGGCCACGCGCTCGTACCCGGCGGCAAAGGACAGCCTGATGTACTGGTGTCCTGCAAAGGGATCAAAATCGCCGCCCGGGGTCAGGGCCACTCCCGCCTCCTGCAAGAGGGCGGTGCAGTAGTCCGAGGCCGTTTCAAATTCGCCCAACACCTCCTGGGCGAGCTTCCCGTAAAGGTAGAACGCGCCGTCGGCAGGGGCCGCCTGGCTAATGCCGAGCTTGTGCAGCCCCTCCAGGACCAGGGCGCGGGTCCGGGCGAACTCCGCCACTCGTTCCTCGGCCTCCCGGTAGCTGGATTCCTCGAATGCCGCGAGCACCGCCTGTTGTGCCGGGGCCGGGGCGCACAGCGCCAGGTTTGAGGCCAGCGCATCCACGGCCTCGACCAGGTCGTCGGGCACCAGCATCCAGCCCAGCCGCCAGCCGGTCATGCCCCAGTATTTGGAGAAGGAAGAAACAACGATGGCGCTGTCCGAATACTTCCAGGCGGTCTGCGAACGACGCTCGGGGTCAAACTCGATGCCGTGGTAGATCTCGTCGCTGACCAGCCGCACCCCCTGCTCGTGGCACCAGCTGGCAAGCTGGTCCAATTCGGCTTCGGAGAACATGGTGCCGGTCGGGTTGTTCGGTGAGGCGATGATCAGCCCGTCCAGTCGTCCGTGTTCGGCCCGGGCCTTTTCCAACAGTTCGACACTGGGTTGGAAACGTTCGGCCGGCCCGGTGGGCAGATCCACGACTGTTAGCCCCAACGCCTGCAGGATGTTGGCGTAGGCCGGATATCCGGGCCGCGCCAGCGCGACCACGTCTCCCTGGTCAAAGGCGGCCAGGAACGCCAGCTGGAAGGCTCCGGAGGAGCCGGTGGTCATCACCACGTTCTCCACCGGCACCGGCACCGCGTACTGGCGGTGGTAGTGCCCGGCCACCGCTTGGCGGGTGGAGGTCAGGCCGCGGGCGGGGGTATAGCCAAATTCCTGGTGTTCGCCGTGCAATGCGGCGGCCCGGTCGTTCACGGCCCCGGGGGCGCCGCCACCGGGTTCGCCAACGCACAAGGAGATCACGTCCTGGCCGTGGGCGCGCAACACCGCCACCTGCTCGACAATCTTCATGACTTCAAAGCCCGGAACCTGGGCGCGGCGGGAAACCTTCATTTCTTGGCCTGCACCTTGAATTCGCGCGGGCGCACCGGGTGGCGGGAGAGGATGGAGATGCGGTTGAACGCATTCATGGAGATGGCCAGCCACTGGATGACGGAGAACTCCTCGTCGCTGAGCACCATTCGGGCGCTGGCCAGTGCGGCGACCCGCTCGTCGTGGCACGGCAGCTCCGTCGCGGCTTCGGCGATGACCAGGGCGGCGCGTTCGCGCTCGTCAAAAAGATCCGCGTCCTCCCACACCCCCAGCAGGGCGATGCGCTGCATGCTCTCCCCGGCCTCCAGGGCGCGGCGGGTGTGCAGGTCCAGGCAGTAGGAACACCCGTTGATCTGTGAAACCCGCAGGTTCACCATTTCTGCCAAGCGGGCGTCAATGCCGGCCTTGCGGTACGACTCCCCCAGCTGCTCGGAGAAGGCGACGATGGAGCGCCACAGCTCGGGATTGGACTTGTCCAGGAACAGCGGATCAGAAACAGCCATAAGCCGAGTCTAGTATGCGCCCCCGCTCCCCGAGCCAGCGGATGCCGGCGGGCCGTGCCGGTTCCGGCACGGCCCGCCGGCGTGAGTCCCCAATTTCCTTTCGCTCCCGGTCAGCGTGCGACTGCCCGGGTCCGAGGGGCTAGGTCAGCTGCAAGGTGGTCAGGCAGGTCGCGTCCTCATCGGAGACCGTGGAAATGTTGGTCGTTCCGCTCTTGCCCTGTGCCTCGACCGTCAGAGTCCCCTCCATGCCGCGTGGCAGCCAGAGCCCCACAAATCCGTTGTCGAAGGTTTGCATGGATTCGTCCACGAGCTTCTGCCCGGTCTTGTTGTCGGTGACGGTGACCTTCACGTCGGAGTTCTGCATCTCCCCCAGGCAGGTGGTCAGGCTGTGGAAGTGGCAGTCGTGGGTCTGCTGCTGGTAGGGGGCGAAGGACAGGTAGAACTTGTCCTCCGGCATCGGCAGGGTGACTTCCTGCTGGTCATCCATGAGAACCAGTCCCGCGGGCCGCACCGAGGCGATCAGGCTTTGGCTGCGTTCGCTCACCGGCAGGGCATCCAGGCGGTCGACGATCTGGGTGGTGTTCAATCCGTCGAGCCCCTGGGCGCTCAGGAACTGCTGCGTGGAGTCGGCGGCCTGCACGCTGGTGGTGGGGGCCGGTTCCGGGGTGCTGCTGCACCCGGTCAGGGCCAGCGCCCCCACGGCGAGCACTCCAAGGACACGGGCTGTGTGTCCGGCGGCGGTGCGGTGGCGGTTGTGCTTGGGTGTTGTCGGCTTTGCCATGGTGGTTCCTCGTGCTGGGGTGCGCGGTGGGCCAGGGGCCCACCGCGCGTGGAGTGGAGTGGTTTTTTGGGGGTCGGTTACAGGCCGGCCAGCATGTCCTTCATCTGCTGAATTTCGGCCTGCTGATCGTTGACGACCTGTTCGGCCATATCGATGGCCGGTTGGTAAGACCCGTCGCGAATCTGGTCCTCGGCCATGGTCACGGCCCCCTCGTGGTGGGCAATCATCTGCTCAAGGAACAGCTTGGAGGCGTCCACCCCTTCGGCTTCCTGCAGGGCCTGCAGGTCTTCCTCGCTCATCATCCCGTCCCCGTGGCCCATGTCGTGCATGTTGTGGGACTCTTCCACGCCCCACTCCTGCTGCCAGGACTGCAGTTTCTCGATTTCCGGGCCCTGGGCTTCCTTGATCTGCTCGGCCAGGTTGGTCACCTGCGTGTCGATGCCCTGCTTGGCCAGGATGATGTCGCTCATTTCGATGGCCTGCTCGTGGTGAACGCTCATCATCGCGGCAAAGGACTTGTCCGCGTCGTTAACGCTTGCTGTCCGGGCGGAGGTGGCGGTCTGCTCCGGGGTGGCCCCCGGGTCCTGATCCTGGGTGGCGCACCCGACCAGCACTGGGGTAAGGCCCAGGCTCAGGGCAGCAAGAACGGCAATTGGCTTCTTCATGTGGGTTTTCTCCGTGATTTCGCATCGCTGAGGGCACGAACGGATCGAAAGTCCGTGTGCCGGGGCATGGGTTTTCGACTCCCGCCGGAAGCGCAGGAAGGCGCGCGGGAGCCTGCCGATCAGGTGCGGCTAATACACAGCGCGTGCAGCGATGGGCTTGGCCGGAAGCGCCGTGCCCGGAGGCGGTACCCGGGTCCTGCCCGGCAGAACCCGATGCGGCGGGCCCAGAAGGCTGGCAGCACGCCGAGGGTGAGGAAAAGCAGCAGCAGCGCGGCGACACAGGCGGCGCTCACCACCTGCTGGTCACCGCTTTTCTGGCATTCGGCGCATCCCACGGCAGAGGTATCGGCCAGCAGATGCTGGTTGTCGGTGGCCGCCGGTGTCTGTGCCAGCTGCCCGGCGGCGGTGAAGGGATGGGCCTCATGGGCAGGTGCGGTGCCGTGCAGGTTCAGTCCATGCATCAGCAGCAAACCCACCACGACGGCCGCGGCCAGCAGAATCCCACGCAACATGCCGGGCAGGGTGCCGGGCACCGACGGCGCCGGCGGCTGCCGCAGGACGGGTGGGATGTTCATATCTGCAGATTCTAGCCACATGGACTGTGAGCCCCCTAAGCAGGGAAGTTCCATCTTCACGCCGGCGCGTGGGCTGACAGGGGCCTTGTCTGTTCCTGATGATTCGCTCACCCTCACTGGATTTAATACCCCTAGGGGGTATAGTCTCGACTGTGGTGGAGGAAATGAAGAGCACTCAAGCCGCCACCGGCAGCTCTAACCAGGACGAGCAACCACAACCCATGGTTTCCACAGCGAACGCGAAAGGGGCATCATGAGTACCTCCGAGAACGAAGAGCACCAAGGCCGCCACGGCCACTCAAGACAACCGCAATCTTCAGCGCACGCAGAACACCGCCAAGGGCGCCAGGAACATGCCCTGCATGCCGGAGCAGGGCATTCCGCCCAGCACGCGGAGCACTTGGAGCACCAGCATCCGGCGGATCACCAGGATCACGCCGGGCACGAAGACCATTCGGCACATGCCAGCCACGGCGGACATGGTGGACATGGTGGCCACGGCGATCACGCCGCCGTATTCCGCAAGATGTTCTGGATCAGCATGGTGCTGTCCATTCCCGTGGTCTACTTCAGCCCGATGTTCGCCGACTTGCTCGGCTACCAGATTCCCCAATTCCCCGGGGTCCAGTGGATTGCCCCGATCCTGGGCACCGTCATCTACTTCTACGGCGGCTGGCCCTTCCTCTCCGGAGGTGTTTCTGAACTGAAGTCCCGCCAGCCGGGAATGATGCTGCTGATTGCCATGGCCATCACCGTGGCCCTGATCGCCTCCTGGGCAACGAGCCTGGGCATTGGCGGGCTGATGCTGGACTTCTGGTGGGAGCTGGCGCTGCTGGTGGTCATCATGCTCTTGGGACACTGGATGGAGATGCGCGCCCTGGGCGCGGCCTCCGGCGCGTTGGATGCGCTGGCCGAACTGTTGCCCGATGAGGCGGAGAAGGTGACGGAGAACGGCACCGAAACCGTGACCCTGGACCAGTTGCAGGCCGGCGATACGGTCCTGGTCCGCTCCGGCGCCCGCGTTCCGGCCGACGGACGGATTGTGGGTGGCGGCGCGGAGTTCGACGAGTCGATGATCACCGGCGAGTCCAAGACCGTCTACCGCGACGCCGGGCAGAACGTGGTGGCCGGAACGGTGGCCACGGACAACTCGGTGCGCGTTGAGGTGCAGGCCACCGGCGAGGACACCGCGCTGGCCGGAATCCAGCGCCTGGTCTCCGAGGCCCAGCAGTCCTCTTCCCGCGCCCAGGCGCTGGCCGACCGGGCGGCCGCCTGGCTGTTCTGGTTTGCCCTGGGTGCCGGCATCCTGACCTTCATCATCTGGATGCTCATCGGCCAACCCGATGACGCGGTGGTGCGCACCGTGACGGTGCTGGTCATTGCCTGCCCGCACGCGCTGGGCCTGGCCATCCCGCTGGTGATTGCCATCTCCACCGAACGCGCCGCGCGCTCCGGGGTGCTGGTGAAGAACCGCATCGCACTGGAGCGCATGCGCAACATTGACGTGGTGCTCTTTGACAAGACCGGCACCCTGACCGAGGGCGCCCACGCGGTGACCAGCACCGCGGCGGTTTCCCCGGTTTCCGAGGGCGAGCTGCTTTCCGTGGCCGCCGCGGCGGAAGCCGACAGCGAGCACCCGGTGGCCCGCGCCATCGTCGCCGCCGCCAAGGAGCACCCCCAGGCCTCGGCCCACCAGCTGCACGGCAGTGACTTCTCCTCGCAGACCGGCCGGGGCGTGCGCGCCACGGTGGACGGCGCAGAGGTGCGCGTGGGCGGACCGAACCTGCTGCGCGAGCTGGGCGTGGAATCCCCGGCGGAAATTGCCCAGGAGATCAGCACCTGGACGCAGCGCGGCGCCAGCATCCTGCACGTGCTGCGCGAGGGAAAGGTGATTGGGGCACTGGCCCTGGAGGATCAGGTGCGCGAGGCCTCCCGCGACGCGGTGGCGGCCCTGCACCAGCGCGGGGTCCAGGTGGCCATGATCACCGGGGACGCCCAGCAGGTGGCGGACGCGGTCGCGGCCGAACTGCAGATCGATGAGGTGTTTGCCAACGTGCTGCCGGAGGACAAGGACAGCAAGGTGGTCGAGCTGCAGCGCCGCGGCAAGTCGGTGGCGATGGTCGGTGACGGGGTGAACGACGCCCCGGCCCTGGCCCGCGCCGAGGTGGGCATCGCCATTGGCGCCGGCACCGACGTGGCCATGGAATCGGCCGGGGTGGTGCTGGCCGGCAACGACCCACGCGCCGTGGTCTCGATGATTGAGCTCTCCCGCGCCAGCTACCGCAAGATGCTGCAGAACCTGGCTTGGGCGACCGGCTACAACGTGTTGGCGGTGCCGCTGGCCGCCGGCGTGTTGGCCCCGATTGGCTTCGTGCTCTCCCCGGCGGTGGGTGCGGTGCTGATGTCGCTGTCCACCATTGTGGTGGCGCTGAACGCCCAGCTGCTGCGCCGCGTGGAGCTGGACCCGCAGAAGCTGGCCGGGACGGCAGGCCGGACCCCGCAGCGGGAACCGGCCACGGCCGGGCAGCGCTAGCAGCATCGCCCCCACCGGCCCCAAGTGCCCCGGCGGCAACCCGGGCAGGGAGCCGGCCCCCCGTGAATCGAGGCGCAAGCGGCGGTGGCCGGTGTCCTGCGCCAGACACCGGCCACCGCCGCCTGGTCCCGGATTCCCGTCCCCGTGACCGGCAACACGCGGAGGGCTGCCCAACGCCCGAGCGCCCCGTCGGCCTCGCGCCGCCCGCTGGCTACACTGGCAGGGTGAGTGATCAAGCAGAACCCGCCAATCCCCCCGCCGCCTCTTCCCCTACCCCGCGCCGCGGGCGTCCCCGGGATGCCGCGCGCGATCAGCAGATCCTCACCTGCGCCCAGCAGGTGCTGGCCGAGCAGGGGTTTGCCCAATTCACCATGGATGAGGTGGCCGCGCGCATCGGCGCCTCGAAGGCCACCGTGTACCGCCGCTGGTCCTCGCGCACCGAGCTGCTGGCTGCGGCGATCAGCTCCCTGGAATGGAACACCGCGGCCCCGGACACCGGGTCGCTGCGCGAGGACCTGATCCAGCTCACCGCCATCTGGTTCGCCCAGGATCCGATGCGCGATGCGATCTTCGTGAACCTGTTGGCGGCCCTGCCCAGCGACGAGCAGTTGCACGAGCTGTACATGGCCAATATCGCCACCCCGCGGGCGCACCTGGTGCAGACCGTGGTGGAGCAGGCACGGGCCCGCGGGGAGCTGGGCGCGCAGTCCAGCACCCAGTCCACGCGGGGCATCCTGCCGGCCATGGTCTTCCACCGCCTGGTGGTCGAACGCCGCCCGGTGGACCGCGCCTATGTGGAAAGCGTGGTGGACGAGGTGATCCTGCCGGCGATGCATCACCAGAAGTAGCCCCGCCCCCTGGCTGCCGGCGGTGCCGGAGCTCACCCCGCCACCGCATTGCCATTAACGAAACCGCTCAGTATCGTTAATGGCAATGCGGTGCCCGCTGCTGTGCGCCGCCCCGTATCCACACCCCTTGGCAGGGAACAGATGGCAGGCAATGACTAAAAAACTTCTGGAGAACCGCGAGACCACTCGCACCGGCGGCTTCAAGCTCGTCTTCGCCGGACTCATCCTGGCCGTGCTGCTCAACGCACTGGACCAGACGATCGTGGCCACCGCGCTGCCGACCATGGTCGGTGAACTGCACGGATTCGACCAGCTGGCCTGGGTGATCACCGCCTACGTGCTGGCCTCCACCATTGGGCTGCCGATCTACGGCAAGCTCGGCGACCAGTTCGGGCGCAAGCCGGTGTTCGTCTTCGCGATCGCGGTCTTCCTGGCCGGCTCGGTGCTCAGCGGGATGGCCGGATCCATGCCGCTGCTGATCGCCTTCCGCGCCCTGCAGGGCCTGGGCGGCGGCGGGCTGATGATCGGCGCGCAGGGCATCATCGCGGACCTGGTCCCGCCGCGGGACCGCGGCAAGTACATGGGCCTGCTGGGGGCCGCGTTCGCGGTCGCCTCGATCAGCGGGCCGCTGCTGGGCGGAATCATCACCGAGGCGTGGGGCTGGCGCTGGATCTTCTACATCAACCTGCCGTTGGGCGCGATCGCGCTGGGCTTCATCCTCAAGTACCTGCACGTGCCCGGCACCCCGCGGCGCACCGGAACCCTGGACTACGCCGGCATGGTGCTGCTGAGCATCGCCTCGGTGCTGGTGGTCCTGCTGACCAGCTTCGGCGGCGAGCAGGGCTGGGGCTCCGCGCTGGTGCTGGGGTTGGGCGCGGGCCTGGCGCTGACGGTCATCGCCTTCGTGCTGGTGGAGCGCCGCGCCGCGGCCCCGGTGATGCCCGGCAGCCTGTTCCGCAACGGGGCAGGTGCTGCTGGCCACCACCATCGGCGTACTGGTGGGCGTGGTCATGTTCGCCACGATTTCCTACCTGCCCACCTACTTCCAGCTGGTCAACGGCGCCAGCGCGGTGATGTCCGGGCTGATGCTGATCCCCATGACCCTGGGCAACGTGGTCGGTTCGATGGGCAGCGGCTGGCTGGTCTCCCGCACCGGACGCTACAAGGTCTTCCTGGTCTCCGGGCCGGTGCTGATGCTGGGCGGGCTCGCGTTCCTGGGCACCATGGGCGTGGACACCGGCTACCTGTTCGCCGCCACCGGCATGCTGCTGGTGGGCTTCGGAATCGGGGTAATGATGCAGAACCTGGTGGTGATTGTCCAGGCGCAGGTGCCGCATCAGCAGCTGGGGGTGGCCACCAGTGCGACCAACTACTTCCGCATGATTGGCGCCTCGACCGGCATCGCCGTATTCGGTTCGGTGTTCGTCTCCACCTTCGCCGGCAACCTGAACGCCTCCGGGGTGCAGCTGGATGCCGCCGGCGGCGGGGTGGGTTCGCTGACCCCCGAGCTGATCGCAGGGCTGCCGCAGCGCAGCCAGGAGCTGGTGGCCCAGGCGGTGGCCGGGTCCATGCCGCAGATCTTCCTGATTGGGATGTTCCTGGCCGGGGCCGCGCTGCTGCTCTCCATGCTGATCCGCGAATCCCCGCTCGCCGCCCGGTAGCGGAGGATCCGCCAACACGCACAGAAGGCCGCGGGGCGTAGGCAGTGACAAAGTCACTGCCTACGCCCCGCGGCCTTCTGTGCGGCAGTAACACCTTTTTTAAACGGGGAAAAGAGAACAGAAAAATTTCGGTACCACCTGTAGACAACTTGTATACAGGTGGTCTACAGTTCTATTTAGTGAAGCGCATCACTCTTGTATGTCGGCTGTCTTCGATAGCCACTCACCCTTGACCCTCTAGACGAGGAGAGACTGATGACACGGACGGCATCTTCTCCAAAAATCAAAACGCACACGTCTCTACCAACGGTCGCTGCGTCCAGCCTCGCTGGAACAGCAGTGGAATGGTATGACTTTTTCCTTTACGGCACAGCTGCCGCGCTGGTTTTCAATAAGCTTTACTTTCCTAGCGATGATCCCTTTGTGAGCACCATGCTGGCCATGGGGACTTTCGCAGCAGGCTTTCTGGCGCGTCCCTTGGGGGCCATTGTTTTGGGTCATCTCGGGGACCGCAAGGGACGGAAAGCTACGCTTATCGCAAGTTTGATGCTGATGGGAATCTCGACAACACTCATCGCCCTCATCCCTCCCTACGAAGCTATCGGGGTAGCCGCTCCGCTGATCCTTTTGCTGATGCGACTAGTTCAGGGCTTCGCATTGGGCGGCGAATGGGGCGGCGCAGTCTTGCTCGTCTCCGAGTACAGCAACGACTCAAAGCGCCGCGCGTTCTGGGCGTCCTGGCCGAATGTCGGCCCTCCGCTAGGAAACTTGCTAGCGGCTGGCGTTCTAGCGGTACTTTCAGCCACAATGACTCAGGAATCTTTTCTCGCCTGGGGATGGCGAATTGCGTTCGGCCTTTCCGCATTGCTAGTGCTCATCGGTCTAATCCTGCGTCTTTACGTGGAAGAGACTCCTCTATTCAAGGCTTCGCAGGAAAAACAAGAAAGCTCACACAAGGGACCTCGGAAACTGCCACTGGCAACTTTGTTCCGGAATAACTGGCGTGAAATTCTCATCGCTGCCGGGAGCCGAATGGGCGAGAACGCAGGCTTCTACATCTATTCATTGTTCATCATCACGTACGTAACCGAAATCCTGAAGATAAGCCGAGGTGTAGGCCTGACGGCAGTAATGATTGGACAAGGTGTAGCCGTAATCGCTATCCCTCTCCTCGCAATGCTTGCTGACAAACTCGGAAGAAAACCGATGCTTTTCGCCGCATCGATCGCCACTGTCGTGTGGGGCTTCGCATTTTTTGCGCTGCTCGATACAGGAAAAACGTCCTTGATTATTCTTGCGGCTATCGGCGGGCTTCTGATATTCGCGGCTTACAGCTCGGTCATCGGCGCATTTTTCTCGGAATTGTTTCCCACTCAAGTCCGATACAGCGGAACTTCGGTAGCGTACAACATCGCATCGCTCATTGCAGGCTCGCTGTCGCCTCTGATTGCTTTGGCACTTTACCGGGCGTTTGGAACGGGAATGGCAATCGGTCTTTATCTCGCCGCCATGGGATTGATCTCCATCATCTCCGTTGCCTGTGCCAGAGAAACGAAGCACATCAAGCTCAGCGATCTGGACGTCTAACTAGTAGGATAGGCAGACTGGCATTGAATCAGTACCCGCAAGTCAGGACATGGACTATGAGCATCTTCCAGAACCCACCGGTAACGGCACCTGAGCGCGCCTACCAGTGGCTGAGGAAGGAAATCTCAAAACTGCCGTGGGACCAAGAAGCTTTCCTGAGCGAAAACTCTATCGCCGATGCAGCAGAAGTTTCACGAACCCCCGTCCGTGAGGCATTGTTACGGCTAGAGGCCGAGGGCCTACTTCGGCGAATTCCACACAAGGGCGTGTACATTCCTGCCATGAACGAGTCGGATATCGATGAAATCATGGAAGTGCGCCAGGTAATTGGCGAATGGGCCTCCCGAAAAGTCGCTGAAAGCCAGCCAGCGATATTCGATTCGTTACGAGAACTATTAGCCAAACAGCGCAGGCACATTGAGGACCCGACGAAGTTCATTGAACTCGATGTTGCTTTCCACCGGACTATCGTTCTCGCTGCCGCAAACCCAGTCCTTGCGCAAGTCTATGAATCGCAACGAGTCAAACAAGAACGTGTGGGCATCCAAGCAGTCCTAGCGACTGCAGAACGGTACCAACACGTGATCGAAGAGCACGGAACACTGATCGAAGCGATGGCTTCCGGCGATCCGCAACGGGCGACCGCAGCGGCTAGGAACCATATCCACTCAACACGCTCGGCGATCAGCTCCCGCTCGATTCTCTAACGATTACTCACTAGCAAACCTTACTTAGTTCCAGCCCCGTCGGGCCATGGGCGTATCCTTGCGCACCCAAAAGTGCCTGTAGCAACGCCTCCTTCCATCAGGACGAATCGATCCGTCCGATAGCAATCTTCTGCACCCAAAAACCTGTCCGAGAGGAAAACTATGGTTTACAAACTCGCCCACGTTTCGCAAACGAACATTAAAGATTTGCAGTTTGCAAACTTCGGCCAGCGACTTTGCGCAGGTAATGATCCCACGCTTCTTGACCACGGCGAGTGCGCGGAAACTGCAGCCAATGAGTCCTGATACTCAAGCACCCCAAGAGAATGTTGCTCACTTTATTCAGAGGAAGGTTCCAATGAAGACTGAACTTCAATCATTAACGTTCACTGTGCGCGGCAGTCACAGAGAAATAGTGCTCTCTGACTTTGCTGGGATGGTCGCCGGCTACACCGGACGCGACTCAAAGGCAGTACAGGAACACATCGATGAACTAGCGGCAATCGGAATTGCACCCCCGCCTCGCGTCCCAATGTTTTATCCAGTGGAATCCGAGACATTCACCTCTAATCCCACATTGGTTATTGCCGGCTCCAATACGAGCGGTGAGGTAGAACCGCTTTACATTCGTCACCAAGGAAACTACTACCTAGGCCTGGCATCAGACCACACAGACCGTCTTGTGGAAGCCACTGACATAGGAGCGTCTAAGAGAGCTTGCCCGAAACCCGTGGCCCGAGAAGTAATCCCAATTTTTGACATCCAGGATTTCCGGCTGGATGAAGCCCGAGCGCGAGCTTGGGTCGATGGCGAGCTTTATCAGGACGGGAAGCTCAATAACCTTCGGACGCCAGCAAATGTAGTCGAGCTGTTTCTACAGCAACACCGATTAGGCGATCAAGATTTTGTTTGTCTCGGCGGCACGTTGCCAGTCATAGGTGGCGAGTTTAAGTACGGATCGCATTGGCGAATCGAGCTTGAGCTTCCCGTCGGTCAAACCCTCGTCCATACATATTCCATTGCGAAAGGAAACTGAAATAATGCGCACCGGTAACGAATACCTGGCTTCCCTGAAAGACAACCGAACGGTCCTGCTTGACGGCGAAATCGTGAACGACGTGGTCAGTCACCCGGCTTTTAGCAAGGTGGCTCAAACCGTAGCTGAGCTCTACGACATTGCTGCGGATCCCGCTAATGGGATGCAGTACCATAGCGACGAAATTGACGGCACGGCGAATTTGGTGTTCAGTGCACCTCGCACAGCTGAAGAAATGAAGGCCCGCCGTAAGGCGGTTGAACGCTGGGCAAAGCACACCCACGGCTGGGTAGGCAGAAGTCCCGACCATGTCGGTACGTTCTTTGCTGCATTTGGAACTCATCCGGAAGTCTTTGAGCATGCGGAGCGCGATTTCGCAGGTAACATGCGGCGATACTACGAGCGGATCCTGCGGGAAGACTTGTACGTTTCATACGCAATCATTCCTCCCCAATATTCACGGGCAACCACGGCCTCTGGTTGGGAAGGCGACTTCATTCAAGTAGGTGTAGTCGGCGAGACGAACGAAGGCATCATTGTCCGGGGTTCGCAGATGTTAGCAACGGGAGCTGCGATCGCCGACGAAGTCTTTGTGACCTGTATCAAACCACTCGGTCCCGATGACGTCGACTTTGCTATCTCCTTCGCTCTTCCAGTCGACACGACCGGCCTGAAGCTTCTCTGCCGACGGCCGTATGCGCCTCAGGCTTCTAGCGACTTCGACTATCCGCTGACAGCACGTTACGACGAACCGGACTCCTTGTTGATCTTCGACGATGTTCTGGTGCCTTGGGACAGGGTATTCGTCGACCGTGACCCTGACAAGCTACGCCGCCAATTCTTTGACACAGGTGCACATGCGCTGGGCAACTGGCAGGCGCAGACACGACTGACAACGAAGCTGCAGTTCATTGGAGCAGTAGCGCGCAAAATCACTCAGGTCAACGGGACAGACAAAATTCCCGGCGTACAGGAGAAATTGGGTGAGCTCGCAGCGACCATTTCTTCAGTTGAATCCGCCCTCTTGGCTTCGGAATACACAGCAACGGCAGACGATCAGGGCTTTATGATTCCGGGGAAGCGCTCGTTGTATGGAGCGATGGGATTACAGTCAGAAATCTACCCAAAGGTTATCGAAATTCTGCGGGACCTTGTCGGTGGCGGTGTGCTCCAGATGCCTTCGGGCATAAGCGACATGTTAAGCGCAACGACTGCCCAGGATGTCGAAAGGTACATTGCTTCGCCATCAGTCAGTAGCGAAGAACGAATCAAACTCTTCCGCCTGGCCTGGGACATCATCGGCTCCGAGTTTGCAGGACGGCATCAGCAGTACGAGATGTTTTATGCCGGCGCTCCGTTCGTTGTGAAGGGCGCCTACACCTACCGAAATTACGGCTACGAACGCCATGTGGCCGAACTGGACCAGTTCCTCGCTGGCTACAGCGTCAAGTCCGTGGAACATGCAACCAACTAGATCTTAGGAGTCATGGAATGGCAAAGCCAGAGTTCGAATTCTCACCTACGTCGTCCGTAGAATTCACCAATTGCGAGCCGCATATCGATGGTCTTTCTGAAGCAATTCTCGCCCGGGACGATTCCAGCGACGCCGTCACACGCATTCTCAAGTTCGAGCCGGGAACCGACACAAGTCCGAACGGAGCACTTACCCATGATTTCTGGGAAGAAGTTTTCATCTTCGAGGGTTCGTTTGTGGATCAACGCCTAGGCCGTACTTTCCGTGCAGGTGATTGGGCAACCCGCCCCCCAGGCATGGAACACGGTCCATGGGTTTCGGAGAACGGGGCCAAAATGTTTGAAGTTCGCTACTACCCGAAGGAGAACTAAGTCATGGTTATAACCAAGAGTTTTGAAGCACCTGACTCTCTAGGAATGCGACAAGCCATGGGTCGTTTCTTGACCGGGGTGGCAGTAGTAACTTCAGTTCACGAGGATGAAGCCTTCGGAATGACAATTAATTCGCTTACCTCGATCAGCTTGGAGCCACCAATCTTGATGGTCTCCTTGAATTTCAACACCCGTACCGGGGACGCGATCCGGGAATGCCGCAGATTTGCCATTTCCATCCTCGGGGCCAAGCAAGAAGCCGTCGCGCGACAATTTGCAGTACGTGGTGGCGCTCGGTTTGAAG
Organism: Glutamicibacter sp. St.4D3; assembly: GCF_059728615.1. Classification (NCBI taxonomy): domain Bacteria; kingdom Bacillati; phylum Actinomycetota; class Actinomycetes; order Micrococcales; family Micrococcaceae; genus Glutamicibacter; species Glutamicibacter sp. St.4D3. Next base: position 3,021,219 of record NZ_AP039380.1, read on the forward strand.
CTGGTACTTTCGACACCACCCCGACCGGATTGCCCGTCGTCGGTGAAGCACTCAGTCAGCTCGAATGCGAGGTGGTTAACCAATACGATATCGGAGATCACCAGGTATTCTTCGGACAGGTAAAAGCTAGCCGCGACCGCAATGGCAGCGGTTTAGCCTTCAACGCCGGTAAGTTTGGCTCGTTCGAGGACTTCAACCACGAACGCGCGCCCTGGCTGTTTTGATAGCGAACATGTGCGGTAGTCGGGCGAGGGGGCACGACTACCGCACATGTGTTCCTGATCGTTAATCGGTAACATCTAGATTTAGGATTATTTTAATGAGAATTGCTTTAGCGCAAATTTTAAGTACAAACGAGCCGTATCTTAACTTAGAGCTGATTAGAAGTGAGACCTCTCGAGCAGCGGCGAAGGGGGCACGGCTAATCGTCTTCCCAGAAGCAACAATGTGCGCTTTCGGAAATAATCTTCGAGAAATTGCTGAACCTACTACCGGCCTTTGGGCAAACAATGTCAGAGAAATAGCGGCCGAGTTCAACGTGTGCATCGTCACCGGTATGTTCACTCCAGGGGTTGGGCAGCGAGTGAAGAATACCTTATTAGTCGTCGGCTTAGGGATCGACACCCATTACGATAAGATCCACCTCTACGATGCTTACGGGTATCAGGAATCGGAGACAGTGACCGCAGGCTCCGGCCCTGTGTCTTTCGAGCTTGAGGGATCTACGATAGGCCTTGCCACTTGTTATGACGTTAGATTCCCCGAACTCTTCATCTCAAACGCCCTAGCAGGGGCAAGAATCAATATCGTATGCGCTTCATGGGCGTCGGGGCCAGGTAAGCGCGCCCAGTGGCAGCTTGCAATACGTGCTCGCGCGATGGACAGCACCTCGTACGTTATCGCGGTGAATCAGGCCGATCCCCATTCGGTTCACACCGATGTCCCTCTTGGAGTGCCCCTAGGAGTCGGATATAGCGCGGTCATCTCCCCCTTGGGGGAAGTCATAGGGGAGCTAGATGCCACGCCGACGACGAAAATCTTCGAAATCGACCCTGAATTCGTCGAAGAAGCAAGAGCTCAGTTGCCAGTACTGGCAAATGGCAAACTTCGCTAATCCGAGCACAACTAATTTAATTAGGAGCAATCGGCATGGATCAATGGTGAAAGCCTGAGTTTCACGCTCTTCAATTGATCCTACGGAACTGGACTGCTCAGAGTTCGAAATGTCATTCCAAAATTGGATCGACGCTCAAGCCTCATCATTTTCCTTTTACATCTGCACTACCGATCCCCAAGCCGGTGAATAGTATTCACCGGCTTGGGGATCACTAGTGTGGCTGGGGCGCCTAGTCGTCGTCGGCGGCCAGCTGGCCGCAGGCCCCGTCGATTTCCTTGCCGCGGGTATCGCGCAGGGTGGTGGGCACGCCCAGCTCATCCAGGCGGTGCACGAACTTGGAGGTGATGTCCGGTTCGGAGCGGGTCCAGATGGATCCGGGCACCGGGTTCAGCGGGATCGGGTTCACATGCACCCAACCGCGGCCGCGGGCGTTGAGCTTCTTGGCCAGCAGCTCGGCACGCCACTCGTGGTCGTTCATGTCCTTGATCAGCGCGTATTCAATGGAAACCCGCCGTCCGGTCTTCACGTAGTAGTCGTGCGCGGCGTCCAGCGCCTCGTCGACCTTCCAACGCGAGTTCACCGGGATCAACTCGTCACGCAGCTCGTCGTCCGGAGCGTGCAGGGACAGGGCGAAGGTGACCGGGATGTTTTCATCAGCGAGCTTGCGGATCGCCGGGACCAGCCCAACGGTGGAAACGGTGATGCCGCGCGCGCTCATGCCCAGCCCCTCCGGGGCGTCGGCCACCATGCGGTGCACCGCGTTCATGACGCGCTTGTAGTTGGCCAACGGCTCACCCATGCCCATGAAAACGATGTTGCCCACCCGTTCGTCCGGGTGCTTCTGGCCGCCCAGCCCGCCTTCGGCGATGACGCGGTTGGCCTGGACAATCTGGTCCAGGATTTCCGCGGTGGACATGTTGCGGGTCAGCCCCGCCTGGCCGGTGGCGCAGAACGGGCAGTTCATGCCGCAACCGCACTGCGAGGAGATGCACAGGGTGATGCGGTTCGGGTAGCGCATCAGCACGGACTCGACCAGCGAGCCGTCAAACAAACGCCACAGGAACTTGATGGTCTTCCCGTCATCGGTGGTCAGCCGCTTCACCTCGGTGAGCAGGGTCGGGAACATCGCCTCGGCCAGTTCCTCGCGCCCGTTCTTGGGCAGGTCGCTCATCTTGGCCGGGTCGGTGGTGTAGTGCTGGAAGTAGTGCACCGAGAGCTGCTTGGCGCGGAACGCCGGCAGCCCCAGTTCCTTCAGCTTCTCCTGGCGTTCGGCCAGGGTGAGGTCCGCCAGGTGGGTCGGCGGCTGGGAGACGCGGCGCTTGGCGGCGAACTGCAGCTGCGGGCGGCCATCGGCGCCCATCTCCTGCTTCCAGCCTTCGGGGGTGGGCACCACCTGGGTGCGGCCCTCGGCCTTGGCGCGGGACTGCGAGATGCGCAGCTGCTGGGCGCGCTGGGCCGCGGCCTGCTCCTGGCGCAGGGCCTTGCGTTCAGCCGCGGAAAGTGTGGAAGAGTCGATAGAAGTCATCGTTTCCATTGTTTCATGTCTTGCCTGGCAATGGGCGGTGAGTTGCCGCACGCCGATGGCGGGCGCTCAGCGCCCGGGCGTCCCGGTGCCCTGCGCCCAGCGCATGGTGAAGGTGCGGGCCACCGCGGTGCGGAAGCGGTCGTTGGCGGCCAGCGCCGTAAAGAGCCGGTCCCGGACCGGGACCAGGGCGGTGGGCAGCGGACGGCCAAGCAGCATGTTCAGGTGGGCCTGGTATCCGGCCCGGCGGGCGGCGCGCAGCCTCATGCTGCTGAAGTGGTTTAGCTGCTGCGTCGTGGCGCCGGTGATCAGCAGCCGGGCCAGCTGCTGCGCGTCCCCCAGCCCCAGGGTCATACCCTGCCCGCCGATCGGGCTGACTTCATGGGCGGCGTCCCCGATCAGCACGGTGCGGCCGTGCACCATGCCGGGAACCCGCCGGTTGGCGGTGCAAAAGGTGCTGCGCATGGTGCAGGTGCGTTCCTCCAGCCGCCAGCCGGTGCGTTCGTGGACAATCCGGGGCAGGTCCCACGGCCCCTCCAGGGCGGCGTGGCGGCCCACGTGCGCCACCCAGCGGCGGCGGTGCTGGGGCAGCGGAAACGATTCGATGATGCCATGCGGGTGCAGGAAGAGGGCGGCGCTGGGCCCATAGCCGGTGGTGTCCGGGTAGTCGCCCATGGTGTAGGTGTCCGGCAGTGCCCGGCCGGACACCTGTAGGTTCAGGGCGCGGCGCACCGCAGAATTGGTGCCGTCCGCGCCGATCAGCCAGCGGGACCGCAGCTGCTGCGCGGCGCCCGGCGCACCGGGCGCGTTCTCCTGGCGTACCGTGACGCTCAGGTCTCCCTGGCCGTCCTGGCTATGCCCCAGGTAGCCGGTCCCCTCCTGCAGGGCGTGCCGGTCCAGTTCGTGCAGGCGCTGGCGCAGCAGGGTGACCGTCTGGTTTTGCGGCAGCGACAGGACGTAGCGGTGCGCTCCGCCGATGACCGAGAAATCCAGGGCCCCGATGACCCGGTTGCGGGACAGCCCGGCCCCGTCACGGATTTTCACGCCCTGGTGGCGGGCGGCCTCCCCGACCCCCAGCCGGTCCAGCACGGCCAGCCCCGGCGGGTGGATGCCGATCGCCCGGGAGTGCTCTCCCACCCCGCGGCGCTCATCGAGCACCCGCACCCGCCATCCGGCCTCGGTGAGCAGGATGGCGGCGGCCAGGCCGGTGGGCCCGGCCCCCACGATCAGCGCATCAAGCTTCATGGGGCGCTTCGGGTTGGTAGACGGCCAGGTTCCTGAACGGCGCGGCCGTCTCGGCGCGCCAGCCCGCAGGCAGCTGCCGCGCCAGTTCCACATGGTTGAAGCTGCGGCGGATCGAGGCGAGCCCGTCCCGGCGGATGAAGGAGCTGCCGGCCAGCGGCAGGGTGCCGGCACCGAACAGGGCCAGGGCCAGCCGGCTGCGGCGGATGTCGGCGTGCAGGGCCAGGCGCCTGGCCAGGCTGGCCGAGTCCTGCCACAGGCCCTGCAGCTGCCGCCCATCCAGGTGGTGCAGCAGGTGGTTGGAAACCACCACGTCAAAGCGGCCCGGTTCGGCCAGCAGTTCATGGCTGTAGGCCTGGCGGAATTCCAGGGAGCCCGCGGGCAGATCCCGGTGCCCGGCATGCTGCGCCGCGTAGCGGTAGGCCCGTTCATCCGCGTCAATGCCCAGCACCCGGATCTGCAGCCCGTCGGCGTGGGCCCAGCGGGCCAGGGCGGTGGTGATGTCCCCGCCGCCGCACCCGATGTCAAGGATGCTCGCCGGCCCGCCAGCCGGAAGCAGTGGGCGGATCCGCTGCCGGTAGAGGGACCGCCACCCGGAGACCACCCGGTTCACCAGCCAGAATTGCCGGTAGGTGCGCTCCAGCAGCTGGGGGTCGCAGTCGGGAAGGTCCATTTGTTCCACGGCGTCGGGTTGGCGTCTCATTCCACCTCGATTTCCCGCTCGGGCAGCAGGGTCATCAACGCGCTTTCCACGGTCAGCCCCGGGCCGAAGGCCATGGAGCACAGCTTCTCCCCCGCGGGGTCCGCCTGGGACAGGTGCCGGTCCATGATGTCCTTTAGGACGAACAGCACCGTGGAACTGGACATGTTCCCGTAATCACGCAGCACGTCGCGCGCCGGGGCCAGTTGCCGGTCATCCAGACCCAGCCGTTTTTGGACCTTGTCCAGGATGGAGCGTCCACCGGGATGGATGGCCCAGTGTTCAATGTCGCTGGCCGCGGAGTCGATCTGCGGGTCGTGGGCCAGCAGCGGGGCCAGCGCCCCGGTGATGTGCTCGTCGATGATGTGCGGGACATAGGTGCCCAACACCATTTCGAACCCCTCATCGCCGATGTTCCAGGCCATGGATTCCTCCCCCACCGGGGTCAGCACGGTTTCAAAGGCATCCAGCCGCAGCCCCGGGGCCCCGGTGTCCCGGCCGGTGATCAGCGCGGCCGCCGCGCCGTCCGCGAAGAGCGCCGAACCCATGATGGTGTCCGGGTCGTTGGAGGAATGCACGTGCAGCGTGCACAGTTCCGCGCACACCACCAGCGCCACCGCGTCCGGGTTTGCCTTGCAGTAGTCGGCCGCCGCCCGCAGGCCCGGGAAGGCCGCGTAGCAGCCCATGAACCCCAGGTGGTAGCGGCGGGTGGCCGGGTTCAACCCGAGCGCCCGCACAATCTGGTAGTCCGGGCCCGGGTTGTAGAAGCCGGTGCAGGACACGGTGATCAGGTCCGTGACCTGGGAGGGATCCACGTCAGGGCAGGCTTCCAAGGCCTTGCGCGCCGCCTCAATGTACAGCGCCGGCGCCTTGGCGGCATACACCTCGTTGCGGGTGCGGGTGCTGGGGCGGCGCAGCTCATTGGTTTGCCCGTCGTAGAACACCGCTTCACCCTCCACCGGCTTGTCCCGTTCAAACTCCTCCACCACGGTGTAGCGGGTGTCAATGGCCGCGGAGTCAAAGGAGGTGGAGATCAGCCGCTGTCCCAGCCGGGTCAGCCCGGGCTGGGCGGCAAAGACGTCACGAACCTCGGGCTGGTGCAGGACAGTGGACGGCACGGCCGTCTGAATGGTTCTAAGCATGACCGACATGGGCCGAGCCTATGCGGTGGCTAGGGGGCGGTAAAGGACGTTCAGCAATTCCCAGTGGATCCGAACCTTCACCCCACACACCTTGCAGCACCTAGCCTCTGCCTCGCCGTGCTGCCGTTGCCGACGGTCCCCGTGCTGTCCACCCCCAGGGCGTCGACCTCGGCAACTTGGCCACCGCAGCTGAACTGGCCGGTTGAACACATCTCGGCCTGCCTCGGGCACCGACTGTCAACCGGGCTTTCACCGGATCGCGTCCGCAGCCTCTTCCTCGGCCTGCAGCTTCTGCATGGTCACCTCCAGCAGCGCCGCCGTGGTGCGGATGAACGCACTGATCCAGCCGAACAGCACGGCCACCGCCGCCAGTTCAAATCCGGTGAGGTTGAAGTAGTCCCAACGGGCCCAGAGCATCATGGACAGCACCAGCCCGCCCAGGGCGGCCAGGGAAAGCAGGTGGAAGATCGCCGGAAAGCCGGGGAACAGGAAGACGGAGCCGGCCAACAGCACCACCAGGGCGGCGCTGGCCGCCCACACTCCGCTGGCGTGCAGGTCCCCGAGGGTGTTCACCGGCACCACGGCGGCGAGCATCACCCCACCGGCCACGATCAGCAGGCACCAGCGCACCACCTTCGGCCGGGGCCGGAAGACCCGTGAGAGCCGCTGCCCGCGCACCCGGGCCCGCCGGTCATAGGCCTGGGCCAGCCGGCTGAGGTCCCGCAGCAGGAATTCGCTGAAGGTCGCCAGCACCAGGCCGGTGACGAACAAGGTGGTGTTAAACGCCCAGAAGGAGCGCACCCCGCTGTCGAAGGTGCCCAGGGTGGAGAACATGGTTTTCCACCAGATCGGGTTTTCGGCCACCAGCATGCTGAGCATGACCCCGGAGACCATGAACCCGCCCAGCACCACCGACAGGGTGTGCGAGCTGGTGCGGGCGGTGGCCTCCAGGGAGATGTAGGCGCTCAGCCCCGTCCCGAGCCCCACCATGACACTGCCGGCGAACATGTCCACGGTCAGCCCGAAGAAGGAACGCTGGATCAGGTAGAAGAAGACGTTCAGGGCCATCACGGCAATGGCGGCGTGCACCAGCAGCAGGGCGAACATGGCGTTCAGCTCCCGCCAGCGCGGCAGTTCGCACAGCCAGCGCTCCCGCTGCACCAGCAGGTGCCGGAACCCCCAGACGCTGCTGCCGGCCGCGGCAACGCCCCCGGAAATGGCGCCCAACGCCCCCACAGACAGCCCGCCGTAGAGGGTGGGTCGACCACCGGCGAAGAGCAGCAGGCCCACGGACGTGCCCAGCAGCGAGCAAATCAGTCCGGCCCAGAGCGCCTGGCGCTCAATGTCCAGTTCAACGGCAGGCGAATGGCGGGTATCCGAAGGGCTGAGGGTAGACACCCCTCTATTGTGGCTTTTTGCCGCCGCGTTTTCATTTTTGGGTCCAGCCCGGACCGCCACCGCCAGCTCCCGGACCCCTTCCCGGCCCGCCTCGGTGCCCTGCCCGCCGGGGAATGCGGGCAAAACACGGTGGCGGCATTGACATGGCGCGCGTCACACTGTTGGCTAGAAGAGTAAATGACCCTTAACTGAAAAGCGGGTCGCTTCTTACCTCCACCCGATGGGAAGTGACTGATGAGCACACCAACTCCGGACACCGCACCGAGCATGAGAGCCCTGGTCGATGAGCTGCGCGAAAAACTGGCGCGCAGCGCCCTGGGCGGCAGTGAAAAGTCCCGGGCACGCCACGTGTCCCGCGGCAAGCTGCTGCCGCGCGAACGGATCAGCCGGCTGCTGGATGAAGGCTCGGATTTCCTGGAGGTCGCCCCGCTGGCGGCCCACGGGCTCTACGACGATGCGAGTCCCGGCGCCGGGATGATCACCGGCATTGGCCAGGTCGCCGGGCGCGCGGTGATGGTGGTGTGCAATGACGCCACGGTCAAGGGCGGAACCTACTTCCCGATGACCGTGAAGAAGCACCTGCGGGCCCAGCAGATTGCCCTGGAGCACCGCCTGCCGTGCATCTACCTGGTGGATTCGGGCGGTGCCTTCCTGCCCATGCAGGATGAGGTGTTCCCGGACCGCGAGCACTTCGGGCGGATCTTCTACAATCAGGCCCAGCTCTCCTCGCGCGGCATCCCCCAGCTCTCCGCGGTGCTCGGCTCCTGCACCGCCGGCGGGGCCTACGTGCCGGCGATGAGCGATGAAACCGTGATCGTGCGCGAGCAGGGCACCATATTCCTGGGCGGCCCGCCCCTGGTGAAGGCCGCCATCGGCGAGGAAGTCAGCGCGGAGGAGCTGGGCGGCGGCCAACTGCACGCCGAGGTCTCCGGGGTGGTGGACCGCCTGGCCGAGAACGATGAACACGCCCTGTCGATGATCCGCGACATGGTGCGCACCCTGCCCGAACCGACGCCGGGCCCGGAACGCGACTGGAACGAACCGGCCAAGGACCCGGCCGGGCTGCTGGAGGCGGTCCCGGTGGACGTGAACGCCTCCTACGACGTGCACGAGGTCATCGAACGCATCGTGGACGGCGGGTCGGTCAGCGAATTCAAGCCGGACTACGGCACCACGCTGGTGACCGCGTTCGCCACCATCTACGGGATGAAAGTCGGAATCCTCGCCAACAACGGGGTGCTGTTCTCCGAATCGGCGATGAAGGGCGCGCACTTCATCGAGCTGTGCGACCAGCGCGGCATCCCGCTGGTGTTCCTGCAGAACATTTCCGGGTTCATGGTCGGGCGGGACGCGGAGGCCGGGGGCATCGCCAAGCACGGGGCGAAGCTGGTCACCGCGGTGGCCACCTGCCGGGTTGCGAAGTACACGATCATCATCGGCGGCTCCTTCGGGGCCGGGAACTACGCCATGTGCGGTCGGGCCTACTCCCCCCGCTTCCTGTGGATGTGGCCCAACGCCCGGATCTCGGTGATGGGCGGATCCCAGGCCGCCGGGGTGCTGACCACCATCCGGGCCGAGGCCCGCGCCGCGGCCGGGGACCCGATGAGCCAGGCCGAACAGGATGACTACGCGGCCCCGGTGCTGGCCGACTACGACCGGATGGGCAGCCCCTACTACTCCACCGCCCGGTTGTGGGATGACGGGGTGATCGACCCGGTGGACACCCGCCGGGTGCTGGGCATGGCCCTGTCCCTGTCCGACGGTGAACAGCTGCCGGACACCAACTTCGGAATCTTCAGGATGTAGCCGTGGACCTGTTTGACAAAGTTCTTGTGGCGAACCGCGGTGAAATCGCCGTTCGCGTGATTCGTACCCTCAAGGCCCTGGGCATCCACGCGGTCGCCGTCTACTCGGCCGCGGACGCCGCCGCCCGGCACGTGCAGGAGGCCGACAGCGCGCACTACCTGGGCCCGGCTCCGGCCACCGACAGCTACCTTGACATCGACAAGGTGGTGCAGGCGGCGCGGGACAGCGGGGCGGCGGCCGTGCACCCCGGCTACGGTTTCCTCTCCGAAAATCCGGTGTTCGCCCGGGCCCTGCAGGCCGCGGGCATCACCCTGATTGGCCCGCAGGTCTCCGCGCTGGAGGCCATGGCGGACAAGATCAAGGCCAAGGAGCTGGTGGCCAGCCGCGGCGTGCCGCTGGCCGCCGGGTTTTCCGCCGCCGGACTGGATGATGAGCAGATCACCGCCCGCGCCATTGAGGTCGGCTTCCCGTTGCTGATCAAGCCCTCCGCCGGCGGCGGGGGCAAGGGCATGGTCCAGGTCCACCGGGCCGAGCAGCTGCCCGGGGCGCTGGCCGCGGCCCGCCGGGTGGCGGCCACCGCGTTCGGGGATGACACGCTGCTGCTGGAGCGGCTGATCGAAACCCCACGCCACATCGAGGTGCAGGTGCTCGGGGACACCCACGGGAACATCGTGCACCTGGGTGAACGCGAATGCTCACTGCAGCGGCGCCACCAGAAGGTCATCGAGGAGGCCCCCTCGGCGCTGCTCGGCGACCTGCCCAACGGTGAGGCGCTGCGCGCCGAACTGGGGGCCGCAGCAGTCCAGGCGGCCCGGGCGGTGGACTACGTGGGGGCCGGCACCGTGGAGTTCCTGGTCTCCGCCCAGCGCCCGGAGGAGTTCTTCTTCATGGAAATGAACACCCGCCTGCAGGTGGAGCACCCGGTCACCGAACAGGTGGTGCGGGTCCGGGGGCGCCAACTGGACCTGGTGGAACAGCAGGTGCGCATCGCCGCCGGGGCGCCGCTGGACTTCGGGCAGGAGGCGGTCAGCCTGCACGGCCACTCCATTGAGGCGCGGCTGTACGCCGAACGCCCGGAACACGACTTTGTGCCCTCCACCGGCACCATCACCGGGTACCGGGAACCCGCCGGCGCCGGGCTGCGCCTGGATTCGATGCTGGCCACCGGGGCCACCGTCTCCGCGCATTATGACCCGATGCTGGCCAAGCTGATCGCCACCGGAAGCGACCGCGCCGCCGCCCTGCAGCGCCTGCGCACGGCGCTGGATGAGCTGCTGGTCACCGGGGTGCACACCAACACCGAATTCCTGGCCGCCCTGCTCGATGACCAGCAGGTGCGCGCCGGGCAGCTGGACACCGAGCTGATCGCCCGCTTCCTTGACCGCTGGCAGCCGGCCGTCCCGGATTTCGCCGACTACGCCCAGGCGGCGGCCGCCTGGCTGGCAGCCCAGCCGGTGGGCCGCGGCCCCTGGTCCGGCACTGGGTTCAGCAGCACCGGGCCGCTCAGCCGCACCCTGCTCCTTGAACACGACGAGCACTCATGCCAGCTGCAGGTGACGGCCACGCCCGGCGGCTGGCAGCTGCGCCACGAGGACCAGCGGTGCGAGGTCAGCACCGGTGCGGGCCCGGTGCTGGTGGATGGCCGGGCGCTGCGCGCCCAGCTGGACCCCCAGGGCACCGCGTGGGTGCAGCGCGGGGCGGCGACGTTCGCGCTGCGCCGCGTGGACCGCGCCGAGCAGCTCTCCCGCTCCCTGGCCCTGCTGCAGCGTGCCGCCTCACCGCTGGATGCCCAGCTGCTCTCTCCCATGCCCGGGGCGGTGTGCGTGCTCAACGTGCAGGACGGCCAGCAGGTGCAGGCCGGCGACGTGCTGTTGGCGGTGGAGGCCATGAAGATGGAACACGAGATCACCGCACCGGCGGACGGAACCGTGAAGCTGCTGGTGGGCCTGGGTGACCAGCTCACGGCCCGGCAGCCGGTGGCGCAGATGCACTACGCCGAGGCGGCCGAGGAAGGATGAGCAGCATGGGCCCGGCATGGCTTTTCTGTCCCGCAGACCGTCCCGAACGCTACGGCAAGGCGGCCGAACGCGCCGACGTGGTGATCCTGGACCTGGAGGACGCGGTCGCGCAGGACGCAAAACACCAGGCCCGGCAGTGGGTGGGCGAATCCGCACTGGATCCGGCGCGCACCCTGGTGCGGGTCAATGCCGCCGATTCCCCGCACTTCGCCGAGGACCTGGCCATGGTGCGCACCAGCGGCTACACCCAGGTGATGCTGCCCAAGGCCGAGGACCCGCGGGTGCTCGCCGAGCTGGAGGGGCTAAGGGTGTACGCGCTGATTGAGACCGCGCGCGGGGTCTTGGCGGCCGAGGACCTGGCCGCCCATCCGGCGGTCCACGGGCTGATGTGGGGTGCCGAGGACCTGGTCGCCTCCCTGGGCGGGACTTCCTCCCGGCGCGCCGACGGCGGCTACCGGCAGGTTGCCGTGCACGCCCGCGCCCGCGTCCTGCTGGCGGCCCGCGCCTGGGACAAGCAGGCGCTGGACTCGGTCTACCTGGACATCCCCGACCTGGCCGGGCTCGCGGTCGAGGCGGAGGACGCGCAGGCCAGCGGGTTCACCGCCAAGGTGCTGATCCACCCCTCCCATGTGTCGGTGGTGCGCGAGGCGTTCGCCGGCACGCAGCGGCGGCAGTGGGCGCAGCGGGTGCTGCAGGCCGCGCAGAACGAGCGTGGGGTCTTCAGCTTTGAGGGCCAGATGGTCGACGAGCCGGTGCTGCGCCAGGCGCGGCAGATCCTGGAACGGGATTAGCCCAGCATCTCGCGCACGCCGCTGGCCAGCAGGGTCAGCGCCCCGGCGAACGCGATGATCACCACGAAGGCGCGGCTGACCTTGTGCGGGATTTTTGGGGCCAGCCAGTTGCCCAGCAGGATGCCGCACACCATGGCGATGGCGCAGCCCACCCACTGGCTCCAGTGCAGCTGCGGCATCCCGCCCTTGGCGATCAGCGAGGCAATGGAGAGCACAAAGAAGTACAGCTGCACCGAGATCGCGAACTTCGCCTGCGGCCAGCGGCTGGCCACCGCGTAGGCGGCAATCGCCGGGCCGGAGACCGCCGCGGTGACCGACATGAACCCGGACACCGCCCCGGCCCCAATGGCCAGTCCCTTGCTGTCGGCGGATTTCAGGTTCCGCAGCAGGAAGCTGGATCCCAGGGCCAGCATCACCATCAAGGCGATGGCGATGGAAAGTTTTGGTCCGCCCAGCTGGCTGGCGACCCAGGCGCCGGGGACGGTCATGATCACCGCCGGGACCAGCAGCAGCATGACCTTGCGGTATTCCACCTCACGGAACACCTGGGCCAGGATCAAGAAGCTGCTGCAGGTGCCCAGGAAGTTCACCAGCATGACCCCCTCGAAGGGGCCGAGCACCATCACGATGAAGGGTGAGGAGACCAGGGCGAAACCCATCCCGCTCACCCGCTGGGTCGAGGCGCCCACGAAGGTGGCGGCGCTGAGTGCGAGAATTGCACCGATTGTCACCGTACCCACCGAGCGCGCCCTCCCAAAAGACATTGTCCGGGACTGAAACCAGCCCCGGACAACGCTACCTCATTGGCCGCCAGGGCGACCGGGCCTAGTTCCCCGGCCCCGGTTCGGCCGGCGCACACTGGGCAACCGTGGTGTAGAAGCGGGGGCGGCGGTGCCGCGCCCGGATCAGGAACAGCGCCCCGGCGGCCAGGATCCCGGCCCCGACCAGGAACACCAGCCCAAACCCGCCCAGCTGCGTTCCCGAGCCGTAGGCCGGGTCCAGGGAGTCGATCACGGTCTGGAAGAACACCGCCGCCAGCGCGATCCCGCCCAGCAGCGGGGCCAGCCCGCGCAGCATCATATTGCGCACCGACCCGCGCAGGGTGCGGCGGAAGTACCAGACGCAGGCGAACGCGGTGATCCCATAGTAGAAGCAGATCATCATGCCCAACGCCAGGATGGTGTCATTCAAGACGTTCAGGGAAACAAAGCGCATCAGCGCGTAGAACCCGGTGGAGAGCACCGCGGCGATTACCGTGGCAAACGCGGGAGTGCCAAAACGCGGGTGCACCCGGGTGAAGGCCTGCGGCAGCGCCCCATAGTGCCCCATGGCCAGCAGCGAGCGGGCCGGGGAAATCATGGTGGACTGCAGGGAGGCGGCACAGCTGGACAGGGTGGCCAGCGACAACAGGATCGCGGCCGGCCCCATCACCGGGGAGGCGAGCACCGCGAAGATGTTCCCGGCATGTTCCGGGTTTGCCAGCCCCAGCCCCGACGTACCGATGCCGGCGAACACCGTGGCCGCCACCGCGCTGAGCAGATACAGGCCCAACACCACCACCGCGGTGATCCCGGCGGCCAGGCCGCTGGTGCGTTCCCCGGCCTTGGTTTCCTCATTCATCGTCAGGCACACATCCCAGCCCCAGAAGGCGAAGATGGACAGGCTCAGCCCCACCGCCAGGGCGGAGAACGAGTCGATGCCCATCGGGTTGAACCACTCCAGGCTCACGTGGGCGGCCGGGGCGGAGGTGGACATGGCGGCGACAATGAACCAGCCCAGCACCACCAGCTGGAAGCCCACCAGCAGGTACTGCACGATGCCCGAGGCATGCAACCCGCGCACCGACACCCAGGTTGCGGCGAGCATGAACACCAGGCAGGTGGCCACGTTGATCCAGGGGTTCGCGGCCAGGTCCGCCAGTTCCGGGCGGGAGGTGAGCTGGGCCAGGAACAGGTAGAAGAAGTCCACCGCCACCCCGGCCAGGTTGGAAAGCACAATGATGTTCGCCGCCAGCAGCCCCCAGCCGCCCAGCCATCCGGCCTTCGGGCCGAACGCCTTCCACACCCAGGTGAAGGTGGTGCCATTATCGGGCAGCGCCCGGTTCAGTTCCCGGTACCCCAGGGCCACCAGGAACATGGGGATGAAGCCGACCAGGAAGATGGCCGGCAGGTGGGTGCCCACCACATCGGCTGTGGGGCCCAGCGTACTGGTGATGACGTAGGCCGGGGCGATGGTGGAGACCCCGATGACGGTGGCGGTGGCCAGGCCAATCTGGCCACCGCGCAGGCCCTTGCCCTGGGGGCGCTGCTCGCGCACCGGCGCGGCCGGCCCCGTGGTTCTGGTCAGGGTGCTCATTGTTCCCCACCGCCTGCTTCCGGGCTGCAGGCTGCGGCACGGCGCGCCGGCAGCTGTTGGGTGATGCAGTGGATGCCGCCGCCGCGGGCGAACAGTTCGCGGGCGTCCACGCCCACGACCTCACGGCCCGGATAGGCCCGGCGCAGGATGCCCAGCGCCAGGTCGTCATTCGGATCATCAAAGGTGCAGGCAATGACCCCGTCGTTGGTGACCAGGTGGTTGAGGTAGGAGTAATCCACCCACCCTTGCGCATCCCGCAGGGCCCGCGGCGCGGGGACCGGGATGAGCTTCAGCTTCCGCCCGGCCGCGTCCGTGGACTCAGCTAGGACCTGGCGGATTTCCTCGGAGATGACGTGGTCCGGATGCGCCGGATCGCGCTGGTCATGGTAGAGCACCACCCCGGGCGCGGGGAAGCAGGCGGTGATGTCCACGTGCCCGCGGGTGCCGAATTCCTGGTTGTCCCGCGTCAATCCCCGCTCAAGCCAGATCACCGTGGAGGTCCCCAGCTGGCGGGCGAACTCCGCCTCGATCTGCTCCGCGCTCAGTCCCGGGTTGCGTCCCGGGTCCAGTTGGACGCTGCGGGTGGCCAGGATGGTGCCCTCACCGTCTACGTGGATGCCGCCGCCCTCATTGGTGATCGCGGAGCGGATGCGCCGCGCGCCGGCGAGCGCGGCGACCTCTGCCGCGATCCTTGAGTCCTTGCCCCAGGTGGCCCACCACTGGGCGCCCCAGCCGTTGAAGTTCCAGTCAATGGCCACCCGGTTTCCCTGCGCGTCGGCAACGAAGGTCGGGCCGATGTCGCGCATCCACGCGTCATCCAGGGGGCGCAGTTCATAGTGCACGTCCTGTCCCAGGTGCCGCCGGGCATCGGCTTCGGCCGCGGGATCCACGATCATGGTCACCGGAGTGAAGCGGGAAACGGCGCGGGCCACGTTGGCCCAGGCGGTGCGGGCCGCCTCGGCCTGCTGGCGCGTATCGCCCAGGGTGTAGCCGCCACTGGGGAACGCCATGAAGATCCGTTCATGGGGTGCGGTTTCCGGCGGCATGCTCAGGACGGGTTGCTGGGTCCGGTCGGTGGCCGGGCTGGCGGTGCTCTGCCTACGCATTGGTCTTCACCTGCTCCCCCAGGGGTGAATCGGTCTTCGGGTCGGTGAGGGCCTGGTAGGTTTCCGGGCGGCGGGTGCGCAGGAAGGGGAACAGGCTCAGCCAGTCGCGGCGGGCATCCAGGTCCAGCGTGGCCACCAGCACCGCGGACTCATCGCGCGGTGCCCGGGCCAGGATTCGTCCGTAGGGGTCGGAGATGAAGGAGGACCCGTAGAAGTTCAGCCTGCCCTCGGTGCCCCAGCGGTTGGGGACGACCATGAACAGGCCGTTGGCGATGCCGTTGCCGATGATCGTCTGGCGCCACAACGGTTCGGTGTCGAAGTCCGGGTGGTCCGGTTCGGAGCCAATGGCGGTGGGATAGGCCAGCAGGTCGGCGCCGCCCAGCGAATAGATGCGCGGTGGTTCGCTGAACCATTCATCCCAGCAGGTGGGCAGGCCCATCCGCAGCCCGGGGATGCCCGAGAGCTCGTGCACCGGGTAGGGGTCTTCGTTGGGGCCTTCACGGAAGTAGGTGTGCTCGTAGTAGCCGGCCGTGCGCGGGATGTGCAGCTTGTTGGTGGCCGCCACCAGTTCACCCTCCGGGCAGATGATGATGGCCGTATTCAGTCCCAGGCCGTCGGCCGCCTGGGCCTTGCGGAATAGTGAGATGTGCACATACAGGCCGTGCCTTGCGGCCTGTTCGGCGGCGAAGCGGTAGGTAGGGCCGGTCAGCAGGTCTTCGGCCTGGGCGTCGGCCTGCCCGGGCTGCGGCTTCTGGAACGCCGGATAGCGGCTGAGGGTCAGTTCGGGAAGGAAGACAATGCGCGCACCGTGGGCGGCCGCCTTTTCAATGCCTTCGGCCAGTTCGGCGCGGGTCACCGCCTCATCCTCATGCCAGCGGTGCTGGACGGCGGCCACCGTCAAGGTGCCGCGCTGCGGTGCGGCGGCACGTGCCGGGGAGGGTGGAGGGGTCAGTGCCAATATTTCCTTCATGGGATCCACGTCCTTGAAAATCCGATAACGAATGTGATTCGTTTTTCAGCATAAGGTGAGCCAGACCACAAGAGCAAGAGTTTTAACGAATTAAATTCGTTTAGTTCTGATAGGCTCAGTTCATCCCCCTCAGATAGGTAGGTAGACACCCATGGCCCGCCCCTCAACCCCCAAGCTCAGCAGCGAACTCATTGCCGCCGCCGCGCTGAAGCTGGTGGACAAGAACGGGGAATTCACCATTCCGCAACTGGCCAAGGCGCTGTCGGTATCCGCGTCCTCGCTCTACAACCACGTCGGCGGCAAAGATGAAATCATCGAGCTGATGCGCGGTCAGGCCATGTCCCGGGTCCAGCTGCCCGAAGCGCCTGGCGGCCACTGGCGGGAAACCCTGCGGTTGATCGCGGTGTCCTACTTCGAGTCCTACTCCCGGCACCCGCGGCTAATCCCCCTGTTCACCAGCCACACCGTGCGGGACCGAACCACGCTGCGCGTCTATGACGCCCTGGCCCAAACCCTGGCCGATGCCGGCTTCGACCCGGCGGCACGGTTGACGGCGATCACCATCATTGATTCCTTCGTCCTGGGCTCGGCGCTGGATGCTGCCGCCCCCGATGAGGTCTGGGCGACCGATGTCGATTCCTCAGCGTCATTCACCGAAGCCCTCGAAGAGGGGCTGGGGTCGGCCGAACGCGCCGAGCAGACCTTCGGGCAGGGCCTGGACATCATCCTGGCGGGGCTCGAAGCCCGGGTCTCCGCGCGGGGGTAGCGGGCCCCTGATCCGCGCCGGGTTCAGATCAGCTGGTGGCCGGACGCTGCGGCGCGGAGGCGAAGAGGTTCAGTCCCAGCGCGCGGGAGAGGTGGCCGATGGCCAGCTGGGAGCGCACCGAGTTGCCGGCATTGTCCAGCAGCGGCGAGAACGCGCCGATCGCGCCCTTGCCCGGGGCCATGGCCACAATGCCGCCGGAGACCCCGGACTTGGCGGGGATGCCGATTTCAAAGAGCCATTCACCGGACTTCTCGTAGAGACCATTGGTGGCCACCACGGCCAATACGTCCCGGCATACGTCCGCGGAGATTACCCGCTCCCCGGTGACCGGGTTGACCCCGCCGTCGGCGAGCGTGGAGCCCATGATCGCCAGGTCGTGGGCAGTGACCTTCAGCGCGCACTGACGGGTGTAGATGTCCACGATTTCCAGCGGTTCGCCCTCCAGCTGCCCGTGGGCCTTCAGGAGCCGGCCCAGCGCCTTGTTGCGCTCGTTGCTTCGGGATTCGGAGCGGTAGACCTCGCCGTCCATCTTCAGGTGGCGTCCGGCGAAGGCGGAGAGGCATTCGCGGATGTTCTCCCACTTCTCGGCCGCGGTCTGCCCCGGAACCAGCGCCGCGGTGGCCAGCGCCCCGGCATTGACCATGGGGTTCATGGGATGCCCCTCGTTCAGTTCAATGGCCATCACCGAGTTGAAGGACATGCCGGTGTTGTTCACCCCGATGTAGTCGCGCACCGCGTCATGTCCCAGCTCCTGCAGGACCAGCGCGTAGACGAACATCTTGGAGATCGACTGGATGGAGAACTCGTAGTTCACGTCCCCGGCGCATAGCACGTTGCCGCCGACGTTGGACAGGGCCACGGCAAACAGGGAGGGGTCCACTTCACCGAGGATGGGAATGTAATAGGCCAGCATGCCTTCGTCGATGTCGGCGTAGCGGGCGTGCACATCCTGCAGCAGCTCCTCGATGCGAGCCTTTTCCGGCAGGGAGCCGGTGGAGACTTGCTGTTTGACATCACTGTAGTCATTTGGAATCACTGACGCCCCCTGTCCCTTGCCGTACATGGTCCGCTCCTGCCTCTACAGGCTATACCGGGGCGCCCTGCCCCGCCGCCGAGTTGAGTTCGGTGTTTCCAGTATCCGTGCCCGATCGGCGCCACCACAAACCACGGTGTGCCGCGCGCCTAGCCGCGGACCAGGGAAACGATCTGCCCGGTGGCCCGCCCGGAGGGGGCCAGCAGGTGCCCCAGGTGCTTGTGCACCCTGATCACCGTGGAGCGGTCCGCCACCCGGGCGCCGGGAATCCTGGATTCCAGGACCGCCTCCAGCCGCAGCGCGTCGGCCCGGCTGCGGCTGGTGAGCGCGACGATGAGGTTGAATTCCCCGAAGGCCACCCCGGCGAACTGGATCTCGGGCATGGCCAGCCACGCACCGTCCCCCTCCACCAGGGAGGCGACCGGGACCTGCAGGAAATACCAGGTCACCGCCGGCCAGTTCGAGTACTGCTGGGCAACGTGGATGCGCAGATCCAGTGCCTGCTGCATGCGCAGCGTGGCCAGTGCGTCACTGGCCCGCTGCCCGCTGATGCCCAGCTCCCGGGACAGCTCGGTGTTGCTGGCGCGCACGTCCTTTTCCAGCACCCGCACGATGCCGGTGGCCAGCTGTTCGGGCACCACCTTGGCGGCGGCCGCCCGCGGCGGGCGGAAACGCGGAATGCTGTTGACCTGGGCT
Organism: Glutamicibacter sp. St.4D3; assembly: GCF_059728615.1. Lineage (NCBI taxonomy): Bacteria > Bacillati > Actinomycetota > Actinomycetes > Micrococcales > Micrococcaceae > Glutamicibacter > Glutamicibacter sp. St.4D3. The sequence continues at coordinate 3,039,881 of NZ_AP039380.1, forward strand.
GCGGAAAGGGCCTGCACGGTCCAGTTAGCGCCGAGTTTGAGAATGGAGTTCAGGATATAGGTGCGGGTGGAGCGCACCCCGGGCAGGGCTCCCAGTCGGGTGAGGATGTATTCGGCCAATTCGTCATCGTCGCGTGCGGTCAGCGTCATCACGATGTCCCGGCTGCCGCTGGTCAGGTCGATGGAGATGATGTCCCGGTCAAGGCTCGCCTGCCCAGCGGTGCGCAGCACCTGGCCGGGATGGCACTGCACTTCCACGATGGCGGTGCTGCCGCGGTGTCCGGCGTCCTCCATGGCCACCGACCAGGCGCAGCCGCTGGAGATGATGCGTTCCCAGCGCCGGGCCAGGGTCACCGAGTCCAGCCCGAGGATCCCGGACAACGCCGTCCACGGGACGCGCGGCTCGATCTGCAGCGCATTAATAATCTGCAGGTCGATCTGCTGGAGCTCGAAATTCTTCATACTTGCCCGCCCTTGGGGAATTTTCCTTCATTTTAACCACAACCGTTGCTCGGCCTGTCATTGTAATACGGGTCACGTCCGAAGGACGCACACGCAGAAGGAGAACGACATGGAAACCACTGGACACCGCTTGGGCACACGGGCGGTGGGAACGTACCGGCTACTGGTTCCCATCCTGATTGGCCTGGAGTTCTTTTCCGGGCTTGTGCAGGGATGGATTGTCCCGCTGCTCGGGGAGATTTCCCGGGTCTACAGTGTTCCGCTGGGCCTGACCAGCTGGGTGCTGGCCGTGGGCCTGCTCTCCTCGGCCGTCAGTGTCCCCTTGATCTCCATCCTCGGCGACCGCTTCGGCCCGCGCCGACTGCTGGTGGTGGCGGTGAGCCTGGCCGCAGCCGGTTCCATCCTGATCGCCCTGGCCCCGAACTTCGCCTGGCTGCTGGTGGGCACCGCGATCCAGGGCCCGGTCGCCGCGTTCCTTCCGCTGGCCATGGCGCTGCTGAAATCCCACCGCCCGCAAAGCGCAAACCGGGATGTGGGTCTGATCGTGGGCACGCTGACCTTTGGTGTTGCCGCCGGCAGCATCTTTGGCGGCATCGCCATGGACGCGATCGGCCGGCTGCACACGGTGCAGCTGATCCCGGCGATCGCCCTGGCCGTCTTCGTCCCGTTGGTGCTGTTCTTCGTCGCCGAGTCCCAGGCCGATGCCACCCGCAGTGTTGACTGGCTGGGCGCCCTGTTGCTGGGCATCGGCCTGGTGGGCCTGATGTACGGCCTGTCCGAAGGTTCGCAGTCCGGCTGGCTGGCAGCCGCCACCGTGCTGCCCATCGCGGTGGGCGTGGCCGCGCTGGTGCTGTTCCTGATGGTCGAACGCCGCGCGCTCTCCCCCATCGTGGACATCCCGGCGATGCGGGCGGCCGGTCTGGCCAATCCGATCTTCATCGGCTTCCTGGTGGCGCTGACCATGTTCGGCAACCAGTCCCCTCCGGTCATGTTCCTCACCGCCAATCCGGCCGAGCTGGGCTACGGCAACGCCATGCCGGCCTCCGGGGTGGGACTGGTGGTGGCCGTCTCGGCCGGCAGCCTGACCCTGGGCTCGTTCCTGTCCAGCATGATCTCCAAGAAGCTGGGCCGCACCAGCACCCTGGCCCTGTCCTGCCTGGCGGCGGCCGCCGCCCTGTTGTGCATGGCCTTCGTCCCCTCCTCCACGCTGCTCTTTGCCCTGTGGCTGGCGATCTGCGGGGTGGGCACCGGCATCGTAGTCGGCATCCTGCCCGGCGTGGTCATTGAGCGTTCCCCCGAATCCGCCGCGGGCTCCGTGGCCGGGGTCTACAACACCGGACGCACCATTGGCGGTTCGCTGGCCGGCGCGTTCGTCGCCTCGGTGACCACCATGCTGGTGATCAACCCCGGCAGCGGGGCCGAAGCGGCGCCGGCACCCTCCCTGGCGGCCTTCCAGGTGGTGTGGGTCTGCTTCGCCGCCGTGAACGTGGTGGCCGCCGCCGCCTCGCTGTTCATCGGGCGCAAGGGTGCCGCCGCGCCGGCCGAACCGGCCAATGTTGCGGCCCCGGACGCGGTCGCCAGCTGATTTCGGCGCAGTCGTTCACCACCTGGCACCCCTGGACACCCGAACCTTTCGAACATCCCCGACCAGCCGACATCTTTGAACAAGGAGTTCCCGTGAGCAACACCGAAGAAATCCGCGACCAGATCCTGGCCACCATTGAACAGCGCCAGCAGCAGCTGTTGTCGCTGAGCCACGGCATCAGCAGCCACCCCGAATTGGCCTTCGAGGAATATTGGGCCTCCTCCGCCGTGGCCGAACTGCTGGAGAACGCCGGGTTCGCGGTCCAGCGCGCCGCCTACGGCCTGCCCACCGCCCTGGAGGCCGTTTACGGGCAGGGCGAATTCACGGTGGCGGTGGTGGGCGAATACGATGCCCTGCCGGAAATCGGACACGGCTGCGGCCACAACATCATCGCCACCGCCGGCGTCGGAGCTGCCCTGGCCTTGAAGCCCGTGGCGGACCGCCTGGGACTGCGCATCAAGTTCCTGGGCACCCCGGCCGAGGAAATCGGCGGCGGCAAGATCCTGATGCTGCAGCAGGGCGCCTGGGACGATGTGGACTTCTCCCTGATGGTCCACGGCAACACCGGGGCCCAGTACCGGTGCTTCAGCCAGGGCACCCAGGCCTATGAGCTGCTGGATGTCACCTACACCGGGCGCACCGCCCACGCCGCGGCGGCACCCCACGAGGGAATCAACGCCGGCTCGGCCGTCACGCTGGCCCAAGTCGCCTTCGGGCTGCTGCGCCAGCAGCTGAAGTCCAGTGTGGTGGTCTCCTCCTTCGTGGTCAGCGGCGGCACCGCCACCAATGTGATTCCCGGGGAGGCGAAACTGCAGGTGGAGATCCGCGCGACGCAAAGCTCGGACTGGGAAGATGCCCGGCAACGGGTGCGCGCCTGCCTGGAGGGCGCGGCGATCGCCACCGGCTGCCAGCTCTCGGTGGTGCAGCCCGAGCTGCCCTATGAGCCGATGCGCCAGGACCCGGCGCTGGCCCAGTACTGGGATCAGAACCTGGAGCGGCTGGGCTACCAGATCAGCGGGGAACAGCCGCCCACCGGCGGCTCGACCGACATGGGCAACATTTCCCAGTACCTGCCGGCCATCCACCCGATGCTGGCGGTCAGGAACAGCGACGCGGTGATGCACACCTCCGATTTCGCCAGGGACGCGGCCAGCACCGACGGTGATGAGGCGGCCCTGAACGGGGCGCGCGCCCTGGCGTTGACCGTGGCCGATGTGGCCAATGACCCCGAACTGGTGCAGCGCCTGCGCGCGGCCCGCGAGCAACGTCCCTCCGCAAAGCTGTCCAACCGGTCCGGGGACGCCGTGCCGGCCCAGGTCGGCTCCCCGGCCTAGATCAAACCGTTCCCGCCCGGTGGTGGCCAGCGCACCACCGGGCGGCAGGGGCAAAGCCTCAGGCGGTGGCGGGAAATGTGTAATCCCCTACACTGTTTTGCAGGTTACTGCGCGCCGGGGCGCGGGCACCTAAGGTTTAATACATGGCTGAAGCAATTACCTTTCACACCCGCAAGTGGGTCCGCCCCGAGGACCTGAACGCCAACGGCACGCTGTTCGGCGGTTCGCTGCTGCGCTGGATCGATGAGGAAGCGGCAATCTACTCGATCATCCAGTTGGGCAACAAGCACGTGGTCACCAAGTACATGTCCGAGATCAACTTCGTGGCCTCAGCGAAGGAAGGCGACCTGATTGAGATGGGGCTGACCGCCACCGACTTTGGGCGCACCTCCATCACGCTGCGCGCCGAGGTGCGCAACATCTTCACCCAGGCCAAGATCCTGACCATCGACAAGCTGGTCTTCGTCAACATCGGTGAGGATGGCACCCCGGAACCGCACGGCTACGACCACATCACCTACACCCGGGACCGCATCCCGCTGGAGATCACCAAGTCCCTCGTCTAGCACGCGCTGAAAGCCCTACCCGGCCCCTTCAGCCACCAGGTTCCCAGCAGCTGACCGGCGTGGTTTTGACGGTAACCCACCGTCAAAACCACGCCTTTCTCATGCCCCCGGGCGCGCCGGGCCGCTCGCGGCGAAGAAAATCTTGCCAGCCCTTGCCGCACCACGCGGGTCTCGAGCACAGTAGTAGGTGCCCGGGCACAACAGTGCCGGACATCCATCCAGCTTGCGAGGTCCCCATGAGCCGCATGATCTTTGTCAACCTGCCCACCGCCGACCTGGCGAAGGCCGATGCCTTCTATGAGGGGCTGGGGTTTACCAAGAATGAGATGTTCTCGGATTCCAACGCCACCTCCTGGATGATCAGTGACACGATCACCGTGATGGTGCTGCACCGCGACTTTTTCGCCAGCTTCCTCATCGATGGGGACATCCCCACCGTGGGCAGCGGCACCCGGGAAGTGCTCAACGCCCTGTCCGCCGATTCACGCAGCGAAGTCGATGATTTCGTGGCCAAGGCCGTGGCCGGCGGCGGCGCGGTCTACCGGGAGGCCAGCGAACCGTTCGAGGGCATGTACCAGGCAGCCGTCAAGGACCCGGACGGGCACGTGTGGGAAATCGCGTGGATGAGCCAGGAGGCCATGCAGGACGAGGCCTGATCCATCGATCGCACCGAAGGCACCCTGCCCCAGGCAGGGTGCCTTCGGGTTTTCCATAATGAAGTTCTCCGGATCCCTCCGTGTTGCCCGGCCCGGCCAGTACCTAGGGTTGAGGTATGACTTCGACACCGTTACCTTCTCCCCCGGGCACCTGGCGCCCGCCGCTGCGGTTGGGGCTGACCCTGCTGCAGCTTGCCGTGATGGGCACCCTTGGGGTCGCCGCGATCACGCTGTTGGCCGTCTGGCTTCCGGCCAGCCTGGCCCTGGTGGTCCTGCTGGGCCTGGGCCTGCTGATGCTGGTGGGGCTGGTCTATGCGATCTTTGCCCTGTCATGGTTCGAGACCCGCAGGGTCACCGACCTGTACGAGCTGCCCGTCGCCGAGCTGCGCTGGCAGCCCAGCCAGGGTCCCGGCTTCGGGCAGTACCTGCGCAGCCTGGGCCGCAATCTGTCCAGCGGGCGGATGTGGGCGGCCTTTGGCAGCTTCGCCCTTTCCGTATTGCTGGGTGCCGCCACCCTCAACGTGGCCCAGTGGACCATTGAGTCCCTGGTTCTCTCCTTCGCGCCGCTGACCGGGGCCGAGGAGGTTTCGGGTCCGTTCGGCTGGCAGCTTCCGGCCTCCCAGGCCCCGCTGATGCTGATCATTACCCTCGTTGGATGCGCGGCGCTCGTGGGCCTGGCATTCCTGCACCGGGCCATCACCACCGCCATCATCGGTTCGGTGGCCCGTGAAACCGACCTCAGTGCCCGGGCCTACACCAGCTCCGCCCAACGGGCCGGGGCGCTGCGGGCCGCGGAACTGGAACGCACCCGCATTGAACGGGACCTGCATGACGGGGTGCAGCCCCGGCTGGTGTCGGTGGGCATGGCCCTGGGCCTGGCCCACCAGCAGATCGACACCAACCCGCAGGCCGCAAAGGAACTGGTGGCCGAGGCGCACACCTCCACGAAGGCGGCCATCACCGAACTGCGCCAGCTCACCCGCGGCATCTACGCCTCCGTGTTGGAGGACCGCGGACTGGATGCGGCCCTCTCGGCCGTGGCCGGACGGTCCCACATCCCGGTGAAATTGGATGTAGACCTGCCCGGGCGCTGCGAGAAGACCGCGGAAGCGGCCGTCTATTTCTCCATCGCCGAAGCCCTGAACAATGCGGCCAAGCACTCCCGGGCCTCCGAATGCCGGGTTACCGTGCGGTTGCGTGCGGAACAGGGCCAGTCCCGGCTCTGGGCGCGGGTGGAGGACAACGGGGTGGGCGGGGCCGCGGTCCTGCCCGGCGGCGGCCTTGACGGGATCACCAACCGGGTGCTGGCCGCCGGCGGCACCGTCCACCTGGACAGCCCGCACGGCGGGCCCACCGCACTGGAGGTGAACGTGCCATGCGCGTACTGATTTGTGAGGACTCGGTGCTGCTGCGCGAAGGGCTGGTGCGGCTGCTGGAACACTCCGGCCACGAGGTGGTCGCCGCGCTGCCGGACGCCGGTGGGCTGAGCGGTTTCATGCAGCAGGCGGACCCCGCCCAGTTCCCCGAACTGTGCATCCTGGATGTGCGCCTGCCCCCGAGCTACACCGACGAGGGGATCCGCGCGGCACTGCAGCTGCGGCGCAGCTACCCGCAGCTGCCGCTGCTGGTGCTCTCGCAGTACGTGGAGGAACGCTACGCCGCCGAACTGATTGCCATGCAGTCCGGGGCCCTGGGCTACCTGCTCAAGGACCGGGTGGCGGACGTAGCCGAGTTCATTGAATCCCTGGAACAGATCCGTTCCGGCGGAACCGTGCTCGACCAGGAAGTGGTGGCACAGCTGTTGACCCGACGAAACCATGACGACCGCATGCAGCGGTTGACCGAACGCGAACGCACGGTGCTGGCCGCCCTGGCCGAGGGCAAGTCCAACCAGGCGATCGCCAGGCTTCTGCACTTATCCGAAGCCAGCGTGGAGAAGTACATTACCTCCATTTTCCAAAAACTCGACCTGGAAGCCGATGGCACCGGCAACCGGCGCGTGCTCGCCGCCCTGGCGCATATCCAGGACACGGGCACCGGCAACACCGATAGGAGCACCCCATGACCACCCCCACCACTCCACCGCCCGTTGGGGACACCCGTCAACGCCGGCCCCTGGGCCCCGTGGGCATTGTGCTGGCCGTGCTGGGCGGACTGATCCTGCTCGGCGTGATCGCCGGAGCTGTCAACCAATCGGTTGCCACCCTCTCCCGCAGCCACACGGTGCTGACCGCCGATGCCAAGGGAACCACCAACCTGAAGGTCAACGCGGAGGCCGGACAGTTCACCCTCGAATTCGCCGACACCCCCGAGGCGGTGCTCGATGTGCGCAGCTCCCGCGGCTCCTGGTCACTCGAGCGCCGCGGCAACACGCTGGAGGTGAAGCCGCCCGGCGGATGGCAGAGCTGGTGCTTCCTGGGCTGCGACCGCTCCCGCAACGACGTAAAGCTCACCCTGCCCCGGGAGCTGGACAATGGACAGCTGAACGCCACCCTGAACCTGGAGGCCGGTGAACTGCTGGCGAACGGAAACTTCGCGCGGCTCGATCTCGACGTTGATGCCGGATACCTGCGCGCCAACGGCTCGGCCACGAGCCTGGATGTGGATCTGGGGGCCGGGCAGGCCGACGTGGTCCTGGCCGATGTCGCGGACGCCACCTACGCCGTCGCCGCCGGACGACTGAACAGCGAACTGACCGGCAAGGCACCGGCCACGGTTGACGCACAGGTCAGCGCCGGACTGTTGGATCTGACGCTGCCGGACACCAGTTATGCGGTGGCCAGCGAGGTCTCCGCCGGAAGCGTGGATAACCGCTTGCAGGTCAGTTCCAATTCCAGCCATCAGGTGGGCCTGCAGGTATCGGCGGGCTCGGTGCTGCTGCACCCCGGCGCCCCGCCCGCCGGGGACGGCCGGTAGGGTCCGACCACCCCGGCTCGGAAAGCCCGAACGCCGGGGATCCGGAGCCGCAACGATACAGGCCTCCGCCGCTAAACCGCAGGGTTTAGCGGCGGAGGCCTGTATCGTGGTGCTCGTCGCTGGAAGCCAACTGGCTAGGAACGGTCCTTCTTCAGCGCGGCCAGCCGGGCCTCCACCTCGGAAGGCTGTGGGGAACCCGCGGCGATTTCGCCGCTGGGCGCCGGGGCCTCGTCCACGATGTCCGCACTGGGCTTCAAAGCCGCCAGGCGGGCCTCCACCTCCGCGTCCTGGCCCAGATTGTCCAGTTCGGCGAACTGCGCGTCCAGCGAGGAAGCCGCCAACTCGGCGGCGCCGCGGGCCTTGGCTTCCTCCTGGCGCACCTGAGCCTCAAACCGACCCACCTCGGAGGTTGGGTCGCTCATGTCCAGGGACTTGAGAGCATCCAGCATCTGCCCCTGGGTCTTGGCGTTGCGGGCCCGGGCCACCAGTTCATCGCGTTTGGACACCAGTTCCTGACGCTTGGACTTCATGGAGTTCAGCCCGTCCTTGAGCCGGGCCACCACCTCGCGCTGGGTCTGGATGGTGGGTTCCAGTCCGGCGGCCCGCTTCTCGCAGGACATCTGGCGTTGGATGGCCACGGTCGCCAGCTGGTTGAACTTCTGTGCGTTCTGCTCATCCCCGGCCGCGCTGAACTCGTCGGCCTTGTTGGAGGCCGCCAGCGCCTTCGCTCCCCAGTCCTTGGCCTCACGCAGGGCCTTGGCGTGGTCTTCTTCCTGCATGCGCAGGTTGCCGATGGTCTGGGCCACCGCGGATTCAGCTTCGGCAATGTTGTTCGTGTAGTCACGCACCGTCTGATCCAGCATCTTCTTCGGGTCCTCAACGGCGTCCAGGGCTGCGTTGGCGTTGGCCTGGCCCAGCTTGAAGATCCGCGCGAAAAATGAACGTATAGACATGGTGTTCCCTTCGATTGCCGCAGGTTTAACTCTAGGCGACGAACCCCCGCCAACTGAACTCGATTTCGGTTCCTTCAAAGGATGCGGCGGTGAAAATCAGGAACGGGGTCAGGCAGACCACCTTCAACAGTTGTGCTCAATGCGGAACGCTAATTTTCCACGCGGGTAGTCCGCAGGTAACAGGAGAAGTTCCGCCGGAGCCAGCCTCGATCTTATCGCCAGGCTATAAGCTATTCGACGCGCAGCTCGCGCTCACGCGCACGGCGCAAGTACGCGACTTCGTCGATCACGCCGCGGGCCGCGGCAGTGAGGGCCTCGATGTCTTCGCGGCTTGGGATCCGTCCTTCCGTGCCATGCTGCAGCAAGTGACTGCTGCGCAAACAGTTCTGGCCCGCGTTGCTCAACCTCGAACTTCTCAGGCACGGCTGACTGCCTTCCAAAATGGTCCTACTGCTATTTGGCCGAATCGCCCGAAAACGGTTCATAGAGCTTTTCCCGCGATTTTGGTTCCGGATACAAATTTCGGGCAGCTTTACTCCGGCTTGCCACTCGAAATAGTGAGCTCCAGCCGGAACGTCTCAAAAACGAGCGTTCTCGAGACGCTTGTCAGCAGGTAAAGCGTACTCGGTGAAGTAACCGCATGTGGTGAATCCGAGGCGTCGATAGACCGGTTCCCCGTCCGCAGACGCCTGCAGCACTGCGGTCTCATAACCGGCCCCGAGCGCAGTACGCATTGTGGCCAGGGTGATGGCTCCGCCGTATCCTTGGCGGCGTTCTGATTTGAGCGTTGAGATGTTGTAAATACCGGCGACCCCATCGCTGAAGAAAACTTCAGCCGAGCAAACGGCCCGGCCATCAACATAGCCAACCAAGTAGCGCGCCGGGGAATCAGCGGCTAAAGCCGCGTCCGAAGCGTCGGCATAGAAACGCTTCACCGTAATCGCTGGTGGATTCCAGTTGGCGGAAAGCACGGTTGCATAATCAGCAAGTTCTTCTGGCGTCCTCACTAACCGTATTTCGAGACCATCAACCTGCACTTCCGGGAAATTGCCCCGCAAGTCCTTCCACATGCCAGACTCAGTTTCAGAAGCCTCTAAACCGGATTTCTCGAGGTAATGGGCCAGATCATCTGGAGCACTGGCGGGGCCAACCCACCATGAAAATGGGCGTTCGGTGGCACCCAGGACCTGGAGCGTCTCTGCAACGCGAGTAGGTGCAGTAGTAGCGGTGAAGCGGGCGGCCGCAACGATATTGAAAGTGTCGTCGCTGAGGCCGCTATCCGCAATCACCAGATCATCTGTTTCAGTGACAGTTGCGCTGTCCAAGTACCGGTGCAGATGGCACGCGTGCTCAGCCAAGTTCTGCTCCATAGCGAGTTGAAGACGAGGTAGATCTACTGACGACTGCTTATCCAATTCCATAATGATCTATCTAAACATCCAGGTTCGACGATTACTCAGGGAGCAAGTGCAAAACAAGTTGCTTTGGGGGAAATCTCATCGCTAGTAACCGGCGGCGCACTCTAGTAAGTTGCTAGTCCAACACACCAAATATCGACCGTTCTGGGTTTCCCACAAGAGGAAAGAGCACTGGGATGATCGCGCCAAGGAGCCCGGACAGAGCACTGAGGCTCCGTTGCTCTGATTGCATATGAACCCAGGCCCCCTGGGCTACGATCAACCCGTCGATGGTGAGCTGGTTCAGACTTGGTGCGCAACCGGTCAAGGCTAGGTCCTAGTCCTCCGCACCGGTGGCCAGGGCCTCCCAGATGCAACCGGCAAGCTTGCCCGGCACTCAGCAGTTCATCGCGCACAGCGCCAACGGTGACGCCGGAGGTGGCCATGACGTGAACGGCGGTCCAAGTGCTTGGCGCAACGCCACCCACTCTTCCTGAGAAAAACATGCATGATTTCACGAGCCATTGATTGCGCCGTGCGGCGCTGGTTAGTCTCCACGTAGGTGCTGGCTTCGACCAGAAGGAACCGCCCTGCCAAGGGTGTTCATTCTGGACCGGCCTTCTGCCGCACAATGTCCGATCACGAGCGAAGGAAGAGAAATGACCCAGGAACCAACCTCGGATGATCAGCAGAACCAGAATCTGGACGAGAATGACCAGCCGGACAAGGCAACCGAACAGCAGGACCAGGGTGCCAAGAAGCGCAACGGCAAGGGCGAAGACGAGGGCATCGTGAAGGAATGGGAGAAGGAATCCTTCCCGGCCTCCGACCCGCCGGCCAACTACTAGGCCTCACCGCCAGGGAAACCGACTACGAACAGGAAGTGTCCCGATGACAAAGCATTCTTCATCCCGTCCGGGAAGCGACAAGGACGAGGAAAACCAGGTCGACAAGAAGCAGGCCGGTGCCACCTCGAACCCTGACCCGGTCAAGGACAACATCACCGGATTGGAACCGGGCGGCGGCGTACCGCCCGGAGAGACCCCACCGGCCGAGGGCTCCATGAGCCAGGATCAGGGGCATGACGAATAAACGGCATCCCTGATGCCAGTGGCCCGAACAGCAGGCTGGGCACCGACAGAGGCGTAGCCTCGACCTTCCTCCTAGGGGATCTGGTCGAGGCTACGCCTCTTTTTATCCTGTGGGCAGGGCCGGTAGGGGCTACAGGTCCACGGTGCCCGAGTCGCCCGGGTGGGCGCTCTTGTCGGTGAACTTCTCCTTGACCCAGCTGGCCACCACGCTGGCTGCACCGCCGGGGTTCTCCCAGTATTCCGCGGAGTCGGAGTCCACGTGCACCAGCACCACGTTGGAGGCCTCAGGGTCCTCTCCCACGAACGTCTCGACCATGGAGTTCCAAAGTTCACGCTTCTTTTCAACGTCCCGCACGATGCGGGCGTTGCCTGCCACGGAAACCCACTTCTTGTTCCCGGCAAAGGACACGTTCACTTCACTGCGCGCTTCAATCTCGCGGACCAGATCGGTTTCGGTGACCGTGAAGAACCACAGGTCCCCGTCCTCGGTGACGTCGATGACGGTCAGCGGGCGGCTGTAGAGCCGGTCCGGTCCGTGGGTCGTCACCATGGCGACGCGAATGTCCTTCAGGATCTCAACTACCTTGCGCGTATCGTCATTGGACATGCTGGTTCTCCTTCACAGTTGGCAACCTCGGTCACCGCCCACGTTACGGATTTCCAGGACACGCGAAAGGGTTTTGAGCATCTACCCAGCGGAGGCAGGGAGCATCACCAGCGGTTGCCCCGGATCGGCAGGCTTCGCTGCCCGCCGGATGCTAATTCACGCAGGGATCAACCCGTGTTGAGACCAGCTCGTGCCGATAGAAGCCGCGCCGTTCGCAGCCCTGAACGCTAAAGGGCGGAAGGACGTGCGCAACGGCGCTGGAACTCCAATGGCTGATCCGAAAGGTGACCAGGCAGGAACGGGTGGCTTGTTCGACAAGGTCCCACACCACCATGTCCTGGGGTGTTGCCTCCACGGGCTGCAGGTCGGCGCAGGACCGGGAAATGTGCAGCATCCGCAGTGCGTCATCGTTCTTTCCCAGCACCGCAAGCAGCACCGAACCGTCGTAGCGGGCGGTGAGGGCCAGCGCCTCTTCCAGCGGCTGGAAGGGTTGGGTGACAAGAATGGGCATCCCGTGGATCCATTCATTGGATTCCAGGTACTGGCGGCCCTCACGGGACCCAAGCAGCTCCCGAACACGGGCGTTAACAGGCGAATTTCCAGAAAATGGGGACATGATCAGGCCTTTTCGTCGTCGCGACGATAGGGGTCTCCCCCTTCTCGTCGCGCCGCAGGCTAACATGTCCCTGACGAACAAGGACCACCAGGTGGCTGGCGGCTTGTTCGATGTTGGCTAGCAGAGCTTGTTTCCAAGCGTACGGGTTTATGGTGACTCGCGCCATGCCCGAAAGCTCATTTTTGGCTCAAGTCCGCGGGGCCAGCGCCTGCGGGACGGACTCTGGACGGCGGTCCGAAGCGCGGCTGGCCCCTATTGCTGCTTCTCAGCTGGGCTAGGCGGTGCAGGCCTCATTTGAGCAGCCGGCATCGCGTGGAATGTATTTATCCGTCCCCTCCACCTGCTCCCAGATGACGTGCCGGTGTTGGCCGCAGCGTTCGCATGACGGCGCCAGATACGTGGAGCGCTCCTGCATGGTGTACGCCCGAAATTCCCCCATCGTGACCTCCTGACGGTACCGGCCTTCCGACCAATCGTTCCCGCCCTTGCGCGGTGAGCTCACTCTAGCCTGAGCACTGCGGCGGAACCAGAGCCACCGGCCTTTGCCCGGAATGGGGGCTCAGGACTTGTCCGTCTGCGTGGCTCGAATTTCTGCGGAAAGCAGGAAGTGGCGCCCCAGCCGGCCCCATTCCACGCTTCCGTCGGCTTCACTGATCTTTTGACGCAACATGGCCAACCCCAGACCGTCCACGGCGTCCTTGGCCCCTCGGCGCACACCATCATTGCGCACGGAGACCAACCAATGCTCCTGGCCCTCGGACTCTTCCAGGCGCAGGAACACCACCAGGTGGGTGGTGTCGGCATGCCGCACCGCGTTGATGGCCGCTTCCCGGACCAGGCGCAACAGCAAGATCGGCAACCGGTCATCCAGGTCCACCCCGGGGGCGCTGACTTCCACCCGCAATCCGGCGTCCCGCAGCGTGGAGGCCAGTTCCTCAATGTCGCCCAGGGTACCTGCGTCCCGGTCCCCCAGCCCGTCCTGGTCCATGGAGTCCACGGTGCGCCGCAGCTCCTGCAGCGCCTTGGCGGAGGAATCACGGACGTGTTCCAGGTTGACGGTCGCCGCCTCATCCCCGGACACTTCCTCCAGGGCGGCGTTGGTGTGCAGGGAGACCAGCGCCAGATGGTGGGCGAGCTGGTCATGCAGCCTTCGGGAGACCCGCAGCCGCTCCCCCAGGTGCCGTTGCCCGGCCTCGGCCCGGGCCCGCAGGGTGGCCAGGCCCTTGAGTTCGTGCCGGCTCTCCTGCAGCTTGTCGGTGCGGTCGACCAGCCGGCGCCGGGTGGCGATCATTTCGCCCAGGGCGACCCCGAGCAGGCTCAACGCCAGGATGGCGAGCAGTTCATAGCCCAGCACCACCTGGGTCTGCTCCCCGCGCACCAGCCGCACGCCCAGGGAGAGGATGATCAGCCCCAACATCACGGTCAGGGCAAAGAAGCGCAGCCCGGCGGCCGTCGCGGCGGCCGGGAACAGCAGGAGCGGCACCACCAGCCCCAACGCGGGAAACCCCACGCTCAGGTACCCGCAGATGCCCACCGCGGCAAGGATCAGGGTCAGCCGTGAGCCGCGTTGGCCCAACGCGGTGAGCAGGGCGAAGCCCAGGGAGAAACCGCCCAGGCCCAGCAGGTAGCCCAGGTGTCCGGCACCCCACCAGCGGGCGGGATCGGCAAGCAGCGCCAGCAGCAGGACGGCCAGGAAGACGGCCGCAGACCACAGCAGGCTGGCGATGCGAGAGCTACCTGAACCTTCCACAACCCCAGTCTATGACGCACCGCAAATCCCGGCAGGGTGCCGCGCCACAACCGGCGGCTACACCCGCACCAGCGTGCTGTCCTCCACGTAGCGCGGCTTGCCGGCCATCATCCCGGACACGGTCTGCAGCACCATCAGCGCCCCGAGCAGCAGCACCGGGGCCGTCCACGAATCGGTCATCTCATGCAGGGCACCGACGGCGAAGGGTCCGGGGAAGGCGATCAGGTAGCCCACGCTCTGCCCGAAGGCGGACAGCTTGGCCACCCCGGCGGCGGTGTGCGCCTTCAGCCCGATCATGGTCAACGCCAGCGGGAAGTTCGCCCCGGCCACCCCCAGCAGCACCCCCCACAGCATCGCGCCCTGTGCCGGGTACGTCAGCAGCCCGGCCACCGCCAGCACCCCGGCCGTCCCGGTCACCAGCACCAGGGGGCGCTGGTTGCGGAACCGTCCGGCCAGGGCCGGCATGATGAACGAGAGCGGGACCCCCACACCCAGGATCACGGCCAGCAGCGCCCCGGCGTACCCGGGCGCCAGCCCGTAGCCGGTAAAGATCTTCGGGGCCCACCCCATGAAGATGTAGGCGGCCGAGGCCTGGGTGCCGAAGAAGATGGCCACCCACCAGGCGGTCGCGTTGCGCCACATCGGCCCGATCCCGTTGCCCTCACTGAACGCGCCGACCTGCTGTTGGCGTGCCGCGATCTGGTTGCGCAGCCCGAAGTACACCACCAGCCAGACGCCCAGGGCCAGGGCGGCCAGTGTGGCCCACACGCCCAGCCCCACCCGCCAGTTCCCGCCCAGCGCCTCGTTGACCGGCACCGCGATCCCCGCCACCGCCGAGGCGCCCAACGCCACCGCGGTGGTGTAGGCCCCGGTCACCATTCCCACCCGGTGCGGGAACCAGCGCTTGACCAGTACCGGCATCAGGATGTTGCCCAGTGCGATGCCGGTCAGCGCCAGGGCCGTGCACAGCAGGAACAGCCAGGTGCTCGGGGCGATGGAACGCAGCACCATGCCCAGCAGGATGGCGGCCATGGCACCGATCACCACCAGCTCCGGCCCGCGCCGCCCGGCCAGGCGCGGTGCCAACGGCCCGAGCAGCGCAAAGCACAGTGGCGGCACCCCGGTGAGCATGCCGGCCACGAACCCGTTCATTTCCAGCCCGTCAATCACCGGGTCCAGCAGGGCGCCCAGTGAGGTCACCGCCGGGCGCAGGTTCAGCGCCGCCAGGATGAAGGCGATCACCAGCACGGCGGCGAAGCCGCGCGGTGGTGCGGTGGCAGTGGGTTTCATGGGCCTCGATATCAGGTGTGGTGGCGGCGGGGGCATGGGCTGGCCGGCTTAGCTGTCCAGGGTGGGGCCGGGCTGTTCGGTGTGCGGCACGAAGCGCACCATCATGGCCTTGAATCCCGGCGTGTTGGATTCGCGGGCCACCAGGTCCCGGTGCACCAGGGCGTTGGCCTCGGGGAAGTACGCTGCGGCGCACCCCTTCGCGGTGGGGTAGGAGATCAGCCGGAAGCGGTTGGCGCGGCGTTCGGTGCCGCGGAACGTGGAGATCACATCCACCAGCTGGCGGTCGGTGAACCCCAGGTCCTGCAGGTCCTGCGGGTGCACCAGCACCACCCGGCGCCCGTCCTTGATGCCCCGGTAGCGGTCATCCACCCCGTAGAAGGTGGTGTTGTACTGGTCGTGGGAACGCATGGTCTGCAGGATCAGGTGGCCTTCGGGGGCGTGCAGGGCCTCGAACCCGCTGACGGTGAAGCGCCCGCGCCCAATGTCGGTGGCGAAGGAGCGCGAATCGCGCGGCGGGTTGGGCAGCACGAACCCGTTCTTCTGCCGCACGCGCCGGTTGAAGTCCTCAAACCCGGGCACCACCCGGGAAATATGCTCGCGGATCACGTCATAGTCCTCGGCCATGGCCCGCCAGTTCACCGGATGGTCCTCGCCGAGGATGGCGGTGGCCATGCGCGCCACGATCACCGGTTCGGCCAGCAGGTGTTCGGAGACCGGGCTCAGCCGCCCCTGGGTGGAGTGGATGACGGACATGGAGTCCTCCACGGACAGGAACTGGGCGCCGCCGGGGTGCTTGTCGTCCTTGTCGGTGCGGCCCAGGGTGGGCAGGATCAGGGAGGTCTGCCCGTGCACCACGTGGGAGCGGTTCGGCTTGGTGGAGATGTGCACGGTGAGCTTGGCCCGCTGCATCCCGGCTTCCAACAGCTCGGTCTCCGAGTTCGCCAGGGCGAAGTTCCCGCCCATGGAGACGAACACGTCCACTGCGTCGTTCTCGAACGCGTGCAGGGTTTCGGTGGAGTCATACCCGTGCTGGCGCGGGGCGTGAATCCCGAACTCGGTGTCAATGGCCTTCAGCAGCGCTTCGCTGGGCTTCTCCCAGATGCCCATGGTGCGGTCGCCCTGGACGTTGGAGTGCCCGCGCACCGGGCAGGCCCCGGCCCCGGGCTTGCCGAAGTTGCCCTGCATCAACAGCAGGTTGATGATCTCCTTCAGCGTCGGCACGGAGTGCGGCTGCTGGGTCAGCCCCAGCGCCCAGCAGAAGATGGTGGCCTTGGAAGCGATCAGCAGCTGGGCGATTTCGGTGATCTGCGCCCGGCTCAGGCCCGTGGCCCGCTCGGTGGCGTCCCAGTCGATGTGCTGGCGGGCCCGGCGGTAGGCTTCAAACCCGTCGGTGGACGAGTCGATGAAGTCCCGGTCAATGACGCGGCCCGGATCCTGTTCCTCGGCCTTCAGCAGCAGGTGCCCGAACGCCTGGAACAGGGCCAGGTCCCCGCCCACCTTGATCTGCAGGAAGTCGCTGCTGACCTCCTGCGGCCTGCCCAGCATGCCGCCGACGGTCTGCGGGTCCTTGAAGCCGAAGAACCCGGCCTCCGGCAGCGGGTTGACCGCCACCACCCGGGCCCCGCGCTTGCGGGCCTCGGACAGCGCGGAGAGCATCCGCGGGTGGTTGGTGCCCGGGTTCTGGCCCACCACAAAGATCAGTTCGGCATGCTCGAAGTCCTCAAGGGACACGGTGCCCTTGCCGATGCCGATGGTCGGGTTCAGTGCCGAACCGGAGGATTCATGGCACATGTTCGAGCAGTCCGGCAGGTTGTTGGTGCCCAGCGACCGGGCCAGCAGCTGGTACATGAACGCGGTCTCGTTCGCGGTGCGCCCCGAGGTGTAGAAGACGCAGCGTTCGGCCGTGGTGGCGTTCACGTGCTCGGCGACGGTGGCAAAGGCCTGGGACCAGCTGATCGGGGTGTAGTGGGTTTCCCCGGCCCGGATGATCATGGGGGTGGTGATCCGGCCCTGGGAGCCGAGCCAGTACTCGGTTTTCTCCCGCAGCACGCTGATCGGGTGCTCGGCCCACCACTGCGGGGTGACCACCCGGGCACTGGCTTCCTCGGCGATGGCCTTGGCCCCGTTTTCACAGAATTCGGCCGGCTTGCGCCGCCCGGTGATCGATTCGGGCCAGGCGCAGCCGGGGCAGTCGAAGCCGCCGCGCTGATTCACCCGGGCCATGGAGCGCAGCGTGCGGCTCACCCCGGCTTCGGCGAAGCCGCGTTCCATGGAGACCATCACCGCCTTGGCCCCGGCGGCGCTGCGCTGGGGCTCGCTGACCTTCAGTTCCTCTTCATTGATGTCCTGGGTGGGGGCCGGACGGTGCAAGGGGTTCCTCCATGATCTGGGTGCGGGCGGTGCTGCTGGTGCGGGTGTCGGTCAGCTTCCGGTGACGCGTTCGGGGTGGGTGTACAGGTTGACGCTGCTGCCCCGGGAGAAGGCGGCGAGGGTCAGTCCGGTGTCCTCGGCCAGCCCCACCGCCAGGGAGGAGGGGGCGCTGACCGCGGTGAGCGTGGGGATGCCGGCCATGGCGGCCTTTTGCACCAGTTCGAAGGAGGCCCGCCCGGAGACCTGCAGCACAGTGTCCTGCAGGGCCAGCTTGCCGGCGCGCAGGGCGGCGCCCAGCACCTTGTCCACCGCGTTGTGCCGCCCCACGTCCTCGCGCAGCACCAGCAGCTTCCCGTCGGTGGAGAACAGTCCGGCGGCGTGCACGCCCCCGGTGTGGCTGAACAGCTTCTGGGATTCGCGCAGGGTGTCGGGCATGGCCAGCAGCACCTCCAGCTGCACCTTCCCGTCCTGTGGGCCAATGCGGAACGCGGACTTCTTGCGCACCTCGTCTATGGAGTTGGTGCCGCAGATCCCGCACGCCGAGCTGGTGACCACGTTGCGCATGGCGGCCAGTTCGGGCGGGTGCGCTCCGGGCCCGAGCTGCACCTCGATGACGTTGTAGGTCTGGTTGCCCTCGGCGTCGGTGCCGGCGCAGTAGCGCATTGAGCTGAGCTGTTCGCTGCCGCTGATGATGCCCTCGGCCAGCAGGAACCCGGCCACCAGGTCGAAGTCGTCCCCCGGGGTGCGCATGGAGGTCGTGTAGGCGGTGGCGCCGAACCGGATTTCCAGGGGTTCCTCCCCGGCCAGCTTCTCCTCGCGTACCTTTCGGGCACCGTCAAGGGTGGCGCGGATGACGCGCCGACGCACGATTTTGCGTCCCATGACTGTGCTCCTTTGCTGCAGACCAGACCGGGGTTCGAGGTTCGGGCTCGGGCAGAACCCCTGCCCCTAAGTTAACCCACCAGCTTCGTTGACACGGCTCGGAACCGCAAAGTATTACGGGCGGGCAGGAAACCGGTACCCAAAGACGGACCGGTGGCTTGAGAAGTTCAGCGTATCAAGGGCCGCGCCCCGGGGCGTAGCCGGTGCCGGCCCGGGGCGCTCAGCGGGTGCGGGAGCCATGCTGGATGTCCGCTGTGTCTTGTCACCCCCGTCTTCTGGTCCCCTGACGGCGGCGGTAGCCTCAACGACACATGGTGAGAACGCCGGACCCGCACCGAGGAGTCCGCCACCACGAGGTTCTGGCCGATTCGTGTCGGAGAAAGGCGTGCTTTTTCCAAAGAACTGCCACCTGAGTCGGTGTTGCCCGTTTCACCCGAACCCCTCTTCAAGGAGTATCAGCCATGTCCACGAATCATCCAACAACTAGTCGCTCACGCGCCGCCGTGCAGGTCGCCGCACTGGTGGTCGGCGTGGTGTTCCTGCTGGTCGGCATCCTGGGTTTCATCCCGGGAGTAACCACGAACTACGATGCCCTCTCCGGCGCCGGCCACCATTCGGAGGCGAAGCTGCTGGGCATCTTCCAGGTCTCCTACCTGCACAACGCGGTCCACCTGCTGTTCGGCATCGCCGGCCTGGTGATGGCCCGCAGCATCGGGGCGGCCAAGGGCTACCTGATCGGCGGCGGCATCATCTACCTGCTGCTGTGGATCTACGGTCTGATCATTGACTTTGACAGCACCGCCAACTTCATTCCGCTCAACGACGCGGACAACTGGCTGCACCTGGTGCTGGGCGTGGGCATGGTGGCCCTGGGCCTGGTGCTCTCGCGCGGCCAGCACCGCATCGAATACCACTAGCCGGCCGCCCAAAAGGCGCTAACCGGTCATGGCAGTGCCCGGGGAACTCATCATTCCCCGGGCACTGCCATGTTCCCCCAGTGTTCGCAGCTGCTGGCGGGACTTGCCGCCTGGGCTGGCGGGGTGGCCGCTAGGCCGTGCGCGGCGGGAACTTGCGGTATTTGCGCACGTGGTTGACGGCGTTCAGCAGCAGGTAGAGCTTGCGCCGCGGGTTCTTCTCGGCCCGGTACTTCAGCGGATTGGAGACCTTGCCGGCCTTTAGCAGCGCGGCGGCCTTCCGGCCGGTCGGGGTGTCCAGGTAGCGGCGCAGCAGGGCGTGGGGCAACACCGTGAACAGGCGCTCCTCCCGCAGCTGGGCCATCCCGTCCTGAAGCACCACCGCCGGTTGCCGGCGCACGTCGAAAGCGTCGTACTGGGGGCCGAGGAACTCATTGACATAGAACCGGGCCGGGTTGATGCCCGCGGCGGTGAGGTAGAAGTGGTTGCGGCCCAGTCGCGGGTTGATCTCAAAGAACTTGACCTGCCCGTCACGGTGGTCGTATTTCGCGTCGATCATCGCCACCCCGTGCCAGCCAATCTCCCGCAGCATCCGGGCCCCGGCCTCGGCGACCTCACGGTGCCGTCCGGTGACAATCGCCGCCGAGTTGCCCAGCACCAGCGGGGCGTGCTCCTCGATCACCACTTCCCCGTACCCGGCAAAGACGACCTCGGTGCCCGAATCCGACTCAGCGGCGAAGTAGGTGCACAGGCGCATGGCGTCATCCCCGCCGGGAATGTACTCCTGCAGGATGTAGCCCGAGTCGTAGCCGCTGGCGTCGATGCGCGAGAGCAGGTCGGTGAGCTGCTGGAAGTCCTTGAGCGTGTGGATCTTCTGCTTGCCGGCGAACTTCGCGGCAATCCAGTCCCCGGAACTGGAGGGCTTGCCGATCAAAGGGAAGTTCAGGCCCTCCACCACGGTGGCCACCGCGTTGCCCGGACGGTAGACCCGGGTGCGCGGGTGCGGCACGCCGAGCCGTTCGGCCAGTGCATAGAAGTTCTCCTTCAGCGCCGCCTGTTCAATGACCTCAAGTTCCGGATACGGGATCACGTAGTGGGCCGAGAGCCCCTCGCGGTGCCGGGCGATCAGCATGACGTGGTAGTCCAGGGAGCCGAAGAGCAGCAGCGGCCGTTCGCCCTCGCCGGCCAGTTCCTCCGCGAGCTTGCGCAGCGCATGGACCACCCGGGCCTCATCCGCCATGGAGCCGATGGGACGCAGCTCGATGGCCACCGAATGCTCAATGACCCCGTTGCCGGCGGCGGGCATGACCACCGAACGCACCCCGTAGGCCTCATGGAATTCCCGGGCCAGGGTGTAGGTGCCGATGTCCCCGCCAAGGATGACCGGGACGAAGGGCTGGGCGGGGTCAATCGAGGTGGATGGGTTGGCCATAATCTCTGCTTCCTTGCCTACTTCTTCGCGCGCCAGGTCATGTACTTGTCAAAGGCCCAGGCCAGCGGCTTGATCAGCGCCAGGTCCCATTCCCCGGTGGTCTGGATGATGTCACAGCCGGTGTTGGTCTTGAACTTGGTCAACCCCGCCAGGTGGTGGCCGGCCTCCAGGGTGGGGCTCACCCCGCCCTGGTCCAGGTAGCGGCTGCCGGCGGCGATGGAGTCGGCGATCATGCGTTCCATGATGGCCTTGGGGGCAAAGAGCTTGCGCTGTTCGGAGGACGAGGCGCCATAGATGTACCAGGACAGGTTGGCGGAGCGGATCACGATGGAGGCGGCCAGGTCGGTGCCCTCGTGGCTGGCCAGATACAGCGTGCAGGAGCCGGGCACCGCCCGGTTCAGCGCCAGGTACATGTTCTTGAAGTAGGACAGTGGACGGCCGGTGAACTCGTTGCGGTCCGCGGTATGCCGGTACAGGGCATGGAAGCGGTCCATGTCCTCCAGCCCGCCAACCTCCACCTCCAGCGGCCCGCGCAGGGCCTTGCGGGCCTCGTTGCGGGTGGTGGAGGAGTATTTGGCGCGCACCCCGTCCGCGTCCAGCGGCTGGTCCTGCTCATCATGCAGGTCGATGCGGGCCACGTATTCGGGTTGCCCGGCAGCGAAGTCCATGCCGGTGTCCTGCTTGGCGAAGCCCATGGCCTGCAGCTCGTTGAGAACCGCATCGGCGGTGGCGCAGGTGTGCTTGGGCTTCAGGTCCGCCAGCGCGTGCATGCCCTCCTTGCCCAGCGCCTTGCGCACGGCGCCCGGCGCCCAGGAACGCACCATCAGCCCGGGGCCCAGCCGCAGCTGGAAGGCCCCGTGGGCCTTGAGGTAGTCCACCAGCGGGGACAGCACCTGGCGCGGGGCGTAGGTGGAAAAGTCGATGACCGGGCCATCTGGAATGTAGGCCAGGGTCCTGCGCACCACCGGCAGCCCGCGGTGCAGCACCAGCGCGGCGCCCACCAGCTCATCCGCGGCGAACCAGCCCAGGGACTCGCCCCGCCATTCGCCCTTCACCTGGGCCCATTCGGGCCGCTGCAGGAAGCTGACCTGGCTGGTGCGCTCCAGGAAGGCGGTGTGTTCGGCGGTGGAAATCGGGCGCAGATGAAGATCTATCGTGCTCACACGCCCCAGCTTACCGTGCACGCACCGCGATTCCCGGCAGCCCGGCGCCGCCCAGAACGCCGGGTAGGCCACACCGTTTCCGGGCATCGGGGGTGAACGCCGGCCCGGGTTTGCACCTGCGGTTAGCGGCGCAGGTTCGGCACGAAGCGGGCCAGCGGGCCCAGGAAGTTATCCAGTTCGGCCGAGCGGATCATGCGCAGCAGCAGCAGGTAGACCACCAGCATCACCACGCCCACCACGGCCAGGGTCAGGAACGAGGCCGGGATGGAGGACCAGGCAAAGCCCCAGCTGTAGCCGCCCATGATGCCCAGCGCCACGGCGCCGACCACCCCGGAGACCACGGCCATCGCCCCGATGCGGATATAGGTGTCCAGCACGTGCACTATCCCGTAGTCCCCATAGCGGCGCACCAGCAGGAAGTGGGCGATGATGGCCGAGATGATGTTGGTGACCCCGTAGATCAGGGCCACCGCAGCGGTGATCTGCACGGCCGGCAGCGTCACGGTGGCGGTGAAGGCCAGCGCCACGCCCAGGGCGGCGATGATGCTTTGGATGATCATCGGGGTCTTGGTGTCCTCGTCGGCGAAGAACACGCGCAGCATGAAGAAGTGCGCGGACTTGAACGGCAGGCCCAGCGCGGTCAGCAGCAGCAGCTGGCCGATGGCCGCGCCCTGCAGCATCGCGGTGGAGGAGCTACCGGCGAACAGCCGGCCCAGCGGGCCGGCCAGCACGATGAAGGCGACGGTGGCGAACACCACCGGCACCGCGGAGGTGCGCAGCCCCTTGGACAGCAGCGGCCCGATCTCCTCGGTGCGCTGCTCCTGGAAGGACTTGGTGAACTCGTTGAAGTAGATGGTGGCCAGGGCCAGCACGAACACCGAATGCGGCAGCACGGTGATCAGCTGGGTGGTGTTCAACGCGTATTCGCCGGGCACCGAGGCGCCCCCGTTGGGCATGGCCAGGCGCGCCGGGGTGGCGGCGGAGACGAAGCGGGAGTTGACCAGCGAGGCGATGTTGCCCACCGTCATCGAGCCCAACGTCCAGATCGCGATCTTGCCCACGTGGCGCAGGCCCATGCCGCGCCAGGCGAAGTCCGGGCGCAGCTTCAGGCCCAGGTTGCGCAGCGGCCAGAACAGCACCACCGCCTGCAGCGCGATGCCCAGGGTGGAGCCGCCGGCCAGCAGCACGGTCTTGGCCGCGCTCCAGTTCTCCAGCTGGTTCGCATCCCCGCCGTACGCGCCGAACAGGGCGATGAAGGCACCGATCACCCCGATCTGCACCACGTTGTTCACCACCGGGGCCCACATGAACGCCGCAAAGCGCCCGTGCGCGTTGAGCACCTGGCCCACCACAGCGTAGACCCCGTAGAAGAAGATCTGCGGCAGGCACCAGAAGGCGAACGTGGTGCCCAGGGCCAGCATGGCCGGGGTCCACCCCAGGGTGAGCACCTTGATCAGCGGCCCGGCCATCAGGGTGAGCAGCACTGTTGCGGCGCCGACCACCACGATGGTCAGGGTCAGCAGCTTGGAGGTGTAGGAGCGCCCGTTGTCGCTGTTCTTCGAGGCCTTGATCAGCTGCGGCACCAGCACCACGTTGAAGATGCCGCCGGCCAGCAGCATGAAGATGATGGTGGGGATGACGTTGGCTTTTTCGAAGATGTCGGCCATGGTGGTCGACGAGCCGATCGCCACCGCCAGCAACGCGGTGCGCAGGAACCCGAGCACGCGCGAGACGATGGTCCCGGAGGTCATCAGCGCATAGACCTTCGAGGAGTGCTCCCGCTTCACGCTGGCGGCAGGGGGCACCGCCTCCTGGGGGGCCTGCGTGGCCACCGCCTCGGTCTGCGGGTCCTCGATCCGGGTGTTCTCGGATCGGCTCTTGGATACCTGGGACATATTCTGGAAAGCTTCACCCTATTGTTTCGGCGCACGCCCGGCCCGGTCCCGTCCCGGCTGCCCGCGGCAGCCCCGGTGAGGGCCGCACCCGTGCAGCGGGCCCTGTTAAAGGAATCCCGCACCGCCGCCGGGGACCTGCCGGTCCCCGCTGCGCCTGTGGCACCGGCCGGTTGCCCGGTCGGCGGCCGCCGGGCACGCCGGCGACAAACACTCATTGTAACGATCCCCGCTGGTCGTCAAAGCGGAAAAACCTAGGCCACGTGCTTACCGGACCTCAGGTTGCGATCCACACCACACGAATTCCACTTGATACCCCATACCCCCTAGGGGTATAGTCTTGATCATGGAACACGAAGCACAGAGCCATGATGCCCACGAGGGCCATGGCTACACCAGCGACAAGGCCGCGGTGCTGCGTCGCCTGAAGCGCATCGAGGGACAGGTGCGCGGGGTGGCGAAGATGGTCGATGACGAAAAGTACTGCATCGACATCCTCACCCAGATCTCGGCCATCAACGCGGCCATGCACAAGGTCAGCGTCCAGCTGATCGAGGAGCACATCGGACACTGCGTGGTCTCCGCGGCCAACCAGTCCCGGGACACCGGCAACCCGGACATCGTCGTGGACAAGGTCACCGAAGCCAGCGCGGCCATCTCCCGGCTGCTGCGCTAGAAAAACCACGGACCGCCGGCAAACCACCGGCGACCAGCGGGCTCGGGGAGAACCCCGCCCCGCCGCACACCAGCGCCCCCGTGGGCGCACAACCATCACACAGGAGAACAATCATGGGAACCCAGAACGGATGCGGCTGCGGCTGCTCGGGCGAGTCGGCAAACAAGACCAATGAGGGCCTGAAGATCACCAGCCGCCCCGACGGGCAGGCCGAAGCGGTCCGCACCCAGGTGCAGATCAACGGCATGACCTGCGGGCACTGCGTGGCCTCCGTGACCGAGGAGCTGGAAGAGCTCTCCTCGGTATCCGGCGTGGACGTCCAGCTGGTCGCCAACGGCACCTCCACCGCCACCATCACCTCTGCCGCCGCCCTGGACGATGCCGCCATCCGCTCGGCCATCGACGAAGCGGGCTACGACGTGGTAGCAATCAGCCGCTAATTGCCCCAGCAGCAGGCGGCACACCTCTCCAACACCAAGGGATTGATGATGTCCACCCAAACCGAACAGAACCTGCCAACCGCGGGTGAGCGCACCGTTGACCTGGACATCCAGGGCATGACCTGTGCCTCCTGCGTGAACCGGGTTGAGCGCAAGCTCGGCAAGCTGCCCGGGGTCACCGCCTCGGTCAACCTGCCGCTGGAAAACGCGAAGGTCACCGTCCCGGCGGACATCAGCGACGAGAAGCTGATTGAAACCGTCAAGGCCGCCGGCTACCAGGCCAGCGTGCGCCAACCCCAGAACCCCACCCAACGCACCGTTGACCTGGACATCCAGGGCATGACGTGCGCCTCCTGCGTGAACCGGGTGGAGCGCAAGCTCGGCAAGCTGCCCGGGGTCACCGCCTCGGTGAACCTGCCGCTGGAAAACGCGAAGGTCACCGTCCCGGCGGACATCAGCGATGAGATGCTGATCGAGACCGTCAAGGCCGCCGGCTACGAGGCCAGCGTGCGCCAACCCGAGCACGGGCACCAGAGCGCCGCGCCGGAGGAACCGGCTGGGACCAAGCCCACCGAGCACGGCAACCTGCGCAACCGGGTGATCTTCTCCCTGATCTTCACCATCCCGCTGTTCGTGATCTCCATGATCCCCGGCGCCCAGTTCCCGCATTGGGGCTGGGTGGCGTTCGCGCTGTCCACCCCGGTGGTGTTCTACGGCGCCTGGCCGTTCCACAAGGCCGCGGCCATCAACGCGCGGCACCTGACCAGCACCATGGACACCCTGGTCTCCCTGGGTGTGCTGGCCGCCTACTTCTTCTCGGTCTTTGAACTCTTCCGTGACCCGATGATGACCGCCCATACCGGCGGCGGGATGCACGAGCACACCCTGTACTTTGAGACCGCTGGCGTGGTGGCGACCTTCCTGCTGATCGGCCGCCACCTGGAGGCCCGCGCCAAGAACCGCGCCTCGGATGCCCTGAAGACCCTGCTGGACCTGGGGGCCAAGGAGGCGGTGGTGCTGCGCGATGGCGTGGAACACCGCATCCCGGCGAACCAGCTGCAGATCGGGGACCAGTTCGTGGTCCGCCCGGGCGAGAAGATCGCCACCGACGGCAAGGTCATTGACGGGGCCAGCGCCGTGGACACCTCCCTGCTGACCGGTGAATCGGTGCCGCAGAAGGTGGCGGCCGGGGATGAGGTCACCGGCGCCACCATCAACACCTCCGGACGCCTGGTCATCGAGGCCACCCGCATCGGCGCGGACACCACCCTGGCCCAGATGGGCCGCCTGGTCTCCGAGGCCCAGTCCGGCAAGGCGCCCATCGCCCGTCTGGCCGACCGGATCTCCGCGGTCTTCGTCCCGATCGTGCTGGGCATCGCGGTGCTCACCTTCCTGGCCTGGTGGCTGTTCAGCGGCGACGTGCTGGCCGCCTTCACCGCCGCGGTGGCGGTGCTGGTCATCGCCTGCCCGTGCGCGCTGGGCCTGGCCACCCCGATCGGCCTGCTGGTCGGCACCGGGCGCGGCGCACAGCTGGGCATCCTGATCCGCGGCCCGGAAGTGCTGGAGGACACCCGCAAGCTGAACACCATCGTGCTGGACAAGACCGGCACCGTGACCACCGGGGTGATGACCTACCTGGGCACCACCGCGGTGGAGGGGGTCAACCCGGACCGGGCGCTGGCCGTCGCGGCCGCCGTGGAACACCACTCCGAGCACCCGATCGCCCAGGCCATCGCCACGGCCGGGGCCGAGCTGGGAGCGCTGGCCGAGGTCAGCGGCTTCGATTCGGATCCCGGCGGCGGGGTGAAGGGCATCATCGACGGGCACAAGATCGTGGTCGGACGCTACAGCTGGCTGGAGTCCGAAGGCACGGTGCTGGATGAGGCGGCCATGCAGATGCTGCACTCGGCCGAGGAGGCCGGGGCCACCGCCATCCTGGTCTCGGTGGATGACAAGTTCACCGCGGTGATCTCCGTGGCCGACAAGATCAAGGATTCCTCCGCCGAGGCCATCCGCGCCCTGCAGCAGCGCGGGCTGCGCGTCATGCTGCTGACCGGTGACAACCAGCAGGTCGCCACGAAGGTGGCCGGCAGCGTCGGCATTCAGCCGCAGGACGTGTTCGCCGGGGTCTTCCCGGCCGACAAGGCCAAGGCCATCGAGCAGCTGCAGTCCGAGGGCCAGGTCGTGGCCATGGTGGGCGACGGGGTAAACGACGCCCCGGCACTGGCCCAGGCGGACCTGGGCATCGCCATGGGCTCGGGCACCGACGTGGCCATCGAGGCCGCGGACATCACCCTGATGGGCAATGACCTGCACCAGGTCAACGACGCGATCGCGCTGTCCGAAAAGACGCTGTCAACGATCAAGACGAACCTGTTCTGGGCCTTTGCCTACAACACCGCCGGCATCCCGGTGGCGGCCCTGGGACTGCTCAGCCCAATGATCGCCGGTGCGGCCATGGCGGCCAGCTCGGTGCTGGTGGTGCTGAACTCGTTGCGGCTGCGCCGCTTCGGCAAGAAGTAGCCACCGGGCGCTGAACCCAACACCACAAGCCACGGTGTGGCTGCTCCCCCTTGCGGGACGGCAGCCACACCGTGGCTTTATGCGTTAATCCCCGGCACGGGCACTGGCCTGGAGCACGCGAAGGCATGGCAGCCGGTCTAGGCCCGACCCTGCCCGCCGGAACCGGCGACCAGCCGCTCGCCCTAGTCGTTGGGGCGGGACGATGCGCGGCGCTGCAGCACGAGCATGCGCCAGGCTCCCAGCGCCCCAAGGACCAGAAACACCGCCGCAGCGATCATGGACACCCGCGTGGCATCGGCAAACCCGGCCGCCAGCGCGTCCACGGCCGGGTTCGACTGCCCGGCGCCCTGGGCGCGCAACTGGCTGATTGTTGTGCCGGCCGACTGCCGGGTCGCCTCGGCCAATTCACCGGCCTTCGCTCCCGCCACCCCGGCACCGGCCAGGCTGGAAGGCAACGTGAGCGCCAGGCTCGCGGCCAGCACGGCCCCGGAAATCGCGGTTCCCAGCGCCGAACCGACCTGGCGCACCGTGCTTTGGGTTGCCGAACCCTGGCCCGAGATCTCCACCGGCACCCCGGAGAGCACGGTTCCGGTCAGCTGGGCCGAGGCCAGGCCAAGACCCAGCCCATACAACACCAAGGGCGCCGCAACAGCCAGCGGCGGGACGCCCGCGGAGAGCACCACGGCCAGGATCAGGACGCCAAGGGTTTCCATGCCCAGGCCCAGCAGCACTGTCCCGGCCGCGGAAATCCTGGCGGCCAGGTGACGGGCCAGAGCCCCGGAAATGAACGCGCCCACCGCCATGGCCACCAGCACCAACCCGGAGGACAGCACGGAGAGCCCCAGGGCATTGACCAAAAACAGCGGCAAGACGAACAACAGCGCGAACTCACCAATCGCCACGCTTGCGGCGGTCAGGTTTCCCCAGGAGAACGTGGGGACGGTAAACAGCTGCAGTTCCAGCAGGGCCGAGCGGCGCACCCGTGCCCGGTGCCGTTCCCAGAAGATGAACAGCACAATGGCCGCTGCCGCAATCAGCAGGGCAACCGGGACAATGGATATCGCGGCATCCGCGGGCCAGATGAAGGGGCCCACGCGCAGCTCGGACTTCGGCTTCCACCAGCCGGTCTCGGGTCCTTCGATAATGGCGAACACCAGGGCACCCATCCCCAGCGCACTGAGCAAGGCGCCGTCCACATCCACGCCGCGGGCCGGCTTTCCACCCTTGGTTTCCGGGACGAAGACCAGCGCCAGCACCAGCAGCACCGCGCCCAGGGGCAGGTTCACCAGAAAGATCCAGTGCCAAGAGGCATATTGCGTCAACAGGCCGCCGGCCAGGGGCCCCACGGCGGCGGCGCCGGAAATCACCGCACCCCAGATGCCAAACGCGGCGGCGCGCTGCTTGCCCTGAAACATGGCATTCACCGTGGACAGCGTGGCCGGCATGATGCAGGCAGCGCCCACCGCCTGGGCCGCGCGGGCCGCAATCAGGGGTCCCGCCGCCCCGGCCCCCGCGGCCAGAAGAGAGCCAAGCGCAAAGAGCAGCAGTCCACTGACGAAGAGCTTCTTGCGGCCCCACCGGTCGGCCAGGCTTCCGGCGGACAGCAGCAGGGCGGCCAGCACTACCGCGTAAAGACTGTTGACCCATTGAGCATCGCCCAGGTCCAGACCGATATCGGCAATGATCTGCGGCAGGGCGACCCCGACAATGGTCCCGTCAAGGACCACAAGCCCCAGTCCGGCGGCCAGAATAGCCAAGGCTCCCCACGGGTGTGATGCCTGCGGGGAGCCCTGAGGGTTCATGGTGTCCGAAGTAGCCACCGATGCGTTCCTTTCGATACCCAAGTTTCAAGGTCGTGGTGCTGCTGCACCGCACTATCGACTCTAGGTGGACGAAAAGTTGCTGCCATCAACCAAATGGTTGATCGGTTGCCGTCGTCAAATCCAGCTCACGAATAATTCGGCGCCCGCCTGTGCCTTTCAGCGCCAGGCGGGCCGGTCTGTTCCGGTTCAGTGCTACGAAAGCGGGGTCTTCTCCATCTGGACGGCCTGCTCCTTCTCGAACGGTAGCAGCCCGGTGATTGCCGTGGCACACCGCTCACCGATCAGCACCGAGGGGGCGTTGGTGTTGCCGGTGGTCACCTGCGGCATGACCGATGCATCCGCGATGCGCAACCCCTGAACCCCATGAACCCGAAGGCTTTGAGGGTCCACCACCGCCGTTGGCCCAATGCCCATGGCGCAGGTGCCCACCTGATGATGGTAGGTCGTCGTGGTGCGACGAATGTACTCGATGAGTTCCTCTTCGCTTTGCACCTCGCGCCCCGGATGCACTTCCACAGCTCCGTGTTGCCTCAGCGCCGGCTGCGCGGCAATGTCGCGGCATTGCTTGAGGGAATAGAGCATCGCCTGCAGATCGTCCTCCTGCGCGTAGGCGGCCAGATCGATGTTCACCCCATCCCCCGGGGCCGGGCCAGCCAGCGTCAGGGTGCCACGTGATTTGGGTCGGACGAGTCCGGCCAGCAGTGAAAAGCCCGTCTCCGGTCCTTCCATTAGCGGCTCAGCCGAGTTGGTGTACATCGGCAGGCTAAAGAAGATCGGCTGAGTATCGGCCACTGGCAGGTCGGGGATGGACTTTGCGAAGAAATGCACTTGTGCCGCTGCGACTTCCGGCATCGGCAGAGGGTCTTGTGTTGTGCAGACGACGGGGACGAGTAGATGGTCGTGGAGGTTCTTACCCACGGCGGGGATGTCCTTGATTACCGCAAGGCCCAGCTCCTCCAGGTGCTCCCGGGGGCCGAGACCGGAGCGCAGCATGAGCTCCGGCGATCCGATGGCTCCGGCAGTTAAGATCACTTCATCTGCTTCCACGGTGAAAATCTCTCCGTCGCGGCTGAATTCCGCTCCGGTGACGTTCAGCCCTTCCAAGAGGAGACGACGTGCCGTGGCCTCGGTAATCAGGGTGAGATCTTCGTGATCCGCGATGGGCTTGAGGTAGGCGCGCCAGGTGTTGAAGCGGACACCGTCACGAACATTCAATTGCATCCATCCGGCACCTTCCACGGAGCCGGAATTGTAGTCCGGATTCGCGGGGACGCCCGCCTGCAGGGTGGCATCGTACATGGCCTGCTGAATTGGATGCCGGGGATAGTCGTAAGTGACATCCAAAGGCCCCTGGGTGCCATGGACCTGTGGGTCGCCTCCTCCGCCGTCCTCGGCGTGAAAGTTCTCGATGGCCTTGTAAAAGGGGAGAACATCGTCCCATGACCACCCCTGGCAACCTTGCTCCGCCCAGGTGTCGAAGTCCCAGCGATCCCCGCGAACCCAAATGGTGGCGTTCAGCGCGTGGGAACCGCCCATCACCTTGCCTCGCGGCACGTGCACGCGTCGATCGTTCAGTTGCGGCTGAGGCGTGGTGAAGTAGTTCCAGTCCTCAGCACCGCCCCACAGCATACCCAACCGTGAGACGTCGTCAATGTCGGCGTTGGTGTCCTGTCCCCCGGCTTCGACGAGGGTGACCTTGTTGCCGGCATCCAGTAAGCGGCGAGTGAGGACAACTCCAGCCGACCCGGCGCCAATGACCAAATAATGTGATTGCACACTTCCTCCTGGAATTCCCGTATTCTCGTGGGATTACCCTATGCGGAGTAAGCCATCTCACACTTGGCAACGCATGCAGGCTTCTTGGCATCCGATGCAGACCTGTCCCGGCAGCAATTGGTCGGCGCGGCTAATGGCCGACCGGCTGACGCAGCTCATCCACGCGCACCAGCACGACCCCGCCGACGATCAGCAGACCACCGAAGAGCTGGATCAGCCCGGGTAACTCTCCAAGCAACAGCCACGCCCACAACACCGCAAAGAGCACTTCGGTCAGTGAAATGAAACTGGCGACCTTGGATCCCAGGGCACGGGCGGCCATGATCCCCGTGACATAGGCGATGACCGTAGACAGGATGATCATTCCGCCCAGGGCGACCCACCATTGCGTCTGCAGACCAGCCAGGTTCACCTCAGTGAACGTCACCTCCATGGGCAGGATGCCGAACAACCCGATCAGGGCCATCATCAGCGAACCGACCAGCAAACCACCGGCGGACAGCATAATCGGCGGCAGCGCGCCGTTGACCCGGGCGCTGACAAAGAAGTAGACGGTCAGGCCAATGGCTGCGCCGATTCCCCACATCACCCCGATGGGATCAATGCTCGTGGTTCCGGCAATATCCAGCACGGCCATGAGCCCCACCAGTGCGACCAGGGTGCCGGCGATGGTGGGAATGCGCGGACGCTTCTGGTGCCTGATCCACAGCACCAGCACAATGAAGACCGGCGCCAGGTATTCGAGCATCAGCGCCACCCCGACATCCAACCGCTGCACGGCCAGGAAGTAGCACAGCTGGCAGGCGGCCACCCCGAACAACCCAAAGAGCAGGATCGGCGCCCAGTTCGTGCGCAGCAGCGTCCAGCGCCCCCGCATCGCGATGATTGCGGGGATGGCCAGCACCAGCGCAGCACCGGCCATTCGCCAGGTTACCGCCGCGGCCGGAGACCATCCGGCCTCCATCAGGGCCTTTGCGAAGGAACCGGATAGGCCGAAGACCGCGGAGGACAGCAGCGCGATCCACACTCCGAGCATGTTCCCGGTTTTGCGGGGCTTGGAAGCAACATGCGGAAGGGCCTCGGGGGCTGAAGATGTCTCGGGCATGGGTGCTGGCTTTCGGAACGGGCTCCCGGTTCCCGCGCGCCCCTCAGAGCACGACCCGCGCACGGGAGTCAGGAGTCATTGAATGTATGATCATGACAATACGATTCTGCCGAAATGCTCGTCAATCCATGACGACTTACAGGAGTCACAATGACCTTTGCACCTGACACACAGGCTTCGCTGCGTACCGTGGTCAACCTGCTGAACACCAACTCCGGACTGGTGGACAAGCTCGAAACCGTCGGGGACCTGGACTACTTCCTGGATACCGAACGCTTCACCGGGGCCCGGGCGAACAACCTGGCCGAGCTGCGTTCCATCCGCCAGCTGCGCTCCCAGTTGCACGACATCTGGACCGCGGATGAGGACAACGCGGTGCGCCGGGTCAATGCCATCCTGCGCAACGCGCAGGCCCTGCCCCAGTTGATCAAGCATGACGAGTGGGACTACCACCTGCACGCCACCACCCAAAGCGCCCCGCTCTATGACCGCATGGCTGTGGAGGCCGCCATGGCCGTTGCCGAGGTGATCCGCTCCAAGGGGCTTGAGCGCCTGCGCATCTGCGCTTCACCGGACTGCCGGGCGGCGCTGGTCGACCTCTCCCGCAACCGGTCGAAGCTGTACTGCGACACCGGCAACTGCGCCAACCGCGAGCATGTCCGGGCCTACCGGGCACGTAAGGCCAGGCGCGCCTGAGGTTTTCACGCACGGGATAATTCCCGTGCCGGTACTCGCCGCAAAACTGCGGCACCTTTAGGATGAAACCACGAACAGACTTGATCTGCAGATCCACTTCCCGGTGTGCAGGACCTGGCACCGGAAAGTACGTCGGAGGGATGGACCATGAACGAGCACCACGCGTCTGAGGACTATGAAGCACGACTGGAACGCACCGATGATTCGCCCTTGAAGGCCGCAGCCCGCTGGACGGCGGCAGTGGCTTCGGCGGTCCTGGGCGATGCGGAGTTTGAACCCTCCGGTTCCAGCGTGGTGGTCTACTCGCGCACCGATGATTCCCGGGTCCTGACCCTGCCCACCTCGAACCTGGAAGAAGCCGAGCGGCTAATTGCCCTGGTGCGCCGGGATCTGGGGGAACTGAGCCCGGAGGACTTCCTCTCCGAATGGGGTCCGGCCGACGAGCCGGAGGAGTAGGCGCCGGCCCGCCGCGGGCGGCGGCAAGCCGAAACCCGGCCGATGACAATGGTGGGCCGCCCCTTGCTCAAGGGGCGGCCCACCATTGTTTATGGCTCTGCGGGTGTTTCCGGCGCCTAATCAGTCCTTCTCGTGCGGGCGATCCGAGGCGCGGTTCACGCCGGATCCCTTGCCGAGGGTCGGGTCGTTTTCCTTCGACGCCATGGTGAGCACCGAGATCACCAGCAGGCTGGCGATGAAGGCGATGCCAAAGCAGATCAGCCCGACATCGATGCGCAGGTCGTTCTCGGAGCCGCCGGTCACGCTGATCATCCCGACAAAGGCGGCAACGATTCCCAGCACCAGCGAAAAGACCAGTGGAGCCTTGATCGACTGACTCCATGGTTGCTTCTTGGGTGAATTATTTGACACCAGGATCTCCATTTCTATTTCCTCGTGTTGCCATCAAGTCTAGTCAGTTTCGGCCGCAGGGTTTTTGCGGGAGTCATGCAGGTGCCCAAAGGCCGCGATCAGTTCAAAGACGGCAAAGACCACAGCGCTGCCGCCAATCATCCCCAGTACCCCATGGGTGTCCAGCTGTCCGGCGAAGGCCAGAGCCACACCGACCCCAGCGGCCACCGCGCCGCTGATCAGCTGGTTGCGGAACGGCGGGAACTCATGACGGTACTTGGCGAACACGACGATTTCCGAGACGCCACCGACCAGCAGGCCGACCGCAGCCATGTAGGCGACCATGGCCGGGGTGGAGGCGAACAGCGTGGTGATGCCGGCCAGCAGCATGATGCCGGCACCAAAAGCATAGGGGGCCCGCGCCTTGGCCGGAACGGTGGCTACGGAGGCGTACTGCCACATGAACACGCCGGTAAGCACCAGCAGGCCGGCGGTGGAATAGGACAGGACCTTTAGGTCGGCGCCGATCCAGAAGATGGAAATCAGCGCGTAGGCGGCGGCAGTCAGGCCGCGCAGCAGTACGGGCCGGAAAACTTCTTGGGCTTGGGTTGCAGTGGATTTTGGTGCAGGCACACGCCTATTCTACGCGGTATAGAAGACCCTGACACCTGAGCCTGGGCTGGGTGACCGGCGGCACATTTAACAACGCCGGTCACCGCGATGACCCGCTAGCGGTTCAGTGCCGGACTGGCCGTACGCCCGGCGCGCACCCGGATGAGCTCGGGGGTCAGTTCCCGGATGGATCCGGCTCCCATCAGCTGCATGTTGACCTCGACTTCCTTGGCCAGCAGCTCGATGGCTCTTTCGACCCCCTGCTGTCCGCCGGCCATCAGCCCGTACAGGTAGGCCCGGCCGATAAGCACGAAGTCGGCGCCGGCGCACAGGGAGGCGACGATGTCCGCCCCGGACATGATGCCCGAGTCGAGGATGATTTCCATCTCCAGACCCACCTCCTGACGCACCTGCCCCAGCGCCTCGAACGCGATCGGGGCGCGGTCCAGCTGCCGCCCTCCGTGGTTGGAGACCACCAGTCCGTCCGCCCCGGCGGCCACCGACTTGCGGGCATCCTCCACGGTGAGCACCCCCTTGACGAACAACTTGCCCGGCCACAGGTCGCGGATCCAGCGCAGGTCATCGAAGTCCAGCGAGGAGTCGAACATGGAGTTGATGATGGTGGGCAGATCAGAGGAGGTATTGGACAGTGAGGCAAACTTCAGCGAATCGGTGGTCAGGAAGTTGAACCACCATTCGGGCCGGTAGGAGGCATCCAGCACCGTCTTCAGGCTCAGCTCCGGCGGGATCTTCATCCCGTTGCGCACATCGCGCAGCCGCTGGCCGGCCACCGGGGTGTCCACCGTGACCAACAGGGTGTCAAAGCCGGCCAGCGCGGCCCGTTCCACCAGGGCCCGGGACTTCTCGCGGTCCTTCCACAGGTAGAGCTGGAACCACTTGCGGGCGTTTGGGGCGGCGCTGGCCACTTCCTCAATGGAGCGGGTGCCCATGGTGGACAGGCTGAAGGGGATCCCGGCCTTCTCCGCGGCCCGGGAACCGCCGATCTCACCCTCGGACTGCATGAAGCGGGTGAAGCCGGTCGGTGCGATCCCAAAGGGCAGTGCCGAATTCCCGCCGGCGATCGTGGTGGACAGATCCGAGTGCGCGGTGCCGTGCAGGATGCGCGGCAGCAGCTCCACCGAGTCAAAGACCTCCCGCGCCCGGTCCGCGGTGATTTCCCGGCCGGCGGCGCCGTCCACGTAGTCGAAGGCCGCGGCCGGGGTGCGGCGCTTGGCGATCTTGCGCAGGTCCCACAGGTCGGCGGCCTTCGCCAGCCGGGCCTGGCGGCGGTGCAGGGTGGGCAGGGAGAACTTCATCAGTGCGGCCAATTCCTTGACATCAGGTATTTGGCGCTGCAGGTTCGACACTGCGGGTTCCTTTCATTGACAACAAATCTGGTTCTGGGGGCCCGGCTCGCCCCGGCGTTCATCTATGCCCGGCGGGTGGCCCTGGTTCCAAGGAAAATCGCCACGGCAGAGCTCAGGCAGCACAGGGCCAGGAACCCGGCGGGCAGGGTAATCGCCCCGCCGCCCAGCTCCAGCAGGGTGGCGGCAATCAGCGGTGACATGCCGGCGACCAGCGCTCCGTTGAGTTCCCGGGCAATCGCGATCCCGGTGAAGCGCACCTGGACCGGGAACAGTTCGGTGAGAAACGCGCCCTGCGCCCCACTGGTGCAGGGGATGACCAGCGCATAGCCCAGGGCAATGGCCAGCATGCCCAGCGTGAACTGGCCGGTGGCCAGCAGCCAGAAGATGGGGAAGGCCAGCAGCAGGCCGCTGATGTTCCCGGCCGCCAGGGTGCGCGAAGTTCCCCAACGGTCGGCCAGCCGGCCACCGACCGGGGTGAGCACCACCGAGACCAGGGAACCGACTGTCACGGCCAGCAGGGCATGGCTGCGTTCCATGCCCGAACCGACCATCAGGCTGATGGAGAACACGGCCAGGATGTAGTTCACGGCGTTGTGCCCGGTGATGGCGAAGAACCCGAGCAGCACTTCGCGCCAATGCCCGGAGAAGACCTTCAGCACCGGGAGCTTGCCGGTGCTGCCGTGCTCTTGCGCCCGTTGCATGGCCCGCGCGTATTCGGGGGTCTCCTCCAGCCGGTTGCGGATGTACAGTGCCAGCAGGAACAGCACCGCGGAGATCAGGAAGGGGATTCGCCAGGCCCAGCCAAGCAGGGCGGCGTCCCCGAGGGCTGCCACGGCAAAGAAGCTCACGGTGGCCAAGGCGATGCCCAGCGGCGGGGTGGCCAGCACCAGTGAGGTGTACCAGCCGCGCTTCTTCGGTTCCACGTATTCGGCGACCAGTGTCATGGCACCGGTCAGTTCGGCTCCGGCCCCGAAGCCCTGGATGAGGCGGAAGAGCACCAGCAGGGCCACCGCCCACACCCCCCAGGAATCGGCCGTGGGCAGCAGGCCAATGCCGACGGTGGCAATGCCCATCAGGATCACCGAGAGCAACATGGCCGGACGCCGCCCGAACTTGTCCCCCAGGTGTCCAATGATGACCCCGCCGAAGGGGCGGGCCACGAAGCCCACCGCGAAGGTGGCGAAAGCGGCCAGCGCCTCACCGGTGGAACCGGCGGCCGCGAAGAACAGCGGACCGATCACCACCGAGGCCGCCGCCCCATACAACGCGTAGTCGTACCATTCGATGGCGGTGCCCAGCACGGAGGCGAAGATCGCCCGACGGCGCTGCTGCGCATGGTGCTGCTGGGCGGGGCCAACGCCAACGCTTGTGTCCTGCGGTGCCATGATGCGCTCCATTGGAAGGTGGGGAAGGTATCCGCCGATGACAGATACCTGAAATATCTTTCAGGTCAGACTAAGGTGTAGCTAGGGTCACAGTAAAGACCCGAGGACAAAGATTACGCGCCAGATACTGGCGGGAGCCGGGATGGGAGATGAGATGGCCACCTCGCTCACCGAGAAGCTCACCGCCGAACTGCGTGAGCGGATCCTGTACGGGGTGATTGCCCCGGGAACCATGGTGGTCGAGCCGCGCCTGGCCGAGGAATTCAAGGTGTCCAAGACCCCGGTGCGCGAATCCCTGCGCCAGCTGACCAGCGAGGGACTGCTGCAGATCCTGCCCAAGAAGGGGTACCTGGTCCGCGGGGTGACCCTCAATGACGTGTACGAGACCCTGGACATGCGGATGCTGCTCGAGCCCTTTACCGCCGCCGGTGCCGCGCGGCATGCCACCGCGCCGTTCATTGCGGCCCTGCGCAGCCAGCTTGACGAGCAGTCCCGGCTCGCGGCGGAGGATCCGATCGGCTCGATGCGCTGCGCCCAGCAGTTCCACCGGCAGCTGGCCGAGGGGGGACGCAATTCGCGTATTGCCGCCGCGCTGGAGCGCTGCTTCCATGACACCGCCCGTGCCCATTACGTGCTGCCCGGAATGCAGGCCTATATGTCCACTGCCCGAGAAATCCAGGAACATGAGGCCATCGTGCAGGCGATCGAAGCCGGTGAGGCCAAGGCGGCCCAGCAGGCGATGGCCGAACACCTCAAATCGATCCGCAACGCCATGCTCGACCAGTTCGAAACCGACGACATCTGGAGCTAGCGCCACTGGATTTGGCCTTGCCGACCAGCAGGAATCCGCTCTTTGCTACTTGGTCTGCGCGGCGCGCAGGACCTCGGCGCGGTTGCTTCCGGATTCGGCATCGATTTCCCGCAATGCGGGGACCGCATGGCGCGGGATGAGCACCGCGAAGGCCACGAAGGCGCAGAAGATGACCAGCACCGTGGCCATCCACGCGTTCCATCCCAGGCTGTCGGCCACGTGCGGTGCGAAGAGCACCGAGGTGAGGATGAACAGGTTCTTGACCACGTCGTTGAAGCCGAAGGCAAAGCCGTGGCCCTCCGGATGGATTTCCTCAATGGCCTCGGAGAAGCTGGCCATCCACGGGGAGAACACCGCGCCCAGTGAGCCGCCGATGAGCACGAACAATCCCATGACCAGGATGCCCGGGGTGCTGGGCCAGGTGAACATCACGGTGACCAGGGTTGCCAGCAGCGCGGCGGCCGTCAGTCCACCGCCAATGACCATGCCGCGGCGCACCCGCAACCGGTCCGAAAGCCGGGCGAAGAACAGCGAGGCGCCCAGGTTCGCCACCCAGAAGCCCATGGCGACCACCGAAGCCATGCGCACGCTGAAGCCAAAGAATTCCACGAGCATCAGCTGCGCGTAGGCGTTCATGGTGGCCAGGAAGAAGTAGAGGCAGGAGATGGCCAGGACGTGGGTCCAGAAGGCCCGGCTGGTCAGCAGGCTACTGCGTGACCCGGCGCCCCCGGACAGGGATTCACGCGCCGCCCCTTCGGTGTCCCGGATCTGTCGGCGCACGTCCGGGTGCAGGTCGCGAAGGATCAGCGCGATGATGATGGCCCCGAGCAGCGCCACCCCGGCCATCAGGTAGATCTGCGCCCGCCACG
Source organism: Glutamicibacter sp. St.4D3 (assembly GCF_059728615.1). Taxonomy (NCBI): domain Bacteria; kingdom Bacillati; phylum Actinomycetota; class Actinomycetes; order Micrococcales; family Micrococcaceae; genus Glutamicibacter; species Glutamicibacter sp. St.4D3. The sequence continues at coordinate 3,078,685 of NZ_AP039380.1, forward strand.
AGTAGTCGAACAGCTGCAGCGTCAGCGCGGCAATCGCGGCGGCAAAGAAGTTGGCCCCCACCGGCCCCCAGGTCCAGAAGGCGTAGGCCTGGGCGCGTCCGGTGCGCGGGGTGAAGTCGCGGATCAACGGCGCGGTGCCGGCCATGGCGATGCCCTCGACGAAGTTCATCGAGATGCGCGCCGCCGTGAAGTGCAAGACATCCGGGGCCATGGCCATGTACAGGCAGGAGGCCGCCGAGATGAAGGCGAAGGGGATCAACACCCTTACCCGCCCAATGCGGTCCACCATTTCCCCGCCAAGATACCCGGCCAGTGCGCCGGCGAGCAGGGAGACGGCGGTAATCGAGCCGTAGAACGCCGGGGTCATTCCCAGGTCCTTGAGCAGCAGCGGCAGCACCGGTGCCAGCTGGCCCTCGAAAGCGGAGATGAACACGGCCAGCACCACCACGCCCAGATAGACCCGGCGCCGTGCTCCGGTCGGGTATTCAAGCAAATAGCGGCGCGAGCGCATGTCGGGGCACCTTCCACTGAAAGAAGTTAGACAGAACGTCTAAGATTGATCTACCCCAAGTTACGTGACGTGAACCAGCTCACGCAAGGTCTTGCGCGGAAAAACTTTTCCGTGACGCGCAGCGGGCGCCGCAGCGGCAGTATGACGATTTCTTCGCCCCGCTGGGCGCGGCTCACCGCGGGCCCCGCTGGAGCACACCCCGCCGGGGCGGGGACTGCGAAAACGTGCCCACGAGGCAAAAAAGCCTGCCCCGCACGAAGCCTTTCGTACGGGGCAGGCGATGCGGCCCTGGCTGGCCGCACTATGGCGTGACGCTGAATCCCGAGGCCCAGTGGCGTCCATAGCGCGAGAGGTCGGCCAGCGTCTGCACCACCTGGTCCAGCCCCGGACGCGGCGCCGGGGCATCCAGCCACCACAGCAGGACCGCCACCTGCTCCCCCGCCCACGCCTGCGCGATGACCCGCAGATCCACGCGCGGACGCACATCCTGGGCGTGGACGCGGTCGGCGAAGATCTGTTCGGCGACCGCAGCCCAGCGCTCAATGAGCAGGCGAAGGCCGCGCCCGTCCCCCTCCCCGCGCAGGATCATCCGGTAGGTGTTGGGGTTCTTCGAGGCGTGCCCAAACAGCGCCCGCACCGGCTGGCCGGTGAAGCCGGCGTGTTCGCGGTCCACATCCTCCAGCAGCAGGCGCAGCTCGCCCAGGATGCTCTCCACCGTGTAGTCATACAGGGCTTCCTTCGTGGCGAAATGCGTGTAGAACGTTGCCCGCCCCACTGCGGCATGCGCCGCGACATGTTCGACTTTCACGGCGGCATAGCCCCGTTCCAGCACCAGTTCCACCAGTGAGTTGGACAGTGCGGCGCGGGTGCGCACCGTGCGCGGGTCTTCATAGCTCATGGTGCATTCATAGCAAACAAACTCCCCTCTGGACACTTCCTAGACAGTGTGTCTAAGATCATGACTAATCAATCGTTCTCTGGAGTAGGCATGAATCTTGGTATCTATCTGAATCGCTCGAAGCTCTACTGGCCCGACACCGAGGCCCTGGTCGCCGGGGACCGGCGCTGGACCTACCGCCAGCTCGACGATGACGCGAACCGCCTGGCCTCGGCCCTGGGCGGGCTGGGCGTGGAGGCCGGCACCAGCGTGGCCACCCTGGCCAGCAACCGCGGGGAACTGGTTGTCACCGAATTCGCCCTGGCCAAGTGCGGGGCGGTTCGGGTGCCGCTGAGCGTGCGCCTGGCCCCCACCGAAATCGCCCACGTGCTTTCCGACGCGCAGGTGCGGGTCATCCTGGTGGATCCCGAGCAGCTGGCCACCGCCCGCGACGCGATCAGCGCCGCCGGGGCGGACTGCCAGGTCGTGGTCTTTGACCCGGTGCCCGAGGCAAGGTCCGGGATCCTGGCCTACGAGGACCTGCTGGCCTCCGGCTCCACCGAGACCGTGGAGGTGGACGTTGCCGTGGACCACCCCGCGGTCCTGAACTTCACCTCCGGGTCCACCGGCACCCTGAAGGCCGCGGTGCAGACCGTGGGCAACCGGCTGGCCAACCTGCGCAAGATGACCATGAACCCGCAGGGCTCCATGTCCGCCGGCAGCATCTACCTGGTCACCGGGCCGATCACCCACGCCTCCGGGATGGGCGTGCTGGCGTGCGTATTCCGCGGGGTGAAGGTGGTGGTGCTGCCCAAGTTCAGCGCCGAGGAGTTCCTGGCCACCGTTGAGCGCGAGCGGGTGCAGCTGACCTTCATGGTCCCGGTCATGCTCAACCGCATCCTCAGCTTCCCGGGACGCGGGAAGTACGACATCTCCAGCCTCAAGGGCATCACCCTGGGCGGCTCGGCGATCTCCCCGGCCCGCCTGCGCGAGGCCTACGAGGCCTTTGGCCCGATCGTGAACCAGGGCTACGGGCAGGGCGAAACCACCAGCGCCGTGCTGTTCCTGACCAATGACGACGTCAGGCGCGGGGTGGAGGAGGACCCGCAGATCCTGCAGTCCTGCGGCCGGGCCGTGTACGACACGGAGGTGCGGGTCATCGACGAGGACGGCCAGCAGCTGCCGCCCGGCGAGGTGGGCGAACTGGTCGCCCGCGGCGCGGACTGCGTCACCGAGTACTTCCGCAGCCCCGAATCCACCGAGCAGACCTTCCGCAACGGCTGGGTGCACACCGGGGACCTGGGCTACATGCGCGAGGACGGCTACTTCTTCATCGTGGACCGCAAGAAGGACATGATCATCTCCGGCGGCTTCAACGTGTACTGCACCGAGGTCGAAAGCGTGCTCTACGAACACCCCGACGTCTTCGAGGCCATTGTCATCGGCGCCCCGGACGAGCGCTGGGGCGAAACCGTCAAGGCGTTCGTGGCCCTGCGCCCCGGCGCCAGCCTGACCCAGGAGCAGCTGCAGGAATTCTGTGCCCGCTCCCTGGCCAAGTACAAGGTGCCGCGCCTGGTCCAGTTCGTTGACGAGCTGCCCAAGAACCGCAACGGCAAGCCCGACCGCCGCGCCCTGCGCGAAGGCGAATGGGCGGCCAGCGACCGGAAGGTGGGTTAGCGAAATGACCTTCTCACTGCGACCCAGCTACCGCGAGAACCCGGCCCTGGCCGAACTGGTGGCCAGCCTGCGTGACTACCTGAACGGGGAACTGGCCGACTACGAGGCCGAACTGGGCATCAACCACGAATCCGTGCTGCAGCGCAGCATGCTGCAGCCGGTCTGGCGGCGCAGCCGCGAACTGGGCTTCTACGGCATCCACCTGCCGGCCGAATACGGCGGACGCGGGCTGAGCTATGTGGAGCTGGCGGCCCTGAAGGAAGAGGTCGCCGCCTCCCGCCGGGTGCTGGCCACCAGCGTGCTCGGGGACATGGGCGGCCCGCTGCGGGTCGGGGCGATCTTCCAGATCGCCACCGAGCAGCAGCGCGAAAAGTACCTGCTGCCGGTGGTCGCCGGCCAGCGGGCCTGCTGCTTCTCCATGACCGAAACCGATGCCGGCAGCGACGTGAAGGCCATGAGCACCACGGCCACCAAGGTGGCCGGCGGCTACCGGATCAGCGGGCACAAGGTGTTCTCCACCGGCGGTCCGTTCGCGGACTTCAGTGTGCTGATCGCCCGGATGGCCGGCACCGACAACGTCTACAGCGCCTTCCTGGTGGACCTGGACGCCCCCGGGGTGCAGGTGCTGCCGGGCCAGACCCCGCTCAGCGGCCAGCACATGGAGGCCGACATTGTCCTTCAGGACGCGTTCGTGCCGCAGGAGAACCTGCTGGGCGCGGAGGGTGAGGGCCTGAAGGTGGGCCTGGGCCGCGTGGTGGTCAACCGGCTGCTGCACTGCCCCACCGCCCTGGGGGCGGCGCGCACCGCACTGGAAATGGCGCTGGACTTCGCCGCCACCCGGATGATCGACGGTGAGCCGCTGATCCGCAAGCAGGCCATCGGCCACGAGCTGGCGCGCATGGCCACCGACTTCCAGGCCGCCCGCGCCCTGACCTATCAGAGCCTTGAGGCGCTGGACCGCGGGGAGGTGCCGGCCATCGACTCGTTCATGTGCAAGTACCTGGTGGCGGAGAACTCGTTCAGGATCGCGGATGCCTCCCTGCAGATCCACGGCAAGGCCGGGATGGTCCAGGGTTCGCCCATTGACCAGATCTGGCGCAGCCTGCGGATGTTCCGGATGCTGACCGGCTCCTCGGAAATCCAGCTGAACGGGATCGCCCGCCAGCTGGCCAAGCAGGCCGGGCAGAAGAACCTGGAGGTGGCCAAATGAGCCCGCACACCGCCGTGGCGCACGATTCCCTGCGCGGCTTCATCGCCACCCGCAGCGATCCGCTGATCCGGGACGAGAACGGCGAGGTCGTGGTGGATCTGGCGGAATACGCGTTCCTGCAGCAGGACCCGGCGCCCAGCGCCGATGCGAAACTGTGGACGCATTCGCGGCACACCGCCGCCCACGGGTTGTTTGAGATCTGCCCCGGCTTCTACCAGGTACGCGGCTTCGACCTGGCGGCGATGACGTTGATTGAGACCACGCACGGGGTGCTGGTGCTGGATGTGCTTTCCTGCAACGCCACCGCCGCGGCCGCCCTGGAGCTCTACTTCCAGCACCGCGGACGCCGCCCGGTCACCGCGGTGGTCATCACCCACCCGCACGCCGACCACTTCGGCGGGTTCGGCGCGGTGCGCGAACACCTGGCCGAGGACGCGGCGATCATCGTGCCGCGCGGCTTCCGGGAACACGCGATCAGCGAGAACATCCAGCTGGGGCCGGCCATGAAGCGCCGGGCCGGGTACATGTACGGTTCGGCGCTTTCCGCCGGGTCCGAGGGGCACCTGGGCTGCGGCATCGGCCAGCGGGTCGCGGCCGGGCCGATGAGCCTGCCCGAACCCACCGTGCTGGCCGAGGCCACCGGCGAGCGCTTCACCGTGGACGGGCTGGAATTCGAGGTGCAGCTGACCCCGGGCACCGAGGCCCCGGCGGAAATGAACCTCTACTTCCCGGCCGGGAACGTGCTGTGCATGGCGGAGAACGCCCTGCACAGCATGCACAACATCCTGACCCTGCGCGGGGCGGAGGTGCGCGACGCGCAGGCCTGGAGCCGCTACCTGGATGAGGCGCTGCGCCGCTACGGGGCGAAGGCCCAGGTGCTGTTCGCCACCCACCACTGGCCCACCTGGGGCAACGAGCAGATCCGCGACTTCTTGAGCGTCCAGCGTGATCTATACGGCTACCTGCACGACCAGACGGTGCGGCTGATCAACCTGGGGTGCACGCCGCGGGAAATCGCCGAGCAGCTGGTGCTGCCCCCGGCGCTGGAGGCCCGGGACTGCGCCCAGGGCTTCTACGGCTCGCTGAGCCACAACGTCAAGGGCATCTACCAGCGCTACCTGGGCTGGTACGACGCGAACCCGGCGAACCTGTGGCCGCTGCCGCCGCAGGATGAATCCCGGCGCTGGGTGCAGCTGCTGGGCGGCGCCGAGGCGGCCCTGGCCACCCTGCGCGGCCAGCTGGGCGCACTGGGTGAACCCGGCGCGCAGCCTACCGAACAGGTGGACACCGGGCAGCTGCGCTTCGCCGCGACCGTGCTGAACCACCTTGTGTTCGCCGCACCCCAGCTGGGTGCGGCCCGCGAACTGCTGGCCCGGGTCTACCGGCAGCTGGGCTACAGCTGCCGCAACGCCACCTGGCGCAACATCTACCTCACCGGGGCCGGCGAACTGCTGCACGGCCCGGTGAGGGAAACCGGGGGTTCACGCATCGGCGCCGGGGTGGATTTGTCCACCATGCTGGACGTGCTGGCCGTGCGCATCAACGCCCCGGAAGCCTGGGACCGGCCGCTGGGCATTGACCTGCACGCCACCGACACCGGAGCGCGGATCCACCTGCGCCTGTCCAACGGGGTGCTGCACCACCACGAGGTGGACAAAGCCGGGGACGCGGACTGCTGCCCGCCGTCGCAGGCGGCCTTCACCGGCCCGGCCGCGGCCCTGCCCGGGGCGCTGCGCGGGAAGCTGGAGACCGTGCAGGCCAGCGGGGACGTGGCCGCCACGCTGCAGCGCCTGCAGCGCATCATCCAGGCCCCGGACCCCGGCTTCGCCATCGTCACCCCGTAGCCGGCTCCCGGCCCACGGCATCCAAACAACGTACAGAGCACCGCCAAGAAGGAGAAAACCATGAGCGTCTCAGCCGCAACCGATTCCCAGAAGGACACCAAGCCGGCGTCGAAGAAGACCGCCCAGCTGCCCGACCACGACATCTTCCTGCTCGACGAGCGCGATGACGAGCAGGTGCGCCAGGTGCGAGAAAAGATCCGCGCGTTCAACACCGAACACGTCGAGCCGATCATCAACGACTACTGGGAGCGCGCCGAGTTCCCGTTCGAGCTGATCAAGCCGCTGGCCGCGCTGAACATTGCCGGGGGCACCATCACCGGCAACGGCTGCCCGGGGCTCTCGGTGCGCGCCTCCGCGGCGGTGTCGGTGGAGCTGGCCCGCTGCGACGGGTCGATCAACACCTTCTTCGGCGTCCACTCCGGCCTGGCGATGGGCTCGATCAACATGCTGGGCAATGCGCAGCAGCGGGCCCGCTTCCTGCCGGCCATGGCCAGGCTGGAGAAGATCGGCGCCTTCGCCCTGACCGAGCCGGAGCACGGCTCGGACTCCGTGGCCCTGGAGACCAGCGCCCGGCGTGAGGGCGACAACTGGGTGCTCAACGGCGCCAAGCGCTGGATCGGCAACGCCTCCTACGCCAACATCGTCATCATCTACGCCCGCGACGAGGCCGACGGGCAGGTCAAGGCGTTCGTGCTGGAGCGCGAACCGGGCACCGAGTTCCCGGCCGGGTTCGCCCCGACCGTGATCACCGGCAAGGTCGGCAAGCGCGCCATCCTGCAGCCGGACATCGTCATCAAGGACCTGGTGATCCCCGAGGCCAACCGCCTGGAGCACTGCAACTCCTTCAAGGACGTGAACAAGGTGCTGAACGCGACCCGCGCCGGGGTGGCCTTCGAGTCCCTGGGACATGCGATCTCCGTGTACGAGGACGCGGTGAAGTACACCGCGAACCGGGTGCAGTTCGGCAAGCCGATCGCCAGCTTCCAGCTGGTGCAGAACAAGCTGGCGAACCTGCTGGCCGAGGTCAGCGCCATCAAGCTGTATGTGGACCGGATCCTGGAACTGCAGGAATCCGGGCAGATGACCGGCACCATGGCCTCACTGGCCAAGATGTACTGCTCGCGCACCGCGCTGCAGGTGGCCAGCACCGCCCGCGACCTGCTCGGCGGCAACGGCCTGCTGCTGGAAAACCATGTGGCCCGCCACCTGACCGACATGGAGGTGGTCTACACCTATGAGGGCACCGACCACATGCAGTCGCTGATTGTCGGCCGGGCCATCACCGGCATCTCCGCCTTCGCCTAACCACCACGAACCCCCAAGGACACCTCATGAACGACGCCGTCATTGTCAGTGCGGTGCGCTCCCCGATCGGGCGCGCCCACAAGGGCAGCCTGCGCGAAATGCGCTCCGATGAAATGGCCCACCAGATCACCAGCGAAGCCATCGCCCGGGTGCCGGGGCTGCAGCCCGAGCAGATCGATGACCTGGTCCTGGGCTGCGGCATCCCGGAAGGGGAAAACGGGTCGAACCTGGCCCGGGTGGTGGCCGTGCGCAACGGCTGGGACACGGTGCCGGGCACCACGGTCACCCGCTTCTGCGCCTCCAGCGTGCAAAGCACCCGGATGGCCCTTCACGCCATCCGCGCCGGGGAAGGGGAAATCTTCGTCTCCGCCGGGGTGGAGTCCACCAGCTCGCTCGGACGCCACCGCCTGGACTCCGATGTGCGCAACCCCCACTTCCGCGACGCCTGGCAGCGCACCGCGAAGCGGGCCGAGGGCGGTGCCCAGACCTGGAGCGACCCGCGCGGGCAGGGACTGGTTCCGGACATCTACATCGCCATGGGCCAGACCGCGGAGAACGTCGCCCAGCTGCGCTCGGTCAGCCGCGCCGACCAGGACGCCTGGGCGCTGCTCTCCCAGCAGCGGGCGCAGGCCGCGGCCGAACGCGGGTTCTGGGACAAGGACATCACCGCGCTGACCCTGCCCGACGGCAGCACCGTCAGCACCGATGACTCCCCCCGCCCGGGCACCACCGCCCAGGGGCTGGCAGAGCTTGAACCGGTGTTCCGCCCGGACGGGACGGTCACCGCCGGCAACGCCTGCCCGCTGAACGACGGGGCCGCGGCCCTGGTGATCATGAGCTCGGCCAAGGCCGCCGAACTCGGGGTGCAGCCGCTGGCGCGGATCGTGTCCACCGGTCTCAGCGCCCTGTCCCCGGAAATCATGGGCCTGGGACCGGTCACCGCCACCCGCCAGGCGCTGCAGCGCGCCGGCATGGGCATCAAGGACATTGACCTGGTGGAGCTGAACGAGGCGTTCGCCGCCCAGGTGCTGCCCAGCGCCGAGGACTTGGGCATTGACCACGACCGGCTGAACGTCAACGGCGGGGCCATTGCCCTGGGCCACCCCTGGGGGATGACCGGGGCGCGGATCACCACCACCCTGATCAACTCGCTGACCGAACGCGGCGCCGGCACCGGACTGGTGACCATGTGCGTGGGCGGCGGGCAGGGCATGGCCATGGTCATTGAACGCCTGGGCTAGCCCGCACCCTTCGCGCACCGAATCAACTTGCAACGAAAGAGAAGCCATTACATGAGCAACCAACGCACCGCCATCGTCACCGGGGCCGCCCGCGGCATCGGGGCGGCCATCGCCGCCCGCCTGGCCGCTGCCGGGATGAACATCGCCGCCGTGGACCTGCAGGAGGAGCACTGCCGGGACACCGTCGAGCAGATCAACCAGGCCGGCGGCACCGCGGCGGCCTTCGGCGCCGACGTCTCCGATGAGCAGTCCGTCGAGGAGCTGGTGCAGCGCATCGCCGAGCAGCTCGGCGCCCCCACCGTGCTGGTGAACAACGCCGGGGTGCTGCGCGACAACCTGCTGTTCAAGATGAGCGCCAGTGACTGGGACACGGTGATGAACGTGCACCTGCGCGGGCACTTCCTGATGTCCCGGGCCGTGCAGCGCCACATGACCGAGGCCGGCTGGGGGCGGATCATCAACCTGTCCTCCACCTCGGCGCTGGGCAACCGCGGGCAGGCGAACTACTCGGCCGCGAAGGCCGGGATCCAGGGCTTCACCAAGACCCTGGCCATTGAGCTGGGCCAGTTCGGCGTCACCGTCAACGCGATCGCCCCGGGGCTGATCGAGACCGCGATGACCCGGGCGACCGCCGAACGCATGAAGGTGCCCTACGAGGTGTTCACCGCCAAGGCCGCCGAACACATCCCGGTGCGCCGCACCGGCAAGCCGCAGGACATTGCCGCCGCCGCCGCGTTCTTCGCCTCCGAGGACGCCTCCTTCATTTCCGGGCAGATCCTGTACGTGGCGGGAGGACCCCATGCCTGAGCAGAACCTGACCGACTCCCCCACCCTCTTTCCCAACCTGCAGGCCTTCGCCCAGGCCGCCGGGCAGCACCTGGGCCACAGCCCGTGGGTGCGGGTAACCCAGGAGCAGGTGAACCTGTTCGCCGACGCCACCGATGACCACCAGTGGATCCACGTGGATCCCGAGCGTGCCGCCAACGGGCCGTTTGGGGCCACCATTGCCCACGGGTTCCTCTCCCTGTCCCTGCTGCCCTCCTTCCTGCGCCAGATCTACACCGTTCAGGGCCTGCGCATGGGGGTGAACTACGGACTGAACAAGGTGCGCTTCCCCGCCCCGGTGAAGGTCGGGGCGCAGCTGCGGGCCGGCGCCGAGCTGGTCTCGGCCGAACCCACCGAGCGCGGGCTGCTGTCCACCATCAAGGTGACAGTTGAGGCCAAGGACGTGCCCGCCCCCGTGTGCGTGGCCGAGTTCCTGACCCTGCAGGCCTAGCCGGATACCAGCCGGGTGCACCCCGGCACCGAATCACCGTCCACACCATGCATGAGAAGCGAAAGTAGCACCATGAAGTCCTATGCGGCATTTGAAGACCTGAGCATCCGCGAGGTCATCAGCGAAGAGAAGGACCTGGCACCGCACGAGGTGCGTCTGTCCATCACCCACTGCGGGGTCTGCCACTCCGACATCCACCTGCGCGAGGGCCACTACGACCTGGGCAGCCGCGGGAAGCTGGAGCTGGCCAAGACCGGCATTACCTACCCGATGGTGCTCGGCCATGAGATCGTGGGCACCGTGAGCGCGGTGGGCAGCGAAGTGACCGGCGCGCAGCCCGGGGACAGCCGGATGGTCTACCCGTGGCTGGGTTGCGGCAAGTGCGCCACCTGTTTGGCCGGGGATGAGAACCTGTGCGCCTACAACACCTCCATCGGCCTGGTGCGCCCCGGCGGCTACGCCGAGGCGATCACCGTTCCGCATGAGAAGTACCTGCTCGGGCACACCGGCATCGACCCACGCTGGGCGGCCACGCTCAGCTGCTCGGGGTTGACCGCCTACTCGGCGGCGCGCAAGGTGCTGCCGCTGGACCCGCAGGCCCTGGTCGTGGTCATCGGTGTCGGCGGGGTGGGCGGCATGGCCGTGAACATCCTCTCCGCCCTGGGGCACCGCAACATCACCGCGGTGGACCTGAATCCGGAAAACCTGAAGCACGCGCAGGCGGCCGGGGCCAGCAACACCCTGCTGCTGCCGGGCAACGGCCAGCGGGCCGAGCAGCAGGGAGATCTGCGCGGCAAGGCCCGCGCGGTGATCGACTTCGTGAACAACGGGACCACCGCTGAGCTGGGCTTTGACCTGCTGGCCAAGGGCGGCACGCAGATCATGGTGGGCCTGTTCGGCGGAGAGCTGGTGGTGCCCACGGCCATCATGGCCACCAAGGCGCTGAACCTGCGCGGCAGCTATGTTGGCAGCCTGGGTGAGCTGAAGGAACTGGTGGAGCTGGCGGCCACCGGCAAGATCAAGCCGCTGCGCCTAAGCGCCGGGGAGCTCAGCGCCCCGGGCGTCAGCGCCGCCCTGCAGGACTTGTCCGAAGGCAAGGTCACCGGGCGCCTGGTGCTCGAACCCGTAGGGGCCTAACCCCTCCCACGCCCCGGCCGGTCCCGGCATCCCCGCCCCTGCGGCGCGGATGCCGGGACCGGCCTGCTTTAACCGAGTTGTTTCATTGGTTGCCTGGAGGCGGCTGAAGCAACTGGGCTGCGACGCAGTACAGAACCTGCGCCTATCCTCGGGTTCCAAAGGAGTTAAGGGTGAAGGCCGCGCGCTACTACGACCGCAAGAATATTCAAGTTATGCCCGGTCGTCCGGAACGAGGCTTCAAACCGCCGGGGCGATCGCCGCACGTCACATCACTCTATGGTGCACTATTGACTCATGAGTTACGGGCTTTAAATCGAGACAGCTGGAAAACCACCAGAAAAAGAACAAGGGCTACTAATAGATGGACAGATGATTCATTGCTGGCTTTGAGCAACCAACCCTTTATGCCAGTCATGGTTCCATCTGCAACGCTCTGCAACGGGTCACGTCCAGGCCCACTTGAAAAGTTGATAATCAGCAAAACACCGGAAGATACTACAAAACTAGTACTCACCGCTAATCTGACTGGCAGCGAGAAATTCCGAGGAGCATAAGCGACAATGTACGCGGTTAGTACTCCCATGCACATGATTGCAGTCATTTGGAGGGCCGGAATTTTCGGATCTTGAACCCCAACTACAATGTTGTTGAGATTAAGGACAGCGCCACTTCTGGTCGCTGTGGCCTAGACAGACAAGATGCCCACTACAGCCATATAGACGACCGACGTGAGGCACCCACCCACGGTAGCGATGAGAAGATTAACCCACTTGATCTTTAACATTTAGTTCCTCGGAAATTTTCGCGTCCCTTAATGCACCCAACAATCTAGTTTAGCGTTTCCTCCTATATTTTGAAAAAACCAAGAATAGTTACTGCGAGCGTTTTTTGTCGTCTGGGTCTTATATTGTTAATCATTCCTGCGTTACCTGCATTGAAGGCTACAACCTGATATCCGGGATGCGGGTAATAAGTTCTGATGGTGTGGCTGCCGATGCCCAGGGCAACACTTGAAGAACCTCCAACGCCGTTAAGCCATCGCTGCGCCCGGCGCCAGCCGGATCAGAGACCCAGGCGCATCCACTTGTCGGTGCGGGCCCGCACCCCCAGGGTTATCATCCGGGCCAGCATGTATCCCCCGGCGAAGGACACCCAGATCCAGATCATGGAGCTGAGCTGGTCCTGGGCAAGGACATCCACTGCCCAGAGCATCGGCAGGTAGGCGGCCAGGTTCACCACGCCCACCAGTCCCAGGTAACGGGCGTCCCCCGCTCCCATCAGCACCCCGTCCAGCACGAACACCACGCCGCAGATCGGCTGCGAGATGGCCAGCAGCCACAGCCCCGGGGTGGCCAGTTCATGCACCGAGGAATCGGAGCTGAGCAGCACCGGCAGCACCCAGGACAGGGCGAAGATGAACAGGCCGGTGAAGATCCCGAAGTAGACGCCCCAACGGGTCATCACCCCGGTCAGCTTGGTGGCCTGCTCCTTGTCCCCGGCCCCCAGCTCCTTGCCGATCAGCGCCTGCGCGGCAATCGCCAGTGCGTCCAGGGCGAAGGCCAGGAAGGAGAAGAGGGTGAACACCAGCTGGTGAGCAGCCAGCGTCACCTCGCCGGCGTTCGTAGCCACCACCACCGTGGCCAGCAAGGCAATGCGCATGGTGGCGTTGCGCAGCATCAGCCATGACCCCACGTGTCCGGTGGCCTTGAATCCCGCCCAGGTGGGAGCCAACGGCAGTCCGGCCTGGCGGATCTGCGGAATGATCAACCGGAAGTAGACCAGAGCCATGACCCACTGGGCGATCGAGGTGCCCAGCGCCGCCCCGCTGACGGACATGTTGAACCCGTAGACCAGCGTGAAGTTCAGGACAATGTTCAACCCGAAACCGGCGGAGGCCACGATCAGCGGGGTCTTGGTGTCCTGCATGCCGCGCAGCACGCCGGTGGCGGCAAAGACCAGCAGCATGGCCGTCACCCCGGGCAGGGAGTACATGATGTAATCCACCGCGAACTGCTGCACGGCGCCCTCGGCCCCCATCAACCGCACCAATGGTTCGGCGCCAAAATACCCAATGACGGTCAGCACCAGGCCCAGGGCCAGGGCAAACCACATGCCGTCGCGCCCGGCAGCCATGGCCCGACCAAACTGGCCGGCCCCGATGGCCCGGGCCACGGCGGGAGTGGTGGCGTAGGCCAAGAAGATCATCAACCCCACCGCGGTCTGGATGACCGTGGTCCCCAGACCCGCACCGGCCAGCTCGGAGACACCCAGGTGCCCGATGATCGCGGTGTCGGCCAGCAGGAATAGCGGCTCGGCGATCAGCGCGCCGAGCGCGGGAATCGCCAGCGCCAGGATCTGGCGTGCCATGGAGCGGTTGGATTCGGTGGGTGCGGTGCGAGGCTTCACGGAACTACTCTACGAAGCCGGTCCGGGCATCTCCATTTCGGCGCCGCGGGCCGCGTCATGCTCGCCCCGAATACGTCACCGTGTCTTCACAAGATATCCAGCTTCCCGTCAACTGGCGCCCCTACGATGGGCAGGATGAACACCGCTGCCTCTTCCCCGAAACCAGCTGCCCCTGCCCGGGACCCCTGGGAAGTGTTTGCCGTGTTCCTGCGCCTGGGCCTGACCTCCTTCGGCGGCCCGGTCGCTCACCTGGGCTACTTCCACAACGAGTTTGTGGTGCGCCGCCGCTGGCTGAAGGAAAACACCTACGCCGATCTGGTGGCCCTGTGCCAGTTCCTGCCCGGGCCGGCTTCCAGCCAGGTGGGCATGGCCGTGGGGCTGCAGCGCGCCGGGCTGCCCGGGATGCTGCTGGCCTGGGTTGGCTTCACCCTGCCCTCGGCGCTGCTGCTCTTTGGGTTCGCCTTGGGAGCTCCATGGCTGTCGGACACCCTGGGCACCGGCTGGATCAGCGGCCTGAAGGCGGCGGCCGTTGCCGTGGTGGCGCACGCGGTAATTTCGATGGCCAGGATGCTGACCCCCGATGCCCGCCGCGCGACTCTTGCCGTAGCCACCATGGGCGTGGTCCTGTTGCTGCCCGGCCCGCTCACCCAGGTGTTGGCCATGCTCGGCGCTGCCCTGATCGGGCTGCTGTGGCTTCCGGTGCCGGAAGCGGCCGGCCAGCAGGAGGCGCAGCTGAAGCCGAAGGTGGCCCGGGCGCTCTCGGTCACCTGTCTGGTCCTGTTTGTCCTGCTGCTGGCTTTGCTCCCGGTACTGCGCGCCCTGACCTCCACTGCCGTGGTGGCGCTGACGGATGTCTTCTACCGTACCGGCGCGCTGGTGTTTGGCGGCGGGCATGTTGTATTGCCCCTCTTGGAATCTGAAATGGTAGGCAATAGCCTGGTTGACCAGGAAGTATTCCTCGCCGGATATGGAGCGGCGCAGGCGGTTCCCGGCCCTTTGTTCACCTTCTCGTCATTCCTTGGGGCCAGTGCGCAGCTGCCTTTGGCGTCCTGGGCCGGGGCGTTGATTGCCCTGGTGGCGATCTTCCTGCCTTCTGCACTGCTGGTGATCGGCGTGCTGCCATTCTGGCAAGGGCTGCGGCACAATGCGATCGTGCGCCGCGCCCTGGGCGGGGTGAATGCCGCCGTGGTAGGTCTGCTCGCCGCCGCACTGTATTCGCCGGTGTTCACTCACGGTGTGCCCAATACCGCCACGTTCGTAGTCGCGGCGCTAGCCTTCGTTGCCTTGTCCGGATGGAAGGCCCCGGCCTGGGCGGTGGCACTGGGTGCGGCGGTCCTTGGCGGCTTCCTGTTGTAGTCCGCGGGGACATTTCTGGCCCCGACCCCAGCACAGCAATCACAAACCGCACCAGGCTCTGTCGCGCAGGCAGTGTTCAAAGTAGCGTGGTGGCTAATCGACCAGGAGGACAGGGACCAACCATGAACCCAGCAGATGCACCATGGCAATGCGCAGGATGCGCAGTGGAGTTCGAACCCTCGCGCACCCTGCCCACCCATTGCCCCATTTGCGAAGACGAGCGCCAGTACATCCCCGGTGGCACTCAACGCTGGACCTGTTCCGAAACACTTGAGCGCGAGGGCCACCAGATCCAGGTGCGGGAGCTGGAGGAGGGTTTGACCGCCCTACGGGCACCCGGGGTGGGAATCGGGCAAAGCGCACTGCTGCTCCGTTCCGAAGACGGGAACCTGCTCTTTGACGTCCCCGGGATGATCAGTTCCCATGCGGTGGAGGTCATTCGGGAACTCGGTGGTATTGCGGCCATTGTGGCCAGCCACCCGCACATGTACGGCGTGCAGGTGCAGTACAGCCAGGCCTTTGATGATGCACCGATTTATGTGGCCGAGGCCGACAAGCAGTGGGTGCAGCGCAGCAGCGATGCCATCCGCTACTGGAGCGAGTCCTTTGAGGTGCTGCCGGGCATCTGGCTGCATCAAGTGGGCGGCCACTTCCCCGGAAGCACCGTGGCCGAGTGGGCCGCGGGAGCCCGGGGCGGTGGCGCGTTGCTGGCCGGGGACGCAGTCTTTCCCGTGGCCGATGGCAATGTCACCTTCCTGCGTAGCTACCCCAACCGGATCCCGCTCTCGGCGGCGGTGGTGCGACGCATGGCCGCCCAACTAGACAGCCTGCGCTTTGACCGCCTCTACAATAATTTCGCCGCCTGCGTCCCGTCAGATGCCCACCGGGTCGTGCAGTTCTCCGCCGAACGCTACGCCAGGTGGGTTGACGGAGACTACGACGAGCTGACCTAGCGGCATGGCGCGCTTATTTCCTGCGCGCCCTGACGATCTGCAGCACCTTTTCTTCGGCGTCTTCACCGGCCGGGATTCCGCCGGGAACCTTGACGAAGTACACGGCCCCAAGGACCCACCACAGCGCGAAGGTCAGCCACGGCTCCCAGCTCAGTGAGGCGGGCATGCCGGGCATGTACAGGCTAAACAGCGCCGCGGTGAGCAGCACCGAGATCCAACCGATGACCTCGCCGAAGCGCCCCGGACCACCGATGCGCAAAGGCCGGGTCATGTTCGGCTCCCGGCGGCGCAGCAGCAGGAATGTCACGGAGACCAGGAAGTAGGCGATGATGATGCTCGGTGCCCCGGAATCCACGAGCCAGCCAAGCATTTCCGCACCGAAGAACGGGGCCAGAAGTGAAATGCCGCCAATGAAAATCAACGCGTTGCTCGGAGCCTGATACTTGGGGTGGACCCTGGCAAACCATTGCGGCAGCATCCCGGAACGTGCCAGTGAGAAGACCAGCCGGGAGGCGCCCAGCAGCAGTGAGTTCCAGGAGGTCAGGATCCCCGCGATTCCGCCGGCGATCAGGATCTTCGCCATGATTTGGGAGTTAAACAGCGCGCCGAAGGCATCGGCAGTGGCGATGTCCGCGTTGGCCAGTTCGCTGGCGGGCATTGCCGATGAAGTTGTCAGGACGACCATGATGTACCAAACGGTTGCCATGAGCACCGAAACCACCACCAGCTTGCCGATCTGCCGGGAGGGGATCTTCACTTCCTCCGCGGACTGCGGGATCACGTCAAAGCCGATGAAGAGGAACGGGACCGCCACCAGCACCGCGAAGAAGCCGGACATTCCGGGAGTGAACCAGGGTTCCATATTTGATGCTTCGCCGGAGGTCACCGAGCCGAAGATCATCATGGCGCCGACCGCCAGCAGGAAGAGCACTGTGAACGTCTGAACGACGCTGGCCTGCTTCACGCCGCGCACGTTGATCCAGGTGATGAAAAGCCCGGCCGCCACACCCACCAACGCCCAGGTCAGGTTCACTTCGAATCCGGCCACCTTCCATAGCGGAATCCGGCTCATGCCCGGGAAGATGTATTCCACGGTACGGGGGAAGGCAACCGCCTCGAACGCCACGATGGTCACGTATCCACCGGTGATGGCCCATGAACCGATGAATGACGGTCGGGGGCCAAGTGCGCGGAGAATGAAGTTGTGTTCACCCCCGGCCTTGGGCATCGATGCGGTTAGTTCCGCATAGGTCAGGCCCACCACGGCCATGATGCCGCCGCCGACCATGATGGCGACCATGGCACCCAGGGTTCCGGCGTTGGAAAGCCAGCCGCCGGTGAGGACGACCCACCCGAAACCGATCATGGCGCCAAAGCCCAGCGCCAGGGCATCCCAGTTCCCCAGGGTCTTGGCCAGGGTCGTATACCCGTGGGGTGATGTTGCATTGTGTGTCTTGCTCATCGACACCTTCCTGCGTGATCTCCACCCTCTCCGTTGAAGGGCCGCAGAAAATCCTGCCGGATGTGTTGGCGCCGGGACCGGCCAAGTGACGCGCATCAAACCACGAATCCGGCGAACGGCGTCAAACAAGCCGACGAACGGTTACCGCTTCATTCAGTACTACGTTCGATGACGGGCTGTGGCTGGCGCGGCGGCCTGAGGAACCAGGCGGCCGCCGCGGCCACCAGCTGCAGGCCCACCACGCACCCCACCAGGGCGGACCAGCCGAAGTGCATGAAGGGGATGCCCAGCAGCCACCCGAACAGCGAGGAGCCGATGTAGTAGCCCAGGTTGTAGAGGCTGGCAGCCTGCGCCCGGGTTTCCGGGGCCAACACCGGCACCCAGCCGCTGGCCACGGCGTGCGCGGCGAAGAACCCGGCGGTGAAGATCAGCATGCCAAGGATGATCACCCACAGAACCGCAGACAGGGTCAGCAGCAGCCCGGCCCCCATCACCCCGATGCCCAGCAGCAGTGAGGTGCGCCGGCCCACCCGGTTCACGATGCGGCCACTGGCCATGGAGGACCAGGTCCCGGCAAGGTAGGCCAGGAACACCAGGGCGGCCAGCGCCGGGGGAATCATGAAGGGCGGGGCCTCCAGGCGGAACGCCAGATAATTGTAGGCGGCAACGAACCCGCCCATCAGCAGAAAGCCCTGAAGGTAGAGGATGGGGCGCCGCCCCTGCAGGCTGGCGCGAAAACGCCGCAGCACCGGGCGCAGGTGGACATCGGGCACGGGGGTGAAGCCCTGCGCCCGCGGTGCCTTGATAAAGAACACGATCATCGCCGCGGCCGCCAGCAGGCTGACCGCGGCAACGCCCCACCGCCAACCCAACGGCTGTGCGACCCAGGCGGCCAGCAGGCGGCCAACCAAGCCGCCGATCGTGGTGCCCGAAATGTAGATGCCGCTGGCGATGGCCACCGCCCGGGCGGAAAGCTCCTCGGCCAAATAGGCCAGGGTGGTGCCCGGAACCCCGGCGAGCGCCACGCCCTCCAGGAACCGGGCCGCCAACAACAGCTCCACGCTGGGGCTAACCGCCCCGGCCAGCCCCAGCACCACGGAGGAGACCAGCGCGATGCCGATAACCTGCCGACGGCCCATCCGGTCCGAGGCAATCGCCCACGGGATCACCGCCAGGGCCAGGCCCAGGGTGGCGGCCGAAACGCTGAGCGCCGCCTGCACCTCGCTGATGTTCAGGTTCCGGGACATCTCCGGCAGCAGGCCCTGCACCGAGTACAGCTGCGAGAAGGTGGCCAGGCCGCTGGCAAACAGCGCCAACAGCATCCCCCGGTAGCCGCGGCTGTGTGGTTCATGGCCGGTAAACGTGGTTTACACCCCCGCGGCGGGCAGCAGCGGGGCCAGCGTGTAGAGCACCAGCAGGGCCATCCCGTTGTTGGCCACGTGCAGCATGTAGGCGTAGGCCAGCGACTTGCCGGTGAGGATGTAGGCCAGGGACATCATCAGTCCCAGCATCAGGTACGGCAGGATTTCCACCACGGAGCCGATCCCCCCGCCATTGGCGAAGTGGATCGAGGCGAACAGGACCGTGGAGATCAGGGCACATACCCAGATGTTGACCTTGCGGGAGAGCTTGCCGATCAGCAGGTGCCGGAAAATGTACTCCTCCACAAACGGCCCGAACAGGGCCGTGGTCACGAACATCACCGGGAACGGCACCGACTGGGTCATATCCTGCAGGGCCTGCTGGTTCATGCTGGTCTGGGGACCGCCGAAGAACATGGTGATGAATGCGGAGATCATCACCGTCAGCAGCCAGCCGCCGGGCAGCATCAGCCATTTGAGCCACGGGTAGTAGCGCATGGTGGCGAAGGATTCGAAGAACTGGGGCCCGCACTGGATCATGGCCAGGATGAAGAACACCGTGTACAGGATCATGTTCACCCCGAACAGCGCCGAGTCCTCATCCGGGAACGCGTGCATGTAGCCGGGGATCAGGGCGATCAGCATCGCCCCGCCGAGGATGAAGAACACAATGTACGCCGCGACGGTGAACAGGTCACCCTTCTTGACCGCCCCGGCCTCGAAGACGCGTTGCCGGCGCACCGGCGGCAACCCTGGCTGGTGGTAATACGGCGGGGTGTGAGACATGCTCCTAGCCTATCGACCGGATCCGGTCGACGCCCGACCCCTTGCGGCGAATCGGCTGTGTCTCACATCGCAGCGTCTCCTCGGCCACTTTCGTGGGCCGTTTCCTGGGCGGCACGCCTTGGTCAGCTTTCTGTTTCCAGTACCCGCCGCCGCGGATCAACAATCCACGAGCCAACCAGCCCCGCCGTGACGCCCAGCAGGTTTCCTCCGGCGCGTTCCCACAGCTGCTGGGAGCTGGTCCCGGGCGCGGTCAGATCCAGCATCAGCATGATCAGTGGGGTGAAGAAGCTCAGCGCCAGCCCGTAGTTGCGGGTCATGTACGCCTCGGTGGGAAACATCAGCAGGATGACCGCAATGCCCAGCGCCGTCTGGTTCAGGTGCAGTTCAAAGAGCACCAGCAGCACACCCAACCCGGCCACGGTTCCGGCGACGCGATGTGCCGCCCGGTGCACCCGGCCGCGCGCATTCCCGGCGGCCAGCGGCACCACGGCACCGGCCAGCACCCACTGCAGGTGTTCAAAGCCGAACAGGATCCCGGCCGCGCCAGCCAACAACACCACCAGCCCATAGCTTGAGGCGTGTCGTGCCGTGTACGTCCAGGTGGGAATCGGCACCGGAGCCTGCTGCCCGGAACACCGTCCCAGCTGACCCAGCAGCAGACTCACCAATACCGCCAGGGCGTACGCCGCCAGCCCGGCCAGGTCCGGTTGATCGTGTCCGGGCAATGTAGCCAGCGCGCCGAACGCGAACAGCGGGAAGAACGCCCCGTGCGGGCGCAGCGCGAACCGGTCGGCAATCACCAGGCTGGCCACCGCGCACCCCACGCTGACCAGCACCAGTGACCAGTTCCGCAATCCCAGGGGCGCGGCAAGGATTCCGCCGAGCCCGGCGCCCAAGAGCATTCCGCCAGCCAGCAGCTGGTCACGCAGCCGCTGGCCCCGGTGTGGGCTGCGACCGTACATCCCGGTCACCGAGCCAAAGACCGCGTAGATCATCAGGTCGGCCCGCCCCACCAACAGCAGGGTGGTGCCTGGAATGGCCAGTCCCATCCCCACGCGCAGCGCTGGTCGCAGATCTGGGGACCTCCGCCAGTTCCTTGGCCCAAGACGCCCGGCACCGGCTGGCCCCCGGGATGATGCGGGCAGCGTCATCGGCATAAAGCGCTTCTCACCGGTCTGCATGAGGCAAGCGTGCGGAAGTCGGTTCGCTGGACATCGAGATTCCCTCTCACGAAAAGGCTGGATGAAGGGCCGGGAAGGACCCACTATCCAGATTTCCGCAAGCTCTTGATTACGTCCAAGACTTATCTTCAATGAATCAATAGGCACCTCTTATTGACTTGTAGGGAACAGCAGAAAACGACATCATGCGGGGCAGTGCCCGCGGAAGGTCGCTATGAATACACTTCCCGTGCGGTCCGCAACAGGGCGCGGGACATCAGCGGCACCGGCTCGCTGGCGTTCAGGACGAGGCTGATCTGCGGGGAGAGCTCCGGCTCGCTCAACGCTGTCATCCGGATTCCCGGCAACGGGCCCAGCGGGGCCAGCCATTGACGGGGCACGATGCTGGCCCACTGGCCGGTGGCCACATGGGAGAGCAGCGATACCACCGAATCGGTTTCGATGCGCGGTGAAGCGCTCATCCCGTGGCGTTCCAGCGCGGCATCCAATACCTGCCGTCCGCGCATCCTGGAATCCAGCAGGCACAGGGGCAGGTCCAGTGCCTGCCGCCACCCGGGGACCGCGGCTTCGGTGAGCATTCCCGGGCCGGTGATCAGCACGTGATCCTCCGCGTACAGCGGGAGCACCACCAGATCCTGCGCATCCTCCGGCGCCGCGTAGATGATCCCGGCGTCCAGTTCGAAACCGCGCACCTGCTCGATGATGTGGGAGGAGTGCAGGCTGGTCTGCACCTGAATCGACACCCGCCGGTGGCTCGCGGCAAAGGGAGCGGTCAGTTCCACGACGGTGGAGCTGACCGCCGGCACGACGCCCAAGCGCAACCTTCCGCTCAGGGCCTCTTGCAGCCCCTCCACTTCCTGGCGCAACGCCTCATGGTCCAGCAGCATCCGCCGGGCCCACGGCAGCACCTTCTCCCCCTCCGCGGTGAGCCCCTGGAAGGAGTGGCCGCGGCGCACCAGCGGAACGCCGAGTTCGGCCTCCAGCTTTCGGATTGCCTCGGACAACGCGGGCTGCGAGACGTAGCAGGCGGCGGCCGCGCGGGCGAAATGCTGTTCGCGGGCCAGCGCCACGAAGTATTCCAATTGCCGTAACATCACGCCCTTATTGCATCACGTGCCCGCCGCCAAAGGGCAGCTGGCGCTCGGGGCGGAAGTACTGCGGCGCCAGCCGCTGCTAGACCCCGGACTTGCGCGGGGTGCCTTCCACCGCGTCCACCGCCCGGATGAAGCCCAAATGGCTGAAGGCCTGCGGGAAGTTCCCGGCCAGCCGCCCGCCCGCCGAATCGTATTCCTCGGCAAAGAGCCCCAGGTCGGTGGCGAAGCCGGCCAGACGGTCCAGCAGCCGCCTGGCTTCGTCGCTGCGTCCGGAGCGGGCGTATTGTTCCACCAGCCAGAAGCTGCACATCAAGAACGAGTACTCGTTGCCCGGCAGCCCGTCCATGCCGGTTTGGGTGCGGTAGCGGCGCACCATGCCCGCCTCGTCAAGCAGGTCCGCCTCGATTTTCGCCACGGTGCCCAGCATCTTCGGGTCCTCGGGGTGCAGCAGCCCGGTATTGGGCAGCTGCAGCAGTGAGGCGTCGACTTCCTTGTTCGAATAGGTCTGGGTAAAGGAATTCAGCTCCGCGTCGTAGCCGCGTTCCATGATTTCTTCCCGCAGCCTCTCGCGCAGGTGTCGCCAGCGTTCCACCGGCCCGCTCAGCCCGTGCTCCTCCACCGCCCGCACCCCCTGGTCGAACGCGGCGAACATCATGGCCCTGCCGTGGGTGAAGAAGTCCGCGTTGCCGCGCATTTCCCAGATCCCGTGGCCCTTGCGTTCCATGTTGCGCTCCAGGAAGCTGAGCAGGTTGCGCTGCAGCGCCCAGGAGAACTCATCCTCCCCGTGCCCGGCATCACGCAGGGCCGCCAGGGCCAGCATCACCTCACCGACCACGTCGGCCTGGTACTGCTCGAACGCACCGTTGCCCACCCGCACCGGCCGGGACTGCTCATAGCCCTGCAGGTGGTCGAGCACTGATTCGGTCAGTTCGCGTTCCCCGGCGATCCCGTACATGATCTGGATATCGTCCGGGTCTCCGGCCACCGCACGCAGCAGCCAGTTGCGCCAGTGCAGTGCACCGTCGGTGAAATCGTGGGCCACCAGGGTGTCAATGGTCAGCGAGGCATCCCGCAGCCAGGTGTAGCGGTAGTCCCAGTTGCGCTGTCCACCGAACTCCTCGGGCAGCGAGGTGGTCGGTGCGGCCACGATCCCGCCGGTGGCCTGGTCGGTCAGCGCCCGCAGCACCATCAGCGAACGCAGCACCTGGTTGTCATAGCGGTCGGTGACCTGCACCCGGGCCGACCAGTCGCGCCAGTACCTGACGGTGGCTTGCAGCGCCTGTTCGGCATCCAGCGGCTTGGGCGGCTGCAGATGAGACTTGTGCCAGGTCAGTACCCAGTCCTGGGTCTGCCCCGCCTTCAGGGTGAACCGTCCAGTCAGCCGGTCCGGGACCGCGCCCTGGTAGTCGGTGGGCCGGCCCTGGCCACGGTCCGCGCTGTCCTGCCGCTCACGGCGTTCATGGCGCTGGTTCCAGGCATGGTCGGGCTCCAGCTGCGGACCGGTCAGCAGCAGCGCGTCCGGTCCAGCCACGGAGAGCAGGCCGGTGGCGCCCTCCTTGGTCAGCGTGACCTTCCGGGTCCAGGGTTTGGCGCGGTTGTAGTCGAAGCGGATGCGCAAGTCATGTTCGATCTCGGCCTCCCCTTCCAGGCAGGTGACCCTGCGGATGACGTCGGCCTGCTCGATGCTCGGCGGCATGAAGTCCAGCACTTCCAGCGTGCCGGTGGCGGTGCGCCAGATGGTTTCCAGGACAAAGGTGCGCGGCAGGTAGCGGCGGGAGACCACGCTTCCCTCCGGAGCCCAGAGCCGCCAGCGCCCGTCGGCGGCCGAGCCGAGCAGGGCGGAGAACACGGCCGGCGAATCGAATCTGGGAAAACACAGCCAGTCAATGCTCCCGTCCCGGCTGAGCAGCAGCCCGGTGCGCAGGTCCGAAAGCAGCGCGTAGTCTTCCAGCGGCGTGGATCCAGTGTTCTCATTCTCGCTAGCCATGACCTCATTCAAACAAACTGGGCGATAGCGCGAAAGGGTACAGTTCCCTCTTCACAGGGAGTAGGGTGCGGGGCATGGACAGCATCAAGAATCTGGTAATTTTTGGCGCCACCGGCGATCTGGCCTCCCGTCTGCTCCTCCCGGGCCTGGGCACCTTGCTGCGTGCCGACCCCGAGTGCCGGGTCACCGTCATCGGCGCCGACCGCAACGATGACGGCACCTGGAAGCAAACGGTGCAGCAGGCCTTTGACACTGTGGACAGCCACGGTCCCGCTGCCGAGCACACGCTGAACACCACCCGCTTCATCACCTGTGACGCCACCAGCGCGCAGGATCTGCAGTCCCTGCTTGATGGCCTGGAGGAACCGGCCTGCCTCTACTTTGCCCTGCCGCCCCAGGTGACCATGAAGTCCCTGGAGGTGCTGGAGGGACTGCAGCTGCCCGAATCCCTGGTGCTGGCCCTGGAGAAGCCCATCGGCCACGACCTGGAGTCCGCCCGCAAGCTGAACCAGCTGGTGGCGCGACTGGTTCCCGAGAAGCAGACGTTCCGGGTGGATCACTTCCTGAACCTGCCCGCGGTGCATTCCTTCGCCGGGCTGCGCTTCGCCAACCGGCTGCTGGAGCCGCTGCTGAGCCGGGAGCATGTGCAGTCCATCGAGATCACCTACGACGAGACGCTCGGGCTGGAGGGGCGCGCCGGGTTCTACGACTCCAGCGGTGCGTTCCGCGACATGATCCAGTCCCACCTGCTGCAGGTGATGTCCCTGGTGATGATGGAGCCACCGGCCCGCATTGACCATGTGGAGCTTCCGGCGCTGACCGCGCACGTGCTGCGCTCGGCCCGGTTGTGGGGCAAGGACCAGGCGTCCTCGGTGGTGCGCGGGCGGTACACGGCCGGCAGCGTGGGCGGCAAGGACCTTCCCGACTACGTGTCCGAACAGGGGGTGGACCCGGTAAAGAACACCGAAACCTTCGCCCAGGTGACCCTGGAAGTGGACAGCTGGCGCTGGAACGGTGTGCCGGTGACCCTGCGTTCGGGCAAGGCCATTGGCAAGCCGCGCAAGGAGATCACCATCAATTTCCGCCGCCCGCCCCACGAGTACCCACAGTTCCCCCACGACGGCCGGGTGCCGCCGAATGTGATGCGCCTGCGCCTGGATACCGGCCAACTGGAGTTCGAGATGAACGTGGGCGGCCCCTTCGCCGTGCAGGGCATGGAGCGGGTGACCTTCCAGACCGACACCTCGGCCCCCAGGCTTTCGGCGTACGGCAACGTGCTCAAGGGCATCCTGAGCGCCGATGCCACCTTCAGCGTGCGCGGGGACGCCTCCGAACAGGGCTGGAGGATTCTGGCGGACATCCAGAAGCTCTTTGATGACGGCCTGGTTCCGATGAGCGACTACGCCGCGGGCAGCCCAGGCCCCACGATCCCGCCGCTAAGCAGCAAATAGGACCGCTGGGTTCCAGGGGCGGGCTGCACTGCGCCTCTGTAACCCACGGCCTGCGGCTGCCGGCCTACTTCCCCATGTATTCGAAGTGCCAGGCTTCGGCGTAGGGGTTCTTGGAACCATCCGACCGGTACTCCTCCAGGTTCTTGCGGTGGGTCCAGTTGTACTTGTGGGAGTTGGCTTTCAGCCACTTGTAGTACTTGCCGCGGAAGGAGTAGTCGTAGGTTTCGGGCACGTCAATGGCCAGGCCCCAGCCGTGGTTTGAGGTTCCGGGCTTCGCCGCAATGTAGGAACCCAGCTCGGCATAGAGGTATCTCTGGGTATCCAGCGTCCGGTAGGCCAGGTCGATGTCCAGGTTCTTCCCAAACTGCTTCTTGAAGGCGGTGTTCAGCCGGGTCAGGTCCTTCACGGCCGGTGCGGCGATGAGGGTTTTCTCCTTGTCCCACGGCACTGCGGCCAGCATGGAGCTGGAAACCTTGCCGTTGGGCTGCTTGAGCACCTGGGCGCGGGTGTATCCCTTCGAATTGGTGGTGCCCGCATTGCTGCTGCGCTTCAGGTCGCTGGCCTTCATCCAGCCGTTCAGCCCCTGGGTGCGCACGAAGTACCAGCCGGCCACCTGCCCGCCTTCCTTCTCCCACTTCAGGTCCCGGTAGACGATGGAGTTCTTTGGAATATCCCCCACCCTCCGGGTCCCGCCGACGGCGGCATAGAGGTCGCTGCCGTTGGCCTTGGTGAAATACCGGTCGCTCAGCCCGGCCCGGTTGGTGGTGTAGTCGCCGGTATCGACCTGGCATCCCTTGGAGCAGGTCTTGACGTACTTGTTCGACACCCAGCCGGTCTTGTTCTTGTAGCTGATCTTGTACCAGCCGTTTGCGGCCCGTTCGGTCGCCTTGGCGACACTGTTCTTCGGCAGGGTACCCACGGAGGCGTGCCCGGTGCTGCTGCCCTTGCGGATATTCACGTTCGCGCTCGCCGTCACCCACAGTTTCACCGTGCTGGTGCCCTTGGGGACCGGCTGCTTGGGCGCGGTGCTCGCTGCGACCTTGGTGTACTTGTTCGAGATCCAGCCGGTCTTGCCCGCATAGCTGACCTTGTACCAGCCGTTTGAGGCGGTTGCCGAAACGTTGACCGTCTTGCCCTTGGGAATGGTTCGGATCACCTTGTGCTTGGTGCTTGAACCGGCGCGCAGGTTCAGGTTGGCGGTGGTCGTGACCTTGGTGACGACCTTCTTGGCCGCGGCCGGGGCGGCAGCCAGTTGCGGTGTGGAGAGCGCCGGAACATCGGAGGCCGGGGCGGTGAAGCCGGCCGCCGCGGTGGCGGCGGTGGCGCCGCCGGCAAGGGCAACCGCCAGGGCGCCGGCGCTCAGGGCGCGCAGTACGCGCGTACGGGGAACAGGCATGGGGTGGGCCTTTCGTGGACACGAGGATGATAAGGCAACATGGTGCGCAGGCGAAGGCAGCGCCCGCGGGGAACATGTTCTGTTTGAACAGTAGTGTCCCCTGTCCCAAAAGGTGAATTGCATCCAGTCATTTCAGAGTCTGCGCCCGTTTCCCGCACGCCCCCCCTGGCAGACTCCGGGCAGTGCAAAGGGGCGCAAACACCCTGGTGGTGTTCGCGCCCCTTTGTTCCGCCGCTAACCCGCGACTACTTCTTTTCCAGCAGCCGCTGGACGCGGGGCTTCACCTCGCTGGCCAGCAGCTCGATGGATTCGAGAAGCTGCTCCTGTGGGATGCCGCCGACGTCCATCTGCAGGAAGTGCCGCATGTGGCCCAGGTAGCCGTGCAGGTGCACGATGCGTTCGGCCACTTCGTCCGGGTCACCGACGTAGTAGGCGCCCGGTGCCTCGGCCTGGATGTCGTAGGCCCGCTTGTCCGGTGCCGGCCAGCCGCGCAGGCGCCCCATTTCCAGGTTCAGGTTGTACCAGCCCGGGTAGAAGCGCTCCAACGCCTCCTTCTTGGTCGGGGCGATCAGGCCCATGGCCGCCACGGAGACCTTCAGGGTTTCCGGTGCGTGCCCGGAGGCGGCACCGGCCTTGCGGTACAGGTCCGCCAACGGGGCGAAGCGGTGCGGTGCCCCGCCGATGATGGCGTAGGACACCGGCAGGCCCAGCTGGCCGGCGCGGGCCGAGGAGCTCGCGTTGCCGCCGGTCGCCAGCCAGATCGGCAGCTTGCCTTGGGCCGGACGCGGCACTACGGCCAGGTCGTTCAGGGCCGGGCGCTTGTTCCCGGACCAGGTGACCTCCGGGGCCTGCGAATCATTGATGGTCATCAGCAGATCCAGCTTGTTGGCGTAGAGCTCGTCATACTCCTCCAGGTCGTAGCCGAACAGCGGGAAGGTTTCCACCGAGGAGCCGCGGCCCGCGGTGATCTCCACACGGCCGCCGCCGGAGATGATGTCAGCGGTGGCAAACTGCTGGTAGATCCGCACCGGGTCATCGGTGCTGATGATGCTCGCCGCGCTGCCGAGCTTGATCTGCTCGGTGGCTGCGGCGGCCGCCGCGATGATGGCTCCGGGCGAGGAGGCCGGCATGCTGGTGGTGTGGTGCTCCCCCACCCCGAAGTAGTCCAGCCCGCGGCGGTCGGCCAGCTTGATGGCCTCGAACAGGTTGGTGATGGCTTCCGAGGTGCTGCGCAGTGAATCGTCAGCGTTGCGCTGGGTGTCGCCGAAGCTGTAGGCGCCGAGTTCCATGTCGTGGGTTCCTTGTCTTGGTGGGTAGCGGTGATGTGGTTAGCGGGAGACGCGGGCAGCGTTGAGCTGCTCTTCCATTTCCGCCGCGGTGAAGCGCCCGTTGAAGATCGGCGTTCCGGGTTCGAACAGCCGCCCGGAGCGCAGGTCCCCGGCGATCACCGGGGCGAAGCCGACGCTGCTGATGAACTCGGCGACCTCCTGGACGGCCCGGGGGTCATCCCCGGCCAGGGCCAGGGCGCGGGCCTCGCCGTCCCCGGCTCCCCCGGCTTCCGGCTCCATGTCGTGGTAGCCGACGTGGTTGAAGGACTTCACCAGGTTGGCCCCGGCCAGGTGCTGGGCGATGACCTCGCTGGAGGACTGGGTGGGGTCCTCGAATTCGGCGATCTCACCGTCGGTGCCCGACCAGTAGTTCATGACGTCAATGACGGTCTTGCCCTGCAGCAGGGCCGGGTCCACGGTGCGGTACTTGTGCAGGGGCACGGCGACCACGATCATTTCCGCGTCGGCCAGGTCGCTGGCGTTGACGGCCTCGGCGCCCGGGGTGACGATGTCCACGATCAGACTGATCTCGCTGGCGGGCTTGGAGGTCGCGATCTTGACCCGGTAGCCGGCGTCTAGGGCCAGGCGGGCCACGGCGGTGCCGACGCGGCCGGCACCCAGAATCCCCACGGTCTTCTGGTCGCGCTGCTGAACTGAATCCATCTGACACACCCTTCAAATATGTTGTAGTACAGACTATATTGATTACAGAACATCTATGCAAGCGCATATATTCCGATAGAATGGATGACATGAACACCGCACCGGACACCGTCACCGCCCCAGCCGCCGCCAGCACCCCCAATCCCGGGGACCTGGCCTGGCATCTGGGCATGATCCTGCGCGGGCATCAGTCACGGTTCGCCGAGGCGGTCGCCGGGATCCCCTGCGGGGTGCGCGGCTTCCAGCTGCTGTCCACCGTGGTGCACCATGACCCGGCCAACCAGCAGGCGCTCGGTGGGCACCTGGGAATTGACCGCACCGTGCTGACCTACCTCATTGACGACCTCGTGCAGGCAAACCTGGTCGAACGCATCCCCGCCCCCTCCGACCGGCGGGCGCGCAAGATTATCGCCACCGCGCAGGGGCTGGAAACCCTGAAGCGGCTCGAGGGCAAGGTCGCGCAGGCGGAGCAGGAACTGCTCGCCCAGCTCGATGAGAGTGAAAGCCGCCAGCTGCAGGAGCTGCTGGCCAAGCTCTCCCTGACGGTGCGCAACCTGCAGCCGGGCACCAACCCCTGCGATGCCGTGGAACAGCTGCGCTAGGAGCCCAAAACCCAAAAGACCCCGGGAACCGGCGGTCGGCCAGCAAGCCGACCATCCGTTCCCGGGGTCTTTGCACGCCAATGCGCCGCCTCGTCAACTGCGGGACACCTGTGGGCAGGTGCGTGCTAGTACTGCACGGCGTCCCGCTCAATGGGGCAGGTCATGCAGTGCCCGCCGCCGCGGCCGCGGCCCAGCTCGGCGCCGACAATCGGCAGCACCTCGATGCCGGCGGCACGCAGCGCATCATTGGTTTGGGTGTTGCGGTCATAGGTGTACACCACGCCGGGGCGCAGGGCCACGGCGTTGTTGCCGCTGTCCCACTGCTGGCGTTCGGAGTCATAGTTGTTCCCGGCGGTGGCCACCACCCGCAGCTTGGGCAGGTTCAACGCCTGGGCGACCACGTCGGTGAAGCTCTTGGTGCCGTGGTCAATGACCGTGACCCCCGGATCCTGATCGGAGGGACGCAGCGAGAAGGTGTGCACCTCGTCCATGATCTTGGGATACAGGGTCACCACGTCATGGTCCACGAAGGTGAACACGGTATCCAGGTGCATCGCCGCACGCAGCTTCGGCATCCCGGCCACGATCACGTGCTCAGCCACCCCCTGGCGGAACAGTGAGGAGGCCAGCTGGGTAATGCCGTGGCGGGAGGTGCGCTCGCTCATGCCGATCAGCACCACCCCGTTGCCCACCGGCATCACATCCCCGCCTTCCACGGTCACCTGGCCCCACTCCTGTTCGGGATCCCCCCACCAGATCGTCGAATCCCGGAATTCGGGATGGAACTTGTAGATCGCCTTCATCAGCAGGGTCTCATCCCGGCGGGCATCCCAGTACAGCGGGTTCAGGGTCACTCCCCCGTAGATCCAGCAGGTGGTGTCCCGGGTATAGAGGGTGTTGGGCAGCGGCGGCATCAGGTACTCATAGATGCCGCGGGATTCGCGGGCCAGGTTCACGTAATCGGTGCGGTAGTCCTCGGGCAGGTCGCTGGTGGCCATGCCGCCCAGCAGCAGCTCGGACAGGCGCCGCTCGTCCAGCGAATCCAGGTAGGCCCGGGTGCCCTCGACCAGCCCGCCACCCACCACGTTGGGCACCACCTTGCGTTCCAGCAGCCACTGCCGGGCTTCGGCCTGGGCCATGGTCTGGGTGAGCACCTCCTGCAGCTCCAGCACCTCCACCCCGTTGCCGCGCAGGTTGGAGACGAAGTCGGCGTGGTCGCGCTGGGCGCTTTCCACCCACATCACGTCGTCAAACAGCAGGTCATCACAGTTCGACGGGGTCAGCCTGCGGTGGGCCAGCCCCGGCGCGCACACCAGCACCTTGCGCAGCTGCCCGACCTCCGAATGCACACCCTTGCCCGTGGTTTCGCTCATGGTCCGTGTTCCTTCCGTTCCTTGCGAATCGGACAGCCGCCCGACCCTGGTGTTTTCTCGTTGTGCAGTTCAGCCGCTGGCGCCCTAGAGGTGGATCCACCCCGCGCCCAGGGCCACGACGCCCAGCAGGGCGCCGAGCAGGGAGAGGGCAAAGATCACCGGTTCGCGGCCTTCGAAGGCCTTGCGTCCCTGCTCCCGGCGGGCCATGACGAACAGGATGGTGGCCGGGGCGTAGATGATGAAGGAGAGCAGCAAGAAGTGCCAGCCGGCGGCGAAGACCAGGAAGGCGGTGTAGGCCACCGCCAGCACCGAGGTGAGAAGGTCCCGCCCGGAGGCCCGGCGCTCCCCCTGCCCGTGCCGGGCCGCGTGGGCCACCTTCACCGCGTACAGCGCGGCGAGCAGGAACGGGATCAGCGTCAGGGAGCTGGTCAAATCCAGTGCCAGGTCCAGCGCGTCCTCGGCGAACAACAGGATGACCAGCATGCCCTGTACCAGCACGGAGGTCAGCAGCACCGCGTTCACCGGCACGTCGGTGCGGTTCAGCTTGCCCAGGAAGCAGGGCATGTCCCGTTCGTTCGCGGCGACGCTGAGCACCTCGGCGGCCATCAGCGACCAGGCCAGGTAGGCGCCCAGCACCGAGATGATCAGCCCAATGCTCACAAACCAGCGGCCCCACGGGCCGACCGCGTATTCCAGGATCCCGGCCATGGAGGGCTGCTCCAGCTGGCTGATCTGCTCCATCGGCATCACCCCGTAGGAGACGATGGTGACCGAGGCAAAGATCGCGAACACGGACAGGAACCCCAGGATGGTGGCCCGTCCCACGTCCGTCCGGCGCCGGGCGTGGCGCGAATACACGCTCGCGCCCTCCACGCCCAAGAAGACAAAGACGGTGACCAGCATCGTGGAGCGGACCTGCTCAAAGAGTGATCCGGCGTAGTCCGCGCCGTACCAGTTCTGCCGCAACGCCTCCGGATCCAGCACGAACAGGCAGATCAGGATAAAGATGATGATCGGCACCAGTTTGGCGATGGTGACAATCTGGTTGACCAGGGCCGCGCTTTGCACGCCCCGGCGGATCAGCAGGAAGAAGACCCACAACCCGATCGAGGACAGCCCCACCGCCAGCAGGGTGGCTCCGGAACCCAGCCCGGCCACCCCCAGCCCGGAGAGGGTGGACATGATGAACACCCAGTAGAAGGTGTTGCCCGCGCAGGCGCTGGCCCAGTACCCGAAGGCGGCGAAGAATCCGAGGTATTCCCCGAACCCGGCCTTCGCATAGGCGTACACCCCGGCGTCCAGTTCGGGCTCGCGGTTGGCCAGCATCTGGAAGACGAAGGCGAGCATGAGCATGCCGGCCCCGGCGATGATCCAGGCGATGACCGCGCCGAAGATCCCGGTTTCGCTGGCGAACCTGCCCGGCAGTGAGAAGACCCCGGCGCCCACCATGGAACCGACGACCACGCCGGTGAGGGTGAGCATGCTGAGTTTTGCTACGTGGCCCTGTGTCGCTTCCCCGGTCTCAGCTGCCATGCTTGGTTCATCTTTCCCTCGGCGTGCCACTGCGAACATGCATCCGGCCACTCATCGTGGTACCCGATGCCCGGGCCCCGATTCGGGCCGCACGCTCCGGACGACGCAACGACGTTGGAAAACAGCCAAGTGGTCGGCGATCCGCTGTCAGTATCCAACTATCCAAAGCGGCCTGTCAACGCTCCCGGCGCGCTGCCAGGAAGCTGGATTTCCGCACGGACACCGGCATTCGCCCGTTCTGCCGGGCCCGTTCCACCCCGGGCAGCACGGGGTTGCCACCGCGGCATGGGCAACATCACTGCGCGGGGTTGGCCCCTTAAATGCGTCAGGGCCGCGATGGCGGGAAGGGGCGCTTCCCGCCGTCGCGGCCCTGCGGGCAGGACTACCGTCCGGTCTCGGCCTGCTCCCCCGGGGTGGGGGAACCGGCGGCGGCCGGGGCGCCGGTCACCGGCACGGCGGCGGTGTCCGGGTTGGCGTCCACGTCCTCGGCCGGACCGGAGAACTGGGACTGGTACAGCCGGTAGTAGGCGCCCTCGGCGGCCAGCAGCTCTTCGTGGCTGCCCTGCTCCACGATCCGTCCGGCCTCCATCACCAGGATGGTGTCCGCGTCGCGGATGGTGGACAGGCGGTGGGCAATCACGAAGCTGGTGCGGTCGGTGCGCAGCGCCGCCATGGCCTGCTGCACCAGCAGCTCGGTGCGGGTGTCCACCGAGCTGGTCGCCTCATCCAGGATCAGCAGCGAGGGGTTGGCCACGAACGCGCGGGCAATGGTGATCAGCTGCTTCTCACCGGCCGAGACGTTGGTGCCCTCCTCGTCGATGACAGTGTCATAGCCCTCGGGCAGGGCGCGGACGAAACGGTCCACGAAGGTGGCCTTCGCCGCCTCGATGACCTCGTCATCGGTGGCGTCCAGCCGGCCGTAGCGGATGTTTTCCATGATGGTCCCACCGAACAGCCAGGCATCCTGCAGCACCATGCCCACCTTGGAGCGCAGATCCGCGCGGGACAGGTGGGTGATGTCCACGTTGTCCACCAGGATCCGCCCGGAGTTCAGCTCGTAGAAGCGCATCACCAGGTTCACCAGGGTGGTCTTGCCCGCCCCGGTCGGCCCCACGATCGCCACCGTGTGCCCGGGATCCGCGTCAAAGGACAGGTTCTCGATCAGCGGCTGGTCCGGGGTGTAGGAGAAGCTCACGTCCTGGAAGGAGACGTGCCCGTCGGTGCGGGCCGGCAGCTGGGTGCGGGCATCCTCCGCCTCCTGCTCCTCGGCGTCCAGCAGCTCGAAGGTGCGTTCGGCGGAGGCCACACCGGACTGCAGCATGTTGGCCAGCCCGGCCATCTGCCCCAGCGGCTGGGTGAACTCGCGCGAGTACTGGATGAACGCGGTCGCATCCCCCAGGCTCATCGACCCGGAGGCCACGCGCAGCCCGCCGACCACGGCGATGCCCACATAGGAGAGGTAGGAGACGAAGTTCATCACCGGCATGATCATGCCCGAGACGAACTGGGCCCCGAAGCTGGCCTTGTACAGTTCGTCGTTGCGCTGGGTGAAGCGCTCCACCATGTCGTCCTCGCGCCCGAAGACCTTCATCAGCTCGTGGCCGGAGAAGGATTCCTCGATCTGCCCGTTCAGCGCACCGGTGTTCTTCCACTGGGCGGTGAACAGCTTCTGCGCCCGGGTGCCGATGATGCCGGCGGCCACCGCGGACAGCGGCAGCGCCACCAGCGCGATCAGCGCCAGCTGCCAGGAGACCACGAACATCATGATCACAATGCCCAGCACGCTCAGCGCGGACTGCACCAGCTGGCTCAGCGCCTGCTGCAGCGCGTTTTGGATGTTGTCCACGTCGTTGGTCACCCGGGAGAGGATGTCCCCGCGCTGGCGGGTGTCGAAGTAGTTCAGCGGCAGTGCGTTGATCTTGTCCTCAACGTCCTTGCGCAGCCGGTACACCACCTTCATCACCAGGCGGTTCAGCAGCCAGCCCGAAAGCCACATGAAGATCGAGGCGATGAAGTACATCGACAGCACGATCAGGATGAAGCGGGAGAGCTGGGTGAAGTCGATGCCCTGCCCGGGCACGAAGTCCACCCGGGAGAGCATGTCGGCCTGGGTGTCATCGCCGCTGTCGCGCAGCTGCTGGATCAGCACGTCGGCCGGGGTCCCGGCCGGGATGTTCTTGCCGATCAGCCCGGCGAAGATCACGTCCATGGCCCGTCCCAGCACCCGCGGGGCGGTGACCGAGAGGACCACGTAGATGCCGATCATCGCGAAGACGATGCTCATCCCCAGCTTGTACGGGGCGAGCAGTCCGACCAGGCGCTTGGCCGAGGGCCAGAAGTGCTGGGCCTTGCGTACCGGGGCCTCGTCCCAGGTGTCGCTGCTGGCCGCGGCCGCGAATTCGTCGACCTCTTCCAGGCTCGCATCCACCTCGGGGGCCGAGGAGTTCTTCTTCTGATCCGCCATCTAGGCCACCTCCTCCGCACTGTGCTGGGACGAAACGATTTCCTGATAGGTTTCCGAGCTTTCCAGCAGCTCCTCATGGGTGCCGCGGGCCACGATTTCCCCGTGGTCCAGCACCAGGATCTGGTCGGCCCGGGTGATCGTGGAGACGCGCTGGGCCACGATGATCACTGCGGCGTCCTTCGTCGGCTCGGCCAGGGCGGCGCGCAGCTTCGCGTCGGTGGCCACGTCCAGTGCCGAGAACGAGTCATCGAACAGGTAGGTGCGCGGCTTGGCGGCCAGGGCCCGGGCGATGCACAGGCGCTGGCGCTGCCCGCCGGAGACGTTGGTACCGCCCTGGGAGATCTTTGAGTCCAGCTGCCCATCGCGTTCGGCGACGAAGTCCGCCGCCTGGGCAATGTCCAACGCCTGCCACAGCTCAGCGTCGCTGGCCCTCTGCGAACCGAAGCGCAGGTTGCTGGCGATGGTGCCGGAGAACAGGTAGGGGCGCTGGGGGACGGCGGAGATGTTGCGCGAGATCGCATCCCGGCCCAGTTCATCCACCGGCACCCCGCCGATCAGGATCTGCCCACGGGTCACGTCGTAGAGCCGCGGGATCAGGTTCAGCAAGGTGGTCTTGCCCGAACCGGTGGACCCGATGATCGCGGTGACCTTGCCCGGCTGGGCGGTAAAGGAAATGTTGTTCAGCACCGGGGCCTCGGCACCCGGGTAGCCGAAGCTGACGTTGCGGAACTCCACGGTCCCCGGGGTGGGCAGGTGCACCTCGCGGTCCTCGGCCTCGGTCATGCTCGGCTTGGTGTCCAGCACCTCGCCGATGCGGTCCGCGGAGACCATGGCGCGCGGGACCATCATGGCCATGAAGGTGCCCATCATGACCGCCATCAGGATCTGCAGCAGGTACTGCAGGAATGCGGTCAATGCCCCGACCTCCACCTGCCCGGCGTCCACCCGGTGCCCGCCGAACCACAGCACGGCGGCGGTGGACAAGTGCAGGATCATCGAGATCGCAGGGAACATGAGCACGAACAGGTTGCCGACCTTGACGCCCAGGTCGGTCAGCTTCTGGTTCGCGTCCGCGTAGCGCTCGGTCTCGTGCTGTTCGCGCACGAACGCGCGCACCACGCGGATGCCGGTGATCTGCTCACGCAGCACCCCGTTGATCCCGTCAATGCGCACCTGCATCTGGCGGAAGAGCGGCATCAGCTTGATGACCAGGATGCCCACCACAATCAGCACCACCGGCACCGACACCCAGACCAGCCAGGACAGGCCCGGGTCCTCGCGGATGGCCATGATGACCCCGCCAATGGACATGATCGGGGCGGTGATCATGAAGTTCAGCAGCATCAGGGTGAGCATCTGCACCTGCTGCACGTCGTTGGTGCCGCGGGTAATCAAGGTGGCAGCCCCGAACTTGTTCACGTCCTGCGCGGAGAACGTGGAGACCTGCTCGAACACGGCCTGGCGGATATCCCGGCCCAGGCTCATGGCGGTCTTGGCGCCGAAGTAGACGGCGCCGATCGCGGTGATCACCTGCACGAAGGCAACGACCAGCATGATCCCGCCGGTGCGCCAGATGTAGTCAATATCGGTGTTGACCACACCCACGTCAATGATCTTGGCGTTCAGGCTGGGCAGGAACAGCGTGGCCATGGTGGTGGCCAGTTGCAGGATGAAGACCGCAACGATCCACCCGGCATAGGGTTTGGAGTGTTTTAGGATGAGCTTCAGAAGCATGTGGTTTGTCCTCGCTAGCGTCAGCCCCGAAACCGCTGGGCGCGAACCGGTTTTTCGGCGCAGGGATTTGAGGGCGAAAGCCAGTCTAGTAGTCCCCGTTGGGCTTTGGAGTCATCCTTTTGATTGAATTGTGCCAATCACTTATGGCGTTCGACACGTTCCCCACCGCGCAGGACTACCCGCCAGGGCTGAAGTTGGCAGGAATCCGCGAATCGACGCGCAATAACCGGCTCAGGGCCGCGCGTCCGCGACCGCCTTGGCGGCGCGATGGCCGGTGACGGCGGCGGCCAACAGCCAACCGATCACCAGCAGGTAGCCCGCCCCGGCCACCGCGAAGCCAACAGGGGGCCGAAAGAGCGCCGCACCCAGCACGGAAGCCGCCAGCAGCAGCCATCCACTACGGGCCGCGCGGGCCATCTGCGGGACCGCGGCGGCGTGACCCGTCAGCCATGCCTCGTCCGAGGCCAGCGTAGCGCTGGTGCGAAGGCCCACCGCGGCGTTGCGCCGCAGGCTGCCGCTGCGCATGGATCCAACCAGTAGCTGGGCGGTCAACGTGATGATTCCCAGTCCCGCCAGGAACGGGATCACCTCAACCCAGCCCATACCCCTGCTTCCCTTGCCGCCTCTGCCACGGTTTGC
Source organism: Glutamicibacter sp. St.4D3 (assembly GCF_059728615.1). Taxonomy (NCBI): domain Bacteria; kingdom Bacillati; phylum Actinomycetota; class Actinomycetes; order Micrococcales; family Micrococcaceae; genus Glutamicibacter; species Glutamicibacter sp. St.4D3. The sequence continues at coordinate 3,115,532 of NZ_AP039380.1, forward strand.
CGCGGCTGCCTCCACGCTACCGCAGAACCCCGGCGCTCCCGCGCCCGGTCTTCCCTGTACGCACAAGCTGCAGGGGGTTCACTAGGGGTTTTGGCAAACGCCGCGTGACCGCCCGGCAACCAGCATGGACAACAGGTGAACTCCGGCAGAACTTGTCCGAACAGGCCCGGTTTTTCATTGTCTGACGCCTGCCGGCGGGCCACCATGGTCATGGCCCGGCCAGTTCCGGGCGGATCATCCTTTGAACTCTGACCATGGAGAACACCCGTGAATTCATCCTCGCGCATCCGCGCATCCGTGGCCGCTTCCGCGCTGGCGCTGGCCGTAATTGCTCCGAGCGCGGTCGCCGCCGAACCGGCCTCGGCCCCGCAACCCCAGCTGGCGGCCAAGAAGTCCACTGCGGCCCATGAGGGGCTGCCCTCGGGCGTGCACAAGAAGAAGACCCTGGTGATTGGGCTGGATGGCGCCTCGATGGCGCAGATCAACAAGCGCAACACCCCGAACCTGGCCAAGCTGAAGGCCGAGGGCATGGTCGCCAACTCCAACCTCTACGCCAACCCCATGGCGCCCACCGTCTCCGGGGCCGGCTGGTCCACCATTGCCACCGGCGTATGGCCGGACAAGCACCAGGTGCCGGACAACTCCTTCTCCAACCCCAACTACGATCAATACCCCGATTACCTCACCCGCCTGGAGGCGGCCCGGGCCCAAAGCTCCACCCTGGTGGTGGGCACCTGGGGACCGACCCCCCAGCAGGTCTTCGCCCAGGGTGCGGACCTGCTGCTCGCCGGAGGCAATGACGCCGGCACCACCTCCACGGTGGTCAACTACCTGAAGAACGGGAACCCGGACAGCACCTTTGTGCACCTGGACGAGATCGACGGGGCTGGGCACAGCAACGGCAGCGACTCGATCTCCTACACCCGTGCCCACGCGAAGGCGGATCAGCAGATCGGGGACATGCTGCAGGCCATCGATGAGCGCAGCACCCGGCACAAGGAGGACTGGCTGGTCATCGTCACCTCGGACCACGGCCACACCCCCGGTGGCGGGCACGGCGGCAGCAGCATCCGCGAACGGGCCACCTTCGTGATTGCCAACGGCAAGAAGTACGCCCCGGGCAGCACGCGGCATGATGTGAAGCTCACCGACATCGCCCCCACCGTCCTAAGGCACCAGGGCGTACGCATCGAGGACGATTGGGCCCTGGACGGGCAGGCCATCCAATCCATCAAGCCCGATGACTTTGACTCCCTGCGTCCGCACCTGAAGAAGGCGAAGGACGAGTCGAAGCTCGGTGCGAAGACCAAGGGCTGGACCCACACCGCACCCAGCGGCTGGAGCATTGAGAACAAGGACATGCCCAAGGGCGGGGTGCGTGAATGGCGCGGCTGGTCCTTCACCACCGACGAGTTCTGGACCAATGCCGAGCTGAACCAGGGCCGGGAGACCAGCGTGCACAACCGCAACGTCTTCGCGGTGGCGGACTCCGATGAGTGGGATGACAAATCCCACGCCGAGGGGCAGTTCGATTCGACCCTGATCAGCCCCAGCTACAAGGTCAAGGGCGGCAAGCAGGCAACCTTGAGCTTTGCCTCGAACTACAAGGTGGACGGTCCGCAGAGCGCAGAAGTGTTCATCAGCTTCGACAATGGTGAACCGGTACTGGTGAAGTCCTATGAAAAGGACTTCAACGGGGTGGAGAAGCTCTCCATCGACGTGCCCAGGAAAGCCAAGCGCGCCCAGGTTTCCTTCCGGTACACCGGAACGAACTCCGCGTTCTGGACCGTGGACCAGGTGTCGTTGAAGAAGTAGGCGGCCCGGCACCAAAGCCGCACGGCCGGTGGCTTAACCACCAAGGGTGGCGCACGAGAATCGTGCGCCACCCTCACCTGTCCCCGGCCTGACGGCGAGGGGGTGTGGACTAGCGTCCGGAAATCTTCACCAGCTTGTGATTGACGAACTCATCCATGCCGTACTTGCCCAACTCGCGACCGATGCCCGAGCGCTTCACACCACCGAAAGGCAGCTCAGCAGCAGTGCCAGAGGGCTCGTTGATGGCCACCATGCCAGTTTCCAGCTGGCGGGCAATGCGGTCAGCCCGCTCGGCGTCCTGGGTGTGGATGGAGGCACCCAGCCCGTAGTCGGTGTTGTTGGCCAGCTTCACGGCCTCCTCCTCACCGTCCACCTTGTACAGCACGGCGACCGGGCCGAACAATTCCTCGCTGAAGGCACGCATGTCCTGGGTGACCCCGGCCAGCACGGTCGGCTCAAAGTAGGCGCCCTCCCCGTCCACCGGCTTGCCGCCAGCCAGCACCGTTGCGCCCTTGTCCACAGCGTCCTTCACCTGGGCGGCCAGCCCGTCGCGGGCCGCGGCCGAGGACAGGGGCCCGACGAAGTTCTCCGCCTCGCTCGGATCACCCATCTTGATGCCGGACACCAGCTCCACCAGCGCCTTGGAGAACTCGTCGTACACCGAGGAGTCCACGATGAAGCGCTTGGCGGCGTTGCAGGCCTGGCCGGTGTTGCCGAAGCGGGCGCGCATGCCCAGCTTGGCGCTGCGGGCCACGTCCGCGTCCTCCATCACCAGGAACGGATCCGAACCGCCCAGTTCCAGCACGACCTTCTTCAGGTTGCGCCCGGCGATCTCGGCCACCGCGGCACCGGCGCGCTCCGAACCGGTCAGCGAAACCCCCTGGATCCGGCGGTCGGCGATGATGTCGGCCACCTGGTCATTGGTGGCGAAGATGTTCACGTAGGCGCCTTCCGGGGCGCCGGCGTCCTTGAAGATCTGCTCCATGGCCAGCGCCGATTCCGGGCACTGCGGGGCGTGCTTGAGCAGGATGGTGTTGCCGTTCATCAGGTTCGGCGCCGCGAAGCGGGCCACCTGGTAGTAGGGGAAGTTCCACGGCATGATGCCCAACAGCACACCGACCGCTTCCTTGCGCACCAGCGCCTTGCCGCCGCTGGCGACCTCAAGCTCCTCGTCCTGCAGGAACTTCGGACCGTTCTTGGCGTAGTAGCGGTAGATGGAGGCGACAATGCTGATTTCGCCCTGGGCCTGGCGCACCGGCTTGCCCATCTCGCGGGTGATGATCGCGGCCAGTTCCTCCGCGCGTTCCTCGTAGATGTCGGCCACCCGCTCCAGCAGCGCGACGCGCTCGGAGATCTTGGAGGTGGACCAGGTGGTGAAGCCCTGGTGGGCCGCGCCAATGGCCTGCTGAATCTCGGCGTCGCTGGCGGTGGGGTAGGTTGCCTCTACGACTCCGGTAGCGGGATTGGTCACTGCATACATGCTCATGGGATTCCTCCTCGAAAATGGCGTCTTGCCGGTAATGTGGGGTCTATGGAAACAAGATGCCCTGATCCACAATGACGTGTAGAAGGGCCGGGCGATGTTCTTTGAGCACCACATCCAGAGCACGCTGCACTGCTTCGGCGGCCTGAGCATCGCTGGTCACAGTTTCGCCGTGCCCCCCATAAGCGCGAGCCAACGCCGCAAAGTCCGGGTTCTGCAACTGGGTTCCCGAAACGCGGCCCGGGAAGTGGCCCTCTTGGTGTGCGCGAATAGTTCCGAACTGTCCGTTGTCCATTACTACAGTCAGCAACGCAGCACCGTGTTGGGTAGCACTGGCCAGTTCCTGCCCGTTCATTAAGAACTCGCCGTCACCGCAAATCGCCAGCACCAAGCGCTCCGGAGCCTCCAGGGAGGCAGCTACCGCCGCAGGAATAGAGTAACCCATGGATCCATTGCGGGTACCTAACTGGGACGGGAAAATATTGGTTGGCACGTACCTCATGGGCCACGCACAGTGGTTGCCTGCCCCCATGGTAGTCACTACATCTTCGGGAAGACGCTGAACCAGCTCAGCAATCACCGCGCTCATGTGAGCGGTACCCTCGCGGGTTGGCGACAGCTCCTCGCGCTGTGGCAGCTTCGTGTATGCTTCTCGCGCTTCGCGCCCGGCAGCTCGCCAAGGCTCCCATTGAGTTTCCCGCTCCAGACGCAATTCTTCTAGCGCTTCGGCAAAGACACCGGGAGTGGCCAAAATGTGACGGGTTATCGCCCCAGAGCGCCCACGCAATGAGGTGTCAATGTTTACAAGATAGTTTACTGCCCGCCGGTTCTGACGCAGGGTGAATCCATCGGTGGGTACATCGGAGGGTACCGCCCCAATTGCGACCAACACATCAGCTTCTTCGAACATCTGGGCCGCCTTATCGGTGCGCCCGTACCCCAGCTCGCCCATGTTCACTGGGGAATTGAACGGCACCCGATCCGCAGCGTGCCAATCATGTACCACCGGAATGTTGTTTGCCTCCGCAAAAGCCGTCACCCCTGCGGCAGCCTTCGCGCTCCAGCGCTGGCCACCGACAAACAGCAACGGTTTCTGAGCGTTGGATAGGGCGCTTGCCAGCTCCTTGAGTTCCCCGGTTGAGACAGCGCCCTCGGCCACGGTAAGCGGCTGGTGCAATTCACCGGCGAACTCATGGGCGACCACGTCCTCGGGAAGACCCACGATCACCGGGCCCGGACGACCTGACGCTGCCGCGAAAAAGGCCTCGGCCACGATCTCGGAAGCCCGCTCGGCTTCATCAATAACGAAAACGCGCTTGGCCTGACTGCCGAACCAGGCATAGGGGTCAAATTCCTGGAACGACTCGCGCATCCGGTCGGCTACCGGAATCAAACCCACGAACAGCACCATGGGAGTCCCATCCTGCCAAGCGGAGTGAACGGCCACGTACGCGTTGGCCGCACCGGGTCCACGGGTCACCATGGCGACCCCGGGCTGTCCGGTGAACTTGCCGTGAGCCTCGGCCATGTAAGCGGCGCCTCCTTCGTGGCGCACTACTATGTTGTCGATATTCGCGTCGTGCAGACCGTCCAGCACAGCCAGGTAAGACTCTCCTGGAACCGTGAAGACGCGTTTGACACCGTGACGCGCAAGGGATTCGACGATTGCCGCTCCGGCGTGTGTTGGGCGGGCCACGTGCGAACTGCGCCGCGAGGTGTCTGCCGACGAGGCGAGTTGGGTCGGAATGATGCTAGAGGTTTCCATATACAAGTTCTCCTGCCACTACCGTGGCCTCGACTCGGGTATTAGCTATGTCTTCGGTGGGGATGTCGTAAATGTCCTGGGAAAGCACCACGAAGTCGGCCAGATGGCCGGGAACCAATTTGCCCTTGTAGCTCTCTTCGTGGACCGCGTGGGCGCTGCCCACGGTGTAAGCGTGCACCGCTTGAGCCACTGTGAGCTTCTCGCCATCGGTAAAGGGCGCGCCCGCCAACGTCGTGCGCTCTACCAGAGAGGCAATGTTCAAGAGTGGATCCGCACTGACCACGGGAGCATCGGTCGACCCGGGAATGACGAGGCCTGCGTCCAAGAAGGACTTCACCCGGTAGGCAAGCGGTTGTCGTTCGGCTCCCATAGCTACGGCAACCCCGTCACCTAGTTCGTGGATGAAGCGGCCCTGTGGGACCGGAATGAGTCCTAACTGAACCATGCGCTGAATTTGCGCATCTGAGGCCACGGACGCATGCTCGATCCGGTGGCGCGCATTAGGACGGGGGGCGAGTTCCTGCGCCTGGGCGATGACGTCCATGACTACATCCAAGGCGGCGTCGCCTATAGCGTGTACCGCTAACTGCCAGCCCGCTAAATGTGCTCCGATCAGCTTTTCTCGTAGTGTTTCCTGCGAAAACTGCAACAGGCCTCGGTTTCCCTCATCCGTGGCGTAGTCGCAGCACATGAAGGCGCTGCGGCCGATGAGCGAACCGTCGGAGAGGACTTTAGTCGGGCCGATGCGCAGCACTTCGTCGCCCATGCCGCTGCGCATGCCCAGGTCGAGCCCGTAGCGCTGGTGACCCTTAAACGACTCCGTGTCCAGCGGGTGCAGGGTGGTCAGGTAGGGCATCAGAGTGGCGCGCACGCCAAGTTGACCGCGCTCGCGGGCCATTTGATAGCCGGCTAGATCCACTGAGCTCTGCCCGATGTGATCCGGCGCACCGATTCCCGGTTCGGTGATTGAGGTGACGCCCAACTTGAGCATCTCACGCGAACCCGCCGCAACCAGATCAGCGACGTCCTGGATGGACTTAACCGGGATATGGTCCAGCACAATACTCCGCGCGGTTTCCTGCAATAGGCCCTCTGCGAGGCCACGCGCGTCGCAGGGCACCGCTCCGCCGTCCGGCACTGGTACGTTACGGCGCTCTGGATAGCCGGAAAGCTCAAAGGCGCGGGTGTTCGCTACAGCCATGTGCCGCGACACGTGCCAGAGAAAGACCGGATGTCCGTGGCTAACAGAGTCCAGGGCCCGTGCGGTGGGGTGTTCATCGCCGAGGAAGTTCTGGTCATAGCCTGTGCCGATGACCCACGCACCGGGCTTAGCCGTGCTGGCCGCAGCATCTACTGCAGCGAGCAACTCCTCCATGGTCTTTACACTCTCCGGGCGCAAGTCCACTTGAGTCAGCGCGTCCCCAATGAAGGTGAGGTGAAGGTGGGCATCGTTAAAGCCGGGGACCACCGCTGCCCCACCGAGATCCACGACTTTTGCGAAGTGCCTGGGCTCGAGTTCATGGTCGAGACTAATGACTCGCCCGTGGTGAATTCCTAGCGCTTGAGCAAGCGGACGTTGGGGATCTTGGGTGTGGATGATCCCGTTGGTGTAAAGCACGTCGAACATGCGGCCTCCTGAACTAGGAACTAAGTGATCTAGCTCAAGTATCCGAAAAGCCCAGTATGCTGTCTAATACATATAAGTTCTTTATTCGATAACTTTATGGCATGAGAAGTTATTCTCCTCGCATGTCCAAAGCGGGTGCTGTACCTGCATCCAGTTGACCGCGCTCAACCCACGGCCGCATCCGCCGCGCAATATCGCGGATTCGTTCTTCGGCATAGTGCCCCCGATGCCAGGCGAGGTGCAGGTTGAGAGTAGGCCGAACTGAGGGCTGCACTTCCCTGCTTTCGATGATGGCCACCCGACGGTTACCAAACGAGGGCAGCTCGGTACCGACTCCCACTCCTCTGCCGGAGGCCACTAATGCACTAATGGCCAACCCGTCCTCGCATTCGGTATATTGCGCCAAATGCACACCATGTCGATTGAGCGCGTCATCGAGCACGTGGCGACTCACGCTATTGCGCGTGGGCAGAATCAGGTGCTCCGAGCACAGCTCCCGAAGATCCACTTCTACACGCCCGTCGGACACCCATGGGTGACTTGGCGGGCAAGAGGCCTTGAGAGCCACAACCCCTAGGGACTCTGAAGCTAAATCTCCACTGGGGACTTGCGGAGTAACCACGAAATCCAGATCGTGCAGTAGAGCCTGTTCCAAGTCGAAGTGGCTGACTTCGCGCACCACGATCATCGGGTCTCGCGGGGAAAGCGAGGCGATGAAAGGTGCCAAGAAACCGCGGATCGAAGCCGAGGTGGAGCCACAAGCGAACTTGGCAACGTCCCCGGTACGCAGCACTGCTACCGCTTCTTGCAGATCCCTGGTTTGCAAGAGCAATTTTCGGGCCAAGGGGACGAAGGCGCGGCCACTGGAGGTGAGCACCAGCCGGTTGCCCCGCGATTCAAAGAGCTTCAACTGCAGTTCCTGCTCAAGGGTTTTGAGTTGGCGACTGAGTGCCGGTTGGGCAATGTGCAGTTCTTCGGCGGCTGCGGTAACTGTCCCATAGTCGACGGTGCTCAGGAAATACTGCAAGCGGCGATAGTTCACGGCCCTACCATAGCAAGCCCCCGGCAATAGCTCGGGTTACAGCTTCAAATTGATACCCTCCCAGGGTCTGGCCTGCGCCGCTTTGGAGCAGGCGGTTCGGCCCTCTCCACCAAAAGCACGACGCGTCGCAGTTCCTCTAACGGGTCCTCCTGCAACGAGATGTTCAAGAGTTGCAACATTTCTACTCGGGGCAGCTGCACTCAGTTCTGTCCCCTTCTTTTTGCTGTCCTCGCTTGGGACCGTAACGGCCCTTGGGTGGGAAACATCCAAGGGGCATCACGCACTTCGTGGACGACGCCCCCGACCCGCCCAAAGCCCCGGTGAAGGTATCAACACACCTGGAACGTCACGAGCTTGATCGAGCTGACTTCTTCAGACTTTCCAAGACAGATAAGCAGGACGCGTGCAACAGTGCGGGCATCGGTCTCCTCACGCTCCGTTCCGCCTGTTCCTGCTACCGCTTCCCAACCTACGGTTTCGCCCTGATCACTTCAAGGGCAAGGATACAACTAGCCCCACAGACACAGCGGATTTCGCAGGCACAGTCGCTCTGTGGAGAACTGCTGAGCATAACAAAAAAGCATGTATTCGCGGCCTAAGAGGTCTTGGACGGGATGTAGTTTGCGACGGGATACTGAAAGTGACGTACGACTATGGTGCGGATCACGGATCTCGGACCGCACGCCTCATAAGGAAGACGCAGATGAAAACTCGCACCCTCACGCCGCAGCAGCGGCAAACCCGTGCCACAGCCGGCGCCTTCGTAGGCACCGCCATTGAATGGTATGACTTCTTCATTTTCGGAACGGCCGCGGCCCTAGTCTTTGGAAAAGTGTTCTACCCGGATATCGCAGCGGGAGCCGGCATCATGGCTTCTTTCGCCACTTTTTGGGTGGGTTTCCTGGCTCGCCCTCTAGGAGGCGTGCTCTTTGGGCATCTGGGAGACCGTTTTGGACGAAAGAACGTTCTAGTTGCCACACTGTTCCTGATGGGTGGTGCCACCACCCTGATTGGCCTGCTGCCAGGTTATGCCAGCATCGGCGTCGTGGCCCCAATTGCCCTGGTAATCCTGCGCGCAATGCAGGGACTTGCTGTGGGTGGCGAGTGGGCCGGAGCCACTTTGATGGCTACCGAATCTGCTTCTGAAAAAAAGCGCGGCATGGCAGGGGCCTGGGTTCAGCAAGGTTCACCCGCTGGCTCCATCATGGCTACGGTGATGTTTCTGCTGGTGGGCATGCTCGATGACGCGGCCTTCCTGTCCTGGGGGTGGCGTGTTCCGTTCCTCTTCTCCGCCCTGCTGGTCATCGTAGGGCTGATCATTCGTTCGAAAGTCGAAGAGTCTGCAGACTTCACGGCCTCGCGCGCCCAGCACGAGGTGGTCAAGGTACCAGTTATCGAGGTATTCAAGAAGGCTCCCGGATACGTGTGGCTGGGCGTGGCAGCTTCGGTGCTTGGTATCGCGATCGCATTTTTCAACAACACGTTCCTGCTGTCTTGGACGACAACAGCTGTCGATGCCGGGGGCATGGGCATGGATCGACAGGTAATTCTGAATATCTTGCTGATCATGTCGGTTCTGCAGTTCCTCTGGCAGCCCATAGCAGCGAAAATCGCCGAACGCATCGGCGGGGTGCCCGTCATGCTCTGGGGGCTCGTGTTGAACCTGCTAATCATCGTTCCGCTCTTCCTGGCCATAATGAGCGCTAACGCGCTGATCATCGGTTTCGTACTGGGGGTCTCGATTCTAGGCGGCACGGCATACTACGCGATGCTCTCGTCTTTCCTGTCTCAAGCCTTCCCTGTCAACGTTCGCTTTACCGGCGTTGCCCTAGCGAACGGCCTATGTGCCTCCCTGATCGGCGGGTCTACCCCGCTACTCGCGCAGGCAATACTTGGCTCCTTCGGTCCATGGGGAGTTGCGGCTTTCTACGGGATTATCGCCTTAGTAACAATGGCAGGAGTTTGGGGACTACATCGCAAAATGCGTGCACGTGATGTCTTTGCCGCCGATGCAGCCGCGGTCCTTCAGAAGTAGCGTTTCTGGCCCTAAGTGAGTAAGTCCTGAATCTCAGAGGAACCAAAAGGTCTCCTGAACAGATTAAAGCATCTGCTCAGGAGACCTTTTCTTGGGTAGCGAAGAGTGTACAAAACTGTGACGTGAAAACAACCGGAACACCCCTCGTGTTCCTTGACGGCCACGTCATTCCGGCCCTGCTGGTTAGAACGAGTGGAACTACCCTGGCTGCCCAGTCGCGCGCAGCAGCCATGTCTATACCTGGTCCAGTCCCGGCCGCATGCAAATTCCTGAGAAACGTGCTGGATCTGGCAACCCCGTACACATTTGAAGCCGATAATTTCGAGTATGTCGTCAATCTCGCCATGACCGGCCTAGCTCCACAGCCCAGGTTTCCTTCCGGTACACCGGAACGAACTCCGCGTTCTGGACTGCGGACCAGGTGTCGTTGAAGAAGTAAGCGGCCCGGCACCAAAGCCCCACTGCCAGTGGCTTAACCACCAAGGGTGGCGCACGAGAACCGTGCGCCACCCTCACCTGCCCCCGGCCTGCTACCGAGGGTGTGGACTAGCGTCCGGAAATCTTCACCAGCTTGTGGTTGACGAACTCATCCATGCCGTACTTGCCCAACTCGCGACCGATGCCCGAGCGCTTCACACCACCGAAAGGCAGCTCAGCAGCAGTGCCAGAGGGCTCGTTGATGGCCACCATGCCAGTTTCCAGCTGGCGGGCAATGCGGTCGGCCCGCTCGGCGTCCTGGGTGTGGATCGAGGCACCCAGCCCGTAGTCGGTGTTGTTGGCCAGCTTCACGGCCTCCTCCTCACCGTCCACCTTGTACAGCACGGCGACCGGGCCGAACAATTCCTCGCTGAAGGCACGCATGTCCTCGGTGACCCCGGCCAGCACGGTCGGCTCAAAGTAGGCGCCCTCCCCGTCCACCGGCTTGCCGCCAGCCAGCACCGTTGCGCCCTTGTCCACAGCGTCCTTCACCTGGGCGGCCAGCCCGTCGCGGGCCGCGGCCGAGGACAGGGGCCCGACGAAGTTCTCCGCCTCGCTCGGATCACCCATCTTGATGCCGGACACCAGCTCCACCAGCGCCTTGGAGAACTCGTCGTACACCGAGGAGTCCACAATGAAGCGCTTGGCGGCATTGCAGGCCTGGCCGGTGTTGCCGAAGCGGGCGCGCATGCCCAGCTTGGCGCTGCGGGCCACGTCCGCATCCTCCATCACCAGGAACGGATCCGAACCACCCAGTTCCAGCACCACCTTCTTCAGGTTGCGCCCGGCGATCTCGGCCACCGCGGCACCGGCGCGCTCCGAACCGGTCAGCGAAACCCCCTGGATCCGGCGGTCGGCGATGATGTCGGCCACCTGGTCATTGGTGGCGAAGATGTTCACGTAGGCGCCTTCCGGGGCGCCGGCGTCCTTGAAGATCTGCTCCATGGCCAGCGCCGATTCCGGGCACTGCGGGGCGTGCTTGAGCAGGATGGTGTTGCCGTTCATCAGGTTCGGCGCCGCGAAGCGGGCCACCTGGTAGTAGGGGAAGTTCCACGGCATGATGCCCAACAGCACACCGACCGCTTCCTTGCGCACCAGCGCCTTGCCGCCGCTGGCGACCTCAAGCTCCTCGTCCTGCAGGAACTTCGGACCGTTCTTGGCGTAGTAGCGGTAGATGGAGGCGACAATGCTGATTTCGCCCTGGGCCTGGCGCACCGGCTTGCCCATCTCGCGGGTGATGATCGCGGCCAGTTCCTCCGCGCGTTCCTCGTAGATGTCGGCCACCCGCTCCAGCAGCGCGACGCGCTCGGAGATCTTGGAGGTGGACCAGGTGGTGAAGCCCTGGTGGGCCGCGCCAATGGCCTGCTGAATCTCGGCGTCGCTGGCGGTGGGGTAGGTTGCCTCTACGACTCCGGTAGCGGGGTTGGTCACTGCATAGGTCGACATGCTGCTCCTTCAACGTTGGGGAATCCGCAAGGCCACCACGGGACGCGGATATATCCCCACCATTTCACGGATCACGTCGGGAAAACAGCGGCAAAAGCCCAGAATGACGCGCCTTAGCGCAGGGCGAACGCCCTAGCCGAGATCCGCCTGCGCGGCCAGCACCGCATGGCTGATCTGCTGGGCCAGGGCCACATCCCGGGCGGTGATCTTCCCACCCACATCATGGGAGGTCAAGGCGATCAGCAGCTTGTCATAACGCCAGTCCACGTCGGGGTGGTGCTCGGCCTGCTGCGCCAGTTCGGCGATTTCGGCAAACAGGTCAATCGCCTGCTGCGCGCTGGCACAGGCAACCCGGGTCCGCAACGTGCCCGCTTCATAGCTCCAGCCGAGCAAGCGCTGCAGGTTGCGCTCCAGCTCCTCGGTGTTCAGCACTTCGTCAGGGGACATGGCTCTCCTCGGCTTCACAGTGAATCAGGCCAGGACGGTGTTCGGGCGGTCAGATGCTTCCAGTGTGCCACCGGATGCGCCCGGTGTGGGGAATAGACCCGCACCCGGAAGAACGCGGGCAGCCGGGAAAGCGGACGCAACATCGTTAACTTGCCCTAGAAAATGGAGAGACGTATCACTAGAATGAAAATAATTTCCCGCTAGATGAAAGTAGGTTTTCCCATGGCTGCAGTCTCCACTCCCCTGCAGACCGGCGCGCAGGCTCCGGCGTTCACCCTGAAGAACAGCGAGGGTCAGGACGTCTCGCTCTCGGACTACGCCGGCAAGTCCGTCATTGTCTACTTCTACCCGAAGGCCGCGACCCCGGGCTGCACCACCGAGGCCTGCGACTTCCGGGACAACCTGAACTCGCTGCAGGGCGCCGGCTACAGCGTGCTGGGCATCTCCCCGGATAGCCCGCAGGACATTGCCAAGTTCGCCGCCGATGAGTCCCTGACCTTCCCGCTGCTCTCCGACCCGGACAACGAGGTCGCCAAGGCCTACGGCTCATACGGTGAAAAGACCGTCAACGGCAACACCTTCGATGGCACCCTGCGCTCCACCGTCGTGGTCGATGCCCAGGGGAACATCAGCCACGCCGAATACGGCGTGGATGCCCAGGGCCACGTGGCCCGGCTGCGCGACACCCTCGGGGTGTAGCACGGCCGCGCTTCCAGTAAATTGAAGCGCCTGAGCAACGATGCCGCGGGTGGCGAAGAATCCCTTCGCCACCCGCGGCATTTGCGTTCCCTGCCCGGCAATCCCAGGGATGGTGCGCCCGAACCTAGCCCAGCTGGACCTGCTCCAGCTCCCGGTGCCCCTCCAGGAGGTACCCGTCCATTTCCTTCTCCGGCACCATCGCCCCACCGGTGGACCACACCAGGTGTGTGGCGTTGGCCCACTGGGTTACGCTCAGCCCGCTGGTTCCACGGAAATCGGGATCGCCCGCCACCCGCCAGGGCAGCAGCAGACCGGCCGTGGCCGAGGGTTCCACCCGAATGTCCTCGCAGTCAGCCAGCAGCGCGGTCAGGGCGAGCATCTTCTGGTCGGTGACCGTCGCATAGCCATCCACCACATCGGCGAGCGCCCGGCCCACCAGCTCGGAGGGACGCGCCACCGCCAGGCCGTCGGCCGCGGTCTTGCCGTCCAATCCCAGGTCGAACGCGCTGATCCGTTCATGCAGACCGGTCCGAACCCCCAGCGTCACCGCCGGGGAATGCGTGGGTTCGGCGAAGAAGCAACGCACCGCATCCCCAAATACGTGCTTCAGCCCGAAGCTCACTCCCCCGGGGCTGCCGCCGACCCCGCACGGCAGGTACACCATCAGGGGATGTTCCTGGTCGACCCGCACCTCCAGGGCCCTGAGCTGACCGGCCAGCCGGTGCGCGGCCGCGGAATACCCGGCGAACAGGGCCATCGAGTTCTCGTCATCCACAAAGTGCACGCTCGGATCGGCCTCCGCTTCGGCCCGCCCGGCGTCCACCGCCTCGGTGAAGTCCCCGGGATGTTCCACCACGCTCACGCCCCGGGAACGCAGCAGCTCCTTCTTCCAGGAGCGCGCGTCGGCGGACATGTGCACGGTGGTGCGCAGCCCCAGCGCGGCGGCCACCACCCCGATGGAAAGACCCAGGTTTCCGGTGGAGCCGACCATGATTCCGTGATCCCCGAGCACTTGACGCACGTCCGCGTCGGCGAACCGTGCGTAGTTGTCCGTGGGTTTGAGCACCCCGGCATCCACCGCGATCCGTTCGGCCACCTGCAGCACCTCGTGGATCCCGCCGCGGGCCTTGATCGAACCGGCCACCGGCAGCATGTCGTCCCGCTTCATCCACAACTTGCCCGGCAGCTGGCTTCCCAGCCGGTCATCCAGCTCGGCCTGCAGGTGGTGCAGTCCGTGCACCGGGGATTCGATAATGCCGTAGCTGATCGAGGTTTCCGGGAATTGGCGCACGAACCAGGGGGCAAAGCGCTCAAACCGCTGTCGGGCGTCCTCGATCAGATCGGCGTCCAGTCCGCTGGAGTCAAGGGCCTGCGCGGTCGGGGTGAGGCTCTGGCGGAACCACAGTGTCTCCTTGCCCTGCGACATGGCTTCGACCACCGGGTCTTCCAGCAGCTTGTCGATGTTGAGTGTCATCGTGTCCGTGGTCCTTTCCAGGGTTGGCACTGAGCGGTCCTGCTGCCAGTGTAACCACGGGCAGCAGGACCGCTCAGTGCCGTTTCCGGGCCTTCGGCGGACGCTCATGTTGCTTTTTGGTCCCGCAAATAAAACAGGTCAGTCCCGGCCTTCGGCGCGCTCAGGCTGCTGTTCCCCGCTCAGCTCCTCGGCCTGCTCGGCAAGTTCGGCCGCTTCCTGCTTCTCCTGTTCGGCAGCGTTCGTTTCCTCTTCCTGCAGTTCCTCCACATGTTCAATGTCTTCACGGGCCTGGGGCACCGGATCGCTGGTTTCCCTGCCGGTCCACACCTTCACCACCCGCCACCCCGCCGCGGTCAACGGCACGGCCACCACCGCACCGACGATTCCGCCCAGCACGGTTCCGGCGGTCAAGGCCATCAACACCACCAGGGGATGCAGGCTCAGGGTGTGCGCCATGACCACCGGCTGCAGGAAGTGGCCCTCCAGCTGGTTCACCAGGATCACCGCGGCCAGCACGATCAGCGCGCTGACCGGACCGTTGGTCACCAGCGCCACCAGGGTTGCCAGCACCCCCACCACGGTCGCGCCGACCAGCGGGATGAAGGAGCCGAGGAAGACAACCACCCCCAGCGGCAGCGCCAGCGGTATCTGCAAAATCAGCAGGGTGAGGGTGATGCCTGCGGTGTCCACGGCGGCCACGATCGCGGTGCCGCGAATATAGCCGCCAAAGGTGTGCAGCGCCCGGTCCCCGGAGAGAATCCAGGTGTGCCGGAAGTGGGCGGGCGTCCAGGAGACAAAGAACGCCCAAATCTTGTCACCGTCCTTGAGGAAGAAGAACAGGATGACCAGCAGCAGGATCGTTCCGGTGACCAGGCTGCCGGCGGCGGTGAGGGTGTGCAGCGCCCCGGTCCCGAATTCGGAGCTCGTGATGAACGCGGTCACCCGTTGCACCGCGTCATCCAGCTGCTGCCCGTCAATCCTGAACGGCAGCCCGCCCACCACGTTTTGGACCGTGGAGTTCAGCTGGTTGAACCCCTCCACGGCCTGCTCGACCAGGGTGGGCCACTGGTTGATGACCGAGAACACCAGCCCGGTGCCGATGCCTCCCAGGATCAGCAGCGCGCCGAGGAAGACGGTCCACGCGGCCAAGAGCGGGGACATGACCCGGCGCAGCCGAATCACCAACGGCCACAAGGCGCAGGAGAGGATCACGGCGATGAGGGTGGGAATCACGATCAGGGTCAGCCGCAGCATCCCCAGGACCACCAGGCCCGCAATCACGCCGATGATCAGCAGCTGCAGGCACCGGGTGCCGAGCCTGCCCAGCGGGTCGGTCCACAATCCCTGGAAAGTCACCGCGGGGCGCTCAACCGAGGCCCACGCCTGTTCATCCAGCGGGGAGGACTCCACCCGTGTTTTCCTGCTGCCTGATGTACGCCTGCGAAAGAAAGCCATGGTCGCTCCTACCATCGGCCAATATTGGGTCGGGCAGCAGTCGCGCCCGGTAGGTCCTGCACTGCTGGTTCAGCCGAGTACCGTTCCCGTCGACATCACCATTTCATCTTCGTGCCACGCAGATGCAGCGACGCTGCACCACGCAACGGACTATTCGCGGCCGGACTCGGCCTCGGTGCAAATGCACAGCCGGTTGCCCTGCTTGTCCGTGACAATCACCCAACTTGGCGCGTACTCGTAGTCGAACTCCGCGTCGGTGGTTTTCAAGGTTTCCAGCAGGTCGCCACTGTGGCTGTGGGGCACCGTTACATCAACGTGGAATCGGTTCTGGTTCGGCGTCTGGGTCTCCTGGAACCAGATGGCCGGGCCACGGCCATGCGGGTCGGTCAGCGCACCGTCCGCCGCCTGTTCATAGCCCAGGGCCGCCTGCCAGATCTTGGAGATCTGTTGCGGGTTTTCGGTATCGATGGCGATTTCCACCGTCCGGACCAGGCCCAGGTCCACTTGGGCACCAAAGTTTTCGGCCTGATCGGAGATCTGGGTGGCCAGGGTGAAGTCCCGTGACGTTACTCCGCCGACATCATGGGACACCAGGTTGACGAACACCGTGTCATAACGCCAGTCCACGTCCGGATGATGTCCGGCTTCCTCGGCCAGCGCGCCAATCGCCGACACGAGCTGAATCGCGGCGGCCGAGCTCGGGCACTTGAAAGCGGTCCGCAAGGACCCCAGCCCGTAGCGCCAGTGCGGCAATTGTGAGAGCCGTGCCTGAATTTCGTCTGATGACAGCACATCTTTGCCTGACATTGTTCTTGCCTCTCTGCGGATGGAGCCAACGACCGTGACCATAATGGCCACGGTCGTCCTCAGCTTGCCGCTCCCCTGAAGAAGAAAGAAGGCCCCTTAGCCAATTGCCAGCGTTGCGCGTCGAACGCGCCGTCGCTCGTCGTAGCAGGCCTCCCCCCTGTCCCGGTCTACATACCCAGCAGGAGGATCTTCTCCACCGCTACCGAGATCGGCAGGCGGACCAGCAGGCCCGGCAGGTCCTGCCAGTGCTCGGGGTTGAGGTTCGCACCGTTCGCTCCGAGGCTCCCGCTGGAAAGATTCAGTTCGGCCAACCGGCCCTCGAACCAATCCTCACGCCCTGCCCACTTCGCCTTGCTCCGGCAGCGCTCCACGACGCTTTCAAGCTTCGCGTGCAATAGACAGTACAGTTCCGGGGTAAACCCGGCGCGCATCCACTTGTGGATGTACCGTTCCGTGTCATGCCCGCGGTACAGTTCGCCATCCAGCAGCATTGCGGACCGTTGGCTCTTGACGATGCGCCAATTTCCCTTCGGACGCGGGAGGTACGGTGGAGCGTACGGGTTTTCCAACAGTGCGGCATCCCACCGCAGGTCCAGTTGTTCCCTTACCGTTGGTTCATTTCCCTTGATGCCTGCCGGCAGACCGTACTTGTCGACCGGAATCTCTAGCGGGCCTCCCCGAACCAGCTCGGCCCGGCCGTCGGCACGCAGTCTCATGGCCTGATAGATCTTCGCGGCCGATTCCGTGCCAACAACATCATCACCGTAAAGCTCCCGGCGCCAGGCCTCGAAGTCCTGCGCATGTTCCTTGTTGAAGTTCTCGTGCTGGCTGCGTTCGTTTTCAGACAATTGTTGTTCCCCTCGCATGGGAGGACCCGGCGACGGAGGATTTATCTCCGCCGCGGCATCCACCGACTTGCCCGGCGGCTGGTGCCGCGGACCGGTTCTTCCCCTGGGGCACCCCGCTCGGTTGAGGAGGGTTGCCGTGCAGCAAGCCAGGTACTTATCGCTGCAGCTCGTGAACCTGGGAATCATCCTATGCGTCCGGTCCGACGGTTTGGCGTCCGCGTAGGCCGCGATTGCTCACTGTGGATTGTTCATTATCGAAGGAACGGTCCACTTGTCACCTAATTCGTGTTTCTAGCGCTGCAGCCGAGGGTCTTCTGTCGGATCCGTGTACGGGGCGGGGCAGCCCTGGCTGACCGCTTCCGGGCGCAGCTCAAAGTGCCACGGCTCATTTTCGTACACCGTGCACAGTCCGTAGTAGCGACCATGCTGGCCTAGCCACGCCCGCGCGTCATAGGATCCGATGTCTATCGCATTGCCGGAAACATGCGGTGAAGTCTGCGCAGTTGCAACCCACCGGGCGGCTTCACGCTTCGACCCATACCGGTCTACCGCTTCGGCCAGCAGTTGCTGCTGAAATGCTTCCGAGCGCCAGCCACTGTTGACGATGAACTTGATGTCATCCTTGGCGGCGTCGGATTCTGCCTCATTCATCGCCTCGCGCAGGTCCGGACTCAAGTAGTGCACGGCTGGTACCTGGGACTTCAGGGTGGTTCCTGAAGGCACATCCCCACCAGCCACCCCTAACGCACCTGCCCTTGGCTCTTGTCCTCCCTGGACCACCGAAGTCACGGTTGCCGCCATGGATGAGGGACTCCAGTCACTGCGGGTTCCGAGCGTTAGGGCCAGGGCAAGCACCCACAGGGTGGTAAGCAGCGCCAGAAGCACCAGGATGATTTTGGTCAGGAGGGATTTCTTGCGGTGCTTGGCCAGTCGCATTTTTCTCATGAAACCAGTCAAGGCGGCGTCCTGTTGCCGGGCCGTATCGAAATTTTGATATGCCCGCGATATGTTCCGGCTCGTACGATTGGGGCTATGCGTGTACTGATCGTCGAGGACGAACTCCTGATGGCGGAGGCGATCCGGGACGGATTGCGCTTGGAAGCCATCGCTGCAGATATCGCCGGGGACGGTGATACGGCCTTGGAACTTTTGGAGATCAATGCCTACAAGATCGCCATCCTCGACCGTGACATTCCCGGCCCCTCCGGCGATGAAGTGGCCCGTTCCATCGTGGCCTCCGGTACCGGTTTGCCGATCCTGATGCTGACCGCCGCCGACCGGCTCGATGAGAAGGCCTCAGGTTTTGAATTGGGCGCGGATGACTACCTGACGAAGCCATTTGAGCTCCAGGAACTGGCGATGCGCCTGCGGGCATTGAGTCGGCGCCGGGCTCATCACCGCCCTCCGGTCCGCGAAATAGCTGGAGTAAGGCTGGATCCCTTTCGCCGCGAGGTCTACCGAGAAGGCCGCTATGTGGCTTTAACACGCAAGCAGTTCGCGGTATTGGAAGTCCTCATGGGAGCAGAAGGCGGAGTGGTCAGCGCGGAGGAGCTGCTGGAACGAGCATGGGATGAGAATGCCGATCCCTTCACCAATGCGGTGCGCATTACGGTCTCAGCCTTGCGGAAACGTCTGGGCGAACCGTGGGTGATCGCACCAGTTCCAGGGGTCGGATATTGCATCGAAGCCCCGGACAGTGAAGTACCTATGGTGTTGGACAGTGAATAAGCCAAAAGGGCTGAGCGTGCGACTGAAGCTCACTTTAAGCTACGTCGGTTTTCTGATGTTGGCTGGCGCGCTGCTGCTCACCGCCGTCTGGGTTTTCCTGCTGCGTTATGTTCCCGAGGGGAACATCGACAGCGCTAGAGGTTTCGTCCCGAACCGCTCGGATCTACTTGATGCCTTTGGACCCGCGGCCACCGGCGTGCTGCTCTTCCTGCTGGGTTTTGGGCTCATTGGAGGCTGGTTCCTCGCCGGTCGAATGCTTGCCCCCTTGGATCGCATCACGCAAACCACCCGCGCCGTGGCCGAGGGTGACCTCGCCCGTCGGATTCACCTCCCTGGTCGCAACGATGAATTCGGGGAGCTTGCTGAAGCCTTCGACACCATGCTGGAGGAAGTGGAAGCACACGTCGCGGAGCAGCAACGATTCGCCGCCAATGCGTCCCACGAATTGCGCACCCCATTGGCCATCACCCAAACACTGTTGGATGTCGCCGGCAAAGAGACGGACATAGACACCGGTGAGCTCCTCCAGCGGTTGGGGACAGTCAACAAGCGGGCCATCGAACTGACCGAGTCGTTGCTGTGGCTGACCCGAGCCGGACAGAAGTCCTTTACCCCAGAAATAGTCGACCTGTCGTTGCTGGTCGAAGAAGCCACGGAAACCCTGCTGCCCCTGGCAGAAAAACGCGTCGTTGGTTTGGAAGTCGCCAGTGAGGTTGCGATCGCCCACGGCTCTCCCCCGCTGCTGCAACAGCTGATCATCAACCTGATTCACAACGCAATTGTGCACAATCTGCCTGAGAACGGAACGGTGTGGATCACCACTGGAAACGCGGCAGGAAGGGGCATTTTGACGGTGGAGAATACGGGCGAGCACCTGCCGCCCGAGCTGGTGAACACACTGACAGAGCCATTCCAGCGTAGCGCCAAGCGCGCACGATCAGACGACGAGGCCGGTGTCGGCCTGGGACTGGCGATCGCCGCCAGCATTGTCAAAGCCCACCACGGTTCGTTCTCATTGACGGCGCGTACTTCTGGCGGTCTGCGGATTGTCGTTGAGCTGCCGGATTAGCGTTGCAGAGCCGGTCATTTGAAAGACCGTGTAAGTGCATAAGAGGCGCGGAAGCAAGGAGTTCTTGCTTCCGCGCCTCTCTAAAAGGCCGGCTTAGTTGCCCGGTAGGGACTAGGCCCGGGGGTTCACAATGATCTTCACGTGATGCTCATTGTTGTTGATGAGCTGGTCAAAGCCTTCGGAGACCAGCTCGTCCAGGCCAATGCGTCCGGTAATGAACGGAGCCAGATCAAGCTTGCCGCTGGAGACCAACTCGATGGTGTCCGGGTGATCGTTGGCGTAACCAATGGTTCCGCGTAGATCGATTTCCTTCAGCACCAGGTTCGGCATATCGACCTCGGGCTTGCGACCCCAGATCGAGACGTTCACAATCACGCCGGCTGGCCGCACGGCGTCGATCAGCATGTCCAGCACCACTGGCACCGAGGAGCACTCGAAACCGACGTCAGCACCCTTACCGCCGGTCAGTTCACGGATCTCTTCCGCAACATCCACCTCGCGGGGATCAAAGATCTCATCGGCAACGCCGGTTTCCCGAGCCTTGGCCTTACGGGCTTCGGAGAGCTCGGAAATGTATACGGTCAAGCCTTCGGCCTTCAGCACTGCGGCGGTCAGCAGACCGATCGGACCTGCACCGCCAACGATAGCGACCTGTCCCGCCTTTGCACCTGAACGAACGAACGCGTGATGTCCCACAGAGAGCGGCTCGATCAAGGCTGCTTGATCCAGCGGAATGTCACCGACTGGGTGTACCCAGCGGCGTTCCACCACGATCTTCTCTGCCAGACCACCACCGCGGCCACCCAAGCCAATGAAATTCATGTTCTCGGACAGCTGGTAGGGCTGGCCCTCACTGGTATCTACATCGTCACCGATGATGTAGGGCTCAACAACCACATTCTGTCCCACTTCGAGGTCCGTGACCCCTTCGCCCAGAGCGGCAATCGTTCCCGAGAACTCGTGGCCCAGGGTGACTGGAGCGGATTCGCCGGAAATCGGATGCGGATGTCCTGCGGGAGGAACGAAAATCGGTCCTTCGAGGTACTCATGCAGGTCGGTACCGCAGATGCCGCACCATGCAACATCAATGGCTACAGTCCCCGGTTGCAGCCTCGGTTCATCGATATCCTCGATGCGGATATCCTTGCGGTCGTAGTAGCGCGCGGCCTTCATTCTTAACTCCTTAGGAGCCGGAGGATGGGCGCAGATTCTGTACTGCGTCGCTGTCGTATTAGACACCGTACTCCGTTTTCTACATTTAGAGAAGAAAGCGAGCAAGCCCACAGCTGGGGTTATCGCATTTGGAGAAGAACACGCCTCCCCATGAGAAGCTCCTAGTAAGTCGACCCATAAGCATGAGACATAACTGCCGAGCAGCCTCGTCATCGAATTTTTGCTACCCTGAAATGCCCTTCCTCGCCCATGGAAATTTCCTAACGTAAAGGGAAGCAAAAACGACTGCTTTGTATCTTGAACAGGAGACCCGGATGGATTCTCTAAGCAGAGCTCGGCGATCATACAATATGTCGCAGATCAAAGGGAGGAACACAAAACCAGAGCTCTTGTTGCGCAGCGCTCTATTCGCTAAGGGCTACCGCTTTCGACTGCATGGAGAGATCGGATTGGGCGCGCTTCGTCAGCTTAAAACGCTTCATTCGTCTGTCAAATTTCGAGGCGGGAGGCTGCCGGGACAGCCTGATATCGTCTTCACCGCAAAGAAGCAAGTCCTGTTTGTCCACGGCTGCTTCTGGCACGGCCACGAATGCAGAGTCGGACTTCGACGCCCAACTTCAAACTCACTCTTCTGGTCGAACAAACTCGAAGCAACAAGAGAGCGTGACCACAAAGCGATCGAGTTACTCTACGAAATCGGGTGGCAATACATGGTGATCTGGGAGTGCGAACTTACCGATATGAGCGAAGTTATCGATAGAGTTTCATCATTCCTCGGCCCTCCCCGTTCCTCGAGGACCCGGCGGGCTGTTCGGGAAGGACATACAGATCAAGGCTCCAATATGGCGTGCCATTTGAAGGGTGTCTCAGAAGCATAGCTCTATCCACGCCTAGAGTCGGGGAGTACGCACAAAAGGACATCCTGCGAAAACAACTACAATTTACTAGTACTGTTCTCCGCCGCAGCATCGACTCGAGAAAGTGCACTAGAGCAATGAGGCCGGGGAAGGACTGCGGGCTCCTTAAAAGACCTGCACATCTATATTGTCGGGAATACTTGGTAGCCTGGAGCCATCACAAGAACGGAAGTAGTAGTTGGAAATGATTCCTGTCATCGATGTCTTCGCGGGACCTGGAGGCCTCAACGAGGGGTTCTCCAGCGTCAAAGATGACAACGGCACCCTTGTCTTTGAAACCGTTGCCTCTTTTGAAATGGAATCTTCTGCCGTCCAAACCTTGCGGCTTCGCAGTGCATTCCGACACGCGAGACGTTTCGGGTGCAGTGAAGCACAGCAGGCTCTAGACGACTATCTAAATAAACAGATCACTTTTGAAGTATTAATAAGGGCCACCCCGTTCTCTGCCTCATACCAGCATGCATGCCGAGAAGTCCACGAGCTAGAACTTAGCCCAGAAACAAGAACTAGATCGGACAAAATCATAAGTGAAGCGCTAGGGAAACGCACGGAGCCTTGGGTCCTCATTGGCGGCCCGCCCTGCCAAGCCTATTCTCTGGCGGGTCGCTCTAGAAGAACTCACGATGAGACCTTCGAAGATGATCACAAGCATTTCCTATACCGGGAGTATCTGCACATTATTCAAGAGCACCGGCCGACTGTGTTTGTCATGGAAAATGTCAAAGGACTTCTTTCTTCCGTCAACAGAGGCGTAAGAATGTTTGATCTAATCTGCAAGGACCTCCAGCACCCGACTACCGACCTGGAATACACATTGCATTCGATGGTCGTTCAAAAAGATGACTCGTTCACCCCAGAGGATTACCTCATCCGCGCGGAGGATTACGGGATACCCCAAAAGCGCCACCGCATCATCATCGTGGGTATCCTTAAAGGCTCAGGGATCCCTTCCCCCGGGGTGCTCTCACCAGCACCTCAACTTACAGTCGGCGAAGCTATAAGCGACCTGCCACCGCTTCGCTCACGAGTATCCAGAGAAAACGACCCGTTTGGGCTTTTATGGAAACAAACGCTAAATGTCGTCGACGAATATTTAGATGACGATTCGAGCAAAATATGTTATTATAAAAACTTAACAACACATTCTACTGCAAGCCCGACGAAGCGCCCTATTTCCGACAACCCTTCTGTCACTAAATACTTCAATTTTGTCCGACCAGAAGATTCTGCATATCGGGTAACATGGAACCATGAATCCCGAGCCCATATGTTAACAGATCTTGTACGTTACGGCGTACTAAGCGCAAAATCTAAAATTGCAGGCAAAAGCCTTAAAATCAAAGATCTTGATGATAGACATTGGCCCGCTCATAAGAACATAGACTCTAAAGTCGTACCATTTGCCGATCGATTTCGAGTCCAAGTCGAAAATTCTCCTGCCACGACGATAGTTTCTCATATAGCCAAAGACGGGCATTATTATATTCATCCGGACCCGTCGCAGATGCGCAGCTTAACGGTTCGCGAAGCCGCCCGTCTTCAAACTTTCCCTGACGACTACGTTTTTCTAGGAAGTCGAACTCAACAATTCACACAGGTCGGCAACGCTGTCCCACCTTTGCTAGCTCAGATGATCGGGCGAGAGATCTGCTTAGCTATTAATCGTGCTGAGGAATCTTATATCGATGAGGTCCATCCAGATGAACGTACGCGCAACAAGTGCGCCATCGAGACGTACTGCGATTCGGAATACTTTGAAGTGTCCCTCGCGTCGCAGTTGCCTGCTCGGGCTACACCCACGGGCGAAGCTTCCTCGTGTACGTCTACTCGAGTTCGATTAGCTGAAAACAGCGCAGCAGGACTCAATCCCTCTGAAACGCGAAATTCTGTACTGTAATCGCTTTTCTAACTACAGAGTCAACCAGCTCTCGAAAGTTAAGCGTAGTGCAATATGCTCAGCGCGGGTGTCACCGGCCGTGCACAACAATATCTGTGAGTCTTGAGGTAGCTGGCCTGGGACTAGCGGGCAGGATAAGAACCTGCCATCCCACCCCTGGATGTGACTCAAACAATATCTGACCTGCCACAGCGTCGTGCTTTGGACTTGTCCATCTACCTGGGATGGGTCGGCCGGGAGCAATCCGGCCCATCACGCTAGCTTTATCAGAAGAATGCCCACCCCGCTGGGGCGTGACTCATCACCGTTCTGTTCTGTGATGACCCTTACCCGGACTGGTGCCGGCCGTTCACGGCCGACCACGGAACCCCGGAAAGGAAAGTACGGTGGCCGCCATGTCGATCGTCGCTCATTCTCATCCGTTTGTCCTGGGTGTCTGCACTCACCCACACAATCATTTATACGTCATTACTGACTCCGGCAACGGCGCTTTGCTTCATGCCCAATCGTTTCCAGTAAGCAGTAGTGGGATCAACAGGGCAATTAACTGGGCTGCTCGACGCACCGACGGTAACGCATACACCCTTTGGGGCGTTGAAAGAGCTGCCACATACGGAGCGATTCGTGCTGGCACCATTGCCGACCACGGATCCCCCATCTCTGAAGCGCGACCGTGAACAAGAAGCAGAACCGCGGCGTAGGCAAAACCGATACCTTGGATGGCCACCGAATGGCTATGGCTTCCCTGCCGCTGCCGGTAGACAAGTTGCGCCGTCCGCGGCTGCAAATAGGTATTCGTCAGCGGCGGCATATCCTTGAAGTTCACTGCTCATCTCCTGAACAAGCTTCTGCGAAAGCCGTGTAGTGATTCGAGCACGGTACGGCAGTTGGTCGGTGGTCTGCACGAAGGAACGTCGGGCGCATGCTGATTTCAGTCAGGTCCGGCAGAGCTTGCACCGGCACGTGAAGGAGAATGCTTCCTCTGCCCGGTAACAATAGCCGAATCGCAGGTGCGAGTCATAGGACCGGCAAACATCTCTTAAAGTTGCAGGGCCCTAACCGCTTCATCGCATACTCGCGCCCGCCTTCTTCTGCTGCGCGAACGCTCCCGCTCATTTGCTTCAGAATCGACACTCCCGCCAAAGCGCCCCAGGCTTTAGAGTCCCTCTCGTCACGCAAGTGCGCAAGAGGAGAGCAGCCGTGAGCCTGGCGGCAAAGGCGCGTCCACGGAAACCGCTGCTCCTAGGCTACTGAAGTCGTGTGAGACCAGTAGATCTCGTCACAAAAAAGTTTCTTAAGACGGTGGCGTAACCTACATTCATGGAATATAGTCGAGGTATAGAAGCGCTCCTGGGGAGAAAAATGACACAAGAATCGCGGAACGACAGGTTTCGCAGATTAGCGAAGACGCGCGGAGACCGTCTGATCCGAGAGATTTCGCTGCTCGGCAACCTCGCAAGTCGCAAAAATTACGAGTACACGCCGGAAGAAGTAGCAGCTTTGTTTCGCCCCATTGAGGCGGAGCTTGAAGCTGTCAAAGCCCTTTTTGATCCACAGTCACCTTCAACGAGAAAGGTTTCCTTTAGATGAAGTACGACGGTTATGGGTTTTATTTCGATCGTGCCGGCCTGACAGCAACTCAGGGAGCGATTTCTCCCGCGGAACAGTTTTTCGAGGGTTCTCGCGCGGAGGCTTCCCTAGTTCGAGAAACCGGGCAAAACTCGATCGACGCCTGCGCCGGCGAGGGGCCCGTTATCCTCGAGTTTGAACTGGCGCAGATGCGTACTGCTGATATCCCGGGGATATCTGAGCTACGAGAACATTTGGATGTTGTCGCTAAGGAGACTTTAGGATCTCAAGGACACGCGAGCATGGAACTCGCGCGAAAAACGGCCCTGCAGGAAACGATCCCCGTCTTGCGTATCAGTGACTATGGAACTTCCGGCCTAGGTGGCTCCGAGTCGATCAATGACCCAAAGTCGCCTCTTAGTGCCCTTACACGAGGAGCCGGAGTTTCAGCGGATGACGGGCAAAGAGGTGGATCATTCGGAATTGGTTCTGCAGTCGGTCCGATGGCTTCAAATATGAATACAGTGCTCTACACCACACTGACACCACTTGGTTCTGACGTTGTTTTCGCAGGCTATAGTTGCTTGGCAACACATAAGTTCAGCGACAATGTGTGGCGCTCGGGTGATGGTTTCTTCACTGAGCTGGATTCCGATGACTTTCACTACTTCCGGAACCCCAGCCCCCTCGGACCATTCGAGAAACGCACCACACCTGGAACCGATATTTACATCCTTGGATACCGAAATGCAGAAGAAGACGCTGGACTTGAGCGTATCAAAATAGAAGCCATGCGAAACTTTTTTCTGGCAATTGACCGCGGACA
Organism: Glutamicibacter sp. St.4D3; assembly: GCF_059728615.1. Taxonomy (NCBI): domain Bacteria; kingdom Bacillati; phylum Actinomycetota; class Actinomycetes; order Micrococcales; family Micrococcaceae; genus Glutamicibacter; species Glutamicibacter sp. St.4D3. The sequence goes on from NZ_AP039380.1 coordinate 3,142,131, forward strand.
ATTGATAGTCACCGGGAAAACTGAGCATGACAGCTGGAGGTTGGACGCTTCAACTCTTGCAGGTGCGACCAAAGAGGACGAAGAATCGAACGCTTACTACATGGCTGCCAAAGACCCAGAACCTATTATTGGGCATGATCCAGACCTAGGTGAAATTCGTTTGTACATCAACATCGACGACAACCTAAGCCGACCACTCCACACGATTACTGTTCGCAGGCCTCTGATGAGAATCGATACTTTTCGCCACACTTCAGTGCAAGTGAAGTATGCGGCCGTACTCGAATGTTCAGACGAAGCAGGAAATACCTTCCTAAGGCAGCTCGAGCCGCCGCAACACCACAAATGGGATCCGGGAAGAGCTGAAGGTGGCCAACGAGTCATCAGGACTTTGAAAAAATTCGTTCTAGAAGGACTCAAGAGCAGGATTAAACAGCAAATCGGAGACCAAATAGAAATTAAGGGTCTGTCAAAGTTCTTACCCGACGATCTGATCTCCAATAGAGATATTCACTCGCACAGTCGAGGAACAACACTTGGTCAAGGTGTTGGGTCCATGATCGAATCAAGCAGAATCCAGGGACGAGAAAACAAGACTCAAACAACCGAAGTTCGACTTGGTAAATCTGTGAAGGTACAGATGAGAAGAGATGCAGATGGCGACGGCAATGAGGAGATTGTCCGCGGCAAAGACCGAGGTGGAGGAGGTAATCGGCACTCGCAGGGAGGTTACCTGCCCGATAGCGGGTCGGAAGGGCCTGGTGGCGGCAAGATCTCGGCCGGGGATGTTTCTTTCCGCAGCTGGTCCGACGCAAAAACTGGAGAAATCATCATTTCCCTTTCAGCATCGGAAGACATCTCAGGTGATTTAACCCTCGTGGCATTGGGGCCGCAGGGGAGCGCTGAAACAGATTATCTCATTCCCATAACTGATGTTTACCGTGTCGAAAACAATACGCGTACTCCTGTCGCGTTCAAAGGAAACAATCTAGTTAATGTCGAACTGAGCGCAGGGTCCACAACCCACTATCGCTTGCGACTCTCTTCCAACAACCGTTACCGCTTAGGAATCAAATGACAAGCTCAGCCAGAGGTTCTTATCCTCATCCAGTTCTCGATGACTCCGATGATGTAGATGCAAAGTTCGAGATAGCGACGGTATCAGTTACTCCCGGCGTAAACGATGTCGAAATCAAATTTAGAGTTCGACTTACAGAACCTTACATTCGCCAGCTGATCACCGAGGGAAAGGCTTCCTACAGTTTTCGCTGGAGTTGCAGTTCCACCATTGCCTTGGGCCTGCTTAACGCTGAGGCTGCATTTCATCACGCCGATGGGACGACCTTTGTGGGTTGGATCGATCAAGAAAGTATTCGCGGCAAAGTTCGCATCGAATTTAAAGTCGTCGCAACTCAGAATATCAACAACTATAGACTAGACACCCAACATCTCGATTACGGGTCAGCATCCTTCAATTTGCTTGCCGGTGATGTGCTGGCTGATGCAGGCTTCACAGAATTTGCCGCAGATAAACTTTACGATCCACTATCCCCTCCCATTGGGTCTTGTTTTCAGTTCAATGCAAAGAACACGATGAAACGGGGTATAGATGTAAATTTTATGAACGAGGACTATGTGATGGTGAATTTTCCACCAAAGCTACTGGAAAAACTGGGAATGCTTCGAGAACGGCAAGATCTCCAAATCGGTCTAGTCGTACTACCAGCCCTAATGGAGACTATTAACTTTATACGTTTACACGATAGCGATCCGGATGCTGGTGATGATCTGACAGATTTCGCGTGGTATCAGACTGTTAAGCGTCTCATGCCCGAGGATGAGAGCCTCCCTGTCCTTGAGGTTGCGCAGAGGATTCTCGATCATCCCATCGACCGTTCCCTAAATGAAGTTTCATTGGAGGAAGAAGCAGACAATGACTAACGCGACGGCTACCATCATCAGTTCACAAGGCTTGTCTGAACTAAAGGAAGCACTCGAGGTCGCAGAGACGCCTGAGGATTTTCTTAGCCATGCAGCTGCCCTTTTTGCTGATGCAAGTTACCTTCTTGCGCTTCCACTATCGCTCGGAACCGCTCAGCCGCTAAGTACGGGCGCTTCAGCAGGTGCCGACCAAGATAACGGGCCTCTAGTGTACGAGTTTTTGGGCGCTCTTGATTTGGCTAATGCAGCCGACGAACGTCTGTGGACCACGTTGGCGTTCACTACCTATCGAGACTACATGGAAGAACGCTGGTCCATTCAAGGACTCCGCACTTGGAAAAAAAGGGTCCGTAGCCGTTGGATTATGGGAAAACCATCACGTGGTCGATTAATACGCCACGGAATTGCACGGCTTTGGTGGGTTACAAATTTAACTTACGAACTTCCAACGCCGGAGACTCGCGATGGTTTCGATCCTTTCCGTTACTCGAGAGAAGTCCTTAGCCGCGAAGACAGATTGAACTCTATTTTCGATCGTGAAGCAGGTGCTATTCCTAATGTTATTAAGGCAGTGCTGGACCTCGCTGCCCAAGGTGGTATTTTCGCTTCTGACAATCATCTTCGAGCTGTAATGAAAGAGATCACTCTAATCTACGGGTACCGCGACATATCGGCTCTTCCCCTGGCCTCAACGCACGATCTGGTCTCTTCTGTGTCTGCGCAGATCCTTGAGGTGAGATCGACAGCATGACTGAGTTTGGCTTATCCCTATAAGTAAAAATAGCATTCGACGCAGCAAGGAAAGCATTCCCGTATAAGTTAGTTTTGAAATTAAAATAATAGCGGGTCTAGAGCTCCACAACCTCAAACTCAAGAAGCGCGTTGTCAGAAGCTACCGGCTTCTGCTTGGAGTGGTCGTGGCCGGCGCGGTTGTCTCGCCAGGTCTCGTAGTCCTCGCGGGTCGCCCACTGGGTGTAAACGAAGTAACGGCTCTCTCCGGCAACTGGACGCAGGAGCTTGAATCCTTCGAAACCCGGAGCGCTATCCACCGAATGCTTGCGTGCCGCGAAGCGCGCTTCGAGTTCCTCTCCGGCACCTTCCGGGACGTTCAAGGCGTTGATGACGACGACAGACATGTCTCTCCTTTCGGCCCCCTTTTTGGGGCAACCAGTGGTAGTTTCAGCCTACTCTTCCTGACTCTTCCTTGGCGGTGAGCCGCTTCACATGGTTCAGTAGGTGACCCAAACCGATTAGGACAGGCCCCCTTTCCTCAATGAACGGGACAGTCATCGGCATCTTGCCGCGCGTATGGAAGAATCCCGTTCGATACGGCCGCGATGGTGAGCCGATTATGCAATGGCGCGAAAGGGTCTTTGGTGGCTGAAACGAAAGAATCGCTGGGCTCCCAGCGATCCGATGTTGCCTGGGTGGTCATCGTCTTCAGTGGGGTGATGGCCGCCCTGCACATCTGGAAACTCCCCTCAGCAATCCCGGTGCTGCAAAACGAACTGGGCATCTCTCTACTCATGTCCGGCGTGCTGCTCGGCGTGGTTCAAGTGGCTGGCATGGTCAGCGGGTTGGCCATGTCTCTTGTCGCAGAACTGATCTCCCAAAGGCACACCATGGTTCTGGGGCTGCTCTTACTGTCCGTGGGATCGGCGGCCGGGTCCTTGTCACAGGACGCGACCCTGCTCTTGATTACCCGCATCATCGAGGGTGCGGGTGTCATCATGGCCAGCGTGATGGGTCCGGGACTGGTGCGTGCCCATGCACCGCTGCACCGCATGAATGTCGCCGTGGGCTGGTGGGCCGCATTCATGGGCATTGCCACCTTTCTGGGCGTACTCGGAACCGCTATCGCACTGCAGTACACCACCTGGCAGACGTGGTGGCTGTTCCTTGCCGCCGCGACACTCATCCCGGTGGCGTTGATTCTCAAGGTCGTAGCACCCGACCATCCCGCTGGCAGCGCCGGAGCGAAGGCAGCCCTGACCCGGATCATCGCGACCGCCTCCTCCGGCCGCGTGTGGCTCAGCGGCCTCATTTTCGGCTGCTACACCGTGCAGTGGATGGCCATCGTTGGGTTCCTGCCCAGCATTTACCGCGAAGACGGACTTTCCCCGGTGATGGGCGGTCTCTTTGCTGCAGTGGTTGGTGGATTGAACGGCATCGGAGCCATCTGCACCGGCAACCTGCTGCAGAAGGGATTCTCGGCCAAGAAGCTGCTCCTCGCCGCGTTCCTCATCATGGCGGTGACTTCCGTGCTGACCTTCGCCATCGACTACCCGCCAGAATTGATGCTGCTCCAAGTGCTCAGTGTCGGCTTGTTCTCCCTGTGCGGGGCCATGGTGCCAGCGACCATGACGCGCATAGCGGTGGATCTGGCGCCCGAGGGCGGTTCGGCACCCGCGGCCATGGGATTGATGCAGCAGATCTTCAACATCGGAAACTTCACCGGCCCGATGCTGGTGGCCTGGCTGGTGGTGGTGACCGGCAGCTGGTCCTCCTCCTGGTGGGTCAGCACGTTCTTTGGGGCGCTGGGCATTGGGGCCACCTTGGTGCTGATGCGCAAGGGTTCCCCGTTGCACCAAATCCAGCACGCCCGCTAGTCCCTACTAAGTGCCACGACCTGAATAGTTGCTGACCCCCTCTTGCGTGCCACGTCCACGAGTGCAATCGTGGCCAGTGGATCCCAACGAAAGGAGCAAGACCATGGCCGATTTGTCAGGCAAGAAGGTTCTCGTGGTGGTATCCAACCGCGGAGTGGAGCAGGATGAGCTGAAGAGCCCGGTGCAGACGCTGAAGGATGCCGGCGCCGAGGTCACCATCGCATCCCAGAAGACCGGTGAGGTGCAGAGCCTCGTCAGCGACTGGGATCTGGGTGAGGCTTTCCAGGCGGACGCTGCACTGTCCGAGGTGAATGAAGCGGACTACGACCTGCTGCTGGTGCCCGGCGGCACGCTGAACGCGGACAACCTGCGACTGGATGAGGACGCCCAGCGCATCGCCAAGTCCTTCGCCTCCGGTGGCCGTCCAATCGCCTCAATCTGCCACGGCCCGTGGCTGCTGGTCGAGACCGGCTTGGTCAAGGGCAAGACCCTGACCTCCTACAAGTCCGTCAAGACCGACGTCATCAACGCCGGCGGCACCTGGAAGGACGTTGAGGTATTCCGTTGCCCGGCTGAGAACTGGGTGCTGATCACCTCGCGCAACCCAGGTGACCTTGACGCATTCAACGAGGCGATTATCAAGGAATTGAGCGCCTAGAACTCTTTTGTTTCCGGCCATGTCGGAAAGAACTCCAAGTGGAGGAGCCACCGTCACGGTGGCTCCTCCACTTGTCTTTATAGGTGTCCTTCCGCTTCCGGAGCCCTTCGCGCCCTAACAAGGGACAGGGAGCTTCGTCCCGTGGACTATCCCCCAATCACGAAGTACCCGCCATTTAGGCCATCCACCATGATCCGGTAGTCCTGGTCGGCAATTCTTGCCTGCAGCATCCAGTTCGGCTTCCAGACCGTCCGCACACAGGACTGCTCCTTGACTCCCCCGCGCCAGGCAAGCTTCGCCTTGCGCATCGATGCGGTGCGCACCAGCGCCGCCGCCTTGTGTCGGGCGGTTTCAAAGTCAATGGTGTTCCACTTCGGGTCCTTGACCTTCGCCAGGTCCAGGCCCGCCGCGTCCTCCAGGCGCCACGGGTCACTCAAGAACGCCTTGCCGGAGTAGTAGTCCACCAGCACGTGGGCGGCGCGCTGCCGCCTGGCCGGCTGCGGGACCTGGAACTGGAACCCGGCGAAGGGGTGGTGCAGCAGGCGCGCGCTGCCGGCGTGCAGCTGCGGCGCCTTGGACTTCAGCACCCGCCAGGCGTCCTGCTCATCCACCAGGGTCGTAAGGACCACTTCACTCATGGCGGGCCGCCACTTCCGCCTGGGCCGCCAGGTAGGCGTCCTGGTTCATCAGCATGCGGGCCGGGATGGGGCCCACCTTGGCGGTCTGCTCCAGGGCACGGGCAATGTGCTCGGGCACCGGATGGTTGCGCTGGCTGGCCAGCGAGCCGACGATCATGGCAATGGTGGAGGCCAGGATGCCGGTGACCATCGGGTCGATGCCGGTTGAATCCGGCAGTCCGGACAGCTGCCAGCCCACCGATACCACGGTGCCGGCAATCATTGAGGAAATCGCGCCCACGGTGTTCGCCTTCTTCCACCACACGGCGCAGACATACGCCGGAACGAAGGCGCTGCCCAACACCGTGGTGGAGAAGATGACCACCGCGGCGACCGCCGGCGGGTCGAAGGCGGCGATCACGTAGCCGATCACGGCCAACAGCAGTACGGTGATGCGCGAAACCCACACCATCTGCCCGTCGGTCATCTTGCGGTTGATGAACCGGGCATAGATGTCCTGCCCGGCAATCGTGCCGGCCTGCAGCAGCAGGGCATCGGCGGTGGACATGATCGCCGCCATGATCGCGGCCATCACGATGCCCACCGCGAAGCTGGGCAGCACCGCGTCGGCGACCTCGAAGATCGCGATCTCCGGGTTGGCCAGGTTCGGCAGCAGCAGCAGCGCGAACATGCCCACCAGGTAGGGGCCGGGGATGAACAGCAGGTTGAAGATCATTGAGTATGCGCCGGCGGTGCGGGCCACCGATGGTTTCTTCATGGCCATGTGGCTGACCACCACGTGCGGCCAGCCCATGTAGCCGATGGAGAAGACCAAGAGCGCGCCGAGGATGACGCCCCACTGTCCCTGGAAGCCGAGGTCCGCACCCCACATGGTCAGCAGGTTCGGATTGATCTGCCCCACGGCCTCGTTGCCGGCGGTGAAGCCGCCGATGGCGATCAAGGTGGCGATCAGGATCCAGACCATGCCGATGACCATGATGATGGCCTGCACGAAGTCGGTGTAGGCCACCGCCAGGTAGCCGCCGAGGAACGTGTAGAGCACGATCACGCCAATGGCGATGGCCAGGGCGAGCGGGAAGGACACCCCGGTCACCATCTCCAGGCCACGCCCGCCGGCAATGAACTGGGCCAGGACATAGAAGAACATGCAGAACAGCGCCACCGGTGCGGCGATCAGCCGGATCCACTTGGATGGGTAGCGGTGTTCCAGGTATTCAATGGAGGTGATCGAGCCCAGGATCTGCGAGAGCTTGCGCATCCTGCGGCCCAGCACGGACAGGTTCAGGATGCCGCCGCCCAAGTCACCCAGGGCGTACCACATGCCGAAGTAGCCCTGCGTATAGCCCAGCGAGCCGGCGCCCATGAACATGTAGCCGGACATGGAGGAGCTTTGCAGGCGCAGTGCGGTGACTCCGGGGCCCAGGCTGCGCCCGCCCAGCAGGTACCCCTCCGAGTCGGACTGCCCGCGCTTCATCGCCCAGAAGCCGATGCCGGCCATGGCGAGGAAGTAGACAACCAGGAAGGCCAGTTCCAGGCTCATTTCTCCCCTCCCAGGTCCTCGCGCTTCCAGTTGCGGCTGAGCCACATGAACGTGGCGGTGTAGATGACCCAGAACGCCGGAACGCCCAGGATCACCACGACGGTGAATGTCGGCAACCCAAACATCAGCAGTATCCTCCTCGGTACAGCACAACCTGTATGGTGTGAAGGGCATCACAAAATACACTGTGACCGCTAGCTTCGCACAGATGGGAAGGAACTGACAGTGACACACGGTGCGGAATTCGCTTCCAGCCGGACACTTTGTCCGGCCGATGGCATGCCGACCGTTGCCCAGGTGCTCCAGCTTCCACCCGTGCTGACCGGGGATCCCCAGGTGTTCGCGGACCAGCAGAATCTGGCCCGGCCCATCCGATGGGCCCACGTTCTGGAGAACATGATGCCGCGCGACCACCTGCGCGGCGGCGAAATGGTGCTGACCACCGGCATTGGCTGGGGCCCGGCCCCGGATTTCACGCGCTATGTCAGGGACCTGGCCCTGTGCGACGTGCCGCTGCTGGTCTTGGAGCTTGGCACCCCGGTCAGCGAGGCACCGCAGGAACTGGTGCAGGCCTGCCGCGAGGCGGGGCTGGCGCTGGTGATCATGCACCGAAAGGTCGCGTTCGTGGAGATCACCGGCGCCCTGCACGAATGGTTGTTCTCCGAGCAGACCCGACGCATTGAAGCCGGCGGCACAGTGACCGTGCTGTTCACCGCCTTGATGCAGCGCGGCGCCCCGACCGATAGCATCCTGTCCACCTGCGCCCAGCTGCTGGGAACACCGGTGATCTTGGAGGATCAGGGGTACCATGTCCTGCGCTACGCCCCGAGTTCCACGGCGCCGCAGCAGATATTCGAGTCCTGGCAGGAGCATTCGGGCCGGGAACACCGTGCCGGAAACCCGGGACGGCATGCGGTGCCGGTGACCCTGCACGGCAAGCATTTCGGTTCCCTGATCTGCTCGCTTCAGGCCCAGCATCCCGCCGGAGTGCACCATGTGCTGACCATGGCGGCCGTGGCCATCGGCGTGGACCTGCTGCAGCGTCCCGGGTCCGCGCGCTGGGAACTGGGCACCGGACAGCAGCTGCTGGATGACCTGCTGGTGCACAAGAAGGTCTCCGCCACCGAACTTGTCCCCCGCTTTGAAGCCTCCGGCCTGCCAATTCGCGGCAGGATCCTGCATGGTTTCGCCGTAGCCCTCACTCCACAGGCGGATCCGGGGCTCGCGGCCGAAAGCCTGCGGGAGGCCTTCGCGCCGCATCAGGCCACGGTGGCCCATCAGGTGGTCAACGGGCGTTCACTGCTCTTCGGCTTGCTGTCGCTGCAGGAGCAGGCCGTGCCTTTCGCGCAGGAAGCCTTCGAACCTGGCGAACAGCTGCGGGGGCCGCTGTATCTGGGCCCCGGCTGCCATGAACTGCAGGCAGCGGCCGATTCTCTGCGCCAGGCGCGGGCCGGTTTCGAACTGCATCTGGGAGCGGACGGCGGCAACGTGGTGCACACGGCCGCCGAACCATTGGCCCTGCTCGCCCACGAGCTGCGCCATGAACCGTCCCTGCAGCGCCTGCCCCGGCAGGTGCTGGCTCCAGTCCTCGACCTGCCGCAGGCGCAGCGCGCGGAATTCCTGCGGATCCTTGAAGCCTGCGTGGCTCATCCGGCGAACCGGTCACTGGCCGCCAGGCACAGCCTGTTCTCCCGCTCGGTGTTCTACCAGCGCCTGTCACGGCTGGAGGAGCTGCTGGGCATCAGCCTTGATGACCCGAGGCTGCTGACGGTGCTCTCCCTGGCGTTGGCGGTGCACCGGCAGAGCCAGCGATCCGGTATGCCACCACACCCTTAAGCCGCACCTGTTTCCTTGGACACCTGGAGTTGCGGGTCCGGCTGGCGGCCGTTGTCCCGGGCCACCGCCAACATCACCCCGATCGCCGCGAGGGAGGTGGCCAGGGAGGACCCACCAAACGAAATGAAGGTGAGCGGCACCCCGGTGACCGGGACCAGCCCGGCCACCATGGCGATATTCAGCACCGCCTGGGCGATCAGCCATATCAAGGTGACCGTACAGAAGGAGCGGGCAAAGACGGAGGTTGAACGCTGCGCAATCCGGTGGATGGACACGGCCAGGAAGGCGAAGATCAGCAAGAAGAACAGCGAACCGATCAGCCCCATCTCCTCGCCGATGACGGCGAAAATGAAGTCGGTGTGGGCTTCTGGGATCCAGTGCCATTTCTGCCGGCTCTGTCCCATGCCCACGCCCCACAGCCCACCGGAGGCCAATGCGTACTGGCCCTGTAGGTTCTGGTGGCACAGATCCATCCCGTCATCGCAGGCCCGGTTCGCCCAACTCATCAGGCGCACCATGCGGTTCGGGCTGATCAGCGCCGCAATGATCACCACAACGCTGACCCCGCCGAGTACCACCAGCAGTTTGCGCAGCTCCACCCCGGCAATGAAGAGCGTGGCCAGGGTGATCAGCATCAGCACGGCGGCGGTGCCCAAGTCCTTCTCCAGCAACACCAGGGCGATAAACAGCCCATTGCCGAGCAGATAAGGGATGGCCAGGTGCTTCCAGTCGTGCAGCAGCCTCCGCTTGGCATCCACAATGTGGGCGGACCACAGCACGCTGGTGAACTTGGCCAGCTCCGAGGGCTGGAAGGTCACCGGCCCCAAACCCAGCCAGCGCCGCGCCCCGTTGACCTCCACCCCCAGCGGTGTCAGCACCAGCACCAGAAGCACCAGGGTCAGCAGGAAGGCCGGCCAGCTCAGCTTGCGCAGCACCCGAACCGGGAAGCGCGACAACACGAGCATGGCCGCAACCCCCAAGCCCGCGGCCACCGCCTGTGTGGTCAGCAGGCGGTATGGCGAGGACCGGGTGCTCACCCCGGACGCGGATAGCACCATGACCAGGCCCATGACCGTGAGCAGCAAGGTCATCCCGATGATGATTTGGGCATCGTGGCGGCTGGCCCGTGAGATCCGGGCCGGGGAAGCGGCGGCCTGCCTACTCATTGGCGCACCTCTTCCCGGGCACGGTGCCAGCGGCTCGCCCTGCCGCTCAGAGGGATCTTCGGGACACTGCCAAACACTGCCGCAACCAGCCGCCAAGGTGAAGTACGCATAACCATTCACCCTACTGAGCCACGGGTTAAGCCACTAATAGCCCCGACGGTATGACGCATGCACTTCCCACATAGATCAGAAAATTATCCACGCGGACCAGGCGCTCAGGACCGGGCAGCGTTCGGCGCCTGCATGATACGGTGAGGCCTTGCTCGCCCCCACTGCCTTGTAGAGGTGCCATCCTTGACCCCCGACCATGAGCCGCTGCTGCTCCCGCCCGGACCGTTGACGGGCCCACGCCTGTCCTCCGGCATCACCATCGCCCAGCTGGATGCGATGATCGCGGTCGTGGATTACGGCTCATTCACCGCGGCGGCCGACATACTGGGCATCTCCCAGCCTTCGTTGTCCCGTCGAATCCGTGCGCTGGAGGATGTCCTGGGGATGGCGGTGTTCATTGCATCGGGCCGGAACATGGTGCTCACCGAACTGGGCCGGGACCTGGTGCCGGCCGGGCGGCGGATTCTTGCGGAGATCGCCTCGATTGACTCCACCATCCACGCCCACCGCAACCTTCTGGCCGGAACACTCAAGGTGGCCGGGCTGCCCTCGCTGATCTCCACGGTGTTGCCGCCCTACCTGGGCCGCTTCCACCATCAGTTCCCCGAGGTGCGGGTGGAAACCTTCACGGTTGAGGATTCGGAGGAGCTGGCCGAGGCCGTGCGGCTTGGCCGGGCCGATTTGGGGTTTGGGGTCAATGAAACCGTCCCGGAGCAGCTGGCTGCCCTGCCGCTGAAGGACCAGAATTTCGCCGCCGTGCTGCCCGAGGCGGCGACCAACGGTTCTGCCGACGTCCTTGACGTGGCGGACCTGCACGGACGCACCCTGGTGACCCTGCCAGAAGGCACCTCCATCCGCGCGGTGACCGAAGGCGTCTATGCCGACTACGGCGTACAACCGGAACAGGTCATCACCACCACTCAACGTGACGCGCTGGTTCAGCTGAGCATCGCGGCCGGCGGCATCACGATTGTGCCCGAGGTGTTGGCTCATTCCGCCTCCTTCCTGGGCGGCCGGGTGGCCCGGCTGCGGACCCCGGCCCGGCGGTCCATCAGCGTGGTCTACCGCGATGAGCGCCACCACGGCCCTGCGCTGACGAATTTCCTGCAGCTGCTGCGGGACTGACTGCTTGTTTCCGGCGTTGATCTGCTCCCCGCGACACTCTGGATGGGATGGGTTTTCCACTCATGCGCGCCACGCATGGAAGCTGCCCCTCCGGCTATTGGTGCCGCCCCGTCCACCCGTGATGCCATGGAAATTCTGACTTTGACCAGAGGTGTGTGGACGGAAGGACCCGGCGAGCGTGAACAACCCGCAAGGCATGAAGCGCGGAAGAGCAGCAGAAGGACGGAACCGGGTTCACGCTCCGCGCCGGCGGCGCGCGTTGATCAGCATCATTGTTGCGGTGCTGTTCTGCGGCCTGGTCGGCACCACCGCGATGGCGGTGCTGCACCTGCAGCGCAACATCACCACCGCTCCCCTGGGGTCCCGCTTCCCGGCCGAGGACCCTGTTCCGGACGGTGAGCGCAATATCCTGCTGCTCGGGTCCGATGCCCGCGACGAGTCCTCCACGGCCTACGGCTCTGATCACGGGTCGCGGCGCAGTGACGCCATGGTGCTGGTACATTTCGCGGCCGAGAACGAGCGCATCGATGCGGTGCAGCTGCCGCGCGACACGCTCATGCAGTTGCCGGCCTGTGAGGATCACGGGCACGGGGCCTATCCGGGCGGCTATGGGATGATCAACTCGGCGTTGAACTATGGCCCGGCCTGTTCGGTGACCGCGGTCGAAGAGCTCAGCGGGGTCAGGATCGATAACTTCATCGAGCTGGATTTCGAGGGATTCATTACCGTCGTTGACGCCTTGGATGGCCTGCCGGTGTGCCTGCCCGAGGCGCTGAAGGACCCGAAGGCGAAGCTGGATCTTCCCGCAGGCCAGCAGACCGTCAACGGCAAAGATGCGCTGGCCCTGGCCCGGACCCGCCACGCCGTCGGGGATGGCAGCGATATCGCCCGCATGGATCACCAGCAGATGGTCATGTCCGCCATCGTGCAGCATGTGACCAGCCGGGAGGTGCTCACGCGCCCCGACCGGCTGTACTCCTTCCTGGATGCCGCCACTTCCGCGATGACCGTAGATCCCGGCCTGGAATCACTGAGCAGTCTGGTTTCCCTGGCCCGGCAGCTGGCCGACGTTCCCACCTCGCAGATCTCGTTCTTGACCATGCCGTGGAGCCCGGCACCGCAGAACCCGAACCGGGTTGTCCCTTCCGCTGAAGCCCAGACGGTTTTTGCGTCGCTGCGCGCTGACCGTCCACTGTCCGGCGAGGAGAAGAACGCAAAGAAGCAGAAAACCAAGCCGGCGCGGTCGGCGCCGGTGAGGATCACGAACGGTGCCGGGCTCAGTGGGCTGGCCGCAGAGTATTCCGCCGAGGTCAGCGCCCTGGGCCACACCGTCAGTGGGATCGACACCGCACGGCAGCTGCAGGCGTCCACGGTCCTGCTGGTTGACGGCAGCGACGCGGCCTTGGTGACGGCGAAGACCCTGGCCAGTGACCTGCATCTGGACCTCACGCCCCAGGTGGGCGCGGCAGCAGGAGTGCAGCTGGTCCTGGGCCAGGACATTGACCAACTGGATCAAAAGACCGCCGCACCGCAGAGGACCCCCGAAGCAAAGGAAGGGCCCACCCCACGCTCGGCCGACGCCGGATTGTGTTCCGGTTAGCAGGTCAATGACCACCGGTGGTAGGCACCCCGAGAGGCAGGAATAGCAGGGTTTCGGGGTTTGCGGAAGGCTTCACGCAGTGAGAATAACCCGGTCCAGAATCGACCCGTAGACAAGATGCGGTGGGTACTGTGGGCAGTACAGGGATACCCGGGATCTGACGTTCCGGGAAGGTTGAAAGTCCCTGTTGCCCGAAGTAGGTGCCATGGTGAAGTTCATCCGCATTCGCCGCGATGTGCGGCGGCCATGCCGTCATGGGTCCCCGGCCGCAGTACGGCTGCTTGGCATGCGACAGGGCACCAGCAGCAGGCACGCTCGCGCCTCTGACCCTTGGGCCGTCTGGCAAGGGTTTCCCGACGCTGCCGCTTCCCCTTCCAGCACGCTGTGCCACCTCACCGTCCACCACCGGGCATCCCGCCATCCATCAGCATCAAGGGAGTAGTACATATGCAGTTCAGCAACCAAGTAGCCCTCGTCACCGCAGCCGGTGCAGGCATCGGCCGCGCCATCGCGCTGCGCCTGGCCAAGGACGGGGCCGCCGTCCTGGTTTCAGATGTCAATGACGCGGCCGGCGCAGAAACCGTGGAACTGATCGAGAACGCCGGGGGACGTGCCTCCTACCTGCACGCGGACGTCTCGGTTCCCGAGGAGGTCAATGCGCTGGTTCCCCGCGCCCTGGAGGTCTTTGGCCGTTTGGACATGGCGGTGAACAACGCCGGGGTGGGTGCCATGCCCAAACCCATTCAGGATGTCACCACCGCTGACTGGGAGCGTTCCATCAACATCACCCTGACCGGCACGTTCCTGGCCATGCAAAGCCAGGTCCGGCACTTTACCGAACAGGGGCAGGGTTCCATTGTGAACATCGCTTCCCTGGCGGGAATCAGCGCCACCCCGCAGCTGACCCCATATGGTGCGGCGAAGCACGGGGTCGTTTCCCTAACCCGCAGTGCCGCGAAGGAAAACGCTGAAGCGGGCATCCGCGTCAATGCGGTGGCCCCCGGCGCCATTGAAACCGCGGCCCTGGCATCCCTGCCGGAGGAGGCGAAGGCCGGATATGCGGCAGAGATCCCCATGAAGCGACTGGGTCAGCCGGAGGACATCGCCAACGCCACCGCGTTCCTGCTTTCCCCGGAAGCCAACTTCATCACCGGTGTGGTGCTGCGCGTGGACGGCGGCACCGAAGCCTAAACCCGGCAGGCGCCAAGCATGGCGCCGGGTGAAAGCAACGGCGGACGGCAGGAAGGATCTTCCCGTCGCCCGCCGTTGTCTTGGTTATGCCCGCTGGGAGGTCAAGCGTCCGCGTTGACCACGAGCCGCCCGGACTTCGCCATCCACCGCTCAAAAGGCAGGGTCAGGAACGGTAGGGTGGAGGCCGCCGCGCCAACAACCAGCACCCAGATCTTCCAGCGGAACGTCACCGCAGTCACCACCGCAGCAGCCAGATAGCACAACCAGGTCACGCCGTGCGCCCATCCGAAGATCGTCACGCCAATGCCGTTGCCGTTGATCAGGTACTTAAAGGCCATGCCGGTCAGCATCCCCACCCAGGTGAAGCACTCGACAATCGAAACCACCTGGAAGAACCGGCGGATCGCCGTTTGCCAGGCAGCCGTACCCAACGGCCGCTTTTGTTCGGCGGCAACAGGGTGGGTCGACGACTCAATGACGGACACGGCGGCTCCTGCATTCAATGATTCAAAAATGGCAATCCCACCCACCCTATCCCTCACCCCAAACCAATACTTGACTTCGTAAGCAACACCACTGGAGCGTCTTAAAAAGCGGATCTGCGTGCAAGTGCGAAATGTTTACTGGTTCATCAACCCTTGCCCTGCATCACCGGAAACCTTTTTCTTCGTCCAGTTCCACTGCGCATTTGCTCAAAATCGCCGCCAACCACTCGATTCCGGGGAGCCCGAGTGATGGACTAGCGCCATGGCTACTTACAACATCGGGTACATCGTTGGTTCGCTCTCCAGCAAGTCCATCAACCGGATTCTTGCCAAAGCCCTGATCAAGCTGGCACCGGACTGCCTGGAATTCACTGAGATCCCCATCGGGGATCTGCCGTTGTACAACCGCGACCTGGACGAGAACTATCCAGAGGCGGCCACCAAGTTCAAGAAGCAGATCGAAGCTTCCGATGGCCTGCTGATCGTTTCCCCGGAATACAACCGCTCCATCCCAGGCGCACTGAAGAACGCCTTGGATTGGGGGTCCCGCCCCTGGGGCACCAACTCCTTCGCAAGCAAGCCCGCAGCCGTCATTGGAGCTTCCACCGGCGCCATTGGCACCGCCCTGATGCAGTCCTCAATGCGCACGGTCCTTGGGTTCCTGGACGCGCCCCAGCTCAATGCCCCAGAGGCCTACATCAGCTTTAAGCCCGAGGCCTACGAGGAGGACGGAACCGTCACCGACGAGTCCACCCGCAAGTTCCTCCAGCACTACGTCGATGAGTACACCGCTTTCATCCAGCGCGTGCTGGATGCAAGCGCCGAAGGCCACATCGGAGATCCGGGGTCGCCGCAAAAGTAGCGTCCACCCGCCGCGCGATTATCCACTCACTTCACCAACCCAGGAGATGTCGTTGACCGAGCCGGAGCTGACCCAGTCTTCACTTAATGCCACACAAAATCCACTGCCGCGTCCCACCTGGCCCGAAACAGCCCAGATCGTGGCGGACATTTTTGCGCCGGTGTTGGCCAAGGGACCAATTCGCCGGCGGCCGAAGGTCATGGCGGTCGCCGAGCGCCTGGACATTGAGCGTCGCGGGGTGAAGCGGATGCAGGCCCTGGTCGACAAATACGGCCCAGGTCCCCTGCAGCTGAAGCTGTTCGGCCGGGAGTTCTCGCTGATCCTGGATCCACAGGACGTGCACCGTGTCCTGGACCAGACACCTGAACCCTTCACCCCCGCCGAATTGCTCAAGCGCAAAGCCCTGGAACACTTCGAACCGCGTTCCTCACTGATCACCCGCGGACCACAACGGGCCGGACGCAGGGAATTCAACGAAAAGGCGCTCGGCTCGGATCACCCGATACACAAGATGGCCAGTACGCTGCTGCCAGCGGTGCGAGAGGAAGCCAAGATCCTCTTGGACGAGGTCGGAGCCGAGAGTGGCACCCTGCGTTGGGATGACTTCAATCGCGCCTGGTTCCGCATGGTTCGCAGGGTCGTGCTCGGGGATTCGGCCAGAAATGACGATCGGCTGATCGAGCTGATCGAGTCGCTGCGGTCCAGGGGCAACCTCGCTTTTCTTCGGCCGCTGGACCGGGTCACCCGTGACGACTTCCACGACACACTCAAGGAGATCCTCGACCGCGCGGAGCCCGGGAGCCTGGCTGCGTTCATGCAGAATATGGGGCCTTCCGATACGGAACCCGCGGATCAGGTTCCACAGTGGCTCTTTGCCTTTGATCCCGCCGGAACCGCCGCATGGGCCGCCATGGCACTGCTCTCCAGCGATGAGCCGAAGATGGACGAGGCCCGTGAGGAGGCATTGGTTCAGGCTTCGGACCCGGCCCCACTGTTGCCAAAGTTGCGCCATGCCGTACTCGATACCCTGCGCCTGTGGCCCACCACGCCCTTCATCCTGCGCCAGGCCACCCGCTCGGTGGAATTCACGCCGGGCATCATGCCCGAGGGCAGCTCGGCGCTGATTTTTGCGCCCTACTTCCACCGGGACGACAGGCACCTGGAGTACGCCAACACGTTCAGCCCACACATCTGGGATGCTGAACGCACCAACACCGACTGGCCGCTGGTGCCCTTCAGTGACGGCTCAGGCATTTGTCCCGGACGACACCTGGTCCTGATGCTGACCAGCAATTTCATCGCCGAGCTCGTCCGCGCGCACGAGGTGCGGCTGCTCCAGCCGAGCCTGGACCCCCGGAATGTAGCCAGCACGTTCAACACCTATGGCGCCGAATTCCGGGTTACCTCTCGTTGAGCCAGCAGCGTGACGGCCTGTCTCGCCTGATCTCGGCTAACGCGACAGCGTGAAGCTGTGCGTCGGTCGGGAGGATCCGGGCCCGGTGAAGTGAACGTTCAGCGACCCGAAACCGGGCAGCACCGTCACCATGATCCGGGGGCTCGACGTTGCGGATGCGGTACAAACGAAACGGTCCGGGCCCAGCCAGCTGTTGCTCTTGCGGCATCCGTCCCCGGCATCCGCCCAACCCCACAACAGGCTGTCGGTGGCGAGCGTGACCTCGAAGGCCTGGCAATCGGGGAGGTTTGAGGTCGTGAGCGCGAATTCGTAGGTCGAAGTCAGTCCGTGAGTCACACTATGCAGGCTGACCTCTACCTGCGGTTCGGTAGTACCAGGTACCGGATCGCTGGGCTCCGGGGCGGGGTCGCTGGCCAACTGCGGGAGCATCATCTTCGCTGTCACCGGTTAAGAGTGGGCGGGCGGTGAATCGTGACGGGGTTGTCGAAAGATTTCCTAAAAGTTTTTCGTGCCCGTTCTTACCGCAGGTTCAGGCGTTCCTTCCACCGGCGGTAGACGGCCCGCCGCCCACCATGGGCGGCGAAGGTTCGCCACGCCATGCTCACCACCCGCAGGTGGCTGCGCGGGCTGGACAGGCTGCGGCCCGCCACTCCCACGACCAGCCCAAAATCCAGCCGGACTTTTGCTTTTGACGGCAGCACACAGGAAAGATCCATGTCATCATGCAGTTCGGGGGCCTGGCGGTGCACCCGGGGTGAGGCGTACTGCCAAACACGCTGGCGCATCGCCATGTTCGAGCCCCACAGCGGCACCCTGGCCAGCGCGGCGCCGATGGCAGCATAGTAGGCCCCGAAATAGTACGCGGCTGCCACGGTCCGAGCCCACTGCGGCAGGTCATAGAAGACGCCCAGCCCGGTGACTGCGTCCAGGCCCGGGTTGCGGGAGAAGTTTTCAAGGATGCGCGACACCCACCGGGCGTCGGGCCGGCTGTCCGCGTCGCAGCGGGCAATGATGTCCCCTTCGGCGGCGTCGTAGCCGGCGGCCGCGGCGGCGGGAATCCCGCGGCGCGGCTCGCTGATGACCCGCACCCCGGCGGCCTGGGCGAGCTGCCGGCTGTTGTCCGTGGACCCGTTGTCCACGATGATGATTTCAAAGGGCTTATCCCGCTGCTTCTTGAGCAGTTCAAGCAGCACCGCCAGGTGCTGCTCATCGTTCAGGACCGGCACGACAACGCTAACCCGGTTCATTCTCACCCCGCCCTGCGCCGCGCAAAGCGCGATCGGTCCGGAAGACGCCTGAGGCTGCCAGCGCGGAGCCGGCGAGCCCGGCCAGCAGGTCCCCCATGGTGTCGTCGTAGCCTACCCCGATGCGTGGGTCCAGCAGCCGATAACCGGCCCATTCGCCGATTTCCCACAGCACCGCCAGCAGGGCACCGAGCGCCAAGAGGATTACAAAGCGCCACCACGCTCCCCCGGGATTTATCCCGTTCATCAAACCCGTTGTGCGCAGTGCGCCGTGGAGCAGGCCGACCACAACGCCCATCAGCAGCCCGTGAACCGCAAGGTCGAGCCACTCGATGAGCTCGTAGGCCCCCAGGGCACTGAAAATCGTGGCGCCCAGCAGGACGAGTTGGCCCAGCGCATCCCACCAGCGGGTGGACGCGAAGTAGCGAAGCGCCCATTGCCCGCCCCAGGACAACGCGGCCGCCAGGAAGGCGGCAGACCCGGCCACGGCATAGGCCCAGGGCAACAGCAGCAGGCCGATCCCGCGCAGCAGGTCGGTGGCGTGGGGAACAAAGGAGTCCTCATAGGCGGCGGCCCTGGGTTGACGTTCGATCGTGACCTCCTTTTCGCTAGAGGATACAGCGCCAAACCCTCATTCCACGGCCGCGGTCACTCTCCGCACAGGATCAAGCATGCTAGCGCTCCCCCGTGCCCGTCTCCGGTGGGCCGCCTAGGTTCGTCCGTCTTCAATTCTCAGCACCTGAGCGCTGGCTGAAGGGCCCGGATTTCGCCCCGGCGGCGTGCCATCATGGGCACAGACCTGAAGGACAAGCACGCCTGGTGCTCCGGCAGCGATGCGCCGGGCCGTGGCGCCGTCGAAAGGAGTCCCGCATGAAAACCGTCAGCAAGCTGATCGTCGAATCCCTGGCAGAGTACGGGGTCACCCACGCCTGGGGCGTGGTGGGAGACGCCCTGAACCCCATTACGGATGCGATCCGGCAGGAGCCGGGCATGGAATGGATCGGGGTGCGCCACGAGGAGGTCGCCGCGTTCGCCGCCGGCGCCCAGGCGCAGCTGACGGGGAAGCTGGGATTGTGCATGGGAACGGTGGGCCCGGGCTCGATTCACCTGCTCAACGGGCTGTACGACGCGAAGAAGTCCCACGCCCCGGTGCTGGCCATCTGCGGCCAGGTGCCCTCCTCGGAGATCGGCAGCAGCTTCTTCCAGGAAGTCAACAACGATGTGCTGTTCAGCGACGTGGCCGTGTTCGCGCACACCGTCACCTCCGCCGACCAGATGCCGCAGCTGCTGGAGCAGGCGGTGAACGCGGCCGTCTCCCGCAAGGGGGTTGCGGTGCTGACCGTGCCCGGGGACGTGGGCGGCATGGAGCTGGAGAAGAACGTGCGCCGCGCCCGATTCGTTCCCGAGGCCGCGCAGTCCGCCGCCCCGCGGGCGCAGATCGAGGCGGCGGCCAAGGTGCTGCAGGACGCCGCGAAGGTCACCCTGCTGGTGGGCGTAGGCGCCCGGGAAGCACGTCCCGAGGTACTCGAGCTGGCCGAGCGGCTGCAGGCCCCGATGGTGCTGACCCTCAAGGCCAAGGAAGGCCTGGAAGAGCAGAACCCCTACCAGGTGGGGCAGACCGGGCTGATCGGCAACCCGGCGGCGGCCAAGGCGCTGGATGAGGCCGAGGTGCTGTTCCTGGTGGGCACCGACTTCCCCTACCGGGACTGGTACCCCACCGGCAAGACGGTGATCCAGCTGGACATGCGCGCCGAGCACATTGGCCGGCGCACCCAGGTGGCCCATTCCCTGGTCGGGCACGTGCAGCCCACCCTGGCCGAGCTGCTGCCGCTGCTGAACACCTCGCGCGAGGGCAAGCACCTGAGCGCCATGCGCAAGGACTACGAGCACTGGATGCAGCGTCAAATGAAGATCACCGACCCGCAGCGGGACCGCGGTCTGATCGGCAAGGTGCGCAGCCTGGTGGACAACCCGGATGAGCTGATCCGCCCGGAGGCGGTGGCCGCCGCCCTGGACGCCCAGGCGGACCAGGACGCGATCTTCACCAGCGACACCGGCATGTCCACCGTCTGGCTTTCCCGGTTCATCACGATGAGCGGGACCCGGCGGCTGCTGGGCTCCTACAACCTGGGCTCCATGGCCAACGCCATGCCCCAGGCGCTGGGCGCCCAGGCCCTGGACCGCACCCGTCAGGTGATCGCCAACTGCGGGGACGGCGGGCTGATGATGCTGCTCGGGGATTTGCGCACCGCGGTGACCTACAACCTGCCGGTGAAGTTCGTGGTGTACAACAACGGGCGGCTGGGCATGGTGAAGCTGGAGCAGGAGCAGGGCGGGCTGCAGGAGTTCGGCACCGAGCTGGACAACCCCGACATTTCCGCGGTGGCCCAGGCCATGGGCCTGAAGGTGCAGCGGGTCACCGACCCCCAGCAGCTGGATGCCGCCGTCGCGGCCGCCCTGGCCAGCGAAGGCCCCTACCTGTTGGACATCCAGACCAACCCGCAGGAGATTTCGCTGCCGCCCAAGGCCACCGTCTCGGACGCGTGGGGCTTTGCGATCGCCAAGTCCAAGGAGGCCCTGGAAAGCGCCTAGCTGCAGCAGCATATACCAGACGAATAGCGCTCACCGATTGTATGACGAGGACCCCATGGAAAGGACGTGGACTGATTAAGTGGCAGCACGCGCAACGAGTCGACACCAACAAGGCATGAAGTGGGGCCCTGCGCTAACCGAGCTGCTGGTCGGATTGATTTGCCTGGGAATCGCGGCATTGGCCCTGCTCTGGGTTAGCGGCGTCGTTCAGCCGCCTGAGGAGCTTCCCGGCGTTCGGCGGCCGTGGCATTTCACGTCCTTCACTGTACTGGAGCAGTGGCTCTGGCTTGCATTTTGGACGGCGCTTTCCGTCATGGTGCTCTCCGATGCGATCCGGCGAACCATCGCCACCGTCTGCAAGCGACGGAACCGGGAGTGGGAAGAGCAGGAAACGGATACCGGGTCTGCCTCGGGACGCAAGCGGATAAAGGCAGAAGCGCCACTTCTGCATTCAAAGCACAGGCGTCGACGCTAAGTGTAGTGCTCGGTGAGGCGCGTTGAATTGCTCGGCGGATGAAGACCTCCTGACATGGTGTGGAGCTGTCCAAGTAGCCGCTTCGCAATTGGAAGGCCGCCATTGCCGAACTAACGCAGCGCTGATCCTAAGGCGCGTTTGCCGCTGACCTTGCTCGTCGCCGTCCGCGGCAGGAGCACGAGCGCAGGAATCTCCTTCTCGCCCCTGTACACCCTGGCCTTCATCGCCCTGCCGGGCACCTGCCTGAGTGTTGCCGGGCGCACCTGGGGGGGCGCACCACAACCAGGAGCTAGGCAAGGCATCACGAGCCTTCTTAGCATCGCCGTGCGGGTAACGGTTTACCTCGATTTGAGAAGCACTGACCTAGCTCGCGGGAAAAGTAACAGCGCCTCCCCTCACTTCGAAGTTATCTCGTGAGGGGAGGCGCTGGCTGCTGCGGCAGGCTTCCTACGCCTCGCCGCGGCGGATCAGCTTGCCCTTCGGCGTCTGGAAGTCCACGTCCACCCCGCCGACCATGGCCGAGCGGATGACCCCGGCCAGGGTCTTGCCCTCGTAGGGGCAGATCGGGTTCTTGTGGTGCAGCTTCTTCACGTCCACCACGAACGCCTCATCCGGGGCGAAGAGCGCGAAGTCGGCGTCGTTGCCCAGGGCGATGGCGCCCTTGTTCTTCAGCCCGGCCAGTTCGGCCGGCTTGGTGGACATCCACGCAATGACCTGTTCCAGGCCGATGCCGCGCTGCTTGGCCTCGGACCAGATCAGCGGCAGGCCCAGCTGCAGGGAGGCGACCCCGCCCCAGGCGACGCCGAAGTCCCCGTTTTCCACGTCCTTCAGGTCGATGGTGGAGGGCGAGTGGTCCGAGACGATGCAGTCGATGACCCCTTCCTCCAGGCCCTTCCACAGCAGTTCGCGGTTGGAGGCCTCACGGATCGGCGGGCAGCACTTGTAGGCGGTGGCGCCGTTGGGGATTTCCTCGGCCAGCAGGGTCAGGTAGTGCGGGCAGGTTTCCACGGTCAGCTTCACGCCGTCCGCCTTGGCGCTCTTGATCATGGCCAGCGCGTCCGAGCTGGACAGGTGCAGCACGTGGGCGCGGGCCCCGGTCCAGCGGGCGCGCTCGATCACCTGGGCGATGGCCACGTTTTCCGCGCCGCGCGGGCGGGATTTGAGGAACCGCTCGTACTGGTCGCCCTCGGCGTCCGGGGCGCGGTCGATGGCGTGGGAGTCCTCGGCGTGCACGATCATCAGCGAGTCGAAGGACTTCAGCTCCTCCATGTCCTCCTCCATCTCCTCAACGGTGAGGGAGGGGAACTCGTCCACGCCGGAGTGCAGCAGGAAGCACTTGAAGCCGAACACCCCGGCGTCGTGCAGTTCGCGCAGGTCCTTCTTGTTCCCCGGGATGGCCCCGCCCCAGAACCCGACGTTGACGTACGCCTTGGTGCTGGCGGCCTCGCGCTTGATTTCCAGCGCCTGAAGGTTCACGGTGGGCGGGATGGAGTTCAGCGGCATGTCCACGATGGTGGTCACCCCGCCGGCGGCGGCGGCCTTGGTGGCCGATTCGAAGCCTTCCCATTCGGTGCGGCCCGGCTCGTTGACGTGGACGTGGGTGTCCACCAGACCCGGCAGCAGCACCTCATCGGCGCCGACCTCGATGACCCGTTCGCCGCGCAGGTTGTTGCCCAGCGGTTCGATGGCCACGATCTTCCCGTCCTTCACGCCCACTTCGCGGGCGGTGATTCCGGCCGTGGTCAGGATGCGTTCGCCGCGCAGCACCAAGTCGAACTCGGTGGTCGTCTCGGTGCCGGTGGCGGCCTGGGTGGTTTCGGTGCTCACAGTTCGTGCTCCTGATTCCTGATGTGTGATTCCTTGGGTGCGGGTGCCGGTTGCCTACCGGCGGCCCACGGTGGTGCTCGCGGCATGCTCTTGCGCGATGGTCTTGGCCAGCCGGGTGCCGGCCTCGGTGACCAGTTCGGCCGAGCGGGTCATGGCCTCGCTCGGATCCTTCACCAGGTCCACCAGCGCCACGGTGTGGCGGATGCCGGCGTTGGCCAGCTGTTCGGGGTCCAGCGTGGTGCGCCCGCACACGGCGTAGACAGGGATGCGGTGCGCAGCGGCGGCCTGGGCCACCCCGATGGGGGTCTTGCCCTCCAGGGACTGGCTGTCCAGGCTGCCTTCGCCGGTGATGACCGCGTCAGCGTCGGCCAGGGCCTGGTCCAGCCCGGTCAGCTCAAGCACCACGTCGATGCCGCGGCGGCGTTCGGCCCCCAGCAGCGCGATGGCCGCGTAGCCCATGCCCCCGGCCGCCCCGGCGCCGGGCTGCTGGCGGTATGCGGTGCCCAGTTCGGCCTCGAGCAGGTCGGCGAAGTGGGTCAGCGCCGCATCCAGTTCGGCCACCTGTTCGGCGCTGGCCCCCTTTTGCGGCCCGAAGACCGCCGCGGCCCCGTTGGCCCCGGTCAGCGGGTTCTCCACGTCGGCGGCGAGCACCACGGTGGTGTGCCGCAGGCGCTCATCCAGTCCGGTCAAATCCGCGGTGGCCAGCTGCGCCAGGGCGGCGCCGCCGCCGGGCAGTTCCCGGCCCTGCGCATCGCGCAGGGAGGCGCCCAGCGCCTGGAGCATCCCGGCCCCGGCGTCGGTGGTGGCCGAGCCGCCCACGCCCAGCACGATCCGGGTGGCCCCGGCCGCCAGCGCGTCGCTGATCAGTTCGCCGGTGCCGTAGCTGGTGGCGGTCAGCGGCTGTCGGGTGCCGCCGGGCAGCAGGTCCAGTCCGGAGGCGGCGGCCATTTCGATCACGGCGGTCCCCTCGTGCAGCGCGTAGCTGGCCTCCAGCCGCTGGCCGGTGGGCCCGGTGACCTGGGTGCGGCGTTCGGTGAACCCGGCGGCCAGGGCCGCGTCCACGGTCCCCTCCCCGCCGTCGGCCACCGGCACGGTGACGCTTTGCAGCGGGTCGATCACCCGGGATAGCCCGGTGTGCAGGGCGGCGGCCACCTCGGCCCCGGTCAGGGTGCCCTTGAACTTGTCGGAGGCGATGACGATCTTCATCCCGCGGCCCGCCTTTCCCTCATGGTCCTGCTGACGTTGTTGTTCTTGGCCCGTCCCCGGCGCCGGTGGGGCCCGGGGATGGGTGTGGCCCGCCGGGTGGCGGGCCGTGCCGCCAAGGCGCGCAAGGCGTGCGGCGGATCACAGTCTCCTGTATCCATTGTGCACGCTTTGCGCACCTCGGGGTGTTCCGGTTGGGTGAGTGTGACGACTGACCCTAGCCGAGTACTGCGGTCCGCTCGCTCAGCGGCACCAGGGCGGTCGGCGCGTCCCCGGCCTCAAGGGCCAGGTCCTCGAACTCGTTGACCGCGTCGAGCCCGGCGCCCATCGAGATGTTGGTGACCCGCTCCAGGATGACCTCCACGACCACCGGCACCTGGTGCTCGTCGGCCAGGCGGTTCGCCTCGGCGAAGCCGGCGGCCAGCTGGGAGGGGTCCTCCACGCGCACGGCCTTGCAGCCCAGGCCCTCGGCGACCTTCACGTGGTCCACGCCGTAGCCGTTCATCTCCGGGGAGTTGATGTTCTCAAAGGCCAGGGAGACGTGGTAGTCCATCTCGAAGCCGCGCTGGGACTGGCGGATCAGGCCCAGGTAGGAGTTGTTGACCACCACGTGCACGTAGGGCAGCTTGAACTGCGCGCCCACGGCCAGTTCCTCGATCATGAACTGGAAGTCGTAGTCCCCGGAGAGGGCCACGACCTTCTCGCCCGGCTTGCCGCGCACCACGCCCAGCGCCGCCGGCCCGGTCCAGCCCAGCGGGCCGGCCTGTCCGGCGTTGATCCACTTGCGCGGGCCGAACACGTGCAGCATCTGCGCGCCGGCGATCTGGCTCAGGCCGATGGTGGACACGTAGGTGGTGTCCTGGCCGAAGGCGGCGTTCATCTCCTGGTAGACGCGCTGCGGCTTGATCGGGATGTTCTCGAAGTTGGTCTTGCGGTGCCCGGTGCCCTTGCGCTCGGTGCACTCGGCCGACCACTGGGAGTAGTCCGGCACCCGGCCGGCGGCCTTGCGCTCGCGCACCACCTCAAGGATGGCCTCAAGCGCGGCCCCGGCGTCGGAGGTGATCCCCAGGTCCGGGGAGAACACGCGCCCGATCTGGGTCGGCTCGATGTCCACGTGCACGAACTTGCGTCCGGCGCGGTAGGTGGCCAGGTCCCCGGTGTGGCGGTTGGCCCAGCGGTTGCCGATGCCCAGCACGAAGTCGGAGGCCAGGAACGTGTCGTTGCCGTACTTGGTGTGGGTCTGGATCCCGACCATGCCCGACTGCAGGCGGTGGTCGTCCGGGATCGCGCCCCAGCCCATCAGGGTCGGGGAGACCGGGATGTCCAGTTCCTCGGCCAGCTGAACCAGCGCGGCGCTGGCGTTCGCGTTGATCACCCCGCCGCCGGCGATGATGATCGGGCGCTCATGGCCGGTGAGCAGGTCCACGACCTTCTCCGCCTGGGCGCGGGACATCTGCGGGTTCTGCACCGGCAGCGGCTCGTAGGCATCGATGTCGAAGTCGATCTCGGCCATCTGCACGTTGATCGGCAGGTCGATCAGCGCCGGGCCGGGACGGTTCGAGCGCATGATCTGGAAGGCCTTAGCGAAGGTGCCCGGCACCAGGCCCGGCTCCAGCACGGTCACCGCGTACTTGGTGACCGGCTTGGCGATGGACTCGATGTCCACGGCCTGGAAGTCCTCCTTGTGCAGCACGTTGGTCGGCGCCTGGCCGGTGATGCACAGCATCGGGATGGAGTCGGCGATCGCGGCGTACAGCCCGGTGATCATGTCGGTGCCGGCCGGGCCGGAGGTGCCCAGGCACAGCCCGATCTTGCCGGTGGCCCGCGAGTAGCCGTCCGCGGCGTGGCTGGCGCCCTCCACGTGGCGGTGCAGGGTGTGGCGGATCCCGCCATGGTCCTTCATGGCCGAGTACAGCGGGTTGATCGCGGCCCCGGGCAGGCCGAACGCCTCGGTGGCGCCTTCCTTCTCCAGGATCTGCACGATGGCATCTACGGTGCGCATCTTAGGCATGGGAATCACACTTCCTTGCTGGTCCGGCCGCTGGCCGGGGTCTTTCGAGAAAAGTTTGGATCCAGCCGGCGTTGGTCCGGCTGGGGTGGATAGACCTGCGACGGGACCCGCGGCTGGCACCACACGGAGCAATCACGTGGTCCTTTGCGTGGGGTCCTCGGCTCATCACACCGGCCATCCTGGCTTCCATGAGCACGTGGGGGCCCGGGCAGTCGAAGACTTCGAGCTTCGGGACGATCTGTCAGGGAATCACTGATGTCGCTTCGACCCGGGCGCCCCTGGAGCAGGACGGCTGCGGATCCCAGGACCGCTGCGTGCGGTCTGCGGATCCCGTCACAGGAATCTTTGGGCCAGGCCGGTGTTCCCGGCCCGGGCGGCTACTCGGACTTGCCCGACAGGCGCTGTACGCCGCGGAAGAGTCCGGAGTGGTCCAGCGAGCCGTCGCCGCTGGCCACGGTGGAGCTGACCAGCTGGGCCACCAGGGCGCCCAGCGGCAGGATGACCCCGGCCTCGCGGGCGGCGGAGGTGACGATGCCCATGTCCTTGTTGTGCAGCGCCAGGCGGAAGCCCGGACCGAATTCGCGGTCCAGGATCTTCTGGCCCTTCTGGTCCAGCACCTTCGAGCCGGCCAGCCCGCCACCGAGCACCTGCAGCGCCGAGTCGGTGTCCACGCCGTAGGCCTCCAGGAAGACCACGGCCTCGGACAGCGCCTGGATGTTGGAGGCGACGATCAGCTGGTTCGCGGCCTTCACGGTCTGCCCGGAGCCCGAGGGGCCGACCAGCACGATGGTCTTGCCCACGGCCTCCAGCACGTCCTTGGCCTCGGAGAAGTCCGCCGGCTCGCCGCCGACCATGATGGACAGCACCCCGTCGATCGCGCCCTGCTCGCCGCCGGAGACCGGGGCGTCCAGCGGGCGCAGCCCGGCTTCGCGGGCGGCGTCGGACAGGCGCACGGCCACGTCCGGGCGGATCGAGGAGTTGTCGATCCACAGGGCGCCGGACTTCGCGTTGGCGAAGACGCCGTCCTCTCCGGTGACCACGGCTTCCACGTCCGGGGAGTCCGGCACCATGGTGATCACCACGTCGGCGTCCTTGACCGCCTCGGCGATGGTCTTGGCCGCGGTGCCGCCGGCGGCGGCCAGTTCCTCGGCCTTGGCGGCGCTGCGGTTGTAGCCGGTGACCTTGAAGCCGGCGTTGACCAGGTTCTTGGCCATGGGCAGGCCCATGATGCCCAGTCCGATGAAGGCGATGTTCTTGCTCATTTGTCCTGTTCTTTCAAAGCTGTCGAAGGCGGTGCCGGCGGGGCCGGCCTCGTGCGGGAGGTGCGCTAGGCGGAGGTGCTGGCGGTTTCCAGCCAGTTGAACGCGGTCTCGCGCTCCTGCTTGTACTCCAGGGCGACCTTGCCGGTGTAGCCCAGTTCGCGGGAGCGGTCGATCCAGTCGAACAGCGGCAGGTTGCCGGTGCCCGGTGCGCCACGGCCCGGGTTGTCCGCGATCTGGATGTGGCCGAAGTCCTTGGCGTGCTGCTCGATCACCGCGGCGACGTCATCCCCGTTCACGGCCAGGTGGTAGAAGTCGGCCAGCAGGGCGATGTTCTGGTTGCCGGTGGCCTTGACCTTGTTGATGACCTCCAGCGCGTCGGCGGCGGTCTTCAGCGGGTAGGCCGCGGTGCCGGAGACCGGCTCGATCAGCACGGTGCCGCCGATGGGGGCCACGCCCTCGGTGGCGGCGACCAAGTTCTTCAGGCCCAGCTCGTCCTGCTCGGCCGGGGTGTATTCCTCCTGGCGGTTGCCGTAGAGCGCGTTGAAGGCCTTGCAGCCGGTGGCCTCGCCGATCGCGGCGACCACTTCCACGTTCGCCTTGAACTCGGAGCAGCGGCCCTTCCAGGACACCAGCCCGCGGTCGCCACCGGGCATGTCACCGGCGTAGAAGTTCAGTCCGTCCAGCTGCACGCCGGCGTCCTTGAGGGAGGCGACGAACTTATCCACGTCCTTGTCGCCCGGCACGGCCTCGGCGAACGGCCACCAGAATTCCACGCTGTCGAAGCCCGCGGCCTTGGCGGCGGCTGCGCGTTCCAGGATCGGCAGTTCGGTCAGCAAGATCGAGCAGTTCAGTGTGTAGGACACGTCGTTCCCTCCTTGAAGTCTTTCCATAATTTCAACATGTGGAAACTATGTTTTGGTTTATGGAAACTTTATGGCGAGATCTGGGTCACTGTCAAGGGGGTTGCGTAACGCGGCGAACATCTGGGGGCGGGGCCGGGAAATTCCGTGGCGAACCCGCCGGCGACCGGTCAAGGACAGGGCGAACGGCGGCTTGCCTTGAGGTATCCGGCCCGTGAAGCCCGCCGGATCACGCGGCAACGGGACGACCATCGCGCGCACCGCGGGCACCACGGCACCCCTTCACCCGCCCTGTGGCATTGCGGAGTATTTTTCCGCATCGCAGAAGGCAGACACTCCGCCTGACGGAAAACCAGTGGTCAATAGTTATCGGCATCCGGAGAAATTCGCCCCGTGGGACGTTGCGGTACCCCGCTGCTGTCCAGGGTGGGGACCGCGGCGATATTCAGGCGATCCTGTCCGAACGCATGAAGCCATACCGGAACCGTGAACTACCACCGCAGCAAGGTTGAAGCCGGCCGCATGCCGCCCTCACCGCCCAGCCGCGCTCAGGCCAACCAGCGCTGGGCTTGGTCCGGCGCCGAAGGGCCGCCGCCCTCGGGGCGCAGCACCGGCAGCACCCCGGGCGGCACCGGCTGGTGGACGTGGGTGCGCTGCAGGGCTGCGGCCACCACGTCGTACACCGAATGCCGGCGTGCGTACGCCTGGCGCTGGAAATGAGCGCCGCTGCCGTGGCGCAGGATCCCCTGCACCCCCTGGCGCACCGGATCCAGCTCACCGAGCTCCTCCAGCACCGGGCGCACCGCGCGCAGCAGCCCGGCCACCACCTCGGTGGCCGGGGCCGGCGCGCCGCTGGCCGGGTCGACCAGCGCACCGCTCACCCCTGCCCGGCTGGCCTGAAAGCTCCACAGCCGCAGTTCGGCGGCCGGAACCTGCACCGGCGGCCGCTGGGTGTCGCGGGCCGCGGTTTCCACCAGGGCGCGCACGAGGGTGGCGATCACCGCCGCGTGGGCCGGGTCAAGGCAGACGTCGGTGATGCGCACCTCCACGGTGGGCTGGTGCTCGCACACCCGCACGTCGAAGTACAGCATCCCGGCATCCAGCGGCACCCCGGTCCTCAGCAGCGCCTGCTGGTGGCGTTCATAGCCCTGCACGGAGCCGAACAGCTCGCTGGGCCCGGAGGTGGGCCAGCGCGACCACACCTGGTAGCGGTAGGAGCCGTACCCCGAGTCCCGGCCCGCCCAGAACGGGGAGTTCGCGCTCAGCGCCAGCAGGGTGGGCAGCCAGATGCGGATCCGGTCCACCACCGCCACGGCCTCCTCGGGCGAATCGATCTCCACGTGCACGTGGAAGCCGTTGGTCAGCTGCTCGTCGGCGGTGATGCCGAACAATTCCTCCATCTTACGGAAGCGGGGCTTGGGCACCAGGTGGGAGACCAGGCGTTGCGGCGGCACCGGCAGCGCCACCACCTGCCCGCCCACATTCGCGGCGGCGCTGGCCGCCAGGGCGCGTCCGGTGCGGATCGCCTCCAGCTGCCCGGCCAGGCTCGTCTGCGGCGGACACACGATCTCCAGCTGTTCCTGCTTCAGCTCCACGGTCAACTGGTGTCCCGTTGCGGCCGTGCCGGGCGCCGAAGCCACGGCCTGCTCGGCCGCCGCCAGCGGCTCCAGCGTGAGCCCGTCGACCAGCAGCAGTTCTTCCTCCACACCAAATGTGCGCATCAGCCGGCCCTCCCCGTCTTGCTTGACGATGCCGCCCGGCTCCCCGCGCCGTGCGGATCCGAACCGTCCGGAAGGCCATGGCCTTGGCCTGCCGCGTCCTTGGCCGGCAACCGGCACGACCAGCAGGAGACCTGGTGGCATCTTGGTGCAGTGAACACTAATAGCGGCCCCGACATCCGTGGGGTTTTCCCCAAAAGTCTCAGGTCACATCCAGCCGACTGGCCTTGCGCATCGCTCACCGCCTACCGCTGAAGGCAGCCTTCCCCGCTGCCGGAAGCACACGTGAAGAACGACCTCCCACGGCTTTCCCCATCTGGTTGTGGTCGGGGTCATAGTGTCGGTGGGGGTTGGGATGATGGGGTATGGGCAGAAAAGAGATCTTCGATTCCGGGGATGACGTCCACCGGTTACCGATCCTGGCCAGCGGTTTTCGGGACCACTGGGGCATCGACGGGGTGCTGTATGCCGGGATCGATTACAAGCTTGCGTGCCAGCCCCTGACCTCGGCCGTGACCGATGAGTTACTGGCGGCCGCGCCGGGGTCCCCGGGTGAGGTGCTGGAGCGGTTGGGAACGGTGGGGCGGCTGCGTTCGATGCTCGATGCCGTTGAGGCGGTGTTGCTGGCCGAGGGGCTGGAGCTGTCGTATTTGCAGGACCGGCAGAAGGGCATCACTGATCCGCTGCAGTTGGCCAGTATCCAGAAGTACGGGGTGAAGCCGGGCTCGGAGCAGGTGATCCGGCAGAATTTCGTGGCCGAGGCGTCCTTGGCCACCCGCACCACTGAGTACTCGACCAATGCGCGCCTGTTGGTGGCCGAGGGGTTGCGTCAGTTGTGTCCGCGCACCTTGGAGGCGTTGCGGCAGGGGCAGATCACTACCCGCAGCGCGATCACGGTGATTCGTTCCAGTCAGGATCTGCAGCCGGAGCAGGTGGGACAGTTGGAGCAGAACCTGTTGCCGGTGGCCCGGCGGGATACTGATGCGCAGGTGAGTAAGCGGGCGAAGAAGCTGCGCACCCAGATGCTGCCCGAGGCCCCGGCCACCCGGCGTGAACGCCGGGTGGAGGAGCGCTATGTGCGGTGGTGGGCCGAGCCTGATGGGATGGCCGCGTTGCAGGCGTGCCTGCCGGCGGAGGACATCATGGCGATCATGAAGAACATCACCGCGCACGCCAATGAGCACCGGGAGCCGGATGAGCAGCGCAGCGACGCGCAGCTGCATGCCGATGTTTTCCGGGACGTGCTGATCCAGGGGTGGCCGGAGAGGCCCGGGCCGGGGGTGCGGGTGAAGCTGCACGTGTTGTTGCCGGCCCTTCAGTTGTTGGCCGCCCCGGGGACCGCGTTGGCCGAGTTGCAGGGGTACGGGCCGATCCCGGCCGGGGTGGCGTTGGCGTTGGCCCGGCACGCCCCGTCCTTTGCCCGGGTGCTTACCGATCCGTGGGACGGGGCCCCGATCGATGTGGGCCGTACCCGGTACCGGCCTCCGGCGGCGTTGCAGGAGCTGGTGCAGTTGCGTGATGAGCATTGCCAGTTCCCTGGGTGCCGGCGCCCGGCGGAGCGGTGCGAGATCGATCATGTCAAGGACTGGGCCAAGGGCGGGACCACCACCCGGGATAACACCAAATTGTTGTGTACCCGGCATCAGATGTTCAAACACGCGTTGCGGTGGCAGAGCCAGTTCCTGCCTGATGGGTCGGTGCGCTGGGAATCCCCGAACGGGTTGGTGCACTTTTCCGATCCGGGCAGCCTGACCACCGTGAATGGCCGCTCCAACTACACGATGAGCGCTCCTTCACGACAGGCGGTGTATGTGGATGAGAAGCTGCGTGAGGTGTTGGCGTTGCATGAGATACCGCCGGGCACTCCGGGGTATTGGCATGATCCCAGCGACCCGGACCTGACCTCGCAAATCCCCGGGGACCCGCCACCGGGCGCCGGGAACCGGGCACCACCCGGCCCACCGGGCGACGACCTCGACCCGCCGGGCGATGACCCGGAACCGCCGGATGCCACCTTGCCCTGGCATGCCGGGGATGAGCTGGAACCTGGCTAATCCCATCGGTCCGTGATGCGCCGTCGGCCTGTGGCCGCCCCACCCCGGGACGGCCACAGGCGCCAGCGATGTTTGTTCAGACCGCGACCCTGATTCCCTTGGCTCAAGTTCCACCTCGCAAGCTTGTTTCCAGCCTCTATTCCGCTGGACAGAATGAATTCATTCCGCAGGGCAAGAGGAATCCCTTCCGTATGCTGGAAGCGAATTATTTGCTTGCGGAATCAGCATGGCACCACTACAGTAAGAGCACCATTAGTGATGTGGCACACATCTCGGAGTTCTTTCTCAGGAGCAGCCATGATCAGTCTCGATCTGATTCTCTGCAGCGCCCATATGGGCCGGCAGTGGATTCGCCGTTCGCACTACGCCGCGAAACGCAACGCGGCGCTGGCCGGCCACTATGCCGGCTACAAAGATACTTTTCTGCGCGTCTGAGATTTCCTTTTTCCTCCGCACGCCCCGCCCATGATTTTGGCGCTGGCGTTTCCGGAGAGGCACCCTTTGCCTGCGGCCCCTGTCGCTCTGACCACTTCGCCGCAACCTTCCATACCGAATCAGCTCATTTGCCCTCGGTTCTCCTTAACTTTTGCAGTCCGCTTTGCGCTGCCCGCAGCCGCTGCCTTGGCCTGCCATAAATCTCAGAGGATCCTGACCAATGTCTATCCCCAACGCCGTAACGGCGCCTCAAAGCACCCCAACCACTGATGTCCCATTGGGCATCGACCCCTCCAATCCGCACCAGCTGTCCGCTTCGCTCTACAACGAAGACCTGGCACCGACCGCCCAAAAGGGCAGAACGTGGAACGCCTACAGCATCTTCACCCTCTGGGCCAACGATGTGCACTCACTGGGCAACTACACATTTGCCATCGGCCTCTTTGCCCTGGGCATGAGCGGATGGCAGATTCTAGGCGCGTTGGGAATCGGAGCCATCTTGCTCTTTGCCCTGTTGACCCTCTCCGGATTCATGGGAGAGAAGACCGGCGTTCCCTTCCCGGTCATGAGCCGCATTGCGTTTGGCATCACCGGCGCGCAGCTTCCGGCGCTCCTTCGCGGCGCGGTCGCCATCGCCTGGTTCGGCATCCAAACCTTCCTGGCCTCCCAGGTCCTCAGCGTCATGGTGATCGCCTTGGCCCCGGGGGCTGCTTCCCTGCAGGAAACCAGCTTCCTCGGTCTCGACGTGCTGGGCTGGATCTGCTTTGTTTCCCTGTGGATCCTGCAGCTGGTCATCGTCAGTTATGGGATGGAGATGATCCGCAAGTATGAGGCCTTCGCCGGTCCGGTCATCCTTGTCACGTTCCTTGCCCTGGCCGTGTGGATGCTGTTCGAATCCGGGTTCAACATCGCGCTGGATGCCGGCACTCCCCGCAGTGGGCTGGACATGTGGATCGGCGTGTTCGGCGCAGCAGCGCTGTGGGTCTCCATCTACGGCACCTTCGTGTTGAACTTCTGCGATTTCACCCGCGGCGCGATCTCTAAGAAGGCAATCGTGCGCGGCAACTTCTTTGGAATCCCGCTGAACATGCTGTTCTTCGGTGCGATTGTGGTGGTGCTGACCGGCACCCAGTTCTCCATCAACGGAACCATCATTGACTCCCCGTCAGATGTCGTTCAGGCCATTCCGAACACGGCGTTGCTGTTGCTGGCATCCGGCGCCCTGTTGGTGCTGACCATCGCGGTGAACCTGATGGCGAACTTCGTCGCACCCACGTACGCCCTGAACAACCTGTTCCCCAAGCACCTGAACTTCCGCCGGGCTGCGCTGATCTCTGGGGTAATCGGGTTGGTCATCCTGCCGTGGAACCTGTACAACTCACCGGAAATCATCAACTACTTCCTGGGCGGCCTGGGCGCGCTGCTCGGCCCGCTGTTCGGGATCATCATGGCCGACTACTGGCTGGTGCGCCGGGCACGCATCAACGTCGTGGACCTCTACCGCACCTCCCCCAACGGCACCTACTACTTCACGCGTGGCGTGAACTACCGTGCCGTGGCAGCGCTGGCCATCAGCTCCGTGGTGGCCCTGCTGCTTGCTTTCCTTCCTGCCCTGCATATTGTCGGTCCGTTCGCCTGGTTCCTGGGCTCGGGCAGCGGCGCACTGGTATACCTGCTGCTCGCCAAGCGACAGCATGACCTGGCGGATATCGATGGCGAAGCCATCGCCGTAGTGGCAAAGCACTAGAGGGAAGGGAAAAGACCATGCGAATTCTCGTCCTGAACGTGAACACCACTGCCTCAATGACCACCGCCATCGGAGACTCCGCGCGCGAAGTGGCCTCCCCCGGGACGCAGATTATTGAGCTCACCCCCGATTTCGGCGCCGACAGCTGCGAAGGAAACTTCGAAAGCTACTTGGCGGCGATCGCCGTCATCGACAAAGTGGTCAACTATCCTGAGCCGTTCGATGCGGTAATCCAGGCTGGCTACGGGGAGCACGGCCGTGAAGGCCTGCAGGAATTGCTGGAAGTGCCGGTCGTGGACATCACCGAGGCGGCGGCGTCCACGGCCCAGTTCCTCGGGCACAAGTACTCGGTGGTGACTACGCTGGATCGGACGGTTCCGCTGATCGAGGACCGGCTGAAGTTGGCCGGGCTGACCGACCGGCTCGCCTCGGTGCGGGCCAGCGGACTGGGGGTCCTGGAATTGGAGTCGGATCCGCAACGCGCCATCAAAGCCATCGTCGATCAGTCCCGGCGTGCGGTGCAGGAGGACAAGGCCGAGGTGATCTGCCTGGGCTGCGGCGGCATGGCCGAGCTCGAGCACCAGGTCCGCGAAGCCACCGGCGTTCCGATCGTTGACGGCGTGCGCGCTGCGGTCACCATCGCTGAGTCAATGGTCCGAATGGGCCTGTCCACCTCAAAGGTGCGCACCTACGCCCCACCGCGGCCCAAGCGGGTCATTGGCTGGCCCCTGACGAGGTTGACGGAAGTCAACGCCGCGTCCTGATAGAAACTCACTGCGGGGCGGTCCAAAGTGCCGGACCGCCCCGCAGTGAGTGCCTTCAGGTGATTTCTTTGCCGCGGGCCTTCAGGAGCATCTCCCTTAAGCCTTGAATCTCATTCGCCCGGGATTCCCAATAGTCGGCATCGAGCCCGAAACCCATGGAGGCTTCTTGAGCTTGCGCCTTGAAATAGTCTCTGTAGTCTTCCAAAGCGTCGTTCAGATCGGCTAACTGGTCATCGCTTAGTTCAAGGAGCAGCGTCCTCACTTCCATAAGCAACCTCCTTCAGCACTGTAGGTGGCGGGCCCAAGGCTCTCAAGGCTAGCGCTTGCAGTTTGAAACTCCCAGCCCCGCGTCCAGCCCTTTGCGCAATCTCTAACGTGGTGCCCTGCTGGCTCTCGTGATTCGGCACCCGCCAGTACATCATTAGTGCACCCCAAGCGCTCCCTAAGCCGATCCAGGACATGGCGGAAGCACGCCGCCTAAATCACCGAGCCCAGCTCAATGTCCTTTCCGCCGTAGGCTCAGCGGTGACCAAAGTGGCCGCCGATGGAGTGAGGTCGGCAGGGAATTCTTGAGCAGCCAGCTCCTGGTTCAGCACAAGGCAGACGGCACTTCTGTCCGGCGTTCGGAAGCCGGGCACCGCGCCGCCCTTGCACAATGACTTCAATGTCAGCGTCACCCAAAACTACCGACGGGGCCTTTCCGCCGCGGTGGCGGCGCTCCCCATTCGGGGGCAACGGCCTCGCCACTGACCGGGTGCCAACTAACCACTCTGCGTCCCCCTCGCAACTGCTTCGGGCTGGAAGCCGGGCGCGAAAGTGCCGCCCGGGCCCACCAAGAACTAATTCTCCAAGGGGCCGGCGTGAAGCACGACGGAAGGTAGCCCGCCCCCGGCGGCCAAGTGAATGTCGGGAGTCGAAAGCCGGGCACAATACCAGCCGCCAGGAGCCTTCGCCAACGAAAATGTCCCGGAATTCTCTTTTTCTCGGATTCCGGAAACAATTTGGTTCGTTATTCAGGCAGGCGCGCCTTGTTGTGCGCGGAAAAATCCTTGAAAACCCGCACTTTCGGACTTTGTACCCCATTAGGTGTGATTTGAATAACCATATCTGCGGAGTGCAGAGCACATGGAGCTTAGGCTAAGCTAATTTCAGATCAACCTCGCTGGCCGCCGCTCGGTGGCCCCGGAACGATAGGAAATCATGGCCTCTGTGAAACTGCGCGCCGCTGCGCTGCTTGGCATCGCCGCTCTGTCCCTGACCGCCTGCGGTTCGAACGCCTCGACCCCAGAGTCGAGCGCTTCGTCCTCCGAGGGCGCCTCGACCGTCACGTTCGAGGACAACAACGGCGAGCACACCATCGATGTCCCGGCAAAGTCCGTGGTCGCCACCGACAACCGCACCTTCGAGACCCTGGACTCCTGGGGCGTGGAGCTCTCGGCCGCAGCGGTTTCGCTGATGCCGGACACCATCGGCTACACCAAGGACAAGGACCTGATCGACCTGGGCAGCCACCGCGAGCCTGACCTGGAATCGGTCGTCGCCGTGGAACCGGACCTGATCATCAACGGCCAGCGCTTCACCCAGTACGAGAAGGACTTCAAGAAGCTGGCCCCTGAGGCCACCATCGTCTCCCTGGACCCGCGCGAGGACAAGCCGTTCGGCGAGGAACTCAAGCGCCAGACCACCGTGCTGGGCCAGATCTTCCAGAAGGAAGACGAAGCCAAGAAACTGACCGACGAGTTCGACAAGGCCGTCGAACGCGCCAAGGCCGCCTACAACAAGGACCAGAAGGTGATGGGCGTCATCACCTCCGGCGGCAACATCAACTACTCGGCACCGTCCACCGGCCGCACCCTTGGCCCGCTGTTCGACCTGCTGGATCTGACCCCGGCCCTTGAGGTTGACGAGTCCTCCACCGACCACCAGGGTGATGACATCTCCGTTGAGGCCATCGCCAAGTCCAACCCGGACTGGATCCTGGTCATGGACCGCGATGCCGCAGTGGCCGCCGATGAGCCGGACTACAAGCCGGCCGCCGACCTGCTGAAGAACTCGGATGCGCTGAAGAACGTCACCGCCGCCAAGGAAGGCAACGTCCTGGTGATGCCGGCTGACACCTACACCAACGAGGGCATCCAGACCTACACCGAATTCATCAATGACTTCGCTGATGCGCTCGAAGGCAAGTAGCCCCAACGCGCACTGACCCAGTGGTGGACGCAGCCAACCGGCGGCGTCCACCACTGTGGCGTCTCACCACACCTTCGCAGTAACGGCAGGACCATGACCAGCACCGTCACCACACAGCCGCCCCGGGGCAGGCTCTTCGAACCCAAGCTGCTGCTTGGGATCCTTGGAGTCCTGATCCTGCTGGGCTTTTCGCTTTTTACCGGCGTCTACGACATTTTCGGCGCCGAGGATGGTGGGGACATGTTCGCCATCACCCGCATCCCGCGCACCATCGCCCTGGTTCTGGCTGGCGCGGCCATGGCCATGAGCGGGCTGGTGATGCAGCTGCTGACCCAGAACCGGTTCGTGGAGCCCACCACCACCGGCACCACCGAATGGGCGGGCCTGGGCCTGCTCACGGTGATGATCCTTGCCCCGAACGCCGGGATCCTGACCAAGATGAGCGTGGCAGTATTATTCGCGTTCATCGGCACCATGCTCTTCTTCCTGTTCCTGCAGCGGGTTTCACTCAAGGCCTCGCTGACCGTGCCGATCGTGGGCATCATGCTCGGCGCCGTGGTCGGGGCGGTCTCCACGTTCCTGGCGCTGACCACCGACATGCTCCAGTCCCTGGGGATCTGGTTCGCCGGGTCCTTCACCTCCGTGCTGCGCGGACAGTACGAGGTGCTGTGGATCGTGGCCCTGGTGGCGGTGGCGATCTTCCTGGTCGCGGATCGCTTCACCGTGGCCGGGCTGGGTGAGGAGATCGCCACCAATGTGGGGCTGAACTACCGCCAGGTGATGCTCATCGGCACCGGGCTGATCGCAATCGCCACCGGTGTGGTGACCGTGGTGGTGGGCAACCTGCCGTTCCTGGGGCTGATCGTGCCGAACATCGTCTCCATGTTCCGCGGCGATGACCTGCGCAGCAACCTGCCGTGGGTGTGCCTGCTGGGCATCGCGATCGTGACCGTCTGCGACCTGATCGGGCGCACCATCATCATGCCCTTCGAGATCCCGGTCTCGCTGATCCTGGGTGTGGTCGGTGCGGTGGTCTTCATCGCCCTGTTGTTGAGGCAGCGTCGAAATGGCTAGTCTGATGAGTGAGAACCCGACGATGTCCCAATCCATGCCCCCAAACTTCGCCCCGCTGCGCCAGTCCGGCGCGCTGCCCTCCAAGAAGGTGCGCACCCGCTACTGGGTGATCCTCTCGCTGCTGATCCTGGCGGCCCTGGGCTTCAGCTACGGCTTTTTGGCCCTGGACAACCCGATGCCGGTGGGCAGTGAGGGCTTCTGGCGGATCGCCGAACTGCGCGCCACGTCGCTGACCACCATGGTGATCGTGTCGATCTGCCAGGCGGTGGCCACCGTCAGCTTCCAGACGGTCACCAACAACCGGATCATCACCCCCTCGATCATGGGCTTTGAATCCCTGTTCGTGGCGGTGCAGACCTCCTCGGTGTTCTTCATGGGCGCGGCCGGGATCGTGGCGCTGCAGGGGGTGACCCAGTTCGTGCTGCAGGTGGCGATCATGGTCGCCCTGTCGGTGGCGCTGTACGGTTGGCTGCTCTCGGGCAAGTTCGGCAACATCCAGATCATGCTGCTGATTGGCATCATCATCGGTGCGGGCCTGGGCTCGGTGTCCACGTTCATGCAGCGCATGCTCGCCCCCAGCGAGTTCGACATCCTCACCGCCCGGCTCTTCGGCTCGATCTCCAACGCGGACGTGAGCTACTTCCCGGTGGCGATCCCGCTGATGGCGGTCTCCGCGCTGTTCCTGATCCTGTCCTCCAAGCGGCTGAACGTGGTCGCCCTGGGCCGGGACACCACCATGAACCTGGGCATCAACCACCGCGGCGAGGTGATGCGCACCCTGTTCTTCGTCTCGATCCTGATGGCCGTGTCCACCGCGCTGGTGGGCCCGCTGACCTTCTTCGGCTTCTTGGCCGCGATGCTCTCCTACCAGCTGGCCGACACCTACGACCACCGCTACATCTTCCCGATGGCCGCGCTGACCGGGTTCGTGATCCTGGCCGGGGCCTACTTCATCATGAAGAACGTCTTCTACGCCCAGGGCGTGGTGGGCATCATCATTGAACTGGTTGGCGGCACCGCATTCCTCATCTTCGTCCTCAGAAAGGGCCGGCTGTGATTACCCTCAAAGACGTCCGCAAGCAGTACAGCAGCGAAGTGGCCATCGGGCCGGTGACGCTGCAGATCCCGGCCGGGGGCATCACCGCGCTGGTGGGCCCGAACGGCGCGGGCAAGTCCACCATGCTGACCATGGTCGGGCGCCTGCTCGGCCTGGATGAGGGCACCATCGAGGTGGCCGGCTACGACGTGGCCTCCACCGCCTCGAAGGACCTGGCCAAGATCGTCTCGATCCTGCGCCAGGAGAACCACTTCGTCACCCGCCTGACCGTGCGCCAGCTGGTCGGCTTTGGCCGCTTCCCACACTCCAAGGGGCGGCTGACCCGCAAGGATGAGGAGATCATCTCCCAGGCGATCGACTTCCTGAACCTGAACGACCTGGAGGACCGCTACCTGGACCAGCTCTCCGGCGGTCAGCGTCAGCGCGCCTACGTGGCCATGGTGCTGGCCCAGGACACCGACTACGTGCTGCTGGATGAGCCGCTGAACAACCTGGACATGAAGCACTCGGTGCAGATGATGAAGCACCTGCGCAAGGCCGCCCAGGAGCTGGGGCGCACGATCGTGATCGTGTTGCACGACATCAACTTCGCCGGGCACTACTCGGACTACATCTGCGCCATGAAGAAGGGCCAGGTCGTGGAGTTCGGCTCCCCCGAGGCGATCATGCGCGATGAGGTGCTCTCCGCCGTGTTCGACACCCCGGTACGCGTCATCGAGGGCCCGGAGGGCCCGCTGGCGGTCTACTACTAAATCCCCGCATGGGGCCGCAGCGGCCCCCTTGGATCCCGAAAGGCCGACCGATGAGCCAGGACTCAACCCTGCTGCACACCGGCTGGCCGATGTGGGTGATGCTGGTGCTGGTGACGGGGATCGCCGCCCTCTTCGCCCAGCGCTTTCTGCTGCTGCCGGCCCGCCAGATCCTCACCGCGGTGTTGCGCGCCCTGGCGCAGATGCTGGTGGTGGCGCTGGCGATCTCCCAGCTCTCCCGGTCCTGGTGGCTGACCGTCCTGTTCCTGCTGCTGATGTTCGCGGTGGCCGCATTGACCAGTACCCGGCGGATCGGCGCCTTGGCCTGGTGGGGGCCGGGCATCGCCATTGGCGCGGGCGTGCTGCCGGTGGTGGGCGTCATGCTGGCCTTTGGGGTGCTGCCGTTCTCCTCCCTGGCCCTGGTGGCGGTGGTCGGGCAACTGATCGGCGGGGCCATGAGCGCCACCTCGCTGGCCGGACGCCGCATCCGGCAGGAGCTCAAGCAGCGGCACGGCGAAGTGGAGGCGGCGCTCGCCCTGGGTCTGCCTCCGGCTCAGGCCCGCAGTCTGGTGGGCCGTCCCGTGGCTGCCGAGGCGCTGTTTCCCGGGCTGGATCAGACCCGCACCGTGGGCACCGTGACACTGCCCGGGGCCTTCGTCGGTTTGGTGCTGGGCGGAGCCAGCCCCCTGGATGCCGGGCTGGTGCAGCTGATCATGCTGATCAACCTGCTCGCGGTGCAGGCGGTGGCGGTCACCGTGGTGGCGGTGCTGG
This sequence comes from Glutamicibacter sp. St.4D3, assembly GCF_059728615.1. Lineage (NCBI taxonomy): Bacteria > Bacillati > Actinomycetota > Actinomycetes > Micrococcales > Micrococcaceae > Glutamicibacter > Glutamicibacter sp. St.4D3. Next base: position 3,183,340 of record NZ_AP039380.1, read on the forward strand.
TTGAACGCGGGACCGCGGACCGGCCGGAACGGACACCGGGCGCCAAGCGAGCCGTAGCAGCCCACGAAGACCGGCCAGTTTCCGCCGCGGCTCAGCCGGCTTCCCCGCGCGGGGCCCGGGCCAGCAGCCGGTAGATGTAGCCCAGCCCCGCCAGCGCATGCAGCACGGCCCCGAGCCCGGTCAACAGCACCGCCGGCTCGGCCAGCGCCTGCCACTGCGGCACCCGGGCGATGAGCACCAGGACCAGCCCCACCATCAGCACCGCGGTGCGCACCTTGCCGATGATGCTCACCGAAAGGCTGCCGGGATCCTTGGCGAAAAACAGGCTGACCGTCACGGCAAGATCCATCAGCAACGTCAGGACCGCAATCCACCAGGGCAGCAGACCGCCAATGGTCAGGGCCACCAGGATCAGGGCCACCCCGATGCGGTCCGCGATGGGGTCCAGGATCTGGCCGAAGCGGCTGGTCTGATTCAGGCGCCGGGCCAAGAAGCCGTCGACCCAGTCGGTGGTGCCAAAAATGGCCGCGAGCACCAGGGTGAGGACCGGCTGCCCGCCACTGATGATGAACCCGCAGATGGGAAGAATCAGCAGCAAGCGCAGCAGCGTCACCAGGTTCGGGATGGTGCGCCAGTCTCCGGGGCGCAGCTGAAGGATCTCGCTCATCACGCTGCCCTGCCGTCAGGGGAAATTCTTGGCCACGGCGCCCGGGGGCCGGTGAAGCGTGGGGGCAGGGCAGATGCAGCCTGTGCGCGGTATGGTGCTCGGCTCATCTCCAGCGCCTTCCTCTGGTTCCAGCGGCCCCTCCCGCCGCGGCAGCGACACGGAAGGCCTCTTGCCTATGAGCGTAGTGAACCGGGTGCCGCAAGTACACGGGTGCCCGGCATCAGGGCATCCAAGGTTCGCCCGGGCACCCATTTGCCCAAGCCAGCACTATATGCCGTTGCGGTTATACATCGTCCTCGAGCCGCGCAGCGGCCAGGAACTCCCGCAGCCGCTGGCGGGCTGGGCCGGGAACGCCCTGCAGGGGCAGCGGCAGGCTCGGCGCGGAGACCAGACCGAGTTCCTCGGCCAGCGCGCTGACCACACGCAGGCTGCCCAGGCTCCGGAAAAGATCCCACAGCGGCTCCAGGCGGCGCGAGAGGTCCAGCGCCTCGGCGTGCCCTCCGGCCTGCGCGGCCCGGGTGATCCGCAGTGCGGTGCCGGGCAGTACGCCGGCGATCACCGAGTACCAGGTGTCGCACCCGGCGCCCAGTCCCTCGGCGGCCATCCAGTCGCCGCTGATGCCAACCCCGTAGCCGCTTGGGACCACGCGGCGCAGCTCGGCGATGCGCCGGCGAGCGCCATCTGCGGCCGGCGGCGGAATCTTCACCCCGCTCACCCCTTCCAGCCCGGCGATGCGCCCGTGCAGCTCATCGCTGAAGCTGAACCCGGTGGTGCCCGGGTTGTCGTAGACGATGATGGGCAGATCACTGGCCCGGCTGACAGTGCGGTAGAGGTCGAAGACCTCCTGGTCGGTCAGCTTCTGGTAGGACACCGGGGCCAGCAACAGGCCCTGGACGCCGGCGGCCTGCGCGTCAGCCACATGGCCCAGCACATCCCGGGTCCGCAGCGCCCCAACCCCGGCCAGCACCGGTGTCCCCTGGGCGGCGGAGATGCTGGCGGCCAGGACCTCCCGGCGTTCCCCCGGATCAAGGTAGGCGTAGTTGCCGGTGGATCCCAGCACGCCCAGGCAGTCCACCCCGACGCCGGCCGAGCGGGCCACCAGACGGGCCACGGCGTCAATGTCGACCCGTTCCCCCGCCATCGGCACCAATGGAAAAGCGGAAAGTCCCGCGAACTTCATTGTCTCCCCCTCGCTGTGCGCGTTCTGGGGTCTACGTTAACTGAAGCCGCGGGGCTGCCCGCTGTTTATGGCCGGCTGGTTACCGCAACGCGTAGGCCGGGACCGGCTGGTTGTTGTTCGTGCGGCGTACCGCCACGAACCAGGCTGCCGCCACGACCAGGTGCATCAGGGCCAGGGCAATGCCGGTGGCCGCGTCGGTGGCGTGCAGGATCGGGTTGATGATGGAGACGACGGCCACGATCGCGCCAAGCCACTGGGCGATGCGGCAGAAGCCGGGCTTGGCGCTGCCGATGGCGAAGGTGAGCAGCCCCAGGATCATGATCGGTGCGAGGGTGAAGCCCAGAACCTGCGCGAACTGCACGTGGTCCACCAGCCCGCCGTTGAACACCATGGAACCGCCGGCGGATTCACTGACGAAGAAGACGATGACGTTCAGGTAGGCGGCACCCAGGGCCAAGATCAGGACCTGGACGAAGTTGAAGGGGCTTTTGTACTGGATTTCAGCGCCCATCGGCTGAATTCCTCCTCGGATAGTTGAAGATTGACAACTGATTCTACGTCCAGTAGAAGCCCACAGGAAATACGGGAAGCACGTGAAATAAGCGACATTTTTGCGCCTTCAGCGAGACAACGCGGTGCTTTCTGCACGGATGCGCCCGAGGATTCGTCGCTTTGGCGCCGGCCGGCGGGACGGGACGCCCCCGGCACCATGGCCCGCCCGCACCCGGCACGACAAAGCCGGCGGGTTCCCATGAAGGTCACCCACCGGCTCGGCCGCGGCGTCGGAAGTGTTGTCTAGACGCTGACCGCATCCAGCGAGGCGAGGTACTTGGGCAGGTCCTTGACCCCCTCCAGCACGGCATCATGCGGCTGCTCTTCCAGCTCGGCGCGCTGCAGCTTGCCGGTCAGCACACCCACCGCGTGCACGCCGGCGTTGCGGGCGGCCAGCAGGTCGTTGACGGTGTCCCCGGCAGCCAGCACCCGGGCCACGTTCTGGACCCCGGTCTGCTCCATGGCGCGGTGGATCATGTACGGCGCCGGGCGGCCGGCGGCCACCTCGTCGGCGGGCACCGCCGCGTCCAGCAGTTCGCCCTCCCCGACGTTCCAGCCCAGCACGCCCAGCAGCACCTCCATCACGTCGCGGGAAAACCCGGTGCTCAGGGCCACCTTCACGCCGCGGGCGGAGAGCTCGCGCAGCGCCTGCTCCACGCCGGGCAGCGCGGTGGGCGGGTTCTGGGTGTAGTAGCCCAGCAGCAGCTCACGGAAGCGCTCAAAGGCCTTGTCCACCTTCCGGGGCTCCGGTTCCCCGCCGCCCAGGCGGATCAGCTCGGTGATCGCCTCACGCTTTTCCGCGCCCATCCAGGTCTGCAGGTCGTCGGCGGCAACCTCCACCCCGGTTTCGCGCACCGCGTTCTCCAGGGCACGGTAGACATCCCCGTGCTCATCAACGGTGGTTCCGGCCATATCGCAGACGATCAGTTCAATCATGTCCATCCCTCTTATCTGTCGTGGTTCTTGAGTCTAGGTTGTGGTTCGTGGTGTGGGGCGGCGCGGGGCTAGGCGGCCGAGATCGGCACACGGACCAGGGCGGCGCGGTGCGCGCTGGTGTTCTCGATGCTGAAGTTCGCCAGCTGCGGCAGGTAGCGGTCATCGGAGTACTCCAGCAGCTGGCCGGCGTGGGAGGTGGTCAGCCGGCGCTCGCGCAGCAGCGGGGCACCCAGCGGCACCTGCAGCAGCTGGGCATCGCGCTCATCGGCGGCCACCGCGTCGATGGTGTGCCGCCCGCGGTCCAGAGCGATCCCCTGCTCGCGCAGGTAGCCGAAGATCGAGCCGGAGTCGGTGTCGAAGTCAAAGAGCAGGCGCCCGACCGGCAGGGTGAAGCTGGTGCGTTCGACCATGGCCGGCACCCGGTCCAGCAGGCGCAGGCGCAGCACCTGGATGACCGGCGCCCCCTCCTCCAGATCCAGCTGCCCGGCGACCTCGGCGTCCGCCGGACGCTTGGCCAGCTCCAGGGTCTGCTGGCCCGGGACGCGGCCGGTGGAGCGCGCCCATTCGGTGAACGACATGAACGTGGTGAACGGCTGGGAGGCCACGGCGCCGGCGACCACCGGCGGCTTGCCCTGTCCCCCGGTGATCAGCCCCTCAGCGCGCAGCGCGGCCAGCGCGTGACGCACCGTGCCGCGCGAGGCTCCGGCCTGTTCGCACAGCTGCGCCTCGCTGGGCAGGCGGTCGCCCTGGCTCCATTGGCCCGAAGTGATCCGCTCCCGCAGTTCCCCGGCCAGCCACTCATGCTTGGGTTGGTTGTTCTTCTGGTTCACAACTTGATCATACAAGTGGGATTTCCCGGAAAATCAACGTTCCGGGGCCTTTGAGGTGAACATCAGGTGAAGTGAAAACCACCGAGTTGAACAGTGGGGAAACTTGTCCACACAAGTGCCATTTTGGCTTGAACCACGGTCGGACGACGGGCAATGATCGATGCCGTGAACAACGAATTTGAAGCGGAAAACACCACTGGAACCCACAGCGACGTCCTGGTCGTCGGCGCCGGCATCATCGGCCTGGCCCACGCGGCCCGGGCGCTGGACCGGGGCCTGACGGTCACCGTCATCGACCGCGACCACCGCGCGGTGGGGGCCTCGGTGCGCAACTTCGGCCACTGCTGCATCACCGCCCAGTCCGGTGAACTCTACGACCTGGCCCAGGGCGGGCGCGAGCTGTGGCTGCACTACGCCGAGCAGGCCGGCTTCTGGGCCGCGGAAACCGGCGCCGTGGTCGTGGCCCGCACCCAGACCGAACTGGATGTGCTCACCGAACTGGCTGCGGTGCGCGAGCCGGGTCAGATCGTGCTGCTGAACCCGGACCAGCTGGCCCAGCGGCTCGGCCGGCAGGACGTCTCGGGCCTGGTCGGCGGGGCGTGGCTGCGCGATGACCTGCGCGTGGATCCGCGCACCACCGTCGCCCGGCTGGCCGCCTGGGTGGACGAGCAGCCGGCCGGGCGGGTGCGCTGGAACACCAGCGCCCTGCAGGTCCAGGCCGGCACCACCCGCCGCGCCGCCGTGCGCACCTCCCGCGGCACCTACGAGGCCGATGAGGTGTTCATCTGCGTGGGCCACGACGTGGACTACCTCTTCCCCCGGCTGGCCGAAACCCACCGGATCCAGCGCTGCGCGCTGCAGATGGCCCGGGTCAAGGCGCCCGGCCAGCTGGAGCTGACCCCGGCGGTGCTCACCGCCAGCTCGATGCTGCGCTACCACGCGTTCACCGAGGTCCCCTCGGCCGCGCGGCTGCGCGAGGAACTGGGCGCCAGCCACCCGCAGCTGCTGGAGATCGACGCGAACCTGATGTTCACCCAGCGCCCGGACGGGAGCGTGCTGATGGGCGACTCGCACAGCTACGCCGCCACGCAGGACCCGTTCCTGGCCGAAACCACCTCCCAGACCCTGCTGGAGGCCGGCGGCCAGGTGCTGGGCACCGAGGCGCTGCAGGTGGTCGAACGCTGGCAGGGCGTCTACGCCTCCAGCGAGCTCGGACCGCTGCTGGTCGCCCCGATCCGCGAGGGCGTGCAGGTGGTCTCGGTGACCGCCGGGGTGGGCATGACCGTGTGCTTCGGGCTGGCCGAACGCAACACCGCCCACCTTCCCGTGCGTGAGCTCGCCACCCGCTAACCCCGCTGCCGCCGCCTGCGGCGCCGTCCCCACTCATCATCCACTGTTCCTCCCCGCTCCAACCGGAGCCCACCGCAAAGGACACACCGCTCATGAAGCACACTCGCCCACTGACCCTGCTGGCCACCGCCGGCGCCCTGCTCGCCCTGACCGCCTGCGGTTCGGCCACCGCAGACACCGGGGCCAACCCCGAGGCCCCGGCCTTCTGCGCCGACGGGCCGATCAAGTTCGGCATCGAACCCTTCGAGGACCCGGCCAAGCTGGAGCCGGCCTACGGGGTGCTGGCCGATGCGCTGGAACGCGAACTGGGCTGCGAGGTTGAGGTCCAGGTGGTGGAGGACTACTCCGCCGAGGTGCTGGCCATGCGCAACGGGAAGCTGGACCTGGGCCAGTTCGGCCCGGTCGGCTTCGTGTTCGCCAGCCAGCAGGCCGGCGCCGAACCGCTGGTCTCCTTCGGCACCGCGGACGGCAAGCTGAGCTCCTACACCGCCGGGATCTGGGTGCCCAAGGATTCGCAGATCAAGACCGTGCAGGACCTGCGCGGCAAGGACCTGGCCCTGGGCGGGGTGGGCTCCACCTCCGGGGACGTGCTGCCGCGCTACGCGCTGAAGACCGCCGGGGTCCCCGAGTCCGAGCTGAACCTGAACTACGCCGGCGGGCACCCAGAGGCGCTGCTGGCGCTGACCAACGGCACGGTGGACGCCGCGCAGATCAATTCGCAGGCCATGGCCACCGCCATCGAGGAGGGCACCTTCAACCCGCAGGACTACCGCCAGGTGTGGAAGTCGGACCCGATCCCGAACGACCCGATCACCATCCGCCCGGACGCGGACCCGCAGCTGAAGAGCGCGGTGAAGCAGGCGCTGGTGAACCTGCCGGCCGATGACATCGCCGAGGTCGGCAAGTTCCTGGACGTCACCCCGCCCGGCCCGCTGCTGGAAGTCAGCAAGGAAACCTACCAGCCCCTGTTCGACCTGGCTCAGAAGATGGGCCTGACCGAGGAAGACGCGTAATGCTCAAGCACAGCACACCGGCACCGGCCCGGGATGACCGGCACGAAACCGCCGCACTGAACGTGAACGCACTGGCCAAGTCCTACAACGGGCGCACCGTGCTGGACGGGGTGGACTTCAGCGTGCACCGCGGGGAACTGGTCGCGTTCCTGGGCGCGAACGGTTCGGGCAAGTCCACCACCCTGAAATGCGTGGCCGGGCTGGCCGAACCGGATGCCGGGCAGATCGAACTGAACGGGGTGTCCCTGGCCGGGCTGCACGGCAAGGCGCTGGCCACCGCCCGCAGCCAGGCGGCCATGGTGTTCCAGAAGATCCACCTGGTCCCGCGGCGCACCGCCCTGGACAACGTCTGCGCCGGGGCGCTGGCCCGCCTGGGCGGGGCCGCCTCCCTCTCCCCGCTGTTCTTCTCCCGCGCGGTGCGCCAGGAGGCGATGGACTGCCTGGAGCGGGTGGGGATGGCCGAGCGCGCCCTGGAGAAGGTGGGCCGGCTTTCGGGCGGGCAGCAGCAGCGGGTCGCCGTGGCCCGGGCACTGTGCCAGCGCGCCAGCGTGCTGCTGGCCGATGAGCCGGTCTCCGCCCTGGACCCGAACGCCGCCGAACACATCATGGCGCTGCTGGCCGAGCTGGCCCACGAGCAGAACCTGGCCGTGGCCGCGGTGCTGCACCAGCCGGACCTGGCGGTGCGCCACGCCGACCGGGCGATCGGCCTGCTGGGCGGGCGGATCGTCTTCGACGGCCCCACCCACCTGGTCACCAGCAGCGTCCAGGAACAGCTCTACTCCCCCGAAAGGACCGCGGCATGAGCCTGCAAACCCGCCCACCCATGACCGAGGTGGACCTGAAGACCGCCACCGGGGACGCCCCGTCCCCGCGCAGCCGCCCGGTGCCCCAGGACCCGTTCCGGCACCGCAAGCGGGCCATGTGGGCCCTGGCGGCGCTGATCATCCTGGCCCTGCACGGACTGGCCCTGGCCGGCACCGGCTTCGAGCCGGTGCTGCTGGTGGAGGGCTGGGAGGGCATGGCCCGCTTCGTCTCCGACGCGTTCCCGCCCTCCCTGGACTGGGAGAAGGTCATCGCCCCGGGACTGAAGGCCACGCTGGTCACGCTGTGGATCGGCCTGCTCGGGACCACGCTGTCCATCCCCAGCGCCCTGCTGCTGGCGGTGCTGGCCGCCCGCACCACCACCCCGCACCCGCTGGCCTACCAGTGCTCCCGCGCCATCCTGTCCTTCTTCCGCGCCGTGCCCGACATCGTGTTCGCCCTGATTTTCGTCACCGCCGTGGGCCTGGGCCCGTTCGCCGGCGTGCTGGCGCTGATCTGCCACAACACCGGGGTGATGGGCAAGCTGTGGGCCGAGTCCATGGAGGAGACCGACCAGGGCCCGCAGCAGGCGCTGTCCACCACCGGCGCCTCGCGGCTGCAGCAGATCAGCCACGGCGCGCTGCCGCTGGTGATCCCGCAGTTCGTGGGACTGCTGCTCTACCGCTTCGACGTGAACGTGCGCTCCTCGCTGGTCCTGGGACTGGTGGGGGCCGGGGGCATCGGGCTGCTGATCAACCAGTCCATCAAGTCCTTCCAGTTCGATGCGATGCTCACCCACATCATCATCGTGCTGGTGCTGATCATCGTGGTCGACCAGGCCTCGGGCTTCATCCGCAAGAAGCTGAGCCAGTAACCGGCACCACCACACCGCAAGGCAAGGGGGCCCGCGCAACCGCGCGGGCCCCCTTGCCCGTGTTAGGCGCCGCCACCGCGCGGGCTGCCGGCTTTCAAGCAGAGGCCCTGACGCTATAGCATGACTGGGGCGTGGGCTGCACCACAACCTGCAGTCCAACGCTGCGCGCCGCGATCATCACGACCGAAGGATCCCCATGAAGATACTGAAATCGATCCCCCTGCTGGGCTGGATCATCATCGCCATCATCCTTGGCGTGGTGACCGGACCGATCATGCCCGAATGGCTGGGTGGGCTGTTTCTGACCTACAACTCGATCTTCTCCGGGTTCCTGGGCTTCATTGTTCCGCTGATCATCCTGGGCCTGGTCATGCCGGCCATCGCCGAGCTGGGCAAGGGGGCCGGCAAATGGCTGGGCATCACCGCGATGATCGCCTACGGTTCGACCGTCATTGCCGGGCTGCTGGCCTACTTCGTCAGCCGCTGGCTGTTCACCCCGGCGCTTTCCGGCGGCGGGCTGGAGGAGTTCGGGGAGGAGTCCGGTTCCGGGTTCACCCCCTTCATCACCGTGGTCGCCAGCGCCGGCGACTCGGCCACCGAGATCGTCCTGCCCCCGGTCATCGACGTGATGAGCGCACTGGTGCTCGCGTTCGTCATCGGCGTGGGCCTGACCGCCTTCCACTCCAAGGTGCTCTTCCGCGGGGCGGTCGAGTTCCGCACCATCATTGAGTCCGTCATCCGGCGCATCATCGTCCCGGCGCTGCCGCTGTTCATCTTCGGCATCTTCATGGACCTGTCGGCCAGCGGGTCGGCGGTCACCGTGATCACCAAGTTCCTGCTGGTCGCCCTGGTCTCCTTCGGGCTGACCCTGGTCATCCTGATCCTGCAGTACACCATCGCCGGCTCGGTCGCCGGACGCAACCCGTTCAAGGCGCTGTGGAACATGCGCGACGCCTACTTCACCGCCCTGGGCACCTCCTCCTCGGCCGCCACCATCCCGGTGACCCTGGATTCGACGAAGAAGAACGGCGTGAACGATTCCGTGGCCGGGTTCGTGGTGCCGCTGTGCGCCACCATCCACCTGTCCGGTTCGATGATCAAGATCACCTGCTTCTCCATTGCGGTGCTGCTGCTGACCGGCGGGAACGTCTCCTTCGGCGCCTACCTGCCCTTCATCCTGATGCTCGGCGTCATGATGATCGCCGCCCCGGGCGTCCCGGGCGGGGCGATCGCCGCGGCCGCCGGCCTGCTGGCCCAGATGCTCGGCTTCGGCGAGGTCGAGGTCGGCCTGATGTTCGCCGCCTACATCGCCCTGGACAGTTTCGGCACCGCCACCAACGTCACCGGTGACGGCGCGATCGCGATGATCATGAACAAGCTGACCCGCGGCAACCTGGGCGCGCAGCCGCAGGACCTGGCCGACACCGAGGTCGAGGCGCTGCCGGGCACCGCCGCGCACTCGCACACCCGGCCCGAGTAGCCGCCGCCTTCGGGCCCGGTCCGCAAACACACCCCAGGCCATGGCGCTGCAACCCGCAGCACCATGGCCTGGGCCGTATTCAAGGGCTAGCGCCGGGTGGCCCCGTAGTGGCTGGCCGTGGCCGGCACCAGGGCCTGGGCGGCCTCCTTGTCGTTGTACTTCTTGTTGGAGTTGTTCACCGCCAGGTACCAGGAGGCACCCACGATCAGGTGCATCAGCGCCAACGCGATCCCGCTGAGCACATCTTCGGCAAAGAGGATCGGGACGATGATGGACACCACCGCGACCGCCACGCCCAGCCACTGCGCAATGCGGCAGAAGCGGGGTGCGGCGCGGCCGATGACGAAGGTCAACAGCCCCAGGATCAGGATCGGCGGGGCGGTGAACCGCAGGATATGGATGAAGTCCAGGTTCTGGAACAGTCCGCCCGAGAACCTCATGGACGCGCCAGCGGCCTCGCTGACGAAAAACACGAACCCGCACAACACTGCCGCACCAAACGCGGCGATGATGACCTGGGCGAAATTGAACGGCATCCTGTATCTGACAGGCATAGCGTAGGCGCTCATGACTGATCATCTCCTCGATCACTCGAATCGCTTGAGCCCTGTCAATTCACTGTACGCCGCATCACACCGCAAGAGAACAGGTGCGGGCTGCCCGGGTGGGAACCCCCTGTCCAAAGCCGGCGGGATCTACTTCGATGCGCCAATCGCCCAGACCCGCGGCAGCTGCGTCCCGTTGACCGCCAAGTCTCCAATCAGCCGGGCCTTGAACACCCACGGATTGTGGTTCCCGGCGGTCCGCGCATTGCGCCAGTGCCGGTCAAGGTTCTTCGAAACACTGGTCGCCGAGGCCGCCAGCGCGTCAAAGGCGTGGGTGATCGCGTTCAGCGTCAGGGGCGTGAGGGTCACCTGCGCCTGCGCGGAGGCCAGCTCGGCGGCGTCATTGGCCGCCAGGTCCTCGGCCTGGGTAACCGTGCCCGCGTGCAGCCCCACCGCCGTGTCATGGGCCTCCTGCAGGGCCCGGGAGACCCGCTGCACCGCGGCGGTGGCCACATAGGCGGCGGAGGAAACCTCACCGATCACCTGCAGCAGCTGCGGATCCTGGCTGGCAAGGTTCGCGGCCGCATGACTGAAGGTGCGTTTGCGCTGCTTCAGTTCGGCGGCAAAGTCGCGTTCAGCCGCGCGGGCGCTGCCGGCCAGCACCACCAGCAGCACCTGCTGGTAGAAGGCCGTCTGGTAGCGGAACCTGGTGTCGAAGTCGATCAGGTCCTCCTCGTGGACCACCGCGTCGGTGAAGGTCGAGGTCCCGGTGCCGGTGGTGCGCTGGCCAAAGCCGTCCCAGTCATCGGCCAGGGCGATCCCCGCCTGATCCGCCCGCACCGCGGCGATGACGCGTTGGCCCGTGTCGGTGCGCTCGGCGTAGGTGTCCAGCCAGTCCGCGAAGATCGAACCGGTCGAATAGTACTTGGTGCCGTTGATGCGAAAACCCCCGTGGCCGTCCGGAGTGACCTTGGTGATCACGTCCCCGACCGTCACTGCGCCAACCTCCGTCCAGCAGTTGCCCACCAGCTCGCCCCCGGCAAAGCGGCGCAGCCATTGGTCACGCCCCGGCCCGGGGGCGGCCACCAGCCGGTCCTCGACGAACGCGAAGTGGGTGCGCAGCGCCTGGGCGATGTTGGAATCGGCGGCCGCCAGGTCGGTGAGCAGTTCGAACAGCTCGCCCAGATCCGCTCCGGCGCCGCCGTGGCTCTCGGGCACGCGCACCGCCCCGAACCCGGCGTCGGCCAGTTGCCTGATCTCGGCGAAGGGCAGCTGGCCGGTGCGGTCGCGTTCGACCGCCCCGGCGGCAATGGACTCGAAGATTGGCGCGAAGCGGGCTCGCAGGCGCTGCAGGCGGTTGGCACTTTGGCGCGCGGCACCCGGAGCGTCAGCTGAAGCGGTGCTGTGGGTGGTTGCCACTGTGGTCATGGTGTTTTCCTTTGGGTCTGTCGGTGGGGAAGCTGCTGTGCAAGGTAGGCGGGGCGGGCGCTGGCGGCCACGCCGCCTAGGTGTACAGCGAAATCGGCTGCGGTTCACCGTGCAGGAAGTACTGGCCGACCTCGATCTTCTTGTAGTCCACCGGGTCGTGCAGCGTGTGGGTGCGCACATTGCGCCAGTACAGATCCAGGCCCACATCGTTCTTCGTGGAGGAGGAACCGGTCACCTCGTAGATGCGGTGGGCGGTTTCCAGGCCCACCTCGGTGGACACCACCTTCACCTCGGCGATCGCCACGGCAAGTTCGGCCCGCTCATCGGCACTGACCTCCCCGGCGAGCGCAATCAGGGCGTCGTAGCGGCGTGCGAGCTTCTCGGTGAGCGCCTCGGCCGCCGCGGTGCGGGCCTTCAGTTCGCCGATGATGCGCTGGAACACCACGTCCCGTGAGTAGGTCTGCACCCCGGAGAGGAACCAGGCGTTCTGCCGCTCCAGCAGGATGCGCCGCCCCTGGGCCAGTGCCCCCTGGGCAATGCCCACGTAGAAGTGCGCGAAGGCCAGCTGCAGGCCGGGGATGAGCAGGGTGGCGACCGGTTCCTCGGTCACCTCACCGAGGATGTCCTGCGCGGTGACACGCACATTCTTGTAGTGCACGGTGTTCGAGGCGCTCAGCCGCTGGCCCAGATGGTCCCAGTCGTCGACGAGTTCCAGGCCCTGCCGGGTGGTTTCCAGCACGAAGGCCAGCGCCTTTGAGGCCAGCGGGCCGTCCTCGACCACCGCGTTGACGATGATGACCTCCCCGACCCCGGAGCCGGTGGAGAACCGTTTGGTTCCGTTCAGCAGGTAGCCGCCCTGCCCGTCGGAGCGCAGGGTCAATGAGGGGTCCACCGGGTTCATCGAGTCGCCCCACAGCCAGCCGCCCTCCACGGTGCGCCGCCACCAGTCGGCCTGCTTCTCGGGCGGGGCGTAGAACGCGATCCCCGTCTGGTTGAAGTAGTGGTAGGCCAACAGCTGGGCGATCGAGCCGTCGGCGGTGGCCAGGATGCGCACCACCGCGAAGGCCGTCTCAAAGTGGGCTCCGGAGCCCCCGTACTGGGCGGGCACCAGCAGGTTCAGCAGCCCTGCGCTGCGCAGCAGCTGGACTTCCTGGACCGGCTGCTGGTTGGCGCGGTCGCGGGCCAGTGCGTCCCTGGCCAACGTGTCGGCCACCTGGCTCGCCACGGCGGATCAGTGGGAGAGTTCGGCGGTGTCGGCCTGCCCGGCAAACGGGGTGCGGGGCAGCCGGCTAGTGGTGGCGGTGGTGGTCATTGTTTTCCTCCCGTAGAGACGTTGCTCCGAAGGATGCCGAGCGCGGAATGTGGCGCTGCGGTTCCATCGAACCTGGCGGAAGCACTATTCACGGTCGTGAACTTGCTGCGGCGTCGTTGAGCCAGGTCTCTCGGCCGCTCTGGATGGTGAGCTTCGATTGCACCACCGGTCGCCGGGGCCCGGCCAGTGGTGCCGTCACCGCCGGACTCACAACGTCATGTCACGTCGCACTGGACGTCCGCCGGCCCGAACATGACGTGCTTGGCGGCCCGGATGACGAACAAAAGACGGGTTGTGAACCGGCTGTTTCCCGGGGCTTGCCGCGCAGACCGGAGCGCTGCTACCGTTCGGGGCTTTCCTCCCGCCCCCATGGTCCGCCATCCGCAGCTTCAAAGTCCCTTGGACGGGTTGGGTGCTGGTGCGTGCGTGGCTACGGTCAGGGCATCGACATGTGGCGGCCCGAGCAACCCAATCCTTCAGGAGGGATCATGACCTCGACATGGCAGCGCACCAGCGCGCCGATCAACACCGATGACTTTGAATCCGATGGACGCTACGACGTGGTGGTCGTGGGGGCCGGGCTGACCGGGCTGACCACGGCGGTGCTGCTCAGCCGGGCGCGGCTGCAGGTGGCGGTGATCGAGGCGCAGACGGTGGGCGCCGGAACCACCGGGCACAGCACCGCCAAGCTGAGCCTGCTGCAGGGCGGCACGCTGCAGCAGATCCGCCGCCGCCAGTCGATTCCGGCGCTGCGGGCCTATGTGGAGGCGAACCGGGAGGGGCAGTCTTGGCTGCTGCGCTATCTGGAGGAGAACTCGGTGCAGGTGGAGCACCAGGACGCGTACACCTTCGCACTGCGCCGCGCATCACTGCCCCGGCTGCGAGCCGAGGCGGCGGCCAGCGGTGAGGCCGGGGTGATGGTGGAGGAACTGCCCGGTGGCCAGGTGTCGCTGCCGTTCGAGGTGGCCGGGGCGCTGCGCCTGCCCGAACAGGCGCAGCTGGATCCGATGCGGGTGCTGGGCCTGCTGGCCGAGGAACTGCGCAGCCGCGGCGGGAAGATCTTTGAGCACACCCGGATGCTCAAGGCCGGGCAGGGGGCGCCGATCCGGGTGCAGACCCCCACCGGGAACCTGTACGCGGATCAGTTGGTGCTGGCCACCGGCACCCCGGTGCTGGACCGTGGCGGGCACTTCGCCCGGCTGGAGCCGAACCGCTCCTACGCCCTGGCCTACCGGGTGCGGGACGGGGCACAGGCCCCCGAGGGCATGTTCCTGGCCATCGACTCGGCCGGGTACTCCATCCGCACCGCCCGGGACATGACCGGCCCGCTGCTGCTGGTCGGTGGCCACGGCCACCGGGTGGGCCGCGGGGACCCGGCCGCGGCGGAACGCGAGCTGGACCGGTGGGCGCGCGACCAGCTGCCGGTCACCGAACGCACCGACAGCTGGTCCGCGCAGGACTACCGGGCGGCCGGGGCGCTGCCGATCGTGGGCACCATGCCCGGCAGCGGCGGGCAGATCCATGTGGCCACCGGGTTCAACAAGTGGGGCATGACCAATGCGGTGGCCGCCGCCCTGCGCCTGTCCTCCGACATCCTGGGCGGGAACCTGCCCTGGGCCCGGCAGCTAAGCTCCGGCAACCGGTCCCCCGGCGCGTGGCTGGACGCGGTCAGCATGAACGCCACCGTGGCCCGGCTGCTGCTCACCGACTGGGCGCGCATGCTTGCGGCCCCCACCAACCCGCAGCAGACCCGGGACCGCCCCGGCGTGCACCGCCAGGGGCGCCAGGTGGTGGCCGAGAACCCGCAGGACCCGGATGCCTGCCGGCTTTCCGGGGTCTGCACCCACCTGGGCGGGATCCTGCAGTGGAATGCCGCGCAGAACACCTGGGACTGCCCGCTGCACGGGTCGCGGTTCAGCGCCCAGGGCCGGCGGCTGGAGGGTCCGGCCACCCGTGACCTGAAACGGCTGTAGCGCCCGCCCCCGCCGGTGCGCTACCCGGCGCCGACCGGGGCGCCGGCGGGGGAAGCCTGCGGCTCCAGGCCGCGCAGCCGCTTCATCTGCGGGTCGTAGACGGGGTCCTGGGTGATCGTGGCGTTGATCCGCCGGCCGAAGTACTCCACCTGCACCTGCTGCCCGAACGTGAGCTCGGCCGGCAGCCAGGCCAGCGCGATGGGCCGTCCCACGGTGTGCGCGAACCCGGCACTGGTGACATAGCCGACCGCGCGCCCCTGATGGAACACCGGCTCCTTGCCCAGCACCAGATCCCCGGCGTTCTCGATCAGCAGGCAGCGCAGGCTGCGGGTGGGCGGTGCCTCGCGCAGCCGCTGCACCGCGGCCTTGCCCACGAAGTCCTGCTCCTTCTTGGCGCTGACCGCGAATCCGAGCCCGGCCTCAAACGGGTTGTGCTCGGTGCTCATGTCCACGCCCCAGGAGCGATAGCCCTTTTCCAGGCGCAGGGAGGCGAAAGCGGCCCGCCCGGCGGCGATGATGCCGTGCCTCTGCCCGGCCTGCCACAGCACCTCCCACAGGCGCTGGCCGTTCTCCGCGCTGGTGTAGATCTCCCAGCCCAGCTCCCCCACATAGGACAGGCGCAGCGCGGTGACCGGCACCCCGCCCAGGTGGGCGGCGCGGGCCCGGAAGTAGCGCAGCCCCTCATTGGAGAAGTCATCGTCGCTGACCAGCTCGATGACCTCCCGGGCCAGCGGACCCCACAACCCGATGCAGCAGGTGCCGCCGGTGATGTCCCGCACCTGCACCCAGCCGCCGGGCACCAGGGCCTCGTTCTGCCGGCGGGCCTCCACCTGAAAGTAGGCGGTGTCAATGTTCCCGTTGATCCCCACCTGGAAGGTGTGCTGTCCCAACCGGGCGACGGTGATGTCGCTGCGGATCCCGCCGGCCTCATCCAGCAGCAGTGTGTAGGTCACCGCCCCGACGCTCTTGGCCATGTTCCCGGTGCTCAGCCGCTGCAGCAGGGCCAGTGCCCCGGGCCCGGAAACCTCCAGGCGCTTGAGTGGGGTCATGTCGTACATGGCCACCGCGGTGCGGGTCTTGTACGCCTCCACCGCCGCCAGCGGGGAATGGTGCAGCGCGGACCAGGTGTCCCGGATCGGCGGGCGCCAGTCCCAGGGCAGCTCATCGAGGTGGCGGGCGTTGGACTCGTACCAGTAGGGGCGTTCCCACCCGCCGCCTTCCATGAAGTGGGCGCCCAGTTCCCGCTGCCGGGCGTGGAACGGGCTGACCCGCAGGTTGCGGGCGCCCAGCCGGGGCTCCAGGGGGTGGCGCACATCGTAGATTTCCACGAAGTTCTGCTGGGCGGTCTGCCGAACGAAGCTGGGCGCCAGTTCGACCTCCTCGAAGCGGTTGACGTCGCAGTCGGACAGGTCGGTGCCGCTGCGCCCGGTGCTCAACAGCTCGGCCACCGCCTTGGCGATCCCGGCCGAATGGGTGACCCACACGGCCTCGGCCAGGTAGAAGCCCTCCACCTGCGGGCACTGGCCGACCAGTGAGCCGCCGTCGGGGGTGAAGGAGAAGATCCCGTTGAAGCCGCTGGCGATCTCCGCCTCGGCCAGCTCCGGCAGCAGCGTCTTGGAGGCCTGCCAGGCCGGCAGGAAGTCCTCGACGGTGAACTGCAGGCTGGAGGGCATGTTCTCCGGGGTGTGGTCCTGCGGGTCCATCCGGGGCAGGTCCTCGATCAGCGCGGGCATCGGGCGGTGCGCGTAGGAGCCGATCCCGTAGCGGTCCCCGTGCTCGCGGAAGTACAGGTCCTGATCCTGGTAGCGCAGGATGGGCAGGCTGGCGCCGTTCGGTTCGCTGTTGCGCCCCCGCAGGCCCTTGACGCTGGTGGTCTTCACGTACTGGTGGGCCAGCGGCAGCAGCGGCACCCGCACCCCCACCATGGCCCCGACCTTCGCGCCCCAGAAGCCCGCGCAGCACACCACGATGTCCGCGGCCAGGAACTCCTCGCCCACCCACACCCCGGTGACCCGGTTCTCCTGCTGCCCCACACCGGTGACCTCGGTGCGGTCCCGGTAGACAACCCCGGCGGCGCGGGTGCGTTCGATCAGCTTCTCCACCGCCACCCCGGCCAGGGCCAGCCCGTCGGAGGGGACGTAGAGCCCGCCGTAGACGACCTGTTCATCCAGCAGCGGGTAGCGCCGCTTGCATTGCCCGGCATCCAGCAGCTGGGCCTCCACGCCCCAGGAGGTGGCCCAGCCGTGCTTGCGGTGCAGGTCCCGCCAGCGGGTTTCGGTGGTGGCGACCTCCAGGCCGCCCACCGGGTTGAAGGCCCCCAAATCGGTCAGCTTCTGCACCGTGTAGCTGGCGAATTCGGTCATGGTCTTGGACGGGTTGGTCTGGAACACCAGCCCCGGGGCGTGGGAGGTGGAACCGCCGGGCAGTTCCAATGGCCCCTGTTCGATGACGGTGATGTCCTTCCAGCCGCGCTGGACGAGTTCGTCGGCCAGGTTCGCGCCGACGATGCCGGCGCCGATGATGATGACGCGTGAGGTGGGTGACATGGTCTTTCTCCTACTGCTGGGCTCAAGTCTGGGATGTGCGGGGGGATGCGGGCTAGCGGAAGACGATGGTGCCCGAGCCCTCCAGCAGCACCCGGTGTTCGCAGTGCCACTGCACGGCACGCGAAAGCGCCTGGCATTCGGCGCCCTGCCCGGCCTGGGCCAGCGCGCGGGGATCATGGGAGTGATCCACCCGGATCACCTTCTGCTCGATGATTGGCCCCTCATCCAGGTCGGCGGTGACGTAGTGGGCGGTGGCGCCGATCAGCTTCACGCCGCGGGCGTGGGCCTGATGGTAGGGCCGGGCCCCCTTGAACCCGGGCAGGAACGAATGGTGGATGTTGATCACCCGGCCCTGCAGCCCGGCGGCGAGCTCATCGGAGAAGATCTGCATGTACCGGGCCAGCACCACCAGCTCGATGCGGTGCTCCTGGATCAGCTCCAGCAGCCGGGCCTCGGCCGCGGCGCGGTTGCCGGCGTTCACCGGCAGGTGCAGGTAGGGGATCCCGGCGGCCTCGGCCATGGGGCGCAGGTCCTCATGGTTGGAGACCACCAGCGGGATCTGGGCGTTCAGGGTGCCGGTGCGCCAGCGGAAGATCAGGTCGTTCAGGCAGTGCCCGGACTTGGAGACCATCAGCAGGGTGCGGGTGGGTTTGGAGTCGCGGATCTGGAAGCCCATGTTGAAGCGCTCGGCAACGGGCCGGAACTGCTCGCGCAGCTGTGCGGCGCGCAGCGGGGTGTCGCTGTGGAACGCGGTGCGCAGGTGCACCTTGGCGTTGACGGTGTCGTCAAACTGCTGGTGCTCGCGGATGTTCAGCCCCCGCCCGGCAAGGAACTGGCTGACCGCGTGGATGATTCCCACCCGGTCCCGGCAGCTGGCCGTGAACACGAAGTCGTGGGAGGTTTCTTCCGTCCTGGCGGCGTGGGCGGCGGGGTGGGAAGCAGGCAAATCGATCAGGGACATCGTTTCGCTCCGATGAAATACGGGATTTGTATCCAACTTATATACTAGGGTGTCCTGTAGCCTAGATCACACAAAGTTCAGGGGTCAAGGGTTAATTGGCAACGAACGCGAAAGAGGGAAAATGGCGCAGGCAGTCACCGCACAACTGCACCCACGAGGTGCCTCCAAAGCCGAGGAGGCCTACGAGCGGATCCTGCAGATGCTGGTGACCCTGCAGATCCAGCCCGGGGACCCGATCCACGATGAGGAGCTGATGCGTGAACTGGGCATCGGGCGCACCCCGGTGCGCGAGGCGCTCAAGCGCCTGGAGGTGGACAAGCTGGTCATCACCTTCCCCAAGCGCGGCACCTTCGCCACCCGGGTGGAGATCAGCGACCTGGCCTATGTTTCGGAGATCCGCCAGCAGCTCGAGCCAATGGCCGCGGCCCGCGCGGCCCGCACCGCCTCCGAATCCACCCGCGCCGCCCTACGGGAGACCTCCCGGCAAATCGAGCGCTTCGACGCCGCCAACGCCTCGACCACCGATCTGCTGACCTTCGACGCGGCCGTGCACCGCAACATCTACCGCGCCTCGGGCAACCCCTACCTGGAGGACGTGCTGATCCGCCACAGCAACCTGGCCACCCGGATCTGGTGCACGGTCATCGACAGGCTGCCACGGGTGAGCACCCATGTGAAGGAGCACCTGGCGCTGCTGCAGGCCATCATTGACGGGGATGAAGCCGAAGCGGCCCGCCTGGCCGGCCTGCACGTGGGACAGTTCGAGCAGGCGGTGCGCACCGCACTACTGGACCTCTAGAAAAGATGCACGCCCGGCCAGCCAGACGGCTGGAGGGGCCGTGACGGTCTATGAATCCCGGTCGTTCGTGCTGCGTTCGCGCAGCACGCTGTCGGCGATCTGCTGCTGGTCGGGGGCGAACCCATAGAGCTTGCCTTCGGACTCGTGCACCCACCAGCGGCCGCACAAGTCCGTGGTCTGCTTTTCGGCATCCTTGGGCCACCAGTCCGCGTCCAGGGTGCGCACGGTGGCGACCTCGGAGACCTGCAGATCCCTGGTGCGCCGGTCCGCGGCATAGGCCTTGGCCAGCTCCGACTCGTTCGGTTCCCCCACGGTGGAAAGGCTCAGGCATTCCTGCCTGGGCAGCGGGCCGCCATAGTCCATGACGAAGATGCGCTCGGCCCCGGTGGTGCGCTGCTCCAGCTTCACGTCCCTGCCACCGGCCGGGACCCAATCGGCCAGCAGCCCGGACTTCACGCCATCCTCGGAGGTGGCCGCGCTCTTCGATTCAGCCTTGTCATAGGTTTCGCCGCTCAAATCCCCGACGCTGCACCCAGCGAGCAGCAGGGAGGCGGGAATGGCGAGGGCGGTGAATGCGAGGTACTTCTTTTTCATCATGCTTTTAGCCTATGAAGCCTAGCCCGGCGGGCACCTCGGGCGGGAGAGGGAAAAACCGCATCCCCTTCTCACACCACGGGAGGAGTCGGCGAGCGCTGGCGGGATGAGGCCGACCAGGCCGGTTGGGCGAGCGTGGCGGCCCGGTAATCCCCGGTGAGCCCGAAGCCTGCGCTCAGCTGCGACACAAAAACGGCCACTAATGTTGAAAACACCTCATTGAAGGTGCGAGTGATGATCTGGAAAGCTCCCGCAGGGTTACGGCCCGCGGGAGCTTTCTGGTTAAGCGATGCCGGTTCCACCGGCCCCAGATCCGCGTTATGCCGTGGTGGGCTCCACGAAGCAGTCTGGCAGTTCCGGCACAGGAATGATGACGATGTCATACGCCTTCCAGTCCAGCTCCTCCAGCGCCTTGCGGGCGGCGTCCATCTCCTCCACACCCACCATTGGCGAATGCGGTACCACGAAGGCCTCCGCATGCAGGACGGCGCCCAGTTCGCGTACGCGAACCCCGACCCGGTCCACCCATCCCATGGACTTCAGGCGACTCTCAAACTCCGGGATCAGCGGGTGCGGGTCCTCGCCCTCCACGCTGGTGGCCCGGCGGTCCAGCAGGTCAACCACCGCGGCCTTCGTGCTGGTCCAGCCATCCTTGAGGATGCCCGCGGAGATCACCGCGGCGGCCACGCTGTCCAGCCACCACAGGCCGATGGCGATGCCTGCGACGCCCACGATGGAGGCGGCATTGGTCTGCCAATCCGCCTTGGCCATATAGGAGTCGGCGTAGAGCAGCTTGTTGTTCAGCGGCTTGGCGACCTTCACCTTCAGCCGCCCCAGAATCACGGCCGGGGCGGCGATCACGGTCATCACCGCGATCATGATCCACCCCTGCCAGATCGTGTGCCCGAAGACGTTCATGGTGCCGATGGTCGGGTATTCCTGGGCAATCAGCGCGGAGACCGATTCGTAGGCCAGCATGCCGCCCACCACCAGCAGCGCCACTCCGGCCACCAGATGTCCGGCGCTCATGGCCCGGTGGTAACCATAGGGGTGGGTGGGGCGCCGGGTTCTGCGCGTGTAGAACAGGGCCACCAGGAAGGCCAGCTGCGGCAGCACGGAGAGCATGTCCTCCACCCATGCCGTGCGCATGGCCTGGGAATTGCCCACCACCAAGGCCACCAGGGTAATGGTGCAGGCGGCATAGCCGACGCTGATCCATTCAAGTTTCGCTGCCCGACGCAACATGTCGCGCTGCTGTTTGGGCAGGCCGGTTCCGGCTTTCAGGTTCATGGCATCTCCTGGGTTTGGTCCAGAAAGTACTCAAGCTCCCCTAGGAAGGCGTTCTCCCCGGGCGGCACCAGCAGAACCAGTTGGGCCTGCTTGCCGTCCTCCTCCGTCACGGTGCGATAGGGCCGGGTGATCCCAACTTCCTTGCTCCACGGGGTCTTGGCGGTGATTCCGCCGGCCACCATGTCAAGCTTGCCCTCCTTCAGCTGCTTGACCAGGTGCTCCTCCCCGCCGAGCGTCCACTGCACCTCGGCGTCCAGGCCCTTGGCGAAGTCCTTGACCAGCTCCACTTCGTCCCCGGTGTACTGGCCGTCGCGCACATCCACGAATTCACGGTTGGGCGAGATCCCCACGCGCAGCGTGTCGTGGCGAACATCCTGCAGCGTGCCCTTGGGGTCCACCGGAATCTGGGCCGCACACCCGGCGAGCAGGCTGGATCCAAGCAGCGCTGCACCCGCAGCACGGAGGAACAACCGCGTTCTTTTCGATGGCGACATCTGTTTCTCCTCCCGCCGCTTCTGACACTCTCGGCTATGGATTCTCACCTGCAACGTACGACAGATCCCTGTGGCCCGCAGGTCGGTGCACCGAAATCCCTGCCAATCTTCAGGCTTCCTTCACGAAGCAGCACGCCGCACACTGACGCTCCGCGGCTTCGCGGCGCCACGGTCGGCAGACTGGAAGCCGAAGCTCAGCGCGGACACAGAAAGCGGTCTTATTGTTTTAAATACCTCCTTGAAGGTGCGAGTGATGATCGAAAGAACTCCCGTTGGTATCCAACGGGAGTTCTTTCGTTAACTGGCGATTCCCTGCATCGCTTCGGCGGCCGATCGGCTCCGAGTCCACGACCATCTTCGGCTGCCCCCGCGCACCGGCTCGTGCATTGCCGTCTGCGAACAGCCTCCTCTGTCCAACTATTAGACGAGCCGTCTAGAAGGTAGAGCCTCAAGTTCTAAGGGGTGAAAATCGCGCATCGTCCACGCCACCCGCGAAGCGCGCTTCGTACTTCGTTCAGATAACCAGGAATACTCAGCCCAATAGGCACACCTCCTCGCCATCTCCCAAGCCGAGGGAACGCCTCCCTGTCCGCGAATCCTCCGCGGCATTACCGCCTCTGCCCGTCCTCTTGATTGCGCCAGAAGGACCAAGTGGCCCAATGTCGTCACATGCACCGCAAAACCACAAAAGGTTGCGTGATGTGCATCACTGGCATACCTTGGTTCTAACAACTTTATTGGACAGACTGTCCATGAACTCGCAATGGGAGGGGTACCGACATGTCCGCACATGCATCGCTTCACCGAGGCTGCTCCCAAATTCGGGCCTGGACCCCCGCCTGGGGACCCTCCGGACAGCGCTAGCTGCCCGGAGGCAGCGGGCAATCCTCCGGCCCCGTCCGCACCCGGCGCCCCACCACGGCACGGAACAGGGGCATCCAACGCTTCGTGCCACACACTTCGCAACCAAAGGAAAGACCACCGCCATGTACCGCTTCCCACCCAGATCCCCCATTTCGGCCCCGCGCCGCAGTGCCGCGGATCTTGGCGGCGCACCAGCCACCACCCTGCCGGATGTGGCGTCATGACCACCGTCGGCGTCACCGATCCGCAACTGGAGCCACGCCGGACCCGGGCCTCGCTGCGCCAGCGCACCAGCCATCCGTGGTCCGCCTTCCTCCTGCGCCGCCTGGGTGGGCTGGTGCTCTCCTTCGTCATCCTGGTCATTGTCACCTTCCTGATCGTTCCGCTGCTGCCCGGTGACCCGGCCGTGGTGGCCGCCGGGGACGGGGCGACGGTGGAGCAGATTGAAAGCACCCGCACCGCACTGGGCCTGGACCAGCCGTTCCTGGCCCAGTTCTGGCAGTACGTGGTCGGGGTATTCACCCTGGACATGGGCGACTCCTTCGCCTCGGGCACCACGGTGACCGCAGCGATCCTGGCCCGGCTGCCGTTCACCGCGGAAATCGCACTGCTGGCCATCAGCTGCATGCTGGTGATCGGCGTGCCGCTGGGCATGGGCACCGCGCTGCTCACCCGCGGCGGACGCCGGGCCTGGGCCGATCACCTGTTCAACGGGATCACCAGCTTCATCTTCGCGGTGCCCAACTACGTGCTGGCCACACTGCTGATCTTCGTCTTCGCGATCCGCCTGGGCTGGTTCCCGGCCAGTGGGGCCGCGACCCTGGGTTCGCTGGTGCTGCCCACAGCGGCGGTGATGATCGGTCCGACCTGCGTGATCGCGCGGATCGTGCGGCGCGAGGCGGCCGGGATCCTGGAACAGGACTATGTGCGCACCGCCCGCGGCTGGCGATTGAGCACCTGGCATGTGAACAGCCGCTACGTGCTGCCGAACCTGCTGACCACCACGCTGACCCTGGCCGGGCTGCTGCTGGCCGGGATGCTCGGGGGCACCGTCGTGGTGGAAACCGTGTTCGGCTGGCCCGGGGTGGGCAAGGGGATCGTGGATGCGATCATTTCCCGGGACTACCCGATGATCCGGGCCACCATCCTGCTGCTGGGGATGCTGGCCACCGTGCTGGTGCTGGTGGTGGACATCATCCTGGCGCTGATTGATCCGCGCAACCTGAAGGCGGGAGCCGAGTAATGTCCAAGACCCAACATTCCACCCGCAGCATCTGGCGCCCGGGGATGGTCATCGGCGTGGTGCTGATGGCGCTGCTGGTGCTCACCGCGATCATCGCCCCGCTGTTCTTGACCGATGCGGCCAATGAGCTGAGCGAAAACCGGGCTTTGGCCCCCAGCTCCGAGCACCTGCTGGGCACCAATGACTTCGGGCAGGACAACCTGGCCCGGGTGCTGGTGGCGACCCGGCTGACCCTGGTCATGACGGTGCTGGCCACGCTGCTCTCGGTGGCCGGCGGGCTGGTGGCCGGGGTGGCGATCTGGCTGGCCCCGGCCAAGGTGCGCCAGTGGTGCCTGCGTCTGCTGGAGACTGCGGTGGCCTACCCGACGCTGATCACCGCACTGGTGATCGCGGCGATCCTGCTGCCCGGCGCGGGCACCGCTGTGATTGCCCTGGGGGTGGCCGGGATGCCCGGGTTCGCCCGCGTGACGGCGAACCTGGCCCAGCAGGTGACCAACAGCGAATACTTCACCACCGCAAAGTTCCTGGGGGTCGGCCCGCTGCGCTTGGCCACCCGGCACATGATCCCGGGGATGGCCGAACCGCTGCTGATCCTGTCCACCACGCTGTTCTCCTCCACCCTGATGGAGATCTCGGCGCTGTCCTTCGTGGGCCTGGGCGTGCAGCCCCCGCAGTATGACCTGGGTTCGCTGCTCAACGACAGCCTCGATGCGTTGTACACCCAGCCGATTGAGGCGCTGGGCCCGGCGGTGATGATCATCCTGGCGGCGGTCGGCGCGATGCTGATCGGCGATGCGTTGGCCGCGCACGCCAACCCGCGCACCGGACGCGCCTGGCGGCGCAGCCGCCGCGGGGCCAAGAGCGCCCCGGCCAACGCGCAGACCGACACCGCGCTGGTGCGGGTGGAGGATCTGCGGGTGAACTACCTCAGCCAGGGCCAGCCGACCGAGCTGGTGCACGGCATCGACCTGCACATCCAGCCCGGGGAGATCCTGGGGATCGTGGGCGAGTCCGGTTCGGGCAAGTCGCTGACCGCGATGTCGATTGCCGGGCTGGCGGCCGATGACCTGTCCGTGCAGGCCCGGGCGCTGACGGTGGCGCAGCTGGACATGCTCGGCAGCCCGCCGGCGGCCCGGCTGGCCCAGCAGATCGGGATCGTCTACCAGGACCCGGGCTCCACGTTCACCCCCTCGCGCACCATGGGCCCGCAGCTGACCGAGGTGCTGCGCACCCACCAGGGGGCCTCGCGTGCCCAGGCACGTGAGGCGATCATCCAGGCGCTGGGCAAGGTGGGGATCACCCGCCCGGCCGCCCGGCTGCGCCAGTACCCGCACGAGCTCTCCGGGGGCATGCGCCAGCGGGCGATGATCGCCTCCACCCTGGCCACCGGCCCGGCGCTGCTGATCGCCGATGAGCCGACCACCGCGCTGGATGTGACCGTGCAGATCGAGGTGCTGCGCCAGTTCCGCCGGCTGCGCGAGGAGTACGGCACCGCGATCCTGTTCATCTCCCACGACATCGGAGTGGTGCAGGAGCTGTGCGACCGGGTGCTGGTGATGCGCAAGGGCAGCATCGTGGAGGAGCTGAGCCCGCAGCAGATCTCCAGCCGCCAGGTCAGCCACCCGTACACCCGCCAGCTGCTGGACGCGGTCCCGGTGCTGCGTACCGGCAGCGGCCTGGTGCTGAATGAAGAGGAAGGAATCCGCACATGAGCGCCCCCGCCATCCCGGCTCCGATCGTGGCCACCAAGGACCTCAGCCTGGGGTTCGGCGCCGTACAGGTGCTGCACGAGGTGAGCATCGACGTCCCGCAGGGACGCACCGTGGCCCTGGTGGGCGAATCCGGGTCCGGCAAGTCCACCCTGGCCAAGGCGATCGTGGGCATGCACCGGATCAGTTCGGGCCGGCTGCAGGTGGCCGGGCAGGACATTTCCCGGCCCACCCGCTCCCAGCAGCGCCGGCTGTTCCGCCAGGTGCAGTACATCCCGCAGGACCCGTACGCCTCCCTGAACCCGCGGCGCACCATCGGCCAGACCCTGGCCGAGGCGATCGACCCGGTGCGCGCCAACCCGGCCGCCCACCGCCAGGCGATCAGCCAGGCACTGGACACCATGCAGCTGGAGGAGCAGATTGCCCGGCGCTACCCGCATGAGCTCTCCGGCGGGCAGCGCCAGCGGGTGGCGATCGCCCGGGCGCTGGCGGTGCAGCCGCAGCTGATCGTGGCCGATGAGATCACCTCCGCGCTGGACGTGTCCGTGCAGGCCGAGGTGATCGGGCTGCTGGCCCGGCTGCGTGCCCAGCACCGGGAGCAGTCGATGCTGTTCATCACCCACAACCTGGCCGTGGCCCAGCAGGTCTGCGACGAGGTGGTGGTGATGCTGCACGGGCGGGTGGTGGAATCCGGGCCGATCGATGAGGTCTTTGGCAACCCGCGCGAAAACTACACCCGCACCCTGCTGGACTCGGTGCCCGGGGCACCGGGCTTCACCCTGGCCTAGGCCCGCACCGGAGGAAAACCATGAACACCCAGACCCTGCAGCGCCTGGCGGACCCGCAGGTCCTGCGCCAGCACTTCATCAACGACCGGCAGACCATGCCCACCCGCCGCATCTGGCGCGGCACCACGCCTCCGGCGCTGCCGCCGCACACCGCGGGCGCCCTGGCGGGCATGCAGGTGCCCGGCCCCCGGCCCGGCGTGCTGCAGCCGCTGGAGCACTTCCTGTCCCGGGCCGAGAGCAACGCCCTGCTGGTGCTGCACCGCGGGGCGCTCGTGCACGAACAGTACCTGCACTCGATGGCGGCACACGACACCCACCTGAGCGCCTCGATCTCCAAGTCCGTGG
This sequence comes from Glutamicibacter sp. St.4D3, assembly GCF_059728615.1. Taxonomy (NCBI): domain Bacteria; kingdom Bacillati; phylum Actinomycetota; class Actinomycetes; order Micrococcales; family Micrococcaceae; genus Glutamicibacter; species Glutamicibacter sp. St.4D3. The sequence goes on from NZ_AP039380.1 coordinate 3,209,914, forward strand.
TCTCCCTGGTGGCCGGGGTGCTGCTGCGCGACGGGCTGCTGCAGCGCGAGCAGCGGCTGGGGCACTACGTGCCGGAACTGGCCGGCACCGCCTTTGGCGAGGCGAACCTGGATCAGCTGCTGCACATGGGCACCGCCGTGAGCTATGGCGGGCGGGCCTTCAACAAGGAGCAGGAGGCCCGCAGGTTCTTTGAGGCGGTGGGCATGTTCGAGCGAGCCGCGGACTACACCGGGCCGCGCACGCTGCTCGAGCGCCTGGCCACCGCGGGTGCCGAGCAGCCGCCCGGGCAGATCTTCCGCTACGAAAACGGCAACACCGAAGCGCTGGGCGAGGCGATCCGCCGGGTCACCGGGCAAAGCCTGGCGCAGCTGGTCTCCGAGCTGCTGTGGGTGCATCTGGGCGCCGGGGAGGACGCCCACTTCGGGCTGGACTCCACGGGGCGGGAGCTGGCCAGCGGCCGGTTCTCCGCCACCGCCCGGGACCTGGCGCTGCTGGGCGAACTGCTGCGCTGCGGCGGCAGCCGGCAGGGCGTCCAGGTGCTCGATGAGGCGCTGGTCGCGGACATCACCCGCATCCCCGACGGGCCGGCCGCGGACGTGCTGGGCACCGGGGACACGCGCGCCAACGGCCCGGTGCTGGCCTATCACGACTTCTGGTGGCTGCCGCTGGGCGAGCCGGGCAGCTTCGTGGCGCGCGGCCGTTCCGGCCAGCGGCTCTACGTGGACCCGCGCCGCGAACTGGTCATCGTCCACTTTGGCGCCCAGCCGGTGCGGGCGGATGTGCCGGTGCCCGACTTCGAGCAGGTGTTCGCCCACATCGGCCGGCAGCTTACCGCCACGCCCGCCGGCTAGCCGCCCCCACAGACCCCCGCAAAACCCCAACCATCACAACCTTCAGGAGCCATCATGCCAACACCGACCGCATCCACCTCATCCGGTGGGACCCCGTCCCGCCTGCGCCGCCGCGGCGCCGCCCTGCTGGCCGGGGCCACCGGCCTGGCGCTGGCGGTCACCGGGTGCACCACCGGGAACAGCGCCGACGGCGGGGCCGAGGGCAAGACCGACACCATCCGCTCCACCATGATCGCCAACCCGAACAGCTTCAACCCGCTGACCTCCTCCGGGGTGCCGGCCACCATGGCCAACTCCCTGCTCTACGCCACCCTGCTGGTGCAGGATGACAACCACACCTTTGCCGGGGACCTGGCCAGCGAATGGGAGCTGAGCCCCACCCGGGGCGAGTTCACGCTGCGCGAGGGCGCCACCTGCGCGGACGGCACCCAGATCACCGCCAGCGTAGTCAAGGCGTCGCTGGACGCGTTCGCCCAGAAGTCCAACAACAAGGATCTGGTCTTCGGCCCCTCCGAACCGAAAATCAGCGCGGACGACGCCGCCGGCAAGGTCACCATTGAGCTGGACACCGCATGGGCGGACATGGGCCAGGGCCTGAGCATGCCCGAATCCGGGATCATCTGTCCGGCCGGGCTGAAGGACCCGGAGGGCACCACGGCCGGCAAGGTCGAGGGCGCGTTCTCCGGCCCCTACACCCTGGCCGACTACCAGCCGGGGGTGAACGTGGAGTTCGCGCTGCGCGACGAGGGCTACACCTGGCCCGAATACGCCCAGCCCTTCGAGGGCCGGGTGGCCAAGACCATCAAGTACAGCGTCAGCTCGGACTACAACAGCATCGCCAACGGCCTGCTGACCAACCAGATCGACATCGCCACCGTGCTGGGTGAACCGATGGAACGCTTCAAGGACGATGAGAAGTTCGGCACCGAACGCTTCTCCACCGCGAACCTGTTCATGGTGTTCAACGAACGCAAGGGCAAGCCGTTCGCGGATCCCGAGGCCCGGCGCGCGGTCGCCAAGGCCGTGGACCAGAAGGCGTTCGTGCAGGCGGCCACGAACGGGCTGGGCGCCCCGGCCACCAGCTTCGTCTCCGAGTCCGTGCAGTGCGCCAACACCGACGCCGCGCTGCTCAGCCCGAAGGACGCGGACCTGGCGGACATCAAGGGACAGGCCGCCACCCTGGTCGGCACCCCGGCGGTGGGCAAGGGCGCGGGCAACACCTACATCGCCCAGGCCCTGAATGAGGCCGGCGCCGACGTGAAGCTGCGCAGCGTGGACACCGCCTCGCTGTTCACCGAGCTGAGCACCAAGCCGGACTCCTGGGACATGACCGTGGTGAACCTGGTGAACATCTCCTCCACCCTCTACGCCGGGCTCTCCCGCTTCACCGGGCCGACCACCGAGGACGGTGGACGGAACATCACCGGGGCGAAGCATGAGAAGTTCCTGGCCCAGGTCGGCCAGGCGATGGCCGAAACCGATGAGGACAAGCGCTGCGCGATCTACCAGGACCTGCAGGCGGGGCTCTTCCAGGACGCCCACGTGGTGCCGCTGGGTGACGTGTCCGCACAGCTGACCACCGCCCAGGGCTTCTCGGCGCGGGTCATCAACGGCATCAGCTCGGCGCGCACCATGCGCATCACCGACTAACTGACAGGGCGGGATCACCGGTAAACACCGGGTTCCCGCCCAGCCCGGGCACAGAAACCCCGATTAGTGTTGTCAACAACCTCATTGAGGGTGCGAGTGATGATCTGAATTGGTTCCGCTGTCCATCTGGACGGCGGGACCATTCGGTTTAACCGGGACGGTCCGGCAATGGCAAACCGGCCCTTCAGCATTGAGAGTGCATCCCCTCAACTCAACACCCTGAATCCCTGGCGTGTCAGCACAACGTAAAAGCCGAGGCCTCCGAAGAAGAGTAATGTCCTTACTATTTTGCATAAGGTTCCAAGCGCAGTCGAGGCATCAGCTCCCGAGTGGATCACCTGGCCAAGGAGATGGGCCACGCCAAAGACTTCAAGGCCCTGGAAGAGCCAGCAGCCCAGACGGATGCTAAACGCCTCGGAGCGACCAAAGCCGGCACCCGGGTGCTGGCCAAACTCGTCAGCAATCACGAGCCCTTGTACGGCTCCTACGAGTGGGTGCAGATTTGGTTGATGGGGCCACGCGCGGGCAAAATCTCCTGTGTCTGCGTCCCGCAGGTCCTAGAAACCGGCGGGCCGACACTGGCCACCTCCAACAAACGCGACATTGTCGATATGACCCGTGGCCCCCGTTCCCGGGTGGGTACCGTACGGGTGCATGACGTGCAGGGCATGATCCTGAGGATTTCACGGTCCGTGACCTGCTCAAAGCCTGTGGGCATCTGACTTTGGCCCAGTCCTTGGAACAGATTCAAAAGCTCACCCCTAAGCAGCGCGATGGCGTGTATGGCACGATGCGCCCGTGGGTAAACGTGCTCTCCTACGATGAGGTAACCGTGGATCACCTCGCTCCGCCAAGACCGTGGATCACCTCGCCCAATGCAAGTGCAACGTACGTTGGCTTGGTAACCTGACCTCACTACGCTGGAAAGATTAAACCTTCACCGGAGCGGCACCGCTGAAACGGCGCAACTTTACTGGAAGGCGCGAGTCATGAGTCACGCAACAGACCGGATTCTTGAACAGCTTCAAACGCAAGACGACTTACGCATGCAAGCCGCGAACGAAATTGCCCAAGTAATTGCTGCCCACATCGAAGCCGAACAGTATTTGGAGGAGGCCAAGGCCGCAGAGAGGAAAGCTTTTGCCGCTGCCCCGAAGTAGGGATGGACACAAACCGAGCTGAACAAAATCGCCTCTCCGAGCCGCCGTCTTCCACGCAAAAAGAGCAACAAGTCCAGCGGCTCGGACGAAGTCTAAGAACGCACAAAGTTATGGGCCGGTATTCACCTTTCGATGAGTACCGGCCCATTGCCTTAGCCGTGGTGGCGCATGTGGCCTCCTGCTCACTTGTGCACAGCAAAAGCCCTCCCCGCTCCGCTGCTTTTCCTGCACACACGTGGACAGCAGGAACCAATCGATCGCCCGCGCACAGGCCACAAGCTACGGTATCTGAGTTAACTCACCACAGCGATCTTGGCCTATGCACGGGCTCTGAAAAGTGGAAACGCCAAGGAACAAGACCCCTACATCCTTTTCCGGTTCTCCCGGTTCCCGCCTATGCCGTTGCGCAGCCGAATAAGCGCTCACTCGATCCGAGGGCCCTGAATCATTCCGCCAGACAAAGACTCTATCTATCTAGTTCACGCCAACCTGGGGGGGGTGCCACCGAGGATCGATGAACCAAATTCGGAGTCAGCCAAATTCTGCGCCCGCCAGTAGTCCCCTCAATGCGCTCAAAGAGAGCACCCGCCGCCTGCTCCCCCAGATCATAAGCTGGCTGAAATACCGACGTAATAGGCGGCTCCACCAACTCGGCCCAGGGCTGGTCGTCCAGCATCACCACAGAAATATCTGTTGGAACCCGAAGGTCTCGGCGCCTAAGGACACTTAATAGATCAAGCGCCACAAGCGAGTCAGAAGCAACCAACGCTGTAGGCGGCGAAGATAGATGCATTAGCTCTTCTACGAGCTGCTGCATAGCCTCACGGTCCGTGGCCCCAAAACGGAAGAGCTCAGGATCTATTTCGATCCCAGATCTCTTAAGAGCCAGGCAGATACCATCCACACGCTGAGTCACTGTCGAGAGATCAAGTTCCTGCCCAGGTACAAACTTCCGAGTAGAAAGTTTCAATGTGGAAATATAAGCGATGCGACGATGTCCAGCGTCAATCAGTGAGTCTATGACTTGGCTGGTCACCTCAGCGATACTCATCTGCACCACATCAAGAGCGGGAACCGAAATATCTCGGTCAAAAAGTACGACCGGACGTCCGGCTCGTTCAGCATCGAGTATATGACTATGCGCGGAGCGCGACGTCGGGCATATCAACAATCCGTCCACCCGTTTATCGAGCAGCACCTTCACAGCCTTCTCTTCGTCTTGAAGAGATTCGCCGGTATTAGCCAGAACCACATCGTAATCATGATGACGCGCGACATCACTGATGCCACGGATCACCTGTCCGAAATACGGGTTTTCAACGTCTCCAACAACCACACCTATTGATTGAGACTTACCAGTATTGATACTGCGCGCCAAAGCGTTGGGGCGATAACGGAGCTCCTGAGCGGCCTGCATGACGAGTTGCTTGACCTCGCTGCTGACTGACCCATAGCCGCCCATGGCGCGAGCCGCCTGAGCTTTAGATACGCCGGCACGCCGCGCCACATCGGAAATGGTAACCTCGCCGGTTCCTTGTCGTCGAGCCATTTAACTTTTCCTTAACCTCTTGACCTCACTTCAAATTGAAGTGTAACTTACATCATAATGAGATTGAGACCGGTCTCATATAGCTCATAGAGACCGGTCTCTGAGTCTCGATCAAAATCTTTGGGTGGCCTGTAATCGCCCAACACCGAATGGAGAATCCATATGAAAAATCGGCTCGGTTTCCGCGCTGTTGCGGCCACGGCAGTATTGGCCCTCAGCGCCTTGACCATGACCGCCTGCGGTTCTGGCAACGCCTCCGCTACGCAGGACAATCCCTACAACCTCATCCAACCCGACACTATCCGCGTGGCTAGCATCGGCGACAGTAAGCCATACACTTTCACTGATGCCCAAGGTGAGTTCACAGGCTTCGACGTAGAACTATTCACCGACGTAGCCCACCGCATCGGTGTGGAGAACGTCGTCTTTACTGGACAAGACTTCTCGGCTCTACTCTCGGCCGTAGCCAATGGTCAGTTCGACGTGGGTGTTGCTGCAATAGGAATCACCGAAGAGCGCAAGCAGACCGTTGAGTTCTCCGATGGTTACCTCGCCGGGTATTTAACCGTCTTGGCCACCCCGCAGATGAACATCAACTCCAAGGAGGACCTCGACGGCAAACGCCTCGGCGTCGTGCAGGGCAGTCTTCAGGAAGCATACGCAGTCAAGACCTTCACCAACACCGACATCGTTCGGTTCCCAGACAATAACACCGCAGTCTCTGGACTGAACGCCGGATCAGTCGATGCGCACTTCCTCGACTACGAAGCAGCCAAGGACTACACCAAACAGTATGACCTGGAAAATGCCTTGAACGAACCCTCCTTTGACGCACCGGCCGGATTTGCCGTTGCTCCCGAAAACGATGCGCTGCGCGAAGCGTTGAACCAGGCCCTGTCCGAGGCCATGGAAGACGGTACCTGGAAGGAGCTCTACCAGAAGTGGTTCCCGGGCTCCCCAATGCCCGAGCAATACCTGCCCAAGGCCGAGCAGACCGGCGCCGAGTCCAGCAACAACGACTCCTAGTTACCACTTTTGGTGGGCCAGCTCAAGCGCCGGACCCCGCCAAAGGGCAAGGAATATCTATGGAATTCTTCGACAGTATCGCCAAAGCATTTCTTGACTTCGACTCAATGCTCGAGGTCCTCCCCCAGCTACTCAAAACCGGGCTAACCAACACCCTGATCATTTCGATCAGTGCAACCATCATCGGCACCGTGCTCGGCATGATCATTGCCATTATGGGCATCGCTCAAACGCGTTGGCTTCGGATTCCGGCACGCATCTACACCGACCTCTTCCGCGGGCTGCCAGCCATCCTCACCATCTTGTTGATTGGACGCGGCTTTACCGGGATTTCTCAGAACATATTCGGTCCTTCACCGTACCCACTAGGGATTATTGCGCTCAGTCTCATTGCCAGCGCCTACATCGGCGAGATTTTCCGTTCAGGCATCCAAGCAGTAGAAAAGGGCCAGCTAGAGGCCTGCCGTGCACTGGGGATGTCCTATGGACGGGCTATGCTACTGGTCGTTATTCCGCAAGGCATCCGCCGCGTGCTGCCGGCACTGGTCAACCAGTTCATCGCCATCGTAAAAGACTCCTCTCTGGTGTACTTCCTGGGACTGCTGCCCCTGGAACGCGAACTGTTCCGCGTCGGCCAGGACGCCGCCGTACTTACCGGTAACCTCTCGCCATTGGTCGCTGCGGGTATGTTCTACCTGATCATCACCGTCCCGCTGACCCACCTAGTGAATTACATCGATCAAAAATTCCGCACAGGACGTCGCAAAGCGACTCCCCCGACCAGCGGGTTGAACGAAGTCACGGAACTGGAAGTCTCAACGCAAGGAGGCCGAGCATGAGCGCGACCAAGGAATTTCAGGGGTCCTCACTGAAACTGACCGATGTGACCATGGCCTACGGCGACATTGAGATTCTGCACAATATCAATCTGGAGGTCGCACCAGGCACCACCACTTGCATTATCGGGCCCTCCGGATCGGGTAAATCCACGCTGCTGCGCGGTATCAACCGACTGCATGAGCCCAAGCACGGCGACGTGCTCGTCAACGGCTCCTCAATTCTTGGAGATCGCCCCGACGAAGTGCGCAAACGCATCGGTATGGTGTTCCAGCACTTCAATCTCTTCCCGGATCACACGGCCTTACAGAATGTCGCGCTGGCCCCCTGGAAAGTCAAGGGAATGAACCGGAAAAAGGCCGAAGACCTGGCCGCTAGACGATTGAACGAAGTTGGTCTAGCTGAACGCAGTGACCACCGGCCAAGAGATCTGTCCGGCGGTCAGCAACAGCGTGTAGCTATCGCCAGGGCTCTAGCCATGGAACCGGAAATCATGCTCTTCGACGAAGCCACTAGCGCACTAGACCCAGAACTTGTCAAAGGCGTACTCAAGCTCATGGCTGATCTGTGCCAACGCGGCATGACTATGGTCGTGGTCACTCACGAAATGGGCTTTGCCCGCAAGGTGGCAGACCAGGTGGTGTTCATGGATGAAGGAGAAGTCATCGAATCAGGGTCCCCTGAAGACCTGTTCAATTACCCAAAATCCGACCGCCTGCGCCGTTTCCTAGACGAGGTACTTTAAAATGACACCTACCATCCGTACCGCCATCATCGGTTATGGCGTCTCCGGTAAGATCTTCCATGCGCCGTTGCTGGCAGCCAACCCAGACTTCGAGATCTCGGTCATCGCAACATCTGATCCCGAACGTCAGAAGCAAGCTGCCCAAGAATACCCACACGCCACCATTGTGCCCAGCTACCGGGAGGTGCTGAATGCAGCGGACCAGCTGGATCTACTGATCATCGGTACCCCTCCGCAGACTCATTTCGATATCGCCCGGGCGGCACTCGAACACGACCTGAACGTGGTCATCGACAAACCCTTCGTCGTGCACAGCGCACAGGGTGAAGGACTCCTAGACCTAGCCGCCGAGCGAGGACTGACTCTCACGGTCTACCAAAACCGTCGGTGGGACGGTGACTTCCTCACCGTCAAAAAACTACTTGCGGACCAAGCGCTGGGCACCGTCCACACCTTCGAGTCACGTTTTGAATGGTTCAAACCCCAAGGAATGCGTGGCTGGAAGGCCGAGCTGCCCCCTCAGGAAGGCGGGGGCATTCTCTACGACCTAGGAACCCATCTGATTGACCAGGCAATAGAGCTGTTCGGCCCGGTTGAAAAGGTACAAGCCTCCCTACGCGCGCTGACCGATCAGGCCAACGCCGAAGAAGACGCGTACCTCCTGCTCCACCACAGCTCGGGCACTCAGTCCCGACTGACCATGAGCAGCCTGAACGCCGCCGCCGGCGCGCGATTCCAACTGGCCGGAAACGATGGCGCCTACACCAGCTATGGCCTTGACCCGCAGGAACCGCAGCTGGCCTCCGGCATGAGCCCAACACACGCCGAGTACGGAAGAAAGCCGGAAGAAAACTGGGGTCAGCTGGTGGATAACCATGCCCCTCGTCCAGTGCCCACACTGCCCGGGGACTACCCGCAGTTCTATCGCGTTTTAGCAACGTGCTTGCGCCAGGCCGGGCCGATCCCGGTTGATCCGCGGGACAGCTTAAGCGTCTTGCGCCTCATTGAAACCATCCACCGCGATACGGCCATCGAATAGTCCCTGACCGTCTGGACCACAGAACCACTTAACTCTGAAGAAAGCACAACCTCATGCCCTCATCTTCCTCTGCAAAGCACGTAGCGATTATCGGCGGCGGTATCCTCGGCATCTCCACAGCCATGCACCTGGTACGCTCCGGCGCCGAAGTCACACTGGCCACCTCAGGTCTCCTAGCCGACGGCGCTAGCAGCCGATCCATTGCGTGGCTCAACTCCTCCGGAGCCCGCTCACCCGAGTACCACTACCTGCGCATGCTAGCCATGGACCGCTACCGCACCTGGAGCTACCGACACCCCGAAAGCCGCGAATACCTCCGCTTCGACGGGGCCCTGAAATGGGCCGCCCCAGGTGAAAGCTTCCGCGACACCTACGCCTTTGAACGCTCCGGCGGCTACGACTCCCGATGGGTCACACGCGAGCAAATCACCCAGTTCGCACCCGATGTTAATGCTGCAGCCGTCGCCGATGAAGGCGCGATCTATAACCCTGGCGAAGGATGGGTGAACCTGCCCGACTTCGTTCCCGCGCTGGCGGCCGAAGCCGTGGCCCAAGGGGCGAAAATCATCGAGAACACAGGCCTCGCAACAGTCACCGTCCGCGACGGGCGCGCCGTAGGAATCACCCTCGCTGACGGCAGCACCATCGACGCCGACGAGGTGGTGCTTGCCACCGGTGGTCAGGTACCGATCCAACTCGCGGAACTCGGAGTCAGCATCCCGGATGCCACCCCAGCAGCCTTCGTGCTTTTTACCGACCCTGTCGATCTAAAGGTACACACCGTATTGAATACCCCACGGGTTGCGGTGCGCCCCACTCCCGATGGACGCCTCGTACTCGACGCCGACTGGTCTGAGCAAGCTCTGGTGGTCGAGCCGGATGGTAACTTCACAGTCCCAGAAGACGTGGTGCAGGGCCTGCTAGAGGAAGCCTCGAAGGTACTGGCCGGAAACCCCGTACTAACTGCCCAAAGCGTCGGAGCCGGACTCAAGCCGATCCCTGGTGATGGCGAACCGGTAATCGGTTCCGTCCCCTCAATCCACGGACTACACACCCTCTTCACCCACTCCGGAGCGACCCTAGGATTGATCCTCGGTGAGCTACTTGCGGAGGAAATCGTCACCGGCGAAGCCCACCCGATCTTGCGCACTTTCCACCTCAACCGTTTTCAAGAACATACATCTGAACGCACCGTCGGAACCGGCGCCTGGGAACCAGTCAAATAGTAATTCTGCCGCTACTAATATCGGGCCCCGCGCTCCCACCGGGGCCCGACCCGCGGATATACTCGGACGACGCTTTCCACCGCCGCACCAAACGAGTCGTACCGTAGAGCCTTTAGCGGCCGAGCTATTTTTCGTCACAGTCCCGCATTCCACACGCCGGCGGACGTGCATTTCGGGATCACTGGGCAAGTTGATGACCAACGGCTGGCCGCACCGCACAAAGCGTTGCAGGAGCACCCCGAACGGTTGGGGCAGCATCGTTTCCCGAAGAAGCTGCAGCTGCCCCCGACCGCTTGGATCAACCAACCGGTGAAGCAGGAAGAAGGTGAAGAAATGTAGGCCGCTTAGCACCCACTGGTCTCACTTGAATTGAAAATTCGCGACCTCACGGTGAGTGCAAGCTCTTGTTTTCCACCCGGGTTGCATGCCTGAGCCTCCTGCCCACATGGGCACGAAAAAAGCCCTCCCGCTCCGCTGCTTTTCCGTACCCATGATGGACAGCCGGAACCAATCGACCGCCCGCACACAAGCCACAAGCCGCGCACCCCGAGGTCACTCACTAGAGGAGATCGTGGCCCGTGCACGGCCTAAGATCGTTGCTGATGACTTGCCACGCGTTCTATTCAAACTAGCCGAGACTCGGCTAGATTTTCTTTCTTCTCATAAGAAATACACCACCGACCGCGCATCCCACCGCGAGGAAAAATGAAAAGACAGCTGCCGCAACTTCTGTCCCGGACAAACCAATCCCAGCAATAAGGAAAAGTGCAGCCCCCAGAAACAAGATCACCGCTAGACTCACACGCAGAAAACGCCTCGCAACGCGCCAAACATGCCGTGGTTTCTCCCGTTTGAACCGCTGAACGCTCTCTGCTTCCTCCTTCGAGAACCTCCCCTGATCGACGGAAGAAAGAATTGCCCCCGCTGATGTTGATCTCCCCGTTTCAACAAGCGAAGTTTCCTCAGACGCAACGTCCTCAAACATCCCCTGGGCAGAAACATCGCTCGTTACCTTGATGGACTCGGGGCTCTGTTCCCTCTTCGGCTGCAAAAGCTCCGGTGTCTCTGGCAATGTGTCCGCGATTAATGGCTCACTGGGCAACTGGTCTTCTACTTTTTCTACACGTGCCTCTAGAACTTCATAGAACTCCTCAGCACTGAGTATCTCAATTCGCTGACCACGACGGGTGATGTACTCATGCGCTTTACGTGCCTTAGTCGAGCCTTTGCTCAGATCAAAACCAGGGGCCCGAGGGTCCCCATCAGCAACCACAAGCATGGTTGTTCGCAAGGTGGTTCCCAACTCAATTGCAGCCCCAAGATCCGCAGCAAGACGAAAAGCTTCCATCCGGTCATAACGCTGGAATTCGCCCGTCACCGTGACGTGCTGACCAAAAAGAGGATGGCCCGGATCAGCATCCTTGTTGGGTAGAGGAAGGTCAGCCTTCTTGATCGATCCAGCAGCAAAGGAACTAGATCTCTTTGGCTTCCCTTGAACCAGCTCAGGCCACAGCTCGTCCACTGAGTGCAGCGACTCACGCCGCGCAATCGCCAGGATGACATTAGCGCAAGCTACAGCATCCGAACCTGCATCATGATGCTTCAACCCACGAACCTTCAATTCGCGAACAACCGACGGCAAATCATATCTAGGAAGCTCCAAATGCTTCTTGGCCAAACGCCACGCGCAACGCCATTCCCAGTTCTCGGGAGAAACACCCTCCAGCTTCGAGGCCGCGCGAAAAACTGACGCATCAAAACCAGAATTAAAAGCAACCAACGGATCAGAACCCACAATCTCAAGGATCTTTCGATGCGACTCCTCCCAGCCAACCGCATCAAGAACATCGCTCTGACGAATACCATGAACGGCCATATTCGCCGGGGCAAACTCCGCAACCTCGGCCGCCGGCCTCACCAACCACGAAAGCTGCTCCACGATCTGACCATCCCGAACCCTAGCAATTCCAACTGCACACACCGAAGCCCGCCGAGCATTCGCAGTCTCGAAATCTATCGCCGTGAAATTAAGCCCCACCACAAACGCCCCACCATCTACCGGATCTCAAGATCACCAAATTATTTCATCCTCTTCCTAGCGATCGTATCTGCTACTACCGACAGCTGACGGCACACCACCACTAGGCACCCTCCACCCCGAGACGGACTACCGGTGCATCTACGATGCATTGGAGGCCTACAGTACCTTTGTTGCCCAGACTGGTTAAGAAGTATCGCGACATCCCAAGTGGGGAGCCATGTACGCTGCCGGACTGGTAGTGCGAGAAATCGCTGACCGATGCCAACAGAATGTCGTCACAGTCAGCCTCCATCTCCGCGTCCCGGAGAAACACTTCCCCCGTCTTCGCGCAAGACAGCAAGTAGCGCTAGCTTCCCTAGATACGGATTGTCCGAAGACCTTGTGGCGCGACCGTCTCCAGGAAGAATTTGAGTTTCATACGAACCATCACCGTCTTCCCCGTACCGATGCGAACGAAACCGGGCGTTCAATTGCCCGATGGATAGCGATCGAGGAAGTTTCTAGTTCATGCCTTCGGCGGCTGAGTTTTTCCCGGCTGGTTTCGGTCGGCTTTTTGCAATGCCTCCTCGAACAATTCCAGGTCAATTCGAGCGTGTTCGGATCCGAGGGCGCCAGCCTGCTCCAGTTGCTGATCGTTGATTGCCTGCACCAGCTGTTCGTGGTCGGCTAGCGCGCGAAGTTCCATCTCCCGCATACCCTCGGCTGACCCCCATAAGTGCGCCGGCGCGGTCAAACTGATCTTGGATTCCAGCTGGAAAAGCACCTCTTGCAAAGTGGCGTTATGCGCAGCCTTGCCGATAGCCAGGTGGAAGCGTTCATCAGCTCTCTGGGATTCCAAACCCGTGTCCGCCTGGCGGTAATCCTCCAACCGGGCATGGAGCTCATGCATATCGTCTTCCGTCCGGTTCTCGGCCGCCGCCCGTGCAATCGTTCCGTGCAGCAAACGTACCGCCTCGAAGACGTCCAGGATTTCGTCCCAACGAGCCGCGAGGGCCCGATGAACTGATTCACCGGACGTGGCACCCCACTGTTCCCGGACAAATGAACCGCCTCCTCGTCCACGGACGGTTTCCAGCAGACCCTGCTGCGCAAGCCGAGCCAAGGCGGTACGAATCGTAACCCTCCCCACTTGAAGGGACGCGGCCAAATCACGCTCGGGCGGAAGGCGGCTGCCGGGGAGATATTCACCTACGGCAATGGCGGTGACCAGCCTGTCGACCACCATGTCCACAACACTAGAACGCGGTTCCAAAGCACTGTCCAAGCCTGAACCCCCGTCACGTCCGATCATGGATGGTGCAGGGATGTTGCCTTTCATGGAACTAGAAATATCCTTCATCTCCGTAAAGGTCTTGTAATGGGACCTTTAATAGTCCATTCTATTATCTGTTCGATCAGTGGTCTCCCTCACACGCAGGCAAAGGAAACGCATATGCCCAAGGTTACCGAGTCAAGAATCCCATTCGGAAAACACGAGACCTGGATCCGTGCCACTGAGCCGGATGCTCCCCAGGATGACGCCCTTCCCCTGATTGTCCTCCACGGTGGTCCAGGAATGGCCCACAACTACCTTCGCAACCTCGCCGAGCTGGTCGAGACCGGGCGTACCGTGATCCTGTATGACCAGATCGGCTGCGGCAACAGCACGCACCTGCCCGAAGCGCCTGCCGATTTTTGGACCCCGCAGCTCTTCGTCGACGAGTTCGCCAACCTCGTCCAGGAATTAGGCCTCGACGAATACCACCTGCTGGGCCAGTCATGGGGTGGGATGCTGGGTGCCGAAATCGCCGTGCGCCGGCCTCCGGGCCTCAGGAGTCTGGCCATCTGCAATTCCCCGGCCTCTATGGGGCTCTGGGCCGAAGCCGCGACGGAACTTCGTTCCCGGCTGCCTAAGACGACCCAACAGATCCTGGCGCTGCATGAAGCCGCGGGGACGATGGCGGACCCAGAGTACCTAGCTGCAGCAAAAGAGTTCTACCTCCGTCATGTCTGCCGTCTCGATCCCACACCTCAGGATTTCCAGGAAAGCGAGGAGCAGATGGAAGCCGAGCCAACCGTTTACCACACCATGAACGGGCCCAATGAATTCCACGTGATCGGCACCCTGCGCGATTGGAGCATCATCGACCGCCTCGGAGCTATCGAGGTCCCGACTCTGGTCCTGGCCGGGGAATACGACGAGGCCACCCCTGCCACTTGGCAGCCTTACGTGGACGGCATCAAGGACGTCCGAGCTTACGTATATCCGGATGCAAGCCATTGCGTGCACCTGGAACACCCCGAAGGGTTCCGCAAGGTCATCGGCGACTTCCTGGCCAATCACGACGAACTGAACTCCATCGCGTAAAACCGCAGCACTTCCATATCCTCCCCTTTAGTGAAAGCGAGCAATGGCAGATGCCTTCGCCCCATAACTCATCCGAGTTAAGTCCTCAGCAACAGCTAGAAGCCTATGGCTACAAACAGGAACTCAAGCGATCCCTGTCCACCACCGACCTGCTGATCTACGGGTTGATCTTCATGGTCCCGATTGCCCCTTGGGCGATCTTCGGAGTCGTCTACAACGCCGCGAGCGGCATGGTTCCACTGGTCTACCTCATCGGGCTCGTTGCCATGGTCTTCACCGCCCTGGCCTACCAGCAAATGGCCAAGACTATCCCGTTGGCCGGTTCGGTCTTCTCCTACGTCGGCCGCGGTATCCACCCAAATGTAGGGTTCTTTGCCGGATGGGCCATACTCCTGGACTACCTGCTGGTCCCGACATTGCTCTACGTCTTCGCCGCCGAATCTATGGTCGGGCTCTTCCCGGGCTCACCACGCTGGATCTGGGCACTCATCTTCGTTGCGATCAACATGGTCATCAACATGATGGGAGTCAGCTCCATGAAGCTGGTCAACCGGGTGTTCCTGGCCATAGAACTGGTCTTCGTGGTCGCGTTCATCGTCATCGCCGTCAAAGCGCTAAACAACGAGACCATTCCCGGCGCGTTCTTTACCACCGACCCGATCTGGGACGCCAGCAAGGTCACCGGGCCCCTGATCGCTGCGGCACTGTCCATCGCGGTCCTAAGTTTCCTGGGCTTCGACGGCATCGCCACCCTCTCCGAGGAAGCCTCCGGAGGCCGTAAAGCCACCGGCCGGGCCATGGTGGCAGCATTGTTCATCGTGGCTTTCCTGTTCATCATCCAGACCTGGCTGGCCAGTTCCCTGGCCGGTGGACGGGATGCCTTCGACCCTGAAGCCGAGGGGAACGCTTTCTTCACCATCGTCCAAGCCGCGGCCAGCACGGGCTGGATGAATGCCTTCTTCGTTGTCAACGTCCTAGCCGTTGGTATCGCCAACGCCATGGCAGCCCAAGCAGCCACCTCACGCCTGCTGTATTCCATGAGCCGCGACGGGCAGCTCCCCCGCTTCTTGCACACTCTGAACCACCGCCGTGTACCCCGAAACGCCATCATCTTGGTCTCGATCCTCTCGGCCATCCTCGTTCTATTCTTCGTTGGGCAGATCGACCTAATCTCATCCCTGGTGAACTTCGGAGCCCTGTTCGGGTTCATGCTGCTGCACGTCTCCGTCGTCGTGTATTTCATGGGCAAGAAGAAATCCAAGAACTTCCTGTTGCACCTCATCGTGCCGATCATTGGCTTCCTGATCATCGGTTACGTCTTGTGGAATGCGAACATCGAAGCGAAGGTGGGAGGCGTCGTCTGGCTGGCCGTCGGCGCGTTGGTCTTCACCTACTACCGCATCACCGGTAAGAAGACCGACCTCTCAGGCGAATCAGAACTAGAGGCAGATCAGATCCCGGCTACGGGAGAAAGAGGAGGACTCTAAACATGGAGCACTTTCTGGATAACACCCACGGAAAATTCGGATTCTCGGCCACCGAAATGCCAGCTTTGCGCATCACCCCCGGCACCGGGGAACGCATTGGTTTTGAAACCAGCGACGAGGTCTACCGCCAACTCAACGAGTACGGCGACATGGATAAGCTCACCGTGGGAATCAATCCCGTCACCGGTCCCGTCTACGTTGAAGGCGCCGAACCAGGAGACGCGCTGGCCGTGAGAATCCACGACATCCAACTGATTGATTGTGGGTGGTCGGTTAGCCTTCCCGGCTCGGGAGCGCTTCAGGACAAGATGGGAGAAGAAGTCTTCGCCCGCCGCGTTCCCATCGATCAGGATGGCGTACACGTGACTGACAGGCACACGTTCGAAGCTCGTCCGATGATCGGATGCCTCGGCACCGCTCCCGCGGAAGGCACCAACTCCACGATCATGCCTACCTACAGCCAGGGCGGGAACATGGACCTGACCGAATGTCGGCCCGGGGCTATCGTCTACCTGCCGGTCATGGTCCCAGGGGCATACCTGTCTATCGGCGACATCCATGCCATCATGGCCGAAGGTGAATCCTCTTTCGTGGCTATCGAAGCCCAGGGGACCGCCGTAGTATCAGTAGACTTGGTGAAATCCATGTCTCTGCGGGCACCGCGAATTGAGCTCGACGATGAATGGATCTTCGTCGGCCTCGGCGATCCCGTTCAGGAAAGCATTAAACGCGGCTATGAGGACATGTTCGAATTTCTGACCGGCGAGCATGGATGGAATGCAGGAGATGCCTACGCGGTCATGAGTGCGGTGGCGCACTCCCGCCTCGGCGGCCCAACAGGTGCATCCGATCCGGACCCGCTGCACCCAATGGCTCCCATCGGAGCCGTCACCACGCACCGACTCCCTAAGCGGGTCTTGCACGCGTAACCCGTCCACGACAGCGAGGCTAGGGACGAGTTCTTGTGTGTTGTCCCCGGCCTCGTTTTCCGGGTATCTCTTCGAGGCGGATTATAGTGGCTCTTCAGGTCACGTTTACACCCTCAATCCTGAAGAGCCACTTATAACGTTGATTGTCTAGGCCTTTACTGCGCTACAGCGTCCTACCCCGGTACTCTGCCACGCTTGTCGTGGTCGTCGATAGACTGAGTACTATGCCCCCACAAGATTCTCTGATTCCTGACGGCTATGCGCAGTTCCTCGCCGATCTTAAAACCCATGTAACTGCCGCAAAATTACAGGCCCAGCGCGTCCTCAACACAGCTCTGGTGGATCTTTACTGGAACATCGGGAACCGGATTCTAGAGGAGCAAGAACGACAAGGGTGGGCAGTGCCGTGATCACACGCCTGGCTGAGGACTTGCATCGCGAATTCCCCGACATGACAGGACTATCCCGCAGCAATTTGCACTACATGCGCGCCTTCGCCGCAGCATGGTCACAGTGGGATCCAAATGTCCCACAACCTGTGGGACATTTACCCTGGGGCCACATCCGAGTCCTACTCGACAAGAAGCTCACCCCCCAAAGCGCGAGAATGGTACGCCGCAGCAGCAGTACAACACGGATGGTCCCGCAACGTACTCATGAACATGATCATGAACAAAACCCTGGAACGCACCGGCGCCGCGCCTTCCAACTTCATTCAACACCTGTCCTCCTCGGACTCCGAGCTCGTCCAGCAAATGGCTAAGGATCCCTACGCGCTCGAATTTCTTGGCCTGACCGGGGAGGTAGCTGAACGAGATCAAGAACAAGCTCTCATGGATCGCATCGTAGAAACCCTCAGGGAACTCGGTCACGGATTCGCCTTCGTTGGACGACAAGTCCACTTCGACGTCGACGGCGACGATTTCTACCTAGACCTGCTCTTCTTCCACGTTGAACAACTCCGCTACGTGGTCGTCGAACTCAAAACCGGTAAGTTTCAGCCAGAATACGCAGGTAAGCTCCAGTTCTACATCGCCCTCGTAGACGACAAACTACGCAGACCCGCACATTCCCCCACCGTAGGAATCCTTATCTGTGGAAGTCGCAACGATCACACCGTGCGATACGCGCTGAACCAGTCCAATACCCCTATGGCTGTATCGACCTACACCTACGAATCATTACCGGCCTCAGAACAGGAAGCATTGCCTGACGCTGAAGACATCGTCGCCGCCTTAGACTGGGCCACTCCCGAGGAGCCCCGCTAAGCCATTCGTTCATATTGAAAAGGACTCAGTCCCATCGCGGACACCGCGATAACCAATTGTCCAGACACTGGCTGGACAATTACCCTCGGGGCAAAATTCCCTAGCCTCACGGATTCGTCAGCCCGGTCTTCGCGCTCATGGGACGAGCGATGAACCCGGCAGCAACGGCATATCGTCACCGGTTGGCTCCTGCCCGCGTAGTCGGCACATTCCGGTTTCACCTTCATGGCGATATTCAACCCAGATCACCGCCCGCCGCCTCCCCTTATTGGCTTCCGCCCAGGCCAACACGTCGTCCACGCACGCTGCATTCTCGAGCCGATGCTCGCTGCTGCCGCCGTTCTCATTCCAGAAATCCACGCGGTACACCGGAGTGAGGTCTTCTTCGGTCACATAGCGCGGATCAACGAGAGTCGCCTTAATGCTTTCTACGCCCATGGTCACAATCTATCGCGCTCGCGGCGAATCGTACACGAGTCCTCGACCTGCCCGGTGAGCGCGGCGCCAACCGGGATAGGCATCGAGATGATGGCGCTAAAACGTTCGTTTTTGAAATACTCGGCGTGACGCATGAGGAAGTATCCTCGACCATTAAAAGGTCAGCCGAGTGTGGAGGATATTTTGCGTCAAACAGCAACAGCACCTAAGCGGCACGGTCATCTTGTCAGCGGGACCTTGGCTTCGACGATGTACGTAAATGAAACGGGTCGAATCTCATCCCAGGATCGCCAAACGGATTGAGGAAGCCTAGTACTTGTCGCAGCGCGACTGCAGTATTCTGCTGCTGGGGTGGGAACCGACACCGAGAAGGCACAGATTAGCCATGGAGAACAAATGGGTTTGAAATTGTGGTTCAGCAGGAAGGAAAAACCTGCCAAAGCCGAGGCCGAACCCGCCATAACCCGACTGCTTTGCTACCAGGCGAGGTGCACAGCCTCCACCCGCTGCACACACCAAGAGGAAGCAAGGAAGGGTGCTGTACCCCGCTCCCTTCGAGCTGGGGACAGCACCCTTCGCCATTGCTTTAGTAGCCGATTCCCTCGCTCTTCCGTTCCCGCTGCGGGTGTGTATGAGCCTTCGCGTCTACGAGAACCTAACGGCCGAGGTTTCTTGCCATCATGCCGAGGATGGTGAAAGACATGATTATGTTGCGCCGGACTAAACCATACGCGCTCCCGAGTCGTACCTCGCCACCTCTTCGGCTTCCTCGAGAACCCGCAGCACGTTTCCTTGGGTCAAAGCTGCGAGATCGCCGTCGGTCCAGCCGCGCTCTGCAAGCGCCTCCAAAAGCGGGCGGTATCCAGCTACCCCATCCATTCCTTGAGGTAGTTCCACGATCCCGTCAAAGTCCCCGCCCAATCCCAGATGCCGGGGGCCGACAACGTTACGGGCATGCTCAAGGTGCTGGATGACATCATCAATCGTCGCAGTCGGCGAAGGATGCGCACTTTCCCACCTTGAGAATTCCGCGGCCGCAGCGGGGTCTTCCCCAAGGGTGCCATCGTGGAATCCAATAGGAAGACCCAGCTCCAAGCGCTTCGCCTCCGCTCTTGACTGATACTCCCTGCATTCCTCAGCGACGAACGCAGGAACGAAGGTCACCATCAATACCCCACCATTAGCGGGTAACCGCTCGAGTACAGCATCGGGAACGTTACGTGAATGCCCACAAATCGCCCGACAAGAGGAATGAGAAAAGATAACCGGCGACTCTGTACACTCAAGAGCATCCAACATGGTCTGTTCGGCTACGTGAGACAGGTCGACGAGCATCCCTATCCTGTTCATCTCCGCGACCACTTCCCTGCCGAAGTCAGTAAGCCCGTACGCTACTTCCAAACCTGTCGCAGAACGAGCCCAAGGCGTGTTGTCGTTGTGTGTGAGAGTCATGTAGCGCACTCCGAGATCTCGCATCATGCGCAGTACGCCAAGAGATCCGGCAATGCTATGCCCGCCCTCCATTCCCATTAGCGAGGCTATTTTGCCTCTGCCGATTGCGGCACGCACCTGCGCAGCAGTGTCAACGAGTTCGAACTCGTCCGGGTGGGCGCAGACTATCCGACGCACGCAATCTATTTGCTCCAACGTGGCAATTACGGATTCGCCCAAGCCAAGGTTGGAAGGCACGAAAACGGACCAGAATTGGGCACCCACTCCCCCGCGCCTCAACCGAGGGAGATCGGTTTGCAGGAGCGGTTGTCCCGATTCAAGATTGGCGGCCTCTACGCTGTTTCCGAATTTCTGGCGCAATGCCCAAGGCAGGTCGTTATGCCCGTCGAAAACGGGCCATTCCAACAGGACATTGTCCACGCAGGTCCCGCTCATACAGACGCCTTCGCCGCGCATAGGTCCTCAATGGGCGTCCAAGGCTCTTCCAGCCCAAAGGCTTGCGGGCCGAAGACGGCGAGGGCCGCCTCTGTGCGCATGATCTTCGGGGTCGCAATTCCGAAGACAGCTACGCGCTGTCCGTAACGCAGGGCTTCCGAGTTAATCGGAGACCCGAGGTCTATATCGGTAACCGTGATGAGATCGGGGACGATGGCGACCACCTCGCCGTTTCGGTAGGCAACGACATTTTCATTGCAGAAGCGGATGGTCATTTCCTCACTGCCATCGAAGGAGGAGATCTTCGCCTGGCCTTGGGTGAAGCCGTCCTTAATGAAGCGTTCCACATCAACGACTTTCCCCCGCATCAGCACGGTGCCGAATCCATAGATGGTGTCCTTGAGGAATGAGGAAAGTTCCGCTAACGGATCTCGGTGGTTCTCCTTGGCCTGACGAAGCGTTCGACCAATGTTGAGTGCGAGGGACAACGTGTTCGGGATTGCCGTGCGTTTTACGTCTTCACCGGACATGGGGTACTCCGCTATATACGCCGAACCGCCCATCCTTATGGCCACTGCCCGAGCAAACGACTCCATACGCTTGTTGTCCGTTCCGGTATCCACGATGCAGCTACGCCCCGCCTCATCGGAAACGACTAGGGGTGACCCGGAAACACCGTAAACACCGAAAGTCTCCATTTGCAGCTCAGGGAACGCCCGGCCCATACCATCTCCGTCTACGACGGGAATACCAGCATGGGCCGCTACTACGAGTGGAACCATCGAGTTCAGCCCGCCGCACTCCATCGGGATCGTCGCGTCCGCTCGTTTACCGAGGTGCGCCTCCAGCACACGGAGGGAATTCAACGCCTCTACCCCCGAGGGAGTCTTCTCCACCACAACAGTGGGAGCACCCATCATGGCGGTAGAAATGATGAAGTCTTCGTCGCGAAGATCCTGAGGATCTATGACCTCGATGCGTTTCCCATTCCGAAGACATTCCTCGACCAGCAGACGCCCAATGAGCGGATCGCCACCACCTCCGGTCCCGAGAACAGCCGCGCCACGTGCTAGGTCGGGTAGATCCTGTGGTTTAAGGAAAAAACTCATTCTTACTCCTAGGTTATGAAAAATATTGGGGTCACCGAACAGAGGGCAGGTCGCCCACGGCTTTGATCCGCAGGCGGGATGCATTGCCAGGCAGATAGGCGAGGGGCAGTTCATCGATGTCGACAATTTCCACGGTGCTCGCCTCCGCTCCGGCGGCCACGGCACGGTTGATAGCTTCTTCTTTCGCTTCGCCCATAACCTGTTCGCGCTGTCCAGGAGCGATCGCGAAGATCCGGTCAACCTCTCCACCTACTTGGGCGATCGCGGCGCCGATTGCATTGGCCACACCCGGGTTCTCCGGCCGTGCCACTTCACTGGCGCAATCCATATTGTCTGGGACGAGGAATGCCCCGCCGCCTACGGCCACCACAGGTACAGGATCCGAGCTTGTGCGCATGCGGTCCACAGTCTCGGCAATTCTTCCGCCTATTACCGCGCGTGCCGCCGCAACGAGTTCCCGGTCGAGGTGCGCAACAAGCCTGGGGTCACCAATTTCGGCAACGCCGGCGGCAACCATGATGTCCGTTGCGGTCAGAGTATTCCCCCCGAAAACCAGAGCCTCCTCTACGACCTTGTAACCAACACTGTCCGGGCCCACGGTGACGCCGCCATCATCAGCAACTCGGACACGGCTTCCCCCACCGATTCCTACGGAGAGGACGTCCGGCATACGGAAATTGGTTCTGATCCCGGCTACCTCGATCTCTGTGGCCGCCTCCCGGGGGAAGCCTCCTTGGAGGACACCAACATCAGTTGTGGTCCCGCCGACGTCCACCACGACGCAGTCCTTCAGTCCTGAGAGGTGTGCAGCACCCCGCATCGAGTTGGTGGGCCCTGAGGCGAAAGTGGCCACTGGATACTGGCGAGCGGAATCGAGGTCCATGAGCGTCCCGTCGTTCTGACTCAAGAACACCGGCGCA
Source organism: Glutamicibacter sp. St.4D3 (assembly GCF_059728615.1). Taxonomy (NCBI): domain Bacteria; kingdom Bacillati; phylum Actinomycetota; class Actinomycetes; order Micrococcales; family Micrococcaceae; genus Glutamicibacter; species Glutamicibacter sp. St.4D3. The sequence continues at coordinate 3,232,423 of NZ_AP039380.1, forward strand.
TCGATGCCCTGGGCACCCAGCGAATCATCGAGGGAACCGCACACGTGCTGCGAAAGCTCACGTAGGGCTGCATTAATAATGGTCGCGTTTTCCCGTTCAAGGAGACCAACACGTCCTATCTCGCTCGAAAGACTGACCGGTAACTCCGGGAATGCATCGAGAATGATCTTCGCAGCACTCCGTTCAATCTCCGGGTTCACCGGAGAAAACACTGAAGACACCGCAAAGCTCCGTGCACCGTTCGCCTGGGCATCGCGAACTGCGTCGAGCACCTCCACTGGATCGAACGCCGAAATTTCCCTGCCGTCGAACTCATGCCCTCCATGGCAGAGGTAAGGCAACGCCTGCACGGCGTCACGTATCCTGTCCGGCCAACCTACGAATGGCGGCAGTCCAGAAGTGGCCGGTAGGCCCAGCCTAATGGCTGCTGTGGGAGCAAGCCGATCGGCCTCGACCAGAGCATTGATGAACTGAGTGGTGCCAATCATCACGGCGTCCACGTCCTCGGCAGCGAACGGAAAGGCGGCCTGCAGCTGGCTCACAGAATCAGCGATCCCCTTGGCTACATTGCTCATCGTGGGGCTCTTGACTGCTGCTAATACCTTGTTTCCCTGCACAAGCACGGCATCGGTGTTCGTACCGCCAACGTCAATTCCGATTTTCACTTGCTCTCCTCGATTTTGGATTCCGAATTGGATGGATACTGATCTAATGGGTCCTGGACGACGTCATGTTCGGTGGTTCCTTTAATGAGCCCGAGTTTTCCCGCCACCACGTAGAGGATGACGGAAACCAAGAGCGAATTCACAGAGGGAATTCCCCAAGGCAATACCAGAGCCACTAAAATCGCGATGCTCCAGACCACCAAGGTGCCGATGACCCAAGTCGGCTCCTTGGAAGGCAACTGAGGAGTGGAACCTGAAAGCTCAGCGCGCCATTTCTTCACGATGTAGTATTCCGCGGCCATAATTCCCGCCACAGGCGGAAACACAATGCCAAGTACGGTCAGGAAACCCACGAAATAATCGAGGATGCCAGCCGCTGCGATAACGCTCCCGATGACACCGACTACAACTGTGACGAAACCTCGACCAACACGCTTATGGAACACAGTTTCAATGAAATTCACCACTCCGAGCGAGGCCGAATAAAGATTCCAGTCGTTCATTTTCAGCGTTCCTGCGACGATAATGATCGTCCCCACAACGCCGCTACTAGAAGTGACGATGGCGATGACGTCGTTTGTCTTCAGCGCGTGAGCCAGCAACACACCAGCGAGGGCGACCGTGAATTCACCCAGGGTGACACCTAATAGGGTTTGCTTGACAACGTCGGAGGCCTTTCGATTGAAACGTGTCATGTCCGGTGTGATGACCATGCCGGCAATGAAGCCTCCAGCAACCAGAGTTGCCCCAGCGGCCAGGCTAAGAGTTGGGCCAGGCGGAGCCGAATTGACCAGTGAGGCAAGGTCGTGCCGCTGGAGTTCCGAGAACACCGACCATCCTGCAAGAAGAAGGAATGCGGGAACCGTTACGTAGGCGGTCCATGCCATACTCCTAAACCCATAGACAACAATCGCCGTCACGGCGAGACCGATAACAAGCGACCAAACCCAAGCTGGTAGTGCAGGCATGAGTTCCACCAGGCCATTTGCCGCTACCGCACTTTGGACACCGAACCAGCCGATGAGGCTGAGAGCTATCAGAAGAGCGATAAGACTAGCCCCGTACTTGCCGAAGCCTGTCCACCGTGCCAGGACCGACGTTGAAAGACCTTCGCGTTGGCCGATGATACCGGTCAAAATGGCCACCACCTCCAGAATCACCGACCCCAAGACAAGAGCCAAGACTGCGTTCCAGAAGCTCATGCCGAACCCGATGGCAGCCCCAAGGAGGAACTGCGACAGAGCGGACACCTGACCAAACCGCTGGAGGGCGACGACTCCCCATCCGTAGCGGGCCTCCTGCGGGACTCTCACCAACGCGTAGTCGTCACTCCCCGCGCTATCTGCTGCGTTCTTTGCCATCAGGGCTCCTTAGCCGATGTTGGTTCACTTTTCAAGGGCCACCATCCTCCGAAGGACAGTTCAACTAAAAATGACACTATAAGCTTCATCACATAGCGACAATGTTCCCTCCAACCACAATTCAGGTATTAAATAGCCATAATGCCTATGATGGGGGTACTTCCAACTCCTCCATGCTCAGAAGGGGCTGATGATTTCATGCCATGGAAGTTCAGCGTTGAGAATTTGGATGCATTCGAATTCGGGGCGCGACTCTGTGCTTCCGGTGGAGCGGGAGACACTTTTGCAATGTCGCTGCTGACTCGGACACTCCTGGAACGTTCAGGAGGGGTAACGATCATAGAGGCGGAGGTTCTCCGCCCTGGAGACGTCGTCATCCCTGCTGGCTTGGTGGGGTCAGTTATGGCCTTCGCGGAAAAGCCAGGTCCGGTCGAATGTTTCCTGCGAGCCTTCCGACATGTCGCTGCCTGCTTTCCGGGGCGTCGGCTCCTGGTTAGCGCCTACGAAATGGCCGGGATTAATGCTTACGCCCCACTCCTCATTGGAGCTGCCCTCGGGATCCCGATTGCCGATCTTGATGGGATGGGGCGGGCCGCCCCTGGGCTAGACCTGACAACCTTCGCTCTCGGAGGCATTTCCATGAGTCCGTGCGTGCTCGTTGACAGCTCCCTCCGTTTGGTGCGCCTTGAAGGAATGGGACCTACAGACGCTGAGCATTCCCTGCGATTGCTCATGGAGGTGTTTGGGGGGTGGGCAGCTTTTGCTGGATACGGGATGGACGGCGATCAAGCTTATGCCCATGGCATCCCGGGTAGCCTTGCCCGGACCCTCTCTCTCGGCCGGCAGTTCGAGCGATCTCAGGCCCATCCGGGCTCAGAATCGGAGATTATCCAACGTTTCTGTGCCTCTGCGGAGGGAGTCGAGTATGCCGGACGCGGGCGCGTTATCGACGTTCGATGGGAGGAGCCAACACCAAGGCTGGGACCAGCGACCCATGCACGCGGCACTATCCTCATACAGATGCAAGGTTCCTCCGAGGGTATTTTTCGGATAGAAGCACAAAGTGAGTTTCTTCTTTTAATCGAAGACGGGGCAGTTCGCGCAGCTGTCCCCACAGGTATCTGTCTCCTCGATAGCCACACGGGAAGAGCGCTGTTGACTGAGAGTATCGTCCCCGGCTATAGCGTTGACGTTGTGCTTGTGGAAGCACCCCCACAGTGGCGGACCAGGGCGGGGAGAAATATGCTGAATCCCATTATGTTTGGTTACCGATTTCCCCAAGTGGAATCCCAATGAACGCCGCAGGAATGCCCTTGTCAGCGTTGCTGCGTAGCCCTGTACTGCAAGCCAATGCAAAGTCGTTGCCCGCAGTTTTCGGCGGCGTTGCCATCGACCATCAGTGCACTTTCCTTTGCGTGAATGAGCGAGACCAGGATGGCCATAGCCGCATCGAACGAATTGACCAAGGCCTCGAAGGTCGTGTTTTCGTCCCCCGCGGCGAAATCCCTGCCAGAGGTGGCGTTTGTGTAAGCCCTGCTCTTGCCTCCTACGAGTTGGAGATGACGCTCCCCCTTCTTAAGCGCCAAGGCATCAGCGTTGCCATTCTCCTTCGCGCCCCGGGGACCAGACCCCTAAGCGAGACAATAACAGCCTCAACTGTTGCCTTGGCTGCGAAGCTCGACATCACTTTCGTCGACGTCGAGGGCACAACTTCCGTGACAGCGACAGCTGCCGCCCTTCACGCCTTCCTTCATTCCGACGCCCTTCGCCGCTCCGCCAACCTTCTGACGCTCAACGAGCGTTTGGCACAACAGGAAGTTACGCCAGAGCGGTGTCAACATGCGCTTGGTCCTCTAATCCAAGCCGAACTCGCCGTCATCGATTCAATGGGGCTCGTCCTAGCTGGATCCGTGAGCGAACAGGCGCGGACTCCTCTGCAGGCCTCCCTTGCCGCTTATTTATCCAACAGCTCTAGCGGTTCAATGGAAGAGAAAATCGACCACGCCGGCCCGCACCTTCGCATCCTCGCCGTGCCCGTACCGTCTGCAACCAGAAATGAGACGACAGACCTCTGGGTTGTTGCAACTTTTCATGGTTCAGTTGCTGACTCGGAATTAGAGGGAGCCCGCGAGCTTCTCACGCTGAGCAGTCTTGCCCTGTCGGGATGGAACGCTCGAAGGAGGATAGAAGGTGACTTCTTCGCTTCAGCCCGAGGGGCGATCCTCGCTCAGTTGGCTACCACCCCAGCACGAGTGCCAGACCACCTGGCTTCTCAAGCCCTCAGCGTCGGCTGGAATCTTTCTGGATGGCATACGGTAATCAGTTCTCGCGCGACCACGGGAATGGAATCGGCGGACATCGGTCTTCATTTGAAGGTGGCTCTAAAAGCTCAAGGCTATGACGTCGAAGCAAACCGCTTTGCCGAACACTGGCTCGTGTGGGAGACGCGCAAGTCACAACCGAGCAAAGATGAGTATGCGAGACTGGTCGACGCTATCGAACGGACGCGTGGAACAGAAGGTTCGCATGTCGTATTCGGTATCGCCCGGCCCCGGTTCGGCCCGGAAGGTTTCGTCGCGAGCCTCCTCGAAGCGGAGGCATTTGGCCGGCAAGCGGGAACAGCCCGCGGTCGCAGGGCAGTGGTTGACGCACGGGAGTCTGAAGCGTCTCGGTTGATCCGATCCACTCTTGCAGACCCGGAATTAGGCAGGATGGCGACCCGTTACCTCGCGGGCCTTGCGGCCCCGAAGAACGAGCACCTCCGCTTGACCCTTTTTCAGTATCTTCGCTGCGAATCACGAATCGCAGAAACAGCAAGAGCGCTACAACTACACCGAAACACAGTCATCCAACGATTGGGGCGCATAGAGCAGCTCTTCGGCTTCTCACTCGAGGAACCGGACGTTAGATTCGCTTTGCGCATTGCGTTACAAGTGACGGAGCACCAAAGCGACGTACAGCAGATCGAGGAATTCTTTTGACCCTGATAGTGGGATTCATCCGGCCCCAAAAAACAACAACTCGTGACCTCAAATCCCGTCTCCCAAACGATAGGTTGCAAGACGTCTCATCGATGCCCACTCCCGTGGTGAACAATCCTCGGAAAATCAGTCGACTGACATTCTCATAACTATGTGCCGCAGCTAACGGCATAGAATCGGGTCTGCACCATTAGTTGCGAGACACTTTTGAAGGGCCGATGCCCAAATAGGTCGGATACGCCAGCACATCTACTCATGTCCAACACATCGAACGCCAGATTCAGGCGCTCATCACCGCTGGCGTCCGACGTCATGACCTCTACATCGACCACGGCCAAACGGCCAGGACTGGCCAAGACATTTGACCCGCTACGTCCGTCACCGGTTAGCAGCGGTCAAAGAGTTCGTGGACTCCACCGATTTGCTGCCGTGGTACAGGAAATTCGAGAGTGAACGCGCTTTCTCCGGCTCTGCTTACACAATCAGCACCAGCATGGAGCTGGTCTATTGTTGTAGACAATCTCATTGAGGGTGCGAGTGATGATCTGATCAGGTCCCGTCGTCCAACCGGATGGCGGGACCTTTTCAGTGCCCGCAGGTTCGTGCGCCGGCTGCGGGGGGAGCGCCTAGTCCCGGACGGTGATCCCAAAGTGCACGGCGAACAGTTCGGCCAGCGACTGCAGCTGGGACGGGTTCACCACGGTGCCGCGCAGGCTCTCCAGCCCGCTCAGGCTCTGCAGCTGGGCTCCGCGCAGATCCACCTGGCGCATTTTTGCCCCGGCACAGTGCATGGTGCCGACCTTGACGTTCTCAAAGGCCAGGCGCTCGATCCGGCACTGGCTCAAATCCAGCTCCTCGATCACGCAGTCCCGCAGCAGCACGTCGCGCAGCCGGGCCCGCTGCAGACTGAGCCAGGTGAACTTTGACCCGCTGATCACCAAGTTGTCCAGCTGCGCCTCGGCCAGGTCGGCGCCCCCGAACCGGCAGGCGTCCAGGCGCACCTGCCGCATCCCAATCCGGTGGGCGTTCAGGGCGGGGATCTGCAGGTTCCCGGCCTCGGTCCGCAGCCAGTGGGCCGCCTGCAGGTTGGCCTCGGAGATGCCCAGCCGCTGCAGTTCGCACTCCTCGAACGTGCTGCCCGACAGGTCCAGCCCACTCAGGTCCAGGCCGCAGAACCGCACCCGTTCCTGCAGTCCGCGCGCGGCCAGGTCCGACGCCGTGCCTTCCCGCAGCACCGGAGGCAATGACCAGCCCCCGGTTTTCGGCGCAGCAACCGTGCGTGGAGCACCCATGACCATCCCTCTTCCCTCACCGTCCGGCAGGCCGCTCGGCCCGCCGTCCCTTCCACTGGGGAGGGTATCAAAACAGCGGCGCCGGGGCGGGGGGCTACTTGGCCAGGTACCCGCCGTCCACGGGCAGGGAGACGCCGGTGACGTAGGTGTTCTGCGCATTGGCGAAGTAGGCCACCGCCCCGGCCACGTCCTCGGGCAGGGCCACCCGGCCCAGCGGGATCGCCGCGGAGACCTCGCGTTCGGTGGCGGCCGCGTCCTCCTGCCCGGCCAGCCAGTCCTCGAACATCTGGGTGCGGGTCATGCCCGGGGCGACGGCGTTGACCCGGATGTTGTGTTCGGCCAGTTCCACGGCCGCGGCGCGGGTCAGGGCGAGCATGGCCCCCTTGCTGGCGCTGTACAGCCCCATGGTGGGCACCCCGATGCTGGCCAGCCGGGAGGTGATGTTGATGATCGCCCCTCCCCCGGCCTCCCGCATCACCCGGCCGGCGGCCTGCAGGCAGAAGATCGCGGCGAACGTGTTGATTTCGAAGGCCTCACGGATCTCATTCTCCGGGGTGTCCAGCATCCGGTTGATGTGGTCGATGGCGGCGTTGTTCACCAGCACGTCCAGCCTCCCGGCCCGGGAGACCACCTCATCGATCAGTCGCTGCGGCGCCCCCGGTGCGGTCAGTTCGGCCTGGATGAAGAAGACCGCCTCGCCCAGTTCGGCGGCCACCTTCTGCCCGCGTTCCGCGGAGCGTCCCGAGATCGCCACCCGCATCCCGTCGGCCACCAGCCGCCGGGCGATTTCCACCCCGATGCCGGAGGTCGCCCCGGTCACCAGTGCCACGCGCTGCGCTTCGCTCACGAAATCCAACTCCTTCTTGTTGCCGTGTTCTTCGTTCTGGGTATTGTCGGTGGCTGCGCCCCGGGCGCCTAGCGGCGCCCGGCCCCGACCAGGGTTTCACCCTGTTCGATGCGTTCCCTGTCATCGCTGCCCGGGATCACGTTGCCGCGCAGCGACCGCCCGGCCGTCTCGCGGAAGGTGAGCACCGAGACCAGGCCGATCACGCCGGCCCCCACCAGGTACCAGCCCGGGACCAGGGAGCTGCCGGTGAGTTCGATCAGCGCCTCGTTGGCCACCGCGGCGGTGCCGCCAAAGATGGCGGTGGACAGGTTGTAGCCGATCGCGAAACCGGAGTAGCGCACCGCGGTGGGGAACAGGGCCGGCAGGGTGGAGGAGATCGTGGACAGCAGCACCACCAGCAGCAGGCCCAGTACGCCGATGCCGATGATCTGCCCCACCAGTCCCCCGGTCTGCATCAGCTGCACCGCCGGGACCGGCAGCAGCACGAACCCGGCGCTGGCGGTGATCAGCAGCGGCTTGCGTCCGATCCGGTCGCTGAGCGCCCCCAGCGGCACGATCAGCGCGATCATCAGCAGCTGGATGAACACCAGGGTCAGGTTGGACTCGGTGGCCCCGTGGCCCAGCGTGGCCGTGAGGTAGCTGGGCATGTAGGTGAGCACCAGGTAGAACGCCACGTTCACCAGCACGATGAACCCGAAGAGCTTGAACAGCTGGGCCGGGTAGTGCTTGAGCAGCATTCCCAGCACCTTGGTCGCCGATTCGACTTCCTCATGCTTGGCGGTGTCCTGGGTGAAGGTCTCCGGTTCCTCCAGGTGGCGGCGCATCCACAGCGCGATGCCGCCCAGCAGCAGGGTCAGTGCGAAGGGCAGGCGCCACCAGCCGGCCATCATCCCGTCGGTGCCCACGATCAAAGTCAGCACGGTGCACAGGATCGCGGCGCCGCTGAAGCCGGCCAGGGTGCCGAACTCCAGGAAGGAACCGTACTTGCCGCGCTTGTCGTCCGGGGCGTGTTCGCTCATGAACACCGCCGCCCCGGCGTACTCGCCGCCGGCGGAGAAGCCCTGGATCATGCGCAGCAGCACCAGCATCAGCGGGGCCAGGAAGCCGACCTGGTCAAAGGTGGGCAGCGCGGCGATGCAGGCGGTGGACACGCTGATCATCACGATGGTGAAGATCAGGATCTTGCGCCGCCCGATCCGGTCGCCCAGCGGCCCCAGCACGGTGCCGCCCAGCGGGCGCACGATGAAGGAGATCGCGAAGGTGGAGAAGGCCAGGATGCGCGGCAGCGCCCCGGCGTCCTCCCCGAAGGTGAAGAACAGCTCGGAGATGTAGACGATCAGGTATCCGTAGATGCCGTAGTCGAACCATTCGATCGCGTTGCCGATCGCCGACCCGGCCACCGACTTGCGGGCCAGTTTCTTCTCTTCGGCCGTGAAATCCGCTTCCCTGCGGATCGCCGGCAGCTGTGCTGGGCTGGACATTGTCTTCTCCTTAGTCCCACTGATGGTGATGATGGCGCAGCGCGATGAGTGCGTAGGCCCGCGCCGCGGTGCACAAGTCCTGGATGGAAACGCTTTCGTTGGGCTGGTGGGCCTGGGTGTTGATTTCCCCGGGCCCCAGCACGAGGGTGGGCACCTGGTGGTGTTCGGCCAGGAACCCGCCCTCGCAGGAGGCGGTCCAGATCCCGGTCTCCGCGCTGGCCCCGGCATCCGCCAGCGCCTGGCAGACCCGGCGGGTGAAGGGGTGCCCGGGCTCGGTGAGGAATCCGGGCATCTGCATCTGGACTTCCCCGGTGATCTGGATCAGCTCCCGGTGGGGGATCGCACTGTCCGCGATGAGCAGGCGCAGCCGGCGCAGCAGCTGCTCCAGGATTTGCTGCGGGTCCTGCCCGGGCAGCAGCCGGCGGTCCACGCCCAGTTCGGCGGTGTCCGGCACGATCGAGGTGCCGTGCCCGGCGTGCAGGGTTCCCACATTCCAGGTCGCCGCCCCCAGCACCGGGTGGCCGGTGTCGGCCAGGCGGGCCGCGTCGGCGCGCAGCCAGCTGACCACCTCGGCCGCGGCCTGGATGGCGCTGGCCCCGTCGCTGGGCCGGCCGGCGTGGGCGCTGGCCCCGGTGATCCGCAGCCGCAGGTTGGCCGCTCCCCGGCAGCCGATGATCCCCACCAGGTCGGTGGGTTCGGCGACCACGCAGCCGGTGTAGTCGCCGGCCGGTGCGGTGGCCACATAGTGCCCGACCCCCAGCGCGTCGGCCTCCTCGTCCACCGTGCACACCAGGGTCAGCGGGATCTGCGGGGCGACCGCATTCACGGCGGCCATGGCGACGACTACTGCCGCCAGCCCGCCCTTCATGTCGCTCGCGCCCCGGCCGGTGAGCCGGTCCCCGTCCACCCGTGGGGTGAACGGGTCTCCGTGCCATCCCGCTCCCGCCGGGACCACGTCACTGTGGCCCAAAAAGAGCAGGCCCCCGCCGGTGGCGTCCCCGCCCAGGTGGGCGACGAGGTTCGGGCGTTGTGGGGCCACCGAGTCAAGGCTCACGCGGGCGCCCAGCCGTTCCAGGGCCGCTGCCAGCACCGCCACGGTGCCCTGCTCGGTGCCGCCGGGGTTCTCTCCCCCAGCGGCGATCAGCTCACCGGCCAATTCGACGATCCGCTGCCGCTCGATCCGCTGCAGGGCCGCCCGTTCGTGGTGCTGCACGTCAAAGGCCTGTAGGCTCACGGCTGCTCCCCGCCGGCCATCTCCTCCAGGGCCGCGTGCAGCCGGGCCACGCCCTGGCCGATGCGTTCGGGGGTAGAGGTGGCAAAGCACAGCCGCAGCGCGTCGCTGAACGCCCCCGCATCGGAGAATGCCGAACCGGGAATATACGCCACCCCGTGGCGCAGCGCGACCTCGAACAATGCCTCCGTGTCGATGCCCGCGTAGCGTCCGCGCAGGGTCAGCCACAGGAAGAACCCGCCCTGCGGGTCGGTGGCGATGACCTGCTCGCCGAAGGCGTCGGCCAGGGCGGTGCGCATCGCCTGCTTGCGCTCCCGGTACACGCTGCGCAGGGTGTCCAGGTGCGCATCCAGCCGGCCGTCGGCCAGGTAGTCCGCCACCAGCTGCTGCATGGGCGCGTTGGTGCAGGTGTCCATGGACTGCTTGGCGCTGATCGCCAGGGCGCGCAGCGCCGGATCCAGCTCCATCCACCCCACCCGCAGCCCCGGGGCCAGCACCTTGGAGAAGGTGCGCACCGAGATCAGCCGGGGGTTGTCCGGGCTCAGCTGGGCGAAGCCGGGGACCTGCTGGCCCTCGAAGCGCAGCGCCCCGTACGGGTCATCGTCGATGATGAACGCCTCCCACTGTGCGGCCAGCTCCAGCAGGCGCAGCCGGCGGGCCTCGCTCAGGGTGCGCCCGGAGGGGTTCTGGAAGTTCGGGATCACGTAGATCGCCTTGGGCGTCTTGCCGGTGGCGGCCACCAGCTCGGGCAGCCGCTCCACCACCAGGCCCTGGTCATCCACCGGGGCCTCCAGGACCTGGCCCTGGTAGCTGAGCACGGTGGCGATCCCGTTGGTGTAGGTCGGCGATTCGACGATCACCAGGTCCTCCGGATCCACCAGCAGCTTGAACGCGATGTCCAGGCCCTGCATGCCCCCGGTGGTCACCAGCAGCCGGGCCGGATCCACCGGCTGCCCCAGGCGCTGGTGGTAGGCCACGATCTGCTCGATCAGCTGCGGGTTGCCCTCGGTGGCCGCATAGTCGTAGCGTCCCTCGGCCGGCCTGGTGTACAGCCCGGCCAGCTCGGCCTCCGGGATCAGCTCGGCATTCGGCGCCCCCATGGCGAACCGCACGATGTCGTGGGTCTGGCTGGCCAGCAGGGAGGTGGAGGAGTCAATGACCGATCCCTTGAGTTGGCTGGCCCGCGAGGCCAGTCGCGTAGGTACGGCGGTCAGCAGCGATTCGGTGGCCATGAGTGGTGTTCCTTACGTTGATGGTTGTCAGTTCGCGCGGCACGTCCGCGAGGAATTCAATGCCGGTGGCGCTCACCCGCACCGGCTCGGAAACTTCGAAGCCCGACCCGTCCAGCCACATGCCGGCGATCAGGTGGAAGGTCATGTTCTCCTGCAGCTCGGTGGTGTCCCCCACCCGGAAGCTGACGGTGCGCTCACCCCAGTCCGGCGGGTAGCCGATGCCGATGGAGTAGCCCAGCCGGGATTCCTTCTCATACCCGGCCGCCCGGATCACCCTGGTGAAGGCGGCGGTGACCTCCGCGGGGGTAGCCCCGGGTTTCACCTGGTCAAAGGCGGCCTCGATGCCGGCAATGGTGGCGGAGGCGACCCGCTGCAGCGCCGCGGCGGGCCGGCCGAGCACCGCGGTGCGCGCCATCGGCGCGTGGTAGCGCCGGTGCACCCCGGCCAGTTCAATGGAGATCGGCGAATCCACCGGCAGCGGCGCTTCGGTCCAGGTCAAATGCGGGGTGTCCGCCCCCTTGCCGGTGGGCAGCATCGGCACGATCGAGGGGTAGTCCCCGGGGGTGCCGGGCACCCCGCGGGCCTGGGCCGCCATGACCTCGGCGGCAACTTCGTTCTGCGGGCGGTGCGGGGCCAGGGCCTCCAGTGCGGTGCGCATCGCCTGGGAGCAGACCCGGCCGGCGGCGCGCATCAGTTCGACTTCAAAGGAGGACTTGACCAGGCGGACCCAGTTGACCAGCTCCCGGGACTCCTGCAACTGCCATTCGGGCAGGGTCGCGGACAGGGCCATGAACATCCGGATGGAGAAGAAATGCGAATCGCCCTCGTAGCCCACGCGCAGCGCCCGGCCGTAGCCGGCATCCCGCAGGTGCCTGGCCACCCAGTCGCCGGGGTGGATCGCCGGGCGGTGCACAATCTGCTCCGGGTAGCCGATGACCCGCTCGGCGCGGATGCCGATCGCGGTGCGGTGCGCCCCGTGGGCGTCCATGTGGCGCATGTACATCAGCGGCTCGCCTTCGCAGGGCAGCACCAGGATCTGCGCGGTGTAGAAGGACCAGGCGTTGTAGCCGGTCAGGTAGTACAGGTTGGCGGGATCGGTGACCAGCAGGACGTCCAGTCCCTGCTGGGCCATGCGCCGGCGGACGCGCTGTTGGCGAGCTGCGTACTCGCTGCATTCCAGGTCACGGTGACCTTCCGGGGTGAACACCATTGTCGTTGTCTTTGTCCTATCACTTCCACGAATTCACGAACTTTGTGATCTACACCATAGTTCCGCGCTCCCATCAGATAAAGTGGGTGCATCTTGTTTGTTCCGTTAAGCAGAACTTATGGGTGGGAACATCCGCCGACGACCGATGCCAGGAGGTCCAAATGCTTGATTTCAAGCGGCTGACGCTGCTGCGCGAACTGCAATTGCGCGGCAGCATCGCGGCCACCGCCCGGGTGCTGGGCATCAGCGCCTCGGCCGTCTCCCAACAGCTGGCCAAGCTGGAGGCGGAGGCCGGGCTGCCGCTGCTGGAGCAGGTGGGGCGCAACACCCGCCTCACCCCGGCCGGACGCCAGCTGGTCTCCCGGGTCGATGAGGCGGTCACCGTACTGGAGGGGGCGACCGCCGAACTTGAGGCCCGGCGCAGCCGGGTCCAGGGCGTCATCCGCTTTGCCGCCTTCAGCACCTTCGCCCGGACCTTCCTGCCCGAGACGCTGCGGCGGATGAGCCAGGTGCACCCGGATGTGGTCATTGAATTCACCCAGCTCGAACCGCACGAGGCGTTGGACGCGGTCGCCAGCCGGCGGGCCGACGTGGCCATGGTGGACGAGTTCACCCACATTCCCCGGCGCGCCGACGCCGGGTTTGTGCGCACCGCCATCACCCGGGACCGGATGGAGATCCACCTGCCCCACCCGGTCGCCTCCGTGGCCGAACTGGCCGAACTGCCCTGGGCCTTTGAGCCTCGCGGCACCGACGCCTATGCCTGGTCCCACCGCTTCTGCCGTGACCTGGGCTTTGAACCGAAGGTGCTCTTCGATTCCCCGGATCCGCGCCTGCACTACGAACTGGTCGCCGCCGGGGTGGCGGCCGCCTTCCTGCCGCGCATGGTGTTTCACGGGCTGGACACCGCCACCGGGTCGGTGGTGCGCTGGGAACCGGAGGAGGGCAGGCAGCGCGAGGCCATGTTCCGGGACATCTACGCGGTGGGCCGGCGCGGCAGCCACCTGCGCCCGGCCACCAAGAGCTTTTTGCAGATCCTGCGCGAAGTCGCTTCCTGAGAGGAGAACGATGCTTGACATCCATCGCCTGCGCCTGCTGCGCGAGGTCAGGCTCCACGGCAGCATGAGCGCAGCAGCGCGCAGCATGTCCTACAGCCATTCGGCCATCTCCCAGCAGCTGGCGCTGCTGGAGCGTGAAACCGGGGTGCAGCTGCTGGAACGGGTGGGGCGCAACGTGCGCCTGACCGCCGCCGGCCTGGAACTGGTGCACAACACCGAGGTGATCCTCGCCGCGCTGGAAAAGGCCGAAGCGGACCTGGCCACGTCCCACGAACGGGCCCGGGGCAGCATCACGGTCGCGGCCTTCGCCAGCATCAGCCGGACCGTGCTGCCCACCGCACTGGCCGACCTGGCCCGCGAGCACCCGGCACTGCAGGTGAACATCCACCGCTACGAACCGGAGGAAGCCATGCTGAAGCTGGCCTCCCGCCAGGTTGACGCGGTGCTCACCGATTCGTTCCCGGGCGCGGCCCCCGACGGCTCCACCAGCCTGCACACCACGATCCTGGCCCAGGACCCGGTGCGCGGCTACCTTCCGGTGGGGGTGCAGTTGGATGATGCGCAGGCCGTGCGCCAGGTGCCCTGGGTCATGGAACCGGCCGGATCCGCCGCCTCACAATGGGCGCTTCGGGTGTGCCGCGAACGCGGCTTCGAACCGCGGATCGCCCACCTGTCCTCCGATGTGCTCTTCCACCTGCGCCTGGTGGAGCACGGACTGGCCGCGGCCTTCCTGCCGGACATGGTGATGCAGGAGGCCTCCAGCGCCCTGACGCCCAGCAGTTGGCTGCCGGCCGACCAGCGGCGCACCATCCTGTTCGTCACCCGCAAGGGCGCGGAATCCAATCCGGCCCTCGGCGCGGTGCGCGAGGCGGTGGCCCGGGTGTTCCGCCAGCCGGACGGGCGGAACACCACGCACCCCAGCGCTTCCTAGATTCTGCCTGCTCCGCGCAGACACCTGCACCACGCTTCTTGGCTGGGGCTTGTGATGCACCAGGTAGACCAGCATGGCGATGCACTTGTGGACCACGACCAGGCCGAAAATGGCCAGGCCTTGAAGGTCGGGGCCCTTCCTCGTTGCCTTGAAAACCAAGCCCCAGGAGGCTCACGACGCTGTCGACCACCATCAACAGGCCAGGATCAGGATCCTGACCGGATGACGACCTCCCATTAGAATCGCCCTGAGACCAGCTGCGAGCACCATCCCAGGAGCCGACCGTGAGCGACACCCAATTCCTGATCGAGACCCCCGAACAATCCCGTATCTTCCTCGCTGCCGGAAGCGCCGCGGACTTCCTGCTCGCCGGGGGGTTCGCGAATGCCAGCAGGGAACCGCACTGGCACCTGCGCTGGTGCCTGGAGCGGATGCAGCCCGAGGAGTTCATGGAGGTCGGCCAGGCCCGGGTCTTCTGCCAGCACCAGGAATGAGGTCGCCTGTCCGACCCGAAGCGGCGCCAGGCCCCTCAGCCGTTACTCATCGCCGCCGTGCTGCTCCAGGGTGTTTTCAATGCGCCGGTCAGGGATGACCCACACCACCGCAACGGCCACGAAACAGGCCAGCGCGAGGTAGATGAAGACCGGGGCCTCGGGCTTGATGAAGGCCGCACTGGCGATCCCGGCCAGGTAGAGCACCAGTGAGGCCTTGCCCTTCTTGTCCCTGCCCAACGCGCGCTGCATGCGGGAGTCCGGGCCTTCGGAGCGGGCGATGGTGCGTTGCAGCAGCACGAAGGCCAGGGCCGCGAGCAGCAGGACGGCACCGTAGGACATCACCGGTGCCCGCGCAAAGCCGGTGTAGTCCATCCATGCGGTGGCCAGCGGCAGCAGGGAGAGCCAAAACAGCAGGTGCAGGTTGGCCCACAACACCCCGCCGGTCACCCGGTTGGTCAGCTGGAACACGTGATGGTGGTTGTTCCAGTAGATGCCCACGTACGTGAAGCTCAGGGCATAGGTGAGCAGAGCGGTGCCCACGGCATTCCACAGTTCGGTGAACCCCGTGCCCTTGGGCACGGGCAGCGCCAGCAGCATGACGGTGATGATGATCGCCAGCACCCCGTCGCTAAACGCCTCCAGACGCCCGGTCTTCACTGTTCCGGCCCGTTCACCGAGACCGCTGGAGCACCCTTGTGCCCACCGCTGTGATTCACTGCCCTGCTGTGCATCCGAGTCCCCTTCGCGTTTCCGCCCTGCCGGCGTTCTTCGATTATTGTGCACCGCCATCAGTGCGGCGGCCGGCCGCCACCCCGCCGGCATTCCCGCCCAACACATGATGTGTAAGCAGGGCTAACAGGAATCTGTTGTTTTTATTCGCTTTTCTTTACGCATCGCTGTTCCTAGATTGGAAGCACGGCCCCCGCGCTGCACTGCGGACTCGGGCGCGCATCCCAGTTCTTCTCGAAAGGAGCGATCCGGCATGACCATCAACGACGTGGCTCATTCGGCGCCTGCCACCCCCTCCCTCATCGACGGCCCGGCCCTGTGGCCGGCGCAAGCGCATACGCCCAGCGTGCTGGGCCGACAGCTGGTCGTTGAACGCGGCGAGGGCTGCTGGCTCTACACCACCGACGGCCGGAAGCTTTTTGACGGCACCGCCGGGCTGTGGCATGCGAACGTCGGTCACGGCCACCCGGAACTGGCTCAGGCCGCCTACGAGCAGATGCTGCAGCTGGAGACCTACCACATCTTCGCGCGCTACTCGAATGACAAGGCGCTGCAGCTGGGTGAAAAGCTGGCCGCGATCAGCCCGATCGAACGAGCCAAGGTCATCCTGAACTCCGGCGGTTCCGACGCCATCGATGTGGCCTGCAAGCTGGCCCGCCGCCACTGGCAGCGCGAGGGACGCACCTCCAAGAAGGTGATCCTCTCCCGCGAGTTCGCCTATCACGGCCTGCACGCCTATGGCACCTCGATTGCCGGACTGGAGTTCAACCGCGAGGGCTACGGCAGTGAATCGCTGGTCCCGGAAACCGCGCGGATCTCCTTCAACGACCCGGCCCAGGTTGAGGAAGTCATCCAGCGCATCGGGGCGGAGAACATCGCCGCCCTGGTGACCGAGGCGGTACAGGGCACCGGCGGGGTCAATCCCCCGACCCCCGGCTACCTGGAAACCATTGCCCGGCTCTGCCGGGAGAACGACATCCTGCTGATCCTTGATGAGGTCATCACCGGCTTCGGACGCATGGGCACCATGTTCGCCGCCGAATACTACGGCCTGGAGCCGGACATGATCACCTTCGCCAAGGGCGTGACCAGCGGCTACGCCCCGCTGGGCGGGGTCATGGTGGCCCCCCGATTATGGGAGCCGTTCTACGTTGACGCCCCTGACACCCCGATCTTCCGCCACGGCGCCACCTACGCCGGGCACGCCACCGCCTGCGCGGTCGCGCTGAAGCACCTGGAGATCCTGGAGCGCGAACAGCTGGTGCCGCGCGTGGCCGAGCTGGAGTCGGTGCTGCGCCAGGCGCTGGAGGACCTGGCCGCCCGCGTGGAAGCGGTCACCGAAGTGCGCAGCGCCGGACTGCTTGGCGGGGTCACCCTGGACGCCTCGCTCAGCGCCGAACAGGTTTGTGATGACCTGGTGGAGCTGGGCTTCATCGGCCGCCCGCTGCGCGGAAACACGATCCAGATCAGCCCGCCGTTCATCATCACCGATGCCGAACTGCACTCACTGATCGACGCCATCGGCCAGGCCGTCACCGGACGGAGCGGCAAATGAGCGAAACCACGGAACTGGCCGCCACCGGCACCGAACGCAGCGCCCAGGCCCTGGTCCCGGCCGACGCCGGGCGGGTGGCCCTGGCCGATGCGGTCATCGAATCCCTGGAACTGGGTGCCGCGGGCATCACGGTGCACGACCCGGCCACCGCCGAGCCGATCGCCGCGGTCCCCGACCGCAGCGTGGATGAGGCGCTGGAGGCGGTGGCCCGCGCCGATGCCGCCGGCGCCGAATGGGCGGCGCGCAGCGCCCGCCAGCGCGCCGAGGTGCTGCACGCCTGGCATGCGCTGCTGGTGGAGAACACCGAGCAGATCGCGCACCTGATCAGCCGGGAGATGGGCAAGACCCTCACCGAGGCCCGCGGGGAGGTGAAGTACGGGGCCGACTTCGTGCGCTGGTATGCCGAGGAGGCGGTCCGCCCGGCCGGCGGCTACCGCCCGACCCCCGATGGCGGGGCGGACCTGCTCACCCGCAGGGCGCCGGTGGGCCTGGCGGTGCTGATCACCCCGTGGAACTTCCCGCTGGCGATGGCCACCCGCAAGATCGCCCCGGCGCTGGCCGCAGGCTGCCCGGTGGTCGTCAAACCCGCTACCGCGACGCCGCTGACCACCTACTATGCGGTGCAGCTGGCGCGGCGCGCCGGGGTGCCCGAGGGGCTGATCGAGGTGATCACCACCGCCGACTCCGCCGCCTTCAGCCAGGCGGTGCTCGCCGATCCGCGGGTGCGCAAGGTCTCCTTCACCGGCTCCACCCCGGTGGGACGCACCCTGCTGGAGCTCGCGGCACGCAACGTGCTGCGCAGCTCCATGGAGCTGGGCGGCAACGCGCCGCTGCTGGTCTTTGACGACGCGGACCTGGAGCGGGCGATCGAGGGGACGCTGGCCGCGAAGCTGCGCAACGGCGGGCAGTCCTGCATTGGGGCCAACCGCATCTACGTGCAGTCCGGGATCGCCGAGGAGTTCACCGCCGAACTCACCCGCCGCTTTGATGAGGTCACCGTCGGTGCGGGACTGGGCGCCGCAGTGCAGCTGGGGGCCATGATCGATGAGCGCGCGGTGCGGCAGATGCATGAGTTCACCCGCGACGCGGTGCAGCGCGGGGCGCAGCTGCGCACCGGCGGCCACGGCTATGGGGGGCCCGGCTCCTTCTTCGCGCCCACCGTGCTGGACGCCGTGGACCGGGACAGCGCGGTGGCGCGTCAGGAGATCTTCGGCCCGATTGCCGCGATCCAGCGTTTTGAGACCGAACAGCAGGCCCTCGCCCTGGCCAATGACACCGAGTACGGACTGGCCGGATACGTGTTCAGCCAGGATCTGGACCGGGCGCTGAATGTCGCGGACCGGCTGCAGACCGGGATCGTGGGCATCAACCAGGGGGTGCCCTCCAACGCCGCGGCCCCCTTCGGCGGGGTGAAGCATTCGGGCCTGGGCCGCGAGGGCGGGGCCGAGGGGTTGGAGGAGTACCAATCCGTGCGCTTCTACAACATCGCCCGGCGCGACACCTAAACCCCGGCCCACGACGGCGCCGGTTTCGGCCAACCCCTGGCCGGAACCGGCGCCGCGTCGCGTCCGCACGAACCCCGGTTCCCGCGGCTGGGCGAAACTCCCAGTCAGCGTGCCGAACGCCACGTCCGATCCGCAAGAAAGCGCAGTAGGATGATAAATAAATTCGGATCCCGGATAACTACCCGGCGCCGGTTTTCCGGCCTCGGGCTACAACGGTGTGGGCAGGAGGCGGGCGTTTGGGCGAAGAACGGCACAGCAGTGGTACGACAAGCGCGGCCGTGCGCACCGAAGTCCATCCGGCGTTCCACCGTTTCCAGCAGATCCACGGCTCAGGCCCCCGGCTGCTGTTCATCACCGCGGCGCCGGGCACCGGGCGCAGGCTGTTCGCCAGGTCCTGGCTGGATGGTGCGCCCGGAGAGATCCACGACCTGTCCGACGGAAGCCCGGAAACCAGTTCCGGGATCTTTGACCAACTGCAGCAGCTGACCGAACGGCTGGACGCCGACCCCCAGCTGCGTCTGGCGGTGCTCCTGCCGGTGGGGCGCTCCACCTGGCTGCTGGCCGCCCGCTACCACTGCAGCGTGGCCCGGCACCGGGACCTGCTGCTCAGCGCGGCCGAGCTGGCCCAGGCACTGGATTGCGAGGCGCATCTGGCCGAGGCGATCCGCGACCAAACCGGCGGCTGGCTGGGTGCCTGCCGGGCGCTCGCGGGCCAGCCGGAATCCCGGGCGGCGGCCTACCAGCTGATCAACGCCGCCCTGCTGCGCTGGCTGCGCCACCACCCGTACGCTGTCGGTCTGCGTCAGTCCGCGTTCCTTCCCGAAATCGAGGAATCGGTGCTGGAGGTCTTTTTCACCAATATTGCCCAGGGTGAAGTCGGCCTGGAGGACCTGGTGGACAGCGGGCTGGTGCAGGGCGAGGGCCAGGGCGGCTGGATGATGCCCTCCCTGATTCGCCGGGCCCTGATGGAGCAGCAGCGGCTGATGTCCCCCGCCGCGGCAACGAGCCTGGAGCGGGCCGGGCTGGAGGCGGTGGCGGTGGCCCAGTCCGTGCAGAAGGCCGCCGAAACCGCCCTGCGCAACCGGCGCTGGGGCGCCCTGTCCGCCCTGTTGATGGACCGCTGGGTGGATTTGTTCGTCAGCAACCCCGCAGCGCTGCGCTCCATGCTGTCCAAGATGCCCGGGGTGCTCACCGACCAGGCCCACTACCTGTGGGTGGGGGCGCGGATCGTGGCGGCGGTGGGCACCGATCGGATGGTGCTGCCCTTCCCCACCGTGGCTCCGGACCCCGAACGCGACCAGAGCGCCCAGCGCCTGCAGATGCAAACCGCCCGACTCTACCAGCGGCCCACCGCCAGGGCGTTGTCCGTTGGCACGCTGCAGATCACCTACCTGCGTCTGGGCGGCATGTACCAGCATTCGGCCGAGGCGGCACTGCGGCTGCGCAGCGCGATCCGGGCCGCCTTCAACGCCCGGCGCACCAGCCGCAAACTCATTTCCATCAGCGAACTGCATGCCGGCATTTCCCTGCAGCTCCAGGGCCTGGACGTGGAGGCCAAGTGGGCCTACCAGGCCGCGTTGAACGCCGGCCTGGAATCCGGCAAGGCCTTCCACATCTGTGACGCCAGCGGACGGCTGGCCCTGCTGTGTGCGATGCAGGGCGATTTCGCGGCCGCCGGGCACTGGGCGTCCTTGCACGCGGAGCAGCTGCAGCAGGTGGGTTGGGGCAAACCGATGGTGGCCCGCGGTGTCATCCTGGCTCGGGCCTGGCAGGCCATGCTGGAAGTGGATCTTCCGGAGCTTCGGTCCCAGTTGCGCCAGCTGCCCGATGAGCCGGACAGCGACGAGTTTTGGGCGGTGCACGCGCTGCTGCTAAGTTTCCACCTGGTCTTCACCCAGCAAACTGGCGGCGCAGCAAGCCTGCTGGAGCGGTTGAACGCCGAACGGGTCCACGCCCGCGCCCTGCTGAGCCGGGAACTGTTGGCGGTGGCGTCCCAGCTGGTTGCCCTGGCCCGCTCCTCCGGCTGCGGCGCCGGTTCGCCCCGCGCGAAGGCGGCCGCCGAGTTCCGGGCGCTGGGCTGCCTGCGTGCCAACCGGCCCGATGAGGCGCTGGCACTTTTGGAGCTGGCGGCGGACAAGCCTCCGTCCCAGCAGTGGCCTCAGCTGGCCGGCCTGCTGGAACTGGCGGCCCGCAACCCGGAAGAACCGGGTGCCGAGGACCTGGAACGGGTCAGGCAGCTGAGCGCCGAGGGTGCTGCGCTGCTGCCGTTGGCGCTGCTGGCCACCGCCCCGGGGTGGGGCGCAATCCCCCGGCTGTTGTCCCTGGATGAGCCCCAAGCACGCCGGCTGGAGCTCATTGGCGGCACCCTGCCCGCGCTCCAGCCCCGACCGGTGCTGACCGAACGCGAACTGGAGCTGCTGCAGCTGCTGCGCACGGGTTTGTCCCGGCGGCAGATGGCCGAGGCGACGTTCCGTTCCCCCAACACCATCAAGTCCCAGTTGCGCGGCCTGTACAAAAAGCTGGGGGCCACCGACGCCGCCACGGCCTTGGAACGGGCGCGCAAGGCCGGGCTGTAGCCGGGATCACGGGGCGTCCCCTCGCCGACAAGTTATCCACAGAACTGTGGACAATGTGGGATTTTTTGACTCCGGGCGTTGTTAAACCCACGGCGATCGATGCCCGTGATCCCGGGCTTCCTGGGGCCGTCTGGTTCGCTGATTTCCGCGGGATCTCGCGCTTTTGCGCCAAGCGCACCAAAGTTCTGCACATCTCATCCCGGCGTTGTGCACAGAGTTATACCCATTTTCCACAGGACCTGTGGATAATGACATGTTTTTCACAGGGCGAACCGTCTGCCGCTAGGATTCCCTTGGCGTCGCCACGCCTTTCCCGCCTTCGGACCCGATCGGAGACCCCATGTCAACGCTGGCCGAGCTCACCCCGCTGCAACGCCAATCGGTGTGGCGAACCCTGCGCTCCCCACGCCTGCTGAAGACCGAGCTGCTGGCCGGGCTGGTGGTCTCCCTGGCGCTGATTCCGGAGGTAATCGCCTTCTCGATCATTGCCGGGGTGGATCCGCGCATCGGCATCTTTGCCTCCTTCACCATGTCCGTGGTCATTGCGTTCACCGGTGGACGCCCGGCCATGATTTCGGCGGCCGCCGGAGCCGTCGCCCTGGTGGTCGCACCGCTGGTGCGCAGCCATGGGGTGGAGTACCTGTTTGCCACGGTGATCCTGGCCGGGGTGATCCAGGTGCTGTTGGCCGTGGCAGGGGTGGCGAAACTGATGCGCTTCATTCCCCGTCAGGTGATGGTCGGCTTCGTCAACGCGCTGGCCATCCTGATCTTCCTCTCCCAGATGCCGGAACTGCAGGCCGTGCCGTGGGCCGTCTACCCGCTGGTGGCCTTGGGACTGGCGGTGGTCTACTTCTTGCCCAAGCTCACCTCCGCCATCCCGGCCCCGCTGGTGGCAATCGTGCTGCTGACCGCGATCACCGTCCTCGCCAGGATCACCGTGCCCACGGTGGGCGACAAGGGCGAGCTGCCCGAGTCGCTGCCGTTCTTCCTCATCCCGGACGTGCCGCTGAACCTGCAGACGCTCAAGATCATCTTCCCCTACGCACTGGCGGTGGCGTTTGTGGGGCTGCTTGAATCCCTGCTGACCGCAAAGCTGGTGGATGACATCACCGACACCCCCTCGAACAAGACCCGCGAATCCTGGGGGCAGGGCACCGCGAACATCGTGACCGGGTTCTTCGGCGGGATCTGCGGCTGCGCGATGATCGGGCAGACCATGATCGGGGTGAAGGCCTCCGGGGGCCGCACCCGGATCTCGACCATGTTCGCCGGGGTGTTCATGCTGCTGCTCACCGTCGTGTTCGGGGACGTGGTGGCCCAGATCCCGATGGCGGCACTGGTGGCGGTGATGATCTTCGTGTCCCTGACCACGTTCAACTGGCACAGCATCCGTCCGGCCACGCTCAAGGCCATGCCCAAGAGCGAGACCGCGGTGATGCTGGTGACCGTGGCGTTCACGGTGGCGACCAACAACCTGGCCATTGGCGTGGGGCTGGGAGTGCTCACCGCGATGGTGCTTTTCGCCAACCGGGTCGCCCACTTCGTCACCGTCAAGCGCAGCGTCACCGGGGACACCGAGGGACAGGTGGCGATCTACACGGTGGACGGCGAGCTGTTCTTCGCCTCCTCCAATGACCTGTACACCCAGTTCAACTACGCCCAAGATCCCGGACGCATCATCATCGACATGTCAGGATCCCACCTGTGGGACGCCTCGACCATCGCGGCCCTGGACTCGGTGACGGACAAGTATGAAAGCTACGGAAAGCAGGTTCAGGTGCACGGCCTCAACGAGGCCAGCCGGGCCATGCGCGAGCGGCTGCGCGGCAAGCTGCGGGACTAGGACCTCGGCCCGCAGCCGCGCACGGCGAGCCTACAGGTCCAAGGTGTCGGCCGCGTCCTGGCGCAGCTGGTTTTTGCGGATCTTGCCGGTAACGGTGGTGGGGAACTCCTCCAGCACCATCAGGTGCTCGGGCACCTTGTAGTGGGCGAGCTTGCCGCGGGCGAACTCGCGTACGGCACCCAGGTCCAGCGGGGCGCGGCCGGCCTTCATCCGCACGCAGGCGCACACCACCTCCCCGTATTTTTCATCGGGCACCCCAATCACCGAGACGTCCTCGATGTCCGGGTGGCGGAAGTAGAAGTCCTCGATTTCCCGGGGGTAGATGTTCTCCCCGCCGCGAATGATCATGTCCTTGATACGCCCAACGATGGTGCAGTAGCCGTCCTCGCGCATCACCGCCAGGTCCCCGGTGTGCATCCAGCCGTCCTCGTCGATGGCCTCGTGGGTCTTTTCCTCATCGTTCCAGTACCCGAGCATGACCGAGTAGCCGCGGGTGCAGTACTCCCCGGGCTCACCGCGCTGCACGGTCTGCCCGGTGGCCGGGTCGATGATCTTGATTTCCAGGTGCGGGTGCACGCGGCCGATGGTGGCGGTGCGCCGCTCCACATCGTCATCGTCGCGCGTTTGGCAGGAGACCGGGCTGGTTTCGGTCATCCCATAGGCGATGGAGATTCCCTCCATGTGCATGTCCTGGATGCTGCGGCGCATGACCTCCACCGGGCAGACCGAACCGGCCATGATCCCGGTGCGCAGGGTGCCCAGGTCGTAGTCGCCAAAGCTGGGGTGGTTCTGCATGGCGATGAACATGGTGGGCACCCCGTAGACTCCGGTGCACCGCTCCTGCGCGATGGCGCGCAGGGTGGCTTCGGGTTCGAAGCTGGGGGCGGGGATGACCATGGTGGTGCCATGCGTGGTGCACCCCAGGTTGCCCATCACCATTCCGAAGCAGTGGTAGAAGGGAACCGGGATGCACAGCCGGTCCTCGGGGCCGAGGCGGATCATCTCGGTGACGAAGTACCCGTTGTTCAGGATGTTGCGGTGGCTGAGGGTCGCGCCCTTGGGGTAGCCGGTGGTGCCCGAGGTGTACTGGATGTTGATCGGCTCCTCCGGGGTGGTGCCGGCCAGATGGCGGTCCACCTCGGCCTGCGGTATCTGTCCGCCCGCCTCCAGCAGTTGCGCCCAGTCATCGGTATCCAGGTAGATCACCCGCTCCAGGTCGGGCGTGTCCACCATGGACCGCTCGATCATCTCCCGGTAGTTGCTGCTCTTGAACTCGGAGACCGCCACGAGCATGCGCATCCCGCTGTGGTTCACCGCGTAGGCGTACTCGTGGGTGCGGTAAGCGGGATTCACGTTGACCAGGATGACCCCGAGCTTGGCGGTGGCGTACTGCACCAGTGTCCATTCGGCGCAATTCGGCGCCCAGATGCCCAGGCGGTCCCCCTTGTTGATGCCGGCGGCCAGCAGTCCGCGGGCCAGCAGGTTCACATCCCGGTCCAGTTCCGACCAGGTCCAGCGCCGGCCCGAAGCCACCTCCACCAGCGCCTCGCGCTGGGAGTAGCGGGCCACGGTGTCCTGCAGTGATCCTCCGATGGTGTCCTGCAGCAGCGCTGGCTCGGTCTCGCCCTTCGCATAGGATTTCATGCCCCGACTCCCCCGACTCGAAGCTCCTGCACCATGGCGGCGGAATTCGCTGTTTGCGGCGTGCGCGCCCGGGCCTGCTGGTTCATGCTTTCTCCATGCTTCTCAGATGGCGTGATGACTGGGTTCCGCGCCGAGAGCACCGGGATTCGGATTATCCAGGACGTGTCGCGGGTCACAATCCTTACAATAGCCGCACACCCGGTTCAAGCCAACTAACCGAGATTCCCCGCCGGGTCGGGCATCAGCCGGGACGCTTGGCCTCGTACATGGACCGGTCCGCCCGCAGCACGAGGGTTCCCAGATTGTCCTCCGGCCCGGCCTGCGCCACCCCGAAGGACCATGCCGCCCGGGAGGTCTCCTGCATCCGACGCATCAGCCCCTGCGCCTGTGGTGCGGTGGTGTCCGGGAAGAGCAGCACGAATTCATCGCCGCCAAGCCGGAAGATCAGATCCGTTCTGCGCGCCGCATCCTGCCAGTGCCGGACCAGCTCCTGCAGGATCCTGTCCCCCGCCCCGTGGCCCTGGGTGTCATTGATGGTCTTGAATCCATCCAGGTCGACCACCGCCACGCTCAAGGGCCCTCCGCGCTTGCGCGAACGCAGCATCGCCTGCTCCCCGTAAACGCTCAGTGCCCGCCGATTCAGTGCCCCGGTGAGCTCATCAACCTCGGTCTGCTCGCGGAACCGGTCCCGCACAAACGAGCCCACGCCGGTGCCCAGAACGGTGAAGAACATCAGGGCAGCGATGTTCAAGATCCCCTGGCTGTGTTCAGTGCCAGCAGCCGGGCCGATGAGCACACCGTAGGGAATGGTGAACAGCAGCGCCGGGTAGATCGTGCACCGCGCCAGCCAGGGCGGGAAAATCCACGAAAGGTAGAGCGCCAGCAGCGGGAACTGCTGCAGGCGGAAGACCACCTGTTCGTGGTTTCGGGTGAACGCCACAAAGTAGATGAACGCGGCGACCTCGGCCAGCGCACCCACGTACATGATCCAGGACGCCAGCTTGTCCCCGGCGCGGTAGATCGCGCCCAGGATGGCGGCGCAGCCCAGGCAATACAGGATGTTGAAACCCTGCAGCACCGGGCTGCGCACCAGAAGGAAAAGCGCAATGAGATAAAAGACCAGCATGAACAGGGCCACCAGCGCGGTGACCATGACGTGCATCTGGGTCAAAGTGCGAAACGGCGCGGGCACAACGTTCTGCCACCACGCCATGGGGGTGTGCTCCCGCCGGTCAGCCGGCATGCGCCCCGCCCCGGGGGCAGAAACTGGGAAAACGCCGCAGAGCGACCCACGTCGTGGTTTCGCCTTCTGGGGCACTGTAAAATCTGCTTCGGGCCCCGGCCCCGCGCCCTGCAGCCACCGTCATCACTTCCCGCCGACCAACCCTTCGCCTATCGTCATTCCGCGCTCAAAGGTATCCCTTGAAATTCGTTTTCCAACCGCTCATCGACGTCGGCTCCTCTTCCCTGCTGGGTTTCGAAGCCCTGACCCGCTTCGCCGACGGGCTTGGCCCCGCACAGCACTTCCAGGCCGCCCGGGATGAGGGTCGGCTGGTCGAGTTGGAGCTGCGCGCCATCCAGGGCATCCTGGAGGCCAGCGCCCTGCTGCCCACCGGCGTGCTGGTGACCCTGAACGCCTCGGGGTCGACGATCGAATCCTTCGCCGGCTCCAGTCTACGGCTCGACCCCCGGCTGGTGTGGGGTCTGGAACTCAATGAGCAAAGCGATCCGGCAGTATGCGCCCGGGCCCGGCAGCTGGCCGACGCCATGGGCTGCCTACTGCTCATTGATGACGCTGGGGTCGCCCACGCCACCCGTGAGCGGATTGTGCAGCTGCACCCGGACATCGTGAAGCTGGACCGCACCATGATCACCGGCTATGAGCAGGACCCGCGGATCCGAACGCTGGTTGATTCGCTGTTGCAGGCTGCCAATTCGATCGGTGCCAAGACGCTGGCCGAGGGCGTGGAAACCATCGGGCAGCTGCAGCTGGTGGAGCGACTGGGGTTCGACTATGCCCAGGGGTTCCACTTCAGCCCCGGGCGGCCGGGCGAGGAGATCGGGGCGATGCTGCAGGATCTGGACCGGCGCCTCGGGATTGGTATTCCGGCCCCCTGACCGGCGTTCGCACTCTTGGAGCGCGAGAACCGGATCACCGACAGTATCCTTAGCAGTCCCAGCACCGGGTAGATCGCCGCGAGGCTGCCCACGAACGCGGCCGGCCCCGAACGCCAGCGCGAATGCAAGGTGCTTTCGGGCAGCAACAGTCCCCGCGTCCCGGGGACGGCGAGCGCGGCAATAGTACTGCATTCCCATTACTGCCCGGCCGGCGCTCCACGTGCTTGCCGGTGGCCACGTTCTTCTGGGAGGCCCAATCCACCAGCACGACACCCGGGGGCCAGCAAACGGATCATCGGTAGTGCGGCCAGGGGAAAAATTTGACAAATCCCCACCGCCAAAAACGGTGACAACCGGGGGTTGAGTCCGTATTGTTTTCAGTACGCTTTTTCGCGCCGCCCCAGTAGCCGAAGGTCGGAAATGTCCGAGCCATCCCCACCCACCAGTACCCCACCACCGGATCCCCAGGTGCTCCGGAAACCGGAACGCGCGATGCGTTCCTTTGGGCACATCCTGGTGAACACGGCGGTGGCGAACCTGACGACCAGCTACCTGTGGTTTGCGCTGGTGTTCTGGATCTACCTGGAAACCCGCAATGTCATGGCCACCGGGTTCATTGGCGGCGCATTCATGCTGCTGATTGCCGTGTTCTCCATGGTCTTTGGCACGATCGTTGACAACCACCGCAAGAAGACGGTGTTCGTCTTCTCCGCCGTCTTCACGGCGGTGGCGTTCTGCCTGGCCGGCCTGCTCTACCTGTGGCTTCCCACCGAGCGGATCCTGTACATCGGCGGATGGGAGTTCTGGCTCTTTTGCGGGGTGATCCTGCTCGGTTCCATTGTCGAGCAGATGCGCTCCATCGCATTGTCCACCACGGTTACGCTGCTGGTCCCGGTCGAACGCCACGCGAACGCCAACGGTCTGGTCGGTACCGTGCAGGGCATCGCCTTCATCATCACCAGCGTCTTTTCCGGGCTGTCCATCGGGCTGCTGGGGATGGGCTGGACGCTCTCGCTGTCGATTGCGCTGGTGGCGGTGAGCATGTTGCACCTGGTGCTGATCCCCATCCCGGAACAGGCCCCCGAGCGGGAGCCGGGACGGAACCGGACGATTGACCTGAAGATGGGGTTCACCACCGTGCTGGCGATCCCCGGACTGTTGTCGCTGATCATCTTCTCGATGTTCAACAACTTCGTCGGCGGGGTCTACATGGCGCTGATGGACCCCTACGGACTGACCATCATGTCCGTTGAAATGTGGGGCATCGTGTTCGGGCTGGCCTCCACCGGCTTCATCATTGGCGGGCTGCTGGTGGCGAAGTTCGGGCTGGGCCGAAACCCGATTCGCACGCTGCTGCTGGCCGTGGCCATGATGGGGCTGCTGGGTGCCGTGTTCACGATCCGGGAATGGACGTGGCTCTACGTGCTGGGGATTTGGCTGTACATGATGCTGATCCCGGCCGCGGAAGCCTCCGAGCAAACGGTAATCCAGAAAGTGGTCCCATTCCGCCGGCAGGGCCGGGTGTTCGGCTTCGCCCAGATGCTCGAGGCGGCAGCGGCCCCCATCACGGCTTTCCTGATTGCCCCGCTGGCCGAATACCTGATCATCCCGTTCATGAAATCGGAGCAGGGTGAATCGGCCCTGGGCTGGCTGCTGGGGGCGGGGCAGGCCCGCGGCATCGCCCTGGTGTTCCTGGTGGCCGGGTTGGTGATGGTGCTCGTCGCCTTGCTGGCCTTGGGTAGCGGCCAGTACCGGAAGCTGTCCAGGATCTTTGCCGCCCAGAAGCAGAATGAGCCGGAGACCAACCAAGCGGTGGCCGACTAGTGTCCCGGGCTGTTGCCAGGGCGACGCGGGCGACGAAGATCGAGGCAAGGGCACCCAGAAAATACTTCCCTCCGACTCGAATATCGCACAGTTCCTCGCCGGACTTACCCCAATGTAACTCAGGCACGATGGCCCTTCTGTATGCGATTTTCCGACATGTCCCCAGCGAGACACAGACGAAGTGGCTGCGGGCGGTACAACGCCGGCTCCCCGGTCAGCCCGCGCACCCAGAGCATCTAGCCGGAGACCAGGTTCGCCCTAATGTAGGTCCTTAATTCGATCGATACGGACTGAAGGACTTTACACGCGCGGCTGCTTTGCAGCCCTCATTGGGCGGACACACCGTGGGCGCTGACAGCGCCCACGTGAAGTACCTGCAGGTCATTGACTTAGAACTGTTGCGTGCGCTGAGCGCCCCGGTCGCTGCCCACCAACACGAGTGGCAGCTGGCTTTATCACCGGCCGGGGCACTCCACTAGACCGCTAGGGCCAGTTTATTGACGATAACCCTCGGGAGGTTATTGCCAATTTGAGTTTTTCTATTGGGCCCTCACGAACCTCTCTGCTCCTGCAACTGCCGAGGAACCCAGATCGCTTTTGGCCAGCATTTGGCCGGTGTCCACTGCCTCTAGCCATTCGTCCGTAGTGGCTACCGCGGCAAAATTCGAATTCAGCACGGTCATGAGGGTTTCGTGCACCAGCTGGGCATCCGCAATGCCAGCGGTATTGGCTAGATGGATCGCTCCACTGGCGTCGGAGAGGATTTCCACATTGATGCCCAGCGGCTCTGCCGCAGCAGCCGTTGCGAAGTCGCAGTTATTGGTCATGTATCCCACCAGGGTCACAGTGTCCGCGCCGTTCTCGCGCAACCACTGTTCAATATCAGTATCAGCGAAGACACTGGCATATTTCTTTTCCACCTGCTTCCAGTCTGGCTGGACGCGGGAGGCGATCTCGGCACGCAATTCGGCTCCAGCTGATCCCCGCGCAAAAACAGGGCTCTCCTCTGGCAGGACGTGTCGGACCATTGCGATCGGCAACCCAGCGAGCTGCGCCTTTTCGGCCACACGAATTATATTGCCCAGGGATTCATCCCGGTCCGGATACTGAATCTCAAGTGGACCGCCGAAGTATTCGTTCTGGATGTCGATCAGGATTACAGCACGGCGTGTGGTGCTCATTCTTTTTCCCTTCTGCGAGGCGACTCGTTGTCCTTAAATGCTTTCAGCAACTACAGTTCGAAGTGAGTGTCATTCACGCATACCTTCGATGGAAATGAGACAAGATGCGTATAGCGGTCCACGCTTTCGACGGCATCAGCATGTTTCATCTGGCTGCTCCTCTCCTGGTCTTTTCGGAGGTCAGCCGATTGGGACTTGCCGAGGACTGGTCTACACAAATCTTTACCGAGGCAGCCGGGGAGGTACGTTCGGCCGAAGGATACTTAATCGGTGGACTGGCTGGCTTGGAGATTCTCAACAGTATTGACCTCCTCGTGCTGGCGTCCTGGAAGCCGGACCTGCCCGAGCCTTCAGAGGAACTCACGCGGGCAATTGGCCAGGTCCACAACGGGGGTAAGCGAGTTGCGGGGCTTTGTCTGGGAGCCTTCCCCGTAGCACGCAGCGGGATTCTCGATGGACGCACCGCGGTAACCCATTGGGAGGCAGTGAACGAGGCCGCTGCACGGCATACGGAGGTTAGCTTCGGAGCCTCGGCCCTCTACATCGACCACGGAGATGTCCTGACTTCTGCAGGAACAGCCTCATCCTTGGACGCCTGCCTTCACATTGTGCGCCGTGAACTTGGAGCGACGGCGGCCGCTACCGTGGCACGACACATCGTGGTTGCGCCGCACAGGGAAGGCGACCAAACTCAGTACATTCAGCGCCCAGTATTGGAACCTGCAACTGACAGTCCTCTTGGCCCCGTCATTGAATGGGCCCTGGCCAACCTTGACAAGAAACTAGGTGTGGAGGAGCTAGCTGCTCGAGCACATATGAGCAGTCGCAATTTCACTCGACGTTTCAAGCAGGCTACAGGAACGACTCCTGCCCGCTGGGTGCTTTCTCGTCGGCTCGACGAGGCCCGCATGTTGTTGGAAACCACGCGATGGAGCGTCGCACGGATCGCCGATACGTGCGGATTTGGTAGCGCCGTCACGCTGCGACAGAACTTTATTTCTGCATTTGCGACAACGCCCACTTCTTACCGACGTCGTTTCTCCAATATCTCCTGAGGTGCATGATCTAACCGGGTTACGGGAAGACCGACTGGCCAAGCTTTCGTCGCCCGGAAACAGAATCAGGATCGGCGCCGGCAAAGAACTGGCCGTGGCGAGTTACTAACTTGCATCGAGCGTGGAAGGATCTCCCAACGCATAACCTTTTCGGGGTTGCTCGGCGGATGGCCATGCCTGTGGTCTTCGGGCAATGCCCGCTTGGAAGAACGTGACAATTTTGCCGCTGCCGCAAAACCGGTCACGGTCGGCAGCAGAATTGCCTAATGTTGAGGGGCAACCGGGTAACAGCCCGGCTCTGGCAAGCAGGTTCAGTGGAGGAAAAGATGACGCAGCATTCCGGGGAAGAACTCGTTGGCAAGGACTTTTGGGAAAGCCACTATGGACGATCCGAGCGGATCTGGTCCGGCAACGTGAACTCCACCCTGGCCGCCGCGCTGAAGGACCTGGCGCCGGGCAGCGCGTTGGACCTGGGCTGCGGTGAGGGCGGGGACGCGCTCTGGCTGGCAGCGCGGGGCTGGCAGGTCACCGGAGTTGATATCTCCGAAACCGCCGTCGCCCGCGCGCGTGAGGCAGCCGCCGAACACGGGATGTCCGAATCCACCGAATTCATCGCCGTGGATCTGGCCGAATGGGATGATCAGCGGGAGTTTGACCTGGTAACCCTCAGTTTCTTCCAAGCACCCTTTGACTTCCAGCGCGCTGAAATCCAGCGCAGGGCCACCGAACGCGTCGCCGTTGGCGGACGCATCGTGGTGCTCTCCCACGGCAGCCACCCCTCCTGGGCCGGACCTGGCGCCGAGGGGCAGGGGCATGCCCATCACCCGGCCATGCCCACGGTCGATGACGAGCTGCGCGCGCTGGGCATGCCAACCGCTGGCTGGGAGGTGCTGCGTGCTGAGCTGGTGCAGCGCGAGGTCACGGGACCCGAAGGGCAGCACGCCACCATTGATGACGTGCTGGTGGTGGCCCGCCGGAGCTAGCCGCCATGCCCTCCTTGCCGGCCCAGGAAACCGGCTGGTGCCTAACGCAGCCGGGAGAGGCGCTGGTTGACCTCGTCCTTGTCGAAGTGCGCGACATCCAGCGCCTCGCCCTCGCCCAGGCCCAGCCACTGGCGGTACTCGTCATGCTCCGGATGCTTCCGGTCCTCGACGGCCGCCTGGATGTTCTCCCAACCCCATACCCCGCCGGAGTCCTCGGCCGGGGCCATCCGCCGCCCACCGGTGCAGCGCGGCACGGTGCCGCGGTCATCAGCCAGAACCTTTTCCAGTTCGATGACGTGTTCCCAGTTGTCCCCGAAATCGTAGATGTAGTCCAGCTTGTCCTTCGGCTCGCTCAGCAGTCCGCCGACCGTCACCGTGGTCTCGTCGATGTCCTCGTCCATGCCCCCGGGTTTGGGCGCATAGGACGCACCATTGCGGCCCCCGTGGGAGAAGCTGTGCAGGTGGCTGTCATCCCATGCGAAACTGCGCTGGATGATCGCATGCAGCTCGTCCAACCGGGTTTCGGGCCGCACCAGTACACGGCGCCAGATCGGCGGCTTGGCAGAGCGCAGGGTGACTTTCAGCTGCAGCACGGTGCCGTCGGCAGGCTGCTGCGGCTGATCTGTGTCAGGCTTGCGGGCCCCGGGCAGGGCAATGACCTCGGCCAGCTCGGTGCCGGGTGTCTCGTTCCCGGCCGTTTCCGCGCCCGTGCCAGGTATGACCTCCAGTTCGGTGACGTTCTCCTGCTCTCCACCGTCCTGTCGGCCTGCGGGCACCGGGCTGGCCTCGGGCGAGTCGTCAAAGGGATCCTCCTCCACGCTGGAGTCAATGAAGCTTTCAACCATCAGCGACAGGCTCACCGTGCTGTGGTAGCCCTCGTCCTTGGCGATCAGACCCAGCCATGCCAGTTCCTCCAGCATCCCCACGGCCAGGTCCCGTTGCTCCTGGCGGACCGTCGGGTCCGTGTCCTGCCCAACCGGCAGTGCTGCACCGTCCAGTCCCTCAAAGATCCACCCCGTGCACAGTTCCCACGCGCCGGTCATCTCCGAATTCGCCGCGGGTGCCAGTTCCAGCAGATCTTCCACGTAGGCCTGGACAAAGTTGAACACCGCGGCGAAGCCGGCTTCCGAGTCAATCTCCTGCGCGAAATCCTCGGCGGCTTCCCCGGCAAGCACATCATGCCGGCGCAGGTCGCACACGCCCGAAACCAGAAGTGAGCGGTAGATCCGCAGAAGCTGGGCCGGGACGTCAAAAGCCCGGGAATCGGGCATCAGGTCCGCCATCTGCCGCTGCGCCTCCGCGAACGCCTCGGCGGTCAGCTCCCCGTTCTCCTGAACCGGCTGACCAGTCCCCAGCCAGCTGGAGAGGCGACGGCCAATGGCCAGCAGGGGCGCCTGACGCAATTCGCCGGTGATGACCGAGCGCATGTGCTCGAACAGGCCCTCGTCCTCCATGTCCGCGAAGCGTGAATCGTCCTCACCTTCAGCGAACTCGAGCAGCCGCTGAAGCTGCTGTTCGGTACCGGCCCAGCGCCCGGTCTCGTCCAGGAAGAGCGCGTAGTCCTGCCAGGAACGCAACAGCATCTGCCCCTGCTGCATCGTAAGATCGCCCTGGACCTGGTCCTCGGCGAAGGCGACGATCGCCGCCAGCACCTCGATCAGCTGCTCAACCCGCAGCTCGGTGGCCGACAGTGCCCCGGTCACCTCGGCGTAGACGCCCAGGGAGTATCTGACGAGTTCGAAGCTGGGCAACGCCAGTTCACCCATCTCCGGATCGTCGTAGGCGCTTTCAAACCAGGCGACGTAATCGGCGGCAAGGCTATCAACCTGACGCTCCATAATGGCGCTATTCGCCGGCTTGCCCCGGTGTTCCTGACGCGCCGGGTGGCCCTGCTTGCGGACTTTCTTCTTCTTTTTCTGTCCCACCGCGCGCTTCCCCTGCTTCCGCTTCGAAATTGTCTTGTATTCAGGCTACTTCCTACCCACCTTTGGACCCGGAAGGCCGTGCCACTATTGCCTGCCCCTGCTGCGATTGAGGGCTCGTGCCCCGCCCTACCCTTTACTGGGAATTACCTGAGAGTCCTCGCGTTCGGATGCGCGTGCAAGCTAGAGTCCGACATACGCATTGCTGTTGCCACTGGGTTTGCCTGATTTGCGTCGCATCACTCGCATCCGGGTCCGCCCAGCCAGACACGGCCAACCGCAGCGCGACTACCGGGGAAATCAATGCCGGTATTTGTCGTGCCCTTTTGGAGGTTGAAGCATGGCGGAGCGATTCGTGAAATCGCACATTGCAGAACGCGTGGCTGAATTTATCGGAGCGCGCGAAACCCGCGCATACCTGGAGTCCCACGGCTGGGTCCAGGGCATGCCCATCATCATGGCCAAGCCCCATGAGCCGCTGGACGACGTGATGGGTCTGGTTGCCATCCAGCAGGGCCCTGCACTGGTTGCCACCGTGGATCCCAGCACCGAGGAGCTTCGCTTCCTCTACGTCTCAACACCTTCGGCCGCGTTGAAGGACGTGCCGCCGTGCCGCCCGGAAACCGATGTCTGCAAGCTCTTCGAGGCCGCGGCCAAAAGCGAAAGCATCACCTTCCGCAGCCGCTACACCCCGCACAGCGCGGTGGCGCACCTGGTTCCGGTCTTTGATGCCGCCGCAGCAGGGGCCATCCCCGCCAGCGAGGGGGAAAGCTCACTCAAGCCCTGACGCATTGTGCGCCGTCCCCCAGCACGACGGGGAACGCTGCCGCGGCGGACCACACAAAGCGGGTCTGCCGCGGCAGCGGTGAGAAGTTGAACGGTGCTGCCGGTCGGGCCAGCCGAGAAAAATTGAAGAACGGCAGCAAAAAACCGCGGGGCGATCATACGGCTCCGCGGCTAGAAGTGCAGGGTTTCCCGGTAGGAAGGAACTTAGTGGGAATGATAACCCCAGATCCATCTGGACGGTGTTACCACTCCACCGGATCACCGCACACCTACCGGGGGGTGAATGCACGAGACCCTTATCCGGTCGCCTTGGACGACCAGACATTATGACTGTAGCACCCGGCGGACCACCCAGACGGCGTTGCGCCGCACGAGGGCGCATGACCTTTCACACCTTGACTCAGCGGCCTTTTCCTGTCCATTTTTCAGCCGCGCCAGCGAACCGCCTGCAGGTGTTGAACCTCGCAGCAGGTCAAACACGCGTCGCGTTAAAAGGAGAACCGGAACCACACCCGGTCACGATGTTCCCGCCCGGCCTGTCCCTGCGAAACATCACTGGAACAAAGAGGTTGGACAAGCTGGGAGGTACGACGTGAACCAGGGCGCGGCTCCGGCCCGGTCTAGGAGTACTGCAGGCAGCGCCTACAGCATGATCTGGCGGTTCTGGTCCTTGTAGAGCAGGTAGCGGAAGTTCGACGGTCCGCCGGCGTAGCAGGCCTGCGGGCAGAAGGCGCGCAGTGCCATGTAGTCCCCGGCCTCGACCTCCACCCAGTCGTCGTTCAGGCGGTAGACGGCCTTGCCCTCCAGGACGTACAGGCCGTGCTCCATCACGTGGGTTTCGGCGAACGGGATCGAGGCGCCCGGTTCGAAGGTCACGATGTTCACCCCGAAGTCGAAGGCCACGTCGTTCGGGTCCAGCATCCGGGTGGTGCGCCACTTGCCGTCGGTGTCGGGCATGGCGCCGGCCTCGATGTCCTGCTCGTTGCCGACCACCGGGCCCGGGGCGGCCACCCCGGCCAGCGGCTCGTAGCGCTTGCGGATCCAGTGGAAGGTGGCGACCTCGGCGGCGTTGTTCTTCGCCGACCACTGAGCACCGGCCGGCAGGTAGGCGAAGCCGCCCTCGGCCAGCACGTGGTTCTCGCCCTCGATGCTCAGGCTCAGTTCCCCGGCCACCACGAACACAAACCCGGAAACCTCGGCCTGCGGCTCGGGCTTCTCGGCGCCGCCGCCCGGACCGACCTCAACGATCGACTGGGCGAAGGTGGTCGGCCCACCGGCCACCGGACGGTTCAGCACCCAGGCGCGGGTGTTGGTCCACTCGGGGAAGACGCTGGTGACGATGTCGCGCAGCACCCCGCGCGGGATCACGGTGTACGCCTCGGTGACCACGGCGCGGTCAGTGAGCAGATCGGTCTGCGGCGGGTGGCCGCCGTAGGTCGTGTAGTAGGGGGTCTTCGCGCCGGCTTGGGCTGTCATGGTCTTCTCCTCAGGCATGGGAACGGTTCAGGGCTAGGGCTTCAAGTTCGGCAACGGAAATCTGGGCCAGTGCAGCCACTTCCTCTTCCTCCACCGCACCGCAGGCCAGGCCGCGGTGGATGTAGCGGGCCAGCGCACGGGCGGTCGCCGGCTCATCCATGATTGCCGATTCGATCTTGTGGACGTAGTTGCGCAGCCGGGTGGCTGCCGCTTCAAGGTTCTCCCGGAAGAAGGAGAAGGTTGCCAGGTAGCGGGTGACCAGCTGGTTCTCGTGCAGGTCCCAGCCCTGGTAGATGCCGCGTTCCAGGTGGCGGCGCACCAGGCGGGCGTGCAGCGCCCAGGCGGCGGCCACGTTCTCTGGGTCCCCGGCGGGCAGGATGTTGGTCGAGCCGTCGGAGAGCTCCACCCCGGTGCCGGCCACCACAACCTGCAGCACGTCCTTGGCGAAGTCCGCCACCGGGTGCTCCATGGACTGGTAGGCGGCGGCCACCCCGAGCGAGGCCGAGTAGTCATAGGTGCCGTAGTGCAGCGAGGAGACCCGCCCCTTGCCGGCGTGGATCAGCTGGGCCACCGGGTGGGTGCCGTCCGCGGCGATGATCACCTGCGGGGTCTCCACCTGCACCTCGAAGCGCAGCGAACCGGCCTCCAGGCGGTGGGCGGCCTCCAGCTTCTCGGCCAGGAACACCATGGCCTCGACCTGGGCCACGGTGGTGACCTTCGGCAGGGTCAGGCGCAGCCCCTGCGGCAGCGGGCCGTGGCTGGCCAGCTGGGAGATGAACACATCCAGGGTGCGCACCGCCCGGGCCCGGGTCTCGGCCTCAAAGCACTTGAAGCGGATCCCGATGAACGCCGGTGCGGTGCCGGCGGCCACCGCACCGGCCACCGCGTCGGCGGCGGCCGCTGCGGCCGCGTCCTCCTCGGCGTCGGTGCGATGGCCGAAGCCGTCCTCAAAATCCAGACGCAGGTCTTCGATCGGCTCCCCGCGCAGCTTCGCGGCCACCAGGGCACCGAGCTTCTGCCCCTCGCGCAGCCCCAGGTTCCCGGCCAGCTCGGCCAGGCCCTCGGCACCGCCGACGGCGGCCAGGGCGTTCGCGCCCCAGCGGGCCGGCAGTTCGGCGGTGTAGCGGTCGGCCGGGACGTACACGGTGTGCACCGGCTGGCGGGCGCCGGTGTCCCCGGCATAGCTGGTGGCCAGCAGCTGGTCGGTGGCGGCCAGCTGGCCCTCCACGGCGGCGAGGGTCGCCTGATCGAAGACTGTGTTCATTACTTGCTCACGTATTCCTTTTCCAGTAGTTCGTAGGCCGGCAGGGTCAGGAAGTCAACGAAGTCCTCGTCCCGGCCGCTGACCAGCTTGCCGATCAGCTCCGCTGCCGGCTGGTAGTAGGCGGCGAAACGCTCTTCGTCGTTCACTTCACCACGCAGCCGCTCAACTTCCTCGGCCAGCAGGGTGGAGACCATCTCGGCGGTAATGGTGTTGCCGGTGTCCTCGGCGACCACCTCGTTGCGGATCTGCTGCCAGATCTGCGAACGGGAGATCTCCGCGGTGGCCGCGTCCTCCATCAGGTTGTGGATCGCCACCGCGCCGTTGCCCGAGAGCCACACGGCGGTGTAGGCCACGGCCACGTACAGGTTGGCGCGCACGCCCGCCTCGGTGACCTTGCCCGGGGCGCTGGCCACGTCCAGCAGCTGCTCGGCGGTGACTTCCACCTCCGGACGCTGTTTGTCGATCTGGTTCGGCTTCTCGCCCAGCACCGAGTCGAACACCTCGCGGCAGATCGGCACCAGGTCCGGGTGGGCGACCCAGGAGCCGTCGAAGCCGTCGGTGGCCTCACGGGTCTTGTCGTCGCGCACCTTGGCGAAGGCGGCCTCGGTGACCTCCGGTTCGCGGCGGTTCGGGATGAAGGCGGCCATGCCGCCCATGGCGAAGGCCCCGCGCTTGTGGCAGGTCTTGACCAGCAGCTCGGTGTAGGCGCGCATCATCGGGGCGGTCATCGCCACGTCCGCGCGGTCGGGCATGATGAAGTCGGCGCCGGCCTCGCGGAAGGTCTTGATGATGGAGAACAGGTAGTCCCAGCGTCCGGCGTTCAGGCCCGAGACGTGGTCGCGCAGCTCATAGAGGAACTCGTCCATCTGGAAGGCGGCCGGGATGGTCTCGATCAGCATGGTCGCTCGCACGGTGCCGTGCTCGATGCCCAGCTCCTGCTGCGCGAAGGTGAAGATCTCATTCCACAGGCGCACCTCCAGGTAGTGCTCCATCTTCGGCAGGTAGTAGAACGGACCCTGCCCGGATTCGGCCAGCACCTTGGCGTTGTGGAAGAAGTGCAGCCCGAAGTCGACCAGCGCGCCCACGGCCGGCTTGCCGTTGACCTGCACGTTGTTCTCATTCAGGTGCCAGCCGCGGGGGCGGACCACCACGACGGCCAGCGGCGCGTCGGTGCGCAGCGAGTAGGTCTTGCCGTCCGGCTGGGAGAAGCTGAGCTCACCGCGGGCGGCGGCGCTCAGGTTCGCGATCGCGTCGATGACATTGTCCCAGCTGGGGGTGGAGGCGTCCTCCAGGTCGGCCAGCCACACCTTGGCGCCGGAGTTCAGCGCGTTGATGGCCATCTTCGCCGGAGAGGCCGGGCCGGTGATTTCCACGCGGCGGTCGCGCAGCGCCTCGGGGGCCTCGGCGACCTTCCAGTCGCCGTTGCGCACGTGCTCGGTTTCCGGGTCGAAGTCGATGCGCTTGGCGGCCGAGTACTCGGCGCGGCGCTCGTCACGGGCGGCGACCAGCTCGTCGCGGGTGCCGGCGAAACGCTCGTGCAGCTTCTCGATGAAGGCCAGCGCCTCATCGGACAGGATGTCCTGGGCCGCGGGCACGTTCGGGATGCGTGAAATGGAGATGGTCATGGTGCTCCTCATACCTCTGTGTTCTTTGTGATTGCTCTCAATGTCAGTTCGCTGCCCGAGCCACGGCGGCGGCCACCTCGGAGGCCACCTGCGGGTCGAACACCGACGGGATGATGAACCCCGGATTGAGTTCCGCTTCGCCCACCCGTGCCGCAATCGCGTCTGCGGCGGCCAGCAGCATGGCGTCGGTGATGTCCGAGACGCCTGCGTCCAGCAGCCCGCGGAAGAAGCCCGGGAAGGCCAAGACGTTGTTGATCTGGTTGGGGAAGTCGCTGCGACCGGTGGCAACCACGGCGGCATGCTTCCCGGCAACCAGCGGATCCACCTCGGGATCCGGGTTTGCCATGGCGAAGACGATTGCGTCCTTGTTCATGGCCGCAATGTCGTCCTCGTCCAGGACGTTCGGGGCCGAGACGCCGATGAACACATCGGATCCGGCGACGGCTTCCTTCAGGGAGCCGGTGAAATTCTCTGGGTTGGTGTTCGCCGCCAACCAGCTGCGGTGCTCGTCCGTGTAGTCCTCGTTGCGGCTGATCGCACCGTTGCGCCCGCAGGCGATGATGTTGGTGGCGCCGCGTGCGGCCAGCAGCTGGATGATCGCGTTGCCCGCGGCTCCCACCCCGGAGACCACGATGCGCACCTCGGAGAGGGACTTGCCGACCACCAGCAGGGCATTTTGCAGGGCCGCGAGGGTCACGATGGCGGTGC
The DNA here is from genome assembly GCF_059728615.1 of Glutamicibacter sp. St.4D3. NCBI lineage: Bacteria > Bacillati > Actinomycetota > Actinomycetes > Micrococcales > Micrococcaceae > Glutamicibacter > Glutamicibacter sp. St.4D3. Next base: position 3,272,000 of record NZ_AP039380.1, read on the forward strand.
CGTGCTGGTCGTCATGGAACACCGGGATGTCCAGCTCCTCGCGCAGGCGCGCCTCGATCTCGAAGCAGCGCGGCGCGGCGATGTCCTCCAGGTTCACACCTCCGTAGACCGGGGCCAGGGCCTTGACGATCTTGACGATCTCGTCGCTGTCCTGCGTATCCAGGCAGACCGGCCAGGCGTCCACGTCGGCGAACTGTTTGAACAGGGCGGCCTTGCCCTCCATGACCGGCAGCGCGGCGGCCGGGCCGATGTTGCCCAGGCCCAGGACGGCCGAACCATCGGTGACCACGGCGATGGTGTTGCGCTTGACCGTCAGGTTGCGGGCGTCGGCCGGATTTTCGGCGATGGCCTTGCAGACGCGGGCCACCCCCGGGGTGTAGGCACGGGAGAGGTCATCGCGGTTGCGCAGGGCCACCTTCGGCACCACTTCGAGCTTGCCGCCCAGGTGCATCAGGAAGGTGCGGTCCGAGACGTTGCGGACGTTGACCCCGTCCAGTTCGTCCAGGGCGTCACGCACGCGCTGGCCGTGTTCGACGTCGGCGGTGTTGCAGCTGACGTCCACCACCATGTACGCGTGATGCGATTCGGTGACGTCCAACGCTGTGATGTCTCCGCCAGCCCGTCCTACCGCCGCAGCCAGTTCGCTGGTGGCGGTGATTGATGCGGGGGTCTGGACCCGCAGGGTGAGGGAATACCCCGGGCTTGGTGCTGCCATGATCACTCCTCGTGATGAAAAAGTTTCCGTATAGTGGATATTAGTATCTGTAAAATGAAAACACAACCCATTTTTGTGGACTGCGACACAAGTTTCAAGCAGATGACTTTTCGGATCGTGGAATTTTCGGCCCAATGTCCGGTATTCTCTTAGTTAACAACCCATGAAAAACAGCCTCCCCAGGGAGTCCTCACCCTTTGGACGCTGTGGCGAGACTGCGTAGAGCAGTCAGGCAAGGAGCGAATTATGACCGAGGTCAAGGCCCGGGCCACCGGCGGAGTGCAATCGGTCGAGCGTGCCTTTGAGCTGCTGGAAGTCATCGCCCGGGCAGGCGGGGAGGCAGCGCTGAGCGAACTGGCCGCCGATACCCCGTTGCCGCTGCCCACCATCCACCGACTGCTGCGCACCCTGGTCGGCGTGGGCTACGTCCGCCAGCTGCCCAACCGCCGATACTCCCTGGGCCCACGGTTGATCCGACTGGGCGAGGTCGCCAACCGCCAGCTCGGCGCCCTGGCCACCCCGCGGCTGAAGGAACTGGTCGATCACCTGGGCGAGAGCGCGAACATCGCGGTGCTCGACGGTGACATGGTCACCTACATCGCCCAGGTGCAGTCCACGCACTCGATGCGCATGATCACCGAAGTGGGCCGCCGCGCCATGCTGCACCACTCGGGGGTGGGCAAGGCGATCCTCTCGGTGCTGGATGATGAACGCATCCAGCGACTGGTCGCCCAGGCCGGCATGCCGGCCAAGACGCCGAAGACCATCACCACCCTGGGCAAGCTGTTCACCGAAATCGAGGCCGTGCGCGAACGCGGCTACGCGGTGGACGAGGAAGAGCAGGAATTGGGCGTGCGCTGTTTTGCGGTGCCGGTCCCCGGGGCCCCGACCCCGATGGCGATCTCCGTCTCCGGGCCGGTCTCCCGGGTGGACGCGGACTTCGCCAAAAAGGCGGTCCCGGAGCTGCAGGCCGCAGCGGCCGAACTCGGGCGCCAGCTGGTGGCCGTCACCGAATAGCCGCGCGGTTCTCGCAGGCGGGCTCCAGGCGTGGGAGGGAACCGATACCGGTCCCTCCCACGCCTCTGCCATGCCCGGCCCCGCCAGCCCCGCGGCCGAAGGACAGACCGCGGGGCATCCCGGCGTCGCCTGCCGGGGAGGGGATTTCCCCCGGGCCACTGGCGTAGAGTCAAAGCAAGGGGCGCACAGCCGCCAACACCGCACCCAGGAGGGCCTACGCATGAAGATCGCCATGGCGCAGGTGCTAAGCACCGCCAACCCACAGCAGAACCTGCAGATCATCCGGGAGACCGCTTCCCGCGCCGCCCAGGAAGGGGCGCGCATCGTGGTGTTCCCCGAGGCCATGCACATCGCCATGGGCAATGACCTGCTCGAAGCGGCCGAACCGCTGGATGGCCCCTGGGCCAACGGTGTGCGGCAGATCGCCGAGGAGCTGGGGGTGCTCATTCTGGCGGGCATGTTCACCCCGGGCGTCGGGAACCGGGTGCGCAACACGTTGCTGATCACCGGTGCGGGGGTCGACACCGCCTACGACAAGCTGCACCTCTTTGACGCGTTCGGCTTCCTGGAGTCGGATTCGGTGACCCCCGGGGAGCAGCCAGTGCAGTTCGAGCTGGACGGCCTGACCTTCGGCGTCGCCACCTGCTATGACCTGCGTTTCCCCCGGCTGTTCACCCACCACGCCCAGCAGGGAGCCGTGGCCACCCTGGTCTCGGCGTCCTGGGGTGCAGGACCGGGGAAGGCCGAACAATGGTCCACGCTGGCCCGCGCCCGCGCCCTGGACACCACGACCTTCATCCTCGCCGTGGACCAGGCGGATCCGCAGAGCGCCGGAATCGCGGTCAGCGGCGCCGCGCCGCGCGGGGTGGGACGCTCGGTGGCCGTTGACCCCCTGGGCCGGGTGCTGGCCGAGGCCGCAGAGGCCATCGAACTGCTCCTGGTGGAGGTGGACCCGGCGCTCATCGACCAGGCCCGGACGGCGTTGCCGGTGCTGGAGAACGCGCGGCAGATCTAGCCTTCCACCCCCAGCGCGCGGCGGTTGCCGGTGGGGAGGGCCCGTTGGCGGGCGAACTTCACAGTGGGCGGACTGGACAGCCCTAGTAGAATTAAGGCTGGAGGTGTTCATGACTCGTCGACCTACTCGCGTGCGCGGCGAACTCGAGCGCGAACTGATGCAGATCCTGTGGGACAGCACTGAACCGTTGGGGATCCGCGAAATTCAGGATGTCTTCACCGGGCATATCCCGGCCTACACCACGTTGATGACTTCCCTGGACCGGCTGGAAAAGAAGGGCCAGGTCATCCGCATCGAGGAAGGCCCGCGCAAGATCCGCTTCCGGCCCACCCATTCCGGCGGGGAGCACACCAGCCTGGCCATGACCGCCGCACTCAATGCCTCGTCGGACAGTGAGGCGGCCCTGCTGCGCTTCGCCGGCAACCTTTCCGATGAGCACCTTGACCTGCTGCGCCAGGCCATCGGCCCCAAGAGCGCGAAGCAGAAGACCCGGTAACCACCATGTTGGTTGCACTCTGCTTCGGCGTCACGGCCATCGCCCTGCTGCTGTTGGCCCCGGTCGCCCTGACCACCGGCCAATGGCAGGTACGCCGGCCCAAATTGGCGTTGGCCGGCTGGTTCGGCTCATTCTTCATCGGCGCGCTGTGCGCCGGCGCCATGGTGGTCAGCCTCGTGGTCGCCGCCGTCACCACAACCGCCTCGACCAGCCTGACCAAGGCCGTGGCGACCGCGGTATTCTCCTGGCTCGCCTTGGCCGTAGCCGGTGCGATCATTGCCCTGGTCTTCGCGTTCACCGAACCGTTGAACGCCTCCCAGCGTGCCACCCTGCGAAAGATGGCGCCCACTGCGGTGTCCCGCGAGAAGCGGGATGAGTTCACCTTCGTGCGCTTCGAGGTCGCCGAACCGGTCGCGTGCGCCGTGCCCGGGCGGCTGCCCCAGATCCTGGTGTCCACCGGGCTTGAGGACCTGCTCAGCGCCCCGCAGCTGCAGGCGGTGCTGGCCCATGAATACGCCCACCTGCGTCACCGCCACGGTTGGGTGGTGCGCATCGCCGAGCTGAACGCCCTGTGCCTGCCGCGCTTCTTCTCCGCCGGACACCGTCTCAAGCAGGCGACCTTGCTGCTGGTGGAATTGGCCGCCGACGACACCGCGGCCAAGCAGGCCGGGGCCGTCAATCTGGCCAACGCCCTCTGGCACATGTCCCAGGAGACCGGGGATGCGGGAATGCTCTTGCGGGCTCAACGGCTGACACTGCGGCGCTGGCCCCTGGCAGCACGCTGCCAGGTGCCCGACGCGATCCGGATTTAGGCCGAGGCGGCCGCCGGGGACTCCAGCTCGGTGGCGCGCTCTTGCTCCTGCAACCAGTTGAGAACCTGGGCCCACACCTGCTCCCCCACTCCGCGGCGCATCAGCCCGTGGTGGCCAATCTTCTTTAGCCCCAGCTCGCTGGGCTTTACCGTGCGGCGCTCAACCTGCGCATTGCCCAGGTGAGCAGTGAGCCGGTCCATCTGTTTGGGCGAGGCCCACAAATCATCGCTGGCCCCCACCGCCAGCACCGGAATCCTGACCCGATCGGAGCGGGCTTCGGCTTCCATGCTCGGGTCGTCAAAGAAGTATTCGCGCTTCTGCGTCCACCTGGACCACTCAAACAGCGCGGCGGCCGGAATATCCTCACCCAGCGTCAGTTTCTTGCCCGGCATGTATCCCAGCAGCCTGGTCAGCAGCGGCCCAAAGACGGTCAGGACCAGGCGCACCCGCAAACGCTCCTGCCATGGGCTGATGGTGCGTATGGCGGCAATATGGCTGGAGACCACGACCGCTGCGCTGAGTTTCTCGGTGCCGTAGTCCAGTACCAGCGCGTGTCCCCCCACGCTGTGCCCGATGGCGTAGTGCGGCAGGTTGGGATAGCGGCCAGCCGCCCAGTCCGCGACGGCCGCCACGTCCTGCTGGATCCAATCCCGCATGCGGATTTGCGGGTGGGCCTTGGCCTCACCCGATAACCCGGTCCCGCGGAAGTCATAGGTGATGGTCAGCAGGCCCGCTGCGGCCGCATATTCGGCAAAGGCCCGGTAGAAGCCCTGCGGCGTCGCGGTCGCCGAGTGAACGAGCATCACGCCCACGGGTTGCTGGCTGGGCTTGTAAATGGTCGCGGCCACCCCGTCACGAACGGTTACGGGTATCCGCACATGCTCACGAATGACTGCTTGTGTGTCCATGATCACCATGGTAGCCATAAGTTACTAGCTAGTAAACAAGTTGCCCCAGACGCCCCCCGGATGCCTGCTGTCCGCCACAGCGGTTCTACCCCTCGCGGGAGACCGGCGAAGGACTTGGCACACCGGACGCTTCCCCACCCTCGCCAGGGATCAGGTCCTCCTGGGAGAACTGGGTCCGGTACAGCTCGGCATAGCGGCCGGCGCGCCGCAGGAGCTCGCCATGCGTTCCACGCTCAACGATGCGGCCACCTTCCACGACCAGGATCTGATCGGCGGAGCGGATGGTGGAGAGCCGGTGGGCAATGACCAGGGCGGTGCGGTTCTCCAGCGCCTCACCGAGCGCCGCCTGCACGGCGGCCTCGTTAGCGGAGTCCAGTGCGGCGGTCGCCTCGTCGAGAATGACCACCTGCGGCGCCGCCAACAGCAGGCGCGCAATGGTCATCCGCTGGCGCTCCCCTCCCGAAAGCCGGTAGCCGCGTTCGCCGACCACGGTTTCCAGCCCATCCGGCAATGCCTGGATCGTGGGCTTCAGGCGGGCCCGCTCCAGCGCCTCCCAGATCTCCTCCTCCGTGGCGTCGGGCTTGGCCAAACGCAGGTTGGCGCCGATGGTCTCGTGGAACAGGTGTCCATCCTGGGTCACCATCGACACAGTGGCACGCAGCGATTCAAGCGTCACCTTCCGCACGTCCACTCCGGCAAGTTCGACACTGCCGCTATCCACGTCGTAGAGCCTCGCCAGCAGGGAGGCGATGGTAGATTTCCCGGCGCCGGAGGAGCCAACCAGCGCCACCGTGGAACCGGCAGGAATTTCAAAGTCGATGTCATGCAGCACCGTCTGCCCACCGCGCGTATCCAGCACCGCGACGTCCTCCAGTGACGCCAATGAGACCTTCTCGGCGCTGGGGTAGGCGAAGGAGACGTGGGAGAACTTCACCGGAACCGGACCGGGGTCCAGGACCCGCGCGTCGGGGGCGTCGGTGATCAGCGGCTTGAGGTCCAGCACCTCAAAGACTCTGTCGAAGCTGACCAAGGCACTGGTGATTTCCACCCGCGCGTTGGCCAGGGCGGTGAGGGGAGTGTAGAGGCGGGTCAGCAACATTCCCAAAACCACCACGTCACCAGGGGCCAACGCCCCACGCACCGCGTACATGCCTCCCAAGCCATATACCAGGGCCAGCGCGAGCGCAGCCACCAGGGTCAGCATCGCAACGAAGAAGAACTGTCGCATCGCGGTCTTCACCCCGATGTCCCGCACCCGGCCGGCGCGCAGCGCAAAGTGTGCTGATTCATCGGCCGGGCGACCGAACAGCTTGATCAGCGTGGCACCCGGCGCGGAGAAGCGTTCGGTCATCTGGTTGCCCATGGCGGCGTTCAGTTCGGCGGATTCCTTGCGCAACACGGCCACGGATTTTCCATAGCGGCGGGCCGGCAGCAGGAAGACCGGCAGCAGCACCAGGGCCACCAGGGTGACCTGCCAGGAGGTGGAGAGCATCACGCCGGCAGTGAGCACCAGCGCCACGCTATTGGACACCAGACCGGACAAGGTCCCGGCGAAGGCAGCCTGCGCGCCGATGACGTCATTGTTCAGGCGGCTGACCAGCGCGCCGGTTCGGGTCCGGGCGAAGAACGCGACCGGCATCTTTTGCACGTGGTCGAAGACCGCGGTGCGCAGGTCATAGATGATTCCCTCACCCAGCCGGGAGGAGAACCAGCGCACCACCACGGAGACCACGGCGTCGAGGACCGCCACCACCGCGATGATCAGGGCAATGGTCAGAATTGTCCTGATGCTGCTCTGGGCGACGATCTCATCGACAATGCGTCCGGCCAGGACAGGGGTAATGACCGCCAGCACCGCCGAGAGCACCGAGAAGAGCACGAATACCAGCAGCCGGCTCTTGTAGCGGGCCGCGAAGGCCAGGACCCGCCGTGGGGTGGTGGGCGCGTAGGCCTTGCCCTTGTCCCCTGACATTCGCCACAGCGAATGCCAGGCAGCGTTTTCCATGCTCATTATCTGTTGCGCTCCAGCTCAGGGTCTTGCCGGGACTCTCCGTCTGCTCATGGCGGGATGTCCCCAGGAAATTCTTGGCCCGCCGGTGCGGGCCTGTCGATGGCATAACGCCTTTGCGGGCCGAACACTTCCCGAACGCCCCACAATCGGCTTCGAGCTTACTCGTTAACGGACCGAAGCCCCGGCCACATTGCTGTGGTCGGGGCTTCGGTCAAGGCCCGGGTATCGGGCTAGTGCCTTGGATGGGGGCCACTGTCCGCGTCACCGGCTTCGGAGGATGAGTCCTCCTCGACCGGTGTTTCAGCGTCCGTCGCGTCAGTGGCCTGAACTTTTGGATTGGCTTAGCTGTTGCAGCTCAATCTGTCCCGTCATCACTTGCTCGAACTCTTCGCTGGTGACGACCGGGATCTCCTGCCCGTCCTTGTCGATCAGCTTGCCGTCCTCGAAGCTGTCGCCTTCCAGCAGTCCGCAGATTTCCTCCTGCTTGACCATGCGGGGCGGAGCGGCGGCAAAGACCGAGCCGTCCTTGCCCATCGAGCCGCGCTTGAACTCGTTGAACAGCAGGTTCAGCAGGACGGCCATGATGGCGGCCGAGGAGATGCCCGAGTGGAAGATGGTTTCGAACCAGGTCGGGAAGTTCTCGTAGAAGTCGCCCTTCACGATCGGCAGGCAGCCGAAGGCGATTGAGGCGGCCACGATGACCAGGTTCGCGCTGTCGTACTTGACCTTCGACAGGGTGCGGATGCCCGAGGCGGCCACGGTGCCGAACAGGACGATGCCTGCGCCACCCAGGACCGGCATCGGAATGGCGGCGACCACGCGGCCCAGGATGGGCAGCAGGCCAAGGACCACCAGGATGCCGCCGCCGGCGGCCACCACGAAGCGGCTGGTGATGCCGGTGATGGCCACCAGGCCGACGTTCTGCGCGAAGGCGGACTGGGTGAAGGTGTTGAAGATCGGGGCCACCACGGAGGAGGCCATGTCGGCGCGCAGGCCGTCGGCGATGCGCTTGGAGTCGACCTTGGTCTTGGCGATCTCGCCCACGGCCAGGATGTCGGCGGTGGTTTCGGTCAGGATCACCAGGACCACGATGGTCATGGAGATGATGCCGCCGATTTCAAAGACCGGCCAGCCGAAGGCCAGCGGCTGCGGGAAGGCGAAGAATGCGCCCTCGCCGACATTGGAGAAGTCAGCCATGCCCAGCATCGCCGCGGCAACGGTGCCGATGACGATGGCCAGCAGGATCGAGAGTCGGGACAGTGCCGCGCTGCCGACCTTGGAAAGCAGCAGCACGATCAGCAGGGTGCCGGCGGCCAGGCCAATGTTGGCCAGGGAGCCGTAGTCCTCAGACTTGGCATCTCCGCCCATGGCCCAGTTCGCGGCGACCGGGGTCAGTGAGACACCGATCATCGTGATCACCACGCCGGTGACCACTGGAGGGAAGAACCTGATGATGCGGGCAAAGAATGGGGCGATTAGGAAGCCAATGAGCGATGCGACCAGCACTGCGCCAAACACGGCCTGGATACCACCACCACCATTGACGATGGCGACCATGGTGGCCACCGAGGCGAAGGAGGTGCCCTGCACCAGCGGCAACTGGGCCCCGAAGAACGGGATGCCCACGGTCTGCAGGATGGTGGCCAGGCCGCCAACGAACAGACAGCTGGCAACCAGCACACCGATTTCGGTGCTGCTCAGGCCAGCGGCGCCGCCGATGATCAAGGGTGGGGCGATGATGCCGCCGTACATGGTCAGCACATGCTGCAGACCGTAGGCAAAAGTCTTGCCCAGAGGTAATTTCTCGTCCTCGGGACGCTGCCTTTTGATAGATTCTGAGTGCGCAGCGCTCATGGCTGACCTCCTTGTAGTCAGTCGCTGCCGGGATGTGCCCGTGTTGCACCACGGGCACATCCCAAGCACGGAGTTGGGTTAGATAAACGCCGGGACGTTGGCCCAGATGGCGTGGTTGGCCGGCACACCTTCACGGGTGACGGTAGCTTCGATCAGACCGTACGGGCGGTCAGCAGCGAAGAACACTTCGTTCGGGTTGTCCTGGCCAAACGGCTCCAGGTCAACCAGGAAGTGGTGCTTGTTCGGCAGGGACATCTTGACCTCTGCGATCTCCGGGTGCGCTTCCAGCACGGCCTTGCCCATTTCGAACATGGTCTGCTGCAGTGCGTAGGAGTGGGTGTCGGCGAACGCGGTCAGCAGAAGCTTGCGGACCGAGTTGTACACCGCGTCGTAGTCGATGCCGGCCTTGATGGCCTCGGCATCGTAGCGCCAGCGGGCGCTGACGTCGGTGGCCAGGATGCGATCGCTGGTTTCCTTCAAGGTGGTGTACTTGTCCACCGGGAAGCCGTGGAACTCGCTGCCGGTCGACTTCAGGACGGTCAGGTCCTCGATGCCGGCGACGATGTTCTTCTCACCGTTTTCGCTGATTTCCAGCACGGCGGTGCGGAACTCGGACTTGTTGCGCGAGAAGGCGTGGTCGTGATCGTTGATGCGATCCCAGAAGTACTCTTCAGCTGCCCAGCGGCCGCCGGTGATCCACTCGAACTCACCGGTGAAGTGCTCACCGAGGTTGATCAGGAATTCCTCTACGGAGCGCACGCCATTGCGCGCCAGGCCGTAAACGGTGTTCTTCTGGGTGTCGGTGGGGACAACGCGGCCGTTGTCGCCATCGATGTGCGCGGCGGTGAAATCGCCGTGCAGCTGGCTGGTGACGTTCAGATCCTGGATCTGGTGACGGTCGGTGTCGCGGGTGATCTTCACCAAACGGACTTCGGCCTTGCCGTACTGGTTCTGGCCCAGGACAATCTTGGTGTCGGTGGCTGCCGGTGCGGTTGCTTCGGTAGTCATTGTTCTAACTCCCTCGGTACGTGGAATATGCAAACGGGCTGATAAGAAGAGGTACGTGGTAATGCTCATCGACGTTGTTTACGTAGAAGTCGATGCTTACCGCGGGGAAGAAGCTTTCCGTTCCCTGCTTCCCGAAGTAGGCGCCGGTCTCGAAGGAGACCCGGTAGTGCCCGGCTTCAACCTGTATCGGTCCCAGGTTCTTGATGCGGCCATCCGCATCGGTTGAACCGGATCCGATTTCTTGCCAGCCGGATGCCGTCTTGGCTTCCAGCGTGGCCTTGACACCGGAGGCAGGCCTCCCGGTCCCGGTGTCGAGTACATGGGTGGTGATGTGACTGCGTTCAGTCGAAACATCTGCCATTGATAACTAACTCCTTGGTTAAGGCGTCTTCTGGTGAGGTCGGTGGCGGTCTAGTTCTGGACCGCGTTGGAAAGACGCAGCACTGCGATGGCCCGCAGCTGCTCGGCGACTTCCCGAAGTTCGGTGTCGTCATCGTTACCCAGGCGGCGTTGGCACTCTGCGAGGATCTCCTCGGTGGTGCGTCCGGCGGCGCGGATCAGGAAAACGCGGGAAAAGCGTTCCTCGTAGGCCCGGTTCGCCTCGATGAGGCGGGCGTTGACGTCTTCGTCCAGGTTCAGGGCGGCCTGTTCGTTGCGCGAGAGCTTGGCTTCGGCGCTTTCGCCGGCCGCACGCTCCCCGATACGGGGGTGGTGGGCCAGGGCTGCTTCGATCTCCTGGGCGGTAAAGGGATTGGCACTGCGTTCTGCGGCCTGCGTGAGGTCGCTGACGTCAGTGAAGGGACGTGCAGCAATCAGCTCGTTAACCCAGCGGTCGATGTCAATGCAGGGGCGCAGGACGTCGGCGGCCTCAGAGTTATCCAGCGAATTGAACACTGCAAGTTCCATGGGTGATCAGCTACTTTCAGAAAAAGTCGAACCTCCACGTTCCGGTCGCTGACACCCTTACCACCGGCTGGCAGTGCCGGCTTCGACTCGATGTTTCTGGATCGTGGAATCTTTGTTCCACTACTGTAAGCCACCTCACAGGTGTTCCGTCAAGTGGTTCAGGTCACGAAGTTTAACAAGTATGACTTAATCGGGTTTCTGCTCGCGTTGACTAACAATTTTGGGTTTACCCCTTGTAATGCCCTCGGAAGCCCGGCATACTGTTTTCACACAATAAAACTTAAGTTCCACATCTTGGAATTTACGATCACCCCAAGGAGGGTCGCATGACCGCTATTTCATCGGCAAATACGAATTGTTCCAAGGAAGAGCCAATGGTCCTCGCGGCCACCGAGGCACTGCGCACCGGCTTGTTCCAGCCTGTTCCGTGCGTGGACCCGGACCTCTCCCCTCGGTTGAAGATCACCGAGGTGACCCCCGGATTCTGGGATCGGCTGTTGCGCCGGTAGGAGTGCGGGCCGCGAGGCATCAAGACCACGTAGAGATCATGTCCCTGAGGCGTCGGGCATGGTCTTTACGTCTTTAACGGGTCATTGCGCACATTCCGCCGACCTGCCACGGACCGAAGCTAAATCCAGCTCGATACTAGAAATCGGCGGTACCGGATCCCAGTTTTCTTCATGGCTGCCGTTGAATGGTATCGACCTATTTCAGGAAGAGCTGCGAGAGCACGGGTAGAACAACGACGGAGAGCACGCACGTAATCACAATGGCCAGGGCCGTGGGTTCCCCGTCCCCGGTATCGGCCTGGGCCATGATGTACGCGGTGGCCGAGGTCGGCATCGCCGCCATTAAGATGGCGGTATTGAACCACAAGGGATCCAGCTCCGGGGCCAGCAGCAGGAGCAGTGCGACCGTCAGCAGTGGAAGCGCCACCAGCTTGCCCAAAACCATCAAGGGCATCATCGCCCGTGATCCTGGTTCGCCGGCGCCGGTCGGTACCCCGCGTTGCCGCAACCGCTGCACAGTGCGACGCAGCGACAACCCAATGGTGAACAATGCGCCGGGAGCGGCCGCGGCGGCCAGCAGGTCGACGGTCTCATCCAATGGCCCCGGAACGGGCAACTGCCAGATGGCAACGGCGCCGCCAAGCAACATGGCCCACGTCACCGGGTTGTAAACCAGCGCCCGGCGGATGGTGCGCAGGATCCGCCCGCCGCTGGGCTTGTGCGGGTGGGCCGTACCAGCCGGCAGCATGAGCTGCGCGAGCACGGGGAACCCCACCATGAAGATGACGTTGTGCACCAGCTGGCCCATTCCGGCGGCAAATCCCGCCGACGGGCCAAGCACCCCAAGGATCACCGGTATCCCCAGGTAGGAGACGTTACCGAAGCTGGTGGTCAGCATCCCGGCCATGGCGCGGGGCGCTGAACAACGCACGAGGTATCGGTAGGTCACCCAACACAGGAGCGCGAATCCCAGGGCAGCGCCGGCACTGATGCCCAAAAAGGCTCCCGGAACGCCCTCGCTGACATTCGCGTGGGCCACCACACGATAGAGCAGCGCGGGCAAGGCAACGTAGAAGACAAAGACGTTCAGGGCTGGCTCGACGCTGGCGGGAAACTTCGGTGAGTAGCTCGCGCCATAACCGACGAGCATCACGAAGAACAGCGGCAATACGCCATAGAGTACGTCGAGGAACACGCCTCTCCTTATTTTTCCTTCTGTGGGCTCTTCAAGGGTAGTAGTCCATGGCCGGGGAATAGGAAACGGTGGCCACACGCGCCTTCACGGGGAAGGGGTGTGGCCACCGTTTGCCGGGAGTCCCGCCGGTTGAACCGTTGGGTGGGTGGTTAGGCGTCGCCGCCAGCGTTGCCCGAACGTCCCGCGTTGGGGTTGTTCAGGTCATACTTCTGATGCGCCTTGATCGGGGTATCAGCCGGGATCTCGCCCCGCTCAGCCAACGCCTGCAGGGTCTTGACGACCAGGGAATGCGCGTCGATCTTGAAGAACCGGCGCGCCGCGGCCCGGGTATCACTAAACCCAAACCCGTCCGCTCCCAGGGTGTGGTACTCACCGGGCACGTAGGGGCGCACCTGTTCAAGCACCGCCCGCTGGTAATCACTGGTCGCGATCACCGGGCCGGTCGCCGATTCCAGCTGACCGGTCAGGTACGGGGTCGGACGCGTAGCACCCGGGTCGTCCATGATGACCTGGTCGCAGTGCTGACCTTCCCGGGCCAGCTCGTTCCACGAGGTCACCGACCACACATCGGCGGACACTCCCCATTCGGTGGCCAGGATATCCTGGGCTTCCAACGCCCACGGCACCGCGACCCCCGAGGCCAGCAGCTGGGCGCGCGGCCCGTCAATCGAGGCTTCCTTGAGCAGGTAAATGCCCTTGATGATCCCCTCAACATCCACGTTTTCCGGCTCGGCCGGCTGGATGATCGGCTCGTTGTACACCGTCAGGTAGTACATCACGTTCGGATCCGGGTGTTCCCCGCCATACATGCGCTCCAGGCCTGAACGCATGATGTGCCCGATCTCGTACCCGTAGGCCGGGTCATAGGCCACCACCGCCGGGTTGGTCAACGCCAGCAGCGGGGAATGCCCATCAGCGTGCTGCAGCCCCTCACCGGTCAGCGTGGTGCGCCCAGCGGTCGCGCCGATCACGAACCCGCGGGTCATCTGATCCGCTGCCGCCCAGAACGCGTCCCCGGTGCGCTGGAACCCGAACATCGAGTAGAACACGTAGATCGGGATCAACGCTTCCCCGTGGGTGGCATACGAGGTCCCGGCCGCGGTGAACGAGGCCACCGCCCCGGCCTCGTTGATCCCGGGATGGATCAACTGCCCCGAGGCCGATTCCTTGTACGCCAGCACCAGGTCACGGTCCACCGACAGGTAGTTCTGCCCGGCCGGGTTGTAGATCTTCTTGGTGGGGAAGAACGAGTCCATCCCGAACGTGCGCGACTCATCGGGCACGATCGGCACGATCCGGTGCCCGAAGTCCTTATCCCGCATCAAGTCCTTCAGCAAACGCACGAACGCCATCGTGGTCGCGGCCATCTGCTTGCCCGACCCGCGCTTGGCGATCTCATAGGACTTCTGCCCGGGCAGGCTGATCCGGGTTTCGTTGTGCGGGCGGCGTTCGGGCAAAAACCCGCCCAGCTCAGCCCGCCGGTCCATCAGGTACTGGTGCTCCTCGGAGTCCTGGGAGGGGCGGTAGTACGGGGGCAGGTACGGGTCGGCTTCCAGCTGTTCATCGGTGATCGGGATCCGCAAATGATCACGGAACCCCTTCAGGTCCTCCAAGGTCAGCTTCTTCATCTGGTGGGTCGCGTTACGGGCCTCGAAATGCGGGCCCAAACCATACCCCTTGACCGTCTTGGCCAGCACCACCGTGGGCTTGCCCTTGAACTCGGTCGCGGCCTTATACGCGGCATACACCTTGTGGTAGTCATGCCCGCCACGCTTCAAATTCCAGATCTCATCATCAGAGAGGTGATTGACCAGTTCCTTGGTTTCCGGGCGCTGACCGAAGAAATGCTCACGCACGAACGCGCCGGACTCGGCCTTGTACGTCTGGTAATCCCCATCCGGGGTCTGGTTCATCACCTCCACCAGCGCACCGGTGTCATCGGCATCCAGCAGGGCATCCCACTCACGGCCCCACACCACCTTGATCACGTTCCAGCCCGCCCCGCGGAAGAACGCCTCCAGCTCCTGCATGATCTTCCCGTTACCCCGCACCGGCCCGTCCAGGCGCTGCAGGTTGCAGTTGATCACGAACGTGAGGTTATCCAACCGCTCATTGGCCGCCAGCTGCAAGAACCCCCGCGATTCAGGCTCATCCATCTCACCATCACCCAAAAACGCCCACACATGCTGATCACTGGTGTCCTTGATGCCCCGGTTGTGCAGGTACCGGTTCAACTGGGCCTGGTAAATCGCGTTGGCCGGACCCAACCCCATCGACACGGTCGGGAACTGCCAAAACTCCGGCATCGAACGCGGGTGCGGGTAGGAGGGCAGGGCATGGCCCTGCTTCGACTTCTCCTGCCGGAACCCGTCCATGTCCTGCTCCGAAAGGCGCCCTTCCAAAAACGCGCGCGCGTACATGCCCGGCGAGGCGTGGCCCTGGAAGAAAATCTGGTCCCCACCCCCGGGATGGTCCTGGCCACGGAAGAAGTGGTTGAACCCGACCTCGTACAACGTTGCCGCCCCGGCATAGGTGGAAATATGCCCGCCCACCCCGATATCCGGGTGCTGGCCACGATGCACCATGATCGCCGCGTTCCAGCGCATATACGCCCGGTACCGGCGCTCGATCGCCTCGTCCCCGGGGAACACCGGCTCCTGATCCACCGGGATCGTGTTCACATAATCAGTGGTCGTGACCATCGGCACGCCCACCGACTTCGCCCCGGCCCGCTGCAACAACGACCGGATAATGAACTGGGCCCGCTCGGTGCCCTGCGACTCGACCAGCTGGTCAAAGGAATCCAACCATTCCTGGGTCTCTTCCGGATCCCGGTCGGATAACTGATACGTCAGACCACTACGGATACCGGTGATCTGCTCGTCCGTGGCCCGGGCGCCCTCGGCGGCAGCCGGATTGCCGGAGTGGCGGTTTGCACCCGTGGTCGGCGCGTCTTCAATGATGGTCATGGATACAGTCCTTCATGGGTCGAAGCGTGGTGGCTTAGGGTAAAACAACACGCTTAAACTTCCGCTTTATGGAAACTCTCTATCGCATACTAAGATTAAGTGAGAGCCCTCACAAGTCTTGGGATGAAACATGCGTCATTCATTCCGCCGGGACCTACGGTTAAAGCCGAAGCCAACACACGTATTGCCAACACCCCAGGGAGCCACAGGTGACAACGAATCCGGTATCCGTTTCGGAAGAATCCCGCCACACCATCATCATCACCGGAGCGGGCTCCGGCATCGGCCGGGCCAGCGCCCGCGTGCTGTTGAGCCAGGGGTGGAACGTGGTGCTGGCCGGACGCACCGAGGAAAAGCTGCGCCAGGCGGCCGACGGAAATCCCCGCGCCCTCGCCGTGGCCGCCGATGTTGCCCAGAGCGCGGACGTCGCAGAACTTTTCGAGAAGGCCAGTGCACGCTTTGGTCGCATCCACGCCCTGTTCAACAATGCCGGGACCTTCGGGCCCGCCGTCCACGTCGGGGATTTGAGCGAAGAGGACTGGGACGAAGTGTGCGCCGTCAACCTCACCGGTGCCATCAACTGCGCCCGGCAGGCCTTTAACCACATGAAGGACCACGGTGGCGGACGCATCATCAACAACGGGTCCATCGCCGCCCAGGTTCCCCGCCCCCAGTCGGTGGCCTACGCGGTCACCAAGCACGCGATCACGGGGTTGACGCGGTCCATGGAATTGGACGGGCGCCCCTGGGGCATCACGGCCTCACAGATCGACATCGGCAACGCGGCCAGCGAGATCATGGATCAGCTGGGCACCTCCACCGGCGCCTTGCAGGCGGACGGCACGCGCAAGGTTGAGCCCACCTTCGCGCTGGAGGAAGCGGCCCGCGCCGTCGCATTTATCGCCAATGCGCCGGCGAGCGCGGCCGTTAACCAGCTGACCATTACCGCAGCGGGAATGCCCTACATCGGGCGGGGTTAAGCAAACCCGTCACAGGCCACTGCCGGGCGGGCGGGGAGCGGGCGTAGAGTGGGAACCTGGCTGCGGCCAGAAGCACTGACGCACAGCACGGCAAGGAGCACTTTTTTGACGTCCGACAACGCGGCTGCCACGCCCCTGGAAATCATTGAACCGGAGAACTGCGGCAATGCCCCGCGCGCCCAGGTCATTCGCGACCTGGTGGTCGCCGTGCAAAGCAAGGATGCCGAACACCTGGCGCAGTGGCTGGCCGATGACGTGCAGTGGGAAATTGTGGGCTTCCAGCGCCTGTCCGGTTTGACCGAGGTGCTCAAGTGGGTGACCAACGCCCGGGACAACACGCAGCTGCGGATCAACAGCATCCTTACCCATGGCCGGGAGGGGAGCGTGGACGGGCGGGTGACCAATGTACAGAACATTTCCGTCGCCTTTTGCTACATGATCCGTTTCACCAGCACCGCGAAAACGGCAAAGATCGCA
Organism: Glutamicibacter sp. St.4D3; assembly: GCF_059728615.1. Classification (NCBI taxonomy): domain Bacteria; kingdom Bacillati; phylum Actinomycetota; class Actinomycetes; order Micrococcales; family Micrococcaceae; genus Glutamicibacter; species Glutamicibacter sp. St.4D3. The sequence continues at coordinate 3,288,872 of NZ_AP039380.1, forward strand.
CAGGTGCGCAGCTACCTGGTCTCCCGGCCCATCTAGGCCGGCAGCTGCCGGAGGGACCCTTGGCTTAGAAGAACTGGCCCAGCAGGCCGGTCAGCTTGTCGAACGCCGATTCCCAGGCGGCGGTACTGCTGGCCAGCACCTCACGGGGCAGCGGGCCCTGGGTGAGGGTAACGATGGTTTGCCCGGCGAATTCCTTCAAGTCGATCCGGGTGTGAATTACCAGATCCAGCGTCATTTCATGCGGTCCGTCGGCGCTGACCAGGCAGGTGTACTCATCGAATTCGGTGATCGTGGCCTTCAACGGCACTTCCTGGGTGGGGTCCTGGTGCTGGTACATGACCAGTTCGTGGCGTCCGCCGACCTTGGGTTCCAGGACCACGGAGGATTCCTTGATCCCCCATCCGGCCGGACCCCACCATTGGGCGATAATTTCCGGTTCGCAGAACGCGGCCCACACGGCGGTGCGCGGCGCGGCAAAATGGCGGGTCAGTACCAGTTCGGTCATCTCATCCATGCCTTGAAGATTACCGCGTACTTCACCGCCACAGCGAGGTATCCGGTGTGCCGTTGGCCTCAGCGTCCGGAAGGACCCGGGGACTTAGCGCGGCTGCATGCGCGCCGCGGTCTGCACCGTCTGCGCATCCGCCTGGGTGCCGCGTGCTTCGTGGGCCCGCAGCACCTTGACCGCACGCTCCCATTTCACCCGTTCCCGCGGGCTGGAGTGCACCGAGCGTTCCGCGGGGCCGAAAATCGTCAGGCCAGCGTACTTCAGGCGCCACAGGAAGCGGTATCCCAGGCTTAGTCCGGTGGTATCGGTGATGACGGGCAGTGATGACTCGTCCATGATTTCCCCTTTAGCTCTGCGCCCGATGCGGGCCTTACATCTATTGTAGGCAAATAATTGGGGCACCAACTAATTAGTCGGCGTTATCATCAGCACTTTGTGCCGCGCTGATCAACCGGGTCATCAGCCGCTGGATGTCATGCACATCCTGCTCATCCATCTGCAGCCGGCGCATCATCTGCACCGGGACCTGCAGGGCCTGTTCACGCAGCTGCGCCCCCTTTTCGGTCACCTCGATCAGGATGGCCCGCTCATCCTCCGGATTGCGTCGCCGGGTGACCAGCCCGTGGGCCTCCATGCGCTTGATCAGCGGGCTGAGGGTCCCGGGGTCCAGATGCAGCTGGGCGCTCAGCTCCCGCGCCCCGATCGGGCCCTGTTCCCACAGGGCCAGCATCACCAGGTATTGCGGATGGGTGAGCCCCAGGGGTTCAAGCACCGGACGGTAGGAGGAGATGACCGATCGGGAGGCCACTGCCACCGCGAAACACACCTGGTGCTCCAGCTTCAGCAGATCGTCCTGATTCAACTCCGTCTGTCCCACGTTCGGGCCTACTTCCTTTTTGATGATGCCGCGTGCCTAACCCGGCACCGGGGCTATTGCTCGAGCCGCGCCACCGTTTCAATGGTTTCCCCATCGGGCAGCGTGCCCCGGGCATAGTGCGCATCACGCACCTTGCGGGCCCGTTCCCATTTCATCCGCTCGCGGGGACTGGATCCGACCGAACGCTCGGCCGGGCCGAACACGTACAGTGCGCAGTAGCGGATCCACCACCTGAGCCGGTATCCCAGGCTCAGCCCGGTGGTGTCGTGGACAATCGGCAGTGGTCTGTCATCCATGTGGGGCCATCCAGGGTCCTGTGCGGGCCGGGGCGGCCCTATATCCAGTGTAGGCTCACCGCGCGGTTGTGTGGGTGCAGTAACTTGGAAGATGCACCACTCGACCGCGGGCCGCCCCGCCACTTCACCTAAAGGAGATCCGTGAACGTCACGCCCAGCACCATCCCCGGCGCCGTCACTCACTGGATCGCCCACCAGTCCCCGGCCACCTTCTCCTCGGTGATGGCCACCGGGATCATTGGCTACGGGCTGGGTTTGGCCGGGCACCGCACCGTGGGCCAGCTGTTCTCCTGGACCGCGGTGGGCCTGCTGCTGATCCTGCTGGCCGCCCTGGTGGTGCGGCTGATCACCCACGGCCGGGCGATGCTCGCGGATCTGCTCAACCCCTCGGCCGCGTTCGGGTTCTTCACCATCGTGGCCGCCTGCACCGTGGTCTCCCTGGACCTTGGCGCCCTGGGCCTGACCCGCATCTCGCTGGGGATCGCCACCGCCGGCGGGATCCTGTGGGTGGGGCTGTGCTATGTGATCCCGGCGCTGCTGGTGCTCATTGAGCGTCCCGAACCGGGCATCGCGCACGCCAACGGCTCCTGGTTCCTGTGGGTGGTGGCCACCCAGGCGGTGGCCGGCACCTTCGCCTTCCACCCCTACATCTTCCGGCTGGGCAATATTGCGGCGCTGGCGATCTGGCTGCTGGGCTGCATGCTGTACCTGATGATCGCCACCCTGGTGACCATCCGGATGCTGCGCTACCCCAACCATCCCGAGACGCTCTCCCCCACCTACTGGATCTTCATGGGCGCCACCGCGATCACGGTGATGACCGGCTCCCAGCTGCTGTCCCTGGCCAATGCGGGGGTGCTGGAGCCGTGGCTGCACCCGATGATCGCGTTCACCTGCTTTGCGCTGCTCTCGGTGGGGGTCTGGTTCATCCCACTGCTGGTGCTCTTCGGATACTGGCGCCACGTGGTGCGCCGCCACCCGCTGCGCTATGAGACCAGCCTGTGGGCGATCGTCTTCCCGCTGGGCATGCTGGCCAGCTGCTGCCAGTTCCTGGGACGCGAAACCGATTTCCCGGCGCTGCAGCACTTTGGCCAGGGGTTCATCTGGGTGGCGGTGGCCGCCTGGGTGGGCACCACCGCGTTATGGCTAGGCATGCTGGCCCGGAGATCCTAAGCTGGGTGCATGAGCAACCTTGAGCAGGCCCCGGCGGAGATCGGCTGCACGAATGCCGAGCCGACCGAACAGGTCCAGATCCTGGAACCGCGCCCGGTGCCGCTGGGCGGGCCGCGCGCCATGACGGTCTACCGCACACTGCCGCAGAAGCAGCGCAGCCTGATCGGGGCCTGGTGCTTCCTGGACCACTACGGTCCGGACGATGTCTCCAAGAGCCTGGGGATGGCCGTTCCACGTCACCCGCATACCGGCCTGCAAACGGTGTCCTGGTTGTTCACCGGGGCGATCGACCACATGGACTCGGCAGGTTTCAAGGCCACGGTGCGTCCCGGGGAGCTGAACCTGATGACCGCCGGGTACGGGATCACCCATTCGGAATTCTCCACGAAGGACACCACCGTCCTGCACGGCGCCCAGCTGTGGGTGGCGTTGCCGGAGCATGCCCGCAACATGGAACCGACCTTCGAAAGCTACCGCCCCGAACCGCTGACCGGCCCGGGCTGGAGCCTGTCGGTGTTCCTGGGCACGCTGCGCGCCGAGGGGCAGGAATCCACCTCCCCGGTGAGCGTGTACACGCCGCTGACCGGCGCGGAGCTGACCCTTCAGGCGGGGGCCTCACTGTGCATTGAGGTGCCCGAGGGGCACGAGCACGGGGTCATGGTGGACACCGGCGCCCCCATCGTGAACGGCCAGGAACTGGGCCACCGCGACCTGGGCTATCTGGGGCGGGGCACCGGCGAACTGCGCATCCAGGCCGGGCAGGACCCGGTGCGGGTCATCATCATCGGCGGGGAGCCGCTGAACGAGCAGATCCTGATGTGGTGGAACTTCGTGGGCCGCACCCATGAGGAGGTGGTCGCCTTCCGTCAGCAGTACCAGGCGGAGATCGGCGCCGAGCCCGGGGACGCCTCCGAGGACCGCTTCGGCCCCTTCCCCAAGGACACCCCGGCCGCGCTGCCGGCCCCCACCCTGCCCACCGTGCGGCTGCGTCCGCGCGAAAACCCGCCGGTGTAGCGCCACCGGCCAACCGATTTTCCATCATCCGACAACCCAGCGACACAAGGAGCACCATGAGCCAGATCGTCCCGCAGGCACTGCCCGAACGCGACCGCTACGTCCTTGACGATGCGGGCAAGCACATCGGCGCCGCCCACTACCGCGACTACCAGGGTGAGAACGGGGTGGAGCGGATCTTCTTCCACACCGTGGTCGATGAAGAGTACAGCGGCCAGGGCCTGGCCTCGAAGCTGGCGGCCTTCGCCCTGGATGACACGGTCTCGGCCGGGATGAAGATCGTCCCGGTCTGCCCGTACATCAAGAAGTATGTGGGCAAGCACCAGGAGTTCGAGCCGGACGTGGTCCCGCCGCGCCCGCACCACCTGCAGATCCTGCCCAAGGCCTAACCGGGACGGCGGCCTACCCGCCGAGCGCGTGCAGGGTGAAGGCGCTGAGGAACCCGAGGGTGACCAGCAGCCCGGTGTAGTCGTGGTCCACCGCGTACGCCTCGGGGATCATGGTGTCCGCGATCATGGTCAGGATGCCGCCGGCCGCGACCGCGGTCGCGAACGCCAGCACCTCGGCGGGCATCTGTGCCAGCGCGATGGCCCCGATGAAGGCGGCCAGTCCGCTGGCCACCGCGATTGCGCCCCACAGCGCCAGCACGGCGCGGCCCGGGCGGCGGGCCTGCTTCATGTCCGCGGTGCTGGCCAGTCCCTCGGGGATGTTGGAGATGAAGATGGCCGCGAGCATGGTGGGGTTGATTCCCGCTCCGGCCACGACTCCCAGGCCCAGGGCCACCGATTCGGGAATCCCGTCAATCAGCGCCCCGACGGCGATTGCGGTGCCGGAGGAGTCCTGGGTCCGCGGGGTGCTGGCGTGGCGTCGCGCCGTCAGCCAGGCCAGCAGCCGATTGGCGCCGAAGTAGAGCCCCGCGCCGGCGAGCACCCCGGCGACGCTGGCCGCCAGGCCGCCCTGCTGGTAGGCCTCCAACACCAGCTCAAAGCTCAGCGCACTGATCAGCACCCCTGAGCCGAAGGCCATGATCGCACAAACCCAGATCCGCGGAATGCGCAGCCACCAGGCCGCCCCGGCCCCCAACAGCAGGGCCGAACCGGCCACGGTGCCCCACAGCAGGGCTTGAAGGCTCTGGATCATGGCACCCACTATAGCGGTGCCTGGATGCCCGGGCTGAGCGGGATCAGCCCAAAAACACAGCCCTACATTCAAGGCCCTGACATCACCCCGATCGGGTCTGCCGCATCGTGCTGCCCGTGGATGCAGAAATCGGACTCGCTCCTGCCCAGGTGCCAGTGAGGACCAAGACTCTGGACAATCTCTGCTTCGCCGACTCGCCGCCCCGATAACGGCGTGTAGTAGCTCGATTTAAAGACAACCGTGGTGCTTTTGGCGTTGATCTCTGCCGTTACCTGCGTCTTCACCTGCGGGCTGCCGGCCCTCTGGCTGGAGTCGGATGCGCCTTCGGGATTTGTCCTACCGTGGCTCGGGTCAAGCCAGGGGTTGCCCCTACCCTTCGCTTTGCATGTTGCTGAACCGGGAGTAGTGGCCCTGGAAGGCGACGGTAATGGTCTTGGTGGGACCGTTGCGGTGCTTGGCCACAATCACGTCGGCCTCTCCGGGACGATTTTCCTTGTCGTACACGTCCTCGCGGTGCAGCAGGATCACCATGTCCGCATCCTGCTCAATCGAGCCGGATTCACGCAGGTCCGAGACCATCGGCTTCTTGTCCGTACGCTGTTCCGAACCACGGTTCAGCTGCGAGAGCGCGATGAGCGGGACATCGAGCTCCTTGGCTAGCAGCTTCAGGTTACGGGAGAACTCCGAGACTTCCTGCTGGCGTGATTCAACGCGCTTGCCCGAGCTCATCAGCTGCAGGTAGTCCAGCACGATCATCTTCAGCTCGTTGCGCTGCTTCAGGCGGCGGCACTTGGCGCGGATCTCCATCATCGACATGTTCGGGGAGTCGTCGATGAATAGCGGAGCCTCATTCAACCGTCCCATGGTGGTGGCGATCTTGGTCCACTGGGCATCCTCCACCGACCCCTTGCGCAGGTCCTGCAACTGGATCGAGGCCTCCGCGGAGAGCAGACGCATCGCGATTTCATTGCGCCCCATTTCCAGGGAGAAGAACACGGTGGCCATGTTGTTCTTGATTGCCGCCGAACGCGCAAAGTCCAGGGCGAAGGTCGACTTGCCCACGGCCGGACGCGCGGCGATGATGATCATCTGCCCGCCCTGCAGGCCCTGGGTCAACTCATCAAACTCGTAAAAGCCGGTGGGGACACCGGTAATGCCGTCACCGGCGTTGGCCGCATTTTCGATCTCATCGACGGTGCCCTCGATGATCTCGCTGAGCCGGACATAGTCTTCGCTCGAGCGATTCTCCGCAACCTTGTAGACCTCGGCCTGCGCCTCGTTGACGATGGCGTCCACGTCCCCGTCCGGGGAGTAGCCCATCTGCACGATCCGGGTCCCGGCGTCGACCAGGCGGCGCAGCACGGCGCGTTCGCGCACGATCTCGGCGTAGTAACCGGCGTTCGCGGCGGTGGGCACGGACTGGATGAGGTTGTGCAGGTATGCGGCACCGCCCACCCGGACGATTTCGCCCCGCTTGGTCAGCAGGTCCGAAACGGTGACGGCGTCAGCCGGTTCGCCCCGTCCGTAGAGATCAATGATGGCCTCATAGATCGATTCATGGGCCGGACGGTAGAAGTCGTTGCCGCGGACCACCTCAATGACATCGGCGATCGCGTCCTTGGAGAGCATCATGCCGCCCAGAACCGACATTTCCGCGGCGATGTCCTGCGGCGGCGTACGCCCCGCCTCGGAGTCGCGGTTCTCGTAAGCCTGCTCAGCGCTGGCAATAGACATTCAAATCCCCTTCTACCCACCGGGAACTCGGCGACCGGTTCACCGTCCACCTCGTATCGTTCCATCGGACCCCGACAGTTAGGGGGCGCTGGGAAAACTTGTGGATATTTCAGTTCCAGAGCCAACAGTAGGCCTCTTATGTAAGGGCGTAAACTCGCTTATCCACAGGATCTGTGGACAAGCGGCAGCTATCTGTGGAAGGGGTTGTGCAGGAACTGGGGAGAACGCTGTGGATTTCCCCACTTAAACGCAACTAATACCTGATTGACTTGGTGTTTCAGGTTTTCACACGTGTGGATAAAAATTAAGTTTTCCTCCGCGGCATTGTGGGTTTTGGATCTTTTCCACAGCCGGAAAGCCCACAATTCGGGGGCGTGGAGGCGTCAACCACGGTTATCCACCCCCAATCCACAACGCTGTGGAAAGCTTTGTGGATTACTTCAGATCTAAAAACTCGCTACTCATCGCAGGACCACCCATCACGGTCCCTCGGATGCGGGGCTTCGTCCACAGATCCCCGGCCTGCCTCATCTCGGGACTGTGCACTGCGCCTGACACGCAACCCGGTTTGAAGCGGTTAACGTAATGAATCCCACCGCGACGTACGACGCAGTGGGATTCATCGATGCCGCCCTGCCATTAGACCAGGGCCGGCACCTTGAGGGTGTGGAAGGCGGAATCATGGAAGATCGACGGGGTGTGCGCCGAGGCCTGGTGGCCGTGCACCTGCAGCAGGACGACCCAGTGGTCCCCGGCTTCAACCTCGTTGTAGATGGAGGTATCGAGCCAGAGGGTGGATTCCTCGATGAACAACGCCTGCTGCTCGGTGATGTGGGTGTGCAGCCCGGCGAAGCGGTCACCCTTCTTCGAGGCGATCTGGGCGCAGACCCCCTCGTTGCGGCTGCTGAGCACCGAGACCCCGATACGCTGTGCCCGCCGCAGCTTCGGCCAGGTGTTGGAGGTCTTCTGCACGGCGAACATCACCAGCGCCGGATCCAGGGAGACCCCAACGGTAAACGAGGAGGCAACAATTCCGGTCTTGACGCCATCGATTTCGGCGCACAACGCCGCGACGCCCGAGGGGTGCTGGGCGAAGACCTTGCGCAGGGTCAACGGGTCGAGATCCTGATTCAATGACATGATTCGTATCCTTAGCATCAGGCCCACCGTGGTCGGCGACGGTCGAATGCCCATAGCGCCGCAGGGCCAAGCTGCTGCACTGTGGATTCGAAGGTTTTACGCCTCGGTGTGCGGTACTTGTTCCACGCGGTGGCGCGCGGAACCGAATCCTCACCTGGAGCACCCCACTACCGTTTAGAGGGTTGCCGGCCAGCTAGCCAGGGCTTGTCAGCTGACGCTCTTGATTCTGTCTACGACACTATGGCCCGTCGCGGCGTAACGTCAAACATTTCCTGTCTTATACCGCAATCTTCGACATATTGTTTCGCCCGCCCCCTCCTTCCGCTAGGCTCGCCGCCGATAATTTCGCCCGGCGCAGCTCAGCAACGGACACCGCCTCCTACGCTGGTCGCCCCGCGGGCGCCGTTGAGCGCAATGGCACGCAGTTTCTTTGTCTGGGGTTCAGTTTCATGCCACGATGTCTTGCGAGGTGCCCTGCGTCACAGTGCGGGGCCGGATAGTTACCGACCCCGAGGAGCCCCCATGGCATCGTTGCTGGCCAACCACTCAGAATTGACTCCCCTGCGCTTCCTGGAACGCTCCGTGGAGGTCTACCCGGAGAAAACCGCGGTGATTCACGGTTCGCGCAGCTACACCTGGGCCCAGTTCGAGGAGCGCGTCCAGCGGCTGGCCCAGGTGCTGGCCCAACGCATTTCCCCGGGCGACCGGGTCGCGGTGCTGGCCCCGAACACCCCGGAAATGCTGGCCGCCCACTACGCGGTCCCGCTGGCCGGCGGCATCCTCGTTGCCCTGAACACCCGCCTGGCCGCCCACGAGCTGCAGTACATCTTGTCGCACGCCGAGGCCCGGCTGCTGTTGGCGGACACCGAGCTGCTGGGCAACACCGCACGGCTGCGCCAGGAGGTGGCGAGCCTGGAGGCGCTGATCGAGGTCACCGACGACCAGTACACCGGCCCGCGCCCCCAGGTGCCGGTCGACGCGGTGTTGGAGGACCTGCTGCGCCACGCCCCCGCCGGCCGCCTGCCCTATGCGGTCGGCGACGAGCGGGCCCCGATCTGCCTGAACTACACCTCCGGGACCACCGGCAAGCCCAAGGGGGTGCTGTATTCACACCGCGGCACCTATCTGAACGCGCTGGGTGAGGCGTTCCACCAGCAAATGGACGCGCACACCCGCTACCTGTGGACGCTGCCGATGTTCCACTGCAACGGCTGGTGCACGCCCTGGGCGGTAACCGCCGCCGGCGGCACCCACCTGTGCCTGCGGGCGGTGCGCGAGGACGCCGTCTGGGATGCCATCGACCAGCTGGGCACCACCCACCTGTGCGGGGCACCAACCGTGTGCTCGATCATCGCCGACGCGCCCCGGGCTCACCGTGTGGGCCAGCCGCTGCGCATCACCACCGCCGGCGCTCCCCCGTCACCGGCCATCATTGGCAAGCTGCACCGGCTGGGCATCGAGGTGGTGCACGTCTACGGGTTGACCGAGGTCTACGGCCCGTACACGATCTGCGAGTACCAGCAGCACTGGGATGAGCTGGACGCCGAGCAGCGGGCCGCCAAGCTCTCCCGGCAGGGGGTGGGCATGGTGACCGCGGAGTCCGCCCGCGTAGTGGACCTGGACATGAACGACGTGCCGGCCGACGGACAGAGCATGGGCGAAATCGTGCTGCGCGGCAACAACGTAATGATCGGCTACTACAAGGACGAGCCGGCCACCGAACAGGCCTTCGCCGGGGGCTGGTTCCACACCGGGGACCTGGGCGTGATGCACCCGGACGGCTACATCCAGCTGCGCGACCGGGCCAAGGACATCATCATCTCCGGCGGGGAGAACATTTCCACCGTGGAGGTCGAGCAGGTGCTGGCCAGCCACCCGCAGGTGCTGGATGTGGCGGTGGTGGGCATCGCGGATGAGAAGTGGGGCGAACGCCCCATCGCCTACGTCATCCGGGCCAGCGGCTCACAGGTGGATGAGGCGGCCCTGATCGCCCACGCCCGCGAACAGCTGGCCGGGTTCAAGGTGCCGCGCACCATCGTTTTCCCGCAGGATTTGCCGCGCACCTCCACGGGCAAGGTGCAAAAGAACGTGCTGCGCACCCTGCCGCTGCCCTCCGCGGCCACCACGCGCTAAACCCGGCGCGCGGTGGGCTGACGTGCCGGCGCCTGGCTTGCTACGCTGTTGCTCCCCGGGGTTGAGGAGGGCAGCATGCGAGGCCGACACTGCTGGTACCCGCTGGCCGCCCTTTGCCTGCTGCTGGTCGCCTGCAGCGGGCCGGTGCCAATCCCGCCGGCCGCCCCGCAAAGCGACGCCAGCCCCACCGCCAGCGGGCCCACCGGGCCCTCCCCCGCGCACCGCGCGGAGGTCTCGGTCATCACCCGGAACCTGCAGGCCCCGTGGTCGATCTGCCGGGCCATGGACACGACGCTGGTCAGTGAACGGGACACCGCCCGGATCCTGGAGGTCGACACCGCCGGGCGCCAGCGCACAGTGGGTACCGTGCCGGGGGTGCGCTTGGGCGGTGAGGGCGGGCTGCTGGGGCTCGCGTTCGCCGAACCGGACCAGCTCTACGCCTATTCGACCGGAGCCACCGGCAACCGGATCCAGCGTTTCACGCTGCACGGTAAGCCCGGCTCGCTGCGTCTGGGACAGCAGCGGACGGTCATCGATGAGCTGCCCTCCGCCGGGATCCACAATGGCGGGCGGATCGCCTTCGGGCCGGATGGCAAGCTCTACGCGGGGGTCGGGGACGCCGCGCAGCCGGACGCCGCGCAGGACCCCGAGAGCCTGGGCGGCAAGATCCTGCGCCTGGAACCCGATGGCGGCATCCCTGCGGACAACCCGTTCCCCGGTTCGGCCGTCTACAGCCTGGGCCACCGCAACGTGCAGGGCCTTGCCTGGGACGGGCGGGGCCGGATGTACGCCAGCGAGTTCGGGCAGAACACCTTCGATGAGCTGAACGAGATCCGTGCGGGAGGCAACTACGGCTGGCCGCAGGTGGAGGGCCAGGCCGAACGGCGCGACCGGCGGTTCACCGACCCGATCGCGCAATGGCCCACCGGGCAGGCCAGCCCCAGCGGGATCGCGATCGCCGACGGGTGGGTGTACCTGGCCAACCTGCGCGGGCAGCGGTTGCGCCGCGTGGAGCTGGCCAACCCGCAGCACCAGCAGGAGCTGCTCACCGGCCAGGGGCGATTGCGCGCGGTGCTGGAGGTCGGGCCGGGACAGCTGTGGGTGCTGACGAACAACACCGACGGGCGCGGCACCCCACAGCCCGGGGATGACCGGATCATCCAGCTGCGCCTTCAGGCGCCGCCGGGCAGCTAGTGCCGCGGCCCGTCCAGCATCCGGGCGAGCCTGGCGCGCCAGCGGGCTGGCCGGGCCGGCGCCGGGGCCGGACGCATCAGGTAGAGGGCCCACAGGCACAACCCGCCGGCCACCGGGGCGTGCAGCTGCATCCACTCATACCAGCTGGCGGTGCCCGCCAGCACCCACAAATCCACCCAGCCAAGATCCGCCCCGAAGGCGCCCAGCCAGATCGGCAGCACATAGAGGATCCCGCAGCCCACGAACGCGCCCACATACCGCCATCCGGACGGCAGCCGGGGATCCAGGTGCGCCAGCGCCGCGGCCCACGCCACGGCCAGCAGTGCGCCCACCAGGCGCAGGGGGTTGAGCATCAGCTCCCCCAACCCGGTGCCGGCGGAGAATACGGCTTCACCGGTGGCCGACTGCAGCAGCTGGATCAGGTAGCCGGGCAGCGGGGGAAGCACCAGCAACACCGGCGGCAGGCCGGCCAGGATCAACCCGTTTTTTCGGCTCATTCTCCCAGTATGCCCGGCGTGCTAGCGTGCGTCGGCCAGCAGCCCCGAACGCACCGGCTGCATGTCCCCGGTCTCGATGTAGCGCTGGTGCCAGGACAGCGCCTCATCGAGCAGGTGCGGGGTGTGCTTGCCATAGCTGTTCTTCCGGGCCCGGTCGAAGTAGTCCTGCAGCATCGGGCGGTAGTCCGGGTGCGCGCAGTTATCGATGATCACCTGGGCCCGCTGCTTGGGTGAGAGACCGCGCAGGTCCGCCAGGCCCTGTTCGGTAATCAGGATCATGGTGTCGTGCTCGGTGTGGTCCACGTGGCTGGCCATCGGCACGATCCCGGAGATCTTCCCGCCCTTGGCGATGGAGGGGGACATGAACACCGACAGGTAGCCGTTGCGGGCGAAGTCCCCCGAACCGCCGATGCCGTTCATGACGTGGGAGCCGACCACGTTGGTGGAGTTCACGTTGCCGTAGATGTCCGCCTCGATCATCCCGTTCAGTGCGATGCAGCCCAGCCGGCGGATCACCTCGGGGTGGTTGCTCATCTCCTGCGGGCGCAGCAGGATCCGTTCCCGGTAGTAGTCCACGTTCTGGTTGAACTCGGCGATCCCGGCCTCGGAGAGCGAGAAGCTGGTGGCGGAGGCGAATTCCAGGGTGCCGTCCTTGATCAGGCTGAGCATCCCGTCCTGGATCACCTCGGTGTAGGACTGCAGCCCCTTGTAGCCGCCGCGGGACAGGCCGGCCAGCACCGCGTTGGCGATGTTCCCGACGCCGGACTGGATGGGCAGCAGCTTCTCGGTCAGCCGCCCGGCACGGATCTCATGGTCCAGGAAGTCCAGCAGGTGGTCCGCGATCTTCTCGCTGGTTGCATCCACCGGGGCGAAGGGTGAGAGCCGGTCCGGTGCCTTGGTCTCCACCACGGCGATGACCTTGGAGACGTCCACGTCCAGGTAGGGCTGGCCGATGCGGTCCTTGACCGTGGTGATCGGCACGGGCTGGCGGTGCGGGGGCAGGGCGGTGCCGTAGTAGATGTCGTGCATCCCGTCCATGGCTGCGGACTGTTCCTCGTTGACCTCGATGATCACCTTGTCGGCCATCTCCAGCCAGGTCTTGTTGTTGCCGACCGAGGAGGAGGGGATCAGCTGGCCCTCGGCGGTCACCCCCACGACCTCGACGATCGCCAAGTCGATCTTGCCGTAGAAGCCGAACCAGGCGTGCTGGGCGACGTGGGAGAGGTGGATGTCCATGTATTCCATCTCACCGTCATTGATGCGTCGGCGCAGCTCCGGATCCGACATGTAGGGCAGGCGCAGGTTCATGCCGTCGGCCTTGGCCAGCACCCCGTCCAGTTCCGGGGCGGTGGATGCGCCGGTCAGCACGTTGATCTTGAAGGCCTGGCCCGCATCATGGGCCTGCTGCATGTGTTCGGCCAGCGCGCCGGGCACAGCCTTGGGGTATCCGGCACCGGTGAAGCCGCTCATGGCTACGGTCATGCCCGGCTGGACCAGCCGTGCCGCGTCAGCGGCACTCATCAGGCGGTCGGTGAATGCACGGTGGTGAATTCTGTGGTGCACGGGTGATCCTCTCTGCGATCGATACGTACGACGGTGTGGCGTATCCCAGCGAAACACTCTATCGCCGTCGGCGGGGATGATTCCTCTTTTCGTGCGCCATGGAAGGTGAGGGGGCGAACTGCTCGCTGGAAAGTAGTGAATCTGCGGTAAGAGGACAGTGAATGTGCCGCTCGTTACGCGCCATGTTGCCAGGACATGATCCCGGACACGCGCGCACTTGAAGTGGCCCACAGCCGATGTGGACTCCCCTGTGCTGCAAAAATGCCGTGGTGCGCCGTGCCAGCGCATAGGCTAGCTTCCAGCAAGGGGCCGGCTGTTCAGGGCCGGCCAAAGAATGTGAGCCACCACCATTAGGAGCCTTAGATGGATGACACCGCCTCGGACCCACTGCTTTCGCAGATGCGCCGGAACAGCCGATTCACCGAAGCCACCGGCCTGATCATTGACGAGGTCAGCAGTACCTCAGTCACCGGGCACGCGCAACTGGGCGAGGAGCACCATACCCCGTGGGGCGTGGTGCACGGGGGCGTGTACGCCTCGATGGTGGAAACCGCCGGCAGCGTCGGGGCCAGCTACGCGGTGGCCGACCGGCAGCAGTTCGCCGTAGGGGTGCACAATGCCACGGACTTCCTGCGGCCCACCAGTGCCGCCCAGGTGCGGGTCACGGCCCGGGCCCTCTTCCAGGGCCGGACCCAGCAGTTGTGGGAAGTAATCATCACCGACGTCGACAGCGGCAAGGACCTGGCCCGCGGGCAACTGCGCACCCAGAACATTCCGGCGCCACAGGATTCCGGGCAGTAGTCCTTCCACGAGAATCCCTTGTCACAGGTGATTTAAGATTCCCGCCCTGCCGCTTGTCGGGAGGGCGTTAAACGTCAGCGGGTGGCCTGCCTTCCCGAAGGAAAGCAGGCCACCCGCTGTACAGAAGTGGTCGAGAAGACTTACTTCTTGGCCGCAGCGACGACCTGCAGGCGCAGGTTGGCGCTGACGTCGTCGTGCAGACGAACGGTGGCGGTGTAGTTGCCGGTCGACTTGATCGACTCGGTCAGCTGGATGCTGCGCTTGTCCAGCTTGCCCAGGCCAGCAGCCTCAACGGCGTTGGCGACGTCGGCGGTGCGCACGGTGCCGAACAGGCGACCGGTGGCGCCAGCCTTGACGGTCACCTTGACCGGCTGGGACTTCAGCTTGGCAGCCAGTTCCTGCGCGTCCTCGAGGTTCGCGATGGCGCGAGCGGCACGTGCAGCCTTGATCGACTCCACCTGCTTCTCGCCGCCCTTGGTCCACACGATTGCGTGGCCGCGGGGCAGCAGGTAGTTGCGTGCGTAGCCGTTCTTGACCTCGACGATGTCGCCAGCGGTACCAAGACCGGATACTTCATTAGTCAGAATGATCTTTGCCATGGTGGTATCCCTCTTCCTTAACCGCGGCCAGCGCCGGAGTAAGGCAGCAGGGCCACTTCGCGGGCATTCTTGATAGCCTGAGCGATCTTGCGCTGTTCCTGCACGGACACGCCGGTCACACGACGAGCGCGGATCTTGCCGCGGTCGGAGATGAACTTGCGCAGCAGTGCGGTGTCCTTGTAGTCGATGACGGTGATGTCAGCGGCCTTCAAGGGGTTGGACTTTGGTTTGGGCTTACGGATTTCAGCCTTAGCCATCGTGGAGCTCCTTTAGTTTGGGAGCCCGCAGATTCCTCTGCGGGATGGTGAATAAATAGTGGTTAGAAAGGCGGTTCGTCGCTGCCGGGATTGCCCCAGCCGCCATGGTTGCCGCCGCTTGAGCCGCCGGTGCTCCACGGGTCGTTGGATGGTGCATTCCATCCGCCACCCTGCTGCTGTTGCTGCTGCTGCTGTGGGGCACTTTGCTGCGGGGCGTTGGAGAAGCCTCCACCGCCGCCAAAGCCGCCGCCTCCGCCGCCGGAGCGCTGGGTGCGGGTGACCTTGGCCGAAGCGAAGCGCAGCGAGGGGCCGATCTCGTCGACCTCCAGCTCCATGACGGTGCGGCGTTCGCCTTCCTTGGTGTCGTAAGAACGTGAGCGCAGCCGGCCCTGGGCGATGACGCGCATGCCCTTGGTCAGCGACTCGGCAACGTTCTCTGCGGCTTCACGCCACACCGATGCACGAAGGAACAGGGCTTCGCCGTCCTTCCACTCATTGGTCTGGCGGTCGAAGGTGCGCGGAGTCGAAGCGATCGTGAAGTTCGCGACGGCGGATCCGGAGGGCGTGAAACGCAGTTCCGGGTCGGCGGTCAGGTTTCCGATCACGGTAATTACAGTCTCGCCTGCCATGCTCTCTCCTCAGGTTGTTCGAACGTTGTTCTTACGAAGTGGAAATGCTGCTCGCGTAATTAGACGCGGGCTTCTTCCGGACGAGTGACCTTGTGGCGCAGGATCTGCTCGTTAAGCTTCAGCTGACGCTCGAGTTCCGAGGAAGCGGCCGGCTCCGACTTGTAGTTCACTACAATGTAGATGGCTTCGGACTTCTTCTGAATCTCGTAAGCCATCTTGCGACGGCCCCAGATGTCAACGTTGTCGATCGAGCCGCCGGCGGAGCGGATGACCTCGAGGTACTTCTCGATGGTCGGTTCCACGGTACGGTCGTCGACCTCGGGGTCGATGAGGACCATGAGTTCATAAGCACGCATGTGAACCCACCTCCTTTGGGCTAAACGGTCACGGTATTTCCGCAACAGGAGGTTCTTTGCGTTATCCAATGCCTCCCGTGCCCGCTTTTTGGGCACGATGCAGCACAGACTTTCCAATCCTACCCGATTCCCGGCGGCCGGGGATGCGCGGGTGGCCCAGATCATGTTCGATGATCCGCATGGCGCCCTGGTTCGCGTCTAGCGGCCGTCCAGGGCGGCCTCCAGGCGCTGGCCGAACACCGGTGCCAGGGTGCGCATGTAGGTGTCGGAAATATGGTGCTTGTCCCGGTAGACCAGCACGTTGCCGATCACGGCCGGGCACCGTTGTGCAATGCAGAACTGGTCACTGAAGTCCAGGACCTGCACGCGCGGTTCCCTGGCCGCCGCTTCGCGTGTCACGTCCCCCCGTTCGAAGGCCTTGGAGCGCGCAACGGAGCAGCGCGACAGATCCTGCTGATGCTGCTGCACGCAGTCCCGGGCATACTGCTTTGTTCCCGGGCGCGGGGTGTCCACCACGGCAAAGACATCCAGCCCGGCATCCTCCAGCTCGCCCCAGAGTTGCGCGTACCCCTGTGCCGGGTCACCGACGAACTCGGCCCCCGCCCAGTTCGCGGTGACGACGGCGTCGATGTCCGTGCGGGAGGTGAGCAGTTTCGTGGTCTGTTCGGTGGCCTGCCGGCAGCTGATGCTCCCCTGCCGTTCGGCCGTTCGCTCGCCCGCACTGAAGGGGCAGGAGTTCTTCAAGTAGGTGATTACCCTCCAGCCCCGCTGGGCGGCATGAGCGTGCAAGGCCTCATACCAGTGGGCGGCGTGGGAATCACCGACCAGGGCCACGGTGAAGGTGGCCTGCGGGCTGCCGAATTCACATTCGGTGATCGAGGTTGACTGTGGTTCCTGCACGCAGGACCCCAGTTGTGGCTGGTCCTGCTCGGCCGTGGCCGGGATGGGGACGATCTGGTTTTGGCGGGGCAGCAGCGCCGGGGCGCCGGCGGTGACCGAGGCGGCTCCGAAGCCCTGGGGCGGCGCGTTGAGCAGGGCCGTGACTTCGCGCTGTTCGCGGTCGATGGACTGCTGCTGCAGCAGCACCGGGGTCAGCGCCAACAATGCCACCAGCCCCATGGCTACCGCCCCCGCCACTAGGGCGCGGGGCGGCGAACCTGCCAGTGGACGGTAATTCCGGGCCGGGTTTTCCACCAGATACAGGCTGGCGGCCGCCAGCGCCAGACTGATCCCCAGCAGCACCAGTGACTCCACCGGCGAGCGGTTGGCCCCGGTGAACTGTTCGGCAAAGACGATCAGCGGCCAATGCCACAGGTACAGCGAATAGGAAGCCAACCCCACCCACTGCACCCACCGCCAATGGACCACAGGCCGCAGCGATCCGGGGCCGCTGGTGTCCCCGGCCGCAATGATCGCTGCGCAGGCAAGCACCGGCAGCGCCGCGGCAATCCCGGGGAAGACCGTGGCCGCATCATAGTTCCCGGCCGCCCAGAGAATCAGGGCCAGCCCCAGCAGCACGGCGGCGTTGCGCACAGACCAGGCGCTCACCCAGCGTGGAAGGCGCAGCCTGCCAGCGGCGTGGGCGTGCACGGTCAGCGCGAGAAGCCCGCCGGCGGCCAGCTCCCAGATGCGGGTGGTGGTGATGAAGTAGCCAGCCGCGTTGCCGCGGTACCCAGTGAGGACCGAATAGCTCAGGGAAAGCCCGGCCGCGACGCTGAACCCCACCCACAGGACGCGTTCCAGGCGCGTCGGCGTGCCGGCCCCGCGCCCGGTGCGGGCGCTCAGCCAGCAGGCGCCGAGCACCAGCAGCGGCCAGAACAGGTAGAACTGTTCCTCAACGCCCAGCGACCAAAAATGCTGCAGCGGCCCCGGCGCCTGGTCGGCGGCCAGGTAGTCGACCGAGTCGGCCGCCAGCACCCAGTTCTGCACCGAGAACGTGGAGGCGAGCGCCTGGATCCCCAGCTCCTGCCATTGGGTGCGCGGCAGCAGCAGGAGGGATCCACCAACCACCGCCGCGATGACCACCAGGGCCGCGGGCAGGATCCGGCGGGCGCGGGCGGCAAAGAACGCGGGCAGGTTCACCGTGGCGGTGCGCTGCGCCTCGCGCAGCAGGTGCCCGGTAATCAAGAAGCCGGAGATCACAAAGAAGATGTCCACTCCGATGTACCCGCCGGGCAGCAGCCCCGGTTCCAGGTGGTAGGCGACCACCAGCAGCACCGCCAGGGCGCGCAGGGCCTGGATTTCGGGCCGGAAATTCTTTGCGGGCACGGAATTCGAGCTCATGGTCTTCGATCTGAGCATGTCCGGGTTAACTCCCGGTGACCAGATGATGACCAGTTGCGCGCCGCCCTGGCGGCGGGAATTATGCCGCGAAGAATTCCTTGGAGACCCTGCTCAGGTACCAGGGATCATCCACGCCGCACATTTCGCGGGCCGAATGCATCGACAGCAGGGGGATGCCCACGTCGATGGTGCGGATGCCGATCCGGGTGGCGGTCAGCGGCCCGATGGTGGAACCGCACGGCACCTGGTTGTTCGAGACGAACTCCTGGTACGGGACCTGCGCGGCCTGGCACCAGCCGGCGAAGGCCGCGGCGCCCACCGCGTCGGTGGCATAGCGCTGGTTGGCGTTGATCTTCAGCAGCGGCCCGGCGTTCAGCTGCGGACGGTTGGCCGGGTCATGGCGTTCGGGATAGTTCGGGTGCACGGCGTGCCCGGCATCGGCCGAGAGGCACACCGAGTTGGCCAGGGCCCGGGCGGTGTGTTCGGCCCCGGCCTGGAAGGAGGCCTGGATCCGGGAGATCAGTTCCTCCAGGAACGGTCCGGCGGCCCCGGAGCGGGAGGCCGAACCCAGCTCCTCGTGGTCGAACGCCGCCAGCATCGCAATGTGGTTGCCGCTGGGCTTGCGGAAGTGCTCAATTAGGGCGATCAGTCCGGCATGCACGCTGGAGAGGTTGTCCAGCCGCCCGGAGGCGAAGAAGTCCTTGCCGTGCCCGAACACTTCCCCGCGCTGGGCGGCGGCGGTGAGCACGTCATAGCCGGCGATCTGCTCGGCCTGCACCCCTGCCGCGGCGGCCAGTTCACCCAGGATGTCGGCCTCGGCCAGGTCTCCGGCCCCGAACACCGGGTTGGTGTGGGTCTGCTTGTCCAGCTTCAGGCCCTCATTGACCTGGCGGTCCAGGTGGATGGCCAGTTGCGGGATGCGCAGCAGTGGTTCGGTATGGGCCAGGTGCACCGAGCCGTCGCGCAGCACCAGCCGTCCGGCCAGCACCAGCTCGCGGTCCAGCCAGGAGTTCAGCAGCGGCCCGCCGTAGACTTCCACCCCGGCCTGCCACCAGCCGTTGGAACCGGTGGTCGGCTTCGGCTTGAGCTTGAATCCGGGGGAGTCGGTGTGCGCCCCGAGGATGTGGAAACCAGTGGTGGCCGTGGCGGCCTCGGGCTGCACCCAGGCGATGACCGCCCCGTCGCGCACCACGTAGTAGCCGCCGGCGCCCAGTTCCCAACCCTGGGTTTCATCCAGTGCGGTGAACCCGGCCGCGTCCAGGCGCCGGGCGGCGGTGGCGGCGGCGTGGTAGCTGGAGGGCGAGGTGGCGACATACTCGGCGAGGTCGGCAATATGGGCCATAGCAGCGGCGTGTGCCATTACTGGATGCTCACTTCCTTCATGGGGTTGCTCGGCCCGTCGGCGTTGGCGGGGCCTTCTCTAGCTTAGCCCTCCGCCGCCTGGCTCACAGCTGCCCTCCGGGGCACGGCAAGGGCCGGGGCGCTTCAGCGCCCCGGCCCCCTTGTCCGGCTACTGGCCCTCGTCCTGCTGCTGGGCGTCGCCGCGGGCGTTTTGCTCGGCGACCGGTTCGACAGCGTCCTGGACCTCCTGGGGATCGGTGTCATCCGGGAAGGGTTCGGTTTGCCGGTGGGCTTCGACGTGGTCCGGCTGCTTGCCCTTGACCATCCCCTCGGTCTCCTGCTTCATCTGGTCATCGAGATTTGATCCGTGTTTGGTGTTGCCGCGTTCGGCCATGACGTTCTCCTCCCTACGTGGCTGCGCCACGCTCGTGCCGGTTGGGTGCCTCACGCTAGCACCGCACCGGAGGTGACAGAAGGCATTGCGGGTGATCCCCAAGAAACGTTCAGGCTGCCGGGCCACGCCGGTGGCGCGGCACGCGTTCGTTGGCGCTGACTGGGAATCCGCACCGTGCTACCCCGCCGCGGCGGCAGCCGGGAGATGATGTGCCCATGTGGATTGGATGGATCGAGTTTGACCTGCTGCTCGGCGACGTGCACTCGCTGAAGCAGAAGCGTTCGGTGGTGCGCCCGGTCATTGCCGAGATCAAGCGGAAGTTCGAGGTTTCCGTGGTGGAAAGCTCCCACCAGCAGCTGCACCGCCGCGCCGGGATCGGGGTGGCGGTGGCCGCCGCCGACGCCGCCCGCATGGTGGAGGTGCTGGACGCGGTGGAGCGGCTGGTCGCTTCCCGGCCCGAGGTGGATTTGCTCAGCGCCCGACGCGGGACGCATTCCTCCACGGACGACTAGATTTCCCGGGCCGGCGGGGGTGCGCTTAGTAGTCCAGGCCCTGGGAGGGGATCACCAGCCCGGTCTCATAGGCGTAGACCACCGCCTGCACGCGGTCACGCAGGTGCAGTTTTGTCAGGATGCGACGCACATGGGTTTTCACGGTCGCCTCGGAGAGGAAGAACCGGTGGGCGATCTCCGCATTGGACAGCCCCTCGGCGAGCGCGCGCAGCACCTCCTGCTCGCGCGGGGTCAGGTCATCGAGCAGCGGGTCGCGTTCCGGGGTCCCTGCCGGGCGGGCCGGGGAACCCCCCGCGGCGGTGCGCACATAGGTTTCCAGCAGCCGGGCTGTCACCCGCGGGGCGACGACCGCGTCCCCGCTGGCGACCAGGCGGACCGCGGAAACCAGCTCCTCGGGGGCCACGTCCTTGAGCAGGAAGGCGCTGGCCCCGGCCTGCAGCCCGGAGAATGCGTACTCGTCGAGGTCGAAGGTGGTCAGGATGATGATCTTGGTTTCCGGGTGGGCCTTGGCCAGCCGCTCGGTGGCCTCGATGCCGTCCATCCGGGGCATGCGCACGTCCATGAGCACCACGTCGGGGGCCAGGGTTTCGGCCTGGGTCAGCGCCTCGAGCCCGTCGGCGGCCTCCCCCACGATCCGCATGTCCTGCTCCCCCTCCAGGATGAGCCGGAAGCCCATGCGCAGCAGCGGCTGGTCATCGACCAGCATCACCTTGATCATTTGTTCCATTGGGACTCCTCCTTGGGTGTGGTGCGCTGGGGCGCGTCGGTGTCGGGCAGCTGCAGGCAGGCCTTGACGATCCACCCGCCGTGGGCGCCGGGTCCGGCGTTGACGCCCCCGCCGAACAGTGCGGCCCGTTCGCGCATGCCACGCAGCCCCTGCCCGGAGCCGGCGCTGGGCCCGCCGCTTCCCTGTCCGTTGTCCACCACCTCGATGCGCAGTGCCTGCCGGTCCCGGTCCAGGCGCACCGAGACGGCGGTGACGTTTCGAGCGTAGCGCAGCGCGTTGGTCAGCGACTCCTGCACAATGCGGTGCACGGTGAGCTGGAAGGCGGCGTCCTCCGGCAGCGGCTCACCGGTGTAGGTGTAGGTCAACGGCAGGCCGGCGACCCGGAAGCCCTCCAGCATCTGGGCCATGGACCCCTCGGTGGGCTGCGGGGCCAGCTCCCCGCCCTCGGTGTTGCGCAGCACCCCCAGCATCCGGCGCATGTCGGCCAGGGCGGCCCGCCCGGTGCCGGAGAGTTCGCTGAGCACCGATTCGGCGCGGGCCGCGTCCTTGCGCCCCACCACCCGGGCTCCGTCGGACAGGGCGATCATCACCGACAGCGAGTGGGCGACGACATCATGCATCTCCCGGGCGATGCGGTTGCGTTCCTGCACCTGGGCCAGACGGGAGACCTGGGAGGCCCAGTGGTTCAGCTCGGCCTCGTGGATCCGCGAGTTGCGCACGTTCAGCCCGATGATGGCGGCGGTGAGGTACACGGTGGCCAGCAGCCCGCCGGCCACCCCCAGGAACAGTGCCTGTCCGCCGTAGTCATCCACGGTGGTGCCGTCCTCGAAGACCAGTCCGCTGGTGCCGGGGTAGCCAATGACCAGCAGCAACAGCAGCTGGAACGCGGCGGCCAGCACCGCCAGCGGGATGGAGCGCTTGCCCGAATAGTTCGTTCCCACGCTGTACAGGGCGATGATCATTCCCGCCCCGGAGTAGCTGGCGTCGTTGCCGGCCAGCACCATCCCGGCGCAGTCCAGCACGAATACGATCACCAGCACGCTCATCGGCGCCCGATTGCGCCACAACAGGGCCACACCGACCGCGAGCATCAGCAGCAGCACCCCGACCGGGTTGAAGTCGCTGATGTAGGCGGCCGGTACGAAGGAGAGCAGGCTCAGGAACAGGTACACCGCCGAGGTGCCCACGGCGACGAACACCGGGTGCTGGCGCAGGTAGCGGCGGATCCAGCCCACCCGCTTGGCGGTGATCGCGTCGAAGGAGACCACCGGGTCGGCGGTATCGGACTGGCTCATGATCCCCAATATAGTCCCTGGTCAGTGCGTCCGCTCCGGGTGCCGCGGGCGGTCACCTAGATGTCCCGGGCCTTGAGCAGGATCCCGGCCAGCACCAGCGGGATCAGCATCCAGCCGCCCACCACCAGCAGCTGCTGCCAGGTTTCCCAGTCCGAGGGGTAGCTCAACGGCAGGGCCAGGGACATGCCGGCCTGGTCGGGCAGGAACGGGGCGACCTTCTGGAACCAGTCCACCAGCGAGGCAATGATGCTGGTGGCGATCGGCACCACGAAGAACAGGGCCACCAGCACCGTGATGCCCCCGGCCGAGTTGCGCAGCATGGTGCCCAGCGCCAACCCGATCATCGTCACCATCACCAGGTACAGGGTGCCGAACCACATGGCGCGCTGGAACGGTTCGGAGGTGAAGTTCAGCGGCATCGAATACATCTGGGCCAGCGGCTTGCACACCAGGTAGGACAGGGCGAAGGAAGCCAGGCCCACCACGACGGTCACCCCGGTCATCAGCAGCGCCTTGGCCGTGAGCACCCGCAGACGCTGCGGGCTGGCCAGGAAGGTGCTCACCGCGGAACCGGTGGTGAACTCCCCGCTCATCAACAGCACCGCCAACGCGCCGATGATCAGCTGGGCGAAGGAAAGC
The DNA here is from genome assembly GCF_059728615.1 of Glutamicibacter sp. St.4D3. Classification (NCBI taxonomy): domain Bacteria; kingdom Bacillati; phylum Actinomycetota; class Actinomycetes; order Micrococcales; family Micrococcaceae; genus Glutamicibacter; species Glutamicibacter sp. St.4D3. The sequence continues at coordinate 3,311,974 of NZ_AP039380.1, forward strand.
CCGGAACCGATCATTTCGGCCACGAACCCCTCCGAGGCCATGTCCGGCATGCCCGGGGTGCCGGCGGCCGGGGTGCCGGCGACCATCCCCACGCTCCACAGCACCAGGGCCGCGAAGCCGACCATCACCAGGATGGAGACGGCCACCAGGATCCGGGTGGAGGTCAGGGCGAAGAACTTGATCGCCTCCCCGCGCAACACGCCCCAGAGGCTGACGTTGCCGCCCAGAACGGGCACTGCGTGCTTGCTCATCGATGGTCCCTTCGTGCTGCCAGTTCCTGCTCGGACTGGGTCTGGTATTCAATTGCGTCGCGGGTCAGCTCCATGTAGGCGTCCTCCAGGGTGCGCTGCAGCGGACGCAGTTCGCTAAGCACCACCCCGGTTTCCAGGGCGCGGCGCCCAATGTCCTGGGAGCTGGGCCCGTAGACCTTCAGCGTGGTGGCGTCCTCGCGCACCAGCTGGACCCCCTCGGCCGCCAGCGCGTTCATCAGCACCTCCAGCTGCTCGGACTTCACCAGGGTCTGGCGCACCCCGGCCTCCAGGAACTGGCTGATCGGGGCGTCGGCCATGATCCGTCCGCGCCCAATCACAATCAGGTGGTCGGCGGTCTGCGCCATCTCGCTCATCAGGTGGGAGGAGATGAACACGGTCTTGCCCTCGGAGGCCTGGTGGCGGGCCAGGGTGCGCACCCAGGCCACCCCTTCCGGGTCCAGGCCGTTGACCGGCTCATCCAGGATCAGCACCCGCGGGTCCCCCAGCAGGGCGGTGGCGATCCCCAGCCGCTGGCCCATGCCCAGGGAGAAGCCGCCGACCTTCTTGCGCGCCACCTGGCGCAGCCCGGTCAGCTCCAGCACCTCATCCACCCGGGAAAAGCTGATCCCGTGGGTGGCGGCCATGGCGCGCAGGTGGGAGCGCGGGGTCAGTGACTTGTGCACGCTCTTGGCCTCCAGCAGCGTGCCCACCTCGGTCAGCGGGTGGCGGGATTCGCCCAGGCGGCGGCCGTTGACCGTCACCTGCCCGGCACTGGGGCGGGCCAGTCCCACCGCCATGCGCATGGTGGTGGACTTGCCGGCGCCGTTGGGGCCGAGGAACCCGGTGACCATCCCGGGCTGGACCGTGAAGGAGACGTTGTCCACCGCGGTCTTCGCGCCATATCTCTTGGTTAGCTGCTGGGCCTGAATCATGCTTCCAGCCTAGGCTCTGCCCGTCGGGCGGTCACCGCCCGCAATGTTGATTTTGCTGATCCCCCATAAGGATGAGTTCACCCGCCCCGGCCGGGGACCGGGCCTAGCTCAGCGACTGGTTCAGCGAAAAGACCAGCCCGAAGATCAGCACCGCGGCAAAGGGCAGGGCCAGCACCACGAAGGTCTTCCACTGGTCGCGGGCGATGGCGATGAATTCGCGCAAAAATGCGCTGGGCCGGTAGTAGGCGGCGGTCTTGCCGCCGAAGGAGGCGGCGTCGTAGCCCAGCTGGCGGGAGGCCAGGGCGGCACGCAGGCTGTGGTAGTCGCTGGTGACGATCCACAGGCACTCTTCCCGGCCCTGCTCCCGGAGCAGCTGGTGGGAGTACTTCAGGTTCTCCACCGTGTCCCGGGCCCGGTCCTCCACCAGGATCCGCTGCCGGTCAATCCCCTGCTCCTGCAGGTAGCGGGCCATGCTCACGCCCTCCGGCTCCGCTTCGTCACCCCCCTTGCCGCCGCTGGGCACAATCCAGGAGCTTTCCGGCGGCAGGCGGCGGAAGAGCTCAATCCCCTTGTCCAGCCGTCCGCGCAGCAGCGCCGGCACCTTGCCGTCGATTGTTCGCGAACCGAGCACCACAATCCCCGAGGGGTCCTGGTAGACCGGGAACTTGGCGTACACCCAGGCGTAGAGCAGCACCATGGCGAACATCATGGCGGTGAACACCGAGCCCATGAACAGCACGAACGCGCTGACCAGCCCCAGCCAGTGGTGGGAGAGCACCAGCAGCACCGCCAGCGCCGGAAGCCCCAGCACCAGCAGCCCGGCGATCAGCGAGAGCAGGTTGCCCAGCCGGGCCCCCTCCCGGCGCCACATCAGCACCCCGTTGTAGATCAGCACCCCGGCGAAGATCAGGACCATCAGCGGCAGCGAGAACAGCAGCAGCGCCAGCACGAATCCGGCCCCGGGCACCGTGCTGGACAGTGCCTCGGTGATGCTGCTCAGCGTCAGCAGCACCGCTGGCAGCAGGACGGCGGCGTTGATCAGGCGGCGCGGTTCGGAGCGGTACATCCAGATGAAGACGATCCACAAGGTGGCAAGGGTGATCAGTGTGGCCATGCCTCGATCCTATTTCATCACCGGTTTCCGCGGCCGGACATGGCGCTGCCGGGGCTCAGCGGATCCCGAACTCATGGGACAGCATGGCCTTGGCCCCCAGGTAACCGCCCATACCGTGCACCGACGGGCCCGGCGGGGTGGCCGAGGAGACCAGGTACAGTCCCTTGGACTGCAGCCACCACGGATTGGTGCTGACCCGGGGGCGCCGGACACTGCCCAGCAGATCCATGGTGCCCCCGGACAGGTCGCCGCCCACCAGGGCAGGGTTTTGCCGCTGCAGTCCGCGCGCGGTGCGCACATGCTGTTCGAGCACCACGTCCCGGAAGCCGGGGGCGGCAGCTTCAAGCTGGGCTGTGATGCGCGGTGCCATGTTGGCATCGGAGCCCAGCGGGACATGGCAGTAGGCCCACAGCACCTGCTGCCCGCCGGGGGCCCGAGTGGGGTCAAACTGTGAGGGCTGGGAGACCAGCACGAACGGATGATCGGCGGGACGGCGGCGACTTTCCCGTTCGGTGCGCAGCACCTGCCGGGCGGTACCGGCCAGGTGGATGGTGCCAGCCTGGGCCAGCAGCGGATCCCTCCAGGACACCGGTTCACGCAGCACATAGTGCACTACGCAACTGCCTGGGGAACGCCGGGGATTCGCCAGCCGCTGTGCCAGGGCATGCGGAATCCGACCTCGCCCGAGCCGGGCGGCGGTTTCCGGGGAGGTATCCAGCAAGATGGTCTGCGCGTCCAGTTCCCCGAGTTCTTCGATGCGGCGCCCGATTTCAATCCGTCCTCCGTGGGCCCTCAACTCGGTGGCCAGCGCCTGGCTGATCGCCTGGGAGCCGCCCCGGGGTATCGGCCACCCGCCCGCGTGGGCAGCAGCCGCCAGAAACAATCCGGCTCCGGCACCGGCCGGTCCGCGCGAACCACCGGCCACATGGGCGGCGCAGCCGGCCAGCAGCGCGGCCGCCTTCGGGTAGCGCCGGCTCAATGTCTGTTGCAGACCCATCCCGCCCAGGGTCGCGGCCCCAAACGCGGCCAGCGTTCCAGGATGGGCAGGTAGTCGCAGCAACGGATTCAGCAGGGTGTCCCCCAGCTGGTTAATCCGCTGCACGAGCGGGCCCAGGAGTCCGGCGAAGACCGCGCCCTGACCAGGGGCCAGGTTCGAGCCCGAGGCCAGGTGCTCTACGGTCCGGTCCAGATCCTGCCAGGCGTAGGCGGTGCGCTGGTCGAGCACGTGGGCGTAGGACATCTGGGGCACAAGGAAGTCCACTCGTTCGCGGACCTTCAGGTCGGCGAACGCCGGGGAGAGCAAAGCCATGGGGTGCACCGCGCTACCCACATCGAAGACCGCCTCGGACCCGTCCAGGGGGATGGTGCGCGCGGCGCCGCCGATGGTGGTGTTGGCCTCGTAAACCGTGACATCCAGGCCTGCCCGTGCCGCCACACACCCCGCCGCCAGCCCGTTGGGTCCGGCCCCGACCACGGCGACCCGGCTCATTCAGCGCTCCTGCCGCCGGCGGAGGTGGTGGCTTCGGAAGCGGTGCTCCCACGCCGACTTCGCACAATGCTCCAATTGATCCGGTCATCCGCCCCGGCGAACGGGCCCGCTTGCGGATCCTCCTGACCCACCGCTCTGACTGGGTCATATTCCGGGTTTAGAATACTTTGAACGACACGGAACATAAGGTATCCGAGCATGAACATATGGGCCAGGACCAACACGACGTAACCCGACTCGGGGAACGCGTGATTGGCCTCCACCTCCGAGGAGTAGCTGTGGATGTAGAACCACAACCCATAAAAGTGCAGCACCTCCACCGCCATCCACACAGTGAATTCCTTCCACCGCGGCAACGCCAGGGCAAAGAGCGGAATAAGCCACACGATGAACTGCGGCGAATACACCTTGTTCACCAGCACGAACGATCCCACAATCAAGAACACCAGGCTCGCCACTCGCGGACGCTGCCGGGCGAAGAAGGTCAACAACACCACCGCCACGCAGGCCAGGAAGAACAGAACCAGCCCCAACCGGGAGATGGCATGGGCCTCCAAATGCGCCATCCCCGGCACCTTGGCGGCGACAATGTTCCACACGTGCCAGAAACTGGATAGTCCGGCACCGCGTTCGGAAGTGAACTTGAAGAAGTGGGCGAAGGACTCCGGGAAGGCCACGGCGTAGGGGATGTTGACCGCCAGCCACGCCGCCAATGCCGACCCGCCGGTCACGGCAAAAACCCGAAGCTTGCCGGTGCGCAGCGCAAGGACAAGCACGGCGCCCAGGAACAGGACCGGGTACAGTTTTGTGGCGGTCCCCAAACCAATGAGCACCCCCGCCAACACCAGGTGCCGACGTGCAAAGCTGAGCATCCCCAGCGCAAGCAGGGCCACTGCCCACATGTCCCAGTTGATGCTTGCCGTCAAGATCATCCCGGGGGCAATGGCGACCATGGCCGCATCCCACGGACGACGCCCGGCCATGCGGGCAGTGCACAGTACGGTCACCAGCCAGAGCACCGAAACCAGGACCAGGTTGAAGTCAAAGTACAACAAGGCGCGGTTCACTGCCGTCTCCGGAACCAGGGCAGCCACCCCGGAAGCGGCCGCGCTCATCAGCACCGGGTACTCGAATTCGGCTCCCGCGCTGAAAGGGGCCCACGGATTTTCGGCAAAGCCCCGCGCCCCGAAGAGCGGAACCCAGTCGGTGTAGCAGGCCATGAGGTAGGGATTCTGCCCCGTCCAGCCGTTGACGCGGCAGGGGTTCTTGGCCAGTAGCATCAAAAGCGAACCGATGACGGTGAGGATGATCAGCACCCGTTCGACCGTAAAAATCCCCGGGCTCACCCGCCCGGGATCGCTGCGCCGTCCCAATGGACCACCAATAACGCGAGTGAACTGACGCAGGAAGGCGTCACTGCGCGAGGGCACGGTGATCCGCCACGGCTGGCGGGTCTGCTGTCGCTTTCTTGGCTCACCCATGATCCCCACCCTAGTTGTTGGAAATGGCGAAGACCCGCATCAGGCCCGCTTGTCCTGCATGTGTTAACCCATGACCCCCGCGTCCCACCGCTTCCTGGGCGTCGCTACCTTCCGCCTGTACCGCCGACCGGCGGAAGGTAAAGCGGACGCCGACTCAAGCATTGCCAGCGACCCACCCGCCAATCCCCGGGCTTCCAGCTTGTCTTGGGCCGCAAGGACTGTGGATGGCTTTCTGAACCAAATGGACGGGGCATTTCCAGCCAGCGTTGAATTCCCTGCCCGGCGAAACCCTGTCACCAGCAAAGAACCAGGCGCTCGAGCAGCATTTGCGCCGCCCGTCAGGGACACTTGCGCAAATGCAGGACATGCAATCTGCTGTCGGCGCGTTGGCCAACTTCCGACCCGCCTATAGTGAGGGCATGGAAACGGGGCAGCAGCGGGCCATGGACGCGGCCATTGAACTGGTGGGGACCCAGGGGCTGCGTGCCCTGACCCATCGTCGGGTGGATGAACATGCCGGTCTGCCCGCGGGTTCCACCTCCAACTATGCCCGCACCCGGGCGGCCCTGGTACATGCGGTCATGGATCGGATCATCGAGCTGGAAGCCCGGGCCACCGAGGCGGCCACGATGCCGGCAACGGCCGCACAGCTGCTGGAGTCCATGGCCCGGCTGATCGATGCGACCACCGGCGAGCGCCGGGTGCTGAGCACCGCGCGGCTGATCCTGTTCATGGAGGCCAGCCACGATGAGCGGTTGCGGGAACGGGTCATGGCCGGCCGGGTGATCCTCGAGCGTTTTGTCACAGCAGCCCTGCAGCGCCTGGGCGCCGGGGACCCCCGGTCCGGGGCCAGCGCCCTGATGGCGTGTGCGGAGGGCATCATCCTGCACCGCATCGTGCGCCAGGACCGCTCGGATGCCCGGCCCGCGCTGCGCCTGGTGCTTTCCGGCATCCTTCCTATCGACCCGGTCGGTGCGTAGGCGGGTAATTACACCTGCACTTCACCCCGCGTTTACCCAAAGGGGGCGCAACGGTCAACTCCGGCTCCTAGCGTCAAGGACGTGAGCAATACCAACCAGCCCAGCGTCTTGGCGATCATCCCGGCCCGCGGAGGATCCAAGGCGGTACGGCTCAAGAACCTGCGCAAGGTCGGCGGCCAGAGCCTGCTGGGCCGTGCGATCCAATCGGCCCAGGCCGCGGCCTCAGTCAGCGAAGTCGTGGTCAGCACCGATCATGAACAGATCCGGCAGGAGGCCCTGGCCTACGGCGCCAGCGTTGTCGACCGCCCGGCCGAAATCGCCGGGGACACGGCCAGCAGCGAATCGGTGCTCCTGCACGTGCTCGCCCAGCGCGAGGAGCACCCGCAGATCACCCTGTTCATCCAATGCACCTCCCCCTTCATCGACCCGGCGGACCTGGATGCCGCAGTGCAGCAGGTGGCCTCCGGCAAGGCCGATGTCAGCTTCGCCGCGGTCCCTGATCACGGCTTCCACTGGGGCCTGTCCCCGGAGGGCGCCGCGGTGGCCGTTGGCCACGACGCCGCCCACCGCCCACGCCGCCAGGACCGGGAACCCCGGTTTCGGGAAACCGGCGCCTTTTACGCCATGCACACCCCCGGCCTGCTGGCCAGCGGACACCGGTTCTTCGGGACCCTGGCGATCCAGCAGGTGCCGGTGGAGCACGGCATCGACATTGATTCGGAAGCCGACCTGCACTGGGCGGACCAGCAGGCGACCGGTGCCGCCGGACACATCGAGGTGGATGCGGTGGTCACCGACTTCGACGGGGTGCACACCCCGGACACCGCCTATCTGGATGAGCAGGGCACCGAATCGGTGCGGGTTTCGCGTTCGGACGGGATGGGGGTCGAACGGCTGCGGGCGGCCGGGGTGAAGTTCTTGATCCTGTCCAAGGAACGCAACCGGATCGTTTCCGCCCGCGCCGCGAAGCTGCAGGTGGAAGTCGCCCAGGGCATTGAGTCCAAGGCCGAATACCTCTCACGCTGGATGGCCGATGAGTCCATCAATCCCGCCCGGGTGGCCTATCTGGGCAATGACATCAATGACGTGCCCGCCATGGAACTGGTGGGTTGGCCGGTCACCGTGGCCGATGCCCGTCCCGAGGCCCACCGTGTGGCCCGACACCGACTTACCCGTGCCGGAGGGTCCGGCGCGGTGCGTGAACTGGCCGAACTCGTGTTGGCCGCGCGCAGCAGGTAAAGACCGTCCGGGGCTGGTCCGCAGCCCCACGACCACAGACTTTCCACCACTACGAAAGGCAGTATCCATGACCACCGTGAACACCGAAATCAAGCCCGTTGCCATCGGCGAGCACCTGCTCGGTGCCGGCCAGCAGGTGTACGTGATCGGCGAAATCGGAATCAACCACAACGGTGACATCGAGATCGCCAAGCAGCTGATCGACGTGTCGGCGGCCGCCGGGGCGAACGCCGTGAAGTTCCAGAAGCGCACCCCGGAGATCTCCACCCCGATGGACATGCGCGACAAGATCCGCTCCACCCCGTGGGGCGAGATGACCTACCTGGACTACCGCTACCGGGTCGAGTTCGACCAGGCCCAGTACAAGGAGCTGATCTCCTACGCCGCCTCCAAGGGCATGCACGCCTTCGCCTCCCCCTGGGACGTTCCCTCGGTGGAGTTCATGGAGGCCCAGGGCGCGGTGACCCACAAGGTCGCCTCCGCCTCGGTCACCGACCTGGAGCTGCTGCGGGCGCTGGCCGAGACCGGCAAGCCGATCATCCTGTCCACCGGGATGTCCACCATCGAGCAGATCGACAAGGCCGTGGAAACCCTGGGCACCGACAAGCTGGTGCTGATGCACGCCACCTCCACCTACCCGCTGCCCCCGGAGGAGGCGAACCTGCGCACCATCGAGACCCTGCGCGATCGCTACCAGGTGCCGGTGGGCTACTCCGGGCACGAACGCGGCCTGCAGATCTCCCTGGCCGCCGTCGCCCTGGGCGCGGTCACCGTGGAACGCCACATCACGCTGGACCGCACCATGTGGGGCTCGGACCAGGCCTCCTCGCTGGAGCCCAAGGGCTTCGAGGCGCTGATCCGTGACATCCGCATCCTGGAGCAGGCCATGGGCGACGGGGTGAAGAAGGTCTTCCCCGGTGAGCTGGCCCCGCTCTCGCGCCTGCGCCGCGTCGACGGCTAACCCGGTCCCGCCCGGGAACCACCCCTGATTCCGGGGCCCGCCACGGGCCCCGGAATTCGCGCTTTGCCCGGCCTGGCCCGCCGCAGCCCCTCGCCCCGCCACCTGCCCCCGCATGAAAGATCCGCAGTGACCGCAACGCACACCCCCACCGGAACCGCACGGGTTCCGGGATTGATCAGCGTCATCATCCCGGCCTACAACCAGGAGCCCTACATCAACGACGCCCTGGACTCGCTGGCCGCCCAGCGCCTGGGCCGCCATCGCCTGCAGGTCATCGTGGTCGATGACCACTCCAGCGACCTGACGCCCACCCTGGTGCAGGACTACCGGGACCGCTTCGAGGACCTGCGGCTGATCACCCACCCGGAAAACCGCGGGGTGTCCGCGGCCCGCAACACCGGGTTGGCGGCGGCCACCGGCAGCTACGTCACGTTCCTGGACCCGGATGACTGGTTTTCCCGCGACCACCTGGCCTCCCTGGCCGACGGGCTGGAACGGCTCGAGGTGGACTTTGTGCGCTGCGACCAGGTGCGGGTGCGCGGCACCAGCCGCAGCATCCACCGTGCCCCGCAGGCACTGCACAATGTGGTCCTGGACCCGCGGGAGGACATCCTGCCGGTGGATGCGGCCAGCATGATCGACTACCCGTATGTGTTCACCGGCATGTACCGCCACGACGTGCTGGGCGACACCCAGTGGTTCGACCCGGCGCTGGCCACCTGCGAGGACCGGCCCTGGCTGTGGCGGCTGTACCTGTCCAGCACCAGCTACGCGGTGGTGGGTGAGGCCAGCCAGTTCTACCGGCGCAACCTGCCCGGCTCCCTGACCCAGGTGTTCGACGAACGCCAGCTGCACTTCATCCCGGCCTTCGGCCAGATCGTGCAGCTGGTCAGCCAGGACCGGGAGGCCGACCGCTTCCTGCCCAAGGCGCTGCGCCAGTTCTTCGCGATCGCCTGCCACCACCTGGACCGCATCGGACAGTTCCCCGCCGCGCTGGCCGCCGAGCTGCGCCGCCAGCTGGGGGCCGCCCTGGCCCAGCTGCCGCCCGGGCCGATGGCCCAGGCGCTGGAACAGCTGGACCCGCGCCGGCGCAAGCTGCTGCGCACCGTGTACACCCCGGCCCCGGTGGGGGTGGGAGCATGATCCAGCTGCTTGCCGCCTCCACCAGCTTCCAGGTCATGTGCCTGGCGGCGATGCTTGACACCGGACTGCTGCCCCCGGCCGAGCGCCGCATCCTGGTGCTGGCCAACGGCTCAATGGCCCCGGAGCTGACGGTGCCGCTCGATGAGGTGCCCGGCTTCCCGGCCCTGGCCGAGCGTTTCGATGCGGTCGTGGACTTCGGGGCGCTGATCGCCCCGCGCCGGGTCGGGGCCTTCAACCCGCGCACCGAGGAACTGGTGACCTTCGAGCGCCTGCTGCGCACCGCCTGGGGCCTGGGCCGCGAACCGGTGCACCTGGTGCTCGAGTCGATCCAGGTCAATCCGGCCCAGGCGCTGGCCCGGATCTTCCACGACGCACCCATCACCGTGCATTCCGATGGCCTGATGTCCTACGGGCCCACCCGCAGCAGGCTGCCGCTCCCGATCGCCCAGCGGATCGCCGGCACCTGCCATGTGGATCTGGTGCCGGGGCTGCGCCCGCTGCTGCTGCACGAGCTGTGTCCACGGCGCACCGTGGTGCCGCTGCCGGCGCTGCGCCGGGTCTTCGACGAGGTGGCCTGCGACCCGCAGGTCACCGGGCTGCTGCCGCGGGTGCCGGCCGACCATGCCCTGGTGCTCGGCCAGTACCTGGGGGCGCTGGGACTGCTGGATGATGAGCAGGAACTGGAACTGCACCGTCAGATGCTGCAGGAGGCCGCTGACTGCGGCGCCGGGCACGTGGTGTTCAAGCCGCACCCCAGTTCCTCCCCCGCCTCGGCACGCAGGCTCGCCGTCCTCGCCGCACAGCAGGGCCTGGGGTTCACGCTGCTGCGCACCCCGCTGCTGGCCGAGACCGTGATCGGGGCGCTGCGCCCGCAGCGCGTCATTTCCTGCTTTTCCACCGCACTGGTCACCGCCCACTACATGCTCGACATACCGGTCAGCGCGGTGGGCACCGACGCGCTGCTGCAGCACCTGGCCCCGTACCAGAACTCGAACCGGATCCCGCTGACCCTGATCCACGCGCTGTTCCGCCAACAGCTGCCGGCCCCCTCCCGGGTGCGGTCGGGTTCGGTGGATGAGCTCAGCGCCCTGGTGCGCGCCGTGTCGTACTGCATGCAGTCCGGGCAGCTCGAATCCCTGCGCGCCCAGACCGAAGAGTACCTGGAAGCCAACTATGCGGCCCACCCGGAGTACTTCAAGCGCCGCCGGCTGGCCAAGCTGGACCTGCCCCCGCGCTGGGCCCACCCCAACTCGCAGCGCAGCCCCGTGCTCCGGTTGCGTCGCGCCGCCGGCCGCTCGGTGCGCGGCATGCAGCGCCGCGGGGCGCGGGCCTTTAGCAGCATGGCCCGTCGCCTGGAGTCGGGAGCGCGTGGGTGAAAAAGATCGTGTACCGCCCGCAGGCGGAGGTCAGCCGACCGCGCTTCGGCCACTGCCGAGTCTGGGTCGAATCCCCACTGCAGCTGCTCTCTGCGGTGGAAACCCATGCAGCGGGGCTGCTGGGCAGCAACACCCGAATCGTGCCACGGCAGAACATGCCGCTGGAGGCCACCACCAAAGCACTGCTGCAGGCCGCCCCCCGCGGGCTGGCGATTGCCGAGCCCTCCCGCAACCCACCGGCACCGCTGTCCACCGATGAACGCTGGGTCACCGGGGACGCCTACTCGGGAAGGGTGCAGCGTGCCCTGCTGGGGCCGGTGCAATCCCGTGAAGTGGTCATCATCGACGACGGGCTCGCCACCTTGGCGCTGATCCGCCAGCTGACCAGCCAAGATCCGGTACCACTGGTGCGGGAGCGGGTGGAGAACTCCGCGGGCCGCAGGGCACTGGGACTGGCGCTGTGGTACCGGCTGCGTTTCATGGCGCGCGATCAGCGCCTGCTGATCGTCTCCGCCCTGGACGTGGATGAGCCCACGCGGGAACGCATGGAGCAACTGGGCATCAAGTTTGCCCAGCACCGCTTCGAATGGCTCGCCGCCCAACCCGTGGCCGAGAGCTTCGCCGAACCCACCTTGGTCATCGGCTCGGCGATGAGCACCGACGGGCTGATCCATCCCGACCCGTATCTGGAATGGCTGCGTGATGTGGCCCAGGACGGGCCGCTGGCGTATTTTCCGCACCGCCGCGAAACCCCGCACCTGCTCGAGCTGATTGACCGGATCCCCAATGTCCGGCTCAAGGAGCACACCATTCCCATTGAAATGCGCCTGCGCCGGTTGCGTTCCGGGCAGCTAATCCGCTCCTTGCCCTCCACAGTGGTGCCCTCGCTGCGCCTGCTGCTGGGTACGCAACGCCACCAGGTCATTCCCCAAGCGGTGCCCGAACACTGGTGGACCGCCGCGACATCCCGGCAGCTGCGCGAGCACCTGTCCAATTCCCTGAAGGTGTGATGCCCGGTGACTCCCTCCATCTTGGCCGTGGCCGACTCCGACTCGTACCTGAAGTTGGCCGCCCATCTGCTGCACCAGCTCGGCGACGGATGGCGGCGGCGGGTCGTGGTGGTCCGCACCCCCACAACCCCCACCGACGAGCAGATCCTGGCGGCGTTCAGCGGCACGGATTTGGACCCGCAGCACGTCCAAATTCTGCCGCTAAGTCACCTCACCGCCGGTACCGTCACCGAAGATGTGCTGTTCGCTTCGGCCACCGGGCCGATTGTCTCGGAAATATATGCCAGGGTCCTGCGCAGCGAACCGGTCGATGCACGCCGCACGGCGCTGGTTTCGGCGCTGCCGGGCGTAGCTTTCCCCGCGACGGCGAAAGGCTGGAACTATCGTCGGGCCGGGGATGCCTTCATCTGCCATTCGCACGCCGAGGTGCGGGATTTCTCCTTCCTGGCCGACTCCGAACCCGGCCACCAGCCCACCCTGTTGCTGGGCAAGTTGCCTTTTTTGACCAGTCCTGGCTTCCCCGCCACTTGTAGCCAGCCGATTAACCGAGTCGTGTTTGCCGCCCAGGCCAAGGTTCCGAGCGCACGTGATGAGCGTGAACAGATCCTGCTGGCCCTGGAAGGCGCGGCCCGGATGAACCCGGGTACCGAGGTCATCATCAAATTGCGCGCCCGGGCCGGAGAACCGCAAACACATCTGGAGCAATACCCTTATGACGCGCTGTTGGAGCAGATGGTCCAGGACGGACGGCTCTCCCGGACCAGCCACATCCGTTTTGCCACGGGGGCGTTGCACGAATTTCTGGTTCCGGGAACGGCGTTGGCCACGGTTTCTTCAACCGCGGCACTCGAGGCCCTGGACCACGGGTTGCCGACCCTGGTCATCAACGACTTTGGCGTTGACGTTGCACTGATTAATACGGTGTTCGTCGGCTCCGGGATTCAAGGCAGCCTGCAGCAACTGCAGATGCTCGGATTCAGTAATCCGAACCGCGCATGGTTGAGGGAAAATTACTTTCATCGCAATACCCGCGATCTGCATGACGCACTGCAACTCCTGGCATCTAGAGCGCAGACTGGAACGCTGCAGACAGACGAGCAAATGCTGGCACGTTTGAAGAACTTTCCTCTGCGGCAGCGCGTACGCACCGTAATGCCCCGGCCAATGCTGGAAATTGCCCGAAAGTTGCGGCGGATTCTTGGACAGGCGTGAAATGAGAGCTACCAGACACCTCATGAGCATCTGAAACTTTGCTAATGACATAATATTTCATGATTTTCCACTCCTAATAACTTGGTCTACGTTCGCCGAGCGCGGTCGTTCACGCCCAATACAAGTTTTGGTACTGACTTTGTTTTCAGTCATTACCGACCGAACTCAGAGGACTTTCCGTCCACATGAGGTCGGGTGGTAACAGTAACGAGCCTCGGTTCCCAATCTCTTCGCCGAAGCGGGAATGAAAGTGCATAGTAAGGGACTTAAGATCTATGGGGGAGCCTGTTTGCGGATAACTCTTATCTCTTGGATCCGCTCCCCAAAGCTTTCATCGTTTTCCAAAGGAGTTCATGTGTCGGCGAACCCGATCAGAGTTGCCATCGTCGGTGTGGGTAACTGTGCCACGTCACTTATCCAAGGCGTCGAGTACTACCGCGATGCGGCAGCTGATTCCACCATTCCGGGTCTGATGCACGTTCAGTTCGGCGACTACCACGTCAGCGACGTACAGTTCGTCGCCGCTTACGACGTCGATGCCAAGAAGGTTGGACTGGATCTTGCTGACGCAATCCTGGCCAGCGAGAACAACACCATTAAGATCGCGGATGTGCCGCAGACCGGAATCACCGTCCAGCGGGGACATACCCTGGATGGCCTTGGCAAGTACTACCGCGAAACCATCGAGGAGTCCTCGGCCGAACCGGTGGACATGGTTCAGTCCCTGAAGGACGCCCAGGTCGATGTACTGGTCTGCTACCTTCCGGTGGGTTCGGAAGAAGCGGCCAAGTTCTACGCACAGGCTGCGATTGACGCTGGCGTTGCCTTCGTCAACGCACTGCCGGTCTTCATTGCGGGCACCCCGGAATGGGCGCAGAAGTTCACAGATGCTGGTGTTCCGATCGTCGGCGACGACATCAAGAGCCAAATCGGCGCCACCATCACCCACCGCGTCATGGCAAAGCTCTTCGAAGACCGTGGGGTAGTCCTGGACCGCACCTACCAGCTGAATGTGGGAGGCAACATGGACTTCAAGAACATGCTCGAGCGCGAGCGTCTGGAATCCAAGAAGATCTCCAAGACCCAGGCGGTCACTTCCAACACCTCAGCCGCCCTGGGTGCCGATGACGTACACATCGGCCCGAGCGACTTCGTGTCATGGCTGGACGACCGCAAATGGGCTTTCGTGCGCCTCGAGGGACGCAACTTCGGTGATGCGCCGGTCAATCTCGAATACAAGCTGGAGGTTTGGGATTCCCCGAACTCCGCGGGCGTCATCATCGACGCGGTGCGCGCCGCGAAGATCGCCCAGGACCGCGGCATTGGCGGTCCCATCCTCTCCGCTTCCAGCTACTTCATGAAGTCACCGCCGGAGCAGTACGACGACGAAACCGCGCGTCAGAAGGTAGAGGCCTTTATTCGCGGCGAGATCGAGCGTTAACGGTCCACTCCGCTCGGAGTCTTCAGGTGCCCACCGTGTCCACAAGGCGGTGGGCACCTGCATTTAAGAGCTCTCGTGGTCGGACTGTGAAACTCCTGCATTGTTCCAAGGCCTTCGTCATCTGGGTGCGGCAAGGCCCGCCGGGCCACAGGCCGGCGGGCCTCGTCTGGATATTCGGTTGCGGTTCCATCATGTATCCCCCTTGGTCTGGCACTGACGGTAATGGCGTCAGCCGACCCCTAGCGGATACGGAAGTACATTTCCGGTGGAACGTGATTCTTCATTTCACGTTCGCGACGTGCCTGATGGAATCGCGTTTCCTTGAAGCGATCACTCTGATCGCCGCGGTAGCGCTTTTTCACTAGCCTCCCCTCCTTTCCGTTTGCGTCGAAAGGACGGGGACAACTTGAGGGTTCGAAAGCGAACTACGCGCTTTCAGGCTCTCCGGTCCGGCGAAGATCAATTCCGCGGCGCGGATAGCACGGGTTGGAGTAGTGCAAAGAGGGGCAGACATGAGAAAAGTTCCTAGAGGTTTCGGTCGAATACTGACTATTCAGCCTCAGGAACTTTTTGATGAGTTAGTGTGAGAGAACTAGATCGTCATCTGTCCGGAGGCTGGGGAAACTCGCCGCACGCGGGCGTAAAAGCCGGCAAATCCGCCGCCATTAGTCCAAGAAATCTGGATCATATTCATGTTTCCCACCTCCTTAGGTCTGCTCGAGTCGATCGCACCTCAGGTGCGAGACTGCAACGTTTATTGTCTCTTCGATCTCGTTAGTCTCATTGAGACTTCCCAATCACGATACCCAGCATAACTGAACTCTGCGCGGAATATCCAGCCACAAGGGAAAATACTTTAAAGATTCTTCGGCTTCACGGGCCACGCGGTGCCGCCGGACGTGTGAAGGCTGCTGTCCCAGAAGCAGAAGGCGGCTGCAGCTACCAATACATAGCCACGGCAGTCACCCGGGAAGCCTTCGGGCAAGTCCTACCGTCACGGAAAGCACAAACAGCCGCCGTCCTGCAATCACCACACGGCAGCGCGCAGGAGGGCGGCAAACCCGCAATGTGCGCGGCTTAGTCCCGCGACTCGGGCTGCTCGGCCCACCACTGCAGGAGGCGTTCTCCGGCCTTGTCCTCCCCCAAGGGGCCTTCGTCAAGGCGCATGTTCAACAGGAACTTATACGCACGTCCCACTACGGGCCCCGGAGAGATCCCCAGTAGCTTCATGATCTGCTCGCCGTCAAGGTCGGGCCGAATGGAATTCAGCTCCTCCTGCTCAGCAATCTGCTGGATCCGGGTTTCCAGGTCGTCGTAGGCGAACGATAGGCGATCGGCCTTGCGGCGGTTGCGCGTCGTAACGTCCGAGCGGGTCAGGCGGTGCAGACGCTCGAGCTGGGGACCTGCATCTGTCACGTACCTACGTACCGCGGAATCTGTCCAGCCGGCTTCCCCGTAACCGTAGAAACGCATATGCAGTTCAACCAGACGGGCAACGGCCTTGATCGTTTCCTTGTCGAAACGCAGGGCACGCATCCGCTGCTTGACCAACTTGGAGCCCACCACGTCATGGTGACGGAAACTGACCGAGCCGTTGCTCTCGAATTTCCGTGTCGCCGGCTTGCCAATGTCGTGCATCAGGGCAGCGAAGCGCAGCACAAAATCGGGTTTCGGAACCGCTCCGTCGGCATCGGTCTCGTGATCAATCGCCTGCTCCAGCACGGTCAGTGAATGCTGGTAGACATCCTTGTGCCGGTGGTGCTCGTCGATCTCCAGACGTAACGCCGGAACCTCGGGCAGCATGATGTCGGCCAGCCCGGTTTGCACCAGCAAATCGATACCCGATCGCGGGTCCGCGCCATTGATGAGTTTGACCAGCTCATCGCGGATTCGCTCAGCCGAAATGATCTCGAGCCGGTCAGCCATGTGCCGCATGGCCTTGCGAACCTCCGGTGCAACGTTCATTCGCAGCTGCGAGGTGAAGCGCGCAGCCCGCATCATCCGCAGTGGATCATCGGAAAAAGAGACTTCCGGAGATCCAGGCGTACGAATCAGCCCCTCATTCAGGGAGGCGACTCCGTCAAAGGGATCGATGAGTTCCAGCTGCGGCAAACGCAGTGCCATGGCATTCATGGTGAAATCGCGCCGGAACAGATCGTCTCGCAGATTATCGCCAAAGGCCACGACCGGCTTGCGAGAATCCTTGTCATAGGCATCCGCGCGGTAAGTCGTGACTTCAATGGTGTCCCTGCCCTTACGCAGCGCGATGGTTCCGAAGTCACGGCCCACATCCCACGTTGCGTCCGCCCAACCCTCAATGACGCTCAGGGTCTGATCCGGCAGCGCGTTGGTCGTGAAATCCAGGTCAGGTGAGACGCGTCCAAGGTAGAGATCACGGACCGGTCCACCGACCAGCGACAGCTCGAATCCAGCTGCGACGAAGCGGTCAGCCAACTCGAAAATGACCGCGGGAAGAATCTGGCGCAGCACTGCGTGGGAAGGAAGTTCGTACATAGTCCTTTAAGGGTGCCAGATTTCCCGGCCCCGTGTGCACGTACTCGGTGGTATTCACTGCGACAAAACTCTCCGCGTCACGTTGTTAACGGAATGTTAGGCGTTTTGTCGATACAGTGGTTTCATGAACCGTCCGATCCCGTCCGCACCTAAGCGCACGCCATTGACAGCGTCAATGGCGCATGCGCACGCGGCTGGAGGGCACCAACAGCTGCCCACCGTCGAGGAGGTTTCCTCCGGCGGTATCGTGATCGATTTCGATGATTCCTCCTTCCCCGTAGCAATCATCGCCCGGTACAACCGAGGCGGGCGGCTCGAGTGGTGTCTTCCCAAGGGCCACCCGGAGGGCGAAGAGACCAATGAGGAAGCCGCGATCCGGGAGATCGAGGAAGAGACCGGAATTGCCGGTCGGATTCTCGCGCCCCTGGGATCCGTGGACTACTGGTTTACCGTCACCAACTACCGGGTCCACAAAACGGTGCACCACTTCCTGCTCGAGGCCACAGGTGGCGAGTTGACCATCGAAAACGATCCGGACCATGAAGCCGTGGACGTCGATTGGGTTCCCCTGAACGCATTGGGCAAGAGGCTGTCTTTTCCCAACGAGCGGCGCATTGCCGACCTCGCGCGCGAGGTGCTGACCCGCTATGTCACCGGTGGTTAGCCAACAGGGTTCACAGGTGAATCGCCCCGGAGAACGCCGGCACGGAATCTACAGAAAAACAGCGTCTTCGACGGCCACGTGACTCTAGCCAAATCACCCACATATCCCGTCGTATCGCAGGTAACATGAGGGATGGCGGGGAATCCGCCTGAATGCTCAACCAACCCTTGGAGATGCACGTGTCGCAGTCCATCGATGTCGGGTCCGTCCTCGGCGGTCGCTACCAGGTCACCGAATTTGTCTTGACCTCCGCCGAAGGAGACCTTGTCCTCGAAGGCATTGACCAGGTGCTGAACAGATCCGTCAGTATTCTCGTTGCGTCGACGGACAATTCCTCACAGCTGGCCAGCAGCGCGCGCGAAATCGCGATGGACGAGCGTTCCGCTGAGGTCCAGGTCCTCGACCTTGGCGTTACGGACGCCAATCAAACTTATCTCGTAGCCAATCTGGCTAATTCGGCGGACTTGCTCGACTTGGTGGTTGAGCGCGACGCTCCTTATGTCGAGCCGTTTTTCACAGATACTCTGGGCACCGAAATTTTCGGTGAATCTCGTCAGGCAGTACCGCAGACCTACGAGGATGACGACGCCTACTACGAGCACCTCCGCTATGAGGAGGAGCCGGAAGAGCAGGGCCGTATCGGAAACGCTCTCAGCAGTGGATTCAGCGGTCTGAAGAACCGGTTCGGGCGCAAGAATGCGTCCCCTGAGGGTGATGAGCAATCACTGCCTGCTGCAGAGGGTGATGATGTCGACCCGAAGACGGCTCCGCAGGAGACGTCTTCTCCAAGCACCACACCGGTTGCGCCGATTAAGGGCTCGGAAGGGGGCGCCAAGCCTGCCGACAAGGCAAAAGTCACCCGTCTTGAGGACGACGAGCCGAATGTCACCGCCACGGCGGCGTTGTCTTCGGCCGAGCTTTCCAAGGGCAAGGAACCAAAGTCTTCCAAGGACAAAAAGAAGCCTGCTGCCGCAGGGGCGACGTCAGCGGCAGCTGCAGCATCCGAGTCTCCTAAGAAAGAACCCCGCGGGGATAAGCCAACTGGCTCTCAAAAGGCCAGTGGGGCTGCGGGGGCCGCCGGTGCCGGCGGGGTTGCTGCTGCCGCAGCAGCCGCATCCGGCAATGGCTCGAAGGCCAAAACCTTCCCCGCCGCAGCCAAGAACGTTCCTGCCTCCAACGCAGATTACGAAAATCCGGAAGAGAACAACGAAAACAGCAGCAAGGGAGCTCGCCTGTTGGTGGGCGCCGTGCTGATCGCTGTACTCGTCATTGGGGTAGTTTTCGCGTTTAACTTCCTCGGCCGCGGTGGAGGCGATGAGCCCGTAGCTCAGACGCCGCCGAACGAAACTCAGGAGCAGCCCGCCGAGCCGAATGAGGAGTCCCCTTCGGACACCGAGTCCCCGTTGCCTGCCCCGGAAATTGCTGATGTTTCCCGGCTGGTGCCAGGGAACCAGAAGCTGAACGCTGAAACCGATGACACTCTGTCCAAGATGATCGACGGTAATCCTGCCAGTGTTTACAACACCTACTCGTATACCACCGCGAACTTCGGCGGTTTTGCCTCCAACATGGTGTTTATCCTCGAGCTGGAAGATGAGTCGAAGATCAGCGAAGTTCAGCTTGACGGCCTCAACGCCTCTGGAGGCAGCTACCAGATTCTGATTGGTGACAGCGAAGACCTGGGCGAAGCAAACTCCGTGGCCAACGGCTCATTCACGGGCCCGTCGCTGACTGTTCCAGTGAATGAAGAGCAAGCCACGGGCCAATACGTCTTCTTGAACGTTACTGAACTGCCGCGTCGCGCTTCTGGCGCGAATGCATCTCGTCCCTTTGGGCTGCAGATTGGTGAGTTCTCGGCCAAGTAACACTGACGGAATTTTTCACCGTTATCAAACGTTGAGGTGCATAGTGAGGTCTAACCGCACTATGCACTTCGCATTTACATGAAATGAAAGGGTCCCTCCCCCGTGGCTTCAACACAGAATGATGAAATCCGCGATGTCATCATCGTCGGTTCCGGTCCAGCGGGCTACACGTCAGCAATTTACACTGCGCGCGCGAACCTGAATCCACTGGTCATTGCCGGTTCCGTAACCGCTGGTGGAGAACTGATGAACACCACCGACGTGGAAAACTTTCCTGGTTTCCCACAGGGCATCATGGGACCCGACCTTATGGACAATCTGCAGCAGCAAGCCGAGCGCTTTGGCGCTGAAGTACTCTTCGATGACGTGACGCATGTGGATCTCACCGGAGACATCAAGAAGGTCACCGTCAACGACGGCACCGTCTTCACCGCGCACTCCGTTATTGTTTCGACCGGGTCAGCGTACCGCGAGCTTGGCCTGGAAGATGAGAAGCGTCTGTCCGGCAAGGGTGTCTCCTGGTGTGCAACCTGTGATGGGTTCTTCTTCCGTGATCAGCAAATTGCAGTTGTTGGCGGCGGAGATTCGGCGATGGAAGAAGCACTCTTCCTGACCAAGTTTGCCTCGAAGGTGTACGTGGTGCACCGGAGAAACGAACTACGGGCCTCGAAAATTATGGCAGACCGCGCCATGGCCCACGAGAAGATCGAGTTCGTTTGGGACTCTGAGGTTGTCGGGATCGAGGGTGCTGAAAAGGTCGCCGGCCTGCGCGTAAAGAACCGTAGCACCGGTGAAGAGAAGACTCTGCCCGTCACGGGCGTTTTCGTCGCTATCGGCAACGATCCACGCACCGAGCTGG
This sequence comes from Glutamicibacter sp. St.4D3, assembly GCF_059728615.1. Taxonomy (NCBI): domain Bacteria; kingdom Bacillati; phylum Actinomycetota; class Actinomycetes; order Micrococcales; family Micrococcaceae; genus Glutamicibacter; species Glutamicibacter sp. St.4D3. Next base: position 3,332,505 of record NZ_AP039380.1, read on the forward strand.
TAAAGAATCAGCTCGAGCTGACTGCAGAGGGCACTATCGCTGTTGACGGACGCACTTCTCAAACCTCGTTGAAGGGCGTATTTGCCGCCGGCGATGTCATCGACGCTCGGTACCGGCAAGCGATCACCGCCGCAGGTTCTGGATGCGCAGCCGCAATCGACGTTGAACACTTCCTGGCGGATCTAAAAACCCCCGTACAGGCGACGAATTAAGCTCTACAGAAAGGTGGTTGTCTCTCATGAGCAACGCAAAGGATGTCACCGAAGCAAGCTTCCAGGCGGACGTGCTGGAAGCAAGTAAGCCGGTAATCGTTGATTTCTGGGCAGAATGGTGTGGCCCCTGCCGACAGCTGAGCCCCATTCTTGATCAGATTGCCGTCGAGCACGCCGACAAGGTAGACGTCGTCAAGATCAACGTCGACGAAAACCAGGGCATCGCAGCAAAGTACGGAATCACCAGTATTCCTGCTGTCTACGTTTTCAAGGACGGTGAACACGTCGCTACGTCGATTGGCGCCAAGCCGAAGCCTGTTCTCGAGAAGGAATTCGCTGCCTACCTCTAGGTAGTGAAGAACGAAGTATCGACCACTAAGGGTGGCGGATCAGTGATCCGCCACCCTTAGTGGTCTTTTTCTACCGGAGAATAACCCCTGTCGTCGGACGATTAGCGGATCAAAGGCTCTGGAATAATCGACGTTTGAAATCAAATATCTTGTGTTGTTTTTTCTGTTACCAGTCCTCGACTGATAATCCCGAAGGATCATGCCCGAGATGCACGCCGCATTCGGCTGATGGCACTGTGAAGAATGATTGCTGTCTTTCCTTCGCTTTCTGCGCGCCGCGTGCTTCTTCGCAAATCTAGCAATGACGTCTCCCGCCACCGTTCAATACGAGTGACGTCCACGAGCCATGATGGAAATAGCTATCAGAGCTGGTCCATCACTTGACGGCTACTGGGTACTCCTACTCAATGACCACTATGCTGTCGCCAGAATTTTGCGTTTCGTGCAATTTTGCTGTTCTACCGCACACGGTGCGATTTCAAAGAGTCTGCGTAGTGGGGTCAAGAGGGATGATCCCGCGATCATCAAGCTTCCGGAAAGCAGCCTTCTAAACGTAGCCCCGGGCTAGAGCGCTTCCCGTTCCCCCCATCATCCTCAACGCAATCGCGGCCGGAGTTCTTGGATACTCGTACTGTAATTGACGGCATTAAGCGGCTCTTCACAATCCAGGGTGTAAAACGGGTCTGAACCCGCCGGATTCCAAAAGTGAACGAGCAATATAATTCGCTAGGCTCCGGAACCCCAGAGCACTACCGCGCAGGTGTTCCAACCTGCCGTTGATCGCTTCGGTGGGCCCGTTCGAGGTGCCTGCCCGGTCAAAGTAAGCCAGGATATCCCCGGCCCGGCGTTTCAGGGTGCGGCCCAGGGACGCCAGTTCGGGCAGCCCGGTAGGAATTTTTGCTTTGATCAGCTCTATGACCTGCTCCATCGACCACTTGCCGATACTCTTCTCCTTTTGCCGGTACGCGTCCACGATGCGCTGATAGATGTTCCAGGTGAATTGCACTGGCTCATGCTGCTGATCATCAAATAAGGCATCAAGCCGTTCAATCTGCTTCTCAGTAAGCAAACCATCCCCGGTCAATAGCGTGCGACGCGCCGCATAGAGCGGATCACCCTTGCGGCCGCGGTGACCACGGGTGTCTTGCTGCACCCGTTGACGGCACTTATCCAACGCTTCGGCAGCAAGGCGCACCACATGGAAGGGATCCATCACTTCTACCGCGTCCGGGAGTTCCTCGGCAGCTGCGGTTTTGAAGCCACTGAACCCGTCCATGGCCACCACTTCAATCCCGTCCCGCCATTCTTGGGGCCGGTTCGCGAGCCAGGACTTGAACACGGCCTTGGAGCGGCCTTGCACCATATCCAACAGCCGGGCCGGGCCAGCACCTTCGGTGACCGGAGTCAGGTCAATAATCACGGTGACGTACTTGCCTCCAGCACGGGTGTGGCGCCATACGTGCTCATCCACCCCAATGACTTTCACCCCGTTGAACCGTTCAGGCTTGTTGATCAGCACCCGTTGCCCCTGACCCAACACCGCGTCATTAGCGGTATTCCAGGACACGCCCAACCCCTCAGCAACCCGGGCCATGGACAAGTGCTGACACACGATCCCGGCCAGCGCCCAACCCAACCCGCCACGAGAAATCTTCGCCCGGGGCTCGGCAGCCTGGCTAGTGTCCTGACGCCACACAGTACCGCAGTCAGCACACCGGTACCGGCGCACCCGGATCACCAGCGTGGTCGGCCGCCAGCCGACTGGCTCATGCGCCAGCCGGCGCACCACGGTGCCACGAGACGTTCCCGGCTGCCCGCAGTTACGGCACCACGGATCCGCCTCGGTGACCTTGCACAGGATCTCGGCACGTTCAGGCAACAACCGCTGACCGCAGGCTGTCAGGCCCAGCTCGTCCAGGCGGCAGAACGTGGTCAGATCCGGGGCGGTAAAGGTAGTATGGGACAACGTCGAGGTCTTTCAAGAAGGTTGTGTAGGAACTTCCATTCTTGTGAAGACCTCGACTTTTTACTGCCCTGCGACACGCCCAGAAATCAGATCAACGGCAATGCTGCCCTACACCCTCGATTGCGAAGAGCCCATTAAGCCGCGAGGTGCGTTCAACCGTTGTTGTGGCCAGCTGGAACACGGGTACACCTATCCACAAGCTATAGTCGCAGCGGGCTCAATGCTCCGTTCGTTTGCTAACGGACATGTGGTACCGGCCATCTGGAGCTAATAGAACCGCGGGGAAACACGTAATGCGTAATGCGCAGGATCATCAGGTAGGACAATGGTGGTTCCGGTGACAAAAAAGGCGCGGGGCCAAAGACTGGAAAGTCGATTCCAGTGACACGGGCTCGCCTTACTGCGGCTACACTCTTTCGAGCCTTTTGGTTGCTCTATCTCAAGAGAAGACACTCAAAGTCGCAGCCACTTCTGCGATTGCGTGCAATGTTGTGAGAGCATCCTGCACGCGTATTCGAAAAGTTCGACTATTGAGGATTTACATTCTCTGAACCTTGCCACGCGCCGGTCCTCCGTGGAGTTCCACCGGTCCTGAAAACCCAGGTATGTCACAAAAATAGCGTGTTTTCGATAGCGGACCCAACGTCGATAATGTTTCCTCTGTTCCAAATGGAGGAGCAAAATCACCGACCGGGAAAGTTGCCGGTCTTCATGACCCAGCTGCCCCCGAAGAGAAGGTCTATCCCTGAATTTCGAATACCTTCGATACCGATCTGCGACTAGTCTCATCCCGGTTTTTCAATGCTTCTACCCACAAGCATCCCGCAGTAGTGCCGCGAATTGGGTAATGACTACTTCAACGCCCACCGATCCCTACTCCCCTACTTTAGGAAATGCCTACACTTTCTGTGTTGCTAGTGCTTCGTCCGCAACACGCACAGCTGCCCGAACGCTTTACTCGATGAGCCCGGCAAAGCGAACGACACGAGAAAGCTAGAGTCACCTCTGGCGTTGGTGTCTCTCGAAGGGAATTGCCTAAGGTGTATTCAGGCCTCCAGCTCTGAGACAGCTCAAAGCTCATAGCGGTTAGGCGATATTAGCTATGCCGCCAGAAAGGATCGCCAACCGTTTCACGTGAAACTTTGCGATTTACTGTTTGTACAAAGTTTGAACTTAGAGCTGTAGTATCAAAACCTCGCGTGCCCTCTTCGCTGCACCCCTCTATTTTCCACACGAACGGTTTCGCTAGGTACAGGTCAGGTTTGCGAGCCCAAAACTCCACGCTGAATCGAACTTCCGGCGTTGGAGTCAGTGGCCTTAGACGCCCTGTTAGGGGGCTTAGAGTGCCCCTACATCAGTAACCATGATCCCGGTTCCCGCCGGTCTTCAAGAGGAGACAACGGCGTCGCGAAACTCATTGTCGTTGGACGTACTCCGGTGCGTCACTATCCACTACAAGCCCCTTGCGAGGTCATTGCGTGGCTGGCAGCCAGAGGACGCAGCAAATGCTTCTAGTGCAACCACAACCTAGGATCCGGCCCCTCCCCTTCGAATAATTAGAAACATAACCCCTCGCGACTTGCCGAGTTGTCAATGAGCCCTTCCGTAGGTGCTGCTTGGCCTGCTCCGAAGATTATGCTCAGCATTGGGCTGCAATACTCTAGGTCAGCGGCCACAGGAACCTCGCTGAGGGCCGTACAGCTCTCCTCAGGGGGTTGGGTGTGCCGAGTAGATCTGAAGCCTCAGAAACGAACAGAGGCCCTCGAGGATCCGACGGCTGAAGCTCCTCCATCGTATCTACACTTCGTTTACGGAGAACGCTGCACGTGGAACAATGGTCGGGGATGCATCTTATGCGCCTGGAAAGACGGCCGGTCGGTGGATCCGGAAGATGCCCGGGCCGGTCGACAGCGGAACCACAATATCTAGGGCGTTTGCTGCCGAGGCAAGCATCCTTGCAGAAGTAGCCCGAATAGCTGCAGGATCGCCGCAGGACGCAGATTGGACTGCATGAATATAGGCCGCAGGTTCTATCTCGGCTCCACATATTCTCCTTTCTACCGCAAGTTGGGAGTTCCATTCTCCGTTTCACGTGAAACCGTCGAAAACTACAATCTTCCGCTGAAGCGCGGAGCCGGCCACTCCTCGGTTGAGTAGGCGACCTTCATCAGCGAACAAATCGAATTTCGGCTACGAGCCCTATTGGGAAACTGAAGTCCATAAGGAGCAAACTTCGCACCGTTGCCTACGCTATTCGTGGTGGGCAGTCACTGTACGATCTTCCGGATCCCAGAGGAATCGAGAGTAGCGCGAACGGTACACGTGTAGGGGTTTCAGAGCATGGAGAGAGGTGGCCTGCCATCGATATCAGCGTCGTTATCAAAGGTTCATTCCCTCGCGCGTACAGGCCTCGTCGGCACTGGCCGCGTAGTCAGCAAGAAGTGCTACGCTCGCGCGTTCAAGTGACTAGTGGGTATGCCCCACGAATCCATACGTTCTTGCTACCGATAGCGCCGGATCGTACTCGTGGAACAGCCAGACAAATATGCAGCGGCACAGCGGGTTGTCCGAGATTGGAATCTGGCTAGGCTGAGTTCTCCTGCGTTATAGTGCACCGGTTGATGGAAATTCCCCATGCTTGTAGATAAACCCCTGAGAAGTACGCTTCGCACTCGGGCAACGGAAGATGTACTAGCGATGTTTGGACTTATTGCGCTGATGTCTCAATTCCTGGTGCCCAACTACGCGCCGGACTGCTATGGATACCCATCACTAGGCGAAAAACGTACTAACGTCAGTTCCCTGGCTTATCTACTCCTGCATTACCGGGAACCCGCCAAACGCCAGCGGTTCCAAGAGCCGAAGAACGCGAAATCGGTAGGAGTCTATAATCGTGAAGTTGAGAGGATGAAGATGCGTTATCCACAACGCACCTCCATGACTTGACACTGTTCACCGTGATTGGGGTAGGTACAACCGGCCTTGGATGTCGGGTAGCAATGGACGAAGTTTCACGTGAAACAGAAATCAACGCACCATTAAACCAATTCGTGAGTACGGTAGATGTTCCGGAGCGACCTACTTCTCTCCAGCCAGCAGTAGAGCGGCGATCAGCGCTATTCTTGGAAATTCTTCACCCTCATTCTGTCATGCTGCTACCTCTCAGTTTGAGAACTTGGGGATCAACACGTTTACGCTCCTCGTTTCGTGGAGCGAGATGCTCGCTATCTTTAGGATCTCAAGGACAGGAACACCCCGCGTTCATCTCCGGCGCATTAGAAGCTTATGGCGAATACAACGTCGGCCCGCATTTGTCGGGTAAGCCGGAAAGTCGTCCGGCCTATACAGTCTTGCTCCCCTGCAGACGAGAAAGGACGGGTGGTTTCACGTGAAACCACCCGTCCTTTGCTTGTCCTATTAGTCCTTGATCTCCGGTGCAAGTACTGTCATGATGCGATTCAAGTCTTCCACGGAGGCGAATTCGATGCTGACCTTTCCCTTTCGGGCGCCTAAGGCAATCTTCACGTTAGTATCAAGGCGGTCCGCCAGTGATGAAGCTATGAAATCAAGTCTTTCATTCCTAGCGGTTTCACGGGGCTTGGAAGGCCTCTTGGAGGTCGGCTTGTCATCGCTAAGCGCCACGGCTTCTTCAGTGGCGCGTACGGAAAGACCTTCACTAATCACCCGTTGTGCCAGCTGCTCAATCGCCTCACTATTGGACAGTCCCAGAAGGGCACGAGCATGCCCCGCTGACAGTACTCCAGCTGCTACACGACGCTGGACGAGTGGAGGCAACTTCATAAGGCGGATCGTATTCGAGATTTGTGAGCGAGAACGACCGATGCGTGACGAAAGAACCTCTTGAGTGCAATCGAATTCCTGGAGAAGCTGTTGGTAGGCAGCTGCTTCTTCCAAGGGATTCAGCTCAGACCGGTGGAGATTCTCAAGCAGAGCATCCCGAAGTAAGTCCGTATCCTGGGTATCTCGAATGATCGCCGGGATCTTGTTCAGTCCCGCCGCTTGGGTAGCGCGCCAACGGCGTTCACCCATGACAAGCTCGTAGGGTTCACGTCCATCTTCGCGTGAAGGCCTAATGACAATTGGCTGAAGGAGCCCAATCTCGCGAATGGAATGTATCAGCTCATCCATCTGCTCTTCGTCAAAATTAGATCGCGGTTGCTTGCGGTTCGGATGGATATCCTTAACGTCAACTTCCGCAAACCGTGCGCCTGGAACTTCTACCAGTTGCTCTGAATCCACCTCAATAGTAGGCTCGCTGAGCTGAGGCTCTGGCTTGGACGGCTTCGACGGCTTTGACGCATCCTCCGAAGACGATCTCGGCTTCACGCTGGAGGATAGATCCGGCATCGTTGCACGACCACGTTTGATCGGCTTTTTGGTACCTGGTACTCCGGCGTCGCCCGTATTGGTCTTTCGCCCGGGCTCAAAGAACATATCTACGGGACGTCCGGATTTAGACTTAGCGTTGTCGGCAGCAATAGTTTCGTGCGTGGTTGTTTCACGTGAAACAGAGTCGTTCTCCTCAGCCGCAACGGCCGGGGAACTGGAGATCAACGCACCAAGACCCCGTCCCAATCCCCGTTTTTTCTCAGCCATTGATGGCCCGCCCTTTCATCAAGACACTCAACCCATACCTAGTCTAATGCTGAATGTGCATCAAAACGCTTAGAAACTTCCTGCAACGTACCTCTGCCGGTGAGCCTGCGGTCATGCCTTAGAACCTGCAGGTCGCACTATGATCGGTACTCCAGAGCCAACTGACAGAGGTTGTTCTTATGATTCGCGTCAGAGTTGGAACCCATTATTTAGGTTCGCCCCGTTCCGCAATTTCCACCGCTGCTTCCAGATACGAGAGAGCGCCTGTGGAATTTGGATCGTAAGTAATGACGGTCTGCTGGTAGCTTGGAGCCTCCGAGATTCGCACGCTTCTTGGAATAACAGCCTTCAGGACTTGCTCAGGGAAGTGCTCCCGGACCTCGGTGGCCACTTGGGCGGCGAGGTTGGTTCGTCCGTCGTACATGGTCAGCAGGATTGTCGACACCGAAAGCTTCGAATTGAGATGCGTCTGAATCATCTCGATGTTCTTCAATAGCTGGCTTAGACCTTCCAAAGCGTAGTACTCACACTGGATCGGGATTAGGACCTCTCGAGCGGCTACAAAGGCATTGACTGTCAGCAGACCCAAACTTGGCGGACAGTCGATAAACACATAGTCCAGTCGAGGAAGGCCCTCACGTTGACGCCATCGTGCGTAGGCGTCCAAAGCCTTCTGTAGCCGCTGCTCTCTGGCGACAACCGAGACAAGTTCTATTTCTGCGCCGGCCAAGTGAATCGTTGCAGGAGCAACTTGAAGCGACGGCAGATCCGGGCAGGTCGCCACGACTTCATTCAACGGAAGATCGTTGATCAGAACGTCGTAAATGCTGTCGACTTCGGAATGATGCTCGATCCCTAGAGCCGTCGATGCGTTGCCCTGTGGATCAATATCGATCACCAGCACGTTAAGCCCGCTCTTGGCCAGGGCAGCGGCGAGATTGACGGTAGTGGTCGTCTTGCCTACGCCGCCCTTCTGATTGGAAATCGTGAAGTATCGAGTCTTCTCGGGCATAGGTACCACCTTCTCCGATAGCGCTTCGCGTCGACGATGTTCGCTGGCCAATTGACTCGCAAGTGGGGAAGACGCATCGTTGATGTCGAAGACGTTACTCGACGAATTCTTTCCCTTGGTCAAGGGCGGCACTCCTTACCGTGAATCAGCGCAGTTGTTGCCACTCCGCCGCACGTGTTTCACGTGAAACAAATTAAACAAATTAAGAACGTTGTTTTAGCTCGATGGTTTCGATGATACGAGCAAAACCCTCGCCTACACATCTAGGTTAGCCCGTATGGGCTAGCCAACCTTGATTCGAACCACCGTAGTCGGGTCCTCCAGTAGGCGCTCACCGACGGTGAGGACCTCCGTGTGAGTTCCACCCAGCTTGCGAATGACCTTCGCGGCCTTTGCGACCTCTTCGGCAGCAGACCGTCCCTTAATGGCTAGCAGCTCCCCCTTGCCGTGCAGCAGAGGAATAGTTAGTCCTGCCAAGTTACTCAGAGCGGATACAGCCCGCGCAGTAACATAGTCCGCATCTACGGCATCCAACATCTGTTCCGCGCGCCCGCGCATCACTACTACGTTCTCAAGGCCCAGATCGTCAATAACCTCAGTCAGCCAGATGCAACGACGCTCTAAGGGTTCAATAAGGGTTAGTTGGAGATCTGAACGTGCAATAGCCAGACAAAGGCCGGGAAGGCCGGCACCGCTGCCTACGTCAGCCACCTGCGCGTCAGAGAGCATCAGGGACTCAATAACGGCACAATTCAACACGTGTCGAGACCAAAGACGTGGCACCTCACGCGGACCTAAAAGGCCCCGCTCGATGCCTGAAGTGGCCAGGTGTTCCACGTAGCGCCGAGCCAGTTCCAGTCGGTCGCCGAAGATCGCTTCCGCGGCTGCATTCTCTTCCGCCGTCATGCTGAGGTCTTGGGTCATTTCGGTATTCTCCCTGAGACAAAAGAGCCCACCCGAAGGTGGGCTCTCATTTACTAGAGTGTGGTGACAACGATGTGTCGACGCGAGGCTTCACCTTCGGACTCTGAATGTAGCCCAGCATCCGCGATGATGTCGTGCACGAGTTTACGCTCATACGCGCTCATCGGTTCCAGATGGAACGGCTCACCCGATTCCTGTACCCGCTCGATCGCTTCCTCGGCGATCTGACGCAGTTTCTCAGTACGCGCCGCGCGGTGGCCGGCAATATCCAATACCAGCCGAGAACGCTCCCCTGTGACGTTCAGGACCGCAAGCCGGGTTAGCTCTTGTAACGCGTCGAGCACCTCGCCGTCCTTGCCGATCAGCCCGGCCAGATCAGAACTCTGTTCGTCAGCGACCACGGAAATGTAGGTACGGCCGCCACGAACTTCAATGTCAATATCGCCGTCAAGGTCTGCAATGTCCAGCAGTTCCTCGAGGTAATCGGCTGCGACATCGCCTTCATCGGCAACATCTACAACATGCTCTTCTACGGCTTCTTCGCCCTGTGACACTTCAGGATTCTCGGTTGCAGTCATGCCTACTTCTTCTTCCTACGATTCTTGCGCTGGGGCTGCACGCGCTGGCCCTTGGGCTCCACCACGGGCTCTGCCTCTTCGGTCTTCTTCTGCCCCACTGGAGGCAGCCCCTTGGCAGCGCGACGGGCGTTCAGCTCACGTTCTGCTTCCGAACCCGGGGTGGGGTTGTTGCGGATGACCCAGAATTGCTGGCCCAGGGTCCAAAGGTTGGAGGCGGTCCAGTAGATCAGTACACCGATGGGGAAGTTGATGCCACCAATGCCGAAGACCAGCGGAAGAATGTACAGCATCATCTTCTGCTGCTGCATGAATGGGCCCTCGAGGGCTTCCTTCGTCATGTTCTTAGTCATCAGCTGACGCTGGGTAATGAACTGGGAAGCGGTCATGGCCAGGATCATGATGATCGCGACCACGATAACAGCGGGGTTCACCGCACCGGAATTGATGGTCCCGAGGAACGTTTCCGACAACGGAGCACCGAAGATGGTGGACTGGTCGAAGCTGCGGATGTGGTCGGCGTTTAGCGCGCCCACCGAACGTCCTTCGCTGCTGGCCCGTGAAGCGGTATTGAGCACGCGGAACAGGGCGAAGAAGAACGGCATCTGCACCAGTAGCGGCAGACAAGATGAAAGTGGGTTGGTCTTGTGCTTCTTGAACAGCGCCTGCTGTTCCTGAACCATAGCCTGACGCGACATCTGGTCCGTCTTGCCCTTGTACTTCGCCTGAAGCTTGCGTAGGTCCGGCTGCAGGGCTTGCATGGCGCGTTGCGCCTTGATCTGCTTGACGAAAACAGGAATTAGCGCGCTACGAATCAACAGCACCAGGAACATGATCGACAGTGTCCAGGTGACACCGGAGTCCGGATTCATGCCTATGCGCGTAAAGAGCTCGTGGAAAGCCCACAGAATCCACGAGACCACGTATGTGAACGGAGTCAGTATCGTGTCTAAGAAGTTCATTACCGGTCAGGCTCCTTGTGTCCGCGCGGTGCGGCATCATCTTCATCGTCGGGAATCACCGGGTGATTCAAAACTATGATCTTCGGCAGTTTACCGTCGGGCCAAATTCTTCGGCTCTCAGGTACATGGTCGACTCCGCCATGGCTAAAAGGATTGCATCGCAATATGCGCCAGGCCGTTAGCCCTGTCCCTTTGACTGCCCCATGTTTGGTCACGGCTTCCAAGCCGTAGGCAGAGCAGCTGGGGAAATATCGGCACACATCCCCATATAGCGGAGAAATCAGCTTTCGATAGGCGATCAGCAACCCGATCAAGATATTTCGAGGAATATCGATGATGAACCAAACAGGACCGGTGCGGGCCTTGCTTTCCTTGCGCATCATCGGTCCACGAGTTTGTGCTCGATCGCGGACCAACCGCTCGCTACCTGCTGGCGCAATTCATCCCACGACAGCTCCGCGGCGCCTGGAAGGGCCCGTACGACGATGTCAAGGTTTCCCTCGTCGCTACGCAGCTCACGGGCTATCGCTCGTAAACGGCGTTTAGCCAAGTTCCTCTTCACGGCGACGCCAACAGCCTTTGAAACGATAAATCCTATGCGATCCCCACTTACTGGGTCCGCTTGGCGGCGTGCATATAGCACGACGTTCCGGCGCCCGCTTCGGACACCGGAACGTACTGTGGCTGTAAGGTCCTGCGATAGTCGCAGTCGCTGATTCTTTGGCAACATGGCTAGCTACACGGAACGTATGATTTTCCGTGCCCGCCTTGTGTCCAAAAGCTGTGCCGCAAATTTATGCGGACAGCGAGCTGCGGCCCTTGGAACGGCGTGCCGACAGGATGGCACGACCCGCGCGGGTACGCATACGAAGACGGAAACCGTGCTTCTTGGCACGACGACGGTTGTTGGGCTGGTAAGTCCGCTTGCTCACGGTATTTCTCCAAGACGATCTAGGGATGCGACTTGCCCGTTACTACCGGTTAGCAAACAACAGGCTGACGCTCGTACTTATTGCATGCGAGGTTCAGTGGGCTCTTCTAATGATCTGAGCAGGGCACAAAACACACGCATAGGACTGAATAACGATAGAAAAATCTGCACGGCACGTCAAATTGCCGCGATTCCGCCTTCTGGGGGTCCGCCCCGAGCTGAAGGCCTGTGAATAATCTATCCCATATCTGTGGATTACGGGCCCGGAGAGAAAGAAATTTCACACATTTTCCGATCCGTGCACGTCATCCAGACGTTGGAAACGCCTTGACATCCCGCGAAAAGCAGGTTTCCACACCTCTGAGGACAAGTTTTTCCCCAGATCTGTGCATAACGTTGTGGATGGGGGCTA